>JBALVI010000002.1:0-647241 GCA_036961205.1 Halioglobus sp. | reverse complement strand
CGAAAAGCCCGGTTTTGTGCCGGGTTTTTGTTTCTGACGAATGCCCACAAATGGCACAAAGCGGACTCTAACTTGCCCCGTTCCTGTTTCGTTCTAATGTCCTCTTTGAGGTGAAAGCGGACGTTTTCACCTATCACTTCTAGCTACGCAAAAGAGGCCGCTTTCGCCTACAAGCGGACTATTGGGACTGTGATACGCATGTGGCAGAAAACGCCTAACAACCGCCAATCTCAAATTTGGACTCGGAACTAACTCCATTGAAGGTCGTCAGGCCTTACTAACTTGTAAAGTCGTTCCAATATTTACCAGGCGAATAGTTTTTACCATCATTGGTGGATGTCAAGAGCCGCTAACACTGACGCGCCAGCTTCTGTCCAGCGCCTCCGAATTTCTTAGAACCCCGGTCTACTATTTTGCTACTATTGCGACGTTGGCAGATTCAACGCAGAGGCGAGACTACCCTTTGTGTCATATCTGCAATTGGGAATCAGGTGACTTGTCACCAAATTTGGGGACGAGTATGTTTGCAATACCAAGAAGATGGGCATTATTCGCGCTGGCATACTTATGCAGCACTGCTAGTAGTTATGGCGCAGTGGACAGAGACACCTGTATAGAGGCACTTGGTCTTCCTGCCGAGGAATGTGATGCCTTGGTTGCCCTGTATGTCAGTACAAACGGATCAGCTTGGTCGAATACAGAGAATTGGGGTACGACCAACGCGCCTTGGGTGGGTGTCAATGTTGCCGACGGACGAGTGGCCCAGATCAGCTTGCCGGGCCATTCCCTCGCAGGCCCGATTCCTGCGGAGCTGGGCAGTCTGAGCAGTTTGGACCTTCTTTATCTCAGCGACAATAATCTTACAGGCCGGCTCCCAGTGGAGTTGGGTAACCTCAGCAATCTCGGGTATCTCAACCTCTCTAACACCGCACTTACAGGTTCGCTACCCGTCGGTCTCGGTAAACTGAGTAAGCTGGAGTACCTCAATCTCGCTTTTAACGATTTGACAGGCCCGCTACCTTCCGACTTGGGGGGTTTGAGCGGTCTGGAGTACTTCGATTTTTCTAACAACAATTTCTCGGGCTGGCTCCCGAGTGAGTTCGGGAACTTGAGCGGGCTGGAATTTCTTAATCTTTCTCATAACAACTTGACGGGCCCGCTTTCCGTTGAGCTGGGTCGCCTGAGTAATCTCGAGGGTCTTAGCCTGAGTTATAATCACCTGGATGCTGACGCCGATGGCAGCATACTGATTCCGATCGAGATTCAGAAATGGTATGAGGGTCTAGTGAACTCAGAGATAAGCAATCAAACTCCTTCCCCCAAACAATAACCTCGTACCAACCTGTTCCCCGTGGATTGAGGTCTGACAAGATGTATATCGACATGTCATCACGCCAAATCCAGCATCGACCCAGAGCCGGTCTAGGGGAATGACCGAAATTGGCGCAAAGCGATCGGCTAGATAGCTGAAACTTGATAATCATCCATGACCGCTTCGAGGTGATAGCGGACGCTTCATGCCCCAGGTCGTTCAAGGCCATAATGTCCGCTTTCGCCTATTAGCGGACATTTGTTAGCAGCTTTGCTACGCTCTGAGAATCTAAGACATCGGAAGTCAGAAAGTGCATACAAATTACGTCCTTATAGATTTTGAGAATGTTCAGCCGAAGAATCTTGAAGTACTTGCACACCATAATTTCAAGGTAATTCTATTCGTCGGTGCGAACCAGACAAAGCTTAGCTTTGATTTAGCTCAGGCTATGCAGGAGTTAGGTGATAAAGCCCGTTACATAAAGATTTCAGGCAATGGCCCCAATGCCCTAGATTTCCACATTGCCTACTACATTGGTGAGTTTGCCAAAGATGATCCGAACGCCTATTTCCATATAATCTCTAAAGACACAGGATTTGATCCGCTAATACGTCACCTGAAAGCAAAAGGCATAAAAGTTCAGCGAGAAAAGCAGCTAGCAGAAATTCCCGTTTTAAAAGTTTCTGGCACTGCCAGCGACACGGAGATGCTTGAAGCCATAGTCAAAAATCTTACTTCCAGAGGCCATGCTCGCCCGAGAAAGGTCTCTACCCTGGCCAACAGCATTAACAGTTTGTTCACCGAGGAACTTGTTGATTCACAGGTAGCTTCTCTAATTAAACAGCTAGAGAATCATGGGCACATAGTTATCAATGATGGAAAAGTCTCCTACAAATTGAAGCCCTAGGACGTCCGCTTTGAGGTGATAGCGGACGTTTTCGGTGCTCACATCCCGTACCTCAAAAAGGTCCGCTTTCGCCTAGCAGCGGACTTCGGTGTATTCTTATTGCAGGTCTAATAACAAGGGCGTTACATGCAATACGACCAACCGAATCAGGCAAAACCGAAGATCACTTTGACCCAAGAAGAGTCTTTAGTGCGTGGAACGCCAACTCGCGCATGGCTGAGAGGTGATAACGCGTATGAAAAGCTAGAGTCATACATCATCGAGGTCCTTGAGACGAACTTTTATGCTATTTGTGCGCTGCCTGTTGACGAATATGGTATCTGGAGAAATACTCGAGAATTGAGCGAGGGATATTATGAAACTTTGGGCGAGAGCGAAGGAATTTTTAATTATTATGATCCTGACACCTACCCTGAAGTCGGGCATCACGGCGTGTACCTGACCGCGTTGGACAACATACCTAGTCCTTACGGCACAACGCAGACCATGGACCCTAAAAGGGCAAAGGAGTATAGGTGGTTTCAAATTGCAACTTTAGACTTCAAGGTCAACAAGAGACCAACGGCTTCCAATAGATCGACTTCAGGGAAAATTCTAGCGTGTCAATCAAATCTGGTTGAGGTCCAGCACCTGTGGCGTTACGGGAAGCCAACCGCTGAATTCTTTTACTACCCGAGTGTAAACAGACTAAAGACAATGTTCAGTGTTCTCCACAAGCTGGGATCGGGGTCAATGGGTGAAGGCGAGATTAAGGCCCTACCAGAGTTTCAGAAAATAACAGCGGGATATGGTAGTAAATTCCAACTTGGCTACGGAGAAGCGCCGTGGTGGTCACAGGAGCGCGATGCCACTGGACTCTGGCGCGGCTATATCAAAGCGAACATAAAGACTGGCATTTTTTCATCAGAAGTTCGCAAGTTTTATCTAGAGCCATAGTGGCGGAGTCGTACGCCCATCATAAAGTTGTTTTCGCGTTCGTAGATTTGCCTCAAATTTAGTCTCCTTTGAGGTGAAAGCGGACGTAAAGAAAGTCGTCTATCTTGATGTTATTGCTATATCCAGAAGGGACTAATGAAGCTGCTCGATCACCCCTCCTGCAAAGTCACCCTCGAACTAACCCGGCATGAGTTGCACCTGGTCAACGCCCTGATCCAGGAGGGCCGTATATCGCACGAATGCGACTCACCAGAAGGCCAGTCACTGGAGGATGAGATCATGTCAATCGTGATCAGGATGGAAGAAGCGGTCAAGTCTGGTCTTGAGTTCGGTGGTACTCATTAGAGGCTGATCATTCAAAGGCCAATCGCGGCGATAGTATGTCGAGATAGCGGTGCTTGTAGGAGTCCATAAAGACTGAACGGAGGGTGGCTCTGCGAGCTTGATGCTGTAATTGAACCCGGTGGTTAGGGATGATTAGGTCTCAGGAGTTACAGTGGGGTTAAATTAGTTTGCTGGCTTGGTCATGCTCAGAGTAAAAGCCTGTTAATACATTGTTTTTAAAGGATAAAGTGGTAGCTACGGGTGGACTTGAACCACCGACCCCAGCATTATGAATGCTGTGCTCTAACCAACTGAGCTACGTAGCCAATTCAGACGGGACAGGCAGTCCCTGAAGAGGCGCGCATTTTCCGGAATTTACTCTGTACTGTCAAGGTATGAAAGCTTTGCCATATCACATGCCTTTCTGTCAAACAGATTTGCCGGTTCAAAGAGTTGCTTGAGCGGTTAATATGGCCTTCGATAGCGTTACCTGGTTGCCACGTTGGTGCGGGTAACCCGATTACGCATTGCGAGCGTAATGAGAGTATAGAGTTAGAGTGAGGAGTTAAAAATGCTTACGAATTTATGGTATGTGGCGGAGTGGGCTTCGAAGGTCAAAGACAAGCCGGTGAAGACGCGCCTGCTGGGCCAGAATTTCGTATTGTTTCGCGATAGCAATGGCAAAGTCAGTTGCCTGAGTGATATCTGTATCCACCGGGGCGGCTCACTATCCAATGGATGGACCTCGGAACGTGGTTGTGTGACCTGTCCTTACCATGGCTGGGAATTCGATGCCGAGGGTAAGGTGCAGTTCATTCCTTCACGGGGTGAGGGCGCAGAGGTGCCCGACAGAGCCAGAATTGACGCCTACCCCACGGAAGAGCGCTACGGGATGGTCTGGGTGTTCATGGGAGATCTGCCAGAGTCTGAGCGTTATCCCATTCCGCCATTTCCCGAGTTTGACGACCGGGAAAACTGGCGGCCGGTGGAAACTGAATTTACCTGGAAGGCTGACGCGAATCGGGTGGTGGAGAATGGCATCGACATTGCGCATACCTCCTTTGTACATCCGGGCTTCGGTTATCGTGAAATGGCCGACAAAAACCATATCGTGAAGATGGAGCGGGATGAGTATTCTGGCTCTTCGTCGTGCGTGATGTATCCGCCACCCATGGCAGGCAATGCAGGATTGATGCGCTTTGTTCGTAAAGATAAGGCCGAAACGCATGTTCACCCGGGGTTCTATTTGTCGGGTCACTGTGTACGTCTGCATATCCAGGTTAATTCCTGGATGGAAATGGTTATCTTTGATGCCAATACACCGGTGGACGAAAATACCACCCGTTCCTTTGTGATTCAGGTGCGTAACTTTTTCAAGTGGGGCATGTTCGATAAAGGTTCGATCAAGCGTACCCAGAAGGTGTTCCAGGAAGATGCGGAAATAGTGGAATCACTGTCGCCTCATTACCTGTCAGATACGCTGGAGGCAGAAGTCTCGGTGGAGCAGGACAAATTCATGAGTGCGTGGCGCAAGGTGCTGCGAGTGCATTCCGAAGAAAAGGGTTGGAAAATCGACACTCCAGCAATGGAGCCGCTGCTCAAGGAGAAGGTGTTTACCATTCCCTCGCCGGCACGTCGGAGCAATCCCGATTTGCGTTGGGCCCTGGATACGGTGCCTCTGGTGCCGCCTCTGAAGACGCCGCCGGTACAGTCTGTGCCAGCCACCGGCGAGAGTCAGGCCTGAGCTTAGGATTGCTCCGAAAATTTTGGCCGGGGCAATAAAAGAACACTAAGCCCTAGCAAAAATGGCAGGCTGCGCTCAGCGATATCACCCGGCGTGTTAGGCAAGAGATAGAAAATAACCGCTGACAAAAAGCCTGTCAGGATTGCCGGGAAGATTCTTCCCGGTGATAGCGTTAGCCCCAAAGCGCGACACACAATGACCGGTCCCAGTGACGAGCCAATGGCAACCCAGGCAAAGAGCACCCGCTCAAATATTGTTGCTGGAAGATAAACCGCAACTACCATCGCCAGAATTGATATTCCGACAATGGTAAGCCGCGAGATCATCAGCACCCCCAGACTTCCCAGCTTATTCACGCCCAGATCGTGAGCAACCGTAGTTGCGGTCACCAGTAACATACTGTCAGCTGTGGACATAATGGCGGACAACACCGCTGCCAGTAGTATTGCGCCTATTACTGAAGGGAATAATGCTGAGTTGACCGCGAAAAAAACCTGCTCCGGATTATCCAGCCCATCTAGCAGCAAGCGGCCGGCAAATCCGATTACGCACATCCCGAAGAACACAACGGCATACCATGTGGTGGCAATTACCTGTCCCTGACGCAGTGCCTTTTGGTCGCGAAGTGCCATAAAGCGTGCGACCAGATGTGGCTGCCCCAGGGAAGATAAGCCAATCAGCAGTGAGCCGGTAATCATACCCGCTGCCATGAGGCCAGCGTTGGCGCCAGTCAGGCTTAGATACTGAGAGCCTGTGTTGTCCACCAGGGCGCTCCAGAATGCGACAGGCCCACCGAAATGAGCAATAGCTGCAACAGGGAGCAGCACGGCAGTCGCAATCATTAGAAAGCCCTGCAAGGTGTCGGTGACACTCACTGCCCAGAATCCTCCGAGCAGTGTATACACCATTATTATGGAGCCTCCGATCATAATGCTTTCTGTGCTGTTTAAGCCAAAGCTGGAGGCGAAGGTGTCACCCGCGCCCTGAAACTGGGATGCGATATACACCACGAAGCAAAGCAGAATAATGAATGAAACAAGTCGGATGATGTTCAGCCGGTTGTTGCCCTCGCTACCCAGTGCGACCAGCTCAGTGGCCGACAGCAATTGCTGGCTGGCCCCTAGCGCCATGACCTTGGGAGCGATAACCCACCAGCTGAAGGCGCAGCCCATGACTGCGCCCAGTGCTACCCAGATTGCAGGCAGGCCAATGGCGTAGGCCAGGCCGCTCATACCCAGTAGGGTCCAGGCGGATGCGGCGCTGGCAGAGTAACTAATGGCGGCCACCCAGGGGCCCAGCTGTCTGCCGGCCAGGAAAAAATCCTGCTCGGAGTTGATTCTCCTCTGCGCCCAGAACCCGATGACAATCAACACGACCTTGTAGACGATCAGGGTGATCAGAACGACTTGTTGATCCAGCATGTTTATTCTTTTACTTGTTTACATATAGTCCGTGCGTTTCATGGGTCCCACTGAGGCAGACCGAACGGGTAATACAAATTCGGGTGGTTCTGTGTCGGGATAACCCTCACCCCAGTTTACCGGGTCGCCCTGCATTTCTACGCGGGCGTTGTCCGTATACCAGTCGACCAGTTGGCCGTCACAGCGCAGAATCCACACTGTACCGTCTTCTCCTGCCGTGAAATCACCGTGGCGTATGCCCTTGGGGCGGAAGAAATACTGACCTTTAACCATTTCCCCGAAGTTGTAGTCGAAGGTGCCGTCCAGGCAGTAGGCCTCTTCAAAACAGGGGTGATGTGCGAGAGGGTGCTCGCGCCAGCCTGGTTTGGCTTTTATCAGCCGAGTATAAAAACCCGATTCAACATCGTGATACAGCATTTTGATGAACAGTCCTGGAACCGGGGTGCCGCCGCGCTCGAAGTCCATGGGGCTGCCATTGTCTGGATCGGTCACATCGAACCAGTCTTGCGAGCCAGCGCTGCA
The DNA here is from genome assembly GCA_036961205.1 of Halioglobus sp. Taxonomy (GTDB): domain Bacteria; phylum Pseudomonadota; class Gammaproteobacteria; order Pseudomonadales; family Halieaceae; genus CALJFL01. The sequence continues at coordinate 640,075 of JBALVI010000002.1, read as the reverse complement.
GACCGTCAGTTCGTCGAAGGTTCTGGCCTCAGGGCCATTTGCATTGGCCGGATTAAAAGTCCAGTCACCGTACTCGCGGAACAGGAGTATGGTTGTTCCGGCTTTTACTTTCAGCTCTGGCGTCAGCACGCCCTTGGGCGCACACCAGTAATCGTTCGCGGTGAGTGTTTTGTCACCTAATTGCAGCTCGCCTTCCAGGATAAACCACTCGGTCAGTGCAGCGTGTAATCCTGCGGGACGCGACCAGTCACTGGTGAACTGCACACGCAGGGAAGCAGAGCCATCCTCTTCGTCATAGCTCAGATTTTGTTGGCGCGCTTCACCCGTGGCATGACTGAATTCTGCCATATGCCAGATCAGGTCTTTTTCATCGACAAGTTCTACGTGTGCTCTCATTGGATGGGGTTCCCTATTGTGGCGGTCCGCTGGTAGCGGGGTATAAAACAGTGGTTAGGGTATACAAAAGTATACATAAATAAAAATTGATATTATTGAATTAATATATAGATTAATAGCTATGCATTAACGTAATTGGGAGGTTTTGTGTCTCAATCCCAGGACACCAGACAACTGGCCAGACTTGGCACGCTTCGTCAGCTGGAAATTTTTATGAAAGTGGCCGAGGTCGGCAGTATGGCGCAGGCGGCGGAACACCTGCATCTGTCACAGCCCAGCGTCTCGATACAGGTACGCAAACTGGCCGAAGCGGTGGGTTTGCCTCTGTATGAAGTGATCGGTAGGCGCCTGCAGCTGACAGAAGCGGGCAAGCGGGTGGTGGTGGCTGGCCGGGAAATTTTGGACACCTTCAATCGCCTCGATGGCTCGCTCAATGACATTAAAGGGCTGCAGACCGGTTGCTTGCGACTGGCAGTAGACGCCAGTGCCAAGTACTTTCTGCCGCAGTTATTGGGCCCTTTTCTCAAGCGCTATCCCGGGGTTGAGTTAGAGTTTGTAGAGGGCGAGCGCAGTTTTTTGGTAGATCGTATAGGCCAAAACCTGGACGATTTGTATTTCTTCAATCACGTGCCGGTGGATCTGGATATCACCCATTACCCATTCCTGCCAAACCCCCTGGTGGTGGTGGCTCGGGAAGATCACCGCCTCGCCGATAGGGGGCAGTATGCCTGGGATGACCTGACCGGCGAGCGTGTCATTATTCCCGCTGAGGGCTCAGGCGCGCGACTTGCTATTGACGAATTCATGTCCAGTCATGCGCTTAAAATAGACCGGGCGCTTGCAGTAGCCAGTAGCGAGGCCATAAAGCTGTCGGTGATGGCCGACATGGGTGTAGGCATTCTATCGGCGTACGCGTTGGTGAATGCCAGGGACGACGGTGTGGAACAGTTGCGAGTAACGGGTTTTCCTATCATGACGCAATGGCATGTGATTCACCTTCGCCAGAAGCAGTTATCGCTTGTTGCCCAGAGTTTCCTTGAATTTGTGCTTAAAGAGGCCAAGGCGCATCTGCCTATGAATAAAATCGAGGAAACGGTGCGTCAGGCCACGCGTTGAACGCCCCACAAAAAATATTCCCGGATAAGTGAACCACTGCCAAAAGCCCGCCGTATATCTTTGGGAATATCATTTACGGAGCAGGGCATATGTTTAGCAGAATGTTGGCAGTCACTTTGGTAGTTTTGGGTTCACTGGGATTCTCTCAGATCGCTTCTGCGAATGAAGTTGTTGACCAGGAAGCCACAATCATTGTTTATCGGGCAGACAAATCCTTCAAAGCGGACCGGGTCAGCATGCACATGGTCATGGGCGGAGAGAATCTGGGCCGTTTGAACTCTGGTGGCAGCATTGTGGTTTCACGCCCTGCGGGCGAATACACGTTGAACTCCACCATCAAGGGCAGCAAGGGACTCGTTATTGATCTCAAGCCCGGTCAGACTCACTACATTCATACTGAAATGGGCGTCCGTGGTACCCAGGTCAAAGTTGAACTTGCTGAAGTTGGCGAGCAGGTGGCTAAAGAGCAGTCGCTCCAAATTGGTAGTGCTATTTAGTATCGCGTAATTTTACAGGTCCCAACCTTTGGCGGGCTGATCGAAAGATCAGCCCGCTTTTTTTGGCCTGTGCCATTTTTCCGATCGCCTGTTCCGACTGCAACGCCTGCACGCGTTTCATCCATTAAGATATAATGCTATATTAATATAACAATTGGGCTCGATTGAAGGTAGTGGCTCAAATCTATGCTTTTTTGGCACTAATAGTGAGAGCACATGGGCTTAAGCCTGTTTGAAAAACTGTGGCAGGAACATCGGGTAGAGCAGCAGTCCGGTGGCACTGATCTGTTATACATAGACCGTATTTTCTTGCACGAACGCACCGGCTCTATTGCGCTTTCCAGTCTGCAGGAGCAGGACCGGGAAGTGTTTGCTCCAGAGCAGGTGTTTTGCTGTATGGATCACATTGTCGATACCTACCTCGACCGCAGTGACGATACTACGATGCCCAGCGGCAAAGAATTTATTGTTGCCACCCGTGAAACTACTCAGCAAGCAGGTATCACCCTGTTTGATCTCGACGACTCGCGCCAGGGTATTGTCCACGTTGTGTCTCCAGAGCAAGGCATTGTGCAGCCGGGAATGACCTTGGTCTGCCCAGACAGTCACACCTGCACCCAAGGTGCAATGGGAGCGCTGGCCTGGGGTATTGGCTCTAGTGAGGCCGAGCATGCACTGGTCACCAAGACACTGCAGGTGCAGCGGCCAAAAGTGATGTTGGTGTCATTTGAGGGGACTCTTGCTCCGGGAGTGTGTGCCAAGGATATGATCCTGCATCTAATTTCACACTTTGGGTCTACGGGCGGCAGTGGCTACGCGTTGGAGTTTGTCGGTGCGGTGGTGTCGGCGATGGATATGGAGGCGCGGATGACGCTGTGCAACATGGCGGTGGAGTTCTCTGCGTTTACGGGGTTGATTGCACCCGACGATAAAACGATCGCCTATTTGAAAGGTAGACCCTATGCCCCGCAAGGCGAGGCCTGGGAGCAGGCCACTGAATACTGGCAAAGTCTGGGCGCAGATGCTGATGCCCACTACGACCATGTCTTGACGGTCGATTGTTCGAGCCTGCAACCGCAAGTTACCTGGGGTACCAACCCTGAACAGTCAGCGTCCATTAGCGGAATGGTTCCGTTACTTGCGGAGACTGAAAGCGCGGACCGCGCTGGTATCGTCAGAGCCCTTGAGTATATGTCCCTGCACGAGGGGCAGCCCATTAAGGGCGAGCCGTTGGACGCTGCGTTTATCGGATCTTGTACCAACAGCAGGATAACGGATCTGCGTATCGCGGCGCAGATACTGCGTGGCCGCAAGGTGGCGTCGGGGGTGAAGGCTATCTGCGTGCCTGGTTCCATGCAGGTGAAGGCGCAGGCGGAAGCGGAAGGCCTGGACCGGGTGTTTACAGAGGCGGGTTTCGAGTGGCGAGCCTCGGGTTGCTCTATGTGCTTTTTTGCCGGCGGTGAACACTTCGGCCATCGGGAAAGAGTAATCAGTACAACCAATCGGAATTTTGAAAGCCGTCAGGGACCCGAGACGCGAACCCATCTGGCCAGCCCGGCGACGGTTGCGGCCTCTGCAGTCTGTGGGCATATTGCGGACCCCCGCCAGTTTATGGAGCTGTGATGAAAAAGTTTGAGCAGCACTGCGGAGTGGCCGCTGCGCTGCTGCGCGATAACATTGATACGGACGCGATTATTCCTTCAAGAGAGATGAAGAAGGTCTCAAAGCGCGGTCTTGGCGAGGGTCTGTTCGCGGGCTGGCGCTACCTGGATCCGGAATCGCGGGAGCTCAATCCCGAATTTATACTCAATCAGTCCGCTTATGAAGGCGCTAGCATCCTACTCTCGGGTAATAACTTCGGTTGTGGCTCTTCGCGGGAACACGCTGTTTGGGCGCTAGCGGAGTACGGAATTCGAGCAATTGTAGCGCCAGGGTTTGGCGGAATTTTTTCGGGAAACTGTATGCGCAATGGGATACTACCCCTGGAGTTGGCGGCAGAAACGGTCGCGAGCATTGCGGGGTGGGTAAGCGAGAACCCTCGAGAACACTGCCCCGTTATTGATCTACCTGGCCAGAAGTTACACGCGGCCGGCCGCGAATATTCTTTCGAGATTGCATCCAGCTCAAAGACAATGTTGGTAGAGGGGCTGGATGCTATTGCTCTAACGTTGACCCGATGGGAGCAGGTTCAGGCCTTTCATCGGGACAGAAAGAATCTGCGCCCCTGGTTGTATTAGCTGGCGACTACGACGCCGGAGTCAATTAAGGTCTGAACTTTGTCATCGCTCACACCTAGTGCCTGCAGGTGCGCCCGTGCGCCCTGGCCTGGCTTTGGCGGTGAGTTTCTCAGCGGTGTTTTGTGTTTATCGAACTCAACAGGCAGCCCCGGCAGTTTAATGGTCTCACCGTTCTCCAGGGTGATCTCCAGCAACGCGCCGCTCGCCAGCATATGCGGGTCTTCAACCAAATCGATTGGCTTGTTGATCGGCGCAAAAGGGACTCCCGCTTTCTCCAGCCGTGCTGACAGCTCGTCTTTACTCAGCTGACTGAACAGGGCCTGAATACTGGGGATAAGGGTGTCACGATGGGCGACACGATCATTGTTGTTTCGCAGTCCGGGATCCTCGGCAAGGTCGACAAGATTGAACTCGTCGCAAAATCGTGACCATAGGGAATCGCTGACCACTCCTACAAATAACTGCTCGCCTTCACGGCTGAGGAATATGTCGTAGACCGACCAGGCGCTGCGGCGCACCGACATAGGCGGTGGCTCCTCGCCGAGTACGCCCTGCTGGGCAATATGCTGTCCGACCATAAACGCAGTGGTTTCAAACAGCGAACTGGTGATGTGCCTACCGTGGCCGCTCTGATTGCGTTCCTGCAGCGCCGCCAAAATACCGATGACTCCAAACATACCGCCGGTAATATCAATTACGGAACTGCCGGCCCGCATTGGTTTGTCCGGCAGGCCAGTCATATAGGCGAGACCGCCCATCATCTGGGTTACCTCGTCTAGCGCCGTCCGGTTTTCATAAGGCCCGGACAGGAAACCCTTTAACGAACAGTAAATTAATTTCGGAGAGGCTTCGCGCAGGAATTCATAGCCCAGGCCCAGCGCATCCATTGCACCGGGTCTGAAGTTTTCTATCAGGATGTCGCTTCGCCCAATGATATCGCGTGCCAGTTCCAGGCCTTCGTCTGATTTGAGGTCCAGGCACAAGCTGGACTTATTGCGGTTGTACATGGAAAAGTAGCCGCCGCCGCTGCCCTTTAGTCGTCGGGTATTGTCTCCCTGCAGGGGTTCAATTTTTATTACCTCGGCACCCAGGTCTGCAAGAATGACGCCTGCCGTAGGGCCCATTACCATATGGGTAAATTCGACAACCTGAATGCCGGCAAGAGGAGCCGTTGGGTCTGACATGAACAGGTGCTTCCTTGATTAGCGATTAAGATTAAATGATAATATGTTATATCATTATATCAAATCAAGAAGGATTGAGGTTTGGCCACTTTAGACATGGAAATAGACATAGAGATTAGCGAAGTTGGTCCCAGAGATGGGCTGCAGAGTATCGCACCCATTATGCGGACCGATGATAAGAAAAACTGGATAACAGCGCTTGCCGCCGCCGGGCTACCAGAAATTGAAGTGGGTTCGTTTGTGCCAGCTAAGTTGCTGCCGCAGTTGGCAGACACTGCCGAGTTGGTTAAGCATGCCAAAAGTATTGCGGGTCTGAAAGTGGCGGTTCTGGTGCCCAACTTGCGTGGCGCGCAAAATGCCCTGGCTGCCGGCGCGCACAAGATGACGATTCCGCTGTCGGTGAGTGAAACCCACAGCCTGAAAAATTTGAATCGCACCCATGCGCAAGTGTTGGCAGAGGTAAGGGAGATTAGAGCGGCAATCGATGCACTGCCAGTTGCTGAGCAGCCGAAGCTGGAAGGCTCACTGTCTACTGCTTTTGGCTGTACCCTGGAAGGCGTTATACCTGAGGCCAAAATACTGGAAATGGCAGAAAAGCTGATTGCTGCCGGGTGCGACGAGGTGGGTCTGTCGGATACCACAGGTTTTGCCAACCCCGTGCAGGTGCGCGACTACACCCGAAAAATCTGGGAGGTGGTTGGCACCGAGCGACTCACTGGCATTCATCTGCACAATACCCGAGGGCAGGGCCTTGCCAATGTGATGGCCGCACTCGATGTCGGTTTGACTACTATTGATGCCTCTATGGGTGGCATAGGGGGTTGTCCTTTTGCGCCTGGCGCCAGCGGTAATATTGTTACCGAAGACCTGGTGTTTCTGTTGGAAAGTATGGGGCTGCGTACGGGCGTGAACTTTGCGGCGTTGTTTAGGGCTAGAGAAATTCTTGCCGCAGCCTTACCGAATGTGGAACTCTACGGTTTTACGCCGGATGCTGGGTTACCCAAAGGCTTTGTCGCTGCCACTGCACAGTAGCGCGTTGATGCTCAAGTCATTGTGCGATGCTGCCTGATCTTAACGACTAGCCAGGGAGTCCACGCAAGCGCTGCGAGCAAGTAGACCAGAGCAAACTCAGCGATGGGTATCCGCAGTACTTCCAGCCATTCAAAGCCTCGACCCCAGTAGGTGAATAGCACGCAGAGCAGATAGCTTGCCACTATTGCTGCGCGGGTTTTTCTGCCCAGACCAATGCCATGCATCTGGGTGACGACGAAGAGAGTGAGAAAGCCAAACAGGAACATCTGCCAGTGATCTCCCGGAATGGTGAGATAGGCAACCAGTGCGCCGTGAAACAAAACCGAGACTTCCAGTAAGACTGTCCAGATACGGTCCCGATGGAAGCGCGTAAAAAACAAGCTGCCCTGCATCAGCAACAGCAGTATGTAGAGCGTTCCCAGTATATGACCCAGATTGTCTTCAATGGGGTGAAACCAGAAGGTATAAACGACAGCCCAGGAAAAATAATAACCATGATAGCGGCGGATGAATCCGTCCGGCCGTTTTACAAAATCTATCTTGTGCCCAAAAAATAGACCCCGTCGGCTGTTTTCCATCATCAGTACAAAAACCAGCATAAAGATCACTGAAAACTGTGAGGACAATACCGATGTGTCCTGTGCCAGTCCGTCATAAAAAAATTTGGTTTGCACAACATGCAAGCCGACAAAGAGCAGGTTAAAAGTCAGCGCAATGATATTGACCGGATGCAGGGTGGCGGAATATTGCGGACGTTTGATCTGCGCCCAGGCGATCAGTGCCCACAGGCCCAGCTGATGCAGAATGTATAGTCCCCAGGCTGAGAAGTGCGTCCAGAAGTTGGGCTCGGCCAGTTTCCAGTAATACCACAGAGGGCCTGTATCGGGCAGGAACATTGCGGGAGTGCTGTAGGGTCCCAGCGTCACAATCGTTGCCATGACCAGCAAGCAGGCAGCAATCCCTGTAGTGTGGCTAAAGCTCATACGTCACGTTTCTACAATTCTCGATTAGTGGTTTATGAGCACCCATTGGCCGCGTAGCAGGCCATTCAGCGAGCATCCAGTCGCGAGAATCCTGCAGTCTGCACTGCCAGTGTCTCGCCTTCAAGAAACGCCCTGGCATTGGTGTTTCCCTTAAGATAGGCGTCCAGAAAAGCGGTGGTTCCAATCTGTACCATGCGCAGGGCATCTGTTTGCGGCGTAGCGTCTCGCTCGGTCCTGCAGATGAGATTGCCCAGATAATGGTCTGCGCCCTGAGTCACCAGCGCATATTTATCACCGGGTATGGCGGTTTCCCAGGACAACAAGTGGGAGCGCCAGTCAGGCCAGAAGGTGGGTTGGACATCCCATGTCCCGGTGCTAACCAGTGTTGGCGTTTGCAATCGCTGCCAGCTGCCAGCGGTTATGGTGTCAAACATTGGACCCGGAGGCGACATCGCTACAATGGCTTTTACCCGCGGGTCGCGGTTTAGCAGATAGCGCTCGGTATCGGGGTCAAAGGCGCCGGCGCCGCCAAATTGCTGGGCGCTAAATGCGCCAAAGGAATGTCCGGTGACGGCCAATTTGGCGCTATTCGACTTACCCGCAAAAGTGGGAGCCAGTGCCTCGATCGCAGGTAGCTCCTCTAGCACGCGTGACAAGTCGTCCACCCGGCCTGTAATTAATCCCAACTGACCGTAGCGAAGGCTGTTAAATATGCCCTGGACCGCGCTGCAACAATCGAGGTGGTTGGGGGCAATGACTGCGTAGCCGTGGCTAACCCAGTGTTCGATGATACGGTCGTAGCTGTCTTTGTCGGACCAGTTGCCGTGGGAGAATAAAAGCAGTGGAAAGGCTTCGCCCTGCGTAGGGAAGTAGACGTTGAGCGTAATATCCCTTTGATCTGAATCTCCGGTCAACATCAGATCCCGTACAGCGCTCTGTGCATGGGGGCCGGGGTTTGCTGCATAAAGCTTGTCGATAACACTGTTGCTGACCGCCAATGGGTCGGCGTGGGTCAGCGGCGCGTCTTCGCCACAGCCGGCCGTGAGCATTACCAAAAACAGGCATAAAACCAGTCTCAGCGAGTTCATGTCACATCTTCCCCAGGAATATGCGCACGTCTTCAGCGGATTGTTGCGGAATCTCCAGGGGAATGACGTGCCCGATGTCGGGATAGATAATTTGATCCACACTGGCGACATTGACCAGCTTTTGTGTGTATTGAGCAACGTGTTCCTGGGGCAGTTGGGGATTCTGTTCTCCCCACATGATGAGCGTGGGCGCTTCTATCAACGCAAGGTCCGCAGAGATATCACCGCGCTCCCAGGCCATCATTCGTTTGAACTCAGCCATACGATTGCCTTCGCCGCGGTACATTTCGTGAAACTCTTTTACTCTTTCATCGGTGATCAGAGTGTTGTCAGCGACCGCCGCCTGCAAAAAAGCGGTAAACAGTTTTTCGGGTAGCAGGTAGAAGGCATAGCCACCCCATGCGGGCATGCCCCGTTCCATGTATTTGTTGGTTACGCGTGGCATCCCGGGCGCGTTGATCAATACCAGCTTGTCTACTCGTTGGGGATAGTGGGCGGCGAAATACCAGGCCAGAGCACCGCCCGTTGAAGAGCCAGCTACTGAGGCCTGTTCAATACCCAAATGATCCAGTAATCCGGCAAGTAAGAGGGTTCCTCGTGCACGCGAGTAATCGCCGCTGGGGTCGGGGCCGGTCAGCCCGTGACTGGTCAGGTCGTAGCGTATTACCGTAAAGTCCTTGGCCAATACGTCTACCCATGGCTGCCATAGTCGCATGGTGTAAAAGTGTGAGTGAATCAGCACCAGTGGTGGACCCGCTCCCTCGACCTTGTAGGCAATGTTGACGCCATCCACGTTGACTCGTTGCAGTCCGTTGCCACCGTAGCGCTGTTCCAGTTCCAGCATGGGAATGTCGCGGCTGATCCAGGCCAGGTAGGCACCCGCGATCAGCAATAGAGCGATTAGTATGCCAAACCCGATAAGCAGGTACCTGAAAGCGCGCAGTATCAAGAGTTGGCGCCACCATCGTACTTTTCGCCGTCCGCTATCAGCGAGTCTGCACCTAGCAGCGTGTTCATCTGGGTCAGGTCGATCATGTTCTGCCTCAGGTTTTCGGTACTCCCGGTGTTTCGAATTTCATCGAGTATCTTTCGGGCTGCAGGGACGAAAGTGTGCAGTAGAGCCACGGGGTATAAGGCAATTTTGTAGCCAAGGTGTTGCAGAGTCTCAACATCGACAACAGGGCTATTACCGCCCTCAACCAGATTGTGAATCAGCGGGACCCTGGCGCCAAATTCCTTGCCGATGGCCTGCATTTGAGACATTTCTGCGGGCGCTTCAATGAATAGAGCATCGGCACCAGCTTCGAGATAAAGCGCCGCACGCTCCATGGCGTCTTCGAAACCATTGACGCCCAGGGCGTCGGTGCGGGCTATAAGTAAGGTGCTGTCATGCTCTTTGGCATCCTGTGCGGCGCGTATTTTTCCCTGCATTTCTACCGCGCTGATTACCGCTTTACCCTTCATGTGACCGCAGCGCTTGGGTGAAACCTGATCTTCTAGCTGCAAAGCACTGGCGCCGGCGCGCTCCAGGTCTCTCACCGTTCGCTGTACGTTCAGAGAGTTGCCGAAGCCTGCGTCCATATCTACGATCAGCGGCAGGGCGCTGCGATCGCGTATTACTCTGACGGCCTCAGCCACTTCGCTGGCGCAGACCAATCCCATATCGGGGCGGCCGAAGCGGGAAAAGGCCAGGCTGCCGCCGGAGAGGAAGGCGCAATTGAACTCGGCCTGCTCAACCAGTAGCGCTGACAGGCCATCATAAACCCCAGGCGCTTTGATCAGTGCGGGTTCTGATAACAGCTGGCCTAATAGTTTCCGATGTGACATTGCCATTCCCGTGCCACTCAGTGGCTATTAATGTCCAGATCCATGCGGTACTGGAAGTGATCAGGGTGATAGCAAACGTGAAGGCGATCCACTAACCGCTCGCCAGCAGGTTCACTGGTGAACGATTCACGCGTTAGGCTGATCAGCGGCGCACCGGTTTCCGTGTTGAGTTGCTCTGCAAGCTCTGGACTCGCGGCGATGGCACTAATGGTCTGGGTGATATGGCTGATCTTGAGGCCCTGCTTACGAAAAATTTCCAGACGCGGAGATTTTTTGAAGTCCTTCTTGCCAACAGGCTTATTCAGGCCAATGGTCCAGCTGCTGTAGTAACCAAAGGGTTGGCCGTCCCGCGAGCGCACGCGAATAAGGTGTAACGCTTTCTCCTTATCTGCTAGACCCAGCGCATCTCTAATGTCGCCAGGCGGTATCAGTTTCTTGCACTCCAACACTTTGACATCGGTGTGGCGAGCCATGCTCTCTATTTCCTGCAACATACCGATTAGCGGGGCCTTCACCGGTTGCGGTTTGTATTCGTAGGTCACATGCGTGCCTTTGCCCCTATGCCTTTCCACCATGTCCTCTGCGGCCAGTTCGTCCATTGCCCGCTTGGCAGTGATACGGGACACCGAGAAGGTCTCAGCCAACTGTTGCTCGGTGGGCATTTGCGCGCCCTTTTCAATGGTGCCATCCAGGATGGCATTCTTGAGCAAGGTGTAGAGTCGGAAGTACAGTGGTGTGGGGATGTCTTGCTCAAGTGCCTTCAATTGGCTTTCGCTGAAAATCTCGGATATTTTGTTCATCAAGCGGTTTCCTGTGGCAAATGTATAACGTAACTTCAAGCCGATTCATTACGTTTAATGTCTGCTCCAGCGTGTGAGTAGGCTAAAAGACATATAAGTATGTCAATATAATATCTTGCATGTTGCCGCTCCGCCACCCGTTCGTATACCATCGCGCTCAGATCACTCAGTACAGTAACAGCGAGGCTCTATGATGAAGCTCTACAATCTGGATCACTCACCCTATGCGACGCGAGTTCGCATGCAAATACACACAAAGAATCTGGATGTTGGAATTGAGCCATCTCCTGTCGCTTTGGGTACGCCCGAGTTTGTAGCGCGTTTCCCGTTTGGCAAGATCCCCATTCTGGCGCTGGACAACGGTAGCCACCTTGCAGACTCCTGGGTCATCATGGAATACCTGGAAGACATTACAGACAGCGTGCCGCTGCGACCTGCCGGGGCTTTGGCCAGAGCAGAGATGCAGACCCTGGCTCGATGCGCTGATACCTGTCTTGGTCCCGCAGCCGTGTTTCCGCTATTCAGTCTGGTTGGCGCCGGCGCTGAAGCCGCGGGTGTCGAGGAGGCGCTGTCGGCATTGGATCAGGAATTGACGCGTCTGGAGCGGCTGCTGCAAGCACTGCCGGACTTCGCCACGCGGGAGCTTCACCTGGGAGATATAGCGCTTGTTCCACATGTAGATTATCTGTTGCTGCTGGCACCGATCTTCGGCAGGGAGAATCCCCTGGCAGCGTATCCGCGTATAAGTGCGTGGCGCGACCATGTGGGGAAAAATGCAGGTGTCGCCAGAGGGGCAACTGAGATGCTGACGGCAGCCAAGGGGTTCTTTGGTGGCTGACAGTCAATCCGCGAGGGCTAGTTCCTCGATGGTTTTGTTATCGAGGATCTCTACGGTATGAGCTGAGTAAATTTCGATAACACCCTCGCGTTTAAGTTTGCCAAAGGCCCTGCTCACAGTTTCTATGGTAAGGCCAAGATAATCGGCAATATCCTGGCGTGTCATCACCAGTTCGATAGCGTGACTCTGTTGAGGCGGCAGGCGATCTGCCAACTGTTTAAGTAAGAAGCAGACCCTCTCGTGTGCTTTTTTCTGACCCAGAGCGAACACCTGGTCCAGAGTGTGTGCCAGAATGTTGCCGCCGATGCGGCGCACATTGGTCATCAGTTGCGGGGACTTTTCCTGCAGCGTGATAAAGGGCTTAGCCGGAATCTCGCGTATTGTCGCCGCCGTCAGCGCCGAAACAGTGAAGTCGTAATGTTCATTATGGGCGATGCCGATGAAGTTACCCGGATGCATAAACGCCATGACCTGACGACGTCCGGTCGAGGTAGAGCGCTCCATCATCAGTGTGCCTTTTTCAAGCATGTAAACTGATGTCCCCGGGGTGTGCTGGTGAAACAGAAATTCGCCAGTCCCGAGGCTGCGAAGCGAAACCAGTGCGTCAAGGGCGGCTATATCTGCTGCTGCCAATCCGGAATAGATCGTTAGTGGGGTCTGCTCGGTTTTTTTGGACTGCGGGCTCACGTTGTTCTTCCTAGCTGAACTGCCCGCATAATATCAGTTCAAGGCAGTGTTACCAGCCTTTAACGTCGTTGTAAGTGTATGAGGTTAGTCCACGTAGGTGGCGGCTAGCACGTTTTCCCCGGGCTCAAAGCGCAGCACACCAAAGGTCGTGTACTGTTCTTTTTGGGATTCCAGAAACTGCCAGGCACAAACCATGGTGTAATCTTCGTCCACAACGACCTCTCGTGACCACAACTTCAGTGCTTCACCGTAAACGTGGCGAATACTGTAAAGATAGCGGCCGTAGGATTTGCCATTGCCGAACATGTCCGGTCCATGAAACTGGTGGCTGCCACCATTGCGAGTGCGCATTGTGGTCCACTTGCGGTTAATAACGCCCTCGATTTCTATGGTTTGTTCGCTGTGCAGCAAATTGATCGGGCGGTGGGTCACGGTGACATTATTGTGGCCTATCAGCTCCTGCTGATTGTTATACACCTCAAATTCCCCGCGAAATACCCCCTCATTTTTTACCGGAAAATTGAATGGTTTCTTGCCATCAATTTTTTCTTTTTCAATGAAGTCCGTTACCATTTTCTGTGTTGCGGGGTTGCTGTCATGGTCGTGGGTGACAACATACAGACCGTTGAAAACGCCTACCAAGGTATCGGCTTCGAATAACTGTGAGGAGTAAACCTGCAGACCCAGTTCAGGCACCACATGGTTTACCGTGCGCAGATCCACATTCCAGCCAGGCGAGTAATAACGGGAGTCCACCAGTAGTCCGTACGGTCGCCCGGAGCCGACAAAATCGGGACCCGTGTAAATGCGATTGCTGTCTGAGTCGACAACGCCGAATTCCATGCGCGCACCGATTTCAAAGCGGTCCATCAGCGGCCCGGTGGCGTCAAAGCGCGTATCCATCCAGTAGGTGGTGCGACCATCCTTGAATTCACTGGCACGGCTCACCTTGTTGGTGCCTACGTGAGTGCCGTCGTGTTCAAACAGGGAGGGGCAGCCATGCCACTCGCCGTCGATGGCTTGCTGCCAATTACTGGGTTTGCTTTGGTCCGACATTCGTTAATCCTTAAGTATGACGCTACAGAACCCGGCTATGGTGTCCGGCCAGGCTCGCTGTGTCTTTGCTTTTTGTCAAATGGCGCTGCTTCAGCGCCTGTCGCCCCTGCTGATCATAGGGTGGTTGTTAAGCACATCTGATTCAAGTTGCAGGCGTGCCTGCTCGCTATTGTTCGCGACGGCCAACGAAAACTGGCAGATAAGCTGGGACAGTAGGGCCCTTAACTCTTCGTCCGGTTGCGTTGTGGGCAGATCGATGAAAGGCCTGCCGGTGCTGTGATCTTCTGGCCAGGCCATCGAGAAATGATTGGCACCCTCCAGAATTGCCAGGTAGCAATCTCCCCGTGCGCTGTCCAAAGCGGTATCGAAAGTCTTCTCTACGCGCTCGGTAGAACTACTATTACTGACGCCATAGCGGCTGGTGCTATTGGCGATGCAGCCATCCTGAGTGCCTCCCATGATCAATAGCGGGAGGTCTGAGGGTAGATCGAACATGGCGTCTTCACCCCAGCCCAGAGCAGTAGCGGCGCCAGCATGGGCACCATAACTGAAGGCGGCGCAAAGACCGGGAAACCAGTCAGGTCGTGCATTGAGCAAGGCCACCGAGCCGCCAGCAGAATGCCCGCCCAGAATCACTTTGTCCAAGTTGAGTCGGCCTTGGAGAACGCCGGTTTGATTGATGACTTTCAGCTCTTCAAGTATTGCAGAAAGGGCAGTTGCAGACGCTTGCAGCCCGTAATTTTCTGGCTTCAGGGCGCTAATGGATAGCCCTGGCGTGAGGCTTATATACCCTGGCATTTCCTCCGCAATTAGCGTGAACGTGACGCTGACAATGCCCTGTCGCGCCAATGCGTGCGCCAGCCAGCTGTATGCCTCTGGCCCCACGTTGATACCAGGCAGAATGATGACGACGGGAAAGGGGCTGTCGCAGTTCGCTGCGGGAATAACCCCAGTGTTGCGTTCTTCTGCGCTGCCGCCATAGTTGCCGGGGTAGAAAACTTTTAGGCTGGCGCGGTCATACGGTGCTGGGCTATCAGCGATCGAGATCGCGCGGTAAATGGCGCGCACCATCATGCTTGTATCGACATCCCGAGGCGACATGGGGGGAGAGGGCTCTGCCACTCAGTCACCTGTCGGTCTTGGTAAGGTGCGGGCTCCGCCCCAAAGGGTGGCTACCATTGCCTCGGCTGTCTCTTTACCAAATAGCTTGTCACCAAGTCCATTTGCCGGATCGCGCTCGCAAATATTACGACGAACCTGTTCGTCGCGAGCGGCGATCCCCGGACGGTCCTCTACCGGAGTGCGTTCGGCTTCATCGACCCAGGCCAGCCAGCGATCAAGGCGCGACATTGCGGCTGCGCGGACCTTGGCGATGACATCTTCCTCGGCTTTGGCGGTGTAGCAAACTGCAGTAGGTGTCAGTGCAACCCGGGTGTACAGGTCGCGGCTGATAAAAGGGTTGAATCGGTCGTCAGACTGTAAATCCAGAAACTCCTCGTTTACTTCGGTGTAATACTTGTCGACGTATTCAATGTTCGAAACCAGGTCTTTGCGCGGTATGTAGTCCATGTACATGAACAAGTCAGGCACCGTGCCCAACGCAAAACCAAAATGAGGCACCTGATATTGGGGACCCAGACTGAGCGTGATGTGCATATTGGTGAAGGTAGATTCAGGCGACCCGATGTAGGAGTGTACATACCAGTCGACTTCCGGGCCGGTATAGGTGTGCAGCGACCCTTCTGCGCCATCTTCAGCAACACTGATAGCTTTATAGTCTTTAAAGCGATCGCTGCAGGGGTCCAGGTCCAGCTGAAAGCGAGCCTGAATCTTTTTGTCCATTTCTCCCAGGATGGCCCACAAAGCGTTGAAGGTGTCACGATTGTCAACGTCAGGGGACTGTTCCACCAGGTCGATAATGGAAGTCAGTATTCGCTCGCTCATGGCTTTACCTGTCTGATATTCAAGAGTCCGCACGCAGTATGCAGAGGGCTTACATAATAGGCCAGCAGTGTTGATAAGCGCTTGATTAAAGTCAAATTGAATGCCGGCGCTACGGTCAACCAGCCTCCAGGTGCTGCCATATCGTTGACTGAAAAGCCGGCTCGTGAATAGGGCCTTCGGGGCCGCGTAGATCCATTGAATGGCGTACGTCGCACGTGGGGAGCAGGCGAGTGCCCTTGGCAGTCAGTGTGCGGGTGGCAATGCCATGTCGATACAGCACGGTGTGGCGGACCCGTTGGTCGGGTGCCGTTAGCATAATAAAGTCTGGCTCCATATAAACATCGGTGGCAGCACCCAGGTTGCGGGCGTTAAAGGTAAGAATTCCTGGCCCCCCGGACATCCCTACGTTTTCGTATGCTCCTGGCCCCAGTGGGTCGAATACCAGCAGGTCGTCTTGCATTTTGCCGGTGAAGGTCTTGGCGGCGGTCTCTCTGCCCCGTATATGCACATTGGTCAGCGATAGTTGCTCGCCATCGAAATCGATATAGACCAGGTTTTCAAACGGCCCCGGCCCTGGACTACCTGCGCTTGGGTCCTCAGCCAGCGGGGTACCATCCAGATTGTGCAAGTCGATGTGGTCATGCCAGGTGCCGCGCATTAGCATCAGGTTGGAGCCAACGCTGCCACTGGCGAATACCGGATCGGGCTTGTTCATAGTTTCTCCAAATTTTATGTACTGCCTTGTTATCCAAAGGCTTAATGGTATTTCAATAGGGCTTATAAGGCTAAGGTATACGACCAGCTGGGTATCAATGGCGGCGTAATCAGCGGGCGCGCGGCATGCTGCTTGCATTATTTCGATTCCCGGCCGACACTGTGGGTAATAAAAATATCCGGTAGGGGAACACATTATCTCCAAAAAAGGTCCTATCCTGGTACTGAGTATTGATGGCGGCGGCTCTCGCGGGGTCATTCCAACCAATGTTCTGAATTACATGGAACGGGAACAAAAAATTTCTATACGCAAGGAATTCGACTTCTTTGCCGGGGTTAGTACCGGTGCCCTGGTGGCGGCTTTTCTGGCCCGCGATGCCGGCAGCATGGACTATCTGGCGACCGAGGGCTACTCATCAGAATCTATGACAAAAATATTTGATAAGTCCATCTGGGATAAAATGCTGGGGCGGTTGCAGAACCAGCCCAAGTATGACGGCATCAACAAGCGCGCCTATATCGACAAGCAGGCAAAGGGCATTCGCATCAACGACATCGCCGATAAACACCTGCTGATTCTCGCCTACGACTTTATCAATCGTGAACTGGTTACATTCAAGAATAATCGTGGCGACGACGCCCTGTATAATCCGCTGCTGGCGGAGATTTGTGATGCGGCCACAGCCGCGCCCACCATGTACCCCCCGGTCTCGACCACTGCCCCAAAGCGGCGCTGGTTGGTCGATGGTGCCATCGCCACTAACGACCCCAGCCAATGCGCCATTAGCGAAGCCCTGGCGATGGGCCATGTGCTAGAAGATGTCTGGATGGTGTCACTGGGAACCGGCAAGCCGGCCCATGATCTCAGCCAGGAAGCACGCGACAAGATAGGCGAAGAATCACGTGGCTGGGGAATTCTAGGCTGGCTTTCCAATGGCCTGCTGGACCAAATGATGAGTGCCAGTTCCTCGGTGAGCGCACATCAATGCGAGCAGTTACTGGGCAACAGGTACCTGCGAATCAACGGCGAATTACCCCGCACGCTTATGCAAATCGACAATACCAGCCAGGTCAGGGTGGAGGATTTAAAGTCCTATGCCTTCCTCTGGTATGAAAAGTTCGCGGCAGATATGCATGACATTTTAGAAGGTGTAAGCGAGGCGCGAGCAGAGTATGCGCGCGCAGCAGTGACACCCAACTGACCGAAAGGATGCGATCATGCACCATAGCCTGAAGTTAATTCCCTGTCTTACCCTGTTCGTTGCTCTGGGCGCCTATGCCGAGCCGCGCGTAATCTCCAGCCTGGGCCGATTGGAACCTGAAAATGGTGTGGTACAGCTGGCCGGTCCCTCGGGCGGCGGGCTTACCGCTGCAGTAATAAAGTCATTGGATGTGGCCGAAGGTGACTGGGTAGAGAAGGACCAGGTGATAGCCAGGCTTGATAGCTACGCCCTGCGCGGGGCTGAGTTGGCCAGGCTCAAGGCAATACTTGCCAATGCTAGCAGCGAGATGGCCAGGCAGAAAAACCTCGCCAAGACCTCCTCGACCAGTAAGGTGACACTGGATGCGGCCAGTATGAACCTGGATGTCGCCCTGGCGGATATTGCTGCGGCAAAAGCGCGACTGGAACTCGCCGTTGTGCGCTCGCCACTGCGAGCTCAGATATTGGAGATACACTCCTACCCTGGCGAAAGAGTGGGTCCTGAAGGCATTATGGAGCTGGGCCGCACAGACCGCATGTACGCGGTGGCTGAGGTTTATGAGACTGATATCACGTCGGTAAAAGTTGGTCAGCTTGCCAAGGTGCAAACCACAGCGTTGGCAGATGCCCTGACTGGCAAGGTGGAGCGTATATCACTGAAAGTCGGCAGGCTGGACGCTGTTGGCACCGACCCCATTGCCAAAACTGATGCACGGGTGGTTGAAGTATTTATCTTGCTGGACAACAGTGAGCTGGTATCACGTTTTACCAATATGCAGGTCAAAATAGAGATCCAACCCTGATGTTTGGTTCAATACCGCTAGGCTGGCTGCAGCTTAAGGCCCAGAAATTACGCCTCGCTGCCGCCGTCATGGGCATCAGTTTCGCAGTAATTTTGATCTTCGTGCAGCTGGAGTTTCGGGAAGCGCTGTCAGTTAGCGCAGTGCGCTACCACACGGCTATGGATTACGATCTGGCCATGTTGAGCCCCAAGACCGACTTCATGGTTTCCTCCAAGCAGTTCCCGCGAGCCCGGTTATACCAGACATTGGGTTTTGAAGAAGTTGTGTCGGCCACCTCGGTTTATATGCGACTGGTCAGTTGGCGTAACCCGGTCAACCCAAGCAATGCTCGTAACATCCTCGCCATTGGCTTCGATCCTACGGAGCCGGGCTTTGAAGGCCTACTTACCCCAGCACAAATCGAGGCGATAAAAATCCCTGACCAGGTGATTTTCGATCAACTGGGACGCAATGAATACGGTCCGGTGCGAGAACTCCTGGAGGCGGGCGAACCGGTTAGCGCCGAAATCAACGACCGCCGCTTTGCTATAGCCGGCATGTACCGGGTAGGCACTTCATTTGGCCTGGACGGCGGCGTTATTACGTCCGACCTGAACTTTCTTCGGCTACTGCCAACCCGAAATAAATCGGCCATTGATTTCGGTCTTATCAAGCTAAAACCCGGAGCAAATTCAGCACAGGTGCAGGCGCGTATACGTGCGGTGATTCCCGGAGATGTACGCCTGCTTACCCGGCAGGAGTTTATGGACCTGGAAGTACAGTATTGGAATAAAACTACACCTATAGGTTACATCTTTGCCTTTGGTGCAGTCATGGGACTGATTGTCGGGCTAATTATTGTCTACCAGATACTGTTTGCCGATGTGCAGGATCATCTGAAGGAGTACGCCACCCTCAAAGCCATGGGATACACACATGGCTATCTGCGCAACGTGGTACTGCAGGAGGCGATTATATTGGGCATACTGGGTTTTCTGCCCGGCATGGCAATAGCCAATCTGGTATTTAGCAAGGGCGCTGCGGCAACTCGCCTGCCACTTGAGATGAGTGTAGAAAGCGCGCTGGGCGTATTCGTGCTGACCCTGGCAATGTGCGCGGGCTCGGGGCTGATGGCGCTTCGCAAGTTACGCTCAGTCGATCCAGCGGAGGTATTCTGATGGCGGCCGACGCCCCCATATTCCTGGAAGACGTCTCTTACACATTTGGTAAGGGCGCTCTGCAGAAGCAAATACTGTTTGATATCAGTACCCAAATTCAAGCCGGTGAAATCTGCATTTTGACGGGACCTTCCGGGTCGGGGAAAACGACCTTACTCACCCTGATTGGGGCACTGCGCTCGGCACAAAAAGGGTGCGTTCAGGTGCTGGATCAAGAACTGAACAATGCCAGCGAGAAGGCGCTGATAAAAGTGCGCCGACAAATTGGTTACATATTCCAGACCCATAACTTGCTAGACAGTCTTACCATCCACCAGAACGTGCAGATGGCGCTGCAACTTGGCGGCATCAAGAAAAAGGAAGCCAGCAGTCGCATTTCTGCCGTGCTTGAAAGGGTCGGGCTGGCGGAACATGAGTCGAAGTATCCTGGCCAGCTGTCTGGCGGACAAAAGCAACGGGCAGGAATCGCACGGGCACTGGTTAACCGACCCAGGATCGTTCTAGCTGACGAGCCCACCGCTTCACTGGACAAGCAATCCGGGCGCGATGTGGTTGAACTTATTCAGGAGTTGGCGCGAGAGGACGGGGCAGCAGTGATACTGGTGACCCACGACAACCGAATTCTCGATGTCGCAGATCGCATTTTGCACCTTGAAGACGGTCGTATGAAGTCGCTGAGCGAAGCCGTGTCCGAGGGCACCAGTCGCATGCTTAACTTGCTGGAGAAGCACGACCCTAATTCAGCTAACTACCTGGCCACCTTCTCCTTCGCCCTGGCCCGTATTGCCTATGCCGACGGCGAGGTCACGGACAGTGAAATGAGCGAAATGCGACGGATTCTTCACGAAGTTGCCAAATTGGAAAGCGCCGAGGTCGAGTTCATTATGGAGCTGTCGATGATGCAAAAGCGGGCAAAATCCGGCATCGATAATATATCCCTGAACCCCGCCTTTGACGAGGATCGTGGCAAGCACTTCCTCGATTCGCTCTATGCGATCGCCCGGGCAGATGGCAATGTATCGGGTGAAGAAGTCGTTGAAATAGAGGCAATTGCAGCGGAATTTGGGCTCGTGCGCGAGGACCGAACCGAATTATGAGTGCGTTGCGCACTGTCCCTGACGAATTCTCAATTTAAACATCTCCCCAAATGCCATCAGTCTTTCACAGGCCGTTGCTATTTCCTGTCCCACATTTGATCTAATGGCTTGCATTCTAGAGGCTTAATGATATATCAATAGAACTTCTAGGGCTAAAGCCCGGCATTGCGGTGCTTAAAGACTTTTTTAACGCAGGAGATTGTTTCAGTGAAAACAGTGGTCATCACGGGAAGTACACGAGGTATTGGTCGCGGTCTGGCAGAGAACTTTCTAAAGCAGGACTGCAAGGTTGTCATCAGTGGCCGCCAGCAATCAGCAGTGGATGACATGGTGGCGAGTTTGGGGCAGAATTTTGGAGCGGATCGAGTGGCGGGGGTTGCCTGCGAAGTGACGGATGCGGCTCAATTACAAAACTTGTGGGATACGGCCAGTTCAACTTTTGGCAAGGTGGATGTATGGATTAACAATGCGGGCATCAGCGTGCCCAGGCTCGCGCTGCATGAAGCTAGCCCTGAGGACCTCATGCGCATTGTAGAGGTCAATCTCGGAGGCCTGCTATTGGCCAATCGCGTGGCGCTGGCTGGTATGTTGGCGCAGGGCAGCGGGCAGATCTGGAATATGGAAGGTTTCGGCAGCGGTGGGCAGGTGCAACCCGGTATGTGTGCCTACGGAGCGACCAAGCGCGGGGTCAATTACGTTAATAAAGCCTTGCAGAAAGAGGTGCGAGATACCGGTGTGCAGGTGTGCACTCTTAGCCCTGGCATCGTGGTGACGGATTTACTGATAGGAGACTACGACACGTCGTCTCCCGAGTGGCAAAAGACCAAGAAAATTTTCAATATACTGGGTGACAAAGTGGAAACGGTAACGCCGTTTCTTGTAGAGGGCATACTCAAAGCGCGCAAGAGTGGCTCCCGGGTTGTCTGGCTGACAACTGGCAAGGCGTTTCTGCGCTTTATGGGAGCCGGCTTTAACAAGCGGGATCTGTTTGACCAGCTGTAATGACTGAGCTCTACTGACCGAGCTCCACCAACTAAGCCCTACTGTGCCGCCATCCGCGCGCGCAGTACCAGTGCCCAGATCATAACGAGTCCCGAGATCATGCCGAAGAACACGAAGGGGCCGGTTTTCAGCCAGTGGTCGAACAGATAACCACCTGCCACGCTGGCTATCAGAATGCCTATCGCGCCGGTGAGCGTAAATACCCCCACTACTGAGCCGCGCAGCCGATCTGGTGCCTGTTCGGCGATCAAAACGCCGCTGGTGATGATGCAGCCTACCTCGGCCATGCCAATAAGAATAAGACAGCCAATGGTGGCCAGCGAGAACGGATCTTCCAGAAAGAAGGTGCCGCCGTAGCCCACTGCGCCAATGCCCAAGGTGATTGCCAGCGCGGTGACCCGGTTCATGCGATCCGACATAATGCCGAATATGGGCGCACTCACCAGCGACGCGGTATAGGAAATTGCCAATACGATGCCGCCTTTGGCCAGTGCCTCGGCCGAGGTTAGGCCCAGCACTGTGGTGCCATAAATGGTGGCCCAAAGAGTAAAGAAGGTCCCGACCACGGCGAGGTTGCCGCGGGCGACAAACGAGGCTGCGTAGGCAAGTCCTATCAGTGGCCGCTTTGCTTCGGCGACCCCTTCCCGCAGCTGTTGCAGCATAGGAGTTTTGGGGCCATGTTCCTGGTTGGCTCCGCCGCGCAATCCGAAGAACATGGCAATCGCAAACAGCATGGTTACAAAGGCCATGCTGCTGTAGGTCGCCCAGGCCGCATCGTTAGAATCCATGCCATTTTCTTTGAACATGGCCGGAAGTTTTAGCAGGAACAGCGCTGCCGTCATCGCGCCCAGACCGTTCATGACTCCTAGAAAGCCTGTGGCCTTGCCCCTGCTTGGGTCGCTTACATAATCTGCCATCAGAGTAATAAGCATGGTACTTATCGCCGCAATACCCGCGGAATAGATGACCCGCGCAAGAAGTAGGCCGTTGACGTCGCGGGCCATTCCATACATGAAAATTCCGACGGCGGCGAGCGCGAAGCCCATGCCGGTAACAAATCTCCTGCCGATTCTGTCGGATAGGGAGCCCCACAGTCCCACGGTGAGAATGATGACGATCTCGCCCCAGAAATTCAGGTTGCCGCTGACCACGCCTTGGCGGGAGGATTCCAGATGCAGCACTTCCTGAAGTACAAAGGGTTGGGTTTGAGGCACGAACGCTGCCAACATAATGGCGCCATAACAGGACAGGTAAAAGGTCAGCATGTTGTGTTTGCGAATATCGTTGCTTAGCGATAATCCCAAAAAGCGAATGCCGCGGCTAGCAGAGTCGGTCATAGAGTTTCCAACAGTCTTATTGAGAAGTTTACGTGTGCCGGCAATTCGCGGATCACACAGGTGATGTTTGGGTCAGCCAACTAAGTGTATGCCCAGAGCTGCATTCAGGAACAAGCCGCCCCAGATACACCATACCCAGGGACGGCAGCGGTCGATACTGCGTGCCATCGCCTTGTTAGTAGCATCGTTTGCGCCGTCACTCATCATGGCCGCAAAGGCCGGGACAAAGGGTTTGAGATTTATTCGGATAGCGGTGCCACAGCAGACCATGGCGGCGAAAATAAGCAACTTCCACGCCGCCCAACTGGCCCCGGACCCTTCGGTCAATTCATAGGCGCCCCACACTAGAAGCAGCGCAGCTACGGCAAGGCGGAAGTACAGGTCTAGTTGTGACAGTCTGGCGGTGAAGGGTTTACCCTCATTCGCGTAGAGCACCAGAACAACGGCAAACCAATACACGGAGCCGGCCCAGATGAGGCCCAACTGGGTCGCGGTAAGCGGTAGATAATTGGCCAGATAGGCTAGATGTAGGCCCAGCGGCAGAATCAGGGGCATGGCCAGCTTTGGCCCCATATCGCAAGCCAGCATTATTTTGAGGGCAACGTGGCGGGATTCGGGAGAGTGGGATGGATTAACAACCTGCCGACTGGCCAGAAAGGTGCCAAGATCTCCACCCAGCCAGTAAACAAAAGCGATTATGTGGAGAAACTTTAGCAGTAGGTATTCGTTCACGAGTCACCGTTAATTCGGGTGCGCATTACCTAACACCATGATTTTTCTTTAAAGTAGGCGGATTATAGCAACCATCCGTTGGGCGCTTTTGATTTTTGTCATCTGGACCCATGGTTTGACAACGTAAGCTTCGAGCTATCGATTCGACCACCGAGTGAACCCTAGCCTATGACCGAACAACATAACATTCGTGTTGCCGTGACCCAGTTTCATGTGGGAGCAGATATCGAGGCCAATCTGGCTACCTGTCTGCACTGGTTGAATCAAGCCGCAAGCTGTATGCCCGACGTGATAGTGCTGCCGGAATTTTGTAACCACCTGTCCTGGTATGACGATAAACAACATTGTTTTAATGTTTCGGTGCCATTGGACGGGCCTTTTCTTGGTGCCATTGCTGCATGGGCCAGCGACAATGGCATCCATGTTGTCGCTAATTGTACGGTGCAGCGAGCGGATGGCAGCGCCACCGGCTCCAGTCTGCTCTATTCTGATGATGGGCTCTTGCTGGCAGACAATACCAAACAAATTTATATTGGTCATGAAAATGACTTTCTGAAAAAAGCGTCTGAGCAGGGGCCCGTTGTTGACACGGCGCTTGGCAGGCTTGGGATGTACGCCTGTATGGATGGGGTTATCAACGAGACGCCGCGTTGTTTGGCTCTGAATGGCGCACAGCTCATGCTTAACAGTCTCAACTCGTTTGCCACCGATGAAGCCTCTCTGCATATTCCTGTGCGAGCCTCGGAGAATAAGGTCTTTGTTGCCGCCGCCAATAAAGTAGGGCCGCTAGTTCCAGAGGAAATGATGGAGGGGATCAGTGCGGGCACCGGTATCCCTCTGGAGTTTCTTTGCGGGGCAGGAGAGAGTCAGATTGTTGCTCCCAATGGCGACGTTCTGGCAATAGCGTCGCGGACTGAGCCCGAATATGTCTATGCGGATATCAACGTCTCCGTTGCCGATGATAAGTGTCGGCCCGATGGCACCGATGTATTCGCCAGTCGCCGCCCTGAGCTTTACCAGACTATTGCCTGCGACCCGGTAGGGCAGCCTCTGCCGGCAATGAATGGGGTAAGCAGCCTTGATGCTGCGATTGTGGAGTTAGGCCGACCCGATGATCTGGATGAGGCCCTTACGCGCATCCGTGAAGCGGTTGAGGCGGATGCCAGACTTATCTGCCTGCCGCCGATGACGGGGAGTCTAGACGATTTGGAGCAAAGCGTTGCGTGGGGTGCGCAGGTGGTAACGGCGCTGGCCAATGTCTGTGGTGAGGCTCAGGTGGCGACAGCTGTTGTTCGTGTAGATGACTCAGGTGGTTACCAATATTGCGCGATATTGGTGGGGGCTGAAGGTCTAATTCTGGCACAACCTCAGGTGCATGCCTCTCAACGCCATGCCTTCAGTCAACCCGTAGACGAGTTTCAGTCGGCCGATACGCCTGGCGGTAGGGTGGCGGTTTTGTGTTCCGACGACAGTCTCTATCCGGAGACTTTCCGCTTGCTGGCGATGGCTGGTGTTGAGGTTGTAATGCTGCCTCTGTCGCCGCTGGAAGACTGGGAGTTGCGTACGGGTCTGTTGGAGCGCTCTGCGGAAAATCGCCTGAACCTATTGGTTGCACCGGATACAACTGAGCATGGAGTAGGTTTTATTACCAGCTTACAGACGGACTTCACCGTCATGACCGAGTGGTCTGATAGGGACTTTGATGGTCTGTTAAGCCAGCCAGAGTGGCATCGCAATGACCGGCACGCTCCCGTCAGCATGGCGGCAATACATCCCGCCAATGCGGCCAATAAAGTGGTCTCCATGAATACGGACCTGCTCGCCGATCGTCCCTGGAACTTGTGTAACGCCATTATTCGATAGGCACCTGGTTGCCCCCTGTCTTCGCCACCCTTGATTTTGCGAATTATCAAGGAGGGCGATGGCAGTCGAGTTCACACTGTTAACATCGCCACTAAGGAGAACATTATGACCCAGACTGAGGTTTCGCTACCCGCAAGACTCTTTAACACCACACTTGCGCGCCTTGTCGATAAGCTCGGCCTTGAGGAACAAACTGCTGCGGATGGTAGTGCCTATTTACCGTTGGTTAGCCAATTGCCCATGGTTGATGGTGAGGTTGGAAATGTGCGCGTTTTCACCGGTGGTCGCCTTTTTCGGGTAGTGACCTGTTCCCTGGCGGTGGCCCCCATTCAGCTGGATTCCCATATGCTGTTTGCCTTCACCCCGGGCACCAGCGCAGTACCGCATTTTACGCTCGACTCGGTTAAGGCTGGAGAGCATTTTGCGTTCCACCTGGATCTCATTCCGAGACTGGATTTGGGCGCCAACCTGAAGTACATGGATGAAGTGTTCAAACCGCTGAGTGACGCCCACGCCGCTGGTAGTGCCATCGAGGGTTTGACCAGGGCGCACCTGTCACCGCGCCAGCACGCCATTATGTCGCCCTGGATGTTGGCGAATCGAGCTTCGGAGGACGCTTTCTCTGCAATCGAAGAGTCGGTGATGGCTTATCAGGATCACTGGTTCTCACTGCTGAATTCCGGCGTATCTGAGGCTGCTTTGGGCGGAGTATCTGCCGCAGAGTTGCAGAGTCGCAACCTGCGCAATAAACGCATTATTTTCGATCCGGATGTCGACCCGGTATGGGAGCGGATTACCGCGATGATCGGCGAAGAGGCAGTAGCGATCCAGCGCTCTTTATTGATTGGCGAGGACGAAGAGTGACAGGCCCGGTAACCGGCTTCTTGTCACAGGAGAATGGTATGACGAATATGCTAACAGGACAGGTGCTTATCGAGAATATGACCGCTGCAGAAGTTGCGCGGGCTAAAAAGGTAGAGAGTGTGCTGCCGGGTCTTCAGGCCGTTGCAGCCGAGGTCGATGCCAAGGGCGAGTTTCATGTCCCGCATGTTAAACGGCTCAGTGACGCTGGCCTGCTAGGACTTATAGTTCCCGAGGCCTATGGAGGTTTGGGTGGTGGCCTGCGTGATCTGTGCGCCGCTACTTTTGCGCTCGCTACGGCGTGCCCATCCACTGCTCTAACATTCTTTTTTCATTGCAGCTCTGCATCTAGAGGCCTTTTGGCGCTTGAAGCATTGGAAGCAGGATTGTTCAACGAAGACGAGGCCCCCATCGTCAAGGCTTTCGCAGAGGAACTGCTGTTCACTATGGGCAGGGATGGTAAATGGCTTGCTAACTTTGCTAGTGAATCCGTTAAGTCAGAAAAAGCCGCCATTACGATTAGCACAACTGCCGCGAAAGTAGACGGCGGATACCTGCTTAACGGCGTGAAGTCCTTTGGCTGTGCCACTGGAGTTGCCGATCGATATTTGGTGACGGCTACGCTAGAGGGACATGACACTGCCGCTGGCCTATGCACCTTTTTCGTGGATCGAGACGCCGTTGGCGTCAGCGAGCGAGAACATTGGGATGCTATCGGTATGCGCGGAACCGCCACCCACGGTATTATTCTCAAGGATGTGTTTGTTGCAGAAAACTCAGCCTTGGCGATCCCCGGTGCATTCACACGGAGTATGCAAATGAGTCGCGGCAGTTTTGTCGGTAATCAGGTTGCTGGTATTGCCGTTTATCTTGGTGCGGCGCATTCTCTGTATCAGTACACTATCGGCCAGCTGCGCTCCAAAACGTTTGCTGACAGTGACAAGTCAGTGGGAACTGCGCCCTATCAGCAGGAGTTGATTGGCAAGATGATGGTTGAGTTGGAAACGGCCTCTGTCTGGTTGCGCCGTCAGATTGAGCTGGAGAGCAGCGAAACGCCGATTTTGTCAAAGGATGATGTGGTTAAGCGTTGGCGCCTGTGTAAGGGCGTTGTTGCTGAAGCAGCTTTTAACCTGGGCGCATATTGCGTGAAGGCGAATGGTACCGGCGGTGGTACCGGCAATCATGGCGTTCCGGCGCGTGCTTTGCGCGATTTGTGTATGGGGCTGGTGCAGGCATTTCCTGCAGAGCGCGGACGCCTGATGGCCGCACAAATGGAGATCGCCGGCAGTGAGCAGGCGCAGTTTGGCACGCGCCAGAGTTGATGGGCGGATAGTCGTCCCGGTATGGATATGAGTTCAAAAGAACAGGGGTTATTCATCGGTGGACGGCAACAGGCGTCCGTTTCTGGTGAGTCATTCGAGGTGCTTGCGCCGGCGGATGGCAGAATTATTGCCCAGGTCGCACGGGGTGGGGCTGACGATGTTAACCTGGCGGTTGTTGCTGCCAGGATTGGGTTCAATGCCTGGTCGGCACTGGCCCCGAAAGAGCGCGAGGCAATTTTACTGGCAGCCGCTGACCTGATGGAGAGAGAGGGCGAGGCCCGTTTTCTTGATAACCTGATCGATGAAAGCGGCAGTGCTATCACCAAGGCACGTTTTGAAATCGCCTATACCGTAGATTTGTTGCGTACGGCGGCAGGTGAGGCGCGCCGCTTATACGGTGATACCTTCCCGAATGATAATCCACAACGGATATCTATGGTGTTCCGCGAACCGTTGGGGGTGGTTGCAGTTGTCTCGCCCTATAACGCACCCCTGTCTCTACTGACAAAAATGGCGGCATTTCCGCTGGCCGCTGGCAATAGTATTGTCATAAAA
The DNA here is from genome assembly GCA_036961205.1 of Halioglobus sp. Taxonomy (GTDB): domain Bacteria; phylum Pseudomonadota; class Gammaproteobacteria; order Pseudomonadales; family Halieaceae; genus CALJFL01. The sequence goes on along the minus strand of JBALVI010000002.1, from coordinate 611,746 downwards.
CCTTCTGAGGAAACTCCGTTGACGGCCCTGGCTTTCGGTCAGCTACTGCTGGATGCAGGAATCCCGGGCCAAACCGTCAGTGTGATCACCGGCTATGGTGCCGAATGTGGTGCGGCACTGACATCTCACCCCGACATAAACTGCGTTGCGCTGACCGGTTCCACGCGAACAGGGGTTACGGTTGGGGGCGAGTGTATGGCTCATATGCGCCGCTGTCAGTTGGAGCTTGGTGGCAAAAGCGCGTTGTTGGTATTGCGCGATGCAGATCCAGTTAAGGCAGCGGCAATTGCAGCCCAGGGGATTTTTACTCATGGCGGCCAGATATGCATGGCCAATTCACGCATTGTGGTCGAGCGGGAAATTTATGATGAGTTTGTTGCCGCTCTTAAGCAGAGCGCAGAGAGTATCGTATTAGGCGACTTGCGAGATCCGCAAACGCAGTATGGTCCGTTAATCAACCGGGCGGCCGTCGATAAGGTGATGCAGCATATTGATCAAGCGTTGGCCTCGGGTGCGCAGTTGCTGACGGGAGGCAATGTGCTTGCTGGCTTAACCATAAAGCCAACCATCTTATTGAACCCGGATCGCAGTTCGTCGGTGTGGTGTGATGAAAGTTTCGGCCCTGTTGCATCTGTGGTTGTGGTCGATGACCTCGATGAGGCAATCGCGGTGGCTAATGACAGTGTTTATGGCTTGTCGGCCGCCGTTCTTACGCACAATGTGCAGTGGGGCTTTAAAGCCGCTCGCGGTATTCAGGCGGGTAGTGTGCATATCGGCATGCATGCCTTCCAGAGTAATGCGCTTGCACCGATTGGCGGTTACAAAATGTCCGGTATAGGGCGCAGCGGCGGAAAATACAGTACTGAGGAATTTACTGAGCTCAAATGGATTAGTGTATCGCTGGAGGATGGCTAGCAATGACGACCTTGGCGGCAATTCGGCGCGGCTATGTGACCGTGGCTGGACTGCGCATGCACTACCGTGCCGCCGGAGATATCAGCTCCCCCACCTTGCTGTGTTTACACCAGAGCCCGAGCTCCTCCGCCATGTACGAACCGCTAATGAATTGCCTGGCCGACGAGTTTCATTTGCTGGCTCCCGATACGCCCGGATTTGGTAGTAGTGATAGGCTAGCCGGTAATATCGGTGATCTTGAGATTGTTGATTATGCCAACGCCATGCATGAATTTTTGCAACAGCTGGATGTAGAGCGCTGTTTTATTTTTGGCCATCATACAGGCGCGGGGATTGCAGTTCAGCTGGAGCATGATTTTCCGGGCACCGCTATCGCGATAGCACTATCCGGGCCGACCTTGTTGAGTGACGATCAGAAAGAAAATTTGCCCGCACTGGCCAGCCCCATAGAAATCAAGTCAGATGGCTCTCACTTGCAAAAAATGTGGCAGCGCATATCGGCGAAAGATCCGCAGGCGCCGGCGCAATTGGTACAGCGCGAAGTGCAAGCAGCATTTGCTTGTGGTGACAGTTATCAGGCATCCTATTTGGCAATCACCCGGCAGGCGTTTGCGGAACAATTGCCTGCAATAAAGTGCCCGACACTGGTTTACGCTGGTGATCATGATCCACTCTACCGCGCGGTGGAACCCACGCTGGCACTTTTATCCAGAGGCGAGCGGGCCAGTCTTACTGGCGGTGAGCGCACCTATGTTTGCGAGCGACAGGTCAAGCCGGTCGCGGCATTACTAAAAGAATTTTTTGGTCGTCCCGACCACTAACAGGCAAGTGAGGAATACTATGGATCTGGAACGTAAAAGTCTGGGAGTTGGCAAAGCCCCCGCTTTACTGCTTGTGGATATGGTCAAGGGTTTTACTGATGGCGCGTGTCCGCTGGGCGGTGACTGTCCAGACGTAGTAGCTGCGAATGCGCAATTGCTGGCGGAATTTCGTCGCCGGGGTTTGCCAATTTTCTTTACCACAGTGGTTTACAGCAGTGCAGATCAGGCGCGGGTGTTTCGTTCCCGGATCGAAGCACTCAATGTGTTGACGCCGGATTCGAGCTGGGTGGAAGTTGATGCGCGACTGGCGATGCTGCCAGGGGAAGTGCTGGTGGAAAAGCAATGGGCAAGTTGCTTTCATAAAACGGACCTGGATGATCAATTGCGCGCGCGTGGCGTTGATTCCCTGGTGGTAACCGGTCTGACCACCAGCGGTTGTGTTCGCGCTACCGTGGTGGACGGCATGCAGTACGAGTATCCGGTAGTGGTCCCGCGGGAAGCGGTCGGTGACAGAAATCCGGAGGCGCACGCTGCCAACCTTTTTGATATGCATGCAAAATATGCAGATGTTATGTCTTTGGCCGATGTTATAGCGGCCCTGCCTGAAAACCCTTGAGTATACTTACTGAGAAATTCTGCTGATGGACATTAGTGCCCCCATCGTTATTGCCGGTGCTGGACCTGTAGGCGTCGTCATCGCACTGTATCTGGCTCAGCGGGATATTCCCGTGTTGCTGCTGGAGAAAGAGCAGGATCTGCCGGTGGACCTGCGAGCGTCTACATTTCATCCTCCATCGTTGGAGATGATCGCAGATCTGGGTCATGGCGTGATCGACGAGATGCTGGAGAAAGGGCTGCATGCCGATCGCTACCAATACCGCGACCGGCGCAGCAACGAGGTCGCCAGCTTTGACATGGGGTTAATTGCCGACAGCACACGTTTTCCTTTTCGACTGCAGTTAGAACAGTATGAATTTACTCGGATAGCGAACCGTAAGCTCGCTGAGATGCCCGCTGCCCAGGTGCGCTTTGGCCATGAAGTAATTGGCTACCGTCAGTCCGATGACTATGTAGATGTCGAGATCCTGTCAGACCAGGGTGTGGAAGTGGTACGAACCCCATTTCTGGTTAGCGCTGAGGGTACCCACAGCAAAATACGCAAGTTGGCTGAGATAGGTTTCACCGGCTTTACCTACGACGAAAAGTTCCTGGTGATTAGTACGACTTTTCCTTTTGAAACCGTTTTCGATGATTTGTCCTACGTTAACTATGTCGCTGATCCTGAAGAGTGGTGTGTGATTCTCAAGACCGAGAAAATTTGGCGTGTATTGTTCCCGACTCGCCCAGAAAATTCTGCCGATGAGGAATATCTGTTATCAGACGAGTTCATTCAGGAGCGCTTGCAACACCTTTACAGCCGCTCTGTAGATTATGAAATAGGCCATCGCACTCTCTATAACGTCAACCAAAGGGTGGCTGAAACCTACTACCGCGGCCGAGTCGTTCTGGCAGGCGATGCGTGTCATATCAATAATCCACTTGGCGGTATGGGTATGAACGGCGGTATTCATGACGCCAATAATCTGGCGGCCAAGCTGGTCTCGATAGTCGGCGAGGGCGCGGATCATATCGCCTTATTTGAACACTACAATCGTCAGCGCAGAGATCTGGCGGTGCGATTTGTACAGGAACATACCATCGCTAACAAGAAGCTGATGGAAGCGACGGACCGTGAAACGCAATGCAAGCGTCAAAAGATGCTGATGGAAACTGCGGCAGATCCAGAAAAGGCCAAGGCCTTTTTGTTAGAGCGGGCAATGATCAACTGTGTTCGGGATAGCGAAGCGGTAGTTTAAAGACAGGACCTTGTGGCAGAGATACTCGCCGGGAAAATACTATGAGCATGGAAAATAATAAGTTGGACCTGTCGAAAACCAGGGAGCGGGATCAGTTAACCGATGGTCATCGAGATAACTATATTGGTCATCGGGCCAAGATCGGCGTCATCATTCCATCCACCAATACGGCGGTGGAATACGATTGTCAGCGGATAATTCCGCGTGGTGTTAGCTGGCATTTCAGCCGCTTCATGATAGAGCATGCTGACCTTAGTACCGATGAAAACTTCATGCGTTTTTTGGAGATGCTGAGGCAGACGATAGGGGATTCGATCAGTAGCCTGAAAACCTGCAAGCCCGATCACGTGATGATGGGGATGTCTGCCGAGACATTCTGGGGTGGCATTAAAGGCAACGACGGCTTCGTCGATCGCATACACGAAATGGTCGGGCATGAAACGGGCCTGACCACGGGTGCAAATGCGGTGAGTGCTGCATTGGAGGCCCTCGATATCCCCGGGAATGCCAATAAAAATATCGCGGTGATTACGCCATATCAACCTATCGGTGACAAGAATGTACGGCTGTTTTTCGAGGACTCCGGGTATAACGTACGCCACGTTATTGGTTTGTGTTGTGAGAATGCACACGATGCCATCGCGCTGGTTCCGGATCATCAGATAATGGATGTGGTGAAGCAGGTGGATGGTGACGATATTGACGCGATCATTCAGGTCGGAACTAATCTTTCCACATCAACAATATTTCCGGTTATCGAAAAATGGTTGTCCAAGCCGGTGTTGCCCATCAATGTTGCCACCGCTTGGCACGCTCTACGCAGCTGCGGAATTTATGATCAGTACGACCATATTGGTCGGCTATTTGAAGAGCACTAAACCTTGCTGATCGTCTTTCTGGTGATCGTCCTGGACCTTATCGGGTTCGGGATCATGGTGCCTATTCTAGCCTATTACGTTATTCAGCTTGGCGGCGGCCCCGAGTTGGCCACCTTGTGTATGGCTTTGTATGGCATTGGCATGTTGATCTCCACACCCATCCTGGGCCGCTTAAGCGACTATTACGGGCGACGGCCCATACTGATGCTCAGCATGGTGGGTGCTATTGCCGGCTATCTCTTGCTGGGTTTCGCCGAGTCTCTGTGGATGGTCGCTCTGTCGCGTGTTATCGCTGGCCTGATGGCGGGAAATATCTCGGCGGCCCAGGCCTATATCACCGATATAACCAGTGAGGCCGATCGGGCCAAGGGTATGGGGCTAATCGGTGCCGCCTTTGGTATTGGGTTTATCGTCGGTCCAGTGCTGGGTGCATTTCTGGCGGGCAATGATTTCGCCACGGCCAACCTGCAGCTGCCGGCGCTGGTTTCTGCTTGCATGTGTGCCTCTGCATTTCTAGCCATTGTATTTCTATTACCAGAAAGTCTTGATCCCGAACATCGAAGGGCACTTCGCTTGCAAAAAAGAGTTGGACGCCTGCAGGTGTTACGCAATGTCTGGGTGAAGCCGTTGATACCTCAGTTTCTTTTTGGGGTACTGATTTACAACATCGGCGCCGGGCTGGCTGAATCGATTTACCCGCTGTGGGTCAAGGATACGGGTATTGCAGCGGGACCGCAGGACCTGATGCCACTGTTACTGGTTGGAGGTATCGTGTTGGCGGTTATTCAGGGTGGAATGATAGGTCCATTAACCAGACGTTTTGGCGAGCACAGGCTGCTCCAGATTGGCGCTATCGCCTTTTCTGTCGCGATGATTTGTACCGTGGTGGCAGGGGAGTTAGGTAGTTTTTATGGCGCCATGTTTGCGCTGGCATTTCAGTCCGCGGCATCTGCTCTCATTTTGACTTCCATGCAGAGCCTGGTGTCTTACTGCGCCGCGCCCACTGAGCGCGGTATGGTCCTGGGTATCTATGCTTCTGCCGGCACCTTGGGTCGAGTCCTGGGTACGCTGGTTACAGGGGCCATTTTTTCTAAAATTCACATAGAGAGTCCCTACGTCACGACCGCGGCTCTCATGCTGATTCTGTTTCTCGCGGCCAGAGGAATTGAAAACCACTGGGCCATTCACAAGCCGGCCTCAGTCCCTCTTTAATCTAAGTCTATGAAATAAAAAAATGGAAGCTATGATTAACTCAAAAATGCCCCGAACTTTTTTCGGACTAATGATTACCGGGTTTGTTCTGGTTGGGGTAAGTCCAGGGGTGTTATCCCAGACGGCTGTTACCGGCGATGATGCTACCTACTGTGCGAGCGCACAGTCGATTATTGCTGGGGTAGATGTGGTAGCCAGAAATTCTATCCACGATACCTATGAGTCTTTTGTTGATTCCAAGGTGCTTGCATATCCTCTGGAAGTACAGCAATTCAGCAGTAATCTGCTGGAGGGAAGTGAGGACTCGTTCAAGGTTGTGTCGTGCAAAATGCGCACGGCGGGCAGCATTATCGATGCCTATGCCGAACAGGGCGAGACCGTGACTTCCACAGAGGAGACCAGTTGTGAATTTTTGATCAGCACTATGCTGAGTGAATTTAATGGCAGTACACTGCCTCAGAGCATAACAGTTGACCCGGCGAGCGTAGAGATCGATGAGGAAGAGCTAACCTTTATGGGGCCATCCTGGCTTGATCCCTGGCCGTTCGAGCCTGCCTATATTGATCAGTCAGGTACGCTGCATCTTAAGTCACGTGCACTCTATGTCCCCTGGTCTATTTTCATTCCCGCACCTGCGGCGTTTAAGGGAGTTTATTATTGCCACCTTCCTGCGCCTGCGTACTTGAAAGCTCTAATAGAGGGTAAGGCCAAGGCGCCATTGCGGGAGTAGGGGAGGTGCTTGCTGCAACCGATGGCTTGGCTGCGTGGGTGATGTGAGAATTCGTTTGTACTATTGTTCGTACTATTAACTACCAGGATCTAACCAATGGAACTTTATCAGATAGCGCGCCGGGCACAGATTGGCGTAGTAATCCCCTCCACCAATACTGGAGTCGAGTACGATTTGCAGAAATTTAATCTTGATGGGGTAACCTGGCACCCTTCAAGATTCTGGATTGAACTGCGCAACTGGGCCGATGAGTCAGAGGCTACTGGTGACGACAGCAATACCGTGTTTGAGCGTTTCCTTGAAATTATGCGCGGCGAAATCCCTATGTCTTTGCGCAATGTGATATCCGCTAAGGTGAATCATATTATGCTCGGTATGTCGGCGGAGACCTTTTGGGGTGGTGTTGAGGGAGCCGAACAGTTTGAAGCCAGTATACGCGAACATATAGGTGATCTGGGCCTGACTACCGGCGCTACGGCTATGCGCGAGGCTCTCGATTGCTTTGGCGCGAAAACCATTTCGGTACTTACCCCCTATCCATCTGTGGGAGATGAAAACGTACGTAGATACTTCACCGAAATAGGTTATGAGGTAAAGCAGATCAAGGGTCTCAACAGGCCCTCTGCGACCGCTATTGCAGAGACTCCCATCAAGGATGTACTGGCGGCGATAAGCGAGATTGATGGCGACGATGTAGACGCAATCGTGCAATGCGGCACGAATTTGTCGACACTTGATGTTTTTCCTACCCTGGAGCATATGCTGGAAAAGCCTTTGATTCCAATCAATGTCGCTACCGTGTGGCACGCTCTTCGCGCGTGTGGTGTCGAAGATAAAGTGACAGGCAAGGGCAGGTTACTGGAGGAATTTTAAGGCTGAGCTGTCTGGACTGAATCGGGCAGACCTCTCCGGTCTGTTGGCCAAAAAAAACCGCGCTATCAGGGCGCGGTTTTTTTTGCTTGGTGTTATTTGCTAGGGCGCAAAGTGATAACTTAGGCGCAGGCCGAATAAGCGTTTAGGTGGCGGATAAACGATCGCCATATCCTGAAACGCCTGGAAGAAGTTAACGAATGCCACACCGTTTTCCGGCGTACGATCGTCAAAGACGTTATCGACGTAGGCGATAACTTCCAGTTTTTCTGTGGTCAGGCCCAGCTTGAAATCGCTGACGGTCTTCGACTCGAATTGTACATCGCCTTCCAGATCAAGATTACGCTCCGACATGTAGCGCGTGTCCCAGCGAGCAAACATGCCGATGCTGCTGTTCAGTTGCTTCTGGTAGCGCAATGTACCCACTGCACTGTGTTCAGGCGTCCACGGTAATTCCTCCCCGCTAAGGTCAGTCGAAGCATCGCCATCGGGGCTGATCGCCTGATTAAAACTTTTTATTTCTGTCTTGGTATAGACATAGTTGAAGTCAAAGAACAGGCCCTCAAGAATCATAGTGGCCAGCTTCAACTCGGTGCCATAAGACTCGACCTTGCCGATATTATTAACGAAGGTCTCAGGAGCACCACCCTCGTTGCTGTACTGAATATCGTTGGCTTGTTTGTCGGTGTTGTCATTGAAAAACAGCGTACCGTTGAATTGGGTTCGACCATTCTCCCAGGTTGATTTCCAGCCCAGTTCGTAGGCGATGAGTTCTTCCAGGTCATAGGCCTGATTCGATTCAACCAGGTTGGCGTTAAAGTTGAAGCCACCGGGCTTGGTGCCCTGGGCGACAGAGCCATAAAACATCACATCATCGTTCAGGTGATAGGTCAGGGCTGCTCTGGGGTTAAACGCGGTGAAAGTTTCTTTGCCGCTAATCGCACGCGGACCTTCGTTGAGTGGAGCTGATCCTACCGAGCACAGCGCTCCCGAGGGTGACTCGACACCACCGATCACCGAGCATGGTGGTCCGGCGGCGGTGGGAATGCTGGGATAAAAGGTGCCTGCTTTCTGATCTTGAAAGGCGGGCACCAGGTATGTGCTATCCAGCGCATCAAATTCAATTTCCACGGTCTCACGTTGATATCGGGCAGACAGGCTAAGTTCCCATTGTTCAGATGGGGCCCAGTCAAAGCTGCCATAGATACTACCTACCTCGGTATCGCGAAAGTCCTGTCTTGGCAGGGTGCCGGTGATGGTAGCTTCCGAGAACTCAAATTCCGGCGTGGGAATGGTGCCGGTGACGTCAACCCAGGTGCTGGTCAAAACCCTTCCGGTAGCAGTGGGGCTGGTACCTCGTTGGTCAATGGCATGGTTGGCACGCTGGTAGTTTACCTGGTCATATTCTTCGGCGTAGTACTCCACACCTATCATCCACTGGATACTATCGCCGCGGTCAAAGCTTAAGTGCAGATCCTGGAAAATGACCTCGCGCTCGAACTCGGTGTCGAAGCGGAAATTTAGCGGGTTTTCAGGGCTGACCCAGCCGAAGGAGAAGCCGGCCAATGACAGAGATTGTAGTTCGGTAGACGTTCCCTGCTGGTCCAGGTCGTAGTCATCGCGCCCTTCGTGTTTTATAAATGCAGTATTGGATACCAGTTCATAGTCCTGGTTGATCGACCATTCCAGCAAATTACTGAACTGTGTTACCTCGTTACCGGTGCCTCTTACACCCTCTGGAGAAAGGAGAATATCCTGTTCCTCAATCTCGCTGGGTAAATCGCCACGGTAAACAGGCACATCCTCACCAAAGGTGATGTTAGGGAAGTCGCTGAAGTCTGGCCCAACGAAAGATTTATATTCGCAGCCGCCATCAACCGTAGTGGCAGTGCCATCTGTGAATGGTGTGGGATTGGACTTGCCACGGATCTGCTCGCATTTATTGTAAGGGGCAACAGCGATGGCGTTTTGGCCTTGATCCTGGTCGCTGTAGTCCAGGCGAGTAAGGTTGCTTATGCTTTCGTTGGGTAGCCACTGCAATGCCAGCGAGACGGCATCTGTTTCACTATCGCCCAGTCGGTCACGGGTTTCCGGGTGCCTGTAGTAGCCGCCGGTTTCATCGTGGGCATAGTTAAATCGGTATAACAACTGATCGGTGATGGGGCCGGTGATGCCGAATTTGCCGCGATAGTTGCCGTATTCTGCGCCATCTAGCTCTATGTTTATGTCGAGTTCATCGCTGGGGCGTTTAGTGATGTAACTTATCGCGCCGCCGAATGCGTTGCGACCGAACAAGGCGCTCTGTGGTCCTTTGACGACTTCTATGCGCTCCAGGTCAAACAAACCCATACCGACCAACTGGCCGGCGCCTGTGCCGGTCAGGGCGTCTGTGGTCTGGTCAACGCCATCAATAAGAATGGCCACGTTTGAGCGACCTGAGAGTTGGGTAATGCCGCGTATGTCCGGGCGTATATCACTGCCCCCAATACCGCGATTGAATACCAGGCCGGGTGTTAGCTTGGCTACGTCCTCGGTGCTGGAAATGCCCATTCGCTCAATTTCAAGCTCGCTAATAGCGCTGATGGAAAGCGGTACGCTCTGCAGTGATTCTGCGCGCTTTCTAGCGGTCACGATCACCTCTTCGAGCATTAGCGACTGCTGCGCGCTAAGCGGAACAGATTCGGTGCTGGCTGCGATAGCCAGTACCATTGCCGCCGTAAATTTGTGATTCATAGTACTGTCCCAGTGCATAAACTACCCCGTGTTAACCCGGGTGACGCACATTTAAATGTGTTAAATAGTAGTGTTGAAGGCGCTCTAAATTCTTCAACAGCTCCTTCGTGAAGCAATTGATATAATAGAATAACATTAGAGCATTCAAGTCAATGCGATTAGTCAATTCTGGGCGCGACGAACCCGCAGAGACCAGAAAAAAACCAAACTATTAAGAATGCCAAAAAGGACAAAGGGCGTAGATTGGCCAAAGTTGGCGAATAACCAGCCGCCACCCGCGGTGCCTATCAGGATGCCGATGGCGCCGGAGACGCCAAACACGCCAATGATCGCGCCGCGGCGCTCCGCACTGGCCCGCTCACCCACCAGCGCCTGGCTGCTGACAAAGGCGGCTATTTCGGCAATCCCCATGATTCCCAGTAAACCCATCACCCAGGTGGCGGTAGGATCGTCAACCAGGAACATACTGAGGTATACCAGCCCGGCGAGTCCGGAGGCCATGCTTACTGCGGTAACTCGACTCACTTTGTCGGCAATGAAGCCCATTATGATGGCGCCCACCAGCGCGCCGCCTACCACCATAAGCAATCTCGGCACCGCAAGCTTGAACATGGCCTCACTGGGCTGCATACCCAGTTCACCGGTACCGAACTGCACCAGCCACAGGCTCATAAAGGCGCCGGTTACGGCGAGGTCGCCGCGGGAAATGAAGGCGGCGCCATAAGACAGCGCAATACCTGGATCTCTGGCCGCCTTAACGCCATGTGCGACCATACTGAACAGCGATTCCCTGGCGATAGTTCCCGCTTGTTTTACGTGCGGCGCCAAGCCCAGGAACACGACTAGCGCACCTATCACGCCCAAACTGCCGGCAGTACCAAAAGTCATGCGTTGCGCTGCCAGTTCGTCGAAGCCCTGATCGACGAAGACTTTTGGCAGAGCGCCTAGTAACGGCGGGAGAAAGGCACCCAGGGTGGCGACGACACCTTGCACGCCATTGGCTTTGCCGCGAGTGCTATCGCAGGAATAGTCGGCGATTACTGTGACCATCATGCCGACCATGGCGGCCGTCCCGAAGGCAATTACAATGCGGTAGATCACCAGTTCGGTTAGTGAGGTGGCAAAGGGGTAGAGCACGAAGCCGATAGCGGTGGTCAGCAAACCAAATACATACACCGGTTTGCGCCCGTAACGGTCTGCAAAAGCACCCATAAAGCCCAGCATCAGAATGAGTATGACTTCCTGCATGGCGCTGAGGTTGCCGGTAAGTATGGCCTGCTTTCCGGGCTCGAAACCCATCACATGGAGGAGCCCGGGCTGCAACATGGCGAGCGTTCCAGCGTAGCTGGAGGAGATGAAAGCGGCGACGAAGTAGGCGATTAAATGGCGACGCTTAATCCCCTGGGAGAGGTCGATACCAAGAAAGCTTGTCACTGCTTAGGTGCTCTCGCTGAGCCGGCGCTGCATTTGTTCCCGTCCCATGCGGATATTCAGCATGTTCTCAACCTGATCGGCACCAAACACTTGCTCGGCCAGTTTGTTCATTGGGTCGCGAGCATAGCCCAGCTCCCGCACCTTGAAGTCGTAGGCCTGTAACTCGTCGCGCTGATCAAGGGGGGTAGGCGACGCCGCGTCAAGCCAGCCAAGCCAGTGGTCGAGCATGCTGTAGGCATATTTCTCCAGAATATCGATATTGCCGGCGTTGAGGTCACCCATCAGGCTTTGAGTTGAGGGGTTAGTCAGCGATCGCATATAGGTGCCGTGGCTGACCGACCATTGGAAGTTGGGATCACCGCGCAGCGCCAGATATTCCTCATTTATTGGAGCGTAATAGCGATCGAGGTAGTTGGTGTCGATCATAAGATTGCGGCGCGGAGTGAAATCAAAGTAGAAGAACAGTTTGGGAATAGTCCCGAATACCATCACGAAATGGGGTACATCGGTTTCCTGACCCAGGAAGGCGGTGGCGTTCATATCGAGAATGCTGGCTTTGCGATTGCCCAGCCAGGAATTCACTAACCAGTCGCAGCCCGCTCCGCTCCAGGCTTGCATGGATCCCTCAAACTCGCCATTGGGGGAGGTGTAGTATTCCCGGTCTGCGCAATTTGGCTCCAACACTAATGCCGGGAAGCGCTGTGCAATGCGGCTCTTGATGTCACTGAGGATTCCCCAGCACCGCTCCCAGGCCTTGCTTACATCGACGTCTGGATTGTCAGCGAGGAATTGATCTATGGTTTTTGTATCTGCGCTCATATTGATTTCCTATGGCTTAGTTCTGACAGATCTGGCGGGGCAGATCTGCTATAGCCCAAAAGCTTCAAATTGGTCCGGGCGCTTCTTGAATCGGCCCATCATCATGCGTTTAGCGATCTTGCCGCCAGTAAGCCAGCGGATCTTGGTGCCGCTCTTTTTGGTAGTCATAATTTCGTCGACCAGAAAGGGTGCAACGGTTTCGATGGTATCCACCAGATTATTCATTATGTGTCGTGATTTTTCGAAGCTGACAATATCTTCGCGGGCCTCGCGCACCACAGCTTCTGTGATGATCATGCCGGGGCGGATCTTGCCGATGATCACGCCATCACCAGCCGTTTCCTTTGCAATCGCATCGGTAAAGTAGTCCAGACCCCTTTTGGTGGTGCCATAAATGCCCATCCCCGGGAAGTATTCTCCGTCGCTGCCACCGCCAAGCATATTGAATATCTTGCCCTGCCCCTGGGCTTTCATACCCTTGGCTGCAACTCTTGAGCCATTGATCGTACCTAACATATTGGTAGCTACCATGGCCTCGATTTCGCGCTGCGGCACATCGAGAATCTGCCAGGCGGTTCTGGCCAGCCCTGCGTTGTTGATCCAGATATCAACAGCGCCAAACGCAGTAGAGGCATGATCCCACAGTGCCTGCACGTCTTCTGCCCGAGTTACGTCGCAGGGGATCCCCGCAACCTTCCCGGGCTTATCGCCAAGATTTTCCAGAGCCTGCTCGAGCTTCTGCTGATCTCTTCCGGCCAGGGTGACGTTATCGCCGCGGTTGCAGAACTCCGCAGCCAGACCGTAGCCTATGCCTTGGGTGCTGCCGGTGATCACCACATTGATCATGGTGACTACCTCTTTCTCTGTGCTGCAGATACCACATCTGCATTCGGATCGGCGTGTTGAACGCTATAGCCTGTGTCGTAAAATTTCTGCGAGGATATTTTTTTCAATGGTGCTTTGATCTGATCCAGGAATTCCAGAGGTGACAATGCGATTTTTTCGCAAATAGCATCAAACACGATCTTGTTGGTGGCCGGTGTTCTGTCGTTATCACAGACGTTGTATATGCCGCTTAACTGCTTGCTCAGCGCGTGGATGACCGCGTTGACCACATCTTCGAAGTGGATTGCGTACAAGGGCGCATCGGCACTAAATATAGCCTTGCCGCCAAAGTATTGATGGCACATGGCAACGCGCTGATCGAAATCCATATCTCCTGGAGCGCCATACATATCCGGGAAGCGCAGTACACAGCCGCCGGTATTTGTTAGAACCTCATTTTCTGCCTCCTGGTAATAACGGGAAGAGGGCTCCTCTGCATTGCTGGTGGGAGTGGCTTCAGTAACAGGTTCCTGTCCCTCGCCGCCATCCCCATATACCGAAAACGACGAAAGAAAAATGACGCGGTCGCAGGCAGTTCTGGCTGACCGGCAACTCGCCACCAGAACATCCGCATAATGCTTGTGACGCTCCTCGATGGTGCGGGTATTCTTTACATTGGGTGCTACTGTGGCAATGATGACATCACAGCCCTTGGCGGCTGCTATGAGTTTGTCGGTTTCCGATCCTTTAAGTACTACTACAGTATCGGCATGCTGCTCCAGTTCCGTCACTTTGGAGGGGGTGGTAGTAGACCCGGTCACCCGGTGCCCCGCGCTGCGCAAGTTTGCTGCCAGAGCCTTGCCCACATGGCCCATACCCAGGACAAAAATATGCATGGTGTTTTGTTCCCTTTTACCGCGCCTGTACAGATGCGTAATGAATTGCGTGTAATGATATATAACTATAACATTATATGATTTATGCAACAATAACCTGGCTGTGAGAAAGCGCTGATTTACGCGCTCGAGAAGCCTCAATGGAGGTACTAACTTGAAGACACGCGTTGCCGCTCTGCAGTTTGCTTCAGGTACAGATCTTGACGGAAATCTGGAGACCTGTTTAAGGGTCATCGACAAAGCCGCTCAAAGCGGACCCCGGTTGATGGTGCTGCCGGAATTCAGTAATCATATTTCCTGGTATGACGACGCCGATCACGCCTGGCGTGTTGCCCTGGCATTGGACGGAAAATTCCTGAGGGCGATTGCGGAGCGTGCGGCCCGTCATGCCTGCCACATAGTAATCAATGTATCGTTACGCAATGCCGGCCAGAATATTACCGTGAGTTCGCTGTGCTTTGATCCTCAGGGGCTATTGGCGGGTCGCTCCGACAAGCAAGCCCTGATGGGACATGAGAACATCTGGTTCACGCGCGCCGATCAGGTAGGAGACATTGTGCACACAGATTTTGGCGCGCTGGCGATGTTTCCCTGCCGCGATGGGGTCACCTGCGAAACGCCTCGTGGGTTAGCATTGCGCGGTGCGCAGCTATTCTGTGACTCATTGAATTCCTTTGCTCTTGATGAGGCCAGCCTTCATGTGCCGGCGCGGGCGCCGGAAAACAAGGTGTTCCTGGTGGCAGCGAATAAGGTTGGGCCGTTAATACCTGCGCACCTGTTGCAAGACGTCAGCGAGGAGACCCACATTCCCCTTCGATTTTTAAACGGTGCCGGCGAAAGCCAGATTGTGTCTCCCAGCGGCGAAATCCTGGCGAGGGGTCCGCAAGATCAGGAAGCGGTGGTGTCTGCAGAGATTGACCTTGAGCTGGCCAATGATAAATCTCGCCCAGATGGAACGGACCTCTTCGCCGCGCGTCGTCCAGCGCTTTATGCGTCAATCGCACAGGTTTCTTCCCAGCCTATTTGTGGCGACGCAGCTGAGACCATCGAAATCGCCCTGCTGCAACCTGCCGCTACCGATGAGGTGGCTCTGGATGAACTGTCTGGCTTGGTTAAGGGGCTGCCAGAGCTGACGATAATAGCAGTTTTGCCTGAGCTGTTTTGCTACGGTGATACCGGCAATCTACACACAGTCCCCAGCGCGGAGGTGGCGGATAGGGCGATTGCAGCGATGACGCGAGCGTGCAAGGGCAGGCAGCTTATGCTGTGTGCCTCACTGGTGCTGCCGGTAGGTGACGGATGCGGAGTAGTGTCGGTGCTGATAGATAGCAATGGTCTGGTCGCCAGCCAGCCTCAGTTGCATCGTTGTGAGCGCTACCCCTGGATGACAACCGGAGACCACCTGTCTACGATTGATCTGCCCTGGGGTCGCCTGGCAATGATTACCGGCGACGATATGGTGTTTCCTGAAGTGGCAAAAGTGGCAGCGCTGCAGGGCGCGCACCTGCTAGTTGCTCCTGTAATGCTGCAGGAGCTCTGGGAGGAGAGTTTCGGTTGGCGTAGCCGGGCTGCGGAAAACAGAGTCTGTATGGCGGTCAGTTCGCGTCCCCTGCAACAGCGCGCCGGCATAATTGCAGATCTTGAAGAGGAATTCACCCTGATGACCGAATGGCAGCGGCGCAGTTTCGATGGCTATATTAACAACCCCAAAATCACCGTGCAGTGCACTGAGCCAGGTTCCGTGTGTGCCCAGATCCACCCCCGAGCGGCTTGCAATAAATTGATGTCGGAGCGAACCGACTTGTTAGTGGACCGGCCCTGGCAACTTAGCGCAGGTTTGGCGGAACACGCTAAGTAGAGCCGTTTTTTTAACCAGCCAGAACCTCTGGCACCGTTATTACTGGACCGGGAGTAATGCCCGGCACAGACCCCGCACAAAATTGATTTAGATCATCTTCTCTTCCATTAAAAACAGTCAGAACTGTTTTTAATCAAGCTGTGGATATAGGATTTGTTCCAGATCTCAACTCCATGCACCCGCCAATGTCAGGCGGTGCGAAATTTAAGCGACGACCACAACAATAAAAGATGGACAGCCGATGAACATCAAAGCCGATGCCACGCTTCACTCAGATATCATCGCCCGATCCCCGGGCCCTTCCTATCAGGATCTGCTGGATGAGGAGATCAATCCGGTACCCGACTGTCTGCGGGAAAATACCAACCCTTACCTGGGCAGCGACAACCTTTCGGTTGACCGCTACCTGTCACGGCAATTTCACGAACTGGAAGTTGAGCATGTATGGCAGCGCACCTGGCAGGCCGTGTGCCGTGAAACTGAAATTGGCGAGGCGGGCGACACCTTTGTCTACGACATCACCCGTTTCTCCGTTATCGTTACCCGCACTGAGGATCTGCGGCTCAGGGCCTATAGAAATGCCTGTCTGCACCGCGGCAGGCAGTTGGTAGACGAGAACGGTAACTACAAGAAATTCAGCTGCCCCTACCACGCGTTCACCTGGAACCTGGAGGGCGAGTTCAAGGGTGCGCCCTGCGAATGGGATTTCCCCCACATCGACAAGAAAAATTTCAGCCTGCCAGAAGTACAGGTGGATACCTGGGGCGGTTGGGTGTTCATTAATATGGACCTGGAGGCCCAGCCCCTGCACGAGTATCTGGGCATCCTGCCCGAGCACTTTGAACGCTGGAAACCAGAAAACGCCTACAAAATGTTGCACGTTGAAAAAGTCATCCCCTGTAACTGGAAGATCGGCTGGGAAGCGTTTATCGAGTCTTACCATGCGGTAGCAACGCACCCGCAAATCCTCGCCTACACGGATGAGGCCGACAGCCAATACGACGTCTGGGGTGACCACATTAGCCGCACTATTACAGCTCTGGGAGTACCCAGTCTTCACCTGAAAGATATCAGCGATCAGGACGTGGTAGATACCATGTTGGGTGTTTCAGCCATGGTGGCCCGCCCCAACCACGCAGTCGTTCCCGAGGGCTTGAGCGCCCGGGAATACATCGGTCAATTAAATTCTGAGGAGTTCAGCAAGAACCACGACAGGGAGTTGGCGTCGTTTGCCACCAACGCAGAACGGATGGATTCCATTCTGTATTCCATCTTCCCCAATTTCGCGCCCTGGGCCGGTTTTCACCCCAATATTACCTACCGTTTCCGCCCTAATGGCGATGATCACACTACGGCGCTGATGGAGATTATCGTAATCTGCCAGCTAGCGACGGGCGCCGAACGCCCCGCTGACGCGCCGGTGCGGCGAATGGGCGTAGATGAATTGTTTTCTGAGGCGCCGGAGTTGGGCGCTAAGCTCGGAGCGATCTTCGATCAGGATCTGGTCAATATGCCGAAAATCCAGAAAGGGTTGCAGAGCGTTAAATCCAGGGAGCTGGTGCTGGCCAATTACCACGAAGTGCGCATTCGCCACTTCCATCAGACCATCGACAAATACATTAATGGCGAACTATAAAAGGATAACAGCATGAGTAAGTGCCCGGCAGATTTCAATTTTTTCGACGAGAGCGTTCTAAACTGTCCCTATGATTTTTATCAGGCCCTGCAGGAGCAGGCACCGGTGTATCAGTTACCGGACACCAATATTTTCATGGTCAGCCGTCATGAGGATGTCATCAAGTTATTGAAAGACACCGAGGCATACTCGAATAACTTTGGTGAGCAGCTCAAGGGCCCCGAGCCCGATCGGGCGGTCACTGAAATTTACGAACGGGGCTGGCAGCAGGTCGACACCATGATCACGGCTGATCCACCAAGGCACAAAACTTACCGTACGCTGGTCAATAAGGTATTTAACCAGAAACGTGTCAACGCGATGGAAGAGTATATGCAGACCATGGTGCACGAGTTAATCGACAAGTTTATCGAGCGTGGTGAATGTGATTTTGTAAAAGAGTTCGCCACTCCTCTGCCTGTCTATGTTATTGCCGACCAGTTGGGCGTGCCCCGCAAGGACATGAAGGACTTTAAAAAATGGTCGGACTCCTTTGCTAGTCGCTTGAGCCAGCTCGCTACTCCGGAAGATCAGCTGGAGGACGCTGAGAATATCGTTGCCTTCCAGCATTATTTTGCCAGGATTGCCGAGCAGCGCCGCAGTAACCCACAAGACGATATGATCTCCGACCTGGCCGCTACTGAAATCGCCGACCCGGATACGGGCGAGATTCGCCTGCTGAACATGGAGGAACTGCTAAGCTTGTTACAGCAGTTGATGGTGGCCGGTAATGAGACCACCACTTCGGCGATCACCGGCGGCATGGTCAGTCTCATCCAGAATCCTGCGCAACTTCAGGCGCTACAGGAAGACCCTACGAAGATCCCCAATGCAGTGGAAGAGATTCTGCGCATGGAAAGCCCCAGTGCCGGCATGTGGCGCGTGGTAAAAAAAGACAGCGAAATCCAGGGTGTGAAAATACCCAAGGATTCGCTGCTGATGCTGCGTTTCCACGCGGCCAACCGCGACCGAGAAATTTTTACGCAGCCCAATGATATTGATATCGATCGCGCTAACGCCAACGACCACATTGCCTTTGGCAAGGGCATTCACTTTTGTCCAGGCGCCATGCTGGCCCGTAAGGAAATGACGGTGGCATTGACCATCCTGCTTTCCCGGCTGACCAACTTCAGTATCGATGAGCAGGGCAGTGACCTGAGTTACTGGCCAAATATTGTTCTACGGGGTCTCAAGGGTCTGCATATCAACTTCGAGAAGCAGGAACAGCGTTCCGACGCCGCCTAGTCTCCTGCCACACAATCCTTAGCCGAGTTGGAGCCTGATCAAAGCTCCGTCACGGTTTTTGATTTCAGAAAAATAGCTGTATCCATTAACTGGACATCTTGGTAATCGAGTATAGTTTCGGTATGCCGAGTCAGCCAAGAAAGCGATAAAATCGCAAATCTTTGGTACCCCAGTGAGGAACAGCAACATGTCTGAAGCGAAATCCGTATTGCTAGATTACATTGAGGAGGTGGCTCATCTGGGTTTTGTCGTTCCCGATCTTTCGGTTGCGGTGGCTCAGGCGTGCAGGGTGTACGGTATCGAGGCCAGGGATGTTCGTTACGTGCCAGAGCCAGGAGAACAGGCGGCAACAAGGTTTGCCTTCTTTTCTGTGGGTGGGTTGGAGTTTGAACTGATTGAACCGGTGTCTCCCGAGTTCCGCGACAAGCTGCTTTCAATGCCTTCCGGTGGAGCCGGGATCAATCATGTAGCCTGGCGAGTGAGTGATATTGAGGCAGCGCTGACAAGTCTTTTAGCGCGCGGTATCAGGCCGGGTCACGTTACTCCAGATGGTGTGGTAAGCATTGGAGAGAAAAAGATGGTCTACCTTGACCCGGATACAACCGGTGGACTGATTATCGAGCTCATCGAGTATCCGGCGAAAGATAGCTGATGCTGAGTGGTTCCTACCATTATTCGCTCAATGGTAAACCCACTGAGGTAAGAGAAACCTGGAGTCTGGAAGGCGATCTGCTCGGCGAGTGCAGAATCACCAGCACGCGCGCTGCGCCGGGTATCGATATTACCGTGGCCGCGCTGGTTTCCCACGGTGCGGTACAAAATTTCAGTGTGCAGTGGTGCACTGGCTCTGTGGAGAATATTTCTGCGTATTATGAATTGCGTGACGACCGCCCTATTGTCACTCGTCGCGGTATGGGTGATACGGAAGAGGAGGAAATAGAGGTGGCCGTGGAAACCCTGCAACAGACCCCGCTGTTGTTTCCATTAATGCGAATTTTCACTGGCCCACTAATTGCCCGCTTACTAGCGCGCGAAGGTGGCGGCACGATTGTCCTGCCTGACATCAATGACCCTGCAGACAAATTGATACTGCTAAAACCTCTGGTCAGCGAGCGCAGTGCAAGGTTGGTCGGGGAAGAACTGATTGCCTCCCCGGATGGTGAGGAGCAGCTTTGCCGGCGCTGTGAATATAGCGGGGGGCAATATACCGACGACAGCCGTTTTTGGCTTGCTGCCGATAATCTGCTTGAGCGCTATCAATGGCAGCAATCTCCCGAGTTGTTCTGGGACGTGCGCTTGCAGCGGGCTACTTAGCGTTTACCGAACAGGCGCTTCAAAAAACCGCCGGGCTTGGCGCTTAAGTCATTCATGAATTTCCCCATACCGACTTGCTCGGCCTGCGCCTTCACCGTGTCCAGGGAGATTCGTTCTATGGCTTGCTCCTCGGCATAGTCTTCCACATTGCCAACAGCCATTTTGCGAACAAATTTCGGCGCTTTCATGATAGCGGCAAGCGCCTCGTCGTCCCACGGCATGGAAATTTCCAGTCCGTATTTTTCCTTCGCCAGGCGCGCATCGCTGCTGCCACTGGCGCGTTCGGCCTTCGCTTTCTGCTTTTCCCAGTAGATTGAATCATCGGGCCGCGTAGCCTCGTAGATTCCCTTAACGTCCGGGACCTCACCAATGAGCTGGATTAGATTGTCGGCCCAGCGTGCGGGTATGATGACGAACATCTCTGAGTCTTTCATGCGATTATTTATTCGCCCGCCCATATCGCCGGTGGTGACCACTACGTTGTCATTGTAAAACGGCGTGACAAACAAATCGCTGCAAAAAGAGTTTCCGGCGGCGGTATCCGGGCGGGTCCCATCTTTCACCGCGCGCGCTGCGCCGGCTAGCGTAGCGAGCGCAGGGGAGCACACCAGAACAATCCATTCTATTGCCATATCTTCTGGAACGTCGTCCAGCGGGGCCGCGCAAAACCCCTTTACAGTGCCCTGTGGAAGGATGTACTCGCCGGAGTTAAACGTGTGTGCCGCCTCCAGGTTGTAAACGGGGATGTAGTCTGTGAGCAGCCTGCCACTGCGGATCTGCTCATTACCTGGATGCACTCCGGTAATATAGGCGCCGTGCACACAGTCCTGATGCTCCCGATCAAAGTAAACGCGCCGGCCGTCATCCATTGCGTGGCGGAGAATCTGACAGGGGTCTACCTTTAGTCCCTCGAAGCCGGTGGGTGGATCTTCGTCGAAGCGACTGATCGCCACGGGTTTGCCACGAACCTTGCCCTCGAGTACCTTACATATTTTTTCAATATTCACCGGTTCACTCATCCTGGTTGTGATTTTTATCCCGAAATGCTTATATCACCAGTCTCACTATTCGCGGAAGGGCGTAATGAAAATATTAACAAATTGTATCGTGCTATTGAGTCTGCTATTCATTAATACCGCAACTTTTGCCGAGGAGGAAGCTGCCGCAGTGGATACTGCCGCCGGTGAATCTGGCGTTGAAAATGCCACCATACTCCGGGTCGAGGTAACGGGCCTGGAGGATGCTGAGGGTAGTATCTTCATCTCTGCGTACGACTCCGGTGACACCTGGCTGGGTAAGGATACTGTGCTGACTCGCGAGGTAGTGATTGCTGAGGCTCTCGAAGAAGGCGTGGTTTGTATTGAGTTGAGTTTGCCTCCGGGAGAGTACGCGCTGTCGATTTTTTATGATAAAAATGATAACGGTAAGCTGGATACCAATTTTATTGGCATTCCCAAGGAGCCTGTTGCGCTATCTAATAACGCGCGCCCAAAATTTGGTCCACCAAAATACAAGGATGCTGTTTTTACTCTCGGCTCCGAGGCGGCGACTCAGAATATCTCTATAGAGACAATCTAATTGTTAATTTTATCCTGAAGCGAGAGCCCTACTGTTCGGGCGCCAGTAAAGAATTCGATAGACTCTTTGGTGCCTTCCTCGCCTAACCCGGACTGCCCCCACGCTCCTCTGGGCGCGCTGCTCAAGGACAAAAGACTGTAGCCGTTGATCTTCACGCCACCGGTGCGGATGCGGCGGCTGAATGCATACGCGCTTTCTTCATCTTTGCTGTACACATAGGCTGCCAGTCCATAAGCGGTGCCGTTGGCCAGTTGCAACGCTTCCTCATGTGAGTCGAAGGTATGAACACAGGCAACCGGCCCAAAAATTTCCTCGACGGTGTCGTCAGGCTGGCAACCATCGATAAGGGTAGGTGGAATAAAATAGCCCGGTAGATCGGGCATAGGGGTGGAGCGTATCAGTTCGCCGCCTGCCATCTCGAGTCGCTCTATCTGGGCCCGTACATCATCGAAATGCGCCCGATGAATCAGCGGTCCCATGTCCGAGCTCTGGTCCAGTGAATTGCCCAGGCGAATTTTTGCCAAATGGGTCTCTACCAGCTGCAATAATTTGTCTTTAACCGAGTGGTGAACCATTACACGCCCCAGCGCCCGACACCACTGTGCGTTGAGGTTGCTCAAGCCGTAGCAGATACCTATGGCCGCCTGTTCGAGGTCCGCATCAGCAAATACGACCAGCGGGTTGTTGCCACCTAGTTCCAGTTGGGTCGGTCTGAAATCGTCAGCGCAGGCTCTGGCAATGACCCGCCCCCCAACAGTGCCGCCGGTGAAGGAAATTGACTTGATCCTCGCGTCATCAATCATGATGCCGCCGGCAGAGCGATTGCCGCAGGTTAGTTGGAACGTCCCTTTTGGTAGCCCGGCCTGGTGAATAATGTCAGCCATTATCAATACTGAATGAGGAGCCCACTCCGAGGGCTTCATGATGCAGGGTGCTCCGGCTGCCAGAGCGCTGGCAATCTTGTGAGCGCCAATGGCCGTGGGGCCGTTCCACGGGTTGATCAATAGTGCGGGTCCCCAGGGGCGGCGAAAATATTCTACTTCGCCACGTTTCCCCGGCAGCCGTTGCTCAAGATTCCCCTCACGAATGAACTGCGCCGCCGCACGAAAGACGAAGGGGGAGAGCGCGGACATTTTCTCGGTCACGCTAATGACGGCTCCGGTGGTAATCGCATCGACATAAGCAATGCGCGCACGTATTTCTGGTCTGGCCAGTTCGTCAGCGATGTAGTCCAGAACTGCTGCCCGCTCAAAGCTGGGCGTGTTTTCCCAGGCCGCTAGCTGGTGCGCAGTATCAGCAGACTGCAGAGCGTTTTCTATTTGTTCTGGCGAGCAGGCCAGTTGAGCCTGCAATGGCAGCGTATCATTGGGATTACGCAGCATGTTTTGTCTGTCCACCGCAGGCCTGACGACCTCCCCATCGATGTAACTGAGCAGTTCGGGCAGAGTGTTGGATGCACTGGATGTGGTTTGCCGTGTGTTCTGATGCACGTGGGGGCTTCTATAACTGATTTCCATCAGTTTGGTAGACCTGCGATGGTGTTTCATTGCGAATTGTCAAAATTGAGTGGCGGCAACCGGATACTATGCTTCATATAAATTCATGATTGATGGGATGCGAATGTCGGTAAGTCTGCTTCTGGCAGTCATCGTCGGATTGCTGATACTTTACTGTATCCGCTACCGCGGGCATTCCGCGCACCTATGGTCGCCACCGGCTGCCTGGTTGCGCGCTGCTATTTATTTTTCGTACTGCCTTTTGGTCGCCCACCTCACCGGTGCGCTAGAGGCCGCTCTGGCCTCTCCATTTATCTCCTTACAGCAATGGGGTGACCCTATATGGTGGTTGAGCACTCTAGCAGTCAGTTTCTTTATACTGATTGCGTACTGGGGTTACTGGTATCGCAATACTCTGCGTTTCGGAAGACAGCTCGCACTGTTTTCTCAGGGAGTTTTTGGACTCTGCTGGGGGCTCACTACAGGTCTGTATTTTCTCTCTTTCTGGCATCTCGCGCTGGCAGTAGGTAGTGACTGGCCAATTTGGCTGGTCTGGCTCATGGCCTATACTATGATTTCAGTGTGGCAGGCCCTATGGATGGACATGTACTGGGATGTCTATGTATCCCCGGAACACGATTCGCCGGAATCCATACGCAAAAAAGTGCCACGCACTCATATACCGAATATGACGCTGTGTCTTACCCACTTTGCGATTTACCAAAACTACTGGATATTTATAGCCTGGCAGACCATTGCATTAATGGCGGCATCGTATGGTATGCGTATGCCGCCACCCTGGAGTCGGGAGACCACGCCGCCTGCGCGACGGGTTCCCGGCTTGCTGGGGCTGCCAAGGGCTGGAGGTTACATCGCGGAGAGTGGAAACGGCGGGTAGCGCCGCCGGGAAAAGTCTTTGTTACGAACTTTCTCCACACACGCGGGTCGTAAGATTATGAATATGCGACCCTTTACTGTACTCCTGTGCCTGCTAGCCGCGCCGGTTTTGGCGGATCAAACTTTGCGTTCCCCCGTTCAGCAAGCAACGGTTCTGGAGCTATACACTTCCGAAGGCTGCAGTTCCTGTCCACCGGCTGACCGCTGGCTATCCGGTATGTTGGATCATCCCGGCCTATGGCAGACGCTTATTCCGGTCGCCTTTCATGTGGATTACTGGAATTATCTGGGCTGGGAGGATCGTTTTGCGACGCCTGCGTATGGCGAGCGGCAACGTGACTACCGGCGTCAGGGCATCAGTAATGGAGTGTATACGCCGGGCGTGATGGCCGGAGGGGATGAGTGGCGCTCTTGGCGTCGACGTCCTGATCAGGTGCCGTTGAGTAAAGAGAGCGTGGGCGTGCTCGAGCTGGCACCTACAGGACAAGCGTTCGAGGCTCTGTTCGTGCCTGTAGCGGGAACTCCCGGAGCCAACACCTTACATATAGCCGTGCTTGGCTTTGGTATGTCGACTCCGGTGCGAGCTGGAGAAAACAAGGGGCGGGAACTTAAACATGATTTCGTGGTTTTGGGTCACCGTACCTTTCGCGGTAGCGCTGGCAAATGGTCCGGTAAATTGCCTTCGACATCCCAGGCGGGACAGGCTGAAAGGCTGGCGCTGGTAGCCTGGGTAAGTGCCGATGATCGTCTGGGACCTATTCAGGCGGTGGGAGGCTGGTGGCAATAGCCGTTACCCCTACTGCCTAGACGTTAAAACGGAAGTGGATAATGTCGCCGTCCTGAACGATGTAATCTTTACCTTCGAGACGCCATCGACCCGCATCCTTAGCACCTTGCTCACCGTTGTTCGCGACGAAGTCTTCGTAACCCACGATTTCAGCGCGTATAAAGCCTTTTTGGAAATCCGTATGGATAACCGCTGCGGCCTCTGGGGCGGTGGCACCCACTTTAACCGTCCAGGCACGGACTTCTTTTTCTCCGGCGGTGAAATAAGTCTGCAGATTCAATAGTTCGTAGCCGGCACGGATAACCTTATCCAGGCCGGGCTCATCCATGCCAAGGTCCTGCAAAAATTCCAGCCGCTCGTCATCGTCCAGTTCGACAATTTCTGATTCGAGCTTATTGCAGATAGCAACCACGACTGCATTTTCTGTCGCGGCAATCTCCCGCACCACGTCCAGGTATGGGTTGTTTTCGAATCCCTGCTCGTCCACGTTGGCGATATACATGGTCGGTTTCGAGGTGAGTAAAAACAACTGCTTGGCCAGTGCTTGCTCGTCGCTGTCCAGTTCCAGGGCGCGCACGGGTAAAGCTTCATTCAGGTGCGGTAGAAGCTTGTTCTCCAGCAATGCCTGCATAGCGACGGAGTCTTTGTCGCCGCCCCTGGCGGTACGGAGAACCTTTTGGAGCTGCTTTTCACAGCTTTCCAAGTCGGCCAGGGCCAGCTCGGTGTTGATTACTTCAATATCGTTTTTGGGGTCGATGCGATTGGATACATGAATGATATTTTCGTCTTCAAAACATCTTACTACGTGGGCAATGGCGTCGGTCTCGCGAATATTTGCCAGAAACTGATTGCCAAGTCCTTCACCCTTGGATGCGCCTTCAACTAGTCCAGCGATGTCGACGAATTCCATGGTCGTCGCAATTTCTTTTTGTGGTTTTACGATCGCTGATATTTTCGTCTGGCGGGGATCGGGGATGGGTACGATGCCAGCGTTGGGTTCAATGGTGCAGAACGGGAAATTCTCGGCATCAATTCCAGCCTTGGTTAAAGCATTAAAAAGTGTGGACTTGCCCACATTGGGGAGGCCGACAATACCGCAATTAAAACCCATGGAAATATCCTGTGTAGATGCGACTTAGGCCGCGCTAAAGCTGTGTAGTTGTGTCATTGCCTTGGTGGCATCGCCATCAAGCAACAGAGGCAAAGCAGAAATCGCCTCGTCGATACCGGCATCGATTCGCGTTCGGTCAACCTGAGAAGGTTTACCCAGTACGTAGCCGGTAACCTTGGATGCGTGACCGGGATGTCCGATGCCCAGGCGAAGGCGGTGGAAGTTCTTGCTGTTCGCTAGTGCTGGAACAATGTCGCGCAAGCCATTGTGTCCGCCATGGCCGCCTCCCTGTTTGAAACGGGCGGTGCCAGGTGGAATGTCCAGTTCGTCGTGAGCGATGAGAATTTCCTCAGGCGTAAACTTGTAAAAACTGGCCAGCGCCGCAACCGATTGTCCGGAGCGGTTCATAAATGTTGTGGGAATCAACAGGCGCACGTCATGACCGGCAAGGTTTACCCTGCCGCTCATACCGAAAAATTTTGAGTCTGCCTGTAGAGTGGAACTGCATTGTCGTGCCAGTTCCTCAACGAAGTCGGCACCCGCATTGTGGCGTGTACCCCGGTAGTCGCTACCGGGGTTGCCCAAGCCAACAATAAGTTTGATAGTTGCTGTCAAAGCGGGTGACGCTTACAGCGAGGGTGTTACGCCTCGCTGTCGCCTTCCTCAGCGCCGTCTTCACCAGCATCTTCGCCGGCTACGTCAGCTGCTGCTGCCAGTTCGTCTTCCTCATTACCGCCTTTGGGCGCTACGATAGAAGCAACTGCAAGGTCGTGATCTTCGCCCAATGCAAGCGCGGTAGATACTACGCCCTCAGGGAGCTTGATCTCAGACAGGTGAACGATGCGGCCAATGACCACTTCCTGCATATCGAGTTCGAGGTACTCGGGAATATCGCCAGGCAGACACTGAACTTCTACTTCGACAACCTGGTGCTGTACCAAGCCACCTTCGGTTTTCACGCCAATCGAATTTTCTTCGTTGAGGAAGTGAATCGGAACAGTCACTTTAACCAATGTATTGGCATCTACGCGCAGAAAGTCGGCGTGCATCACGGAATTTTTGGCTGGGTGACGCTGCAGGTCCTTGAGAATGGCCTGTTGCGAACTCTTGCCCACATTGATAGTTAGTACGTGGGAGTAAAACGCTTCGTTCTCCAGCGCCTTCTCGAAGTCCTTGCGGACCAGGGTCAGAGGCTGTGGAGCATCACCGCCACCATACATAATAGCGGGGACATTGTTGGCAAGACGACGCAGGCGGCGGCTCGCACCTTTCCCTATGTCGTCTCGCAGTTCGGCTGTAAGTTCAAATTGGTCAGACATAGTCGTGACTCCTTTGATTGTGCGTTACTGTACTTGCGACCGGTGCAGTAACGGATTGCAAAAAAACGCTGGCCTTAATCGAACAGCGCGCTAATTGATTCCTCATTCGACACACGACGGATAGACTCCGCCAGTAGGTCGGCGATGGTGAGTTGGCGGATCTGATCGACCGCTTTCGCCTCATCGCTTAAAGGAATCGTGTCTGTGACTATCAACTCATCGAGTTGGGAGCCTCTAATATTGTCCAGTGCGCGCCCTGAAAGTACCGCGTGGGTACAGTAGGCCACCACTTTGACGGCGCCGCGGTCTTTTAGTGCGTCTGCCGCCTTGCAAAGTGTGCCCGCTGTGTCGACCATATCGTCAACCAACAGGCAGGTTCTGCC
Organism: Halioglobus sp.; assembly: GCA_036961205.1. Classification (GTDB taxonomy): domain Bacteria; phylum Pseudomonadota; class Gammaproteobacteria; order Pseudomonadales; family Halieaceae; genus CALJFL01. The sequence goes on along the minus strand of JBALVI010000002.1, from coordinate 584,094 downwards.
GTCTACTTCACCGATCAGGTTCATCACCTGAGCTTCGTTGGCCTGTGGCCGACGTTTATCGATGATAGCCAAATCGGCATCGTTCAATTGCTTGGCAATCGCCCGTGCTCTAACTACGCCACCGATATCAGGCGATACAACCATCAGGTTGTCGTAGTTACAGGCCACAATGTCATCGTTCAACACCGGCGAGCCATAAATATTGTCCACTGGGCAAGCAAAAAAGCCCTGAATCTGCTCCGCATGTAAATCTACGGTCATCACGCGGTCTACACCGACGGCAACCATCATGTCTGCTACCACTTTCGCGGTGATAGGTACCCTAGCAGACCTTACCCGCCTATCCTGCCTGGCGTAGCCAAAATAGGGCACCACCGCGGTGATGCGCGTGGCCGACGCCCGGCGTAGAGCGTCGATCATTACGATCAACTCCATCAGGCTGTCGTTGGTCGGTGCGCAGGTGGATTGCAAAACAAACACATCCTTACCGCGCACGTTCTCGTTCAATTCAACGGCGACCTCACCATCACTAAACTTGCCAACATCGGCTTTGCCGATGGACAGATACAGCCTGCTGGCCACTTTGTGGGCCAGCTCCGGGTTGGCATTACCCGTAAAAACCATCATTTTTGAGGACACTGCGCTTTACCTTTTGGGTTTAGCTAGAAATCTCTTTTAAAAAATGGATGCCACATACCTCTGGTACATGGCAGCCATCGAAATATGGCTGGGGTGGCAGGATTCGAACCTGCGAATGCTTGGATCAAAACCAAGTGCCTTGCCGCTTGGCGACACCCCAATAATCTATCTGGTTAAAACCAGTTGTTTGAGTGCAGGTGACTGATTCACGCCCCGGGCGACCACAACGTTCCAATATGTCGGAACTTGGCACCGGACGGCATCTGCCTCCGCCTGACTTGCAAAGCTTGCAAATACGCAAGCACCTGTTCCAGTCAGTCTGGACTCAGCAAAACTTCCTAACCATGCCAGTGCTTTACCGATCTCAGGATAGAGATCTATCACTACTGGCTGGCAGTCGTTTCGAGAGTGCCCCTCAAAAAAGGTCGCTATTGTGATGGCAGGGGTGTCCCGTGTCAATTGCCCTTTGGAAAATATTTCTCCAGTGTTTACAGGGGTTTGCGGGAATATTACCACGTACCATTTGTTGTCCAATTCGACGGGCGTCAAGGCCTCGCCAATACCCTCTGCCCATGCGGTGTGTCCGGCGAGGAATACCGGCACGTCAGCCCCCAGACTGGCGCCAATATCGAGCATAATCCGGGGTTCAATATTGAGGTCCCAAAGTAGGTTTAAGGCCATCAGGGTGGTGGCTGCGTTGGAGCTGCCGCCGCCAAGGCCGCCCCCTATAGGTATTTTCTTGTCCAGCACAATATGGGCTCCTAGCCCGGGCTGGTGAATCTGCCGCGCTGCGGCCAGGATCAAATTATCGGCCTGATCGAACCCCAGATCCGAGCTTTCCAGGGTGACTTTACCTGAATCGTTGCGATCGAATGTGAGTGTATCGCCCCAGTCGAGTAGTTGAAAAAGAGTTTGCAGGGTGTGGTATCCGTCCTCCCGCTGACCGGTAATGTGCAGAAACAGATTGAGTTTGGCGGGTGCCATCACTGATAAGGTTGGCATCATGGGGCCCGCGTAAAGGTCCAATCGCGGATAATTAGCTTGGCCCGACTCTCATCTCGTTCGATGATTATGCGCACCGGAAGGTAAAGGCCGTCGAAGCTGTCGTATTGCTCGTAGCGAACAGTCCAGCCGTGCTCGGTGAACTGCCGTAGCAAATTATTCTCGACCAGTGCATTGGGTCCGGCGGTGTCCCCATACGGAATGCCCAACAACCAATTGGGTAGCTCGCGCAGTGGCAGGTCCCAGCCGGTACCAGCGGCAATGGTTTCAGGGGAAGACATATCGAACCGGTCAGTCTTGCCGCCGCGGTTTATCTCGACATTTTTGCCATCAGCCTGAATATGCGTTGCTGCTGCTCCCAAGGGGCCGCTGAGACGCAATTGGGTGACGTGTTTTTGCTGGCTCCAGATCATGCTTGCAGATTGAGACTCGGTTGCCGTACGCAAGGACATTTTGCCCTGCACTTGCCACTGGTCCAGCGCCTCTAGCGCCGGTCGCTGCTGTTCCCAGGATTGCTGCGTGGGTGGAGTGCTGGTTGGCTGATTGGCGCAGGCCGAGAGAAGCAGGCTGCCCAGAGCGATCGCCAGGTGAGCCAAGCGAGTCATAGTGGGCTAGGGCTGTGGTTCTGGTGCGTTGACGCCCAGGCGCTTGATCGTAGCGGCCAATAGTGCGTGATCGGGGTTTAGTAGTAGCGCTGAGTCCCATATCTCCATGGCACCATCCTGATCGCCACTGGCCCACAAGACCTCGCCCAGATGGGCAGCGACTTCCGGGTCCGGGAATTTGGCAAAGGCCTGACGAAGGTACTTAATAGCTTGCTCGTATTGCCCCTGTTTATAGAGGACCCAACCCATACTGTCTAGAACGGCGGGGTCACCCGGTTGAATTCTGAGGGCGTGGGCGATGAGACTGCGAGCTTCCTCGTAACGAGTGGTGCGGTTTGCCAGGGTATATCCCAGCGCATTCAGCGCCGTGGCATTATTGGGGTCCTTGTCGAGAATGGCGCGTAGGTCATTTTCCATCATGTCCAGATCACCCAATTCTTCGCCCAGCATGGATCGGCTGTACAGCAAGTTGGTGGAGTCCGGAAACTCATTCAGGCCCTGGTTGAGAATGGAAAGACTGGCATCCCACATTTCTGAACTGTTTAGTAATTCGGCCTCGAGGCCATACAGGGGCTCTCTCTGTTCGGGACGACGGTCGCGCAGCGCGGTAAAGTACTGCTGGCTTTGTTCAAGCTGACCCTGCTCGAGTAGTATTTGTCCGATTCTATTATTGGCGCTGAGGAAATCCCGACCCGCCTGCACCTGCATATATTGTTCAATGGCGAGCTTCTGATCATTCTGGTCCTCGGCAATTCTGCCCAGATAGTAGTGAGCCTCGTCCTCGCGTTCAGACATGTCTAGCAGGTTCTGCAGGTAGCCTTTGGCCGCCGGTAGGTCTCCAGTTTCACGGCTAATGAGTGCCAGGGAAAACAGTAAGTCGGCGTCATCGGGGTTCTGCGACGATAAAATCTCAAACTGCTGTCTCGCGGCATCCATGTCTTCTCGCGTCAGCAGGCGGGCATATTGTAGCCGCAGGCGGCTGTCTTCCGGGTTTTCAGCCAGAGCAGCTCGCATTCGCTTGAATGGATCTTTGGCGCCGGTCTCCACCAATAATTTGGCTTCCAGCAGCACCGCCTGCTGTTGATAGGGCTCCAATTCGAACAGTAAATTCAGTTTTTCAAGGGCTTGTTCTGTCTGCTTTAGCTCCTCGTGAATTAGGGCCTGAGTCAACCGTAATTGTGGGTCGTCGGGAAATTCTGTAGCCAGTGTATTGATGCCATCCACCAGTTCGCCCTGCTGGGCTGGTGACAGCTGTCGAAAGCCGTTGAGCAACATTGGAAAACTGGTATCAGCTCCGCTGCGCGCGACGATGGCGACATAGGGAATGGCTTCAACCGTTCGGCCTCTGCGAACCAGCAGGGTCGCCAGGGTGTTATTGGCTTCGACATTTTGTGGGTCCAGCTCAACCCACAGTTGGGCCGCCGCCAGAGCCTCGGGCTCGCGCTTCATAAACTGCGCCAGGCGAGTGGTGTGGGCACTGACTCCGCGGTCCTGCAGAGCCTCAGCCTGGTCCATATATTGGTCCAGAGCTACGTCGTAGGCACGGCGGCGCAGCGCAAACTCAGCCACCAGCAAGGGGTAAAGGCTTTCATCAGGGATAGCGCGCTCGGGTATTTCAGGCGCGCTAGCCTCTACCACCAACGCCTCGGTGGTAGTGGTGTCTGCCTGGGTTGCCTCTGGTGTAGATGAGCAGGACCAGATCAGGGCGGGAAACAATAGTGCGATTAATTGACTGCGGTGCATGATGATAATACGAGTAAAATCCAGCTGGTTAACATTAATGATGACACAGTAGGGCGAGTAAGCCTATATTCCTTGACCGCGGACTCCTCCGGCAGTTCCCTTTATGCCTCTCTAAGGGTTATGTCTTTTCCTCTGTAACTTGTTAAAATCCATAATATTTTTCGCGAAATATGCTATCTTTCGCGGCCCTCGGCGACCGTAGCCGGAATGACTTGAGACCTTCGGGAGTGAAAAATAGCGTCAATGAATTTGCTAGCACTCGGAATTAACCACAATTCGGCAGCCATCGAGGTGCGCGAACGGGTGGCATTTGCTCCGGATCAGGTCAATGAAGCCCTTATCGATGCCCTGAACAGCGCACAATTGGAAGAGGTGGTCATTCTGTCCACTTGCAACCGCACCGAAATCTACGCTATCGCACCGGCGCACCTTCCGCTGGCTGACAAGGCCCTGGAAGTTGTCGATTGGATGGCCAATTATCATCACTTATCGGCTGATGACTTACGCCGGTCTGCCTATCACTTTGAAGGAAATGCGGCGATACAGCATATTATTCAGGTCGCCTCGGGGCTGGATTCAATGATCCTTGGTGAACCACAGATATTGGGTCAGATGAAGTCGGCTTATGCGGTAGCAGCAGAATCAGCTTCCGTGGGTAGTGAATTGGGTCGGCTGTTTCCAAAGGTGTTTTCGATTGCCAAAAAAGTGCGTACAGATACTGCGATAGGAGAGAACCCTGTCTCGGTAGCCTATGCTGCAGTGGATATGGCCAGGCATATTTTTGCAGATCTCGGTGAATGCAATGCGTTGTTGGTGGGAGCCGGTGAAACTATCGAATTGGTCACCCGTCATCTGATCGATGCCGGCGTCAAGAGAATCGTCATAGCCAACCGCACACTGGGGCGCGCCCGAGAAGTGGCTCAGAAATTCGCTGCTGAAGCAGTGCTGTTAGCGGAGATCCCCGAGCAACTGCTGGATGCCGACATCGTTATTACCTCAACTGCCAGTCAACTGCCGATTTTGGGCAAGGGCGCTGTGGAGCAGGCCATAAAGGCGCGTAAACACCGCCCTATCCTGATGGTAGATATCGCTGTGCCGCGCGATATAGAGGCCCAGGTCGGTGATTTGCCGGACATTTATTTGTACACAGTGGATGATTTGCGGGATATCGTGGATCAGAATCTGCGAGCTCGACAAACTGAGGCGCGCAAAGCCGATGTGATCATCGAGGCGGGCGTTAGGGAGTATGTGGAAGAAATTCGCAGCCTCGGTGCCGTTGATTCAGTCAAGGAATACCGAGCACTCGCCGAAAATGTCAGAGAACAGGAGTTGCAGCGTGCGCTGCGGGCTTTGGCTAAAGGCGAGGACCCCCAGCAAGTAACTGCGCAATTGGCCCGCAGCATTACCAACAAACTACTGCATGCTCCTACCGCCGGACTCAAGCAAGCCAGTATCGAGGGTCGGCGCGATGTTTTAGTCAGCGCCCGAAAATTGTTGGGCCTAGATGAAATACGTACAGCCAAACAGCCATCACCTGAGTCCGAGGCAGACTCTGAAATCACTCGATTCGAAGATCTTGACTCTGGCGATGCTGAAGGGCGGACACTGCAATGAAAGCCTCTTTGTTAGGTAAGCTGGAAACTCTGACTGACCGGCATGAAGAAGTGTCCGCCCTGTTGGGGGACAGTGAAACAATCGCTGATCAAAATCGCTTCCGTGACCTTTCCCGAGAATACTCAGAGCTGGAAACGGTGGTCAGGTGCTACGCCAACTACAGTAGGGCAAAATCTGACCTGGAAGATGCCCAGGCGATGATGAGCGACCCCGATCCTGACCTGCGCGAGATGGCTCAGGAGGAAATAAACACCAGCAGTGAACAGATGCAAATTCTGGAGACAGAGTTACAAGCATTGCTGTTACCGCGCGATGCTCGTGATTCCCACAATGTGTTTCTGGAAATTCGGGCTGGCACTGGTGGTGACGAGGCGGCCATTTTCTCCGGTGATCTGTTCCGCATGTACTCGCGCTTTGCCGAAAATAAAAACTGGAAAGTTGAAATCCTTTCCGAGCGTAGCGGCGATCACGGTGGCTACAAGGAAATTATTACTCGGGTGGAAGGTAAGGACGTTTACGCACACCTGAAGTTCGAGTCAGGTGCCCATAGGGTTCAAAGAGTACCCGATACGGAATCCCAGGGGCGAATTCATACTTCAGCCTGTACCGTTGCTGTCATGCCTGAAGCCGATGATGTCGATGTCATTGAGATCAATAAAGGAGATCTGCGGGTCGATACCTATCGGGCATCCGGTGCCGGTGGTCAGCACGTGAACAAGACCGACTCGGCAGTGCGTTTAACCCATTTACCCAGCGGTATCGTTGTGGAATGCCAGGACGAGCGTTCCCAGCACAAGAACCGGGCCAGGGCGATGTCATTGTTACAGGCCAGGCTGCTGACCAGTGCGCAGGATAAACTGGCGGCTGAGCAGGCAGAGGAGCGTCGTAATCTGGTAGGTACAGGTGACAGATCGGATCGCATACGCACCTATAACTTCCCCCAGGGCCGTGTTACCGATCACCGTATCAATCTGACCCTGTATAAACTGGCTGAGGTCATGGAAGGCGACATGGATGCCGTGGTTGGCCCTCTGCGGCAGGAGCATCAGGCTGATCTATTGGCCGCACTGTCGGATCAGTAATGGCCAGCGTGAAGGACTTACTGCGAGAGGCTCATGACCTGCCCGGTGAGAGCCCACGCGTAGACGCTGAAATTCTGCTTTGTCACACTCTTGATAAACCGCGTAGCTGGCTATATACCTGGCCTGAAGCTGTGCCTACTGATCCTGAACTCGAGCGTTACACGTGGCTGCTGCAACAACGGCGAGAGGGTCAGCCCATCGCATACCTCACCGGCAGCAGGGAGTTCTGGTCACTCAATCTTGCGGTTAATGAACACACCTTAATTCCACGCCCTGAAACTGAAATGCTGGTGGAGTGGGCACTACAATTGTCATTGGCGGACAATGCGCTGGTATTGGATCTGGGTACTGGATCAGGAGCAGTGGCCCTGGCTTTGGCCAGTGAGCGCAGCGGCTGGAACATTATGGCGATTGATGTCAGCGAATCGGCGCTGGCAGTGGCCGAAACCAACAGGCGCGCTCTTGGTTTTGATAACGTTTCCTGCCGGCACTCGGACTGGTTTGGCGCCCTGCAAGATCTGCAATTCGATCTACTGGTGAGCAACCCACCTTATGTCGAGGTGGGAGATGCCCATGTAGGCGAGGGCGACTTGCGCTTTGAACCTGCAGGCGCATTGCTGTCTGGCGGTGATGGGCTGGATGATATTCGTCAGCTAATTAAGGCGGCCCCGGGACATATGAAGCCAGGCGCAGGCCTGCTGCTTGAGCATGGCTACCAGCAGGGGCAGAAGGTACGCGAGATACTGTCCCTGGCAGGCTATTCCGGTGTTGTCACTCGGCGTGATGTGCAGGGACACGAGCGTGTTACAGGAGGTTTTTATTGTGCTGACTGACGTGCAGCTGCAGCGTTATGGCAGGCAGTTACTGTTACACGACTTCGATATAGCCGGCCAGGAAGCACTGCAGGCCGCCACAGTTCTGATTGTGGGCCTTGGAGGGCTGGGTAGTCCCGCTGCGATTTACCTCGCCGCCGCCGGGGTGGGCCGGATGATTCTGGCGGATGGCGATGTCGTAGAGTCCAGTAACCTGCAGCGACAGATTAGTCATACCGAGGCAGATATCGGCCTTAATAAAGCAACGTCCGCGGCGGCCACGGTTGCCGCAATTAACAGCGACGTCCAGGTCGAGACTATTACCCATACGCTGACTGAAGATGAACTTTCCGAGCGCTTACAGGGGGTGGACCTGGTGGTTGATGCCAGCGATAACTACCCGATTCGATTTGCCCTGAATCGCGCCTGTATTGCCTCGGGTATTCCCCTGGTCTCGGCCGCAGCGGTTCGCACCGAGGGCCAATTGGCGGTATTTTATCCGGCCGCCGGTGGGCCTTGTTATCGCTGCCTCTACCCACAGGCAGGCGATGATACTGCCTTGAGTTGCAGCGAGAGTGGTGTGCTTGCGCCGGTAGTTGGGGTGCTGGGTTCGCTGCAGGCGCTGGAGGCCATCAAGTGTCTTGCAAACTTTGGCGAGCCGCTGATAGGCCGTTTACTGGTGATGGACTTTCGCACTGTGGAAGTCCAGCGGCTGGTTCTGGCCCGGCGCTCAGATTGCCCGGACTGTCAGCATCTCAGTCGCCCCCAGATCACATGATCCGGCCCAGCGGCGGTTCTCTGCTTAGGGTCGCAGCCGTTTAAAAGTCAGCCGGGCCCTGGGTGAGCTTGCGAACATAAATCAAACGGCCAAAACTTTTTGCCCAGGACACTGTCTCAGGCTTACAAGAACTTAAAAGGATCTAATAAATGAATGCGTTAGTAGAGCTTTATTACACCATACATAGAGCGATTTTTCCCCGCTTGCAGCATTTCGATGGACTCGCAGCGTTGGCTTTGAGGCTATATCTGGTGCCAATATTCTGGATGGCCGGGACTCAGAAGCTGAGCCATATCGACAGTACCATCGACTGGTTCGGCAATCCTGACTGGGGTTTGGGGCTACCGTTCCCTACCTTGCTGGCATATATGGCAGCGTATACGGAGGCTATTGGCGCCTTGTTACTACTGGTGGGGCTGGCTACGCGGTGGATATCTGTGCCTTTGATGGCAACCATGTTGGTGGCCATTTTCGCGGTGCATTGGGACAGTGGCTGGGCGGCAATAGCGGACTCCAGTGCACAGGATGTGGCAGTGCGTCTGGGCGCGGCCAAAGATATCCTGCGTGAGCATGGCAACTATAGCTGGCTCACCGAAAAAGGCGGCTTGGTGATACTCAACAACGGCATCGAGTTTGCTGTCACCTATCTGATTATGCTGTTCGCCCTGCTGTTTACGGGCGGCGGTCGCTATGTGAGTGCCGATTACTACCTATCAAAGGTTTTTCCGCAGAAATCCTGATTGCGAGGGTTATGCGGTATCTGGAGCGGCGCGCTATTGTCTGCTTTGCTAGAAGAGCGGCTGTGGGCGTCGGGGAAGGACGAGTATGACCTTTTCAGTGGCTCTGGACGCCGGGGAAGGGCAAGCAACGCCTTTTCAGTCGCTCCCGGTGTGCCGGACCAACGAATTCGCTTGGTGAAAAGGCGTTGCTCGCCCTTCCCCTACCATCGAGGTACTGCAGCAAGTGGGATTGAACCTCGCAGAATCTCGAAAATCTTTGCCGAAGTCTGCAATTGAGCAGGATGGCAGTACCCGAGGCAGGGGGAGAGAAAGTGTTTCTCACCAAGCGAATTTCGTGGAGCGACTGAGAAACACTTTCTCTCCCCCTGCCGTTAAACAGCGACGAATCCAGACCATCGAGAAATCGCCATCTGCGTGTGACTTACCGCCCCGTCCGGAAAGCTTGACGGGCCAAGTTTAACTCCACCTATCACCGGCCAAAGATGCTAGACTAGCGCGCTTTTTGACCAGTGACAGGGATAAGATTTTGATAAAAGGTTTAGTAGGACGCCTCTCCGGGAAGGGCAGTACACCTAAGGACGGCCCCTCGGCAGCGCCTGCGCAGAAGACGTCTCCCCATAGCAATGCCGGTAATGCCCACGTGGGCGGCCAGCGAGACAGCGAAAAGAAATCCGCTGCCAAGGCTCAGAATGGGAGAAAACGGAAACCCGACAATAAGCAGCCTGCCGTGGCGGCCTGGTCTCTCGATGACTTTCAGGTGGAGCCAGAGGAGGGTCAAACCCGCTTTCACGACCTGGGTCTACGCGATGAGCTGATGCACGGTATTGCCGATCTGGGGTTTAAATACTGTTCGCCAATTCAGGCGGCAATTTTACCGCAATGTCTGCAGGGTCACGACGCCATCGGTAAAGCTCAGACAGGAACCGGCAAGACAGCGGCATTCCTGATTACCCTGTTCAACGACATGTTGCTGCACCCACAGGAAGGCGAGCGCTTTCTGGGTGAACCCCGGGGCCTGGTTATCGCACCGACCCGCGAATTGGTTATGCAGATCGCGGCGGATGCTGAAGAGCTCGCCAAGCACTCGGGGCTACAAGTCTCTACCCTGATTGGTGGTATGGATTATCAGAAGCAGCTCAACCGTCTCAACAATGTGGTTGTTGATCTGGTGGTGGCAACACCTGGACGCCTAATTGATTTTATGTCGCGGCGAGATTTGTTCCTTGATCGGGTTGAGTTCCTGGTACTGGATGAAGGCGACCGAATGTTGGATATGGGGTTTATTCCTCAGGTTAAACGTATTGTGCGTGCCTGCCCTGCCAAGGAGAACAGGCAAACACTTTTGTTCTCCGCCACATTTACTCAGGACATCATCAATCTTTCACAGCAGTGGACTCACGAGCCCATCACGGTAGAGATTGAACCTGACCATGTCGCGACAGACTCAGTGGATCAGAAGGTTTATCTGGTGAGCAGTGAGCAGCGCTATCGGGTACTGAAAAACCTGGTCCAAAGCCCTGATGCCGACAGCGTGATTGTCTTTGCCAACCGTCGCGATCAGGTCCGGAAGTTGCACGAACGTCTGCGTAAGTCGGGTGTGTCGTGCGGCATTTTGTCTGGTGAGGTACCTCAGGCCAAGCGCACCAAGACACTGGAGCAATTCAAGGACGGCAGCATCAAGGTGCTGGTCGCCACCGATGTGGCGGGGCGCGGCATCCACGTAAAAGGCGTTAGCCATGTTGTGAATTACAACCTGCCGGAAGATCCCGAGGACTATGTGCACCGTATCGGTCGTACGGGTAGGGCAGGGGCAACGGGTACATCTATCAGCTTCGCCAGTGAAGACGATGCATTTCTACTGCCTGATATAGAGGCTTTGCTGGGCAACCGATTGGAGTGCACCCACCCTCCGAAAGAATTGCTGGCCTGATTAGCGGGCGCTGCGAGTGGCGCCCTCCAGTTCCTCGCACCACAGCAGAGTCGCTGCGACCACCGCGGATGGCACCACAAAAAAGTTTACCAGTGGAATGCTGGCGCACAATGCGACTACCCCGCCAAAGCCCATACTGCTAAGGCGGCGGCTACGGGCCGCTTCTTTAACATCTGCAAAACTCAATTTATGGTTGTCCATGGGGTAGTCCAGAAACTGCAGGCTCATCATCCATGCGCCCAACAAAAACCAGAGGAAGGGGGCGGCCAGATTGAGCCCGGGTATAAAGGTTACCACTAGTACAAAGAGCGCCATGGGCACGTAGTACAGCAATTTCGCCAGTTCCCGCACTATCCCGCGGGGCACCGCCAATAAAGCCGGGCCCAGACCCTCCAGGGAATCCACGGGTTTGCCGGTAATCAGCTCTTCGGCCTTTTCTGCCAACAGCGCATTAAACGGCGACGCAATAATAAGTGCGAGGGCGGTAAACAGGTATCCCGTGGTTAAACTCACCGCCAGGCCTATCAGTGGCCACAAAATCCACTCCAGGAAACCCAGCCAATCCGGCAGCCAGCCCAGCCAGCGATCTACTATGTCTATTAGATAGGTGAGGCCAAAGCCGATGAACGACGCGAATATCACAATATTCACCAACAGGGGGATGACGACAAATAGGCGTAGCGAGGGGTGAGTTAGCATTTTTGCCCCCCGCATTACGTAGCCGGCGCCATTGACCACATTACCCTCCATTACTTTGTTCCCCTTGGTGTCGCGCGCAAGCTGCGCACAGGCATTGTTTGTCACGGGCTTGCGCAGGTATCTGGGCCAGTGCTTCCTCGGCAATAGTAACGCCCATGCACCAGCACTGGGATGCCTGTTTGTCGTCGGCCATGGCGCACTGGTTGTCAGCGCCGCAGACTGGGCATAGACACTCCAGCTTTTTCTCGAATTGGGACACAAATTCTCCTGTGGTTACGGCTTCAACCGCTATAATAGCGAACTGTGAGCCCGCAGGGCATCACTGAATTATTTCCAGGTACGCGATAGTCAGCCGATGAATGACGACGATCTATTTGAAAACGAAATGACCGGGGTGAAGCCGCTCAAGCGAGCGCCTCGCACGGCGCGTTCTACCGCGGCTACGCCGGCAGAGGAAGCGACTCTTGCTCACCGTCGGCAAGCGGCGGTGGCATCGCTGGCAGCTGATGGTAATCCGCTTCGAGAAGAGGGCGTCGAGCCGTTGGACCATTGGTTTGTCCTCGAATTCAAGCGGCCCGGTATCCAAAATGGTGTGTATCGCAAGCTAAAACAAGGGCGCTACGAGATGGAGGCGCGACTCGACCTGCATCAGATGACGGTGAAGCAAGCGCGTACCGAACTGTTTAGTTTTATCCAGGAGTGTCATCATCTGGGCTTGCGTAGTGTTTTGCTGGTGCATGGCAAAGGCCAGACCAGGCCCGATCAGGAGCGGAGCTCTATTTTGAAAGGCTGCGCGAATCAGTGGCTGCGTGAGCTGGATATCGTACAGGCGTTTCACAGTGCACAAGTGCGCCACGGGGGCACCGGCGCAGTTTACTGCTTGCTGCGGAAAAGTGAGGAAAAAAAGCGTGAAAACCGCGAGCGTATTAACAAAGGCCGTGTGCCTATTGATTAAGTTATCGCTGCGGTCGCCCCCGCGGACAGTAAAATATCGGCATATTCTTCCCCGTGTCTATGGGTATTCACGATCTCCAGTACCGATCTTCCATCCCGCCCGGTCGCATTGACGTTGCGCTCTTGCTTGCCGAAGAACCCCATAAATATTTTAAAGTCGTCAGCCCGCATACTCTGATAGGCTTTCAGTAGCATATGAAAATCTTCATCGCTGCCATCGTGTGGCCGCACTGAAAGAAACGTTTTGATGTGATCTTCGGTCCAGACATCGTCCAGTACCTTTTCCTTGTCTTTTTTCATAGCAACTTATTTTCCTAGTGTTCTATCAGACCAATTTATCGGTCAAGAGTTTATTTACCATTTGCGGGTTGGCCTGACCCCTGGACGCTTTCATGATTTGTCCGACGAAGAAGCCGATCAGTTTTTTGCGCTTGCCTTCATCAGCGGCCAGATATTGCGCCACCTGGTCACTGTGGTCAGCGATTACCTGGTCGACCATTCCCGACAGTTCAGAGCTGTCGCTGACCTGCTTCAAGCCCCGCGACTCAATGACCGTGTCAGCGTCACCTTCGCCCTGCCACATAGCCTCAAATACCTGCTTGCCTATCTTGCCAGAGATACTGCTATCGAGGATTCGAGTAATGAGCCCAGCCAGGTCTTGCGCACTGACAGGGCTGCCGGCTAATTCCGTATCCGCTTTATTCAATTGCCCCAATAGCTCCGACTGTACCCAGTTGGCGGCAATTTTTGCATCGCCGCAGCCAGCAACTACCGCCTCGTAGTAGTCAGCCAGTTCCCGGGTCCCGGATAGCACGCCTGCGTCGTATGCACTCAGATGATACTCGCCGACAAAACGATCACGTTTCTGTGTAGGTAGCTCAGGCAGCTTTTTGCGTAACGCATCGATGTAGGAATCATCGATAACGATTGGCAGCAGATCCGGCTCAGGGAAGTAGCGGTAATCATTGGCTACTTCTTTGCTGCGCATCGATCGTGTTTCATCTCGCTCGGCATCGTAGAGTCGGGTTTCCTGAACGATTGTGCCGCCGTCTTCGAGAATTTCAGCCTGTCTCGCCATTTCATGCTTGATTGCCTTTTCGACAAAGCGGAAAGAGTTTACGTTCTTAATTTCAGCGCGTGTGCCCAGAGTCTCGCTTCCTTGCGGCCGTAGCGACAGGTTTACGTCACAGCGCATGGAACCCTCAGCCATATTGCCGTCGGAGATGCCTAGATAAGTAACCAGTCTATGGAGCGTCTTGAGGTAGGCGACGGCTTCCTCGGCACTGCGGATATCGGGCTCTGAAACAATTTCCAGTAAGGGAGTGCCAGCGCGGTTCAGGTCGATACCGGTCTGGCCGTGAAAATCTTCGTGTAGCGATTTTCCAGCATCTTCCTCCAGATGGGCCCGGGTAATACCGATGCTTCGTAAACTTCCATCCTCCAGCTGAACCTCAAAATCACCGCGGCCGACAATAGGTTCGTCGAACTGGCTGATCTGGTAGCCCTTGGGCAGGTCGGGGTAAAAATAGTTCTTGCGATCAAACACCGATCGTTTGCCAATTTCTGCACCGATACCCAAGCCAAATAGAACAGCGTATTCAACCGCCAGTGTGTTCAGCACTGGCAGCATTCCTGGCATCGCCAGATCAACCGCGTTGGCTTGCGTGTTAGGTTCAGCGCCGAATCGCGTCGAGGAACCGGAGAATATTTTCGACTTGGTCGCTAGCTGTAAATGAACCTCCAGACCGATAACTGTTTCCCATTGCATCAGGCGTTACCTCCCGCAGGTGATTGCGGCTGTTGCAGATGCCAGTCGGATTGCTGCTGATATTGATGAGCGACATTGAGCAAGCGCGATTCGTCAAAGTGCTTACCGATTAATTGCAGGCCAATGGGCGCGCCGCCAACCAAGCCGGCCGGCATTGATAATCCAGGCAGTCCGGCCAGGTTCACCGCGAGGGTATACACATCCTCGAGATACATCGAAACGGGGTCGCTGGTTTTGGCGCCCAGCGCAAAAGCGGGTCCCGGTGTGGTCGGTCCTGCAATTAAATCGACCTGCTCAAAACATGTCATAAAGTCCTGTTTTATGAGTCGCCGAATTTGCTGGGCTTTTTTATAGTAAGCGTCGTAGTAACCAGCGGACAGGGCATAGGTGCCCACCAATATTCGCCGCTTCACTTCGTCACCAAAACCTTCTTCTCGGGTACGCGTGTAGAGGTCGTGAAGATCTTGTGGATCTTCACAGCGATGCCCGTAGCGCACGCCGTCAAAGCGCGACAAGTTGGTCGAGGCCTCGGCTGGAGCGACAATGTAGTAGGTTGGAATGGTCAGGTTGCTGTGGGGTAGTGATACCTCGACCAGAGTAGCGCCTTGTTGCTCCAGAACTTTCAGTGCCTGCTCGATGTGCTGACCGGTAGACGCGTCCAGACCCTCGCCAAAATACTCTTTTGGCAGTCCAATTTTCAACCCCTGGAGCGGTTGATTGAGCTGCGCTGTATAGTCATCGGTCGGTTCTTCAGAAGAGGTGGAGTCGCGCGGATCATGTCCGGCCATGGTGTTGAGCAAAATCGCACAATCTTCAGCCGTGTGCGCCATGGGCCCAGCTTGATCAAGGCTGGAGGCGTAGGCCACCATGCCAAGTCGGGATACCCGGCCGTAGGTAGGCTTGATTCCGGTAATACCGCAAAAGGCAGCCGGTTGGCGGATAGAACCACCGGTGTCGGTACCAGTAGCGGCTGGCGCCAACATCGCGGCAACTGCTGCCGCCGAGCCACCGGAGGAACCGCCCGGAACACGCTCAAGGTCCCAGGGGTTACGCGTCGGGCCATAGAAGCTGTTCTCGTTAGAGGAGCCCATGGCAAACTCATCCATATTGGTTTTGCCCAATAGGACGGCACCCTCCTGCTGAAAATTATCGATTAAAGTGGCGTTGTAGGGCGGCACGAAATTGTCCAGCATGCGTGAACCGCAACTGGTACGCATGCCTAGCGTGCAGAAAATATCCTTATGGGCGATGGGGATGCCCGTCAGTGGGGCTGCATTGCCACTGCTGAGGCGCTCATCCGCGGCTGCAGCAGCGGCCAGGGCAGATTCTTCATCGACGGTAATGAATGCGTTGAAATGACGATCCAAGGTGGCGATACGGTCGAGAAAGTAGCGCGTAAGCTCAACGCTTGAGAATTCCCGGTCTTTCAGTCCCTGGCTAATGCGAGCGACGGTTTGGCTGTGCATGTCTTTGTCCTGGTTTGGGCCGATCGGCTAATCGATGACTTTGGGTACAAGGTAGAGTCCGTTTTCAACGGCGGGTGCGATGGCCTGATAGTCTTCCCGACGATTTTTCTCGGTGACCACGTCTTCTCGCAATCGCTGGATTGCATCCATGGGATTGGACAGGGGCACCACACCACTGGTATCGACGCTTTGCAGCGTGTCAGCCATGGCCAGTATCTCACCGATACGGTCGGTGAGTGGACCAATTTGGTCGTCCGCTATGCGGATTCGTGCCAGCTCCGCGATCTTTTGAATTTCGTCTTGCTCTATCGACATTCTGTTTCACCACTTACGCCCGCCGAGAATGCGGCGGGGGCGTAAACTTATCACATTTGCGCCTTGCCCAAAATCCCTGTGATTGGTACAGTTGCGGGATAATTTCGATGTCAAAAAAATAGCTAAAATGCCGCCTGTTTGCGCGGCATATCCCGGCCGGGAGGCAGCGAGTAGGGGTCACTGGAGAACTTCGCGAAGAGGTTCACCGACGTATTCATTAAGGTAACTAAATTTAATGCTAAAGAAATTGCGCGGATTGTTCTCTAACGATCTTTCGATAGATCTGGGCACCGCCAACACTTTGATTTATGTGCGGGATCAGGGGATTGTGCTGGATGAGCCTTCGGTCGTTGCAATTCGAATTCACAATGGTCAAAAAACAATCGAGGCGGTAGGTAAGGATGCCAAGCGAATGCTCGGCCGTACGCCGGGAAATATCACCGCTATCCGACCCCTGAAAGATGGCGTAATTGCCGATTTCGAGGTAACGGAGAAAATGCTTCAGCATTTTATCGCCAAAGTTCACGAGACCCGCTTTATTCGGCCCAGTCCCCGGGTTTTGGTTTGCGTGCCCTGTATGTCCACGCAAGTGGAGAGAAGGGCTATTCGCGAGTCGGCTCTAAGTGCGGGCGCTCGCGAGGTTCGTTTAATCGAAGAGCCAATGGCAGCGGCCATTGGTGCAGGCCTGGATGTCGAGGAAGCCACTGGTTGTATGGTGGTTGATGTAGGCGGCGGTACTACCGAGGTTGCCATAATTTCACTTAACGGGGTGGTCTACCGCGATTCTGTGCGCGTGGGTGGCGATCGCTTTGATGAGGCCATCGTCTCGCATGTGCGGCGTCGTTATGGCAGCCTCATTGGCGATGCGACTGCGGAGCGAATTAAAGTGGAGATAGGCTGCGCCTTTGCCGGCAGCGAATTACGTGAAATCGATGTCCGCGGTCGCAACCTCGCTGAAGGGGTGCCCCGTAGTTTTACCCTCAACAGCGACGAAATTCTAGAATCCCTGCAGGATCCTCTGTCCAATATTGTGCAGGCGGTGAAGTCCGCACTGGAGCAAGCCCCGCCGGAACTGGCCGCAGATATTGCCGAGAGTGGTATCGTTATCACCGGCGGTGGTGCACTGCTACGCGATCTGGATCGTCTTATTTCGGAGGAAACCGGTCTGCCAGTCATCGTCGCCGAGGATCCGCTGACCTGCGTGGCACGCGGTGGTGGTAGGGCTATGGAACAAATGGATCGACGCACCATAGATTTGTTGTCCACCGAGTAATATCGGGCGGGCGGCGCTGATCTGGACTTACGGAATCTGTTATTAAGCCGTTATTCGTTAAAGAACCCCAGCTCGGCCCGAGACTTCTCGTGACTGCCCTGATAGTGATCGGTCTGATCACTGCGGACCTTCGCTACAATGGTATGGAAAGTACCCGCTCTGTGCTGGATAACGCGCTGACTCCCGTGTATTGGGTTGCCGATATTCCTAGCCGTATAGATGCATGGCTGGATGAACACCTCCGCTCCAGGGGGACACTGCAAGAAGAAAATGAACGGCTGCGTCGGGAGAAATTGCTACTCCAGGGGCGTTCCCACCAGATGGCTTCATTACACGCCGATAACGCACGCCTTCGAGCGTTGCTAAATTCTACCGCCCTGCTGCGCGACGACGTTCTGGTCGCCGAACTTATCGGGATTTCGCCCGATCCTGTAAGACATCAACTGGTGCTGAACAAAGGCGAGCGGGACGGGGTATTTGTTGGTCAGCCTCTTATCGATGCCGAAGGCCTTATGGGGCAGGTAGTAGAGGTCAGTCAGCTGACCTCGCGCGTTCTTCTTATTACCGATTCCACCCACTCGCTGCCAGTTCAGGTGAATCGCAATGGGGTGAGAGCGATAGCCGAGGGTGTGGGTGCACTGGACTCACTCGAAATTCATCACGTTGCAGCGACTACGGACATACGCGAGGGAGATCTCCTGGTGTCTTCTGGCCTTGGCCGTCGCTTTCCTGTTGGCTATCCGGTTGCTGAGATTGTAACGGTTGAGCGCGACCCGGGTCAGCCCTTTGCCCGGGTGCTCGCCCGCCCCACGGCAGCGCTGGATCGTAGCCGTCACGTTCTGTTGGTTTTCAACGCCGATGTTCCGACCGTAGATCAATAATGGCTGACGATAGCCCCCAGGCCTATTGGGTCATCGCTGTTAGTTTTTTTGTGGCTTTCGTGCTGGCTGTACTCCCTTTTCCATCATGGCTGCAGTGGGCGCGACCCGAGTGGCTGAGTCTCACGCTGATTTACTGGTGCATAGCCCTGCCACATAGGGTGGGTATTCTGACTGCCCTGATACTCGGAGTTGCGGTAGATGTTCTGGAGGGGGCAGTGATGGGGCAGAATGTTTTTGCTCTGGTGGTGATAGCGTCGCTGGCCTCGATTTTATACCAACGCTTACGTGTTTTTAGTCTGCTGCAGCAATCGGGTGTGGTTTTCGTTCTGATTGGGATCCAGCAATTAATTTGTCAATGGGTACAGAACCTGGAAGGTGCAGGGGCGCAGTCTGCGGTCTTTCTACTGCCTGCTGTTACCAGTGCGCTGATCTGGCCCATAATGCTCCACCTGCTGCGTGGCTTGCGTCGTTACTATGACGTTCGATAGCGCTCCCGGCGAGCAGTTGATACTTGCGTCTGCCTCACCTCGCAGGAGCGAACTTTTGACCCAAATCGGTGTGAGCTTCAGGGTTGAGGCTGCGGATATTGACGAATCGGTTGCAGCCGGAGAGCAGGCTTTCGATTACGTGATTCGTATGGCCGCAAGCAAGGGCGCTGCAGTTGCTGGTAAATTACCGACCCATATCCCTGTATTGGCGGCTGACACCATTGTCCTTGTCGATGGCCAGGTATTGGGCAAGCCCCTCAATTACGACCACGCAATGACCATGTTGGAACAACTCAGTGACAGGAGTCATCGGGTGGTTACAGCGGTCAGTCTTTATTCCGGTGGCTCGTCCAAAAACCTTCAGGTTGAAACACAGGTAACATTTCGCCCGCTGAGTCGGCAGATGTGTGAGTCCTACCTGAGTACGTCCGAGCCGTGGGATAAGGCGGGAGGCTATGGAATTCAGGGGCTTGCCGGTGCCTTTGTCGTGGCTATTCAGGGCAGTTACAGTAATGTGGTGGGTCTACCCTTGGCGGAAACATGGCAATTACTTGCCAGCCACGGTGTAACTGGCCACCTGAGTGGCGGCTGATTTGTTTGTTGGCGGGAAATCGATAAAACTGGCCGATATGCAGTCAAAATTTGGTAAAACGGTCACTTTTACCGACAATCCGACTTATAGTCAGGAACACTTGGATACCGTTCGACTCTAAGGTTCAACGGAGTCTTTCGAACCACAGGCCAAACAGAGCAAGAGCCCAAACTTGGAACACAGCTACTTCAATAAACTGAGCAAAATACTCTGGACTGCGCTGGTTGCGGGTGTGGTGTTGCTTGCCGTTTATGTCAGCCTCGGACGTTTTTTGATGTCGAACGTAGGCGCTTATCAACAAGAAATCCTCGCCCAATTGAATCAACGTCTGCCATTTAAGGTTGAAGCGCGTGAAGTTCGAGGAGAGTGGCATGCCTTCACGCCGGAGCTGGTGATGCGGGACCTGCGCCTTACTTTCTCCATGGGTGAGGAAGTATCGGTTGAGCTAAACGAAGGTCGCCTCGCCCTCGATACCCTGGGTACCCTGCGAGCACGCAGCTTACGCGGCAGACGCCTGGAGCTACAAAGACTGAGCCTGCAGGGTGAAATCAGTGACGACGGGCGATTTAGAATTACTGGCCTTGGCGGTGGTAGCGGCAACTTCGTGCCGTGGATGGAGAGTTTTCTTGCCAGTATAGAGCAGGTAGTGCTGGTGGATAACACCTTGCGAGTGGCGCTACCGGGCGACGAGCATAGGACCTTTGACCTGGATCTGAAGCTACAGCGAGAGGGGCGGCGTCGTATCGTGAGCGCCGCAATGGTCAGCACAGCCGGGACCCGGATAACCGCGATGGCTGATGGCCTGGGTAATCCATTCGATTCGAGAACCTACACGGGCGATTTGTACCTCGACGTTGCCTTGGCCTCTCTCGAGTCTGTGCGGGATCTGCTGCCCTCGCCGTTGACTGACTGGAATATAGATGGCGCGCTGAACCTGGAAGCTTGGATTAGATGGCAGTCCGGAGAGCCAAGCCTTGAGGTTCGGCTGGCGGCAGAAAATCTCGAAATCGCATCTCCGGCACAAGAGGCAATGATGCCGATAGACTATGTCTCCCTTCAGGCAAGCCTGGTCGATCGACGTAATCGCAGGACCATCTACGTGAGTGATTTCAACCTGCGCGCGAAAGGCCAGGAGATTTCGATACCTAGATTGCAGTTCGATTCCTGGGGTGACTCCATGCGTCTGAGAGCGGCAGAGATGGATGTCGGCCCTCTCAATGCGCTGGCGATCCAGATGGGTTTAATGCCGCAAGGGTTGAGGGATGTGTTTACGGTGCTACAACCGGCGGGTCTGTTTCCGGTATTACAATTTCATCTCGAGGATTATCGGGAGCCTGCCCAGGGCTGGACTTTGGAGGCCAGGTTTGAAGATTTTTCAGTGCAGGGCTGGAAGGGCGCTCCCGGCGTCAATGCCGCACAGGGTTATGTGAACTTACAACCGGGCAGCGGAGAGGTGTTACTGGACAGCCAGTTGTTCGCGCTCGATTTCCCCACCTTGTATGAGGAGCCATTATTCTATGATGATTTTTACGGCACCATCGGCATTGACTGGGATGCGCAGGGACTCCAGTTGTCGAGTGGCCAGATTATCGCCAGTGGCGTGGAAGGTACGGCAAAAGCTATTTTTGGGCTTACAGTGCCCTTCGAAAAGACCGACGTTGGCATAGAGATGGACCTGTTGGTGGGTCTTGAAAGTAGCCATCCTATTCATCGCACAAAGTATATTCCACGAACTCTTAATAAATCGTTGGTGGACTGGCTGCGGGTAAGTGTGGGCGAAGGCAAGGTAGAGCAGGGCGCATTTTTATGGCGAGGTAGTCTGCTCAAGCAGGCATCTGCTCACCGCACAGTGCAGCTATTTTTCAATGTCGCCGATACCAAACTTAATTATCACGATGCCTGGCCTGAGGTCACCAATCTCGACGGCGTAGTGTTAATTGACGACACCAATGTCAGCGTTTGGGCTAATAGTGCCCGGCTCTATGATACCCAGGTGGACCACCTCTCGGCAGAAGCCTGGCTGGCAGACAGTGGCCAAATGCAGTTGGCACTCGACGGATACATGCGTGGTTCCGCGGAAGACGGACTCAGGGTTATTAACAATTCCCCTATAAATAGCATACTGGGAGAGGCGTTTACACAATGGGAGTTCTCGGGTTCTTTAGAAACAGATCTGCAGCTGCAGATGAACCTGAATGATGCAGGGCAATTTCCGATAGTAGAGGTAGTGACCACTTGGCGCGACGTGGATGCACTGATTCGACCCAGCGAACTGCCGATAACCGCCTTAAATGGAGTGCTGTTATATAGCAGTCGCAGCGGTTTGCACTCCAGGGATATGAGAGGGCGGTTATGGGGTGAGGATCTGGATATTACGGTGGAGCAGGTGACAAGCTCAGCTTCGAATCCGACTGCAAATGAAAGTGCGACCGCTTATGATCCAAAAACCTCTGCGGTGCGAGTAAGGTTCGACACGAAACTGGATATGGAAGATATTCGCAATTGGCAGGATCTTGAACAATTGGCATTTGCGCAGGGTGTTGGCACGGCAAGTGGCAGCATAGTGGTTAACCCTGGAGAGATACCGCGCTTTACTGCTACAAGCAATCTGGTGGGGGTAAGCCTGGACCTGCCAGAACCCTACGGCAAATCAGGCGAACAGGAGATGCCTTTCGAATTTGATCTGCCTCTGGGAGGTGATCAAATCCTTGTGGGGTTTTCGGCCCCTGATCATGAGCTACAGCTAATGCTTGATATTACTGGTGGTGTGCTGCGCGGGGGTACCCTGGGATTTGGGCAGGGCGATGTTGAAGTACGGGCCGATACACTAACACTCACTGGGTATGCACCGCTGGTCGACGAAGCCCGCTGGAGCGATTTTTTTGATCACTATTTTGCCAGTAATCCGGAGAGCCCCGCTGACCCAAATAGCCCCGTTGATCCGAATGCGCCTTCTGACTTGCAGCCACAATTCGCCC
The DNA here is from genome assembly GCA_036961205.1 of Halioglobus sp. Lineage (GTDB taxonomy): Bacteria > Pseudomonadota > Gammaproteobacteria > Pseudomonadales > Halieaceae > CALJFL01. Next base: position 561,735 of record JBALVI010000002.1, on the reverse strand, counting down.
TGAATATTGAAAATCTACGCGCGGACCGTCTGCAAATTTGGGGAGCGGAAGTGGCAGAGGTTACTCTTAATTTACGACAAGTCGGGGCAAACGATGATTGGCGCGTCACAGCGGAAAATTTTTGGTTCGCCGGTGAGTTGGAGCTTGCCAAGGATTACAGTCAGGGTGATCTGCAGTTAAGCCGTCTGGATATCTCGGGGCTTGAGACACTGTATAAGACGGACGACGGCGATGTTGCTGAAAGTGAACCCGGTAGCGAGAAAAACTCTATAGAGGGTAATCCCGAGTGGCAATCCCTGGAGCTGCCCACTCTCTCCGTAGCTGTCAGTAACTTGCGTAACGGTGAGCTGGAACTGGGTGAACTCAACTTCCAATTGCGCACCACGGATGATGCTCTGGTAGCGGAAAATATAGTCGGCAATCTGGCGGGAATGGAGATTCTGGCGGAAGATTCTGGCCTATATTCCTGGCATCAGGATGACACCGGCGGCAGCAGTGCGCTAAAGGTGAATATGCAGATTGAGGATTTTGGTGATGTGCTTTCCCGCTTTAATTACCAGCGCACATTAGAATCTGAAAGCGGCGACGTCAGGCTTGATTTGAACTGGCCCGGTGGCCCCCAGGATTTTGGGATAATCAAAACGCTGGGATCTTCCTATATGACTGCGAAAAATGGACGGTTCCTGAACGCGCCGCAAGGGGCCTCCGGTACGCTGCGCGTGGTCAGCCTGCTGAATTTCGCGGGGATTGTGCAGCGCCTGAGTCTCACCCATATGTTTGAGTCGGGGATCCCTTTTGACAGTCTTCGCGGTGAGGCGCATTTTCATGCGGGGAAGGTAGAGATCGATCCTATTGAAGTTAAGGGTGCCTCCAGTGGTTTTCGATTTAACGGCATGGTCGAGTTAGCCGATGAGGGCGCAGTCTCTGTCACCGGGCATCCCGAGTTAGACCCTGATTCAACAAAAAGCGGTGAGCAAGAGCTGGAGCGCGACGGCGGTGCACAGGTATCGGGTGAATTGGTGGTCGCGCTGCCGGTGGCTAACAATTTGCCTTGGGTGGCAGCGCTAGCAGCAGGGTTGCCGGTTGCTGCAGGCGTTTTTGTGGTCAGTAAGGTGTTCGAGAAGCAGGTGAATCGTGCGTCCAGTGGTGTCTACACAGTGAGCGGTTCGTTGGATAACCCGGATATAGCCTTCGATCGAATTTTTGACAATACTGGCGGGTTAAAAACAATTGTGGACCCAAATGCTCCGCCACAGGATGCAAACTCTCCGACTGTTCCCGGCGAATGAACAGGCAAAAATTTTTCTACTGAAACTCCTGTAGCTCGCGTAGATACTGAAATAATTTTCGACTGGCCGCCAGTGGCTTATTTTGCTGTAGTTCCCGTTGGTGCTGGAGCAGGAACTGGCGTAACTGTTGTCTATCCGCCCGCGGCCATTGTTCGATGACTGCTTGAATACCTTGATCACCTTGTTCCAGTAACTGATCACGTAATTGTTCCAGCTGATGGAACGCGTCCTGGTCCTCCCGGCGAGCAGCATGGATCCTGTCCAGTGCCGTCTGTATTGGTTCCGGATCTATCTCGCGCATTAATTTGCCGATGTATTGCAGATGTCGTTTGCGCGCGCTATTGGAAGATATACGCTTTGCTTCAGTGAGGGCAATTTGGAGCGACTCACTCCCCAAAGGGATTTGCTGCAACTGCTTTTCGTTCAACTCCAACAGCGATTCGCCGAGCTTTTGTAGCGCGGTCATTTGCCGCTTGATGGCTGACTTACTCGGTGGCAGGTCTTCGTCCATTTCGTCATAGGGGTTCTGTGAATCAGGCATAAAACAGAGTCGCGAGTCCGAGGAAGGAGATAAAGCCGACGACGTCAGTGACGGTTGTCAGCACCACACCGCCGGCGAGGGCGGGATCAATATTAAATCGTTTCATGGCTAGCGGCACCAACGCGCCGGCAAGACCGGCTGTAATCAAGTTTATGACCATGGCCGCGGCGATAATAAGGCCGAGACTCCAGTCATCGAACCACATGGATGCGGCGACCGCTACCACTCCCGCCCAGAGCACCCCATTGAGCGCACCGATAATGACTTCCCGGGTAATCAGGTAGCTTTGATTGGTATTGGTGATATGTCCCAGCGCTATGCCGCGCACCAGTACAGTAAGTGTTTGGGTGCCAGCCACCCCGCCCATGGAGGCGACGATGGGCATCAGTACTGCGAGGGCGACCACCTTTTCGATGGTGTCCTGGAACATATTAATCACCGAGGCGGCAATAAACGCGGTGATCAGGTTAACACCCAGCCAGATAGCGCGCCTGGGTGCTGTTTTTAAAACCGGCGCGAAGGTGTCCTCGTCTTCGTCCAGCCCCGCCATCGACATCAGGGAATGATCTGCATCTTCGCGAATAACATCGACCACATCATCAATGGTGATCCGGCCCAATAATTTGCCTGATTCGTCGACAACCGGCGCTGACACCCAATCATTGCGTTCGAACAGGCGTGCCACCTCATCGTCCGCCAGATAGGCAGGGATGGGTTCAACGTCGGTTACCATCATTTCTCGTACCGAAACCGAAGGGTCCGAGACTAGCAGCGTACGTAGCGGCAACAAGCCGATGTATTGATCATTGCGATTGACCACGATCAGGTTATCGGTCATTTCGGGGATTTCTTCGTGGCGGCGCAGGTAGCGCAGTACGACCTCCAGCGTTAATCTCGCTCGGATGGTGATCGCGTCGGTATTCATCAGGCCGCCGGCACAGTCGTCCGGATAGTGCATTACCTGTTCCAGACGTGCCCGGTCCTGGTGGTCCATAGCGTTGAGAACTTCACGCGTTACCCGGTCGGGAAGCTGCTGCAAAATATCAGCAACATCATCGTCCTCCAGGCCCATGGTAATTTGGGCGACCTCCGCGGCATCCATGGCGCTGAGGAAATAGGCCTGCAAGTCATCGCTTAGCTCGTTGAGGATCTCACCTTCTTTATCGACTTCCACCATCTGCCAAAGAATGTGGCGGAACTTTGGTGGCGAGGATTCCAGTAGGTGGGCGACATCGGGAGGTGAAAGGCCATTGAGCATACGCCGTACGTCCACCAGCGTACCGCTGTCCAGGGCGAGGGACAGTTTGTCGATTTGCTTCTGTGTTTTTGCGGTAGCGTGCGCCATAGTGTTTTTTACAGAAATCCCCGGACGCTTTTCGTCCCGAGATCCAATTATCCGGTAAACAGGGAGCTACAACAACGCTTGGGAGGTATTGCTTTGGTTAGTATTACTCTTCTTCACCAAAGCGGTCATTGATCAGTGTAATCATGGCCTCAACGGCAGCTTCTTCATCCTTGCCATCAATCTGCAATTCCAGCTCTGACCCTTTGCCGGCGGCTAGCATCATGACTGACATGATGCTCTTGCCATCAACCAGCTGGTCCGCTTTACTCACTTTGATGGTGCTGGAGAAAGAGGCTGCACAACCCACAAACTTGGCTGCTGCACGTGCGTGCAAGCCAAGCTTATTGATTATGAGTACCTTTTTTTGGATCACGATATGACTGCTATTGCAGTTCCCTGTGTCTGAGATGCAGGTGTTCGTATCGCCCTTCGTAGTGCTTGAAAAGCCGGTTAGCAAGATATACTGACCTATGTTGGCCACCGGTACAACCCAGCGAAATTGTCATATAACTACGATTGCCGTTGTTATAGTGGGGAAGCCAGTTGTCGAGATATTGACAGATATCGTGAAATAGCTGCTCGGTGATAGGTTGGGCCTCCAGAAATTCCGCCACCTCATCATCCAGACCAGACTGCATACGCAGAGTTTTTACCCAGTGGGGGTTGGGCAGCATTCGTACATCGAACACCAGATCCGCATCTGCTGGTAAACCACGTTTGAAACCGAAGGATTGAACCAAAATCGACATGGAGCCAGCAATATCCCCGACCAGGCGCTGTCTGATAGCGTCGCGCAACTCGTAGATATTCAGCTGACTGGTATCCAGTACCAGAGAGGCCACACTGGCGATAGGTTCCAGTAGCTGCCGTTCGTGATCGATGGCCTCGGCCAATGGCACCTCGTCACTGGTCAGGGGATGCCGCCTGCGAGTCTCGCTAAAGCGTTTGATCAATACCGTATCTGCCGCATCCAAAAATAGCACGCGGGTGTCTATGTTGTGAGGAAGCGATTCCAGTATAGCGCTGAAGTTCTCGAGATCTTTCCAGGCATTGCGAGCGTCAATGCACACCGCCGCACCTTTGAAGTGCTCAAACTCCTCGCGACCCACTTCAGTCATTAACGCGGGAAGGAGGGAGACAGGCAAGTTGTCTATGCAGTAATAGCCTTCATCCTCCAACTGGTGTAACGCGGTGCTTTTACCCGAGCCGGAGCGACCGCTGATAATAACAAGTTGCATATCGCTAGTTAGACCAAGTGGTCGCTATGCGATGCAGAGTTGAGGCATCTTCGGCGCCGCGCAACTGCCGACAGAAATCCTCCTGGCTGAATAAACCGGCAATGCTCGCCAGTATATCCAGGTGTTGCTGATGGGCCTCGCCAGGCACCAACAGCGCAAAAACCAGATCGACAGGCAAGCCATCCGGCGCGCCGAACTCAACCGGGTCGGTCAGTGTTATCAAAGCCCCCAGTGGGTGGGTGCAATTCTCAATGCGACAGTGGGGAATGGCAATTCCCTGGCCAAGGCCGGTGCTGCCGAGTTTTTCCCGGGCGGTTAACAGAGACAGTACCTCGCTAACCGGCAGCGACAACTGGTCCTCGCTGATGGCCCCTGCGATGGATTCGAATAAGCGTTTGCGACTGACGCCCGGGACGCGGCACAAGGTGCGCCCCGGTGTCAGTAATTGGGATAGGGCTTGCATGAAGAAAGTCTAGCGTCCTGTTTGATTAATTAGCACAATTTTGGCGTGCAGCTGAGGCCGCTAGCGGCCTCTCAATTTTTCTTTGTGCTTGATGAGTTGACGATCAAGCTTGTCAGCCAGGGCATCAATGGCGGCGTACATATCCTCAGACTCTGCCGCGGCAAAAATATCTGCCCCGGATATGTGGATGGTGGCTTCTGCTTTTTGCACCAATTTTTCCACGATCAAGGTCACTTCTGTATTCGTGATCTGATCAAAATGTCGCTGCAGGCGTTCAAATTTACTTGCTACATATTCCCGCAGTGGGTCTGTCACTTCAACATGGTGACCGCTGACATTTAATTGCATAGTTCTCTCCTTCTCTGGTTACAACTGAACCGATCGTGTTGAAATCGGCCCGGATTCTTACTGCTTTACTAATAGTCTAGACTAATCTCTTGCGCTCGTTGGACGGCGGAATAAATAATGTATCTCGATACTTGGCGACTGTTCGCCGTGCCACCTGAATACCTTGCTCCTCAAGTACCTGTGCAATTTTGTTGTCGCTCAGTGGTTTCCGCGGATTCTCGGCGCTGACCAATTTTTTTATCAGAGCCCGGATTGCTGTTGATGAACACTCGCCGCCAGATGTTGTTCCCACGTGGCTGGAGAAAAAATATTTGAGTTCAAAGATCCCCCTCGGGGTATGCATGTACTTCCGGGTGGTGACTCGGGAGATAGTGGATTCATGCATCTCCACCTCTTCGGCAATATCGTGGAGTACCATGGGCTTCATCGCCTCTTCGCCATACTCCAGGAAATTGCGTTGCCTCTCGACAATTTTACTAGCGACTTTCATCATGGTTTCATTGCGCGACTGAAGGCTTTTCAAGAACCAGCGCGCCTCTTGCAAATTGTCCCGCAAAAAGCTGTTATCGCTGCTGTTGTCCGCGCGTTTGATTAAACCTGCATATTCGCTATTGATACGTAATTTGGGTGCTACATCGGAGTTTAGTTCCACCAGCCAGCGGCCATTGCGCTTGCTGACAAAAATATCCGGGACAATGTATTCGGTACTGTCTCCACCAATCGACTCACCTGGGTGTGGGTCCAGGGTTTGAACCAGCGCCAGGACTTCTTTGAGTTGGCTTTCGCTGAGTTTGGTGCGCCTAAGTATCTGCGCATAATCGCCACTGCCCAGTTGATTAATGTGCCGACTGACGAGAATGCGAGCCTGGTCTAACCAGGGCGTATCTGCTGGCAATTGCTGCAGTTGTATCAGCAGGCATTCCTGCAAGTCTCGAGCGCAGACACCGGTGGGCTCAAACTGTTGCAAGCGGTGTAACACGGCAACAACTTCGTCCAGATCAATTTCCAGTTCCTGCTCCAGCGACTGGTGAATATCCTCCAGGCTGGTGAGCAAGCGCCCGTTATCCGCAGTTGCGTCGATAATCGCCAGTGCGATAACGCGATCAACGTCCGATAGTCGGGTTAGGCCAAGTTGCCAGAGCAATTTGTCTTGCAAGCTATCGACGCTGCCATTGCGGCTATCGGTATCGAAATCAGCAGTTTCGGGTGAGGAGGATGCAGGGGCGGAAGAAGGCATCATATCCTCCCACTGTGTATCGACAGGCAAATCATCCGGGAGTGTGTCTGTCCATTCCTCTACGTCGCTAGCGGGTGCGTCGATATCGCCTTCGATACTTTCCATAGGGCCGTCTTTCTCGGCATTTGCGGCTAGTGTCGTATTCAGGTCATCTTGTTCAGAGGTGTTTGCTTCGCCTTCAATCTCGTCTTCAGCAACCTCCAGCATAGGATTATTGTCCAGTACCTCCTGAATTTCCTGTTGCAGGTCCATCGTGCTGAGCTGTAAAAGCTTGATCGCCTGTTGCAATTGAGGCGTCATAGTCAGCTGTTGGCCGAGTTTTAGCTGGAGCGACTGCTTCATTGAATTGCGGTTGGAGTCCCATGGGGGTGGTGGTCTTATTTGCAGTGTAGACCCGGCTGGTGGGCGCTGGCAACTAATTGGCGCGATAATTGCTTTAAGCTCTATCTGACGCAAGTTTATCGCAGGGTCAGAGCTTGAACTGATCACCCAGATAAATTTCGCGAACCCTACTACTGGCCAGTACTTCATCGGCATTGCCGGCGGCAATGATGTGCCCCTCGCCAACGATAAACGCCCGCTCGCAAATATCCAGAGTGTCACGCACGTTGTGATCCGTAATTAGAACGCCAATACCTCGGCTCTGAAGGTGTTTGATAATTTGTTTGATGTCGTTAACGGATATCGGATCAACGCCGGCAAAGGGTTCGTCCAGCAGAATAAAGTCGGGTTCGGTTGCTAGCGCTCGGGCGATCTCGATACGACGCCGTTCGCCGCCTGACAGCGACTGCCCCAAGCTGTCCCTTAGGTGGCCCACATGAAATTCCTCAAGCAACTGATCGCGCAACTGTGCGCGTTGGTGGCGATTGAGGTCAGGTCGGGTTTCGAGAATTGCGGATATATTGTCGCCGACAGTGAGCTTGCGAAAAATTGACGCTTCCTGTGGGAGGTAGCCAATGCCGCGGCGGGCGCGTTCGTGCATTGGCAGAGCGGTGATGTCTTCGCCGTTGATTTCAATGCGGCCGCGATCGGCGGCAATAATGCCCACGATCATGTAGAAGCAGGTTGTTTTGCCAGCTCCATTGGGCCCCAAGAGGCCTACGACCTGGCCGCTTTCGAGCTCCAGGGAGACGTCTTTTACTACTTCTCGACCCCGGTATGCTTTGGCGAGATTACTGGCCTTCAGTTGTGCCACTGGCGTCCTCTTGCTCGTTGACTACCTGTGCGGGAATAACAACTTCGACCCGACTGTCGGATTGATTCAGGTCAGAGTCAGCACGCACCAATTGCTCGGCGATAAAATAATCGATGGTGTCACCGGTAACAATGGAGCCGTCTTGTTCCACTTGCGCATTTTTACTCAGGTGTACGCGTTCTTCGGTTTTAAAATATTCAATGGTGTCGGCCCGGGCGTGCATTGCCGCTTTGCCTGCCTCGGGTACTTGTTGCATATGCGCGGGTTTGCCCTCAGCGACTATTTTGTCTGCTTCTTCGGTGACATGATGAACGGTAATCTTGTCGGCCTCTATGCTCAGGCTCCCCTGGTCGAGGCGGACATTGCCGGTGTACTCGGTAAAGCCTTGCTTCTCGTCCCGAAGCGCCTGGTCGGCGGTGATTCTTATCGGTTGTTCCCGATCTTCCGGTAACGCCGGCGCATTGGTGCTGACCGCCATGCAAATAACCGCTGTAGCCAGTGCCAGTACGCTACGAAGCCGTTCCGACCAGCTGGTCTCAGGGTTTGGTCGGTACATAAGTGCTCTCCACATTGTTGATCAGTTGAATCTGCTCCAAATCGAGTTGCGCCAGCATGGCATCTGCATGGGTGATGTGTTCACCCTGGGTAATAGCTACCGGCATAATAGAGGCAGCGGTTTTTTTGTTCAGATCCAGAACCATCAACTCACTGGTCAGCACGCCTCCAGTCTGGTCATTGGTCAATTTTACCTCGTTTTGCAGCGTCAGGGTTTGTTTACTTAGCTGGTAGCGCCCTGACCTGGCCTCGCCAGACCAGGTTCTGTCGTCGCCGTTATGAGAATAAAAGCGTGGCTCCTGCAATAGGGATTCATCACGCTGCGGGTAGTGTTCTGCGCGTTTGGCTTCAATGATCTCTACCAGTTGCCCCTTGTCATCGTAGCTCCAGGTCCGCGTTGATTCGAGATAGTTTTTGGGCAGGGACTGTCGGCTTGCACTAGCCTGGGGATCCGTGGATTTGCCTGTTAACGGCTCCCAAAAGTAGCTCGCAGCCAAGCCCAGAACTATCGCCAGAAGTAGTTGCAGGGATGTGCGCGGCATTAGCGAAATTCGTCCTCTGCCTGCTCCAGTGCCCCACTGGCATCCAGCAAAAACTCACAAGCTTCCCGCACTGCACCAGCTCCGCCGGGCAAACTGCTTTGCCAATCCGCCGCTGCCGCTACAGTGGTGCAGGCATCGGCGACGGTCATGCCCAGGCCAGCAGCCATAATTGCAGACAGGTCAGGCAAATCATCTCCCATATACGCACATTCACTTAGGTTGATTCCCAGATTACTGGCAAGTTCCTCCAGGGCCGTCAATTTGTCCTCACGCCCCTGTATTACAGCGTCAATACCCAGCTCTGTCGCTCTTCGTTGAACAATGTCCGATTGTCTGCCTGTAATAATCGCTACCGCCACTCCACTTTTCTGCAGCAGTTTTATGCCCAGGCCATCCTTGATATTGAAGGCTTTTAATTCTTCTCCAGAGTTTCCGTAGTAGATAGCACCGTTGGTAAGAACCCCATCAACGTCCAGTGCCAGTACTTTGATAGTAGCGGCGATGGTGCGGGACGCAGAAGAAGTTGAGGCACTGACATTGGGTTTATTCATAGTGCAGTGTTACCTCAGGCGATACCGGCTTGCAGTAAACTTAATAGATGTACAACGCCGATGAGATGTTGCTCGTCGTCAAGCACTGCCAGCGAACTTATTTTGCGCTCCTCCATGATTCGCAGAGCCTCGGCAGCCAGCATACTGGCGTTTATGGTTGTCGCCTCGCGGGACATGAGGTCGGCAATGGCCGTGTTATTAATATCTATTGATCCATCCAAGGCCCGCCTCAAGTCTCCGTCGGTAAACACGCCCAGCATGAGATTTTCTTCGTCCACGACGGTGGTCATGCCCAGGCCCTTGTTGCTAATCTCCAGAAGAGCTTTTACCAGCGGTGTCTGTGGCCTAACGCGAGGCAGCGCATCGCCCGTATGCATTACATCGGCGACCTTGAGCAAAAGCTTTTTACCCAGGGCTCCGCCGGGATGGGAAAAAGCGAAATCTTCGGCAGTGAACCCTCTGGCTTCTAGCAACGCAATGGCGAGTGCGTCGCCCATCACCAAAGCGGTCGTGGTGCTCGATGTTGGCGCCAGGTCCAGCGGGCAGGCCTCAATTTCGACACCGGTGTTCAGGTGGGCGTCTGCCGCGGTAGCGAGGGTTGATTCGCTGTTTCCAGTCATGCTGACCAGGGCATTTCCCTGGCGCTTTAATAGGGGTAGCAGGGTCACCAATTCGGGTGTGGTGCCGCTATTTGAAAGCGCCAGCACCGAATCGTCCGGGGTGATCATTCCCATATCACCGTGGCTGGCCTCACCCGGGTGGACATAGAATGAAGGTGTGCCAGTACTGGCAAGAGTGGCGGCTATCTTGTTTGCAACGTGGCCGGATTTACCCATGCCAGTCACTATCACCCGACCCACTGTGGCCAGCAATAACTCGCAAGCGTGCGTGAATGATTCGTCGATTCTACTCTCGAGGGAGGCGACAGCCGCAGCCTCCATCCGTACGGTGCGTTGCGCCGAAGCGACAAAGGTGATTGGCGGACCGTCCGACATGGCTATGCAGATTTCCTAAACGGTAAGATATAGCAGGTAATAATACAGGGCGTAGAAGATCAGTAACAGTAGCCCTACGGAGCGACCGACGTAGGAGTGGCCAGGGGGCGCTGCCGTGCGCAAGCGACCAAAGTAAATTGCCAGCGCTAGTAACACGGTGGCGACAGTCATTGCGGCATAGTCTCGCTGCACCACCATCGGTGATATCGCCATAGGACCTAACAAACCCGGAATCGCCATAACTGCGAGCAGGTTAAACAAATTGGAGCCGATTACGTTGCCCACGGCGATCTCAGTGTGGCCACGCAAAGCACTGGCCACTGTGGCGGCCAGTTCCGGCAAGCTCGTCCCGATGGCGACGATGGTAAGCCCTATGACCAACTCTGAAATACCCAGCATTCCGGCTATTTCGGTCGCCCCCCACACTAATAATCTGGAGCTGCCGATTAGCAGGAGTAAACCCAGGAAAAAGGTGAGCCAGGCTCTGGTTGGGTCCAGATGGGGCAGGGGTTCTTCCCCCGCTTCCTCTTTAAGGACTTCATCCTTGGACTGGGTTCTCATCATCTGGATCAGAATGAAGGCCAGGGAGGCCAGCATCAGGCAACCATCGAGCCGCGACAAGTTGCCATCCAGCAACAACAGGCCAGTCCCCAGAGTCACTGCCAACAGCATCGGCATTTCGACTTTCAAACAGCTGGGGTGGATGCAAAGTGGCGCAACCAGCACGGTCGCCCCCAGCACCAGGCCCACATTGGCAATGTTGGAACCTATTGCGTTGCCTATGGCGAGGTTGCCGGCACCGGCCATGGTGGCAGTGATGGAAACCAGAATTTCCGGTGCGGACGTACCAAGTGAGACAATGGTCAAGCCGATGATTACCGGTGATAGGCCGGCACTCTCAGCAATCGAGGCCGCGCCGGCTACAAATAGATCGGCACTCCAGATCAGTATGATGAATCCGACCAAAATGGCTGCGGCGGCGATCAGCATGTACGGTAATTTCCTGTTAAAGTATGCTTTTGCAGCTCGGTTGAACCGTAGCACCTAGTTTGTTGTCACAGTAGAGCAGCTAGCACTCTAAATCTGCAAAACCCCAAACAATCAAGGCGAAGGGCGGATTATACAGCGCCTAGCCAACGTTAGAAGCAAAATTTGGATAATGGATCGAACCATGTTGAAAATAGTCAAAAATATTATGGGCCTTTATCTGGTCGCTGCTGCCAGTTTGGTCTTCGCTCAAGCAGAATCCACGGAGCCGCAACCCGTGACTGCGCACAGCGTAGTCCGCGCTGCCACGATGGAAGTCATGGCGGTGGTGCAAGCGGCTGATGGATATGTTGAAGATGAACCGGAACGCTATTATGGGGAGGTGCAGGCCGTACTTGATCCTGTTGTCGATTTTCGCGGCTTTGCGCGCAGTGTCATGGGGCCTTACGCGAGCAGTGAACGCTACCGGTCTTTGGATGAGAGTGGCCGCGCAGAGTTGAAAACCCAGCTGGATGATTTTACCCAAGTGATGCGTACCGGGTTGATCCGTACTTATAGTAAGGGTTTGTTGGCATTTGGTGGTTCTCGAATTGAAGTGAGCTCGGCCAGTGGGGAAGAGGCAGGGCAAACACGTATTTCAGTGCAGCAACTTATTTTCAGTGAGCAGACCCAGCCCTATGTGGTGATGTATCAGATGGGCCTGGATCGCGCTGGAGAATGGAAATTGCGTAATATGATTATCGAGAGTGTCAATCTTGGCGAGATTTATCGTAATCAGTTTGAGGCGTCAGCTAGAAAATTCGAGGGCGATCTCAATCAGGTCATTGCCAGTTGGAACGCCGAGGCACTCGATACCTGAGTCATCTTCTGTCGCTCGCTATCGGTGCGCTTTTCTCCTAGAATGCCCGGTTTCCGGTAATCACAGCCGGGTTTTAATCAGGGAGAGCGATCAATGGATGCGGCGACAGTCAAGGCGTTGGTAGAGGCGGAACTCGACCAGTGTGAGGTTGACGTTCAGGGCGAGGGCGCGAACTACGATATCACCGTAGTAGGCTCTATATTCGAAGGCCTGCGTCCGGTGCGCAGACAGCAACTGGTCTACGCGGCGCTGAATGCACAAATCGCCGACGGCAGTATCCACGCGGTCAACATCCGTACCTACACTCAGGAGCAATGGCAGGCGCAGACAAGCGCCTGACTACGGCCTCCTCTGGAGAAATTTTGGACAAACTAGTCATACAGGGTGGGCGTCGCCTCAACGGCGAACTGCGAATATCCGGTGCGAAAAATGCGGCGCTGCCAATATTGGCGGCGACTTTGCTTGCGTCTGATCCAATCACCATTCGCAATCTGCCACACTTGCACGATATCACCACGATGATCGAACTGCTTGGGTGCATGGGCGTCGAGTTGACGATTGATGAAAAGCTCAGCATTGAAGTCGATGCTACTGGCATGACCGAGTTCTCTGCCCCCTACGAGTTGGTCAAAACCATGCGCGCCTCGATCCTGGTGTTGGGTCCTATGGTGGCCAGATTTGGCCGGGCTCATGTTTCATTTCCCGGCGGCTGCGCTATCGGCAGTAGGCCGGTTGATCTGCATTTGCGGGGATTGGAGGCGATGGGTGCCACCATCAATGTTGAGGGCGGTTATATCAACGCCGAAGTCGACGGACGCCTCCAGGGTGCCCGCATACTTATGGAAACTGTCACTGTTGGTGGTACTGAAAATATCATGATGGCAGCAGCCCTTGCTGAGGGGCGCACGGTAATTGAGAATGCAGCGAGGGAGCCAGAGGTCGTTGATCTGGCACTGTGCTTAATTGCTATGGGCGCCAAGATATCTGGCCATGGTTCCGACACGATTGTCATCGATGGCGTGGAGCAATTGCATGGCTGCAGCTACGATGTAATGCCGGATCGTATCGAGGCGGGTACTTACCTGGTCGCTGCCGCTGCCACTGGTGGCAAGATTCGGGTGCGCGATGTCTGTCCCGATCATCTCGAAGTTGTGTTGCATAAACTGGCTGATGCCGGCGCTGACATTTCTCAGGGCGAGGACTGGATCGAGCTGGATATGTCCGGCAGGCGCCCGAAGGCGGTCAGTATCAAGACCGCACCGTATCCCGGTTTCCCCACTGATATGCAGGCTCAGTTTACTGCGATGAATGCCATCGCCGAGGGCACCAGTACGGTCACTGAAACGGTATTTGAAAATCGCCTTATCCAGACCCATGAAATGAACCGGATGGGCGCAAGCATAGTCATCGAGGGTAATACCGCGATTATCAACGGCCAGGAAAGTTTACAGGGCGCGCCGGTTATGGCGACCGATTTGCGGGCTTCCGCAAGTCTGGTAATCGCCGGTCTGGTGGCGACCGGTGAAACCCGTATAGATCGAATTTATCACATTGATCGCGGCTATGAATGCATCGAGGAAAAGCTACAATCGCTGGGCGCCGATATCCGCCGCCTAGCCGATTGATTCAGGCCGTAAAATTATGAGCAAGCCACTGACCATAGCCCTGACCAAGGGTCGTATTCTGAAAGAGACACTGCCGCTGCTGGCGGCTGCAGGCATAGAGCCGGATGAAGACATACACACCAGTCGCAAACTGGTGTTTGGCACCAATCGTCCCGGGGTGCAGCTGGTCATCATCCGTGGCACCGATGTGCCCACCTATGTACGCCACGGCGCCGCTGATATGGGGGTTGTAGGCAAAGATATTCTTATGGAGCATGGTGCCGAGGGTTTGTATGAGCCACTTGATCTTAAGATAGCCCGCTGCCGCCTGATGACTGCCGGTCCCGTTGGTTGGCAGGCAAAGGGGTCCCGTATTCGAGTGGCTACCAAGTTCGCTAATATCACCCGGCGCTATTTTGCGCAGCAGGGCGTTCACGCAGATGTCATTAAGCTCTATGGCGCGATGGAGCTGGCGCCATTGGTTGACCTTGCCGATCTCATCGTGGATATCGTCGATACCGGCAATACCCTGCGAGCCAATGGTATGGAGCCGCTGGCGGAAATAGCCAGTATCAGTTCGCGTTTGGTGGTCAACAAGGCCGCCATGCGCTCCAGTTTTAAAGCGGTCAGGGAAGTGATTGACGATCTCACAGCAGCGGTAGCTGCGCGGTGACCTCAGCCGACTTGAGCATACTGCGACTGGATTCCCAGGGCGCTGATTTCGAAGATCAATTGCAGGCGCTGACAGCCTGGGAAGATGACCTGAGCGACTCTGTGACTGAAACGGTTACGGCCATCCTCGCCGATGTTCGCCGCCGAGGTGATCAGGCTCTATTGGACTATACCGGCAGATTCGATCGTTTGGTTGCCGGTTCGGTAGCCGAGCTGGAAATTTCTGCTCAAAGATTGAACGACGCGTTGCAGGCGATCGACAGCGATCAGCGACAGGCTCTGGAAGACGCTGCAGCCAGAATCACCAGTTTTCACCAGCATCAGGTGCAGCAGAGCTGGCAGTATAATGATGAGGGCGGCAACCTGTTGGGGCAGAAAATTACTGCTTTGTCACGGGTTGGTATTTATGTGCCAGGCGGCAAAGCGAGCTATCCATCCTCGGTCCTTATGAATGCACTGCCGGCGCGTGTAGCGGGTGTCGACGAGATTGTAATGGTAGTCCCGGCTCCCGATGGACAGCTCAGCGATATGGTGCTTGCCGCGGCTCAAATTGCGGGTGTCGACCGGGTATTCACACTGGGAGGAGCGCAGGCAGTAGCGGCGCTTGCCTACGGTACTGAAACGATTCCGGCGGTCGACAAAATTGTCGGGCCTGGCAATATTTATGTGGCCACTGCCAAGCGCCAGGTCTTTGGCCAGGTGGGTATCGATATGATAGCCGGGCCATCTGAAATTCTTATTATCTGTGATGGCTCCACCGATCCAGACTGGATTGCGATGGATCTTTTTTCTCAGGCCGAGCACGATGAAAACGCCCAGGCGATACTACTCTGCCCGGATCAATCCTTCCTCGATGCTGTTGTTTCAAGTATCCAGCGACTGCTCCCTACCATGGAGCGAGCGGGTATTATCGAAGCATCACTGATGGCCCGCGGGGCGCTGATAAAGACCCGGGATCTGGCAGACGCGATAAAAATTAGTAACCAGATCGCACCCGAACATCTTGAGCTTTCTGTGGCGGATCCAGAGTCCTTGTTAGCGGATGTCGAACACGCCGGTGCGGTATTTATGGGCCGGTATACGTCTGAAGCTTTGGGTGATTACTGCGCCGGGCCTAACCATGTTTTGCCAACCTCGGGTACTGCAAGGTTTTCTTCCCCGCTGGGGGTTTATGATTTCCAGAAGCGCAGCTCGATTATCATGTGCAGTAAGCAGGGAGTGTCTGAGCTCGGTAAAATAGCCTCGGTACTGGCGCGCGGAGAACACCTTACGGCTCACGCTCGCAGCGCAGAGCTGCGCCTGGCAGAGAAAACCTGAGCACTTGCCGCTGTCCTAGATTGCTGGAGACTCCTGCAGAATCCCAACGACCGCTTCAAGATCCAGGGTTTGTTGGCGGCGCTGAATGGTGACATTGATTTTGTCGCCGGGTCGTAACAGAGCGATACGATTTTTAGTTTGACGACCGTCCACCACTATTTGGTTGTCGATATGAGTAATGAGATCCCCGGGTAAAACTCCGGCTCTGTCCGCCGGGCTATCTGGCGACACAGCGGTCACATTTAAGGCCTGGCCGATTCCATCAGCCATCATCAGTGGTTCTACGCTGACACCCAGCCAGCCACGAATGACCTCTCCATAATCAATGAGGTCTTGCATCACAAATACCGCCAGGTTTGATGGAATAGCTAGGCTGATGCCGATGCCGGTAGCTGCTCCCTGGTTTCTATTGGCGCCGGTGTAAATAAGCGTATTAATTCCCAGTAACCGTCCGCGAGTATCGATCAGTGCGCCGCCTGAGTTGCCCAGGTGGATACTGGCGTCGGTCTGAATGTAATTCTCGTAGGAACTGAGATGCAAACCAAAGCGCCCGAGAGCGGACACTATGCCCTGTGTTACGGAGTGACCGAAGCCCAGTGGATTACCAATGGCCAGAACAACATCGCCAACGCGGGCCTGGTCAGAATCTACGCGGGCAATAGGCTGCAGATTGGTTAATTCAACTTTTAATACGGCCAGGTCGGATTCTACATCTTTGCCTACGACTACTGCCTTGGCAGAGCGCCCATCGTGGAGTAGCACCTGGATAAGCTCGGCACCATCGATAACGTGATTGTTGGTGAGAATATGGCCCTGTGTCGTCATGATGACGCCGGAACCCAGGGAGCGCTCCAGTCTCTGCCGCTGTTGCTGCGGAGGCATATTACGAAAGAACAAGTCCTCGAGCATGGGGTTACGTCGGGTTGTTACGAGCTTGGCGGTGTAGATATTAACAACCGAGGGCGTGGCCAGGCTCACCGCTTGACTGAAGCTGTGTCCAGCTTCCGGGAAGTTGTCCGCGGCTTGTTGGTTAGGCAGCACCCACTGCTGAAGTATGAGCAGTGCCGCCAGCACGCCCGCTACTGTCGGCCAGGTGATGAAGTTCAAGCTGTTTTTCATAAGTGCCCGATCTTTTGTTTGAGGCTGCATTGTATATGATGGTCAGGAGAACGACAGTCGCCGTTCGGTCTTACTGGTCTCGCCGCCTGAAGCAAAGGATTCAACGCTATGCCCGCCCAACTCAATGAACTTGTCGCACACCTTGAGAGTACCCTCGAGATACAACGTTTCAAGGACTATTGCCCCAATGGCTTGCAGGTTGAAGGGCGGGCAAATGTTTCCCGGCTTGCGACCGGGGTGACGGCCAGTCAGGCATTCCTGGATGCTGCTGTCGCGTGGGGCGCGGACGCAGTGCTGGTGCATCATGGATACTTCTGGCAGGGAGAGAGCCCGATAATTTCTGGTATGAAGCGCAGACGCCTGGCGACCCTGCTGGCTAATGACGTAAGTCTGCTAGCCTATCACCTGCCGCTGGATGCACATCCAACCCTGGGTAACAACGCCTGCTTTGGCCGTTTGCTGGGTGTGGAGGTGCAGGAGCTTCTCGATCCATCGGATGCGGATAGCGTGGGTAACATTGGCAGTCTTCCCGAACCGATGACATTGGCCGCTCTGTTGCAGCGGATCGCTGAGTTCACCGGGCGATCTCCTTTGTCTATCGGCGAAGAGCAGGCGACCGTTCAGCGTATCGCCTGGTGTACCGGGGCAGCGCAGGGCTATATCGAGGCTGCTGTTACTGCCGGTGCAGATGTGTTTATTACCGGGGAGGTCTCGGAGCAAACGGTCCATATTGCTCGCGAAGAAGCTATTCAATTCATTGCCGCTGGTCATCACGCGACAGAACGCTATGGGGTTCAGGCGGTAGGAGAGGCGGCGGCCACTATTTTTGGCCTGGAACATCGGTTCATCGATATCGATAACCCGGTCTGATCATATCGGTCGTGGCGCTTCCTCTTCCTCGATTTTCAGTGCGCCGCGCTCCAGGCCGAACTCCTCATTGAGCATTCCTTTCTCGTCTGGAGAGGTTTTCGGCGCGTAGTCCAGCGGCGGCTGAACATCGGCCAGTAGTTCGGGGATTACGGTGGGGTCTGCGTCAGCGTCCGCCTGGCTGAGAGCTAGCGGGCTAGCGCCTTCGCACAGTCTTGCAGCGCCCGCAGCCAGATGGCTGTGCACGTCGCGATAACTCTCCGTCAGGTTGTTGAGTAGCTTGGCGGTATCGGCAAAGTGATCGCCGACCTCATCCTCAAAAGACTTCTTATCCTGCATGACCTGGTCGAGCTTACGCTCAACCTCGCGATAACGCTGGCTATCTTTTGAGCTTCGGCGGCCAAAAAAAACGCCTGCGATTATTCCCACCAGCAGTGCAGCGGCAAGTGATATGAGAATGGAAGGGCTATACACGAGAACGTTCTCTCCAACTTTAAAAAAACAGGCTGCAAGTATAACCCTAATGTCTTGCGGACAATAGATTTGCTGTGGTTCTGGCGTTGCCAAGTCCGGGGTCGCTGGGTAAAGTGACCGCAATCTCATCATCATGGATACGGCAGCGCCCTTGAGTAGTCGACCACAAACCCCCTGGCAGCGCTATCAGGAGGACCTGCAGCGTGCAGACTTCTCTCCCGATCCGGCACAGGAGCACGCTGTATCGCTGCTGCAGGACCTCTACGAGCGCCTGCAGGCTAGCGGGGAGTCTGGTGGCAGACTGGCCAGCCTTTGGCGGAAATGGCGACACCAGCCACCAGAGCCGGAGCGAGGCCTATACTTCTGGGGTGGGGTTGGCCGAGGTAAAACCTACCTGGTTGATACATTCCACGATTGCCTGCCTTTTGAGCGCAAGATGCGAGTCCATTTTCACCGCTTCATGCGTCGGGTACACACCGAATTGGCAACGCTTGAGGGCCAGAAAAACCCGCTGGAAATCGTAGCGGACCGCATCGCAGCCGAAGCGCGTGTTATCTGCTTCGACGAGTTTTTTGTCACCGATATTGCCGATGCCATGATCCTGGGTGGTCTTATGGAGGGCCTGTTCAAGCGGGGGGTGACCTTGGTGGCCACGTCGAATATCGTGCCTGAGAACTTGTACAATAACGGCCTACAACGACAGCGCTTTTTGCCGGCGATAGCATTGATCGAAAAATACACGGAAGTCGTGAACGTCGACGCCGGGGTCGATTATCGCCTGCGCACACTGCAGCAGGCCGAGTTGTACCACTATCCGCTAGACCAGCAGGCCGATGCCAGCCTGCAAGACAGCTTTGAGCGTCTCGCTCCTGAGCAGGGTAAGCATTGGGAAAGGCTGGAGATCAATGGCCGATACATAACCTGCAGACGGGTCGCCGACGACGTGGGCTGGTTCGACTTTGACGAACTCTGTGATGGGCCACGATCGCAGAATGACTACATTGAATTGGCCAGAGACTTCCACGCCGTGCTAATTTCCGGTGTGCCTGCCCTGGGCGTGGACAAGGACGACCAGGCGAGGCGGTTTATTAGTCTGGTTGACGAATTCTACGACCGCAACGTCAAACTGGTGCTGGCAGCTGCCTTGCCGCTGCTGGAGCTTTATCAGGGCGGCAAGCTGGAGTTCGAGTTCCAGCGCACCATATCGCGGTTGCAGGAGATGCAGTCTTACGAGTATCTGGGCAGGGAGCATAAACCGTAGCCATAGGCTCCGAAACCCACTAGGTATAGGGTTCTCAGGAGTAATTGGCGGTATCGGGGTCGCCGCATTGGCGGCCGACCCCAGGCCCAGAATTTATATTCCTTTTTAACCTTGAAAAGGGGCAGTGCTTTGAGTAGTATTCGCGTCCTTGAAATTGGAGCCCTCCAAGAGGCGGTTATTGATGAAAACTTTTAGTGCCAAGGCTGAACAAGTGTCCCGCGACTGGTTCGTGGTAGACGCTGCTGATAAGACTCTGGGTAGGTTGGCCAGCGAGATTGCGCACCGTTTACGCGGTAAGCATAAGGCCGAATATACCCCCCATGTCGACACCGGCGATTACATCGTGGTTGTTAACGCGGAAAAAATTCGGGTAACTGGCGCCAAGGCCTCCGATAAAATGTACCACGCTCACAGCGGCTATCCTGGTGGCTTAAAATCAATTTCATTTGAGAAATTGATTGATAAAGCCCCTGAAAGGGTTCTGCAGAAGGCAGTCAAGGGTATGTTGCCGCGTAACCCTCTGGGTCGCGCCATGTTTCGGAAGCTGAAAGTGTATGCGGGCACCGAGCACCCACACACTGCACAGCAACCGCAAGCACTGAATATCTAACGGATAATACTATTTATGTCAGCTACTCAATATTATGGAACAGGCCGTCGTAAGACATCAACGGCACGTGTGTTCCTCAAAAATGGCGGCGGCGCAATCACCGTCAATAAGCGTACACTGGACGAGTACTTTGGTCGTGAAGTGGCCAGGATGATCGTGCGTCAACCACTCGAACTCGTTGAATTAAATGACAAGTTTGATATTAATATAACGGTTGAGGGTGGCGGTAGTTTCGGTCAAGCCGGCGCAATTCGCCACGGTATTACTCGCGCCTTACTGCAGTATGACGAGTCCCTGCGCGGCTCTCTGCGAGCAGCGGGCTATGTGACACGCGACGCGCGTCAGGTTGAGCGGAAGAAAGTTGGTTTGCGCAAAGCGCGTAAGCGTCCTCAGTTCTCCAAGCGCTAATCAGGGTGCTTCCGGGTCCCGCATTGCGGGACTCTACAAGCTTTGGAAAACGTCCGACCCGATCCCAGGGCGGGCGTTTTTTTATGGCCTTCGAATGGTCTAAACTTCAGCGCCTAGCCACGAAAAAAGGCAGTGAAATCAAGGCGTTTTCCTTGTAACAACAGGGCAAAATCATTACCATTTGCCGCATTTCGTAAAGTCCAGCCAGAACGACCGGAAAAAAGACAGGTCGATCCGAAATTCAGGGGAGATTCAGATGAGTAGCGATGGCGTAAACTCCGGCAGGAGACGTTTTCTTACCGCCGCCACCAGTGCAGTTGGTGTGGCCGGTGTGGTGGGGATCGCGGTGCCGTTTGTAGGCTCATGGAACCCCTCTGCGAAGGCGAAAGCGGCCGGTGCGCCGGTCAAGCAAGATGTTGGTAAGCTCGAACCCGGTCAGATGATTGTGGTCGAGTGGCGCGGTATGCCGGTTTACGTTATGCATCGTACCGCAGCTCAGCTAGAGGCTCTGCCCTCGCTGAATGATGAACTCAAAGATCCAGCCTCGATGAATTCTGACCAGCCAGCGTATGTTGAGGGCGATGGTCGAGCTCTCCGTCCCGAACTCCTGGTGATAGTGGGCTTGTGTACTCATCTGGGTTGCGCGCCAAAGTTTCGTCCTGAAGTCGGTCCAACAGAATTTGCCGCCGAAGGTTGGATTGGTGGGTTCTTTTGTCCCTGCCACGGATCAAAATTCGATCTTGCGGGACGTGTCTACAACGGTGTGCCGGCTTCTGCCAATCTGGTGGTGCCTCCCTATTCGTTTGAGGGTGACAACGTACTTGTAATCGGCGTGGACACGGAGGCAGTCTGATGAACAATATGCTAATAGGCCTGCGCGACTGGGTTGATGCCCGACTGCCAATTATGCGGGCCTGGAATACCCATATGGGCCAGTATTATGCGCCCAAGAATTTCAATTTTTGGTATTTCTTTGGTGTACTGGCGCTGATAGTGCTGGTCAACCAATTGCTGACCGGGATCTGGCTCACCATGAGCTACACCCCAAGTCAGGAAGGTGCCTTTGCCTCCGTCGAGTACATCATGCGCGACGTCGATTACGGCTGGATCCTTCGCTACATGCACTCCACCGGCGCATCTGCGTTTTTTATGGTGATATATCTGCATATGTTCCGCGCTATGCTCTATGGGTCTTATAAAAAGCCTCGAGAGCTGATCTGGATTTTTGGCATGCTGATCTTCGTGGTGTTAATGGCGGAAGCGTTTGTCGGTTACGTGCTGCCCTGGGGACAGATGTCTTACTGGGGAGCGCAGGTGATTATCTCCCTGTTTGGCGCAATTCCGGTGTTTGGCGAAGATATCGTCACCTGGATCCGCGGTGATTACCTGATTTCGGGGATCACGCTGAATCGCTTTTTTGCCCTGCACGTTGTAGCTCTGCCTATCGTGCTGTTGGCGCTGGTTGTTTTGCACCTGCTTGCACTACACGAGGTGGGTTCAAACAATCCCGATGGCGTAGAGATCAAAAAGCACAAAGGGCCAGACGGCATTCCGTTGGATGGCGTGGCGTTCCACCCTTATTACTCGGTACACGATTTACAAGCGATAGCCGTATTCCTGTTTATCTTTTGCGGGGTGATTTTCTTCATGCCGGAGATGGGCGGTTACTTCCTGGAATTTGCCAACTTCGAAGAGGCTAACAGCCTTAAGACGCCGGCGCATATTGCCCCGGTTTGGTACTTCACACCGTTTTACTCGGTGCTGCGAGCCGTGCCGGATAAGTTCTGGGGTTTCGTGGCCTTCGCAGCCTCCGTGGCGATTCCCTTTATGTTGCCCTGGTTGGATCGCAGCCCGGTCAAGTCCTGGCGCTATCGTGGCAACATTAACAAGGCGATGTTGATTATCTTTGTAGCCTGCTTCCTGATTCTGGGCGTGCTGGGTGTCAGGAGCCCGACACCTGAGAGAACCTTGCTGGCGCAGATCTGCTCCATCATTTACTTCGGGTTCTTCCTGTTAATGCCAATCTGGTCAACGATGGATAAAACCAAGCCAGTGCCGGAACGGGTCACTATGGATGGTGGAATTGGATTCTGGGGTAGCATGGCCGGCTTGGCGCTGATTTTGGCACTTACTATTTTGCCGCTGAAGGCGGTGGGTGCCGAATCCTCTTTCAACTGCGGCTCTATGCCATGCGATGATATAGACGTTGACCCTCACAATATGGCGTCACTTCAAAACGGAGCCGGCTTGTACATGAACTACTGTATGGGCTGTCATTCGCTGCAGTACTCGCGCTATAACCGGGTGGCTGAGGATTTGGGTATTCCCGAAGACTTGTTTGTGGCAAATTTAATGTTCGACCCCAATATTAAGATCGGTTCATTGATGGAAAATTCGATGGACGACACCAACGCCAAGATCTGGTTTGGCGCTGCTCCCCCCGATCTCACACTGGTGTCCCGGGCCAGACAGCCGGAATGGCTGTATACTTATCTGCGTACCTTTTACAAAGATAATTCCCGTCCGTACGGGGTGAACAACAAAGTATTCAAGGACGTGGGGATGCCTCACGTGCTGTTAGAGCTGCAGGGTATGCAAGAGTGCGCAATGGGCTCAGTGACTGCCGCCAATGGCGGGGTCAAACGCGACCCGCTCACGGGCGAAGATATTCTCAATGACCCTTGTGGCCAGTTTACTATTGCTGAAGCCGGTCAGATGAATCCAGAGGAGTTCGATTCGGCCATGTACGACTTGGTAAACTTCCTGGCATATACCTCGGAGCCCATGGCCAAAGACCGCAAGCGCATTGGAGTTTATGTGCTGCTGTTTATTCTGCTGTTTTTCGTGTTTACCTGGTTACTTAATCGCGAATACTGGAAAGACGTACACTGACGCCGTCTTCTGTTTTTTGCTGGCGCGGCAGTCGCGCCAGCTGTGTGTTTGTTTAGAACCTATATTATAATTTTGAGGAATCCCTGATGGGCGTAGTGGCAAAGCGGTCTTCCATGACCTTTTATTCGGATAGCAGTAGTCACTATAGTCATCGGGTGCGTATTGTTCTGGCCGAGAAGGGTGTAACTGTTGACTTGATCGAGGCTGATAGCCTGCATCCGCCGGCCGAATTGGCCGACCTTAATCCTTACAACTCTCTGCCAACTCTGGTCGATCGTGACCTGGTTTTGTACGAGTCGAAAGTGATGATGGAGTACCTGGACGAGCGCTTTCCGCATCCGCCGCTGCTTCCCGTTTACCCCGTGGCCAGAGCTGAGAGCCGGTTGATTATCCATCGCATGGAAAAGGACTGGTGTGTACTGGTGGACTCTATTCTCCACTCGCGCAGCGACAACGTGGTTGCAAAAAGCGTTAAGGAACTGCGCGAAGGCATCATGGGCATTGCACCTATATTTGCGGAGAAGCCTTACTTCATGAGCGAGGAATTCACCTTGGTGGATTGTTGCATTGCACCTATTTTGTGGCGCCTGCCTGCACTGGGGGTTGATATCCGCTCCAGTAAACAGTCCAAGCCTCTGCTTGCCTACATGGACTCACTGTTCAGTCGCGAGTCTTTTCAGGAAAGCCTGTCTGAGCAGGAACGGGAAATGCGCCTCTAGTGTCCTGTCCCGTGCTGAATTTGCGGATTCTAGACGGCATAGTATCGTGACCCCAAGTCGCCCCTACATCATGCGTGCACTCTATGAGTGGATTGTCGACAACGACTGCACGCCCTACTTGTTAGTTGATGCCGGTGTCCGTGGTGTCAGTGTGCCAAAGCAGTATGTTAAAGACGGTCAGATCGTTCTGAACATATCTCCCAGCGCTGTTATAGACCTGCATATTGCTAACGACGCGGTATCCTTTAACGGCAGGTTCGGCGGTGTTTCCACTGACATCAATGTCCCTGTATCCGCCGTTGTCGGAATCTATGCCAGGGAGAATGGCCAGGGCATGGTGTTTGAACCTGACGACGCGGTAGACACTGCAGAGCCGCCTGATGATGATCCACCACCGCCACCGCGCAGTGACCCCAGACCGGCCCTGAAGATCGTCAAATAGCTGGATCTACTATCTCAAACAGACGCACCACCCGCTGCACACCGGACATCTTGGCGGCAGCGGCAGCAATACGCTCCGATTCCTCTCGTGTAGCCAGACCCATTAGATAGACTACGCCGTTTTCAGTTACCACTTTCACTCGTAGACCTTCAGTGTCGGAGCTCCCCAGTAACCATGACTTTACCTTGGTGGTAATCCAGGTGTCACTGGTGCGGGTCATGCCGGAGCTGGGAGAGGCCACTTCAAGCTCGTTATATATCCGGCGTACGCCACGGACCTCGCGGCCCACCTTGGTCGCTTGTTCTTTCAGTGCCTGGGAGGCGACCTGTCCCGCTATCAGGGCATAGCCGTTATAGCTGACGATAACCAGATGAGCGTCATCGAAGCGGTCGTCGGCCGCGCGAATGTTCACCATCAATTTGGTCTCAATACTTTCATCTTCGATTTGTTGACCCATAGTCCGCTCGCCAGGGTCATCTTCGATCGAGTTTGAGTCCACCGAGGCAAGCAGGCTGCCGCAGGCGCTGAGCAACAACGAACAGCAAATGATGAAAGGCGCAAGGTACAGTTTCATGGTGAGGTTCCAGCAAAAGATCCAAAGAGGTTGTGATCGATAAGTTCGCAGAGCGAGTGGATGACCATGGTATGCAGCTCCAGTGCTCTGGTCTGCCTGGCTGCATTCACCATCAGGGCAACGTCCTCAGGCTCCAATAGATCGATCAATGTACTATCACGTGTTGTAGACAGGAGAACCACCGGCATGTTCCGTTTGTGGCCAGATTGAATCACTTGTTCAAGGTTGGCGGTGGCGGTAGCGCTGTTGATGCAGACCAGCACATCGCCTGTTTGCCCCAGTGCGTTTAACTGGCGCGAATATATTTCGTCCAAGCCTTCGTAATTGGCGATGGCGGTAATACTGGCCGCATCCTGTGACAGCGCTATGGCTGGCAACCCCGGTCGCTCCTGCTCAAGGTTGTGCTGCAGGTGACATACCAGTAGTTGTGAGATGGCGGCATCTGCGCCGTTGCCACAGGCGATGATTTTATGATCATTTACCAGGGCGTTGGTCATGATACCGCTGGCTCGTTCCAGAGGCTCAGCCAGGTCGTCTACAGAAAGTGATATCGACTCAATAGTTGATTGAAAGCTATTGGAGATGATCTGATAAAAATCCATTACGGGTACCCCTTCATGATGATATTGCCTAATACAGCGCTAAGCAGGTCGTTCCCTGCAAGGCGCACTGGTGAAGACATAGTGGCGCTACGTCGAAGCAGTGCAACGCGGTAGGGGGCGGCCTGCTTAGCGCCCTTCGGGTCACCCCAAAAGCAGCCCATTGCTTCGTTATTTCCCCTCAACATAGGCCCACTATGTCCTCGGGAAAACGCCTCGCACTGGACCGCTTTTGGACTGACTGTATTAGGCAATATCATCATGAAGGGGTACTAGTGTCCGTGTGATCGGTCAGGCGGTGAATGCGCTGCGAATCCAGTGTGGTTCGGTTCCAGCACTGGATTGTGGGGGGTCGAAGGCGATGACGTCAAATCGGCATGCGTAATTTGACCAGCGCGGGTGCTTGAGGAGGAAAAATTGGCTGGTCTGCACCAGGCGCCTCCGTTTGTGGCTATCAATGGATCCCGCCGCGCTGGCGAATCTGCCTCGGGTCCTTGCTCTGACTTCAACGAAAACCAGCACATCGGCGTCCAGCGCTACGATATCCAGCTCGCCCACTTTACAGCGGAAGTTGCGGCTCACTACGAGCCAGCCTCGGGACACCAGCCATGCACAGGCTCGCTCTTCAAAGGTATCGCCCAGAAGTTTCATCATACCCGTCCACGTTCCAGTGCAACCCGCAGTTTATCCTATTGCGGTTGCAGCTTGCCTCGGGCAAATGTGGCCAAGCGTGTTTCGCGTTGAATACGCTGCTCAGAGTCCAGCGTGAGTAGACCGGTATCACCGGTTAGCAGCATGTCCTGGCCAGCGCCGAATTGGCTGAAGCGAGATTGCAGCCGCTGGGCGTCTGCCCCCAGTGCATTGAGGCGAGTATAGGAATCGCTCCCGGTATCGCCGGCAGTGATCGCCACCCGCAATGATGGATTGGAGCCCAGTAGCCAGGGTATATCTACTATCAGAATGTCGTCGAGGTCGACATCGCGAGGGTCAGGCAGGCCGGCGTAGATACTGGAGGTAGAATAAACTGGAAGTTTACTGGCGTAGTGGTAAGCAAATAGTGGCTTTATCGATCTGGCTTCAGCACCGCTTCTGGCCAGCAAAAAAATACTATCTATGTCATCCCTGCGGCGCGCCGTAAACTCGATGTTGGTGCCCAACATGGTTCTCATTTCTTTGGCACGCTGGTCGCTTTCTGACAGCCCAAGCGCTGATTCAACCTGACCTGAATAGTCTGCTTGCTTGGCATAGGCTGCTGTCGCTGCAATGGTTCCTCCCAATTGCCGCCACTGCGAACTGAGAGCGTAGGCCATTTTGCTACCCCATTCTCCCTGTGGATGAAGCAGCAGGGCGCGGCGATTGCCCCTGCCATAAGCCAATTCAGCCAGGCGCTTTGCCTCGTCCTCTGGAGCCAGTGAAAACTGCACCATTGGAATCTCTTGATGTTGGATCGGCTGCTCCGCTCTATTGAGCGCCAGTACTGGCACCACGCGATTCGGTTTATTGCCAATTTCAGCGACTGCCTGTTTGGTCAGCGGGCCCAGAATTAACTTGGCACCGTTGTTGACTGCAAAGTCGTAGGCAGCCCCTGTCGAGTTATAGAGCGTGGAGTCAACTATCTGTAGTTCGGGTGTAGCCTCTCCGCGCGACCGTGCGGCGTAGTGGCTTGCCAGATAGCCGTCACGTACGGCTTTGGCCGCTGGTGCCAAACGACCGCTCAGTGGCAGTATCAACGCCACATTATCAGGCGCAGCTTCGGCGTCTAACCAAGTGCCCAGCCCCCCCGGTAGCGGCTGGGCAGCCGGATGATCCGGATTGGCGGCGAGCCAGTTTCGCAGTTGCTCTCGCTCCTTACTGTCGGTAGCGCCAGATTTGACGATTTGAGCCAGCTGCAGCCAGGATTTCCAGAGGCTATCGGCTTCTGTGTTAGCCGCCCGTGTAAGATCAGGTATGGGGGCTCTCATCAAATTTGTCCAAATACCCCGTTTAAACACCAGGGCGTCGTTGGGTGTTTGGGCTGTTTGATATAACTGTTCGCCTAATTTGGCGCTGGCGAGATAATCGCCTTCACTCTCGAGCATGGCGCGTCGAAACGCATTTACTTTGTTGTTTAGCGCCGCTGAGCTGACAGTGTGGCTGGCTTTGGCATTCAAATCTCTGGCGAGTACGGTGTCCCCCCGTTGCCATGCGATCCGCGAATTAAGGTGTTGCCGGTAAAAGGCGTCCTCTGCCGACAGCGGTACATCCTCAGTGATCTGGTCAAGGTCCAGGCTAGCCGCCATCCAATTGTGTTGGGCAAGCGACGTTTCGGCAGCGGCAAATTGCTCTGCAAACACGCTGTCGGGCAGTTCATCCGGGGACCGGCTGATTACCGGTTGTTTGACGGCTGTCCCGGTGGAAGTTTGTGAGGTTTGCTCGGGTGTACTTGCACAGCCAGACAATAGGGCAATGGATAAAGCCATGGCCGTGCTTAATTTTTGTATGTTCCGGGGACGTATCGCTGTCATGCTATGCTATTTTGCCTGTTGGTCGGATGCTCAGAGCGGTATCCGAATTATAGAGTATAGAGACAGCATTATAAGGATAAGGGCGCGCAGTGGAATCAGGTCTTTACATAGTTGCGACACCAATTGGTAATTTGGGGGATATCAGCCACCGGGCAGTAGAGGTTTTGCGGTCCGCTGACCTTATTGCCGCTGAAGACACCCGTCACAGCCGTCATCTGCTGCAGCACTTTGCAATTGATACGCCAGTTTTCGCCTACCATGAGCACAGTGACGATCGTGCTCAACAGAGAATACTGTCTGTGCTGGGGGAGGGCGGGACGGTCGCGCTGGTATCTGATGCCGGCACCCCGCTTATTTCAGATCCGGGGTTTAAGTTGGTCAGACAGGTGCAGGATGCAGGATTCAAGGTGGTCCCTATCCCCGGAGCCTGTGCTGCGATCGCAGCGCTGAGTGTTGCCGGCCTGGCAACCGATAAATTTTTGTATGAAGGTTTTTTACCGGCGAAGGCGGCACAGCGCGAAAGCCGGCTGACTGCTCTGGCACAACAGACAGCTACCCTGGTGTTCTATGAAGCTCCCCACCGAGTTATCGATGCGCTCAGCGCTATGGTAGATATTCTCGGGGTTGACCGCGAGGCCGTGCTTGCCAGGGAAATAACCAAGGCATTTGAAACGATCAGGCGCGGGACGCTGGGCGAACTTAAGGAGTTCGTTGCCGCTGACCCCAATCAGCGGCGTGGGGAGATTGTGATAGTCGTGGCCGGCGGTGCCAAAGTGGAAGCTGTACTTGATGCCGGCCTTGAGCGGCTGTTGTTGCAGTTGGCCGAGGAAATGCCAGGCAAGCGAGCGGCAGCGATTGTCGCGGAATTCAGTGGCTTGCGGAAAAACCAACTCTACGATTTTTTGCTGACGCAGCGCAGCTCACAATAGCGGGCCAGTCAATGTCACATTACGATTGACGAGGTAGCTTGGCAGCGAGATGGTAAAGCTTGCAGCAACCACGCGGCGCGGGTAGTCTTGCCCCCGAGTCGGTCAGGCGATCGCCTTGCGGCTACCTTCGGGTAATCGTGGGGAGGAAAGTCCGGGCTCCATAGGGCAGGATGCCAGGTAACACCTGGGGGGCGCGAGCCTACGGAAAGTGCAGCAGAAAGGATACCGCCCAAGAATGGGGTCATACCCATTTGAGCGCACTTAAATGGGGTCTGACCCCATTTTTGGCTGGGTAAGGGTGAAAAGGTGCGGTAAGAGCGCACCGCGCGGCTGGCAACAGGCGTGGCGATGGTAAACCCCATCCGGAGCAAGACCAAATAGGAATCCATTAGCTGTGGCCCACAGTGGATTCGGGTAGGTTGCTACAGGCAGGTGGTGACACCTGTCGCAGATGAATGATCGCCCGCGACAGAACCCGGCTTATCGACCGACTCAACTATCATCCCGCTCGCCCAAGGGCGGGCGGGGTGACTCTTTCCTTTGGCCTTTAGGTCGATCTCTATCCGCTGGCCTCAGGTCAGGCGTGATTTTTAGACGTTTATGTACTAAAAAATTACTCTCTTAGTCGAAAATCGACCACCTACTTAAAGTAAACTCTTAACACATGATTTTACTGCCATGTTTTGAGTCATTTTTTATGTCTCAAGCTCTACATTTCCGCTGACGAATTCCTATAGAAATACGCTCTAATTACCTGAAATCACAACGTTTTTTGCGTTTTCCACCTTGACAGTTTCTCTTGTGGAGACCTATAGTGTCGAAAAGTGGAAATAAGTGGGTAAATCTGGTTTTAAGTGGTTTTTTGAAATCGGCTAAGTGGAGTTTTCTCGTGTTTCGTGGGGTACAGCACATCAATATGGATGCGAAGGGTCGCTTGGCGATGCCGGCGCGCCAACGCGAGCCATTGCTGTCTCACTGTAATGGACAGATCGTGGTGACTATTGATACCCAGTCGAATTGCCTGGTGATCTACCCTTTACCCGAATGGGAACGCATCGAAGGTCAAATTCAAGCGCTGCCGGCTCTTAATCCTGCGGTAAAACGCTTTCAGCGACTCATGCTTGGCTACGCCAGCGACCTGGAACTGGACGGCAATGGTCGCATGTTGCTGCCGCCGCCCTTGCGTGAGTACGCCCAGTTGGACAAGAAGGTGGTACTGGTGGGTCAGGGGAACAAGCTTGAGCTCTGGTCCGAACCGTTGTGGTTGGCAGAGCGTGATCAAGCCCTGGCCGATTCCAATACCGAGGCAGATCTGCCTCCTGAATTACTGAACCTGACCCTGTAGGTGGCCGCCATGCATCAAACAGTGATGTTACGAGAGGCGGTAGACGCCCTGGTGACAACACCGGCGGGTTTCTATGTTGACGGCACCTTCGGTCGTGGCGGCCACAGTGAATTGATATTGGAAAGTCTGGATCATGAGGGGCGCCTGTTAGGCGTCGACAAAGATCCTATTGCTGAAGAATCGGCCCTGCAAATTGCGAAGAGTGAGTCCCGATTTACCTTTTACCACGGTTCGTTTGCTCAGCTTCCTGATCAACTACACGAGATGGGGGTCAGCGGAGTTGATGGCATTTTGTTGGATCTGGGTGTCTCCAGTCCGCAACTCGACGAAGGTGAGAGGGGCTTTAGCTTTCAGCAGGATGGGCCTTTAGATATGCGCATGGATACCACCCGCGGGGAAACTGCTGCTGAGTGGTTAGCGCTAGCCGCTGAGTCTGAAATCGCAGGTGTGCTGAAAGAATACGGAGAGGAACGGTTTGCTAGGCGTATTGCTGCTGCAATCGTCGCTGAGAGAATCGAACAGCCAATTACCACGACCGGGCGGTTGTCCAAGATAGTGAGTGAGGCGAACCCCAGATGGGAAAAGCACAAGCATCCGGCGACCAGGGCATTTCAGGCTATTCGAATTCGTATCAACCGGGAACTTGACGATCTGGAAGCGCTATTGGATGTCGCTTTGGATATTTTGGGTGACGGCGGACGGCTGGTGGTCATCAGCTTTCATTCGTTGGAAGACCGAATCGTAAAGCGCTATATGCGAGACATGGCAAGGGGTAAAAGTTTGCCGCGTGGAGTGCCGGTTAGAGATGCCGATCTTGAGCGTCGCATGAGAATAATCGGTAAGCCAGCAAGGGCCAGCTCTGCAGAGGTGGCAAATAATACGCGTTCGCGCAGCGCGATTATGCGTGTCGCGGAAAAGATTAAGTAAATAGAGGAACGGAAGCAGTGATCGGTAACCCACAGCCAGCGAAGACGTTGCAGCAGGAGCCTGCGTATTCGCGCGGGACTTTGCTTGCTACGGCTGCGGCATTTGTGGCGGTCCTGCTGTCGGCGTTCGGTGTTATCTATTCGTCCCATGCTTGTCGCCAGTTGTATGCCCAGTTGCAGGACCTGGAAGCCGGGCAGTGGTATTTGCAGGAAGATTACAGCCGCTTGCTACTCGAGCAAAGTACCTGGGCTTCGCATCACCGGGTTGAGAAAGTGGCGACGGGTGAATTGGGTATGGGGCCACCGGCGCTAAAGCGATTGATGGTGGTTTCGCCGTGAAGCCCAGTTATCGGAAAAGCCGGCCCTGGCGATTCTATATTGTCGTGGTAGGACTCTGCGGCTTGTTGGCGATGCTGGTTGGTCGTATTTTATTGCTGCAGGTTTTGGATGTAGAGCAAGGCTACGAATTTCTCCAGGGTCAGGGTTCTATGCGCTCAGTGCGCACTGCCGAAATTCCCGCATATCGAGGGGTCATATCCGATCGCCGCGGCGAGCCATTGGCGGTTAGCACGCCAGTCATTTCGCTGTGGGCAAATCCCAAGGTCTTATTCGGCTCGCTGCGTCTGGGTGAGTTGGCCGCCAGGCTCGATGAGCTGGATCTGACCGAGCTCGAGGATAAGCTTAGCCGCTATCAAAGCAAACAGTTTATGTATCTCGAGCGTCATCGCGATCCCGAGGATGCCCGTGAAATTCTGGCACTTAAAATCCCCGGTGTTTATGGCGAGCGCGAGTATCGCCGTTTCTACCCCGCCGGCGAGGTGGCTGCACAAGTCGTTGGCCTCACCAATGTTGACGGCGGCGGCATAGCGGGTATGGAGTTAGCCTACGACGATTGGTTGAAAGGCTATTCCGGTAAGAAAAAATACATCAAGGACTTACACGGCGATGCCGTGCGTGACATTGGTGTATTGGAGGCTGCTCGGCCAGGCAAGAACTTGAGCCTCAGTATCGACTTGCGCTTGCAATATCTGCAGCATCGGGAGCTGCAACGAGCGATGACAATCCTCGGTGCGTCCGCCGGGTCTATCGTAACGTTGGATGCGCACACCGGAGAAGTGTTGGCGATGGTCAATCATCCTGTTTACAACCCCAACAGTAAGAAAGGCTTTGAGTTCGCGAACACGCGCAACCGCGCGATGACCGATGTGTACGAGCCGGGGTCGACCATGAAGCCCCTGACCCTGGTGGCGGCACTGGAAAGTGGCAAGTTTACAACTGAGACCATAATCGATACCTCGCCCGGGAGAATTCGGGTGGGACGTAAAACTTTGGTCGATCCGAGAAACTACGGTGAAATTAGTGTTTCCCGGGTGATTGAGAAGTCCAGTCAGGTCGGGGTAACGAAGATGGC
This sequence comes from Halioglobus sp., assembly GCA_036961205.1. Lineage (GTDB taxonomy): Bacteria > Pseudomonadota > Gammaproteobacteria > Pseudomonadales > Halieaceae > CALJFL01. The sequence continues at coordinate 528,917 of JBALVI010000002.1, read as the reverse complement.
GCTGGAGCTTGGCTATAAACCGATCCGGCAAGTTTTTCAGCGATTTGGTCTCGGCAGCCCCCCGGGCACTGGATTCCCTGGGGAGAGTGCGGGCTCGCTGCCGAATCGACCACGATGGCGTCCTATTGAGGAAGTTACTCTGGCTTTTGGCTACGGCCTCTCCTCCACTCCGCTGCAGGTGGCTCATGCTTATACCGTGTTCGCTAATGAGGGCCGGCTGCAACCGCTGTCTTTGTTGGCGCTGGACGGGCCCCCGTCTCCAGCAACGCAGGTGATCTCGGTGGATATAGCCCACCAGGTGCTGCAGGTTTTACATGCGGTTACCGGTGAACACGGTACAGCCCGCAAAGCCCGGGTCGAAGGTTACTCTATCGGTGGCAAGACTGGCACCGTGCACAAGGTCGGCCCGCAGGGCTATATCGACGATCAGTATGTAGCCTTATTTGCCGGCATAGCGCCCGTTTCTGATCCCCGGTTTGTCACTGTTGTGGTCATAGATCGACCACAGGGCGATGCCTACGGTGGTGGCTCGGCAGCAGCGCCGGTATTTTCCAGAGTGGCCCAGGGTGCACTGCGTTTATTGAATGTACCACCCGAAGCGCATGAAACAATGGTGATCGCCAGTGCGGAATTTCCCAGAGGTGACGCCTTATGATTGCCGGCGCCCAAGTGGGGCGACGACAGGTTTCGCTGACGACACTACTGGGCGGTTATGGCTCGGCGTTGGCTGAACTGTCGGTGGCCGGTGTTCAGATAGACAGTCGCAAGGTGGAGCCCGGAGATCTGTTTTTGGCGGTTCCCGGAGAGACTCACGACGGTCGCCAGTTCATTGAGCAGGCGGTTGCCAGTGGTGCGGTTGCAGTGGTCTCGGAGCCACCGGTGGCTGGCTATGTGGATGCCTTACCGGTGCCATTGTTGGAAGTGCCTGATCTCCAGTTTGAGGTTGGGCTGATAGCCAGTCGGTTTTACGATTCTCCCAGCGCCAGCATGCATATGATTGGTGTCACTGGCACTAACGGTAAAACCACAACAACACGCCTGATTGCGCAGCTGGGTCGCTTGCTGGGATCTGAGTTTGGCGTCATCGGTACCCTGGGTGCGACACTTGACGACCGAGTGGTGTCGGCTCGCAATACGACCCCCGACCCAGTGGCATTACAGGCCCAATTAGCGCAGTGGCGGGACGCTGGAGTTAATGCTGTTGGTATGGAGGTGTCCTCGCACGCACTTATGCAGGGTCGAGTTAGCGGGGTAGAGTTCGAATCTGCAGTTTTCACCAATCTCTCTCGCGATCATCTTGATTATCACGGCAGTATGGAAGCCTATGGTCGCGCCAAACTAAAGTTGTTCACCAGCGAAGGCTTGCGGCACGCCATTGTCAATCTGGATGATGACTATGCGAAGGATGTTATGGCTTGCCTGTCTTGCGATGTCATACCGCTGGGTTTTAGTGTCAAAGGTCACCCGGACGCTGATCTTCGAGTAGAAAATCTGGAGTATCACGATGCAGGTGTTCGGGGCTACCTGGTTTCGCCTTGGGGTGAAGGCGGTTTCTCAAGCCCGCTCCAGGGAGAGTTCAACGTCGGTAATTTGATCGCCGCGATAGCAAGTGTGGTGCTGGCCGGCAATGACTTTCACGCTACCCTTGAAGTCGTTGCCCAACTGAAGCCCGTGGCCGGTCGTATGCAGGCCATGGAAAATGACGCTGGCCTGCAGGTTGTTGTCGATTACGCACATACACCGGACGCACTGGAGCAGGTTTTGCGAGCCTTGCGTCCGCATGTCAGCGGTAACTTGATCACCGTGTTTGGCTGTGGCGGTGATCGGGATGAAGGTAAGCGCCCGGCTATGGGTCAGATAGCATCCAGTGGATCGGACCGGGTGATTATCACTAGTGATAATCCGCGCAGTGAAAGCCCACAGAGAATTTTGTTTGATATTGAAGTGGGATGCAGCGGCGACTGCCGCCTGGTGGTAGACCGAGGTGAAGCCATTGCGCTTGCCATTGCCGAGGCGGAAGTGGGTGACTGTGTGTTAATTGCCGGCAAGGGTCACGAAGATTACCAGTTGATCGACGGTGAACGGCTTGAGTTCAGTGATGAGGCGCACGCCCTCGCCGCTTTAGCCAAAAGGTCGCAGCAGTGATGCGGCCGTTAAGAATGTCGGAGCTGGTGTCTTCATTGCAGGCTCGTTTGGTGGGGCCCGATCAGTTGTTTACAGGCGTTACTACCGATAGCAGGAGCGTACAGCCGGGAGAGATCTTTGTCGCTCTGCGCGGGCAAAATTTTGACGGCCATGAGTATTTGTCGCAGGTCGCTAAGTCCGGAGCGGCGGGTGCCGTGGTCAGTAAGCAACAGGATTCATCTCTTTCAATGCTACAGGTCGCTGACACCCAAAAAGCTCTGGGTTTGATTGCCGCTTATAACAGGGCGTTGTTTGACGGCCCGCTGGTCGCCATTACGGGTAGCAGCGGTAAGACCTCGGTGAAAAATTTGATCAGTGCGGTGTTGGCCCAGAGGGGCAAGACACTGGCCACCGAGGGTAATTTCAATAATGAGGTCGGAGTACCGCTGACCTTGCTCAGGCTGACACCGGAGCATCAGTTTGCGGTGGTAGAAATGGGCGCGGGTGCCCCTGGCGATATTGCATGGTTGTCTGAGCTGGGTAGGCCGACCATCGCTGTGGTCCTGAACGTTATGCCCGCACATCTCGAAGGCTTTGGTAGTCTCGACGCCATCGCGCAGACCAAGGGTGCGATTTACGACGGCCTGGATGAATCTTCGTTAGCAATTATCAATGCGGATCAGCCCTGGGCTGATCAGTGGCGCCATCGGGCCCACCCGGCCAGCATCCTCGACTTTGGCCTGGAACAAGCTGCCGCAATTAGCGCCGATAAAATTATCAGTCGTGGATTGGAGGGAGTGAGCTTCACCGCCATAACGCCAGTAGGCGATATAGAAATTGCGCTTGCCGTGCCTGGAAAACACAATGTGGGCAATGCGCTGGCAGCGATAGCGGCTGGCCTGGCTTGCGAGTTGTCGCTGCCAGAGATCAAGCGTGGTCTGGAGTCGGTGAGACCTGTGGGCGGTCGCTTATCCACTCGATTCACCACCCTGGGAACCACTGTTATAGACGATTGTTACAACGCTAACCCTGGCTCAGTGCGGGCCGCCATAGATTTGCTCGCCTCTTGTCCTGGCCGCAGGACCCTGATGCTCGGTGCCATGCGTGAGTTGGGCCCGGACAGCGTCGAGTTGCACCGACAGATGGGTGAATATGCTCACGCCAGAGGTGTCGAGCGACTGTGGGGTGTGGGTCCGGAGCTCGCTCCAGCCGTGCAAGCTTTCGGCGGCGAAAGCAGATTTTTTGCCGATACTGCAGAGGCGAATAGTGCTCTGCCCGGCGCTTTTGACGACGAAGATACGGTGTTAATTAAGGGTTCGCGGGGCGCACAGATGGAACGCGTGTTGGCGGCTTTTGATTCCGTGCCTGCCAGGGAGACTAACTGACATGCTGTTAATCCTTGCGCAATACCTTGAGCAATTCCAATCAGCCTTTGGTGTCTTTCAGTACCTGACACTGCGCGGCATTCTGGCCGCCGGAACTGCACTAGCGATATCTCTGATGGTGGGCCCGGTGATGATTCGCCGCCTTAACTATCATCAAGTGGGGCAGACAGTACGCGACGACGGACCTGAGAGTCACCTGAGCAAATCCGGAACTCCGACAATGGGGGGTGCGCTAATCCTGGTGGCGATTGCTATCAGCAGTCTGCTCTGGGCTGACCTCAGTAACGCCTACATATGGATAGCACTAGGGGTGACTGCGGTCTTTGGTGCGGTTGGCTGGGTGGATGATTACCGCAAAGTGGTAGAGAAAGACTCACGGGGTTTGCCCGCCCGCTGGAAATACCTGTGGCAGTCCTTAGCCGGGCTGGTGGCTGCGCTTTACCTCTACCTTGCTTTTGACACTCCGGTGACTACTGAGTTGTACATTCCATTCTTCAAGGACTTTGCCTGGGATATGGGCCCTCTGTTTGTGGTGCTGGCCTATTTTGTCATCGTTGGCTCCAGTAACGCCGTGAACTTGACTGACGGACTGGATGGGCTGGCAATACTACCCACGGTGATGGTCGGCGCTGCGCTTGGCATCATCGCCTATCTCACAGGTCATGCGGATTTTGCAGATTATCTTCATATTCCCTACGTGGCAGGTGCAGGTGAACTGGCGGTTTTTTGCGGCGCGATTGCAGGCGCCGGATTGGGCTTCCTCTGGTTCAACACTTACCCCGCTCAGGTATTTATGGGTGACGTAGGTGCGCTGGCATTGGGCGCCGCTCTGGGCACTGTTGCGGTGATCACCCGCCATGAAATTGTGTACTTCATTATGGGTGGAATTTTTGTACTGGAGACGGTGTCGGTGATTGTGCAGGTTGCTTCGTTCAAGCTGACGGGTAAACGAGTTTTTCGTATGGCTCCGATTCATCACCATTACGAATTAAAGGGTTGGCCGGAACCGAGAGTGATTGTTCGGTTTTGGATTATTACTGTGATGCTGGTCCTGTTTGGATTGGCGACACTGAAGTTGCGTTAGGAACAGTAGGAGTGGCTATAAGCGTGGCTGGAGATTTGATTGCAAGCAGCGACTATAAGTTGGTAGTCGGACTGGGTAATACCGGGCTTTCGATCGCGCGTCATTTGTACAGCAAGAGTGAGCGTTTTGCGGTACTTGATACCCGCCGAGAACCTCCCGCACTGGAGCAACTGCAAAAGGAGATGCCAGAGGTTTCTGTATTTGCCGGCGACATACCCCAGTCTGTAATAGATAGCGCTAGTGAACTGTTTGTTAGTCCGGGAGTGGCCCTGGATGAACCACTGGTGGAGCAGGCAGTCGCAGCCGGCGCCCGAGTGCGGGGAGATATAGATTTATTCGTCGCTGCGGCACAAGCGCCAGTTATAGGAATCACCGGGTCTAATGCGAAGTCGACCGTGACTGAAATGGTCGGTCAGATGGCTGTCGCTGCGGGCATTGACACCGGGGTCGGCGGAAATCTGGGTACGCCCGCACTGGAGTTATTGAGCCCCCAACGGCAGCTATATGTTGTAGAGCTTTCCAGTTTTCAACTTGAGCGTGCTGCCAGTCTCAACTTGTCTGTTGCCACGGTTTTGAATGTAACTGCTGATCACCTGGACCGCCACGGCAGTATGCCTAAATACCATCAGGCCAAGCATCGTATTTTCCGAGGCTGCCACAAAGCTGTGGTCAATCGCGACGACCGTCTGACTATTCCGCTAGTAGATGACACCGTCGAAATTATTAGTTGGCGTATGGGTGAGCCTGAGCTTAACGGCTTCGGCCTTCGCACAATCGATAATATAGAAGTGCTTTGCCACGGCTTTGAGCCTCTGTTGGCATCCTCTGAACTGGGGCTGGCCGGTAGACACAATGTCGCGAATGGATTGGCTGCTCTGGCCATCGGCCATGCTGCGGGCTTGCCCCGGTCAGCTATGTTGGAAGTGCTCAGGCAGTTTACTGGGTTACCTCATCGCTGTCAGTTGGTCGCAAGTCAGAACGGGGTCGATTATGTCAATGACTCCAAGGCAACCAATATTGGGGCCGCCCAAGCGGCGATCAATGGCCTGGGCAGAGGTAGAAACCTGTTGCTGATTGCCGGTGGTGAGGGCAAGGGTGCAGACTTTCAGCAATTGAAAAGCGCCATTGAAAAGCACTGTAAATTACTACTGTTGATTGGTGAGGCCGCGGGTCAGATTCAGTCGGTAGTGGGCGAACAGGTCCCAACGATACAGGCGGAGTCACTGCAGGACGCGATGACTGAGGCCGCTGTGCAAGCCACTGCTGGGGATATCGTATTGTTGTCTCCTGCCTGCGCCAGTTTCGATATGTTTAGCGACTACCAGGCCCGTGGCGATGAGTTCTCCCGGCTAGCGCAGCAGATGACCGGGGCGCGATCATGACTGTCGCCGGAACAGTGTCCAGTCGCTCGCTGATGGCGGTAGATCCAGCGCTGTTGTTGACCGGACTTATGCTGGTTGCGGTTGGACTTGTCGCAATCAGTTCGGCATCGATAGAGTATGGCGATTGGCATTTCCAAAATGCCTGGCACCACACCCAGCGTCACCTTTTATATATCTGCATTGCGCTCTCTGCAGGCCTGGTCGTCTATCGAGTGCCGCCACAATTTTGGCTGGACACCGGCTGGGTTTGGTTATTCCTCGCCTTGGCGCTACTTATTCTGGTGTTGGTGCCGGGTATTGGCAAGAATGTAAACGGCAGTCAGCGCTGGCTACCGCTGGGGCCATTCACACTTCAGCCGTCTGAGTTTGCCAAGCTTGCACTGGTTATTTATCTCGCTGGCTACCTGGTGCGTCAAGAGCACGAGGTGCGCAACGAGTGGCAGGGATTTGTTAAGCCGATGGCGGTATTGGGCTCGGTGGTGATCTTGCTAATGGTGGAGCCGGACTTTGGTGCGACTGTGATTGCGGTTGCCACTGCCTTTGGTATGTTATTTCTGGCAGGTGTGAAGCTGGGCCATTTCGCGTTGGTGCTGGCCGTCAGTTTTGCTGGTTTGCTGGGGCTAATTTTTAGTGCGCCTTATCGGGTGGCCAGGCTCACCGCCTACACGGACCCATGGGCAGATCCTTTCGGTAGTGGATTCCAATTAATTCAATCGCTGATCGCCTTTGGGCGCGGTCAATGGTTTGGCGTGGGCCTGGGCAACAGCGTGCAGAAACTTTTTTATCTACCTGAGGCGCATACTGATTTTGTGTTCTCGATCTGGGCTGAAGAAACCGGCTTTGTCGGCGCGCTATTTGTTATATCGCTTTATGCTGCATTAATAGGGCGTGTGCTGTGGGTGGCCAGGCGTGCCACTGTCCAGGGGGATACCTTCGGTTCCTACATCTGTTTTGGTGCGGCGCTGATATTTTCTGGGCAGGCTTTTGTCAATATGGGCGTCAGCTCTGGTTTGTTACCGACCAAGGGTTTGACCCTGCCCTTCATTTCCTACGGCGGAACCAGTTTGATCATGTGTTGTTGCATGCTCGCTATGGTACTGCGCATAGAGCACGGACTTGCAGCCAATTCGCGGGGTGCTCGATGAGCGTTTCGAGCCAGCCTCTTGTGCTAATAATGGCCGGTGGCACCGGTGGCCATATCTATCCGGCTCTCGCCGTTGCCATCGAACTGAGAGATCGAGGTTATCAGGTCGAATGGGTAGGTACCCACCGCGGGCTTGAGGCCCGTGTCGTACCTGCGGCGGGTTTTGTCCTACACTATCTCAGCGTCCGTGGTATCAGAGGTAAGAACCTGCTCTACACGGCTATGGGTGCGTTACTGCTGTGTTGGTCTTTAATGCAGGCATTGTGGCTGGTGCTGAAGTTGTCTCCGCGCTGTGTGGTGGGCATGGGTGGCTACGTGGCGGGTCCAGCGGGCATTGCAGCATGGTTGCTGCGTAAACCGTTACTCATCCATGAGCAGAATGCAGTGGCGGGAACCACTAACCGCATGCTTAGTCCATTCGCGGCAACGGTGATATCCGGTTTTCCCGGTGCGTTTAAAGGCGATGTGGATTTCCGTGTACTGGGTAATCCAGTGCGCAGGGAATTACTGCAGGCTGCTGCAGACCATCCATGGAATTTTGCTGGCCAACGTCCGCTGAGATTGTTGGTTGTGGGTGGCAGTCTCGGTGCCAAGCCACTAAATGATATGTTGCCGACGGCCGTGCAGCTCTTGCAGGAGAGCACAGGGCTGTCTCAACTGGAAGTTTGGCATCAGAGCGGTGAGGCCCATCTGAGCTCGGTTCGTGCAGCCTACGCAGACCAAAATAGTGACCAGATCCGCGTAACCGCGTTTATAGAGGATATGGCTGCCGCCTATAGCTGGGCTGATTTGGTGGTTTGCCGCGCGGGCGCCTTGACCGTCGCCGAACTTGCGATTATGGGTCGGCCTGCAATATTGATTCCACTACCTCACGCGATCGATGATCACCAGACAGCCAATGCGCATGCTCTCACCGACACGGAAGGCGGGATTTTGTTGCCCCAGTTGGAGCTGACAGGCGAAAAGCTGGCGGCAGAAATAGCGGCGTTTATCGCTGCACCTGATCGCCTGGCGGCTATGGCTGAGGCCTCACTTGCTGTGTCTTTACCGAATGCCACAGCTGCCGTTGCAAATTGTTGCGAGGAGTTGATGCGCAATGATTGAGCCAAGCATGTATCAGATTCCAGAGATGCGCAGAATTAGACGCATCCATATGATTGGTATTGGCGGCTCTGGTATGAGCGGTATTGCCGAGGTGCTGGTTAACCTGGGCTACGAGGTTGGCGGATCTGATTTGCGCACCAGTACCGTTACCGAGCGGCTGCAAGAAAAAGGGATAACTGTTCATATCGGCCACGCAGCCAGCAATGTGGGTAACGCTGATGTAGTGGTGAGCTCTAGCGCAGTCAGTGACGATAATCCCGAGGTGGTGGCTGCGCGGGATGCGCGCGTACCGGTAGTGCCTAGAGCAGAAATGCTGGCAGAACTTATGCGCTATCGCCACGGCATAGCGGTAGCGGGGACTCACGGAAAAACTACCACCACCAGTCTTATCGCTTCAGTATTTGGTGAGGCGGGGCTGGATCCCACTTTTGTGATTGGCGGTTTGCTGAACAGCGCCGGCAGCAACGCGCAATTGGGCGCCAGCCGTTTTTTGATCGCGGAAGCTGATGAGAGCGACGCCTCCTTCCTGCACCTGCAGCCGATGGTGGCGGTGGTTACCAACATCGAGCCAGATCACATGGAAACCTATGGTGGTGACTTTGCGGTGTTGCGCAGAACCTATGTGGAATTTCTGCACAATCTTCCCTTCTACGGTCTGGCAGTGCTGTGCGCCGATGACCCCGTTGTTGACGCGATGGCGCAGGATATCACCCGGCCTGTGGTGACTTACGGGTTTTCGCCCAAGGCCGATTACCAAATTGTTGATCTGCAGCGCTTGGGTCTGACTACACGGTTCGTGGTTCGCCGCCCGGGAGACGCCTCTCATTTGTCGGTAGAGCTGAATATGCCGGGTAAGCACAATGTGCTGAATGCTACCGCCGCGATTGCCGTAGCCTGTGATGAAGGCCTGGATGACGAAGCGATTAAGCGAGGGCTAGCTGGTTTTCGCGGTGTCGGTAGACGCTTTACCCAATTGGGAAAAATATCGTTCCCGGGTGGGGTGGCGCAGCTAGTAGATGATTATGGCCATCACCCTACCGAAGTTCGGGCGACTCTGGATTCCAGCCAGCAGGCCTGGCCGGACCAGCGAGTTGTGATGGTGTATCAGCCGCATCGATACAGCCGCACCCGCGACCTCTACGAAGACTTTGTTTCGATCTTGTCTAAATGTGATCAATTGATTTTGTTGGAAGTTTACTCTGCAGGTGAAACACCCATCGCGGGAGCCGATAGCCGCAGTTTGGCACGTAGTATTCGTCAGCGTGGTTTAGTGGATCCGATATTTGCCGGCAGCATCGAAGATGTACCGGAAATTTTAAGAGGTATTGTCCGGGACGGGGACGTTGTCGTTACTCAGGGTGCAGGAAATATTGGCCGCCTGGCCAAGACCCTGCAAGGCGAGCTACCTGATGGAGGTCGCGCCCAGTGAGTGTTGATAAATTGAAGCAGGGCCTTGTTGCGGTGCTCCTCGGGGGGCGCTCGGCGGAGCGAGAGGTTTCACTGCAGAGCGGCAGCACCGTGGTGCAGGCGCTGCAAGCCAGAGGTTTTAGCGTGCAGTCAGTGGACCCAGCTGACAGTGATTGGATTCAATCCCTGCAGCAGGCGGATTTTGCCTTTATCGCCCTGCACGGACCTGGCGGTGAGGACGGCACTGTTCAGGGCGCTCTGGAGATGTTGGGTATTCCCTACACCGGCTCAGGAATTCTGGGCTCAGCTCTGGCCATGGACAAAGTGCGTAGCAAGCAATTATGGCAGGGCATTGGCGTCGCAACTGCGGGTTTTATCAGTCTCCAGCAAGACAGCGACTGGCAGGCGGTTCTTGAGCGCTATGGCAAGGTCTTTGTGAAACCTGCTTGTGAAGGCTCAAGTATAGGTATGACACCGGCTGCTACTGCGAGCGCGCTCGCACAAGCCTACGATGCGGCCAGTGCCTACGGTGGCAGCGTGCTGGCTGAACAGTTTATAGAAGGACCTGAATACACTGTAGCGATTCTGGGCGATCAGGCGTTGCCGTCGATTCGAATGGAGACGGATAACGAGTTCTACGATTACGAGGCCAAATACCTTTCGGACGCAACCAGTTACCACTGCCCCAGTGGTCTGTCTCCTGAGGAGGAGACGGAAGTTGCCGCACTCGCTTTACGTGCATTCCAGTCACTGGGCTGTGGTGTCTGGGGGCGTGTCGACACGATGCGTGATAGTGATGGCACATTCTATGTGCTGGAGGTCAATACCATTCCCGGCATGACATCGCACTCGTTAGTGCCAATGGCGGCCAGGGCTGTGGGGATAGAAGTTCCAGAGTTGGTTGAACGCATTGTCTCACTGAGTTGGGAGGGGCGGGATCTTGGTTAAGCCACTACCAAGCTCATTGCAGAATAATCGCAGCCGGCGCAGCACCGGGGGTCAGGGGGCGAGCCGTAAGCAGGCTCCAGTGCAGCCCTCCAAAGTGGGTTTTGCCTGGCTGAATCGCATTTTAATCTTGGCGGGCGGCGGGGTGGTTTTGGTAGCGGGCCTCCAGGCTTTCGTTACCCTGCAATCAATACCCGTTGAACAAATTACGGTCACCGGCAAGCTGGAGTATACCCGGGCAGAGGAAGTGCAGGAGTTGGTGCAGCCTGCGCTGGTGGGCGGATTTTTGAGTGCGGATCTGACCTTGATTCGTCAGCTTTTGGAAGATATGCCCTGGATCTATCGGGCGACAGTGCGGCGACGCTGGCCCAGTTCCCTAGAGATAAATGTTGTCGAGCAACTCCCTATAGCGCGCTGGGGTGATTCCGGCTTTCTTAATCACCAGGCGCAGTTCTTTCAAACCATAAACGAAGGCAGCTGGGGAGCATTACCTCTGTTGGTCGGGCCGGATGGTACGGCCCGACAGTTAATGGGCAGCTACCAGCGACTGGAAGAATTACTGGCACCGCTGCGTATGGAAGTTATCGAGCTGTCTCTGGATGAGCGCGGCCAGTTGCGGGCCATTCTTCAGGGCGGAACCGAAGTGTATCTGGGCAGTGATGATTTTGTGGAGCGAGTGCAACGTCTACTTGCGCTTTACCGCGATGAACTGAGTGCCCGGTCAACCGAAGTTGTCCGAGTGGATCTCAGATACGAAAGCGGGTTAGCGGTGGCGTTTCATGAGCCCGTTGAAGTCGCAGTAGTTACAACTAATCCAATAAGAGTAGGGGAGTAAAACTGCCATGGGCAGCGCACAAGACAAACGCATGATAGTTGGATTGGATATAGGAACCTCCAAGGTTGTAGCTATCGTGGGCGAGATTGGTATCGATGGTGATATCGAGGTGGTGGGTATCGGATCGCATCCCTCCAAGGGGATGAAAAAGGGCGTAGTGGTGAATATCGAATCTACCGTGCAGTCCATTCAAAGGGCAGTGGAAGAAGCTGAGTTGATGGCGGGATGCCAGATCCATTCGGTTTTTGTAGGTATTGCCGGCAGTCATATCCGTAGTCTGAACTCGCACGGCATCGTGGCGATTCGCGATCGTGAAGTTTATGCCGCGGATCTAGAGCGTGTTATCGATGCGGCGCAAGCGGTGGCCATTCCCGCGGATCAAAAAGTGCTGCACATACTTCCCCAGGAATATGTGATTGATAACCAGGAAGGTATTAAGGAACCCATGGGGATGTCAGGAGTGCGCCTGGAGGCAAAAGTGCACTTGGTCACCTGTGCAGTCAATGCCGCGCAAAATATTGAGAAGTGTATTCGCCGCTGCGGCCTTGATGTTGAAGAAATTATTCTCGAGCAACTCGCCTCCAGTTACTCGGTATTAACCGATGACGAGCGAGAGTTGGGAGTCTGCCTTGTAGATATAGGCGGCGGCACCACCGATATTGCCATTTTTACTGAGGGCTCTATTCGGCATACCGGTGTGATTCCGATCGCCGGCGATCAAGTCACTAATGATATCGCCATGGCCTTGCGTACGCCTACTCAGTACGCAGAGGAAATAAAAATCAAATACGCCTGTGCTTTGACGCAACTGGCGGGAGCGGACGAAACGATCAAGGTGCCCAGTGTCGGTGATCGCCCACCTCGGGACCTTTCGCGGCAATCACTGGCTGAGGTCGTGGAGCCGCGCTATGACGAATTATTCACTCTGGTGCAGGCGGAACTGAGACGCAGCGGCTTCGAGGATCTGGTCCCTGCAGGCATCGTTTTAACGGGTGGTACTTCCAAAATGGAAGGTGTTGTCGAGCTGGCCGAAGAGATTTTTCATATGCCGGTGCGTGTTGGTTATCCGCAGGGCATTCAGGGATTGACAGATATCGTGCGCAACCCGATTTATGCCACCGGTGTGGGGCTTTTGCAGTATGGCCTACAGCACGCGGATGACGCGTCGCCTTCCGCTAAGGGAAGTGGTACTGGCGAAAGCTGGTTCATCCGGTTGAAGGTTTGGGTACAGAGTAATTTTTAAAAATTTTTGCAGTAAAAGGGTCGTGCGCAAGTGCGGCAATATTATAAAAGGGGAGATACACCATGTTTGAACTTATCGATAACATTCCACAAAGCGCGGTAATTAAGGTCGTGGGCATCGGCGGAGGCGGTGGCAATGCGGTCAAGCACATGATTGAAAACAAAGTCGATGGCGTTGATTTTATTTGTGCCAACACCGATGCGCAGGCCTTGTCTGACATCGAATCCAAAACTGTCTTGCAACTGGGCGGCGAGATTACCAAGGGGCTAGGTGCGGGTGCCAATCCTGAAATCGGTCGTGCTGCCGCTATGGAAGATCGCGAGCGGATAGCGGACTCTATCCGCGGTGCGGATATGGTTTTCATCACCGCTGGTATGGGTGGTGGTACGGGCACAGGTGGTGCTCCGGTAGTAGCCGAAGTGGCGCGTGAGATGGGCATCTTGACGGTTGCAGTAGTGACCAAGCCGTTCCCGTTTGAGGGCAAAAAGCGCCTTAAAATAGCGGCTGAAGGGGTCAAGGAATTGCAGCAACACGTGGACTCTTTGATCACTATTCCGAACGAAAAACTGCTGGAGGTTTTGGGAAAAAATACCAGTCTCTTAAATGCCTTTAGAGAGGCCAATGATGTATTGTTGGGCGCAGTTCAGGGCATCGCAGACTTGATTATTCGTCCAGGAATGATCAATGTCGATTTCGCCGATGTCCGCACAGTAATGTCCGAAATGGGCATGGCGATGATGGGTACTGGCAGCTCCTCAGGCGAGAACAGAGCCCGAGAAGCCGCAGAACGAGCCATCAACAGCCCTTTACTGGATGACATAGATTTACAGGGTGCACGCGGCATATTGGTGAATATCACCGCCGGCCTTGATCTGTCACTTGGAGAGTTCTCCGAAGTTGGCGACACGATCGAGGAATTTGCATCCGAGGAAGCGACAGTTGTTGTAGGAACGGTCATTGATCCTGATATGGCTGATGAGCTGAAGGTGACTGTTGTTGCCACTGGCTTGGGTTCAGAGGCGACTAGAGCACCTCTGCAGGTTGTAGAGAGCGAGCCTAGAGTACAGGCTGAACTGACTCCTGAACCCGACTACAAAGAGTTTGACCGCCCACCAGGCCTGCGTCGAAGTGCGCGGCCACAGGCAGGCGGCCAGGCGGCAGCTGCCAAAGCTGAAGCCGGCGGCGAGGATTATTTCGATATCCCCGCGTTTTTGCGTCGTCAGGCTGACTAGGAGGCTACATCCGGGACATGTTTCGGTGGTGGCCACATAGCCACCGCACCGGATAGGTTGGAATAGTTATGATTCGACAGCGTACACTGCGCAACAGCATAAAGGCCACGGGCATCGGTTTACACACCGGTGAGAAAGTCTATCTGACTCTCAGCCCTGCCGCTGTTAACACGGGCATAGTTTTCCGCAGGGTAGATCTGAACCCTATAGTGGAGATAGCTGCCCGCGCTGAAAACGTTGGAGATACCACGCTATCGACCAGTCTTGGAACCGGTAATGAACGTGTATCGACGGTTGAGCACCTGCTTTCCGCCATGGCCGGCCTGGGCATTGATAACGCCTATGTTGACGTGAGTGCACCGGAAGTCCCGATTATGGACGGCAGTGCGGGGCCCTTTGTTTTTCTGATCCAGTCCGCTGGTATTGAAGAACAGAACGCGCCCAAGAAGTTCATTCGCATTAAACGACCGGTCTCGGTAGAAGAAGACGATAAAGTAGCCAGCTTCCTCCCCTTTGATGGCTTCAAAGTGTCTTTTACTATTGATTTTGACCACCCCGTTTTTCGTGATCGCACTGCCCACGCAGAAGTCGACTTTTCCAGTACCTCTTTTGTCAAAGAGATCAGCCGGGCCAGAACCTTTGGTTTTATGCACGAACTCGAGTATATGCGCTCCAAGGGCTTGGCTCGTGGGGGTAGCGTCGATAACGCGATTGTCGTGGATGAGTATCGCATCCTTAATCAGGATGGCCTGCGTTACGACGATGAGTTCGTTAAGCATAAAGTGTTGGACGCTATTGGCGACCTTTATCTACTAGGCCACAGCCTCATTGGCGAATTCCGTGCTCACAAGTCCGGTCATGCTTTAAATAATGCCTCGCTGCGCGCGCTGATTGCCCAACCGGATGCGTGGGAGATGGTGACATTCGACGACGAGGCTACCGCGCCGATCTCCTTTATGACCAATCCTGTTCCAGTGACCTGAATTTTCGGATTTTTCAGGTATTTCCTCAGTTTACGACCTGGTTCTCAGTCCTCAAATGGCAATTTCTAGGCCTTTATGGCATAGTTCTCGGCCAAATTGCAGCATCTAAATACTAATGAAAATCATTCTCATTAATCGTAAGCACGGCGGATCGCGCTCCATAGAACTCGGGCGGTGGTCCCGTGCGCTTCTATCCCTGTGCTGCCTTGGGCTTCCCCTGGGGATGATTGCTGCCGGCTATCTGGCAGGACAAGAGAGTGAGACTCGCTCATTACGGGGAGCCGCTCTAGGCACTCTGGAAGATGCTTTGGAGTCCCAGGCCCAACAATTGGCTCTTCTGCAGAGCCAGGCCGAAAGCAAATTACAGGGTATGACCCTGAGTCTCGCTGAGTTTCAGGCACGTATGACCAGGCTGGATGCGCTCGGAGAGCACATCACGGCGATGGCCAAACTCGATGGTGGCGAGTTCGATTTCAGCCAGCCGCCCGCGCTTGGCGGCCCCATAGGCGGCGAATTCAATGTCGATTTTCAGGAATTTGATGTCGCGCAGGAGCTCGGGGCCTTTAAGCTTCGCTTGAGTGATCGCGAACAGCAGTTGGAGATTCTGGAGTCACTGCTAACTAATCGTAATCTTGAGGAGCAATCCTGGCTGTCAGGTCGTCCCGCGGAAAAAGGCTGGATATCCTCCTATTTTGGTCAGCGCACAGACCCCTTTACTGGCAAGCCCGCTATGCACGACGGCATCGATTTTGCTGGTAAGGAGGGCACTAACATTATCGCAGTCGCCGGCGGTGTGGTGACCTGGACAGGGTCCCAGTCAGGTTATGGGCAAATGGTCGAGATTTCCCATGGCGACGGCTTTATTACCCGCTACGCTCATAATAAAGAAAATCTGGTCGTGGCTGGTGACGTAGTTCGCAAGGGCGAACCCATTGGCATTATGGGCTCAAGCGGCCGCTCCACCGGCGCTCATGTCCACTTTGAAGTATATAAACATGGCCGCCCGGTCGATCCGTCGAGTTACGTTCGCCGCACCCAGCGCTGAACCATCCTCAAGTAGGCAGTGAATCAACCCGGTCTCTTTGGTCCGGGGTACCCCCGTATTTCTCAGGTATTAAATCGTAATGATGAATAAGGTTTTGAAGACAGTGTTTGGTAGCCGCAATGATCGCGAGCTCAAGCGCTTGGGCAAGGTTGTGAAAAAAATCAACGCCCTGGAGGAGTCTCTACAGGAGCTCTCACACGAACAATTATCCGCCAAGACCGACGAATTCCGACAGCGGCTGGAAGACGGAGCCACGTTGGATTCTCTCCTTCCTGAGGCCTTTGCGGTGGTGCGCGAAGCGGGTCAGCGCTCTCTGGGCATGCGCCATTTCGACGTGCAAATGATTGGCGGCATGGCGCTGTACGAGGGCAAGATAGCGGAAATGCGTACCGGCGAAGGTAAAACCCTGGCGGCGACATTGCCCGCCTATCTCAACGCATTGACGGGTAACAGTGTTCATCTGATAACAGTAAATGACTACCTGGCCAGTCGTGATGCTCACTGGATGAGCCCGTTATATAACTATCTGGGAATTTCAGTTGGCGTGATCCGCTCGGGGCAGAATCAGGAAGAGAAGCGAGACGCCTATAGCGCCGATATCGTATTTGGCACTAACAACGAATTCGGTTTCGACTACCTACGCGATAATATGGCTTTCAGTCTGGAGGACCGGATGCAGGGTTCTTTAAGCTTTGCGATTGTCGATGAGGTGGATTCGATTCTGATTGATGAGGCACGAACACCACTGATTATTTCCGGTGCATCCGAGGACAGTTCTGAACTCTACAAACGTATCAACAAACTGGTGCCGCTGTTAAAGCCTTTTACGGAGGAGGACGGTGGCCACTTCACCATCGATGAGAAGCAGCGTCAGGTTGAATTGAACGAAGAAGGGCACGAGTTTATTGAAGGGCTATTGGTTAAAGAAGGTCTGCTGGATGAAGGCGAGAGTCTTTACGCAGCTACCAACTTGAATCTTCTCCACCATGTTTACTCTGGCCTGCGCGCCCAGGCGTTGTTCCAGCGGGACGTCGAATACATTGTCCAGGACGGCCAGGTGGTGCTAATTGATGAGCATACAGGTCGTACGATGGCGGGACGTCGGTTGTCCGAGGGCCTGCATCAGGCGATCGAGGCCAAGGAAGGGGTTTCTATTCAGAGCGAGAGCCAGACCCTTGCCTCAACAACGTTTCAGAATTACTTCCGCATCTATGGAAAACTGGCCGGCATGACCGGAACCGCCGACACCGAGGCGTTTGAATTCCGCCAGATTTATGGTCTGGAAGTGCTGGTTATCCCGACCAATGTAGAGCAGAAACGTGATGATATGAACGACCTGGTCTATCTCAGTCGGGAAGAGAAGTTTGATGCGATTGTCAGCGACGTGAAGGAGTGCATGGGGAGTGGTGCACCGGTGCTGGTCGGTACGGCATCAGTGGAGACTTCAGAAGAATTGTCGCTGAGGTTTCGCAAGGGAGAAATTGAACACAAAGTATTGAATGCAAAATATCACGAACAAGAAGCGGAAATTATTGCCCAGGCCGGTCGTCCTGGGGTGGTAACCATTGCCACCAATATGGCTGGCCGAGGCACCGACATCGTACTGGGAGGTAATCTCGAAGCGGAAATTGCTGCCGCCGGAGACATCAGCGAAGGCCGGCGATCTGAGATCGAAGCCGACTGGAAGCAGCGACAGCAGCAAGTATTGGAAGCTGGTGGTCTGCATATTCTTGGGACGGAAAGACACGAGTCTCGCCGTATTGATAACCAGCTACGCGGGCGGTCCGGCCGCCAGGGTGATCCGGGCGTATCTCGTTTCTACCTGTCACTTGAAGATAATTTGATGCGTATTTTCGCCTCAGACCGTGTCAAAAGCTTCATGCAGGCTTTGGGCATGGAGAAGGGCGAGGCGATTGAGCACCGTATGGTGACTAACGCGATCGAAAAAGCACAGCGCAAGGTCGAGGGCCGCAACTTCGATATCCGCAAGCAGTTACTCGAATACGACGATGTGGCCAACGATCAGCGGCAGATTGTTTATCAACAGCGCAGCGATTTACTGACTGAGACCGATATTTCCGAAAGCATCACGGCGATCCGCGAAGACGTAGTGAATGAGGCTGTTGACGGGTTTATTCCGCCAATGAGCGTCGAAGAGCAGTGGGATGTGCCAGGCCTGGAAAAACAGCTCGAGGCAGAATTTGCAGTTTCCCTGCCCTTGCAAACCTGGCTGGATACTGATGATTCGTTACACGAGGAAGCGCTGCGGGAGAAAATTCGAACTGAGGTACAGCAAGCCTATGACCGCAAGAGCGAGTCGGTTGGTGCTGATATGCGCAAGATCGAAAAGCAAATCATGCTGCAAGTTCTGGATACCTTGTGGAAAGAGCACTTGGCGACCATGGACCACCTGCGTCAGGGAATACACTTGCGTGCCTACGCACAGAAGAACCCCAAGCAGGAGTATAAGCGGGAATCTTTCGCGTTGTTTGAGGAGCTGTTAACCAGCCTCAAATATGAAGTCATTAAATTCCTGAGCCATGTGCAAATACAGCGTGAGGACGAATCAGCGCTGATCGAACAGCGCCGTCGTGAAGATGCCCAGCGTGAAAAGCTGGCCTTTGAGCATGCCAGTGCATCCGGCCTAACCCAGGACGGCCCTCCCGGTGAGCCGCAGGAAGCTTTAGAGGCTCCGCAGACGTTCACCCGGCAGGAGCCAAAAGTAGGTCGTAACGACCCCTGCCCCTGTGGCAGTGGCAAGAAGTACAAGCAGTGCCACGGCAAATTGTGACAAGAGGCGGGTAACCATGGCGGTGGGTAAAGACACATTGCCGGCGCTGTTGCCGGTTGCGGGCATACGGCTTGGTACGGTATCAGCGGGAATCAAAACCGTAGGTAGACCGGATTTAGTATTGCTGGAGGCGAGCCCGGGTAGCAACTGCGCAGGGGTATTTACCCAAAATGCGTTCTGCGCCGCCCCCGTCACCGTAGCGCGACAGAATCTACAATCCTGTAACCGACAACCCCGATATTTATTGGTTAATACCGGCAACGCCAATGCCGGTACAGGGCAGCCAGGTATTGATGATGCCAGGGTCTGCCTCAGCTCGGTGGCGGCGGCGACTGGCTGTGAGGCTGCGCGAGTACTGCCATTTTCGACCGGAGTGATTGGTGAGCCCTTACCGGTGACAATTATTGAGCAGGCCATACCATCGGCGGTTGCTGGTCTTTCTGCCGATGGCTGGGCGGATGCTGCGACCGGCATACTCACAACAGACACACGCCCCAAGGGCGCTTCGCGGACATTTTTGTGTGCTGGCGTTGAATACACCGTAACGGGAATAGCAAAAGGTGCGGGCATGATTCGGCCCAATATGGCGACCATGCTTGGCTTTCTGGCCACCGATGCCGCTGTTTCTTCGGAGGTTTTACAGACCATACTTAGTGATGCTGTTGATCTTTCCTTCAACCGCATTACTGTCGATGGCGACACCTCCACCAATGACGCCTGCGTTCTGTTGGCAACCGGCAAAGCAGGGAATGTAGAACTCGTGAGCCGTGACGGCGCTCTGTATGAGGCCCTGCGAGAAGCGGTGTTGGACGTTTGTCAGCACCTGGCGCAGGCATTGGTTAGAGATGGGGAAGGTGCCAGCAAGTTTGTAACCGTGCAAGTGAGCAGCGGTGCCACCGAGCAGGAGTGCCTGGATGTTGCATTCACCATCGCTCACTCCCCGTTAGTGAAGACCGCACTGTTTGCCAGTGATCCCAACTGGGGGCGGCTGCTGGCTGCGATTGGACGAGCAGAGATAGATAACCTGGATGTGTCTCTGATAGCCGTTTACCTCAATGACGTGTTGATCGCCGAGGGCGGCTGTAGAGCGGCCAGTTACACGGAAGAGCAGGGTGTTGAAGCCATGGCTCCTGAGGAAATCACCATTCGAGTGGAGCTGAATCGCGGAGCGCATGAGGTAAATGTCTGGACTACCGATTTTTCATACGACTATGTTCGGATCAATGCTGAGTATCGTAGCTGAATGAAAGAGGTTCACGTTGCCGTCGGTGTTATTCTCAACAGCGCCAATCGAATTCTGATTACACGCCGGGGCCACAATGCGCATCAGGGCGGTTTGTGGGAGTTTCCAGGTGGTAAGGTTGAATTAGGGGAGAGCGTTCAGCACGCATTGCAGAGGGAGCTGCGGGAGGAGTTGGGTATTACCATTGGTGTTGCCAGTCCTCTGCTCGAGGTGCACCACGACTACGGCGATAAAACTGTGTTTCTTGATGTGTATGTGGTGCGGGAATTCAGTGGCGAGCCTAAAGGATTGGAAGGGCAGCCGCTGGAATGGGTTGCGGAAGGTCAACTGCAAAATTTCGAATTCCCTCAGGCTAATGTGCCCATAGCCGAGGCGGTTGCTACATTACTGGCTGGTCGGTGAGATGCTGATTTTCCCTGAGAAACGGCAGGACAGCCTTTAGCCTGCTCAGTCAGTACTTACGCGGGTCAGGAACTTTTCATGCAGGTCCTTGACTACCTCGTCCAGTTTATCCAATGCCCCCGAGTTGTCGATTACGATGTCTGCCAGTTCCAATCGTTCTGAGCGAGGCATTTGTGCAGCCATAATTCGCCGCACCTGATCTGCGTCGTTGTTGTCCCTGTGCACTGTGCGCTCAAGTTGAACCTGTTCAGGGACGTCTACCACGATGACGAGCTCGGCCATCGACTGTTGACTGGTTTCCAGCAGCAGTGGTGAACTCAAGATCGCGTAAGGCGAGCGAGAGGAATTTAGTTGCGCGAGTATCTCCTCCCGGATCAGAGGATGGGTCAAGGCTTCCAGCCAAAGGCGTTCCTGCGGCTGGGAAAAGACTTTTGCTCGCAGGGTAGCGCGATCGAGTGAGCCGTCGGCCAATAAGATCTCTGCCCCAAAATGTTCTGCTATTTTTTCCAGCGCAGGTTGCCCGGGCTCAACGACAATGCGGGCAACTTTGTCCGCATCAACGACCGTAACATCCAATGCCTCAAAGCGATCGGTTACCGCTGACTTACCACTTCCAATACCGCCGGTGATACCGATGATTAGCGCCATCAGTTGATGCCTGATATCTGCAGATAGCGATTCATAAGTTGTTCACCCCAAACCAAGCTAATCCAGCCTGCAGCGGCAAGATAGGGGCCAAAAGGTATTGGAATCTCCTTGCCTCGACGCTTGATGATCATCAGCGCTACACCGACAACAGCGCCAACCAGGGAGGAGAGCAGGATGATAATTGGTAAAGCCTGCCAACCCAGCCAGGCACCGAGGGCCGCCAGCAGTTTAAAATCGCCATAACCCATACCCTCTTTGCCGGTGAGCAATTTGAACAGCCAGTACACAGCCCACAGTATGAGATAGCCAAATATCGCGCCGATTACTGCATCCTGTAAGGTCGCGAATGTGCCGAAAATGTTGATCAACAGTCCCAGCCACAGCAGAGGCAGGGTTATATCGTCGGGTAACAACTGGTGGTCGACGTCGATCATGGTCAACGCGATAAGCGACCAGGTGAAAAGCATAGCGGCGAGTAAGGCCCAGGATGCGCCGAAATGGTAGCCCAGTATTACGGTCAGGGCAGCCGTTGAGATCTCGACGATAGGATAACGTATCGAGATGGGCGCCTCGCAGTTGCCACACTTCCCCCCTAGCATCAAATAACTGATAACGGGGATATTCTGCCAGGGTTTAACCGGTGATTTGCAGTGCGGACAATGGGAATTCGGGGTAGAGAGGGTTAGCGGTCCGTCCGTTGCCCCCTGGTCTACCTCGAGCAGTTCGCAACAATCCTGTCGCCAGCGGGATTCCATCATTAACGGCAGACGATAGATCACCACATTCAAGAAACTGCCTACGACCAAACCCAAGGGCAGGATGCAGGCGTAAAGAAACCATGGGTGCTGCTGGTAGATCTCCAACACTAATCGTTTTTTCCAGTCGGGTAGAGCAGTTGAATCAGATCACCGATCCGAGCATAAAGATGGGCAGATACATGGCAATCATCAAGCCGCCTACCAATACCCCGAGGATGGACATGATGAGTGGTTCCATCAGAGAGCTGAGGCTGTCTACTGCGTTATCTACTGCCTCTTCGTAGTGGTTGGCGACATTATCGAGCATCTCGTCCAAGGCGCCTGATTCCTCACCAATTGAGATCATCTGCAAAAGCATATTGGGGAATAGGCCGGTGGACTTTACTGATTGGTATAGTGTGTTACCAGTCGTTACGTCGTCCCGTATCTGCAGGATTGCCCTGGAGTATACCGAGTTTCCCGCGGCCCCCGCAGTGGATTCCAATGCCTCCACCAAAGGTACACCGGCGGCGAACGTAGTCGCTAAAGTTCTGGAAAACCTCGCAACGACTGCGTCGTGGACGATATTCCCCACCACTGGCGCCTTCAGTGCCAATCGGTCGAGGAATTCGGAGAACTTCACGGATCGAAGTTTGAATTCGCGGAAGGCGAAGAATGTTGCGAACATGCCCATAAGAATGATAAACCACCATGTTTGTACAAACTCCGATAGTCCAACCACGAACAGCGTAAAGGCCGGTAAATCCCCGCCGAAATTTTTGAATGTTACGGCGAAGGTAGGCACAACCTTGATCAGGAGGATTGCGGTCACCACAATAGCAACTGCGATTACTGCAGTTGGGTACGTCATGGCCTTACGTATTTTGGCTTTTAGCTGCTCTGTTTTTTCCTTGTAGGTTGCAACTCTATTCAGCATCACTTCCAGAGTACCGGATGCCTCTCCAGAGGCTACCAGGCTGCAGAACAGATCGTCGAAATACCTGGGGTGTTTCGCTAGAGACGGCGCCAATCCGGTCCCCGAAGCGACATCATTTTTGATGCCAGTTACCAAATCCCGCATGGATTCCTTGTCGAGACCCTCTGCTACAATGTCGAAGCTTTGTACCAACGGTACCCCTGCTTTCATCATTGTGGCCAGTTGACGGGTGAAGATTGCAATATCTACCGGTTTGACTGGCTTGCCCTTGCCACCGAAAAGAGGTTTGGCCTTTTTTCTGACGGATTTGGCTTTAATGCCCTGTCTGCGCAACTGCGCCCGCGCCAAGGACTGACTGCTCGCAGTGATTTCACCATTAGAGTCTCGGCCATTCTTATCCTTGCCGCTCCAAGTGAAAGTGTCTGCTCTTGCTGCTGTTGCCATCTCAATACCCGCCCCGGGTCAATATCCGTATTTATCGTTGTTAGTCGGTTGTTATTCTATTCACTTCTTCCAGACTCGTTAGTCCATGCGCTGCTTTTTGTAAGGCTGAAGCGCGCAAATCGTTAAATCCCGCCGCCTGTGCCAGCTCCCGAATTTGTATAGCATCACCTTCCTTCATAATGAGCTTGGCGATCTCCGGTGTTATTTGCACCACTTCATATACCCCAACCCTTCCTTTATACCCATCTACGCAATTCGCGCAACCCACAGGCTTCATAATTGTGGCGTTTTCCAGCATTTCTTCACTGAATCCGGCCTTTAGCAGGGTTTCGTGCGGTATATCGTCCGCTTGCTCACTACAATCCTTACATAACCTTCTGGCCAAACGCTGTGCAATAATAAGGCTGATTGAAGTCGCCAAGTTGAATGCCGGTACGCCCATATTCAACATGCGTGTTATGGTCTCCGCTGCACTGTTGGTGTGCAGCGTAGAGAGCACCAGGTGGCCGGTTTGTGCTGCCTTGATGGCGATTTCCGCCGTTTCCAGATCACGTATCTCTCCGACCATTATTACGTCGGGGTCCTGACGTAGAAAAGAGCGTAGTGCTTCCGCAAAATTGAGTCCAACTTTAGGATTTACATGCACCTGGTTAATTCCAGCCATATTAATCTCGACCGGATCCTCTGCAGTGGAGATGTTACGCTCCGGTTCATTTAAAATATTCAGGCCGGTATACAGAGACACCGTCTTGCCTGAACCTGTAGGCCCGGTAACCAAAATCATCCCTTGTGGCTGGCTGAGCGCCTTCAAAAACATCTTTTTTTGATCTTCCTCGTAACCTAGCGCTTCAATCCCCATCTGGGCGCTTGATGGGTCCAGGATTCGCAGAACAATTTTTTCGCCGAACAGTGTAGGTAGCGTGTTTACACGAAAATCTATCGCTCGATTGCGAGAAAGTTTCATTTGAATGCGGCCGTCTTGTGGCATGCGCCTTTCGGAAATATCCATCTGCGACATTACTTTTAGTCGTGCAGCCAGTCTTGCAGAAAGCGTTTTTGGAGGTTTGACCATCTCCCGCAGGATGCCGTCGGTCCTGAATCGGACCCGGTAGTATTTCTCGTAGGGTTCGAAATGTATGTCTGAGGCACCCTGTTTAATGGCGTCTATGAGTACCTTGTTGACGAATCGAACTACTGGGGTTTCGTCGATACTCTCGGTACCATCATCTTGTTTGTCGGGGTCCTCCCCCGACTCGATATCGATGTCGTCGAAATCACCAGAGTCCAAGCCTTCCAGCCCATCGTTTAGAGTATCCTGCGCCTCCATCCAGTTGGTGATCAGCGCGTTTAGTGCCGACTCTTCCACTAAAATGGCGTCGGTATTGATGCCGGTGTGAAACTTCATCTCGTCCAGCGCGGCGAGGTTAGTGGGGTCAGATACGGCGACAAAGAGTCGGTTGCCACGACGGAATAAAGGCATCGCGTGGTGTTTGGTGACCAGGTCTGGTTCTACCAGGCCCTCCGGTATGACCGAGTGGTTTAGTGACGAAGTATCGAGAACAGGAACGCCAAACTCCCTCGACGCAATGGATGCCAATTTCAGGCCATCCACACTCATGTGTTCCACCAAGAATTGGACAAACGACATCTTTTGCTTGGATGCATTGGCTTGAGCTTGAGTGGCTTGCTCCACAGTGACCAGGCCGTCTGCAACCAATCTCCCTGCTAGGCCGCTCAGTTGTCCAATTTCCCTGTCATTCATTCTAAAACATCCTGTTCGCTAGCGGCCTATCAACTTTTAGTATAACCAGCAGAGTCAGTCGCTAATAGCTTTTAGTATCAACAAATCGGACATTGCTCCTTTCATTGTTTACGATGACTTTTGAATATTTTGCCCAAGTTGGCTAGGAGCGCATGATATTAGTTTTTTGGGAGGTAATCCTTTGGGGTCTATAGCTCAAATAATGTGACATTTATTGTCACTTGATGCCGGTTTTACGGCCCAGTTTTCTAGCCCTGCCGCTTCGCTGCATATTCGATCAATTCAGCGTCGAGCTGTATAAGCTCCTAAGCCCCTAATATACATAAAGAATTTTTCATGCCTGATGCCCGCCTGTGTACTTGGCACGATACCTGCAGATTATTTTTGGAAGACGCGAATTACCCGAATTTTCGGGAACGCAACATCATAGAAAATGGAGAAATATTGATGAATATTCAAAAAAACGAACAACAGGGTTTCACGCTCATCGAACTGATGATCGTAATCGCGATTGTAGGTATTTTGGCAGCGATTGCTTTACCTGCCTATCAGGATTATGTAATTCGTTCCAAGATGGCAGAGCCGATGGCTTCACTCGCGGAGGCGAAAACCACTGTATCTGAGTACTACGCTACTAATAACACAATGCCGACAAGTGGCGCGCAGGCAGGACTGACTGAGGGTCAAAACAAAGATATCGTTAAATCGATAATTTATGAGACTGCCACTCTTGGTCTTATCACTGCGATTGTGCAGGATTCGATTATTCCTGGTGCGCTTACCAGCCCGGGGTTCAGTCTCTCTGCTATTACTCGGTCTGATGGTTCTATTATTTGGACTTGTGGACCGGTTACTGCAGCCACTGGCGCTGAAGTGCCGATAAAGTATCTGCCTGCCAGCTGCAGGGGCTAATTTCAGTTCTCTATGCCAGAATAAAGTCCGGGTCTCCCGGACTTTTTTTTGCCCTGAAATCTTAAAATATTCTGGTTCCTGATATAGTAAAACTCCTCCCATAAACTGGCTGCTCTCGCGGCCTTACAGGTGACTCTTCATTCGCTGTGGTATGACGCTTAGTTGGTGCTTAGTCCCGCTCTTTTTGCTAACCCTGTTGGCTTATGGGCCAGGATATTCGGGCCCTTTGCTATTTGACGATTGGTCTGTGGTTGAGTCTAATCCAAGAATTGCAATTGCCGACGGTCATTTTGATAGCTGGCGAATAGCTTTGGCCAGTTCGGAAGCGGGAGATTTTGGCCGCCCCATAGCAATGTTTTCATTTGCGCTGAATCAGCTGGTTTTCGGCCCGGATAATGTCTTTGCCCTGAAAGTGGTCAATGTAGTCATCCACTGTGTCGTTGGTCTGGTGATTTTCGTTCTCTCCAGGTTGGTTCTGGCAGCGCTCTTCCCTAGCCGAAAGCAGTCTCAAATAGAACTTGCCGCACTGATCTCCTGTTTGGTGTGGCTATTGCATCCGCTGCATGTATCCACCGTGCTGTATACAGTGCAACGAATGGCGCAGTTATCTACGTTGTTCGTGCTCTTAGGCTTGGTGGCATACGTAAGGCAACGGGTGCAATGGGCGAGGACGGGCGCGAGTTTGCCGGAGATTATGAATACCTTGTCGTGGCTACTGCTAGTTACGGTCCTGGCAACTTTGTGTAAAGAAAATGGCGTGCTCCTACCTCTGCTTGCGCTTGTTGTTGAGGTGGCTGTTTTTCGGGGGATGTGGGCAGGACGAGAGAATACGCGACTGCGCTACCTACTTATTGCGGTTTTAGCGGTTCCCTTTATCATCGCAGCGACATGGTTGTTCTTTCCCCCGGATTTTGTTCTGGCTGGATATGCCGGGCGAGAATTTTCGCTCGAGTCGCGATTGCTGACCCAGAGCCGATTGCTCTGGCACTATCTAGGCTGGCTCTCTTTCCCTGCGCCTTCACACATGGGCTTTCACCACGATGATATTTTGATATCCCGTTCATTTTGGGAGCCCATGGGTACGTGGATTTCGATAGGAGCCTGGTTGCTGGTTCTGCTCGGATCGGTCGCCTGCCAGCGCCGCTGCCCGGTACTTTTGTTCGCGCTGCTATTTTTTGTAGTTGCTCATTCGCTGGAGTCGGGATTTTTTGCTCTTGAAATGGTTTTCGAGCATCGCAATTACCTGCCTAGCGTCGGCATCTGTATATTGCTCGCTTCACTGATTTTGATCCCCTCAAGTTCTGGCATCAGTGTGGATAGTCGTTTGTTGGTGCTTGGCCCAACTATGATTCTACTTTCGTTACTTGTGCTTCGCACGACTGCCTGGTCGGATGGAATAACCTTGAGCGGAACCAATGTCCGCAATCATCCGAATTCTGTGCGTGCGAACTATTGGTACGGGCACTGGCTTCTGCGTGATGCTGAGTCTCAGCAGGTGAGTCATCCTGAAGCGGAGGACTTGAAGGGAAAAATTATTGAAGCCCGATCGTATCTGATCAGTGCGCATAATTTGAAGTCAAACGATATGGCGGTACTTTATCTTCTTCACTATATAGATGGCCGCTATTTCTCTGCGGCGCCTGAACGTCCGGATTGGTTGGGTATTATGGCGTCTAGTGCGAACAACCACATTTTGAGCTCCTCAGATGTCAACGCTCTGGTCGCACTCGTAGGCTGTACCGTTGATAAGCACTGTGTATCTGAAGACCGGAAATTAGGCGTGATCATCGACAGCGCGAGGAACTCTCATCCCCGTTCTTTGCCCTTACTGGCGGCTCATTACCAACTAAAATCTGCGGAAAAGCAGCCTCTGGAACAGTTGGAGTCGATTGCCAAGCGCGGCCTTGTAATTGATCCCACGGACCTGTTTTTTACAGCCAGGAGTTTCGAGTTATTGCACGTTAAAGGCGATGTGGCGGGAATGTATCGGGTACTGGGTGCCTGGATCTCGTCGGACCTGACGCGCCGTGATCTGGCTATGATCAAATCCAAGTTTGGTGACAATTGAAATGAGCCGGCGGTGGGCGATTAATAGCTTGAATGTGCCTGTGCGCTATTTCCTCTCTGTTTTGGCGCTTTTGGCTATCTCACTATGGGTCTATTGGCCGGGTCAAAATGGCCCTTTAATGCTCGATGACAGAGGAAGTCTTTTTATCCTGGAGGCTTTGGATGAAAACCCTGCGCACGCTCTTGATTATATCTTGGGTGACAATTCCGGAAAATTTGGACGCCCGGTGTCAATGGCAAGCTTTGTTGTCGAGAAGATATTTTTTGATTCGGGAATTGCAGGCCAAAAGCGCGTAAATATTGTTCTCCATACTATCAACGGCTTGCTTGTGGTCTGGTTGATGGGACTTCTTTTGCGCTTCCACAGGGTACCGCAGTCTGATTGGTTTGCGCTGCTGCTAGGCTTTGCCTGGCTACTGGCACCTCTGAATGTAAGTACAGTCCTCTACGTTGTGCAAAGGATGGCGATGCTGGCGGCCACTTTCATGCTTGCTGCCTGTATAGCTTATACCTATTGGCGGCAGTCCGCGGTAGCCGGCGCGAGCAATATTTTTGCGGGAGTGATTGCACTGCTTTGCTGCGTTCTAGCGCCGCTATCAAAAGAGAACGGGCTTCTGATTATACCTATAGTTGTGTTACTTGAATTTCTTTGGTTCAGGCCCCTTAGCATTGGTCGCCAAAGTTTTATGCTATTTCGCTTGAGCGGAATTTTGGTGGCGGTGGGAGCAGCTTTAATAGCAGTCGCTTTGGTTGTCGAAATGGACGGGATCATCGCCGGATATGCGGGTGCAGGCAGAAATTACGGGCTTTATGAAAGGTTGATGACAGAGGGGCGCGTCCTCTGGGATTACTGCGCTCAGACTTTTTGGCCGCAAACCTTTCGAATGGGCCTGTTTCATGATGATTACGATATTTCAAGATCACTGTTTGATCCTATAAGTACGCTCTACGCACTGATGGGTTGGGTGCTAGTGATAGCTGCCGCGCTCTTTTTTAGTATGCGGGCATGGGGCACCCCCATAGCGTTCTGCATTTTTTGGTTTTTGGTCGGCCATAGTATGGAGTCGACGTTCTTGGCGTTGGAGCTCTATTTTGAGCACAGAAATTACTTTCCAGGAATAGGCCTGTTTCTGCTGGTGGGAACAGTGATAGGGCTGTTGGTACGTTCGTTCCCGGTTTTGGGGACCACCACTCTGGCGTGGTTATTGGTCTATGTTGTTTATCTCGCGCTGCAAACCAGTTCGCAAGTACAAATATGGTCCAGTGCCCCCCTGCTTAGAATCAATCATGTCGTCAATCATCCAGAATCTGAACGGGCCAATGAGGAGATGTCTATTCATCTTGCAGGGGTGGGCGCGCTCGAGGAAGCGTTGATCTATATGGAGCGTGCCGCGTTAGTAAGTACTCGAGAAAGGTTGGGAGATAAGCAACTCAGGGAAATTGGATTGTATTGCCTTGCCAGAAGGGAGCTTCCCGTGGCTCATTTGGCGAGCCTTGGGCAAAACAACCCCGAAAGACCTTTTGCGGCAGTAAGTGTTCTGAATGGACTATTGGGTCTGTTCAAGGAAGGTAAATGCCCAAATTTTGATGAGCGGGCTTTGGCTGATCGGTTCGCAGAACTTTTTCTCCACGACCCGCAAGTGAGCAGAGCCTCCCCGAAAATGTTCTTGGTACTTGCAGGTTTGGAAAACAGACTCCAGCGATACGACAGCGCGTATCAATATACGGAGCTTTCGCTCTCCTTATCACCGTATGACGTGACCGGATTATTGATGAAGCTACATTTCTCTACTGCGCTGGACAGGTCAGGCGAGATCGATCGTACGTTTAGAGAGTTGCAGGCGCTCGATGCAATCGGAGCGCTTTCGATTTCCCAGCGGGAAACCCTCAACTTGTATCAGTAGGGGAATAGAGCGCTGTTGATCGGATGTTTGACTGATATGCAGCTCCACTGTTCGCCGTTGCAGCGTTATTGGACAAGCTTGCCGCAGGCGCCCCTCTATACAGATTCGCCAGTCGCAGGGCCTCTCAGCCATAAGCCCTAATGCGGTCTACGCGATTTCGAGATTAGCTGTTGGAGCCTGAATACAAAGTACATCGCACACATGTACATTTCGGGGCGGAGTGGGATCGAATAACGAGGTTCAGCTTGAGTGACAACGTAAATGGCGCTGATATAGACCGTGGACAAGTAGACAGCGGCTATAACGCCGTTCTCTGACTTGCGGTTGCGCCATATAAATAATCCGGATAGAAGTGCGCAACCCAGCAGCCAGGGGTGTATGCTTTTCGTCAATGTATAGCTGGCTATTGCGGGCTTCGACACGTGGTACAGAGAATAGAGAACCGGGTACACATAGATATCACCTTGGCCAATGCGTATATTCCAGTCCCAAAGAAGGCGCGGTTTGCCGAATACGTACCATGACGTTAACTCTGTCGGGTCCTCGCGAAGACGCTCCCAGAATACTGATCCGAATTCGGCATAAGAACCTTTTATTCGCCTCGCGTCTAAGGTCGCAGGATTGTTGGGGTCGCGAGGATTGGCGCGCCAACGGGCATGATAATCAGAATGAAGGCCTGCAGTAAGGTTCATCATTAGTCGGGACGACGAGCTTGGCTGTCCCTCGGGAACGTTGATTTGTGACCTTAATGTCCAGCTGCCCGCCAGAATCATCATCGGCAGAATCACCAAAACTACTTTTCGGCACGTCGGCCACGAAACACTCTGGGCATCATCATTGCGAGTGTGAAGCACCAAAACCCCAAGAGCCAGAGGCGCGGTAAATATGGTTACTGGATTTACAAGAAACAATAAGCCAAAACATATTCCCGAGGAGGTAAGCGTGGCTGCTTTTTTACTGTGTGTGCCCTTTGCCAAAAGAGTAAGCGCCAAAAGTAGCAGCGTGCACGCAAGAGTTTCAGTCAACGCATAGGCGCCCATGCTTACCAAGTGTGGCGATAATGCCACCAGTGCCGCTGTCACGAGTGCGTAGCACCTGTTCATGGCCATGCTCGCCAGCACAAATGTTAAGACGATGGTGCAGAGTGCCAGCCCCAATTGAAAGTTAAGCAGCGTTTGGTAAATGTTAGATTCGAGCTTGTCGGCTATGGCGAGTACGCCAGCGAGGAACATTGGAAAACCCGGGGACCAGAATGAATCCGGAATGGGTGGGTTATTTACGCGGTCTTTCGAAAATGTGGAGTGTTCCAGCAGGTTTTGCGCGTATACAAAATAGTATGCCGCATCGCCTCTAATCGGATTGTCGAGTAATGTAACCGAATTGTAATTGAACCTGAGTAGGAAACCGACGCATACGATACTGAGAAGCATGGCTATTGTGTATTCTTTTCTGCGCTCAGGGCCGAAAAAATATTGCATTCGTTCTTATCATGTTTATGCTGAGGTGATCTTAGTTTACAGGGTTTCTCGTGATTGACTTAATTAATGTAGGTCGTTTCAGCCTTATTATTCCTGCTAGAAATGAGGAGGTAGGTCTGGCTGAATTGCTACCAAAATTGCAAGCGCGATTTTCTGCCGCGGAGATTATCGTGGTAAACGACGGGTCCACTGACCAGTCGAAGGCGGTTTGTGAAAAATCCGGCATCAAAGTCATCTCCCACCCCTACCCAAAAGGCAATGGCGCCGCTATCAAAACCGGCGCCCGTGCAGCAACCGGCGATTACATCGTATTCATGGATGGCGATGGCCAGCACGATCCTGCTGAGATCGAGAAGTTGTTGGCCAAGGCCGAGGAGGGCTACGATTTAGTGGTTGGTGCCAGGTCAGGGCGCGGAGCCCAGGCTAGTGTGGCACGTTGGAGCGCCAACACCCTGTACAACAAGCTTGCCAGTTGGATGGTAAATCACAAAATCGAGGATTTAACCTCGGGTTTTCGTTGTGTAAATCGCAAGAAATTTCTGAGTTTCCTGTATCTGTTGCCCAACGGTTTCAGTTACCCCACCACCTCGACTATGGCATTTTTTCGCGCCGGTTACTCGGTTGGTTTTGTGCCGATTACGGTGTCTCAGCGGGTGGGCAAAAGCCACATCAATCTGTTGCGTGATGGCGTCCGTTTTTTCCTGATAATTTTTAAAATCGGAACGCTTTACTCCCCATTGAAGGTTTATTTCCCAGCAGCGGTGCTTATCGCGGGGATGGGGGTGCTGAATTATTTGGTAGGTGCCATTTCCACTGGTGGCCTGCGGTTCACCAATATGAGCACGCTTTTCATACTTTCCGGAGTGATTATTTTTCTGCTTGGGCTGCTTTCAGAGCAGCTCACTAATCTTCAGTACAAAGATATTCATGAAGAGGAAGTTTAAGAATCTCACTAGTAGGGCACCTCCAGCGCCAGCGTTTCCTTAACCTGCTCCATAACCACATAACTGGTCGATTCCAGAACGCCTGGCAGGGTCAGTAGCGTCTCACCCAAAAACTCCCGGTAGGCTGACATATCTGCCACTCTCGCCTTGATCAAATAATCGAAATTTCCGGATACCAGATAGCACTCCTGCACCTCCGGTAGATCGTAAGCGCTGCGGGTGAACTCCTCGAAAGTGTCCTGTGATGTCCGATTGAGACGAATTTGCACAAAGACCACTAACGCGGCATCCAGATACTCCGGGTTGAGGTGTGCCTGGTAGCTGCGGATGACCCCCTCCTTCTCCAAACGTTTCACTCTCTCCTTACAGGGGGTGGTACTGAGCCCTACCTGACGCGCCAATTCGGCGTAACTGGTACGGGCATCTTTTTGTAAAATTCTGAGGATATTGCGGTCAATTTTATTCAGCTGATGGAGTTTTCTCTCCATGTTTTATCTCCTGCCGATTACGCTTAGCGGATGCGGCTAGCTATAAACACTAAAAATAGACGATATAACTAATATTTTTCAAATAATAGTTGAATCGACTAAAAATCGATAGAAAATACAGCGAAAAAGTAACTTTTCCGCCGCTATTCTTGATTCAGATTATTCATGCACTGGAGAACTGACATGTTGATTGGCGTCCCCAAGGAAATTAAAAATCACGAGTACCGAATTGGCCTGACCCCAGGAGGCGTCAAGGAACTGGTGCATAACGGGCACCAGGTCATGGTGCAGCTGGATGGCGGCAAGTCTATTGGCTTTGATAACGAGCAATACCAGCAAGCCGGGGCCGAAATTGTCGATCTCGCAGAGGATGTTTTTGCCCGCGCCGATATGATCATCAAAGTTAAGGAGCCGCAGCCTGCTGAGTGCAAAATGCTTCGCCCTGGTCAGATACTATTCACCTACCTTCATCTGGCGCCAGATCCCGAGCAAACGGCGCTATTGGTCGAGTCAGGGGCGACCTGTGTCGCTTACGAGACAGTCACTTCGGATG
Organism: Halioglobus sp.; assembly: GCA_036961205.1. Taxonomy (GTDB): domain Bacteria; phylum Pseudomonadota; class Gammaproteobacteria; order Pseudomonadales; family Halieaceae; genus CALJFL01. Next base: position 495,694 of record JBALVI010000002.1, on the reverse strand, counting down.
GCCGTGGCCTACCCCTGTTAGCTCCCATGAGTGAAGTTGCCGGACGCATGTCGGTGCAGGCAGGGGCCCACAACCTGGAAAAGGCACAGGGCGGTAACGGTATGTTGTTAGGCGGCGTTCCTGGTGTTGAACCGGCTAAAGTGCTGGTAATTGGTGGCGGTGTTGTAGGTGTCAATGCAGCACGTATGGCGATGGGGATGGGCGCTGACGTAACGCTGCTAGACCGCTCGTTGGACCGTCTGAAAGAGCTGGACATGGTGTTTGGTGGACGCCTGAAGACTATTTACTCCACCTCTGACGCCATTGAGCACAATGCGCTGGAGGCAGATCTGGTGATTGGCGCAGTCCTTGTGCCGGGTGCCGCAGCGCCCAAACTTATTACCCGCGAGTTGGTCGGTCGGATGAAGCCGGGCTCTGTGATGGTTGATGTTGCTATCGATCAGGGTGGTTGTTTCGAAACCTCGAAAGCGACGACCCATCATGAGCCCACCTACATCGTCGACGACGTTGTTCATTACTGCGTCGCGAATATGCCGGGTGGTGTTGCCAGAACCGCAACGATGGCGCTGACCAACGCAACTCTGCCGTTAGCTCTGGAGCTGGCTAACAAGGGCGTTGGTTTAGCTTTGCGCGAAAATGTGCACTTGCGTAACGGCCTCAATGTTCATGCGGGCATGGTCACTTACGAAGCAGTGGCCGATGCTCTGGGCTATGACTATGTTGAAGCGCAGGTCGCGCTGGCTGCACAGGAGCTCAAGAAGAGCGCTTAAGGTAGCTGATACTTACGCTGATAGTGCAGGGCGTCGGAATTCCCGGTGCCCTGCCTCGTAATATCAAGCGCCGTATTTTGCCTTGGCTTCGCGGCGGCGAGCGTGAAGTACTGGCTCGGTGTATCCGCTGGGCTGCTCACGTCCCAAAAAGACGAGATCGCAGGCTGCTTGAAAGGCGATGCTGTCACCGAAATTGGGCGCCATGGGTCGGTATTCGGGATCGGAGCTGTTTTGACCGTCTACGATCGCCGCCATGCGTTCCAGTGTTTCGCGAACCTGGGCTTCGGAACACACTCGGTGATGCAGCCAATTACAGATATGTTGGCTGGATATGCGCAGGGTAGCGCGATCCTCCATCAGCCCAATGTTGTTGATGTCGGGCACTTTGGAGCAGCCTACACCGTGGTCAATCCACCTGACAACATAGCCCATGATGCCCTGGGCGTTATTATCCAATTCCCGTTGTATCTCATTGGCTGACAGACCTTCAGCCCCTTTCAAGGGAATGCTGAGTATGTCGTCCAGAGAAGCCGGCTCGCGTTGCATAATCTCCGTCTGTCGTTCTGCCACGTTGACTTGGTGATAGTGAATCACATGCAGCGTGGCGGCCGTGGGTGATGGTACCCAAGCGGTATTGGCTCCGGCCTGTGGGTGACCAATTTTAACTTCCAGCATCTCCGCCATACGGTCTGGCATGGCCCACATGCCTTTGCCGATCTGAGCCTTGCCTTTGAGCCCGCAGGCCAGGCCTGTGTCCACATTTCGGTCCTCGTAGGCGTTGATCCACGGTTCCTGCTTCATCGCACCCTTGGGGGTGATAGCAGCGGCCTCCATGCTGGTGTGAATTTCATCACCTGTGCGATCCAAAAAGCCGGTATTGATAAATACCACCCGCTCCTGCGCCCTGCGTATGCACTCCTTGAGATTGACGGTGGTGCGCCGCTCTTCATCCATAATGCCGAGTTTCAGGGTATTGCGGTTCATGCCCAATACGTCTTCGATGCGATCAAATATGTCACAGGTGAAACTGACTTCGTCCGGGCCGTGCATTTTGGGCTTAACAATGTAAACACTGCCGCAACGAGAGTTGCTTCGCTCACCCTTGCCATTGAGATCATGCAGCGCGATCAGGGCGGTAAACATGCCGTCCATGATGCCCTCGGGAATCTCCTGTCCGTGTTTGTCCAGGATCGCCTCGTTAGTCATCAGATGGCCAACATTGCGCACGAACATCAGGCTGCGCCCAGGCAGTGTCAGTTCGCCACCTGCGGCTGAGCTGAAAACCCGGTCCGGGTTGAGCTCTCTGATCAGGGTAGCGCTGCCCTTGCGGAATTCCTCCTGGAGGTCGCCCCGCATCAATCCCAGCCAATTGCGGTAAACGATGGTTTTATCTTCAGCATCAACCGCAGCAATCGAATCTTCGCAATCCTGAATGGTGGTTAGTGCAGATTCCAGCACCAGGTCTTTCACGCCTGCACTGTCGGTGCTACCGATAGGGCTGGAGGCGTCTATTTGAATTTCGATATGCAGACCATTGTGGCAGAGCAATATGCTGTCTGGGGTTTCCTGCTCGCCGGTGTAACCGACGAACTGCGTTGCATCACTCAGGGTGGTGACCTGTCCGTCAGCCAGGGTTACTTGAAGAGCGCCATCAGCTGCGGCGTAGGCGGTAGCGGTACTGTGATCACCTGCTGCGAGCGGGCAGTGCCGATTGAGAAAATCGCGGGCAAAAGCGATGACTTTGTCACCGCGAATAGGGTTATATGCGCCTGCACGTTCGGCACCATCGTCTTCGCTGATCACATCGGTGCCATACAGTGCATCGTAAAGACTACCCCAGCGCGCGTTGGCAGCATTCAGAGCATAGCGAGCATTCATTACCGGCACTACCAGCTGCGGGCCGGCGAGAGTGGCAACTTCCGGGTCTACGTTTTCCGTGCTGATAGTGAAATCGTCACCCTCAGGCAGCAGATAGCCGATTTGCTGCAGAAACGCCTTGTATTCGGCCTTGTCATAGCCGGCGCCGGGGTGCTCTGTGTGCCAGTTGTCTATTTGGGCCTGCAAGGCTTCGCGCACAGCCAGCAGTTCGCGATTGCGGGGTACCAGATCATTAAGGATACCTTCAAATCCGGTCCAGAATTGATCGGAAGAGACCCCAGTGCCCGGAAGAATGTCCTCTTCGAGCAGCGTGTTGAGAACGGTGGCGACCTGAAGGCCACCCTGTTGAATGCGGTTGGTCATGCGAAAACTCTCTAATGGCGCGCGAGTGAGGAGCGCAAGGCTCCAAATATATTCTGTGGAATTTTAAGAAGCTCAGTGGAATTTAGCAAATTTATCGATTCTATCATTGGCATTGCTTTGGTGAATGAGCCAAATCACACAGTCGGTGGTTGTCCATCCATCTCCCTGGCCGTATCAACGATCAATTTACGCAGCCATTTGTTGGCGGGGTTGTGCTGTAGCAGTGGGCTCCAGGCCATTTTAAGCTCCAGTGGAGGAATCTCCAGCGGAGGCTCGCGCAGTACGAGTCGCGGATTATCTTTATTCAATTGGGCAGCTCGTGTCGGCAAAGTCACGATCAGATCATTTTGCTCCGCCAGAGTCATCGCAGCCTGGTAGTGTCTGGTAAAGACCCTGATCTGGCGTTTTTTGCCCAGTTTATTGATCGCTGCGTCCACCCAGCCCAGTCGCTGCACGTCGTCCGGATTGACCCCCACCCCAACGCCCATGCCAGTTTTACTGACCCAGACGTGTTTGGCCTGCAGGTAGCTTTCCAGCGTGAAGTCTTCCAGTATCGGATTTTCAGGGCTCATCAGGCAGGAGAAACTGTCATTCCACAGGTTAATCTGGTGGAAGGACTGTGGCATCGCGTCAAAGCGATTAATTACCATGTCGACCTTGCCGCGCTCCACATCGAGGAAGCTGACATCACTGGGCGTCATGATATCCAGGGTGAGCCCGGGAGCTTCTGTTCGTAGTTTGCCCAGAACGCTAGGCAACAAGGTAGATTCGGCGTAATCGCTTGCCATAATGCGAAATACGCGTTGGGCCTCTGAAGCGTCAAAGGCTGATCGGGGTTGTACCGCTTTTTCGATATTGGTCAGCACTTCGCGGACTATGGGCTCCAGCTCTAGTGCTCGCTCGGTGGGCGTCATACCGTCTGAGGTGCGCACCAGCAATGGGTCATCAAATAAATCGCGCAGTCGCCGTAGGCCGTTGCTCATAGCCGGTTGAGACAGGTTGAGCTGATTGGCGGCCTGGGTAACATTGCGTTCCCGCAACAACGCATCGAGGTATACTAATAGATTAAGGTCGACCCGATTGATATTCATTGAGCGCTCCGTCCGGCGAACCATTGCATTCACGCAGTGAATGGTGGGAATGTAAACTATCGATTGGGAGAATTATACTCGGCTCAATAGAATTGCCAAACGTCCCGTAAAACTGTTTATCGAACCAGGAATTTTTTATGCCTTATTATCGTGCGCCTCTTGAAGACATGAGCTTCGTTATCGACGAATTACTCCAGGTGGAGGAAGCCTTGGGTGGACTGGATGGTTTCGAAGGTATGGGTGTCGGGCCGGACCTGACCACAGCACTTTTGGATGAGGCGGCAAAATTTGCCAGCGACGTGCTTGCGCCCCTGCGTCCGGTGGGCGATGCGCAACCAGCGACCTGTAAAGATGGTCGAGTTACGATATCCCCTGGCTATGATACGGCCCTGAAACAGATGGGTGCCGGTGGCTGGGTGGGAATCTCCGCCCGACCTGAGCATGGCGGACAAGGCTTGCCAGAGCTTTACGGTACCGCAAGTTGCGAGATGTGGAATGGCGCCAATATGGCGTTTGCCCTGGCACCCTTTCTGAGCAGCGGCGCCGCTCTGGCCATTGCGACCCACGGCAGTGATGAGCTAAAGCAGACCTATCTTGAGAAAATGCACAGTGGCGAATGGACCGGCACCATGAACCTCACTGAGTCCGGTGCCGGCTCAGATCTGGCGGTGATAAAGGCAAAAGCGGAGCCAGAAGGGGATCACTATCGCGTTAGCGGTCAGAAAATTTACATCACCTGGGGTGATCATGAAGTCACTGACAATATTGTTCATCTGGTGCTTGCCAAACTACCGGGTGCACCCGAGGGCAGTAGAGGTATTTCGCTATTTTTGGTGCCCAAATTCCTGGTTAATCCAGATGGCACTCTAGGCGAGCGCAATGATGTCTTTCCGGTGTCCTGTGAGCACAAACTGGGCATCCATGGCAGTCCTACCTGCGTGATGGCTTTTGGCGACAACGATGGCGCCATTGGCTATCTGGTCGGTGAGGAAAATCGCGGTCTCGCTTGTATGTTCACCATGATGAATGAAGCCAGACTCAAGGTGGGTCTGCAGGGCCTTGGATCTGCGGAGGGCGCATATCAGAAGGCGGTCGGCTATGCGCGCGATCGAGTGCAGGGCGGGGTGCCTATTATCCAGCACCCCGATGTAAAACGTATGTTGCTAACCATGAAGTCATTAATCGAAGCGGGCAGGGCGATGTCCTACTCCGACGCCATGCACATGGATCTGGCGCACCATGGCGACCCGGCTGATAGCGCCAGCCATCAGTTTCGTGTTGACTTGATGATCCCGGTCATCAAAGGCTGGCTGACGGAAATCGGGCAGGAACTCACATCTCTGGGTGTGCAGGTCCACGGCGGCATGGGTTATATCGAAGAAACCGGCGCCGCCCAATATTTGCGCGACGTTCGTATTACCTCAATTTACGAAGGTACCAACGGTATTCAGGCAGCGGATCTAGTGTCTCGCAAACTTGGTAGGGACAATGGTGGCGCCATGGCTGAATTACTCGAAGCGGTAACGTCCACGGTAGTTGAGCTTGGGGCCGTTGAGAATACAGATCTGGCTATTATCCAGCAGCAGCTGTCAGAAGCGCTAGCTCAACACCAGCGTGCTACCGGGCAAGTCCTGGCGGCGCTTAAAGAGTCTCCGGAAGTAGCCTTGGGCGCCTCCTTTGACTACATGATGATGACGGGCTATTTACTGGGTGGATGGCATCTGGCGCGCTCAGCGCTGGTCGCCAATGCTCGGATCGAGTCGGGCAGTGACAGGCAGTTTTACCCTCAAAAAATTGCGACGGCGGTATTTTACGCTGAGCACGTTCTGCCACGATGCGCAGGGCATGGGGGTTCGATCGGCAATGCCGAGGGCACTCTGCAGAGCTACCCCGTAGACTGGTTGTAGGAACTGATATGAGTACTCCTAGTACGCCGGATCTATCCGACAATACACCGCAGGCGCGCGCCATAGAGCTCCAGTTCACCAACTATGGCGGCGAGCAAGCCTTCTCCGGTCAGGTGGTGACCATTAAATGCCATGAGGATAACTCGCTGGTCAAGCAGGCTGTATCGGAAGCGGGTGAAGGCCGGGTGATTGTCGTCGACGGTGGCGGTTCACGTCGCAGGGCTCTGCTAGGCGATATGCTGGCCGAGCAGGCTGCCTCCAATGATTGGGCCGGCCTGGTGATCTATGGTGTGATCCGCGATGTAGATGAGATTGGAGCGACTGCGCTGGGCGTTCAGGCTCTGGGTTCGGTACCAGTTAAAACGGAGAAGCTTGGCGTTGGTCAGCGCGATATTACGGTATCATTTGGCGGCGTTGACATCAGCCCCGGCGATTATCTCTATGCCGACAACAATGGAGTATTGGTTAGTTCAACGCCCTTGTCATAATCCGCAAAGTACGACAAACCCCTAAAGCAATCTCATTGACAGATCCAGAGCCTTACAGTCCTTGGTTAAAGCGCCAATGGAAATGTAATCCACCCCGGTTTTTGCAATGGATACAAGTGTGTCGGTGGTGACATTACCTGAGGCTTCAAGCTCGAGCCTACCTTCAACCTTGGCGACTGCCGCCTCCATTTCAGTCAGCGAAAAATTATCCAGCATGACCCGGTCACAGCTGGCGGCGAGAGCCTCCTGCAACTCTTCCAGACTTTCCACTTCCACTTCCACCAGTTTGTCCGGCGCAATTTCCCTAGCCGCTTGTACGGCTGCTGCAATGCCGCCACAGCCAAGAATATGATTTTCCTTGATCAGGAACGCATCAAACAAACCGATGCGGTGGTTATAGCAGCCGCCAGCGCAAACGGCGTACTTCTGAGCATGACGTAACCCGGGAATGGTTTTACGTGTATCCAGTAATTTGACTGAGGTATCGGCTACCAGGTCAGCGTACTGACGGCAGGTGGTGGCCGTACCCGAGAGCAGCTGTAAAAAGTTAAGGGCGGCCCGCTCCCCGGTCAATAAGCCCCGAGTAGGTCCCCTTACCGAAAATAGGATCTGTCCGGCACTGATTCGTTCGCCGTCCTGACAGTACCATTCGATTTCGATATTCGCATCAACCTGTGCGAATACGGTATTAACCCATGCAACGCCACAAAGCACGCCGTCTTCTCGCGTTATTACCTGCGCATGCCCGGTCTGTTCGGCGGGTATAAGGCTGGCGGTGATGTCACCGCTGCCAACGTCTTCTTCCAAAGCTGCGCGCACGTTTTCGGCAACGGTATCTGAGCTTATCGTCTGTGTCATAGTATGTTGGGGTAGGGGTTTCCAAGTAGACAGTGGATTGTAGCAGCTACGATGGGGGCCTGTTAATCTGTGCTGGAGGTCGAGCCGCGATTTAAGGAGGATCAATGAAATTCAAAGTGCACGAGGGCTGGGTACAGGGCGCCCGTCGGGTGCCGTCTCCCAACTGTGGACCTCGTCCTGAGCTTATAGAACCTGATCTATTGGTAATACACAATATTTCTCTGCCACCCGGGGAGTACGGTGGAGACAGTATCGAACGGTTCTTTTGTAACTGTCTGGATTGGTCGCAGCACCCCTACTTCGAAGAAATAAGAGGTATGGAGGTGTCCGCCCACATGCTGATCAAGCGCTGCGGTGAGTTACTGCAGTTTGTCAGTTGCGATGAGCGTGCGTGGCACGCGGGTGTTTCCGAATACCTGGGGAGTGACAACTGCAATGATTTTAGCATTGGGGTCGAATTGGAGGGTACCGATGAGGAGCCTTACACAGAAGCTCAGTATGTTGTGCTGACAGGCTTGTCAAAAGCGTTAGTCGAACGCTACAGCAAACTGGACGCGGACCGTATTGTAGGCCACAGTGATATTTCGCCCGGGCGCAAGACCGATCCCGGGCCTGCTTTTGACTGGGGCTACTACCGGTCGACACTGGTGGCGGGGGAAAATGTAGAATGACTTTTTTGGCGCTAATTATTGCGGTTGTCATGCTGCAGGTATTGGGTGGATGCCGTGGCGATCGTTACGATAGTTGGTTTTTAGGCTGGCAGGCTAAAGTCTGGGGCAGCGGTTTGTCACAAGAACTGGGGTTTACCTTGTTGATTCTGGCGCCGGCACTCCTGGTGGTAGTTGTGCAGGGCGCCCTTGAGTCAACACTATTCGGATTGTTGTGGATTGGCGCAGCCGCTGCTGTTTTGTACTATAGTTTCGGCCGCAGGGATTTTTCTACCCTGGTGGAGCGCTACTCGAATTACGTCCAGCAGGGCGATTTCGAAGCGGCATGGCTGTATTTGCAGGCAGAATTATCTTGTTCTCCCAAGCCACCCGGCTCCGCAGAAGTGGATGGCGAGCAGGAAGCCCTCTCTTCTCCCGAACAGGTGCATCAGAGCCTGATCGGCTCCCTGGTTTATGAAGGTTATCAACGCTGGTTTGCGGTGGTGTTTTATTTTGTGGTGTTGGGTCCCGCGGCCGCCTTGGCCTATCGACTCCTGCAGTTGTCGCTCAGTGGCAACTCGCCGGCTATGGCCAGGCGCTGGATAGCGCTGGCCGACTGGCTCCCCGCGCGCCTACTGGCTTTAACCTTCGCCCTTGCAGGGGACTTTGTAGGCAGTCGTAAGGTGTTGGCTGAAATGTTCCCAGGTTCAGGCTTTACCGCTGGCGATATTCTCAGTGATGTCAGTCGCAGTGCGATAGGTGTTGTTCCCAATGCCGCCGATGGTGGCGACTTTGGCCTTGCCGCCGCAGCTGAGGCACGTGAGCTGGGCGCATTACTGGTACGAAGCGGGGCCTGTTGGTTTGTAGTGTTCTCTCTGTTGGAGCTTCTTCTGTAGGCACTGCCTACGATTTTGGAAGTTCTGGCACGGGCACTTTTTGGTTTTACTGCTAATCTTGATGTAGCTGTATCCCATTATTACCCGCAAACAGTGCCTAATATGCCTAGAGACCAATCGCAAGAGTCGACATTACGCTCTGTCGTCGCCAGCCTTTCACCCTCCAACGCACCTAGTCGTCTTGAATTGACTATCGTATTTCACCCCGATGCCCGCCGTATCGGTACGCGGGCGATATTGCCTGCGGATTCTCGAGGTAAGACCTTGCTGCTAGGCCGCTACACCCCACTTTTTCCCGACCAGCAAAATGAGTCCGGTGACGGCGAATTCGGTCTGGATGATCGCCATGTCAGTCGTAGCGCTCTACGCCTTAAACCTACGCCTAGTGGAATCCGTATTGGTAAATGTCCCGGGGCCTGCCGCTGCCGTGTGGATGGCATAGAGTTGGATGAAGAGAGAGCGTTTAGCATCGAGCAGCTGGATGCAGGGATCAGTCTATTTTTGGGTCATTCGGTGGTTTTGCTATTGCGTAGAAATAGCGTTGATCAAGCGCGAAATATTGTGCCGTTAGGCAGCGCCGATGATGGCATGGTCGGTAGTAGTGCGTATATGGACGGTTTACGCGAACAAATAGAGCGCTTGGCGGCACGTCCTGACGACGTGCTTGTACTTGGTGAAACAGGATCGGGCAAGGAGCTGGTGGTGCGCGCGCTGCATAACAAGAGCGCCCGGAGTAATCGGCCGCTGGTGGCGGTCAATATGGCGGCAATTACACCCAGTCTCGCTCCGGCCTTGCTGTTTGGTGCCGTGCGGGGCTCTTTCACCGGTGCCTCAGGTAATACGGCAGGCTTTTTTCAACAGGCCGCCGGCGGTAGCTTGTTTCTTGATGAAGTCGGCGACACGCCACGAGAAATTCAGGCGCAGTTGTTACGTGCCGTCCAGCAACGAGAGATACAACCTGTGGGCGGTTCGCTGTTGAGCGTGGACTTGCGGATTATTTCTGCCACAGACGCTAATCTTGATAACCCGAGTAGCGGCTTTAAGGATGCACTTCGGTATCGACTGGCCGCAACTGAAATAACAGTGCAGCCGCTGAGGTGTCACCGGGAAGATATCGGCGAGTTGGCCTGGCATTTTTTGCAATCGTCCTGCTTGGAACAGCACAAAAATGGCTTGCTTCCGGCTTCCGCCAGTACCGAGACAGATTTGGCATTGTGGGCAGAACTTTTCCATCTGCTGCTACGGCACCCATGGCCGGGTAACATACGCCAGCTGGCGAATGTTATAGGGCAGGTGGTATTGGCCAGTGACGCTGAGCCGGTCTTGCCCCAGAAGTTGGAGCGAGAGCTGACTGGGTGGGAGAGGTCGCCACCAACTACCGTCGACTCCGAGGACAAACAGCGGCCGCTGGTAGTAGCAACTCAAGTTGAGATAGATGCGGCGTTGCTGGCTGCTGACTATCAGGTTGCCGTGGCGGCAAAGCGTTTGGGCATTACACGTCAGTCCGTTTATAAACATATCGATCACTCACCACAACTTCGATTGGCTGCCGATATTCCGCTTGCTGAGCTGCAGCAAATGCTCAACGCCTGCGCCGGTGACTTCGCCCAGGCAGCGCTCAAGTTCAAAGTATCTCGCCACGGTTTGCGTGCGAGACTGCGAGAGTGCAGGGTGGGCCCGGTCGCGGGTGTAAACATGTGACTGGCAGTTTGACGATGAGCAGGATTGGGCCCTACCGGCTACTGCGTTTGATAAAGCGTGGTGGACAGGGTCGGGTCTTTCTTGGGTTTGACGAGAGGTTGCAACGCCAAGTTGCTATCAAACTGTATCCCCAGCCAGAGCGGCGCGCTGCTCGTAGACAGTTGCTGCGAGAAGCCCGACTGGTGGCGGCATTGGATAGTCCGCGTCTGGTCAAGATATTTGACGTGGTGGTGACTCGCGAAAACCTCGCATTGATTATGGAATACGTCCCCGGGTGCGATCTGGAGGAACTGCTGACGGTTGTCCAGATATCTCAATCCAGCGCTCTGCAGATTGCGGCAGATGTTTCAGCCGCACTAGCCGCCTCACGACAAGCCGGCATTGTCCACGGTGACGTTAAGGCTGCCAATATGCTGGTCACCCGAGAGGGCAGGGTCAAGCTAACAGATTTCGGTATAGCTGATAATGCTGGCGACGTGAGTATGGGCGCAGGTAGTGCCAGTGCCATGTCTCCCGAGCAATGTTTGAGGGAATGTCTGGATGTACGCACCGATTTATTCGCTCTGGGCTGTTTACTCTATCGTATGTTGATCGGCGAGCATCCCTTCTTCACAGACGGCCAATTTAATATTGATCGCTTACTCGCACAGGAGCGCCCGCAACTTGCTGAGATGGGCATAGACGGCAGCCCGATTAGTGACGAGCTGCGCCGACTTGTACACAGGCTATTGCAAAAAGAACCAAACAAGCGGCCCGAAAACACCCACGAAGTGCGGCGTGTGATCCGCGGGGTGCGACGATCGCTGCCGCTGCATTTGGGCAACACGCTGGCTGTTGAAGCCAGGCCCTGGTTCCGTCGTGAAGACGTTATTCCTCAGCAGGAGAGTGAGGAGCGCAGGACGACTTATCAGCCGCCGCCACCCGGTTTACTGTCCCTGGAGTGTTGGCGTCAGATAACTGTCAGGCACCCGGTGCGTTTGACGGCAGGTCTTGCAGTAACGGGGCTGTGCATCGGGATGATGGCGTGGACCTGGTTCAGCCCTCAAACGGTTCATTTTCTCGGCTCAAATGTCGCTATGGGTCCACAGGCTGGTCGAGCTGGCACCATCGATATCGGTTGGGTGCGAGCCGAGTTGATGACAGTGGCGAAGGAGGCACTGGGCCGGGTTCGCTTTACCGGAGATGGCGTGGCGGCTATGACTCATTTCTCTACGGCACCGCCGCCGGATCTCGTGGCCCAGGCAGATGAACGCTTGGGCATTGATATGCGCTGTAATGCCAGCGTCTGTCTGCTTGAGTTTAGTCGGCTTCGGGCGGGTAAGGAATGGCGGCAACAGGCGATGTTATTGGCCGGTGATGGTGAAAGACAATGGCAAGACGCGGTCCAATCTTCGGCACGAGCGCTCTACACGAAGTGATTGCGTTTAGATGAAGGTAACCGAGGCCGCTAGCAGTAGCTGAGAGGTAAAGTACAGAGGGGTGCCCCAAATGCCATTCAGTTTTGTTTGTTTCACAAACTGCTGTCGCGCCACTGCCAGATCCGAGATGGCAAAACCCCACGCGCCCGTGAGTATGATGATTCCAGCGGGATTGCTGGTGGTCAGGCAAGCCGCAAGCAGCATGGCAGCAATCACCAATATATAGGCATACACCGGTAGCTTCATCGCTGGTGGCAGGTGTGGGCGCAGCCAGCGCGTACTCAAAAATAGCAATATCAGGGCTGGCACACTGCCGACTAACAAAGCCACTGCGTTGACCCCCAGATGCATAAACGCCACCGCATACAAAAGGTGACCGCAGAGAAAAGCCGTTAAGCCGGCGAGAAACGTCGCCTGGCCCTCCGGTATAAGGCATAAATCCCCGACCAGACAGGCGAGCAGCCCCGCCAACAGCCAGCGGCCATAGACCGTGTCAGTTGCACCCAGAGCCCAGGCTAGATAGACGAATGAAAGCGCCGCTAGTGGTTTAAACAGCAATCTACCGGGGCGGAATTGGCATACATCGCTGAGCATCAGGCCCAGGATCGAAACGATACCCAGCAACAGAGTGTAGGTAGCCTCCGGGTTACCGAGGATGTCATTCAAGAGCTTTCACCTTCTCCAGCATGTCACGATTTTTCACCGCATTTATGCCGTTATCGCGAGCGACGCGCGCCATGTAGCCTGAGAGGTAGTCAATTTCAGTGCGTTTACCGTTGCTGATGTCCTGGAGCATGGAAGAGCGATTGTTCGCGGTTTTTTCTATAACCTGCGTCACCGTTTGATGCAGCCCTTTAACAACCGCGCTAAAACCAATGCTGGAACTTATTTCGAGTATCTCATCGCAAAGACCGGCAACTTTGAATCGTAACTCTCGACGCTCATTCAACTGGCCATTAGGGCATTGATTCAATGCGGTCAGTGGATTGATCGCACAATTGATGGCCAGTTTCAGCCAGAGTGCCTGCTCTATATTGGAATCCCAGTGGCACTGTGGCACAGCGGTTTGCCAGTGGCCAAACCAATCTGGTGGGGAGGCGTTCTTCTGGCCCAGCGTGGTGGTGCCAGCGCCTGCGTGAACCAGGATGCCTGAATCGTTGAAGTAGGCGCCGTGCGTGGTAGTGCCAAAATAATAGTCGGCATTCAGGTCTCGCTGCTTGAGCTCATCCGCGAAGCCTAACCCGTTGGCGAGCACTACAATCTGGGTTGCAGGGCTAATTCGATGCTGTAGCGACTCGACAGCACTGGCGACATCATAGGCTTTCGTGGTGACCAACAGATGCTCAATGAAGTCCGTGCCTTCAGCGCAAGACGAGTCAAAGTGGTGGACGCTGATACCGTCACCGCGCTGTATTGATCGCTTTTTCACCACTTTTTCGCCACGACTTATCAGCGAGATATCGCAGCGCGTCCCCTGTAAAAAACCGGCAAACAATGAACCGATTGCACCGGCACCCACGACATGCCATCGAGTGGTTCGCAGGGTATTGGTTAATGCGTTGTCTGGCATTACTATGTGCGTCCGAAAAGCGACTTACAAGGAAATGCACTATGCCATCATTCGACGTGGTTTCGGAAGTGGATCTGCACCAACTCACTAATGCAGTTGATCAGGCCGGTCGAATCATCGGCAACCGTTTTGATTTTAAAGGCGTGGCCGCATCCTTCGAGCGAGAGGAGCGCAGTATTGTCATGGTGGCTGAGGCAGAGTTTCAGGTAAGCCAGATGGAAGATATGCTACGTAGCGCGTTGATCAAGTGCGATATTGACCCTGGGGCCATGGATGTCGGTGAGATGGTGACGACCGGCAAGCAGGTGAAGCAGACTGTGCAGTTGCGGCATGGGTTGGATAGCGATCAATGTAGATCCGTAGTAAAGGCAATAAAAGACGCGAAATTCAAGGTGCAGGCTCAGGTGCAGGGAGAGCAGGTGCGCGTTAACGGAAAAAAACGTGATGATCTACAGCAGGTTATCGTGTTGTTGCGAGACGGTGAATTTGGTTTACCCCTGCAGTTCAGTAATTTTCGCGACTAAAGCGACCTGGCCGCCAATGCCGAGTGCAGTGCCTTCGCGCGCTCTCGGTAATCTTCTCCCGACTCTTGCCACTTATTTTGGGCAGCGAACCAAAGAATTTCCAGGTAGCGGTACAGGCAGCAGTTGGCTGTAAATTTTTGCATATCCAGCTGCCCAGGCTCTCTTTGTAAATAACAGCACAACAGTTGAAATGTGTTCTGTTCGTCGATGGCGTCACCGCAGCACAGCGCGGCCAGGTCAAACCAGTAGCTACCCATCGCGCAGTACTCCCAGTCGACAGCCCAAAGCTTGCCTGCACTGACAATTCGATTGTCCTGCAGTAAATCGTTGTGACAACAGACCAGCGGTTCCTGCAGTGCTGGTAACTCTGTCAGGATCGAATGAATCTGGGCGCTCACAATACGGATGTCTTGCCAGATTTCAGCATTGTGTTGGTCAGCGAGATGCTCATAGCGGTTGATGCGCTCTTTAATGTCCAGTCGCTGATGTAGGGCGGGCAAGGCATGAATTCCGCGCAGTAATTCGGCAAGATCAGCTGTCGCCTGACTCTGATCATCATCTGGCGGCAGGTAGTCGCAAACTAGAGAGCCCAGTTCCGGGTTCAAATAACGGGGGGCGGGGGCGAGTCCGGCGGCGTGGGCATTGTTCAGGGCGCGCCACTCTATTTGTCGATTGAGGCCAAGCTGGGCGGGGCTGACGCCATCTATTCGAACGACATACTGTTGTTCGGAGGCTACTCGCACGCTGTAGTTGCTCAGGCCCTGGCCCATCACCTCGATAGGGACTGGCTTGCCAGCCAGTGGTACATCGGTTCGCCATTGATGCCACTGGGCGAGAGTCTGCTCCAGTTTTATCTGGACTGGGCGCGGTAGTGCTGTAACCATTTCCAATACCCGAAAATCACAATAATGAGATAGGCCGCAAATAACAGCGCGGTTAGGTAGAGCTCACGATCAATATACAGGTAGATTGATGCGGCATCGATGACCAGCCAGTAAAGCCAGTTCTCCAGAATTTTTCTGGCCACCATCCACGTGGTTAAAATGCTGCCCCAGGTGGTGAATGAATCAAGGTAGGGCAGAGCTGCGGTCGTGTGCTCCTGCAGCAACCAACCGCTGGCCAGTGTGGCGATTGTGACGGCCGCTATAGCATAGCCATGTTGACTGCCCGACCAACTACTGACCGGCAGCGGGTCACTGCGTGAGGCACCCGATCGCCAGTGCCACCACCCATAAACCGCCATGATCAGGTAATACACCTGCAGTGCCGTTTCCATCACCAGATCTACCTGCCAGAACAGATAGAGGAATATTGCGGTGCTTATAAAGGCTGCGTACCAGCACCACAAGCTCTCCTTCATCGCCAGTAGCAGGTAAGTTATACCCAGAACTACGGCGATCAACTCCAGCCACGACATACTTGCCAGTGCGGCCAGTAAGACATTTGAGGCCGTGGTCGAATTCTCGCTCACTGGTTAAGAACTAACTCGCCAGGGATTAATTTGCAAACCAGTACCTGTTTGCCAAAGCGTTCAAAGCTGGTTTTAAGTTCGTCCTTGATCAAGGCAAAAACTTGCTCGTAGTCGCCGCATATTTGCGTGCTCATGGCGTTGGTGACAACTTCAATTCCCTCGTGCTCAGCGACGTTTTCGATAAAAGTGCGGATAACGCCTATGTACTCTTCGGTGAACGGGTATAGGCTCAGTTCGGCAGTCAATTTCATGGTCTGGTTCTCAATTTAGAAGAAGCTGTAATTGGCGCTAAAGCCAATGACTCGGGGGTCGCCGTATTGGTAGTAGGGCTCTAATGCATATTCTTTGCGAGGATCGTTGCCAAAAGTACCAAATGCCCTTACAAAATAATCCTCATCAGTTAGATTGCGCGCCCACACAGCCAGCGACCATTGATCCTTTTCGAAGCCTAGCCTTAGATTAACAAGATTGTAGGATGGTGATTTCACTTCATGGCGGTCGGAAAAAAAGAACTCGTCTTTGCCCTCAATATCTAATCTGGTATAAAAGCCTGCGCCTAACTCGACTCGACCGCCCACGGCGTATTGATAGGCGGGTGCCTGGGCCTGGTCGCGGCCAGAGAGATCCACCTCGTCCGCATTGATATAGTCGTCAAACTCGGTTTCCAGAAGGCCTAGGTTCGCGTACAGAGCGAGTCGATCGCTGGCTTGATATTCGAGCTCCAGTTCCAGTCCGTAGTTATTGCCCTGGGCGGCGTTGTCCGTGTAGTCGATGAAATCGGTGCTGCCATTGTCTCTGGGAACGACCAGTGAACCACCGACCTGTTGGTCCTGTCGGTCCATATAAAATAGCGCCAACCGCACACGCAGTCGCTCTTCCATATAGCTGGCCTTGTAGCCCAGCTCGTAGTTAATCAAAGATTCCGAATCGAAAGTTTCCAGCTGCGAGAGGCTTGCGATGATATCCGGATCACCGCTAATGCCCTGACTGGACAGAATGCCGGCATTAACGCCGTTGGCGCTATAGCCCCTGGCAATACTGGCGTAGATCAGCGCGCTTTCTGTGCTTAGGTATTCCACAGCAAGACGGCCGCCCCACAGGGTATCCCCGGGGTCCGCTGCCACATCGTTGTTGTCACGGTATGCCGTATTGCGACGCTCCACTCGCAGCCCGCTTACCAAAGAGAGGTTGTGGTCCAGATCAGTCCGTAGCTGGCCGAAGGCAGCGAAGGTGTCGGTGTCATAGCGGCTGCTGAAATCCTGTGCCAGGAAGTCGTATTGGCGAAGCAGGTCTTCCCTGTCACCAAGATAATACAGGCCGGCGACCCATTCGTTATCATGGCCAAACAGGGTGGTGTCCTGCGCGGAGCTGAACCTCAGCTGAGCGCTATAACTGTCCCGGTCCCTGGCATAACTGTCAAAGGCCGAGAACTCAAAGTCGGGAGCGATGCCGACAAAGCTCCAATCGACATCGTAGCTGTATTCCAATTCAGAAGATGCAACGCTCAGCTGCGCTTCTATGTCCACCGCTTGCGTAGCTCTATTCCACGAAAGGCTCAGTGCAGTGGACTCGAGAGTGTCGCGTCCTGGCTGGTCGGATAGTGTGCTGCGAGTGTTGTCCAGTGAAAAAGCGTCGTAACCGTTGTCTACATCCGCGTACGATAGACTCAAGTCGAGTGTGTTGTCTGCATCCACAAGCCATCTAAGCTT
The DNA here is from genome assembly GCA_036961205.1 of Halioglobus sp. Classification (GTDB taxonomy): domain Bacteria; phylum Pseudomonadota; class Gammaproteobacteria; order Pseudomonadales; family Halieaceae; genus CALJFL01. The sequence continues at coordinate 478,403 of JBALVI010000002.1, read as the reverse complement.
GCCCCGAATACTTGTTTCATCCCGGTTATTCACATCGTCGGTGCCCAGATATGCGTTATCGATGAAGCCGTCACTCTGGTAGTTACTGACTGCCATGCGATAAAGCAGGACGTCGTCGATCAGGGGGCCGGCTCCGACAATACCCAGATCCCAGGTGTCGTATTCAGCGGCGGTTGCCGATACCGATAGCTCCGGTTCAGCTTGGGGTTCACCGGTGGTTACGTTGATGAGTCCGGCGAGGGCATTGGCCCCGTGCAACGTGCCCTGTGGTCCCCGTAAAACCTCAATTTGTGCCACGTCAAAGAGTGTGCCCGGCACTCCCATGCCGCTGTAGTCGACACCATCGATGACAAAACCCACCGACGCGTTGAGGGGTTCGATAAATTGACTGCGCTCACCAATGCCGCGAATTTGAAAAAATCGGGGGCGTGAAGAGCCGCTGGAAAAGTTGACGTTGGGAGCGCTGCTCAGGGCGTCCTTCAGGTCCTGAGCCGCTCGCTGTTGCAAGTTGTCGCCGGTGAGCACACTGGTACTGGCGGACTGTGATTGCAGCGGGGTGTCGCGAAATTCAGCGGTAACCAAAATCTCTGTCAGCTCGCTGGCATGGCTCAGCGGGGTGGCAGAGTAAAGAACAACGAGTGGCGGTATTAGCGCGGATATATAGCGTTTCAATTGGAACTCCAGCGTGTGACAAATCCGGTATTGACTGCGTAGCTGGAATGGGGGAAATCACCTATCCCTACGCCGGTTCTAACCGGATCAGGTTCAAAGGGTTCACCACATGGTGTCTCAGGCCGATTTCGCAATCGTGCCACCCCTCAGGTTTGCATCGCGAGTATAGGCCGCTTACACTAGGAATCCAATAAAAAAAGAGGTCGCCGCACAGCGCCCCTTAATTTGGCAGAGTAAATCGCATGGCAGATGACAAGAGTTATTCCGGCCAGAACACCGAAGAAATAGAGGGCGCTCCTGCCGTTGAAACCAGCGCGGAGATTCGCGAGCGGCGACTTGCCAAGACCATTAGCGTTAATCAGTATCTCCATCTGCAATCTCAGCAGATGGAATTAATGCTTATGGAGGCCACTGACCTACAAGCCCTCCTTGAAGTTCTGTTGGTCAGTATGCCCAGGCACTTCGGCTTCAGGGTGGCGGAACTATGGCTTTACGATCCCGAAAACGTCCTTGCCGGCCTAATCAGTGGTGCGCAGCGTTACGGTAGTCATTTGCTGCTGCAACATGATGTTTTCGAAATGCAGGAACTCTACGACCTGGAACCAGATATTGCTGTGATCGACGCCACCGATTCGCGGATGTTTGAGGTATTGAAGTCTGATCAGGGTGTCGATTATGCGTTGTTAATGCCGCTGATGGATTCGGGCAGATTGATGGGCAGCTACCACTGCGGTATGAGCGATACCTCGATCGCCGAGGGCGAGGCTGAGCAAGACGTTATTGCCCATTTGGCGTCGGTTATTTCTATTTGCTTCAAGAACGCAATTAGCCGCCAACAGGTATCGCAACTGACTATGCTCGACCCGCTGACACACATCAGTAATTTGCGTGGTTTTGAGAAAGATATTGCGCGAGAAATCGCCAGGGCGCGCAGAGGTGATGAGCCGGTAACCATATTAATGATGGCCATCGACGAATATGAAGACCTGTATGTGCACTACGGTAAAGTAACTGGCCAATTTGTCATGAAGAAGGTGGCCGAGCGGATTTCGTCTGATTTGCGCGCAACCGATTATATGGCCAGGTTGTCCGATTCCGGTCTGGCGGTATTAATCCCCGCCAGCAACGAAGCGCTGGGCCAGGATATTGCCGAGCGCATGAGAGTGGATATTGATAATTTCGCGATAGACGACGGTCGTGGAGCTATTTTGCATGTCACCCTGAGTGTTGGGGTTGTCACCTGGGAGCCACAGCACTTTCCTGCGGTTGATATGGCGCAGTTGGCCAAACAGCTGGAGTCTGAAGCTAGTAAGGCTGTACAAACAGCAGCAGACGGCGGTGGAAATTCAGTTGTGATAGGCCGACTGGGCACCTTGATGGTTTAAAAATGTAAGGGTACTTTTAATGAGTGGTCTCGACGACCTGTTTGCCAATAACCGAACATGGGTAGAACAAGCTAAAGCGGGCGACCCGGAATTCTTTGAAAAACTAGCTAATCAACAATCTCCGGAATACCTTTGGATAGGCTGTTCAGACAGCCGCGTTCCCGCCAATCAGATTGTTGGGCTGCCTCCTGGCGAGATATTTGTGCATCGCAATGTGGCTAATGTCGTCGCGCACTCCGACCTGAATTGCCTGACCGTGCTTCAGTACGCAGTGGATGTGCTCAAAGTTAAGCACGTGATTGTAGTGGGGCACTATGGCTGCGGCGGGGTTAGGGCGGCCTATGAAGACGGCGATAACGGGTTAATTGATAATTGGCTGCGTAATATCAAGGATGTCTTGAGTCAGCACCGACATCGCGTTAACGCCCTGCCGGACACAGAGGCCAGGTTGGATCTACTGTGTGAACTCAATGTCCAGCGCCAGGTTTCCAATGTGTGCCACACCACCATTGCTCAGAAAGCTTGGGCTCGAGGCCAGCAGTTGTCGGTGTATGGTTTGGTTTACAGCCTGAAAGATGGATTATTGAAGGATCTGGGTTGTACTGTAGATAGCGCGAGTGATATATCGGAGGCCTACCGGGTATCGAGCTCAGACACCTGAAGCCTCCCAGCTCCAGTAAACTCCACGCTTGCTAAATCCCATTCAGTGAGTATTTCGAGATAATTATGAATAATTTGATGCTCATACTGCTATTTGTCTTTGCCGGCGTTGCCCTGATGGTGCTGCTGGGCGAACGATTCGCCAAACCGGTAGATCCGCAACAAATGCAAAAAATCAGCCGTTGGATTATGCCACTTGTCGGCCTGTCACTGGTGTTGTCTGCGTTTAAATACTATTGGAATTGAAAAATCCCTCGGTCAAATAGTGTATTGCACGGGTCGAACAGGCATACTTGCGGGTTTTCCAAAGCTCGCTCAGAAATGGCGCGGGCCATTTATCGAAATGAGTTAACAGGAGACCCGCATGGCTGAGCAAAAAGCAACCAATGTGCACTGGCACGAAGGTGATATCACTCGCGAGCATCGCGCAAAAATATTGGGCCACAGGGGCGCTACGCTGTGGTTTACCGGCCTGTCTGGTAGCGGCAAGAGCACTGTTGCCGTTGAACTTGAAGGTATTCTCAGTGAAATGGGCGTGTTGGCGTACCGTCTCGACGGCGACAATGTGCGTTTGGGAATCAACCAAAACCTGGGCTTCAGCGCAGAAGACCGAACTGAGAATATCCGCCGTATTGGTGAGATAGCCAAGTTGTTTGTCGATAGCGGTGTTTTGGCCCTGAGCAGCTTCATCAGTCCCTATGCTGCCGATCGGGATCAGGTGCGGGCGTTGCACGAAGAAGCGGGTATGGACTTTATTGAAGTCCATGTGGACTGTTCGCTGGCAGCGGCGGAAAGTCGCGACCCCAAAGGACTGTACAAAAAAGCCCGAGCCGGAGAGATCAAAAACTTCACCGGTATTGATGATCCCTATGAAGCACCGGCCAAGCCAGAGATTCACCTGCACACTGATCAGCAAAGTCTGGAAGAGGAAGTGAATTTAATTCTAGATGAATTGCGAGCACGCGGCATTATTGGCAGCGCTGACTAAACTACCATTGCGGGAGCAAAAAATGATCAAACCACACGGTTCCGACCAACTGAACGCGCTCTACGTCTCCGATGACGCGCAGCGTAAAGCGCTGGCAGATGAAGCCGAAGGCCTGCCTTCAATATTGTTAAACTCAGCCGCGGCGGCTAATGCAGTAATGATGGGTGCGGGTTATTTCAATCCGCTAACTGGTTATATGAATCTGGCGGATGCCATGAGTGTTGCCGAAAATCTGCATACGGTAGCGGGGCTGTTTTGGCCGGTACCTATTGTTAATCTTAGCGATGACAGCAGTGTCCAGCCTGGTAGCCGAATTGCGCTGCGTGACCCGAATGTGGAGGGTAACCCGGTCTTGGCAATCATGGATGTCGATAGTGTTGAGTCGGTCTCGGATGAGCAAATAGACTTTATGGCGGAGAAGATATTCCGCACACTGGATCCAGAACATCCCGGCGTTGCAACGTTCCGTGGCCTCGGTCGCACCTTGTTGGCAGGCCCTATTCAGGTTTTGAGCCTGTCCTATTTTCAGAGTGACTTTCCCGAGACTTTCCGCACCGCTGTCGAAATTCGCGAAGAGATCGCCAGTCTGGGTTGGGAAAAAGTGGTCGCCTTTCAGACCCGCAACCCGATGCATCGCGCCCATGAAGAACTCTGCCGAATGGCCCTGCAAGATTTGTCCGCTGACGGAATACTGATCCACATGCTGCTGGGCAAGCTCAAGCCAGGTGATATTCCGGCTGATGTCCGCGACGCTTCCATCCGTAAAATGGTCGATGTGTACTTTCCCGCCAACACCGTGATGATTACAGGCTATGGCTTCGACATGCTTTATGCGGGTCCGCGCGAGGCAGTGCTGCACGCGGTATTCCGCCAAAATTGTGGTTGTACCCACCTGATCGTTGGCCGGGATCACGCCGGCGTCGGCGACTACTATGGCGGATTCGATGCCCAGACCGTATTCGACGAAGAGGTGCCTGAAGGCGCGCTGGAGCTGGAAATCTATCGCGCAGATCATACCGCCTACAGCAAGAAGCTCGATAAGGTCGTTATGATGAGAGACGCTCCGGATCACGATAAGGACGATTTTGTACTGCTGTCAGGAACGGCAGTTCGTGAAATGCTGGGTAAAGGTATTGCGCCACCACCGGAATTTTCGCGCCCGGAAGTGGCTAAAATTCTGATGGACTATTACCAGTCCATTGACGGCTGATGTTGATTGCCCCGCTGTACCTGAATAACTTCGGCAAGAGCGCCACTGCGGCGATGTTGGCCTGCCTTCTCGCCGCTTGTTCCACGGTGGAGGATTTGGGTCCGTCACCAGAAGCGCAGGCGCTCGCAGCGGAGTTGCGTACGGCGATGCAAGCCTGTTCCGACACCCAGGCCGGTAGCTCCGAATTATTGGGCGCACAGGGCGACCAATTGCAGCTGCAGCAAGAGCAGCTGGCCAACCTTAATCGAAAGCTGGATGAGGTGCAGGTGCACATGGCTGACTCTGTTCCAGGTGTCGTGCAACCGCCCATCGACTGTAAAGTAGCGCAACCAGCGACTTCAGGAAAAATGATCGTGGGTCGCCGCGAGAATGTTTGGTTGGAGGATGTTCAACTCAGCTTGCCTGCGCGCATTGATACCGGCGCCGAAACCGCGTCCCTTGATGCCCGTAATATAGAGCTTTTTGAGCGGGATGGAACTCGCTGGGTACGTTTTGAAATACTCCAGCCCGATACGGGAGAGCCGATCGCGCTGGAGAAAAAGTTGGAGCGTCGGGCGCGAATCGTGCAGGCAGCTTCAGATGAGGCCGAGCGCAGGCCTGTTATTCGTCTGGGCGTGGTGATCGGCGATGTCAGGCAATATGCTGAATTTACGCTGAGCGACCGAAGTCACCTGGATTACCAGATATTGATTGGCCGCAACGTGCTCAATGATGTGATGGTTGTCGACGTTAGTGAAACCAATCTTGCTCCGCCACAGGTTGGTGCCGGTAGCGCAGACCAATAATGAGTAAACGCCTGACATTCAGGTTGATGGTGTTTTTCATTGCCGCCATCGGTCTACTGGTCGCTGCTCTGCGCCACATGGAAACCGGAATACCCTGGCTGCCAGGCCAGGAAACCTCTATCTGGCTGGTCGAAGCCAGAGTCGACTTTTCTGCAGATGGCGGAGCAATCACCGCCAGCTTGAGTCTCCCTGAAAACCCACCCGGCTTCGAACTTTTTGAAGAGCAGGCCGCGTCGGCAGGCTATGGTTTTTCCTTGTTGGATGGCGAGCGTGGCCGTCGCGCAGTTTGGACAAAACGTAGCGCCATTGATGATCAGTCGCTGTATTACTCCGCTCAATTTATCGCTACCGAAGAAGAATTCAATATGCCCCGGGATGGTAAGCGGCCAAGGCCGCTACCGGTATTCTGGAATGACGCCCAGAGCACTGCCTCCAGTGAGCTATTGGCGCGCGCCAGCGAAACTTCGAGTTCCCCCACTAGCCTAACGCGCGAGCTTGTTAAGCTCCTGAACATGAAACCCGCTGACCAAAATACAGCGTTATTGTTGTCACAGGCCAGTGCCAGCGCTGAGTTGCTGATGCAGCTTCTCAATCAGGCCCGAGTGCCGGCCAGGCTGGTCATGGCCTTGTATCTGGAGGATGCGCGCAGGCGTCAGCGTTTAACGCCAATGGTAGAGGTTTACACTGGCGAGGAATGGCTGCTGTTCAATCCCCAGACTGGAGCCACCGGAGTGCCGCCCAATTTGCTGTTGTGGCACCGCCAGGGTAATTCGTTGCTTGATGTCACCGGAGGGCGACAGTCCCGGGTCAGCTTTTCAATGATCCAGCAATCAGTGCCCGCCCGACAGCTGGCACTGGCCAAAAACAGCGATACCCTTTTCTCTCGCTTTGGCGTCCACCGCCTGCCCATCGAAGAGCAGAGTATGTTTAAGTTACTGCTGTTGCTGCCACTGGGTGCGGCAGTAGTGGTGTTTATGCGAGTGCTGGTGGGACTGCAAACGGCGGGCACTTTTATGCCGATACTGGTTTCCCTGGCATTTATGCAGACCTCCCTGTTGCCCGGGCTGGCGAGTTTCGTTTCGGTGGTGGCCATCGGTTTGGTAATGCGCAGCTACTTGTCGCGACTTAACCTGCTATTGGTAGCCAGAATCGCAACGTTGATTGTGTTGGTCATTTTTATGATCTCTGTGCTGAGCGTTATCGGTTACCAGCTTGGCTACAGTACGGGCATGATTATCACCTTCTTTCCGATGATTATTATCGCCTGGACCATTGAGCGTATGTCGATACTCTGGGAGGAAGAGGGACCCCGTGAAGTGCTGGTGCAAGGTGGTGGAAGTCTCGTGGTTGCGGTAATCGCTTACCTGTTGATGGAAAACCCCTTGCTACAGCATTTGAGTTTTAACTTTCCTGAGCTCAATCTGGTTCTACTGGCCTCGATTCTCGCCATGGGCCAATACACTGGCTACAAGCTCTCTGAATTACGCCGCTTTCGTGCCATGGACGAGGGCTGATGTCACCGGCCTGGATTTCGCCCAGGCGGCTGCGAAATGCCGGGATTCTTGGCATGAACAGCCGCAATATTGAGTTTATAGGTCGCTATAACGATCGCCGACAGTTTCCTCTGGTCGACAACAAGCTTAAAACCAAGCTCCTGGCACAGGATTATGATGTGCCCACGCCAGCCCTGCACTTTGTTATTCGTGAGCAACACGAAATTGCCAATGTGGCCCAGCAGCTTGCTCAATTGGACAATTTTGTTTTGAAACCAGCCAAAGGCTCTGGTGGTAAAGGGATTCTTGTCATCAATAGCCGCCGAGGTCAGCATTTTATAAAAAGTAGCGGGGCTTTGCTGGATATCGGCGATGTACAGCGGCACATGAGTAACACCTTAGCCGGGCTGTATTCGTTGAGCGGCGCCGCCGACGTCGTTATTGTTGAAGATCTGATCGCGTTTGACCCGTGTTTTCAGGGATATTCCCATGAGGGGGTGCCTGACATTCGGGTGATCGCCTTCCGTGGTTACCCGGTAATGGCGATGCTGCGCTTGGCCACACACGCTTCCGATGGCAAGGCGAACCTGCATCAGGGCGCAGTGGGTGTGGGGCTCGCTATGGACAGCGGACGCTGTCTTAATGCTGTTCAGTTTGATCGAAAAATTACGGTTCATCCGGATACGGGACGAGATCTGGGTAATATTAGTATGAACAATTGGCGTGAGGTGCTGATGCTGGCGGCTCGCTGCTACGATATGACCGGGCTTGGCTATATGGGCATTGATCTGGTGCTGGACGCAAATCTCGGCCCGCAGATGCTGGAACTCAATGCGCGCCCTGGCTTGGCGATTCAAGTAGCTAACGGCCACGGCCTGATTCCCCGATTGCGACATATTGAAGGGCTTCCCGAGCGCCGTCGAATCGAGGCTGCAGGGCGGGTTGACTATGCGATGCGAGTGTTCAGTGAGGCCTCCCTAGCACAGTAATGTTTCACGCAGGCGATGGCCGGTCACACAGTGACCTGTTATGAGGCCATTTAAGCGCGCTATTTTCACACAATAGTCGCGGTTTTCTCTTGCGCCCTCGCACCCTATAATCAGTACCATAATATCGGCAACCGGGCGTTACAGTTTGGTTTACCGGTGGACGTGTAGGAGTGTGGTTTGTCGTCGCAGTGGCTAGAGAAGACCAGTGATATACCGGCGCGTTTGAGTGGGCAGCTGGAAGGTGGGTTGCGGCGGCTTATGGAACCGGCTCGCGCGGCGCGCCTGCGTCAACTCATTATCTTACTGCTGGTCCTATGGGCCTTAACGGCAGTAGGCCGGTTAGTCTGGGTTTTGCTTCCGCAACAAAATGCCCCCTTGCCCCCATCTGGCACTATCATTAATCCAATTCAAGCTAATGAGGTAGCCTCGACCGCCTCCAAGGTCAATATTAATGAGCTGCGAAACTGGCACCTTTTTGGTCAGGTGGGTGCCCGCGAGAGTGTTCACGAGGTTGAAAGCAGCGCTGCCCGGTCCGCCACGGCTCGAGACGGTATTGAAGAGAATGCCAGCGAGACCCGATTGGCGTTGAAGCTGCGTGGGGCGTTTGCTGCAAGCGAGGACGGTCTGGGTCAGGCGATCATTGAATATCAGTCCAAGCAGGAGGTTTATGCGGTCGACGATGCAATGCCAGTGTCTGGCAAAGTGATTCTGGCCAAGGTCATGAACAAGCAGGTTGTGCTGGATAATGGCGGCACCTACGAACTACTCACTTTGTTTGAAGAGTCAACACTGGACAACCAGTTGGCCAGTATCGCGCCAGCCACATTGAACCAACCCGGAAAAAGCGCTGTCGGAACAGGGCCGGTAAAACGTATCGAAAGCGATTCCTCCAGGGCATTGGCGGGCTCATATCGCGAGAAACTATATGCCGATCCCCAGGCCCTGACAGACGTTGTAGCGATTAGTGCTGTGCGCGACGGTTCCGACTTGTTGGGCTACCAGATCGCGCCGGGTAAGGACGTAGCACAGTTTCAGGCGCTGGGATTCAAAACAGGGGATGTAATTACGGCTGTGAACGGTATAGCACTGACCGATCCGGCCAATACCATGCGCCTCTACCAAACCATGCGGACTGCCAGCGAGGCAGTATTCGACCTGCAGCGAGACAACCAGGCGGTGACGCTTAGCGTCAGTCTGGATGCCACCGCTGCAGAACAATGATACAGTCACAGAGACTATTTTGAGGATAAAAAAACTGGTGAATGCTGTAACCCGGCTGCTGCGAATCGCCGCCCTGGTCGCCTTTGTTTCGGGGATTCCTGTTTCGTTTGCTCAGGATTTTACCGTCAATCTCAAAGATACCGACATCCAGGAGCTCATCAAGTTTGTCGCTGACGCCACCGGTACTACCATCGTGGTAGACCCAGCGGTGAAAGGCAAAGTCAAAGTCGTATCGTCCAAGCCGATATCACGTGACGAACTATACGATCTGTTTCTATCGATTCTGGACGTTCACGGTTATACCGCGGTACGGTCTGGCGGTGTGGTGCGTGTTATTCAGAGCAAGGACGCCCGTTCTTCGGCAGTATCAGTGCGCGATGATGGTATCGGTAGCGGCAATGATGAATATGTTACCGAGGTTATCAGGCTGGATAATATTTCCGCCGCTAAATTGATTCCGGTACTGCGTCCACTGGTACCACAGCAGGCCCACATGGCGGCCTACGCCCCCAGTAACGCCATTATTATTTCGGATGTTGGCGCTAATATTGATCGAATTCGCGACATTATTCAGCGCATGGACCGCAGCGCCGTACAGCAGACAGATATCGTCAAACTGCGCTACGCAGTGGCTGAAGATATTGTCAGTATGCTCGACGAACTCAACAAGTCCGAAGCCAAGCAGAGCGGCGGAAATGAACCGGAAATGTTACTGGTGGCAGATAGCCGGACCAACAGTGTACTGGTCAATGGCGACGAATTGGAACGCGCTCGTATCGGCCTACTGATCGAACACCTGGATACACCGCTGCAGCAAAGTGGCAATGTCAAAGTGATCTATCTCGAGTATGCACGGGCCTCGGAAATTGCCGATGTGTTAACCCGGGTCATGCAAAATATTAGTCGACTGGACACCTCGGAAGGCGGTAAAGCGGGGCGCAACACGAGCAATACCTCTACCATTGAAGCTGAGGACGGCACTAACTCCCTGATTATCACTGCTGACACAGATGAAATGGCAGCGCTGGAGGCGGTTATCCAGCGTCTCGATATTCGTCGGGCACAAGTGCTGGTAGAGGCAATTATTGTTGAAATGCAGCTTATTGATGGCCAGGATCTGGGCCTGCAGTGGCTGTTTGCCAATCAAAGTGGCTTCTATGGCAGTAACATCAATAACAGCGCTAATAATCGCGCCAAAGGGATTGCCGACGCGGTTTTCCCGCCAGGCAATGGCGAGACCCCGACACCTCTAAGCGACGATGAATTCGATCTCGGTGATCTGGCCGGCGCTCTCGCGAGTACTCCTGGACTTTCTCTGGGCTGGGGCACGATTGATGACAATCTTTCCATGACCGTTATCCTCAATGCGCTGAAGGAACAGACTAACGCCAACATTCTGTCTACGCCTAGTATTCTCACACTGGACAATCAGGAGGCCTACATCACCGTGGGCCAGAACGTGCCGTTTGTAACCGGCTCATTTACCAATACCGGTTCTGGTGGTGATGGCGCGCAAAACCCCTTCCAGACTATCGAGCGTGAAAACGTCGGTATTACGCTCACTGTGACTCCCCAGATCAATGAAGGGGATACGGTGGTATTGGATATCGAGCAGGAAGTGTCCAGCCTGACCGGGCTCTCCATAATTGCCTCGGACCTGATTACTAACGAGCGTAAAATTGCCACCAGAATTATGGCTTCCAATAATAAGGTCGTGGTGCTGGGTGGCCTGATCAAGGATGACGTTCAGGACGCCAGCCAGAAAATACCGATACTGGGGGACATACCCTATCTTGGACGTTTGTTCCGGACCGATGCGGTACAGGTCACCAAGACCAACCTGATGATTTTTATTCGCCCAACAATCATCCGCGACGATCGTGATTTGGATGCCGCCAGTGCTGAAAAATACCAGTACATTCGAGACCAGCAAGTTTTGCGCAGGGAGCGTGGACTGCAGTTCCTTGACGATGGCGCTCTACCGGTGATGCCAGAGTGGGAAGAACAAATCAAACAACTCGACCAAATTAAGGAACAGCAGACCGAGGCGGAGGCGGAGTAGTGACCGAGCCAGCCACCACATTCCGTAGCGAGCCAGAAAGTTCACAGCGGGTTACCGAACTACCTTTCAGCTTTGCCAAACAGCATGGCGTATTGTTAGATCTGGAGGGCGATAGCCCTCTTATCTATCATCAGCAGGCGCCGGGATTACAGGTTGTAGCGGAACTAAGGCGTCATCTTGGTCAATCTTTCAGGCTGGAGGCAGTTTCCCCACAGGAGTTTCAGCGGCGCCTGACACTGGCTTACCAACGCAGCAACAACGAAGCTGAGCAAATGGCTGAAGATATAGGCGCCGACGTTGACCTGAGTCGGTTGGCCGATGAAATCCCGGACACCGGTGATTTGATGGATGCCGAAGATGACGCGCCCATTATCCGTTTGATCAACGCGATTCTTTCTCAGGCGGTCAGGGAGAAAGCCTCGGATATCCATATTGAAACTTTCGAAGACCGCTTGAGCGTGCGCTACCGCATCGACGGTGTGCTCGCTGAGGTGCTGTCACCCAAGCGAATGTTGGCTCCCCTGTTGGTATCGCGCTTGAAGGTCATGGCTAAACTGGATATCGCAGAAAAGCGCGTTCCTCAGGATGGTCGCATCTCGGTGCGCATCGCCGGTCATGCAGTGGACATACGAATGTCGACCATGCCCTCAGCCCATGGCGAGCGCGTAGTCCTGCGTTTGTTGGACAAGCAGGCCGGGCAACTGGAGTTGGCTCAGCTGGCGATGAACCAGCAGGTTTACGACAGTTACGTCGCTGCCTTGCGAAAACCTCATGGCATTATTTTGGTTACCGGGCCCACAGGCTCCGGAAAGACCACCACTCTGTACGCGGGTCTCTCACACATCAACGAGACCTCCAGGAATATCCTCACCATTGAAGACCCGATTGAATACATGTTGCCCGGGGTTGGTCAGACCCAGGTTAATACCAAAGTTGAAATGACTTTTGCCCGGGGCCTACGCGCAATCCTGCGTCAGGATCCGGATATTGTCATGGTCGGTGAGATCCGGGATTTGGAAACTGCTGAGATAGCGGTGCAGGCTTCGTTAACCGGTCATCTGGTATTGTCGACACTGCATACCAATACGGCGATTGGTGCTGTGACCCGTTTACAGGACATGGGTATCGAACCATTTCTGTTGTCCTCAAGTTTGCTGGCGGTGATGGCACAGCGCCTGGTCAGGCTACTGTGCACTGATTGTAAGCAGGCAGAGCAGGCGACTGCTCCAGAGCAGGAGTTGTTGGGTCTAACAAAAGGCACTGAAGCTGTTCAGATTTATCACGGGGTAGGCTGCGAGCACTGTAACTACAGTGGCTATGCCGGTCGCACTGGTATCTATGAACTCATTGAAATAGACGATGGTCTGCGCTTGTTGATTCATGAGGGCGCGAGTGAGCAGGTCATGCTGCAGGCGGCACGCCAGCGCTACCCAGGCATTCAAGAGGATGGACGACGTCGTATCATTAGCGGAGAAACCAGCATTGAGGAAGTGCTGCGGGTCACCGCAGTAAGCTGAGCAGGGCTATTCTCCAATGACTGCATATCGATATCGTGCGCTGAATACCGAGGGCAAACTCGTTCGGGGTGTGCTGGAAGGCGATTCTGAACGGCAAATTCGTAGCCAGCTGCGCGGTCAGAGCCTGAGACCGGTAGAGGTAGATCTTGCGAATGTTAAGGAGTCCAGCGGTAAGCGACCGGCGTTCTCCTTCCTGCAACCTAGAATTAGTACGGGAGAAATGGCGCTGCTGACCCGCCAGTTGGCGACTCTGGTGCAATCTAATCTGCCGATTGATGAGTGCCTGCAGGCAGTCGCCGAGCAGACCCGTAAAGCCAGCACTAAAGGCCTGTTACTACAGGTACGTTCGCGTGTTGCCGAAGGCCATACGCTAGCTTACGCCATGGGCGAATTCCCCCTGGTATTCAATGAAATGTATCGTGCCATGGTCAGTGCGGGTGAGCACGCGGGATTTCTCGGTCTGGTGCTACAACAACTGGCAGACTATACAGAGCAGCGCCAATACACCGGGCAGAAACTGAAAATGGCGATGATTTACCCCTTCATTCTGATCGGTGTGGCGGTCGCTGTGGTGGTGGCGTTGATGGTCTTTGTGGTTCCGGAACTGGTGGGAATCTTTACTCATACCAGTCGCGAGTTACCTGTGCTGACTCGGGGTCTGATTGCAGCCAGTGACTTTTTTAGAGATTACGGCCTCTGGGCGCTGGTTGTTTTGGTTACTCTGGTTTTCCTCGTGCGCCACTTACTTCGCAATCCGGCACGGCGAAAAATTTGGCATCGCTGGCTGTTGGCGACACCGGGAATCTCCGGTGTTGTGACAGCTGTAGATACCGCACGCTTTGCCTCTACTCTAAGCATATTAATGGCCAGCGGTGTACCTTTGTTGGAATCTCTGAGAATCGCCGGTCAGGTGCTCACTAACCTGGTGTTGCGCGAGGACAGCCAGCAGGTCGCCGAGCGGGTGCAGGAGGGCAGTAGTCTCAATCGTGCACTGCGTGAGAGTGGCCGGTTTCCACCGATGATGGTGCATATGGTGGCCAGTGGTGAGAGCAGTGGTGAACTGGAAGCCATGCTGGAACGCTCGGCTAATAATCAGGAGCGGGAGTTGGAGATGACACTAGGCACGGTGATGAGCCTGTTTGAACCGCTGATGGTAGTGTTTATGGGAGGGATGGTGCTGACTATCGTATTAGCCATACTGCTGCCAATATTTGATCTCAACACAATGGTAAGATGAGTTTATGACATTAAAGCACACGGTTAAGTTACGCCAGCAGGGATTTTCCCTGGTCGAAATTCTGGTTGTTCTGGTTATTATGGGGCTGCTGATTAGTGTGGTCGCACCCACGGTCCTTAATCGCGCGGATGAAGCCAGGGTGCAAAAAGTGTACGCGGACTTTAAGGCGATAGAGACAGCGCTGAAAATTTATAGACTCGATAATTATGTCTATCCCAGTACTGAGCAGGGCCTGGAAGCGCTGGTAGATGCCAGTACGCTGGATCCTGAACCGAGAAACTTCAAGGAAGGTGGCTATCTTTCAGAGTTACCGCAGGACCCCTGGGGACGGCCTTATCTTTTTCTCAGTCCAGGTGAAAATGGTGAAATAGACATTTATTCGCGTGGCGCGGACGGCTTGTCCGGGGGTGAGGGGCAGAATGCCGACGTCGGCAACTGGAAAGTCGAGGAATAAGCCACCATGAGAACGCTACACCAGCGCGGTTTCTCCCTGCTGGAGTTATTGGTTGTTCTCTTTGTTATCGTCATTGTCGCTTCCCTGGTCAATCTTTCGGTGTCATCGGGTGGCGAGGACAGGGCTTTTGAAACTGAGGTACGCAATATCGCGGACGTCAGTCGCTATGCGCTTGACGAAGCCGAACTTGCTGGCGAGGATTTTGGCTTGCTATTGCTCAGGCGATTTGTCAGCGGCGAAACGATTTACGTCTATAGCTGGCGACAGCGACAAACTGACGGGTGGCGCGAGCCGGAGCTTGCCAGAGATGTTTTTGTTGAGCGCGCGTTTCCGCCGTCGATAGATATGGAACTTGAGCTGGAGGGGCTGTCTGTGCCGGACTTCGCCGACGGTGATGATCCAGACCCTGAACCTCAGATAGTATTCTACGCCAGCGGCGAAACCATTCCCGGCGCGCTACAGTGGCGCGCGCGCGATAGTGGAGATTTGTTATGGCGCCTGGAATGGGATTTGTTGGGTAGATTTACGGCTATGCGACGGGGCCAGCCGGCAGAGGAAAATGATGACGCGGAGTTGTAACGGGCGAGATCGCGGTTTCACACTCGTTGAGGTGATGGTTGCTCTCGCGATTGTTGCTATAGCGCTTCCTGCGTTGATGTTTGGCCTCTACCAGCAGTTGGATGCTACGGCCTATCTACGCGATAAATCTCAAGCCCAGACGGTAGCACTCAATAAACTTGAAGAGGTGCGTATTCTCGCCAAATCTACGGGCAATGTGCTCCGTGGGCGCGAGAGCGGAGCCGCTGAGCTGGGCGACAGGCAATGGTACTGGTGGATAGAGAGTACGCCCACCCAGGCACCGCAGTTTTACCGTTTGGCGATCAGTGTCGGCCTGAATGAAGAGACGCCGGACAAAACCCTGCATACGCTGGTTGCTTTTTTCCATACAGATCTACAAACCGATCAAGCTCAGGGGGGTGGGGGTGGGTAGGTGCGCGCGAGGTTTTACTCTGATCGAGGTGCTTATCGCGCTCGCTATCACCGCAGTGGTGGCAACCCTGGCCTACAGCAGTTTATCCACGGTAATAACCGCGATGGAAAGCTCGCGGGCTAACGCTCAACGTACTTACCAGATTAATAGAGCTATGTCGGTATTGTCCCGTGACATCAGGCAGTTTGTGCAGCGTCCGGTAAGAGATGAATTTGGCGAAGTGGAACCGGCCTTGGCGGGCGGCCAGGCGGCTCGCTTTATGCTCAGCTTGACGCGGGCGGGTTGGCATAACACCAATAACCAGCTCCGCAGTCATCTGCAGCGGGTGAACTATGTGTGGGAAGAAGATGGATTGTGGCGAGAGTCCTATCCGGTATTGGACCGCGCCGGTGACACCGAGGCATCCCGTGTTCTTTTATTGGATGATGTTGAACAGATGGAGTTGCGCTTCCTGGGATCATTAGGGGACTTAAATGCGGGTCGAGGTTCAGACATCGACACGCGTAACTGGAGTGAGAACTGGGTTATCGATACCAGTCGACCAGGGGTCGAACTATCGGTCCCGGTGGCTATCGAAGTCAATCTGCAGTTGACGGACTGGGGTGAATTAAGGCGATTGTATGCATTGCCCCCAATCTAAAACAGGGCGCGGTCACCGGCAGCGTGGTGCAGCTCTTATAGTTGCCATGCTGGTATTTGCTCTGTGTGCTGCGATTGCAGTGGCAATGTCCAGAGAATTTACATTGTTCTCCCAGCGGGCTGGTAACTTGTTTCACACTGAGCAGGCCTATGCTTACCTTCGTGGCGCCGAGGAGCTGGCAACTCTGGTACTGGTGCTGGATTACGATCAGGATCAAAGCCGTGAGACCCCTAGGGACGATTTGAAGGAGGATTGGGCTCGCCCTCCAGAACCGTTTCCGTTGGATGAAGGGGGATGGTGGTACGGTAGTTTGGAAGATTTACAGGGCCGCTTTAACCTAAACAGATTAATCGGGATGCCGGCGCAGGACCGGCAAAAAGCAACAGGAGTCGAACGCTTTACAGCGGATCAGGCGCAGTTTATTCGCCTGCTTCAGGCGTTGGAAGACGTGGAGGTGAGTGAGTCAGAAGCGATAAGTATCGTTGAATCCATTGCCGATTGGCTGGATCCGGATAGCGCAGTCTCCCCCAACGGAGCTGAAGATGACTATTACTTTTCGCAGACGCCAGCCTACCGTGTTGCCAACCGGCCCATGAGCAGTGCCAGCGAATTACGGGCAATCGCCAACATGACACCAGAAATATTCACCCAGTTGAGCCCGTGGGTTACGGTATGGCCACAAACTCCTGAGCCGCTTAATATCCACACCGCTGGCCTGCCGGTGCTGCGGTCTATAAATTCAGATGATGATCTGTCGCCGCTAAGTGAAGCGGATGCCCAGACACTCTGGCAGCAACGCGATGAGTCCGGCTTTGAAGATTTGGAGGGATTTCTCTCAAATCCGGTGTTTGAGGGAAAAACAACCAGTAAAATTGCGCCGCTGTTAGGTGAATCAAGTAAATACTTTCGGATGAGTGCGAGGGTAGAGATTGCCGGGCGGGAGCTGCAATTGTACAGTGTGTTGCACAGAGCCGAACGGCGCATCGAGAGTATCGTGAGAGCCAGTGGCAGTCTTTAATCATGCGCCAGCCGGAGACCGGATCGAATTATGACCAGCAGTGAAAACATCACGGTGCTGCGCCTTATAGGGGGCAGACTCGCCGCCTGTGCACCGGGCAGTGAGGAGCAACCTCGGTGGTTAGATGAAGAGAACGCGCTGCCGGCCTTTGCTACAGCGTCGTCCCAGCGCCGGGAGTCAGTGATATTTGCAGCGCCAGGCGAAGATGTCCGATTGCAGCGCTTGACCATAAGTCCCGAGGAAAAAAAGCATCTGGCGAAGTCCTTACCCTATATGTTGGAGGAGCAACTTGCGGGCGATGTTGAGCAGCTTCATTTTGCCTCTACCGTCCTCAAAGAACTCGATTACGCAGTGGCGATTTGCGCAGCGTCTAAAATGCGCCATTGGCAGACCCTGCTGGCGGACTTTGACGGAGGAGGTCTGTGGACAAGCGAAACTCTCTTGTTGCCCTGGCGAGAAGGTGAATGGTGTCTTTTATTCGAGGCCGATAAAGTCGTTTTACGTACTGGTGCCTGTGAGGGCATCAGCGCCGAACGTGAACTGCTGTCCGTTTTACTGACCGCAGCCCTGGTCGACGACCCGCCCCCCAGAGCCCTGGTTGTCTATGGTTCAGAGCAGGCCGGTGAACTCACTGAGATTCCGGAATCTTTGCGTGCTCTGGTGCAGTGGCGAAAAGGCAATTTCTGCTCCGCTCTACTGCTCGCAGATACTGTCAACGTTAAACCCAACCTGCTGCAGGGTGAGTTTTCTCTTCGTCTGCCGCTGTCGCGCTGGTGGCAGCAGTGGCGACTCGTCGCTGCTGTATTGCTGGCAGCTTTTGGCTTGCAGTTGCTGACGACCTGGGTCGATTACCGGCAGCTCAAGCAAGAGAATGAATCACTGCAAACGGCTGTAATGGCAAGTTACCGGCAGGCTTATCCGAAGGGTAATGCTCCGGACCCAGAGGTACAGTTGCGTCGCCAATTGGCCTCACTGCAGGGTTCAGCCCAGAGCTCTGGTTTTGTCAATCTGATGGCTAAAGTAGGTTCAGTTATCGCTGGCCTTGAAGGCACCTCTATTGCCAGTATCAACTACAGTGACCGCGGTGGAGAGCTGCGGATGAATATTGTCGCCGCTGATTACACCGCGGTGGAGAAAATACGAGAGGGTATTAACAAGACCGGCCTTAAGGCTGTGATGGAGAGCTCCAGTGCCCAGGGCGACCGGGTGCGGGCGCGTATACGTGTAGGAGGCCCTTCGTGATAGCTCTGTGGCAACGATTTGGTCTGCGTGATCAGATCAGTCTTTTGATTCTCGCAGGGTTTATGATCCTCTATATTGCTTACATGGTGCTGTGGTCCCCGCTGGATAACCTGCGTAACGAGATGGTGCAGCGAAATTCGGCTACCTCGCAGTCTCTACAGCGAGTGGATGCGATGGTGTCGCAAATAATTCGTCTGCGTGACACTGACGGCGCACAAAATGGCAATGCCAGACGTAATCTCACCGCCGTTATCAATCAGTCCACTCGCCGCCAGGGGTTAGCGGTTAGCCGTCTGCAACCCAATAGCCGCGGTGAGATTCAGGTGCGCCTGGAGGCAGCAGCCTTTGACGATTTGATGTCATGGCTGCATGCCATGGAGTACAGCCAAAGTTTATTGGTGCTGGAGGTGTCGATTACCCAGGCGGGTGATTCAGGTCGTGTTAACGCGACCGTGCGCATCGGCCAGGCAGGTTGAAGTAATGTATATGCGATCCTGGGCCGCTGGTCTCGCAGCGCTCACGCTGGTGTTGATTATCGTCAATGCGCCCGCAAGGTTGCTGGGCTATATCTTACCTGAACAGGGGGTCATCCTATCCGGGTATAGCGGGGGACTTTGGCGTGGTGGTGCCAGCCGCTGCCTGATTACTGTACCTGGCGGCTATTTACATCTGGGTGCTATCGAGTGGTCTCTGCGGCCACTATCTCTGCTGCTCTTATCTCCATCGCTGTCGATTACCAGCAGTTGGGGCCAGCAGCAGATTTCCGGCCAGGTGACGGTTCATGGTAGCCAGGACGTCAGCTTGGCGGACTTCGACGCTAAAATCAGTGCGGGTATTCTGCAGCAGTTTTTGCCGGTGGCGCTGGCCGGTGATCTCTCCGCTCGGGTTGAACATCTGACAATACGCGGGGGCGAATCGCAACATGCCGAGGGTAGATTGGTCTGGCAGCGCGGCGCATGGAAATCTCCCCAGGGCATGCACGCTCTTGGAAGCTACGCCATCGATTTTGCACAGCAAGAACAGACACCACTGGTCGGTGAACTGATAACCCTGGAGGGTCCGATTAAGGCCGAAGGTTCTGTCCAACTGCAAGGACGCGCTTATAATGTGGATGTTGCTGTTGGCACTGAGGATTCTATGGATACTCAGTTGCAGCGCGCATTGTCTCTACTGGCAAGGCCAGTAGACGATGGCTACCACCTGGTTCTCCAGGGCGAAATCTAAAGAAATAGGGAGTGAGTAAAGACTATGAGTAATGACAGTTTTCGAAAGTATGAATGTGTGATTTGTGGGTTTATTTATGATGAAGCAGAGGGCATACCAGATGACGGCATTCCTGCAGGAACTCTCTGGGACGATATTCCCGAGGAATGGGAGTGTCCCGATTGCGGTATTTCAAAAGCAGATTTTGATCTAATGCCCGACTAACGCTTAATCCTACAGTATGGGAATCACAGTAATGATTGAACAAAGATTGCAGTCAATGCGCGCGGCAATGGCCAGCGGTGACTATGCTGCGCTGGTGATACCCAGAGCGGATGAGTATCTGGGTGAATATATACCGGCCCACAATGAAAGGCTTCATTGGGCCACCGGTTTTACCGGGTCTGCTGGTGTTGCGCTGGTATTGCAAGATAGCGCGGCGATCTTTGTCGATGGACGCTATACCGTTCAGGTTCGTCAACAGGTCCCCGCCGAATCGTTTGAATACCTGCATTTACTCGATAACCCGCATATTGCTTGGCTAGCGACGCAACTATCTGCGGGGGCGCGAGTATTGTGTGACCCCAGGCTTCACAGCCGCTCGTGGTATCTGCAAGCGGCCGCTACGCTGGCGGATGCCGGTATTGAACTGGTAGCCAGTGTAGACAATCTGATCGATGCTTGCTGGCAGGATCGCCCGCCTGCCCGCATTGAGCCAGCACTGTTGCTGGAGTTGGAATTTACCGGTGAGGGCAGCGAAGAAAAGCGGCGGCGAGTCGGAGGTCTGGTAGCAGCTGAGGGCGCGGACGCTGCGCTAATCTTTGCTCCGGACTCGGTGAGTTGGCTGCTCAACGTGCGTGGCACTGATGTACCCATGATGCCAATTCTGCAGAGCTTTGCGTTGCTTGAATCAAATGGTGACATCACTGTGCTGGTTAACTCTGCCCGTATACCTGAAGGGTTTGATCAGCATGTGGGTAGCGGCTGCGTTCTGATAGAAGAAGCTAATGCGGCCCAATTCTTGTCAAACCACAAGGGGCGTACAATTTTGGCTGATGCCGCCGGTGCCAATGCCTGGACACAGATGCTACTGGAGGAGGGTGGCGCCACTTTACTGCCAGGTGAAGACCCCGCTTTGTTACCCAAGGCCAGAAAAAACGCAGTCGAAGTTGCGGGTGCCCGTAACGCGCATATTCGTGACGCCGTGGCAGAAGTACGCTTTCTTGCCTGGCTGGATGCTGAGGTTGATGCTGGCCGCCTGCACGACGAGGCCACTCTCTCCGACCAGCTGTACCAATTTCGCCAGCAGGGGGACCTGTTTCATGGCGGTTCTTTCGATACGATCTCTGCCGCTGGCAGCAATGCGGCCATGTGCCATTACAATCACAATGACGGCACGCCGGCACAGCTTACGGCGGACAGTGTGTATCTGGTAGATTCCGGCGCCCAGTATCGCGACGGCACCACTGACATCACTCGCACCGTCGCCATTGGCGACCCGGGGCAGGAAGTGAAACGTTTATATACCCTCGTATTGAAAGGCCATATTGCGCTGGATCAGGCTCGCTTCCCCCGGGGCACGACCGGAACCCACCTTGATGCGCTGGCCCGGCAATTTTTGTGGCGTGAAGGATATGACTACGACCATGGTACCGGCCACGGGGTGGGTGCATTTCTCAGTGTCCACGAGGCGCCCCAGCGAGTGGGCCGCGCCTGGAACAAGACGGCTCTCCAGCCGGGTATGATAATCAGTAACGAGCCCGGTTATTATCGTGATGGTGGTTTTGGTATGCGCTGTGAAAATCTGGTGGTAGTGACTGAGGTTGTGGATTCGCCAGGTGAGGTAGCTATGCTGCAGTTTGAAACGCTGACGCTGGTGCCCTTCGATAACCGACTGCTGCAGCCAGAACTACTTAGCCCAGCAGAGCGCGACTGGATCAACCGCTACCACCAGCGGGTGCGCGAGACTATTGCGCCTTTAGTTGAAGGCAGTGACAAGGAATGGCTGGAAAAGGCTACGCGGCCTGTATCAGAGGCGCAACAGGCGGCATAAGGTCGGTAGTGATTGGCATCTGAACACTAGAGCTAAATTGTGTAAACTCCCCGTATAAGTGAAAATAATAGGAGAATAATGATGGCAGCAGCAGGCGGGGCACACTGGTCCTCACGCTTTGCATTTTTAATGGCCTCGGTCGGTTTTGCCGTGGGTCTGGGTAATATCTGGCGTTTTCCCTATGTGACTGGAGAAAATGGCGGTGCCGCCTTTGTTATTGTTTACCTCGCCTGTGCTTTCATCATAGGTGTCCCAATCCTCATTGCTGAGCTACTCATCGGCCGCCGTGGGCAGGCCAGTCCGCCGGCTGCGATGGCGGCGTTAGCGCTTGAAAGTGGCAAGTCGAGCCACTGGAAATGGGTTGGCGGAATGGGCCTGTTGGCCGCATTCACTATCGAAGTAGTCTACGCCGTGGTCGTGGGCTGGGTGCTGTGGTACTTGTTTGAAGCGCTAACCACCGGCTTTGTCGGCGTTGATGCAGTGAGTGCCAGTGCCAATTTTTCAAGTATGCTCGAAAATAATGTGGGCATGCTGTTCTGGACCCTTGTTGGGCTGGCCATAACCGGTGGAATAATTTTTTCCGGTGTAAAAGACGGTATCGAACGCGCAGTTAGTTTTATGATGCCCTTGATGTTCCTGTTACTGCTGGGGCTTGCCGGATACAATTATTTTGCTGGCGGGTTTGAGGAAGCGGTGACGTGGCTGTTCACCCCCGACTTCAGCAAAATAGGACCTTCCACTGTTCTGGCGGCCATAGGCCAGGCGTTTTTCTCTATCGGTGTCGCCATGGCCGGGATGATGGTCTACGGCTCCTACCTGCCCAAATCGATATCGATTAGCCAGTCGGTACTGATCATCGTCTGTGCCGATACGCTGGTTGCGTTACTGGCCGGGCTGGTAATCTTTCCTGCGGTATTCAACTATGGCCTGGACCCTGCGGCTGGCGCTGGCCTTATCTTCCAGACCTTGCCGGTGGCTTTCGCGCAAATGCCCGGTGGTCACGTGTTCAGTGTTTTATTCTTTATCATGCTTTCGGTTGCGGGTATTACCTCTATGGTCGGCCTGGTGGAATCCGTCAATGCCTGGGTGGGAGAGCGTTTCAATATTCCCAGACACAAAAGCGCGCTGATTGTGGTCAGCGCTGTGGCCACGTTAAGCATCTTCAGCATACTTTCCTATAACGTGATGGGCGAGTGGACGCTTGGTGGCAATAACTTCAATGACACGATGGACTATTTTTCCAACCAGGTTCTGTTGCCGCTGGGCGGCTTGTTTATAGCTATTTTTGCCGGTTGGTTTCTCAGCCAGGAAGCGAGTCGTGACGAATTGGGTCTTGGTGAAAAAGCCTATGGCCTGTGGCGTTTTCTTATTCGCTACGTGGTACCGCCTGCGGTGCTGATCATATTTGTTATGGGTGTTAGCGAGTAGTCGGAGTGTGGTTCGAAATGTCCTAGAGGACTGGTGAAAATAGTCTGGCGATACCCATCGCCAGTGGGAACCAGCGAGGCTTGGCGGCCATTTCTTCAGGGGTAACCAAGTGAGAGTGTTCGATATCACGCTCCAGCATTTCCCCTACCTGTGCGGTAAACACCGGATCGTTGGCCAGCACGGTAATCTCAAAATTTAGCCGGAAAGAACGGTTGTCAAAATTGGCGGTGCCTACACCAGCCAACTCATCGTCCATCAAAAATACTTTTTGATGCATAAACCCTTGCTGGTAGCGGTATACCTTTACGCCGGCAGGTAGTAACTCCTTGGTAAACGCCCAATTGGCCATGCCTACCATCATCTTGTCCGGTTGGTCGGGGATGATCAACCGCACATCCACTCCGCGCAGGGCCGCCAGTTGCAGGGCGGCGACAATACCGCGATCGGGAACAAAATAGGGGCTGGCGATCCAGATACGCTTGCGGGCATCGACAATCACCTGGTGATACATCAGGCCGGCTTCTTCGAACTCGCTGGCGGGGTCTGAAGGGAAGATCATAACCTCTGAATTGCCGGCAATACTGCCGTTAAAATTCCATTCAATATCGAGTGTACTGCGGGTTGCCCAGCGCCAGTCTGTGGCGAAGGCCAGCTCTGCGGCTAATACCGCAGGTCCCTGCAGGCGAGTGTGCGTATCGCGCCAGTGTCCTACCCGCTTGTTTAACCCCAGATACTCCACACCTACATTGTGACCTCCAATCCAGGCCGTTATGCCGTCTACCACCACAACTTTTCGGTGGTTGCGAAAATTGAGCTGGAAACGATTGCGATGGCCCTGTGTTGTATTAAATGCGGCGACGTTAACGCCAGACATGATTAACTGTTTACACAGGCGACTCTTGGAAAACTTGCGGCTGCCGATTTCGTCGTAGATCAGGTAAACGTCTACCCCGGCGCGGGCCTTGTCCGACAGTATCCGGGCCAGCTTTCTACCGAGTTCGTCGTCCCGAATAATGTAAAACTGGAACAATATGTGGTGCTGGGCGGTGAGCATCCCGGTGGCTATGCTGTCGAAAGTGGCTTCGCCATTGATCAGTAGCTCCACCTTGTTACCGCGGGTGGCGGGTGCATGGGCTAGCTTATACAGCATGCTCCATAGTGTACTGTCGTCGGCGGGTTGGATGAGGTGGCTGGCAACTGAACCCTGGGCCGCGCTCAATAAGTTGTCAAATTCGGCCTCCATTTCTGCCCGTTGTTCGATATAACCATCGAAGCGATTGCGGCCGAATACCAGATACAGTGGCACACTCAGATAGGGAAACGTCAGCAGCGATATAACCCAGGCAATGGATCCCTGGGCGGTACGGACCTTGATGACGGCTTCAAGGGCAGAAAAAATAGCCAGCACATAAAACAAAACCACGGCAACCGCGATGAGTTTTGCGTACAGCTCGATATCTTCCATACACTGAGTTTAGCAGTAGCTAGGGCAGGGTGGAATCTTTGAGCGCAGTGCGCTCACTTGAAGACTATCCGAAGGCGAACTAACTAGAGGCATAAACCTCTGACAAGGTGAGATGGTCAGCCTTTGCTTCGGGGACAAACTGAAGCACAGCAACGGTCAGTAGCAGCAGCGAGATTATGGCAATCATCAGGTTTTTTTTGCTCATGCTGCGGCTCAATACAAGTAGCGTTTTTCGAAATCCTGAACGAGCAGGGGTGCATCGTAGACGTAGCCCTGAAGAACGTCGCAACGCATACTGGCTAGTTTCTCGGCAATTTGCTCGGTTTCGACGCCTTCGGCGACCACCTTCAGGGAAAAGTTGTGGGCCAGATCAATTACTGCTTTGACGATGGCGCGATCTTTTTCAGATTCTAGCATGGGTATAACAAAACATTTGTCGATTTTTATCTCGTCTGCGGGCAGGTCGCGAAAGTATGCCAGTGACGAGAAGCCTGTGCCAAAATCGTCGATTGAAATTCGTACGCCCATCTCCCGGATTTGCGCCAGTTTATTCAGCATGATCTTCTGATTCTCCACCATGACGCTCTCGGTCACTTCCAGTGTCAGGCGCTCAGGCTTTACACCGTATATATCCAGAGAATCTCGTACTACTGCCAGTATTTCATCATCCAGCAATAGTGTGGGGGTGACATTTACCGAAATTGACAGGTGTTCAGGCCAGCGAGCCAAGCGTGATACTGTGGACTTTATTGCCCACCAGGTCATTGGCCGAATGACATCATTTTTTTCGGCCACGGGAATAAATTCGTCGGGGCGACGCACCGTACCGTCCCTGGTATGCCAACGCATTAATGCTTCGGCGCCCACCAGAGACCGAAAACCCGCATGAATCTTGGGCTGGTAGTAAAGCTCCAGCTCGCCCACTTCTACGGCAATTTCGAGCTCTCTGACCAACTGGCGTTTATCGACGTAGGACTGCTCACACTGAGGCCCGTAAACTGCAAACCCCTGGGGAGATTTGCGTGCCTCGCGCAAGGCCATACTGGCCTGACGCACGGCGGCATCAGTATCTGTCGCATTCGAGGGGATGTTGGCAAAACCCGCATTGATCTCCATTTTCACCGGCGTATTAAAAATGTAGTGGGGCTCTTCGAACATACGCTCCAGTTTTGCGGCCGCCAGTTCGATTTGTGCTCGGCTACTTACCCCGTCCAGAACAACACAAAAGCGATCGTTACCCAGCATATGCCAGTGATCATTTTTTCGCGTCCAGTGCTTTAGGCGATCTACGAAAACATTGCGCAGATCTTTGAAGGAGTCTGGCCCGTAGGTGTCGCATAAGCCGTCGGAATCGACCAGTTCAACAAGTCCCAGGACGTTGCTGGTAGGAGAGGAGATCATATGAAGTAGTCGTCACTATTGATACCGAAAGAACCGGCTAGCAGTTCACGACCAATCCACCGTTCTGTTGCAAGGTCGCAGTCCTGATTTGCCAAATCTATAATCTCCAGTTCGTCTTTTGGTTGCTTTTTTTCGTCCAAAACGACGACTACCTCCGGTTTAAGTCGGCGGCTATCGTTTTGTCTAACTACGATGGCGACCTCACCACTGTTTAGCTCTACTAAAGTGCCGGTAGGAAACAGACCAATGGCCTGGACGAATTGCTCCACTAGTGATTCCTGAAAGAGACTGCCCTTGGCATCTATGAGTTCCTGTGCGGCCTCGTGGGATGTTCTCGCCTTGGCGTATGGACGTGCGGTGATCATCGCGTCATAGGTATCTGCGAGTCCGGCTATGCGCGCCAGCAGCGGGATGGACGCACCCTCCATACGCCTGGGATAGCCCGAACCATCCATACGCTCATGATGATTCTCAATAATTGCGAGGATTTCGAAGTCAACTTCACCTGACTCCGCGACCATTTCGGCCCCGAGTTTTGGATGCGCTTCTATGATTCTACGTTGTTTCGCTGTGAGTTTTTGCGGTGTATGGAGCAATTCTGTGGGCAATTCTGTCATGCCCACATCGCACATGGCGCAACCTATGGCGAGTTTCTCCAGTTCATCTCTGTGCAAGCCGATGTATCTGCCAACAATCACTGCCCAAATTGCCATCGAGATGCCGTGGTTATAGAGGTAATCGCCGCTTTCCTTGAGACGCAGTAGGGCGGCCACGGCCTCCTGATTGCGAAACACGCCTTCGATCAATGGATTGACCGCGTCCTTCACCGCGTTGATATCGGTAGGTCGGCTTTCACGTAGCGATTCGAAGACCTTATCGAGTGTCGCGGTAGCGGATTCGAAGGAGACTTTGGTTTGCTGAAATTCAGTTTTTAGGGCTAGGGAATCGGTGTTATTGCGTGCAGTGGGCGATGTGGCCAGGCGCAGAAACTCCCGGGTACCTTTGTATTCCGCATCGACGAATACATGCTGGACATATTTAGAGATAAACTCTATATCGTCGTAATCACGAACCACAAAACCCTGCAGGGAAAATGGCGTCTCTAGCCAGGGTCTGTCGAGTTCTGCGACAAACATTCCTGGCTCAAGATTCATTGCCTGTATTTCCACTAACCGCATTTAGCATTCCAAGTGCAAACTGTTCACCTCCACCCTAGTTACAGCGGGGGGGCTGGTCGAGTAATTAGGTCACCAAATGTGAGCCAGGTCACCAAAAATCCGGAGATTTCGCGCTTTTGTGATCTAAATCAGTCTATACAGGCTTGGAGTTGTGCGGGTTTGTGCAAGTTTAAGTAATATTGTCCTCGCCCCAATAGGCTCGCATGGTCACGACTTTACCCTCGCTGTTGAATTCGAAAACGTCGATAATTTCAATTGTCATGCCCTGCACCTCTGCCTTGAATGGGAATGCGACCGTATTGCCGGCGCAGCGTGGACTGCCGGTGAGTTCAAGTTTGGCGCCTGAACTCAGCGCTGGCTCGTAGAACGTACAGATCGCATCAATACCCGTGTAAGTGTCTTTGCCCACGGGGTCTTCCACCACCGCATCGGCGGCATAAATGTCCTTTATGATATCTATATCGGCTTTTTCAAACGCCTCCACATAGCGGTGTACGGCGGCTACTTTTATGCTGTTTTCCATAGTCAGGTTCCTGTCAGATAAATAATTTGCAGTGCTTACAGTTCCAGCGAGGCTGTCGTTACCGCTGGAGTTCTGCCTCTCGCCTCAGGGCATTGCTCAGAGTGAGTTGTACGCACCATACTAAGGTAGCGTGCAACGGCGGCAAGGGTCTATAGGGCCAGCGAAGTTGATCCAATCGGGCGGGTCGCATTTCAAATTGGCTATTTCGCCTGTGGTTCATTGCGTCAAACCGCCGTGGTTGACCGCCTCCCTCTACTACGGGCATGCTGGTGCGGCCTTCTTTCTGGAACTCTATATTATGCAACGATTCGACAATAAAGTGGTGTTGGTAACCGGTGCCGGCAGTGGCATCGGTCGGGCCGCAGCGGTGCGTATTGCCGCCGAAGGTGGCTCGGTTCTCTGTGTAGATTTACATGAGCAGTCGTTGGCGAAAGTGGTCGCGGAAATAGAAGCTAGCGGGGGCACGGCAAGCGCGTCACAGTGTGATGTCAGCCGGGCCGAGCAGGTCGAGGCTACAGTATCAGAGTG
This sequence comes from Halioglobus sp., assembly GCA_036961205.1. Classification (GTDB taxonomy): domain Bacteria; phylum Pseudomonadota; class Gammaproteobacteria; order Pseudomonadales; family Halieaceae; genus CALJFL01. The sequence continues at coordinate 450,060 of JBALVI010000002.1, read as the reverse complement.
TGTCACCCGTTATGGGAGTCTCTACGCCCTGGTCAATATGGCAGGTATTTTGCGCTTTGATGATACCGAGAAATTACTGTTGGATGATTGGGACAAAATCATTGCGGTGAACCTTACCGGTACCATGCTGCTTTGCCGGGCGGTGCTGCCGCACCTGGTAGAGAGTCGGGGCAGTATCGTTAACGCTGCCTCTACCGCCGCTCTTGCGGGTTTGCCAAGTGGCGCCGCTTATTCCGCCAGTAAGGGTGGGGTGTTGGCGATGACGCGCAGCATCGCCATTGAATATGGCAAGCGCGGGGTGCGCGCGAACTGTGTCTGCCCTGGCGACATAAAGACGGGCATGACCCACGGTATTGAATATCCGGACACCATGGATTTTGAACTGATACCGCGGGTGGTATCCCTGACAGGTGCGGCTGAACCAGAGGCTGTCGCAGGCACTATTGCACTGCTGGCCTCAGCAGACGGTATTCATATTACTGGCGAGGAAATTCGGGTTGATGGCGGCACGCTTTCCTGAAATGCGTCCAGGCGTATTGAGCGGGCGTAATGCGGTTACTGGGATTCGATCAGGATGATCTCAAACCGTTTTTCCTCTTTATCACGAATAGTCCGCACCTCGATGGTGTCACCAATTTCATGGGACTCAAGGGCACTGAAATAATCGTCATTACTGTTCACTGGTTTACCGTCAATATGGGTGATGATATCGCCCAGGGTAATTTCCCCTCGTGAATTTCGGTAGGCGCCGGTCATGCCTGCCTCGGCAGCCGGTAGACCGGGATAGATGCTGACTACCGGCAGGCCTTTTATACGATAGCGTGCGATCCAGCGGTCGCTGGCAAGTTCCAGTCCCATGATGGGGCGCAACACCCGGCCGTAACTGATTAGCTGTGGCACAACTGCCTTCACGGTATTGACCGGAATTGCGAAGCCGATACCCGCGCTGGCACCACTGGGGCTGTAAATCGCGGTGTTTACACCAACCAGCTGGCCCAGCGAGTTAAGTAGAGGGCCGCCGGAATTGCCCGGGTTGATCGCCGCGTCGGTCTGGATGACACCGCGGATAATACGGTTACTCGGCGCTTTGATTTCCCTCCCCAGGGCACTGACCACGCCTGTAGTCAGCGTGGTGTCCAGGCCGAAAGGATTGCCAATAGCAAGTACCTTGCGACCCACAGTCAACTCGGATGAATCCCCCAAAGGCAGTGTCACCAGATCTTCAGGGGCCTGAGCAAGGCGCAGCACCGCCAGATCCTTCTCTGGTGCGATACCGATAATCTCTGCGTCATATTCCCTGTTGTCCTGCAGGGTAACTGTGAGCCTGTGGGCTCCGGCAATGACATGGAAGTTAGTGACGATAAGGCCGCTGTCGTCCCAGACAAATCCTGTACCTGAGCCCCTGGGGATTTCTTGTACGTTGCGGCTGAACAAGCTTCGTCTCAGTGCTTTGTTGGTGACAAAGACCACTGCTGGACTGGCCTTGCTGAATATCTCCGTGCTATTGGCCTCATCCTCAGTGGCGAAGCTGAGGTAATCAACTTCCTCCTGAGCGATCAGGCTGCCGGGTAGGGCCAGCAAAAGTAGCAGTGATAAAACCCCTGCGCTGAGATGCTTCATTCCAGCCTCAGGATTACTCAGCGCTGAAGTGATCGAGAAAAGCTCGAATCCGTTTGGCGTTGGCACCCAGATCACTGAGGCCAACCCGAGAGACCGATCTCACGTCGATCACGGAACCTGCCTCTGTTGCACTTACTCGTATGGCGATGTCGTCCTTGAATGCCATAACGGCTGTTGTCGCCACCGCCTCAATCATGCCGTTGCCGGGGTACTTGGCTAACACCTCCCAACCGAGGTCTTCGGCCGTGGCCAGGGCCCTGGCATAAGCCTGCTCCGCATCAAGCGCAGAGGTTAAGGAGGTGATATCAGGGTATGCGCTTGTTTGTTGGGCGACGGTCTCAGCAGTGGTATCCAGACTGTTGCTATTGGCGCCCCTGGCCTCCACTGCGGCGACAAATATTGGCGGATTAGTAGTATCGGTGGAAATGTCGTGGATAGGTGGCACGTCGCCACCGACAGACAGTGTCAATAACAGAACACTGCCGGGTACTAGCAAGACACTGCGCTTGAGAATGGCGGCTCTGTTATCCGCAAACTTAGGTAGCGCCAGCAGAATCAGGCAAAGCACCAACAATACCGCCGAAACCAGGCAGGCCAGCGCAAACAGTAACAGGCCCTGCTGCCAAACGCCGGAGCGCACCGTGATGACTGACACCGGCAGTAATACCAGCATGGTGATTCCCAGATAACCCACCCAGTTGATAAGGCTCGATGGCTTGGCTTGTTCTGACATAGTTGACTCCGATGTGTCGTTTAGCGAATGTAAGGGGGCAAGAATACTATTCCTGTAGCAATCGCGCGAGCGCCCTCTTGCACTTGGCATAGACCTTATTAGTGTTGGTTTAGTTCAACTGAATATCCCTGACGGCGCTTTACGCCAGGAGAAATTGAGCTTTGTGAAGGCATTTGCTTAACTGCGCTGCGTAGTTGTTGAAGTAGTTGTTGAATGTGATTTTTGAACTTTTCAGGAGAGTATTGTAATGGGGCGAGTCAGCGACAAGGTGGCACTTATTACCGGTGCGGCCAGCGGCATGGGTAAGGCCGATGCCCGTCTACTGGTACAGGAAGGCGCCAAGGTAGTCATTGCCGATCTTAACGAGGCTGACGGTAATGCCCTGGCGGAGGAGTTGGGGGACGCTGCGATATTCATGCGCCTGGACGTCACTGATGAAGACAACTGGCGGCAGGTCGTCGACGCCACCGTGGCACAGTTCGGACGTCTGGATATTTTGGTCAACAACGCCGGGTTGATGTTGCTGGGTAGCGTAGTCGATACGGAACTGGCTGACTGGCGTAAAATCAATGCAGTGAACAGCGAGGGCGTATTCCTGGGGTGTAAGCATGCCATTCCCGCGATGACCGCCAGCGGCGGCGGTGCCATCGTTAACATGTCGTCGGTATCGGCGATGCAGGGTATGTCTTTCTGCATTGCCTACGGTGCCAGCAAGGGAGCGGTCCGGGCCCTGACTAAAAGTGTGGCAATGTACTGCAAGGAGCAGGGCAATGGGGTGCGCTGCAACTCTATCCACCCCGATGGTGTAGCCACGCCTATGGTGGTCAAGGTGGCTACTGGCAAAGACACAGCCTCCCAGGAAGAAATTGACGCTTTGGCCAGTGCAGCCAATATGTGCGACCCAGAGGATATTGCCAATATGGTGTTGTACCTCGTTTCCGACGAATCACGTATTGTGAACGGGGCAGAGATGGTGATCGACAACGCGGCTACTATAACCCCGCCACAAATTATTTAGGCTCATCGCACACTACCGTGGGGCCGAGTTGCAGACTGAGAAGGCTATGCTCGCCCGACCCCGGAAGCTTACACCGATCTCCAAGGACCTACCGAAGTCAGGCCTTTGGAGATTGGGTAGATACTCCGCTAATATGCGAAGAACTGTTATTTAACGCGGAGGTGAGCTGATTGGAAAAGCTGGTCATAAGTCTGTGGCGCCCAGCGGACGTTGATGGCGACACATTTCGCGACCAACTGCTGGCGCTTGCTGAAGAGCAGTGGCTGATGCTCACCCCAATCCACGGTTTGCGGCTTACTGTCGTTGACAGCGAAGTCGCTGCGGCCGAAGGCCGACGAATAGTCGCAGCGGAGCCGCCACCCGATGCGGTTCTTTCGGTGTGGGTGGATGCGGTGAACGGGCACGTTAAGCTGTTGCAAAGCTTGGTGCCGCTGAGTACCGCTCAGAGCTGCTATCTGGTCACCGAATCGGATCAATTGGCCGACGCTGCGCGTCCGGCGCCCGTGGCGGGCAGAACACCGGGGTTTTGCCAGGTAGTGTTTATGCAACGTCCAGACCATTTGTCAGTGGCGCAGTGGTTGGACTTGTGGCAAGGCCAGCACACGGCTGTTGCCATCGAGACGCAGGCGACATTTGCCTACAGGCAGAATGTCATCGTCCGGCCTCTGTCGAAAAATACCCCACCTCTTAGCGCGCTGGTGGAAGAGAGCTTCCCGGAAGCGGCGATGACATCAGATTACGCCTTCTACGGGGTAGAGGATGATGCCGCCTTGGGGGTTAAGATGAATACGCTGTTGGAAAGTTGCTCGCGCTTTCTCGATTTCGAACGTATCGAGGTCATTCCCATGAGCGAGTACCTGCTTAAAACTGTGACACATTAGGCCCCAACACTCTGCCGGGTGATATTCCTGGTGTTTGCCAGGACTAGGGAGTAACAGTATCCCCGTCTGTAGTTATGGTCTCAGTATCAGGGGCTGCGCTGAGGTCATCGGCTATTTCTAGTTCTTCTGTATCTTCAACACCGGGTATCTCTGGCAGCGGCACCGCACTGACCTCCAGCACCGGATAACCACGACTGTTCAGCTCAACGGGCAGGATCTCGCCTCGCAACTCAATGTCCTTGGAGCTCAGCTCAAACAGCGTGTTCAGGGCTTCATCGTGATGCTTCAGCCGCATGCTGGCTTTGGGGTCGTTGCCATCCACCCACATTTTTGACTTGCCCCAGTAGTGGCCGAGTTGATTTCTGATTACAAATAGTTCGTTCATGATTGTTTGAAGCCTTTTCCTGCGAAGCCGCGCAGTGTAAGCATTTGCCCGCCTTCTGGCCAGCCTGTTGGGCGGGGAGCGTGCGGTTTCTCAGCCCAGTAGAAAGTCCTTTGCCTGATTCACCTTGGCGGCCAGATAGTGATTGCCGCCACGGTCTGGATGTAGCTTTTGCATCAGGCTTCGGTGGGCACTGACTATTGCCTCCTTGTCCGCGTCATCCTCCACGCCGAGTACGGCTAAGGCCTCCTCTCGCGTCATATTGGTATTGTCTGCCGGTTGGGCTGAGCCGGGCTCGAAACCACTTTCTCCCGGGAACCTTTGCTGCAGGTAGCTGGCCAGTAGCTGTACAGAATCGTTGTCTTCAACTCGACAATAGTGCAGCAGGTCTTCAAGTTGCTCGCGATCCATATCACTCAAGCGCCAGTCCTTGTGGCGCCCCTTGAGAACTTCGCCATTCAGGGCTCCGGTATCGTGATCCAGATTCATGCGTAGAATTTCTGTGGCCACGGTGGAAGACTGTCCAGCACTTGGGCCGCCTCGTCCCTTGAGCGACGCCAGCATCGGAAAAAAACGAATCAGTGAGGGCAGCAATTGTCGGGCAAGGACCAACAGGCCAGTGGCGGCCGCGCCTAGCCAGTGCATCTTGCCGGTAATAGTCAGGCCAATGACGATTACTAGTGCTGTAGCCAGTCCCAGCTTTACATATTCAGCGCGGCGTTTGTGGGGTGGTACCGATTGGGCTCGCCGAAACAGAATGTATAGAACGGCGGCAATGGCGAGTAGTAGGATGAGTCGTGGCACTTAAGGTCTCAGGGCTTGAGTTGGCGAAGCAGCAGTTTAGCACCGTCGCTGTTGATGTTCTCCAATGCAGCGTGGCCACCGGCAGCGAAGCTTGCCACGGCACCCAACAATCCAGCCAGGGTGTCGGCACTCTGTTGATCAAAATGGGCATAAGCGCCCTTGCTCAGCTTCGCCATGTTACGGAAGGTGGCTTTAACCGCATTGGATTGGCCCTCCTGAAACAAAAACAGAGGTAACCCCTTGAGACCGCATTGGCCCGCTAATTGACTGAGTTTGTCGGGGCTTTCCTCGACGGCATCGCCGATGAAAACGACCGCTTTTACAGATGATTTTTGATGTTCTGCCAGCGCGTGGCGCAGTAGCCTGGCTATCTGTGTCTGACCGCCTTCACAGCTTACCCGCGACATGGTTTTGGCCAACTCAGCGCTGGCCCCCAGCCAGGGCGATGCAGAGAAATCATTAATTCCACGGTAATAACAAAGCTGTATAGCCAGTGCAGAGATATGATTGGTGGCGCTAAACATTGCGCTCTGCAGGTGGCAGGCGGTATCCCACGTGGCCTGTCTACTGGCGGTTGCATCAATGGCAAAAATCAGCCGCGCCTGGCGGTCTGCGAAAGTGCTAATGTCGGTGCTACGCTGGATAAATTGCGCAATGTCAGTAGCGCTGGAGCGCTCCGCGGGTGGTTTAGCCATGGCCGATCAATTGTACCTAGGTGAGGTCATTGTCCTTGAATTTGCCGAGATCGGATAACTCGGCCAGATAGTGACGCCTGGCAGCAAGTTCTTCCACTGCGGCGCGCAGATTGGCATCGGCACTGTCGTTATTCTCTGTGTTTATGATTTGCCAGAGCTTGCGGCTGCAAAGCTCATGGGCGTTAAAATTGTTGCTGTTAAAAGTCATGGCTACGTTCTCAATGTTTTTGGACCGCCGATAAAATCGAAAGAGTTGTCAAATGCTATGCGTTTATGGATCTGGAAAAGCTTAGCGACAAACTATTACAAGCAGATGAATGTGCTTGTGGGGCGATCAGTTGCTCCTAGCTTACACCTATGACTGCGCAAAGGGGAAGGGGGGCTGACCGATGAAATCGGGGCCCTGTGGCTCGGGTGCTTGCCCTCCTTGCCATAAGGGGAGGGTAAATCGGGCGGTATAGGTAATTTCTGGAGGCTCTGAGAATTTGCTAAATGTGGGAGGTACGGAGACCAGCGATACCGCCATCTCGGTGCTACCGAATTTGGCAATGCCGTAGCCGTTGGTGTTGGTGTCAATAAATTTCAGACCGCGATTGGCGGTGTTCGGCCCCAGCCAGTCGGCAAGAGAGTCGAACCCGGTTTGGTCAAAGGCATAAGATGCCAGTACGCCCTGCATCATAGTGAGGTTCCACATCGGCTGCTCCGCGCCGTCCAGTTCGGTATAAACCAACGGTCGGAACGCGGCTGTACCAGTGGCCGGTTGGGCTTTGATGTCTTCATAAATGGGGGAGGAGCTGATCCCTGCCACCGCAAAGTCCGCGATCACCGCCTTGAGTGGGGCCTTGCCGGATCTAGGCTGCACAGTGCCAGCCGCATGCAGGTGGTGGTCGCCGGATAATGAGACTACGCCGCCAATCTGCCGATTTTGAATCTGCGTCATCAGGTAATTGACTTCGTGGGGGAAGCCTTCCCAGGAATCTGTGCTCATTGGAGAATCTTCATAGCCCGCGAGCGGAATGGCAGACAGGTCTATACGCAAAGAGAGCAGCGGTATGGCGTTCCCCCAAAGCTTCCAGCGTGCGGTAGATGCTTCAAGCTGGCTTAAAAACCAATCTCGCTGGGCCATTCCAAGACAGCTGCCAGGTTCGCGGTCTTGCCACGGGTTTGGTGTGCTGCCGTCACCGTAGGGCAGCAAGGCAGGTGGCTGGTCATTGTTGTAAGCGCGCCCGGCATCGGCAATGGCAATTAGCTTGCTGGAGGCCTGAGGTAAACCCAGCGATGATGCCATGTGTTTGTCCAGGCAAGGAGGGCTGCGATAGCTGCGCGTGTCGGTGAGCACCACATCCAGGTTCCTGCCCCAGGTAAGTCGGCGATAAATACATAGTGAATCGCGGGCCGCGGCATTGGCATCAGCCTGTTGTGCCAGCTCGGCTATGGGCCTGAAATCGTGCGCCGGCCCATTCTCCATTTCATCCATCACCGCGGGAATGTACTCAAACCAGGCTTGGTTTGCCTCATATTTGCGCTGTGCTTCTAACACAGGTTCCTCACCATAATGGGAGTAGCTTTGAAAGTTGTCATTGCTGAACTCGTGGTCATCCCAGGTACACACGAAAGGCCAGCGCGCCCTGGCTTCCTGTAGCCAGGGGTCGCCTAAATAGGTTTTGTAGATGTGACGGTAGTCGGCGAGTGACACCGCATAGCGATTTTCTTCGGTCTTGGCCCCATCGGGGAAGGGCGGTACGTACCGGGCCTGGTCGCTGCCATCGTAGCGCTTGTTCCAGCTGCGCTCATAGATGAAATCTCCGAGATGGAGGACAAACTGAATCTTGTCGTCCACTGCCGCCGCCTTGTCATCGGCTATCATTCTGGCCCAGGAACCATAATAACTCTGCTCGAAGCTCTGGCAACTGGCGAAGGCCAGTTTAACGTCGCTGTCCTGGTCATTTGCTGGTGCTGTGCGGGTGCGGCCTGTCCTGGACTGGGTTTGCTCGCCTCCCAGGAAGCGATAGTAGTAGTATCGATCGGCCTGCAACCCATCCACGAACGCCCTTACTGTGTAATCGGCACCTTCATTAGTTTGCAGTAGTGCCTCGTATAGCACTTTGTCAAAATTCTCGGTCTCACTGAGCTGCAGGAGCAGCGCCACTTCACCCGTCTCTTTCTGCGCCTCGGGCGCTCCCTCCGTAACTGGCGCTGCCCGGGTCCACAACATTACGCTGTCTGGCCTGGGGTCACCTGAGGCTACGCCCTGATCAAAGTTCAGTGCAATAGTGGGATTGGGCACGTCCGTCTTGGTCTGCTGAGCCCGTATGGGCACCGTAAGGAAAAAGGTGCTGGAAGCGAGAAGCCCCAATGCGGCGCGGCGAGTGATTGGCATGTTGAACTAACTGGTTGCGACTGATGTCCTACTGTAGCTCAGGCAGGTGGGTAATGGGAATCACGGCAGGTGTTTTCTCCAGGGTCGTCACTCATTATACTGTAGGGATGAAACTGTTCGATATTCGTAAAAAACACCTGTTACCCGATGCCGATTCAGCCCTGCCCGGGCGGAGTGAACTTATGCCAGTACCTGCAAGCCATTTTGTCAATGGTAACCCCCTCAGCGAACCTTTCCCCGATCATTTACAGCGGGCGATGTTTGGTATGGGCTGTTTCTGGGGAGTAGAGCGTATATTTTGGCAATTGGAGGGTGTATTTACCACGGCTGCCGGCTACTCCTCTGGTGAAACACCCAATCCCAGCTATCAGGAGGTGTGCTCGGGACATACCGGGCACAATGAAGTGGTGCTAGTAGTTTTTGACCCGGAGATTATCAGTTATGAGCAATTACTACAGGTATTCTGGGAGGGTCATAACCCCACTCAGGGGATGCGTCAAGGCAACGATATGGGCAGTCAGTACCGCTCCGGGATCTATACTTTTGGTCAAGAGCAGGCGGTACAGGCGGAACAGTCCCTGTGCGCATTCCAGGCATCTCTAAGCACGGCTGGTTTTGGCGATATCACTACAGAAATTTTACCGGCTCCCACCTTTTATTATGGCGAGGAGTATCACCAGCAGTATCTGGCCAAAAACCCCGGCGGCTATTGTGGTCTCGGGGGTACGGGTGTGTCCTGTCCCGTGGGTGTGGTTGCCCAGGCCTAGGTCAATCGTCTGCCCCCGGGTTTGAGCTTGGCTAGCCCGCGTAAAATAATTCACGTTGACGCAGATTCCTTTTATGCCTCCGTAGAGATGCGTGAGGATCCCAGTTTGGTGGGCAAGCCGCTGGCGGTGGGTGGTCGTTCCGAACGCCGCGGGGTTGTCGCCGCTGCCAGCTACGCGGCACGCGAATTTGGCGTGCGCTCGGCCATGGCCTCTTCACGAGCCCTCATTCTTTGTCCGCAATTGATTATTCTGCCACCGCGCTTCGAGTTGTACCGCGAGGTTTCCGCCGAGTTTCACCGCATATTCCAGGACTACACGGCACTTGTAGAGCCCCTGTCACTGGATGAAGCCTACCTGGATGTTACCGACTGTGAACAGTGCAATGGCAGCGCCACCCTCATTGCCAGAGAAATTCGCCAGCGGGTACAGGATGAACTCAAACTCACCGTATCTGCAGGAGTGGCTCCCAACAAATTTCTCGCCAAGGTTGCCAGTGATTGGGATAAGCCGGACGGCCTGTTCACTATTACGCCGGATCAGATCGCCGCGTTCGTAACAGATTTACCCGTTAACCGGATTAATGGTGTGGGTAAGGTGACCGCCGCTAAGCTGGGTAAAATGGGAGTAACAACCTGCGGTGATCTGCAAGCCCTGCCGCTGGAGCAGCTAATTCGTCGATTTGGAAAGTACGGAAAACGCCTGGCGGAGGTCGCGCATGGTAAGGACGAGCGACCGGTACAGGCCAGTCGCCAACGTAAATCGATTAGCGTGGAGCGCACCTTTGTCGAGGATATCGCCGACATGCCAGCAATGATTGAAGCGGTGGACGTGCTGGTGGCTGAACTTGGCAGCCGATTTGCCCGTATTGCGGGGCGCTATGCCCCGACCAAACGGGTGATAAAAATAAAATACAGCGACTTTACTCAAACGACCTTTGAGGAAACTCTAAGCGGCGATGGCACTCCCTGGGGCGAGCCCCTGGCCTTCCGTCGACTGCTGGAGGCCGCCTGGCCCCGTGGCGCCAAACCGGTTCGTCTACTGGGCGCGGGACTGCGGTTGCGACCTTTACGTGACGACGAGGAAAGCCAATTGTCTCTGTTCGAAGCCGATGAAGTCGAGAGTAACTCTGAGCCGACGTAATTCATGATCAAGCTGGCAGTATGCAGAACTAGTATCAATAGTTATGACGCGGCTTTATGACCGCTTACACAAGCTTGCGTCTAACTACTTGCAGTCGTATAAATAGTCACAACTAGCCGCAGACGGAAGGCCGCTGTCACCCGCTCGAGATAAGAGCAAACCAAGGTGTGGTCAATGACAATAAAAATAACACGAACACGAACAAAGAATTATCAAAAGACGCTGATCTCCAGCTGCCTGGCTGTGCTCTTTGGTGTGCCAGCATTACCGCTGTACGCGCAAGGTGCGCTGGTGCTAGAGGAGGTCATTGTCACAGCTCGCAAACGTGCTGAAAGCATGCAGGAAACACCGTTGGCTGTCACCGCTCTGGATGCCGATGCGCTTCGTGATGCCGGTGTGAACAATCTGGCGGATTTGAACGAGATGGTTCCCGGCATAGACGTTTCCCTGGCAAACGGCACTGCGCCTACGGCCTCGGTGTATATACGTGGGGTAGGGCAGCGTAATTCTGGCGCAAATATAGACTCGGGTGTGGGAATTTATATCGACGATGTGTACGTCGGCCGTCCGGATGGTGCTTTGTTGGACCTCAATGATATTCAATCTGTGCAGGTGCTGCGCGGCCCCCAGGGTACGCTATTTGGCAAAAATACAACCGGCGGTGCACTGGTATTCACGACCAATAAACCGGTGGAGGAATTTGAAGGCAATTTGGGACTACGTGTCGGTAACTTCGACCGACTGGACGGCGACGTGGTACTCAACGTGCCCATCACAGATAGTGTATGGACGCGTGTTTCGGGCGCTATTCGAACCCGCGATGGATTTATCGAGAATCTGTATGACGGTAAAGATTATATGGACGAAGATCGTCAGAGTGTTATTTGGCAGACGCGCTGGGCACCCAGCGACACCCTTACCCTGGATCTAAATCTGAACTGGGCAAAGACAGAGCAGCGCATGCGGCCCAACAAGTGCCAGTTGGTACCGGGAATTACAGGGTGGCAGGCGGAGTTATTTGATGCGGTAGCTATCCAGCCCGCATTTGGTGCGACTCTGGACGATTTCTGCGCTGAGGCCGCTGCTGCCGGTGGTGGCGACCCCTTTACGGTGATCTCCGATATAGGTGGAGATTATCGCGCGGAGAACAAGGGTGCATCGCTGGTGGCGGAATGGGATTTTAGCGACGATTTAAGCTTCAAAAGCATCACTGGCTGGCGCTATACCGAGGGCGAACAAAATGATGAGCTGGATCACACGGGTGTGCCTTTTCTGCACCGTACTAATAGCGTCCATCCTTTTAACGGCCCATCTGAGACTGATCAGTTTAGCCAGGAGTTTCAATTAACCGGCGCAGCGTTCGATGATCGCTTGCAGTATGTCGCTGGCCTCTTCTGGTTTCAGGAAAAAACCGATGGTCGTATCAAGGTGAATTTCCTCGGTCCCTTCGATCCTGCCATAGCGAATTTCTTTTTCCTGAATGCTACCGCCAGTACGCTGGCCGCAGACAATAAAGCCGTGGCGGCCTTTGCCCAGGGTGAGTGGGAATTCAATGATCGCTGGCGGGCCACAGTAGGTATTCGTTACACCGACGAAGAGCGCACACTCGATCGTACTCGTTTCGATCTGGATCCAGGTACACTGGATTTAAATGGCGGCCCTGCGGTTGATCTGGGCGGTGGTCTTTTTGCGGTGAGTAGACCGGACTTTGAGTACAACCCGAATTTTGATTTTGTCGTTCGCGATGATACCTCCGGTAAAACCACCGATAGCGATATCACGCCCATGGCCAGTATTCAGTACATTCTTGGCGACGGTGACTGGGCGGATACGGGCAGTGTCTACCTTACCTATAGCGAGGGCTTTTTATCGGGCGGCTTATCCGAAGGCCCTACCGATGCGCTGGATGAATTCGAGCCTGAGGAGGTAGCAAACTGGGAACTGGGGTTCAAGGTTGACCTACTGGACAGTCGCCTGCGACTCAATGGGGCATTTTTTCACAGTGAATACAAAAATCGGCAGCTGACTAGCCTGGCCATCAACTTAGCCACCAATTCTCCAGCACCGGCAACTATCAACGCGGCGGAATCTACTATTCAGGGTTTTGAGCTGGAATCTACCTGGTTGGCGACCGAGTACTTGATGGTAACTTTTAACGCGACGATTACCGACGGTGATATCGACGAGTTTGACGACCAGCAGATCACATCTGTAGATCCCTCGACTCCATCGCCACCAGAGTGCGACCGTGCTGATCTCACTCTTCTGCAGGTACAGGCCTGTCCCATTGACCGTTCCAATGAAAATTTACCGCGTCTTGCAGAGCAGAGCTACTTGTTGGCCGCGCAGTTCACATTCCCAACACCGATTGGCATTCTGTTACCCCGGTTGCAGGCCAGTATGAAGAAGGACCTCGATTTTTGCCTGGACGCCGCCAGCTGCAATAGTGGTCTGTGGGTTGAGGACAAGCAGTTTGAATTGAGCGCCAGGATCACTTGGATCTCCAACGACGAAAAATGGACGGGAGCGATTTACGGTACCAACCTGACGGATGAGGAATATTTTGTGGGTGGCGTTGCGCTGGTTGAATCGTCTGGCGTCGGTGGCTTTGCTGTCGCGCCACCTCGTATGTACGGAGCGGAACTGCAGTACCACTTCTAGCTCGGTAACAGCATTCTTCCCAGTAGAGCGCTAACAGCTGTCTCAACCCGCAGAATACGCGGTCCCATGGATACTGGCAGACAGCCGGTTGCCACCAGCTTTTCAACCTCGTAGGGAATGAAGCCACCCTCGGGCCCAATTACTAGTGCAGTTGCTTCATTGCAGCCAGCGGGGCAGGGTGGATAGTCCCCCGGATGGGCCAGCAACGCACGTTTGCCGGCAATGAGATCAGTCAGCTTATCTTCGACGAAGGGCTTGAATCGATGATGAAGTTCCAGCCGCGGCAGCACTGTATCCCGAGATTGCTCAAGGCCTTGAAGGAAGTAATCTCTAGTTGTTTTTTCTTGTAGCACCGGCGTTTGCCAATAACTCTTCTCCACCCGATAGCTGTTAATCAGGTGTAATTCGGCGGTGCCACACTCGGCCACCGTGCGCAAAATGCGTCGTAACATTTTGGGACGGGGAAGGGCGATAATTAATGTGAGCGGTAACTTGGCAGGAGGTGGTTCTGACAGGGTGACATTGAGAATCGCCCGCTTTTCATCAATAAACTCGATCAGGGCGCGCCCCACTTGGCCACCGATTTCCCCTACCCGGACTTCGTCACCGGCCTGCGCGCGGTGAATATTCAGTAGATGCTGCAGGCGCCTGTCACTTACCTCTAGTTGTCGGTCAGTGTTGAAATCTGACGCAGTAAACAGCATTAGATTCACAGAGTATTAACCCGCCCACAGATCGTATTCGTCGGCGTCCAGCACTTCTGCCTCTACAAAGTCGCCAGGGTTCAGGTCGGTGACTTCGTTGAGATACACCTTGCCATCAATTTCCGGAGCGTCAGCCATAGAGCGTCCGATCGCGCCCTCTGGGGTGGTCTCGTCAATCAGTATTTCGATAGTCTTGCCTATCTTGGCCTGCAGTTTGGCGGTACTTATCTCCTGTTGCAGGGCCATGAAGCGATCCCAACGTTCCTGCTTCAATTCATCTGGAACATGGTCGGGCAGATCATTCGCCTTCGCTCCAGCAACCGGTGAGTACTGAAAACAGCCCACCCGATCCAGCTGTGCTTCGCGCATAAAATCCAGCAGGATTTCAAAGTCATCATTGGTCTCACCGGGGAAACCAACGATAAACGTACTGCGCAAGGTGATATCCGGGCAAGTAGCGCGCCAGGACTTAATTCGATCGAGCGACTTTTCTGCTGCAGCAGGGCGCTTCATGCGCTTTAGCACGCTTGGGCTGCCGTGCTGAAAGGGAATATCCAGGTAGGGCAGAATTTTACCCTCGGACATTAATGGAATTATGTTGTCGACATGGGGGTAGGGATACACATAGTGCAGGCGCACCCAGATGCCGAATTCTCCCAGCGCCTCACACAACTCTTGCATGCGGCTTTTCATTGGTCGGCCATTCCAAAAGCCGGTGCGATACTTGATGTCCACACCATAGGCGCTGGTATCCTGCGAGATAACTAATAACTCGCGCACACCTGCTTGCACCAGGCGCTCTGCTTCCTCCATCACATCGCCTATAGGGCGGCTCACCAGGTCCCCGCGCATATCGGGGATGATGCAGAAGCTACAGCGATGATTGCAGCCCTCGGATATTTTTAGATAGGCGTAGTGACGCGGGGTTAACTTAATGCCCTGTGGCGGCACCAGATCCGTGTAAGGGTCGTGTGTAGGAATGTGCGGCACGTACTTGTGAACAGCAGTAACGACCTCTTCGTAGGCCGCTGGCCCTGTTACGCTCAGCACTTTGGGGTGCTGGGCAAGAATTGCCTGGGCGTCTGCCCCTTTACCCATACACCCGGTAACAATCACCTTGCCATTTTCACTGATGGCCTCGCCAATAGCGTCCAGCGACTCCTGCTTGGCCGAGTCGATAAAGCCGCAGGTATTGACCACTACCAGCTCCGCGTCCTCGTAGCTGGATACCACATCGTACCCATCCATCTTCAGCTGGGTGAGGATGCGCTCGGAATCGACCAGCGCCTTGGGGCAGCCTAGGCTAACGAAACCAACTTTGTTACTGGACATAGGGTTTACCGGGCAACTGCCTGTAATGAGATTGGGGCGGGATTATACAGTGTGGATGGTGGGGGTGGGAATTGGGGAAAAGACTAATCACTTAAAGCTTCCCTGGCGGCACCTCATGCAGCTTTCGCTCGATTTGCTGCTGCTCATTGACGCGAACCGTTGTTTCTCCGTCTGTGATTGACCATGCCCAGCACTGCTCTTTGCCCACCTGCTCCGTCAGGGGCGATAGCGTGATGGTCAATTCGCGGGAGGGATGAACAGCGAAGGGTTCAGGCAAAGGGAATAGAATTTGATCCCAGTGGGTAGGCGTATCACTGGGGCCGGTGCCAAAGGCCACTCCCGGGCTCAATTGCGTGCTAAACCAACCGCACAGGGCAAATATATCGGCCTCTCTGTCGGGTCTTATGGTGCCACTAAATTCTCTCGGGGTATTGGCCTTGTTAACCGTTTTCATATTCAGTGAGCCCATATGGGCAGTGGTGTTCAATACACTGTCGGGTTCCAGTGCCACCAAATCGGTTTGTTGGAACGGAATGTGGGCTATAGGTGAAAAATCGATACCATAGGGTTTATCCCGTAAAAAGCATAAATCGTCTAATAAATCTTCATCACAAACCAGCCCGACATGCAGGCTGACTTCGGTGGGAATCATTACTCCGTCTTCTGCCAGGTAACGATCGCGCACGGCCAACAAGGGCTCCAACATTGCTTCATAAAACAAACAATGTCCCATCCATTCGGAGACGATGACATCCACTTTTTTATCGAGCTCTAGAGACAGATGATCGTCATGGTAAAAATCGATGTTAGCAAAGCCGTTTTTCTGCGCTATTTCCCTGGCGGTTTTGATGAACGGTGAACGATCTACGGCTATTACCTTGTCGGCTCCGGCCCGGGCTGCAAACATGGCTAAAACACCGGTACCGCACCCGAAATCCAGCACAGAGTGTTCCGGCTGGACCACGTTGTTAATAGATTTTTCATAAGCATCGGTACGAACTACATCCTGCAGCATCACCTTATGCATCGCGACATCCCGATAGGACATGCTGTAGTTCTTAGAGCTACCAGGCTCGGTAGCGCTGCTTGGATTTTTGCCGTCTTCAGTGCTGATACTCATGCCCGTCTCGATTTCACTGGTTGTGCCTTACATGGCCGAGGACATAGTATCAAAAAGAGAGGAATGGGGTTGTATACCTCATGGCGGATCGCTGACGCGCTCGATTGAGCCGTCTTACGGGCTAATTCCAGTAATGCCTGGCAGCGAGGTTTGAAGAAAATTTATCCCCCCTTGATTTAATCTTATGCCATTGCACATTCTGCTAGCTGGGCTACCATCATGTATTGCTGGCTGAAATAGAGCTGATTGCATGCTGGCATCACAAATCAAGGACGAAACCCAATGAATAGGATTCAGTTATCCTGAGTTATGGCAGTCCGGTCGTTGGCGGATTATCTTTAGTCCTCGCCATTGGCTTGAGCGCCTGTTCACCCTCTGAATCCAACGTTGAGATCGGCAATCGCACGGGTGTTTTGCACTATGGCATAGGATCGGAAGTGCAGACCCTTGATCCACACGTTCTCTCTGATACCGGCGCATGGGAAATAAGTAACGCGTTGTTTGAAGGGCTGGTCGGGTTCAACGCGGAAACACTGGAGCCAGAGCCTGGCGTAGCGCAGTCGTGGCAGGTTAGCGATGATGGTCTTACCATCCTGTTCAAGCTCAACCCGGAAGCTAAGTGGAGTAACGGCGATCCAGTTACGGCCGAGGATTTCGTGTGGTCATGGCAGCGTTCGCTGCATCCGGCCATGGGCAATGTAATTGCGGATATCCTCTACCCGATTAAAAATGCCGAACCCTACGCCAAGGGTCTTATAGACGCTCCAGAGCAATTGGGTGTTCACGCGCTGGACAGTCATACGCTACAGGTTCAGCTGGAGAATCCGACACCACACATATTCGGGTTGTTGGCTATGCCTCCTGCCTATCCCGTACATCGCGCCACAATCGAGGCTCATGGCGATGCGACTGGGCGGTATACCCAATGGACGCGTTTTGAAAACATGGTGAACAACGGTCCCTTCAAGCTTGCTGAATGGAAGTTGTACCGTCACCTGCGTGTGGAGCGCAACACCACCTATTGGGATGCCGCCAATGTGGGCTTGAACGCAATCGTGTTTCGGCCTATCGACAACGATACCGCTGAAGAAAAAATGTTCCGAGCGGGTCAATTACACATCACCTTTCGGGTGCCGGTGAACAAGATTCCGGCCTACTCGGCGCTTGGTGAATCACCGTACGTACAGGCACCACTGTTTGGGTCCTATTACTATGTATTTAACATGCGTAAACCACCCGTGGACGATATCAGAGTACGCCAGGCGCTCGCGCTTGCAATAGACCGGGACCAGTTGGTCAGCAAGGTGCTGATGGACACCGTGCGACCCTCTGCGTCGTTTGTGCCAGAGGGTGCGCCAGGATATGCGGCACAGCATCATGTTGATTTCGATCCGGCACAAGCAAGGATGCTGCTTGCCGAGGCAGGTTACCCTGGGGGTGAAGGTTGGCCCGGTCTTGAACTCGTCTACAATACCAATCAAGAACATCGCCGGGTCGCGGTCGCGGTGCAGCAGATGTGGAAAGATCATTTAGGTATTGAGGTCACCCTCACGAATAAGGAATGGAAGGTTTATCTGGATACGGTCGACAACAAGCAGTTCAGGCTGGCGCGCATGGGGTGGATAGGTAGTTATCTGGATCCTGGGACGTTTCTGAACCGGTTTACCACCCACGGAGCGACCAACCGAACCGGCTTTGCTGACACGCGTTACGACGAAATTATCGAGACGCTCGCGCCTGCGGCAACTTTGCGAGCGGAGCGCCATGCGCTTATGGATGAGGCTGAAAATATATTAATGCAGCAGTACCCTCTTATTCCTATCTACCAATATTCTGGCAAACATTTAGTGCAGCCCAGCGTAAAAGGCTATTACCCGAATATCCTCGAGCTCCGTAATTTCAAACATATCACTTTGGAGCCTTCAGTCGGTGTCTGGCAGTGGCCCAGTGAGGAGTAGTGTGACCGAGAAATTGCGCAAGCTGGCCATAATAATTCTATTGATGTGCGGTCAGAGCAACGCGCTTGCTGATTGTGTTGTTCTGCTGCACGGGCTCGCGAGAACGTCGAAAGCGATGGATAAACTCGCATCAGAATTGGCGGAGGTAGATTTTAAGGTTGCGAACGTAGACTATCCCTCACGAGAAAGTCCGATAGAGGAACTATCACCGCTAGCAATATCGGAGGGCATGCGCCAATGCCAAACATCTCAGAACGAAAAAATTCATTTCGTAACGCATTCCATGGGTGGAATACTGATTAGGTTTTACCTTGAATCCAACGAAATTGATAACCTGGGTCACGTGGTTATGATTGCGCCGCCAAACCAGGGTAGCGAGGTTGTGGACAATCTCTCGGGTGTTCCGGGTTATGCCCTGGTCAATGGGCCAGCGGGTCAACAACTGGGAACAGACCCCAATAGTATTCCTTCTAACATGGGTCCGGTTAATTATTCAGTTGGAGTTATTGCAGGCAACAAAACCTTCAACCCGCTATTATCCCAGTTTTTACCGAATCCAGATGATGGAAAGGTCTCTGTTGAAAGGACAAAGGTGGAGGGCATGGCAGACTTCGTTGTAGTAAATGCGTCGCATCCGTTCATTATGGAAGACGACGAGACTATTGGGTATACGCTCAGATTTTTAAAGTCGGGGTCATTTGGCGTGGGTTCGCCCTGACCGGCGGTCGGGGTAAAAGTACTTTTTTATTACATTGATAGGAATAACTATGAACTGGAATGTATACCTCTCTGGTGAAATACATAGCGATTGGCGACAGAAAATACAGCAAGGCTGCGAAGCGTCTGGCCTGCCAGTTACATTTTCTTCTGCTGTGACTGACCATGAAGCGAGCGATGCGGCCGGAGACCTGCTGGGTCAGAAGGAAAGCGGCTTCTGGCGTGATCATAAATCGGCAAAAGTGAATGCGATAAGAACCAAGACCCTGATCGAAAGTTGCGATGTGGCAGTGATTCGATTTGGCGACAAGTATAAGCAATGGAATGCTGCGTTTGATGCGGGATACTGTGCGGCAATCGGCACGCCTTACATTACCCTCCATGGCGAAGACATAATCCATCCACTGAAAGAGGTCGATGCCGCTGCCATGGCATGGGCGACGGATCCGGCGCAGGTGGTTGAAATTTTGAAGTACCTTCTGACGAAAGGCTGAGCTAACGCGTGAAAGCTACTACGCATATCTTGGCATGACTCCGCAGAATGGGTAATAGGTTGTGTGGCTAGGTGTTCATGGTTTCGGTCTTTCTCAAATTATCGATTCTGGAGGGAAGCAATGCATAACGACTTGGAGTGTAATAAGGGCAGCGCTATTGATTTTTACCGGGCTGCCTATCTAGGAGAGCCGGCAAAAGCCGTCGCGGATCATGTTGGCGCCGACTATATCCAGCACAATCCTCTGGTTGGGGACGGCAAACGAGCATTTATTGACTATTTCGAAGAGATGGCCAGGGATTATCCAGATAAACACATTGAATTCGTCCGGGCTGTTGCTGAGGGTGACCTGGTGGCTCTGCATACACACCAAAGCTGGCCCGGCGATGAGCAATATGTGTCCATGGATTTCTTTCGCTTTGATGAGAGCGGTAAGATTGTCGAACATTGGGATTCAATACAGGAAGTACCGAGTGAAACAAAAAATGGCAATCCAATGTACTAGTTCTATGAGGGCTGTAGACGCATGAAAAGTTTGCCAGACAACGTTCAAAACTATAAATCAACGCCTCAGTTTACCCAGGATACAGTCCCCAAGGGGCTGCTGCGAGCGCATCAAACAAAGGAGGGCACCTGGGGCAAGATTGTTGTTCTAAGTGGTAAGTTGAGCTATCGAATTTTGGAACCCGAACTGGAGGAAATCGAACTTTCGCCTGACAAATTTGGGGTTGTCGAGCCCACGGTCCTGCATGAAGTCGAGCCTTTAGGTGAACTCTGTTTTCATGTCGAGTTCTATCGCTGATAGTACTTACGATAAATATCAGGACTCGGAAACCCATGCCGGGCAGTTGCTATTTACGCGTGTATACTGCGATCGTTTGACTGAACCCCTTTTGTATCAGGATTACTAACGCCTATGGAAAATATTCCCGAAGGATTTGCGCCCTTGTTCAGAACCAGTCCTTTTCTGGACTTACTGGGGCCTATCTATGGCAGAGAAACGGAAAATGGACTCGTGGTTGGCGTAATGGCACAGGAAAAACACTGTAACGCTCGCCAAACGGTTCACGGTGGTGTTTTCAGTAGCCTTGCCGATATTGCGCTTGGCTATAACGCGGCCTTCTCCGGCAAAGATCCCGTTGCCATGGTGACGGCAAGTTTGACCATTGATTATGTCGGTTCCGCCAGGCTTGGTGACTGGATTGAAATTGAGACGGATGTGCAGAAAGTTGGCCGAAAAATGGCCTTTGCCAATTGTTATTTTGTGGTGGGTTCGAAGCGCATTGTTCGTGCCAGTGGCGTATTTACGGTGTTGGGGGAATGATGACTAAAGTTCTCGTACTGGGTGCCACCGGTGCTACCGGTCGTTTGGTGGTGCAACAATTTCTCCAGCAGGGCGTTGATGTGGTTGCCATTGTTCGGCCCGAGAGCATAGTTGAGCAGCATATGGCACATGAGCCAGGCTATGTGGAAGTGAGGGCCAATGTTGCTGAGCTTGGTGATGCAGGCTGGGCGACTCATTTGAATGGCTGCGATGCAGTAGTTTGCTGTTTGGGTCACAGTCCCACCTTTGGGGGCATGTTTGGCCAGCCACGCTCGCTCGTTGTCAATGCTATTGAAAACGTCGCTCGTGTTTTGGCTACGCGTGATGCAGACCATAAGGCAAAGATTGTCCTTATGAACTCTTCCGGTGTTAGCAACCGCGACATCCGGGAGAAACCGCCGCTTTCCCAGAGACTTGTTGTTGCGCTGCTACGGGTATTGCTCCCACCTCATGCAGACAACGAGAACGCAGCCGATTTTGTCCGGCTGTCCATTGGGCAGGCCCACAGGAATATTGAATGGGTGGTTGTACGGCCAGATAGTCTCACTGATGAGGACAGTGTCACTGAGTATGATCTGGAACCCTCGCCGCTTCGAAATGCCATTTTCGATGCCGGAGCCACCAGCCGAATTAACGTTGCCAACTTTATGTGCCGCTTGGTTACAGAGCCAGAACTGTGGCGAAACTGGAAAGGACAGATGCCAGTAATCTATAATTCTCAGGTCTAGAATTCGCTGAGTATCAGGGGAGTAGCAATGTCCGATAGATTTGAACAGCTCACGGATAAACACATTGCATTCATAAAATGCCAGCATAATGGAGAAGACACGGGAATATTTAGTGATACCTGATCGTGATTATCGGGACTGAGGAAGAATTGTGATGTTGATTGAACCGGAGCTCATCGAGGAGTATCCCGGCGCTGTCATATTTGACTGTCGCTTTGCGCTGGGAGATGCCGAATCGGGTAGTAACGACTATTTGGCGGGCCATATTCCTGGGGCCTACTACCTGGATCTAAACCGAGACCTGTCAGCACCTGTGGCGGAACATGGCGGTAGACACCCCTTGCCGGAGCCGCAGACATTTGCGGCTACGCTGGCAAGGTTTGGTGTAGATAAACAGACCCGTGTTATCGCTTATGATGACTCGCGTCTCGCATTTGCGTCCCGACTTTGGTGGATGATGCGCAGTCTCGGCTATACGCCGCCGCTCTTATTGAACGGCGGATACAGCCATTGGCAGAACAGCGGTGGCGTACCCGAAATCACCGAACCGGAGGCGCAGGCATGTTCCGCAGCAGTCGTCGCGGACTATGAGCAGCTTGTGGATATCAAAGGCCTGCGCGCTGCTTTGGCTGTAGGTGCGCTACTGATCGATTCTCGCGAAGCAGCGAGGTATCAGGGCCTGGAAGAGCCCATTGATTCGGTGGCCGGACATATTCCAGCAGCCATCAATCGGCCCTGGCAGGGAGTCACCGGCGCTCAGGGTCAGGTACAGGCTGAGACAGAGCAGCGAGAGCACTGGGGTGATGCTCTCGATTCAAGGCAACTGGTGGTTTATTGCGGTTCCGGCGTCACCGCCTGCGTTAACCTGTTCTCTCTGGCGCTGCTGGGACGAGATGAGGCCATGCTCTATGCTGGAAGTTGGAGCGATTGGTGCAGTTATTTGCAGCCCGATTAGAAGTCCGGGGGGCTTTCGCCGCTAAGCCACTGCCCCGTATTGGGATGTTCAAAGCCCAGGGTGGTAGCGTGCAGCATCAGTCGGGATGCCATGGCCAGTGCCTCTTCGTGGGCGTACATATCACAGCCGAGAATGGGATGGCCCAGCTCCCGCATATGAATGCGCAGCTGATGCGTTCTTCCGGTGACCGGTTTCAGTAGTATGCGAGTTCGATCGGAATCTCTTGCCAGCACCTCAAAGTGGGTGAGGGCGTTCTTACCCCGCTCTGTGCAGATTATCTGACGCGGTCTGTTTTCCCAGTCGCGGGCAATGGGCAAATCCACTACTCCGGCATCATCAGCAACTTGCCCGAATACTACCGCAGTATAGGTCTTGGCCACTCTGCGCTCTTGAAACTGTCGACTGATATGGACGTGGGTAGGTTTGTTGAGCGGGATAACCATAATTCCAGAGGTGTCCAGGTCCAGCCTATGCACAATGGTGGCGCTGGGGAAGTCTTCCTGTAGTCGTGTGATCAGGCAGTCTCTATTTAGCGGATGGCGGCCGGGAACACTCAATAAAAGATCGGGCTTTCGTACTAACAAGAGATCCGCATCCTGATACAGAATACGGATTTCTTCTTGGCTATGAGGTACTAGGTAGGGCTGATCTGACATGGTGGCCTACTATTGCGCTCCTTGATGAACCCGCGGAGTTTCGGAATGTACCTATCTATCACGTGGGGACGATCAGTCGTTGCCCAATGCCTGTTGATAGGCGGCGACTGCTGGAGCTAAACCCATACGGATTGCATCCACGGTTAGATGGTGACCTATGGATACCTCCAACAGTCCGGGCACAGTGGCGAAACGGGCCAGGTTATGTAAATCCAGGTCGTGTCCAGCGTTCAGTCCTAACCCTGCATCGGCAGCGACTTCTGCGGCAGTAATGAAATTGGCAAATACCCTGTCCAGGTCCTCGTCGTCGGCAAAGGCCCTGGCGTAAGACTCGGTGTATAACTCAATACGGTCTGCACCGGTTTGTGCGGCCAGGCGTATCTGCTCGGGGTCCGGGTCCATGAAGAGGCTGCTGCGAATACCGTGCGCTTTCAGCTCTGCAACACAAAGCGCTACCTGATCGCCATCCCGCTTCAGGTCAAAGCCGTGGTCTGAGGTGAGTTGGCCATCGCCGTCGGGTACCAGGGTGCACTGCGCCGGACGAATCTCTTTTACCAGCGCCATAAAGCCTGGGTAGTCGCCAATACCGTGGCGATCACTGGCCCGGGCAGTCGTCATTGGATTCCCTTCGATATTGAACTCGATATCATTCATGGTTTTAAGCGTGGCAGCCAGGTCGAAGCAGTCTTGCGCCCTGATATGACGCTGGTCGGGGCGGGGGTGCACGGTAATGCCTTGAGCCCCGGCTTCAATACACATGCGAGCGTGCTGCGAAACATCTGGATTAGTAGTGTCCCGCGAGTTACGTATTAGCGCGATTTTGTTGAGATTGACGCTTAGAGCAATCATAGATAGGACTTGCGAGTTATCTCCAAAATGATGACGGGCTCAAGTGGCACGTCGCCATGGCCACCAACAGCGCCGGTAGGGGCGGTGGCAATGTAATCTACTGTGCTCATTCCGTCGATCACTTCCCCAAAGACGGTGTAGCCGGCTTTGGATGGTGTCCAGTCCAGTTTCAGGTTGGTACGCTGGTTGATGAAAAATTGCGCCGTGGCGGAGTCGGGGTCTTCGGTGCGGGCCATGGCGACTGTGCCACGCGTATTGTGGATCCGGTTCTTGGCTTCGTTAACGATAGGCTCGCCTACCTCTTTCTCGGTCATATCCGGCAGCATCCCGCCGCCCTGGATCATAAAGTTCAGCATCACTCGGTGAAAAATGGTGCCGCTGTAATGACCGCTATCAACATATTTCAGGAAGTTGGCAACGGTGATGGGAGATCTATCGGCGTAAAGCCGCAGGGTGATATCACCCTGGTTGGTTTTGATGACAACCTCGGGGCTGGGTAGCGGTGTTTCAGCGTGCGCCAGAGGCATCAGCAAAATGCTTAGTGATAGAAGCAGGTTTTTAAACATCAGGGAATCTCCGTAATAAAAATAGTGGCAATTAGGCCCAGCTGGAACTCTTGCGGCGCTTGGGCCATAGGCGCGGGACCACCAAAGTGATTATCACGCCCAGAAATACTGCCAGTGCGCCGTCCAGAAAAGCGCCGCTATCCAGCTTGTCTTCCAAGCGCTGATTTTCGGACTCCAGCATATCCACTTCCGAGCGCAGGTTTTCTGACTCTTCAACCAGGCGCTGATTGTCGGTGTCCAGTTGCACGGCCTTTCCGGAGATCTGCTTTAACTGCGCAAGCTCTTCCGATACTGAACGCAGTCCCGAATCGGTTTCAGTCACCTGCTGTGTCAACTCCGTACGTTCGCCCTTTAACTGGGCAAGTTCTTGGCTGAGTTCACTATTACTCTGGGCCAGTGTCTGGGCTTTCTTTTCGGCGGCGGTCAACAACGATTTCGAGGGAGTTTCATCCATCAGGTATTGGGTGCGAATCCAGCCAGCGGTGCCGTTTGCAGTAGTGATCTCTGCCCAGGTGCCGTCTGAGGACTGTCTGGCAACGGTCAGACTGGTGCCGGACGGGATGCCGCGGTGGGTGATGCGATAGTCGCCACCAGGGCCGCTGCGCAGTGGTATGTACTGCTTATCGCTTACGTAGCGGACATCCTGGGCGAGCGAGCTTGCCACCGAGGTACTTAACAAGACGAAGAGAAATATCGAGCGTAACAAGGTCTGTTCCTTAGCGGGTTGGCTGAGCGTTAAAAAAGGCGGCAAATCATAGCATGGAAGCGGAATTTCAGGGGAGTACAACCTTGTACGGTTTAACGATGACCCTACTGAAAACACCGGCTTCAACATAGGGGTCTGAGTCTGCCCAGGCGGTGGCCGCCTCCAAGCTGCTGAACTCGGCGATAATCAGGCTGCCAGTGAACCCTGCCTCACCCGGATCTTCAGTATCCAGGGCCGGGTGGGGGCCGGCCGCCAGTAACTTACCCTGATCAACCAGGGTCTGGATGCGCTCGAGGTGCGCCGGTCTGGCCTTCTGCCGCATTGGCAGGCTATCGGCGACATCTTCACAGAGAATAGCGTAGTACATGTATTGTTCCTTACTCCTCGGTCAGCGGGTCTTTGGCGGTCGCTTCGTCCTTCAAGTGAGGACTGATCAGCAGGGCGGTGAGAATGGTCAATAGCAGTGTAAAGCCGATTGCCGAATACAGCTTGTAACTGACCCAGGCATCTTCGCTATAACCGTAGGCCACCACTAAATTAAGCGCGCCGACGATCGTAAAGTTGGTGATCCATAACAAGTTCAGCTTGCCCCACACGGGTTTTGGCAATTGAATTTGCGTGCCCAAGGTGCGCTCCATCAGGTTTTTTTCGCCAATGAATTGCGAGCCAAGGAACGCGATTGCCAGGGCCCAGTTAAAAATAGTGGGCTTCCATTGAATAAACAGCTGGTTGCGAAACACCAGGGTTGCACCACCAAATACCATAACCGCCAGTAGCATCCATAATAGGCGCTTTTCAAGCCGCCGTGAGATCAGGTAACTCAGTATCACCTGAATCACTGTGGCGGCCATCAGCACCGCCGTCGCGGTGAAAATTCCGTCGAAGGTGTGCTGCCACTGTCCAATAGTGATGGACTCGCCTTTCATTTGATAGACAACGAAAAACAGGACAATGGGGATAAATTCTATTAACTGCTTCATTAAATCTGCTCGGTTGGGCATGGTACTATATGGCACTGCCAGCGCTTGTTGTCTCTCGCTGGGCCGTCCCGGATGGTACCGCAAGCCGGGAATACCTTTTTACTTAACTGACGAAACTGTAGCAACTGTGCTGATTGATTTTCATACACATACCACCGCTTCAGATGGTGCGCTCACTCCTCGCGAGATGATTGATCGTGCCCTGGCCCGCGGCGTCGATCAGTTTGCGATAACAGACCACGACACGATGTCCGGCTACCTGGATGCACGGCGCTATTATACGTCACTTGTCGGGGAGATGGTGCTGGTTCCCGGAGTAGAATTTTCCTGCCGCTGGTCGGGAGTGACTATTCATATTCTAGGGCTGGGCATGGACGAGCAGCACCCGGCAATGCAAGCGGGATTAGCGCGGCTGGCAACGGCGCGCAAAAGTCGCGGCGAGAAGATAGCCGAACGCTTGGAAAAATTGGGTTTCGCCGGCGCTCTGGCAGGCGGTCTTGCCGCCGCCGGCAGTAGCCAGCTGGGGCGGCCTCATTTTGCCGCGTGGATGGTTGAGTCGGGTCATGTCAGTGATGCGAATGAGGCTTTTGATAAATACCTGGGGCAGGGCAAAACCGGCGATGTAAAGGCTTTCTGGCCGGAACTGGCCGAAGTGACAGAGTGGATAGTACAGGCGGGGGGCGAGGCTGTTATCGCCCACCCGCTTAAATACCGTTTTACCCGGATGAAACTCCGCCGCATGGTAGTCGACTTCAAGGCGGCTGGCGGCAGCGCGGTTGAGGTGACCAGTGGTCGCCAAACGGCCGATCAGACGGCACAGTTGAGCAAATTGGCACTCGATTATGAGCTGCTGGTCTCTGCAGGTAGTGATTTTCACCGCGAGGGGCGATACAGCCCGGATTTGGGCGTTGAGCTGCGACTGCTGTCAGGGCAGGCTGGTGTTTGGCAGAGTTGGCCTGGTAAACGGTCAGACTCAACCCGGACAACCCCGTGAGCCAGTTTTTTCAAATACACCCGGAAAATCCCCAGGCTCGCCTGGTGCGTCAGGCCGTGGATATTATTCGTCAGGGCGGGGTGGTGGTATATCCCACGGATTCTGCCTATGCCCTGGGCTGTCATATCGGCGACAAACAGGCTCTGGACAGAATTCGGCGTATTCGCAAGCTGGACGATCGACATAATTTCACCCTGGTCTGCCGCGATCTGTCGGAAATCGCCACCTATTCCCGTGTGGACAACAAGGTTTACCGTTTGCTGCGGGCCTGCACACCTGGGCCTTATACCTTCATCCTTAAGGCGACCTCTGAAGTGCCGCGACGGTTGTTACACCCTAAGCGTAAGACCGTGGGCTTAAGAGTGCCTGATAACGCCATCGCTTCAGCATTATTGGCCGATTTGGGTGAGCCACTGATGAGTGTCACTCTGATTATGCCTGGGGAAGAGTATCCACTTATTGACCCCTACGACATCCGTGAAGTGTTGGAGCACGAGGTCGATCTGGTCATCGACGGTGGCTATTGCGGTATGGAGGCAACAACGGTGGTCGATCTGGCCGATGATGCACCGCTAATACTGCGCGCTGGCAAGGGAGATATAGGGCCTTTTACCGATTAGTGGGGTATACTGATCCTTAGGCAAACGTAGGAAATACAGTGGCAGTGAACGATAGCTCTCCGGACGCTCAACCTAGCTCTCCTGCAAGCACGGAGGCACCCCAGCCCCCGCTAAAAACCGAGACCTCCAATAGAATAGTCACGCCTCAGCAGGGTGAAATGCCTTTTGCTGTGGTAATGGGCCAGGCGGTTACCGAGTTACCCAAGGATTTGTACATTCCTCCGCAGGCACTGGAAGTGTTTCTGGAAGCCTTTGAAGGACCGCTAGATCTGCTTCTTTACCTGATCCGTCGCCAGAATCTCGATATCCTGGAGATTGATGTCTCGGCAATTACCGAACAATACATGCGCTACGTTGACATGATGGACGCTGTGCAATTTGAGTTGGCTGCCGAGTATCTGTTGATGGCGGCGGTGCTGGCGGAAATCAAATCCCGAATGCTGTTGCCACGATCGACTGATATCGAAGACGACGAGGAAGACCCGCGGGCGCAGTTGATTCGCCGCCTGCAGGAATATGAACGGTTCAAGAAGGCCGCGGAGGACATCGAGGAAATTCCTCGTCTGGAGCGCGACACCTGGGTAGGCAGCGCCAACCCGCCGGAGATCAATCGTACCCGGCCGGACCCGGAGGTGGATATGCGTGAGTTACTGGTCGCATTGAGCGAAGTGCTGCGGCGGGCAGATATGTTTGAGAGCCACCATGTCCAGCGCGAGGCTCTGTCCACCAGAGAGCGTATGTCGCAGGTGCTAGACACTCTTTCGGGCAAACAATTTGTGCCCTTTGTGTCCCTGTTTACCGCTGAGGAGGGCCGTTTGGGAGTAGTCGTTACCTTCCTGGCGGTTATGGAGTTGATTAAGGAGGCCCTGGTGGAAATTGTTCAGACAGAAAATTTTGGTCCAATCCATCTTAAGGCAAGGTCTGAGTAACATGGCGGAAACAGGCTTGGTTCAAATTGTTGAAGGTGCCCTACTGGCGGCTGGCAAGGCGATGACGGTTACCCAAATTGGTGATCTGTTTGAAGAGCACGAACGACCCGAGACCACGGCTATCCGCGAGGCCTTGAAAGAGGTCGCTGAACGCTGTGATGGTCGTGGTTTTGAATTACTTGAGGTGGCCAGCGGTTTTCGCTTCCAGGTGCGACAAAATCTAAGCCCCTGGATAGCCAGACTGTGGCATGAGCGTCCGCAGAAATACTCCCGAGCGTTACTCGAAACACTGTCTCTTATAGCCTATCGGCAGCCCATTACTCGTGGCGAAATTGAAGAGATTCGCGGTGTTGCTGTCAGTTCCAACATTGTAAAGACACTGCACGAACGCGAGTGGATCAGAGTCGTGGGTCACCGCGATGTTCCGGGTCGGCCCGCCATGTATGCCACCACACGCCAGTTTTTGGACTATTTCAACCTGAAGAATCTTGATCAGCTGCCGGCATTGGCAGAAATTCGTGACTTTGAAACGCTTACCGCAGAATTAGGTTTTAGCGATGTTCTCAGCGAAATAGCGGAGGGCGAGGCACCTGGGCTCTCTGTAGTCGGCGGTACCGATCACAATCCGGATCAGCTGGAAGGCGACGCTAGCGTAAGTGAGACGGGGGCAGAACTCTCAACCGATGACCCCGGTGAGCCTGTAGAAGATGCACCAGCAATTGAGGATGTCGCTGGCGATGGCGAGAGTGTCGGCGGCCAGTTCGATGCTGATGCTGCCACCGACGATGAGGTCTTGCCCGAATTATCCGTTGCAGCAGAACAATCTGCTGTTGAAGAAATAACTGAAACTGAAGAGCCAACCGAAGGTGCCAGCGAGCCCGAGCGTCAGGCCTGAGCTGAATCAATATGGCTATTCCTACTGAAACAGAAGCGGCTGGCGCTGCACCCGCGCCTTCCGGTGAAAAACTCCAAAAGGTACTGGCCCGCAGCGGCACAGGCTCCCGACGTGAAATGGAGCGTTGGATAGAAGAGGGGCGGATTGCGGTGAACGGTCAGCGCGCGAAGCTGGGCGACCGGGTCACGGCTAAAGACCGCATTGCTGTCGACGGCAAGTCGCTGGACATTGCTCCTGGAGAAAAAACACGCTGTATTTTGTACCACAAACCCACCGGTGAAGTGTGTACCCGTTCTGACCCGCAGGGTCGGCGCACTGTCTTCCAGCGCTTACCCAAACTCAAAGCCGGACGCTGGATATCAATTGGCCGCCTGGATTTCAATACCTCTGGTTTGCTGCTGTTCACCACCGATGGTGAGCTTGCCAACTCGCTGATGCACCCCTCTTCAAACATCGAGCGCGAGTACATGGTGCGTGTGATGGGCAATGTGACGCCAGAGATGATGAAGCATATGCTAGACGGCGTGATGCTGGACGACGGTGTAGCCCGATTTACCGACATTCAGGATGCCGGAGGCGAGGGCATTAACCGCTGGTATTATGTGGTATTGATGGAGGGCCGTAACCGCGAGGTGCGTCGCCTTTGGGAGTCTCAGGGCTTGACTGTGTCCCGCCTGAAACGGGTGCGCTACGGTGAGGTGTTTATTCCGTCCAAGGTCAAGCAGGGTCAGTGGGTAGAGCTTGAGCGTAAAGAGGTTAAAGGCCTTTACCAGATGGTCGATCTGCCGAACAAGGATCAGCAGCGCGGAAGCATTAAGGAACGCGAAATCATGGAACGTCAGTTTGGTAAGCGAAGTGGCCGCGGCAAGGCCCGTAAACAGGGCAAATTCTAGAATAAAAACTATGGATCACCACGCCACCGCTGAAAGTGTACTTGCTCAGATTGATGCGCTGGGCGTATCCAATATCAAATTAGGCGTTACCGATCTTGATGGCGTATTACGCGGCAAATATGTCAGTCGCGCCAAACTGGAAAGCGCACTGGCCAAAGGGTTTGGCTTCTGCGACGTCATCTTCGGCTGGGACAGTGACGACCAACTATACGGTAGTGATTCCTATACCGGCTGGGAAACGGCATTTCCCGATGCATGGGCACGAATCGACGCCAATACCTGCAGAGCACTGCCCCTGGAAGGCGACCAATCTCTTTTGTTGTTGGCAGACTTTAGTGAATCCTCCGCAGCCGCGGTTTGCCCCCGGGCACTTCTAAAGCGTGTACTCGCCAGACTAGCCGATCATGGTCTGTACGCCAGCGCCGCAGCAGAGTTTGAGTTCTTCCTGTTCCAGGAATCCCCTGACAGTGTCCGCGATAAGGGCTTTCGGCATCTGCGGCCAATGACGCCTTCAAACTTTGGTTATTCCGTTATTCGCAACTCCAGTCATGCAGATCTCTACCATCAAATTCTGGCGATGTCCGAAAGTATGGGCATGCCCCTTGAGGGACTGCATACAGAAACCGGCCCAGGGGTATTAGAGGCCGCGATCACGTATACCGACGCACTGCGTGCCGCCGATGATGCGGTGCTATTTAAAACCTTTATGAAAGTGTTGGCGCAGCAGAATGACTTGATGGCCACCTTTATGGCCAAGTGGTCAGCTGACTATCCCGGCCAATCTGGTCACCTCCATGTGTCTCTCGCCGACGAGGCCGGGAACAATGCCTTTTATGACGAGGGCGGTTCGCAGGGTATGTCCGATACCATGCGTTGGTTTATTGGTGGGCAGCAAAAGCTAATGCCCGAGTTACTGGCTATGGTGGCGTCCACCTGCAATAGCTATACGCGACTTGTGCCAGGAGCGTGGGCGCCTACGGCAGCATCCTGGGGCGTCGATAATCGTACTTGTGCGATTCGAGCGATCCCGGGCTCAGCACAATCCCAGCGTGTTGAATACCGAGTTGCTGCTGCAGATATTAATCCCTATGTGGCGCTTTCGGCGGCTATTGGTTCCGGCCTTTGGGGCATTGAGAATCAATGTGAGCCGGGTGAGCCCGTAGTGGGCAACGCTTACGTTCGGCAGTTTGAGGGTGCTTTGCAGTTCCCCCGCAGTCTTGGCGAGGCCGCGTCGCGCTTGCGTAATTCAGATCCGGCAAGAGATTTGTTTGGGGATGCTTTTGTCGATCATTACGCCTATACCCGCGAGTGGGAAGAGACTGAACAACGCCGCGCGGTGACTGATTGGCAGTTGCAGCGCTACTTCGAGATTATCTGAAGGAGACTAGTATTGTTTGAAGCCACGCAGTGGAGCTTTCCCACGGACATCTGGTTCGGCACCGATCGGGCCAATGATCTACCCCTGGCCTGCGAACTGTTGGCGATGAACAGGCCCCTACTGGTTACCGACAAGGGGCTCGCTGATCTGGATGTTATTGCCGGGCTGGTGGGAGTATTGCAGTCATCCTCAATCCACACCGCGGTATTTTCGCAGGTGCAGGGTAATCCGACGGCGGCCAATGTCGCTGCCGGTGTTGCTGCCTTCAGATCTGGAAAGCACGATGGCGTGATCGCCGTAGGGGGTGGCTCTGCGCTTGATGTGGGCAAGTCCATTGCCTTGATAGCGCAGCAGGAACTCCCGCTGTGGGATTTTGTGATTAGCGATACCGAGGCGCCGGAAATCGCTGCGGAGAGTTTGGTGCCGGTCATCGCTATGCCCACAACGGCGGGCACGGGCTCTGAGGTTGGCCGTGCGGCTATAATTCTCGACGAAGCGGCGGCCAGCAAGAAGATAATCTACCACCCCAGTATGTTGCCCAATATAGTGATCAGCGATCCCTGCCTCACCCTGGGGTTACCAGCCAATATCACCGCCTGGACCGGAATCGATGCCTTTGTACACGCGCTTGAGGCCTACTGTTCCCCCAGTTTTCATCCGCTGGCCCAGGGGATTGCGGTCGAGGCCATGCGCATGGTCCGCCAGTGGCTGCCCATCGCAGTCGCTGACGGCGGTAATATCGAGGCGCGAGGCAATATGCTAGTGGCGGCTTCCATGGGCGCCACCGCTTTTCAGAAAGGGCTGGGGTCCATCCACGCTGTGTCCCACGTAGTTGGTGGTCTTTACAACACGCATCACGGACTCACTAATGCCATTGTGCTGCCCTATGGAGTGGTGCAGAACATGGACGCTATTAGGGATCGATTGGCGTATCTATCGCGGGTGCTAGAGCTTCCCGGGGGCGGTGCCGAGGCGTTCGTTGAGTTCTTGTTTGATTTTCGACAGCAACTGGATATTCCCAAGAACCTGGCAGGTCTTGGAGTAGATGATACCCGGGCTGTTGAGATAGGTCAGCTGGCCGAGCTTGATCCTTGTGCCGCCTCTAACGCGATGCCAGTCAATGCGCAGGATCTGGAGCGTCTATTTCGAGCGGCGGTGAGCGGCGATCTGTCCGCGCTTTAGTCGGTCAACTCTTTAGTCATGTGACCGCGGCACCACCCGGCACTATTTAGTTACTGAGCGTTTAGCGCCTGCCCTGTGACTCCCTCGCTGTCTGCTCCCATCAAATACAGATAAGCCGGCATGATGTCCTCCGCATAGGGATTGTCGGAGGGCGTTTCAGAGGGATAGGCCATGCGCCGCATTGAGGTGTTGGTTGCGCCGGGATTTAGGCTGTTGACGCGCACCTTACAGGTGTTTTCCAGTTCGTCTGCCAGTACCTGCATAAAACCCTCGGTGGCGAATTTGGAGACCGCGTAGGCGCCCCAAAAAGCGCGTCCTTTTCGACCCACCCCGGAGGAAGTGAAGATAATCGAAGCACTGGGTGCTGCCTGCAGTAGCGGCAGTAGATGCCGGGTGAGCAGGAACTGGGCGTTGACATTGACCTGCATGACCTCCATCCACCCCGCCAGTGTTGCGCTCTCGATCGGACGACGTTCGCCCAGTACGCTGGCGTTGTGCAGTAGGCCGTCCAGGTGACCGAAATTTTCGCCGATAGCCCGGGTCATGTCGATGACCTCTTCGTTACCGGCACTATTGAGGTCCAGTGGAAAAATGGCGGGTTGGGCACCGCCGGCTGCTTCGATTTCGTCGTATACCGATTCGAGTTTTGCAACCGTTCGTCCTAGCAAAATAATGGTTGCCCCATGGTTCGCGTAAGCGAGAGCGGCCGCGCGGCCAATGCCATCACCAGCGCCTGTTACCAAAATCGTCTTGCCCTTTAGCAGCGTGCTCTGCGGTTGGTAGGGTTGTGGTATCGCGTGCGTCATTGCGGTGTTGTCCTGAATTACGGTCAGTCGTCGAGTAGTAAAGCCTGTAAATCATTGCTGTCGTTCACTGTGGCGCTGGCGCCCCAGGTGGCGGGATCGTCGTGGTCTTCGATATAGCCGTAGGCGGCAGCGACGGTAACCATTCCCGCGCGGCGCCCGGCCTCAATATCGCGTAGGTGGTCGCCTACATAGACGCTCGTGGCTGGCGAGCAATTGAGCTCGCGGCAGTTAAGGTAAAGGGATTCCGGGTGCGGTTTGCGGTCGGTCACATCGTCCGGGCACACCACGCTGCCGGGTGCGGGATTCAAATTCAGCTTCCGCAATAGAGGTTCGGTATAGACGCGTGGTTTGTTGGTGGCAATTCCCCAGGCTATGCCTCTCTCGGCAAAAGCCTCGATAAGCTGCTGCATGCCAGGATAAAGGCAGGCGCTGCTGCCGATGACCTCACTGTAAAGAGCCAGTAGCCGCTGCCATTTAATATCTAACTCTGGCGACGATTCCTCCAGACCTAGTGCCAGCCGCGTGAGCGCCCGTGCCCCGTTGGAGACATTGGCACGAATCAGTCCTGCATCCATAGCCTCCAGACTGTGCTCTGCGCGCAGGGCCTGCACCACTACAACAAATTCTTCGGCGGTATCGATGAGTGTGCCGTCCAGATCAAAGATGACGGCCGCGAGTGGTCTGGGAATTTGGCTCACGCCGGTTTTTCCGCGCGAACCATGTAGTTCACTCCCACGTCACGAGGATTAAGTCGATAGCGCTTGCTGATCGGGTTGTAGGTCAGTCCTGTCATATCAGTCATTACCAGCCCGGCGGCGCGGCACCAGCTGGCCAGCTCAGAAGGCTTGATGAACTTGGTGTACTCATGTGTGCCTGCCGGCAGTAATTTGAGTATATGTTCGGCACCGACGATCATTAGCGCAAAGGCTTTAGGGTTGCGATTGATAGTAGAAAAATAGAGAGAGGCACCCGGTTTCGCCATTTCAGCGCAGGCAGTGATGACAGCAGCGGGGTCGGGGACGTGCTCCAGCATCTCCAGGCAACACACGACATCGAAGCTGGCAGGCATTTCTTCGGCCAACTGCTCCGCAGTTGCTTGCCGGTAATTCACCGACACACCGGATTCCAGCTGGTGTATTTTTGCCACCGATAAAGGCGCTTCACCCATATCGATGCCGGTTACGGTGGCACCCCTGTGCGCCATCGCTTCAGCAAGTATGCCGCCACCACAACCCACATCCACCAATTGTTGGCCGGAGACAGGTGAGTGCTCGTCAATATAGTTTGCCCGCAGGGGGTTAATGTCGTGTAGCGGCTTAAACTCACTGTTGCGATCCCACCAGCGCGAGGCGAGCGCTTCGAATTTGGCAATCTCCTGAGGGTCGACATTGATAGTGCTAGTCATCTTTGGTTAATTTCCTCATGCGGATATCTGACGCTGCCAGCGTGTTACCCGCTGCGCCAGTTCGCTCTGGTTGATATTGACTAATTCACGTTGTTGCATCACCGGTTTGCCGGCGATCCAGCTGTGGTTGACCTGGCTGCCATTGCACGCATACACCAGCTGCGACAGGGCATTGTACATTGGCTGGGTTTCGGGCTGGCTCAGATCCACGGCAATAAGGTCGGCTTGCTTGCCAACCTCCAGACTGCCGATTCTATCTTCCAGCCCCATGGCTCTGGCACCGGCGATAGTCGCCATGGTCAGCGCTTGGGCGGCGGGTAATGCAGTGGCGTCCTGGCTGTCCAGTTTTGCCAGTAAGGCTGCTGCCTGCATTTCGCCGAACATGTTCAGGTCGTTATTACTGGCCGCGCCATCTGTGCCTAGTGCAACATTGACACCCGCGGCCAGCAATTTCGTCACCGGGCAGGTGCCAGATGCAAGTTTCATATTTGATTGTGGGCAATGGATCACGTGGGCTCCGGTGCGAGCGAGCAATTCGATATCCTGCTGCCCCAGTGAGGTCATGTGCACGCACTGAGTGCGCGGTCCTAACATACCAAGCCGGTGCAAGGTATCCAATGGTCGCTCACCGTTTGCTTCCACTGCTTGCAGTACCTCGCCGCTAGTTTCATGCAGGTGTATCTGTACCACCATGTCCGCCTCCGCTGCCAAGGTGGCGACTTTTACCAGATTCGGCTCAGACACGGTGTAGGGAGCGTGCGGACCGAACCCTAAACTGATCAGGCCCTCGTGCTGAATACCGTTTCTGAGATCCAGACCCTTACGAATATATTCGTCGGCGTCGCGGGCCCAGATGGTCGGAAAGTCAAAAACGGGAAAGGTGATCTGGCAGCGCATACCGGTTTCGCGGGCTACCCTGGCGGTGATATCCGGGAAAAAGTACATATCACTGAACGTAGTCGTGCCGCAGCGCAGCATTTCGGCAATGGCGAGCAAAACTCCATCGGCTGCGAATTCTTCGCTGACGTGATCGGCTTCTGCCGGCCAGATATGATTCTCCAGCCACGGCATCAGCGGTAGGTCATCAGCGAAGCCGCGCAGTAGGCTCATAGCAGCGTGCCCATGGCCGTTAATCAGTCCCGGCAACAGTGTGTGCCCAGGAAGATGTAGCTCTTGTTTGGCCTCTAACTTACTAGCTTGTGCGCGCGGTAAGATGGCACTGATTTCCCCCCCGGTGATGGCCAGACTGTGGTCTGTGAGGACTTCACCCTCGGGCACCACGGGAACGATCCAGTCGGGGTGCAGCAGTGTGTCGACAGTAGTGTGTTCCCGGTCCATAAAACCTCTTCTATCGTGTAGTTACAAGCCAGTAGAGCGATCAAAAAATCGCCAATTCTGGCGGATTGACTCAACCCGGGCGAGTCAGCGCGAAAGTATAACCGTAATTCTCTGAAAGCGGCTTACTCAGTGGCCTGAAATTGGTAAAAACATGGCGGTTCGGAGCCAGTTTCAGTATAATTGACGGTTGGCGCCAGAGGGCGCGCAAAGCTGTTTAAACGCTGTATCACAGAGCAAAAGCAGGTGGAACAAGCCACATAAAAACAGCCCTCGTCGTGTAGGTTAAGGAAATCGTTTTACATGGGTGAAATAGCCAAAGAAATCGTTCCCGTCAATATTGAAGACGAGATGAAACAGTCCTATCTGGATTACGCAATGAGTGTAATCGTGGGTAGGGCACTGCCGGATGTTCGCGACGGCCTGAAGCCGGTTCACAGGCGTGTGTTATTCGCCATGAATGAGCTCAACAACGACTGGAACAAATCGTACAAAAAATCTGCCCGCGTGGTTGGCGACGTCATCGGTAAGTACCACCCTCACGGTGATTCGGCGGTCTACGAAGCGATTGTGCGAATGGCGCAACCTTTTTCCCTGCGCTACATGCTGGTTGATGGTCAGGGTAACTTCGGCTCCGTCGATGGCGACTCGGCTGCAGCCATGCGCTACACCGAAATCAGAATGCGTAAGATCGCCCACT
The DNA here is from genome assembly GCA_036961205.1 of Halioglobus sp. Classification (GTDB taxonomy): domain Bacteria; phylum Pseudomonadota; class Gammaproteobacteria; order Pseudomonadales; family Halieaceae; genus CALJFL01. The sequence goes on along the minus strand of JBALVI010000002.1, from coordinate 412,754 downwards.
CGATTCTGGCCGATCTCGACAAAGAAACGGTCGATTTTGTCGACAACTACGATGGCACCGAACGCATTCCGGCGGTTATGCCCACGCGAGTCCCCAATTTACTGATCAACGGTTCTTCGGGTATTGCCGTTGGTATGGCCACTAATATCCCACCGCATAACCTCACTGAGGTGATCAGTGGAACGCTGGCGCTGATCGCTAATCCCGAGATGACAATTGATGACCTGATGGAGCACATCCCCGGTCCTGATTTCCCCACCGCCGCGATCATTAATGGTCGTGCAGGGATTATTCAAGCCTATCGCACCGGTAGGGGGCGCATTTATGTGCGCGCCAAGGCAGAGGTGATTACCGATGAAAAGCGCGGTAAAGACATTATTCTCATTCACGAGCTGCCCTATCAATTAAACAAGGCGCGCTTGATTGAGCGTATTGCCGAGCTGGTGAAAGAGAAGAAGATTGAGGGTATCACTGAGTTGCGCGATGAATCCGACAAGGATGGCATGCGAGTAGTGATCGAATTGCGCCGCGGCGAAATTGGCGATGTCGTGCTGAATAACTTGTACGCGCAAACCCAATTGCAGTCAGTGTTTGGCATTAATATGGTGGCGCTGGTCGATGGTCAGCCAAAAATACTGAATCTGAAGGAAATTATAGAAGCCTTCATCCGGCACCGCCGTGAAGTGGTGACCCGCAGAACGGTTTATCTACTGCGCAAAGCGCGCGAGCGCGGCCATATTCTCGAAGGGCTGGCCATTGCGCTGGTGAATATTGACGAGATAATAGCCTTGATCAAGGCTTCGCCAAGTCCCGCTGAGGCGCGCGAAAAGTTACTCGCCCGTGCCTGGCCGGCGGGTGATGTGTTGACCATGTTGGAGCGAGCGGGAGCCGACGCCTGTCGCCCTGACAAGCTTGATCCTCATTTTGGCCTGCACGACGGTCAGTATCACCTGTCACCGGTTCAGGCTCAGGCCATTTTGGAATTGAGGCTGCACCGCCTCACCGGCCTTGAGCATGAAAAGCTGCTGGCTGAATTTCAGGAACGGCTGGCCGAGATTGCCGATTACATGGAGATACTGGGCGATACCGATCGCCTCAAGCTGGTCATTCGCCAAGAATTGGAAGAGATCGTTGCGGAGTTCGGAGACGAGCGTAGAACTGAAATCACCGCGTCCCAGCATGATCTCACCGTAGAGGATCTGATCACCGAAGAAGATCGTGTGGTCACCATCTCTCACGGGGGCTACGCTAAAACCCAGGCCTTGTCCGATTACCAGGCGCAGCGTCGCGGTGGTACCGGCAAGTCGGCGACGGCGGTGAAAGATGAGGATTTTGTTGAGCACTTGTTGATTGCCAGCACTCATGCCACCATTTTGTGCTTTTCCAATATGGGTAAGGTTTATTGGTTAAAGGTCTACCAGATTCCCCTGGCTGGTCGAAACTCTCGCGGTAGGCCTATGGTGAACTTGTTACCGCTGGAAGATGGCGAGCGCGTCACCTCCATTTTGCCGGTCGACGAATATACCGAGGGCCACTACATCTTTATGGCGACAGCCAATGGCACCGTCAAGAAAACCGAACTGACGAATTTCGCCCGCCGGCGCAGCGTTGGCTTACGGGCTCTGGAACTCGACGAAGGCGATGTGCTGGTCGGCACTGCCATCACCGATGGCAGCTGTGAAGTGATGCTGTTCAGCAGTGAGGGTAAAACCGCCCGCTTCAAGGAAGAGGATGTTCGAGCCATGGGCAGAACCGCCCGCGGCGTGCGTGGTATTCGTCTGGGTGAGGGGCATCGTATGATTTCTCTGATTATTCCGCAGGAAGCCGGTCGTGTACTTACCGTCAGTGAAAATGGCTACGGCAAGCGGACTGAGGCATCCGAGTTCCCCACTAAAGGACGGGGTAACAAGGGCGTAATCGCTATGTCGACCAGCGCCCGCAACGGTAATCTTGTCGGTGCGGTTCAGGTCTTTGAAGGCGATGAGTTGATGCTTATCTCTAATCAGGGAACCTTGGTTCGCACGCGTGCCGACGAGGTCTCTATTCTGGGGCGCAACACCCAGGGTGTTCGCGTTATTCGGACTAAAGAAGGTGAAAGTCTGGTCAGCGTCGAGCGTATTGATGAGCCCGAAGTAGTGGCTTTCGTCGAAGAGGATAATGAGACTGGTGAGGACTAAGTCCTCCGCTCATATTGGATACAAGGAAATACTGAAATGACCCGCTGTTACAACTTCTGCGCCGGACCGGCTTCTTTGCCCGAGTCTGTTCTGGAGACTGCGCGCGATGAATTGCTAGACTGGCACGGCGCAGGCCTGTCGTTGATGGAAATGAGTCATCGTAGCCCCGAGGTTGTCGGTGTGGCCGAGGCCGCCGAGCAGGCTCTGCGGCGCCTTTTGGGTATTACAGACGACTACGCCGTATTGTTTTTACAGGGCGGTGCCAGTACCCAGTTTGCTGCCGTGCCCCTGAATCTGGCAGCGGCTGGAGACAAGGTCGACTACATTAATACCGGGCAGTGGTCGAAGAAAGCGATTGCTGAGGCGGGCCGCTACTGCGAAGTCAATGTCGCGGCAAGTTCAGAGGACACCAAGTTTTCCACCATTCCACCTCGCGAGAGCTGGGCTCTGAGTGATGATGCGGTGTACCTTCATTACACTCCGAACGAAACCATCGGTGGCGTCGAGTACTTTTGGACGCCGCAAGTCGATGTGCCGCTAGTGGCCGACATGTCATCCACTATTCTGTCCCGGCCTATTGATGTCAGCGAATTTGGCTTTATCTATGCGGGCGCGCAGAAAAATATTGGTCCTGCAGGGCTGACTCTGGCAATTGTCCGCCGCGACCTGCTGGGCCGAGCGATGGCCAACTGCCCGGCGATGCTGAACTGGCAGGTGGCCGCCGACAACGATTCAATGTACAACACACCGCCGACCTTTGGTCTGTATCTGGCCGGGCTGGTCTTTGCCTGGTTGGAAGATCTTGGCGGGTTGAACGCTATGGAGGCGATCAATAGGGGCAAAGCCGAAGCTTTGTATAGCGCAATCGATAACAGTGATTTCTACGCCAATCCGGTGGAAATTCCCAGCCGATCCCTGATGAATATACCGTTTACTTTGGCTGATTCGGAACTCGATAAACAGTTTTTGCAGGAGTCTGAGGCGGCAGGGCTGTTAAACCTGAAGGGGCATCGCTCGGTAGGTGGAATGCGCGCAAGTATCTACAATGCGGTGAGTGAACAGGCAGTAACTGCGTTGATTGATTTTATGCGGGACTTTGAAAAACGCAATGGCTAGACACCCAAGCTAATGGCAGACGAACGGAACCTAGATCAGGTCAGAGCGGATATAGACGCGATTGACCGCGAAATACAGGCGTTGTTAAACCGTCGGGCAGAGTGCGCCCAGCGGGTTGCGGATATTAAGCTCGCCGCGGTGCAGGCAGCCCGTGCCGCCGGGGATGAAAGTGCCGAGGTGGTTTATTATCGCCCCGAGCGCGAAGCTCAGGTGTTGCAGGGCATTATCGATCGCAATGAGGGTCCGTTGGCCGGAGAAACGGTCGCACATATTTTCCGCGAGGTTATGTCCGCCTGTCTTGCCCTGGAAAAGCCGCTGCAGGTCGCCTATCTCGGTCCAGAGGGGACCTTCACCCAGGCCGCTGCAATCAAGCATTTTGGCCACGCCGCCTTGAGCGTACCGCAAAGTACCATTGATGCAGTGTTCTCTCAGGTAGAGTCCGGTGAATGCAATTATGGTGTGGTGCCGGTGGAGAATTCGACTGAGGGCATGGTCAGCCACACCCTGGATAATTTTATGGACTCCTCGCTGAAGATATCCGGCGAGGTCGAAATGCGCATCATGCATCATCTGTTGGTGGCGCCTGGCACCAGCGCAGAACAGGTCACTCGAATTTGCGCCCATCAGCAGGCACTCGCCCAATGCCGCAACTGGCTGGACCAGCACTGGCCGAACGTAGAGCGAGAAGCCGTGAGCAGTAACGGTGAGGCCGCGCGTATCGCTGCGGAAACTCCCGGCGTTGCCGCGGTTGCTGGCGATATCGCTGCCAACCAGTATCACTTGGAAAAGTTGGCCAGTAATATCGAGGACTTCCCCGATAACACTACCCGGTTTTTGATTGTTGGTCGCGAGGAAGTTCCACCCAGTGGTCGCGATAAGACTTCTATTATAGTCGCAAGTCGCAATAAGCCTGGGGCGTTATTCACCCTCCTTGAACCTTTCCGCAAAGGCGGGGTTAGTCTGACCCGCATTGATACGCGACCGTCTCGTACCGAAAAGTGGGCCTATGTATTCTTTATTGAATTCGAGGGCCATGTGCAGGACGACAATATCGCCGCCATCGTGTCGGAGCTGGAAGAGCAGTCGATTTTGCTTAAGCCTCTGGGCTCTTATCCGCGCGCAGTTCTCTAGGCGGTCGGTTGATGAGCTATAAGCAAAATACCGTTGTAATTCTCGGTCTGGGTCTCATTGGTGGTTCTCTCGCCAGATCTCTGCGCGCGACCAGTTTTTGTCAGCGGATAGTCGGCTGGGGTCATCGAGAACCGTCGTTGGCCCGCGGCGTTGAATTAGGTGTTATCGACAGCTACACGTTGAATCTCGAAGAGGCTGTAGCACAGGCAGATATTTTGGTTGTTGCCACCCCAACTCTTATTGCAGCGGACATGCTGCAGAAGGTTCTGCCGCTGCTACCTGAGGATGGTTCGGGCCCTGTGGTTACCGATGTTGCCAGTGTCAAAGGCAGTCTGCGTGATGCAGTTCTGGCATCCAATGGCAAGATGCCACCACGGCTGGTGCTCGGGCACCCGATAGCCGGCTCAGAACGCAGTGGGGTAGATGCCTCCAACGTGGCATTGTTTCAGCGGCACCGTGTCATTCTTACCCCCGAGCAGGACAGTGACCCTAAGGCGGTAGAGCTGATTCAGGCTATGTGGGAGAGTACGGGTGCCGAGGTAGTGACGATGTCAGTTGCGAGCCATGATGCTGTACTGGCTGCCACCAGTCACTTACCCCACGTGCTTGCCTATACACTGGTAGATGCCCTGGCACAGACCGATGCCAATGAAGATATTTTTCGCTTTGCCGCCGGTGGCTTTCGCGATTTTACCCGCATTGCCTCCAGCGATCCGACTATGTGGAAAGATATAGCGATTGCAAATAAGGATGCTTTGTTGGACTCGCTGGGCAATTTTGAAGACCATCTGGTCACGCTGCGTGCTGCCATCGAGGCGGAAGACAGCGATGCGCTTCTGGCTACCTTTACCCGGGCAAAAGAATCACGGGATCGATTTACGGCTCTGCTTGCCGCCCGCGCCTCCGGCCAAAATACGTCCCAAGACTGAGAGAACATTATGCAATTTATGCTGTTACCTGGAGGAACCATTACTGGCGAAATTCGTGTTCCAGGGGACAAATCCATTTCCCACCGCTCGATAATGCTTGGCGCCCTGGCTCAGGGCACCACGCGCGTCTCCGGTTTTCTTGAGGGCGAGGACGCACTGGCCACAGTGGCGGCCTTTCGTGAAATGGGTGTCAAGATCAGTGCGCCGAAAAATGGTGCGCTGACCATCGAGGGTGTCGGCCTGCATGGCTTAAAGGCGCCCTCCAAGCCACTGGATTTGGGGAATGCCGGCACCAGTATCCGGCTGCTATGCGGTTTGCTGGCCGGGCAGAATTTCTCCTGCGAGTTGACCGGTGATGAGTCTCTGTGTGGTCGGCCAATGGGTAGAGTTATCGACCCTCTCAAACTTATGGGGGCACAGGTAGACAGTGCCGAGGGCGGCAGGCCGCCTCTGCGTCTTCATGGAGAAAAGGCGCTGAATGGCATCCATTATGATTTACCCATGGCCAGTGCACAGGTCAAATCCTGTGTCTTGTTGGCGGGCCTGTATGCCAAGGGCCGAACCTCGGTAACCGAGCCGGCACCTACCCGTGATCATACCGAACGTATGCTGCGCGGGTTCGGCTACGAGGTGACTAAGCAGGACGGAGTCATCAGTGTTACCGGGGGTGGCGAACTGACGGCCACTGATATCGATGTCCCCGCAGATATCTCCTCGGCGGCATTTTTCCTGGTAGCGGCAAGCATCGCACCAGGTTCAGATTTGTTGTTGACTCACGTTGGAATAAATCCTACGCGAACCGGTGTCATCGGCATTTTGCAGGCGATGGGAGCTGATATTAGTCTGCAAAATGAGCGTGAAGTGGGTGGCGAGCCGGTGGCTGATATCCGCGTTCGTTACGCGCCACTAAAAGGGATCGATATACCGCAGGATCTCGTGCCGCTGGCGATTGATGAATTTCCCGTGCTGTTTATTGCGGCGGCCTGCGCCGAAGGCACCACCCGTTTAACGGGTGCAGAGGAATTGCGAGTCAAGGAAAGCGACCGTATTGCCAGTATGGCCGAGGGTTTGACTACTCTGGGGGTAGTCAATGAAGTGCTGCCCGACGGTATTGTTATTGAGGGTGGCACTATGGGCTCCGGGGCGGTGAATACGTTTCACGACCACCGCATAGCGATGGCGTTTGCCGTAGCGGCATTGCGTTCGGAAGGAGAGGTCCACGTACTGGACTGTGATCATGTGGCGACCTCATTCCCCGGCTTCGACGATTTGGCCCGCAGTGTGGGTCTGCGGATCTCTTCGGTGGCGACCTAAGTGAACTACCCGGCGCCTATTATTGCGGTTGATGGCCCTAGCGGCGCTGGCAAGGGCACGCTCAGCCATATGCTGGCCGAAGCATTGGGTTGGCATCTGCTTGATAGCGGCGCCTTGTACCGTGTTACGGGCCAGGCCTGCCTTATTGAGGGTGTGCGTTGGGACGACGAGGTGGCAGTCACCGCTGTCGCGCGTAGTCTCGACGTGACCTTTACCAGCTGTGATAGCGGTGAGATTTTGGTGGCCTACAAAGGGCAGGATGTCAGTAAGGCGATTCGTACTGAGGAGGGGGGGCGTGCAGCGTCTACCGTTGCTGCTATTCCCTCCGTTCGAGAGGCTTTGCTAGCCCGGCAGAGGGAGTTTTGCGCTGCCCCAGGTCTGGTCGCCGATGGTCGCGATATGGGTACTGTTGTTTTCCCTGCCGCCGACCTGAAAATATTCCTCACCGCCAGCTCGGAAATACGCGCTGAGCGGCGCTACAGGCAATTGATTGCCAAGGGTGAAAATGTTACCCTCCCGCGCCTTCTAAAGGACATCGAGGAAAGAGATGCCCGCGACAGTAGTCGCACGGTCTCACCTTTGTGCCCCGCTGAAGACGCCATTGTCCTTGACAGTTCAGCCATGCCGATCGCAGATGTGTTCGCGCTGGTCATGTCCAAGGTTGAAGAAAAAGGCCTCAAATAGCGCTATTTGTTGCTAAATTCTTTAAAAATGGCACTAACTGCTGCTTTCTCGCTGTTCCAGCTTTGGCGTGATATAGCGGCTTATAAATAGATGACCCGTTTCTGCTGGAGAATCGGTGCAGGCGTTCAACGCCACAATATATTTACAGGTAATGTCCAATGAGCGAATCTTTCGCCGATCTCTTTGAAGAAAGTCTAAAAACAGTCGATATGAAGCCAGGTGCAATTGTTACCGGCGTTGTTATCGATATCGATAGCGAGTGGGTAACAGTCCACGCCGGACTTAAGTCCGAAGGTGTTATTCCTCGTATCCAGTTTGCTGATGCTGCGGGTGAAGTGTCCCTGAGTATTGGTGATGAAGTTCAGGTTGCTCTGGAAACTGTTGAAGATGGTTTTGGTGAGACCAAGCTGTCCCGTGAAAAAGCCAAGCGCGCCGAGGCGTGGAAAGATCTTGAAGCTGCTCACGAAGCTGACGAAATGGTTACCGGTATTATCAACGGTAAGGTTAAGGGCGGATTCACTGTCGACATCAACACTATCCGCGCATTCTTGCCCGGTTCGTTGGTTGATGTGCGTCCGGTTCGCGAGACCGTACACCTGGAAGGGAAAGAACTCGAATTTAAAGTTATCAAGCTCGATCAGAAGCGCAACAACGTTGTAGTTTCTCGTCGTGCAGTCATGGAAGCTGCTAACAGCGTAGAGCGTGACGCGCTGCTGGAAAGCTTGCAAGAAGGCATGTCTGTTAAGGGTATCGTTAAGAACCTGACCGACTATGGCGCTTTCGTAGACCTGGGCGGCGTAGACGGACTGCTGCACATTACCGATATGTCCTGGAAGCGCATCAAGCATCCTTCTGAAATTGTTGAAGTGGCACAGGAAATCGACGTTAAGATCCTCAAGTTTGACCGTGAGCGCAATCGCGTATCACTGGGCTTGAAGCAACTTGGCGAAGATCCCTGGGTTGAAATCACTGGTCGCTATCCTGAAGGCAGCCGTGTTAGCGCCAAGATCACCAATCTTACTGACTACGGCTGTTTCGCCGAGTTGGAAGAAGGTGTTGAAGGTCTGGTACACGTCTCTGAGATGGATTGGACCAACAAGAACGTACACCCCTCCAAGATTGTCCAGCTGGGCGACGAGGTAGAGGTTATGGTTCTGGATATCGACGAAGAGCGTCGTCGTATCTCACTGGGTATCAAGCAGTGCCAGCAAAATCCTTGGGACGCATTTGCTTCGCAGTACAGCAAAGGCGACAAGATTGCCGGCAGCATCAAGTCCATCACTGACTTTGGTATCTTCATTGGCCTGGAAGGCGCGATCGACGGACTGGTTCACCTGTCCGACATCAGCTGGAACGAGACTGGCGAAGAAGCCGTGCGCAACTACAAGAAGGGCGATGAGATTGAAACTGTCATCTTGTCTATCGATCCAGAACGCGAGCGTATCTCTCTGGGCGTTAAGCAGTTGGAAGACGACCCCTTCGGTAACTACGTGGCCGAAAATGACCGCGGAGCGATCGTCACCGGTGAAGTCATTGAAGTTGATGCGAAGTCTGTTGTGATCAAGCTGGCCGAGGAAGTCATCGGCGTGCTGAAGTCTTCCGATATTAGCCGCGACAAGGTTGACGATGCTCGCAGCCTGTATAAGGTTGGCGACTCGGTAGAAGCCAAGATCACTTCGGTGGATCGCAAGAATCGCGGCCTGGCATTGTCTATCAAAGCCAAGGACTACGACGACGAGAAAGAAGCGGTTAAGTCTCTTAAAGACACTGAAGCAGAGTCTACGTCGCCGGGTACTATCGGCGACCTGATCAAGGCTCAGATGGGCGATAAATAACCCCATTCAGTCTTAAAAGACCTCTGAAAGGCCCACCTCGGTGGGCCTTTTTTCGTTAAAAAATAACAACTTGCGTAGATTTTAGTGGAATTTCGGAATATTCCCTTCTATATTGTTGCAATGAATAAGAAAACCTCTGTTCAAGGGGGCAGCATGACTAAAAGCGAATTGATTGAAACAATATCGGCTCGCCAATCCCAGCTCTCGTCCAAGGACGTGGAACTGGCAGTCAAAACCATACTTGAACATATGTCACAGGCTTTATCGACGGGTGAGCGGATTGAAATTCGCGGCTTTGGCAGTTTTTCGCTCCATTATCGCGAGCCCCGTAGAGGGCGTAATCCGAAGACCGGCGATTCGGTAGAGCTGACCGGAAAGTACGTACCCCATTTCAAGCCGGGCAAAGAACTGCGCGAGCGAGTGAATTTGGGGCTGCAAGCGGGTTTGTAGCTTGCCCGCAAAATCAGAAGCGGTATGATCTTGTGGTCATGCCGTTTTTTTTTGCCGCCGGAGACAGCTTCGGCAGATACATGTTTTGATCCTAGCTGGAAGCGCCTATGAAACTTTTACGCACCTTGTTGACCATTGCCGTTGTTTTGGGCGCGCTCGCGGTTGGTGTACTGTTCGCCATCCAGAACAAGGAACCGGTACCGTTGAACCTGCTGGTCTATGCCTTTGAGCCTCGCAGCCTCGCGCTCTGGTTGTTTGCGGCACTGGCTTTGGGTGGCATGTCGGGAATGCTTATTTCCTCAGCAATTGTAATACGCCTGCGTACCTCGCTGGGCTCGGCTCAACGAAAGTTAACCCGTGCCCGCAGCGAGGTGGATACTTTGCGCACCGCAGGCCTGAAAGATAGTGAATGACATTCTGATCTTTGCACTGCTGTTCGTGGCCATAGCCATCGGTTGGTTGATGGGTAAACGCAGTGCCCCCCGGGTGCCCGCGGGCCCGGAATTGCCCAGCCAGTATTACAAGGGCCTGAATTATCTGTTGGATGGCCGCCCCGACGGGGCGATAGATGCGTTTATCAATGCCCTAGAGGTCAATAGCGAAACCCTCGAAACCCACGTGGCCTTGGGTAATCTGTTGCGCAAAAAAGGGGAGGTCGACCGCGCTATTCGTATTCACCAGAATCTGCTGGCCCGCCCCAGTTTACCCAGAAGCCAGGTCCATCAGGCTCACCTGGAGCTGGCCAGGGATTACATCAGTGCAGGATTGTTGGACCGGGCAGAGCGTTTGTTGCTGGATCTGGTGGAAGAGTCCCCCGAGCAACGTCGAGCCAGTCAGCGTCATCTGCTGGAAATCTACCAAAACGAACGGGAGTGGGAGCAGGCTATTGAGGTGGCCATTGCACTGTTGCCCCGTAAATCTCTGCTGAGCACGGGTATTGAGCCTGTTCAGGGACAGCCCGTTGCGGTGGCTTTGGCGCATTATTACTGCGAGATGGCCTGTGACAAACGGGATCAAGGCGATTTGGCAGCCGCCCGAAACTTTATTCAGCAGGCCCTGACACACGATAAGCGGTGTGTCAGGGCCTCATTGTTGCTTGGCGAGGTTGAATTCGACCGGGGCAATTACAAGCTGGCGGTAAAGGCGCTGCGTAAAGTACGACAGCAGGATCCAGAGTATGTCTCTGAGACAATTCCCCTTTTGCGTCAATGCTACAGCGAGATGCAAGATGATCGGACGCTAAAAACCTATTTGCAGGATTGTCTGCTCACTGATCCATCGGCGCCGCTGGTGTTGGCTGTGGCGGAAGATCTGAGGGTGTCGGAAGGCGATAAAATTGCCGGCGAGTTTCTTTCGACCCAACTCGCGGACCGGCCCTCATTGAGGGGGTTGGAACGGTTGATTGGCCTGCAATTAGATACCTCGGATCCGGGCGCCAGAGAGAGCCTTAGTTTGTTGCAGTTACTGGTGGAGCGTTTGGTTGCTGAACGCGCCACTTACCGTTGTGGTCACTGTGGGTTCGCCGGCCAGCAGCTGCACTGGTACTGTCCCGGCTGTAAGTACTGGGGCACGGTTAAAACAATTCGCGGGACACGGCTGGAATAGCCAGCTTCTCGCTTTAAGGAATCATTATGATCTCACCTGTTATCGTCGCCCTGGATTATCCGGACGAGGCATCTTCTGTGGCTTTGGCAAAAAGGCTTTCACCCGAGCTTTGTCGGCTTAAAATAGGTAAAGAGGCCTTTACCCGCAGCGGCCCGGACCTGGTGCGCAGGCTGCAGGGTATGGGTTTTGAGATATTTCTGGATCTTAAATTCCACGACATTCCCAATACCGTGGCGGGCGCAGTCAAGGCGGCGGCGGAGCTGGGAGTGTGGATGGTCAATGTACACGCCTCTGGCGGCCGACGAATGATGGAGGCAGCCCGGGAATCGCTGGCGGGATTTTCTACACCGCCTTTGTTAATTGGGGTGACGGTGTTGACCAGTATGTCGGACGAGGATCTTGTTGAAATGGGCTACACCGAAACCGCACCTCAGCGCGTAGCCCGGCTCGCCGGTCTGGTCGCTGCCAGTGGTCTGGATGGCGTTGTTTGCTCCGCCCGGGAAGCCACTGATTTGCGTAAGGCCCACCCCGATAACTTTGCCCTGGTGACGCCGGGTATCCGGCTGGCCGGTGATGCCGCGGGTGATCAGCGGCGGGTGGTTACGCCCAAAGATGCAATCGACAATGGGGCAGATTTTCTAGTGATAGGGCGCTCAATAACAGGCGCCAATGACCCACTGGCAGCCCTGCAGCGGGTGCACGAGGAACTGCAGTTGCTGCACGCATAGCAGCATAAAATCAAATGCGGCCATTCGCTGGCCGCGCTGCCAGGTACTGCTAGACTTCTCCATGATACGGATGCCAGCAAGGAAGCTGACCCGTAATATGGAGATTACATCATGACCTATTCTTATCTAGAACAACTCGCGCACTATTTCTCTCATTTGGTCACTGGCGGGGCAGCCCGCCCATCGCTGGGTCGCGTACTCGCGCTGACCTTATCGCTGGGGCTTTGCTCCGGCTACCTGATAATGGCGCCCCCTGCCTTTGCTCAGGAGACGGCAAGTGCGGCTCAGGCCGCCAGCGTTAATATCAATCAGGCGGATGCGGCTACCCTTGCCGCAGGCTTAAAAGGCGTCGGTATGAGTCGTGCTGAGGAAATTGTGCGCCACAGGGAAGCCTACGGTGCCTTTGCCGCCGTCGATGAACTCGAAGAGGTAAAGGGTATTGGTAAGTCGACCGTGGACAAAAATCGTGCATTGATATCGCTGGATTAACACTGCGGCATCCGTATCATGAAGGGGCTTCGGCCCCTTTTTTCATTGGCCGGACGGGATGCGGGTATAGCCTGCTTGTCTTTAGTCGATTCTCGGTAATGACTGCGTGTGAAATGTCTGGTTACAGGAGCTACGGGTTTCATCGGTCGCGAAGTTTGCGAACAGTTGGGTCGACTGGATTATGAGTTAATTCCTCTGAGTCGATACGGTGGGCAACTCGTCAATGGCACATCTTCTGTGGCGGTGGATTTGTCCACCACACCCGTGGACTCAGCAATACTCTCGGGGGTGGATGTCGTATTTCATCTGGCGGGCATTGCCCATACCCAGGCTGCAGAGCTCGCTTATTCGGCGGTTAATCATCAGGCCACGATAACGCTTGCGGCGGCGGCTGAGGCGGCTGGGGTGCGTCGGTTTGTATTCCTCAGTAGCGTAAAGGCGATGGGTGCCGCCGAAGACGCTCAAGCCAGATGTGAAACTGGCTGTGTTGAGCCTCTAGACCCCTATGGGCGCAGCAAAATACTGGCAGAGAATGCCTTGCGGGATTCCTACCGCGATAGCGCAATGTCAGTGGTCATACTAAGGCCTCCTCTGGTTTATGGGCCAGAGGCCAGAGGCAACCTCGGTATGCTCTCTCGCGCTGTATCCAGAGGTTTGCCACGTCCTCCGTCTGGTGGCTTCCGGTCAATGATCGGCCGTGCTGATCTGGCAGCCGTCCTTATTGAGTGTGGAACAATATCCCTCGCCGGTGTGCATACATGGATAGTGACGGATGGTGAGAGCTACTCTTTGCAACGCAGTTTTGATGCCTTGGCTGCAGCAGGTGGCAGGGCGCCAGTTCGAGCGTGGTTGCCGGCCTGGTGTTGGCGGCTGGCTGCGCGGGCCTACGATGTTGCACGGGGTTTTAATGGTAATGCTAGCGCCACTGATAGCACTTTACATAAGCTGTTTGGCGAAGAATGTTACGACTCCAGCGCGATCCTGGCGGCCACCGACTGGCGGCCCCGGCAAACGTTGGAAGAAGTTATGAGCCGCGTTAGCTCGCCTTCGGTGGAATCGGCAGAGCTCAGCCAATGATTGCTGTGGTCTGTGCGTTCGTCGCCTCCGCCCTCGGTTGTTGGGTCTATTTGAAACTGGCGCAACGCTGGAATATTGTTGATCGGCCCAATGATCGCAGTTCCCATACCCAGGCTACCCCTCATGGCGGTGGCATACCCCTGATGCTGGCCGTGCTCCTGGCAATGTCGATCAGTGCAATGGGTTCCTACTCTTGGGACTCATCCTTGTTGATACTAGCCGGTCTGGCATTGGCTCTTACGCTACTTGGGGTCGTAGATGACCTGCGGGGCTTGTCGGTAAAGTTGCGTTTCGCCTGCTACAGCGGCACTGCCGCTCTGGCAGTCTGGTGGTTGACGCCAGATGGTCAGGCAACGGCGTCTCTGGCATTTTCACTGCTCTCGGTTTTGGCCATCCTGTGGGCTCTCAATCTCTACAATTTTATGGACGGGATTGATGGCATCGCCGCCGTTCAATGTTTTCTGGCGGCCTCTGGAGCAGCGTTATTGGCCTTTGTCGGTGGAAATGATGGCCAATACGCTCTGTTTTGTCTCATCCTGGCATTTAGTCACCTGGGATTCCTGGTCTGGAACTGGCCTCCTGCCCGCTTGTTCATGGGGGACGCGGGGAGTGTTCCCACGGGCTTTCTACTTGCCGGTCTGGCCTTTCTTGGTGAAGTGTCCGGGGCTTTGCCAGCGGCGTGCTGGTTGATATTGCTGGCGATTTTTATCACTGACAGCAGTTGGACCTTATGTTGGCGGCTGAGTCAGGGCCACCGCATATTTCAGGCCCATCGACTGCATGCTTACCAGCGGCTCAGTCGGCACTGGCAGTCGCATCTGGCAGTGGACTTTGCGGTCATTACGCTGAACGCATTTTGGCTGTTTCCCCTGGCCTGGGCCGCCAATACCTGGCCTGAATGGCAACTTATTTTGGTAATAGTGGCCTATCTTCCGTTCCTTTGGGCAATGGCGAAATTACGACAATTACCGTAGTATTCTCTAGTTAACCCGCCGTATACAACAACATATTTAAGGTGGGCGTTTAACCGTTGGGAATTGGGGGAAGCTTGCTTAGGACGATAGCCGCGTTTGGTTTGCGTTTTTTTTCTGTAATTATCGGAAGCTTGCGTGATGCCCTGGAAAAATTAGTAGAACTCCCTCGCAACATTAAGCAAACTTTCTTGCTGATTCTGGACATGCTGTTTGTGGCCGGTGCCATGTGGCTGGCCATTGCGCTGCGCTGGGGCCACACCGATTTCCCAGTAGGCACCATCGAAATTACCTGTGCTGTTTTTACTGTTCTGGCCAGCGCTGTCATTTTCCTCCGGCTTGGTTTATACCGTGCAGTTATCCGATTTATGGGTCAGCAGGCGATCTGGGCGGTTATTACTGGCGTTAGTTACTCGACTCTGGTGTTGGGAGCCTGCGTGTTTTTTACCCAGGCCGATGTTCCTCGCTCCCTGCCATTTATCTACTGGGTGTTGGCCCTATTGACGATAGGCGGCACCCGTTTGACTGTGCGGGCCTATTATCAGGCCAAACTGCGGTCGATGACCAAGAATGTGATTATCTATGGAGCCGGCGAATCCGGACGTCAATTGCTCACAGCGCTCCATCACGGTGATCAGTATCGGGTAGTCGAGTTCGTCGATGACGATCCCAGAATGCAGCACACAGTGATCAACGGACTGCAGGTGGCTAACCCTGAACAATTGGAAGGATTGATCAACGAGCATAATATTACCCAGGTGTTGTTGGCCATTCCCTCGGCCTCGCCAGAGCGGCGTCGCGAAATTATTAACTCGCTGGTTGGGTTGCCGGTGTATGTGCGCACCGTGCCCAAGATTAATGAATTGGTGGCGGGACTTGCCAGCGTCAATCAAATTCAGGATATCGACCTCGATGACCTGCTGGGCCGCGAGGCTGTGCCGCCTCATCCTGAGTTGCTGGACCGCTGTATCACCAACAAGGTGGTGATGGTAACCGGAGCGGGAGGTTCGATCGGTTCGGAACTCTGCCGCCAGATTCTGATGTCGGGACCCAAAGAGCTGCTGTTACTCGATAACTCGGAGTTCGCACTTTATAAGGCCGAGCGCGAGTTAAAGGAAGTGCAAGCCAGTTTGGGTAGCAAGTATGTCGAGATGATCGTGCTATTGGGCTCTGTACAGGATCAGCGTAGGCTGGAAACCATCTACCGCACTTTCGGCGTGCAAACGGTTTACCACGCGGCGGCTTACAAGCATGTGCCCATGGTTGAATACAATGTCGCTGAGGGCGTATCCAACAACGTATTTGGCACCTGGTATGCCGCTGAAGCAGCCCTTAGAGCCGGGGTTGAAACCTTTGTCTTGGTGTCCACAGATAAAGCAGTGCGCCCCACTAATATTATGGGCGCCTCGAAACGCTTTGCCGAGTTGATTCTCCAGGGACTCTCCCAGCAAGAAACCGGCACCCGGTTCTGTATTGTCCGGTTTGGCAATGTGCTGGGCTCATCGGGCTCAGTGGTACCTCTGTTTCGCGAGCAAATCGAAAAGCACGGTCCAGTGACTGTCACCCACCCTGAGGTTTCTCGCTACTTTATGAGCATTCAGGAAGCCGCTCAGTTGGTTCTGCAGGCGGGCGCTATGGGCACTGGCGGAGATGTGTTTGTACTGGATATGGGCGAGCCTGTAAAAATAGTTGATCTGGCCAAGCGTATGATCCGTCTCAGCGGTTATGAAATGGACCACGATACCCCGGTTGGAGAACACATCGACATCGATTTTATCGGCCTGCGCCCCGGTGAAAAACTGCACGAGGAATTACTGTTGGGTACCGAGGTCGCAGGCACGGGTCACCCAATGATTATGCGCGCTGAAGAAGAGTGTCTGACTTATAGCGAGATGCGCAGCGCATTGACCGAGTTGATGAACTATTGCGACACCATGGACTGCGTTGGAATTATTGAAGTCTTTAATGCTGCCGTTAGCGGTTATGGGGGCCAAGAGGTGCGTCACGACCATCTCTGGGTAAGGCAGGGTAGGGCCGCGCAGCGAGTCGGTCAGCACACTCGCGAAGAGATCGCTTCCAACGTCAAAAAGTTGTTTCCCGACGGCCGTACTCAGCCCGAGTAGGCGTGCTCAACCGTATTCCGCTTACCCCCACCTTGGCAGAAGATACTCTGACCTTACAGTCACTGGAGTCTTTATTTGGATTGGGATGACTTAAAAATATTACTAGCACTGAGTCGCAAAGGCTCAGCACGCGGTGCCGCCCAGGCTCTGGGGATCAGCAATTCGACTGTAACCCGACGGCTGGATGAAATGGAACGGGTGTTGGGCACTCAGCTGTTCGATCGTACCCCCGATGGCTACCGGATGACCGTCGCTGCTGAAGCATTCTTGCCCACCGCAGAACACGTCGAAGAACTGGTACTTTCTGCTGAGCGCAAAATAACCGGCGGTGACCAGGAGTTGGAGGGCGCTATCCGACTCACGCTTCCTCCCACCAGCGGACTACATTTTTTGGTCGAGGCACTGAGCGAATTTTCCCAGCAGTACCCACTCATAGAGCTCGAGCTAATGGCCAGTAATGATGCACTGGACTTAAGTCGCCGGGAGGCTGATATTGCCATTCGGGTAATGCCGCAAGGCGTGAAGCCGCCTGAATATTTGATTGGTCGTTATCTTTCTCCAATTTCCGCATCGACTTATGTCCACAGCAGTATGCTCAACCCCAACCAGCCGGGGGACACTTCACACCTAACCTGGATTGGTAAAAATCCGGGCGACCAAGTGGAGGCCTGGCTAGCGGAAACAGACTTCCCCCAACAACCGGTTCGCCATGCGATTGATAATCTGGCCCTAGTTTATGAGGCGGTCAACTGCAAAATGGGAATGGCTTATATGCCTTGTTTTATGGCTTATGACCAGCCAGATGTTGTCCGAATTCCGGGCGCGCGGATAAATCATCATTCGGATATGTGGGTTTTAACCCACAAAGATCTGCGCTTAAGTGCCCGCATGCGCGTTTTGCGTGAAGTTATAGCGCGGGCATTCGCTAGTATTAGCCACCAACTGGATTCTCGCGCCCAGTAGTAAACCTGCTAGCAAGTGGATTGTAGGGCATGCCGAAAAATGCAACACCCGAGATCATTTATGGCCATTTCTAATAAAAATGGATAGGCCTACTATCGTTTCACAACTTTTAGGGAGAGTGAACGATGAAAATGTTAGCTATAGCAACACTTGGATTGGTCTTGACCGGCGCTTCCGCGTCCACCATGGCCGCAAAGCTGGACAGCCAGCACCTGGCGCAGTGTAAGTCAGATATTTCTAGCGTATTTGGCGACGATACCCGGATGAAGCTGCAGGGCGTCAAGCGCTCACGCGTGGGTGCCAAAATGAAGATTCACGCGGCGCCAACAGAAGGTGAAAGCCAATTGGTAATCTGCTGGGTAGACAAAGAAGGCAACACCAACATCACTGATAAAGAAGGCGTAGCAATGGCTATTCCTGCCTATGGTGAAGGCGCTGAGACGGTATCGCAGACTAACTGATCGGGGTTGCTCAAACACTTGTCCATAGTGGTATCGCGACAACCTTTCTAGCCGCCCCAGGGCGGCTTTTTCATGTCTGATCAGTCTTCAACATCATCCACGTCGATCTGACCAGTAAGGCGCCGCCTGATATGTGACCAGGACATTCCGGTGGCGAGAATAAGTGAAAGAACCACCAAAACCAGCCAGGTAATGGTCCCCGTGGACTCCAGACTGAGCCAGCCCAGGTCGACAAACAGCCACAGTACGCAGGCGAACAGGGCGCCGCCCAGGCAGATACCTAGCCAGCCCATAGACAGGAATGTCGCCCGCAAAAATATTATCCAGCAGATCAGCAAGACCAGTCCGACAATGGCGAGGATAGGACCAAACTCCGTACCCTCGGCCAAAATCCAGTTGATGTAGGAATAGGCGGTGGGGTTGTAGGAGCCGAATACCAGCGCTGCAGCAAAAAGCCACCTTGCGAAAAAGCTACCTGCGTCAAATTCTTTTGCCATACTGTAAGTCCATAATCAAAGGGCGAATTCATTTACACCGCTCTATTATAGACAGGCAATTCGCCTTGGTTCAAAACTAATGTCGAAAATCGACGGGAGATGAGTAAACTGTCGTCTGGTTTAGAAAATAATCATAATTTTTGAGGAAGTCTGCAGTGGTATCAGCAACAAGAGTCATTGAGCGTTGGCCGGAGCAACAGACCCGGGGACACACTATTCCGGGCAGCCGCTATACCTCGCGCGATTTTATGCGCCAAGAGTGGGATGGCATGTGGACCAAGGCTTGGCTGTTGCTAGGGCGCGAAGCAGAGTTGCCCAATCCGGGTGATTGGCAGATGGAAGAGCTGGGGCCCGAGGAAATCTTGATGGTGCGTCAACAGGATGGCTCAGTGAAGGCGTTCTACAACGTTTGCCAGCACCGGGGTAATCCACTGGTCTCCGAGAGTAAAGGTTCCTCACCGCGGCGTTTTGTTTGCAAGTACCACAGCTGGGCTTTTCTTCCGGATGGCAGTTTAAGTTTCGCACCGGATAAAGAGGATTTTCCCGAAGGTAATCCCTGTGGAAAAATCCAGTTACAGGAACTGTCCTGTGAAACATTCGCTGGCTTTGTCTGGGTCAACATGGATGCGGACTGTAAACCGCTACGGGAATTTCTCGGCCCGATCTGGGATGACTGGGAGGCGCGAGAAATACACACCTGGAAACGCACCATGGCCAATACTATGTGGTTACCGTGCAACTGGAAAGTTGTTCTGGATAATTTCAATGAGTCCTATCACGTGCCCACGGTGCACCAGGGTGCCAAGCCCGGTGACGACCGCGCTGCGATTCGCAGTGATATTAATACCTATTTCAAAGAAACCCGGTTTGATCTTGCCAACGAGGGCCACAATCGGATGATCATGAAGGGGGGCTATGGCTCGTCTTATACAGACGGCGACGGCAACATCTTGGAACCTTTGGCCGGTTTGTTGCGTTACTGGTCCCTGGATCCTAACGAATTTAATGGTCGCCCCGAGGCAACGCGAGAAGCACTCCAGAACGCCAAGCGCCAGCACGGGCCAGGTCTTGGCTATGCGCACTACGACAAGGTGCCAGACGAGCAACTGACAGACGCCTTTCATTACACACTTTTCCCGAATTTTGCGGTAACGGTTTGGGCCGACGGTTTTCACTTTTTGCGGGCGCGCCCTCACCGTGATGACCCGGAGCAATGTCTGTTTGATAACTGGTGGTACGGCAGTCCAGCCTCTATCGACGCGGGGCTCGATCCGGGTAACAGCGCGACCCTCGCTACCTCGCTTGACGGAACTGAAGCGGCGGTATCAATGCTGACTTATGGCGAAGATAACATCGGCCCTGCGATTGAAGACGACGTGGCGATATTCGTGTCGCAGCAACGTGGCTTTCGCTCACGGGGATTCAAGGGAGTCTACCTTTCGAATCAGGAGACCCGGGTCCGCCGCTATCATGAAATGATTGATGACTACATCGAAGGGCATTTGCCTTAGTAGCTAACCAAGGAGAACGCTCACTCAGGTTGCACGCTGCCAGCGAGCTTTAGGGCAATAATCGCCAGTATTGCGGTGGTCATTTCATAGGTAAAAGCGCCATAGGTATATGCGCCTACCGGGCTGTCCCCGGTTGCGAAAGAGTAGAGTCGGCCCAGCGCGAGCGTTCCTACGCAGAGTACTAAAAGCATCAGCCCCGCCCGAAAATACTCGCTGCGTATTGCAGCCAGCAGACAGAATACTCCGAATCCGGTTTGCAGCCCGCCATACATAGCGCCAATTTCAGCGAACGCGTCGCCATTGGTCATCGTCAGTCCGGCATAGCCGGCGGGTACACCCGGCGCGAAAAAACACACCAGCCCGTATGAGATAAATGTCACTGCTGAGATCCACAGAAGTATCTTGCCGAGCATGTGTTGATTCCTTGTTGAATTTTGGGACAGTTTAAGTGGTCGAGGGAAGCAATGGGTAGTGTACTCAATGGAGCAGATCTTGCCACTAAACTGATGACGCTTCCTATATCAGCGTTGTTCCACCATCGACTGTTAATATCTGTCCCGTCATAAAAGCGCTGGCCGAGCTTGCCAGCATGACTGCAACACCCATTATGTCTGGATCGCTGCCCCAGCGGTGTAAGGGTATCGCTGCTATCTCAGCGTCATACATCGCTTTGTCTTGGCTGGCGTATTCGGTCATCTTGGTGTGAAAGCGCCCCGGGGCAATTGCGTTTACCCGAATATTGTCTTCTGCCAAAACCACTGCCATGTTGCGAGTAACCTGATGCACCGCTGCTTTCGCGGGGGCATAACTGAATGTGTCGGTACGGCCCATAATGCCTGCGATAGAGCCAATGTTGATGACGCTGGCGGTGGCCTCGGAGCTGGCGCCATTTTTAAGAAGTGGCAATAATGCCTGGATCAGGAAGAAAGGTGTTTTTACGTTGAGATCCATGACTTTATCCCAGCCCTTCTCCGGAAACTGCCCCATAGGCGCCATCCAACCCACGCCGGCGTTGTTTACCAGCACATCGATGGAAGTCTCTTTTTCCTGAAGAGTGTTTGCCAGGCGCTCTATCTCGGACATATCGCTGATATCACCGGGCAGCGCTATACACTCGCCGAGCTTGGAAAGTTCAGTCGCGGCTTGCTCACAAGCTTCCGCTTTGCGCGCCGTGATGTATATCCGCTTGGCTCCAGCGGCGAAAAATGCCTGGGCGATAGCGTAACCAAGTCCTCGCGAACCGCCTGTGATGAGGCACACCTTGCCCTCCATGGAAAACAGTTTGTTGATCATGTCTTTTGCTCCTGGGGTCTGGGGTTAGTTTACTGAATTGAAGAGATACATTTGTCGATTTTTTGCCGCTACCCGGACGCTATCTTTATTTAAGGTTCTATTAACCCAGTGAGTGCAGCAGATGGCGGGAATTGAGTAAACTGTCCCCGCCAGCCTAATCCATCATAAACTCATCAAAAAACTCAGATAACTCTTTGTGGGCATTGAGCGGCAAAATATTGGCAATGTGCTGGTCCGGCCGCACTACAACCATGCAACCGCTTGAGCGATTTATGCCGCGTTGCGCGTATATGTCATTGTCCTGTTCCGCATAAAAGACCTTTTCATAGTCATTTAGACCATATTTACCTTTAGCGGGCCACAGGAAGCCAGGCATTTTCTCAATGGCCAGATCTTGTTGCTGAAATACGCCATAGACATCGATGACTGAGTCAATATCAGTATCCCTAGGCGTATATTTGATTACAGGAGATGATTCACTCTCTGCTAAAAACTGGATGAGCTGAGCCGAATCTGAAGCGCTGTCTGTAGGATGCTGTTTGCTGCCAAACACAAAAATACGCCATCGGCCATCGGCTTTATTCAGGTGCCCTAGATGTTGGCACCTGCCGTCTGACACTCGAACAGCTTCGGCTGAGTGGAATCGTTGACCAATTTTAAACCCAGTAGCCAGATCTTGATTCTCTTGACCCATGCAAATGTATGAAGGGTAGTACTCGATAGCCGTGCCTGCGACAAAACCATTTTGCCTGGCCATGAATTTCTCGATATCAGTGGTATCCGTCTTTATCTGCTCTTCACCATTTTTCGCGGTAGGGCTTGTGGCGACTAATTTTGACAGTTGTCTGTCCGCTTCAATAAGCTGCTGCGCGACCTTTCGTCGCTCAGGCGAATAAGTTTGCAGTAATTTTGGATTGCTTTTTCCTTGCAACACAGCGGCGAGTTTCCAGCCCAGGTTAAAGGTGTCAGGCAGTGATGTGTTCAATCCCCAGCCTCCTTTAGGGCTGTGAGTATGGCAGGCGTCACCAGCCACAAACCCTCGGGGAATAAGGTTTTCTGCATTATCCAGGGGTCTGTCATCAAATTTCGCTGCAACACGCTGCCCAACCTCGTAGATTGACCACCAGGCAACTTCCTTAACATCCACTGTGTAAGGGCTAAAGATGAGTTGCATCTTCGCGATAATATCTTTTTCAGTAAGCTTCATATCGGCCGCTCTCTGACCCTTACCCAGTAGATCGAGCTCAACATACATCCTGACGAGATAGCCGCCCTCACGGGGAATGGTCATTACCGCCCCGTTTTCTTTCGACTGGATAAAGCTTTTAACTCGGATGTCAGGAAAATCTGTCACCACTAAAATATCCATAACTCCCCAAGCTTTATTGGCTGAGTCACCTTCTAAAGCGATGGACATGCTCTTGCGAACAGCGCTTCTTGCTCCGTCAGTGCCTACAACGAATCGCGCTCGAACTGTTTCGACCTTATTAGCTCCAGCTTCATCGCTTCGCTCAAAGGTTGCAGTAATCGGATGTGCGTCCAGGTCTTGTGTAAGGCTGGAATCCATATCCATGTTAACCAGTCGACGACTGTAATGGGGAACAAGGTGCGAGACCGACTCTTCCATGCCTTCAAGTAATATTTCGTGTAGCCGGGCCTGATTAACAATGCCATGGATAAATTCAGAGAGGCCAAGTCTCGCATCGGCAATTTTGTGAGTTCGCTTGATGTTTTCAGGATGTTCGCTATCGGGTTCCCAAAAAGCATTCTGTTTTAACTGGTAGCTTTCTTTGACAATCATTTCACTGCTGTTAAATGCTTCCATAATCTCCATAGTACGGCAGGATATGCCATCAGCTCGCCCAAACAATAAGGGGCCAGGCTCCTGGTCAACGATGCAGGTTGTAATGTCGGTAAACTCCGCTAGTTGTCTTGCCATCGTCAGGCCTGCAGGGCCGCAGCCTACAATTAGTACATCTACTTCTTTTGGTAGATCTACAATAGGGGGCAGTGGGGCAGGTTCGCGAGCTGCATCAGGAGTCTGATAGTTACCTGGTTTAAAACCATTTAGGTGATATTGCATCGCATAATCCTCGTGTATTAACTAGGAGTTATTATTGAGCATTGAGAGCATGAATTCTATGTGAATCGGCGGTAAGGTTACTGACAAGTTAACTCACAGTAATTGATACAATCGATGCATGAATAAGGTAATGGCAAGTTAAGTAGTTGTATTTGCTAAGATCGGCGAACGAACACATACAAGCGTCACCGCTTCCCACCAGAAAGACAATCAACGTAAGTTAGTAACTAGCTCCTGGAAATACTGTACTTCCACTGAACAAAGTCATTCGAGAATACTGTGACCTCTGCATTTCCGAGCATTATTTGTCGCTCGATATTTCCAAATAGAGGAAGCCCTCCACCGAGTAAAATCGGTATTTGGGTCACACACATTTCATCAAGGAGTCCGAGATTAATAAACGATGTGATCGTTAACCCACCATCAATGTAGGCATGATTATAGCCATCCGATTCGAGTTTTTCAGTCAATGCGTGCAAGTCGCCGGAATACATTTCTACCTTATTCCCGAGTGACTCGGGAGGGGATTTGACTGTATTACTGAGCACGAAGATTGGGATTTCGCCATAAGGCCATTGCTCTGGAGTCAAGTCAAAGCTAGCGATTTTTTCCATGCACTTTCGACCCATAATCATGCAGTCTACCGATGCCATATATGCACCAAAGCCAGCGTCTCCAGCAGGCTCTTTATCTCCTGACTCCGGGTTTTCAGCGTTCTCTAACCATTCGACACTTCCATCATGTGTAGCGATGTACCCATCGACGCTAGTGGCAATATAGGCTGAGCATTTCAACATTTTACACCTTTGGAAAAATCCACGGCGTCCTACTTGGATATTGTTAGCGGACATCCCCGACAGCATAGCAAAAAAGTCCGCTATCACCTCAAAGGAGACAAGATTGAGAGGAGATTCCGACCCAAATCTAGTCCGCTTTGTGAAAGCGGGCCCTCAAAATTTGTACCTGAGCGGCAAACTTCGGCGGTGGAGTCATTCATGTGAATCAGAAGCATTAATGACCACAATCATTACAGTCCTCAATCGGTAAGTGATACAATTTTCAGGAAATGAGATCACCAAAGAAGAAAGTAATGCTGAAAAGAATAATTACCTGTTTAATTTCATTGGCAGTGTCGATATGCCTATATTCAACATCTGCGTTTGCGGCCAGCCTACCCGAGGTCAAGTCTGACAAGGGTCTGGTTGTGTTTTATCGTTCGAAAAGTGTAAAGGGAGCGGCAATTCATATGCTCATTAAATCGAGTGATGGGGCAGCCGGCAATTTGACCAATGGTTCGATGTTTTACCAATACTATGAACCCGGTCAGAGAACCTTTGATGTGAGCACTCCATCAGTCGCCGGAAGTGATCTCGTCACACTCGATATTAGTGCTGGTGAAACCTATTTTGTGCGTGGGGAAATCCTGCTTGGTTGGCCCGCGGGACGACCCAGATTAACCCAGGAACAGGAATTCAGGGCCTTACAAGACATTGGGAAGCTGTGACTTCGATAGTTACACAGCTATTCCAGTAACTTTGGGAATAGTGTCGCCGCTGGTATCGCCAAGTTAACTGCCCAAATTGGTAGAATCGGTGGATGAACACTTATAAGGGAACTGACAAGTTAAAGTGCTGAATGGGACAGCGGCTAAGCGTTTCTTCAAGCGCTTACTGCGAAGTCATGGAGGAGAACCCAGAAAGATCGTGACGGATAAGTTGCGCAGTTATGGTGTCGCTCACCGGGAGCTGATTCTAGAGACGATTCACAATACTAAGCAGTATGAGAATAATCGGGCTGAGCAATCTCACGAGGCGACAAGAGTTCGGGAACGAGGGATGAGACGATTCAAATCAGTAAGGCAGGCGCAGTCTCTATAACTTCATGAATCTATGGAAATTGGTCCGCCTGGGCCGATTCGAAGCCGAAGGCGGTCGGAGTGCCGCAAGACCGAACTCTGAGCCAGCTTCGAACCATAAGAAAGACAACTTCATTTCTATTGACTAAATTTGAGTGCTTTGGCACGAAAAGTAATGCGCGACCTTGGACGTTAAAGCGTCAAAACTCTTTATCTGTCTCGCTTGATCCCAATAAAACCGAATCCAGTCATCAAGGCCAGCATCAACCCTAGCAGCCATGCGGGCATAACGGGAACCGGCTTTGCAGTTTCACTGCCTGGGGGCGAGCTGCTATCGACACAGGTTACGGTGGCAGTTGCAATGTCTGCCCCCACGAGTGTGCCGCTGCCATTGGCCACCGAACAGGTTTGGCCAGTAGGCTGTGTGGACACAGTTATTGCATAGTCGGTTCCATCTGCTTGTGGTGAAAAGGTAAAGTTTCCATCAACGGAGATTGAAAGGCTGTCTGCACCATTGTTTTGCAGCACAACGGTTTCGCCTGCGGCAAGGCCGGACACTGAACCACCAGCCGAAAAGCTATTGATCGCGCAGACTACAGAGATGTTATCTACATTCGAAGCGGGTGTAGTGCCACTACCGTTCGTCACGGTGCAGGTTTCTGTAATGGGGCCAGGCTGAGTAATTACCATGGCCGAGTAGGGATCGCCGAACCCCACGGTGGTTACGAAACCAAACGCACCATCGCCAGTGAGTGTGAGGGTATCGCCGCCATTGTTTTGCAGCATGACACTCTCGCCTGCTATCAGACCGGAGAGCAGTCCGCCAATGGTGTACTGATTGTCCACGCAGGAAACCGAAACGTTGGTTACAGCTGCCCCAGCAACAGTACCGCTGCCATTCGCCACCGTACAAGTCTGGCCAGCTGGCTGGAAATCAATAATGACATTATAGCTGTCGCCATCGGCCAGTTCCGTGGGGAAGCTGAATGTGCCGTCGCTGAAAATAGAAATCGCGTCGCCACCGTTATTGAGAAGCACTACGCTATTCTCTGGTTGACCGGGCGGATTACTTGGAACTAAACCGTTCACAGTAAACTCGAGAGGGTAGGTTGGTAAGACCGTCAGGGTCGCGCTTTTGGGGCCGCTGTTGCCAGCGCTGGAGGTCAGGTCGCCGGTGGTATTGATGGATGCTCCAGCAGTTGAGGAGGTTACGTCCACCCTAACGTTACAGTTGTTTGCTAAACCCGGGAGTACCGTTCCACCGGTATATGAAACCACTGCTGTTCCTGGTGTTGCAGTTACGGTGCCCCCAACGCAGCCGTTGATAACATTCGCCGGGTTGGCAACAGTCATTCCAGTAGGTAGATCATCGGTCACAGAGACGCTTGTTGCGTCTACTATGTTGTAATTGATGAAACCCAGTATCAACTGTGATGTCTCGCCGGCCAAGATGGTATTTGGCGCAAAGGCCTTAATGAATTCCAGAGGCCTTAGCGTTACCGGTTGGTCGCTCTCACCCACCAACGGCAAGCCATAGGGCGAACGTGGATCGGCTAGCGAGGCCGGAATGACCACGGTGCCAGTTGTAAATCCGCCGTGGTCTGGTGTGAAACTCACCTCGAAGATGCACGTTCCGTTCTGGGCCAGTGGCTGGCCAGAGCAGTTGTCATTGGACAAAGTGAAGCGCGGGCCCACATCTAGCATTCCAAGTAACTGATCCACATTCCCGTCATTTGTGATGGTGACTGGGACCGCAGTGCTTGTGGTTCCTGAGGGGACTAAGCCGAAATCTACTGACAGAGGCGTGGCCGTGAGGCTGTAGTTTACTGGTGGTGCTGGTTCTTCAGCGAGGAATCGTAGTTTGCTGAAGTACCGGGGAGCAATTAGCCCGCCGCAATCCCAGCCGATGGTAACGTAGTCATTTGCTCGAGTGCCCCTGCACCTGTTAATCAAGTCGGCATTGCCATCGTTGTCGATATCCGTACCAAACTCGTAGATTGGTGCTGGCGTTGCGTCTGCGTCGTTGAAGTCGATCGTGGCCACGATTACTTGCGAGCCGCCGTTGCGGAGTCCATACACCAGAAAGTATGAGGTGTTGGGCTGCAGACTCGCCGCTCCTGTGTAACTCGAGAGTCCGGCAGGAGCACTGGGGCCGGATAGTACGGCGATCACGTTATTGGGCTGCGCGAAAGCGTCAACGTCCCAGATCTCTACGAAGAACAGGCCGGGCGCGAACAGGGTTGCCGCTGCCAGCTCCACCCCTTGAAACTCTGTGAATGAGCCGTCAGTGATGAAGGGAATAGCCTCTACGTCGCTAACATCAATACGAACGGTCACGCCCGAAGAGGGCTGATTGAAATTGCTAAGTACTTGGGTGCCCAGTGCATGGGCAAGAGAAGGGATCAATAAACCGCTACAGAGGAAAAAAATGGCGGCAAGTGAACGCAAGCTGGAAGTAATAGACATCCCGTTTCTCTCTTATATATATACTGTTAGCCTATCCAAGATAGTTGGTAGGCGCCAGCACAAATAGGGCCCGAAAATCAGAGAAAGTTTGCCGGTTTGCTCTAGCTGGCTGAACACTACCCACCCCTGCGACTGTGAATCACGAAGTGCCATCCAGCCCCACGTATAGTCGGCTGCGCTAACATTAAAGGCGGCAGGCCTAATCTCTATAACTTCATGAATGTATAGGAATTGGTCCGCCTGGGCCGATTCGAAGCCGGAGGCGGCCCCCTTCGACCTGCCGCTTAGGAGGCGGATGGCTTCACTGCCGAATCGCCAGCATTCCCACCACCCAATAAAAAAGGGCTGCATTTCTGCAACCCTTTGATACTTCTGGAATATGGCTCCGCTTGCTGGGCTCGAACCAGCGACCCATTGATTAACAGTCAATTGCTCTACCAACTGAGCTAAAGCGGAATGGTAATAACCTGAGGCCGCGTATATTAATGTCGACGGTGGGTTCGGTCAACCGCTAAATCGGGAATATTACATAATCACCCTCAGAGCGATCTACAGGCTGCATTCCTTGCGTATGTAGATGATAATAACAGGCTATTTTTGCCCTGCACACCTCCCGGAGTTGTATGACCCGCCCCTTTTTAGTGAAGTCCAGCTTTGAGCCCGCCGGTGACCAACCAGAGGCTATAAAGCAGCTTGTGGAAGGGGTGCAGGCCGGCTTGGCTTCGCAAATTCTGCTCGGAGTTACCGGATCTGGTAAAACCTTCACCGTGGCCAAGGTCATTGAGAAGCTGCAGCGACCGACCATTATTATGGCCCACAACAAGACCTTGGCAGCTCAGCTCTACGGCGAGTTCAAGGAGTTTTTCCCCAATAACGCAGTGGAATACTTCGTCTCTTACTACGATTATTTCCAGCCCGAGGCCTACGTACCCTCTTCAGACACCTTTATCGAGAAGGATGCATCGGTCAACGAGCATATCGAGCAGATGCGCCTATCGGCGACCAAGGCCCTGCTGGAGCGTGAAGATTGCCTGGTCGTAGCCACGGTATCGGCGATTTATGGTCTGGGTGACCCGGAAACCTATTTTAAAATGGTCTTGCATCTCTCTAGGGGTGAAGTTATTGATCAGCGTGGTGTGCTCAGACACCTCGCTGAACTGCAATACACCCGCAACGATGTGGATTTCCAGCGTGGTACCTATCGAGTCCGTGGCGATGTGATCGATATTTTCCCTGCCGATTCGGAATACGAGGCGGTTCGGGTTGAATTGTTTGACGAAGAAATTGAAAGTCTCTCGTTGTTCGACCCTCTGACCGGTGCAGTCGAGTCCAAGGTGCCCAGGGTGACCATCTTTCCAAAGAGTCATTACGTCACCGGTAGGGACGTTATGCTGGGTGCGGTTGAGCATATCGAGGCGGAGCTGAAGGTCCGCTTGAAGCAACTCAAGGAACACGAAAAGCTGGTTGAAGCCCAGCGCCTGCAGCAGCGTACCCTTTACGACCTGGAGATGATTCGCGAGTTGGGCTACTGCCAGGGCATTGAAAACTACTCCCGTTACTTGTCTGGTCGTGCGTCCGGCGAGCCGCCGCCTACACTGTTTGAATACCTTCCCGACAATGCGCTGGTTATCGTCGATGAATCACACGCCAGCATTCCGCAGATCGGAGCAATGTTCAAAGGCGATCGCTCGCGTAAGGAAACCCTGGTCGAGTACGGTTTCCGGTTGCCTTCGGCGCTGGACAATCGTCCCCTGAAGTTTGAGGAGTGGGAGCGACTAGCGCCTCAGGCAATTTACGTTTCAGCTACACCGGGGAATTATGAAAAGGAGCATGCCGGGCGTACTGTTGAGCAGTTGGTAAGGCCTACGGGCCTGGTCGACCCGGACATAGAAGTTTTACCGGCGATTAATCAGGTAGATGACCTGATGCTGCAAATAGCGGTGACGGTCGCGCGGGATGAGCGGGTTATTGTGACCACTTTGACCAAGCGAATGTCTGAGGATCTCACTGAATACCTTAGTGATAACGGTGTGCGGGTGCGCTACTTGCACTCGGATATCGATACGGTAGAGCGGGTGGAAATTATCCGCGATCTTCGACTCGGAGAGTTTGACGTGTTGGTGGGGATTAACCTCTTGCGAGAGGGACTCGATATGCCTGAGGTTTCGTTGGTGGCGATACTCGACGCAGACAAGGAGGGCTTCCTGCGTTCTGATCGCTCCCTCATTCAGACTATTGGCCGTGCGGCCCGCCACATCAATGGCCGGGCTATTTTATACGCAGACAGGATGACCGGATCGATGGAGCGTGCAATCGCCGAGACAACCCGCCGGCGGAATAAGCAACTGGCCCACAATGCAGAGCATGGCATTACACCCAGGGGAGTGGTGAAGTCGGTACAGGATATTATGGAGGGCGCGCGGCGCATGCCAACCAAGGCCAACGCCAAGGGCAGGAGGGTCGCCGAGGAACGAGCCAGCTATGCAGCGGAACTTGCCAGATTATCGCCAGCGGCGCTGGCGCGTAAAATGCAGCAGTTGGAGCGCCAGATGCACGAGCATGCCAAGAACCTGGAATTTGAGCAGGCGGCAGCCCTTCGCGATCAGTTGACGGAAATCAAGCAGCAGGCTTTTATTGCCTAGCAGCGTCATAGTTGTGAACTGTTATAAACCTGTACGCCAGCGACACAGCCGCTACCGTCAGTGATTTGATTGACTATGTAAGGTGCTTTGGCAGGCTTAGAGAAAATCGGACACCCTGATCATTGGCAAGATTTTCAGCCAACACGGATCCATTGAAAGATGCGCAGATCAGCGACACGATATGTAAGCCCAGGCCCAGGTGCACCTGCTCGGTGCTGGCCGAACTGCGCACGGAAACCATGGGTTCGAACAAGCGATTCTTCATGTCTTCGGGCAGGCTGGAGCCGGTATTGGTTACCGACAGTGCCCATGTTTTTCCCTGCTCGTTCTCGTTAAGACCCAGGGTAATTGTGCCTCCGGGTTTAGAGAATGAGGCAGCATTCTCCATCAGCTTGTCCAGCGCCTGAACAAGCAGATCAGCTGAACCGTAAATGTTTGCGATAGAAACCGAGCTATGAAGCTGTATATCGAATTTCGGGTAGACGGCAGCGTAAGCCATTTGCAGTTCGTTTAATAATGGCTGAAGGTCAAATATTGTGTTGTTGCTGCCGTAAATACTTTCTTCCACTCGTGAAGACTCACTCATGGCCGTCAAAATTCCCGCAAGCCTACCTAGCCCCTCTCTGGCTCTTTGTACATAAATTTCGCGTTCTCCCGCGGAGTCCTGCGATTGCTCAAGATTGTCCAGCGAAGACTGGATGACAGCGATGGGAGTACGTAACTCATGGGCTAGTTTGCTACTTAACGTTCGCAGGTAGTCATTGTACTCACCCAGCTCTGTCAGGAGATCGGCGTAACGTCGTGACAGTTCACCGATCTCATCTTTGGCCTGACTTCGCGGAAAGTTTTTGCCCACGGACCGATCTCGCTGCACGACATTGGCCGCGGCTATACTGAGCTGCTTTATGCGCCAACTTAACATCGTGGCGTAACCCAGAAGCCCCACACTGGCGATTACCAGGGCGAGGAAGCTGTAGCCAAGCAGTCGACTGAATGCGCGATCGGTCAGAGAGAGGTACTGCTCGCTGTTCTGTTGTACGACCACAGCACCAATAACAATTTGTCGGTCAATAATGGGCGCAGCAGACGATAGGGTGGCCCGCGCACCGCTGGATGGATTACCGTACCAACGACTTTCAGCGCGGCCTGCCAGAGCTGCGCTAATTTCCTGCGATTGACGCTGACCGGTGTCGTCGGTTGGGGGCAGTGCGGGCAGCGGGTCTTCGGCGAGAATACTGCGGTAAAGTAATTTCAGTAGCCAGAAGGTTTCCGCTTCATCCCCGTCTACCGGTTTAGCGTCCTCCGGGTTCGGTTGCGCTTCAGCCAGCTGCCAGTTTCCTTTATCAAAAATCGTGACAGTACCGCCCAGTTGCGCGAATGGCTGCAGTACTTCCTGTAACAGTGCCGGCGAGTGAATTAGCCAAGGTGGTGCCGCAGTGCGCAGTGCATTGATATTGCCTACTGTGCCCAGAGTCTTGCCGCTTCCGCTACTGGCATTGATGATGAAAAACCCAAGCCGCTCTCCTATCAGTGATAGAGGCATCTCCAGTTCCAGGGTATAGCCACTCGCGGCGTCCTGCCACACGCCATGAATACGAGCAGGGTTGATGCCGGGGTGTCGCCTGCCACCAAACTGCGCGCGCACGGTGCCGGGCGCTGCGCTGGCAATGACATACTGCTGCCGCTTGTTGGCAAGCCACGTTTGAAGTACGAGACGGTCGCCGTTGGCCTCCCGTGAAATCTCCGGGTTGTGAAATACAACGTTGGGATCTTCCACCTGAAATAGCAGATAAAGTTTGTCGTCACGGGTTTGAGCCTGGTACTGCACGGCAAACTCGATCTCGTCTACCGATGCACGCAGGCGAGTGTTATAGCGTGGCTCCCAGCCGTCGGCGTAGCCGTCGACTATGATTGGGGCAGTGCTCTCGCGGGCATAGATGCTGCCCTCTTTGGCGGGCAATGTTGATGAGCGGCGTGGATCGGGATACAGCAGAGTTGGCTGGTCGCGCAGGGAGGCGGCGATCGCTTGAGTGGTGGCCTGGAGTGACTGCACTTGTCCCTGGCGCATGGTGCCTTCTATTTCACGCACAAACTGACAACCGGCCCAGGGCAGAGCCAGTAGCAACAAACTAACCAGTAACAACTGCCTCCTTAGATTCATCCGTCAGCTCGCCAACCAGCGAT
Organism: Halioglobus sp.; assembly: GCA_036961205.1. Taxonomy (GTDB): domain Bacteria; phylum Pseudomonadota; class Gammaproteobacteria; order Pseudomonadales; family Halieaceae; genus CALJFL01. The sequence goes on along the minus strand of JBALVI010000002.1, from coordinate 380,170 downwards.
AGCCTAAACCGTAGGCGGTCTCGATAGCGTTAAACTGCGGATCAAGGGCGTGAAACTTTCGTCGAATTCGTTTGATGTGCGAGGTGATTGTGTTGTCATCAAGAACCACGTTGGCTGCGTCCATGAGTTGTTGGCGATTTTTGACATGCCCGGGGTGAGCCACCAGCGCGTGGACCATCCAGAATTCAGTGACCGTTAGTTCGACCGTTTCCGCCTGCCAGGTCACCGTCATGCGCTGAAGGTTGACCGCCAGTTTACCCTGCTCAATCACGTCTTCCTTGTCTACCGGCGACTTCATCGCCTGCACCCGGCGAAACAGCGCAACTATGCGAGCGAGCATATGGGCCTGACTGATGTCCTTGGTCAGATAATCGTCTGCGCCCAGCCTTAACCCGCTGATGATGTCGAGTTCGGTATCACGCGCTGTCAGAAACACGATAGGCAATTCAGGGCAGCGGCTGCGCAGCTCGCGGCACAGCTCAAAGCCGCCCTCAACCTCATCGCCCAGGCCTACGTCGATGATAGCGAGATCAGGCATGCCGCGGTCAAAGGCCAAACTTGCACTGCTGCGGTCGCGGTACACGCTTACGCGAAAACCGCGACGCTGTAAGGCGTCCCGGTAGTTTGCTGCGATGGTGGATTCATCTTCCACAATGGCAATGTGATGGGGCATTACGTTGTTGAGCCTGACCTTGGGGTACCCATAGTTCCAAATTCCAGAGGTTTGCTCAAGTCCTTGCCATAATTCACCACAATTTGTCCGCGCTTAGCCACTATTGTTGCGCCTGAATGCCACAAATTGCGGGTGTAATGTCTCCCATCGACATTGAAGGGGAGATAGATAGTGCATTTAACAACGGTTGAGGAGTGTCATGGGGTTGCTGGGACTGCAAATCTGAATTCGGCCCTGTGGGTCTGTTTTCACTGTCTGCCACGACTGATTGCCGTCACTTTGGTGGCGCTTTTACTGGGTAGTGGCCTGGTGCGCGCGACCGAAGAGCAGGGCGAGGTGGAGGGCGGTCATATGCTCTTGGAGTCTGCTGAAGGTGTCTCCAGTCCGGCGGTTGTGCAGGCCAGTAAGGTTCACTTCGATATTAGTGGCATGGTGGCGGTGGTAAGTCTTGAGCAAACCTTCAGCAATCCCAGCGATCAATGGGTAGAGGGTGTCTACGGTTTCCCACTGCCGGAAACGGCCGCCGTACGCTATTTGGAGCTGGTGATTGGTGATCGCAAGATTGTCGGCAAGGTGCGGGAGAAAGCGCAGGCCAAAGCAATTTACCAGGCCGCGAAGAAAGCCGGTAAAAAGGCCAGTCTGGTAGAGCAGCAGCGCCCCAATATGTTCACCAACCGGGTTGCCAATATAGGGCCTGGCGAGGAGGTCACTGTGCGCCTGGAATACGTGCAGCTGGTGGAGTATATGGCGGGTGAGTTCTCGCTGCGTTTCCCCATGACCATAACGCCCCGTTACATGCCGGGCTCACCGATAACAGCAGATCGTGATCCCGAAGACGTCGAAAGTGTCGAGGTAAATCCCTACGTGGGTTGGGCGATGGCCACCGACCAGGTGCCGGATGCAGATACCATTTCTCCGGTCCAGCACGCGCGGCCCGGGTCCCATCAATCACCGCTCAACCCGATTGAAATTACCGCGCAATTGGATATGGGAATGCCGCTGGCGAAAGTCGAATCCTCTTATCACGAACTGAGCCTCGCGCGGGATAAGGGGCGCTATCACATTGAGTTGGTGGGTGGAGTCTCGGAAATGGATAGAGACTTTGTGCTGAGTTGGCAACCGGTCACTGGCTCTTCACCAACAGCGGCATTGTTTACCGAACAAGTGGGCGACGAGTATTTCGGTTTGATGCTTGTGGTGCCGCCCACCTTGACCAAAGCGGCAGCGCCCGTGCCTAGAGAGGTTATCTTCGTGGTGGATACCTCGGGCTCCATGGGTGGCGTATCCATTGCCCAGGCCAGAGAAAGCCTTTCCCTGGCCCTGCAACGACTGAGCTCCCATGATCGTTTTAATATCATTGAGTTCAACTCCATTCACCGCGCGTTGTACCAGCAACCGGTTTCAGCCAGCCGGCACCATGTGCAAAGGGCCCAGGAGTTTGTCCGACAACTGCACGCCTCAGGCGGCACAGAAATGCTGCCGGCACTGCGTCGCGCCCTGTCTCCACAGGGCGATCCCGACTTGTATCGTGAGCAAGCTGGTCTGCGTCAGGTCGTGTTCATCACCGACGGGGCCGTGGGCAATGAGCTGGCCCTGTTCGAGGAAATCGCCAGTCGCCTTGGCGACACCCGTTTGTTCACCGTGGGTATTGGTTCCGCGCCTAACAGTTGGTTCATGCGCAAGGCGGCAGATTTTGGCCGGGGAACCCATACGCATATTGGCGACCTGAACGAGGTTGGGGACAAGATGAGCCTACTATTTGAGCAGCTCGCGGTACCTGCCGCCCTGGATATAACCATTGCTTGGCCGGTATCGGTGGAAGCCTGGCCGGAGCGTGTGCCCGATCTGTACAGTGGCGAACCGGTAATGGTGGCCGTCAATTTCGGTGAGGAACAACCGGCCGGAGAAGTTGAGATCAGCGGTAGGCTCAGTGACCAACAGTGGCGAAAAAAGCTCAAGCTGGTAGCCCCGGATGCCAATACCCAGTTTAACCAGCACCCCGGAATCGCGAGCCTCTGGGCCCGCCAAAAAATTACCGGGCTATTGGATCAGAAAGTACTGGGCCGCGACGAGAAAGCGGTTCGCGCCGATGTGTTACCGGTAGCACTTAAGCACCAGTTGATGAGCCCCTACACCAGCTTTGTCGCGGTCGAAGAGGTGATTTCACGGCCCGCGACTGAACTGCTTGGCAAAAAGGCCGTAGCCAATTCGCGCCCGCTGGGTCAAAGCCCGCAGAGTTATGCTTATCCAGGCACCGCAACCAGTGGACCGGCGCAGATCTATCTCGGCGCATTCCTGCTGTTTCTGGCCATGATGTTTTACGTAATGCGCAGAGCTGAGGAGGACGAGCTCAGTGCCTAAAACCGTTTTGAGTGTGCTGGCTCTGTGTGCGGCCCTGGCCGGATCTCATCAGCTGGCCAGTGCGGCAGTAATAAAAGCCAAAGCGTGGCTGGCGCCTGTTCTTGTCGCGCAGGCATGGGAGAAGACATTACTTGGCGCTAGCACAGCGGTGAAACCGTGGCCCTGGGCAGATACCTGGCCGGTGGCCCGTTTGCAGGCCCCCAATCAAAATGTGGATTTGATGGTCCTTGCCGGAGATTCAGGCAATACCTTGGCTTTTGGTCCTGGCCATGCCTCGGCCTCAGCTCTACCGGGTACGGATGGCCTGGTGGTGATCGGTGGTCACCGGGACACTCACTTCGCCTTTTTACAGGACCTGGATACGGGCTCCGAAATAAGACTTCAGGACGCCAGCGGAGCAACGCGAACTTATATTGTTGATGACGCCGCTGTCGTCGACGCCAGCCGTCAGGCGTTGGCACAGAATAGCGTCGATAGCGGATTGCTTCTGGTTACCTGTTATCCCTTCGACGCGCTCTACGCTGGCGGCCCACTGCGTTATGTCGTGAGTGCTCAGCGATTGCCGCAATTGATCAATATTACGCCCGGTTCCCCATCTTATTCTCAGGAGTACGCTTTATGAAACCTCTACAGCACCGCGAAACTATCGCTTTATATCAGGCCCTGAGTCCTAAGCAGCTCGCTGCGCTGATTCGCGCCGATTGGCGGCGTATTGAGCCAGGCTGGGCAGGTGAACACTTCACCTACCTGAAGCTTTGCCAGCGTTACGCGGAGATGATAGCGCGTCAGTCTGAAGTGCCTCTGCACGGGGCTGGCTACGTGGTGCGGCTGGTCCTGCCTGCTGCGGTGTTAGGCCATTACCAGCTGGAAACGGTGGCCTATGAAGACCATCTGGAGTACCGCTTGCCGATCAATGAACTGCAAGAGGTTAATCGTCACCTGGTAGGCGAGGTGAAGCCGGTCTCGGCATTTCTGAACAATGAGAGTTACTCCATACCGAGTGGCACCAGGCCCTTGGCTAGTCTCATTAGCTGAGCTCAAGGCTGTGCGTCTCCTGCTGGTAGTGACGTTGCTTCGACGCGGCTATACTCGGAGGTGTTTAGTCAGGTGAGGCGGCGGGAAAGAGTATGATTCGAGCTTTTGGTGTGGCGTTACTATTGCTGCTGGGCGCCTGCGCCACAGTGGAACCCGAGCGGGACCGGGCGCAGGAAAATGCGCTTTCACCGGCACCTTTGGCCGCGTGGCCAGCCCTGGATACGCTGACCGGCGTTGACCTTTTCGTACCGTTGAATAACGGGCAGACGGCTCTGGACTGGCGCCTACGCGCCCTGCAAGCCGCCACTCGAAGTATCGATCTGCAGACCTTTATCTGGGAGACAGACGCGGCGGGGCTGGCCCTGGTCAAGGAAACGCTGGCAGCGGCCGATCGTGGCGTCAAGGTTCGGGTTATTCTCGATGACAGTTTCCTGGCCCATGCTGACCCTGCGCTGCGCCGCTTGTCTGAGCACCCGATGATTGCCTATCGGATCTACAACCCCGTGGCCAACCGTGCCGGCAGTAATACTCTGCGACAGCTGGAGAACCTGGGGGACTTTTCCCGCATCAATCACCGCATGCACAACAAGTTACTGGTGATCGACGGCCGGGTGGCTATTGTTGGTGGTCGTAACCAGGCTGACGAATACTACGGCTACCGGGCAGCGCAAAATTTCCGTGATCTTGAGGTCATTCTGCAGGGCCCTTTTGTCAGCCGTTTAGCCAGCGTCTTCGACCTTTACTGGAACGATCCATGGACGATTCCCATCGAGCACCTGGTCGAAGCCAGCGAGGAATTATCCCCGCAAGCGCTGCAGAACTGGCTGGCAGGGGGGGGCGCCGTATTTAAACATCCCGACCCGGCAACCATAGATCAGTGGCGAGTCCTGTTCAGCTCGGGCTATAAAGGCACCGTACAACTTATCGTGGACACCCCGCCAGATCGAAGCCCGGAGGTTGATTTTCCGGTACAGCTGGCACAAGCCTATATTCAGCGTATTGACGCCACCGAGACCGACCTGCTGCTTGTCTCGGCCTATTTTATTCCTACAGAGGCATTGACGGCCGCCATCGAACGGGCGACTGCCCGCGGTGTCAAGGTGCGGGTGCTGACTAACTCCCTGGGTTCCAACAACCATGTTACCGCCCACGCCTCTTACGCCCGGCACCGTCCGGCCTTGTTGCGGGCGGGTGCTGAACTTTATGAGTTGCGCGCTGACGCCAGCGACCGGGCGCTTTATGTGTTCGAGGCGGTAGAGGATGACAGTATCCTTGGTCTGCATGCCAAGATAGCGTTGTTTGATGATTGCTGCCTGATGGTGGGTTCCTCCAACCTGGATCCGCGGTCACTGCGACTCAATACCGAAATCGGTGCGCTGGTTGAGAGCCCGGGACTCAACGCCCACGTACGAGAGCTTTTCGCGGTAGATCTGCTGCCGCAGAATGCCTGGCAGGTGAAGCTCGGCGAGGAAGGGGAAATTGTATGGATGGGCTCTGAGGGCGACGTGCACGAAGCCCCACCGGCCTCGTTTTTCATGCGGGCTGAGTCCTGGTTCTTCGGTCTTCTGCCTATTGAGGGGCAGATGTAAAAGACCGGTGAAAGTACCGTAAGCCCTTTAATTCACTCATTTTTTAGGGCAGTATTGCCTCCCTCGCGGATGTGCCACCTGTATAGGCTCCTGCGGGAATTACTTGAGGAAGGTTTTTACACAGCTCTGTTCTGAACAGCTTGCTCTAAACCACGTGGCCCTTGGTAGGGGTCACCACTGATTAAAGGAAAGCTCATGCCTGCTATTACCCTGCCTGACGGCAGTATTCGTTCGTTTGATAACCCTGTTTCGGTTCACGATGTGGCCGCAGATATTGGCCCCGGTCTGGCCAAAGCTGCTCTTGCCGGCGTTGTAGACGGCCGTGAAGTTGATACGTCCTACATGATGGAAGCCGATGCAGCGCTTGCCATAATTACCGAGCGGGACGACGCGGGTCTGGAAGTAATTCGCCACTCCACTGCCCACCTGATGGCAATGGCCACTCAGCAACTCTTTCCCGGAGTGCAGGTCACGATCGGTCCGGTTATTGAAGATGGCTTCTTTTACGACTTCGCCACCGGTAACAACTTCACCCCGGAGGATCTGGAAAAGATCGAAAAGCGGATGGAAGAGATTGTTGCCGATGACTTGCCCATAGAGCGTATTGTCGCCAGCCGCGAAAAGGCGATAGAAATCTTCCGCAATATGGGAGAACGCTACAAAGTACAAATTATCGAGGAATTGCCGGAAGACGAGGAGATTTCGATTTACCGGCAGGGCGCCTGGATGGATCTGTGCCGAGGCCCCCACGTGCCCAGCACTGGAAAGCTGAAAGCCTTCAAGCTGACCAAAGTCGCGGGCGCCTACTGGCGTGGCGATTCCAACAACAAAATGTTACAGCGTATTTACGGCACTGCCTGGGCCACAAAGAAACAACTCAAGCAATACCTGAACCGTATCGAGGAAGCCGAAAAACGCGATCACCGTAAAATTGGTAAGAAGCTGGACTTGTTCCACACTCAGGAAGAAGCCCCAGGCATGGTGTTTTGGCACCCGGCCGGTTGGACTATCTACCAAACCATAGAGCAGTACATGCGACGGGCTCAGTTCAATCAGGGCTACGAGGAAATCAAAACTCCTCAATTGGTCGATATGTCGTTGTGGGAGAAGTCAGGCCACGCCGATAAATTTGGCGACAACATGTTCATGCTGAAAACGGACGAACGCGAGTTCGCGGTAAAGCCGATGAACTGCCCCTGCCATGTGCAGGTGTTCAATCAGGGGCTTAAATCCTATCGCGATCTGCCTTTGAAGTTGGCAGAATTCGGCAGCTGCCACCGCAATGAGCCTTCCGGTTCCCTGCACGGCATCATGCGGGTACGGGGCTTTGTTCAGGATGATGCCCATATATTCTGCACCGAGGCGCAAATTCAGCCGGAAGTCTCCACGTTTATCGACTTTTTGCACGACGTGTACGCCGATTTTGGTTTTAGCGACGTGATTTACCGCCTGTCCACTCGGCCTGAGCAACGTGTCGGATCGGACGCCGATTGGGATCGGGCCGAGAAAGCCCTGGCAGATGCGCTAGACGCACAGAACTTGCCTTGGGAAGAGCTTCCTGGCGAAGGCGCATTCTATGGGCCGAAAATTGAATTTTCTCTCAAGGATTGTATTGGCCGAGTGTGGCAATTGGGCACTATTCAGGTCGATTTCTCTATGCCCGGGCGGTTGGATGCCCAATATGTGGCCGAAGACGGTACCCGCCAAGTGCCGGTAATGTTGCACCGGGCCATACTGGGTTCTTTTGAGCGTTTTATCGGTATTTTGATCGAACATTACGAGGGGGTTTTTCCCACCTGGTTGGCCCCTCAGCAGGCCGTTGTGCTCAATATCACCGATAAACAGTCCGAATATGCGAAAAATGTGGAAGATTGCTTAAGAAACAAGGGTTTTAGGGTCATTTCGGACTTGAGAAATGAAAAAATCGGCTTTAAAATCCGCGAGCACACGATTCAGAAGGTTCCGTACCTTTTAGTGGTAGGGGATAAAGAAGTAGAATCACAGACTTTGGCCGTGCGTGCCCGTCGTGGTGAGGACCTGGGATCAATGGATCTCGAGGCATTTAGCCAACTCCTCACCGAAGACGTAGCGCGACGCGGTCGTATTGCATTGGAGAAACAGCATTAAGAAAGACAGTGGCAAAGGTGGCAGTAAAAAGGCAGTAACTAACGAACAAATTACGGCGGATCCAGTCCGCTTGGTTGGCGCCGAAGGCGAGCAGGTGGGAGTTGTCCCCCTGAGTGAAGCCATTGCTGCAGCAGAAGCTGCAAGTATGGACTTGGTACAAATAGCGGATTCTGACCCCGTAGTCTGTAAGATTATGGATTACGGCAAGCATGTGTTCGAAGCCAAGAAGCAAAAATCTGCTCAGCGTAAAAAGCAGAAGCGAACGCAAGTTAAAGAAATGAAGTTTCGTCCAGGGACGGAGGATGGAGACTATCAGGTAAAACTACGCAACCTGACACGTTTCCTTGAAAACGGCGATAAGGCCAAAGTCACGCTGCGTTTTCGCGGTCGTGAAATGGCTCACCAGGAAATCGGCATGGAGCTACTCAAACGAGTAGAAGCTGATCTGGCCGAGTTGGGTGCAGTCGAGCAATTTCCGAAAATGGAAGGCCGACAGCTCACTATGGTTATCGCCCCCAAGAAGAAGAGCTAGCGGCCTGTGAATGCCCTGGTTTCTCTATTTTTAAACATTCAAATGCGGAGTATTTGATTATGCCTAAAGCAAAAATTCACAGTGGGGCTGCCAAGCGGTTTAAGAAAACTGCCGGCGGATACAAGCGCAAGAGCGCTAACAAGAGTCACATCCTGACCAAGATGACTACCAAGCGTAAGCGTCAGCTGCGCGGTACCTCGATGATTCATAAGAATGATGAAGTTCTTATCGATCGTTTGTTGCGTGCCAAGTAATCGGTCTATTGGATAATTAAGGAGAAGACTTATGCCTAGAGTAAAACGTGGTGTGGTGGCTAGCCGCCGTCACAAGAAGGTTCTAAAGCAGGCCAAAGGTTATTATGGAGCCCGCAGCCGTATTTTTCGAGTTGCCAAGCAAGCCGTAACCAAGGCAGGCCAGTATGCATACCGTGACCGCCGTCAGCGCAAGCGTCAATTCCGCGCGCTGTGGATCACTCGTATCAATGCCCAGTCCCGTGCAAACGGTCTGAGCTACAGCCGCCTGATTAATGGCCTGAAGAAAGCCGAAATCGGTCTTGATCGTCGTGTCCTTGCGGACCTGGCGGTACATGACAAGCCGGCTTTTGCAGCGATCGTGGAGCAAGCGAAGTCGGCGTTAGCCGCTTAAGCCCACCCTGACCGCCTAGGCGGATCGCTGGCTACATGAAAGAAAACAAAGGGAAAGGGCTCGGCTCTTTCCCTTTTTTATTGCTCGTAATTAGTGGAGCAGTGGTGATCCGTACCAAGTTTAGAAAAAGGCTTTGCTGGACACGCCGTGAACCCATCCATGGGGGCGGCGATGTACTACTAAACATAGATACCGAAAACCAAGAGACGGGAAGAGATGGAAAACCTCGAACCATTAGCAAACGAAGCTAAAGCTGCCATTGCCGCAGCTGAAGAAGGCAGCGTGCTTGAGCAACTGCGAGTAGATTATCTTGGCAAGAAAGGCCAGATAACCGCGTTGTTGAAAGGACTTGGCAAACTGAGCGCTGAAGAGCGCCCTGCCGCTGGCGCCAAAATCAATGTGGTCAAGCAGGAACTGCAGGACCTCATCGGTGCCCGCAAAGCTGAATTGGAATCTGCAGCCGTAGCTGAAAAGCTTGCGGCTGAGACAATTGATGTCACGTTGCCCGGGCGAGGGCAGAGCACCGGCGGCATTCATCCGGTCACGCGCACTATCGAACGCATGGAGGAGTTCTTTTCCGCTATAGGCTTCGACGTTGTCGAAGGTCCCGAGATCGAAGACGATTACCACAACTTCGAAGCGCTTAATATTCCAGCGCACCACCCCGCACGGGCGATGCACGATACGTTCTATGTGGATGAGAGCACGGTACTGCGTACCCATACTTCTCCGGTACAGGTGCGAGTGATGGAAAGCCAGGAGCCGCCGCTGCGAATCATTTGTCCCGGCCGCGTTTATCGCTGTGATTCTGACATTACTCACACTCCCATGTTTCATCAGGTAGAGGGCTTGTTGATCGACGAGCATTCCAGTTTTGCCGACCTCAAAGGCCTGGTCGAAGATTTCTTGCGTGTGTTCTTCGAAAAGGAACTTGAAGTGCGCTTCAGACCTTCTTATTTCCCGTTTACCGAGCCTTCCGCCGAGGTGGATATACAGTGTGTGAACTGCGGCGGCGATGGCTGTCGTGTGTGCAGTCATACTGGCTGGTTGGAAGTTATGGGCTGCGGCATGGTGCATCCCAAGGTGTTTGAGTCGTGCAATATCGATACCCAAAAGTATTCTGGCTTTGCCTTCGGTATGGGGGTGGAGCGATTGGCGATGCTGCGCTATGGGGTTAACGACCTGCGTTTGTTCTTCGACAATGACCTGCGTTTTCTCGAACAGTTTTAAGTGGAGCTATAACAAGTGAATATTAGTGAACAGTGGCTGCGAGAATGGGTTGATCCGCAGCTGAGCACCGAAGAACTGGCACATCAACTGACCATGGCCGGCCTGGAAGTTGAGGCGATAGATCCTGTTGCCGGTGCTTTTACTGGCGTTGTGGTAGCGGAAATCATTTCCGCTGAGCAGCATCCAGATGCCGATAAGCTTCGTGTGTGTGAAGTCAATACTGGTAGCGGAACCGTACAGATTGTGTGCGGTGCGCCCAACGCCCGTGCAGGTTTGAAGGCACCGCTGGCGCAAGTGGGCGCTGTCCTGCCCGGTGATTTCAAGATTAAGCCCGCTAAATTACGCGGCGTCGAGTCACAGGGCATGTTGTGTGCCGGTCAGGAGCTGGGTCTGTCGGAGGATTCGGATGGACTTCTGGAACTGGCCGAAGATGCGCCAGTGGGTGAGGACCTTCGCTCCTACCTGCAATTGGACGACAACATCGTCGAGATCGGTCTTACGCCTAATCGCGCGGACTGCCTGGGCGTTATAGGTATTGCCCGGGAAGTGGGCTTACTCAATGATCTGCCGGTGAAATCTCTGGACTATACGAAAGTAACGCCGTCCATCGATGACACTTTTCCGGTCACCCTGCAGGATGCTGATCGGTGCCCACGCTATGTCGGTAGGGTTATTAGGGGCGTGGATGTATCTCGCCCAAGCCCACTATGGATGCAGGAGAAGTTGCGTCGCGGTGGGGTTCGCTCAATTGATGCGGTAGTCGACGTGACTAACTATGTGATGCTGGAGCTTGGGCAACCAATGCACGCCTTTGACTTCGACAAGCTTAGCGGCGGTATTGTGGTTCGCAATGCGAGGGCAGGGGAGTCTCTTGAACTACTTGACGGCCAGACTATCGAGCCGCGCGAAGATACATTGGTAATCGCGGATGAGAACAATGTACTAGCGATCGCCGGTATTATGGGCGGACAGACCTCTGCGGTCGGCGGCACCACCACCACTATTTTCCTGGAAGCAGCGTTCTTCACACCAGACCTGTTGGCGGGTAAGGCCCGTTCCTATGGTTTGCATACCGAGTCATCGCATCGATTTGAGCGTGGCGTAGATTTCGCTGGGCAAATGGAAGCGATAGAGCGCGCCAGTCAATTGTTGATCGATACGGTAGGCGGACAAGCGGGACCTTTGCAGGAAACCAGCTCCGAACCTGACCTCCCGGTCAGGCTCGACGTTAGCCTGCGCGCTGTCCAGATAGAAAGAATGCTGGGCTTTGATCTACCCGCAGCCGAAGTGGAGCGGATTCTAACGGGCCTTGGCCTGGGAGTGGAAAGCGTTGACGGGGGCTGGCGTTGTGCCGTACCCAGCTGGCGCTTCGATGTCAGTATAGAGGCCGACTTGCTGGAAGAACTCGCGCGGATTTACGGTTACAACAAGCTACCTGTGTCCCACATCAAAGCGGACCTGGTGATACCGGCCAAGCCCGAACAGCGCTTGTCCCCGCGTAATCTCCGCCGCCATATCGCCGCGCGTGGTTTCCAGGAGGCGATCACCTACAGCTTTGTGGACCCGAAGCTGCAAAAGATATTTGATCCGCAGCTAGAGCCCGTTGCGCTCGCCAATCCTATTTCGGCTGATATGGCCGTAATGCGTACCAGCTTGTTACCTGGGCTGGTCAGTGCGGTATTGCGTAATACCAATCGTCAACAACCGCGGGTGCGTTTGTTCGAAACCGGTTTACGTTTTGTCCCGGGGGCCGACGGACTTAAGCAAACGCCAACCCTGTCGATGGTAGCGACCGGTCAACAGATGGCAGAGTCGTGGGCGACGGCTACTGCTGCAACGGATTTTTATGACCTCAAGGGTGACCTGGAAAGTATTTTGTCCCTGAGTCGTGAGCCTGAACTGTTCCAATTTGAGGCCAGTGAGCGCAGCGCCATGCATCCCGGACAGACCGCATTGGTGACCTATAAGGGGCAGAAGATAGGCCATATAGGCGCCCTGCACCCCAGCGTTCTTGCAGAATTGGGTTTGAATACCACGCTCTACGCGATTGAAATCGACCTCGATCCGGTTTTAGAAGCAAAATTACCGAAATTTGAAGAACTCTCCAAGTTTCCGGAAGTTCGTCGCGATTTGGCGGTAGTTGTCGACAAAACAGTGGCTTCGGCTGAGCTGATGTCAAATGTTCGTGCTGTAGCTGGTACTTACCTCACAGATCTAAGGTTATTTGATGTGTATGTGGGCAAAGGCATTGATCCTAAACGGAAAAGTCTCGCCCTAGGTTTGACTTTCAGGGATCATTCACGCACTCTTAGCGACGACGTAGTGAATTTGGCAATGGATCAAGTCATTGATTCATTGGAAAAAAATTATAAAGCCGAGCTTAGGAACTAGTTACCAGGATAATGACCGCCCTGACAAAATCTGAAATGGCAGAACGCCTGTTTGAGGAGCTTGGGCTCAACAAACGGGAAGCCAAAGAGATTGTTGAGCTGTTTTTCGAAGAAATTCGAGCCAGCCTGGAGGGTAATGAGCAGGTGAAATTGTCTGGATTTGGCAATTTTGATCTGCGCGATAAAAGTCAACGTCCCGGTCGCAATCCAAAGACGGGTGAAGAGATACCCATTTCAGCCCGAAGGGTAGTGACGTTTCGCCCCGGTCAAAAGCTTAAGGCACGAGTAGAAGAGTATGTTGGAACCGAGCCACAACAATGAATTACCGGTAATTCCGGGCAAGCGCTATTTCACCATTGGTGAGGTCAGCGAGCTCTGTGCAGTAAAACCGCATGTCCTGCGTTATTGGGAGCAGGAATTCCCACAACTGAAGCCAGTTAAGCGCCGTGGCAATCGCCGTTATTATCAGCGTGATGACGTTCTTACTATCCGGGAAATTCGCAGTCTGCTGTACGATCAGGGTTACACCATTGGTGGCGCCCGCCAGCGTATGACCGACGAAGATGGACCTTCAAAGCCGGTGGCAATGCAGGTGGTAATTCAGGAAACCATCAAAGAACTCGAAGACGTCCTCAAGGTTCTCTCCCCCGCCAAATAGCCTTTGTATCACCTGCGGTATTGAGTATAATGCCGCCCTCGCAGGGCTAGCTTAAGCATGTGAATATCGGGGCGTAGCGCAGCCTGGTAGCGCACTACACTGGGGGTGTAGTGGTCGCAGGTTCAAATCCTGCCGTCCCGACCAAACAAATCAAAGGCTTGCGAGAATGTTTTCGTAAGCCTTTTTTGTTTGTGCTTAAAAGTTCGGTAAATCACTCCGTACCGAATTGGCCAGGTGGCACTACTGAGTCTGGCTTTGTGATTCCACGCATCGCGTGACTTCCGCTTGAAATACCTTCCCTCTCTCATTGAGAAAGTCCAACGCGTGTAGCGAAGTTGGTACGAAAGCGAAACCAATGTCCAATTCCGGGTGCCAATGAAAAATCGACCCACCAAGCCCCATCCAACCATAAAAGCCCTCTCGGCCTTGATTTAACTCACGGTCGATTTTCTTGCTGTGTTCATTACACTCGGTAAACAGGGCTACACCGCCCTGGGTAAAACTTGTGGTCAACAACGATCCAAGGTCTGCGCGCACCGGGTGGTCATGCATAGCTTGCCAGGCTGTCGAACTTAAATACTCATGGCCGTCGAGCGTGCCGCCAGCAGCCATGACTGCAGCCACTTTTGCCAGGCCCCGGGCTGAACACTTGGCGTTGGCCGAGGATGTCTCACCCATTGAAAATTCCAGATCGTTGAAAAAGGTCAGTGACTTCATGCCATTCAAAGGTGGTGGTGCGCCAATCGATGTCCCTTTAAACAGGGACGGAATGATTTTGAAAAACCTTCCGACTAGCTGGAAAATGTTATGGATAATTCTGCGCCCCAAAAATTTGGGTTTGAGGCTTTCTAGAAACTGGAAGCCAAACCCTAGAGGCTTTATCTCTGCGACACGAGGTAGCTCCTCTTCCTGAATTCCCACGACCACATCTGCCCCCAGGGGTTTTCTCCAATCTTCCTGAAGAAATTCACCAATAGTCCTGCCTGCAGGATCCACTCGGCGAACCAATTCATTCACAATCCAGCCTCGGGTGATAGCGTGATATTCTCTGCTTCCCTGCTCGTATTTACCGTAATTGAGCGTTTGATTCTCGATGATACGACCGACACAATTTTGCTTTAAATTTGCTGGTAGCAAATCGGCTGTGTCCAGGGACGTATCCAGGTTTGCCAGGCCTGCTTCATGGCGCATGAGTTGAGCTACGCTTAGTTGGCCCTTGCCATGGGCTGCGAAATCCGGCCAATAGTCCGAAATTTTTGCCTCGTACTTGAGTAGACCGTGTCCTACCAGCGCTGCCACGGCGATGGCCTCGAGACTTTTCCCGCTGCTGAAAACGTTGACCAGGGAATCAGCGCTGAAATTGGTGTCCCCGGTATTCGAGGCCCAGAGATCTACAACTTTCTTGCCTCGGTGGTAGACGCAAAGTTGTGCGTTTTCCTCCGCCATGGTTTGCATATTGTGCTGAAATATCTTCTTAACAGATTCGAATCCGGGTGCGATGGTGCCGTTTATCGTGGGTTGGTTGTTGATGCTTCTGCTCACTGCTTCTGAACTCCATATTAGCGCGGCTTGAGTTCAGAACTTTGTGGAAATTCTCCTCAACTTCCGCATCGCCTGCGCCTACCCGTTTCTCCATAAGAAATCGTGGGTGAGGCCTACCGGCCTGTTTGGCCCAGACAGTAAGCCGCGCCAGGCGTGCAAGTCAACTTGCAACGCAAATCTGTTTATGCCTCATACGGTCTGGGTTACACTCCGCCGCCTATGCCACGAAAAACGATAAGGATTCCGATGACCAAAGGCCCCCAGGTTATTTATTACACCCTCACAGACGAAGCCCCTTCCCTGGCAACTTGCTCCCTACTACCCATTGTAAGAAAGTTTACTTCGGCTGCTGGTATCGAGGTAAAACTGAGTGATATCTCTCTTGCCGGGCGCATTCTTTCTACCTTTCCTGATAAGTTGACCGCAGAACAGCAAGTGGTTGATGGCTTGGCCTTTCTTGGCGAGTTGACCCAGGACCCAAACGCCAACATTATCAAATTGCCGAACATCAGCGCGTCTCCGCCTCAGCTGAAAGCGTGCATCGCCGAATTGCAGTCCCAAGGCTACTCCATACCAGATTATCCAGAAGATCCGCAAACCGATGAGGACCGTGCTGTGCAACAGCGATACGGTAAGGTTTTGGGTAGTGCAGTAAACCCGGTCCTGCGTGAAGGGAATTCTGATCGGCGTGCGCCCCCTGCGGTTAAGGCGTTTGCTCGCAAGTTTCCCCACCCTATGGGGACATGGAGCAAAGCTTCGCGTACCCACGCCGACTTTATGCGTGGGGGCGACTTCTTTTCCAGCGAACAGTCAGCAACGGTTGATGTACCCACCGAGGTGCGCATAGAGTTTGAGTCAAAAGACGGCACGCGCGAATTGCAAAAAGCACTGCATCTGGAGGCCGGCGAAGTTATCGATGGCATGTTTATGTGCTGCAAATCGCTGCGGGATTTCTTCGAGGAGTCTCTGGAGGATGCCAAAAACACTGGAGTGATGTGGTCGCTCCATGTCAAGGCAACCATGATGAAGGTGTCTCACCCGATTGTGTTTGGTCACGCGGTTACCGTGTTCTATAAAGATGTGTTTGAGAAGCACGGCGAGCTGTTTGACAGGCTTGGAGTCAACCCCAACGACGGCATCGGCAGTGTCTATGACAAGATTTCTGAATTGCCTCGATCAAAGCGGGAGGAGATCGAAGAAGATATTCAGGCCTGTTATGCCACCCGGCCGGAGTTAGCCATGGTGGATTCAGTGAAGGGTATCTCCAATTTGCATGTGCCTAGCGACGTGATTGTCGACGCCTCCATGCCGGCGATGATTCGAGATTCCGGCAAGATGTGGGGTCCCGATGGCAAGCAAAAGGACACTAAAGCAGTGATGCCCGAGAGCACCTATGCGCGCATCTATCAAGAAATGATCGACTTCTGCAAAACCCATGGAGCTTTCGATCCAACGACTATGGGTACAGTACCCAACGTGGGATTGATGGCGAAGAAAGCGGAGGAGTACGGTTCTCACGATAAAACCTTCGAAATTATTGAAGCGGGCACCATGCGTATTGTCACAGCCGACGGTACTGTTCTCACTGAGCACGAGGTCGACGCGGGCGATATCTGGCGAGCTTGTCAGACCAAGGATGAGGCGGTGAAAGATTGGGTTAAGCTCGCGGTAACCCGCGCCAGATTGTCCGATACCCCGGCGATTTTCTGGCTGGACCCCGAGCGCGCCCACGATATGGAACTGGCCAAAAAAGTTGAGCAATACCTTAAGGAACACGACACCGACGGTCTGGATTTGCGGATTAAATCCTACAATCAAGCGATTCGCTACTCGATGGAGCGCCAATTGCGCGGCCAGGACACCATCTCGGTCACCGGCAATGTGTTGCGTGACTATCTCACCGACCTGTTTCCAATTATGGAGCTGGGAACGTCTGCCAAGATGCTGTCCATTGTGCCTATGCTCAAGGGTGGTGGCATGTATGAAACGGGTGCCGGCGGTTCTGCGCCTAAGCATGTGCAGCAGATTGAAGAGGAAAACCATCTGCGCTGGGATTCGCTGGGAGAATTTATGGCGCTTGCGATATCGCTAGAGGACTTTGGACGGAAACAGGACAACTCTCGAGCTGCGATACTGTCTAATACCCTTGATCAGGCTACTGGGAAACTGTTGGAATTGAACAAATCTCCTTCGCGTAAAACCGGCGAGTTGGATAACCGCGGTAGCCATTTTTATCTTGGCATGTATTGGGCCCGTGCTGTGGCTGAGCAGTCTGAAGACAGCGAGCTGGCTGCTCAGTTTGCACCGTTGGCCGATGCGATGGAGGCCAACGAGGCGACAATTGTTGCCGAGTTGAGCGCGGTTCAGGGCGAGCCTGCGGCCCTAGACGGCTACTACCATGCTCGCCGCGAGACCGTGAAAAAGGTGATGCGTCCAAGTACTACACTCAATGGCATACTTGCTGGAGGCTAATCATGCCCGCTCCGACAAAAGTAGAAGATTGCATGCGGCGCAACCCGCTGACCATCAACCCTGAAGCCAATCTGGTGCAGGCAGTCGAAACTATTGTCGATAATAGGCTGACTGGCATTACAGTGACCGACGAGCAGGGTAACGCCGTCGGTATATTGTCTGAGCTGGACTGTATAAAGGCCGTTTTGACGGCCATTTATAACGAGGGCGACCCAGAGCGTGCCCTGGTTAAGGATGCCATGAGTACAGACCTGAAAAGCTGTAGCGCAGGTGACAGTATCGTGGAAGTGGCGCAGGCCATGGTGGAGACCCGTCAGCGCCGCAGGCCGGTGATCCACGACGGGAAACTGGTCGGCCAGGTCAGTTCCAGTAATATCCTTTGGGCCCTGATGGAGCATTCTCGCCGCAAGGTATACGAGTCCCAAAAGTAGCACAGGATACGTTTTCGCCTCTATATCGGTCTATTCGGGCCAATTGATGCTATTCAGAAATAAAAATTCAAAAAATTTTCAATTGTCGGGAATAAACACCCCAACTGATGCGTCAAGCCTATGAATGTGGAGTGAAACATTACTCAGGTCAGCAGCTTTGAGCCAATTGGGTGCATTATCCGTCGCTAACATCGGAGAATGCTTGGCTAAACTTGCTGGCCTATTCTTATTTAAAGAATTCATCACGATGACATCGTGAACGACAGAATGGCTGTTACAAGCGCCATTTTGTTAGACCCCCTTCTAGGGCAAGTAAGCTAGCGCGCTTGCCCTTGGCTTCAGGGCCTGTTTGTTGACATGACAGCGAGCAGGCCCTGCCTCTTATTCTGACGGTATTTACCGGCACAAAAAAGCCCGGATCTGATAACAGATCCGGGCTTTTTTGTGCCTGGTCGCAGGCCTTATGTAATTCCTTATGTAGTTACAGGCGGCGACTATAGGTAGGTGATTACTGCCAGTCTTTGGCGATCATCTGTGTTTCCTCGCTAGCACTGAGAGCGACAGAAGCAGCTTGATCAGCAATAAAGTGCGCGACGGCATCAGCATCATTCGCGCCGGCCGGGCGATATTCAGTGGTTGTTCCAGGCTGTGACTGACTGCTGAACACTGCTGTCATCCACTCGCCATCGGTATGGCAGGCAACACCGCGGCCCGTGCTGGCCTCGCTGTGTAGCAGGTATTCGCGGCACCATTGTCCCGAAACTGTCTGGAAGCTAAGTACCGGACGGAAATCACTGCCGTCTTCGAGCGTATCCCAACCTTCGCCGCGAGAGGGGGCCTGATCCAGCACGGAGCTGATCAGTGCGTCCTGTTCGGGGAAGCTGCCAGCCATCTGTCCGCCATTTTGGAACATCAGCAGACCGGAGGCGGCCAGCAGGGAGGCGGCGATGGCAAAACCCCAGCCAGACTGGCGATTAATTTGAGGAAATGCGACAACATTGCTCTGCTTTTTACCTAGCAGGTCAGGGATATGACCGGGAACGGTGTCGGTGTTCAAAAAGGCGGCATGTACGCGGGTGTTAAGTGCCTGCATAGCCTGCAGTGACTGGCGTAGGCTCACATCCTGATCGAGCCGGTGCTGGAGCTGCGCCGTAGCTGTTGCGTCCAACTCGCCATCGATATACTGCGATAGGAGCTCGTAATCCTGATTATTCATAGTCATTCTCACTTCATTCTTCATCAGTAGTGCCATGAAGCTGCACCAGCTGTTTTCGTGCCCGGGCTATTCGACTCATTATCGTCCCTATTGGCACTTCCATTATCTCTGCTGCCTCAGCGTAGGTCTTGCCGTCTACTGCTACCAGAGTCAGAGCAATGCGCTGGTCTTTGGGTAGCTGGTCGAGCATGACGCTAACTGCAGCAATTTCTCGTTCACTGTTGGCGATGTGCTCTGCAGAGGGAGCACTATCACCAGTTTCAACTGCCTGTTGCGGATATCGTTGTCTTACATCCCGCGATCGCAGCTCGTCTATCCAGGCATTCTTGCAAACTCGGTATGCCCATTTTGCTGGATGGGCGTCCTCTGGCATGCCCTTCTCCAGCAGTCTTTCGACTGTAATCTGAAGCAAGTCATCCGCATCGGCCGGGTTTCCCGTGAGGGAGTAACAAAACCGGCGTAAACCGCCCAGCTCAGCGAGCAGGGCATCTCGCTGCGAATCGCCGAGCGATGGCATAAGAATCCTGTTAAAATAAGTGACGTTTAAGGAGTCGATTCTATTCCATTCAGTGGAATTTTTCTCGACGCGGCACGTCATCTGTCTATAGAAGATGACCTACCTAGATGGTAAATTGCCCCATGATTAATTTCAAGTTATTGATAAGTATACACAAAAGCCTTAGTCCCCCCTCTTTATGCGGACTTTCAGCTGGCCTGGCTCCTATTGTGCTGGGATTGCTTGTGCTTTCTCTCCCCTACAGTTCCAGGGTCAGCGCACAGCTGACAACGGGCGGTGATGGCATAGATGTTCGAATCGAAGACCGAGCTGAGCAGCGAGTTGAGGAAGAAGTCGAAGAAGAAGTTGAGGAAGAAGTCGCAGACACCGTCGCCGATACGATTGCTGAGCAGGTTGAGCAGAGTATTGAGGACGACGTTGAAGAGCGGGTTCTGACAGTCGGTGGTGACGGTATTGATATTCGAATCGAAGAGCGGGCAGAAGCCAGGCTGGAAGAAGAGATCGAAGAGGAGATTGAAGAGGAGGTCATCGAGGTTGTCGAAGAGTCCGTTGAGGAAAATGTCGAGAACGTAGTTGAGGAAGAGATCGCAGAGACCATTGAAGAGAGCCTGGAAGAGACTATAGAAGACTCAGTCGAGGAAGTTGTTGAAGAGTCAGTAGAAGAAATTGTTGAGAACTCCGTTGAGGAGACAGTGGAAGAAGCCGTAGAGGTGGCCGTTGAAGAGTCTGTTGAGCAGGTTGTAGAAATCTCTGTGGAAGATACTGTAGAGGATGTTGTTGAGGCCTCGGTTGAAGAGTCTGTTGAGCAAGTTGTAGAAATCTCTGTGGAAGACAGTGTAGAAGATGTGGTGGAAGCCTCGGTAGAAGAAGCCGTTGAGCTGGAGGTCGAGACTTCTGTGCAACTCGCAGTCGCTGGTGCTGTAGAGCAAAACATTGAACAGAGTGTAGAGCGCGACGTCGAGGGTGAAGTTGCCTCGGCGGTAGAAGAGCAAGTAGAAAGCGAGATTGAAGAGATTTTGGAAGGCCTGGAGAGCAGGTTGGAAGTCGACGAGAGTCGAATTCGCAAAGACCAGTGGTTGGTAATGGCCGAGCCCGAAGTGTTTGACCAGCTTGCCGACGAGGGCTACCTGTTTACCACAGTGACTGATCTTCCCGGTATGGGGATGCGCCTGGCAGAGGTCGCTGCGCCTTCGAGCTTTGAGATTTCAGTAGTGCGCCAAGGGGTTATCGATGTTGTTGGTAAGGAGAGAGCCGAGGTAGACCTCAACCACATCTACACTGCAGGTAATCCTGTGGATGAGTCTTTCGAGGGTAGTATCACGCCCCGCAACGCCATCGGCTTTCCCGCAGACACCGACGGACTGGCACTGCGCATCGGGATGATAGATAGCGGTGTTGATACAAACCATCCAGCACTGAGAAAATCCAGTATTGAATCCAAAACATTCGTCTCAAACGGGGCTAAGCTACCTGATTATCATGGCACCGCAATCGCCTCGATTATTGTCGCCAGCGATACCGATTACCAGGGCCTGGCTCCCAGTGCTGAGCTATATGCCGCCGCAGTCTTTGAAGATGATCGAGAGCGTGGCGAAATCGCCAGTACGGTGAGCCTGGTGCGTGCACTGGACTGGTTGATGTCATCGGGTGTCGACGTGGTCAATATAAGTCTGGCCGGTCCGCCCAACCGTCTGTTGGAAGCCGCGCTCAATCGTGCCTCGGAGCAGGGTTTAATGATTATAGCAGCCGCGGGTAATGGTGGCCCTGTGGCTAAGCCCATGTACCCTGCTGCATATGATGCGGTTGTTGCTGTGACAGCGGTCGATGCCGGAGGTCAGGTCTATAGGTTAGCCAATAGAGGCGCTTACCTTGATCTGGCCGCGCCGGGTGTCAGCGTTTTACACGCCAAAGCCGGGGGCGGCTATTCCGCCTCTTCAGGTACGTCTTTTGCGGTGCCCTTTGCATCGACAGCAGCGGCCAGGCTTAGACGTTTGGACCCTGGTGCCGATGTGCTGCAGTTATTACAGCAATCAGCGCAGGATCTGGGTGCTCCAGGTAAAGATGAAATCTACGGCTACGGTCTTTTACGACCAGGCTTGAACGTAGCGGCGCAAGTGGCTACTGCTACCAGCGGTAGGTAAAGCGGGTTCCGACGATAGTTTGGCTGTAGTCGGCAGAGGGCAGGTTGGAGTCGTAATCAGAGTAACCGTAGTAGACTTGTACGGCAGATTTGCCCACCAGCGGCATTTCCATATTAGCTCGCCATCGGTGTCTCTTGTCCGCCCGCTCTTCGTCAATACTTGGCGTTGCTGAACTGTAATCCCTGTCCTCGTAACGCCACGATAGCTCCAGCTTGGCAAGGCGTGAAAACACTTCGATGCGATGCACATAACGAATCTTGGCACTGCTGGATTGATAATCGAGGCGGTCGGCCTCAGCATTTTCGTCTTTGTAGCGATAGCCAAAATTGAAGTAGCTGCGCAGCCCGCGGCGAAAATAATACAAATCGGCTTCACCCGCGTGCGTTGAGGCGTCCCGTTCACTACTGCTTTCGATAGATTTTTCGAGATAAACGTAGGCGCCTCGTGCGAACCACTTCTTCGCCAAAAATCCTGAGACAGAAGGCGAGAGTCTATACAGGTCAAGAAATTTACTGCCGTCCAGTCTTGAATTAATATAGTAGGCTGAAATCCCAGAATCCAGTTCACCGAATTTAAAGGATAGGTCAGAACCAAGAATATGTGTCTGTCGGTCGACCTGGGAAAATTCGTTATAGCTATTCTGGCTGTAGTCGTAATTGAGCGCTAACTCTGTGGTATCGCTTAAGTCCTGCCGCATCTCCAGGCTGGCATCCAAAGTCAGGGCATAGTCGCTTTCACTGCTGGCCCGATCAACTTCTTCGACAGAAATGTTGCTATCGTATTCAACACCAACGCCCAATTCAGCACCAAATCGAGGTGGGGGCAGGCCCCCGGGCTCGCTCTCCGCCCCGGTCACACTGGCGACTACAACTACATTGGCAGTGAGCGCGGTAAATAGCAGACGGGAGGCGCGAATCATGGTGGAAAGTATAATGGCTCATATGCTGTGCGAGTGGTGCAGACTAACCAAGAGTTCAGCTCACCACAAGTCGTCATTGGCCTATTTGCTGGTTCTGAAGGAGAAGCTGGCTCCACCGCATAGCGCCCGCAGGATCAATGAGTATAGAGAAATTTTATCGCTTTTCCCGCGGCAATAAATGCTAGAATCTTCCGCGACATTTACTTCCTTAGGGGAAAACCAGTGGCCGATTCAGAAAATGAAATTCACCAGACGGTGATGCAAAAGTTTATCGATCTTGCGAATACTATCAAGGATGAGGGTACACCACCGCGGGTTGTATCGGCAGGTTTGATTACGGCCTCTTGTATCTATTCCACCTATGCTATCGCAGGTAATGACGGCGGGCTTAATGAGTCCGGGGTCGATAAAGTTGTCGATGCCTACCGCCGACAGCTACAGACGATTCAAGATGCCAGGCGGAGTGAAGTTGCTGACAAAGAAACCGGCGCCGAGGATACCTGAGCCTACTCGGTCAGCTCATTGTGGCAATTTGCCGATTGACCTCCTGTATCTGCGCGCTGTAAAACGCCGGCATTAACAGGGGTTTTAGTTCATCCAACGGTACCGGCTTACTGAACATAAAGCCCTGGATGATGCCCGCGCCATTTCGGGTCAGGAAGTGGTACTGCTCCGGTGTTTCCACGCCCTCTGCGACCAATTCAAGATTCATACTTTTGGCCATGGCGATGATCGCAACCACCAGGCTAGCGTCGTTTTCACTCTTATCAATGTCTATTACGAAGCTGCGATCAATTTTGAGTTCGTCCAACGGGAAGCGACTGAGGTAACTTAAGGATGAATATCCAGTACCGAAATCGTCAATCGAGAGGCGAATACCCATCTCTTTCAATTGCTCCAGCGCGCGTATGGTCGCTGCGTTGTCATCCATCATTATACCTTCGGTAAGCTCTAGCTCGATGGACTTCGGTTCGAGATCAAAATCCTGCAAGGCCTTGGCCACCTGGTGAATAAAACCGGGGGTGAACTGCAGGGCAGAGACGTTGACTGACACTTTGTTTAGCTCCAGGCCCAGAGAACGGATCTCTACCAGTTGTCGGCAAGCTTCTCGCAGGCCCCACTCCCCTAATTCACCAATTAATCCCAATTCCTCCGCCAGGGGTATAAATTTGAATGGCGGTATCAGCCCATGTTGTGGATGCTGCCACCTGATCAAAGCTTCCGCGCCAATAACAGTGCCGGTGCGTGTATCCACCTGCGGTTGATAATGCATTACCAGCTGATTTAACTCGATGGCCTTGCGCAGATCTGTCTCCAGTCTAAGCCTATCGACGCCGGCCGCATCCATGTCGGTTTCGTAGAATAGGAAACTACTCTTGCCAGCCTTCTTGGCGTGGTACATGGCAGTATCTGCTGCCTTTAGGAGGCCCTCTACATCTGTAGCGTCGCGTGGTGCCACTGCGATACCGATACTGGGTGTGACAACCAATTCATGGCCGTCAATTTCGACCGGCTTAATCAGAGCCTCGATCAATCGTTGGGCGACAATGCCCGCGGACTCTGGACTATCCACCTGGTTCAATACGACGGTAAATTCATCCCCGCCAAGCCGGGACACATCTATTCGTGAGTCCGAACCGACAAAATGCGCGACCACGTCGGAATCGCGAACACAGGCGGATAAGCGGTTGGCGACTGTTTGTAGCAGAGTGTCGCCCGCACTGTGCCCCAGTGAATCATTGATCCGCTTGAAGTTGTCCAGGTCCAGAAACAATAAAGCCAGTGGCTGCTTGTTCCGCGTTGATACTCGTAGCAATAGATTTAGCTGCTCGGTGAACAAGCGTCGGTTGGGGAGTGAGGTGAGACTGTCGAAATAGGCCAGCTCTCGAAGTCGGTTCTTGGTTTGTGTGACCTGATCCACCGCCTTATTAAGTTCCTCGTTACGGCGTGACAGTTGAACGGTTCGCTCCTCAACTTTCATGCTGAGCAACTGGTGGTCGACATCCATTTTAGTTTTGTAGGTGTTGATTCCACCGATAATGGAGTTCAGTACATTGGCGATTTCCTGCAACTCTCCTGCGTCTTCTACTGCCACCTGGGCAGCCAGGTTCCCCGAAGAGATACCATCCGCGACCTTTGACAGCTGACTCAGGGGTCTGGTGATACGGCGAGTGGAAAGATTAGCCAGCACAGCGAAAATGATGACCAATATTCCTCCAGTAAGAAGTGTCAGCCCGATAGCAGATAAAGTCTGAGCGCGCACCAGTGAACTGCTGATTGCCACGTTGAGATAGCCAACGACGAACAAGCTGTTAACGCGTGAGGGGTCGGTCAGGGCGATGCCGAAATCCGCTCGGGTAACGTCTTTTGCCAGGGGGTTAATAGCTGAGAACACGGGTATGGTCAGGTTTGTTACACTCTCGCCACCGGTGAACAGGGAAATCAGCTCCATGCCCGGCGGCGTTATTTTTTCTGCGTGTGTGGTGCTGGCTTGCTCGGTTGGTGCAGCGCCGTCTCGGATCCGCGAAAATGACGGTAGTTCATCGGCGCTTGACCAAAAGCGATTGACCCTGGACAGAGTTTCTTTTTGCGCGTCGTGCATCACTGCGTAGCGCACTGCGGGTGACAGGGTAAGAAACTGATTGAGGGCGAACTGTAATTGCTGTTGATCGTTATAGTACACCGCGACCTGCAATTGCGGCTGACCGGTGACCTCGGCGGCTACCTGCCGCACCAACTCCTCGCGCGTCTGATTATAGGTTTGCTGCGCCACAAAAATGGTAAACAAGGCCAAGCTCAACAAGGCAATGCCTATCACCAGAGAATTTACTTTGCCTGCGATCGTCATAGCGAACACGCCCCGAAATCCACAGGAAGCTGACTACCTCGGTTGCTGAGGTAATTCGATGATTGAACCCCATTTTCCGGGAACAGCTTCGAGGGGTAATTTTTAATTATTGGGTTGCAGCCGGCTCGCCGAACATGGTCCCTGCATGGCGGTTCGGTTTAGCGCAACACGTCCTGTGGAAAAAGTACCATGACAGCCATCGGCGGCGCAAATGACGGAATTCCGTGAATATTTACAGATTGAGGAAAGTTATAAGGCTGAAGGCGGCGGGGAGTATGGACTGCCCCGCAAGCCAATGTCGTAATGTCTAGCCCATATTTTGATATTGCGGCAAGGTTTCCGCATTAGGGTAGACTTCGCACAGCGCCTCCGGCAGCCCCTGCTCATTGATGATTTGTGCGTGTTCACGCTGAAGTAATTTTGGCTCGGCCACGCCACAGGAATGTGAGATAACCTCGACCTCGTGCATCAAACTGCTGGCGTAGCTGGCCACCCGGTACGCCTTATCGGTCGGATCCAGACCTCGCTGCAGGTCTTTGTCGTGGGTGGTAATACCGGTGGGGCAAGTATTCTTATTACACTGTAAAGCCTGTATGCACCCCAGTGCGAACATGAAGCCCCGGGCGGAGTTAACACAGTCGGCACCGAGACACAGGGCTGCCGCGACCCCTGCAGGGTTTATCATTTTGCCGGAACAGATGACGCGGATACGTTGTCGCAGTCCGTACTCATTGAGCTTGTCGACCACCATAGGAAGGCTGCGCCTAATCGGTAATC
This sequence comes from Halioglobus sp., assembly GCA_036961205.1. Classification (GTDB taxonomy): domain Bacteria; phylum Pseudomonadota; class Gammaproteobacteria; order Pseudomonadales; family Halieaceae; genus CALJFL01. The sequence continues at coordinate 354,067 of JBALVI010000002.1, read as the reverse complement.
CCATGTAGTCAATGAGACTTTGGGGCGCGGCACCGGTGCCGCCATCAGCGCTGTCGACGGTGATAAAATCGGGGGCATACTCCAGGCCTCGCTGGTGTATTTTCTGGCAAATCTCATCCAGCCAGCCAGCCTGACCTATAACGGCTTTGATGCCCGTCGGCTTTCCTGTCACTTCGCGAACCCGGTGAATCATGTCCAGCAGTTCGTCGAGATTGTGGATATCCGGATGCCGATTGGGGCTTATAGAGTCCTGTCCCACAGGAATTCCCCGAGTTCTGGCGATTACCTCGGTTACTTTTGCGCCGGGCAGAATTCCACCTTTACCGGGCTTGGCGCCCTGCGAGAGTTTGATCTCGAACATTCGGACGGTGTCGTGACTGGCAATTTCACCCAGTTTTTCATCACAGAGATTACCCTGTTCGTCGCGCACGCCGTATTTCGCGGTGCCAATTTGAAAAATGATGTCGCAACCGCCCTCATAGTGGAAGGGAGAGATTCCGCCCTCGCCAGTGTTCATCCATACGCCAGCTTGCTTGGCGCCGTGGGAAAGCGCTTTCACGGCGGGTCCCGACAACGCGCCGTAACTCATCGCCGAAATATTGAAAAACGAGGTGGTGCAATAAGGAGTGCGAGCGAAGTCTCTACCAAAGTGGATGGGCGAGTTACCCTCTATCTCCTCGTCCAGGGGCGGGAACAGGCCATTGAGAAAGATAAAGTCGCCAGGGATATTTAGCGGATTGGTTGAGCCGAAGGCGACAGTGGAGTCGACATTTTTCGCTGCTCTGTAAACCCATGAGCGCTGAGCTCGATTGAACGGCAGTTCCTCCCTGTCCAGGGCGAAGAAATACTGACGGAAAAACTCCCCCAGATGTTCAAACAGGTAGCGAAACCTACCGATCACCGGATAATTGCGGCGAATCGTCTGCTCTTTTTGAGTGACGTCCACAATGTACATGTAAATCACGCAGAGCAATCCTACACCCATAGCGAAGGCCAGCAGCAGGACACTGAACTCCAGAAAGTTCACCGCGAAATTGTGTATTGCGCTCATTTTATCGTTCATTATCATTATTCCTTGATTGAGGCTCGCCTATAAAGACAGGAGTATCTCGCTTAGGTTCAATTGCATGTATCTGGCTGGTTTCAGCCACTGCCAAGGATGGGGTTTGACGACGGCTACAAGCTCGCAGAGCTCTGTAGAATTCAGACAGAGCTAACTATAGCCCAGGGCGGTTATCAGTGGAGATGAAAGTGGTCGCTCGAACGGCCCGGATTTTGTGTCCGAGGTCCTAATACAGTCGAACAATGAGACTTGTTCTAAAGGCTAATCAACCAGCGGTTGAAAATCTTCCTTGTAGCGAACGGCACAATCGGGGCAGGTGAATTCCTCGGGCAGGGATTCAAAGGGTGTGCCCGGGGGATAGCCTTCGTGGGCATCCCCCAGGGTTTCATCGTAGGTGTATTCGCAACCTGGACAGCGAAACTTTGCCATAGCTGGTTTACTCTCCCTCAGACGGCCAGCGGATTGCCGTGGCCCTGGCCATATTTTTGGGTAATAACGTCGCGCTTTGTCGGGTCGATGTTGACCTTGCTGAGATCGCCATTGATGTGCGGTAAAGCGAGCACGCGTTTGTCCATCACTTTGTACCAGAGCCAGGGAACATACGCGAGCATGTACATGCCGTAGTAGCCGTTGGGTAGCTCGGGAATGTCATCAAAGTTGCGCAGACTCTGATAGCGGCGGGTCGGATTGGCGTGGTGATCGGAATGGCGTTCCAGGTGGAATAGCAGGATATTGCTGAAAATGTAATTGGCATTCCAGCTGTGATGAGGCTGGCAGCGTTCGTAGCGGCCGTTGGCTTCCTTCTCCCGCAGTAGGCCATAGTGCTCGATATAGTTGGCGCTGGTCAGTTGGAACCAGGCCCAGACGTTGTGAATGACGAGAAAAGGCAGCATGATCCAGCCAAAGGCGAGTAGCAGGCCTCCCTGCAACACAGCGCTGATCAGATAAGACTGTAAGACATCATTCTCAAGACTCCAGGCGCTTTTGCCCAGACGCGCCAGACGCTCTTCCTCGACCGCCCAGCCGCGTTTAAATGCACCGGGAATCTCCCGAAGAATAAACTTATAGATCGATTCGCCCATGCGCGAACTGGCTGGATCTTCCGGTGTTGCCACATCGCGATGGTGGCCGCGGTTGTGCTCGATGCAAAAATGACCATACGCCGGCACGGCGAGCACAATTTTAGCCAGCATGCGCTCAAAAGCCGGTTTCTTGTGTCCCATCTCGTGGGCTGTGTTGATACCCAGGCCGCTGTAGCTGCCGGCAGTAATGGCCAGAATGATGACCGACCATGCCGTGAGTTCCTGTGTGCCGACGAACCAGGCAATAGCGATGAGGACAATAAAATGCATGGGCACGGTGAAGTAGGTCAGCAGTCGGTAATAGCGATCTTCTTCCAGTTGCGGAACCAGTTCTTCCGGCGGGTTATTTTGGTCAGAGCCCAGCGCGTAATCCAGAAACGGGATCACCAGATATGTGAAGGCGAGCGGAATGGCCAGCATCCATTGGGAGTCATAGGCAAAGTACAGGAATATGCCCAACATCGGGAACAGCGGCATCGCCAGCGACGACATCCACAGATAGCGTTTTTTGTCGGTGTATTCGAGATGACCTTTTTCGGGGTGATCGAGGGTGTACGTCGTATTCATTGGATGGTTCTCCGCATAGAGTGAGGCTAGGATATCGTTGGCAAGCACGGGGGTAAATTGCAGTAAATGACAAAATACTGTTCATTTAGTGACAGGTCAGGTTTTGCACAGTAAGCTGCCCGTCTATGAGTCGACAAATAGAATTATCCGCCGCTTATGGCCGCCTGATTCTCCAGTCGGAGGTGGCGAGCCCGGATGAGTTACTTGAGGGTTGTGGCATATCAGCATCCGAGCTTGCGGACAGCGAGTTCGTAGACGCCTATAAACTGGCCGCGATCTTTAGCAATTTTGATCGCTGTGTCGCAGACCCCGCCTGGACCGGCAGATTGGGCGCGCAGTTCAATATAGCTGCTCACGGCGCTTTGGGGTTTGCTGCGCTTAGCGCGCCGACTTTGGGTGAAGCGCTAGACGTAATGGGCACCCTCTACCCCAGTCGCAATACCGCAATGCGTGCCGAGATGTTTGCTACCGACACTCAGTATGGCCTGCGAATGTTTGATCTGCTGGGCGTAGGTGATTTTGGCAAATGGATGGCCGAGGTGGTTTTAAAGGTCATAGAAGTTCTGTTATCCACCATTCTGGGTCACCCGGTTGGAGACAATGTACAAATAAGGTTCTGCCACTCCGCGCCACATGATATCGACCGTTTTACCGCGGCTTACGATTCGCAGATTATCTTTAATGCCTCGCAAAACTCCATTGCCTTCCCCATTGCCTGGCGGATGATGCCCTCACCCTTGCACGATGAGCCTGTCTATCGCTCGAATGTTATTAAATGCCGCGAACAAATTGAGTCTCGCGAGCAGCAAAGCAGCATCGCAACCACACTACGAAACCTGCTGCGCAACCATTTCGACACACAGATGCTGCAAAGTAAGGCCAATTTGAGGCCGCCGTCTCTCGAGCAAATCGCGGATCACCTACACATGACGCCTCGTACTCTTATTCGGCGTCTGCATCGGGAAAATACGGCTTATAAGAAGATACTGGAGTCCTTACGGCGCGACTATGCGGCTTCTATGCTAAAAGATGCGCGTCGCAGTGCGGCTGAGGTCGGTGAAGTGCTGGGCTATAAAGAGCCCGCAAATTTTGGCCGTGCATTTCGGCGCTGGTATGGGATATCTCCAGCGCAGTGGCGCCGGCAAAAGTAGATACGATTGATGCGTGTTCTGACGCAGCGTAATGTGGGATAACATGCACACCACAACCGAGCCCTGGAATGGATGCCGTGATGCCCGACAAACCTCAAATACTAGATCTTCCAGGCGGACAGTCGCTGGCCTATGTGCACCATGCCGGCAAGGTCCCGGGAATACAGTTTTTCTCGGGATTCAATTCCACCATGGAAGGTGACAAAGCGCTCGCACTTGAACACTGGTGCTTGCAGCAGGGGCGACAATTCACTCGTTTTGATTACTTCGGGCATGGCCAGTCCAGCGGCGATTTTTCCGAGGGCAGGGTAGGGCGGTGGCGCGATGACGCTCTGGCAATATTTGACCAGGTTACTCAAGGTCCGCAGCTGTTGGTGGGGTCGTCCATGGGCGGTTGGATCATGTTGCTGTTGGCTCTGGCTCGCCCTGAACGGGTTATTGGTCTGGTAGGTTTGGCTGCGGCCCCCGATTTTACCCAGCGGCTGCGTGACTCAGGTCTGGGACCCGAGGATCGAAAGCAGCTCGAGTCCAGCGGCTATTGCCAGATTCCCTGCGATTATGATGACGGCGAACCCTATGTGATCAGCGCCGGCCTGTTAGATGAGGGAGAGCAGCACCTGCTGCTCAATAGCTCGATTGCGATCGCATGCCCGGTGAGGTTGATACAGGGGCAGCGCGATACGGATGTCCCCTGGCAAACGGCGCTGCAGCTGGCTGAATGCATTCGCAGTGACGATGTCGAGGTAATATTGGTTAAAAATGGAGATCATCGGCTATCCGGCCCTGAAGATATCAGCAGACTGGAGCAAACCGTGGCAAAACTTCTAGGCCAAGCCCGATAAATTCCGGGTGATTGGATTTACCGTTGATTATCGTCTGGCCCACGCGACAACTGCAGAATAAAGCCGTGGCTAAAGCAGCCGATGATGGCGAGTAAAAATTTGTCGGCGTGTTCGGCCTGGGAGTCCCCGAGCAAGCTGAGATATAATCGTAATTGCGATAAGCCCCCCGGCTGCCGTCTACTCGGCTGGCATAAAATTCATTTCCAGCAGCTCACTATCACCGACCTCAATACTTTTACCATCACTGGCCAGAAAAGTTGCGGTCTGCCTTTGAATCTCGGACGTTGCAGCTGGCACAGAGAAATAGTTGACCTGGGACGAGTGTGCCCCTCGCACCATTCGGGCTGCAATTCTCAGCCCTGCTGGGTCAGTGGTGCTGTCCAGAAGTGGCTGCAAGTTCATTGCGCGGATAAGCGGCTCAGTTCCCGATAATGGAGCAGTCTCTGCTACCAGGCCTTCGTAGGCTCCTGCATTGACTACGGTATTTGGAATGGTTTGATCGGGCAGGTTATCCACGGTGCCATCGCCCACAATTTCATTGATATGGATAGGATGTAATTCGCCAGCACGGGTTGCATAGTTGATGGGGTCACCGGGGCCGTCAATGGTCGTCTGTCTGGTGAGTTCATCTTCGTACTCCTGCGTTCCCTGCTCAAAACCTGCAGCGGCAAGTAGCGCAACAAAATTGCTACCCCCACCTGGTGCGCCTTCAAAAAACTTGGTATTACCCCCGCCTGGTGCGGCTAAACTGAAGGCGTCGATATCGGAGTTCACTCCCGCGAGCATGGTTCCTACCATCGAACCCAGAGACAGAGAGAAATAGTGGATTCTGTCAGGGTCGAAAAGCGGCTCTTCATCATCGGGAAGACGAATCACAGGAATAGAACGGGACAAGTAGATCAGGTCTGAGACGCACTGCCTGAGATTATCGCGGAAGGTGAGCAAGTTTCGTGCGCTACCGTAATGCGAACCCCCTGGATCAATGGCATCGTTGCCGTCCAGGTCCAGGTTGAAGTGCCGCTCAATTTCGGGCTGGAAGAAGATCACCCCTGCGTTCCTATACCCGATCACCAGAAACTGATTAGTGTCGCCGGGAATGATGCCGTGCAGCGGTTGATCAATGGCGATGGTGGCAACGCCCTGCGCCGCCATGGCGTCTGCTATGGCCAGGACGTTGGTGCGGGCGCCAGTAATGCCATGTTGGTAGATGGCAATTGGCCAGCCTGCAGCGGGCTTTTGCAAGGTCGGGTCAAGGCTGGCGTTGGGTATAGTCAGTAGTACGGGTACGGTTACGTTTACCGATTTCAGGCTTGTTCCAGGTGGCAAAATTGCCTCACCCACGGGGTCTTGCATAAAGCTGTCTAGTACTACATCGTCAGTCGCTGAACTGGGTACATTCATGTAGTAGGGCAGCTCAATACTGCCTGTATAGATATCAGCCTGGCCTGCGGGGGTCAGGCCAAACAGGCGTGCTGCGCTGGCAAAGGGTGCGCTGGTCAGTGGCTGTTCCTCTCCATCGATCACCATGTTAGGCCGGGTCAGGGGTATGGGCCTACTGTCAGCGATGCTATTGATAAACTCCAAAACCTCGGAGGTAGAGTGAGTGGGGAAACTGAGCGAGACGACGATGGTATCCTGCTGCAGGCCGCTTTCGATGAGCAGTTCTTCCTGCGCTTGCACCAACTCGCTAAGCTTCGCGGTGTCGATAACGTCACTACTCGAAGAGTCTCCCGAGCGCAGCGCCAAATAATCGGCTGATGGACCCATGTGCAGGCCCGACACGGCCAACAAACTATCGCTGATACCGACCAAGTAATGAGAAGAACCGTTTAACGGTTTAAGCGGCTTAATCAGCAATCTGGAGTCCTGTACGGCTGAAACGCTCACGCGGTAGTCACTGTCGCTACTCAACTCGGCAAGGGTTTCTGTTGGCGCACCGTCCGCGTCCAGCCGAATCTCAAATACCCGGACATTATCGCCATCTAGTATTGAGGTCTCATCAATGGCTTCGGCAAAATCAATAGAGATGGGCGCAATGGTTGAAAATCCATCCATCGTGTTAACGGCGACCGTGGCATCGCTGAGATCGCCAGGCGCACTGTCAGCAGGTAGAGGCAGGGCGAGACGGCCATCGCTGCCGGCATAAATAGCGTTTGGAAACGGTAATACGGGCGGGTTGGCCGTACTGTCGAACAGAGCTTCAACGGTGGGTTCTACAGGAGGCTGTATTGGTACCTCTCCACGATCATCATCGCTGCAACCGAGCAGCAGCAAAAAAAATAACGTGCCAATCAGCGAGCCGAGTCGCTGTGAAGTTCGCCGTTGGAGCAAAGGTGTCATTCGTAGTCCTTGATCGTTTTGGAGGGCCGCCGCCTGAGTCTGCGATACGCCTGTTTTACGAGCTGTTAACGGCGGTGATCATACCCATATTTTTCCCACGTGCCACCACTACCGGTTTAACTTATGAAGCCTGGAGGGTCTTTAATGGTTTGCCAATTAGATTCTGTACCGCGGCAGCCCTCGCGCACCAGGATCTCAGGGCAAAGTACGCATTTTCCAGATTAGAATTTGCCGGGCTGAGAGCGCACATGGTAGCGTATCACTGATAAGGAATTCCATCCGCTGACAGTGCCCGTTGGAGAGGACATGACCATCGCAGGGAAGCTAAATCTAATTTTTCTGGCAGCGGTGCTGCTACTCACCTCTGTGCTGCTATCCACTGCCGCTGGTCGTGAGTATCAGGTGCAGTTGCATAATAATGTGTTACAGGCTCAGATGACTGCTGCTAGTAGTATAGAGCTCCAGGTCGAAATTTACGGGCGCGACGAACAGCTGCTGAAGTCACGGTTGGCTGACTTCTTGCACGCAGAGGTGGTTACAGCCATAGCCAGAGATAGCCTGGGGCAAGTCTTGGCGCAGGCCCCGGATGATAAAACCGCCAACGCCGTCGATTTTCGCGCTCTGCGGGCAGGGCTTTCACCAGCTGAGAGCGGCGTCAGTTGGTTTGACGGAGGAACTCCATCGGCCGAGCCAGGCTTCTGGTCTGGGTTGTTTAACCAGGATTCAGATGTCCATGTAACACTTCCAGTATTTTCCGCGGTCAACCCAACTGAAAAAGACATTCAGCCGCTGGCCTTTGCAGCGGCCCTGATCGTACCGCAGTCGGTCAACAGTAGGGTGGTTATGGGCTATGTGCATGTGCTGGTCAGTCAAGCGCGCCTGCTCGATGCCACGATATCCTCGATATCTGGCCTCATAATCTTTACCACGATGTTCGCTTTATTGATTTGCGCCATGGTTCTGTTTGTTAGTTGGCAGTTTGGCAGGTCTTTAACGCAGCTGGCCAAGTTGGCTGACGACGTCTCATCCGGGAAGCTGGAGGCGGCGGTGGATATTAGCGGCAGCGCCGAGATTCGCGAAGTGGCCAATGTATTAAACAGTGTGATAGGCGGCCTCAGCAGAAGAAAGAATGAGATAGAAACGGATCAACGATTACTGAGCATGAAGGTAGAGGAGAGAACCTCGCAGTTGTCGGAGCGCGATGAAGCTCTCAGTAAGGCGGTCGAAGAAATCAGCGAGACGCGCACTCAGCTGCATCAAATGGAGCATTACGATAGCCTGACTTCGCTGCCAAATCGGAGCCTATTCGCCGAACAGTTGAGTTTGGTACTGCGCTTGAACGAACGGAATAAATCCAGGCTCGCGCTGTTGGTGTTGAACCTGGACAACTTCAAGCGGATCAATGAATCTCTTGGCCATGCCGCCGGAGACGAAGTACTGCGGGAAGTGGGTCGACGCCTTTCTACCTGTGTCAGAGAGAGCGATATCGTCGCGCACAACAGTGACGCCGAACCTAGAATCGAAGTCTCACGGCTTGGGGGGGATGAATTTACCATCATTCTGAACCAGCTCGATTCTGTGGAAGCCGCAGGCGAGGTGGCCCGCCGGATTATCGACAGCCTCGCGGCACCTATTCAGGTTGAAGGCAGAGAGGCGGTGGTGACGCCTTCTATTGGTATTGCAAACGCGCCGACTGACGCTCAGGAAGTTGAAGGCCTGCTGCGCGCGGCTACTACTGCGATGCAGAAGGTCAAGCTTGTTACGGGTGAGCGCTTTCTTTTCTATAGCCAGGACATGGATGTTTCGACCATTGATCGTGTCCGGCTGGAAGCCGATTTGCGCAAAGCGATTGCCCGTGAAGAATTGAGTCTGCATTACCAGCCCCAGGTTGACACTATCAATGGCTCGGTGGTGGGAGCGGAAGCTCTGTTGCGTTGGCAGCACCCCGAGTTTGGAGACCTGCCGCCGAACCAGTTTATCGCGATGGCTGAGGAAATGGGCTATAGCGATCAATTGGGCGATTGGGTACTGGAGGAGGCCTGCAAACAATTGGCTGCCTTTGCCGCGAAGGACCTGAAACTGTCGCGGGTTGCCATTAATGTGGCAGCACCTCAGTTCAAACCAGAGCTTGTTCAATTAATAGAAGCTATGTTGCTGAAATATGATCTGGAGCCGTCTTCGCTGGAATTGGGTCTGGCACAGAGCACTTTAATGGACAAGCGCACGAGTGTCGCGCAGTCACTGAATGCACTAAAGGAGCTGGGAGTTTATTTGTCGGTAGATGATTTTGGAACCAGTCACGAGCCGTTAATTTACCTAACCGACCTGCCCATTGACGAAATCAAGCTTGATCGTCGGTTTGTCCGCAGCTGCGTCGACAGTGATGGTGGTGCGGGCCTGGCGGCGGGAATTATAGCGTTGGCCAACAGTCTGAAGCTGCCCCTGGTCGCCGAAGGTGTAGAGACGCCCGAGCAGTATCGCTTTTTGACCGGACAGGGTGTCAAAATTGTACAGGGCTATTTGTTCAGCAAACCCGTTCCTGCAGAGGAGTTCCAGCATCTGTTGGCGCCCTGGCATTTCATGGAACAGGTGCAATCTACTCTGGCGTGACGCCTACTGATGAATTAAGGCTCCGGGCCTGGATGACACCCCCGTACAATTTCTCGTCGTCATTAAAGAATTGTAATCTAACGCCAAAGCCAGTGTTCATAAGCCTTTACATGCTCCATCAGCATAAAATGGTCTATAGTTTTTCCGCAAATTATAAAATTTCTGTGAATTAGGCAGTGGATTCTAATTTATTTCCGTATCTTGCTCCCCACTGACTGCACACACGCGGTTGATTGACTACAAAACTGAATGTGAAACCCAAAAAGGAAATGATCATGGCTACAACTACTGCAAAGAAAGCACCGGTTAAGAAAGTTCCTGCCAAGAAAGTTGCTGCTAAGAAAGCTGCACCTAAGAAGACTGCTGCCAAGAAGGCTGCTCCGAAGAAAGTCGCTGCCAAGAAAGCTACTGGCTTCAACTTCAGTGCTTCTGCTGAGAAAGCGGTAAATGTTTACTTTGGCATCATCGGCCAGGGCATCGACGCTGTTAAAGAGAATCTGGAAGCAGCACGCAAGGAAAACGACAAGCGCGTTAAGCAGCTTGAAAAGCGTGGCGCCAAGCTGCGTACTGAACTGACCGGTCGCATTGAGAACATCGAAATGCCTACCGTTGAAATGCCTGAGTTTGATAACGTTGTTGAAGACGTTAAAGCTCAAATCACCAAGGTTCAGGGCCAAGTAGAAGATGTTGTTGAGAATGTTCGTGAGAAGCTGAAAGCTGCTTAGTTCACGTATGTAATGGGAGCTGAATAGAGGGGACATGACATCTTCTAATCACTGCTCCATAGAAAAGGCCCTCCCTGCGAGGGCCTTTTTTTGTATGGGCCATATGATCCACACGCTTTTAATGGCATATAATGCCTGCGCGGCGCTCGCGCGCCATTGCTTTGTTCACACGGGATCAGATTGACAGCCACCGCAAGAGAGTCAAATACTCGCTTTTTTTTCCGCTATATCCTGCGTCACAAACAGGCGTATGGGTGGGGTATTGTGTTCATATTCCTCACCAACTGGCTGGCGGTGTCTATCCCGTTGTATCTGGGTGAGAGTATCGACCTGCTCAGCAGTGATGCGCTGGTGCAGCAGCAGGACGCATTGATGCGTAGCATTGGTGCTGTGGTGCTATTCGCGCTGCTAATGGTAGTTACCCGCACCGTGTCCCGTATTCTGTTCTTTAACCCCGGGCGCTCCATTGAGCGGGAACTGAAGGACGATGCCTTTGCCAAGCTCACCAGGATGCAGTCGGCGTTCTACCGGGAACATGAAACCGGCGCCCTCATTTCCATCGTCAATAACGATATCAATGGTGTGCGAGCGCTGGCGGGTATCGTCATGCTGCAGGTGTTCAACATATTTTTTGCGCTGTCGCTGACGCCGCTTAAGATGTATCAGATATCTCCCAGCCTAACCTTGTATTGCATTTTTCCGGTGGTGGTCACCTTTGCCATTGCCCACAAGGGAATTGCTTTTTTACGGCGCATGCTTCGCGTACGCATGGTAGAGCTACAGGAGATGTCGTCCACTACGGTGGGCTTTTTGTCTGGAATCGAGGTGATCAAGTCTAACCATATCCAAGACTGGGCCGAGAAGGCATTCGACAAGGAAAACGGCAAAATACTGGACCGCTCGCTGAGTCTCACTCTGGTGCGCACCGTGGTGCTACCGGTTATTGCCTACACCGATCGGCTGCTGAAGGTGTTGATACTGGGGGTGGGTGGCGGTTACCTGATTCAGGCGGAGCTGTCGTTGGGCGATCTCACCGCGCTGCTCGCCTACGCGGCTCTACTGGCCATGCCTTTTATATCTCTGGGCATGGTCTTTTCAGCCTGGCAAGCCGGTATTGTGTCACTGGAAAGCATGCGCCGTATTCTGGATCAGCCAGAGCATCAACAGGACCAGGTGCACTTGCCGCCGAAAGAGCGCGATGATCTGTTTTCCCACCACCTTCGCATTAACGATTTCAGCTACACCTATCCCGGCAGTGACACGCCTGCCCTGAGCAACATCAGCTTTGAGATTAAGCCGGGGCAGATGGTCGGCGTACTCGGTAAAGTAGGCTCAGGCAAGACGACATTAGTCAACTGCCTGAACAGCTACCTTGAGGTTGCCCCCGGTTCCATTTTCATTGATGGCGTCGACATCACCACCCTGTCCCGGCAGGACCTGCGCAGCGCGGTGCGAACCATTACCCAGGACCCGTTTCTGTTTTCCGATACGGTGAGTGAGAATATTCAGTTTGGAGCCGGCGAGCTGGCCGACCCATTGCCAATGGAGCAGGCCCTGTACCAGAGCGATATGCTGGATGAAGTGCGCCAGTTTCCCGAACAGGAAAGCACCCTTGTAGGAGAGAAAGGCATACTTTTGTCTGGCGGGCAGAAACAGCGCTTGAGCCTGTCCCGCGGTTTGTATACCCCGTGTAAATTGATGGTTCTGGATAATGTGTTATCTGCTGTCGACAACGAGACCGAGCGCTTCCTGCTTGACCAGATATTCAACCACACCCGCAGTGCCGCCACCTTGATTATCTCCCACCGCGCTACCGTGCTGGAAAAAGTTGACACCATACTGGTTTTAAACGCAGGTCGAATTGTGGCCCAGGGTAGCCACGCGGAATTATTGTTAAGCTCCGAGGAATATCGACACACCTGGCAACTACAGCAACATGACAACGAGGCTGTGGCATGAAAAGCACCGCAGCGACGCACGAATCAGGCACAACCCCGGCCCCTGAACGCGAGAAAATACGTTGGGGTGTAGTGTGGCGCTTTCTCGGCCATTTCAGGCCCTACCGCAGGCAGGTTGTTGTTGGTCTGAGTCTGATGCCGGTGTCTGTGACGCTAGCGGTTCTGTTCCCCTGGCTGATCATGCGTATCATCGACGACCAACTGGTGCCCATGCAAAGCGAGGGACTGGTATTTTGGTGCCTGGTACTGGCCGGTGTGTTGTTGGGCAATTTTCTGGCGGATGCGGTTTTCAACTACTCACTGCAGTCGGCGGCACAGTACGCCATTCGTGATATTCGTGCCGAGATGTTCAACCGCGTGCTGCATTTCCCCAGGCGCTATTTCGACAAGACTCCTATGGGCGTCACTCTCACGCGCCTGACCAGTGATCTGGAGGCCATTAGCGAATCCTTTACCCAGGGCTTGATGAGCATGATTCGGGACGTGCTGATAACGGTGGCGCTGTTGGTGTTCCTGTTGTTTATCAGCTGGAAGCTCACCCTGGTACTGTTGCTGATTGGTCCGCTGATCTACTACATCACCGAGCTACTCAGGCGCCGTCTGCGAGATACTTACCTGCGTGCGCGGGTGGTGTTGTCCCAGGGCACCGGTTACCTGCAGGAATGCCTGAGTGGCGTGAAGACCGTGCAGCTATATAACGCCGAGTCCGCGGTGCAGAAGCGCTATGCGACCTATACCGAGGGATTCCGCGAGGCGCAATCGGAATCCAATCTGTACGATTCTGCCCTGTACTCCCTGATTGAGGGCATTACCACGGTTAGCATGGGCCTAATCATCTGGTATGGCTCGAAGGAGATACTGGCGGCTACGATCTCCCTGGGCGTACTGGTCGGTTTCATCAACACCTTGGACAAGATCTTTGTGCCCATCCGCGACTTTACCTCGCAGATGGCGTCCATACAGCGAGCTTTTGCCGCCTTCGACCATATTGAAGAGATTTACGAAGAAGAAACGGAACACGAAAGCAACGGGAGTGGGCAGCAACTGAGTGCCGGGCAGCGCGGGCAACTGGGTACCTTTGAGTCGCTGGAGTTTACCGATGTCAGGTTCCGATACAATCCCGACGGTCCCTGGGTATTGCAGGGTGTGTCGTTCTGCATGAGCAAGGGCAGCAAAATTGCTCTGGTAGGCAGTACGGGCTCCGGCAAGTCGACGATTCTGCGCCTGCTCACTAAAACCTACGTCGATTATGAGGGTTCAATCAAACTCAATGGTATTGAGTTAAGCCAGATCCCCAAGGCCGAGGTGGGTAAGTTCTTTTCCCTGATGCAGCAGGAAGTGTTCCTGTTCAATGAAAGTATCGCCTTCAACATAGGGCTGGAGCGCGAGTCTTCCAATCCCGATTTTGTCATAGATGCGGCCAAATACGTCTATGCCGACGAATTTATCGAGCGCCTGCCAGGTAAGTACGATTTCGTTTTACAGGGCAATGGCGGCAACCTGTCCGCCGGACAGGGCCAGCTGATCGCCTTTGCACGGGCCATTGCCACTGGCAGCGAAGTTGTGATGCTGGATGAAGCGACCAGCTCGGTGGACTCAGTAACGGAGCAGCTGATTCAGAAAGCCATAGATCATGTGTTTGAGGAAAAAACGGTCATCGCTATCGCTCACCGACTCAGCACTATTCAACATTCGGATGAAATTTTAGTGTTGGATGGCGGTGAAATTATTGAACGTGGCACCCACGGCACGTTGATGGCCGACGCCGGGTTTTACGCTAACCTGGTGCAGCAGCTTGATTCGGGAACGGAGTCTGTCTGACTCACGACACCCGTTACTCCCACCTGTTAGATGAAATGCTGCCATGGACAAGACATCCGTAGCTGCCTGTAATAGCATAAAATAAATACGTCCTTAGTGTTTACATCCACAACACGGAAAACAATGCCCACAGAACCTCTGCCAATATCAGAAGAATCTACCTCAAAGCAGATGGGTGCGCCTCTGTGGAACCTGGGCTTCCGGCCTTTTTTTATGGGTGCAGCCTATTTTGGCGCTCTGAGTGTTGTGCTTTGGGCGTGGAGTTACCGTTACGGAATTCCAATCTACCCCAACTCCATAAGCCCCAGTCTCTGGCACGCCCATGAGTTGCTCTACGGCTACGCGCTGGCGGTGATAGCGGGGTTTTTGCTCACAGCGACCAAGAACTGGACCGGGCAACAAACCCTTCATCGCGCTCCCTTGGCCGGTTTGTTTTTTCTGTGGTTGGCGGCCAGATTGAGTTTGTTGACTGGCGTGATTCCGCTGGCCCTGAGTGCTGCCCTGGACGTTCTTTTTAATACCTGGCTGTTCATGGCGATAGCAATTCCAATTATTGGTACCCGGCAAAAAAAGCAATATGCCATCCTCGGTAAACTGATTTTTTTACTGGTTTGCAATTGCCTGTTCTACCTTGAGGCACTGGGCTTGATGTCCGACGTGGCCCGCCCAACTATGCACGTCACCTTATACGTCATCATTGGATTAGTTTTGATGATGTGCCGTCGTCTCATTCCTTTTTTTATTGAAGCTGGGGTGGGCTATAAAGTGACACTTCAAAATTCAACGCAGATGGATTTGGCTAGCCTGTTCCTGTTTCTGGGATTTTTTATTGCCGAATGCTTTTTTAATGTCACAGGATATCAGTATGTTTTCGCTGCTCTGTTGATTCCCGTATTGGCTATCAGAGCCTGGTGGTGGTTTACCCCGGGAATATTCGGCAAGCCAATGCTGCTGAGTCTGTACGGTGCTTATTTAGCTATTGTTTTTGGCTTTACCTTATTTGCCTTGGTGCCTATATCCTCGGTAACACCGCTGCTCGCTATGCATGTTTTAACCATTGGCGGCATTGGGCTTATCACGGTCAGCATGATGGGTAGAGTTTCACTGGGCCACAGTGGTCGCAGTATCCACGAGCCACCCAAAGCTTTCGCCTACCTGTTCATTGGGCTAGCTATGGCTGCAGTGGTAAGGGTTGCCGGGCCGCTTTTATTCGTTTCAGCGTATCAGCAATGGATATTGCTCTCGGCTGTCCTGTGGGTTCTTTCTTTACTCACCTTTGCCGTAGTTTGTACTCCCATATGGCTTCGCCCACGTGTGGACGGGAAATACGGTTGAGCGGAGTTTCTCAACGGTGCATTAATGGCGACGCATTTATTAGATGAAATTTGGCCGCGGACAAGATGTCCGTAGCTGCCTGTAATAGCACCAATGAAATGCGTCCCTATTGTTCGAGTAAACCGTGATTTTCAGGCAAAAAAAAGCCCCCTGATATGGGGGCTAGAGGGGACTTATAGTTCTAAATAATGTCGCTGATCGCAGGTAGGCTGGTGACCGCAACGCTTTCTGAGACAGCGTTAAAAACGGATTGGTAATTGCCAGAACGCTTTCCAACCAGTTGGCTGTCTACATAAACAGTTTGACCCGCCTTAATTGTAACGGTGAGGTTCTCGCTACCTTCCAGGTTGCTCGCTATCGTGTAAGTGCCAGCAGGAAGGTCGGCTGAGATAGCGCGACCTTGCTTGATGCGACCGAGTTGGGTGGAGTTTGCAAACACGTTGAAAGAGATAGAACCTCTGCTCTCATTCCGGTAAACAACGATTTTCCCAGTGGCGGCGTTAGCGCTAGTATCTACCTCGGCGGTAGTCATGCCAGCAAATCCCAATGATAAAATTGCCACCAGACCAAGGATAATACGATTCATAATTTACTCCAAAAACTTAGTTAGTTTGTATTCGTTGAGGGGATATACGGAGGCTTATGGCACGTGGATCATTTCGCTTGGTTTTTTTCTAAAACCCGAAACGGAGTTGATTAGAGAGGCGTAGAAACTTTCGTTTTCATCCCGGAAGGCGACGCTGTAGACCCGGGTTATACAGGGGTAATTCGGATGCACTGATGTGCGTGTAGGATAAATGGTGCCGGAGGGGGGACTTGAACCCCCACTCTCTTGCGAGAACCGGATTTTGAATCCGGCGTGTCTACCAATTCCACCACTCCGGCACGAAGGGTTGGATCTGACGCGGGCGTCAGTCCTGAAGAGCGCGGGATTATAGCAACAGGCCCCTAAAGTGCAATATTTTTACGCTTAACCTTCAGGCTGATTGACTGTACACTTCGCGCCGATTCCAGCGAGAGCTGGCGTGTATTAAATCGCCCCCAGGGGCATATCTGAGTATCTAGGGAGAAAAGAGCATGGCTATGAAATTGGTCAAGAAGACAGACGATTACACTATCTATCAGCGTGGCGACAATCGTTATGCGGTCCAGGATGCGAACAAAAACACGCTGAATGGCGAAGACAAGGTACGTATTCTGCTTGAAGAAGGGCTGATTAAGGCCGCAGCGCCAGCCGCGCCAGTTGTAGAAGTGGTAGAAGAAGAGGCGCCTGCTGCCGAAGAAGCTCCCGCTGAGGAAGCTCCTGCGGAAGAAGTTGTTGCTGAAGAAGCACCTGCAGAAGAGCCTGCTGCTGAAGAAGCGCCCGCGGCTGAAGAAGCACCTGCCGAAGAAGCCAGCGAAAAAGAAGAGAAGTAGACTCCTCTGATTTGCTGACGAAGCCGGCCCTGTGCCGGCTTTTTTAGCAATGTATCCTGATGAAGCGCACTGACTTTCACTATGATCTACCTGCCGAACTGATTGCTCAGCATCCCTTGCCTGAGCGCTCGGCCAGTCGCCTGCTGTGTCTGGACGGAAATAGCGGGGCGGTTGAGCATCGTGGATTTAGAGATCTGCTCGATAAAACTCGCCCTGATGACCTTCTGGTTTTTAACAATACCCGGGTCATTCCAGCGCGCCTGTGGGGCCAGAAAGCCACCGGCGGTAAAGTTGAAATTCTGATTGAGCGTATCACCGGTGAAAATACGGCGCTTGCTCATGTGCGCTGCTCGAAGTCGCCCAAGCCTGGAAGCCGCATCCTGCTAAGCGGTAAAGAGGGCGCAGAACCGGGGCCCCATAGTTTGTTGGTCACGGGCAGGGAAGATGCTCTATTTTGTCTGGCCAGCGATGGTGGCTCCTCCATTATCGAAATACTTGGCGCAATCGGCCATATGCCCCTGCCACCCTATATTGCTCGGGAAGATGAGGTCGCTGACCAGGAGCGCTATCAGACCGTATTTGCCCAGCGTGAAGGCGCAGTTGCCGCCCCGACAGCGGGGCTTCACTTTACCCAAGAGATGCTCTCGGCGCTTGCCGAGAAAGGTGTGCAATCGGCTCAAGTCACCCTGCACGTCGGTGCTGGTACCTTTCAGCCGGTGCGAGCGGACGATATTGCAGACCACAAAATGCACTCGGAGTACCTCGAAGTTGACGAGAGCGTGTGCAGTGCAGTGAAGGCCGCGAGGGAAAACGGCGGGCGGGTTATTGCCGTGGGCACAACGGCGGTGCGTTCACTGGAAACCGCCAGCCGACAGAGTGGTGTATTGCAGCCCTATGCGGGCGATACCGATATATTTATCTACCCTGGTTACCGATTTCGGGCTGTGGACGCAATGATTACCAATTTCCACCTGCCCGAATCCACCTTGCTGATGCTGGTCAGCGCCTTTGCCGGGCAAACGCATATAATGAATGCTTATCAGCACGCCATAGCAGAGGGGTACCGATTCTTCAGTTATGGCGATGCCATGTTTATTACCGCCAGTGATATCGCCAGGGAGCGCACATGAGTCGCGAGTGTCATATGAAATTTGTCCAATCCGGTAGTGACGGTAAAGCCCGGCGTGGCCAATTGCAGTTTCCCCGTGGCACCGTGGAAACTCCGGCATTTATGCCAGTGGGAACCTATGGCACCGTAAAAGGTATGTTGCCACGGGATATCCGCGAGATAGGCGCAGAAATCGTACTGGGCAATACCTTTCACCTCTGGTTACGCCCCGGCACCGAGATCATCGAGCAGCACGGTGATTTACACGATTTTATGGGCTGGAACGGCCCTATACTCACTGATTCTGGCGGTTTTCAGGTGTTCAGCCTTGGAGACATGCGCAAAATATCAGAGGAGGGGGTGAAGTTTCAGTCACCGGTTGATGGTTCCAAGGTCTTTCTCGATCCGGAGACTTCCATGGCGATTCAGCGCAGTCTCGGTAGCGATATTGTGATGATCTTCGACGAGTGCACCCCATACCCTGCGACTGAGCAGGAGGCACGTGACTCGATGGCGATGTCGCTGCGCTGGGCAGTCCGCAGCAAAGCGGCTCATGGCGAAAGTACAGCAGCGCTATTTGGCATTATTCAGGGCGGTATGTACGAGCAATTGCGCGCGGAGTCTTTGGCAGGATTGGTTGATATCGGTTTTGATGGCTATGCCATTGGCGGTTTATCGGTGGGCGAGCCGAAGGACGAAATGATGGCGGTTTTGGATGTGATGCAGCCGCTGATGCCTGAAGACAAGCCGCGCTATCTGATGGGCGTAGGCACGCCGGCGGATTTACTTGAAGGTGCTCGCAGGGGTGTGGACATGTTTGATTGCGTCATG
This sequence comes from Halioglobus sp., assembly GCA_036961205.1. Taxonomy (GTDB): domain Bacteria; phylum Pseudomonadota; class Gammaproteobacteria; order Pseudomonadales; family Halieaceae; genus CALJFL01. The sequence goes on along the minus strand of JBALVI010000002.1, from coordinate 335,218 downwards.
CCAACCCGTAACGCACGCAATGGCAATCTATTCACCTCACGAGGGCCACTGAAGTTGCGCAACGCCAGGCATAAAACCTGCACACTGCCGCTGGACGAAGACTGCAGTTGTTATACTTGCAGTAATTTCAGTCGTGCCTATCTACATCACCTCGACAAGTGCAACGAAATACTGGGGTCGCAACTCAATACCATTCACAACCTGCATTTTTATCAGCAGCATATGGCTGGCATTCGTCATGCTATCGAAACAAAGACACTGGATACTTTCTCCTCAATCTTTTATGAGCAGCAAGCCAGGGGTGTGTAAATCTGCCAGCTCAGCTTCTATGTGCCCGGAAGTCACGCGGAGTTCCCCGCTTAGATGTTGATTAGCGCAGTACACACCGCGCTGAGTAATCAGCTGCCCCTGGATGGTCTTACCTGGCGCGATTCGGACGCTCGACAGGCCGCCGTTCTGGTCGTGCTTACTTCCGAAGATACACCGCAGGTGTTGCTGGGGCGTCGGGCCAAACATCTGACTCTGCACCCTGGAGAGGTTGCGTTTCCCGGTGGCAAGCGGGAAGTCGAAGATCTCACGCCCTGGGCCACCGCCAAGCGTGAGGCGTTTGAAGAGGTGGGTATCACAGAGGATCAGGTGCATCCCTTGGGTGAGTTGCAGCCGCTGTTCACCCGCTTTGGATTCGAGGTGCACCCTTGTGTCGCGAGAGTTCCAGCAAAGCTTGATCTGATCATGGACGAGGGCGAGTTCGATAGCTTGTTCATGTTACCGCTGCAGACCTTCGCCGATCCGAACCTGTTTCACCTTGAAGAAATGTCCGACGGGGAGCGTCTGCGTCAAGTTCCTCACTACACCATCGGAGATGACAATATCTGGGGTGTCACAGCCGCTGTTCTGGCGCAATTAGCGAATTTGGCCTACGGCGCTGGACTGAAGCTTGAGCGTGACGGGTCCACGGTACCCTGAATCGCTTCCTGTCCATTGTGCAAACTTCACTTGGACAGCACGCAATAATTTTAAAGGCGATACGGTTCCCCACCGCTATTTGCGGTAATATCGAAATCTGCAGCTGGGTCTAAATCACGTTATTCCCGGAGCCTGCGACAGAGCAATATACACGACTTAAATAGGCCTACAGATACGATGAAATACAGCTTAGGGGACAAAAAAGTAACGCTGGTCGGCGAAGGACATTTCATTGCGCCCAATGCCGCCGTTATCGGGATGGTGACCTTACATGAGAATAGTAGTGTCTGGTTCAACTGTGTATTGCGCGGTGACGGTGAAACGCTAGAGGTAGGCGCGGGTAGTAATATTCAGGATGGCACTGTGCTGCATGCGGATCCAGGGTTTCCGCTGGTGATAGGCAAGGATGTTACCGTTGGCCACAATGCGATGTTGCATGGGTGTACCGTCGGCGATGGGTCGCTGGTTGGGATCAATGCAGTAGTCTTGAACGGTGCCAAGATCGGCAAGGGCTGCCTGATCGGCGCCAATGCGCTGGTCACAGAAGGCATGGAAATTCCAGACGGCAGTCTGGTGCTGGGTTCGCCAGCCAAAATTAAAACCAGTCTGGGTGAAGAGTACCAGCAGGGTCTGAAAGCTAATGCAGAGCACTATGTTGCGAACGCACGCTATTTCCTGGAGAATCTCGAGGAGCAGGAGTGAGCGAGTCGGCTCCCAAGTCGCCCTGCATTTCTATCTGCGCCTTGGATGACAAGGACATCTGTAGTGGTTGCTTTCGTAGTGCCCGGGAAATCACCGATTGGACGATGGCGGATGCTACAGGCAAGCGTGAAATTATTGCCAGGTCTCGACAGCGGATGCTCGACTCGTACCCCGTTAGATTAAGATAATTGTTGCGGCGGTGCTAATCTGTTGTTTGTGGGCGGGCACGCACCGCTTGCACAACATTACCCTGTAATTCCAGAATCTCGAGCGTGTAACCGCCTATCGCCATGCCTGCGTTGGCGTCGGGAAAGGACTCGAGGTATTCCAGTATCAAACCGCTGAGAGTTTTGGGTCCGTCGGTAGGTAATTGCCAATTCAGGTTGCGATTAATCTCCCGGATAGTTGCTGTGCCGGAAATAATGTAGCTGCCATCACGCTGGGCAAAGATGTTGTCCATTGAATCCTGCAGATTGGACGTGAACTCGCCGACAATCTCTTCCAGGATGTCTTCCAGTGCCACCAAGCCCATGACCTGACCGTACTCGTCTACCACCACACCCAAGCGTAGCTTTTTCTTCTGGAAGTTCAGTAACTGCGTATGCAGTGGGGTGCTCTCGGGTATGAAGTAGGGCTTGTCCATTTCCCGTTCCAGCGCTACCCGGTCCAGGCCCTGCTGATCGAGAACCCGACTGATGCTTCGCATATGCAGTATACCAACGATATCGTTGATATCTTCGCGCCAAACGGGCAGCAGAGTGTGCGCACTGTTTTGCAGGCAGCTCATAATTTCGTCGTCGCTGTCGTCGAGATCTATGCCGTAGACCTCATTGCGCGGCACCATAATGTCGTCTACCTCCACCTCTTCCAGGTCGAGAATGTTAAGCAGCATATCCCGGTGCTGGGTGGGTATTAACTGGCCGGCTTCGGTGACGATGGTGCGCAGCTCCTCTGAAGATACATGCTCTTCATTGGTTTTCGACGGATCAAACCCGAGTAGCCGCAGCAGGGCGTTGGTAATACTGTTCACCATTACCACGATCGGGTAAAACACTTTAAGCAGTGGCCATAGAATGAAACTGGCAGGGAAGGCAACTTTTTCCGGATACAGCGCTGCTATGGTTTTAGGGGTGATTTCAGCAAAAATCAGGATGACCAGAGTTAGCGAAATGGTGGCAATAATTATGCCTGCATCGCCCCACAGGCGAATCGCGATCACGGTAGCGATAGCCGATGCCAGAATATTGACCAGGTTGTTGCCAATCAGAATCAAGCCGATCAGGCGATCAGGGCGCTCCAGCAGTTTGCTGGCCCTTCTGGCACCACGGTGTTTGTTTTTCCTCAGGTGTTTCAGACGGTATCGATTAAGCGACATCATGCTCGTCTCCGAACTGGAGAAGAATGCGGACATGAGAATTAATACTGCCAGTACTGAGAAAAGAAGGCCCAGCGGTGCCTCGTTCAAATCAGGATTTTACTCGGAAGGTCATAGAACGCGTATCTTGAAGAAAAAGCGCATGGGGAGCAAGGGGTAAAGCAATTACCGGTAATGTGGCTTAGCCGCGCTGAAGGACGAGTTCCAGCACCAGTTTTGAGCCGAAAAAGGCCAGCATGAGCAGTGCAAAACCCGCAAGCGTTAGGCGGACCGCGGTCTGGCTGCGCCAGCCGAGTTGATAATTGCCCCACAAAAGCAGCGAGAATAGCAGCCAGGCAATGATCGTCAGTACGGTCTTGTGGACCAGGTGCTGGGCAAATATGTCGTCGACAAAGACCGCGCCGGAAGCGATTGCCACTGTCAGCATGGCAACACCGACCCACAACAGCTCAAATAACATGGACTCCATCAACTGCAGCGGTGGCAAAAGCTGGACTATACCCCGTGTATGCCTTCTCTTGAGCTGATGGTCCTGTACTGCCACCAGCGCCGACTGAATGGCAGCCAGGGTGAGGAGGGAGTAGGCGACAACAGAGCTGCCAATGTGCACCATCATGCCTACGCTCAGGGCCGCCTCAGGTGGCGCAGAGGTGGTTGGACCAAAGGCCGAAACCAGCACGGACACCGCTGACAGGGGCAGCAATACGACGAGTAGATTTTGCAGGGGCCTGCGAGTCAGAGACAAAAAGCAGGCGCTATTGATTACCAGAAAAATCAATGCGGAGACTTTATAAAAGCCAAGATCGACGCCGGCGGGCGTAAATACGGTGTAGTAGGTGACAGCACCATGAAACAGCAGGGCCGCCAATCCCAGACCTAACACCGTGCGACTGATTTGCGATCGCTGTTGGCTGGTATGAATTAGCTGCATTCCGCCTGCTGCCAGATAAAGCAGTGCAGCGATTACGGCTGGAAAGGAAGCTGACATTGGTTTGGGAGTTGTGCTCTGGTGAAGTATACTCCGCTCCTTTGTACCGACTTGTCCCTGCTTAATCAATAGCGCAGCCGCGCCACCGAGAGTTACCGCATGTTTGAAAGCCTTTCTGACCGCCTGTCCACCAGCTTGCGCTCTGTTACGGGGAAAGCCCGGCTGAGCGAAGAAAATATTCAGGAAACTCTGCGTGAGGTGCGTATGGCCTTGCTGGAGGCAGACGTTGCGCTGCCGGTGGTCAAGGATTTCGTGGAGGCCATAAAGCAGCGCGCCCTGGGTCAGCAGGTGATGAATAGTCTCAGCCCCGGTCAGGAATTCCTGAAAATTGTCCAGAGCGAGCTGGAATCGGTAATGGGCTCTTCCAACGAAACGCTCGATCTGACCACCCAGCCGCCGGCGGTCATTATGATGGCCGGATTACAAGGGGCCGGTAAAACAACATCTGCGGCAAAACTGGCCAAATTACTCAAGGAGCGAGACAAGAAGACTGTCACGCTGGTAAGTGCCGACGTATACCGCCCCGCGGCCATCAAGCAGTTGGAGACTCTGGCGGCAGAAGTTGGCGTAGACTTTTTCCCCAGCGACGTCAGCCAGAAGCCTGTCGATATCGCGCGGGCGGCTCTGGAGCATGCCCGTATTCAGTTCAGCGACGTGTTAATTGTTGATACGGCCGGCCGACTCGCCATAGACGAAGCGATGATGGGAGAAATCGCCGAGTTACATCGCGTGGTTAAACCTATCGAAACCCTGTTTGTGGTCGACGCTATGACCGGCCAGGATGCTGCCAACACCGCCAAGGCGTTCGGTGATGCTCTGCCGTTGACCGGCATCATTCTGACCAAGGTAGATGGCGATACCCGCGGTGGCGCCGCGCTGTCGGTACGCGCGATCACCGGTAAGCCCATCAAGTTTCTCGGGGTGGGAGAGAAAATAGCCGCATTGGACCCATTCCACCCTGATCGCCTCGCTTCACGGATCCTCGGCATGGGCGACATGATGTCGTTGATCGAGGAGGTTGAGCAAAAGGTCGATAAGAAAAAGGCCGAGCGACTCGCGCGTAAGGTCAAGAAAGGCGGGCGCTTTGATCTGGAAGACTTTCGCGACCAGTTGCAGCAGATGAACAATATGGGCGGCATTGCCGGTATGCTCGATAAACTGCCGGGTATGGGCAATATGGCGCAGATGGCCCAGCAAAATCTGGATATGAAGCAGTTCTCTCGCATGGAGGTGATGATTGACTCCATGACAGCAGCTGAGCGACGTAAGCCTGAAATTATTGTGGGCTCGCGCAAGCGTCGCATTACCGCTGGATCCGGTACTCAGGTTCAGGACCTTAATCGCCTGCTCAAGCAGCACAAGCAGATGGCAAAAATGATGAAAAAGATGAAGGGCGGTGGCATGCAAAAAATGATGCGCGGCCTGGGAGGCATGATGCCGCCGGGCGGCGGCGGCATGGGCGGTCCCGGTGGAGCAGCGCCGTTTCAGTAGCAAGAGCCTCTGGAGTCCCCGTAACGTGTGGAATCCACTAAATAATCCCGTCACTGGGGTTTAAAAACTGGCGTAATTTCCGTATGATACGCCACCTTTCCGGCCTCTGGGTCGGTTTTTGTCGTGGAGAAGTGTGCGGTTTCGCAGCAAATCCCACCTAATTTGTAGGAATTAACAGAAAATGGTAACAATTCGACTTTCTCGTGGCGGCGCCAAAAAACGCCCTTTTTACCACCTGACCGTGACTGACAGCCGTAAAGCCCGTGATGGCCGCTTTATTGAGCGCGTTGGTTTCTTCAATCCTAACGCCCGTGGTCAGGAAGAACGCCTGCGTGTAGAAGCAGAGCGTATTGCTTATTGGCAGGGTCAGGGTGCACAGCTCTCTGATCGTGTTGCTAAGCTGGTCAAGGACGCTGCAGCGGCCTAAGGCAAAAAGGACGGCGGGTTTATGAGTGAACCCCCAGTCAGCCAATACCTGATAGCCGGCAAGATTACCGGCTGTTTTGGCATCAAGGGCTGGGTGAAAATACACTCGTACACCGATCCCATGGAGAACTTCCTTGGGTTTGAAGGCTGGATGTTGAAGCGTCGAGACGGCTACGAGCCGATTACGTTTCAGAACGGCAAACGCCAGGGCAAAGGTCTGGTGGCCCAGATAAAAGGGGTCGATGACCGAAATGCAGCGGAGACTTTCAAGGGATTGGAGGTTGCGGTAGAGGCCGATCTCCTGCCGAATCTGGAACAGGGTGATTTCTACTGGCGCCAGTTGCAGGGTTTGCAGGTTTGGTGCCTGGAACAAGACAAAAGGGAGTTGCTGGGAACAGTGGACTACCTGATAGAAACTGGCGCCAACGATGTGTTGGTGGTCAAGGCCACAGAAGACAGCCTTGACGACCGGGAACGCCTGATTCCCTATCTGCCCGGAGACGTAGTCTCCCGTGTAGATCTGGAACAAGGCGTGATTGAGGTTAACTGGTACCTGGAAGAAGAATAGGGGCCATGCGCGGAAATTGGGCGCAGATCTGGAGCAGCACACAATGCACATCGCACTGGTGAGCCTGTTCCCCGAGATGTTCGCCGCCGTTAGTGACTATGGAGTGACTGGACGAGCGGTAAATCAGGGTCTGGTGGCACTAAGCCACCACAACCCGCGAGATTTTACCGTCGACAAGCATAGGACGGTAGACGACAGACCCTATGGCGGTGGCCCGGGAATGTTGATGAAGATTGATCCTTTGCAGCAGGCGATTGCCGCCGCGAAGGCAGTGGTGGGTTCCACGGCGAAAGTCGTGTATCTGTCGCCGCAAGGCCAGCGCTTTGATCACAGTAAAGCTGTGAAGTTGGCTCAGGAAGATGGACTGGTACTGGTAGCAGGGCGCTACGAAGGCGTAGATGAGCGCTTGATAAAAGCCCAGGTGGACGAGGAACTGTCCATTGGCGACTATGTACTGAGCGGTGGCGAATTGGCTGCCATGGTAGTGGTCGATGCAGTGACCCGCCAAATGCCCGGTGTGTTGGGCCATGAGTTATCGGCGCAGGAAGATTCCTACGTCAATGGCCTGTTGGATTGCCCGCACTACACGCGCCCCGAAGAGTTTGAGGGCGAAAAGGTGCCGGAAATATTACTCAGCGGTGATCACGAAAAGATCCGCCGCTGGCGCCTAAAGCAGGCACTGGGTCGTACTTACGAGCGCCGCCCGGACTTGCTTAAAGGCAGGGAGATGTCTCCCGAAGAAGACGAATTGTTGGCGGCCTATTGCCGCGAACGGGATTTATTAATTGATCGCTAGCTGTGAAGCTACGAATGTAAAACGACAGGAGTGTGCCATGAACACCAACAAGATTATTTCTGAGATTAACGCTGAGCAGATGCAGAAAGAGCTGCCAGAATTCAGCCCCGGTGACACGGTAGTGGTACAGGTAAAGGTAAAGGAAGGGACCCGCGAGCGTCTGCAGGCTTTCGAAGGCGTGGTTATCGCCAAGCGCAGCCGCGGTTTGAATTCAGCCTTCACCGTTCGTAAGATTTCTCACGGTGTAGGCGTTGAGCGTACTTTTCAGTCTTACAGCCAGCTGATCGACAGCGTGACTGTTAAGCGTAGTGGCGATGTTCGTCAGGCGAAGCTCTACTATCTCCGCGAACTATCTGGTCGTGCTGCTCGTATTAAAGAGAAGCTCACAAAGTAAGCTATCTGCAAGGTTCGTTCGAAAAGCGGTCCCTGTGGCCGCTTTTTTGTGGGTGGGCGGTTTGTTAATGGCGCCCAATTCTCCGTGATCGGGTGGCAGCAGCGAAAGGCTTTAACAAGATGGTCCGCGCGGTGAACCCATCCATGGGGGCGGGCACTAGTTGGGGGGCGTAGTGTCCGCTGCTGAGCGCTCATTTGCTGCTTGCGCTTCTTCCATCTTTCGCATGCGCTTCCAGCGTCGATTACTCCACAGCCAGCTATAGGGCTCGCTGCGTATCGCCTGCTCAGCCAGCTCAATATAGCGATCGCTGATTGCGTTTGATTCTTTGCCGTAGGGCGGCCTGGCAACTTCGTGAAGCTCAATCTCGTAATATCCCGGGCTTTGACGATGACACTGGACGAACAATACCGGGAATTTGGTCATTCTGGCGATAGTTTCACCACCCAGGTAAAAAGCTGTCTCCTGATTGAGAAATTCGGTCCAGTAACTGCGCTCGTGCCTGGTCGGCGCCTGGTCTGCAACCATTACCAAGAGCCTGAATTCATGTCTGCGTCGTAAAATATCCTTGATTGAGTCCTTCATAGCCAACGGTCTGGAGCCAAACTGGCTGCGGATATCAAATACCAGCTGGTCTACCACTTTGTTATGCAGTGGCTTGTATACCGGATCTATCGGTATCTCCAGCGCCGTGGTGGCGCCGTGGAGCACCCACTCCCAATTGCCCTGATGGATGGCGAGAATAATCACAGACTCTGAGAAGTTATTGCTGCACTGGGCAAGTAATTCGGGGTTGCGCATAGTTACGCGTTGCCGAAAATCTTCTTTACTCATACGCCGGGCTTTAATGATCTCAAGTGCTACCTGGACAAGCTGAAGGTAGAATTTTTTTGCCAGAACTGTGATCTCACTCTCGCTTTTGTCAGGAAATGCGTGCTGGAGGTTCTGCCGCACCACTGCTTTGCGATAACCTGAGAGATAGTAAAGCACCAGATAGGCGACCCGCGCCAGGGCGTATATTGCCGGGAAGGGTAGCCAGCTGATTATTCGATAGAAGGTCATCTGCATCTATAGGGTTCTCCTGCGATTAACGCTTCGCCTCAGCCGCAATGACGCGGTAGGCGAACTTCCTCGACCCGCAGCAGGGCACTCGAGGTAGGACAGTGCAGGGAGGAGTTACCGCTCAGGTCGACTAGTTGCAGTGACATCAGGTCATACAAGGGCGTTGGAATAATGATCTCGTTATTATCCAGATAAAGGTCCTCCAGCGAGGACAAGGGAACAAGATGGGACAGATCAGCAAACTGATTCGAACTCAGCTTCAATTGACTGAGACCGGTGAACGTCTCGATGCCCGCCAGGGAACTGATGCCCGCGTGGCTGCAGTTGAGGACCGAAAGTTGAGCCGCGCTGGTGATTTTGTTGTCGACGATAGCTTGCTTGATGCAGTCATTGAGAGCCGTGTCGGCGATCTCGAAGTCTGTAAACAATGGCTTAGGCGTAAAAACGACTCGCTCGTTAACCTTGAAATCATAGGAGCCACAACCTGTGAGCAATAGCAGGATGAGGATTATAGGCGAACTGAATCTGAGTCGCATCGGTGGAGGGGTCCTGTGAGTCGCTCGATAGTGGCAACCATTGTAGCGCGTTTCGCGCGTAACACTCATGGCGACCGGGCCGGCGGGTCTCTATAATGCTATCTCTTATGGCATTTAAAAACGAGTGCAGCAATGGCTGAAACTAACGATATCGACGACCTTGACGGAATTGATGCCAGTAAATTGGCCGCGGTCAGCATTGTTCAGCGCGGCAATCTGAAGACGCTGGAAAAAACCCTGCGCAAACAGTGGCGCATGGGACAAAATATCGTGTTGTGCTGGAGCTCCGACGAGCGAGGCCTGCTGGTAATTCTTGTGCCGCACTATTTCCTCGGTAACTATTGCGCTAGCACCGGGGGAGAGGCGAACGACGCCGTCAGCGATAATGAGGCTTTCGTCAGAGATCTGATATCGGGCTCACGCCGCAAAACTCGTGACGAGCTTTTCGCAGTTTCCCAGCGCCTGGATATCTCACCCACGTTCATCAAGCTCAGTAGTGAGCTGTCGGAAAATGAAAAAGTACTTGATGCGGTAGAGGAACTGATCCGGCGTTATGGCTTGAGTTTTGTCGAGGTCAGAGCGGTATTGTTGTTTGATATAGCTGATTTCTCCCTGTGCACACCTTTTGAGCAGGCTAGTCAGCTTAACAGTCTGTCCTATTCGTTAAATTCGGCTTACAACAAGTTGCTGGCCAACGGTATTGAAATCAATTTTGCACGTACTACTACCGGCGACGGCTACTATGTGTGGAATCGGGATGTGGGGCCGTTTTCCTGTCAGGATCTGTTTTTATTCATGTTGTTGGTGGTGGCAGATAACGCCACAGCAAGAGCGGTTTCCCGCGGTAATACAGTGCCGGTTATCCGCACGGCTTTTCATATTGGCAGCCACTATGAGCTCTATCAGGCCGAGGGGGTCAACCCCACAGTATTTAGCTATATCGTCGGGGATGTCACTATCGAGTTGGCTAGAATGGTTGATTTGGCCCAGCCCAACCAGGTACTGATTGGCGATTTCAGTTGCACCATGCCAGGACGCGACCGAGGAGCGGTGCCTTTATCGGTTTCGCTTGATTCTCATGCTTATGTGCAAGCCTGCGATCGGGAGCTGGAAAGATTGGTCGGTACGCAATTGTCTGGTAAAGCCGTGAAAACCATGAGCTGTCACCTGACTACTGGCCAGGATCAGGAGCCACGCCGTTTTCGAATCACGGATAAGCATGGTCTGACCCGGATTGCCTATAACCTGCAGGTGGATATTGATCTTGACGGCCAAGTGCTTGCCCTGGGTTTGAATGATTCACAGTTGCCTGGGGGTAGTGCAGCTGAAGAAGTCCTCGATGACACCGTGTCTACCGCGACAATCGGCGCTGAACCGGATTCCGCGGCTGAAGACGAGGTCCAAACAGCGGAAGCGCTGTTTGACGATCTGGCAAGTATGCTGCGTAGGCGCGCTAAAAAATCGATCACCGAGGAGGACTGAGTAAAAATGACGACAGCACCCCCGCAGCTGCATATGGACGTCACTAACACGATAGATGTTACTGACGCGCGGGCAGTCGCGAACGCTGTTACCGCCATTCTGTCCGCTCGCTATGGCGAGGTTGCGGAGCTGGAGTATATAGGCAGGTTGGTAACGGATTTCGACAGGCTCTATGCCGGGGAGTTTCCGGGATTTCATGGTTGTGAAATTAAATATCACGACGCGCAACATGTACTCGATGTCACTCTGACGATGGCACGGTTGATCGACGGCTACGAGAAGAGCCAGTCCAGACGGGAGGAGGGGGTGCAGTTGGGCGCGCAGCTGGCATTGGTCGGCATTGCATGTGCACTTTTCCATGATGCGGGCTACATTCGCAGAATTCATGATAGTCGGAATAAAAATGGTGCGGCCTACACCCGCATTCATGTCAGTCGCAGCGCCCGTTTTCTTTCGGAATACCTGCCTGAGATAGGGCTGGGGCATCTCGCTGAGCTCTGCGCCCGGCTGGTTCAATTCACCGGCTATCAGATCAGGATTGCTGATATCGCGTTGGAAACAGCGGCTGAACGCCGGCTTGGGGAATTGCTGGGTACTGCAGATTTGATTGCCCAGATGGCGGACAGTGATTATCCGAGAAAATGCGGTGAGCACCTGTATGAAGAGTTTGAGCTAGGCGGGATGGCGGGCGAAAACGGCAGCCACTCGCACACCGGTATTGTTTACCAATCGCCAGAGCACCTACTCGCAGCAACACCAGAGTTTATGCGCAGCACGATTGAAAATCGCTTAAAGGGCGACTTCAATAACGCCTATCATTACGCAGAAATCCATTTTCAGAGCGCCAATCTTTACATGGAGGCAATAGAGCGCAATGCGGCTGCGCTAGAGGCTATGATTGCCAGCCCGATGGCCCACGGGAAACGCCCACTAGCAGTAGACGCTTGAGTTTACCCATAGCTCTGGGGGTGTGCGCCGGATTAGAGTCGCAGCAGTCGCAGGCGGAAGCCTTATCGACACGACTGCATCTACCACTACTGGATATGGGTACCGACCCAGCGCGTTGCCGCGATTTTACGGCGTTGCTGGTGGCCGGGAACAATGGTCTGTCTCTGGTGCAGACGGGTCCCCGGGCACCCGGGCCAGTGCAGGTAGACTTTGGTGGAGGTGCCATGCGACACCGTCGCAAAGGTGGTCACAACGAATTGTTGGGGAAGGCCGTTGGCGTCGGCCGCAAGCAGGATTTACATGTGCTGGATGCCACAGCAGGACTAGGCCGCGACGCGTTTGTGCTGGCAGATCTTGGGTGTCGTCTGACCTTGTGTGAGCGCGAACCGGTTATTGCTGCAATGCTCGATGCCGCGATTGTGCACAGCGAGCGATCAGAAGACCCCTGGGAGCGTGGCGTTGTATCCAGGATGAGTCTGGTGGCTGGCGACGCGACTGTATTGCCTATGGGACTTGTGGACGGTGCTGATGTGATCTATCTGGACCCCATGTTCCCTCCCCGCGAAAAAAACGCTGCAGTGAAAAAAGAAATGGCGTTGTTTCAGCAGGTTTTGTCTTCAGAGAAGTTAGTAGAGGATGCAGATACTCTCCAGCAATGGGCGCTGGCACAGGATGTGGCGAGGGTGGTAATCAAGCGGCCTCGCAAAGCGCCGGCCCTGGGTCAGGCGCCGGTGTCACACGTAATTACTGGTAAGGCGGTACGCTATGATGTGTATGTGAGACATAGCCTCAAGAATAATTCCCCGGTGCCGCAATGATTAGAATTTTATTGTTAGCTGTCGCCTTACTGTCGTCCCGACAGGCATGGACTGCGGGAGAGCCGCTGTTGGCTTGGCGGGTTGCTAGCCCCACCTCAGAGCTCTATCTACTGGGATCGGTGCACGTCGCCTTCGAAGACATTTATCCACTGCGGGAAGAAATTGAAACGGCTTTCAGTCAGTCCAGCACCTTGGTGGTCGAAGTAGACATCGGCGGAGATGGAGCGCTGGAAATTCAGCAACTGCTGTTGGAGCGTGGTGCGCTCCCGCCGGGCGAGTCTCTGGAGCAGTCACTGTCGCCGGCCACATGGGAAGCCCTGCAGAAGTATCTGCGCAGTCGGGCCTTGCCACCAGAGGTGTTTGTGGGGCTGAAACCGGCGCTGGTGGCCACCACGCTCAGTAATATACGACTGGCGGAGTTGGGGATGCACTCCGAACTGGGTATTGATCAGCACTTTCTCAATCAGGCCCGTGGCAGCAAGAATATAGTCGAACTTGAGACAGCGCAGGAACAGGTTAGTCTGTTGCTCGACTTTCCCCAGCCGGATCTACTGATGGTTCAAACGCTGACCCAACTCGATGAAATCGACTCATTCATCAGGCCCATCTATGACGCTTGGCGTTTAGGCGATTCCGAAAAGCTTAATAGCTTGTTGCTAGAGGACGAGCGACAGCAGCATCCCGAGTTCGAGCTGATCTACCAGCGAATGTTCGATGATAGAAATGGCCGCATGACCTCCCGGATTGTGGAGATGCTGGCTACTCAGGGCAGTTATTTTGTCGTCGTCGGCGCGGGACATTTGGTGGGCGAGACAGGTATTATCGCCCAGCTGGAACAACGCGGTTATCAGACTGCGAGATTTTAGATTCAATCGAGCCAAGCAGGAATTTAGATGTCAGACCATAAAAAAACCGCGCTGGTAACTGGCGCATCGGCCGGACTGGGCGCGGAGTTCTGCCGCCAGCTGGCAGATACCTGCGAGGTCATTATTGCGGTGGCCCGCCGCGGTGAGCGCATGCAACAGCTTGCTGAAGAACTTGCCGATAAGGCCGAGCTGCACGTTGTAGAGGCCGACCTGGCCACCGTTGAGGGCGTTACACGGGCGGTTGAAACATTGCGCCAGAAGGGACCAGTTGACTACCTGGTCAATAATGCAGGCTTTGGTACCTTTGGTGGGCTCGTTGATACCGGATTGGATGTTCAGCACAATATGGTGCGCCTGCATATTGATGCGACTCTGGAACTGTGCCGTGCAGCTGTTCCTTACATGGCCGAACTCGGTGGCGGTTACATCATTAATGTTGCATCCATTGCTGGGTTTTTGCCGAGTAAAGATACCGCGGTCTATGGTGCGACAAAGGCGTTTCTAATTTCATTTTCATCATCACTCCAGCAGGAGGTGGCCAAGCAGGGCACCAAGATTCAATGCCTGTGTCCCGGTTTTACTCATACCGATCTTCACGATTTGGACGTACGTGCAGGCTTCGATAAAGCTCGCGTTCCCCAGGAGCTATGGATGGACACTAATGCGGTAGTACGGGAAAGTTTGCTCGGGCTATCCAGGGAGTCGGTGCTGCTTATTCCCGGTGAGGTCAACGCGGATATGGTGCGTGCGGGCTTACAGGCGCAGCTGGATTCGCTCTAGAATTCCCCGATAAATTTCCGATAAAGAGGCCAGGTCTGCCGTTTTGACGTTCTCGTTCAGCTTGTGAATCGACGCGTTGATTGGACCCAGCTCCAAAACCTGAACACCGTAAGGCGCGATAAAGCGACCGTCGGATGTGCCGCCAGTGGTAGATAGCTGGGCATCGACACCAACAACTTCCTTAATGCTGGCTACGGCGGCGTCCACCAGTGCCCCAGGAGTGGTGAGGAACGGTTGGCCGCTGAGATTCCAATCGATCTGGTAGTCCAGGTCAAAGGCATTGAGGATTGTCTCGGTGCGCTCACGCAATTGATCAGCGGTGACTTCCGTTGAAAATCGAAAATTAAACAACACCTCCAACTGTCCGGGTATTACGTTGGTAGCGCCAGTGCCGCTATTGATGTTGGACAATTGCATTGATGTTGGTGGGAAAAACTCATTGCCCTGATCCCAGGTTTCCGCGCATAGCGCGTCCAAAGCCGGCAGGGCTTTATGTATCGGGTTTACCGTCAGGTGAGGGTAGGCGATATGGCCCTGCAAACCTTTAACAGTGAGGGTCGCGCCCAGCGAGCCGCGTCGGCCATTTTTGATGACATCACCCAAGGTGTTTGTACTGGAAGGCTCTCCCACCAGGCACCAGTCAATATGGGTGCCCTGTTGATGCAGGTGCTCCATCACCTTGACCGTTCCATTGACCGCCGGTCCTTCCTCGTCGGATGTGATCAACAAGCCAATGCGCCCCTGGTGATCGGGGTTGCTGGCAATGAACGCTTCACAGGCAGTAATCATGGCGGCGAGACTGCCTTTCATATCGGCGGCGCCGCGGCCGTAGAGTAGACCGTCTCGTTCCGTGGGTTCGAAAGGTGGCGACTGCCATTGGTCTAGCGGACCTGTAGGAACAACATCAGTGTGGCCTGCGAAGGCAAACAGGGGGCCTTCGCTGCCATGCTCTGCCCAAAAGTTTTTTACCTCGCCGAAATTGAGCTCGGTACAGGTGAAACCAATTGCGGATAGGCGCGCCATCATCAAGGCCTGGCAGCCTTGATCCAGAGGGGTTACCGAGTCGCGAGCAATCAGGTCGCGGGCTAGAGCTAAAGTTGCATCCATGGTGATTATTCCAGCCCTAATTATGGGCGTGCAGTTCCTCGTTGAGTTCAATAGCCGAGCGGTTGGTCAAACACTCTACGGCACCGTTGGTGGAATTGCGTCTAAACAGCAGATCCGATTTGCCCATCAGATCGCGGGCTTTGGCGGTTTCAACGGACTTGCCCTCTTGGTCCAGCATGCTCACCTTGGTGCCGGCGGTAATAAATAACCCGGCCTCTACCGTGCAGCGGTCGCCCAGTGCTATACCAATGCCAGCGTTGGCACCAATCAGACACTCTTTACCGACAGAAATCACAATATCACCACCACCGGAGAGGGTGCCGATAGTGGAGCAACCGCCGCCAAGATCGGAACCGCTGCCAACTCGAACACCCGCGGATATACGACCTTCAATCATTCCGGGGCCATCGGTGCCCGCATTAAAGTTGACGAAGCCCTCGTGCATAATCGTTGTACCTTCGCCCAGGTAGGCACCGAGTCGTACCCTGGCGGTGTGTGCAATTCGAACGCCGCTGGGCACTACATAATTGGTCATTTTGGGGAATTTGTCGACGCAGCTTACTTCTAAAGTCTCGCCGCGCAAGCGTGCCTGCATTTGTCTGTCTGGCAGCTCGGTGAGGTCAATGGCGCCCTCGCTGGTCCAGGCGACATTGGGTAAAACACCGAACAACCCTGTGAGGTTGGTGCCGTGTGGGGTCACCAGCCGGTGAGACAATAGATGCAGCTTCAGGTAGCCCTCTGGAACGGTGGTAGGTGCCGAATCTTCTGACAACAGTACCGCAATAATAGGTCGCTCCGAGTCCATGAGCTGGCTGACCAGTGCAGCCTGCTCTTTTTCACCTGCGCGTTCCAGACCCAGCCGTAGCTCCCGTAGTTGCTTCTCTTCCAGAGGTTCACCATTGCTAAACTCTGCGGCGGCCTCAGCGAAGGCAACCGAAGGTGCCAGTGCAGGCAGTGGAAAAAACACCTCCAGCCACTCGTCCTTGTTGTTTTGAGTGCCTATGCCAAGGCCAAATGCAAACGCGCTATCTGTCATACTTTTTCCTGCTGAAAGTAAAATCTGTTAAAGGGTGTGTCGATTAAAAATTTCTTCGTAGCGCGCTGCGCCAAATCCGGTGTGACGCTCTTTTCCTGTGTCCAGTAATGGTCGCTTGATCAATGTCGGCTGTTCCATAATTGCCGTCAGGGCCAAGTTTGCGTCCATTGTCTCTCGTTGCTCAGGAGATAGTCCTTTCCAGCTGGTGCTGCGTTTATTGACCAATGTCTCCCAGCCCAATTCCTGCAGCCAGCCAGTGACTGTTGTGCTGTCCAGACCGTCTTCGCGAAAATCGTGAAACTGGTAGTCTATGCCCTGTAGGTCCAGCCAATTTCTGGCTTTTTTAACCGTGTCACAGTTTTTTATGCCATACAGCGTAACCAAGTGCGTCGCTCCCCGTTGGTTAATTCATTAAAGGTTGGGGCTATCATTGAAAGTTAGGCCCACCATTAAAAGGTCGCGTAGCATAGCAAATACCCCACATTAGATATAGATTAGGCGGGCGCCGTATCTCACAAATGTCCGGCCGAGTTGTATGCTCTGCAACGGCGGCAAGCTGGCACTGAAAAACACTCTAATACTTGCTGAGGAATTTCCCATGATTAGTACCGCTATATTAGCCCCGGTTGTCGCGCTGTTGTTACTCAGTACCGTGATGTGGGCCTGGATGTACATTACCCGAATACCCGCAGTGCAGAAGGCTGGTATAAAACTCGATCCGGAGCTTCCCAAGGGTGAACAAATGTCGCAGTTGCCCGCGCATGTGCGGTGGAAGGCGGATAACTACAATCACTTGCTAGAGCAGCCTACTCTGTTTTATGCGGTCGCCTTCACTCTGGCTTTGTTAGGTGCGGGTGAAGGTTTAAATCTGACTTTAGCCTGGATCTACGTTGGGCTCAGAATTGTGCACAGTTTGCAGCAGTCTTTGTGGAACAAAATCGAGGTACGTTTCGTGCTTTTTCTGCTGTCCTGGTTTGTCCTGGCGGCATTGATTGTTCGAGCCGCTATGGTTGTCTGGGGCTGATGAATGCCTGATATCTATGAGAGTAAGGAGATTTCTTGACAGAAAATAGTGGCCTGGGCGCCAAATTGCTGAAATCACTTTCAGCTATAGAACAGAACGAAATTCGGGCGACCTTTGCGTCGTTTGCTTTTGTCTTCGTATTGATGGTGGCCTACTACCTGCTGCGACCAGTGCGCGATGCGATGGCTAGCGACTGGAGCGATGCAGAACTCAGTACCTTGTGGACGATCAACTTCTTTGTTAGCACCGCTATTGTTGCTGCCTATGGCTTTGCCGTCAGTCGGGTAAGATTCAGCATACTTGTGCCTAGTGTTTATGTCTTTTTTGCGCTTAGTTTTGTGACGTTTTTCTTTTCCGTGCAAGCTGTGTCCGACCGTGATCTGGTTGATAAGGTATTTTATCTCTGGGTCAGCGTGTTCGCGCTGTTTCATGTTTCGGTATTTTGGAGCTTCATGGCCGATCTGTTCAATAAGGATCAGGCCGGGAGGTTGTTTTCAATTATTGCCGCAGGCGCCAGCCTGGGCGCTATCGTTGGTCCTCTATTGTCGGGTATTTTTGCCCAGGCGATGGCGGTCGAAACCATGATTCTTATTGCCGCAGCAATTCTGATGCTACCTATTCCCCTGATCTATTACCTTGGGGCCCTAAAGGACACGGATCTGGGTAATGCTGGCCTGCATCCAGACTCTGCCAGTTTGAAAATTGGCGGCAATCCTCTCAATGGCTTCCGGGAATTCTTCAGCAACCCCTATCTCCTGGGAATAGGCCTGTTTATCATTCTCTATACCGGTATTGGGTCCTTCGTATACTTCGAGCAGAAAAACCTGCTGGTTGAGTACGACCGTGAGACTCGCACTATGATTTATGGATACCGCGACGCTCTAGTCAACACGCTCACCTATCTGCTGGCGTTTTTTGTTACCGGCCGGTTGGTGACAAAAGCGGGAATGCCGTTTGCGTTGGCGGTGGTGCCCATCTGTATTGTTTTTGGCATGCTGGTACTGGCATTTTCGCCGGTGCTGTTAGTAGCCATCGGCATGCATGTAGCCTCCAAGGCCGGCAATTATGGTGTGACTCGCCCTGCGCGCGAGGTGCTTTTCACCCTGGTGGATAGAGAGAGTCGATTCAAAACAAAGCCCGTGGTGGATATCGTGGCGTATCGTGGCGGTGATGTGATCATGGGCTGGCTATTTACCGGGCTTAGCCAGGGCGTTGGCCTGGGGCTGGCTGGCATCGCTGTTGTTGGAGCGGTGATCGCTGGATTATGGGCTTGGGTGGGGCTCCTTCTGGGGCGAAGTTATGATAGGCGGGTGAAAGCACTTGAGGAAACATTATGAGCAGTGAACTGGCATTACCACTGAGGGTTGATATCGTCTCAGACGTGGTCTGCCCCTGGTGCATCATTGGATATTTGCAGTTTCAGAAAGCGCTGGCGCAGTTGCCTGGTCAGTTCGATGTAGAGCTGCATTGGCAGCCCTTCGAACTGAATCCTCAGATGCCTGAAGAAGGTCAGGATTTGCGTGAGCATATTGCGCAAAAGTACGGTTCGACCCCCGAGCAAAGTGGGGCTGCGCGCCAGCGACTGTCCGAGTTGGGCGATAGTCTGGGCTTTCAATTCGATTACTTCGAAGGCATGCGTATGGTCAACACCTTCAAAGCCCATCAATTATTGCATTGGGCGGAGGAGTCGGGTTTACAGGTAGAGCTGAAGTTGGCGCTGTTCAAGGCGTTTTTTAATCAGCGGGAAAATGTAGGCGATGCCGAACAACTGGCGGCAGTCGCCGCCCGGGTCGGCCTGGACCAGAATGAGGCGTTAGTCGTGCTTGCAGATCAGCGCTTTGCCGAGGGTGTTCGTCAGCGACAGGCTATGTGGTTGGAGAGAGACGTGCACGCAGTGCCAATGTTTTACTTTCAACAGTCCTACGGTGTGCCCGGTGCCCAAGAGGCCGAGACTTTTGTCCGCGTGCTGTCAAAGGTTAGAGAAAAGGAATTAGCCGCGACCGGCTAGAAACAAAAACGCCGGGAGTTCCCGGCGTTTCCGTTGGACTGGCTGAGTGCCTAAAGCAGCGGAGCAATCACCAGACTTACAATCGCCATCACATTGATCAAGATGTTCATGGATGGGCCTGAGGTATCCTTGAAAGGATCGCCTACCGTATCGCCCACGACAACTGCAGCGTGAGTATCTGAACCCTTACCGCCCAAATTGCCTTTTTCCACATACTTCTTGGCATTGTCCCAGGCGCCGCCAGCGTTAGCCATCATCAGCGCCATCAGTACACAGCCCAACAGCGCACCACCGAGCATGCCGCCCAGCGATTGAGCGCCCAGACCAAAGCCTACAACTACCGGCGCCGCAACAGCAATGAAGCCAGGTAAAATCATACGCTTGAGAGCGGCGGTGGTAGCGATGTCGACACAGCGTGCTGTATCTGGCTCCGCAGTGCCTTCCAGCAGGCCGGGAATTTCGCGAAATTGGCGACGTATCTCGTTGATCATATCAAACGCCGCGTCGCCGACTGCCGTCATTGTGATTGACGCAATCAGAAACGGTATGGTGCCGCCAATGAACATGCCAACCAGCACGATTGGATCAGACATCTCCAGTGAGAAACCCGGATGGTGAACTTCCACGGTTTCGACGAAGGCCGCGATAATTGCCAGTGCGGCCAGTGCAGCTGCACCGATGGCAAAGCCTTTACCAATTGCCGCGGTGGTGTTGCCTACCTCGTCCAGGCCGTCAGTGATTCTGCGGGTTTCTTCACCCATGCCCGCCATCTCAGCGATGCCGCCGGCATTGTCGGCAACCGGGCCGTAGGCGTCAATGGCCATGGTGATGCCCACGGTCGACAGCATGCCAACGGCGGCAATACCAACGCCATAGAGACCAGAGAGTTCGGTAGACACATAGATGATAGCGGCGAGGAACAAAATGGGCAGCACCACTGATTGCATGCCAACCGCCAGGCCGGTAATCATAACTGTTGCGGCACCGGTTTCGCCTGACTTGGCGATTTTCTGAACCGGGCTTCCGCCGGTGTAGTACTCGGTGATAAGACCGATCAGTACACCGCCGATTGCGCCGCAAAGCACAGACCACCAGACATGACTCGCTAGCCCCATGCTTTCGATCAGGAACCATGCCATGCCGACAAATACTACCGGAGCAAACAAGGTGCCAGAGCGCAGCGCGGCTTCCGGTGCCGCCGAAGATCGAAGTCGCACGATGACAATGCCGGCAATAGATGCCAGCAGGCCGATGCTGGCCAGTGCCAGAGGCAAGAACATCATTCCGCCGCGAATCTCTATGGCCATGGTGGAGGCGATAGCGATGCAGGCAATCATCGAGCCGCAATAGGATTCAAAGATATCTGAGCCCATACCGGCTATATCGCCGACGTTGTCGCCAACATTGTCCGCGATGACACCCGGGTTACGGGGGTCATCTTCCGGTATGCCGGCCTCAATTTTGCCAACAAGGTCTGCGCCTACATCGGCACTCTTGGTGAAGATGCCACCGCCTACCCTGGAAAATAGAGCGACTACCGATGCGCCCATGCCAAAGCCGTGAATGGCGTGAGCTGTGCTTGGGTCGCCGCCAAAGTACCAGTACACGCTGCCTAGTCCAATAAGGCCGAGTGAGGCCACACACAAACCCATGACAGAGCCGCCATAGAAAGCGATAGACAACGCTTTTGCTTCACCCTCGTTATGGGCGGCGGTCGCGGTGCGAACGTTGGCTTTCGTGGCAGCGAACATCCCCAGGTAGCCAGCCGTTGCAGAGGAAACTGCGCCGGCGATAAAGGCTATAGCGGTGTTGGCGCCAAGAGGAGATAGATAAATCGCGATTAGCAATGCTGAGGCAAACAACCCCAGCATTTTGTATTCGCGGTGCATGAACACCATGGCTCCCAGGTGAATCTGGTCCCCAATTTTCTTCACCACGCCATCGCCGGGGTCGTGGCTGGTCATGATTCGGTAGATGACAAAGGCAATCAAAAGACCGCCAGCGCCCAGAATCGGAGGTATTGCGAAATACTCGGACATAGCTCGTTCCTTGGAATTATTATTTTATTGGAGCAAGCATGCTACCTAACTTATACGCAGGGTGACAAGCGCTACCGGACCACTACAATGAACCGCAGACACTAAGGTTGACCCTATTAGGAGAGGTGATTGGATAATATGAGTGAGGAGGCGCTTACGCCGTTGCGGTTTATTCCATTCCGCCGCAGTGACGTGATTAAGATGTGTCTGGCGGAGAATCGTCTGGATGCGGCTGGAACAGAGCGTTTCAAGCGCGCCCGGAAGTATATTGAGTCTGTTTACAGCGGTGAGTTTCATACCATCCGTCAGCAACTCAAGGACGCTTATGGCCCGCTGGACCCCGACGCTGATACCCGGCTAATTGCCGGAGTAGGGGAAGATTCGCCCCCAGTGGACTTGGCGGCAAGCATCGAAACTGTGCTCGAACGGGGTAATTACGAGAAAGTAAGTGAGCAGGCGTTGCAGTCTGCTTTTGCCGGGGCATCGATGTTTCACATTAAGCTGCATGTGGACTTAGGCGAGTTCGACGAGGTGCTGCTTTTTACACGGGGTGCCAACCTGCGTGAGGAGACGGTCAAAACCTGGTTTGGCCTGGGCAAGAAAACCATCCGTTTTACTAATTATGATCGGGTGGTGTTGTTTCTTAGGTTCAGTGATCACTCAAGCTCTGAGGACACTTCTAGCGGCCGTCGCCCCGGTAGCACCATGCTCAAATTGTTTCAGAATGTTCCCGATGCTGATTTGGAAATGCTGTTTCCAAACACCCGCGTGGGCATGCGACTGAGGGATAAACTACTTATAGGTGTCCCGGCGCTGATCAGCGGAGGCATCGTTTTTACCACTAAACTGGGGGCGACACTCGTACTAATGGGCTCACTGCTGGGGTTCTGGTTAGGTGCGCACAGCGAGCCGGTAACACTGGACCGGGGTGGTCTACTGGTCTTGCTGGCTGGTTTTGGTGCCGTGGCTGGCTATATCTGGAAGCAATATTCCAGCTTCCGTAATCGTAAGATGCGGTTCTCC
Organism: Halioglobus sp.; assembly: GCA_036961205.1. Lineage (GTDB taxonomy): Bacteria > Pseudomonadota > Gammaproteobacteria > Pseudomonadales > Halieaceae > CALJFL01. The sequence goes on along the minus strand of JBALVI010000002.1, from coordinate 312,786 downwards.
CAGGCCCTCACCGAGAATCTATATTTCAAATTACTCGATAACAACAGCGGCGTACTGCTGCGTATAGTGGATGATGCAGAGGAGTCCGAATGCAAGGAGAGCCTGCTGGCCTACTATTTCCTGCTCGCCATGGACATACCCTGTAGCGCAGACACCCTGGATGCAGAGATCGAGTCCTGGTTTGCGCAGCGCTGGCACTGTCACCTGGACTTCGAGATCGATGATGCCATGAGTAAGCTGCAAGAGCTTGGGCTTGCCCAGTGTGAAAATGGGCTCTGGAATCCCCTGCATTTAGCAGGGGAATATGAAAACCAATGATAACGGGCAAAACATTCTCAACGTGTTCCGTGCCCGTATTTCTATACGAGTAACTAAGGCGGAAATTACCAAGTTTTACCGCTAATTAATATGCCGGTGTCACTGTAAACATTGATATGCTAACGTCGTCCCACGGAAGAAATATTTTGACACGGATAAGTCAGACGATTAATTTCGGCTAGTCATAGCTAAATAAAAATAAACATAATAGGTATACAAATGAAGACCTCGGCTCCCACAATGGCCTCCTTAGGCCGCTTAAACTTGCGGTTTTAGTGGCGTCATTGATTAATAGGCCGCATTAAAACCTGTTCGGTTTAACCCCAAAAACTATGTTTATCATAAGTATAAAAAGGCGCGTACCCGTAAATTAGTTGTACGTTCAGGTCCGTGCCAAAAATAGTAGGCTCGATAGAAAGTATAGAGCAGATGACTGACTGCTCAGGCTTTCAAATTCGAACTAAAATTCGTGAAGGAGAAGTATATGATTCGCCCCATCCCTTATAGACGTAAACTTGTTTCACTGGCCACTGCTGCCGTCACCGCGGCACTGGCACATACCGCCGTGGCCCAGGATCAAGTGATTGAGGAAGTAATAATCACTGGCTCTTTCATTAAAGGTGCAGCAACTGATGCGCCTTCACCGGTTTCTGTGATCGATCGCGATAATCTGCTACAGCAGGGGTCGCCATCAACGGTCGACATCGTCGCCAATTTGCCTTTTTCCAGCGGTACTGAAAACCAGACCAACCAGTTTGCCTCTGGTAACACTGCGGGAACCGCCAACATCAACCTGCGAGGCCTGGGTCTTAGCCGGACTTTAGTGCTAATGAATGGTCGCCGCCTGGTGACTGCTGCAGCACAGGCCAACGATGGCTCCGCTTTTGTCGATATCAATACTATTCCAGCGTTGGCGATTAACCGCATAGAAGTGCTGAAAGATGGCGCTGCAGCGACCTACGGCTCAGACGCGGTCGCCGGTGTGGCAAACTTTAATACCCGCAGCGACTTTGTCGGAGTGGAGATTTCCGGATCTTATCAGGACATAGACGGCAGTGATGGCGACTACGATCTTGGCGGTATCTGGGGAATCGAAGGAGACAAGTTTAACCTGGTGACTTCTGTGGGCTATCGCGCGCGTACTGAGTTGCCTAATAGTGAGCGGCTGTCTGACGTCAGGCCAAGAGTTGATACCCTGTCGGCGGCTGAGTCAGGAAACGCCGTATTGACGTTCATTCGTGCTGAAGAGGGCCTGGTATTGGGCGGACAATCCACTACCGGCAACCCGGCCGCGTTTCTCCCCATACCCTTTGACCGTCTGGAGCCAGATGGCACGGTGTCGGAGGAGACCACAGCGCAACTGCGAATTGGGCCCCTGGGCGCAGTCATAGGCCCCGCCGCCGGCGGCCTTCGGACGAACTTTGTTAGAGACCCTGAATGTGTTGCTGCAGGGGGTCTTATCGCCTCTGCAAACCGTTGCGGTTTCGACTTTATTAATTTCAGCAACTCGATTGAGGAAGAAGAGCATATCCAACTTTTCAGCGAGTTGACCTATGATATAAACGACAGTACGACGCTGTTTGGTGAAGTGCTGTATGCCAACTCCGATGTCCCGGAGTGGAAAACCTCTCCTTCTTATCCACCACAGCTCGAAACCGATACCAATCGCTACATACCCCCGGACTCCCCTGCGCTGCTAGACTTTGTCGCCAACTATCCTGGAATTAAGGTCGGTGGGGCGGGCGGGCCATTTGACGGCGCAGTCGAGTTCCCTGCAGATTTTAGCGGCGGTGCGATTTTTGTTGGTCGCCCGGTTGGTGTTACCGGCCCCGCTGAAGTAGGCAGCCGGGAACATACTACTTTCCGCTTCTTGGCAGGTCTGGAAGGCGAATTTGGCGGTGGTGCCACCTACACTACTTCGCTAATTTATTCTGAGAATAAGTCTGAAAGCTCTACCATAGACAACTTGACGGACAACCTGAAAGCAGCGCTGGAAGGTTTTGGCGGGCCCGATTGTTCAGGCGATACCGCAGGGGCTAACGGTTGTGAGTACTACAACCCCTTTAGCTCTGCTATTGAAGGGACCCCAAATTATGACCCTGAGCTTGCCAATAGTCAGGGACTGTTGAACTGGATGAAAACACCGCTGGAGGTGGAACTCACCAGCACCTTGACCGTCTTTGAGTTCATTATGTCTGACGATCTTTGGGACATGGAAAATGGATCTGTCGGTTATGCCGCTGGTTTTCAGTATCGTGACGAAGAGGTTGAGACCGAATTCAATGATGTCGCCAATATTGAGATAAGCCCGGGGGGCCTTGACACTACCGGCAATCCTGAAGGGGAATTCACCTTCTTGCGCGGTGGTAACAACGGTTCGGTTGACCAGGATGTTTTCGCGGTGTTTGGCGAGCTGGCAATTCCCTTGGCCGAAAATATTGATGTGCAGCTCGCGGTGCGCTATGAAGATTACGGCGGTCAAATCGGTGACACTATTGACCCCAAGCTTGCGGTTCGCTGGGACCTGACGGATATGGTGACCCTGCGTAGCTCGGCCAGCACGACGTTTCGCGCTCCGTCCTTAAATCAGACCACCGGCAATAGTACCGCGCTGGAATTCATTGGCAGGGAGCTGTTGTTTAAAGCGGTGGATCGCGCGGGCAACCCCGATCTGGACGCAGAGACAGCCAACACGTTTAACTTTGGCGTTATCCTGAGCCCCATGGAAAACCTGTCGCTGTCGCTGGATTACTGGTTGTTTGACTTTACCGATGCGATTGTTCGAGAAGACCCTAATGCGCTGGTTACGCAAGTCTCCAACGAAAATGGCGGTGTAGTTTGCGGTGTTACCGATGCGATTGTCTGTGATGTTAGTGGTACCACCATCGCCCGTATCAACACCGGTTATGTCAATGGTCCCGATATCGAAACTGATGGTCTGGACTTCAACGCCAATTATGCTTTTGAGGGATTGGGAGGCTACTGGGATCTGAATATGGATGTCAGCTATGTGCTCAACTACGATGTTGATGAATTCCAAGGGAAAGAGGCATTTGATGCGGTAGGGAGCCAGAATGCGGCCACTTTCGTGCGGCCGATTCAGGAAGTGAAAGGCAATGTCTCTGTCAATTACAGTCTGGAAAATCATAACGTGCGTCTTGGAGCATCGTATATTGATGATTATACTGATAATTTCACCGATTCTTTAATAGGCACATCGTTTGCGGATACAGCGTACGATCGCACCGTTGAATCGAATACGGTTTACAACCTGTATTACACCTTTAGGTTCCGCGAAGGCGACTCCAGTATCTCAGCCTCGGTGGTTAACCTGACCGATGAAGATGCACCCTACATGCGAGAATCTCTTCGCTACGACGCCCAAACGCACAATGCGTTTGGCCGTATCTTCAAAGTTGGCTTTACCCATAAGTTCTAGGTAGCTGCAACGGCACGCATATCGCCACTGACCCCCTAGGGAGGTTGGTGGCGTTTTTTTTTGTAAGCTGACTTCACTCCTCGTATCGACCATACCTCAAGTACAGTAAGGTAAATGAATGCTAGCTAGCTCCAGCTGGGCCTGCTGTGCATGCTGACGCTAGAGATCTAGGCTAGTCGCAGGGTTCCCCCGTGGCGAACAGAGCCTCATCGGATATAACAGACTCGGCTATAAAGTCCGACAACGCTCGTATTCGTGCGCTGTTCCTTAGCTCTTCGTGCGATACCAGCCAAAGCTCCACCTCCAGAGGGGTGTATTCTGGCAGCACCCTCAGCAATGCCGGGTTCATGGAAGCCCATCGATGGGAGACCATTCCTATACCAAAACCCGTACGCACTGCGCTTAGTTGTGCGGACGGACTATTGGTCGAATACACGGCATGCCCCGTCATTTCTTTAATGGGTGCAAGAATGCCCTGGGGTTCCATTCGATTGTCTGGTGATTCGAGTACGACAAAATGATGCCCAGCCAATGACTCAATCGTGCTGACTTGATCTGCACCCTGCAAATATTTCTTCGTGGCGTACAGACCAAAGCCTATCGTTACCAAACGTCGAGCAATTAAATCTGGTTGTTTCGGTCTGCCCATTCGCAAGGCAATGTCTGCCTCACGGTGAATTAAATCCACCGCGCGACTTTCGATTAGTACTTTTACAGCGATATCGGGATATTGTTGATGAAAAGCGAACAAGACGGGTGTCAGCCATTCTGTGCCAGTGCCCTCCGTCGCTGAAATAGTCACCTGACCACACAGACCCTTCGATTGAATTTCCACAGACCGCTCTATTGCCAGCATCTCCGTTTGCATTCGTCGCGCACTGTCCAGGATCGCGGCTCCCGCATCGGCGAGCTGCATACGTCTCCCGGATCGAACAAACAGCGGCGTCCCTAGCCGCTCTTCCAGCGCGCGTAAACGTCGGCCTACCTGTGGTTGGGTAAGTTCAAGACTGACTGCGGCGGCAACCAAGCTACCTTGATCCAGTATTGCGAGAAACAGACGGATGTCCGCCCAATCCTGCATCGACCCTTTCATATGCGTATATACATATTAACTATGCTTTTATTGAATTGTCATGCGTTATTGTGGCCTCTATATTGGTTCCTGTAAACCAACTACCGGAGAGAACATATGTTGTTATTCAAAAATATCCCTAGCCTGGCTATCGTCGCTGTCACTCTACTTGCCCCATGGCAGACTAATGTCAGCGCCGCAACACCTGCCTACAGTCACATACCGGCTACCTTGGTAAAGGCTGAGCGTAGTGTGGCACGCGGACAGCCAGATCGAGTTATCCAGCTTTTGGGCAATAAAGTAGAAAACTTGCGTAGGCCAGAAATGCAGGCCATCGGATACGGGTTACTGTGCCAGGCTCACTATCAGAAAGAGGACTACGTGAGCGCGGAGAAGTTTTGTGATAAAGCGGCTACCACAGGGGCACCCAATTGGAGCCATTTGAATAATCGAGGGGTAATGCGAGTCAAGCTCGAGCGTTACGACGAAGCCCTGGTAGACTTCAAGCGGTCGGCTTCGATCATGTTAGCCAGTGCGCCGACCGCGCAGATGCATTCGGTCAAGCGCAATATCTCTTCGACAAGCGAGCGAATTGAGTCTATGCGAAACGATGCACAATTACTCGCTAGTCAATAGAGGTAATATAAGGCCGGGTATACCCCGGTCTTTTTTTTGCCTGCCCAAATGAGGGGAATCAAGCCTTACGCGTTTTTTTAGGATGCTTCCGCTCAGGATAACAAGTACGACAAATTTCACAGACTCTGCCGTCACACCCACGAGCCGAGCAGTACTCACGGCCATAAAAAATGATCTGTAAGTGCAGCTTATTCCAGTATTCTTCAGCGAACAGTCGCTTCAAATCTCGCTCGGTCTGCACCACATTTTTACCGCTGGTCAAGCCCCAGCGCTGTGCCAGTCGATGGATATGGGTATCCACAGGAAATGCCGGGACCCCAAAGGCTTGCGACATCACCACAGAAGCCGTCTTGTGTCCTACGCCGGGTAATGTTTCCAGCGCGTCCATATCCTGCGGCACCACGCTGTTGTAATCCTCTACCAAAATCTCGCTCAGCCTTTGTATCGCCTTGGACTTCTGCGGCGACAAGCCACAGGGGCGAATAATCGAGCGGATAAATTCCACCGACAACTGCGCCATATCAGCCGGATTATCGGCTGCATCAAAAAGCGCAGGGGTTACTGTGTTGACGCGCTCGTCGGTACATTGCGCGCTGAGCAGCACGGCAATTAGCAGGGTATACGGATCATGGTGATCCAACGGCGTCGGCGTTGTTGGATACAGCTCCTGTAGCCGTTGTAGAACGAACTCGACGCGCTGTTGCTTGAGCATTAGCCCGCTACAACCTCTGCAGGAAGTGTTTTATACGTTGAGCGGCTTCGACACAATCGGCCAGCTCCGCAACCAGTGCAATGCGAATGCGATTCTCTCCGGGGTTCACTCCATCGGCGTCCCGTGCCAGATAACGTCCGGGTAATACAGTGATATGTTCCTGGGCGAACAGTGCTTTAGCGAAATCAGTATCCGCTATAGGTGTTTTCGGCCATAGGTAAAAACTGGCAGGCGGCGCGCTTATTTCGATGTCATCTTTGAGCTCAGCAATCACCCGCTTAAACTTTTCCCGGTAAAGGCTACGGTTTTCTATTACGTGTTGCTCATCGCTCCAGGCGGCGATGCTGGCCATCTGATGATGGGGTGGCATAGCGCAGCCCTGGTAGGTTCGGTAGAGCAAAAATCGGTCTATTAGTTGTGCATCGCCGGCAACGAACCCTGAACGTAGCCCTGGCAAATTGGAACGTTTCGACAGGCTGTGAAACACCAGGCAGTTACGAAAATTGCCTTCTTCCAGTGTCTCGCAGGCTTCCAGCAGCCCCGGTGGGGGTGTGGCTTCATCGGCATAAATTTCTGAATAGCATTCGTCGGATGCGATAACGAAATCGTGCTCGCGGGCCAATGCTATCAGCGCTTGCAGTTGCGCTAGTGGAATGACAGCGCCTGAGGGATTTCCCGGGTTACACAGGTAGAGTAGCTGGCAGCGCTGCCATTGATCCGCTGTTACCGAATCGAAGTCAGGGAGAAAGTCTGTGTCTTGGCTGCAATTGATAAACTCTGGCTTGGCGCCGGCCAACAACGCAGCCCCTTCATAGATCTGATAAAACGGGTTGGGGCATAGCACGGTGGCGTTTGAACTTGCATCCACGGTGGCCTGGGCGATGGCAAATAGCGCCTCGCGAGTACCGCTCACGGGTAGTATCTGAGTCTCGGGGTCCACTGCTGCCAGCTTGAAGCGGCGTTGTAACCAGTCAGCTATAGCCGTTCGCAGTTCTACCATGCCGCGAGAGGCGGGATAGTTGGACAGCAGGTTGAGATTGTCTATTAGAGCCTGACGTACAAACTCGGGTGCTGGATGTCTAGGCTCACCGACCGAGAGGCGGATGGAGGATTTTTCTGCGGGTGGGGTCAGCCCGTCAAATAGCAGTCTAAGCTTTTCGAAGGGGTAGGGGTGTAGCTGGTCCAGGTTGGAATTCATAGCTTTCAGGCCGCCAATTGTTGATCCAGTTCCTCGCGAACTGCCGCCTGTATTGCAGCGCATAAATCGTCGTCGGTGATTGCCTGCTGGTTTTCATCAGTGATGAAGAAGACGTCTTCCACGCGCTCGCCCAGAGTTTGAATTTTCGCAGCCTGCAAAGTGATATTGAATTCGACGAAAATCCTGCCTATGCGGGCCAATAACCCGGGACGGTCGGGCGTAGCAACCTCCAACACAGAAACGTTCTTGATCTCATCGATACTCATGCGTGTTTCAGTGGGTATGGTGAAGGACTTCATTTGCCGCGGCGTCCGGCGCTCAACGATATTGGGGTAGTCTTCTGCTGCACTCAGACCTATGGTCAGCTGCTCGGCAATGTCGCGCAAGCGCTGGCCGTCTTCGGCGATGGATTGGCCGCTGGAGTCAAGCACAAAAAATGTATCCAGGCTCATGCCGTGGTTATCGTTATAGATGCGAGCGTCGTGAACGCTGAGATCCAGTTGCTCCAGCAGCGCGCAGATACCCGAAAAAAGATGCGCTCTGCTGCGAGCGTGGATAAATATTTGGGTGGTATTGGCGACACTGGAGTCGATTGTATTGCGAATCAACACCAGTGGTTTGTCGGGCTCGTAATGGCCGGCGATGGCCTCGGTGTGCCAGGCGATATCCTCAGCCCGCTCCCGCAGAAAATAGTCTTCGCCGCGTTCCTGCCACAGTGTTTCCAGTTCTGCGACCGTAAAGCCGCGATACTCGAGGATATCGATGGCAGCGTTGCGGGTTTCATCAATCCACACTTGCTTGTCCACCGGGTTTTCCAGCCCGCGTCGCAGGGCCCTCTTGGTTTCCGTGTAAAGCTGCCTCAGCAGGCTGCCGCGCCAGGCGTTCCAAAGAGTGGGGTTAGTGCCATTAATGTCAGCTACAGTCAGTGTGAACAGATAGTCCAGCCGTTCCTGGTTGCCCACGTGCTGAGCGAACTGCAGGATGACATCAGGATCTGCAATATCCTTGCGCTGGGATACCGCAGACATGGTCAGATGGCTCTCTACCAGCCAGACCACCAGATTGGTGTCTCGCTGCGACAGGCCGTGGGTTTCACAAAATATTCTGGCGTCGACAGCGCCCAATTCGGAGTGATCGCCGCCACGTCCCTTACCAACATCGTGATACAGGCCGGCAAGATACAGTAACTCAACTTTTGGCAGCCGCCTGGCAACTCGGCTAGATACCGGGAAGCGCTCCTCGTAGGCGGGAATATTAAAGCGGCGCATATTCTGGATAACCTGCAGGGTGTGAGCATCCACCGTGTAGGTATGGAAAAGGTCGTGTTGCATCTGGCCGACAATGCGCCCAAATTCAGGAATGTACATACCCAGTACGCCGTAGCGGTTCATGCGGCGCAGGGTTTTGGTCATTTGGTAAGGTGCACGGAGTATGTCTAGAAACAGTGCGTGATTCTGCGGTTGCGCCCGGAACTCCTCATCGATCAGGTGACGATGATCACGAATCAGACGAATCGTTTTGGCACCTATGCCGATAACGTTTTCATGAGTTGCACAGAGCAGGAAAACTTCTAGTAATGAAGAAGGTTCGCTGGCGAATAAAGTTTCGCTGCGCGCTTCTATGTAGCCATTACGCACCTCAAAGCGTTCGTTGAGTTCGCTAATTTCGTCGACGCTGTCTGCCCGCAGAATAGCTTGATCGAAATACTGCACCAGCACTTCGTTCAGCCGCCCCAGCGACAATGCCCAGCGGTAATAGGTTTGCATGAATTGCTCAACCGCCAGCCTTTCACCATCGGTGAATCCCCACATGGCAGCGAGTTCGCGCTGATGGTCAAACAACAGGCGATCTTCCTCGCGCCCGGTGATCATGTGCAGGGCATAGCGCACCTGCCACATGAAATCTCGGCCACGGGACAGAATCTCCAGTTCGTCTGCATTGAGAAACTGTTCGTCCTGTAACTCCTGCAGATTTTTAACGCCGAAGTGCCTCTCGGCTATCCAGCGAATTATCTGAATATCTCGCAGTCCACCTGGTGAGCTCTTTACGTTTGGCTCGAGGTTGTATTCAGTGTCAGCGAACTTGGTATGGCGGTTCTGTTGCTCAGTAAGTTTGGCTTTAAAGAAGTCTGCGCTGGGCCACATTTTATCGGGCGAAATAGCTGTTCTGACTTCGTCCATAAGTCGAGCAGAGCCCTGAATCACGCGGGATTCCATCAGACTCGTGACTACGGTAATGTCTTCTCTGGCTCGCTCCTCGCATTCCTTCAGGTTGCGCACACTGTGGCCAACGTTAAGGCCAATGTCCCAAAGTAGGGTGAGAAATTCCGAGACCGTGTCTTCAATGCCTTTACAGTCTGGGCCGAGCAAGATCAGTAGGTCGATATCGGAGTGGGGGTGGAGTTCGCCGCGACCATAGCCGCCTACAGCAACCAGCGCAAGCTCACTGTCGCCCCACGATTGGCGGTCCCACAGTAAGCTCAGCAGCGCGTCTACGTAAGCTGCCCTCTGCTTGATGAGGTCCCGGGCTTCAGCGCCTTCCCTAAATTTTTGGTGCAGGTAATCAGTGGACTTTGCCAGTGCCTGTTTGCAACAGACGATAGGGTTCCCGGCAGCGATCTCAGCCGCCAAGGCCTCCGCGTCAAATAATTCTTTGGGGAGTGTTACTTCAACTGCAGACATGTAATACCGTTAGAAATTCTCGTTGCTGCGCCGGGTGAATACCTCGCAACCGTTCTCGGTTACACCCATTGTGTGTTCCCACTGTGCAGACAGTCGACCGTCTCGTGTGGTGACAGTCCAGCCATCTTTTTGGTTGAGTTTGGTCTGGCGCTTGCCGGCATTGATCATTGGCTCGATCGTAAACGTCATGCCCGGTTCCAGGGTCATGCCGGTACCCTTGCGGCCGTAGTGCAATATTTGTGGGTCTTCGTGAAATACCTCACCGATCCCATGGCCGCAGTATTCGCGCACCACCGAATAGTAATTTTTCTCAGCATGCTGCTGAATAATATGACCGATATCGCCCAGAGTCGCACCGGGCTTAACAATCTCGATGGCCCGGTAGAGGCATTCCTGAGTAATTTGGATCAGGCGACTGGCGTGAGGTGCCACCTCGCCAACCTCCACCATGATACTGGTATCGCCGTGAAATCCATCTTTAATCACCGTGACGTCGATATTCACAATGTCGCCATTCTTCAGCTTCTTGGTGTCTGAAGGGATACCGTGACAGATAACGTCGTTGATTGAGGTGCAGATAGAGCGCGGAAAGCCGTTGTAATTCAAAGGTGCCGGAATAGCGCCCTGCACCTCTGTGATGTGCTGGTGACAAATGTGGTCCAGTTCGCCAGTGGTGATGCCCACCTCAACTTTCGGCGCAATCATCTCCAGTACCTCTGCAGCCAGCCTGCCGGCCACCCGCATTTTGTCGATATCTGATGCTGATTTGATTGAAACTGTCATCTGTAACCTATTGAAAAATAATAAAAAAACTAGATATCTCTACTGCTTCGAAGCATCTGCCCAGCTTCTGGGGTCGAACATTCTACCGCAATGATGACTGAAATGAGTAATTTGCTGGCCTGCGCTGTGTGATATTTGGCAGTGTGAAAGCCTTTCCTCAGGGTTTCTGCTGTGGTATAAAGCGCGCCTCTTGCGGGGCTGTGGCTGGTTTTCGGCTGGTTCGAGCAAGAGAAATTAAACGACACACACATATCAGCACCTGGTCCAGGGTGCCTGCGCAAGCGGGTTTGGAGCACGGGGTATGTGGAGGTTTAACCCAAACACAAAAGGTATATACACATGTCGCAAGTGGAAGTAAGCATGCGTGACCTGCTCCAGGCAGGCGCACACTTTGGTCACCAAACCCGTTACTGGAATCCTAAAATGGACCAGTACATCTTCGGTGCCCGCAACAAGATTCACATCATCAACCTCGAGCACACGGTTCCCGCTTTCAACGAAGCGTTGGGATTAATCGAGCGTCTCGCTAGTAACAAGAACAAGATTTTGTTTGTTGGCACCAAGCGTGCTGCCGGCAAAATCATGAAAGAGCAGGCGGATCGCGCCGGAATGCCTTATGTCAGCCATCGCTGGCTGGGTGGCATGCTCACCAATTACAAAACCATCCGCGCTTCCATCAAGCGTCTGCGCGAGCTTGAAGCTCAGCAGGGCGATGGTACTTTCGACAAGCTGACCAAGAAAGAGGCGCTGATGCGTTCTCGGCAAATGGAAAAGCTCGAGCGCAGTATTGGTGGTATTAAGGAAATGGGCGGTCTTCCCGACGCACTGTTCGTGGTTGACGTAGACCATGAGCGTATCGCTATCACCGAGGCCAATAAGCTTGGAATTCCCGTGATCGGTATTGTCGACACCAACAGCAACCCCGATGGTGTTGATTACATCATCCCGGGCAACGATGACGCTATCCGCGCTATCAAGCTGTACGTTGCTGCAGTAGCAGATGCCTGCATCGCCGGTAAGGTGGAAGCGGGTGAAGCTGTTGCTGTGACAGACGAGTTTGTCGAAGCAGTAGAAGGTGCGGAAGCAGCTCCTGAAGCTGAAGTAGCTGCTCCGGTTGAAGCTGCAGCTCCTGCGGTTGAAGCTGCGGCTCCGGCCGCGACAGTAGCAGAAGCGCCAGCTGAGCCTGTAGTAGAAGCCCCGGCTGAAGAAGCTGCTGCGGCGCCTGCTCCTGCTGATAAGGCCTAGGCTCTGATTAATCGCCGTCGTTGACGGCGAGCTGAAACGATTGTTTCCCGGCGGCGGCTCTGCTGTCCGGGATTTTCTATTTTTATGACGCCCTATGGGCTTCTTTTGTAGCTGGGAGGTTTACTAATGTCTGCAGCGCAGGTTAAAGAATTACGCGAACGCACTGGGTTGGGTTTGCTGGAATGTAAGAGGGCGCTCAAGGGCGCTGATGGCGACATCGAAAAGGCGATTGAAGAGTTACGTAAGTCCAGTGGTATGAAAGCGGCGAAAAAAGCCGGTCGTACCGCTGCTGACGGCATTGTGGCAATTCGCATAGCTGAAGATGGCAGCTACGGTGTTCAGCTGGAAGTTAACAGCGAAACTGATTTCGTAGCACGCGATGATAACTTTTTGGGATTCGTTGGCAGTGTTGTCGATGGCGCCTTCACCAATAAGCAGACAGATGTTGCCGTGTTGATGGCCGGCGAGCTGGAGTCAGCCCGTGAGGCTCTGGTGCAAAAAATTGGCGAGAATATTAGCGTTCGTCGCGCCGTCATATCTACTGCAGAAGACGGCGTTGTCGGCGGCTATGTGCACGGTAACAAGCGCATCGCCGTTCTGGTCCAGCTCAAGGGTGGTGATCAGGACCTGGCGAAGGACGTTGCTATGCACGTAGCGGCGACTAACCCACAAGTTGTATCGCCCTCCGATATGCCCGAGGAATTGATTGCCAAAGAGAAGGAAATCTACACTGCTCAGGCACTGGATTCCGGCAAGCCCCCAGAGATTGTTGAAAAAATGATCGGTGGTCGCATCAAAAAGTACCTGGCAGAAAATAGTCTGTTGGAGCAGTCTTTTGTAAAAGATCCTGACGTTACCGTTGGCAAGCTGGTAGCCGCTGCCGGTGCTGAAGTGATTTCTTTCGAGCGCTATGAAGTGGGTGAAGGTATCGAAGTTGAAGTAGTCGACTTTGCTGCTGAGGTCGCGGCGCAGCTGAAAGGCTGATATCGACACACATTGTATTTCTAAAGGGGCTTCGGCCCCTTTTTTGTGTCTGCGGGAGATGGTCGGTGCTTTACAGAGTGGTGCGCTGAAGGCGGCGCTATGGTTTATCTCTTAATGACTGACTGTGCACAGGCTCGCTCTGGGCTTTGGATAGCTGCGCAACTCGACAATATTTGCTGCGCAAAAATCCGGACTCGAACAGTGCTCGCTTAAAAGCATCCAAAGCCCAGAGCGAGCCTGAACGTGCCCTGATGTCAGTCATTAAGAGATAAACCATAACGCCTTGGCATTGAGCGTAACTCCACTGTTAGCATCCTCGAAATTCGTGAGACGGGTTTGATAATGTGGTCTGTCCCTGATTCCACGTAAAGGGGCTTCGGCCCCTTTTTTGTGTCTGCGGGAGAGAATCGGTGGTTTATAGAGTGGCGCGCTGAATGCGGTCGCGAGCGGGACAGTGTTTCTCAGTCGCTCCACGGGATTCGCTTGGTGAGAAACACTGTCCCGCTCGCGCCCTCGGCTGCTGCTATCCTGCTTAATCGCAGTATTCGGTTATCTGTTTCGAGACAGCTTCCCGAAAATCAATCTGTATGGAACACTCTCCCGCTCGCGTCCTCGGCTGTTAGTATCCTGCCAAATCGCAACATCCGGTAGAGGTTTTCAAAACTGCTTCTCTGGAATCAATCCGTCTACTCTAACTACTGCGATGATAGGGATCGGACGAGAATAGTCTTTTCACCAAGCGAATATCGTGGAGCGACTGAAAAGACTATTCTCGTCCGATCCCGGCAACCCTGTAGAGACTGAAAAGGCAGTTCTTCTCCGATCCCGGCAACCAAAAGCAATCCCCGGTTTTAGCCCATAGTTACGCCGTCTAAATCTGGTTAATAAGTGTCCAAAGAGTCTCAGCCTGTAAGCCTTAAAATCTCGCCCCAGCCCTAGGGTGCACGGCCATTGTCCTGTAAGATACGCCCCAGTTCAGGAGAACAGATTTATGCCCCAAACAGCGGCGGATAAGAAGTACAAGCGCATCCTGCTTAAACTCAGTGGTGAGGCGCTTACCGGCTCAGAAAACTACGGCATTGATCCCAAGGTATTGGATCTCATGGCTTTGGAAATTGGCCAGCTGATCGGTATTGGCGTGCAGGTAGGGCTGGTGGTCGGTGGCGGCAATTTATTCCGCGGTGCAGCGTTACAATCGGCGGGCCTTGATCGTGTTACTGGCGACCATATGGGTATGCTGGCCACGGTGATGAATGCTCTGGCTCTGCGCGATGCGTTGGAGCGCTCCAATATATCCACTCAGGTTATGTCTTCTATTCCGATGAGCGGCGTGGTTGATCATTATGATAGACGCAAAGCTATTCGCGCGTTGAGCAATGGTGACGTGGTGATATTCGCAGCTGGTACCGGCAACCCGTTCTTTACCACCGATTCTTCCGCTTGCTTGCGCGGTATCGAAGTAGAGGCGGAACTGGTGCTGAAGGCAACCAAGGTAGATGGCGTCTATTCCGCCGACCCGATGAAGGTCAAGGATGCCATCAAGTACGATCGTTTAACCTACGACGAAGTGCTGGATAAGAAACTGGAAGTCATGGATCTGACCGCAATACTACTGTGTCGTGACCACGGCATGCCGGTGAGAGTCTTCGAGATGGATAAGCAGGGAGCCCTGCTGAAAATTGTCCGCGGTGGGGAAGAGGGTACCTTGATCGAATGACCGCGAATCTGTACCCAGGAGAAAAGAAGTGATAGATGATATTAAAGCTGAAGCCACCGAGCGCATGGAGAAAAGTCTTGAGGCGCTGGTGCACAACTTCAACAAGATACGTACCGGGCGTGCGCACCCTAGCCTGCTCGACGGCTTGAAAATTGAATATTATGGCGCCATTACACCTTTGAACCAGGTGGCCAATATCAATGTTGAGGACGGTCGAACACTGGCATTAACGGCCTGGGATAAATCGATGATTCCCGATATCGAGCGTGCCATTATGAAGTCAAATCTAGGCTTGAACCCGGCTACTGCAGGTGAAGTCATTCGCATCGCGATGCCTGCCCTCACCGAGGAGACTCGTAAGGTTTTCAGTCGACAGGCGCGGCAGGAAGCTGAGTCAGCGCGTGTCTCAATCCGCAATGGCCGGCGAGATGCCAATGCCATGTTGAAAGAACTGGTAAAAGAAAAAGATATCAGCGAAGACGAGGAACGTCGTGCACAGGACGATGTGCAGAAGTTAACAGATGGTTTCATCGCACGAGTGGAAAAACGGCTCGGCGAAAAGGAAACCGACTTGATGGAAATCTGAACGACCTGAACATGCCCAATAACGATAACACTACAGGGGCGGGCGGCAGCGACATGATTGTGCCTCGTCATGTTGCCATCATTATGGATGGCAATAATCGCTGGGCCAAGCGCGAGAGTGTCTCGGGTCCTGCTGGCCATCGTGCCGGCGTCGAGGCGGTGCGCGGGGTTATCCGCGCCTGCCGTAATCAGGGCGTTGAAGTTCTTACTTTATTTGCTTTCAGTAGTGAAAACTGGGGTCGGCCTCAGCCTGAAGTGCGGGCGCTGCTGGCGTTGTTGTCGCGCTATTTGCGTAGCGAGGTACGACAGTTACACGAGGATGGCATTCGTTTGCAGTTTATTGGCGAGCGTGGAAGATTTAGCGTGCGATTACAGCGTTTGATGCTGCAATCTGAGCGACTGACAGCGGAGAATACTACTGCCACGGTTGTTATTGCGGTGGATTACGGCGGTCGTTGGGACATCGCTCAGGCGGCACAGCAGCTAGCCATACAGGTGAAAGAGGGGACAATAGAGCCCTCGGACATTACCCCTGCGCGGCTTGAGAGCTATCTGCAGTCCTGCGAGTTGCCTCATCCCGATCTGTGTATTAGAACCGGTGGCGATGCGCGTATCAGTAATTTTATGCTGTGGCAGTTCGCCTACAGTGAGTTGTATTTTACCCCTACATTGTGGCCTGATTTTGGCGAGCTGGAATTTGCCAGGGCACTGGCGGATTACGGCCGACGGGAGCGACGTTTCGGTTTGCGTGAGCCCGATGGCCTTGTTTCGGGGGGAGATATTGATGCTTAGACAACGTGTAATGACCGGGGTGGCGCTGGCATCATCCTTTGTCGCCGCGGTAGTTTTTTTACCGGTGCTGGCACTGGCTGCAGTCTTTGCCGTCATTGTGAGTCTGGGTGCCTGGGAATGGGCCCGACTGGCGGGTTGGACATCGCCGCTGTCTCGCAGCATCTATACGGCGACCGTGGTGCTGGCCATGGTGGGACTGTATTTCTATTGTGATTTGGGCGACTCGCCCTCAAGGGACCAAGTACAACCCTTTCTTGGTCTGGCCTGTTTGTGGTGGAGTTTCGCCTTACTCTGGATCAAAAGTTATCCGGCCAGCGCCGGCCTCTGGAGTACCGTCACCATGCGTAGCCTGATGGGGCTGCTGATACTTGCACCCGCGTGGCTGGCTGCAGTTTACCTGCTGAGCTTGCCCCGCGGCGGGCTGTTGATGATAGCGATGATTCTAATCGTGGTGACTGCTGATGTCGGCGCTTACTTCACCGGCAAGTCTTTCGGGCGTCACTCGTTGGCGGCGAAAGTTAGCCCGGCAAAAACCTGGGAAGGGTTCTGGGGTGGTATGGCCTCGGTACTGGTTCTCGCCCTGGCTTTGCACTATTTGCTGCCAGTACAGAGCGTCCCAATAAGCTTTCTCGCCATAATAGTTATTGCGCTGGTAACTGCATTGTCTTCGGTGGTCGGCGATCTCACAGTCAGTATGGTCAAGCGTCAGAGTGGCTTTAAAGACGCAGGTTCTATTCTGCCTGGTCACGGCGGATTGCTGGATCGGCTCGACAGTATCTGCGGCGCAGCCCCGGTGTTTGCTCTCGGCTTATTGCTGGCGGGCTACTAACCGATGTCTGCCTCTCCACAGTTCGTTAGTGTATTGGGTTCAACAGGCTCGATTGGACTCAGTACCCTGGATGTTATTTCCCGGCACCCAGATCGTTACCGGGTCTATGCGCTGGCAGCGAATCGGTCCGTGGCGGTGATGCTGGGCCAATGCCTGCAGCATAAACCCCGATTTGCTGTCATGGCGGATATGAATGCTGCAGAGCAACTTGCGGCACAACTGCCTGCGGAACTGGATACCCAGGTTCTACACGGTGAAGAGGCTCTGGCGCAGGTGGTCACCGACCGCGAAGTCGATGTCGTAATGGCGGCGATTGTCGGTGCGGCGGGCTTGCCCTCCACCTTGGCTGCGGCCCGAGCCGGAAAGCGCTTGTTGTTGGCGAATAAGGAAGCCCTGGTGATGTCAGGGCAACTGTTGATGCAGGCCGTGCGCGAGGCCGGGGCGGTATTAATGCCTATCGACAGTGAGCATAACGCTATTTTTCAGTGTCTCCCGACCCATGTTGATGGAGTGGCTGGTTCTGCGGGCGTGAGTAAGGTCTTATTGACGGCCTCAGGCGGCCCTTTTCGAACCTGGTCGTCTCAGAATATCGAAAACGCGAGTCCGGATCAGGCCTGTGCTCACCCCAACTGGTCAATGGGGCGTAAGATATCGGTGGACTCAGCCTCTTTGATGAACAAAGGCTTGGAATTTGCCGAGGCCTGTTGGCTATTCGATTTATCGCCGGATGAGGTAGATGTAGTTGTACACCCACAGAGCATCATTCACTCCATGGTGCAGTACCGCGACGGCTCGGTACTGGCGCAGTTGGGTAATCCTGATATGCGTACCCCCATAGCCTATGGCCTGGCCTGGCCGGAACGCATAGATTCCGGTGTCGCTCCGTTGGATTTGATAGCAGTGGGCAAACTCGACTTTGAAGCTCCCGATGAGGGGCGTTTTCCCTGTTTGCGCCTGGCTCGGGAGTCCGTGGCCGCTGGCGGAACGGCGATGGCAACGTGTAACGCCGCCAATGAGGTGGCTGTGGCAGCGTTTCTGGAGGAAAATATAAGGTTTGGTGACATTCCGCGGGTGGTTGAGTCGACTCTTGAGCGGGTGTCCGTTGTTGAACCTCACTCAATGGCTGTGGTCGAATCAGCAGATGCTGAGGCGAGAGCCGTAGCGATGGAAATAATCAGCGGATATAACAAGCCAATGAAGGCACAGGGGGAAATTTAGTGGATCTGGTTTATACCATCGTAGTTACCCTGGTGACCTTGGCTGTGCTGGTCACGGTCCATGAATACGGCCATTTTTGGGTGGCGCGCCGCTGTGGCGTCAAAGTGCTGCGCTTTTCGATTGGGTTTGGCCGGCCACTCTACAGCTGGCGAGATAAGCAGGACACTGAATATGTGATCGCCAGCATTCCACTGGGCGGTTACGTCAAAATGCTGGACGAACGCGAGGGTGAGGTTGCGGCTGAAGACATCGAGGGCGCTTTTAACCGCAAACCGGTTCTCCAGCGTATCGCCGTGGTTGCAGCAGGCCCACTGGCGAATTTTGCGCTGGCAATCGTCGCCTATTGGGCCCTGTTTTTTGCCGGAGAGACGGGCTACGCGCCTATAATCGGTAACGTCGAGGCCGGTTCTATTGCTGAAATAGCAGGGCTGGAAGCCGGACAAGAAATTGTCGCGGTGGACGGCGAGGAGACCGAAACCTGGCAGGCCTTGAGTTTCAGGCTGCTGGACCGCATTGGCGATACCGGAACAATCAGCTTTTCCGTCAAATATCCGGATTCTGATGTCGTTTATGAGTCTCAGGGCGTTTTGGCGCGCTGGCTGGCGGATCAGGAACAACCAGACCTGTTTCGCGGCCTCGGGATAACCATGTATACCCCCGATATCTTGCCGGTGGCCAGTGAAATAGTGTCCGGCAGTCCGGCTGAGAAGGCTGGAATCGAATCGGGAGACAAAGTACTGAGTGCTGACGGCATTACCATGTCGCTGTGGATGGATTGGGTGGATTACGTAAGAGCCCGTCCAGGCGTCGCTATTGCGGTGGAATTAGAGCGCGATGGCCGCCTGGTGAGTACCGAGTTGGTGCCGGAAACTATCGACGAGGCGGGGCAAGAACCGTTTGGCCGGGTGGGTATGGGAGTTTTACCCCCGGAAATGCCCGCGGATATGATTCGAAGGTTCGATCGTGGGCCTGTGGAATCGCTGATTGCCGGGGTTAATCGAACCGGCGAGATCAGCCTTTTCACACTGAATTCAATCGGTAAAATGTTAAAAGGCCTGATATCGCCAAAAAACTTGAGCGGTCCGATTACGATTGCTAAAGTGGCGTCCGCATCGGCAAAGTCCGGCCTGGAATCCTATATCAGTTTCCTGGCTCTGTTGAGCATTAGCTTAGGGGTGTTGAACTTGCTGCCAATCCCGGTTCTGGATGGCGGCCATTTGATGTATTACCTCGTGGAGTTGGTGGCCGGTCGGCCCGTGCCCGAAAAAGTGCAGGCCCTGGGTTATCAACTGGGTTTATTTATGGTGTTGGGCATTATGGTGTTGGCCTTGTATAACGACTTCGCCCGATTGTGACTCGATGTGTTGCTAAATTGAAAAGAATGATAAGCCTGACCGACAGGCATTACCCGGTGGTTGAGACTAATTTGAGTAAGCGAATCCAAAGATGGCTTGCGGTGTTGTTGTTGCTGACAGCGCCGTTGGCAATGGCACAATCTGAAAGCTTTACGGTGTCTGATATCCGGGTTGAGGGTTTGCAGCGGATATCCGCAGGTAGCGTCTTCGCCGCCATGCCCCTTGCGGTTGGCGATACCGCCGACAATCTCAGTATACGCGCCGCCGCTCGCAGCCTGTTTGGAACAGGCAACTTTGACGATATTCGTATAGGCCGCGATGGCAGCGTACTGGTAGTGATGGTGACAGAGCGTCCCAGTATCAGCGAGATCAATATCGACGGTAATAAGGCGATCGAGACGGAAGCTCTGCTTGATGGCTTAAAGGGCTCAGGACTGGCCGTAGGCCAGGTGTTCCAGCGTTCTACCCTGGAAGGTATGCAGCTGGAATTGCAGCGCCAGTATGTAATGCAGGGCCGCTATGACGCCAATATCGAAGCCGAGGTGTTGCCTGAGCCTCGCAACCGGGTATCGATCAATATCGACGTAGATGAAGGTACGGTTGCCGCGATCAAGCACATTAACGTCGTTGGTAATGAAGTGTATGACGACGAAGAGCTGGGTGATTTGTTTGAGCTTAAAACTACCGGTTGGCTGTCCTTTTTCACCAGTGACGATAAATATTCGCGGGAAAAACTGACTGGTGATATCGAAACCCTGACCTCCTATTACATGGACAGGGGCTATCTGCAGTTCGTTATTGATTCGACGCAAGTGTCGGTATCTCCTAGTAAGAAAGAGGTCTACATTACCGCCAATGTTACTGAGGGCGAGAAGTTTACCGTCAGCGAAGTTGATCTGTCCGGTGACCTGGTGTTGCCGGAAGAGGACCTGCGCCGCTTCCTGCTGGTGACTCAGGGGCAAACATTTTCCCAGCAGCTGGTTACGTCTACTGAGGAATACCTCACCCGCCGTTTGGGCAATGAGGGGTATAACTTCGCCAAAGTGACTGGCATCCCTGAGCTGAATGAAGAAGAAAATACCGTGGCGATGAAATTCTTTGTCGACCCGGGCAAGCGCACTTACGTCCGGCGCATAAGCTTCAAAGGCAACCTGAAAACAGCGGACGACGTATTGCGCCGCGAAATGCGTCAGATGGAAAGTGCCCCGGCCTCTGCATCGGCTATCGAGCAATCTCGGATCCGCCTGGAGCGTCTGGGTTTCTTCAGTCGGGCCATGGTGGAAACGCCAGAGGTGCCTGGCCATGACGACTTAATCGATGTTCAGTTTGAGGTGGAAGAGCAGTCCTCTGGCAGTATCGGCGCCAGCTTTGGCTACGCTCAAGACGCTGGTCTGATTCTGGGACTCAACCTGCAGCAGGATAATTTCCTGGGAACCGGCAAACGAATTGGTCTGGGGCTGAATTCCTCCAAGTATCAGGAACTGTATAATTTCAGCTATACCAACCCGTATTACACGGAAGACGGCGTCAGCCGAGGCTTTAATCTCTTCTATCGTTCGACAGACTTGTCAGAAGTGAACGTGGCCAGCTATACCACCGATACGCTGGGTGCAGCGATCAACTTCGGTTATCCAATCAAGGAAACACAGCGATTGGGCTTCAGCTTCGGTGTGTCGGATACTGAAATTACCGCCGGCCGCTTCGCTGTGCAGGAAATCAAGGCCAGTCCGCGGTTTGATGTTGGCATAGACAATTACTTTGAGAGTACCCGGCAGGCCGACGGTAGCTATTCAGATGTAGAGACTCTGCTGCCCCTGTCTTCGGTACCACCGGAGCTAGTTGTTATTCCGCCTGCGCCGGGTTTCCTTGACGAAAATGGTGATAATTACCTCAACTGGACGATCACTACAAGCTGGACCCAGTCCACCTTGAACCGAGGGCGCATGGCGACCCGCGGCGCGTCCAATAATGTGTCTCTGGAAGTTGCCATTCCGGGCTCCGATCTGGAGTTCTACAAGCTCACATACCGAGGCGAGGTGTTCTATCCCGTGCCGTTGTTACCGTCCTCCTGGGTGCTGCATTTGCGCACTGAACTGGGCTATGGCGATGGCTGGGGCGACACCACGGAACTGCCATTCTATGAACACTTCTTCGCCGGTGGCTTCGGCTCAGTGCGTGGCTTCGAAAGCAACACTCTGGGACCCCGCAGTACGCCTGCAGAGTTATATGACGTAAGCAATGCTGTGGCAGAAATCGATGAAAATGGCGATGCTGTGTCCTTTGACCCAAGGCCTGCATACTTTGTAAACCCAAATACCGGCAAGCTTAACTCCACCACGGTACGCGACGATCCGGATCCTTTTGGTGGCAACGTATTGGTCGAGGGCAGCGTAGAGCTATTATTCCCACTTCCTTTTATCAAGGACCGGAGTAAACTGCGGTCCGCGTTTTTCATCGATGCGGGCAACGTGTTCAACACCAATTGTTCGCCGTCGCAGATCAATTGCTTTGACGTTGATGTTGACGAAATTCGTTACTCCTTTGGCGTTGGCGTGACCTGGATCACTGGCTTTGGCCCGATGACCTTCAGTCTCGCCAAGCCTTTGAATTCTGGAGATGAAGACGAGGAAGAGGCCTTCCAGTTTACTCTTGGTAGAGGTTTCTAGACTGTACCCGGGGCATCCGGGTATTGTGCTGAATTTTTATTAAACTATTTTATTTGAACCATTTATTTTTGAACCATGTTTTGGAGAATACCGTGTCTAAACTGTTAAAAATTACACTTGCCGTTGTAGCGCTTTCGCTGCCCACCCTGGGCTGGGCTCAGGGCAAGATTGCCGTCGTTGATCTGCAGGCTGCCATTATGCAGTCGGATGCCGCTCTTAAGCGTCTGGCTGATGTTCGTGATGAAGAGGATTACAAAACAGACAAGGCAGAGTTCGATCGCCTGAAAGGTGAATTTGACGTGCTGGTGCAGGGCTTTCAGAAAGACGCCGCTGTGATGAGCCAGGAACAACAACTTGCTGCCCGTCAGAAATTGGGCAGTAAACAGGCCGATTTGGAACACGTAACCGGCAAGTTACAGAAAGTAGAGCAGGATGCCGGCCAGGTTTTGTTGCAGGAAATGTCCCCTAAAGTGCAGGATGTGCTGCGCGAACTGATCGCCACTGAAGGTATTGGCTTGCTGCTGCAGCGTTCTACGGTGATACACGCAGACGCCGGTTATAGTATTACCGCCAAAGTGACTGACAAACTGAACCAGTTGGCGGCCCAGCCAGCAGCTCAGTAATTAGTCGTGCTGTATACCCTGGGGGAAGTCGCTGAGAAGCTAGAGCTGACCTTTTCCGGGGATGCAGACCTGCCTATTGTTGGCCTGTCGTCACTAGACAGCGCCAGTGGGGATCAGCTGACTTTTGTCACTGGCTCCAAATATATCGAAGAGCTGCGTCAGTCCCGTGCTGGCGCGGTTATCCTGCCCGAAGATCTGGCTGCGGAATGTCCGGTCGCGTATCTGATTTCGAACAACCCCTATCTCAGTTATGCCAGAGCCAGCCAGCTTTTGGATACTAGCCCCAGGCTTGCAACCGGTGTACACCCCAGTGCTATCGTGGCTGATGATGCCATCTTGGGCAAGAATGTCTCTATTGGCCCGTTGGCGTCGGTTGCCGCCGGTGCTGTGCTGGGCGAAGACGTGGTCATTGGTGCAGGTGCGCATATAGGCGAGGGTGCCGTTATTGGTGGTCGCTGCAAGATATATCCCAGCACCGTTATTTACCATGGTGTGATACTGGGTAGTGATTGTGTTGTACACAGCCAGACGGTGATTGGCTCCGATGGCTTTGGTTGGGCACCGGGACCTGATGGTTGGGAGAAGATATGCCAACTTGGCACTGTGGTTATTGGCGACCGGGTCGATATCGGCTCCGGCTGTACGATAGACAGAGGTGCCTTGGATAATACGGAGATTGCCGATGGCGTGATCATCGATAATCAGGTCCATATTGCCCACAATGTTCGCATCGGGAAAAATACCGCGATCGCCGGTTGCGTGGGTATCGCTGGAAGCTCCACTATTGGGGAGAATTGCACCTTTGCGGGTCAAGTGGGCGTATCCGGTCATATCACCATCTGTGACGACGCGCATTTTACCGGCCAGGCCAGGATTACCAAATCGGTCACTCAGCCCGGGACTTACTCTTCGGGCACGCCTTTGGCACTATCGCGGGAATGGGCGCGTAATGCCGCCCGGTTTTTGCAGCTGGATAAGATACAAAAGCGCCTGAAGGCGTTGGAACAAAAATCGTAGGCGTGAGGCCTAGGACACTTAAAACCAGGGAGTTATTGGTCCGATGATGGACATCAGTGAAATACGCAAGTACTTGCCGCACCGATATCCCTTCCTGCTGGTTGATCGCGTAGTGGAGCTGACTCCGGGTGAGTCTATCGTCGCGTATAAAAACCTGACTATTAATGAGCAATTTTTTGAGGGCCACTTTCCCCAAGAGCCGGTGTTCCCCGGTGTTTTACTGGTGGAAGCGATGGCTCAAGCAGCGGGTATTCTGGGTTTCAAGACCATGGATAAAACCCCGGAAGATGGTTCAATCTACTATTTTGTCGGCGCCGACAAGCTGCGCTTCAAACGGCCGTGCGTGCCGGGAGATCGGGTTATGCTTAGAGCGTCAATTCTGGGCCAAAAGCGCGGCATTTGGCGCTTTCAGGTGAGTGCTGACGTCGACGACAAACTCTGCGCCTCCGCCATAATTCTTTGCGCTGATCGTTAGGGTGATACATCCACAGGCCATTGTTGACCCTTCCGCGAAGATCGCCGATGACGTCAGTATCGGGCCCTGGACTCTGATTGGCCCGGAAGTGGAAATTGGACCCGGCTGTACGGTTGAATCTCACGTGGTGATTAAGGGGCCCACCATCATTGGCCGTGACAATCATATCTACCAGTTTTCCACCGTCGGCGAAGCTACCCCGGACCTGAAGTACCGGGACGAGCCAACCCGGCTGATCATCGGTGATAACAACGTCATTCGTGAGAACGTTACTATCCATCGGGGTACGGTGCAGGATAAGTCCGAGACCATTATCGGCGACCACAATTTGCTAATGGCCTGCGTCCATGTGGGCCACGACAGCGTCATCGGTAATCATACGATACTGGTGAATAACGCCGCGCTAGCGGGTCATGTGCGCGTTGGCGACTGGGCAATACTCAGCGGTTATACCCTCGTGCACCAGTTCTGCAAGATTGGTGAGCACAGCTTCAGTGGGATGGCCACGGGCATTGGCAAGGATGTGCCAGCTTACGTGACGGTTAGTGGCTCTCCCGCCGAAGCGAAAACTATTAATATCGAAGGCCTGCGTAGACGTGGGTTCTCCTCTGATGCCATCAGCCAACTGCGCCGGGCGTTCAAAATCGTCTATCGTCAGGGACTGACAATCGATATCGCCCTACAACGGCTGGAATCGATGCTGGCTGACACGCCCGAGCTTCAGGTATTTATCGACTCTCTGCGCGCCTCGGAACGCGGTATCGTCCGTTAAATGGGCCCCCGGGGCCTGCGTATCGGAATACTGGCCGGCGAGGCCTCAGGAGACATCCTGGGCTCGCGGGTACTCGCAGCTTTGCGCCAACAATTTCCAGATCTTCAGGTTGAGGGTATTGGCGGTCCGCTGATGGAGGCTCAAGGCCTCAAGAGTATGTACCCGATGGAGCGCTTGTCGGTGATGGGCTTTGTCGAACCGCTGAAGAGATTGCCAGAGTTACTGCGCATACGCGGCGCCTTGTATCGGCATTTTCGTGATAATCCCCCAGATTTCTTTCTAGGCATCGATTCCCCGGACTTCAATCTCCATCTGGAGCAAAAGCTGCGTAGCCAGGGTATCAAAACGGCACATTTGGTGAGCCCTACTATCTGGGCCTGGCGCGCAGGCAGAATTAAGAAGATCAAGCGCGCTGTCGATCTGATGCTGTGCCTGTTTCCTTTCGAATTGCCAATCTATCGCGCGCACCAGATGTCGGCGGTGTTTGTTGGCCATCCGCTGGCGGATGAGCTGTTGGAACCGATGGATCCCCTTCAGGCCAGGCGAGATTTGGGACTTTCGGAGGAGGGGAAATGGGTGGCTTTGCTGCCCGGGAGCCGTGGCGGTGAAGTTAAAATGCTGACTCCGCTGTTTTTGCAGGCCGCTCGCTTGTTGTTGCAGCAAGATCCCACTGTGAGGTTTGTACTGCCGGCAGCCAGTGATGCCAGAGCAGAGCAAATAAAGAGGACACTGAGCGACTACAGTGATCTGCCCATCACTTTGATAGCCGGCAACTCACGTACGGCTATGGCCGCTGCCGATGTCATTCTACTGGCCTCTGGGACGGCCACGCTTGAAGCCATGTTATTGAAACGACCAATGGTCGTCGCCTATCGTATGGGTGCCTTGTCCTGGTTCCTGTCATCCCGACTTGCCACTACGCGTTTTGTCAGTCTGCCCAACGTGCTGGCAGGAGAGCGCATCGTGCCCGAGCTATTGCAGGATGCGGCGACGCCGCAGGCCATGGTTGACGCGCTATTACCTATACTCACGCAACCACAGGTTGCAGCGGCTCAGGTTGCTGCGTTTGAAGATTTTCACCGCGACCTGGCTTTGGGGTACGCACCTCTGGCTGCTGCCGCATTGGCAGACCTTGCGCTTCCCCATGAATGATCCCTTCGTTTTAGATTACGAGCGCCCCGAAATAGTAGGCCAACTCATTGCCGGTGTCGATGAGGTAGGCCGGGGTCCGTTAGCCGGAGATGTAGTGACCGCCGCGGTTATCCTGGATCCACAGAATCCTATAGAGGGTTTGAGAGACTCGAAAAAGCTTTCGCCAAAACGGCGTGAGGAACTTGCCGAGAAAATTCGGGAGCAGGCATTGGCCTGGTCGGTGGCGCGTTGCTCGGTCGCTGAAATTGATGAACTCAATATCCTGCAGGCTTCGCTGCTGGCAATGCACCGAGCCGTCGAGGCCCTGCAACCGCAGCCCGGTTATGTATTGGTGGACGGCAACAAACTGCCCCGTTGGCAGTATGCCTCAGAGCCGGTAGTGAAGGGGGATGACCGCGTTCCCGCTATTGCTGCAGCCTCTATACTCGCCAAGGTGCAGCGTGACAGCGAACTCGTACAGTTGGCTCAGGAATATCCCGGTTACGGTTTCGAAGCTCACAAAGGATATCCTACCGCAAAGCATTTGCAGGCTTTGCGCACACTTGGGGTGACCCCGGCGCATAGAAAAACCTTCGGACCGGTAAAAGATCTGTTAGCACTGAAGTCAGCAGAGTAAACTCACCACATGACTGATTTCGTCCACCTACGCCTGCATACTGAATACTCCGTCGTCGACGGATTGGTGCGCATAAAGCCGCTAGTTCGCCGCGTAGAGGAGCTTGGCATGGCCGCTGTTGCGGTTACCGATGTCTGTAACTTCTATGGCCTGGTCAAGTTCCACAAAGCCGCATTCGACGCCGGTGTGAAGCCAATTTTTGGTGCCGACCTAAGGGTGGTCGAGGCTGAAGACCCTGAACGTGCACATCCAATTTGCCTGTTGGCTATGAATGAGGCCGGCTATAAAAATCTGACCATATTGATTTCCCGCGCTTTCACCGAAGGCCAGTATCTGGGCATACCCTATGTACAACGAGCGTGGCTGGAGCAACACGCTGACGGTCTAATCGCGCTGTCCTGTGGTGCGGCGGGAGATGTGGGGCAGGCCCTGGTCTCCGAAAAAGCCGAACTGGCTCAGGAGCGCGCACAATACTGGATGCAACTCTATCCGGGTCGCTACTACCTGGAAATACATCGCACTGCCAGAGAGGGCGACGAGAGCCACCTGCACGCTGCGGTGGCGCTGGCAGAACAATTGCAATGCCCGGTGGTTGCCACCAACGACGTCCGTTTTCTGGCGTCGTCCGAATTTGAGGCCCATGAGGCCAGAGTCTGTATCGGCGAGGGCCGGGCTCTGGATGATCCGCGGCGGGCCAGGTCTTACACCGACCAGCAATTTCTGCGCTCACCTGCTGAGATGGCGGAACTGTTTGCCGATATTCCCGAGGCACTAGCCAATACGGTCGAGATAGCCAGGCGTTGCAGTCTGGTGTTGGAGTTGGGCAAGCCCTATTTACCGGACTATCCGGTACCGGCTGGTCTCACTATGGATCAGTTTTTTCGGCAGCTTTCCCACGATGGTCTTGATGACCGTCTGGCGACTTTATTTGATACCGCTGCTGCCGACTTTCCAGCTAAGCAAACTCTGTACCGCGACAGGCTGGACTTTGAACTCGATACCATTGTTCAGATGGGCTTCCCGGGCTACTTTTTGATTGTTATGGACTTTATTGGCTGGGCCAAAAAGCAAGATATTCCGGTGGGCCCGGGGCGGGGCTCCGGCGCTGGTTCTCTGGTGGCTTACGCGCTGGATATCACCGATTTGGATCCCATTCAGTACGACCTGCTGTTTGAGCGCTTTCTCAATCCCGAGCGGGTATCCATGCCAGATTTCGACGTCGACTTCTGTATGGAGGGGCGCGACCGGGTTATTGAATACGTTGCCGATACCTATGGGCGAGAGGCGGTTTCCCAAATTATCACCTTCGGCACTATGGCGGCCAAAGCGGTTGTGCGTGATGTCGCCCGGGTGCAGGGCAAGTCCTACGGCCTTGCCGACCGCCTGTCCAAAATGATTCCTTTTGAAGTGGGTATAACCCTGGCCAAAGCGGTGGAGCAGGAACAACCGCTGCGAGAGTTTCTTGGTGATGATCCCCAAGCCCAGGAAATCTGGGATATGGCAGAGCAGCTCGAGGGTATTACCCGTAACGTGGGCAAGCATGCCGGCGGGGTAGTTATTGCTCCCTCCAAGTTAACCGACTTCTCTCCCCTGTATTGTGATGAGAGCGGTGGAGGTTTGGTCACCCAGTACGATAAGGGCGATGTGGAAGACGCGGGGCTGGTCAAGTTTGACTTCCTCGGTTTGCGCACCCTTACGATCATCGACTGGGCGGTGAAGATGATCAATGGTGTGCGCGCACAGCAGGGCGAGTTACCGCTGGAAATTATGCAGATCCCGCTGGACGACTCAGCCAGTTTTGACCTGCTGCAGTCGGCGGAAACCACCGCCGTTTTTCAGCTCGAATCCCGGGGCATGAAAGATCTGATAAAGCGCCTGCGCCCAGACTGTTTCGAAGACATTATTGCACTGGTGGCGCTGTTCCGGCCGGGGCCGCTGCAATCGGGCATGGTTGATAACTTTATTAACCGTAAGCACGGTCGCGAGGCTATTTCCTACCCCGATATAAAATATCAGCACGAATGGTTGCAGCCAATCCTGGAGCCTACCTACGGGGTTATCCTGTATCAGGAACAGGTGATGCAGATTGCGCAGGAGCTGGCCGGCTACACTCTGGGCGGCGCTGACATGCTGCGCCGCGCCATGGGTAAGAAGAAGCCCGAGGAGATGGCCAAACAGCGCGAGGTGTTCGAGGAGGGCGCCAGGTCCAAGGGTGTAGACGGCATACTGGCGATCAAGATCTTTGATCTGGTGGAGAAATTCGCCGGCTACGGCTTTAACAAATCTCACTCCGCAGCCTACGCCCTGGTGTCTTACCAAACTGCTTGGCTGAAAACGCACTATCCGGCGCATTTTATGGCCGCAGTTATGAGCTCGGAACTGCAGAACACTGACAAGGTTGTGGTACTGGTTGAAGAGTGCCGCGCCCTGAAACTGAACCTGAAATTACCGGACGTGAACGAAGGCCAGTATATGTTCACGGTTAATCCTGATAATGAAGTTATCTATGGTTTAGGCGCGATCAAGGGCCTGGGTGAAGGTCCCATCGAAAATATTCTGATGACGCGCGAAGCCGATCAACCGTTTACCGATCTGTTTGATTTCTGTGCCCGCACCGATCCCAGGCGAGTCAATCGAAAGGCGATAGATGCATTGATTCGCTCGGGTGCACTCGACTCCCTGGGCGTTGAACGTTGGATATTGATGGCCAGTATGGAAGACGCACTGAAAGCTGCAGAGCAGAGCGCCAGTAATCGTGACAGTGGTATCGCCGATATGTTTGGCGAGGTAGTGCCCAGTAAGAGTGGCGGTACTGAGGATGTATATGCTCAGTTTCGGCAGGAGCGCCCCTGGTCAGACAAGCAGCGACTGGGCGGCGAAAAAGACACCCTGGGGCTATACGTTACCGGGCACCCTATCGACGAATACGAAAAAGAGGTGCGCAAATTCGCGCCCACCCGTATCGCCGATCTGCGTGGTGACAAGCCGGGCACCCAGGTATTAGCCGGACTGGTCGTTGGCATACGCACCATGAAAACGAAACGCGGGGATACCATGGCTATCCTGCAGCTAGACGACCGCAGCGCGCGTATAGAAGTGACGGTCTATGGAGAAACTTACAATGAACACCGGGATCTGCTGAGTAAAGACAACATCGTGATTGTTGAAGGTAGTGTGGCCCACGATGATTATTCCGGTGGCCTGGGCGTGCGAGCAAAGGAAGTGCGCAGTTTATTGCAGGCCCGCCAGAACTACGCTGCGGAACTGATTATAGAACTTAATCAGGATATGCTCAGCGACAGCTTTACCGATGAGTTAGAGAAGACCTTAAGTGAGGCTGGCGGTGGTAGTTGTCCCGTCGCATTGGTGTATAACCAGCCCCATAACCGTGCCCGGGTGCGCTTGGGTGAGCGCTGGCAGGTTGTGCCCAGCGATGAGCTTATCGAGGCCCTGCGCACCTGTGTTGGCAATGACAAAGTATCTTTGCAGTATGGTTGAGCCACTGGGCAAAAATAAATAGTCTGATTCATACAAATAGTTACGACACCCATCCGATTCAAATAATGAAACACAGGAGCGCAAACGTAATGTTGCTAAAGGATAAAGTCGTTATCGTTTCCGGGATTGGCCCGGGCTTGGGGCAGGCATTGTCCACGTTGGCTGCAAAGGAGGGCGCCCGGGCGGTAGTGCTGGCCGCTAGAACCGCGAGCAAGCTTGATACTGCGGCGGCGGAGATTGAAGCGCTGGGTCTGGGTACCGAGATTCTAAAAGTGAGCACCGATATTGCTGATAAGGCTCAGTGCCAGGCATTAGCTGATCAAACCGTGGCAGCTTTTGGGCAAATAGACGTCCTTTTCAACAGCGCCTACGATCCGGGCAGCTTTGGCCCGATAGAGGATGCCAACATGGAAGATTGGCACAGGGCAATGAACGTCAACTTTTTCGGCACCATGCACCTCACTCAGGCCTGCGTAAAGACTATGAAGCACAGCGGTGGCGGTTCCATCGTGATGATAGGGACCATGGTTGAACATAAACCGTTGGCGACTCAGGCAGGATATGGCGCCTCCAAATCAGCATTACGCTCGGCGACCAAGCATCTGGCACTGGAATTGGGGCAATACAATATTCGCGTCAACAGCTGCCACATGGGCTGGATGTGGGGACCCAATGTGGAGGCCTACTTTGATTGGCAGGTGGCAACCACGGGTAAATCAAAGGAAGATTTGATAGCCGAGGTAACCACCGATATTCCGCTGGGAGTTATTCCCGACGATGGCGAGTGCGCCAAAGCTGCCCTGTTTTTTGCGTCGGACTATGCCAGTGTCGTCACCGGTGCTTCCCTGGATGTTAACGGTGGTCAGTACATGCCGGTATAACGGCTAAATACACTGCGCTTCGCTGCGCATTTGAAACCACGAAATATTATAGAGGAGCTTTGGATGAGCACTACAACCGAAATAGAAGCAGCCGTCTTTAGGCGGCTGTTGGAACATCTGGACAGTCGCAAAGACGTTCAGAATATCGAGCTGATGAACCTGGCCAGCTTCTGCCGCAATTGCCTGTCAAAGTGGTATGTGGCTGCCGCCGAAGAGCGGGGACAGGAGGTCGACTACGACAGCGCCAGGGAACGGGTTTACGGTATGCCCTACGCGCAGTGGAAGGCTCAACACCAGACCGAGGCCACCGCTGAGCAGCAGGCGGCTTTTGATGCCGGTGTTAAAAAAGCCTAGCCCGACCTACCTCCACCTAGAGAGGCCCGTAAGGCAGATAGCGGTTATCGCTAACCTCTCGCAGCCACAATAGTAGTTCTTTATCGAGTCGCTGCCCGCGTTTGCGCAATGTCTTTGCCAGCGGAATCACCGGTGACTCGGCACCAGCTTCCCAGCCAGGTAATTTCTCGGCTATGGTGAAAAATCGAATCAGGTGGATAATCTCAGCATCTGCCAATGGCTCAACTGCGGAGATCCACTGGCTGTGGTCGACCTTCATCAAGCCGGCCAATACCTGGCTTTCACTGTCGTCTATCAGTGTTTCCAACATTGCTAGTTGGTCGTTCTTGCTGAACTCAATAAATCTTTGCAGGGTTTCAGGTTCCAGCGTGGACTGCTGAGCAGCGGCACTGGCATCGGGATCCCAGGATCCTATGGACATGGTGGCTCTCCTTTAGCTGGCGCCATTATAGGAGAGCGCGGCTCAGGTGTCTTTGTTGATTAGCTGCCGCAGGTATTTGAAGCGGGTGGTATACGGCTCTATGGCTTCGTCGGCGGTACGTTGAATGACTGAGCCTAAGGTTTCTCTGGTTTCAGCGTCATCATTACTGCTATCAAATTGCCTGCCCAACGCAGTGAATCCGCTGCCTATGGCGGTCGCGCTTTCGATGGTGGCCTGTACCAGGAATAACTCGGCCATCACGATGTCGCTAAACACGCGTTGCGCTTTCCCTGAATCGGTCTGCTCTGTCTGCATGGTAATAATCTTCTCTTTGATCGGCATAATTTGTATCCAACTGGTGCACTGCGCCCCAGGCCGGTGCGACATTCCGCGCTGCGACCAGTAAAAGGCGTGCCTATGGGACTTTACGGTCCGCTTACCGTTCAAGTAGCAAGGCTTGTGCCAGCGAGGGCGCATAATACGGTTTTATAGTTACAGTTCAATCTTAAGGTGGAGGAATTGCAAAATTTACAATGGGAGAGGGTTGCCCAGAGGTTGCCTATCAACTCAGTGTTCATGGCCTATACTGTATTCCAATGGACAGACGTACCCTACTTAAACTAATCGCGGCGGCATCGCTTGCGGACATCGGGAACCCCGTTCTTGCGGCTCGCGAGCTGCGGGTCGTGGTGGCAGGTGCTGGCATCGTTGGCGCTTCTATTGCATATCATCTGGCGAAAGCGGGAGCTTCGGTCACTGTTGTCGACCAGGAGGGACCGGCAACTCATGCCAGCCGTGGCACTTTCGCCTGGATTAATGCGACCTGGGCCAAGCAGCCTCGGTATTATCACAGTTTGAATCAGGACAGCTTGTCCAACTGGCATTCGTTACAGCAGGACCTGGGTATCCCGGTGAAGTGGGGCGGCTCGCTAGAGTGGTTTGACAATGATGCTCGTCAGGCGCGGCTCAAACAGCAAATTGCAGAACAAGTTACCTGGGGAGAAGATGCCAGAATGGTTGCTGCGGCGGAGCTGGCGAGCCTTGAGCCCGGCGTGGACTTTGGTAATGTCCAGCAAGCCGCTTTTTCAACGAATGATGGTGCCGTAGATCCAGTGTTGGCAACACAAATTCTGCTAGCTGCTGCCAAGGAATTGGGTGCCCAGGTTCGATATCCTTGTAAATTGACCGGCGTTGAAATGAGCTTCGGTAGATTGGAAGCGGTAACAACTGATCAGGGTCCTGTTACTGCAGACAAGTTGGTTCTTGCCACCGGAGCGGAGCCTGATATGGCCACCCGACTGGCGGACATTGAAATTCCGCAGCGTTCGACCCCGGGGGTCATAGCGATAACCGCGCCGCTACCGCCGCTGATCAATCGGATTGTCGTAGCCCCGGGAATTCATATGCATCAGCGGGTTGACGGTAGGATGGTACTGGGCGAGCAGGGTGGGGCGCCGCAAAATACAGCCCATGAACAGCGGTTACAGGGCCGGCCAAACGCTTTTCCCAGCCGCGAACTTGCTCTGGAGCACGCCGCGCGAATACTGGCGGTGGCGAAGCAGTTTGTCCCCGCCATTAGTACGGCGGTAATAGAAGACGTTTATATCGGTTGGCGACCACTGCCTCTCGATGGGCACCCGGTGCTCGGTGCCTCGCCGGCGCGCCCGGATGTCTACCTCGCTATCATGCATAGCGGCGTTTCACTGGCGCCTATAGTGGGTCAGCTTGCCGCCCGCGAGATAATTGCAGGAGAAACGATTGCGCGGCTTGACAGCTATAGACCAGATCGTAAGTTCGAGCGGGTCAAGCGCTACTGAGGTTCAGGAACGCCGTTCGCCACCTAGCTAACGTAATAAGGCCTTGGCACTTACGGTCATGCTGATTGTTGTTTCACCGGGAGAGGCCACGGGTGCTGCCATGTCGGCACTTTCAGACGCCATTGCCATTACTGGGCCCCGTTGGTAGGCCTGTGGCCTGGGCATGTTGTTATCTTGAGTATTTATTTCCTTCAGTTCCGCTGTCTTCTTACCCAGTGCAACGGCGGCCCGTTGCGCTCGATTTTGCAACTTGAGCAGCGCGGCTTCCAGCATTTCATCCTGTACCTTGGCGGCAGCCTCAGGCGAAAGCGTATAGTTTAATCCTGCCATCAAAAATCCGTGCGCCTGTATTTTTCCTGCGAGCTCTAAAAGCTCTTCTGCGTCGGTAGATTTGAGCTTAAGGGTTTGCTGACCCTTCCAGATCATATTTCTAGGCATGCCCTTACGCCCGCCATTCTGGTCGTATTGGTGGACGTTATAACTACGAGTAATTGCTTTTACATGGCTATAGTCCTCGGCCAGTTCCAGCGCTTTTGCCATTGCGGTGTTGACCTTGTTCTGTACCACCTGATTGCTGCCGTCCTCGGCTTCGACACGAAGTTCAGCCAGCAGTAAATCCTGGTCGACTTCCCGCCGCTCAGTAGCGGATATATGCAGCAGGCTCTCATTTTGCTGCAGATTGAAGATTGGGTCCTCGACCTGGGCGTTGGCAAGGCTGGTGACGCTAATGGCAACGATCAAGACGGAAAAGTGCAGTATCGGGATTCTGGGCATAGTCGTGATTCCTGTAGGATCTGGCTCATTTAGAGCTAACTATAAGTCTATTTCCGCCGTGGGGGTACTCCGGTTGCTGCCATTATCTTGTCAGTAGAAAGCTTAGTGCTTAGGATAGGCGCAAACCGGTTTTAGACGGCCATTTCTGCATTCGGGAAAAGCACTGCCATGAACAACCTACAGTTTTATCTGGATGCGTTCGCCAAAGACGATCTGATCTATATCTTCCTGCCAATATTTGTTTTGGCGTTAGTGGTCGAGTTCATAATCAATCGAAGGAATAATCTCCAACTATTTGATAAAAAGGACACTATAGCGTCGTTGTGGATGACAGTATTTGTGGTGTTCGTTGATGTGCTGCCCAAGTTTGCCGCGTTAATACTATTTTTCTATCTTCACAGTATCAGTCCATTGGCCGATATTGTGCAGCGTCAATGGTGGGCCTGGATACTGTTGTTCTTTTTAGACGATATTGCCTACTACTTTATGCACCGGGCAAATCATGAGGTGCGCATATTGTGGGCTGGCCATGTGTCACATCACTCAGCGATTAAAATGAATTTTGCGACGGCGTTGAGGCAGGGCGTAATGGAACGGCTACACAAATATGTTTTTTGGATTCCCCTGCCCTTATTGGGTTTTGACCCGCTGATGATCTTCACCATGATGTCGATCAGCTTGTTTTATCAGTTCTGGTTACATACCGAATTGATTGGCAGGTTGCCGGGCTGGGTCGAGTTTATTTTTAATACGCCCTCACATCATCGCGTACACCACGCCTCGAACATCCGATATCTCGATTGCAACCACGGAGGCACCTTGATTCTCTGGGATAGGTTGTTCGGCACGTTTTCGAATGAGGTGAACACCGAGCCTGTGGTTTACGGTCTCACCACTAATATTACTTCCTACAATCCAATCCATGTCGCAACTCACGAGTATTTAGCTATTGCGTCTGATGTCAGACGTGCCGAAAACCTGCGAGACAAGTTTGGTTATCTGTTTAAGGCGCCGGGCTGGAGTCACGACGGCGAAGACAGGCGGGCAAAAGTTCTGAGGGCGCGAATGGCTGCGAGCGCTGAGTGACGCCATTAAAGAAATCGCCTACCTGTGCGTTGACTGTCGCTACACCAGCGTTAGGGACCCGATTCCTCCAATAAAGTAATGCAGGGTGTATCTGTTTAGTCTATATTTATTTTATGTTTAAAGTGTTTTGGGCGGTGGCAAATTATGAAGGCAGTTTTTTATCAGGAGCACGGCCCCGCCGAGGTTCTTCAAGTAGGTGAACTGGATACTCCAGAGCCCGGTCCGGATCAGGTGTTGGTAAAGATCGGTGCAGCTTCGGTAAACCCCATAGACCGTCGCCTGCGCGCTGGTGAACTTACCGAGTACATCAGCAGAACTTATCCGGTCGTTCCAGGCTGGGATATGGCCGGCCGCATCGTCAAGGTGGGTGAGAATGTGACCGACTGGCAAGTGGGAGATGACATTCTGGGCCTGGCGTTCACCTGGTCGATTCAACACGGTAGTTATGCTGAGTACGCCCCCGTCGATGTTAGTGCCATTACTCGAAAACCGCCGCACCTGAGTTTCGAGGAAGCCAGTGCGTTGCCTCTGGTGAGTCTTACTGCCTGGCAGGCGCTGATGGAATTCGGTGAGCTCAAGGCTGGTCAGAGTGTTTTGATTCAAGCGGGTGCAGGCGGCGTGGGTAGCATCGCAATAGCCATTGCCAAGCATGTGGGTGCCAGAGTCTACACCACCACACGTCAGGCAAATTTTGAATATGTGAAATCCCTGGGTGCCGATGTGCTGATTGACTACACCGTGGAAGATTACCGGGAGGTGGTGCGCAGCCATGAGCCTGATGGCGTCGACCTGGTGCTGGAGTGTCTGCTGGGTCAGGACATCGCCGAAGATGCAATACGTCTGGCGAAAGACGGTGGTGCAGTCGCCTATATGAATAATGAGCCTCCGGAAATGGCAGAGATCGCCCAGCGTAATATTAAGGCCGAGTTTCTCCACCACCGCGCCGACGGGGCGATGCTCACTGAATTGGTGAGTTTGTTTGAACAGGGCGTGCTGCAGGTGCCGGAGATAAAAGTAATGCAGTTGGACGATGCTGTAGAGGCACATAATCAATCTGAAGCGGGGCGTACCCGTGGCAAGGTAGTGCTGCATATACAGGATATTTGAGTAGTTTGCCCCTGAACGCAAAAGCCCGAGCAGAACAAAGCTTACTGAGACTATCGCTGTATGGCGTGATGTTCTTTGTGGTACTCGCGTTGGGGTTTGCAGTGCTGACCAGGTCAGATGCTATCCTCTTTGATGGTATCTATTCACTGATCTCATTTTGCATGAGCCTGGCAACCTTAAAGGTCGCGAAGTTGGCTCAGCGGCCCGATGACGAGAACTTTCATTTCGGTTATACGGCGATAGAGCCCACGCTCAATTTATTCAAGTCACTGATAGTCATTGTTACCTGTGTCTTCGCCGCTACCGAAGCTGTTCAACGTTTAATGGCAGGGGGTAACCCGGCTAACTATGGCCTTGGGGTTGTGTATGCGGCGATCGCCACCGTTGGTAGTTTATTGGTGGCCTGGAAGATGTATCACAGTAGCCGTGATTATCGCTCCGATCTGGTCCGGGTAGACGCCAAAACGTGGCTGATAGATGGGCTGCTAAGCGCCGCGATACTACTGGGCTTTATAGGTGCCTGGTGGTTGCAGCGTTCACCCTGGGCGGAGTACGCAAACCTGGTAGATCCGCTGCTATTAATTACGTTGGTGGTGCTGGCCTTACCCATACCAGCGAAAATCATGATCGACAGTTTTAAAGAAGTCATCGCCATGGCCCCGCCAGAAGTCGTGGTTGATGAGATTGAAGCGAGACTGCTACTGTCTCTCGCAGATGTTCGCCATGACCATGTAGAGGTGCGAGTCAGCAAGCGCGGCCGCAACACCTACGTGCTTGTTCACGTGGTGGTAGCCGAGGATTTTGCCATCAAGTCTATTGCCGAACTTGATGATATTCGCGATCACAGCGACCAACAGCTACAGTTGCTCAATCCTGAAATCGTCATGGATATGTTGTTTGTTAAAAATCCTGAGTTGGCTCAGTAGCCTATTGATTCAGACCTTTTTGACGAACTGTGATTTGAGCTTCATGGCGCCAATACCGTCTATTTTGCAGTCGATATCGTGATCACCGTCTACCAGTCTGATGTTCTTAACCTTGGTCCCGACCTTGACCACCGAGGAAGAGCCTTTCACCTTCAGGTCTTTAATTACGGATACCGTATCGCCATCAGCCAGGGTATTGCCGTTGGCATCCTTGATAGTGCGCTCGGCATTGTCCTCATCGTCTCCCGCAGCAGACCATTCATGAGCACATTCCGGGCAAATTAACAGGTTGCCATCTTCATAGGTGTATTCTGAGTTGCACTTGGGACAAAGGGGTAGGGCGCTCATGTTGGTATCTCCGGTCGACGGTAGAAGCAGCGGGCAAAAAAAAGGCCAGTCTCGAAAGACCGGCCTTTATTTAATCTGTAGTAAGTCTTACACAGCTGTGATGTTCTCAGCCTGTGGGCCTTTTTGGCCTTGAGTTACAACAAATTCAACTTCTTGACCGTCAGTGAGGGTCTTGAAGCCGTCGCCAACAATGGCGCTGAAGTGTGCAAAAACGTCTGGCCCAGAAGGCTGCTCGATAAAACCAAAACCTTTAGACTCGTTGAACCACTTAACGGTTCCTTTTACTTTGTTAGACATTAACAATATCCTGAAATTTAAATGTATTTGTGCCTGCAATAGGCTTCAATAGCATGGAAATAAGGGCTTGTACTTAAAAACAACAGGACGAAATTTACGAGTAAATACGAAGTGGAGGTAATAAATAATACGCTTTCTTTCTAGCTGGCCGCACTTTACAGGCAAATTTTTTAGATTGCTAGCACTAACTGCAATATTTCAATGGTACCTTTTGAGGTGTCTTAGCCGCTAATCGGCAAGTTGATGACATCAGTAATCCCTTCTATGGCCATTTGAGTACCGATTACGGCCAGAATCAGGCCCATCAGGCGAGTAACTATGGCCATGCCGCTTTTCCCAATGACAGACAGTATTCTAGGGCTGTAGATAAAACAGAGAAAGGTAATGAGGCACAGCACGGCAAAGACAAATATAGTGGTTGTAACCCCCATAAGTCCTCCATATGCGGAAAAGTTCATTGCGGTAGCGATGGTCCCTGGGCCGGCGAGCAGGGGCACCGCCAGGGGAGAAACCGCTATATCTGCTTGTTCCTCCTTCTCTGCAGAGTGCAGTTCGGAACCTGAACCACTGAGCATTTGATAACCAACCAGAAAAACGAGAATGCCGCCTGTTATTCGCAGGGCGGGCAGTGTTATACCAAAAACGTGGAAAATGGTTTTGCCCAGGAGCGAGAACATGACGATAATAATGAATGTAATTATCAGCGCTTTAGCCGCAATACGAAGTTGCTGCGCTTTATCCATGTGGCCTGTAAGGCCGGCAAAAGCGGCCGTATTGGCGATGGGGTTCATAATGGCGAAGAAACCCAGAAAGACAGTTATCAGTTGTGTGTAGAGATCATTCATGACTTTTCTCCACGACTTCTCGCGGCCTGTATTTGGCCTCAAAGGCCTCAAAAAATATCGGGTTGGATGTTGTCGGTAGAATATCTCCAGTAGATGTTGGTAGCAACGAACTAATTCCTTATCTCCGGCTGTGGGCTACACTTAAAGCAGCGTCGTTGCTTGTTGTCTGCGGGGTCGCAACGAGCAACTTCAACTGTATGAGTAAACTAAGGGTGATTTTATGAAAAATGGCCAGGCCCCTTTTTTGATGGACTGCTGGTATGTGGCAGCCTGGGATTATGAGCTGATTGATGCAAAACTACTCGCCCGAACAATTCTCAATAAGCCAGTTGTCCTCTACCGCGGGGACAGTGGCAAAGTTAACGCCCTTGATGATCGTTGTGCCCACCGGGCAGCCAAATTATCTAATGGGCGAGTGGAGGGCGATTGCGTTCGCTGCTTGTACCACGGCCTTAAGTTTGATGAGACAGGCCAGTGCGTGCAGATCCCAGGGCAGGATGAAATTCCAAAGAAGCTGACGGTAACCGCTTACCCGATAGTTGAGCGTGACCAGTTGGTGTGGATCTGGTTGGGAGATCCAGACAAAGCGGATCCAGAGCTGATACTCGATTTCCCCTACTTGCGAGAACCCGGCTGGCGCGGTTTGCCGGGCTATATGCACT
Organism: Halioglobus sp.; assembly: GCA_036961205.1. Taxonomy (GTDB): domain Bacteria; phylum Pseudomonadota; class Gammaproteobacteria; order Pseudomonadales; family Halieaceae; genus CALJFL01. The sequence continues at coordinate 272,885 of JBALVI010000002.1, read as the reverse complement.
ACGACTCCAACTACCTGCTGATTGTCGACAACCTCGCAGATTTTTCTCACCTTGCCTTTGTTCACACGGGTTCGCTGGGTGGCTCAGAAGAATATGCTTTTACCACCAAACCCGCGAGCGTTGAACGGTTGGCATGGGGCTTTCGTGTAGAGCGTTGGCATATGGATGCAGATCCACCGCCTTACCATCAGCGAGTGGTGCGCAATAAGGACAAGGTGGATCGCAAGAACGTGGGTACCATGCATGTGCCGGGCGTATTTTTTCTGGAGACGGTATTTTCACCGGCCGGTAGCGGCGCCCAGAATGGCAATTTGGAGAATGCCAAGCAGTATCGCAACTGTCAGTTCTTCACTCCGGAAACTGAGCGCACTACTCACTTTTTTTGGAATTACTTACACAACTACCAACTGGACGATCCGAACATAGCTCTGTCGTTACGTGAAAGTATGGTGGAGGGTTTTTTGGAAGACAAAGTGATAATAGAGGATCAGCAGCTAATGTTGGATCGCGACCCTCAGTTCAAGATGGGCGGCATTCAGGCCGATGCGGCGCTGGCGCATTTTCGAAGAGTACTTGAGCAGCGGATTGACGCCGAGGGCGCTTCGTCTTCTTAACAGCAAGTGTCCCAGCCAGTTATTGCTACTGGTAAATCGTTGGATTCCAGAGTTCCATCAGCATCTCCGGTCGCGACAGTGGCGTGAATCCATACTGTTCGTAAAGCCCGTGGGCATCTCGCGTCGCCAGCGAGATTCGTCTCAGTCCCTGTAAGTCGGGGTGAGCCATAATAATCTCCATTAGCCACTTACTCAGACCTCTACCACGATAAGCCTCCAGTACATAAATGTCGGCGAGATAAGCAAAGGTGGCACGATCTGTCACCGCTCTTGCGAAACCTATCTGCGAATTCTGCTTATCCAGAATCGCGAAGCAGAGAGAGTTCTCCAGGGCTCTGGTAAAGGTCTCCCGTGGAATGTTCTCCGACCAGTACGAGCTCGAAATAAACGAATAAACCGCATCTACATCGATGTCGCGAATATTGGTGCTTATATGAAACCCTGGTACCACTGGCAATCTCCTGTAGAAGTCGGACCTGTGAAAAAGCTTTAAACGGGTCGCAGTAAGGATCCCCTAGAGTACTTATTTTTTGAGTCGGTATCAGCTGATTGATTACCACATACAGTGTTTACTTTAGACCGCTCCCCCTAAAATAGACACGCGGGGTCGCTAGAGTAGGGGTATCATGCAGACAACAGCCTTGGGTAGGGATCAGAAAATCGATGAGTGACGAGCCTTCCGAACTACCGCGTATCGCCGCGTACAAGCCACAGTACTGGGAGCTGGAGAAAGATAAGAGCTACCTATGGTGCAGTTGTGGTTTAAGTAAGACCCAGCCCTTTTGCGACCAGTCCCACCGAGGGACTGACTTCAAGCCAGTGCGCTATGTCGCCCAGCAAGAAGGTGAAGAAGTATTATTCTGCACCTGTAAACACAGTAGCGATCAACCCTTTTGCGACGGCTCCCACAATAACCTGAAAGACGTTTACGACGAAGACGACCCAAACTCGGATGAGAATAAAAAGATTCCGGAAGTTGGTGTCGGCGACAATGGTTTGGCGATGCTTGATGGTGGTTGCTATGTTGCCAAAGTCGACAAGCTTGAACGTGCCTCCTATGGGGCAATGACGCTGGCTACATTGATATCCGCGGACACAGGCGCGCAGCACCAATCGCAATTCTATGGGGAATTGGGCACAGGCACTTCATCTATAGTCAGTTACCCGGAGAGGGAAGTTATTATCCTGGTGGGCGAGGGTTGCGGGAGTATCAATATTTCCGGACGAGAATTTGAGTTTGATTCAGAGTCGGGAATTTACGTCAGGTCCGGTGAGGCATTCTCGGTGACTAATGGCGGGAAGGCGATGGTCAAACTGTATATTTCTGTCTGCCCGCTGGCGGTGGAGCCGACGGTATTAGATGTCATGCCCGAAAATTTTGATACTGCCTACGACAAGCGGGTAGTGGGTATCGACGCCGATAATCGCCAGAGCATGGCGGACCGGTTCTTTCAGATGCTGGTCGACAAGGATATTGGCTCGACTGTAGTCACCCAGTTCATCGGCGATGTGCCATTTTCAAAGGCTGCTCTGCATCGCCATCTCTATGAAGAGGCATTGGTAGTCCTGCGTGGTTCTGGTTGCATGTGGACCGAAAAGAGAAAAACCCCGGTTGAGGCCGGAGACGTGATCTTTCTGCCACGCAAGCAAATTCACTCGCTGCAATGCACAGATCCCGAGGGGATGATGCTGGCGGGGGTGATTTACCCCGGGGACAATCCGTCAATTAACTATTGACCAGCGCCAGCATGTGCTTCCGTACACTTGGGGATAAATAAGCGCAGAATCTGCTATTATTTCTGGCGGCATTCCATTGTTGGCAGAAGTACTGACCATGGCATCACGCGAAACTCAAACTAAAATTCTCGACACGGCGGTTACCCTGTTCAATGCAGAGGGCACTGCCCGCGTGTCCTGTAATCGCATCGCAGAGGAGTGCGAGATAAGCAAAGGTAATTTGCATTACCACTACAAGAACAAAGAAGAAATCATCTTCGGTATCTGGGGCAGGGTATCCCAGGAAATAGAAAAAAGTTGGGGGGAAGACGCGCCCACTCCCACCATTACTCATATGGCGGAAATCACCCAGCGCCAATTTAACTTGATGTGGCGCTATCGGTTCTTCTATCGCGAGCTCACTACCTTGTTGGATCGTGACCCTTTGTTAAAGCATCGCTTTATCCAGATTCGGAAAAAACGTGAAGGTAGTGTCAGGCGATTTTTCCTTGCTCTGGTTGAAAATGGTGTTCTGGTGCTACCCGATGAAGATAACGCGCTGGAGAGTCTGCTGCAGATAGCCTGGATCGTCACCGAGCACTGGATGTCTTTCATCGCCATTGAGGACAAGGTGATCGATGATAAAACCATGCAGGATGGCTTTCGGCTGACTCTGCAATTGTTTATGCCTTTGCTGTCAGAGCAGGCCAGGCAGGATATCCCGGACTCGTTCCGAATTTTCACTGTAGATTCTAATTCTGCCTGAACACCTTATAAACACTGGTTATTAGCCTCGGTATAATTCTCTCTTTAGGTCGCAAGGCCTAAATATGTGACATTTGACTGCCGTCTTAACGGGGACGATTCGCCTGTATTAGTGGTAGATTGGCTTTAATCTGAGCTGATGACGTTGTCGCAAGCAACGGATTCGACCGGGTAGGTTCTCCTGATAAATAAATCATAAGAGGAAATTAACCATGCGTCGCACCCTGATTTCAGCCGCTATCACTGCGCTGGTAGCCAGTTCCCCACTTAACGTCGCTTTTGCGGCAGAACTTGAAGAAGTACTCGTAACCGCCACTAAACGTGGTGAGTTCAATGTGCAGGACCTTGCGGAAGCGGTTTACGCCGTCGACAGCAGCAGTCTGCGCGCCAAGAATCAACTCGACTTCGAGGATATAGCCGGCAGCATTCCCGGGTTGCAGTTTCAGGACCTCGGCCCTGGTGACAAAGAATTTATTATCCGCGGTATCAACGGCAACGGCCCCGCTGTAGTCGGTGCCTATTTTGATGAATACGTGATCACGGCCAGCGATCAACAGGATGGCGGTGGTAAAAATGCGCCCATCAAGTTAATCGACCTTGAGCGGGTAGAGGTTTTGAACGGGCCTCAGGGCACGTTGTACGGCGCTAACTCGATGGCCGGAAACCTGCGATACATTTCCAACAAAGCGGATACCGGTGAATTTGATGCCTTTGTCAGCGGCGATATTTCCGAGACCGATGAGGGCGGTAGTAACTACAACGTGTCGGGTATGATAAACATCCCGCTGGTTGATGACGTACTGGCGGCGCGCCTTGTGGGTTGGTACACCGATAACGATGGTTGGGTTGATCAGCCCCGCCGCGAAATCGCCCCGGAACAATACGGTGGTAACGACGAAGATATCAACACTGAGGAGACCGATGGTTTTCGCCTGGGTATTCGCTGGACGCCTAACGACCGCTGGTTGTTTGATGGTGTGGCAATGTTCCAGAATATGGAGATAGGGGGTGAGTCCCGCTTCACCGCTAAAGGTACACCGGCCTGGACCCAGCAGACGCCCGAAATAGCAGAATTTGGATTTTCCTATGCTGAATTGCCTGGCTTGCCTGAAATCACTACCGATGACGATTTTATCAACACCAATATCACTGGCACCCCACGTGATGACGATGTCACCCTGATTGGCGGTACGCTGCAATATACGGCGGATTACGGTACCTTTTCGCTGGCATCAAGCTATTACGAGCATGAGGTAGATGCCACCTTCGACAGTACCCCTATCCTGGCGTTTTTTGGGGTACCAACTGCTGGCGTAACCTCTCAACCGCAAACCTTCGAAACCACCATGATTGAGGCGCGGTTCGCCTCAAACTACGATAGCCCATTTAACTTTGTGGCGGGTGTGTACTACCAGGAAGATGAGAACGAGTTTGAGTCTCTGGTAACCACTACTGATGGTCAGGGCAACGCTGTGCCCTGGAACGAGCTCAATTCCAATGATTTCTTTGGCGGTGGTACTGCGTTCTTCGGTCGCTTCCGTGAAGACACCGTGGAGCAGCAGGCGGTGTTCGGTGAAGCGACCTACGAGTTCACCGATAACCTGCGTTTACTGGTGGGTTTACGTTGGTTTGATGCGGACGTTGAATCCGTACAGGCAACAACCCACGCCTTTACTGGCGCGGACTCTGAGGTTGCTGGCAAGATTATTGGTCAAACCCTCAATGGCAACGATATCGGTTTGTTAAAACAATCTGATGATACTGTAGTGCCTAAAATAAGCCTGTCTTATGATGTTAGTGACGACGTGATGATTTACGGCCTGTACTCCGAAGGTTTCAGGGTGGGTGGAATCAATAACGGTAACCAGCCGTTTGCTCCGGGTATTCCCAATACATTTGACTCAGACGAGTTGCAAAACTACGAGGCGGGATTTAAGTCACGCTTCATGGATGACAGCTTCCAACTCAATACGTCGTTGTTCTGGATTGATTGGGAAGACATCCAGGTGGAGCCGCGTGATCCGGCTGGGAACATTCCGTTTACCACCAATGGTGGTGCTGCCGAAATCGGTGGCGTTGAATGGTCGGTCGCCTATCTGCCTTTTGACATACTTCGTTTAGACTTTACCGGAACCTACTATTTCACCCATGAGTTGTCGGAGGATCAGCCCGTATTACCTGGCGCTTCGCCAGCAGTGATAACAGGCCTCAGCGGGGATGAAATTCCCAATGTGCCAGACATGCAGTTGTATTTCGCGGCGACCTACAATGCGCAAGTTGCCGGCATGCCGTTAAACTTGATTGCTGATGTGACCTATCGTGATGAGAGTAATACGGAGTTTCGTGACAGTAGTCCTTTCAACTTCACTTTAGACTCCTATACCCTGGTGAATGTGTTCTTCAACCTTGAAGTGACAGACTCGGTCACCGTGGGGCTGTATGCGAAGAATGTTACCAATGAGTTGGCAGTGCAGGATGGGATCGCAACTTTTCAGGACCCCCAGGCGATTGTAGCGGCGCGGCCTCGTACTTATGGCGCAACTCTGCGCTGGCATCTCTAGTACCGCAGGATAAATAGTCCCATGGAAAACCCCGGTAGTCCGGGGTTTTTTTTCGCCTCGCAGAAATCCCAATCTCGGTATAAAGTAGGGCGATGACAAAACTCTCTGAATTTCGCTCCGATACATTTACTCTGCCCGACGACGCCATGCGTAAGGTTATCTACGAAGCGGAGGTGGGTAATTCCGCCTACGGCGAAGACCCTAGCGTACGTGCTCTGGAGGAGGCCATGGCGGAATTTTTTGATCGAGAGGCGGCATTGTTCTTTCCCTCAGCAACCATGGCGGGGCAGGCGGCGATCGCTGTCTGGTGTCAGCCTGCTGAACAGGTGATCATCGAAGAGTATGGGCACAACTATCACTTTGAAGCCGGCTCGATGGCGCTGATCTCTTCAACTCAGGCGCGACCGCTGGTCGGGCGGCACGGGATACTCCAAGCTGAGCAACTGGCGGCGGCAATCATACCCACTGAGAAATCGTTTATACGCACAGGCCTGATTGTGTTGGAGAATACCTCAAACTTTGGTGGTGGGACTGTGTATCCGCAACAAACACTGGCCGAGAACTATAAAGTTGCGAGTGATCACCAACTTCCTGTACATATTGATGGCGCGCGTATTTATAATGCACTGCAGTATTATAGGCAGGCGGATCCCGGGATCTCGCCGTCTTCTTTGTTGCCTACACATGGTTCAATGTCTGTCTGCTTTTCCAAGGGCCTGGGTGCGCCTATGGGCGCTGCCTTAATTGGTAGCGCCGAGTTTATCGCCGAAGCGGAGCGAGTGCGTTCACTGCTGGGTGGCATGCTGCGCCAGGCAGGCTTTATGGCAGCTGCGGCGCTCTATGGGATGCAACATAACGTGGAACGTTTGCTGGTCGATCATGATAACGCGCAATTTCTGGCACGCGAACTGGCGGCACTTAATGGCTTGAGCATTGATCTGGATAGTGTTCAGACCAACATGGTCTATGTCGATGTGGACGCCGGCGTTGACCATGCAATAGAACTGGTTGCGTACTTGCAACAACAGGGCGTGCAAGTGTGGAACCTTGGGCCGCGCTTGCGATTCGTTACCAGTATGTTGGTGGAGCGACGCGATTGTGAACGCGCAGTTAAGGCATTATCCGAAGCGCTTAAAACCCAATGAGATACCTTAGCCCTGTTACGGCCGAATCTGGATAGCCTGTGCAATCATCCTCGGAAATAAGTCAGGACCTGGTATTGGTGGGTGGCGGCCATGCGCATGTTATCGCGCTCCGTATGCTGGCTATGCAACCGATGCCCGGCGTGCGCATTACTCTGATATCACCTGCAACGCATACACCCTATTCGGGCATGCTCCCTGGCCTGGTAGCAGGCCATTATACGTTTGAAGAGACGCACATCGACCTTGCCCGCCTGTGTCAGTGGGCCGGGGTTCGGTTTCTACGAGCCGAAGTTACAGCCATAGAGCCAGGGCAGCGTGTCTTGACCCTGCGGGATCGCCCGGCGATTCACTATGAAATATTGAGTCTCGATATTGGATCTGAGCCTGAATTGGACTCGGTTCCCGGTGCCAGACAGTGGAGCGTTCCGATCAAGCCGGTAGCCAGTCTCTGGCAGCGCTGGTCTAGTCTTTCAGCGCGCTTGGATGATAAGACCAGCGATGCTCCGCACGGGATCGCCGTAGTGGGTGGTGGCGCTGGCAGTGTTGAATTGATCATGGCAATGGCGCAGCGTTTCTCAGATCGCACAGTAAACTTTGAATTATTTTGCGGCGGCGACTCTATCCTGCAAGGCTATAATGCGCGCGCTCGCAAGTCCGTGGAAATTGCGTTGCAGGAAGTGGGTATTGGAGTACACCTGGGTACTCGCGTTGAATCTGTCGCAGACGGGGTCATATCTCTTAGTGATAAATCCAGCCATAACTTTGACGATTTATTTTGGTGTACCGGCGCGTCTGCAGCACCCTGGGTTTCAGCCTGTGATCTAGCGACCGATGACTCTGGGTTTCTCGCCATAAGGGATACGCTACAGTCGGTAAATTACGACAATATTTTTGCCGCCGGCGATGTTGCCACTCAGGTCAATCATCCTCGACCGAAAGCTGGAGTCTACGCCGTGCGGCAAGGCCCGGTATTGGCCGAGAACTTACGCAATGTGCTGTTGGGTAAGCCACTGAAAATCCATATTCCACAGCACCGGTTCTTGTCCCTGGTTTCACTAGGAGGAAAGACGGCCACCGCAGATCGCAGTTTTTTGAGTGCCACAGGCAATTGGGTCTGGCGCTGGAAGGATCGAATTGACAGAAAGTTCATGCGCCGCTTTATCGATTTACCCAGCCAGATGTCCAGCCAGAAGCCCGGTGAGCTGCAGCAAATGCCCTGTGGGGGTTGTGGTGCCAAGGTAGGGGCGGGCAGCTTATCGGTAGTGCTAAGCAGGCTTGCGGTCGCCTACCCTGAGCATGCCTCAAATGGTTTGCACGCAGACGACACCGCGATAATACCCGGCGCTGCGGGCCACAATGTTGTACAAAGCATTGACGTGCTTAGAGAAATTGTAGCCGACCCCTGGTTGATGGGGCGAATCGCAGCCAACCATGCATTAAGCGATTTGTATGCCAGCGGCGCTCGCCCGTTGTCTGCGCTTGCCACTGTAACTCTGCCGTTCGCCTCGCCGTCTATACAGGAGCGGGATCTGGAACAATTACTGGCGGGAGCCTTGCACGAATTCAAGGCGGTTAATTGTCCGTTGCAGGGGGGGCATAGCTTACAAGGGCAGGAACTCAATATCGGCTTTGTGGTGAACGGCCATCCCATTTCCCTGGACCATGGGTATTTATCCAAGACTGGCCTGCAAACTGGCAATCTATTGGTACTGACCAAACCCATAGGTTCAGGCGCACTGTTCGCCGGCCATATGCAGCTTAAGGCCGACGGCCGGAACGTTCAGGCCGCTATTGAGTGCATGCTCCAGAGCAATGCATTAGCGGCGATGCTGGCAGTAGAGTTCGGCGCAAGCGCTTGTACTGACGTTACCGGTTTCGGGCTGCTGGGGCATTTGTTAGAGATGCTGAACGAGAAAATAGGAGCAAATCTGAAGCTGTCTAGCATTCCCCAACTGCAAGGAGCTTTGGAATGTATTCAGCAGGGAGTACTCAGCACCATGCACGTCTCTAACGCGGCGGCGCTGGCTGCTCTGGGCGATACTGCGAGCTCCATGGAGTCTCATGCGGTTGCATTGTTGGTAGATCCTCAAACCAGCGGTGGCTTACTGATAGGTATCGCACCGGAACAAGCAGAACCTCTCTGCGCAGCTTTGCGGGATGCAGGCTATCTTCACAGCGCTGTTATTGGAGAGGTCACTGAACTGAGCGATGAATCGCGCAGCCCGCTGTTATTGATGTAGCTATCTGCGTCCGAAATTAGATAAGCGCTACGGCCAATAACTGGAGGTGTTGAGGTCAGCGGTCAGATCGTTAGACCATCCGCTTATTAGTAGTAGGTACAGAGCGTTTGACGGACAGTAAGCCGAAGAATTGTAAGCAGTTTTCAAAACCGAACTCCCAATCAGTACCGAAACTCGGACTCCCGTGACGTCAGGTTCTACGAGTGCGACGGGTAGTTCTGTGCAACGTATCCTGGACCTGGTTGGTAACGCTCAAAGCAGCCACGCCGAAGCGAAGCCTTGAATCGCTAGGTGGCATCGATTCAGGATGACGGCATATTGAATTCATCGGCAAAGAGGATGAAACCATCGGTATTGTCAGTGCGAAGATGAATGATCGCTTGATATTCACTCGAGTTGTACCACGTAAGTGCGGCATCTTTGCTCAGAAACTTCAACACAACTTGCCAACTTAAAACAAAGGTGGCCGACGCTGATGCCAGTCGGTTGCCGCTTCATAAGCCCGGCCTATACGACAAAGCACAGCCTCTGACAGTGCTTTGCCAACGAGCTGCATGGCGTGGGGAAAGCCGTTTTTATCCTGTCCGCAGGGCAGCGTGAGTGTTGGCGTGCCGGCTAAGTCGTCAGGGATAGTGAACTGCATTTGTACCTGGCCAAACAGTGGGGCCAGGGCTTCCGCTCCACCGTATTGATCTGCAGTAGCAGGGATTGTCACTCCACCGGCCGGGGACAGCATTGCATCTACCGTGGCCAGTACCGATTCATAGCGTTCACTGAAGTTGCGCCGTGCTGCCATGGCCTCTTTGTACTGTGCATCAGTGACAGACGCACCGGTTTCGAGAAATTCTCTAAAGTAGTTGCCATACTCTGCGCGGCGGGAAGGGTAGTAAGACGCATGTGCCTTGTGGGCTTCATAGGTGCAGATGGGGAACCAGAGTTCTCCCAGGGTAAGTATCTCCGCCGGAACCTTCACTTTCACCACACTGGCACCAAGGGATTCCAACAATGCCAACGCAGCTTCAATGGATGCAACAAGCCCGGGGTCTGTACCCTGGCTGGCGAACCCGGAATCGTAACCGATTCGCAAACCGGCGACACCGGCGCTGATACCGGAAAGGTCCGGCAATGGCGCCGACAGCGAGGTCGAGTCGGCTGTATCCTCACCTGAGATGGCAGCCAAAACAAGGCCCGCATCCTCAACGCCCCGGGTAAGGGGCCCCACATGGTCGAGTGTTTCCCCAAGGTCCAGCACACCGTGACGACTTACTCTGCCGTACGTGGGCTTTAGACCCACCACGCCATTAGCCATTGCGGGAAAACGAATGGATCCACCGGTATCCGATCCCAGGGCGGCGAAACACAGACCCGCAGCGGTAGCAACACCGGAACCACTGGAAGAAGCGCCAGGCCACAGATCGCTGCCCCATGGGTTCACCGGGATCTTGAAATCCGGATGGTAGCCCACCATCGCCCCCTCGGTCATGTTGAGTTTTCCTAGCAGGATGGCTCCCGCGGATTCAAGGCGCTGAACGACGGTCGCATCATAGTCCGGGACGAAATCCCTCAGCACTGCCAATCCGCCCCTTGTAGGCACTCCGCGTGTAAAGCAGAGATCTTTTACCGCCACCGGAATGCCGTGCAACGCTCCGCGGTAGTGGCCTGATACGATCTCCGACTCGGCTTTCGCCGCCGCGTCCATTGCCCGCTCTGCCACCACTGTCTGATAACTGTTGAGTTGGCTATCCAGCGTCGAAATACGCTCTAGCATATGCCCCGTTAACTCTACCGGCGAAAGCTCCCGGCGCTCCAGTAGTCCTGCGATATCGGTGATACGGGCGTAGTGCAGGTCATTTCTATTCATGTAAAGTTCTCCCTGGGAAAAATTCCAATGGTTTCCTTGTTGAACTTACAGTGCAATGCGGAGTACTAACAAGTGTTATGAGAATGGGCAATTGCCGTTATTTTCAATCAAAACTGCCACGACGCCAAATATAAGGCCCATGAATCATTTGCATCTGGCTGGGGTATAGGGTGGCAGCTTTGTGCCAGGAGCAGACACTCATTAACGCCGCTAGAAAAGGTGGGAAACTTGTTGCGAGTACAGTGCACGTAGTGCGCGATTTTGGCTGGCCGTGCTAGGGCTTGGGAGTTTCCCAGCTGAATCCTTCTGGATAATAGTGAATTCCATCAAAATCGCCTTTTGTGACGGTGACTCCATTGCATTTTGCGATAGCATAAACCATGCTCATATGGAAAAAGAAATTTGGCAATGCAAAATCAGTAAGATACCGGGACGCTGGCATATCAATTTTCTTTAGCCCGGCATCATCTGAAATGTTTTGACTATTTTCAATAAGTTCCGATTGGCCTAGGTTTTTTATATGCTCCGTAACTCGTAGAACATATTGCCTCGCTTCTGAAAAACTTTCCATATCGTCATTAAATTCAGGCATCCGCATACCAGCAATGTTGCAGCAGGCTCTTAGTGCAAAATTTGATGCAATTTTAATCTGCACGCCTAGGGGAAGTGTATCATCTGTCAATCGGGCACCAAGCAGTATTCCCCCATCTGAATTATGCCGCTCTAGCTTTTCCACTAGCGCCAATAGTTTTTCCAAGTATAAGCAAAACTGCTCGTTAACTTCTAAGTTCATTGTTTCCTTCGCGTCGCTGTTCTTTCAAAATATTTTTATTCAATGGCATTGTCTATTTTAACGAGGGACCGCTTAGAGTAACCAGCTGACCCTCGTCACATCATAGCTCACATGTCCGCTCCTTGGCGAAAGCTGAACCACAGGATCTCTCGAAGGCGTCTCAACAAACGACCGCTTTATCGGAGTCAGTCGTTTTCCCTGTTGGCGCCTTTATAGAAATCCAAAAAAATTTCATGGGCAGATATATAACTCGATCTACTACCAAAAGGGGGAGTATCCCGGAGGCGCACCTAGAAATTCGAGACCAACCCGTCGTACTTGACTTACCCGACGGTGGTGATGTCGTTGATGTTATTGGGGTTGGACTAACGTGTTGATTCATTGATGAGTTAGCAATTCGCCAGGAACAGGTTGCCAGGGAGCCCCAAGGAAATGGGGCTAGGTACACTGGCGGTGTTGAGACTTAGATCAGAAACAACTTGCAGTTGGCAATTCCATCACGCCATCAATTCAGATTCGGCCAACAACGCCGTTACGAGCTTCTCGACGTCTGCTGCATTATTGTAAAAATGTGGCGCAATGCGAATATTACCGTCCCTATCGGTGAGTATAATATCTCTGTCAGTCAGACGTTGGACGAGTAGGGGAGCATCGGTAGATTTAATCGCGAGCATCGCGCCGTGCCTATCCCGCGGAGTTATCAGGTTCCAGCCGTGCGTGTCGACGGCGGCCTTGATCATATCGGTCACTACCGCTATCTGTTTTTCAACCTCCTCCAGGCCAACGTCCAGTAACAGTTCCAGGCCCGCTTCGGCGGCGAACAGGCCGCAGGAGTTAGGTGTGCCGGCTTCAAAACGCCTGGCGGTGGCATGTGGAAGATGGTGATGTATGTCCATCGCGAAAGGGTCTTCCTGAGCAAACCAACCGGTGGTGGTGGGCTGCAAACCATTGGTTCTACTGTCACGCACATACATATATGCCACGCCGCTAGTGCCGATAAGATATTTGGTGCAACCGCCCAACAGGAAGTCGGCGCCAGATTCGGCGACGTTGAAGGGGCGGGTGCCTATGGCCTGATAGGCATCAACCAGTACCATCGCGCCACGTGCATGGGCCAGTTCCACGATAGGCTCAATATCAACCCAGACGCCATTGCGGTAGCAAACCAGCGGTATGGCTACCAATTTAGTCTTGTCGTCGATCAACCGCTCATATTCGCTCAATGGAATGCTGGTGCCGGCAGCGTCTGCCTTGGCGCGGACTACCTTGGCACCGCGGGCTTCCTGTGCCAGCATAATTTGCGCTGTAGTGGGGAAGTCGAAATCCGTTGAAACAATCTTGTTGCGTTCACCGTCGAAATTAAAGGCCGTCATCAAACTATTTAATGATTCGCTGACCGATGTCGATACGCAGACATCATCCGAAGGGCATTCAAGTAAACGGGCCAGTAGTTCGCGGATGTTCTCGATTTTGTTGCAGTAGATATCCCAGCGAGCTCCTTCGTCCAGACGAATCTGCACGTACTGCTCAATGGCCGCCTTTACTTTCAGGGAGATTGGTCCATAGGAGCAACCGTTAAAGTAGGCCTTGTTTGCAAGTATCGGAAACTGTTCGCGAATTCCCGTTGAAGTCATTGTCATATTCTATTTCCTTACTCGCCCGCTATGGTGCCGACGATTGTTGCCATCAAAATTCCAAAAAGCGCTATGGGTATTACGTAGCGCATCCAGATAAAGACCAGTCCGTAAATGGGTCCTGGATTTTCGGTGGTAAATATTTGCTGCATTGCCCCCGCGCGACCATAACACCAGGTCATGGCTAGTACCGCTAACAAGCCGCCAGTTACCATAAATCCGGAGCCGATAATCAGATCAAGAATGCCGATAATCTCCGGGTGCCAGCCGGGATAAATCATTGCCAGAGATTCGATTAAACCGATGCTCAGTAGCAAGCGTTTCTTGCCCAGCCATTTACCAACAGGTTCCTCACCCAGAGATACAATGACAACCTGATATACCGCTACTGCAGACAGAAACGAGACCAATGATAATGCGCCTAGCATAAAGCTACCTACAACGCGTCCCGCAGGCATTTCGCTCAGCAGGGCTGGCACAGTTTCAAACAAGAGAGTGGGGCCCCCGTTGAGCTCCATGCCAAATACAATGACAGTCGGTACGATAAATAGCGTGGCGAGAATTGAGGCCAGAGTGTCGCCACTTGCAGAGAGGATAGCAACGCGGCCAAGTTTGGTTTCGTCGCTGATGTACTTGCCGTACACAAGTACGAAGGTTGCACCCAGACCGACGGAGAAAAAAACCTGGCCCAGGGCAGCGAACAATTCGGTAATGCCAATCTGGGAGAAGTCGGGTTCAAAGAATTCCGCGACCGCTGCGGTAGCGCCTGGCAAGTTCATCGCCACATAGACCAGGTAAATTGCGACTACAAAAAAGAACGGGACGAATAATTCGCTGACTCGCTCGATGCCGCGTTTCAGGCCGCGGCCAATCACGTAAAGCCCCGCCCATAACACTACCAGGCTGATCGTATACTGCAGGCCGGAATTGCCCAGGTTGGCACTAAAGTCACCCAGGGTCTGTGAAGTAAAGCCGTGCACGATGGAATACCAGGCACTATAGAAAACGTTGCCAACAACCAGGGTGTAGTAGGAGCCTGAGCAGAGGATGCCAAGAACCAGTATATAGCCCAAAACCCTGCCTAAGGGCCCAAAGCTTTTGCTCAGTACGGTGATAGTAGAGCCACGATGAGCGCGCGCCAGAGCCAGTTCACACATCAGGGCGGGAATGCCCACAAGGCACATCAATAGCACGAATAGCAGCAGAAACGCACTGCCACCATAAGTGCCCATCATATAGGGAAAGCGCCAGACATTGCCTAGCCCTATAGCGACTCCAAGAAGAGTCAGGACAGTGGTCAGGAACGACGAAAACGTGGGCGTCTCGGTGGAACTCTGTATGGCGGGGTCACTCTCTGGCATGATTCACCTTAGCAAGTGTCGTCAGTCAGCACCACTGGGGTAATAGGGTATTTGGCCTATTTGGTCAAGACGCTATCAACACAGTACCGGTGCGACCAGGCGTGAAGGTAGCAGTGAGTGGGTTAGGCGTGATCAAGGCGAACTGAGGCTATCGCGCAACAGTTGCATCTCTCGGTACCGCGAGGGAATGTCGTCGCGCTCCGCGGCACTGCGCAGGTCGCAGAGTTTCCTCAGTGCTTTCAGCAACACCGGCAGAGGTGGTCCGCTAGCGGTGAGGCCGGGTTTATCGATGGCGCCCGCATCTTCGGCAGGATGCTCGATAAACTTATTCACCAATTGTTCGTGGTGTTGAATCGCGGTCTGGCCATGGGCGTTACAGACCTGCAGGAACATATCTGCATTCTTTTGAAACCACGGCTCGCCGTTGCTATCTTCACGGACTTTCAGAAAACCGTCCAGTAGGCTCTCTCGGCGCATGCAGTCGCGCAGCACAAGTTGGTCCTCGGGGCGCATGAACAAAAACTTGTCCACCAGTAACTGCGAATAGTAGGAGTCATCCGCTTTGCACAGTCCTAGAAGCAGGTCGATAACATTGATGCCGGCGAAGTCCCCGGCGTTGGCGCCACGATACTCGTGCAAGCCAACCCTGTGAGGTTTGTAGTAGGGCCTGACGCAATAGAAA
Organism: Halioglobus sp.; assembly: GCA_036961205.1. Classification (GTDB taxonomy): domain Bacteria; phylum Pseudomonadota; class Gammaproteobacteria; order Pseudomonadales; family Halieaceae; genus CALJFL01. Next base: position 257,513 of record JBALVI010000002.1, on the reverse strand, counting down.
AAACGATCGGTGTCCAGTTCCTCAAACAATACCTGATTGGTCTCCACCACATCTTCCAGGGCGCTTTTTGCAGCGACCAGCAGGTCATAAGTGACGGGATGAGAGACGCCCAGGGGCAGGGTGTGAAGGAGTGACTCGGCAGCTCGTATAAAGGAGAACACGCCCCGGGTGTTGTAGTCCAGAAATAGCAGTTCATCTGGAAGGCTGGTGAAACTTTTATACACGCCGTTTACCGCCTTGTTGTGAGTCTCAAGGTGGCTGGACGCAAAGCGTGGAATCACACCCAGAGTTGCGCCCAGTTGCATGGATAATGCAGAGGCCTCTGCCAGCGGTGATTTAGTCTCGCGGGACGGCTCGGTAATTTCGTGGCGCCGGCACGCGCCCATGTAAAGGCCGACATTGCCCAGCAGGTCAAAGCCATTTTCAAAGCCTTCGTCAGTATTGCCCTCGGCCAGAAGATTGCAGATGAACTGGCGTCCTTCCTCGGTGAGGGCGTCCTTGATGGCATCACCCACGCCGGCGACAGAATCGCGATCGTCCTGAACGAAATATAACTCCTCCAGCGCGGTATTCATTTCCTTGAAACTGGTTCTTATCCAGCGGTCAAAGGCGTCAAAATGTGGTGTCATGGTTTTCTCCTGTAGGCGCTAAAAAAAGCATAGCTCATTTGCCATAGGCGATGTCAGTAAAATCTGTGTGCGGTCCTGTCTAAATTAGAGTGAATGGCCTATATTTATTCGACATATAAAGGAATCCTGCAATGAGTTTGGACCGAAAGGAACGTGAAATACTGGCTATTCTGCAATCTGAGGGGCGTATATCCAACGTCGATCTGGCGGAGCGGGTGAGTTTGTCAGAATCTCCCTGTTTTCGGCGTGTGAAGCGACTTGAGGAGAGTGGACTGATTCAGGGCTATACCGCCAGGCTGGATCAGCGGGAGTTAGGGCTACAGGTAACCGCTTTTGTGCAAGTGTCATTGGAAAAGGACGACAACAGTCAGCGGGATTTTCTAACGCGGGTTGAAGCTGAGGATCATATCGTGGAATGCCATGCTATGAGCGGCTCCCATGATTTTCTGTTAAAAGTTGTGGCCTATAGCATGGACCATTTTTCCGAGCTGTCCATGCAACGTATTCTGAAGTTTCCGGGGGTCAAAAACATGGAGTCCAATTTCAGTTTAATGGCGACCAAACAAAGCCAGGTTCTGCCGCTCAAATAGTTCGCCCGTGCACCTTGTACTACTTATCAGGTAAACCGAAACCCAGCAGTACGTTGCCCGGCATGTGGAAGTAGATTCCATAGCCTGAGTTGACGAACATCATGTCACCCTTGAATACGGCACCCGAGCCGCCGCCCAATGAACCGCCGCGAGCCTGGCCACCGTTTGTGGTGGCGTATTCAACAGCGGTATCGATATCCCATAGCACTTTGCCCGATGCTTTATCGTAAGCGCGTAGGTGGCCATCCATTGCACCTGCCACAATTGCACCGGGTATCGCCGTTGCAGCGGCCGACAAACCGGGTTGACAGAATTCACGGCCATCACAAACATCGACCGCCGGGGTAAACCAATTCACCTCACCGGTCTCGAGATCTACGCTGTTCATGCCCGGGAGCGCAATGCCAGGCCAGCGCGGGCCGCCATCAAAGTCCGACATGGGTACATAGACAGTATCGCCCTCGACTGCCATACCGAAATGAACTCCACCCTGAATGCCGCCACGTCCGAGTTTCTTATGCCATAGAACTTTGCCACCATTGTCGGGGTCTAGTCCGTAGACGTCCCCGGATTTTTGGCCGGCGACGATAATATCTTTTCCACTAGAGGTGGTCGCCAGGATAGTGCCCGCTCCAAAATCATAATCTGGCCCGTTTTCTGGCGGGCAATTGATTTTTTCCTTGGTTTCGCAGCCCATGTTCCAGGCGTCGCCAGCGGTCGACTGCTGTTGCCAGACGATACTGCCATCCTTAAGACTGATTGCGAGAATGGCGTCGCTGGTGTCGTTGGCCGGGGAAGAATAATTTGTGCCAGTGCCAACGTACAACACGCCGCGATCTGGATCGAGTGACGGTGAGTTCCATACCGGGGCGCCAGAAGGCGCAATTCGGTCTGTACCCACTGAGTTCTGACCAACGACTTTCGGCTGCTCTTCGATGGTGTAACCGACCCATAACTTGGAGCCGCTTTCCACATCATAGGCGGCCACTCCACCTCGGAAGGTGCAGCATGCGTACTCGGGATCGGCGGCGGAAGTGACTTCTAGGGCGGACATGGGTACGTAGAGTTTATTCTCATGAAGTGCGGGTGTGCCGGTGAGCGTCAGACTGGGGTGATCGTCTGGTCGGTCGCGCCAGATAAGACGACCGGTGATGGCGTCGACAGCGTAAACGTTACCAATGACGTCGCCGAAGTATAATCGTGGGTTCCTGCTGCGATCTTTTTCCCATGGCTCAATGACAATCGCGGTCCGCACCTCACCTACCGTGCTAAAGGTCCAGCGCACGCAACCGGTTTTCTGGTCCAGGGAGTACACGTCGCCGCGTTGGCTGCCGACAAACAGTGAGCCTCCTGCAGTCGCTGGCTGTGATCGGGCGCGAATCGCTTCGGGAAAGGCGAAAGCCCATTTTAACTCCAGGGTCGCAATATTTTTGGCGTTGATGGCAGTTTTGGTATTATCAAAGAACCTTTGGTTGTCCTTGGTGACACCCCAGCCCGTTGCATCGGGCTGTGCACCGAAATCAAATTTAGTGGCGGGGCCTTCGCAGGCTGGCGCCGGAATTACTTGGGCGTCAGCCAGGCTCTGGCCAGTAATGTGTTCTGCCAGTGTTATGCGTTCACTGTCAGACATGCCGGCGGCCTGGTTTTTCATTACCCCGCTCTCCATAGCGCGCAGTACAGAGCCTGCTGACATAATGTTAAGCAAAGTCAGTTCAGGTGCTTTAAGCACGGCGCCACCGTGGCAGTGTTCACAATGCTTTTGGTAGAGAATTTCTCCAGCAGAGACAGTTTGGGCAGTATCTGAGGAATTGGCGGCAGCTGACGCCGCTGCGTTTACGGTTAGTGGTGAGGCCATAAACAGCCCGGCCAGGACGAATTTAAAACGACGGTTCATTATTGTTTCTCTAGGCGATAGCCGATCCTTGGGAAATGCACGACGAGTTCGCCGGCGCGCGGGTCGGTTCGTCGAATAGCTATATCTTCGTGACTGAGTTGTAACAGAGTGCCAGCTACGGGGACATCGCCATAGTCGGTGGGAGTTACCGTTACCGGGTCGCCTTCCTGCAGGCTGGGCCAGGTGTCGCCCAGGATAGACGCTTCGGTCGTACTGACACTGTTGTTTGCAATTTCCAGGGCCTCATCAGCGCCCAGCTCAGATCGCTGGCCGTGTCCAATGGCGGTTACTCTGGCTTCCCACTCGCTAAGATTACCGAGCTGCTTCAACAGCTGCTCAGCGTTGGCGATATTGCCGCGACACATCCACACTGGGAAATAGGCAAGAATATCCATCCATCCCGGCGCTTCGCCGCTCAGAAATTGTCGACCGTCCGTCAGCATTGCCTCAAGCAAGTGCAAGTGACCGCAGAACTGGGAGTAGAGGTGAGGGAGTTCTTGCTGCAGGCTGCTGAAGTCCAGGTAGCTGAAGAAAGCACTGCGGTCTTTCATAATGTCTTCTGGAAGACCTTCATTGGTGCCCAATGACAAGCCTGAACCCGGTTGAAAAAACGCCGCATCACTCCATTGGCTGAAGGCAATGCTCAGGGCGCGACTGTCATGTGGAAATAACGTGGGTTCGGGAAAGCGCCGTTCCAGTTCACGCGCAATCCGCTGCGTATCGCAGTAGATATCCGCGCCAATCTGCATCACCGGTGTTTTGCGGTAGCCACCAGTAAGGGCGGTCAGATCCGGTTTGGGCATTACCAGCGGAATTTGTACTGACTGCCATGCCAGGTTTTTAATACCGAGAGCGAGCCTCGCTTTTTCAGCGAAGGGCGAAATGTCAAAGTGGTGAAGAATTACCTGGCTCATGCTCGGCTGGCCAATCGCTTGTCTAGAAATTTCATGTAATTCCTGTTATCCAGTTGATCTGGCGGGTGATTTTCTAAACCGTGCTATTTCGCCAACCGGCGTTCCAGTTCCACGTGAAAATGACGCAGCCGCTGTTCCTGTTCACTCCATAGTTGCCCTTTGAAACCGCGGCTTCGCATGCCGCGCTGGACAACCGGTAGCAACTCCGAGTCCTGGCTTAGTACCGGGCCTAGGTTCGCGTCTTCGTCAATCGAGTAGTGTTCTGTTTGAGGGCGAACAGTACCGCTAAAATCGGTACCCTCGGGAAGTCCCATCCACCCCGGCGGCGTGTAATCAGGATCATCCGCAGGGAAGATAAGAGTCATGGTGTCGTAGTAAAAGCGCTCCGGATCGCTTTCGTGGGGTAGGAAGCGCATCAGGAATATGGCTTCGGGATGACAGCCAATCTGTACGTTCGGGAAAATTCCGGTGGCCCAGCTGTCTGAGAGCTGGCCGTCTTCAAAGGCGGAGTAATCCAGCCCCAGTCGTTCTGCGCGCTCACGCTTGCCGAGTTGAATAGCGCGCCGAACTTCGCCTGCATCGCCAGTAAACTTGCTGGCGTCAATACCGGCATCTGCCAGCATCATCTGTAGACCTTCAGTCACCGTGGTCTGGTCATGGATTCTCGGGCTGGGCTGGCCCAGGGGTACAATCATTCGACTGGCGCCATTGGGGTAGAGATCGTATTGCACATTCAGGTCACCCATTACGCCGCGGGTCTCCGGGTGCACGCAGTGCAGGTGATAGCTTTCATAAAAAGCCTCCACCCCGACTTTCCAATTGGAACCCCACTCGCTACGCACGTGGCGTACTACTTTCATCTTGTCTATGTTGTACGCTTCGAGATAGCCCTCGGGCAGGCCTATATTTTCGGCCAGGGCAGGGGGGTTCTCGTCCATGGTGATAAACACGATTCCTGCATGTACCTCACAGTGCACGCTGGTGAGTCCCGGGCGATGAGCAACCACCTCCGGTTGAAAGGTGTCTTCGTCGGTTATCCGCCGCAAATCGCCGTTATTATTGAAGCTCCAGCTATGGAAGGGGCACACGAAAACCTTCTTGTTACCACGCTCCTCCCAGACCAGCTTTGTGCCCCTGTGACTGCAGACATTATAAAATGCTTTGACGCCTTCATCGGTGCGCGTCACGATAATGGACTCTTGACCAATATCGAAAATAAAGAAATCGCCTACGTTCGGCATATCGCTAGTGACTCCGGCAATCAGCCAACCCTGAGTCCATAGCTTGTTCCACTCTGAGGCCATGTACTCGCGAGAGAAATAGCCGTCTTTGCTATACCGTACGGTACCGTTGTCGATATGCGGTTGTTTCGCCTCTAGCGATGCCGCAGGCGCGTCTGGGTTGATGGTGGCGAGGGGTATGTCTCCGGCTTTCATCGGACAACTCCTGTTTAACAAAGTTTGAATACGGGCATTGATATGTCTTCGGACCACTGGGCAAAATCCACACGAACAGGCAGACCTATAGCGACATCCTCTGGCACCACGTCGACAAGTGTCGACATCAACCTGGGACCCTCAGCGAGGTCGATCAACGCGACAACATAGGGGGCCTCGTAAGCAGCAGAAACCCCTTTTCTAATCACGGTAAAACTGGCAATAACGCCTTTGCCACTGGCGTCTTGCCACTGCAGCTTCTCGCTGGTGCAATGGCTACATATCGTTCTGGGGTAGAACTGAAACTTTTGACACTCTCCACATTGCTGGAGCCGCAGGACGCCAATCTTGCAACCGTCGAAGTACGGCATCGCCAGTGGTGTTAATGGAGGCAGAGTCTTATCCATAGCCTAGACCTCTCTACCTAGAATCAGACTGGTGTGCGAGGACATGATGCCGCCCTGTGCATGCACCATAGCGGTCTGGGCATTTGGCACCTGGCGTTCACCGGCGCTGTGCCGCAATTGCCAAACTGTTTCAGTCAGCGCAAACATTGAGCCAGGATTGCCGGGATGACAATGGGATAGCATCCCGCCATGGGTGTTGATGGGCAGGGCGCCGCCCGGTCGCAGTGCGCCAGTCGCAGCGAACGGTCCGCCTTCGCCTTTTGCGCAAAATCCAAGGTCCTCAAGCTCCACCAGTACCGTGGGTGTAAAACAATCATAAAGCTGTGCCAGGTCCATATCGGCTGGCCCGAGTCCTGCCATAGCGTAAGCCCGCTCGCCGGATTCGCGCGCAGCAGAGGTGGTCAGGTTGTGCGCCTGGCTAATGTGTTCATGGCTGTGCCCTTCGCCCACACCCAGCATGTAGACCGGTGCATGAGGAAAGTCCGCCGCTCTTTCCGCGGAGGTCAGCACAATGGCCGAGCCGCCATCTGAAACTAAAGAGCAGTCGAGCAAATGTAGGGGGTCGGCGATCATCCTTGAAGCAATAACATCTTCAACGGTGATCAGCTCACGCTTTTGGGCTGTAGGGTTGAGTGCCGCGTGCGCCCTGGCCGCCACTGCAATTTCTGCGAAGTGTTCCGACGTGGTGCCGTATTGGGCCATGTGTGCCTGAGCGATCAGCGCATAGTAACCCGGTACAGTTAAGCCATAGGGCTGCTCGAACTGGGGGTGGCCTGTAGATGATTGCGCTAGCATCGCCTGCTCACGGGTCAGGCTGCTGCGCAGGCTGTCGGCCATTGAAATGACGATGGTGTCTGCCATGCCGGTCGCGATGGCCGAAGCCGCATGGTGCAAAATTGAAAAGGTAGTGCCGCCACCAGCGCCAACATTGATGCAGTAGCGCGGAAAAATTTGTAGATACTCTGCTACAGCCTCAGCGTGATAGAGCAAAGGCTGAGCCATAGAGTTACAGGTTACCAGCCCGTCTATCTGGTCTTTCTTCAAGCCGGCATCATCAATCGCAGCCAGCGCTGCTTCTACGCAAAGCTCCAGCGGTGTCTTATCGGGAACAATACCGACGGCGGTGTCGGCTGCACCGACAATTGCTACCTGTCCCCTGAGTGAAGTGCGGCTCACTGAGTGTTACCTGCGTTAGTACTGAGCGAGTTAGTCATTTTGAAACCGAACCGTGGCAAGGCCTGGCGTGATTACCTCGCCGGCCTCATTCTTGATAAACACTTCAACCTGTACTTCACCGGTCTCTGTATCGCAGGCAGTAACCGTACCGCCCGAGTGCAGGGTTTCACCAACATAGGAGGCTATACGGTTCGAATAGTCGATATTCGCGATTCGACCATCTTCAGCCAGCCATTCTTCCAGGCATTGGTGTAACCAGTCGCCTAAACAGGGGCCCGCTATAACCAGCCCGGGGTAGCCCTCGACATCCTTCGCATAAGGTTCGTCAAAATGAATACGATGGCCGTTCCACAGAACAGCGTTGTACATCATTGACTGGACATTATCGGGCTTAAAGCTGCGTTCCGGCAGGGAATCTCCCACCTGAATAGCGTTGCAACGTGCTGCGCTTAGTGTCTGGCTCATCGCAAGATCCTTGTGGTTTTTTCGCGAATGACCAGATCGCCGTCGTCGTTAGTGATGTCCATTACGATTTCGTAAAAGATCAACGCCCCGGATTTCCCCTGCTTCTGGTAGATATTCGTGAGCGTGCGGTTGGAGGTTAGCCAGTCACCGGGGTGAATAGGTCGGTGGTACTCAATATGCAGTCCACCGGCCATCGCTTTCTCAAGCGGAAACTTGGGTAGCAAGGGATCAATTGACACACCGTCCGGGCTCAGTTCGTCCAGTTCAACTACTTGCCAGAACAGTGGCAGGTGAAACATAGGAGGGGCTTCGTCACCGTTCAGGTATTTTTGTTGGCGATTCTGCGTGGCCACCGCGTACTTGCGGATATCGCGACGGGTAACAATTTCACGTTGAGGTTCGCTTTTTCTGCCGATCGCCGATAGAAGCTCATCGCTCATTAGGTTACTCATAGCTTTTTGCCTTCCTTGGCCCAATAGGGGTCGCGAAGTTCACGCTTCAGAATCTTGCCCGTAGGCGCCTTGGGCAGACTGTCGACAAAATCGACCGACTTGGGCTTTTGATAGGATGCAAGATGTTCACTGGCGGCTTTTATAATTTCCTGCTCGGTGGCAGTTTCTCCCGGTTTCAGCACGACAACGGCCTTCACCGCTTCTCCCCATTCGTCATGGGGCACGCCAAACACGGCGGATTCCAGTACCGCGGGGTGCTGGTGGATAGCCGCTTCAACCTGCGTGCTATAGATGTTCTCGCCACCGGAAATAATCATGTCTTTGGCACGATCGACGATAAATATATAGCCGTCCTGATCCCATACCGCGACATCGCCGGTGTACATCCAGCCATTCTTTATAGTCTCTGCGGTGAGGTCTGGTCGCTGCCAGTAGCCCACCATGTTGGCCTCGGATCTAACCAGTATTTCCCCTGTTGTGTCGCTGTCTTTGGGGACCAGTTCGCCTTGCGCATCAACCAATTTAATAGAGGTAACAAATCCTTCGCGGCCGCAGGAGGCGAGGCGCTCAGTGTGCTCGCCCGCCACAGCTTTAATGTGATCTTCCTGAGACAGGAAGCTCATAGTCATACCTTCGGTCTGACCATAGCCCTGAATGATGGTGCAGGGAAAAGACTTCAGAGCTGCTGCCACTACGCTGCGCGGCATAGGTCCGCCGCCGTATTGAATATTGCGCAAGCTGCTCAGGTCGTACTGATCGAAATTCTCTACCGCCATCATCCAATTGAGCATGGTGGTAATGCCCAGAAAGGCTGAGACTTTTTCTTTTTGAATCGTTTCCAGTGCCAGCTTGGCCTCGAAGTTAATCAACACCAGAGGGCAGCCATGGGCCTGGTAGTTCATCGCCAGTGCCACCGGGATATGGAACATCTGACCGGTTAGCATGTACACGTCTGTCTCGATGACACGCTCGGCTACGGTCTGGTTGAGCATTCCCATGTACAGTGAATGATGGGTATGAAGGGCACCCTTGGATTCGCCGGTAGTGCCACCCGTGTATAGAATCAAGGCGGGATCGTCACCGCCTATGCTGTCACTGATGCTTGGCTCGCTGGTGTCACTGCGATCAATCAAGGCGTTGTAATTACTTTCGTCCTCACCAAATACCAGTGCATGGGGTATGGTCAGCTTCTGCTGCAGGCTTGAGACTACGTCGCTATAGTCACTGGCGTAGACAATGGCTGTGGGACCGCCATCGCGCACAATGCGAGTCAACTCCTCCAGACCAAGCCGCCAGTTCAGCGGCTGCGCGATCAGGCCGCAGCGAGTACAGGCGTAAAATGTTTCCATGTACTCAATGCAATTTTTCGACAGAATGGCGACCCGATCACCTTTCTGTAGTTTGAGTTCATCGAGTAGGCCGTTGGCGAGTTGTTTTACACGCCTGTTGAGATCGCCGTAATTAATGCGTCGATTGTTCGGTACATCGATGAGCGCTTCCCGAGCTGGCGCCAGATTTGCTGTTTTCTCAGGGATCTTGCCGATGTTCACAATAAACCCTAATAGCTTTTATCGAGTTGGATGAAGCGCTGACGCAGTCGCCATTCACCGTCCTCGAAGATTACTGTGTCGCGATATAATGCAGCGGTGAGTAATGCAATTTCGCCATTCTCGGTTGCCACCAGGGTGAGATTTGAAATGACTTCTATAGGATCATCTTTGCTTACAAAGAAGATATTACTGATGACATGGCGGCGAACATCGGTTTGGACTGCAATCGAGTCGGTAAAAAGCTTCATTACGGCAGCGTGGCCTACAAACGGGCCGATAATGTCGCCGTCAGCTATGCGCATGCTGAACTCCGCGTCCTTGGCGAAGCAGGCCTCTAACATCGTCATATCTTGTATATCAAAGGCGTAAGCTGCCCTTGAAAGCAGTTCGTGAATTTCCAGTTTTTGTTCTACGTTCAGACTCATGTTTCAGCCTCCATTCCAAGTGTACTCAGGGTTCCTCTCCAGGCCGCCGAACCGCCGGCGATACGCGCTATGGCGCCGTTGAAGAAGCAAAGTTCGGGCTCGCCAGTGACATTAATTTCCTCGGCGAGGGCCTCGCCCGGTGCGTCATTCATGTCGGAGATCATCACTTTCATGCCTTTTGGGGATGCGAGACTCGCTGTTCCTGCCCCTATCCCGGCTGAGCAGCCGGTTATAACGAAACGGAATCTGTCGATACTCACAGAAGTACCCTCTTTACTAACCCAGTGTTCTGATGTTAAATTTAATTTGAATAAAATACAAGTTTAACAACGGCTAGCAACTATTGCCCGTCGTATCTCGTGATAGTGAAGCGAAACTGTTAAGGTGCGCGCCATGTCTGAACCTCAACAAGAAACCGTCCCAGCGCCTCGAAAAGAGCGTCGCGACCCGCGCGGGGAAAAGCGAAGACGTCGTATTCTCAAGTCACTGCACGATTGTATTCTGGATAAGGGTTACACCAGAACCACACTACTCGATATCGCCCAGGGTGCCGAAATGACGCCCAGCCATTTGCTTTACTACTTCAACGGTAAGGAAGATTTACTGGGCCAATATTTTGAAAACGTCTCTATCCAGTTTATGAAGCAGCTGGATGACCTGGGTCAACTTGATACATTGGGTCAAATTCACGGCCTAACCGATTTCTGGTTCAAGGGTGAGGCCAGCTCGCGCAAGGAAATTGGTTTCATGTTGGAGTGTTTTGGCGCAGCGGTAAACGAAGAGGTATTGCGCGGAACCAAGGCTGAGTTCGATATGCGCTGTAAGGCTTTTCTCAGTGAGATTTTTGCCAGTTCGCCAGGTAATTTTATGGGCAACGCGAAAGCTAGCGCAGAACTGTCCTATGCCACCATGATAGGACTGCGTTCTGCAGTATATTTCGACGACGATGTCGACCTCGAAGACGCCTACGGTCTATTTCTGAGCTCCATGCTCAGAATGTGTGGGCTGCATAAGCAACCCTATACATTAGACCCTATACGTTAGACCTTGGAGTTAGGGCAGGCGGGGTAGTACTTTCTCCGCAATATATTTAAGCCTGCGGTTGCCCGATTCAACACTTTCTCCAGGGAATTGCGCCCAGAAGTGAATATCCCTGATATGAGGATATTGAATGACCAGCTTGCTGAGTTCGGCGACCGCCATATCGGCATCCCACATTTGGTATAAACCATTTTCTACTGCTGCCGCCGCGTTTTCGAATAAAGGCGTTTGACCCGGGGGACCGAAGGCTCCCCATTTAATATATTCGTTGGCCTGGTAGAGGATGTGTTCTCCGATTCTGGCGGCTTCTGCTTCCGGGTCTTCGGCGATAATCGCCCAGCAACCCAGTACAACGCTACCCTCATCGGCAGATTTCCCCTGCTTGTCCAGTGCCTCTGCATACAGGTCGAGACCCAAACCTCCGGTGCAAAGAAAACCGTCGGCAATTCTGGCGGCCCGCTCTATTGCCGGCGGCGCCATCCCGCCCAGCAGAATAGCCGGTTGGTGCTCTGGCTGCGGTGTCACTTGCAGATCGCCAACTTCAAACCGTTTGCCGCTGAAGTTGACTTTATCGCCAGCCCAGGCCCGTCGCAAAATTTCAATCCCCTCCTCAATCAGGCTGGGTCGATGAGACAGTTTTCTGCCGAATTGATCGAATTCCATCTGGCGATAACCGATACCAACACCCAGATCAAAACGACCGCCGGTAACCAGTGACAGCGTTGCTACATCTTCGGCGATGCGGACCGGATCGTGCAGCGGCAGCAGCATAAGGTTTGTACCTAGCTGCATATTTTGGGTGCGGGCGCCTATGGCACTTGCTAGCACCAGTGGGGAAGGCGTGTAGCCGTCGTCGCAAAAGTGATGCTCGGTTAGCCAGCAAGAGGTGAATCCCAGATTTTCTGCCTGCTCGATCTGCTCCAGGCGCTCCGCGTAGAACTGTTCGAAAGGTTGTCGCCATTGCTGTGGATTTCTGAAGTCGTACCACAGACCGTAATCTATCTTGTTTGCCATTATCTATTCCTGATGCGAGTTAAAGGCAGCTGCCGAGAAAGGCGTGGAACGCCTGGTCGTAGCGTGCTGTTTCATCGATGAAAGGCGCGTGCCCAGAATTTTCCATTTCTACCGTAGTGACATTGTTATTGTACTGGGCGACTGATCGACACACCTCTGGATCCACTACTGCATCATGACTGCCAACAAAAGACAGTATGGGAACGGTCAGCGAGGCCATTGTTTCGCGTTGATCCATCGGGCCAAGTTCTGCCAGGCTGGCCGCTGCCAATGGTGATGACTCCATAAATATCTGCCACATCCAGGTTATCTGCTCCTGCGTAATTTCGCTCGCGCAGATACCCTGAGCAAGTGCTGCCAGGAAATTAACCCGATCTGCAGACATTGCCGCCATGGTTTCTGCCAGAGCTTCGTCCGTTCCACCGTGAGGATAATCCGGTTTTTGCAGGTAGACAGGCGTAGCTCCGCAGGTCAAGACCAGGCCGCAGCACACCCCCACAAGTTGCGATGCTGCCTCGACGGCAACTGCGCCGCCTAACGACCAACCGTTGAGAACAACCTTCTTAATGCCCGCAGACTTTATGATAGCGACGACATCACCTGCTATGGCCACTATGCCCATATCGGCGAAATCCTTATCGGATTTACCGCAGCCTCGGTGATCGAGAGCGATAACCCGGTGCCCGGCCTTGACCAGCGCAGGCAGGGTGTAATCCCAGGTGCGCACACCCATGCCCCAGCCGTGTATCAGGACTACGGCGCTATCGCCGCTGCCATAGTCTTCGTAATAAACCTGTTTGCCGTCTTCACGTGCGATATAAGCCATTAGCGGGTTCCTTTTTTGCTGAGTAGTTTGGTGATATTGGCCTCGTAGTCGTCAAAGATGGCGTCGAGGTCCAGGGCTTTGGCATTGACCAACCATTGGTAGACCAGGCCAAAAATAAAGGCGCAGTATTGCACTGCGAATTGCTTGGGACTAATTTTCGGATCGATTTCGCCACTTGCTATTCCATCTTCAATCCAGCGCGTAGCATCTTTACGGTAGACTTCATGGTGACCGGCGAGACTGTTGCGAATCTCTGATTCCTTGCCCAGAGACTCATACCATAAGGTGTACATAGCCCGCATGTATTCCGATTCAACCTTGAGGAAATCGCGCAATGCGTCAGCGGCTGCGAGTACCGCCGCGATGCCGGATTTTTGTTCGATATAGTTTTCAATGTGGTTTTTCCAGCGTTCATCAAACTGGGTAAATAGTTCCCGCATTAATCCGTCTTTGGAGCCAAAGCGGTAATTGGCCAGGCCCCGGCTGTATCCTGCCAATTCGCCGATTTCCTTAAGCGTGGTTTTTTGTGTGCCGCGCTCATTGATCAGCTTGATCGCAACCTCGAGCATGCGCTGATCCGACAGAGCGGTGCGCTCTGCTTGGGTTCTGCGAGTGCTCTTTGCTGCTGGTTTTGGGCTCATATTTGAGATTCCCTGATAAGTTGAAGGGCCGCTTTACGGCGACCTTACAACTGCAAGTTTGTTATTATCATTTGCTTGTCGCAGGTATTTCTTGTCCATTTTTCCAACGCTGGTTTTCGCTATCTGGTCGGTGAAAACCCAGTATTCTGGAATCCAGAATTTTGCCACTCGCCCATCGAGAAAGGTGCGCAGCGTTTCCGGTGTAAGGCTGCTATTTTCTGGGACCACAATAGCTAATGGTCGTTCCTGCCAACGCTCATCATCAGTCGCGATAACAGCAACTTCGGCCACCTCTGGGTGTGCCAGCAAGGCGTTTTCGAGATCAACAGAGGAGATCCACTCTCCGCCGGACTTGATAACGTCTTTGGTGCGATCCGTTAATTGTACATACGCTTTTTGATCAATATGACCCACATCGCCGGTTCTCAGCCAACCGTCTTCGGTAAATGAGTCGAGTGCGGGCTCCCGGTGATAAGACGCCGTGACCCAGGGGCCATGGAGTTGTAATTCCCCCACGGATTCACCGTCGTGGGGCAGCGCATTGCCTTGGTCATCGACAACCCGAACCTGGACGCCGGATACAGGTCGTCCGCTCTTGGCTCTCCAGGGTGTCTCCCCGTCAGGGCCGGGATCGCGAGGCGGATGCGAAAGCGCGCACAGCGGGCTGGTTTCGGTCATTCCCCATCCTTGCAGGACTGGCACTCCCCATTTTTCACGGACCGCGTCAATCATCGACGGAGCGACCGCGGAGCCACCGCAGACCAGCATACGGAAGCAGCTCATATCCAGACCTTGCTCATCTGGGAGGCGCAGCAGATCGCCCAATATAGTGGGCACCATGGCGGTGATTGTTGGTCTTTCGCTACTGACCATTTTAACGATACCGTCGACCTGCAGATGAGGGCCGGGCATCACGAAGTCGCTGCCACTGAACCACCCACTGTAGGGGAGGCCCCAGGCATTGGCATGGAACATAGGGGGTAACAGCAATATGGTGTCGTGCTCGCTGATGCCAAAGGTATCTGCAGCGCGAGAGGCTAGTGAATGAACAAATGTCGTTCGATGGCTATACACCACACCCTTGGGGTTACCCGTGGTGCCAGAGGTATAACAGATTGCGGCGGCTTGTGTTTCATCCAGCACAGGCCACTCAAAGCTGGGCTCTTGCTGCTCGATCAGGGCATCGTAGCTATGACATTCGAAGCCTTCTATCGAATCGTTGCCGCCAATAATGACAATATGCTGCACAGTTTTTAGTAGTGGTAATGCCGCTTCAATCATAGGCAGCAGCGAGGCATCCAGCAGTAAGGCCTTGTCTTCAGCGTGATTGATAACATAGGCGATCTGCTCCGGCGACAAGCGTATGTTGACGGTATGCATAATCGCGCCCATAGAGGGGATAGCGAGATACGCCTCCATGTGGGCAGTATTGTTCCAGCTGAAGGTGCCGACCCGATCGCCCATGGCAATACCGAGACTGGCCAATGCTGCTGCCAGCCGGGTCGCATTGTCAGCTATTTCCCGATAGCTGACGTGGGAGACAGAACTGCCATCGAATGTGCCAACCCGGCTGTCAGGAAATACCTGCCTGCCATGTTCCAGCAGCATCTGCACCGTCATGGGCGAATGCATCATGGTCGATGGCATAGGATTGGCTTGATAGTTTGATGCCGTCATCACCACTCTCCTTTGGCCGCCAGTTGCGCTTCAGCCAGCAGTGCGGGAACGTCATACTCCAGGCCGCGTGCGTAGGGGGTATCAACTTTACCGTCAACATAGAGTTTGTAGGCGCCCTCAACAATTGCCGCCAGCCGCCAGAACGCGAAACAGAGATAAAAGTTAAGTGAGCTGATGTCTATCCCGGTTTTTGCTGCCCACCGATCGGCTAACACGCGGCGACTGAGTACACCTTCGACTCTGCTTACGGCCTGTACGTGCCGAAATCCGGGTGGGTCCATGTTTCTGGGTCCCCAGAACATCAGGAACAAGCCCAAATCGGTAAGCGGGTCGCCTATAGTTGCCATTTCCCAATCAATAACCGCCATCAGTTCGGGTTTGTCTGCGCTGCATAAGGCATTGTCCAGGTGATAATCACCGTGTACCACACCAACGGGTGCATTCTCGGGTAGATTGTCTAGCAGCCAGGTGGCCAGCGTTTCTATTTCCGGCAATTCCCGCGCTGAGGCCGACCGTCTCACATCCAACCAGCGGTTGATCTGCCGACTTAAAAAGTTTTCCGGGTTACCAAATTTATCCAGTCCCAGTTCTTGCCAGGGAGCGGTAGCAATCGACGCCAATGCATCGGTTAATTGTTCGCCCAGCGAGTTCACTGCGGCCACGGAGGAGTAAGTCGAGGGCAGACTATCAGTGATCGAAACACCGTCAATATGCTCTACCAGCATAAAGGGCCTACCAATAATTGTAGCGTCACCGCACCAGGCAACAACTTTAGGAACGCTGGCGTGGCCGCTCAGGGCTGCCATCACGATAGATTCCCGCTCCACACCGCGATGTGCCTTCGGTGAAATTGTATTGGCGGGCGGTGTGCGCAGCACCAGAGGGCCCTGGTCGGTGCTGATCAATTGCGTGAGGTTCGAGTTGCCGCCACTCAATTCTTTGACGACATAGGCATCCCGTAGGTTCAGTTCACTCTCGCACCAGGCGGCAAAGCGGGTATTGTCAGTGTCCATAATAGTTATCCGACAATCCCAAAGCTGCTCATCAGGCCGCCATCTGCGGGCACAAAAGCACCCGTCATATAGCGCGAGCTTGCCACCCACTCGATGACCTCGGCAATTTCATCAGGGTCGCCATAGCGCCCCATCGGTATTGTTTTACGCATCGATTCCAGCGCTTTCTCACTGAGCTCCTCGGTCATCTCTGTCAGTACAAGGCCGGGAATGACCAGGTTGCAGGTGATCCCGCGTGCCGCAAATTCAATAGCCAGCGCGCGAGTTAATCCGGCCACGCCAGATTTTGACGCTGCATAGGCCGAATCACCGGGAAATCCGCGAAAGCCCACAACCGCGCCAATATTGACGATGGAGCTGCCTTGCTCCATGTGCTCCGCACAGGCGGTGATTACATTCAGGGTGCCGGTAAGATTGACATCGAGAACCTGCTGCCAGTTCTCAAGCTTCAGCCTGCCAATTTTGCCACCCTTGTGGGTGCCAGCATTATTGATGACTCGGTCAAGGCGCTGCCACTTCTCAAGTATCTGGGCGACGGCGGCATTCACAGACTCTCGCTGGGAGATGTCTGCCTGACAGGCCAGACAGTCTTCGCCCAGTTCTTCGGCCAGGGTGTGAACCTCTGTCCCTCGTGCCAGTATGGCAACCCGGTCACCACCCTTTATAATGCGTCGCGCGACCGCGGCTCCAATGCCACGAGAGGCACCAGTGACCAGCCAGACTTTTTTATCTGTCATGCTTATTTTTTGCCTAAAATTGGTGGGTAAACTTGCTTGTTCGTGTCTAGTAAGTATAAGATAGCCGCTGCCCAAGTCAAGCTGGTGGCGAAAAATTGGTGGTCTGATTGCACTGTTTGTGTGCAATCATCACACCATTAACCTTAATTAGTGAAGAGGATATGGCGTGAGCTGGAGCTTTGAGACCGATAGTGAATTCCAGGAACAATTGAACTGGATCGACAAGTTTACCCGTGAAGAGATCGAGCCACTTGATCTTGTGTTTCGTGGACCGGGTGACCCCTTTGACCCCGACTCCCCGGCGGCTAAAGCCATGGCACCGCTTAAAAAAATCGTAAAAGAGAAACGCCTGTGGGCCTGTCATATTGGGCCGGAACTGGGCGGCCAGGGTTATGGTCAGGTCAACCTTGGGTTAATGAATGAAATTCTGGGTAGGAGTCGCTTCGGCCCCAGCGTCTTCGGTTGCCAGGCTCCGGATTCCGGTAACGCCGAAATTCTCGCCCACTTCGGCACTGATCATCAGAAGAAAAAATACCTGCAACCGCTGCTCGATGGCAACATCGCCTCCTGTTACTCGATGACGGAGCCTCAGGCTGGTGCTGATCCGGCAGAGTTTACCTGCACCGCTACCCGCGAGGGTGACGAGTGGGTGATCAACGGTGAGAAATGGTTTGCTTCCCATGCGCGTTTTTCTGAGTTCCTGCTGGTGATGGTTGTGACCAATACGGAAGTCCCCATCCACAAGGGTGCTTCGATTATTCTGGTGGAGAAAGATACCCCCGGAATGGAGATACTGAGGAACTCAGCAGTCGGTCCCTATGTGGAGCAGGGCGACGGTGTGCACGCTTATATTCGTTTCACGGATTGCCGTGTGCCAGCCGACCACTTACTGGGTGAAGAGGGCGACGGCTTCCTGGTGGCGCAAACACGCTTAGGTGGCGGCCGTGTTCACCACGCTATGCGCAGCGTGGGCAAACTCAAAAAAGTCATGGACATGATGTGCGAGCGCGCTGTCAGCAGAACCACCAAAGGCGAGTTGCTTGGTGCCAAACAGATGACGCAGGAAAAGATTGCCGATAGCTATACCCAAATTCTGCAGTACCGTTTACATGTGTTGTACACGGCGTGGCTTATCGATAAGCACAAGGAATACAATCGCGAAGTGCGTAAGGAAATTGCGGCAATTAAGGCGGCTACACCTAAGGTCTTACAAGAAGTGGTTTACCGCGCGATGCACCTGCATGGCAGTCTCGGTATGTCCGATGAGATACCGCTCATGTATATGTGGGCTGACATTCCGGAACTGGGGGTGGTCGATGGCCCCACTGAAGTGCATAAAGTGACTGTTGCTAGAACCGTGTTACGCGACTACAAGCCGGCACCTGGTCTATTTCCGACCTATCACACACCGACTCAACGTGAAGCGGCGATGAAAAAATATGGGCATTATCTGCCCAGTGGTGAATAGTCCTACAACTCAGGTAAGTATAAGAATCTCAAGACGAGGAAACTAAAATGACAACGCATCAAAAACCTGACTACGATACCATCGTTATTGGTGCCGGCTTTGCCGGTCTCAGCCTCATTCACTATCTACGCGAAGCCGGTCAGTCGGTTCGGGTGTTTGACAAGGCGTCCGATATTGGCGGCACCTGGACCTGGAATCGCTACCCAGGCGCGATGACGGACAGTGAGAGTTATTACTACTGTCTGACATTTTCCAAGGAACTCCTGCAGGAGTGGTCCTGGACCAAGCGCTTTCCCGATTGGGAAGAAACCCACAGCTATTTCCACTTCGTCGCCGACAAGTGCGACATGTGGCCCCATATCCAGTTGAATACTGAAATTGTCAGCGCCGACTACCAGAAAGACAGCGGACTCTGGCTGGTCACTACAGGTGGTGGGGAGACCTATACCTGTAAGTACTTTATTAGTGGTATGGGAATGATTTCGGAGCCTGTGATTCCAAAAATCGATGGCATGGATACCTTCAAGGGCCCGCTGTTTCATTCTGTGCGCTGGCCGGAAGAAGGTTTGGACTATGCTGGCAAGCGGGTGGGAATCATCGGCGCCGGCGCGACCACCGTCCAGATGCTGCCTATTATGGCGCAGACTGCCGAAAGTGTGACGGTGTTTCACCGAACGCCAAACTTCATCATGCCCGCCATGCAGAAGCCGATGACGCCGGAGTGGGAAAAAGAGATCAAAGAAAATTACGACGAGATCGTTGATATGTGCCGCAACCATGTATTTGGCATGGCTTTCAACACTGCCGGTCGCAATCTGGCCGATACCCCGCCTGAAGAAATCCAAAAGATCTTTGAAGAAAACTGGAACGGTAGTTTCCGTTGGGTATTCGAAACCTTCGACGATTTGCTGTCTAACCCTGAGGCCAACAAGATGGCGTCACAGTTCATCATAGACAAGATGCGTGAAAGGATTGAAGATCCTGCGATTGCAGACATACTTGTTCCCACCACCGACGACTATCCGCTATTTGCGAAGCGGCCGCCGTTGGATCATGGTTACCTGGAAGCCTACAATCGAGACAATGTTCACCTCGTTGACATCAAGGATAGTGAACAGATCACCGAGATCACCGAAACGGGCGTGCGTACTAATGAAAACGATTACGAGTTCGATATCATCGTTCTCGCTACCGGTTTCAGGGCTTACACCGGCGCACTTGAAGCCTTCCCCATTCGTGGAGAAAGTGGTCAGTCGTTAAGTGAGAAGTGGGAGACGACTTCCAATTGTCTAATGGGTGTTTGCGCAGCTGATTTCCCGAATTTGTTTATGGTAACCGGTCCGCAGGCGCCTTTTGCCAATCTGCCGACTTCAATCGAGCAGAACGCTATCTGGATTGCTGACTGCATCAAGAAGATGGAGAGCGAGGGCTATGATACGTTCACGCCCAAGCAGGAAGCTGAAGATGAGTGGTCGGCTCACGTTTCTGAAGTGCACAAACAGACCTTGATGAACCAGGGTGACTCGGTGCATTCCTGGATGATGGGCGCCAATATAGAGAATCACCCGGCAAGGGTGTTGATCTACTTCGGCGGTGCGAACGCCTACTACGACAGGTTGCGTGAGTCAGCCGATGGCGGCTTCCCGGAATTGACGTTTGAGAAGCGTGTAGCGTAACCGTAAACGGCTATAGATAGGTCGATAGCGGCTACTCCGGAAGGGATTAGCCGTTTTTTTACGTCTGCTGTTTAGAGGTCTGCGCGATGGTGACCAAGGTGCAGCAGCTTCTAAAGTCACATCGCAGTGTTGATAAAATACTGAATCGCCAAACTATCGGGCAAAAGCCTTACCTGCTTCGTCCTGAATATCACAGAAGCAGACCTTGTATCCTTGGTTGATAAAGAGATCTACCGCCCAAGTTCCTATGCTGCTCGCTCCTGTGCCAATAAGTGCTGATTTATTGGCGAGTCTCAAGATGATTCTCCTTGAACGGAGAGTTGCTAGCAGTTTGGTTGTCACTGCGATAGTAAAGCGCAGCAGTAGATTAAATCGATCCCGATTTATAGATGAGATCCTGCGGTGCCCGTTGTCCCCGAGTTTCTTCGGCAATGTCATTAAAACCCTTCGTAAAAGGTGCTTCCAGGCGCGTCCAGTCAGTCATTCCGGTCCGATTAGTGATTGCCCAAGTGTCATCCCGGTATTCAAAGACATCGATATATCGGCCGCCAACGAAGAAGTCCATCTCAGTATCGTAAGCATCCGGCGCGGCCAGTGGATCACCGATCGCACGCATCCGGTGAAACGCAGTGAAGTAGGTTTCACTGTGTGCCAGGTTGTCGCTTTCAAGGCGAATGAGGGTGTTGCCCATCTGATGGTGAGTTCGGGTGTACTTTCCCAGTGCGTGCATGGCGTAGGCCACGAAGTCACCAGGATTTTCATTTGAGGTGGGGAGTGAAGGGTCCGAAGACGGACCCTGATAAAAATGCCAGTGCATTGAACCTGGATGAAAGACACTGCGCAGCATCATTTCATCCAGGCGATCTACGGCGCGTGCATAGCGGAAAATAACCTCGGTAATCGCCTGTTTTGCCAGTAACTCATCCAGACGATTATCGGACATGGTTATTGCCTCCGCTATGGTAGTTGCTGTTTATCCTCCGAAATTATACTGCACTTCGAAGCCGTAGGTACGCGGTGCACGTGTCGCTGCGTATGACCACAGAGTCGCCACGTCATAACCGTGGGTATAGCCGTCCTCATCGGTGAGGTTGCGCCCGAACAGACTAAATTGCAGTCCGTTATTCATGGCATAGTTCACCGAGGCGGTCACAAGGTGCTGGGCATCGTTTTCCAGCTCGGGTGAGTTGGTCACGTTGGTAAAGTGTTCGCCGATGAAATGGTATGCGCCTCTGACCCATGCTTCGCCGCCGGCCATCTCCCACTCATAGGTTGCGTCCAGGCTACCGGTGAAGTCAGGCGCGCGGCGAAACTCCAGAGCGGACAGATCTACAATGCTGCCATCCAGAGCCTCGTACTCGAAGCCGTCATATTCGGTATCCAGATAGCCGATATTAGCTCGCAGACTAAGATTTTGAGTGATGAAGGCCTGCACATCGATTTCTATACCCTGGATCGTAGCGCTAGAAGCATTGGTTACGACGGTCTTCTGTCCTGTACCAACGTCTGATGGCAGTTGCAGCTCTTCCTGCTTATCGTCGTACTCCATGTAGAACGCATTGGCGTTTACACGCAGGCGATTATCCAGCCACTCCGATTTTATGCCCAGTTCATAATTGTCAACAGTTTCCGGGTTGTAGGGATCACGCGCTTCCTCAACGGAGTTTACTCGGCCGTTGAAGCCGCCACTACGATAACCTTGTGAGTAGGTGAAAAACGCCATCAGATCATCATTGAATGCGTAGCGGACTCCGACTCTTGGAGTAGTTTCATCCCACTTGTCTTCAGGATTACTGGTGAACTCGCCAGAGATGGTTTCAACATTACCTTCCTGCCTGGAGTTTTTCTCATCTTCGGTATAGCGCGCTCCCAGGGTCAGTGTCAGGGCGTCTGTTACCGCATAATCCGCTTCGAAAAATACGGCCGTGGATTCCGTTTCCTGCTCTGTGAACTGATAGATATCAAATATTGTCCCCGGGGCAGGAAAACCCACCCAGCTATTGGAGTCGGCAGTGTACTCGTTCTCCCAGTAATACAGGCCACCAACGAAGCTGAGCGCGCCGCTGGCATCATAGGTCAGGCGCAATTCATGGCTATCTTGCTCGTAAGTGCCAGGACGGCTGGTGCTGTACAACAGCTGGGGTGTGCCATCCCAGTTGGTTATAGCCTCCTCGTCGGACTCCCAGTGACCGTAGAGGTAATCGACGCGGTAACTGTCACTGATGTTCCAGCGGGTTTCGAAGGCATAGAACTCGGTATCGAAACTGGACTCAAGCGCGATAGGGACCGCGTCTGCTGTTGGGGTTGCGATAAACGGATTGTCTCGGGTGGCCGAGGGTCCGGCCGACCTGAGGCCCTGGTTTGCAGTCTTCAGTCGATCGCCGGTTATCGGCGTGCTCTCTGAAGGCGAACAGTAGCCATAGAGGGGATCAGTGCAGAACGAGTGGCGCTGCTGCCCGGTATTTATCAGCTCGGGCGTATCCTGGTCAGTTTCTTCTTTCTGGTAAGTGAACTCAAATTCCAGATTGTCGGAGGCATCCCACAGCAGGTTAATGCCATAGCTTTGGTAGTCCTTCTCTCCGCGCCCGTCTTCACCGGTGGTCACGTTGTCGTAGTAGCCTTCTCCTTGATCCCGCTTGGCCAGGGTGACTTTAGCGCCCAGACTATCAGTGATGCCAAAATTAAAGATGCCGTCCAGATAATAGGTGTCGTAGCTCTCCACGCCGGCGCGAACCTTGGCACCCAATTCACCCGTGGGCTGGGTGCGAGTGACGTTGATCAAGCCACCAATGGTGTTTCGTCCAAACAGCGTGCCCTGTGGCCCGCGAAGAACTTCGACGCCGGCCAAATCGATGCCAGTTAGCAATGAGCCCGCGTTGGCACCGAGAAAAATACCGTCGACTACCACGCCTACGGCCGGATCGAAGTTCTTTTCAACATCAGCAGCACCGATACCGCGAATAAAAATAGCTGCTACACCGCCAGGACCCTGGCCGGTATCATCGATAATCAGGTTGGGTGAGATGCTGGCCAGGTCCATCATATCGCGAGCAAAGGTCCGGTTAAGCTCCGTTTGGCTCATGGCGCTGACCGCCAGCCCCACGTCCTGCAAACTCTCAGTTCGTTTACGTGCAGTGACGACAATTTCCTCTAGGCCGAATTCTTCGGCAAGAGCGACAGGTGACATTGTTGCGGCAAGTGAGCTTGTCGCGACAGCCAGTGCGGTGATTAAAATTTTCTTTTTCATGTGTAGCCTCCGGGGTTACATCGTCTTTGGGTAGAACTTAAATTATTGTGCGTTTATGCGGGTGTTGCCTGTGGCGCCGACAATTCGGCACCGGGAATCGGATTGAAGTAATGGATCTGAACGTTTCGTTTAATGATTTTCCAGCCACTGCCCTCACGTAAGAGCGTGTCGCTGTAGGTCGCGCCTACCACCGTGCAGATAGACTCTCCGGTAAGAGTGCCCATGCAGTCCACATCGCAAACAGAGGTGGCGTTGTTTTCGTCTTGAAAGTCAATGCGTAGGTTAGTGGTCAAGTGGTGAGATTCGCCCCAAGCGGGCCAGAGGACCTCGTAAATCGCCTCATGGATGCCGTCGTGGCCCTCAAAGCGGCCAAAAGGAGGGCCTATGTCCCAGACACAATTTTCAGACCAGATTGACAGAAATCGGTCGTAGTCGCGTTTGTCGAATCCATGGCAATAGTCCGACACCAGATCCCGTATCGCGGCGCGGCTCTCAAGCTCAGTGACTCTGCTGAGAAGATCAGCGATGATGGCGGCGTCTGTTGTCATCTATGTCCTAGTCTTCGCAATTGTTTACAGCTTCGAATAAGAAGCAACCAATTGCTTGGCAAATCGGCTTGTTCGGGTCTAGTAAGTTTAGAGAAACTGCAGATCAAGTCAACAGTTCCCGTAGTAATTTATACCGTCTATGGCTTTCTGGTCTTGAGCAAATGTCCGTACATGGTAGACGATACAGCTGTGAATCCGTGAATTTGAGGTAGACAAAAGTTGAACAGGCAGTCTGGGTATACTGCACCGGCCAGGCGAGTGAATTTTGCGCCTGATTCCCTTCATGTGTAATTGGCCTGCGATTACCTTACACTTGGCCGCCACCGTGTAACGAGAGCTGAGTACCATGATAGACCGCATAACTATTAACGACGTGGGCCCCCGGGACGGCCTGCAGAATCAGCCCAAGATTTTGACTGTGGCAGAGCGCTTGCAGATGATAGGTGCTATCGCGGCCTCTGGCGTTAAAAATATTGAAGTGGGCAGCTTTGTCTCGCCCAAGGCGGTCCCCGCCATGGCTGGCACCGATCAGGTGGTCGCCGGCTTGCCCCAAGACGATATTTGTTATTCGGCTCTTATTCCTAATATGAAAGGCTATGAACTGGCCCGTGCGGCCGGCGTTAAAACCGTCGCAATGGTGATCTACGGCAGTGAGGGTATGGCTCAGGCCAATGTCAAAATGGGTATGCAGCAGACTGAAGACGTGACCGCAGATATTCTCGCGCTGGCTAAAAAAGACGGTATTGACGTTCTGGCGACTATTACTACCTGTTTTGAGTGTCCCTTTGATGGCCCTACCGATCCCGCTGTGATCGAAGACATTACTGCCCGTTTTTTGGCGATGAACGTCGATGAATTGATCATCGCCGACACTATAGGCGCCGCCAATCCCCAGCAGGTTCGTCAGTTAACCGCCGCCTTGGTCGACCGACATGGTGCTTCACGGCTTGGCTGTCATTTTCACGATACCCGGGCGATGGGTGTGGCCAATGTGTTTGCTGCCGTAGAATCCGGAATGCGCAAGTTTGACGCCTCTATTGGCGGTCTGGGTGGCTGTCCTTTCGCTCCTGGTGCCACGGGTAATGTTGCCACTGAAGACGCAGTTATGATGCTTCAACAAATGGGTTTTGAAACCGGTATCGACCTGAACAAACTAATCGCCGCCTCGGACCTTGCCGGGGAAATAACCGGCAGTGCCCCTGGCGGGCGCTCCAAGCCATGGCTTAAGCCCTGGTTGGCCAAGCAGGCCGGATAGCATTACCAGCACAGCGCCGGGTTGTTGTGACTGATTTCAAATAATGAGGGCAGCATGGGCGTTTCAATAGACACAGCGAACATAGAAGGTGTTCGTTCAGCGTCCCCGAATGAGCATGCGCAGCTGGGTAAAATTACAGCTGAGTCGTTTGCAGAGGATCCATTTAACACCTGGTTGTTTAAAAACACCGAAATAATGGAATTGATTTACAGCTCGGTGGCCCAGGAGGTCTATCTCCCGGGGCAACTGTGCTACTTCGCCACATCAGAGCAGGCGGGCGCGGATGTTGGTGCCACCATGTGGATGCTATCAACCGATATCGGCGACCTGTCCCTGGCGACTTCGATCAAAATAGCCTGGAAAGTGCTGATCTCTCTTGGGCCGGGCGCGGTCTACAAAATCCTCAAATTTGAAAGAGAAGCGAGTAAGCGCAAGCCAGTAGAGCCCTACATGTACCTTTTTTCTGTAGGCGTGCTGAAGGGAGTCCGGGGAACCGGTCTAGGCCGCAAATTGATGGTACCCATGCTTGAGGCCTGCGATCGGGAAAGTCTGCCGGTTTTTCTGGAGTCGTCCAACCCGGAAAACCACGGCTATTACGCCTCGCTGGGCTTTCGAACGCAGGAAATTTATCACTTCACCAGGGGCGCCCCGCCTATGGAAGCGATGCTGCGCCACCCCAGGCCGCTGGCATAGGTGCGTTTTAGCTTAACAGTGGGCGAGTTACCTGAAGAACGGCCTTAAAGCACTTTGGATTGCCGCAAACGATGTTGCCGGAATCCATGAAATTGTCAGAGCCATCGATATCGGCAACCAGTCCTCCGGCTTCTCGAATCAGCAATACGCCCGCCGCAATATCCCATTGCGCGAGGCCAATTTCCCAGAATGCGTCAAGGCGTCCCGCGGCTACGTAAGCTAAATCCAGAGAGGCCGCACCGCCTCGCCGAATTCCGGCACATTGTCCCGCCAACGCTGCGACTGACTGGCTATAGGGCTCGAGTTTGTCGTCACAATGATTTTTGAACGGGATGCCAGTGCCCAGGAGGGCGCCTTCCAGGCTGGGCAGTTGGCTGACGCGGATGCGTCTACCGTTGAGTTGGGCTCCACGGCCTCTGGACGCGGTAAACTCCTCGCGCCTGACTGGATCGAGCACAACAGCGTGTTCAAGCTTGCCTTTAAAAGTACAGGCTATTGAGATCGCGTAATGTGGGATGCCGCGCATATAGTTGGTAGTGCCATCCAGGGGGTCAATGATCCACTGGTACTCCGCGTCTTCAGGTCCATCCAGGCCGGTTTCCTCGCCCAGGATAGCGTGGTCGGGGAAGGCCTTGCGCAGGTGGTAGGCAATTTGCTGCTCTGCATTAAGGTCCACCTCTGAGACGAAATCGTTAACGCTCTTGGCTTTGAATTCCACCTGATCGAGGTCGTCCGACGCGCGCACAATCTGCTCCCCGGCCTTGCGGGCGGCGCGCAGTGCGATATTTATCATCGGTTCCATGTTGTGTCCTGGTCAGTTTCGGTGGGCGCGCGATTATAGCAGCAGACACAGGGCTTGTGGTAACGCTGAAACGGTGAAATAAAAGGTAAATCTGCTACACTCCGCGGCCCGCCGAGACGGGGCAAAAACTGTGATGAGATCAACTATGAATCTGGACAATATCCGTATCGTACTGGTTAACACCAGCCACCCGGGAAATATCGGCGGTGTGGCCCGTGCGATGAAGAATATGGGGCTTTCGAGGTTAACTCTGGTAGCGCCTAGACAGTTCCCGGACGAGCAGGCGCAGTGGCGGGCGGTCTCTGCGGCCGATCTGTTGGAGCAGGCGGTGGTGGTCGACACTGTCGAAGAGGCGGTGGCAGACTGCCAGTTTGTGGTTGGCACCAGCGCCCGTAACCGCAGTATTCCCTGGCCTTTGCTTGATCCCCGGCGCTGCGCAGAGCGCATCGGAGCGGCTACACGCGGTGGCGAGCAGGTTGCAATATTGTTTGGCAGGGAAGATCGCGGCCTCACCAACGAGGAATTGCAGCTGTGCAATTTGCACCTTAACGTGCCGACTTCAGAGTTCAGCTCACTCAATCTGGCCATGGCGGTGCAGGTTGTGTGCTACGAGCTTCGTATGCTGCTGGTTGCAGAGGAGCTGCCGGCCGATGACAGCGATCAATGGGATACACCCTTCAGTACGGCGCAGAATATGGAGCTTTACTACCAGCATTTAGAAACAACCCTGGTCGATATTGGATTTCTGGACCCGAAGGCGCCACGGCAGTTGATGGCGCGGCTGCGAAGACTATTCGGCCGGGTGAGGCTGGACGAGCTGGAGCTCAATATACTGCGCGGAATACTGACCGCGAGCCAGAAATGGGCTCGAAAAGCGAAGCAGGACACTG
Organism: Halioglobus sp.; assembly: GCA_036961205.1. Lineage (GTDB taxonomy): Bacteria > Pseudomonadota > Gammaproteobacteria > Pseudomonadales > Halieaceae > CALJFL01. The sequence goes on along the minus strand of JBALVI010000002.1, from coordinate 230,047 downwards.
AATAAGCTCGATTGTTTGATTACCCGACGAAATTGCTGGGTTTTATACTTGACCATTTTGGTAGGTTATTAGATAATTTCGCCTCAATTCTTAGGGTGAACTTATGCGCCTGACTACCAAAGGTCGATACGCAGTAACCGCGATGCTCGATCTGGCATTACACGGTGATTCCGGTCCGGTCAGCTTGGCCGACATTTCCGGTCGGCAGGATATTTCCCTGTCCTATCTGGAGCAGCTTTTTGCCAAGCTGCGCCGCTGCGAACTGGTTACCAGTGTGCGCGGCCCCGGCGGGGGTTACCGACTCAGCCGCGGCGGCGATCAAATATTTGTCGCTCAAATTATTGATGCGGTTAACGAAGCCGTGGATGCCACTGGTTGTGGTGGCGCCAGCGACTGTCAGCAGGGTGAAGTTTGTCTCACCCATCACTTGTGGGAAAACCTCAGCGATCAAATTCACGGTTTTCTCAGCAAAATCAGCCTGGCAACGATGGTAGAGCAGCGTGAGGTGCAGAGTGTCTCTGCCCGTCAAGACTCGCGAGCTCAGAATCAGCGCAGTGAGACACTGGCTGTTAGAGAGATTTAGCATCGCCACTTAGGGCGAGGTATGGAGTAGTAACGAATGCAAAAACCGATTTACTTTGATTATTTGGCCACCACGCCGGCAGATCCACGGGTGGTCGAAAAGATGATGCATTGCCTGTCTATGGACGGCAACTTTGGCAATCCGGCGTCTCGCTCCCATGTATTTGGTTGGAAGGCGGAAGAGGCGGTGGAAAATGCCCGGCGCCAGGTAGCAGACCTTATCCATGCAGACCCCAGAGAAATTGTCTGGACCTCAGGTGCCACCGAATCAGACAATCTGGCTATCAAAGGTGTTGCCCACTTCTATCAGGGTAAAGGCAAGCATCTGATAACTACCCGCATCGAGCACAAGGCCGTACTCGATACCTGCAGGCAATTGGAGCGCGAGGGTTTTGAGGTCACTTATCTCGACCCAGGCAGTGATGGACTTATCACGCCAGAGTCAGTGGCCGGCGCGCTGCGCGACGACACTATTTTGGTCAGCGTAATGCATGCCAATAATGAAATCGGCACCGTCAACGATATCGCTGCTATTGGCGAAGTTACCCGCAACGCCGGCGTTCTGTTTCACGTTGATGCGGCGCAAAGCGTTGGTAAGATTGAAGTTAATCTCGAGACTATGAAAGTCGACTTGTTGTCCATGTCAGCACACAAAATGTATGGCCCCAAAGGCATGGGCGCGCTGTATGTGCGACGCAAGCCCCGGGTTCGTCTTGAGGCACAGATTCATGGTGGCGGTCACGAGCGCGGCATGCGTTCAGGTACACTCGCTACTCATCAAATTGTTGGCATGGGAGAGGCGGCACGCATTGCCGGCGAAGACATGGCCACCGACGCCGCCCATTCAACGGCTTTACGGCAGCGTTTTTGGGACGGCATTAAGGATATAGAAGAGGTCCACATCAACGGTGATCTGGACGCACGTCTTCCGGGTGCGATGAATGTCAGTATTGCCTTCGTGGAAGGTGAATCACTGATTATGTCACTCAAGGATTTGGCAGTTTCCAGTGGTTCGGCGTGTACTTCGGCCAGCCTGGAGCCTTCTTATGTGTTGCGTGCATTGGGCTTGAATGACGAGTTGGCTCACAGTTCGCTGCGCTTTGCTTTTGGCCGGTTTACCACCGAAGCAGATGTAGATTACGCGGTAAAACAGCTGCGCACTGCAGTCGATAAACTGCGCGCGTTATCACCGCTGTGGGACATGTACAAAGACGGCATCGATATCAGCACTATCGAGTGGGCCGCACACTAAATTAACACAAGAATTCAAGACAAAAATTTGAAACAAGGAGCTCATCATGGCTTATAGCGAAAAAGTTCTGGATCACTACGAAAACCCCCGTAACGTCGGCAAGATGGATGCTAACGATGACAGTGTTGGTACTGGCATGGTTGGTGCTCCGGCATGTGGCGATGTGATGCGACTGCAGATCAAGGTCAACGACGATGGCATTATTGAAGACGCCAAGTTCAAGACCTATGGTTGTGGTTCAGCGATTGCATCCAGCTCCCTGTTAACCGAATGGGTTAAAGGTAAAAATCTGGACGAAGCAGCGCAGATTACAAATACTGAAATCGCCCAGGAACTGGCGCTACCACCAGTGAAAATACACTGCTCGGTATTGGCCGAAGACGCTATCAAAGCAGCGGTCAAAGACCTGCGCGATAAGCAAAGCGAGGGCTGAGTAACATGCCTATTAGTGTTACCGAATCCGCCGCCAAGCATGTCGGCTCGCAACTTGCCAGCCGAGGCAAGGGTTTGGGTATTCGCGTGGGCGTTACCACTTCCGGTTGCTCGGGCATGGCGTATGTTCTGGAATTTGTCGATGAAACGGCACCAGAAGATCATGTTTGTGAAGGCTATGGGGTGAAAGTATTTGTGGATCCCAAGAGCATGGTTTATCTGGACGGCACCGAACTCGATTTCGTCAAGGAAGGTCTGAATGAAGGCCTGCAATTCCGTAATCCCAATGTACAGGGTGAATGCGGCTGTGGAGAGAGCTTCACCGTCTAGCTGCGACGGATCTACCACGCGACATGTCCTCAGCCGATTTTTCCCAGAGCTATTTCGAACTTTTTGATGTTCCGCAACAATTTTTGCTGGATCGCACGCTGCTGGGCGAGCGTTACCGGCAGTTGCAGCGGAAGTTACACCCGGACAGGTTTGCCGGAGGCACCGCCCAGGAACAGCGAATCGCGGTACAATATTCGGGCCTGGTCAACCAGGCCTATGGCATTCTCAAACAACCACTGAGTCGGGCGCTATACCTCCTTGAACTAGCGGGCATGTCTGCTGAAGAAGTTGCGGCCCAGAAGGTTGACGGCGGCTTTTTGATCGAGCAGATGGAGTTGCGCGAAAAACTGGAATCACTGCCAGACCTGGTAGATCGCGAAACCGTACTGGCTCACCTGCTGGCGGAGATTGCGACAGATATTGCCAATCACCAGACGGAGTACAGTACCGCTTTCTCTGCAGAGAATTTGCTCGCAGCGGCAAGCGCCTGTGTCAAAATGCAGTATCTGGAAAAGTTACTGCAAGAGGCTGAGCAGGTCGAGACAGACTTGCTGGAAGGTCTTTAAGGAGAATTATGGCACTGTTGCAAATCGCCGAGCCCGGTCAATCGCCGCTGCCGCATTCGGTCAAGCGTGCGGTAGGGATAGATCTGGGTACTACCAACTCGCTGGTCGCGACGGTTCGCGGTGGGCGGGCGACTGTTTTGGCGGACGAAGCAGGGGTGGTAATGCTGCCTTCCGTGCTTAATTACACTGATCCCAATCAGGTGCTGGTGGGGCAGGCCGCTCGCGACCTGGCTGCGACCCAGCCTCAAGATACACTGGTTTCCGTGAAGCGCTTTATGGGGCGTGGGCGGGAAGACGCCGCGCAAGAGGTGAGCCGCGCGCATTACACCCTGGCCGGCGACGAGAACGGTATGGTGAGCTTCCAAACCAGCTCCGGCGTGATTAATCCGGTGCAGGCTTCGGCAGCGATTCTGACCAAGCTGCGGCAACGCGCGGAGTTGACTCTGGGCGCAACGGTTGAAGGTGCAGTTATCACCGTGCCAGCGTATTTTGATGACGCCCAGCGCCAGGCCACTAAAGATGCCGCAACGCTGGCAGGTCTGCCGGTACTTCGCTTGCTAAACGAACCCACCGCTGCCGCGGTAGCCTATGGTTTGGATTCTGGTGAGGAGGGTGTTATTGCCGTCTACGACCTCGGTGGCGGTACTTTCGATATTTCTATTTTAAGAATGCACCGCGGTGTGTTTGAAGTTCTTGCTACTGGCGGTGATACCGCATTGGGCGGTGATGACTTTGATGCGGCTCTGGGTATGTGGATTCTCGAGCAGGCGGGCTCCCCGACTCTTGCGGCGGGCGCGTCTCGACAATTGGATGCACTAGCTCGATCCACCAAGGAACGGCTGTCCAGCGAAGAGTCTGTTACCGTTGAGTTGGAAGCTATAATCCCGGGGTGTCCCGAGCTGACCTTGAGTCGGTCCACCTTCGAGGCAATGATACAAACACTGGTCAAGCGTACCTTATTGGCCTGTAGGCGATGTCTGCGCGATGCTGATATCAGCGCCGATGAGATCGCCAATGTTGTGATGGTAGGTGGCTCTACTCGTGTACCCCTGGTGCGCAGTGCTGTCACCGAACTGTTCGAGCGCCAACCGCTGGACAATATCGACCCGGATCAAGTCGTTGCAGTCGGCGCAGCCCTGCAGGCGGATGTGTTGGTGGGTAATCGCGCAGAGGGTGACCTGCTTCTACTGGATGTGATCCCGCTGTCGCTGGGCCTGGAAACCATGGGTGGCCTGGTCGAAAAAATCGTGCCTCGCAATACCACTATCCCGGTTGCCAAGGCGCAAGAATTTACCACATACAAAGACGGACAAACGGCGCTTGCTGTGCATATTGTGCAGGGTGAACGCGAACTGGTTTCCGATTGTCGCTCTCTGGCCCGCTTTGAGCTGCGCGGTATTCCGCCCATGGTGGCGGGAGCGGCTAGAATACAGGTCACCTTCCGCGTGGACGCCGACGGTTTACTCAATGTTGAAGCCAAAGAGGAGGCCACGGGGGTGCAGAGTAGTGTCACCGTAAAGCCCTCTTTCGGGCTGGCCGAGGAAGAAATAGCCGCCATGCTGCAAGCTTCGTTCAGCCATGCGGGAGAGGATCTTGTAGCGCGGAAACTGGCCGAACAGCGCCTGGACGCACAGCAACTGCTGGAAGGGCTGGACGCGGCGCTGCGAGCTGACGGTGTTGCACTACTGGGCGAGACTGAGCGCGGCGCGTTAGATGAACGGATGATAGAGGTGCGGCAGTTGTTACCTGGCGACGATGTCGATGCCTTGCGCCAGGCCACTGAGCGTCTTGGCCGGCAGAGTGAGATGTTCGCTACACGCCGAATGGACAAAAGTATTCGTCAGGCCCTGGCCGGTGTGGCATTGGATGAACTCGACGATAAGGTACGTAAATGACCCAAATAGTAGTACTGCCCAACGAAAATCTGTGCCCGGAAGGCGCGGTCCTGCAGGCAGAGCCTGGTGAGACGATATGCCGAGTGCTGTTGCGTAACGATATAGCCATCGAGCACGCTTGCGAGATGTCTTGCGCTTGCACCACATGTCATGTGGTTGTGCGCGAGGGCTCAGCCTCTTTGGAGGAGCCGGATGAACTCGAAGATGATTATCTGGATATGGCCTGGGGCCTGGAGCCTGATTCCCGGCTCAGTTGTCAGGCAATTGTCGCCGACGAGGACCTGGTGGTAGAGATACCGCGCTACACGATTAATATGGTGTCTGAACGCCACTAGACGTCAATACTGAGGAGGTAACACCATGCTTTGGACCGATACTATTGATGTCGCCATTGAATTGTATGAGGCCCATCCCGACGCGGATCCTCTGGCACTGAACTTTGTCGATCTGCGGAACTGGGTGCTCGCGCTCCCGGGCTTTGATGATGATCCCAACCGCTGTGGCGAGAAGATTCTGGAGGCTATTCAGGCCGCCTGGATTGAAGAGTTGGACTGAACCGGCCTCGACGGGCCATGTGAAATTTCCCTATTTCCTCAAAAAATCGCTAAGTCACTGATTTTAAACTAGAAGAAACTTTCCTCTCTTGACGTTATAGGGTGAAACCCGCGCCCAAAATCCGTATAATTGCGCCGCTTCTGGCACGCTCTTCACGGCGCCCGGCGAAAATGCCGCGCGACGGGGTTGCGTGCATCTGACTTTTTGTTTTTTTTGGAGATATTTTGATGGCTGTTGAGCGTACCCTTTCCATTATCAAGCCCGATGCAGTTGGCAAGAACGTTGTCGGTAAAATCTACTCGCGTTTTGAGACCAATGGCCTGCAGATCGTCGGCTCAAAAATGCTGCGTCTCAGTGACGAAGTGGCTGGTGGTTTTTATGCGGAACACAGCGAGCGGCCCTTTTTCCCTGCGCTGATTGAATTTATGACTTCAGGCCCTGTGGTAGTGCAGGTGCTGGAAGGTGAAGGTGCTGTGGCCAAGAATCGCGAGCTGATGGGCGCAACTAACCCAAAGGACGCTGACGCAGGCACGATCCGCGCTGACTTTGCCGAGTCAATAGACGCCAACGCTGTGCACGGTTCTGATTCCACTGAATCAGCTGCCCGCGAAATCGCCTATTTCTTCGACGCCAGCGAGCTCTGCGACCGCGCCTAGGCGCACCCTTATGACCGCGATTCTCGCCACCACTAGTGAACAGCCCCGGGTAAACCTGATGGGGCTGACGCTTGCGCAAATGGAGCAATTCTTTCTCGACCAGGGAGAGAAGAAGTTTCGTGCGCAGCAGGTTATGAAGTGGATTCACCACGGCGGGATTTGCGACATAGAACAGATGACCAACCTCGGCAAGGCCCTGCGTGAGAAATTGCGGGACATCGCCGAGGTACGGCCACCCGAAATTATCAGTCAACATGACTCCACCGATGGCACCCGCAAGTGGGCAGTTCGCGTGGATGGCGGCGGCATGGTCGAAACTGTACTGATTCCCGACGGTAAACGGGCCACGCTATGTGTGTCTTCCCAGGTCGGTTGTAGCCTGGACTGCAGTTTTTGCAGCACTGGCAAGCAAGGCTTTATGCGCGATCTCAGCGCGGCGGAGATTATCGGTCAGGTGTGGTTGGCAATTGACTCTTACAATGCTTTCCAGCCTGGCAATGGCCGGATCGTGACGAATGTCGTGATGATGGGCATGGGCGAACCGCTGCTAAATTTCGATAATGTGGTCGCCTCCATGGATTTGATGATGGAAGACCTGGCTTATGGTATATCCAAGCGCCGGGTGACACTGAGTACGTCTGGTGTGGTGCCGGCGCTGGACAAGCTGCGTGAGGTTAGCGAAGTGTCTCTGGCAATTTCCCTGCACGCGGCCAATGACACCCTGCGCAGTCAATTGGTGCCGATCAATCGCAAGTACCCCATCGCTGTGTTGCTCGAGAGCGCCCGTAAATATATCGATGCGCAGCGGGACAAGAAGCGGGTGGTGACCATCGAGTACACCCTGATTGCCGGCGTTAATGACCAGGTTGATCAGGCCCATGAGCTGGCTGTGCTGCTCGCGGATTTTCCCTGCAAGATAAATCTCATTCCGTTCAACAGCTTTCCCCAGTCGGACTACCAGCGCCCCAGTGGTAATGCCGTATCGCGCTTCTGGCAAGTACTGGTCAATGCAGGATATATTGTTACTGTCAGAACAACCCGCGGTGACGATATCGACGCGGCCTGTGGCCAGTTGGTCGGACAAGTGGTTGATAAAACACGCCGCAGCGAGCGTTACCGGGAAGCCAACGAAGCTTTGGGAGCGAATGCGACATGAATAAGGTGAAGCTAACCATCACTCGAGGCCTACTGGCTCTGGGTATGCTGGTTCTTATCAGCGCCTGTGTAACAGAGACCGAAAGCGTGTTTACCGACGACGCATCCCCGCAGAAGGCTCTGGAGAAGCGGGTGGCTCTTGCCCGGCAATATATCGGCGAAGGTAATTGGGATGATGCCAAGCGCAATCTGGCCATAGCAGCGGATATCGATGATCAAAACCCGGAAGTCTACGAAGCATTTGCGCTGGTTTATCAAAGTACTGGCGAGAGTGAACTAGCGGAAGAGAGCTTCAAAAAAGCGATCAGCCTGGGCGATAATTTTTCCAGAGCGCGCAATAACTATGCGGCGTTCCTGTTCAGCCAGCAACGATTTAAAGAGGCGGAAACGCAGCTTGAGTATGTGATTCAGGATACTCTGTACACTGGGCGCCCCCAGGCGTTTATCAACCTTGGTTTATGTCGTCTGCAGACTTTCGACCCACAGGGTGCCGAAGAGGCGTTCGTGCGAGCGCTGTCCATGGACCGACACAACTTGATTGCTCTGCTTGAGCTGTCCCAGCTGCGTTTCGAAGCTAAAGACTATGAAACTGCAGAACAGTACTACTCGACTTATCGAAAACGTGCCGCTCGGCAATCTGCTCGCAGTCTTTGGTTGGGCGTGCGAATTGCGAGGGCCACTGGCGATCAAGACGCCGAGAGTAGCCACGCGCTGGCGCTGCGCAATCTCTACCCTGACTCCGAAGAGTACCAAGCTTATCAGAGGACTACAGTAGGTGGTTGAGCAAGCGGCCGAGCAACTTAATCTGGTGTCACTGTCGCCGGGGGCCATATTGCGTGCCGCTAGAGAGGCGCAACAGATGAGTGAGCGGGAGGCGGCGGATCGCTTAAACTGGCTGCCCCGCTATATTGCACAAATTGAAAGTGATGACTACAAGGCCCTGCACAGTCCAGCTTTTGCGCGCGGCTACATCCGGGCTTATGGCAAGATGTTGGCCCTTGATGAAGAGGAACTGATTTCCGCCTTTGAGGTGCTCACCGATGGCGAGTTCGAGGGCGGTCGCGGCAAACGCGCTGCTACCGAGCCTTTACAACTGCAGCGCACGGGCATTGGAATTGTGGTCGGCCTGGTGGTCCTGGGTATTTTGATTGCCGGTTTGTGGTGGTGGCAGGCGGGGCAGGCCGCCTCCGTGACAGTGGTCAGAGATGCCGTGCTACCTTTGCCTTTGCCTGAAATTGAGCCGCTGTCATCTCTATCAAGCCCAAGCGGGCTGGGGTCTTGGCGATGAGCATTGAATCACCTATTAAACGCCGAGTCAGCCGACAGATTATGGTGGGCGATGTGCCGGTCGGTGGCGATGCACCCATCTCGGTGCAGAGCATGACGAATACTGAGACTTGCGATGTGGCGGCAACGGTCGCTCAGGTGCAGGCGATAGCGGATGCCGGAGGGGATATTGTTCGTATATCGGTACCGAGCATGGAAGCCGCAGAAGCGTTTCGAGACATTCGTGCCCAGGTTACCGTGCCGTTGGTGGCTGACATTCATTTCGATCACAAAATTGCCCTGAAAGTGGCAGAGTACGGTGTCGACTGCCTGCGCATCAACCCAGGTAACATAGGTCGCGATGACAAAGTGCGCGAGGTCATAGACAGCGCTCGCGACAAAGGTATTCCGATTCGCATCGGTGTCAACGCGGGCTCACTCAGCAAAGAATTACAGCGTAAATATGGCGAGCCGTGCGCCGAGGCACTGGTTGAATCTGCCATGCACCACGTGGATATTCTCGATAAGTTCAATTACCCCGATTTCAAAGTCAGTGTCAAAGCTTCAGAAGTATTTATGGCAGTAAAAGCCTATCGGCTGCTTGCCACCCAAATCGACCAGCCCTTGCATCTGGGTATTACCGAGGCGGGCGGCCTGCGAGGCGGCACGGTAAAGTCTGCGGTTGGCCTGGGCATGCTGCTGATGGACGGTATAGGGGACACCATCAGGATTTCGCTCGCGGCCGATCCGGTAGAGGAAATTAAAGTGGGGTTTGAGATCCTGAAGAGTCTCAAGCTGCGCGCCAATGGGATTAATTTTATCGCTTGTCCCAGTTGTTCAAGGCAGAACTTTGATGTGATTAGCACCATGAATACGCTGGAACAACGGCTTGAGGATATTCGCACGCCTATGGACGTTGCGGTCATAGGCTGTATCGTCAATGGTCCCGGTGAAGCGAAAGAAGCTGATGTAGGCCTGACGGGTGCAAGCCCCAGCAATCTGATTTACGTCAACGGTGAGCCCGACCATAAAGTAAGCAATACTGACTTCGTTGATCACCTGGAGCAGGTGATTCGTCAGCGTGCCACCGAATTGGAGCAGGAACGAGTAATTCAGGATGAAAAGATCATCCTGAAGTCGCCGGGTTGATTGCCATCCGGCTGCAGGAGAGTAAGTGAGTAATATAAGAGCAATCCGCGGGATGAATGATATTCTCCCGGATCAAACGCCCTATTGGCAGATGCTGGAAGAGACCGTGAACGGCTTGTTGACAAGCTATGGCTACGGCGAAATTCGACTGCCCCTGGTGGAACAAAGCGAGTTGTTCTCCCGCGGTATCGGCGAGGTTACCGATATTGTAGAGAAAGAGATGTACAGCTTTCCCGACCGTAAAGGCGAGAGTCTGAGTCTGCGACCTGAGGGCACTGCAGGGTGTGTGCGTGCAGTCATTCAGCACGGCATGCTCAATACACCGCAGCGCCTTTGGTATAGCGGACCGATGTTCCGTTATGAGCGGCCTCAGAAAGGCCGGCAGCGTCAGTTTCACCAAATTGGGGTCGAAGCCTTTGGTATTGCTACGCCGGATATCGATGCCGAAATCATCTTGCTCAGCGCGCGACTGTGGCGGCTGATGGGGCTGGGAGACAGTGTTCAGTTGCAGCTCAACTCGATAGGCAACAGCGAGTCCCGAACACGCTACAAAAGCGTTTTAGTGGAATTTCTGGCGCAGCATCGCGACCAGCTCGATGAAGACAGTCAGCGGCGGTTGGATACCAACCCCCTGAGAATTCTTGATAGTAAGAACGCAGATACCCAGGCCCTGCTGGATGGCGCTCCTTCTATGGCCGAATATCTCGATGAAGAGTCGAGTGCAGACTTTGCCAGGCTGTGTGAACTGTTGAGCGCGGCAGGCGTCCCGTTTACTATCAATCCGCGCTTGGTTCGCGGCCTGGATTATTACAATAAAACCGTATTCGAGTGGGTCACCGATCGTCTCGGCGCACAAGGAACGATCTGTGCGGGTGGTCGCTACGACGGCTTGGTAGAGCAGTTGGGTGGTAAGTCCGTCCCCGGTGTCGGTTTTGCGATGGGTATGGAGCGGCTGGTGTTGTTGCTTATCGAACTGGGTAAGCAGCAAATCTGCCAGACCACTGCTGATGTTTATGCGGTTGCGGTAGGTGAACAATCATATGCGACAGCGTTGGCCTGCATTGAAGGCCTGCGCGATGTGTTGCCGGCACTGCGTATTGTCCAGCACGCGGGCGGCGGCAGTTTTAAAAGCCAAATGAAGAAGGCCGACAAGAGCGGTGCTCGAGTCGCATTGATCTGGGGAGAAGATGAGGTTGCCGCTGGTAGCGTTACTCTGAAAACCCTGCGCGGCCAGAGTGAGCAGCAGTCGCTGCCGCAGACAGAATTAGCCAGCGCGCTTGCAGCAGCGCTGGCTGTGAATGAATGATTACTTAAGGAACGAAGTCACGTGGAAACATTTCGTACAGAAGAAGAACAAGTCGAGGCAATAAAGCGTTGGTGGGACGAGAATGGTAAATCCACCATTGCGGCCATCGTATTGGCGTTGGCTGCCGGATTCGGTTGGCAGGGTTGGCAGGGCTATCAGGTTGATCAGCGTCAGGCCGCGTCGGACGTCTATCAGACCATGCTGGAGGCGTTGAGCGGAGCCAATCAGGGCGCGATCGATTACTCCCAGACAATAGCATTAGCCGGGGAGCTAAAAAAGGATTATGTCGGTAGCACCTACGCCCAGTTTGCTGCAATGCAATTAGCGCGTATTGCAGTCCAGGACGGTAATCTGGCGAAGGCGGAGGCAGAGCTGCGTTGGGTTCTGGAAAAAGCTGGAAAGGGCGGTGATATTGCACGCGTCGCTGAGCTACGACTTGCACGGGTTTTGGCCTCAGGCGGTGATTCTGAACAGGCCCTGGCCATTTTGGGCGCTGCCGGCGACAACCCTTACGCCGCCTCTTATGAAGCTGCTCGCGGTGACATCCTGCTTGCCCAGGGCCACGATGCCGAAGCACAGGAAGCCTATATCCGCGCGCGGAACCTGGCCACTGCTGGCGCCATTCAACCTAATATCAATATGCTCGAACAAAAGCTGCAGTCGTTAAGCCCCGTTCCCGAGCGTGAGTTACCTGCGTCAGCTGAGACCGGTTCAGCTGTTTTAGATTCGGCCAGTGAGCCGATTACCGACCTGAACGGTGAGGGCTGAATGATGCACATGATTTTTCGTGCGCTGTTTGTTACCGGCTTAGTGTTGAGCCTTGGTGCCTGCAGCACGATCAAAGGCTGGTTTGATAGTGACGATGAAGATCCCAAGGCCCCCGTTGAGTTGGTAAAGATCGAACAGACCGTCAACATCAAAAAGCTCTGGTCTACCGGTGTTGGAGATGGGCAGGGCAAGGGACTTTATAAGCTGCAGCCGGTAATGACTGCTAGTGTTATCTATGCCGCATCGGCGGAAGGCGAGGTTAAAGCGCTGGATCGTTCTAGCGGTAAGAAACTATGGGATTCTGAGATTGAAACCGGGCTCTCAGGTGGTGTCGGGTATTACGAGAACTCGCTTTTTGTAGGCGGTAGTGACGGTTCGGTGATGCGCCTGGATGCCAATACGGGCGAAATGCTGTGGCGCACCAAGGTTAGCGGAGAAGTGTTGGCGCCGCCGCAGGGCAATGGCAAAGTTGTTGTAGCGCAATCTTATGATGGCAAGCTGCAGGGGCTGGATTACGACAGTGGTGAAAACCTCTGGACCTATGATAGTAACGTGCCAGTATTGACCATACGCGGCACCGGTGCACCGATACTCCGCGATGGCGTGGTATACGCCGGCTTTGCCAACGGCAGGGTTTTGGCATTCACTGCGGCAACCGGCTCAATTCGTTGGGAGGCACGGGTAGCTATATCCCAGGGTCGTTCCGAGATCGAACGAATTGTCGATATCGACGGGACCATGGCGCTTGTTGGCAATGAGCTCTACGCCGCCAGCTACCAGGGCAGAGTAGTAGCGATAGATGCTACCGACGGTCGCAAAATGTGGCAGCGCAATGTGTCCTCCTTCTCCGGTGTTGGTCAGGGCTTTGGTAATATCTATGTGACTGATGAAGATGGCACGGTGACGGCCTATTTACGTAACGGTCAGGGCGTGCGTTGGCAGCAAGATGCCCTGGGCTATCGTGAGTTATCACGACCGACCCCTGTAAGTAGTTATGTGGCGGTGGCTGATTTTGAAGGTTACGTGCACCTTATGTCACAAGTAGACGGCGAGTTTGCCGGCAGAGTAAAGGTCGACGGCAAGGGCGCTCGAGCCGATATGCTGGCGGATGGCAACGTACTTTATGTATTCGGCAACGGCGGTAAGCTGGTGGCCTATGAAATTAGCGCAAAAAATTAAGGAGCCGCTAAACACGTCCAGGTTAATGGACTTTTTGGCGCCTCTCCAGGCATTTAGATGATTCCAGTTCTGGCCTTGGTGGGCCGACCAAACGTGGGTAAATCCACGCTCTTCAACCAACTCACCCGCAGTCGGGATGCGCTGGTGGCCGATCATGCAGGTCTCACTCGTGACCGTAAATACGGTGAAACCCGGATCGGCACCCGCCCCTGTGTGGTTATCGACACGGGTGGCATCAGTGGCGATGAAACCGGTATAGATTCGCAAATGGCAGGACAATCGCTGATGGCGATTGAGGAAGCCGATGCCGTACTCATGCTGGTTGACGCCCGAGAGGGCCTCAACCCTACTGATGAAGCCCTGGCTAAGCATCTGCGACAGCGCAATAAGGCTTTTCATCTGATCGTCAATAAAACCGATGGCCTCAATGAAGATGTTGCCCAGGGAGATTTTTACGCTCTGGGCGTAGAGTCTATGTTCGCTATTGCCGCGTCACATGGGCGCGGTGTCCGCAGCATGATCGAGACCATAATGGATTCGTTTCCCGAGCCGGAAGCCATTCCTGAACGTCAGTTTCCCAACAGTACCCGGGTCGCTGTGGTCGGTAGGCCCAATGTCGGCAAGTCGACATTGGTCAACAGGCTACTGGGCGAAGAGCGAGTTGTTGTATTTGATCAGCCTGGTACTACGCGCGACAGCATCTATATAGAGTTTGAACGCGGTGAGGTGCAGTACACACTCATTGATACTGCGGGAGTACGCAGGCGCAAAAACATCAAGGAGACGGTGGAGAAATTCTCCATTGTGAAAACGCTGAAAGCGATAGATGACGCCCATGTCGTCATTTTGCTCATGGATGCTAGTGAAGGTCTGGTCGATCAGGATATGCATTTGCTGGGTCATTGCATTGATGCCGGCCGCGGACTGGTTTTGGCAGTGAATAAATGGGATGGCATCGAAAGCGATCAACGCGAGCAAATCAAGTCTGACTTGAAGCGACGTTTGCAGTTCGCTGATTTTGCCGACTCTCATTTTATCTCCGCATTACACGGCACTGGCGTTGGCCATCTGTACAAATCCATTGATGCGGCCTACCAGTCGGCGACCCGCAAACTCAATACGAATATGTTGACCCGTATCCTCGAGGGCGCGGTGTTTGATCACGCGCCACCCATGATCAATACTCGCCGAATCAAATTGCGCTATGCCCATGCCGGCGGACAGAACCCGCCTATTATTGTCATTCATGGCAACCAGACAGCCAAAGTACCCAGCAGTTACAAGCGCTATCTTGAGAAGGTGTTTCGTCGGGAATTGAAGCTGCTAGGCACCCCGGTGCGTATCGAGTTTCGCAGCAGTGATAACCCCTTCGATGAAAAGCGTGGTGAACTCACCCAGCGGCAAGCCACCCGTAAACGGCAACTGGCGGCCCACGATAAGAAACCCCCCAAACGCAAAGGTCGTTAGTCTTGGCCGACGTTCCGGTACCGCAAGACCTGGATACCCGAAAGCGCATTGAACGGTTCGTGGATCTCTTCTACGAGCGCATGTTGGAGGATGAGCAGCTGGCGCCAATCTTTGTTGATGTGGCGGAAATCGACTTGAGTCAGCATCTTCCCCATATCAAGAACTACTGGAGCAAGTTGTTGCTAGGCGACCCGTCCTACCAACGCCATACCATGAATATTCACCGCCAGTTGCACAGTAAACGCGCGCTGAAATCATCTGACTTCGACCTCTGGGTGGCGACATTCGTGGCCACTGTGGATTCAAATTTCGTGGGAATTAAAGCCGATCGAGCTAAGCGTGTGGCGCTAACCATCGCCGAAAATATGCAGAAGGGCCTGAAGCAATGAAGTGGCAACCAGGTTTTTTTATCTAAGCCGAGCACTATCAATTCTGTGGGTGGCTGAGTCGGATGCTCTAAAATGTCATCACTCATTTATTAAGTCGGCAAATAGATTTGTATTGGCAAGGGATATTCAAAGTTAAAATAAGCTGATTCGCTCGATTAACCAGAACGATGAAATCCCGCCTATAGAATAAATCACCGCTTTTTCTGCGTGCTTAAGAAGCTTTTGTTGATTTAACTGATGTAGTGCCCAGGTTAATAGGACAACACCCAGAACAAAGAATAACTGTCCCAGTTCAACGCCAACGTTGAAGAAAATAAGTGCTAAGGGAATAGCTTGCTGTGGTAATCCTACTTCAGCTAATGCACCGGCAAAACCAAAGCCGTGCAGCAAGCCAAAAATAAATGCAACTATCCACGGCCATCGTGCGGCATAGCCTGGTCGGCCTTGCTGGCCGTGAATAATTTCAACAGCTAGAAATAAAATACTTAATGCAATCACTGCTTCTACTGGTTTTTGCGGTACATGGACAAAACCCAATGTCGCGCCTGCCAGGGTAATACTGTGCGCGAGGGTAAATGCGGTAATGGTCCAGATTAGTCGACGCTTGTTGTTAACGATAAGAAGCAAAGCAAATACAAATAACAAATGATCGACACCAAGCAGGATATGTTTAACGCCTAAGGCTGTATATGTGCTGACAATTTGCAGGGGAGAGGCTTCGGCGAGAATGCGGTATGAATTACTGGCGGGCGTCAGTTGAACCGACTGTGAAGTGCCCCTCATAAACTCCACATGTAAAAGTACATCGGTATTGGTTGAGCCCAAACCTTTGATAGAAATAGATTGTTCAACCAATCCCCCATCGCAGGCCACGATCCATCTTTGTATGTAAGCAGCATTAATCAGCTGTGTATTGGGCGGTGATTTATTAATGCAGTTAGCAGGTAGCTGTGCCTGTAGGCTTAACTTTTTATCGCCTTTGGCGGGTACTTTCCACAACACTGAAAAAATATTGGGGCTGTTTTCCGTTATCTCCAGATACCCGGGGCGAATCTCGTCAGCAAAAGACAAGTTCGCAAAAAACAACAAGATGAAACCGATAATTGTTTTTCGAATCATGGTTTTTTATTGGCAAGAGTGTTTTTTTCAAGTGGCTCTTTTATAACAACTTCGTAACGTTGACGCAGGCTTTCATAAAATATTTTATCCATCTCGCGGCGCTGCTGAGCTAACCATTCTGTGCGTACTTTCTGGCGCACAGTGTCCAATTCCGGCTGACGATTTTCAGTCTTGTCGTCGATTCGAACCAGATGTGGTCCATAACCGGATGAGATGATTCCCTGCCAACTTCCAACAGATAGACTAAAGATTTCCTTTGCGAAGTGTTTGCCAAACAATCGCGTAACGTCGTGCTCTGTAACTTGCTCGTAATACTGATCCAGCATAACCGAGTCGCCGAGAGTTTCCAGACTCATATCGGAACTGGCTTGTGTCAATTCAATCAGCAGGCTATCGGCATAGTTTTGAGTATTGGATCCATGTTTGTCACTATTGATATAAACCTGGGTGAAATTAATGCGACCGGGTAGCTCAAATTTATTGCTATGTGTTGCCAGGTAGTCAGTGAGTTCAGCTTCGGTGGGCTCCACCAGTGCGGCAAGATCAGCCGAGATAAACTCAACCTTCTGCGCGAGGCGACGTCGCACAACGCCGTCGTTCTGATCCAGCCCCATCGCAAGTGCTTCGCGGTACATCACCTCTTCGCGAACCTGCTGATCGATTAAATTTTGAAGTTCATTCTGTGTTGGGAGGCGCTGTTTCTTTCTTTCCCACAGCGTGATCAAGCGGTCGACTTCAGCTTCGCTAATGATAATTTGATTGTTGTTAACAAGGTCTTCATTCTGCAGGTTGTAAGCGAGGAACAGCGCACCTCCAATGAGTAGAAAGTGTAGCAGAGGCTCGCGTAGAAACTTATGCAGGAGTGACTTATTGGTTGTCATTGAAGCGTTACTATTTTATCTGCCGGCATTTTGGGGAAAGCTGGAATCTAGCTCTGATTAGTGAATGCCCGCTAACGGCTTGCCGGGAAGCCGTTGGCGGGTATGCTATTTGTCGCTTAACCTTGTGGGTCGTACCAAATCGGCGAGGTATAAGCTCGTTCCTGATGAATCAATGTTGCACTTTTGTCTGGTGTGGCACCCAGGCGAACCATGTCATAAACAACCCATGTAGGGGTTGGAATTTCGAGGACTCGTACGTAGTAGAATGCTTTTTCCTTGGCATCAAAATCCGGGTCAGTCCATACCGTAGCGAGCTCGGAAGCACCGATGGTGTTTAGCCAGTTTGCTGCTTCCAGGTCAACGGTGTTACCCACTGCAGGAAGTTTACCTTTTGCGTTTATCTCGCGATCACCAGACCAAACAACGTCGTACACCTTTTCGTGGGTCTCGCCGCTCTTGTCCATCCAACCCTTAATGATCTGAATACGATCAAGATTGGCTCCGATGGGATCACGCAATGCAATCACCATGAATGTGGGAGCCTTCTTGCCTTTGGGCGCTTCCTTTAAATCGCTCCCCATGGGTACACCTTTTTCATATCCACGGAAAGCGGGTGCGCGGCTACGCAAATCGTTGTCGTTATAATCCCAGCCACCGAAGAAGCGTACGGGGATACGTGGCCCGGTGGTGGCGTAGGTTTCTTTGCGCTCCATGGCATCAAAAATCGCCTCGCGCGTATTTTCTTTAGCCCATACACCCTGGTAACCCGAGGCAAGCAACGCGTCACCTCTAAATTCACCCAACTTTGAACTTACAAAAGGATGTGAAACACGGGCCTTGGAAGGCTCGACGCTGGTTGATTTTCCGAAAAAGTTTTCTTCTTCAGCAGTGGATAAACTGGTATGGGTGTCTGTCGCGCCCACCATGCCAAATTTGTAGGGGTTGATACCGAACTTTTTCTGTAGTTTTAAACCGTTCTTTAACGCTTCGCGTGCGTATTCGCGTTCTAACATGTCATCTGTCTTGATCTGAGAAATATCTAGATTACCCACATCCCAGGTTCCGTAATCAGCAAACTCATCATTAGGCGATAGCATCGGGTGTGCCTCACCATCACCTTTTATCTGAGTGACTTCATAAAGCGGCTCCCACTTGGCGCGTAAGGTCACGTAGTTTTTGTCAACCTTGCCACCGGCATAGGTATCTTCGGTGGGGAACATCCAGCCATTGGAAAGATTGCCGTTATGAGAAATCGCCAAAGCCTGACCACCGGTCTTCTTCTCGTAATCTTCCAGCCACTGATAAAGATCCAGCGGATCCTGTGTCCCCAATGGGGGTTGGGTTGTCAGCGGAAGGACTTGGTTCGCTCGGGTTTGGTCGTCACGAAGAATAACATTGCGATGTAAATTGAATCCCTTCGGCACTGATGTCCACTCAAAACCAATTAGTGCCGTGAATTTACCAGGGTCGTTAAATTCGTCTGCAGTCTTGGTGATATCTTTCCAAAGATCATCGTAGACCTTCGCACCCGGAGAGTAATCACTAACCATTTTCTCGGGAAGATTCATTTGTGAAAAATGGCCAATTAAATCGAAAGCAGCCTCGCCCGCCGCAGCACCACCTTTTTTGAAACCTTCATGCCATTCCTTACCCTTGGGGATCGCCAAAATGTTGGGCGCCCCTTTTTGAATGTCATTTGCGATACCCATCATGTCGGAATGGTCGGCAACGACTAACCAGTCCAGTGGTCTACCTAACTTAACTTGCTGTCCGGATGATGCTGTAATTTCTTCGCCGCGTGCGAATCGATAAGCATCTGCGTGACCGAGAATGTTGCCAAACAAGCCTGCATCCAGCGACAGCCCGGTGTGTACGTGTGTTTCACCCCAATAGACATTGCTGGGGAAGGAGCGCTTCGCATAAGGTGAGTAAGTCTTGCCGGGGTAAAGCGTTCCCTTGACGATGGCGTCGCGATCAGGAGTTTCACCGCCCAAGGTCAGGGCTGAGTCCGACGCCAGGGCGAAGCTCGTGGTTGTTGTGAGGGCCGCAGCGAATAACGCAAATTTTTGAATAGTTTTCATTTTTCTTATTTCCTTTGTTTTACCCCCATCCTATTCATTATTGGGATGGGCCAATGTGTAGATTATAAGCCATCTAAACAGGCTTTTGGTATACACGGTTGGGGTTTAAGTGTCATTGGAGGTAGCTCCACGACGAATATTTATCTGGCGGTTCCTATCCTCGAATATCAGATTGATCAACCGTCGTTAGCACAGAAGCGATTCGCCTCTGGTGCATCACATTGGAAGCCATTTACTCCCGGCGACTGAAACGAAAACATCGAGACTATTGGGACGGCTTATTTGTGGTCGCTGTGGGTTCCAAATTAGGGGGGAATTAGAGGCGATCGATCCAGGCGTGTCGCGCATACCATCGCTGAAAACATACAAAAAGGCCTTCGTGCGCCCACTCAGTGGTTCTTAAGCCTCTGATATAGATAAGAAAAGTAGAAAAATGAATTATTGCTTGTTGATTCTGAATTAGGTGATATAGTCACATATAACACCATAGCATTGAAGGTGAGAGGAAATGACTGTTAAGCGACTAGAGAAAGTATGGGATTTTGGCGACGACCACACCGTCGTCTATGCGGGGTTGTTCCTGGTGTGCGCTTTAATAAGCGCCCTGGGCGGTGGCTGGTTGGGGGTGCTGTGTTTTGTACCCGCTGCGATAGCTCTGGAATTGATCCAGCGCTTCGCAGTTTCGCGCATTCTTGCCGGTGGTGGTTAAGATGTTCTCTGCAGCCGGATTACGCATATTAGGACTGGCCTTAGCGGTGACCAGCAGTGGGTTTGCCCACGCCGAAGTCCGCAAGGTGGAGGGGCTCGATTTTGATCGGGTTCAGATATTTGGCTCGGTCAGAGTAGAGATATCTCAAGGAGATGAGCCTCTGCTGCAACTCAGGGGCGACTCCGGTGATCTGGATCGTGAACCCTTCTATATGGCTGACGAAGACACTCTGGTGCTGGGTCGCAACGAGGACGATGATTCGGATTACTTCGGCGATATAAAGTACAAACTCTCTGTCAATCAACTGACTCACCTCGAGCTTAATGGCTCCGGCGAGGCCTACGTTAGGCCGTTGAGCGTCGCTGAATTCTACGCGTCGGTCGAAGGCTCAGGTGATATCAAATTCTTTGCCCTTCAAGGTGACAAAATTACGCTGCAAGTAAGTGGCTCGGGCGATATCCAGGTTGCCGATGTTGAAGCGGAGTCTCTACAGTTGATACTCGCCGGTTCGGGCGACATTAATCTAGGAAAATTAAGCACAAGAGAACTGGAGGCATCGCTTAAC
Source organism: Halioglobus sp. (assembly GCA_036961205.1). Classification (GTDB taxonomy): domain Bacteria; phylum Pseudomonadota; class Gammaproteobacteria; order Pseudomonadales; family Halieaceae; genus CALJFL01. Next base: position 209,745 of record JBALVI010000002.1, on the reverse strand, counting down.
GGCTCTGGTGACATTGGCGCGGAGAGCGGCATAACTGCAGATCTGAAAATTCATATCGTGGGCTCTGGAGATGTTGACCTGGGAGAAGTCGATGCGCACGAATGCGAAATCAATATCGTCGGCTCCGGTGCTGCTCAAATTGGCAACGCACAAGAGATGGGGGTGAGGATTATGGGCAGTGGCGATGTCTACCACCGCGGCGCGCCTGATATCAGTCAGTCCGTTTTGGGCTCAGGCGAAATTCACGCCCGGGACTAACCGGGCCACGGAGCAAATATTTTGACTGTGGAGTGGAACGACAACCAACCTATCTATAAACAACTGCGTGAAATGGTCTTGGACAGAATTATGGACGGCAGTTTTAGTGAGGGTGAAGCGGTACCTTCCGTGAGGCAGGTGGCGGCAGACTATCAGATCAATCATCTGACTGTGGGCAAGGCTTACCAGGAATTGGTGGAGACCGGGCTGCTTGAAAAGCGCCGTGGTCTGGGCATGTTCGTTACTGACGGTGCACGGAATTCGCTTACTAATGATGAGCAGAGTCGTTTTATCGGCGAGGAGATTCCGGCCTTTGCAGAGCGAGTCAAAGTGCTGGGTCTGGATATGAAGAAAGTTATTGATCACTTGTTGAACATCGGAGGAAAGGACTAGTGCAACAAATTATTAGGGCCAATAACCTGCGCCGCAGTTTTGGCGAGGTGCAGGCTCTTGATGGCGTTGATTTGAGTGTCAATGCAGGCAGTATTATTGGCTTAATCGGACCTAATGGAGCGGGTAAAACCACAATGCTCCGAGCGCTTCTGGGTCTCACTGGCTGCAAGGGGGAGATGAACGTGCTGGGTTCAGACCCGCGTCGCGATCGTGCGAAGGTAATGGAAGACGTGTGCTTCATTGCCGACACCGCCGTCCTGCCTCGCTGGATGCGGGTGGATCAGTTGTTGGACTATGTCGGCGGCACGCATCCCAAATTTAACCGTCAGCGAGCCGAAGATTTCCTGGCCAGCACTGATGTCACACGGGAGCGTAAAGTGCGGGGTTTGTCCAAGGGCATGACCGTACAGCTTCATTTGGCGTTGGTTATGGCGATTGATGCGCGCCTGTTGATTCTGGATGAGCCAACGCTTGGTCTGGATATTTTGTTTCGCAAGCGCTTCTTTGAACAGCTATTAAACGACTACTTCGACGAGGAGCGCACTATTATTATTTCAACGCACCAGGTCGAGGAAGTTCAAAATATTTTGACTGATGTTATGTTCATGGACAGAGGAAAAATGGTTTTGCAAAGTAATATGCTCACCCTGGAAGAATCGTTTGTAGAGGTTCACGCAGTCGGCGAAGCGGCTGCCAGGGCAGAGGCCATTCCCTATGTAGGAAAGCGCAGTATTCTTGGAGGTAAGGCCTTTATCTTCGAAGATGTGGATCGTGCGCTGCTTGAGCCGCTTGGGGAATTACGCACGCCCTCGGTGTCTGATTTATTTGTGGCCAAAATCGGGGGAGGGCAGAGCGATGTCTGATTCAACATCATCACGCGTTTTTTCCCTGGTGCGGCGAGAGTTACAGGAATATAAAACTTCTTTAGTCTGGACGCCGATTATAATTGCCATCACCTTGACTCTGGTTATGCTAGCGAGCGTGTTGCTGGCTGATCGCATCAGCGTAATGGGTGACACCTTGTTAAAAGTCGTGCTGCAGGAGCAGACCGCAAAAGGCATGAATATTCGTATTCATATTGACAGCGATGACGAAGAAAATGATTCCATAGAATATACGGTAGAGCAAGAGCTTGAAGTGCCGGTTGACGAGGATTGGGATTTCGATCGGGAGTGGACATTCGCGCCAGAGAGTAAACCAAAGCTGGACAGTGGTCTGGATGATGCCGTGCAAAATCTCAACCCGCTATTGACCGTCGTGCATCTAGTATTACTCATGGTACTGGTCTTTGTTACTGCCAATTACTTACTGGGCACGCTGTTTAGCGACCGCAAAGATCGAAGTATTCTGTTCTGGCGGTCAATGCCGGTATCTGAATGGGAAGAGGTGCTGACCAAGTTGGGCGTGGCCCTGATCGTGGCCCCGTTTATTTTCATCACCATTAGCCTGCTAACCCAATTGATGGTGGTGGTTATGTCTATGTTGTTGGTGTGGCGCATGGAGATGGACCCCGTCCAACTCGTTCTGGGAAATATTGAGTTCGGCAGGCTGTTTGTCGATCAGGTTGGCGGCTGGATACTAACCGCACTACTGATAGCTCCAGCTTACGCCTGGCTACTGTTGGCATCTGCCGCGGCTAAGCGCTCGCCCTTTATGCTGACTGTCGCACCGTTGGTGGGGGTTGTGGTGCTTGAGCCGATATTTCTTGGGTCTGAATACATTGCGAATGCGGCAAGTCGGCATATTCCTCATATCAGTGAGGTCAGCACTGTTGGTTTTTACTGGGATGGTCCCAACTGGGCGGCTGTAAATTATGTCAGCGTGGTGTCTGGATTGATTTTTTGCGTCGGAGTTCTGTGGTTAACTGTCTACCTGCGGAAGTACCGCTGGGAGATTTGAACATCGAGTTCGACCGCTCACGAAAAGACAACATTACACATAAAATTCAGCAGTACTTCCAACAGGAACTGGACCAGGAGATTGGCCAGTTTGAGGCGGAGTTCCTGCTGGATTTTTTTGCGTTAGAGATAGGCGCTGAGTTTTACAATCAGGGCCTGGCGGATGCGCAGACGGTTTTATCCGCCCGCCTGGACGACATTCAGGACGCGATCAGTGAAATAGAAAAGTCCGTACCGAGTGATCAGGTACGCTAGGTGAAAGGCAACTCTGCCTTTTCAGAGCAGGCCTACCGTCGCTATTTCCCGGCCTCGTGTTTGTCGACTCTGGGCAGCTGGATAGTCCGATTTTTGTTAGGCTGGAGTGCGTGGGAATTAACCCACTCGGCATTCTGGGTTGGTGTCACCGCCGCCCTCATGCTGTTACCCACCTTCGTTTTGTCACCCATATTCGGCATCCTGTCGGACCGAATTAATCCGCGCAATGGCTTGTTGGTATCCGTTACCCTGCATGGGCTGATTTCATTGGTGGCCGGTCTGGCCAGTCTTTACGGTGGCTTTTCCTTAACCTGGTTGCTGATACTGGCTTCAGTGCTGGGCGCAGCAAGTGCCGCGCATATGCCTATCCGGCTGGCGCTGGTGCCGTTGTTGGTGCGCCGGGAAGTCTTGCCCAGTGCTATTGGCATTTCGGCGATCGTCTTTAATACCTCTCGAATCCTGGGACCCGCAGCCGGCGCCTGGCTACTGACCCATTTTTCCCTTTCTACGGCCTTTATGGTCTCGGCAATTTTTTTCGCAGCGGCCTTGCCACTGCTGCTGAGCGTTGCGGTTGTACCGCGACCAAAGCCTACACATAAGCTCGCGCTGGCTCGGGAGTTCCGTGAGGGTATTGGCTACGTAAAGCAGAACCGCGGGATTAAGCTCATCCTGGCCTACACCTTTATGAACGGCCTACTCGCCCGTACTACGCTGGAGCTTTTGCCCGCAGTATCCGGGCGACTGCTTGATGGTGACTCTGCCACCCTGGCAACACTTACTGCCGCCGGTGGCGCCGGATCAATTGTTGGAGGTTTGATCGTTAGTCAGCAAAGTAGTCAGGAGCTTCGATTGTTAAAGCTAATCACCGCTGCCCTGGTATTCGGTTCGCTCAGTTTGTTTACGCTCTATTGGCTGAGTTCTATGGTGGCGTTCGCCGTTGTGATTGTTGGGCTTAGTATGACGGCCACTATAATTGGGACAGGAACCCAGTCGTTGGCCCAACTTGGCGTGGATGAAGCCTACCGGGGCCGGGTTTTGAGTTTGTGGGCCGTGCTGGCTATGGGCACGCCGGCGATAGGTGCACTCCTGATGGGTGCAGTCGCCGATGTACTCGGGTTCCGGCCTGTTTTTATTGGCTTTGCCCTGATCGGCTTGATGGGTGTAACGGTGTTGTATCGAAAGCGCGATTGGCTGCTACAGACACCAGCCTCGGAATCCGCCTCGCCATTGGGCTAACCACCCCCGTAACGTATCTAGTTACCGCTATGCCACTGGCCATCTTCATTGCGTAGTTGTAGCTTGCCCGCGCACAGTTTTTCGGCGTCTCCAATATCAAACCCTACGCCGCCCAGACCGCCCACCGAGGCCATGGACTCCTCCTGACGTACACATTTCTTCATTGCCTTGGCGTTAATCTGCAACTGTTCCTGGCCGCGGGGCGCGCGACTTTCCTGGTAGGGCCCATTCCAGTACCAGTAGGCGCCGCCTCCTATCAGAATGATTATTATAAGTTTACCGAGCATCGTCGATTCCCCAGTGAAAGGTGAACTAGTAGTCTAGACCACCTGAGCACTCCTACCTGTCGTATATTCATACATGTTTTTCGCTGCGACCGGATTTGGCCGAAATTCTTCGCCTTTTGGGCTTGCATTTCGAATTCAAAGCACTGAGTATATATACAGTAGTTTTACTGTATGGTTAACAGCGCAAAGCAGCGCTAAAGCCGACATAACATCCAGATTATGGGGCAACGGGAGATACACATGGATGCAAGTAAAGGAAATAAGGGCAATAAAGGCAAAGCACTGGACGCGGCACTGAGTCAGATCGAGCGACAATTCGGCAAGGGCACGGTAATGCGCATGGGAGATAGGGAGCATGTTGAAATTCCCTCCATCTCCACTGGCTCACTCGGGTTGGACATCGCGTTGGGTATAGGCGGACTCCCTAAGGGCCGCATTTGCGAGATCTACGGGCCTGAGTCTTCAGGCAAGACCACCATGACACTGCAAGTCATTGCCGAAGCGCAAAAGGCTGGTGGTACAGCCGCCTTCATCGACGCCGAGCACGCACTGGACCCCATTTACGCCGAGAAACTGGGCGTACAAATGGATGAGTTGCTGATGTCTCAACCCGATACTGGCGAGCAAGCCCTGGAAGTGGCTGAAATGCTGGTTCGTTCCGGAGCTATCGATGTGCTCGTTATCGACTCGGTGGCGGCACTGACCCCCAAGGCTGAAATTGAAGGCGAAATGGGAGCTTCTCATGTTGGTTTACAAGCGAGACTTCTCAGCCAGGCCATGCGCAAGCTGACCGGCGCTATCAAACAATCGGGTTGCCTGGTGATCTTTATTAACCAGATAAGGATGAAAATCGGCGTCATGTTTGGTTCGCCGGAAACCACCACTGGTGGTAATGCACTTAAGTTTTACTCCTCTGTTCGCCTGGATATCCGCCGTATTGGTGCCGTAAAAGACGGCGACGAGGTGGTTGGTAATGAGACTCGGGTCAAAGTGGTGAAGAACAAGGTATCTCCGCCCTTCAAACAGGCCGAGTTTCAGATTATGTACGGCAAGGGTATTTACCACATGGGTGAGGTCGTTGACTGGGGCGTTAAACTGAACCTGGTCGACAAGTCTGGCGCCTGGTACGCCTATAAAGGCGACAAGATTGGTCAGGGCAAGGCGAATGCGGCCAAGTTCCTGGAAGCTAACCCAGCGGTTGCTAATGAGATAGAGACGACTATCAGGGCGCAGATGCTGACCAGTAATTTGCCGGAGAAGAAAACAGCTCCCGAAGAGGTGTCCGAAGATATGCCCGAGGAAACTGCCGAGTAGAGGAAGCTCGCGGTCACATTCAGGGTGTGCGTGAATGCCACGCCCTGAACCCCTTTTCCCCTTCGGCGCCGGGATTCCCTTGACTCCACTCCCGGTGCCTTTTTTCGACATATTCTTTATTTATGCCTAACGACAACGCCACTCAAGACCTTTCAGTCGATGATATTAATCCGGCAGACATTCGATTTTCTGCGATGAACTTTCTGGCGCGTCGAGAGCACTCGCTGCGGGAGCTGCGACAGAAACTGGCGCGTCGATATCCCGATGCCGAGCTGGTGGAAGTGCAGCTTCAGCGTTTAGTCCAAGAGAAGCTGCAAAGCGATCAGCGTTTTGCTGAGAATTTTTTACTCCACCGCGCCTATAGAGGCTTCGGTCCTATGAAAATTAAGTCCGACATGCGCCAACGCGGCCTTTCTGACGATGATGTCGCGCTATCGTTTCGCGATGCAGATATAGACTGGGCTTTACGAGCGGAAGAGGTTTATCTCAAAAAGTTTGGTAACTTAGCAGCCACCGAAATAAAAGAAAAAAGCCGTCGAGCTCGATTTATGCAGTACCGAGGGTTTGATCAGGATCACTATCTGCACCTGCTCCAGATTCTATAAAAATATCCTGCACCTGGTGGCCAATAGCAACTGGCTACATTGGCAAATCTCCTCTGGATAGCGTTCAATAAGTGCCTGACCGTAATACGGTAAATCTTCCAGAGGTATTGAATGAGTATTCTCGCGTCAAGTTGGGTCGACGATGAATTGCGAATCTTGCACGACAGTGCATTACGATTCACCCGGGCGGAGTTCGAACCGCTAAGGGAGGCCTGGGAAGCCCAGGGCATGTGTGATCGTAGTGCCTGGCGTACAGCCGGTGAGGCAGGCCTTCTTTGTGCCAGTATTCCTGAAGAATATGGTGGTGCTGGCGGCAATTATTTTCACGAAGCGATTATTTATGACGCAATGATGCGCGGCGGTGCTGCCGCTTCTGTTGCCGGTGGTAATACCGTGCACAGTCAAATTGTTGCGCACTATCTCCTTAATTATTGTACTCATGAACAGAAGTTGAATTGGTTGCCGCGGTTGGCCAGTGGCGAGCTGGTGGGTGCTATAGCGATGACGGAGCCCGGTGCGGGCTCAGATTTGCAAGGTGTTAAAACTACAGCGGTGCGCGATGGTGACGATTACATCATCAATGGATCGAAAACATTTATCACCAACGGTCAGCATGCGGAGCTTATTATTGTAGTGTGTAAGACCGATCCGACGGCAGGCGCAAAAGGCACCTCATTGTTGGTTGTTGAAACGGAGGATCTTGAGGGGTTTAGCCGTGGACGAAATCTCGAAAAAATAGGTTTAAAAGATGCTGACACGTCGGAGTTGTTCTTTTCGGATGTGAGAGTGCCTGCAGCCAACCTGATTGGCGAAAAAGAAGGGCAAGGCTTTATTCAACTGATGAATCAATTGCCACAGGAGCGTCTTAGCATTGCCTGTGCTGGGGCGACGATGGCAGAGATGGCGGTAGAGACCACGGTAGAATATACCAAAGAGCGCGCCGCCTTTGGTAAGACTGTATTTGATTTTCAGAATACCCGGTTTAAACTTGCTGAATGTAAAACTGAGGCCACTATCTCACGCGCCTTCGTAGATCAATGTATGGTTAAGCTTGCTCGCGGCGAGCTTTCTGCCGAAGAGGCCTCGATGGCGAAGTGGTGGTGTACTCAGAAACAGTGCGACATCGTTGATGAATGTCTACAGCTGCATGGCGGATATGGCTATATGTGGGAGTATCCAATTGCCAGAATGTATGCAGACAGCAGGGTGCAGAAGATTTACGGCGGCACCAACGAAATAATGAAAGAACTTATTTCAAGGTCATTGTAATTGTCGGGTGGTTAATAAACAGGTGAAATTATGAACGAGAAATTGAGAGCCTTCAGCGCCGTGAGATTTTGTGCGCGATTTATAGCAGTGTTTATAGCGCTCAGCTCGGTTTCTGCTGTTGCAGCAGACAAGCCCAACATCCTGGTGATCTGGGGTGATGACATTGGTTGGTCCAATATCAGTGCCTATCATCGCGGTATGCTTGGGGGTACTACACCCAATATTGATCGTATCGCCAAAGAGGGTGCTATGTTCACCGATTATTACGGAGAGCAGAGTTGTACGGCCGGACGTTCAGCATTCATAACGGGGCAGCACCCTTTGCGAACAGGACTGCTTAAGGTTGGTCTACCCGGGGCAAAAATTGGGTTGCAGCCTGAAGACCCGACCATAGCCGAGTTGCTTAAACCGCTGGGCTACGCGACGGGGCAGTTCGGTAAGAATCACCTGGGAGACCGCGATGAGTTTCTCCCCAGCAACCATGGCTTCGATGAGTTTTTTGGTAATCTCTATCACCTGAATGCGGAAGAGGAACCCGAAACCTACTTCTACCCCAAAGATCCTGCCTTTCATAAACAGTATGCGCCGCGTGGCGTAATTCACTCTTACGCGGATGGAAAAATTGAGGATACTGGCCCCCTTAGTCGTAAGCGCATGGAGACCGCTGACGAAGAGTTTACTGATGCGGCGCTTAAGTTTATCGATAAAGCCAATGATGATGGCAAGCCTTTCTTTGTCTGGCTCAATACGACACGAATGCACGTGTGGACTCGTCTGGCGCCTAAGTGGCAGGGCAGCTCCGGCTACGGTTTGTATGCCGATGGTATGAAAGAGCACGACTTTCATGTGGGGCGTGTGCTGGATAGGCTGGAGGAGTTGGGTATTGATGACAATACTATTGTCGTCTATTCAACGGACAATGGTTCACAGACCAGCACTTACCCCGATGGTGGTGCCGAGCCGTTCCGCGGGGAAAAAGGATCTACCTGGGAAGGCGGTTTTCGGGTGCCCGCATTGATACGCTGGCCAGGTACTGTTAAGCCTGGAACGGTAATAAACGATATCGTCTCGCATCAGGATTGGCTGCCGACATTTCTTTCGGCTGCAGGCGAACCGAGTATTAGTAGCAAACTTAAGCAAGGCCATCGGGCTGGGGATAGAACGTATAAGGTCCATTTAGATGGTTTCGATCAGAGCGAGTTACTTGCGGGGACTGGGCCGGGTAAGCGCACGAATATTTATTACTTTGACGACAATGCCAATTTCAACGCCATTCGATGGAATGATTGGAAAATACATTTTGGCTTTCAAATGGACGGCTGGGGTGGATCGCGTGAAGCGCTGAATTTCCCCAGGATGATAAATTTGCGAACCGACCCCTATGAAACATCGATAGACTCAACGCTTTACACGCGGTTCTTTGCTGATCAGCTTTGGTTGTTCGTACCTACGCAGCAACAGGTGGGTAAATGGTTGATGACATTCCGGGAGTTCCCGCCCCGACAGGCCACCGCCAGCTTTTCTATCGATCGCATGATAAGTCAAATGCAGACGATGCTGCAGATGCGGGCCATGGGTGCTGCGTCAACGGCGCAGGGTGAAAACTCAGTTCCCTAGTGACGAGTTTTGGGAGCATTATCTGTTAGATAGTGCTTCCTTTAAGCCACCTTACTGATCAGTAAAAAACATATAATTTTTTTAGCCCTAGACGACCTGCGTCCAGCCAAAAGTATCTTCACTGGTGCCGTACTGGATGCCGGTCAGTTCATCGAACAGCGCTTTCGCCACAGGCCCGGTCTCATTGTCGTTCACGCAGTAGTCTTTCCCGCGAAAGTGCAGAGTACCCACCGGGGAAATGACTGCTGCTGTTCCGCAGCCAAAAATCTCGGTTATTTTGCCTGATTCGATGTCAGCCAAAACCTCATGAATATCAAGACGCGCTTCGGTGGTCTCAAAGCCCATAGTCGGTGCTAATTTGAGCAGCGAGTCTCGGGTTATGCCAGCCAGGATACTACCGCTCAACTGCGGTGTGACGATGCTGCCATTGTCGTAGACGAAGCAGATGTTCATTGCACCGACTTCTTCAATGTATTTACCGTGGATAGCGTCCAGCCACAAAACCTGGGTGTATCCAGACTTCGCTACCTTTTCACTCATGTGCAAGCTGGCAGCATAATTGCCGCCTGTCTTGGCCTCACCGATACCGCCAATCACTGCGCGCCGGTAGTCGTCGCTCACAAAAACGGAAACCGGGTTGAAGCCTCCTTTGAAATAGGGGCCAACCGGTCCGGTGATAATAAAATGCATATATTCTGTGCTGGCCGCGAGTCCCAGTTTCGGACTACTGGCTATCATCGCAGGACGGATGTACAGCGACGAACCGGGCTCTGGCGGTACCCAGCGGCTATCCTGACGAATCAGTGTCTTCAAAGCCTCCAGATGAAAATCTGAATCAACCGTGGGCATCACCAAGCGAGTGGCTGAATCGTTAAAGCGCTTAAAATTGGCCTCGGGACGAAACAGATTGATATCGCCGTCAGGTCGGCGGTAAGCCTTCATGCCTTCGAATATTTCCTGGCCGTAGTGCAAAACAGCCGCAGCGGGGTGCAAAGACAGGTCCGCCAATGGTTTCACACTGGCGTCGTGCCAACCCTCGCTCGGGTTGTAAGTCTGCACAAACATATGATCGGAAAAAACCGAGCCGAAGACCGGATCAGTAGGAAGTGTGCGCTGCTGTGCTTGTGCAGCGGCCTGAATGGTTATTTCGCGTGCCATGGTGCGTGCCAATTACCTGTTTCGTGCCTTGTTAAAGCCGAACATTGTAGCTTCTTTTACCCGCTCACTGGGAGGTGGCGGAGTGTAAATAATTGGACCCGTGGCCAGCCCATCCCATCTGGATGGGAGGCCGCTAGTGCGACTTCGGGCGAGCTGGTTGCTAGAGAGAGCCTACCAGGTGACCGCCGTCCACCGGCAAGGTAATACCGGTTATGAAGCTCCCGGCATCGCTGGCCAGTAACAACAGGGCGCCGTCGAGCTCGTGCAATTCCCCGGACCTTTTGGAGGGCGTACCGGCCATCATGGCCTGACCTTTCTCGGAGTCGAGCATGCCGCTGTTCATCTCAGTACTGAAGTAGCCAGGACACAGAGCATTGACACGAATACCCTTGCCCGCGAGCTCCATGGCCAGCGCTTTTGAAAGCTGCACCACCGCGGCCTTGGAGACGGCGTAGGTACTCTGACCGAATGCCACCCGCAGACCCAGAATCGAGGACACATTAACTATACTGCCAGGAAGCTTTTGTGCCGCACACCGTGCGGCTACCAGGCGAGCGACGCGCCATACACCTTTGACGTTGGTGTCCATTACAAAGTCCCAACTGTCTTCGTCAACTTTGAGGCTGTGCTGGACACTCGAAACGCCGGCGTTATTGATTAGAACTGTGATCGTGCCCAGTTCTTTTTCAATAGTATCCAGCGCCTTTTCGACACTATCGGCACTTGTCACGTCCATCGAGACCGCAATGGCGGTGCCGCCCTCGGCTTTGATTTTCTGCAAGGTAGCGTCCAGTTTGTCCGCTCGCCTTGCTCCAATGGCCACAGAGGCCCCAGCTCGCGCCAATACTTGGGCAAAGTGCGCGCCCAGGCCACTTGAGGCTCCAGTGACCAGTGCTGTTCGGCCCTTTAGAGAAAACATTGTGTCTAGCATTTCAGGTATCCATACCGTAGCGCTTGATCAGTTGCTTGCCTAGAGACATCTGGTGAACCTGATCAGGGCCGTCAGCCTGGCGGCACCAGCGGGCGTAATTGAACCCTTCTGCCATACAGTAGTCCTCGGTCAGACCACCCGCTCCATGCATCTGCATACAACGATCTATAATGTTCTGCACCATGAGTGGCACACTGATTTTGCTGGCCGCAATGAGGTCCATGGAACCTTTGGCGCCGACTTCATCCATTTTGGCGCAGGTCTTCAGAACCAGAAGCCTGGCCATTTCGATCTCAGCGAACGAGGTGGCGATATCTTCTCGTACGGACTGATTCTCGCCCAAAGTGCGCCCAAACACAGATCGCGATGTAACCCGTTTGCAGGCCATTTCAAGTGATCGTTGCGCACAGCCGATTAGGCGCATGCAGTGATGGATGCGCCCTGGTCCAAGACGGCCTTGAGCAATCTCAAAGCCACGTCCGGGCCCCAGCAGCATATTTTCAAGCGGTACCCGCACATTATCGAAGGAAATTTCCGCGTGTCCTATCGGTGCATCGTCATAGCCCAGGGTAGTTAATGGCCGAATGATATTCAGGCCAGGTGTGCCGGCGGGCACCAGCACCTGTGACTGCTGCAAGTGGCGGTTGCTATTGTCCGGGTCGGATTTGCCCATCACGATAAAAATTCCACAGCGCTCGTACATAGCGCCGGTAATAAACCACTTGCGCCCGTTCAGTACCCATTCATCGCCATCCTGGGTAATGCTCAGCTCGATATTAGTGGCGTCGGAGGAGGCCACCTGCGGCTCGGTCATGGCGAAGGAGGATCGAATGTCTCCATTTAGCAGAGGTCGTAGCCACTGTTCCTGCTGCTCCCGGGTGCCATATTTCATAAACACCTCCATGTTGCCGGTATCCGGAGCGTTGCAGTTGAATACTTCGGGTGACCACAGAACCCGGCCCATAATTTCTGCCAGCGGGGCGTATTCGAAATTGCTTAGCCCTTCGTGGTCGCAAAACTCGGCTAACCCGGGCGGAACAAAGAGGTTCCACAGGCCGGCCTCTTTTGCCTTGATCTTGAGCTCATCCATGATTGGGAGGTAGCTGTTCCGTGATTCACCGCCGTGCAATTGTGATGCATAAGTGGCCTCATTCGGGTAAATGTGCTCGTCCATGAAGGCGCTGAGCTGTGCTTGATAGTTCTGCGATTGCTGGCTGAATGTGTACATGCTGAATACCTTGCGAGATGAAATATGGAAGATGCCAATTGTAAGTATAGGTAGCATCACTATATAAATATAATTTATTATATTTATATAGTGATATTCATTTAAATAATAACGGTCAGTGCCTATGCGCCTCGACAAAATCGATCTTAATCTGTTTGTGATATTTGATGCCATCTACCGTGAGCGCAATATAACCCGCGTGGCCAGACTGTTAAGTGTCTCTCAACCCGCGGTGAGCAATGCGCTTGCAAGACTGCGTGATACTTTCGATGATCCTCTGTTTGTCCGCTCTTCCGAGGGCATGATCCCCACGCCAGCGGCGGACAGCGTGATTGACGATGTGCGGCTTGCCATGAGTTTGTTGCGTCAGAGCGTTGATCTCAATGCCCGGTTTGATCCGGCCAATTCCGACCGGGTACTTCGCGTGGGCATGAACGATCTTGCTGAGGCACTGGTGCTGCCTGGATTGCACGAAAGGGTTAGCGCGGTGGCGCCTAACGTCTCCCTAACCAGTTATTACGTAGCACGGGATGACGCGGCAGAGGAATTAAAGGACGGTCTGTTGGACATCCTGCTGGATATTGCGATTCCTGCTAGTAAAGAATTACGCTCTACGCCGTTGTCGGAATTCCCCTATGTATTGGCGATGCGGCACGGACATCCACTGGCGGGTACCACCTCGTCACTGGATTCTTACCTGGCAGCGCAGCATTTGCACGTGTCCAGTCGCCGTGAAGGTCTGGGCCATGTGGATATTGCGCTGCGAAAAAAGGGCCTGACCCGATCTATAGCGATGCGAGTGCAGAGCTACCTGGTTGCCGCACGAATTGTCAGAGAGACAGATCTGCTATGGGCTGTGCCTGGGGTTCTGGCGAGACAGTTGGACCTTCACGTTATGCCCTTACCTCTGGAGGTGGCTTCCCTGGAGTGGCATCTGTACTGGTCACGAAGTGCGCAGGACGATCCGTCCAATATTTGGCTGCGGGGAATAATCACAGAACTGGTCGCGACCGAAATCGGAGCTCCCGTCTGAACGCGTTTACCTCACGCCGTCTTAACTGGAGAATTGCGTTGGTGGTAGTAGAATGATTGCGATTAGCGCGGGGCAGGGAGTCTCATCGATGGCGGAGAGTTCAGGGCAGCAACTTAAAGAGCTTGCAGAGCGCGGCTATACCTTCATCGAGAATTTCCTGTCGGCATCACAATTGGCCGAGGTGAACGTACTCTACGATAAAATGTTGGGCGGCTATGACGGCCGCAATGACTTTGAAGGGCGCTGTACAGAGCGGATATACACCCTGGTAGCTCGCCACCAACTGTTTCAGGATATCGCCGAAGATCCGCGGGTAATGCAGCTGTGTGATTCAGTACTGTTGCCCAACTTTCTGCTAACAGCCAACCAAGCGATAGTGATCAGTCCCGGCGAAACGCCGCAGCCCTGGCACACAGATGACTCCTTTTACCCTATTACGAGGCCGCGACCGATGATCAGTTTATCGACGATTGTTGCAGTGGAAGACTTTACCGCGGGCAACGGCGGTACCCAGGTTATCCCAGGTAGCCACCTGTGGACAGACGAGCAAATCGCGGGTGATTACGTGGGTGGCGACGCCGAGGCCGATGAAGGCTTCGCTGACAAGTTACAGGGACAATCGCAGCAGGTGGAAATGAAGGCGGGTACCTGCCTGGTTTTCGCCGGTACGCTGCTGCACCGTGGAGGGAGCAACAATAGCACCAGCACACGTCGCGCATTTTCCAATCAGTACTGCCAACCGTGGGCAAGGCCGCAGGAGAATTTTTTCCTGGCGATTCCTCCTGAGGAGGTTGCCCACATGTCGCCCAAGATGCAGTCATTACTCGGGTATTCGATCCATCCGCCTTTTATGGGACAGGTCACCGCCTATCATCCTTCGCGAGCACTGGAGCCGGAATTTGTGGCGCCCGCCTATAGGCAAGACGATCATTAAGCTGGTGTTCGACCGGCGGCTCGCTGTTGCCCTGGCACAGCCATGATGTCAGCCTATCGATGGACTCGGGAAGTCGGCCTGGCAAATTTAGGTTTCTGTTTTTTACTTATTCTGTCTCCGTGCGTTGCAGCGCAGATGACCGCGTCAGTGACTGCCGTGCAAGAGTCGCAGTTCGAACCCTGCCGCTCAATTAATCCCATGAAACAGCCATTTTTTGGCGACCTGCACGTGCATACCCGTTATTCGCTGGATGCCAGTACCCAGGGCACCCGAACCACTCCAGCGCAGGCCTATCGATTCGCCCAGGGCGAGGCCATTGGTATACAGCCGTGGACCGCTAGCGGAGAGCCGTTGCGCTCACTGCAATTGAGGCGCCCGCTGGATTTTGCGATGGTGTCCGATCACGCCGAATTGATTGGAGAGGTCAATATATGCTCTAGCCCTGAACTGGAAGGTTACGGTTCATGGCAATGTGGCATGTACCGAAAATGGCCTCGCGCTGCCTACTACCTGTTTAATTTCACAGCAACAATTCGTAAAAAACATCTGGGTTTTTGTGGTCCGGATGGCGACGATTGTCGCGCTTCTACGCTGGGGCCCTGGGTTGAGATGCAGCAAGCGGCAGCGCAATACAACGACAGTAGTTCAGACTGCAGTTTTACGACTTTTGTCGGCTATGAGTGGACCGGTATGCAGGGTCTCAGTGGCGGCAACCTGCATCGTAATGTGGTATTTCGCAATGCGCAGGTTCCTGAACTGCCAGCCAGCTTTATCGATGCACCTTCAGCGAAGCGGTTGTGGGGGAAGCTGGATGAACACTGCGGTGGAGCGGGGCAGGGATGTGACGCTCTGGTGATTCCGCACAACTCTAACCTCAGTGCCGGGTATATGTTCAATACCTTGCGTGATGATGGTGACGCCATCAGTCCCGAGTACGCTGCCACGCGAGCGCGCTATGAGCCACTGGTCGAGATTATGCAACACAAGGGGGCTTCTGAATGTTATTTCCAGCAGGGGGTAACGGAGGATGAATTGTGTGCCTTTGAACAGATCCCCATAGACAATATTGCGGGCCGTAATAATCCGCCTAAGCCAGATACGGGGTTTGTGCGCAAAGCGCTCAATGATGGCATGTTGCTGGAGCGTACCCTGGATGTGAATCCATTTAAATTTGGCCTGATTGCCAGTTCGGATACTCACCTGGGTACGCCGGGTGCTGTGGAGGAAGATCGCTTTCTGGGTCACGGAGGCGCCGGTACGCCAGCAGGTAAAACGATACCGCCTGGCTTGCCCGATAAACTGGAGTACAACCCGGGCGGCCTTGCCGTGTTGTGGGCCGAGCAGAATAAACG
The DNA here is from genome assembly GCA_036961205.1 of Halioglobus sp. Taxonomy (GTDB): domain Bacteria; phylum Pseudomonadota; class Gammaproteobacteria; order Pseudomonadales; family Halieaceae; genus CALJFL01. Next base: position 193,977 of record JBALVI010000002.1, on the reverse strand, counting down.
TGAACCTTTGTTCGACGCCATGCGGCGCAAAGAAGCCTATGCCACCAGTGGTCCGCGAATTATCAGTCGTTTTTTCGCCGCCTGGGACTATGACGAAGAGTTGTGTTTATCGCCAGACAGGTTGCAGCAGGCTTACGCTAGTGGTGTTCCCATGGGCGGCACGCTACCGCGGTCTGGCGAAGTGGGAGCGCCGAAATTTTTGGCTGCAGCGAGTCAGGACGCGGGGGTGATCGGCAGGCCGGGCATGCCGCTACAACGTATACAGGTCATTAAAAGCTGGATTGATGAAGATGGCGCCAGACAGGAGCAAGTGACGGATGTTGCCGGCGATTCCGATAGCGACGCTGCTGTTGATCTCGCAACCTGCGCCACCAGCGGCAGTGGTTTTGCCAACCTGTGTGCGGTCTGGACCGATCCGGATTTCGACCCATCGCAAGCGGCCTACTATTACTCCAGAGTGGTGGAGAATCCGAGCTGCCGCTGGTCGCAGCGTATGTGTGTCGCGGCGGCTGTGGATTGCAGCAAACCGGCCACTATAGGTCGCGGCCTTGAGGGATGTTGTGACCAGGATCATCGCCCGGTAGTGCAGGAGCGAGCCTGGTCGTCACCCATCTGGTATACACCGGATGAGTGACTTCCTATGAAAGGCTTTACTGCGTGAGCAGGCCCGTACGCAGTGCCGTAGCCTGCTCTTTCAGCAGCGCAATATTATCCGGCCCCATGCGCAGAAGTTGTTTTTGTAAGGATGACAGGCGTTCCAGTTCAGGGTCGACGAAAACGTAAATTGCTTCCTTCTTGGCAACTGCAATGTCACCTTCAATTTCCGGTGTGGCGATAATTGTATCCAATGAGCGGATCAAGGCATTGTCGAAATCACCCTTTGGATAGCCCAGACTGCCATAGGCCTGTTCCAGCAGAGGCCTGAAGGTGTGAAAGCTGGCCACCAATTGCTCGGTATCCAGTTCCGCGATCGCCGCGGCGTTCTCGTCGTAGCGGTCATAGCTGGCGGGGTCGATCAGAATCTGGTCGCCTTGCTCGATGGTGGTAAATTTGCCCGTGGGCGCTGCAATCGGCAGAATCTTGGTAAGTACCAATCCCCGACTAAATCCGTCAATAAGGCCTGTGCCTCGCTGGATCAGGTCAGCATTCGCCAGCGCTGCACTCAGTAGATCCGAGGATCCGGCCTTGCCCAATTCTTCCCTGACGGGTTCATCACTGGTTTCCAGAGTTACTGGCGGCTCTTCCGGTTCAGGTTCTTCGGTCGGTTGCAGTTCAGGTTCTGGCCCAGGTTCTGGCTCAGGAATATCAGGTGCTGGTGGCGGCGCAGGAACCGGTTCAGGTTCTACCATGGCAGGTGCAGGCGGCGCTGGCGTGGGTTCCGGGTCTCCGCCAGTTAAAAAATAAACCACTGCTATAACCCCGATTAGCGCGATGACTCCCAGAATTAACATCGGGTTCAGGCCCCCCTGTGCCGGGCTCTCGGTCAGTCGATCTGCGGGATCAATTTGCAGTCCGTCGTCGTGACTATCATCATTCAAGATTTCATCGCGTTCGTTGTTCAAGGCCAATCTCCTTCAAAGTGCACTGATATCTTTGTATAGTTATGAGTATATAACAACTTTCAAAGTTCAACTTGAAATCGGGGTTTGTTTAATTCCTGTCGCACAACGTCCAGCGATTTCCCAGCGAAAGAAAACCCGCCAGCGGCGGGTCAGTCAGGTTTGCTTATTGTAGGTAGATAGCGAGAAACGAAAAGGATCCAACTATTTAGTACACGGCCGCTTGTCTGGCCATATTGGACCGCAAGCGAGACGGGCTTCCTTATTTGTATTACGATGTCGGCGTTCAACCACGGCCCCTGATTTAACTGGCGAAAGACTTTGAGAAAAAACCTTTTTACCCCCTTCCTTCTCCTGCTGCTGGTGGGATGTGCAAGCAGTATCCCCCCTCGCACCGAGCATGCCGGTGGGAAGACGGTCTGCGATACCTACCTCATCTTGAGCATGTGTGTGCAGGATGTTAGCGGCGACGACACGGTGGACATGATTTATTTTACCGACACCAATGAAATATTCATGTATCAGGAGGGCAGGCGCAGCGCAGTTGCGAAGTTTATGCCATTCCACCGTTGTGCCGTTCCCCTTAATGAGGGCATGCAGGCCACGACCAATCGAATCCTGAATCGCAGTGATCTAAGTCTGGGTGAAGAGATCGAAATCACCAGACTATTGATCTCCAATTATATTGCCGCAAGGCCAGCCATTGACGCTTGTAACGAAAAATTTGAAGAAGAGGGCGATGAGGGAGCGGCAGAGAGTGAATTCTCCGAGTTTGAGTCGGAATGGGACGATGAACTCTAAGGAGTGACATTGCCGGCGATATCCGACCTGCTCCTGATAGAAAATTCCTACCGCAAGTGGTATTTCATCTAACTCACCACCGTGTCCAGCCAGGCTATGATATCGCTAGTGACTTGGTCGCGGTTAAGCTCATTAAGCATCTCGTGGCGACCCTCCTTGTAGTAGGCGGTTTGAATGTCGGATACTCCGCCAGCGCGCCAGCGCGACTCCAATAGATTGAGCAGTTCGAGATTGCCATTAAGCGGATCCGCATCGCCGGCCACTATCAGAACAGGCAGGTCATTGCGGATACTTGCGATTGCGGAATCCTCGCCGTGATAGGCGCCAGAACCAAACAAGGTCGCCGCAGATTCAGCCTGTAGATCGAATCCGCACAGCGGGCTTTCGATATACTTATCGACCTCTGCTTCATCGCGTGAGAGCCAGTCAAAAGGTGTTCGAGCGGGTTCAAAAGCCGTGTTGAAGGCGGACAAATCGACGTCACCTCCGTTGTCTTCCGTATTCTCAGCTTCCGCAAGCGCTGCTGACATAACATCAACGCTGGATGACCCGGATAGAATCACCGCATCCATTTCATCGGAATGGTCCAGGCAAAGTCTCTGAGCTGCAAACGATCCCATAGAATGGCCAAACAGAATGGTTTTCAGGCCGGCGTGCTCGTTGCGTACTTTGCTTAACAGTGTGCGCAGGTCCTGACACAGGCCCAGCCATCCGCCCTCGCCAAAGGTCCCGAGGCCTTGCTCGCTAACTGATTTTGAGTGCCCGCGGTGATCGATCGCATAGGCTTCATAACCCGCTGCGGTTAATGCCTGGGCAAAGCGGTCGTAACGCATGCCGTATTCAGCAAGACCGTGTGCGATGAGCACGGCGCCTTTGGCTATTCCTACCGCTGGCCAATGATAGGCGTAGATTGTCAGGCCGTCCGCCGATGAGATGAAGGTGAATTCTCTTGCCGCTACGGGCATATCCTTTACTCCTGTATTTTGATGCTGAAGCTCTACTGCAAGCGGATTAGAGTATATCTTTTTTTCCGCGCATGTCGTTCATTGCAGATTAGCGATGTATTGAGTTCGTCGCTAAAAGAAGCGGCATAAGAAAGGGCGCCGAAGCGCCCTTGAATAAAACCTACTGATTGTGGGCTGACTTAGAATCGATAAGTGGCCTGCAAGGCGTAAGAACTCTCACGGTGCAAAGAGTTATAGGCATTGCCCGCAACCAGCGGTTGATCGTTGTTGTTGTAGCTGTACTTTTCATCGGTCAGGTTTTTACCAATGATCGCAACTTCCCAAGAGCCATCAACCTGTCCAAGACTCAATCTTAGGTCCACGAGAGAAAAGCTTTCCTGAAGTGCCACATCCGGGTCTAGATCACTGGCAGTGAACATTTCATCCGAGTAGTTGTAGTTCAGGATCGCGCGCGCCTCAAGGAAATCCCCAAGTGGCAGTACGTAATCGAAGTTCAGGTTAAATGCAAAGTCTGGCGCGTACGGTGTTTGATCGCCACTGGCGTCCCTGAAGCCGTCGACGCAGCCTGGTTGGAACTCCGGATGACTTGAGTCAACCTGCTGGCTTGCCCAACAAGCACCTGTCTCCCAGCTGTCGTAGGTGGAATCCAGATAGGAACCGGCGGCGCTGATGATCAGATTATCTGTTGCAGCCCACTGCAGATCCATTTCAACACCCTGCGAGATAGCTTCTGCGGCGTTGGTTACCAGGAAGCCAGTTGCGCCATCGAATACACTAACCTGCTGGTCTGATACCTCGTTGCGGAAGATTGCGCCATTCAGGCGCATGGCACCGTCGAGCAGTGTGGTTTTAAAACCCAGCTCAAAGGCCAATGACTCTTCTTCATCGTATTCAAACAGGTCGGAACGAGCCGCATCCTTCAGAAAGCGAGCGTCAAAACCGCCCCCTTTGATGCCGGTTGACGCAGTGGCGTAGATCAATGTGTCACCGCTGAGATCGTGCTCGAGATTAATGTACCAGTCGATAAAGTCTTCGCTGCGCTTGCGGCCCTCAAAGGTATGCTCGTAAGTGCCTAGAAAACCAGAGTCTTCCCAGACGCCAGCATTAAGCGCTGCAGCTACGGGTGGCAGGGTCGCTTCGAATCGATCGTATTCTTCGGCGGTGTTACCAAAAGCTAAAGATCCTGCTGGTAAACCCACCACATCGCTGAAGTCCCAGCCGCCAGTAAAGCTCTTGTCTAACTGGCGATCCACTTCTTTTTCCTCGTCGGAATAGCGCAGGCCAAAGGTTGCGCGTGACAGGTCACTGAAGTTCCATGTCAGCGAGCCGAACACTGCCCATAGTTCCTGATCCTGATCAAAATCATAGCTTCGGGTTACGTTGGGCGCGCCAGCGATGGCCAGGCCGAATGCTTCTATGGAGTTGTAGTACAAATCTGCATTGTGGTAGTACAGGCCGCCTATGTACTCGAACGTTTGACCCACAGGTGAGGTCAGGCGAATTTCCTGACTGAACTGATCGTAATCTTCGGTGGCGTCCACCTCAATTATTGGCAACGCCGCAAAGTCGCAGTCGCAGATATCCCGGTATTCATAATGCGAGTAGCCGGTCAGGAACGTCAGGGTGTGCTCGCCTAGCGCAAACTCCACGTTGAGATGGGCGGTGTCCATTTCATTGTCGCTGCCCTCCTGCTTATCCGGAAACCCGGGTACTCCTGCAAAGGAGGGGTCCAGGATGCCGAGTATCTCACCGCCGTCATTGAACACGGCGCGCTCATCATCGAGCTTCTCTATACCGTCGCCACCGGTGGCGTATGCTACCGAAGCACGATTAAGCGCAGTGACCAGGGCGGCCGTTGGATTAAAAGGGACGGAAGCCACCTTACCCAACTGAGTGATTGAGCCGGTCTGTTCGAATTCATTGCGCTCGTACTTGGCGTTCACGAGAATGGTGTCGCTGGCGTCCCATTCCACAGCGAGCCGCACCGTTTGATCATCGCGTTCAGGATCATCTCCCCCGTTCACAACATTTTCCAGGTAGCCGTCGTGCTGGTAGCCTCGAACTGCGATTCGTCCGCGTAAAGAGTCTGTTATTGGGCCGGAGATGACCCCGTTCAGTTCCTGCTCCCCGTCCGTTCCATAAAGGCCCTGCACAGAACCTTCAAATTCCGTGGTCGGTTTGGCGGTGTGCACGCTTAAAGCGCCGCCTATGGTGTTCTTACCGAAAAGAATACTCTGTGGTCCTCGCAGTACTTCAATGCGGGCAAGGTCCATGAACGGGGCACGAGACTGCTGGTGGCGGCCCATGAAAATGCCGTCGTTGAATATCGCTACGGATTGCTCAATACCCTGGTTGGTGCCGGCGGTGCCCACGCCGCGGATGAATACGAAGTTGCCGATGGGGTTCTGTGCCACGGTAACGGCAGGCATATTGGCAGTGAAGTCCTCCATTTTGGTAATGGCCTGTTCGTTGATAGTCTCGCCACTCATCGCAATCATTGAAATCGGTACGTCCTGCAGCGACTCGGCGCGCTGCTGTGCAGTGACAATCACTTCCTCCAGCTGCGCCTGGCTTGATGCTGCGCCGGTGAGCATGGTCGAAGCAATCGCGACGCTCAGAAGTGTGGGTCTTAGAAATCGGCTGTTATTTTTATCGATCATAGGTAATCCCTTCGCAGGTGAGTGAAATACGGTGGTCTGGGGCCTTCCTAGCGCGGATGCAAGGAGGACTCTACCCACTGGTTATTTATTGTGCGGTTAAAAACTGACCACATTGTAGCGGGTGCCCCCGAGTTTTCTTGACCATTTCTGCTGGACAATTGACATATTATGCATAAAAATTGACTTTTGACGCATCCTTGGAGGTGCTGATGGCCGTTAAGATCCAACCCCGAATCCGCGCAGGGTTGTTAGTGGGTTTACAGCCAGCGGTTGAAGGCCTTGGTGGAGACATCAAGCAGGTCATGGAACTGGCTCAGGTTTCGAAGGATGTCCTTGTCAACCCGGAGCACTACATACCCTATCGCTCCTACCTGCGAGTGCTCGCCGCTGCAGCGCAGTGCACCAACAGCCCCGACTTTGGCCTTCATATGTCCAGGACGCTTGGCGCGGGAAATATGGGTGTGACAGGCTTCGTGATGACGCAGGCTGTCAGTGTGGGTTCTGCATGGGCTTCGCTTCAGCGCTTCTATCATGTGCACGATACCTATGGTGCGGTTACTCTCACTGAGAGCGAGGGGCTTGCATGTGTGCGCTACGAGATACCGCTGGCTGGACTCCCGGGGGAGCAGCAATCTCTCGATGTGGCTGCGGGGGTCGCTACTAATATTCATCGCATGCTGTGTGGGCATGACGCCAGATTAGTGTCTATTTGTTTCCCCTATTCCAGGCCGCTTGATCTGAACCCCTATGAACCTCTTTCCAGTGACCAGTTTTTGTTTGAGCAGGCTGGTTTCGCAATGTTTTTCCCCGCGCATTTACTTCGGCGACCGGTAGCAAGTGCCAACCCGGAGATGAAGGAGTTTCTCGAAACGTATCTGGAGTCATTGGAGCTGGCTGGCCAGCATGCAGCTAGCCTGCAGGTTGAAAAGCTGATTAGAGATTTTCTGTCCACTGGGGATTGCACCTTGTCGCACGTCGCAAATTTCCTATCCACCAGCGTTAGAGCGTTGCAAAATCGTTTGAGTGACGAACAGACCAGTTATCAGATGCTGCTTGACAAAATTCGCCGGGAATTGGCCGTGAAACATCTGATTCAGGGTGACATGCAATTGACGCAGCTTGCATACCTGCTCGGGTACAGTGAGCTGAGTGCATTTTCCCGTAGTTTTAAAAAGTGGTATGGAATGTCGCCACGGAACTGGCAGCGCTCTCAGCTAGTGATATCTCGCTGACTTCGTTTCAGCTGTGCTGGTCGATGGGGCAGGACTTTATGTCATCCGGTCTATCGATGTCTCGCAGTATGCCGTGGTCATCGGTAGGCAACTCTTGCACTTTCTGCGCATATTTATTAATAATACTTCTGGCGCCCACGTCACCGTCCAGTTCTGCGAGATCCTCAAAAAATACGCGGCCAAAGCCCACGGGATGCCCTCTCTGATTCTTGAAAGTGGGAATGCAAATGCTTCCGGGGTTGGTCTGTTGCGCTACCGAGTCAAAAGTTGCAGGTTGAATCCAGGGCATATCGGCCAATGCAATCAATACACCACTCCAGGCAGGTACACCAGCTACGCCCTCTGCAATCGTGGCACCCATACCCTGATCTGAGTTGCTGCAACGCTGGCAGTTAATGCCTGCACTCGTCAACTTTTCCTCTAACACCTGGTCGTCAGCACGCAAGCAAACCATTAGTTCCAGCTGACTTAGCGAAATATTTTTTAAGGTAAGTTCCAATAAGGTGCGGCCCGGGAGGAATTCGCTAAGCCGTTTGTCGGCGCCGAAGCGACGACTGCGACCACCGGCAAGTAATATCACCCCGACCGCCATATCAGTGGCTACTGCGCCGAAGTTGAACCAGTTGGGCCATAATGGATATGGCGATTTCATGGGGTGTTTTACTGCCTATATCCAGGCCAACCGGTGCGTATAACCTGTCTATTTGCTCTTCGGGGATATCCAGCTGCCGGAGCCGCTCCAGGCGCGCAGTAGTGGTGCGCATGGACCCGAGCGCGCCAACATACCAAGCCTCGGTGCCCAGGGCCTCCATCAGGGCCATGTCGTCAATACGCGGATCGTGGGTGAGGGTGATAATGACAGAGCGTCTATCGCTGGCATGTTCGCGGACAATATCGTCGGGCATGCCCTGCAGCAGCGGCACGTCGGGGCCCTCCCACTGGGATAACATAAGTTGGCGGGTATCAGTCACCATGACTTCGTAATCCATGGCCAGGGCTAATTCCGAGAGGCTCTGGGCCAGTTGACCTGCGCCAACTAGCAACATTCGCATTTGTGGGCCGAAAGATTGATGCAGGGTGGATGACTCAAGTGAGAGATCTGCAAACTGCTTCCTGGAGACCAGCAGCGTTTGGCCAGATTCGAGGTCGAGTTGCCTTTCTATGCAATGACGATCGTCAAGCGCTGCAAGAATTTCATCCAGCCAGGGACAATCGGAAGGTGTTAGCGCCTGTAGCAGGATGGTAAGCCGGCCGCCGCAGGGCAGGCCCAACCGCTCATTCTCTTCCGCACTGACACCATAGTCCTGCAGGTGTATGCGCTGCGGGTCGAATTCACCGGCGCGCAAACGTTCAAGTAAATCTTCTTCAACACAGCCTCCGGATACGGAGCCGACCTGCTGTCCATCTGGCGAGGCCACCAGCATCGAGCCCACTGGTCGGGGCGAGGAGCCGGTGGCGGCGACAATAGTACACAGCCAGGGCGCGGAGTCAGACTCGCACCACTGCCTTGCATGTTGAAGTACTTCGAAGTCCTGCGTGTGCACTGGTAGCGGTCATCTCTTGCGGGTTAAGTTCAGCGGAGCTAATAATGCCGATTTTTTGTCTTTTGCGACAGTCACATATCCATTGTCTACACCAGCTACAATATGCGACAGTTTCCCCGTATAACCTACAGAGCAGATACAAGCATGAGTATTAGCGCTTTCGACCTGTTCAAGATCGGCATTGGCCCCTCCAGCTCGCATACTGTGGGCCCGATGAAAGCGGCCCGTTTATTCGCGCTTCACCTGCAACAGGAAGGTACTTTGTATGGCTCTGTTGCTCGAGTTAAGGCGGAGTTGTTTGGCTCTCTGGGATTAACGGGTAAAGGACATGGTAGCCCCAAGGCGATTTTGTTGGGACTTGAGGGAGAAACTCCCGAGCACGTCAATGTTGATCAAATTGCGAGCAGGGTAGCCAAAATAGAAGAGAGCAGTGAACTGGCCTTAATGGGCGACAAGCTTATCGCCTTTGAGCGATCCACCGACTTGATACTACACAAGCGTAAAAGCCTGCCTTTTCATTCCAATGGCATGCAGTTCACCGCCTTCGATTCGCAAGGCGTTGAGATCACCCGTAAAACATTTTATTCAGTCGGCGGCGGATTTATCGTCGATGAGACCGCGTCTGAGAATGACGCTATCGTTGATGATCCCACGGAATTGCCTTATCCCTTCACTAGTGGCGATGAGTTGTTGGTGATGTGCGCAGACAGCGGCCTCTCGATCAGTGCGCTGATGATGGAAAATGAGAAAGCCTGGCGTTCGGAAAAGGACATCCGCGAGCTGTCGCTGAAATTATGGCGGGTGATGGAAGCCTGCATTAAAAAGGGTTGTGCCACTGAGGGCATTATGCCCGGGGGTTTGAAGGTAAAACGCCGCGCGTCCCACATGTTCAGGCAGCTGAAGAGTCAGACAGATTCTTTTGGCGATAAGTCGCTCAACACCATGGATTGGGTGACTCTTTATGCGCTGGCGGTGAATGAGGAAAATGCCTCCGGTGGCCGTATCGTCACAGCACCGACCAATGGCGCAGCGGGAATTATTCCGGCTGTGCTGAAATATTATCTCGATCACTGCCAGGGTGCCAATGAAGAAGATGTCTGTCGCTATTTTCTGACCGCAGCGGCTATTGGTATTTTGTACAAAATGAATGCGTCGATATCAGGGGCCGAGGTCGGTTGCCAGGGCGAGGTAGGTTCGGCTTGCTCGATGGCGGCTGGCGCGCTTACTGAAGCCCTGGGTGGTACGCCGGGGCAGGTAGAGAACGCGGCTGAGATTGCAATGGAGCACAACCTGGGCTTAACCTGTGACCCCGTTGGTGGGCTGGTGCAGGTGCCGTGTATAGAGCGCAATGCGATGGGTGCCATCAAAGCGATATCGGCGGCGCGGCTTGCCCTGTATGGCGATGGAACGCATTTTGTATCGCTGGATAAAGTGATTCGTACCATGCGCGACACCGGTCGTGACATGAAGCAAAAGTACAAGGAAACGGCGCGCGGAGGACTGGCGCTGAACGTGTTGGAAGTCCCCGTCAATATAGTGGAATGTTAGCGTAGGAGCTAAAGAATGAGCGTCACCGAAAATCAACAGAGCCAGCGTACTGTGCTGCATAGTCTCCATCTCGAATTGGGTGCCCGCATGGTACCGTTCGCCGGCTATGAAATGCCGGTGCAGTATCCGCAGGGGATCATCAAGGAACACCTACATACGCGCCAAGCCGCCGGTTTGTTTGATGTCAGTCACATGGGGCAGGTCAGAATTCGCGGCGAAAATGTAGCTGCGCAACTGGAACAATTGATTCCTGTGGACGTTGGCGCGCTGGGCATCGACAGGCAGGTCTACGGCACCTTTTTGAATGAGCGTGGAGGCATTCTCGACGACCTTATTATTTGCTGCTGGGGACAAGACGATTATTTCCTGGTGGTCAATGCCGACTGTAAAGAACAGGATATTGCGCATCTGCGTGCCAATCTGTCCGGTGTCGAAGTGGAATATCTGGAAGATCGTGCGCTGTTAGCACTGCAGGGGCCAAAGGCTGTCTCTGTGCTCTGTGAATTGGCGCCAGCAGTATCTGACCTGGTTTTTATGACCGGTGCGCGAGTGGATATTCTGGGAGCCTCTTGCTATGTCACTCGTTCAGGTTATACGGGCGAGGATGGTTTTGAAATATCAGTCCCGGCAGACAAGGCAGAGGTGTTGGCCAGGGAGCTACTCTCTTCCGACCTGGTGGAACCTATAGGACTGGGTGCTCGAGACACGCTGCGGTTGGAGGCGGGGCTATGTCTGTACGGACATGATATGAATACCGACACCAGCCCGGTTGAAGCAGGGTTAATCTGGTCAATCAGCAAGAGTCGTCGTGCTGATGGCGAAAAAGCAGCCGGATTTCCCGGCGCAGAGACAATACTTGCGCAGATAGCCAATGGCGTAACCCGTAAGCGCGTGGGATTTGTCGTGGACGGTCGCGCGCCGGTGCGAGAGGGCGCTGAGGTCAAAGATAGTGAAGGTAATATCGTCGGGGCAGTTACCAGTGGCGGTTATGCTCCCACTCTGCAAGTCCCGGTGGGAATGGCCTACATAGATGCTCAGTATTCGGCCGCAGAGACTGCGTTGTTTGCCAGTGTGCGCGGGCGCGACGTTCCTATCAAGGTTACCAAAATGCCTTTGGTGGCGCAGCGATACCATCGCGGATGATTCCGCGGCACTAGTTGCTGCTAAATAACACAGGATAGAGTGATCCGACCAGCAGCGCCGCCATCGAAAAGTTAAACGTTTTCAGCCGTCGGCTACTGGTCAGAAACCGGCTGATTTGTTGCCCCATTGAAGTCCAGACGGTGATGCACGGCAAATTAATAAGACCGAAAACCAATGCCACCAGCGCAATGGCCTCCAGTGTACGTGAAGGCGAGTATATCGCTGTCGAGGTCAGTGCCATGGTCCACGCTTTGGGGTTCACCCACTGAAAGGCAGCCGCCTGTAAGAAGCTGAAAGGCTGTTTGCTGGTCTCATCTGCTTTCGGTGCTTCCGCGGCGGTCATAATCTTGTACGCCAGATACAACAGATAGCCAATGCTGAAATACTTAAGCACCTCATAGCTAGTGGGATACGCATCGAATAGCTGGGTGATACCGACGCCTATCAGCAGCACCATAACGGTGAAGCCTATGTTGACGCCCGCCATATGGGGAATGGTCCGCCGGAACCCAAAGTTTGCCCCGGACGCCATCAGCATAAGGTTGTTTGGCCCGGGGGTGATGGTGGCAACAAAAGCAAATGCGGCCAGGGCGGTTAGTAGTTCGTAAGTCATATCGCGATTATGCGACACTTCTGCCAGGATATGTTTATGTCGTGTGCAATATTTTGATCAGGAACACAATAATTGAACAAAAGCGTAGCTAGCTCATATGTGGTGAAGGAGTCGTCAAAGGATGATGGGGCCTGATGGTTAACGCGTGCGGCAATTATGTGATTGGTGTTGGCTCCCAGCGCTGTGGCACAACGCTATTACACAAAGTGCTGGTGAAAGCGGCGAATGTGAATCTGCATCCGGTGAAAGAACTGCACTACTTCGACACTAAGCATGGCTTGCGTTCACCTCAGTTGCAGATGAGTCGCGCACTGGGCAGGGCTAAGCGACAGCTTCGCAGGCCGCATCTCCTGCTGACGAGCAGGGGCCGCTTTGAATATAGGGTTAACATGTTGCTGGCGAATAATCCTCCCGGATCTTATGAGTACCGTGATCTATATGCGGGCATACCACCAGCAGGAGTACTTGGTGGCGAGATTACGCCCGACTACATGCTGCTTGCAGAGCAGGCCATTGACGACATGCGCGATAGTGTTGGTGATGCCAGTATCATTCTTATGACCAGGGATCCCTTCGACAGGCTTGTCTCGTCCATGAAGCTGTATCTGCATTCCCATATGTCAGAAATGAATCCACAGAATGCCAGCTACAACGAAATGGTGGTTAAAACGCTAATGGATAAGCCTGCCTGGGTAGAGCGACAGCTGCAGTACAATGACTATGAAGTTGCCCTTAAGCGCTATCGTGCAAGGTTTTCAAAGGTTCTGGAATTGCCTTATGAAGAGTTTCTGGTGGCTGACAAGGGTGCAATGCTGTTGCAGGAATTTTTAGAGCTACCCGTTGATCGAAAAAAATATCAAAAATGTTTGGCGAAAAAAGTAAACAGCTTTTTAAGTGGCTTCCGCCCAAGCCAGGAGCTGCAAGAGGCGGTGAAAAGCCGATTTTCGCTGTGAAATATGAACTGCTGAACTGTTCTGCCAGTTATTAAGTTAAGTTGGTCTTCAGCAACAGCTGTTTAAACACCACTGCATTGTGGTCACCTTCATCCCGTTCCGGTTCACTGGCCAGTTCCAGCTTGGGGAAGCGACGAAATAGCTCTGATATCGTCAGGTATAGCTGGCGCTTGGCCAGCGCTGCGCCTATACAAAAGCGAGGACCGTATCCAAATAGCACATCGGGATTGAACTTGCGTTGTACGTCGAGTACCTCGGGGTTGTCATAGTATTCGGGGTCATGGTCCTTGAGGTGCGGCATCATCAGAATCATCTGGCCCTTACGAATTTTTTCACCCAGTAGTTCCATGTCAGCCGGCGCATATCTGGCAAAGCCCATTTTGGATGATGCACCCCAGCGACTTATTTCACTGAAGGCATTAGAAAATGCATCGGGTGAGATCAGCGCCGATTCGATCTGATCGGGATTTTTGAGTAAGGCATAAACTGACCATTGCTGTGCCACCAGCGTGGTGTCTGCGCCTGCGCCTATCAGTGCGAGTATCAGCGTAATAATGTCGCCTTCTACAAAGTCCGGGTTGTCCTGCTCGATCTTAAGTAGTGTACTGAGAAAATCGTCTTGTTCAGGACTCGCGCGCCGTTCCGCAATGACTTCCCGAATAATATCGATGGCTCGATTGCTGTCCTGACGCGCTGCTTCGCGGCGCTCATCGGAAATCGTGGGGTTCCAGGTCTCGGTGAACGTGAGTACGACTTTGCGAATGTCCGGCCAGTACTTTTCAGGAATACCGACCATACGGGTGATGGAGATAAACGGGATGTGCGCGGCAATTTCGGTAATGTAGTCGAAGCTATCAGGAGTGCCCAGATCGTCAAACAGGCGTTGAACATCGGGCTCAATCTTGGCCTGGATTTTATCAACCACATTGCGTGAAAAAGCAGGTGCAGTCACCCGGCGTACCAACCGATGGTGGTCGTGATCAGACAGCAGGCTATGACCTATCATGGCGCGCTCGAAATTGGTCCACTCGTCTTCTGGTGGGCGCACTGGCGCAAACTCCCAGTCGTAAAAGTCGGAGGAGAGGTATTCTTCTTTCCAGCAGGCCATGATGTCGGGCATACGGGTCATAATCCAGGCCTGCCACGGTTCATACCAGACCAACTCACCCCGGCGCGCCAACGCCAGGCAAGCGGGAACAGGGTCCTCCATGTACTCGGCAGAGTTCGGGTTGTAAATTTCCTCAATAGGCAGTAAATCGGATTGCGCCTGGCTCATCTGTGTATTCCTTATGGCGCGACCTCGGAAGCCGAGGCCGTCACTGACAAATACCATAAGCGGGAAGTCGGTCCCGCGCCAGTTTTAAAGTATATAAATGTATACCTTTGGCAACTAGTCGCGTTTATAGGTATTTCGATGTGCACTTGAAGTCCACAAAACGCTGCCGTCTGGTCTATATTAATGAGGTCTCGCAATAACCTTGTTAGCACCCCTTTATAAGATCGACAGGAGAATGACCATGCAATACGCAATGCCCGGCAATGACGGCGCCCTCTACAGTTTCAAAGACCGCTACGCTAATTATATTGGTGGCGATTGGGTGGCGCCATTGGAAGGTAAGTATTTTGACAATATTACACCGGTTACTGGCGCAGCATTTTGCGAGATACCGCGGTCCACTGCGGCGGATCTGCACAAAGCCCTGGATGTTGCACACGATGCTGCCGACGGTTGGGGCAAAACGTCTGCGGCGGAGCGATCCAACATATTGCTAAGGGTAGCCGACCGGATAGAGCAAAACCTCGAAGTGCTTGCCTACGTCGAAACCTGGGAAAACGGTAAAGCCATACGGGAAACTCTGAATGCCGATATTCCGCTGTTGGTGGACCACTTTCGTTACTTTGCAGGCTGCATTCGCGCGCAGGAGGGCAGTGCCGCCGAGATCGATACCAATACGGTCGCTTATCACTTTCATGAACCGCTGGGCGTTGTTGGCCAGATTATTCCCTGGAATTTCCCCCTGTTGATGGCGGGTTGGAAGTTGGCGCCTGCACTAGCGGCGGGTAATTGCGTAATTTTAAAGCCCGCTGAGCAGACGCCTGTTTCAATCCTGGTGCTGATGGAAATGATCGGTGATCTACTGCCACCGGGGGTGGTCAATATTCTCAATGGCTATGGCAGCGAGATCGGTCAGGCGCTGGCAAGTTCTGATCGCATCGCGAAAATCGCGTTCACTGGTTCCACCGCAGTAGGTCATCAGATTTTGGCGAATGCGGCGAAGACCTTGATTCCTTCAACGGTAGAGCTGGGTGGTAAGTCGCCCAATATCTATTTCGACGACGTGATGGCGCAGGAGGATGAGTTCGTCAGCAAGTGTGTGGAAGGCTTATTAATGGGCTTCTTTAACCAGGGCGAGGTGTGCACTTGTCCATCCCGCGCTTTGGTGCAGGAAGGTATCTACAGTGATTTTATCGACAAGGTGTTGGAGCGGGCCAAGAACATTAAGCAGGGTAATCCGTTGGATACCGAGACTATGGTGGGCGCGCAGGCCTCAAAAGAACAGTTCGACAAGATTATGTCGTACATGGACGTGGCGCGTGAGGATGGGGCGACTTTTCTGCTGGGCGGGGACAAGGCCACGGTGGGCAGTGATATTGCCGGCGGCTACTACATACAGCCCACACTCTTGCAGGGCACTAATGACATGCGAGTGTTCCAGGAAGAAATTTTTGGCCCGACCCTGGGAGTAACCAGTTTCAAGGATGAAGCGGAGGCTTTGTCTCTTGCTAATGCAACAGATTACGGATTGGGTGCAGGCGTATGGACCAGGGATACCAATCGCGCCTATCGCATGGGGCGTGGTATCAAAGCGGGCAGGGTGTGGATGAATTGTTACCACGCGTATCCGGCACATGCTGCATTTGGAGGCTACAAGAAGTCGGGTATAGGTCGCGAGACTCACAAGATGGCGCTGGAGCATTATCAGCAGACCAAGTGTATGTTGGTAAGTCATGATATAAATCCGCTGGGGTTTTTCTAGACGCTAACTCAGTGACTCTGGAAGTAGGCCTTACTGCCTGGACATCTCGCCAGGGTTGGCGGGCGGCTGCCTTGCGTGATCAGGCGGCCTGGGCGGAAGCTGAGGGCTTCCATTCGTTGTGGGTGCCCGAAAACCACTTTACCGATTCGCGAGCGGTTCCTTCACCCATGCTGTTACTGGCGGCTGCGGCTGCCGGTGGTGAGCGGATAAAACTGGGTACCACTTCTGTTCTATTGCCAATTCGCAATCCGATACTGGCAGCGGAAGAGGTGGCGGTGCTCGATCACCTGTCAAATGGTCGTCTTATTTTGGGTGTAGGCAGAGGTTTGGGAGAGGATCTGTTTCGGGCCTTTGGATTTCCCCAGAAAGAGAAGCGGCAACGGTTCCAGAAGAACCTCGAGGAAATGCTGGCAGCGCTAAGGGGTGAGCCGTTAATTGAAGAAACATCGGGTCGACCCAGCCCCGGGCTGGCTCCGCTGCCATACAAAAGCCGCATCCCCCTGTTTGGCTGGCCGCGTTTGGTCCCTTGGCTTTGAAGCAGGCAGGCAGTCTTGGCTTGCCCTATCTGGCGTCCCCGCTGGAATCGCTGGCGGTGTTGCAACAGAATTACCGGATCTATCGCGAAGCACTGGTGGAGGCGGGACAGCCGAATGTGCTGACCGTACCTGTTATGCGTAGTGTTTTTGTGTCTGACAATGCCGGTCTTTTGGAACAGGCTTCCATGGCCTTACAGGCGTCGCTACCAAAGCAACTGCTCGAGAAAGCGGGCGACGTGAATGACTGGGCGATAGTGGGTGACCGGCATGCGGTTCGTGACCGCTTGCAACAATATCAATCTGAACTGGGCATTACCCACCTGATTGCCCGCGGTCGGGTGGCATCGATCGATCACCAGGAGCAGAGTAGGAGTCTTTCGCTGTTACTCGATATCGTCGGCGGTCTGTGAACCGACGTCGATTGCGCTACAATCTGCTTTTCCCCTAACCAAACCCTCCGGACAACATCGAATATGCTGAAATTCGTCAAAATTTTTTCATCTCCAGGCGACTCAATTTTAGGGCTGGCAACAAGGCTGAGCACATTGCTTGTGTTCGCTTGTGTGCTTAGCGGATGCGCGACCACCATCATCACACCCGAGATTGAGGGAGAGTTGGGTAGTGAAATGTCTGTGCAGGTCCGCGATCAGATAGGGCTGTATGGGAACGCCGAACTGACGGGCTATGTGCAGACTGTTGGCCAGCGTTTGGTCGATGCTCTGGGAGAGACACCGTACACATTTCAGTTCGCGATTGTTGATCAGTTTGAACCGAATGCTTTTGCATCGCCCGGGGGTTATATCTACATTTCTCGCGGACTTCTCGCGCAGATCAACCATGAAGCGGAGTTGGCTGGGGTTCTTGCGCATGAAATAAGCCACGTCACCCAGCGTCATCACGCCAGGCAAATCGGTCGCAGTGTTGGTGCCGGTTTATTTACCCTTCCGGGACGTGCGGTGGGTGTTGTCAGTAAGAATCTAGGGAATATCATTAACGCGCCTATAGAAGCTGCCGGGCAGGTTTTTCTGGCGTCATACAGCCGTGGCCAGGAGAGTGAAGCAGATGCCTATGGTATGCGGCTTGCTGCACAGTCGGGTTATAACCCGATAGCGCTAGCCGACGCACTCAATGGCGTAGAGCGGACCGTCCTGGCCCTGACCGGGGAAAAGCATAAATCGAGTTTTTTTGACAGCCACCCCACAACCCCCACTCGGGTTGCCGATATTAGTGCAGAGGCATCACAGATCAGTGTAGCGGAGCAGTCCCCTGTCGCAGATCAGGCGCAGCTCTATGCCCGCCTGAATGGGATGTGGGTAGGTGAACAAAATCCACAACAGGGTCTGTTTTTCGGTGAAAGCTATCGCAATGCTGATTTTGATTTCAGCATCACATTTCCCGAGAAATGGCAGACCATGAATACCCCCCGTTTCGTTGCCGCCTCCGAGCCTGAAGGGGGTGCATATCTCGTTCTGGGAAGCAGTGAGAGCGATCAAAGTATCTTCGAAATAGCCGATGCTCTGTCACAGAATATGCGTGAGGAGGCAGGGATTGAGCCGGCAGAAGAGCGAACGCTGACAGTCGGAAATTGGCCCGCTAAACTACTGCGCTATGACGACACCAGCACTGAAAAAACCGTGAGTCTCTACTACATGCTGGTGCAGTCCCCGCAGCAAAAGTTCATGTTGATGGCAATGGGCTACGAAGAGTTTCGCGATGTTTTGGGGGTCGCTGCCTTGAGTTTACGTCCGCTCACTGCGGTTGAAAAAGACAGCATGGGTGGTCTGCGCATGCGGGTAACTGAAGTTGAGGCGGGAGAGTCGTTGTCGTCGTTGAACGTACGTGTGAACAGTAAATGGCCGCTACCGCTCGCCGCCGCGATTAATGGCTTGGCTACGGTTACCGCTCCCATTAAGGGGCGGCCGATAAAGTACTCGAAAATCGAAGGTTACGCGCCTGAACTATAGGCGCGTAATGGACGCTTAGCCCTTCATCGCATCTTTGTAGATGCTGTGCTTGATTTCACCGAATACCTTACGCACCATCGGTTCGAATAGCGCGATGTCCAGTTTCGGTGCGCTGGCATCGAAGGCTGGATTGTCGTAGTTCTCGACAAACCGCGCAGTGCGATCGAAGTGTTCACTGTCGCTAAACTTATCACGCATATTGCGATCCAGGCCCACGTAGTGAAAAAAGTTATAGCCCTGGAAGATACCGTGGTGCTTGACCATCCAGTGGTTTGCTTCACTGATGAAGGGCTGCAATATCGCAGCTGCCACGTCTGGGTGGTTAGTGCTGCCTAGAGTGTCGCCGATATCGTGAAGTAGGGCGCACACTACGTATTCGTCATCCTCTCCCGCTTCAGCTGCCAGATTGGCCGTTTGCAAACAATGCTCCATGCGGTCAATCGGAAAGCCACCGTAATCGCCGCGCAATAGATCCAAATGCGCGAGTATGCGATCGGGTAGCTTGGTCACGAATTCAATTTGCTCATGCATGATGAGCTGCCAGTCGTCGGCAGTGCTTTCAGACATTCTGGTGAATGATGCTGTTTCCATGTTTTCGACTCCAATGCGGCTGTTCGGCTTCAGCCCGATAGCTATAGTTCTCAGAAAGAGAAGGCATTGTACAAGTATGTCTTCGGTATGTGCAGCCCCTGGAAACAGGAGCCTTCCAACCCATTGTCTTCGTCAGGGCTATTTTGTAACTAGCTTGGCGCGTCTGGTTGCTGTTCAGGCTGCGCGTCTATAAACGGAGTGAGCGTATTGCAGTGCTGGGTAACCCGCATAATCTGTGGGTAGGGGGTCATAGGGATTTTAAATCGCTGGGCATTGTAGACCTGTGGCACAAGATAGCAGTCGCCTAGGGTGACCTGATCGCCATAGCAGAACTGGCCGCTGTGCTGCACCAGAAATTGCTCTACAGAGGTAAAGGCGCGGTCTATCCATGTCTGGTACCAGGCCTGGATCTGGTCTGTATCGCTGTGTAGTTCATCTTTTAGATATTTGAGTATCGCTATGTTGAGAAGGGGATGCACATCGCAGGCGATATTATTAACCATGCTTCTGACGTGACTGCGCTGCAACGCGTCTGCGGGTAGTAGAGCCGGCTCGGGTGTCGTCTCCTCCAGCCATTCCAGAATTGCTCCG
Organism: Halioglobus sp.; assembly: GCA_036961205.1. Classification (GTDB taxonomy): domain Bacteria; phylum Pseudomonadota; class Gammaproteobacteria; order Pseudomonadales; family Halieaceae; genus CALJFL01. The sequence continues at coordinate 174,239 of JBALVI010000002.1, read as the reverse complement.
GATTGCGCGATGATTTCGCCATCGCCGATATCCAGAGCAGGTACCAAACCTTGGGGGTTATGAGTCAGGTATTCCTCGGACTTTTGCTCCATCGCCAGCAAGTTGATCGGCTGATAATCGTAATTCAAACCTTTCAGGTTCATTGCGATACGCACACGATACGCGGCGGAGGAGCGAAAGTAGGAATACAGTTTCACAGGATATCTCGCTAGACAGGAGGCTGATACTGTACGACGGTCTGGTCGATTTTGCCAAAGATGGCTTCGCCCTGACTATTGAGCATCTCTATCTCTATGCGGTCGCCAAAAGACATGAAAGGCGTTGCCGCTTTACCGTCTGCGATGATCTCCAGGCAGCGAACTTCCGCGAGGCAACACGATCCATCGGCACTCCCTTTGTTTGCTACGGTACCTGAACCGATGACTGTGCCGGTCATTAACGAGCGGGATTTGGCGCAGTGTGCAATCAGCGTGGGAAAATCAAAAGTCATGTCGACCCCGGCATTGGGGGCGCCCACCAGAGTGCCATTGAGGGTGGCCCTTAGTGGCAGGTGCAGTTTACGGCCATCCCAGGCGTCGCCCAATTCATCGGGGGTGACAACTACAGGCGTAAAGCTGGTCCACGGCTTTGACTGATAAAACCCGAATTGCTTGCCCAGCTCTGCCGGGATCAAGTTGCGCAAAGACACATCGTTAACCAGGCCGACTAATTGTATGTGTTCGGCAGCCTGCTCCGGTGTGACGCCTGCCGGAACATCGTCGGTGATGACGATAATCTCAGCCTCGAAATCGATACCCCATTCTTCGCTCTCAACTGCGATGTCGTCCATGGCACCAATAAAGGCGTCGGAGGCACCCATGTAAATCAAGGGGTCAGTCCAGAACGACTCGGGCAGTTCGGCGCCTCGTGCCTTGCGCACCAATTCTACGTGGGTGACGTAAGCGCTGCCGTCGGCCCAGTGATAGGCCCTGGGAATAGGGGCGTCGCAAGCTGAGGGTTCAAATTTGAATGCGTCGTTTAGCTGGCCTTGGTTTAACTCGTCATAACGCTCTATCAGTGCCTGGGAGGCAATTGGCCAGTTATCCAGGGCCTGTTGCATGGTGCTGGCAATGTCGGCGACAGCAACGGCCTTCGAAAGATCTCGGGAGACCACCACTAATTGTCCGTCTCGGCCGGACTTAAGACTTGCCAGTTTCATGTGCTTTCTCCATCAAATTCTTTGGCGTGCAACCAGGCTGCGTGCTGTGGCGCGCGCTTGGTGCGATTCCATTCCTCCAGCATCGCTGGAGCTACCTCGTGCAGTGTTTTCATTTCTTCTTTGGTGCCGCTGTTCACCGCCAATTCCAGGCGATGTCCGTTGGGGTCGTGAAAGTAGATGGAGTGAAATATGCCGTGATCAATCGGCCCCAGAACTTCCACACCTTCAGCGATCAGTTTTTCTTTGCCGGCGAGCAAGTCGTCCATGGACTCAACCTGAAAGGCGATGTGCTGCACCCAGTCGGGCGTGTTCGGGTCTGTACCCATTTCCGGCGAATTGGGTAACTCAAAAAATGCAATAACATTGCCCATGCCGGCGTCCATGAACAGATGGATGTAGGGATCGGGTTCCTTGGTTGAAGGCACCTGATCTTCGGCGATGGCCAATACGAAATCCATATCCAGCTTTTGCTGGTACCACTCTACGGTTTCCTTGGCATCGCGGCAGCGATATGCCACATGGTGTATGCGTTTTATATTCATAGGTATCTCCCTCAGGCTTCAGCGGTACTGAGTACGCCTCGGTCAAGTTGGTCGCGCTCTATGGACTCGAACAGTGCCTGAAAATTACCCTCGCCGAATCCCTCGTCACCTTTTCGCTGAATAAATTCGAAAAATATGGGACCAATGAGTGTATCGGAGAAAATCTGTAATAGCAGCCGCGAATCACCTTCGGCAGTGGATCCATCCAATAAAATTCCCCGGGATTTTAGTTCCTCCACGGACTCGCCGTGACCGGGTAGCCTTCCGTCCAGCATGTCGTAGTAGGTGTTGGGGGGCGGTGTCATGAATTTCAGACCTCGTTCCTTCAGACGATCCCAGCAGGCGGGCAGGTCGTCGCAGGAGAACGCGATATGCTGGATGCCCTCACCGTTGTATTCCATCAGATATTCTTCGATCTGGCCGCCGCTGCCTGCTTCCTCGTTAAGGGGAATGCGAATTTTGCCATCTGGCGCGGTCATCGCACGAGAAGTCAGCCCCGTGTACTCACCCTTGATGTCGAAATAGCGAATCTCGCGGAAATTAAACAGGCGCTCGTAGTAGGCGGTCCAATAGTCCATGCGGCCACGGTAGACATTGTGTGTCAGGTGGTCGATGAGTTTGAAGCCACAACCTTCTGGGCGTCGATCAACGCCTTCGAGAAATACGAAGTCAATATCATAAATTGAAGTGCCTTCTTCGTAGCGATCAATCAAATACAGAATAGCGCCACCGATGCCGCGTATCGCCGGCAGGTTGAGTTCCATTGGGCCAGTGGGGATATCAATAGGCTGCGCCCCCATTTCAAGCGCTCGTGCATAGGCCTGTTTAGCGTCTTTTACTCTGAAGGCCATGCCGCAGGCTGAGGGGCCGTGTTCTTCCACATAGAAAGCGGCGGGGGAGCCCTTCTCATAATTCAGCACGAAGTTGATATCGCCTTGACGCCACAGATCGACATCCTTGGAGCGGTGGGAGGCGACATGGCTAAAGCCCATCATTTCGAAGGCTGGCTCGAGAATGCCTCTCTCGGCGGCTGCATATTCCACGAATTCAAAGCCATCCAGGCCCATGGGGTTTTCAAACAGATCTGCCATCTCACTTGCTCCACTAAACAGGTTGTGGGCGATTGCCCAATTGCGGGAAAGTTTACGCCTGTTAGCGGGGAATTATTTTGCTTTATTGTCCGTATTTAGGAGATAAAAGGGCGATTTCCTTCATGGTTTAGAGGTTTTGGGGATTATTCCGCCTTTACTGGAAGTTGGTGTCAACAGCAGGGTATTTCAGCATCTGCTGCAGAAGCTTGTGGTGCAAACGGGATTGCGGTGCCGCAGTTCTCGTAAATACCGTAGTGTGTCTCCCAGTTGCCGATAAATTCGAAGTGATCGTGAAAGCGGGTATCGTGAAGCATGCGCCAGGTGTTGCCGCAAACAGTGAAGACCTTGCCTGTGGGTATCAGGTGATGGGCATCCAGCGCAAATGCTTGCGCTTGCTCTGGCACTGTCCCGCGATAGATAACCGCCTGCCCGTAGTCTTCGCACTCTGGTTCCAGCTCGTCTAGCTTGAACAGGCGGTAGGTGGCTGAGTAAAACGAGATATGCCCGATCAGTGCTTCGACCTCCTGATCATTGATGCCCAATTGGCGGCTTTCCACCAGTCGCGGATCATGGAAGCCGACCTGCTTGGAGAGGGAGAGAAAGTCATTCCAGTACAGTGCACCGCTGAGGCATTCGCCGTAGAGAACTGGATCTTTGACTAACTCGGCGGGCACCCTGCGATCCGCATACACATCTGAAAAATAGAGCTCGCCGCCGGGTTTCAGAACGCGCAGAGCCTCAGCCAATACAGCTTCCTTGTCTTCGCATAAGTTGATCACACAGTTGGAAACGATGATGTCAAAACTGTTGTCGGCAAAACCCAGTTCGTCCAGTTTTTCCAGGTAACCCTGATGGAAACTTACGTTGGACTGTTTATGGCCAAAAGTCAGGGCATGGTATTCGCGATGCTCTTCAGCTACGGCAAGTTGCTCTTCGGTCATATCGACTCCGACGATACGACCCTCTTCGCCGACCATGGCAGACAGTACATAGGCGTCGCGTCCCGCGCCGCAGCCCAGGTCCAATACCTTGAGGCCCTGCATTAACTGCGGAGCGACTAGCCCGCAGCCGTAGTATCTTGTGAGTACGTCATCGTGAATCAGCGATAGGATTTCCCGTAGGTGAGCGGGGGGTGCTTCCAGAGTGCAGCAGGCATCGGTCTTTAAGTCTGCCGACCCCTGCAGGGTTTTACCGTAATAATCTTTTACCTGATCCAGCACGCGGCTCTCCTTGAATTTAGCTATAAGATTTTCGATTGTAGAGGGCCGACAAAGTTCCCCGCGGGGATGGTATCACGTACCTGGTTTAGCACCGTATTAGGAGCTTTCTCGGTGATGATCCATGGTATATTCGATGCTCATTTTCATCGTTCTAGGGAAAGGGCCATGGCAAGAAGAGCCAGTGGATTCTCGCGATTTTTTCGTACATTGATATTGTTGGCGGCGGTATTGGCTGCGCTGGTCCTGGGTTATGCCTACACCAGTGGCGCTTGGTATTTTCTTTTTCCGAGTAGCGCTCATGATACGCACCAACCTTATTTGGCGCCCGGTTTGCGATCGCCTGCGGTTCTGGTATTCAGTAAAACCAATCACTTTCGCCATATTGATGGGATAGCCAGTGGGGTGCAGGCGCTGGAGCAGATCGCCATCGGCAAGGGCTGGACCACCTTCTTCACCGAGAACGGCGCGGTGTTCAACACCCAACAACTGGCGAGCTTCGAAGCAGTAGTTTTTCTCAATGCGACAGGCGACATGCTGAGTCATGAGCAGCAGGCGGTATTTGAAGCCTGGCTGGAGAATGGTGGTGGTTGGTTGGGCATCCACGGGGCCGGAGATGGCTCTCATCAAGACTGGCCCTGGTATATGAAGAATCTCATTGGAGCGGATTTTACTGCTCACACCATGGGCCCTCAGATCCAGATTGCGTCTATTGTCACTGAAAATCATCAGCACCCTGCGGTGCAAGCCATTCCCAATGTCTGGAATCACGCTGATGAGTGGTACTCCTGGGAGGTCAGCCCGCGGGCTGCAGGCTTCACCATTCTCGCTGCGCTGGATGAGGACTCGTATACGCCGGTGCAGAGCTTTCCCTGGGGTGATCGTAATCTCCGGATGAACGACCACCCGGTGGTGTGGAGTAATTGTGTTGCGAGTGGCCGCGCCGTTTACACCGCATTGGGCCATACAGCGGAGTCCTTCAAGCAACCAGTTATGCGCAAAATACTGGAGAATTCCCTGAGCTGGTTGATGAGTGACTCCGCGGATGGCTGCTGAAGCCACAGCGATTGCGTTATTTTATCAATGGCAATAAGAGCGTAGTCGTCTATGCCACACGTTCTAATTCTTGGAGAAGACGCGCCTCGTTATCTGCAGCTGTTGCAAGCGGAAAATCTTCCTCAAATTACCTTTAGCATTTTTCCCGATGCCGAATCGGCTAGTCAGGCGTGTGGATTAGCTGAGATTATCCTGGGCGCTCCGGACGCGGTCGCCAAGTTGTTGCCGCACTGTGACAGACTGGAATGGGTGCAATCTAGTTGGGCGGGGGTGAAGCCACTCATTGTTGCCGCTAGGCGTGACTATCAACTCACCGGTGTGAAAGATCTCTTCGGCCTACGGATGAGTGAGTTCGTTATGGGCTGGCTACTGGCTTTGGAACGCAATATTCTGCGGCGATCCGGACGTTCACAATGGGACCATAGTGCCGATTCAAGTCTCGCTGGAAAGACCCTGGGAATTATGGGCACCGGCTCGATTGGCAGTGCGGTTGCCGGGACTGCGCTGGCATTTGGACTGCAAATTCGGGGTATGAATTCGAGCGGAGAACCGACTGACCCTTTTCAGCAATGCTATGCGACGCAGCATCGCATGCAGTTTGCGCAGGGGCTGGACTATTTGGTGGCCTTGCTACCGGACACTTCTGCGACGGACGGCATGGTGGATCAGCAGTTGTTGGCTGCGCTTAACCCCGGCGCCATATTCATTAACGCCGGCAGAGCCAATTGCGTTGATGACGACGCCCTGATCAGGGCTCTGGAAGACGGGCAGCTAGGTGCCGCAGTGCTCGACGTAGTTCACACCGAGCCTCTGCCGGATGATGATCCGCTGTGGCGTATCGAAAATCTATACGTTACCAGTCACACGGCTGCGCCAACGCCAGAAAACTCCGTAGTATCACTGTTTGCGGAAAACTATCGCAGATACCTTGATGGCTTACCGCTTCTCCACCTCATCAATTTTGACCGCGGTTATTAAATCGCCTCATGTACTTCGTTTGTAGCGCGGATATGGGCTAGTATCTGTGCAGGCTTTTAGCAGGATGTGACACGACAATGATTTACTTGGCTTGTATAAAACGCGCAGTAGTTCTCGGATTGGCCACTATTGCATTTGCGGGCAGTCTGTCTGTAGCGGCGCAAGACGATTGGTATCCGTCAAAGTATGGTGCCGATGATACGATCGGCGCAGCCAATAACCTTAGCCCCGAGGCCGTGCTAGCGGCTGCCAGCCTGGTTACGACGGGCAAGACGTATCAGTTGGGTGGGGTGACGGGCGCTGATACTCCTGCTTACGGGCACCGAAGTTTCAGCATGATTATGTACCCTCACGGCGCGGAAAATGTGCCTCCTTTGGGCAAATCCAAGGCAACCTCCCATGACGATTATCTCGCCACCTGGCTGGGCATTGGTACGCAAATTGACGGCTTCGCTCATTTCGGTATAAATCACCACTATTACAACGGCGCAACTGCCGCCGAATTGTTTTCACCTACCGGCGCAAAAAAATATGGCACCCATGAGATTCCGGCAATAGTTACCCGTGGGGTATTGCTGGATATGGTTAAATACCTGGGCGCTGATGGCATGGTCGCCATAGGCACACCCTTTAATGAAGCAGAAATAAAGGGGGCCGCCAAGGCTCAGGGTATCAACATTGGCGCTGGCGATGTGGTGATATTTCACACCGGCTGGCAGCAGTTGGCGAGTTCTGACCCGCAGCGATTTATGAGCGGCGAGCCTGGTCTGGACATTGGTGGAGCAATTTATCTGGCGGGGCTGAACGTGGTTGCCGTCGGTGCCGACACCTGGGGACTTGATGCCGTGCCCAATCCTGATCCGGAACAGCTGTTTCCCAGCCATGCAATACTATTGGCAAAAAACGGCGTTTACGTCCTTGAGAATATTCAGACCGCTGAGCTAGCACGCGACGGTGTTTCTGAATTTCTATTTGTACTCGGTGTTCCCAAATTCGAAGGAGCGGTACAGATGGTGATCAATCCTATCGCGATCCGCTAGACCCGTTTTTTAGAGAATTAGCAATGAAAGAGCTCACAGAACCCAAACAAGTTTATGGCAACGGCGATAGCACCTTTCGCGCCGCGGGAGGCGAGTCGGGAATTCGGGCAATAGTGGATACCTTCTATGACATTATGGAACACGATGCACGGTTCCGTGATGTTTGGAATATGCATCCACCTACCCGTGATTTGTCCAGAGACAAGCTTGCCCGCTTCCTGTGCGCCTGGTCGGGTGGCCCACGGCTATATAGCGAGAAATATGGCGCTATCAGTATCCCGGGCGTACACGCTCACTTGGCAATTACCGCACAACATGTCGATCAATGGTTGTCCTGCATGGAACTGGCGCTGATACAACGTGACTACCCCGAAGACTTTCGCACTTATCTGCTACCACAGCTGGCCAAGCCTGCTGAGCGTATCAGAGCGATCTGTGCGCGAAATATTACCCCGGTGGATGAGGTGGCCGGGTGATATCTGAACTGATGCCCACGGAGGAGGTCCGACTGCGAGCCAGATGCGGCCTCAGTTTTGAGGCTGAAATAGCTACGCCCATGGTGTTTATGCTGCGCCCACAAAGCAATGTGAATCAACAGATCACGGCGGAAACGTTTGAACTGGATCCGGCCGTACCCGTGCATGAGTTTAGCGATGCCTTCGGTAACCTGTGTCAGCGCCTGCTTGCGCCTGTGGGGAAATTCGAGCTTGTATCTTCGATTGATGCCATTGTCAGACAACAGGCAATACCAACCTCCAATGCCCCTTTTGTTGAGGTGCCAAACCTTCCCGATTCAACCCTTGTCTATCTTTTGCCCAGCCGCTTTTGTGAGTCAGACCGGTTTGGCGATATGGCGCAGGAAATTGTGGTTGGCATGTCCTCCGGCTACGAGCAGGTCGAGGCCATCAGGCACTGGGTACAGAGCCATATTAGGAATGTTCCATTAAGCAGTACTTACCCGGTATCGTCGACGGAGGTCAATTCCCGGGGTGAGGGGGTATGCAGAGATTTGGCACAGCTTTCGATTTCGCTCTGTCGTGCTCTGTGTATTCCAGCAAGGTTGGCTGTGGGTTACCTGCAGGGTCTGGAGCCCATGGATAATCACGCCTGGTTTGAAGCCTTCGTCGGTGGGCAATGGTATACCTTTGATCCCGCATCTGACTCACCCGGGGGGCGCATTGTTGTCGCCAGGGGAAGAGACGCCGCCGATGTTGCTATCTACAATCAATACGGGCCGCTGTTGCTGCCTACAGGGATGCAGGTCAGCGTCGAGAGGGCCGACTGAAGTTTTGGTCAAACGATAATTTGATGTATTGCCTGTGATTTACATGCCTCCAGTTCATGCGATTATTATAGGCCTGCTGCTTCTATCTGCGGGCAGTTCAGCCTATGCGCATTTACCCTCCTTATTTGGTAGAGAGTACGTTCGTGTATTGAAGTCAGCCGCGGAAGAATTTCCATTACCCCCTGATCCAAATGAGATGCGCTTGAACAGCGGGGCGACTGACCCCTATCAAGATCAACTTGAGGCGATGGAGACCGCAGGAGGACCTTACTCTGAAAACCTTGCAGAGCCTCTTGCAGGGCTTGGAGCGCTTTATCAGGAGCGTGGTGCATATGCCAAGTCAATAGAAGCCTACCGCAGGGCTCTTCATGTTCTGCGAATCAATGACGGTTTGCGAAGCGCCCGTCAGGTCCCGCTGTTGGAAAAGTTAATTGAAGTCTATCGCACAGTGGGCGATGCCGAGTCTTTGGATGATGTCTATCACTACTCTTTTGAAATTCACGGTGAGGGGCATCCGCCTTATACCGAAGAAAAGGTTCAAATGGGTCTCGAGTACCTGCAGTGGCAACGCGACGCCTATGGCGTGATACTCGGCGGTAGACAGCAATCTCAAACTCGGGTTATGCAGGCCTATCTGCTAAATCAGGAAATGCTGGATACGATGGCCGAAGCGCTAGACTTCCGTATCGACTGGTATCGGAAGTTGGTAAAGAGCCAGATGCTCAACCTCTACCTGTTGCTGGGGGAAGATCCCATTGAGACGGCTCAAGCAGTGGGTATGCCATCCGGTCCTTTGCGTGGTGCCGAATTCCGTTCTGAAGGCTATATTCACGAACGTATCGGCGTTATGCAGAAAACCGGCGAGAGGGTCGGTCGTAAGTTGATGCAAGATTTGATGGCTCGCGGTGCGGATATGGAGAGCAAGGACGTCGCGACATTCCACCGTGAACTTGGTGATTGGTATCAGTGGAATGGAAACCTCAGGAAGGCCAACGAAGAGTACGCGATAGTGGAAAGCATGCTGCGAGAGGCCCAGGAATTGGATTTATTGGCGGAATGGTTTGCGGAACCGGTCGAGTTGCCGGATTCGTTGGATTTGTGGCGCGCCCATCCAAGGAAAAAACCACGCGAGCTGGGAATTATCACCCTCAAATTTGACGTGAGCTCTCGTGGCACGGTAAAAAATGTCGTGGTTGAAAACCCGGTTGAGGAATTCTCCGGTCAAGCAAGCCGTGTAAAATCCCTGTTGCGGGATACGCATATTCGCCCCAGCTTTAGCGATGGGGAACCCAGGGACATCACAGGCCTGGTGCGAAGATACCGACTTTTAGACTAGACACGTACTTTCGCCTGGATACAGCTGATTGTGCGTTCAGCCGTGACGAATTTGCGATAAACGCCGAACCATGCCAGCTCCAAATCAATTATACTTCGCTGTTGCGTTATATCGGGAGAATGGACTTTGAAAAAATTCTTTGAGAAATTGGGTAATTTTCTAACGGGTCTTAGAGTGTGGACCGTGAACATTTTCACATTACTTTTTTTGGTCTACCTTGTGGGTGGCGCAATTTATCTCGTCAACAAGCTTCCTGAAAAAGTTGATCCAGATGGCAAGGTGTTGATTTTGAACCCCGTTGGCATCATCCAGGATCAGGAAGTCTTTCCCAGCGAACTGGGTTTCCCTTTTGCTATGTCAGATGAGGTGCAAATTCAGTCCCGCGACCTGATTCGCCTGATACGAGCTGCTGCCGCGGATGAGAGGCTGTCTGGCGTCCTGGTGGATTTCAGTGGATCAAAATTTGCCGGCTCCAGCACCGCGCTGCGAATTTCAGACGAGCTGGCTGCCTTTCGTTTATCTGGGAAAACTGTCGTTGCCTACAGCGAAAGCCTTACCACCGGTTCCTACCTGATGGCCGCCCAGGCCGATGAAATATTCCTCCACCCTTCCGGTGCACTTGCTGTTAATGGTGTGGGTGGCTATCGGGATTACACCCGTGAGTTGACAGACAAGCTCAAAATTACCATTCACAACTACAGTCAGGGCGAGTTTAAATCTGCTGTGGAAGGCTTTACCCGATCGGACATGTCTGAACCCGACCGACTTCAGCGCGAGGCGCTCTACGGACCTGTTTGGGCCACACTTAAATCACGTATGGCCCAAGCCCGAGATGTCGAGCCAGAGATATTCCAGCAATTGGCCGATCAATATAGCGTGCCCATGATCAATGAGGGTTCCTACGATGGGCTGGCCTGGGCACAGCAGCAGGGATTGATTTCCGGCACTAAAAGTTTCCCTGAGCTGCGTAGTCACATGATAGAGAAGTTCGGCAAGTCCGACGACGAAGCTGTAGAAACGTATCCTCATATTTACTGGTCCGAGTATTTCTCGCAAATTGAACCGGAAGAAGTTGAGTCAGAAGATGCTGTCGCTGTAGTGTTTGTCCAAGGCGGAATCGCACATGGGGAAGGGGGGCCAGGGGTGGCCGGCTCTGATGACATTGCCCCGCTCATTCGCCGGGCCCATGAAAACGACACCACGAAAGCAATTGTACTGCGGGTTAATAGCCCCGGTGGTTCTATTATTGGCAGCGATATCATTCGCGATGAGTTGGTTGCCGCAAAGCTCAAGGGCATACCAGTAGTGGTTTCTATGGGGGATGTGGCCGCGTCGGGCGGGGTCTGGATAAGTACCCCCGCCGATACAATATATGCCGAGCCAACAACCATCACGGGTTCTATCGGCGTTGCAGTTGCCTTCCCCACATTGGAAAATGTATTTGCATATGTCGGAGTTAATTTCGATGGTGTAACCACCAGCGAGAACGCCGGTTGGGGTGTATATAAAGGTGTAAACGAAAAGCTTGATGCGATTTTTGCCCGCTGGGCAAATAGTGCGTATGAACAGTTCATCGGTTTGGTCGCAGCCAGTCGCAACCGGGATCCCGACTATATCCGCTCTATCGCCGGAGGGCGGGTGTGGCTCGCGCCGGATGCTCTGGAGAGGGGCCTGATTGATAAGCTGGGCACTATGGAAGAGGCGATAGCACACGCTGCCCAGTTGGCTAGTTTGCAGGAATATAAGACGCATTATGTGGTGCAAGAGGTATCGCCAGTGATGGCCCTGCTGCGACAACTATCCGGGGGAATCACCGCTCAGGCATCCACTTCCTATAATGTATTCGCCAGACGAATGACGAGCCTGATGGCGATGGTTGAGGACATCAGTGAGCCGAAAGCGACGGTTATGTGCTCGAGCTGTCTCATCGAACTACTGTAATCCCACACGTCTGGTCACGGGTTGCAGCTGCCAATTTTTCTGTGCCCGTGTTTAGATAGTCCCTATGCCTATACTCTCTCTGGAATCAGCCGGTAAGCAATACCCGGGCGCGGCAGCGTTGACTGATGTCACTCTGCAGTTTAAACGTCATCAAATCACGGCGTTGATTGGTCGCAGTGGCTGTGGCAAGTCTACGTTGCTTAAAATGTGCAATGGTCTGGTGCGACCCGATGCGGGTGAAGTGCGCGTTTTTGGTGAAGCCATTGACTATGGGAACCTGCCTGTTTTTCGCAGACGCATTGGTTACGCGGTTCAGGGCAATGGCCTGTTTCCACACCTAAGCGCCGGTGCCAATATATGCTTATTGGCAAAACTGGAAGCGTGGCCGGAAGCACAGATCGAACAGCGCCTGGAGGAACTTCTTTCGCTGACCCGGCTATCCCGCCCCATGTTGGACAAGTATCCGCATCAACTGAGCGGCGGTCAGCAGCAACGTGTCGGGCTATGCCGCGCGATGATGCTAAGGCCTGAGATACTGTTGCTGGATGAACCCTTTGCGGCACTGGATCCGATAACTCGCAAAGGTATTCACCAACAGGTTCTGGAATTACATCAGGCGGAGCCAAGTACCGCCCTGTTGGTAACCCACGATATGCGCGAGGCGATGCTACTGGCCGATACCATAGTGGTAATGGACAATGGCCAGGTAGTCCAGCAGCTCGATAAGCAGATCTTGCTGGAAGCCAACCCGGATAGCGCACCAGAGGATCTACTGCACGCCATGCTACCTGGTGAGCTTGAATGATTTTCCGGGCTTGTTTGATGACTGCGGTCAGGCGATCTGCGGCCCTGTTGCTGTCTTTGTTGATGGCCGTTGCAACCGCTTCGGCATCTGCTACTTCCGAGCCAATACGCATAGCCTCAAAGACATTCAGCGAGAGTTATGTTCTGGCTGAAATCGCAACACAGTTGTTGCAAGGCAACGGCATAACGGCTGAGCACAAACTGGGTCTTGGCGGCACCATGATCGCGTTTGAGGCCCTTCGAACTGGCGCCATTGATGTGTACCCGGAATATACCGGGACTCTCATTCAGGCGGTACTGGGAAAGCCGAATCTAAGCCGCAGCGGTCTGGACGCAGAACTTGCCGCAATGGGTCTTACGCTGGGGGTGAACCTGGGCTTCAATAACAGTTACGCACTCGTGCTTGATACAAAAACGGCGGCTACTCGAGGTATCTCACGCATCAGTGATTTGGCGAGCCACGACGATTTACAGATCGGTTTTTCTCTGGAGTTTCTCAATCGTGGTGATGGCTGGCCTGAATTGCAAAAAGTGTATCGCCTGCCGCAACGGCCTGTGGGTATTGAGCATGCGCTCGCCTATCCCGCTATAGCCAATGGGCAACTGGATATCACCGACGCGTACACCACCGATGGAGAGTTGGACGTCTACGATCTGACCATCCTGGCGGATGATCAGGGCTATTTCCCGCGCTACGAGGCCGGCCTCCTGCTGCGTGATGATTTACCTCCCAAGGTAGTCGAGTTGCTGCTGCAGCTTGAGCAGCGCCTCGACGAAGAAACTATGCGTGCGCTGAACCGTCGAGTCGCTATAGACAAGGAGTCGCCGGCGGGGGTTGCTGCGGACTTCCTTCGTGATAGTGGCCTGGTCGCTGATGCCGTTTCAAGTGCCCCCAGTCGGGTATCACGAATTCTTCGCAATACCGGTGTCCACCTGAAGCTGACCTCGGTCGCTCTCATTCTGGCCTGTCTTACGGCGCTGCCTCTGGCGTTGTTTCTCTCCCGATTTGAGCGCCTTGCCCGAAGCCTTCTTTACATCACCGGCCTGATTCAAACAATACCGGCGCTGGCCCTGTTAGCTCTGTTGGTGCCTCTGGTGGGCCTTGGTCAGGTACCGGCTATTCTGGCGCTCTTTTTGTATTCCTTGCTGCCGATTGTTCGCAATACCCTGATCGGTATTTTCAATGTGGACCCTCTACTGAAGGAAGTGGCAACAGGTATGGGCCTGACGGCTAACCAGCAATTATTGAAAGTGGAACTACCGCTGGCTATGCCAACGCTAATGGCGGGTGTTAAAACCGCTGCAATTATCAGCATTGGTACTGCCACGCTTGCCGCCTTTGTAGGTGCAGGTGGCCTGGGCGAGCCGATTATTACTGGACTGACGCTGAACGACCATAAGCTGATTCTGGAAGGAGCGATTCCCGCAGCGGCTCTGGCGGTGCTTGTGGAGCTGCTTTTTGAATGGTTGGAGAGGGCGACAATTCCCGCACATTTGCGAGAATAACCCCAGCGAAATGAATCGTTCACCAAAAGCTGGTAGGCTTCGCGCACTCTATGAAAAATTCAAATCAACATTCTATGCAACAACAATTCCAGATGACGCGGGAGCAGTCGCTCGAAATTTGTGCTCCGCTTGAAAACGAAGACTACTCGCTGCAAGCCGAGGCCTTTACTAGCCCACCAAAATGGCATCTTGCACATACCAGCTGGTTTTTCGAAACCTTTATCCTCAAGCCCTTTGCGCCAGGCTACGTGCCGGTAAACGCGCATTATGAGGTGCTTTTCAACTCCTACTACAATGGGATTGGCGAGCAGTTTCCCCGGCATCAGCGTGGCTTGCTGTCACGGCCAACGGTCGCGGATGTGGTTGCATATCGAGGGCAGGTGGACGCGGCAATGACGGCGCTGCTGGCGATCGAAAATCATGCACAACGACAACAGATATTGGAGCGAACGGTGCTAGGCATAGAGCACGAGCGCCAACACCAGGAGTTGTTTTTCACCGATCTGAAATACTCTCTTTCGATAAATCCGCTGTCTCCGGCTTACCGCGCCGCCAGTGCCCCTGAATCCCCAATGATCAGTCCTGTCCGTTGGCTGGAATTTGCCGGCGGCCTGATTGAGGTAGGCTTTGATGGTGAAGGGTTCTGCTTTGATAATGAACTACCTCGTCACCAGAGTTTCCTAAAGGCCTTTGCCCTGGCAGATCGCTTGGTTACCAATGGCGAGTACAGGCAATTTGTGGAAGATGGAGGCTATCAACGCCCCGAACTCTGGCTGGCTGATGGCTGGGCATGCGTCCAGAATAATAACTGGACCAGCCCGCTATATTGGCGGGAGCGCGAGGGCCAATCGCTGGAGTATACGCTCCATGGGCTTCAGCCTCGCTCGCAGAACAGCCCGGTTTGCCATGTGAGTGCCTATGAGGCCGACGCCTACGCACGGTGGGCGGGAGCAAGATTGCCTACAGAGCAAGAGTGGGAGTTGGCCGCCGCCGAGCAGCCGGCATCCACTGGGGGTTTCGACGATGGCTGCCTACATCCGACTCCGCCTGCAGAGGCCGACGGTTTGAAGCAGCTCTATAATCATTGCTGGCAGTGGACTCAAAGCGCCTATAGTCCATACCCCGGTTTTGCCCCAAACGCTGGCGCGATTGGCGAGTACAACGGAAAATTTATGAGTAACCAGGTCGTCCTACGCGGCGGTTCCTGCGTATCGAAGGCAGAGCAGCTGAGGCCAAGCTACAGGAACTTCTTTTACCCCCAGGATCGCTGGCAGTTTAGCGGTATACGATTGGCCCAGTGGCTGGAACCACAATAAATTGACAGACAGGAATTAGATTTATGAACTTACCGGTCAAGGGACTGAGTAATGTCAGCTTCACGGATGAACACCCGGCTGCGGGAGATGTTCGCAGTGAGATACTCGCTGGCTTACAGGCTCAGCCCAAATCGATAAACCCCAAGTATTTCTACGATACGGTTGGTTCGCAGTTGTTCGAACAGATAACACAGGTTCCCGAATACTATCCCACCCGCACTGAGAAGAAGTTGCTCCATGAGCATCAGGTTGAGATAGCCGAGTATTGTGGCAGCGACTGTATATTCATCGAGCCCGGCAGCGGCAATTGTGAAAAAGTACGGTTGTTGCTGAACTCATTCAAGCCCGCGGTTTATGCGCCGGTAGACATTGCAGCTGATTTTTTAAAATCGGCTGCCATGGAGCTTGGTCAGGAATACCCCTGGCTGAAAATTCAGGCAGTGTGCGCAGATTTTAATCAGAGCTGGTCGTTCGTCGACCAGCTTCCCGCCGGGAAAAGAGTCGTTTTTTACCCCGGGTCGACAATTGGAAACCTTGAGCCCGCCGCCGCCTTGAGTTTTCTCAAGCGGATTTGTAACGTCGTAGGCAGTGGTGGTGGCGCGCTTATTGGCGTGGACCTGCACAAATCCAGTGAACGTTTAACTGCTGCCTATAACGATGCAGAAGGTGTCACCGCAGACTTTAACTTCAACGCGCTGACCCGGATAAACGACGTGTTGGACGCGGAATTTGAGCGGGCAGAGTTCGAGCACAAAGCGTTTTATAATGGGGAGCAGCAGCGTATCGAAATGCATCTTGTCAGTCGTCGCAGCCAATCGATTCGTTGTAACGGTAGCTCTATTAGTATGGCTCAGGGTGAATCAATTCATACTGAGAATTCTTATAAATACAGCGTCGATGGATTTAGTGAGCTGGCAGCCAGCGCGGGTCTGCAGGTGCAGCGTAGCTGGGTAGATGAAGATCAGCTTTTTAGCGTGCACTATCTCAGTGTTCGCTAGTATTGATGTGACAGTCTCGGTCTTTTAGTCTGATTTTTAAACGTCAACCTTGCCGCGCAGATCTTTTCTACGTCCGTGCTTGGTTTTACGATCCATTCTTTTTCTTTGTGAATTACGCGAGGGTTTAGTGGCGACCCGGCGGCGCTGGGTAACCATACTGTTCTTGATCAATTCTCCCAGCCGGGTCAATGCATCCTCACGGTTCTTGTCTTGCGTTCTGAATTTTTGAGCCTTGATTACAATGACACCTTCGCTGGAAACACGGCTATCGCTTAAGGCCAACAAGCGCTCTTTATAGATGTCCGGGAGCGAAGACTCTCGGATATTGAAGCGCAGATGAATTGCCGAAGACACCTTATTGACGTTTTGGCCTCCTGCCCCTTGAGCTCGAATGGCGTTCAACTCAATTTCATTATCGGGAATGGATACGTGATTTGACAGGATTAGCATGGTCTGCGCATCAGTTGTGGCGTATCAGCAACTGCCAAAAGGAATAGCAGGTTAGGCCGAACAACCAGGAAATGCTCACCAGTACCGGCCAGAAAGTGGCGAGCTGAATAGCGTTATACATAACCAGAGCAATAACCATAATACCAGTGCCGAACCAGAACAGGTTTGCAAAGCTAGGAAAGCGTTCCCCCGCCGATTTTCTCAAACGAGTATAGAGAAAGGCATTCATTGTGGTCATCACGACACCCACCAAAACATAGATCGCGCTAAGAATCTGCCAGATCATTGCATCCGGTAATCCGGCGTGAAGTAGCACGAGTGCCAGGATGGAGAAAAACAGCGCGCTGAAAGCACAGGAAAGAAGATTGCGAATCTGCAGGCCATCCAATACTGTCCAGCTTTCACGGCGCAGAGCGACCACAATGCCGGCAAAGCCGGCGAGGGCGGCGGCGGCCTCTATCATGACCACCAGAGTTTCAGCGGGAGTGACCATCAGCGGACCTAAGAGCGGTTGCGCCCGAGTCTCTCGTGGGCATCCACCCATTCGTTGGTCCGGGTCTTGTCGTCAATCCTCGAGGCGGCTCCCAGCGATAATTCGCCGGCCACAGTAAGGGCTGCTGCAATTTCTGCTAGTTTGTCCGCTTTGTCCTGACCGAAACAATCCATGATTTCCAGGCACTCACGCTGGGTGGCTAGCGCTGTACCGCCGCCGTAGGTGGCGACGATAATTGAAGGAAAAGTAATCGAGAAGTAGTAGTCGCCCTCGCGGGTGACCTTGTTGTAGGTGCTGCACTGATTGGACTCGCCGATGTTCGCAATGTCCTGGCCAGTGGCCAGATACAGCGCGGCCAGACCATTAGCGGGGTGGGCTGCATTGTTAGACGAGCTGGTGATAAATGCGCTGAGCGTACTGATTCCCTGCCCGTAATGCATTTGCTGCGGCGATATACGCAAATTCTCGATCATCACACTGCGGGGAATGGTGATTTCGGCGGTTACCCGTCGGCCCCGACCCTTGAGCATATTGACCGAAGAGGTCTTTTTCTCGGTATCAAAGTTGCCGGAGAGGAGGTAGTGGGACATGTGCATGTTCTGCTCACGAATCCATTCACAGGCGAGAAATGTCGCTTTGCTGGTCATATTCTGGCCAGCTGCATCACCGGTACTGTAGTCGAAACGAGTGAAGACAAAGTTGTGGGCGTGGTAGTGTTCAATCTCATTGAGCTTGCCCACTGAGGTGCTGGTCTCTGCTTTTGCTTTAATGGCGGCGAAGTTATCTTCCAGCCACAGCTCAAAATCCCGGGCTTCTCGGGCATCTTTGAACACAAATACCGGCGCCCGTTGCATTGCGGTTCGTGTCACCGTGGTCTTCACGCCGCCGCTTTCGCGGATTACTCTCATGCCCCGGTTGTAGCTCGCCAGCATGGTGCCTTCCACGGTGGCCATAGGTACGTAAAAATCTCCCTTGGCGTATTCTCCGTCAACTAAAAGTGGTCCTGCTATGCCCACGGGTACTTGCGCGACACCAAACAGGTTTTCGATATTTCCCGCCATATCTGCTGGTTCAAAGGAAAACTGCTTTGTGTGGTTCAGCTTGGCAGGGGTGTTCTCCTCAATGAACTTCTGGCGATCTTCTAGAATGGCCTGAGTGTAGTCATCTTCTTTAGAACGGGGGATTTTTTTGCTCACGTTAAGCTCCGGATTTCAGGTAAGCCGTAGAAGCTACTCGCCTGATAATGGAAGGTCAATGTGTGGACGTGGAATTGTTGCTTAAATCGCACCGTAGAGTGAGGGCTCGCCTATGCCGTAAGCTGTCGTTTACTCAGCCACCGCCAATTTGCTGTGCTCCTGGATAACCTGAAGAAACGTACTGCCGTATTTCTCCAGCTTGCGCTCCCCCACGCCCGTAAGTTGCGCAAACTCGCTGAGCTCCATTGGCAATAGGGAGCACATTTCTTTCAGTGTTCGGTCGTGAAAAATCACGTAGGGCGGGATTCCCTGTTCTTCCGCTAACAAACGACGTCGTTCGCGTAACGCCTCCCACAGCGCAATGTCGATGTCTTCTGGTAACGCGGTACGCGTTTGTTTTTTGCTGGACTTACGCGCCAGGTCGCGGCGCAATTCTATGTGCTCCTCGCCACGTAACAGGTTGCGGCATTTCTCCTGTAATCGAAGCGCACCGAAACGCTCGAGATCGACACTCAGATAGGCCCTGGCCACGAGTTGCCGATAGACTGAGCGCCATTGGTTGCCGTCTAGCTCCTTGCCAACGCCGTACACAGGAAGCTGGTGATGGTCTGATTGGAAGATTTTGTCACTTTCAGAGCCCCGCAGTACATCGATCAGATGATTGACGCCGAACCGTTGCCCGGTGCGATAGGCTGCGCTCAGCGCCATACGCGCCGCTTCCGTGCCATCCCAGGTGGCCACCGGCTCCAGACAGTTATCACAGTTGCCGCAGGGCTGTTCCAGGTGTTCGTCAAAGTAGCCTAACAGCGCCTGACGCCTGCAGGTGGTGATTTCACACAGCCCCAGCATGGCGTTCAGGCGATGTTGCTCGGCGCGTTTATGTTCTTCGCTGCCCTCGGAAGATTCCATCATCTGGCGTAGCTTAATGACGTCCTGTAGGCCGTAAATCATCCACGCCGTCGCGGGCTCTCCGTCGCGGCCTGCACGGCCAGTCTCCTGATAATAGGCTTCCACGGTTTTGGGAAGATCAAGATGGGCGACAAAGCGAACATCAGGTTTGTCGATGCCCATGCCGAAGGCGATGGTAGCAACGATGATCAGGTTTTCCTCGCGCAAAAATCGAGCTTGGTGGTCTGCGCGGACGCGGCTGTCCAGGCCAGCGTGATAGGGCAGGGCGTTGAATCCCTGTTTCTGCAACCAGTAGGCCGTCTCCTCGGTCTTTTTGCGAGACAGGCAATAGATAATGCCGGCATCGTTTGCGTGTTCTTGCTGCAAAAATTGCAGCAGCTGTGCTCTGGCAGTGTGCTTCAAAGCGATACGATAGCGGATATTGGGACGATCAAAGCCAGCAATAAAGTGTCTGGCCTGGCCTAGATCCAGTCGTGTGATGATTTCCTGTCGGGTGCGTTCGTCTGCCGTGGCGGTGAGCGCAATGCGTGGAATTTCCGGGAAAAGTTCGTGGAGCAGACTGAGTTGTAAGTAGTCCGCCCTGAAATCGTGACCCCATTGGGAAACGCAGTGGGCCTCGTCAATGGCAAACAGGCTTATTTCAGCCTGTTGTAGCAGGTCCAGCATGCGCCTCTTGGTAAGTCGCTCGGGGGCGATATACAGCAAGTCCAGTTCGCCGTTGAGCAAAGCTCTTTCGATGCCATTGGCGGTGCTGGCGTCGAGACTGGAGTTGAGAAAGCTTGCCTGTACCCCCAGTTCACGCAGTGCGCTTACCTGATCTTGCATTAGTGCAATGAGCGGTGATATTACGATGGCGCAACCAGGCCTGACCAGGGCGGGAATCTGGTAGCACAGCGATTTACCGCCGCCAGTGGGCATAAGTACCAGTGCATCACCGCCCGTAATTATCGTTTCGATAATTTCATTCTGGGGAGGGCGGAAGTCACTGTAACCGAATACGGACTGTAAAATTTTGTTTGCTTGGGTCATCGGCGCGAGTATAACGCAGGGAGCGCCGGCGATGCCCGCGCTGTGGTACGTCATATGTTCAGATGCAACTAATTGCACATAAAATGTACAAATACTGTATACTGGTTGGCTCGACTAAAAATTAAGGGCGATCCATGGCAGCTAAACAGAAAATTGCAGAAAAACCGAAACGTGCACCGGCTAAGAAGAAGCAACCTGCGGCAGTAGAGACGTCTGCGTCAATTGCCGAGCAGACCGCTCTTTTTTTGAAAGAAGGACATAAGGTCGACGTCATTCAATCCGGCATCAGTGGCCAACCCACTATGGCTAAGCCGCGCGATAACAGTGCCGCACGTCCGGCTGTCGTCGCCACTAGCAAGTAGCCACCTTACAGCACCAAGTTTAAAACACTGACTTTCGATCTGGAAATACGACCATCGCTGCTAACGCAACGATGGTTTTTTTTCGTCCGAAATTTCAACCAAACTGGAAGAAGGCCAGTTTGTTGCCGTCGGGGTCGCGCACGTAGGCGCCGTAAAACATATCTTCGATTCGCTGCCCTGGCTCGCCATCGGAGGTAGCTCCCAAGGCAATGGCCTTGTGATACATCTCATCCACTTTCTCTTTCGATCCAGGGTTAAACGCGACCATGTTGCCATTGCCGCAGCTGGGGTCGTTCTCGTCATAAGGGACGCAGACTGAAAGCATTGGCGCCGCCATTGACTCCCCAAAAAACGCTATGCGACCCATATCCATTAGTTCGCTGGCGCCCAGGTCGGCCAATAAAGCCGAGTAAAAGGCCTTGGCGCGTGTCATGTCGTTAACGCCGAGTGTTACGTATCCAATCATCGTTCTTACTCCAGTTTTGAGGTAGATTAGGGTGCAACAGAGTAGCCTACCGGTAACGCAAATAGAATGAATTATTGGCGTCCGTCCCAGGCCTGTCGGGAGCACCCCAGTTATGATTAGCCAGGACACAATTAGTTCAGATCTGATCGAAATTCAGGCGTCGCGTGAACTCGTCTGGGACGTTTTAGTCAATTTTGAAAATTATGGAGCCTGGAATCAGTTTTGCCCACGTTGTGAGGCAGAGTTGGTTGTGGGTGCGCCAATTAAAATGCAGGTAGACCTCGGCTTTGGCCTGCAGGAGCAAACTGAAAAAATCTGCCTGATCCAGGCCCCCGAGGCCATTGCCTGGAAAATGGACACCGAGCCCAAAGATCCTATTCATGCCACACGTACCCAGTTTTTACAGAAGCTGGATGAGCACCGTTGTAGTTATCAGTCCGTGGATATATTTTCCGGTCTGGCGCTGGAGGAGCTCATGAAAATGATGGCAAAACCAATTGAGGATGGTTTCAATCTGTGCGGCTACGGTCTGAAAACTTATTGTGAAGGTCTGTATCGGCGTTAGTGTGCACTGGTGCCAGCGACTGGTGGCAGATGAGAGTTATCGACAACTACAACGGAGAAAACATGATTAACACCCTTCAAAAATTGGTTATTTTGCTCGCTCTTGTCATCCCGTGGCACGGCCATGCGGCGGAGAAGGTGGATCTGATTATTCAGGGCGATTACCTGATTACCATGGACGGTACCGATGTGGTTATCCGCGACGGGGCGGTGGCTGTTTCACAGAGCGAAATTGTTGCCGTTGGCGATCGCAGTGACATCAACTCACGTTTCATCGCCGAGCGCGTAATTTCGGGGAAAGACAAGGTGTTGATGCCCGGACTCATTAATGGTCATACCCACTCAAGTATGACCTTGTTTCGCGGCGTCGCTGACGACCTCGAGCTGATGAGCTGGCTAAACGATTATATATTTCCGCTGGAGTCGAAATTCGTCAATGCTGATTTCGTCCGAACAGGCACTCAACTTGCCTGTTGGGAGATGATTCGGGGTGGCACCACGACCTTTGTAGATATGTACTTTTATCCCGATACAATTGCTGAAGTGGTCGACAGCTGCGGTCTGCGAGCGATAGTAGCCGCTCCGAGCATCGATTTCCCGAGTCCCGGATTTAGCGGCTGGGACGACTCCTTCGCTGCGGCTCAGGCTTTTGTCCAGCGTTGGAAGGGACGTAATTCACGAATCACTCCCGCCTTGGCGCCTCATGCACCTTACACCGTGAGTCCCGAGCATCTTCAGCAAACCGTTGCCGCTGCCAAAAGCCTGGGTGTACCGATTTCCATTCATTTAGCCGAGTCACCCGCCGAAATCGAGCTGGTGCGCCGGCAGTATAAAGACACATCGGTGAATCACGTGGCCGGTCTGGGGTTGTTGGACGTGCCCGTTATTGGCGCCCACATGATCCACCTCACAGACGATGAGATACAGCTGTTGGTTGGCAAACAGGTGGGAGCAATTCACAACCCTACCTCCAACCTGAAACTGGCAAGTGGGATCGCCCGGGTGCCGGATATGCTGGCAGCAGGCGTGTTGGTCGGGCTGGGAACAGATGGCGCCGCATCCAACAATGATCTTGATCTATGGGAAGAAATGCGGCTCGCAGCCCTTATCCACAAACAAGAAAAGCAGGACCCAACAGTAGTTCCTGCGATTGCTGCACTGACAATGGCAACCAGTGGCGGGGCAGCTGCCATTGGCCTGCAAAACAGTGTCGGCAAATTAAGGGTAGGCATGCAGGCAGATATGATTCAGGTGTCCGTCGCCAGTCCTAGACTGGCGCCCTTGTATGATCTGGTCTCTCATATGGTCTATATGGTGGATTCTTCAGATGTAACTACCACGGTTGTTGCAGGTCGGGTATTGATGCTCGAGGGTGAGGTACTGACTCTCGATGGAGAAAAGGTACGTCAACAGGCCCTGGCTAAATCGAAAGAAATTATGGGTGCGGTAAAGCGCTGATCACACCCGGAATGAGTTCACTGTTCGCTGCCAGCCTGGCACTGCAGGCACAAGCGGGCATAGGGCTGAGCCTTGAGCCGAGGCAGGGCCACCAACTCGTCACATTCCTGACAGTAGCCATAGTCGCCTGCGTCAATTCTAGCTAAGGCAGCCTGTACTTGGATCAGTAATTTTTTTGCGTGCTGCTGGCTGGCTATCGCGATGTGCTGCTGTTGAATGGCGTCAATGCGAGAGACACGACCCACTGCTTGCTGATCGAGCGTGACAGGCTGAGTCTGTTCTGTCGAACTTACTATTTGTTGCTGCAGGTTTTCCTGCAGCGTTTCCAAAGAAGTGACAAATTCGGCAAGCTGCGCTTCTGTGAGATCCGACACGCTCAGCCGCCGTTATCCGTTACACCTAGAGCTTCACTGGCATAGGCTAAAGCCGCCGCGGCATCGACCCTCACGCTGTAGGCTTCCAAAAACTGTTTACCAACGATAATACCGTTGCGGTCGATTACGATCATGCCCGGATGCGGTATGCCGTAAGCCGAGTCTCCGGGCGCATACTTTTCATTCAGGATGCCGAGAGTTTTGAAGGTCATGGTGTCCACGTCGTGCAATATAGGATATTGAATGCCAAATTTATCCACAAATACCTGCTGCAGCACAGGGTCGTCATAGGTGATGGCGACCATGCCTATACCCGCCTGGTCAAAGCCCGCTTTATGTTCCTGCAGCTGAATCATTTGCTTCATGCAGAAAGGACACCACTCAGCTGAGCGCGTCGCGATAAAAGCTGTGCCGTTGGGGCCAGCAAACTCCTGAATAAGATTGATATCGCGTCCCTGGTAGGTAGCTCGAACTCCCGGGAACATTGTGCCGATTTGGGCTCCGGGGTCGAATTCGTCGTTATCGGCCGGCACAAACATATTTTCAGTGATCTTATCGTATGCGGCCTCCTTCATATCAGCTCGAAATACGTAAAAAGCGACGGCCGCTGTCAGTAGGGCTATGCCGCCGATAATCAATAGTTTCTTCATAAGGAGTTCATCTTTCTCTGGGTGATTTGAGTGTAGCCTATCAAAGGATCCATACCAGTAGCGGTTGTAGCCTCTGCCCTTAAGCGCGTATCCTAGGGCCTTTAGAATACAGGTAGCCTGAATCGTTCAATGATTGATCAATTACTGATCTCCGGTCTCTTTTTATGGCTGTTAGGATGCCTGATCTTCTCCGACTGGGCTGCCTCCTGGATTTTCGTCACCACCACGTTGGCGGCTTATTTTATGGGCCTGGTTGATACGCCAGAGGTCTTGGATAAAGCCTCTAACAGCGGCCTGATCACGCTGATTTTATTGCTGCTGGTTTCGGTTGGACTGGAAAAACTGTCCTGGCTGAGCCGCCTTTCGAGCAGTCTTATTACTCCTGGCTATATTGTTTCGATATTACGGCTGGGTGTTGTAACTGCTGTGTTCTCGGCTTTCGTCAATAATACTGCTGTTGTTGCCACGCTTGCTCATACGGTGCGCAGTAACAAGCATCACCCGGCCTCCCGGCTACTTATTCCTCTGTCTTATGCCGCGATTCTCGGTGGCACTATGACCCTGATAGGAACCTCGACTAACCTTATTGTGAGCAGTTTTCTCGAGGACGCCACCGGTCAGGGATTGGCATTTTTTGACTTCTTTAAAATAGGCCTGGCGGTGACCGTTGCGGGCCTGTTGGTGCTGCTGTTATCTGCTCGCTTACTGCCGTGTAAAGATTCGGGGGAATTGGATTTCAATGAGTACGTGATCGAAGCGGCGGTTGATGCCGGCTCGGAATTGGTCGGTAAGAGTATTCTGGCCAACGGACTCCGTGATCTGGATGATCTTTTCCTGGTTGAATTGGTGCGTGGCAGTCACCTGATCTCACCGGTTGCGCCTCATGAGTATATCGAGGCCGGCGACAAACTGATTTTCTCCGGTGACATCAAACAACTTGGGGCGCTGGATAAGGTCCCGGGGCTCACTCTCTTTGCTATCGATGAAGGATTGCTCAGGGACAATATGATTGAAGTGATCGTTATGCCAAACGCGACCATTGAGGGCAAAACCATTAAGGATAGCGGCTTTCGCTCCCGCTTTGACGCTGCCATTGTCGGCATGCACCGTGGCGGTAAACGGCTTTCTGGCAAGCTTGGCAATATCACCTTACAGGCCGGCGATAATCTCATGCTGGCCGCCGGTCCAGACTTCAATGATCGAAAAAACCTGGATAAGAACTTCACCGTGATTGACGAGGTAGCCAGCGGGGCGGCTTCGAGCTCGCTGCAGGACTACCTTGTCACCTTCAGTCTTTTGGCGACGGTGGTATTGGCATCATTGGGTGTTTTACCCTTGATCAAGGGATTGGCATTTTTGCTAGCCGGCATGCTCGCATTTGGTGTGGTAACCAGTTCCGAGATTAGACGGCGCTTTCCGTTTGAACTCTGGCTTATTATTACCGCGGCCCTGACCTTGTCCCAGGCCTTGAACAATTCGGGTCTGGTGGCGCTGATGGCTGATGCACTGCACCTGCATCTGGCTCCACTGGGGCCGTATGCGGCTCTGGTGGGGATTTATCTCCTCACGTTGTTGCTGACGGAGCTAATGACCAACAATGCTGCGGCCGCGCTTGCGTTCCCTATTGGCTTTGGTCTTGCCGAGAGTTATGGACTCAGCCATATGCCATTTGTGATGGCAGTTGCCTTTGGTGCCAGTGCCAGTTTTCTGACGCCCTATGGCTACACCACAAACTTGATGGTGCAGAACCTCGGGGGTTATACCTTGCGAGATTATGTGCGCAGCGGGTTGCCGCTAACGATAGTGTACTCACTGGTGGCCATTTTCATGATTCCCTGGGTATTCCCATTCTGAGGTAGGTGTTTTTACCGCACAGAATCAAGGTGGATAAGATACTCCAGGTATTCGCTGCTGATGTCCGCATTGGAGCCTGAGCCGCCAACTTTGCCATCCGCCCCCAAGGTTTTGATGATGTAAGCCGAGCGCACGCCACCCCAGCGCGAGGGTTCATACACATAGGCTCGTTGCCAGTAATCCAGCGGTACATCCTTCAGGTAGCCAGACTCTTTGAACTTTTTGGGAGGAGTCTCGTGAGCACTGGCAAGCAGGTGTATCAGCCCTTCCTTCGCGGTAGGGTACCTGGGTAGGTCGGCGCGATAGGCCTCCAGTGCCAGTGACAGGGTTTCGTAATCCTTCCTGAATTGCGTTAAGGGCGCGTTGTGCTTATCGGTGGGCGCTATGCCAAACTGTTCTTCAAAGGCTTTTTGCGAATCTTCACTGCAGTAGATTGTCTTGTCAGTTTGAGATGGTCTTTTGTCCAGGTTCGCCCCTTTGACAATAAATTCCTGATAACCGTAAGATTCCCCCCATTTTGAGGTGACCTGGTAACTGCCGCAGGTGATTTGCCCCGGGTATTTCACGACATCTCGAAAATCGAGCATATCGGCCTTGCCCTCTCCTGCCCTGATAATAGTTTCGGCATCTTGCGGTTGGCTTGCACAGGCGGTGAGTAGTGCTATCAGGCCCATGACAATCAGTGTTTTTGACAATGCGGTAACTCACGTGAACGCGGATGATTGGGGATTATCGCCTCGAGCTTGAGTCCGCGCAAGCGCAGTACGCGGCAGGAGCCTGTTAACCGCTGCATTTCCTTCTGGAGTCAGGCTTTTTGCGACGGCGACTTCTGTTAGACTTAAGCCAGAACTTCCCCGGCCTTGAGTGGCAAGCATGAAAATTAGCGAATACCTGAGCAAAGAAGAGATTGCTTATTTTACGGCTAAAAGTGATTGGCACGCCTGGCGTCTTTTCCTGGCGAACTGGTTGGCGATAGCGGCGATTTTCGCAGTAGTGGCTGCTTTTCCGAATCCATTGACTATTGTAGCGGCAATTATTCTTCTAGCCGGCCGCCAACTGGGTCTATCCGTGCTGATGCATGAGGCTGGGCATCGGAGTCTATTTAGAACACCTTATTTGAATGACTTTCTGGGACAGTGGTTTTGTGCACTGCCGGTGTTCAGTGATATGCCGTCCTATGCCAAAGGCCATTTGGTTCATCACCAGAATGCAGGCAGTCGCGACGATCCGGATTTGCCGAACTACCAAGCCTACCCGATCAGCAAAGCGAGCTTCCGCCGTAAGGCACTTCGAGATTTTAGTGGTCAAACGGGCCTGAAATTTCTAGCTAACACCGCGCGAGGTGCGTCAGGTGTGATGAGCCGGGCAGGGCGAGGAAACGCCAGGCCATTTCAACTGCAGTTACTCGCTCAGCTTGCGATGATTACCGTTTTAGCGGTGTGCGGAATCGCCTGGGTTTACCTGCTTTGGTTAGCTGCATTTCTGACCGTATTCATGTTCATTATTCGCGTTCGGCAGGTAGCAGAGCATGCGGCGGTTCCAGATCTTTACGATAGCGATCCCAGAATGAATACCAGAACAATCGATGCACCCTGGTGGCAGCGTTTGTTGTTCGCGCCCAACGGAGTTAACTTCCATATGGAACACCACTTTATGGCCAGTGTCCCCTGTTATCGCCTGAAAGAGTTACGAGCACATCTTCGTCGCAGAGAGGTTCTGACAGGTGTGCCCGTTTTCAGGGGATATGGCGAGTTACTGCGCCACGCCGTGGTTTAGCTTGTCCGGCATGTGCCGCAGTTTTTCAGGCTCACAGTGCAAATAAAATAAAATAAAATAAGAAAAGAGACGCAACATGCTCGCAGCACGATTTCTTAGTACTTTGTTCTTCTCTCTCGGCGCTACGTTAGCTGGGGCTGAAACCTTTGATCAGCAGGTTGAGGGCGTGGTGGAGCCGCTGGCAAATGCGTTGTCTAATGTGATCTTTTTTAAGGTTGACCTATTTGGCCAGCCTTTTCCGCTGATCGTATTGTGGCTGGCCATTGCCGCGGTGTTTTTCACCTTCTATATGGGCTTCATTAATATCAGGGGTTTTGGCCTGGCGCTACGTCATGTTCGTGGCGATTTTGATAACCCGAAGGCCAAGGGCGAGATATCGCATTTTCAGGCGGTAGCCACCGCCGTATCGGGCACGGTGGGAATCGGGAATATTGGGGGAGTGGCCGTAGCAATAGTTATCGGTGGCCCCGGCGCGGCGTTCTGGCTGATCATGGCGGGTTTTCTATCCATGTCCACCAAGCTGGTTGAATGTACTCTGGGTGTGAAGTACCGCCGTTACAACGCGGATGGCTCTGTTTCCGGTGGGCCAATGTATTATCTGGAACAGTATCTTGTAGACCGTGGCGCGCCCCGCGCCGGCAAATTTCTGGGTGCATTCTACGCACTGTCGCTGGTAATAGGCTGCCTGGGTATCGGCAATATGTTCCAGTCTAACCAGGCCTACGTGCAGTTCGTGGTTATTACAGGCGGTGAGCAGAGTTTCTTTGCCGACAAGGGGTGGTTGTTTGGACTGGTGATCGCCGCAGCTGTTGGCATGGTGATTATCGGCGGCATTAAATCGATCGCCGGAGTTGCCTCTCGAATCGTGCCATTTATGGCGCTGCTGTACGTTGTCTCGGCGCTGGTTATTATAGCCATGAGCTACCAGCATGTGCCCGGCGCAATCAGGCTGATTGTCGGCAGTGCCTTCAGCCTGGAGAGCGCCACGGGCGGCATGGTCGGCGCGTTGATTGTCGGTTTTCAGCGGGCTCTGTTTTCCAATGAAGCCGGTATTGGCTCGGCGTCCATTGCCCACTCAGCAGTGCAGACCGATGAGCCTGCCTCGGAAGGCTTGGTCTCTTTGCTGGAACCGTTTATCGACACCGTGGTTATTTGCACACTGAGTTCCCTGGTTATTGTTACTACTGCCTACCCTTACGGCATTATTGATACTGGCTTACAGGGCATAGCCCTGACCTCGGCTTCCTTTGAGCACCACATTAGCTGGGCACCCTATCCGCTGGCTGTCGCGGCGCTGTTGTTTGCGTTTTCTACGAGTATTGCCTGGTCCTATTACGGCCTTAAAGGCTGGACCTATTTGTTTGGAGAGTCAGCTATAACGCAGTTGCTGTTTAAGGCGATTTTTTGCGGATTTATAGCCTTGGGTTGCATGATACAGCTGAACGCGGTGCTCGAGTTCTCTGATGCTATGATCTTCCTGATAGCGATACCCAACATACTTGGGTTGTACTTCTTCGCGCCGGAGGTGAAGCGTGACGTTAACGATTATATGCGACGCATACGCAGCGGCGAGGTACCTGACGCCCGCGCTCTCAAGCGACCGTAATCTCAGTAAGGTCGGTCGCCGTTGATCGTTATCCTCTCCATTCTGCGATGGTCAGGGAAGTAATCATTTATCGGTTTGTGTTGGGTGCTGCGATTATCCCAGATGGCAATACTGTTGGGCTGCCAGGTAAACCTGCAGGTATATTCTGCAGTCGTGATGTGCTGGTACAAAAATTCCAGAATGGCGCTGCTCTCAGCGGGTCGCATTCCCTCAATATGGGTGGTGAATAGGCTATTGACGAAAATTACTTTTTTCCCGGTTTCAGGGTGAGTACGAATCACCGGGTGGCGAACGGGAGGGTTCTCGCGCAGCGCGTCGCTCAGGCGCTCCGTACCGCCGGGTTCAGCCAGGCTTTCCCGAAAGCCGTGCGCAAAGTCGTGTATGGCGACAAGACCTTCCAGAAAGTTCTGCATCGGGTGTGAAAGGCCGTGATAGGCAGCGGTCATGCTTGCCCACAGCGTGTCGCCACCTTTCGGTGGAGTCACTATCGCTTTTAGTACCGTGCCCATAGGCGGGTGTTCCCTGAAGGTCATGTCGGAGTGCCATGCTTCAATTTTGCTGGGCTTGTCTGCGGTACTTTCCAATATGGTGATTTCCGGAAAGCCTTTAATAGTTTCATAAGCGGGATGGGTCTGTAGGGGTCCGAAGCTTTCGGCCAGAGCCTTTTGTCGCGCAGGGCTGATGTCCTGGTCGCGAAAGAATATTACTTCGTAGGTATTGAGTAGTTCACGCAACCGCTGTGTATCTTCCAGGGTCAGCTCGCGCGACAAATCCAGACCTTGTATTTGAGCCCCAATGGCACCCGCGACGGGTTTGATATCCAGCATTAAAGGTGATCCTGTGATTTTTTTGCAGGCAGAATTCTAGCATCCTCCCGGTGTTCAGGGCGATGCTGAATTTTAGCTAATGATCGCTCCCTACGGGCAATGTAATAGTGATTTTCAAGCCCGTTCCGGTATTGCTGGCGGTAACATTACCGCTGTGCAGCGCTACAGCTCGCCGCGCAATAGCCAGCCCCAGTCCGTGCCCGCCAGTATCCCGGTTGCGATCGCTATCGACGCGATAGAAGGCCTCGAAAATGTTCTCCAGTTGCTCTTCGGGTACACCGGGGCCCTGGTCTTCAATGGTAATAAGGTAGTGCTCCGCCGTTGCCGTTAGTCTGATCTCGACTTCCGTTCCTGCTGCGGTATGTCTGATCGCATTGCGAATGATGTTCTCAAAGGAACTGTGTAGCAGTTCGCCAGACGAGGCGACCACGGCTTGCGGCAGGTCGCTATGGAACACAATTTTTTTGTTGCCGGCCTCTGCTTCCATAAGGCTGTCGGAGGATAATTCCTGCAGTAGCGGCAGCAGGTCAATGTGGCTATCGAGGGTGATTTCCTGAGTTTGGCTTGACAGCAGCTGACCGATAAGTTGATCAAGCCTCCCGGTTTCCTTTTCAATACGTTGAAGATGGGAGGTTATGCTCTCAGGTTGATCCTGAGCCAATGCGAGAGCGATTCGTAACCTGGCCAGTGGTGAGCGTAACTCGTGAGAGACATCCTGCAAGAGACGCCTCTGTGCCTGGATTAGATGCTGCAGTTCACTGGCCATGGCGTTAAAGTCCCGAGCCAACTCATCGGTCTCATCACCGCCCTTGTCCTTGACTTGAATGCGCGTGTCCAGCTCACCCTCGGCCAGTTTTCGTGCGGCGCCCTGAATTTCCTTGATGCGTCGGGTAACCAGACGGGACAGAATAAAACACAATACTCCGCTGATCAGGATGGCAAAGAAAAGCCGGAGTAGGGGACTTGCGCCCAGTGCGTCGATCAGGGGTCTTGTTGTTTCCCAAGAAGCGACTGCCCGCAGCTGGCCACTATCGCGGCGATGGATACTGTGGGCCGAATAGCGTGTATTGCCAATCTGAGTGAATGCACGACGTCTACCCTGCTGTAACATCTCAGCCGCCTTTACTGCCCCATCTGGTGCGGTTTGTCCGAGGATATCCTTACCCTGCGGGTCGAGCAGGTAAATCTCCATATTATGCCGTTGGCGCGCGGCTGCCAGCAATTTTGGCAGGTCTTCAATGGGTGAGTTTTGCAGCCCGTAGATTAGACGCAACATCATGTGCGGCGGTGGCCCCGTTCCATCTGTGGGGAGCTTGCGACTATCTCGACCCGGGCGGCGTTGATCGGGCCTGGGGCCTTCCTTTCCAGGTCTTGTGTGTTCGGTTGCGACCGGTGCAGACAGATCTGTGATGGGATAATCGCGGGGTATTGAGTCGAGGTAACGGGTTGCCAGCGACCAGCTTCCCAATACAGTAATGGTGATCAACCAGAACCCGAGGAACACTTTAATGAAGACATTACTGCGCACTAGTCGATACCTGCTTGGCCAAGTGTGAACTGATAACCTGCACCGCGTACGCTGATAATTAAATCTTCCCCGCCCAGGCCAGAGAGCTTTTTACGTATCTTGCTTACATGCACATCTATGCTGCGATCATAGGCGGATAGGGCCCGGCCCAGCGCTTCCTGGCTGAGGGTTTCTTTCGCCACGACTCCGCCAGCATTTCTCAGTAAAACGTTGAGGATATTGAATTCCGCGCTGGTCAGTTGCAGATCGCCATTGCGATAGTGTGCGCTGCGGTCGGCGCTGTTGGTCGTGGTCTGGCCAACGCGAATTTCGACAGGGTCGCCTTCATTAGTCTGTACGCGGCGAAGTATTGCCCGTAATCGCGCAGATAATTCACGGGGGTTACAGGGTTTAGGTAGATAGTCATCGGCGCCCATTTCAAGACCCACTATACGGTCGGTATCATCACCTCGCGCGGTGAGCATGACTATTGGCGTGCTGGTAAAGGTCCGCAGCGTTCTCAATACCTCCAGACCCTGGAGTCCTGGCAGCATGATATCCAGCACAATCGCATCGGCGGAATGTTCCCGACAATAGTCGACGGCCTCTGCCCCATTGTGAATTGCGTGAGTGCTAAAACCCTCAAGGTGGAGAAAATCAGCCAGCAGCGCACACAATTCGGTGTCGTCGTCGATAATTAATATCTGGCTATTCATGAAGTCATGGCTTCCAGGAAAACGGTAGCCCCTAGTGTGGAGAAAGCCGCCGGCTCTGTCACCCATGGTTAACACCAGCGGGCACTTCTTAACATTTCTTTACCCAACTCCTTCACTCAATTACCAGGGTAACTCCTAAGCTGTGTTCATCGCATTGAGAGACACCGGCGATCCACTTGTAACCACCTGGAGATAGACCATGACCAAATTCAGTTTAGTAAAAGTAATTGCTTTAGCCGGGACATTGGCTTTTGTGCCCACTGTTTCAGCGATGGGGCCCTTTGGAGAGGGTGGGGATATGGAAAACAAATTGGGCTTTCTTAGCTGGAAGCTGGATTTGACCCCTGATCAGCAAATCCAGATCGCCGCTGAGCTGGAGATGGTGGAGCAGCAGACGTCTGCAGAGCGTGAGCAACTGGCGGCACTGAAGGCTGAGCTGCGTGCCCTGCAATCTGATTTTGATCCGGCTCTTGCTGCGGACCTGGCCGCGTATATCGGAGACTCTACGGCCAATTTGGTGCTAAACCTGGCCACCTCGAAAGCCGCGATTTACCAATTGCTGGATGACGATCAGCGCGCCGAGCTGGAAGAACTCATCGCCCTTCGTGACGAGATGCGCAGTCCCAATCACCGACGTCACGGACGCCAGCTCGATTCGGTTCTCGACAGCTAAATCCCCTGTAGCCAGGTATTCAGGCGGCTTTGCCGCCTTTTTTTTGCCCGCCAGAAACAGCGCCTGACAGAGAGGGTTCTCTTTCGGAATGTTTGTGGTAAGTTTGAGCTTGTGCAGAGACTCGGGTGGCGAGCTCGCCGTGGTTGCTTTGAAGGGGGAGGATATGCGCTGGACTGATATTGATCAACAGGTCTGCTCAGTGGCCCGAGCTTTATCCGTGGTTGGCGAACGCTGGACCCTGCTGATTTTACGGGATGCTTTTTTAGGCACCCGCCGTTTCGATCAATTTCAACGCAACCTGGGTATTACCCGCCATCGTTTATCCGAGCGACTCAGTAAACTGGTGGAGCACGGCGTGCTGGTGAAGGTTCCGTATCACGAGCGTCCATTGCGACATGAATACCGTCTGACACGCAAAGGGTTGGCTCTGTATCCGGTGTTGATGAGCCTGGGGCGTTGGGGGGACGACTGGATGGCGGGCGACGCTGGCCCGCCACTGGAATACGTACACTCCACCTGCGGTCACAAAACACGGGCTGTGGTCAACTGTAGCGAATGTGGAGACCCGTTGCGGCCGCAGGAAGTTACGACTCTGCTTGGGCCTGCCCTCGCACAGTGGGCTAACGAGCTCGATTCAGCCCAGGCCGACGGGACCATCCCCACCCTGTTTAATAAGCGAAGTTAATTGCCGCTAAATTAACATGTGTTAATGCGCGCTTCGCCGTCAGGCGCAATAATTAGTTCAGCTTGAGTTTGCGCTTGAGCCGAGACAGAGACACCGCGTCAATGCCGAGATAGGAGGCGATGTGGTACTGAGGGAGATTTTCCAGTAGCTCAGGTTCGTTGTCGAGCACCCAAAGATAGCGTTGTTCTGCATTGAGCGTGAGCAGCATGGCTTCGCGTTGCTCGTTGCGAATAAAAGCCTGGGACAGTAGTGCGATAACGGCTTTGCCCAGCTCCGGATCGCCAGGCGCATCGGCATAGAGTTCGCTGAAGTTGATTTGCAACAGGGTAGTCGGGCTCAGCGCCTGAATACTGAAAGGCGCGGCCGATTGATTGATCGCAGCGCTAACCGCGCCAGCGTAGCTGCCCGGGCCAAAGAACGCCTTGTTGCGTTCCTTACCTTCCGGGTTGGTGTAATACAGGCGTAAAGTACCCTGATGCACGAAGAACAATTTGTCGCTGTGCTGACCGGCGTGGACCAGGATCTCTTCCTCATCCAGGTGCCGCAAAGAAGCCGAAGTCAGGTATCGTTCGATGATGATTCGATCGGTATTACTGGCGACATTGAACCAGTGGTCTAGAATGTCCGCTATCGATAGAGAATTAGTCACATTACGGGAGCAAGACAATGGCAGAAGTAGCTAACAGTATCATAATGAATGCAGATGTCGCGGAATCCATGATGCCCGCGGAGTCTGTTGATGTCGCGGCCGAGCGACAACTGCGTAAAGAGCGGCTTGCTGCTGCTTTACGAGTATTCGGAAAGTGCGGGTTTGATGAGGGCGTCGCCGGTCATATTACCGTGCGGGATCCAGAGTTTCTGGATCATTTCTGGGTCAACCCCATGGGCCGCTCTTTCAAGCAGATGCGGGTATCCGATCTGCTGTTGGTCAATCACGAAGGCGAAGTGGTCGAAGGTGAGGGCTTGCTGAATGGCGCTGCATTTACTATCCACTCGCAGATTCATATGGCTAACCCGGAAATTACTGCGGCAGCTCATTCCCACTCTGTATATGGCAAGAGCTGGTCTACGCTGGGTAGACTATTGGACCCGATTACTCAGGATTCCTGCGCATTTTACGAAGATCACGTGCTGTTTGATGACTTCAGAGGTGTGGTTCTGGACAATACCGAGGGCGAACAAATTGCCGCGGCACTGGGTGATAAAAAGGCCGCCATTTTGCAGAACCACGGTTTACTGACCGTTGGGAAGAGTGTTGACGAGGCCGCCTGGTGGTTTGTCACTATGGAACGCAGCTGTCAGGCTCAGTTGATGGCCGAGGCCGCGGGCAAGCCGATTCTTATTGCCCCCGAAGTGGCCGCGCAGACTCGTGGCTTGGTTGGCAATGCGCTGGCTGGTTGGTTCAGTTTTCAGCCTATGTACGATGTCATTGTAGCGGAGCAACCGGAATTACTGGATTAGTCGTTAAACTGTATTTCTAGTATGAAAGAACCCGGCATTTGTCGGGTTTTTTAGTTTTATGGAGTATTGGCATGGAGCGCGTATTCGGGTTGTTTGCATTCTATCGGCCGCAGGCGCGACAGTGTTTCTCAGTCGCTCCCGGTGTGCCGGACCAACGAATTCGCTTGGTGAGAAACACTGTCCCGCCTACGTCCTCGATTTCTGCCATCCTGCACGATCGTAAGCTTCGATAAGAGGCTTCAAGGTGGCTTGTCGGTGATTCAACGGTCCGATCAGATTACTGCGGTGGGAGGGGCAGGGCGGGCATACCCTTTTCACCAAGCGAATTTCGTGGAGCGACTGAAAAGGGTATGCCCGTTCGGCCCCGGCTTCTGACACTAGCCCTCGAATAAATACCCAAGTTGACCCCTTGGAACACGAATAGGCTCTTCTGTTAAACGGCGAAGAACCTTTTGTATACAGAGCGTAGACAGCCTAACGAGTCGCCGCTAACGCCTGATCAATATCGGCAATGATATCGTCAATGTGCTCGATACCCACAGAGATTCTGACCATCTCATCGCTCACTCCCGCGGTGGCCAATTCTTCCGAGTTAAGTTGACGATGGGTGGTGCTGGCCGGATGGCACGCCAGGGACTTGGCGTCACCGATGTTGACCAGGCGCAGGATCAACTGCAGGGCGTCGATAAATTTGGTGCCCGCTTCGATACCGCCCTCGAGGCCAAAGCTCAGAATGCCTGAAGCTCTGCCGCCACAAATTTTCTCACAGGCCTCGCGATAGGGACTATCAGCGAGAGTGGCGTAGTTGACCCATTTGACCAGGGGATGGGCGTGGAGGTGGGCGGCAACTTTCTCAGCATTCTCGCAATGTCGCTCCATTCTTAAACCCAGGGTTTCCAGCCCCTGCATGATTTGAAACGCGGTCATGGGCGCCATACAGGCTCCCGTATTGCGCAGCGGCACCACTCGACAACGGCCAATAAATGCAGCCTCGCCAAAACCTTCGGTATAAACCACCCCATGGTAGGAGGGGTCCGGTGTTGTCATCACTGAGAATCGTTCCGGGTGGGCAGCCCAATCGAATTTGCCTGAATCAACGATAGCGCCACCAATAGACGTACCGTGGCCGCCAATGTACTTGGTCAAGGAGTGAACGCTGATGTCTGCGCCGTAATCAAAGACTCTGCATAGAAAGGGTGTAGCAACGGTGTTGTCTACTATCAGCGGCACGCCCGCCTCGTGTGCAATAGCAGCCCAGCGTTCGATATCGACAATATTACCCGCCGGATTACCTATGGACTCGCAGAACAGTGCGCGAGTGTTCTCATCAATCAGACTTTTGGCTTTCTCGAAATCGTCGCCACCCACAAAGCGCGCCTCAATGCCCTGGCGAGGAAAGGTGTGAGCGAACAGGTTGTAGGTGCCACCATAAAGCTGGGAGGTGCTGACGATGTTACAGCCAACTTCACAGATGGCTTCAATCGCATAGCGTATTGCTGCCATACCCGAGGCTACCGCCAGCGCGCCCACGCCGCCCTCTAGCTCCGTCAGTCGCTGTTCCAACACCGCATTGGTTGGATTCATGATACGACTGTAGATATTCCCGGGTACCGCCAGATTAAACAGATCGGCGCCGTGCTGGGTACTGTCGAAGGTAAAGGAAGTCGTTTGGTAAATTGGTGTAGTTGCCGCATTGGTGCTGGGGTCGCCGTCGTAGCCGGCATGCAGGGCGATAGTCTCTGGTTTCATGAATCTCTCCTTGTCTGGATGATCGCTGGGATAAAAAAGTCGCGCCATGGAGCTTAGCAGAGCGGGCGAGACTAACAAGTGCCGGCGGCCGTATTTTCCTCACTTCTGGCGGGTGACGAAAACCCGGTAGAGAACAACGCGAAAAATGTCCAGCTCGCGTACAATCCAGCTTGGCCTGAAAGAGAAATAAAAAAATGCAAATAAATCCACTCAGTTGGGGACTGGTCCCACAAATTTTACTGGGCGTGCTGCTAGGTGCTCTGGTAGGAGTGACACTGCCCGGTATTGCGGTCGATCTTGGGCTGCTCGGTCAACTGTTTGTGGGCATGTTGAAGGCCGTTGCGCCGCTGTTGGTAATGTTGCTGGTAATGTCAGCCATCGCTAACAAGCGTGAGACTCCTGACGATGGCCGTAAGACATTGATGACTATTGTGCTGTATCTGTTTGGAACAGTTAGTGCAGCGGTGGTTGCCCTCACAATGAGCCAGCTTTTTCCGCAAACGCTGGCGCTGACCGAAGTTGCACAGGGCAGTCCGCCTGCGGCGGTAAGCGCGGTGTTAGCTGATGTGCTTTTCAAACTGATCGATAACCCGCTGAACGCATTGATCACAGGTAATTTTCTCGGCTGCCTGACCTGGGCCATATTGCTTGGCGTTAGTTTTCGTCGGGCCTCCGATAGCTTTAAAAGCAGCCTCCAGACTTTGGCAGATGGCGTCAGCGATATTGTGCGCTATGTTATTAAATTGGCGCCCTTGGGGATTTTCGGCCTTGTCTGTGTGACGGTAGCGACTATTGGCCTCTCCGCCCTGGCTAGCTATGCAAGTTTGGCGGTGCTGCTGGTCGCATCCATGTTGATCATGGCCCTGCTTGTTAACCCTCTACTGGTTTTTGCTGTCACCCGAAGAAACCCTTACCCGATTGTCTTTCGTTGCCTTCAGGAATCCGGCGTTACCGCCTTTTTTACCCGCAGCTCGGCGGCCAATATTCCGGTGAACCTGAATCTGGCGCGTAAACTGGGTATCAGTGAGGAGCTCTATACCGTGACGATTCCAGTTGGAGCCACCGTGAATATGGCGGGTGCGGCTATCACCATTACCGTGCTTACCATGGCTGCCGCCAACACGCTTGGTATGGAGGTGTCTTTGGCCACAGCCCTGGTGTTGTGTGTGATAGCCGCTTTATCTGCCTGCGGTGCGAGTGGAGTGCCCTCGGGTAGCCTGCTTTTGATTCCTTTGGCCTGCTCATTATTTGGCATACCCCTGGACGTGTCCATGCAAGTGGTGGCGGTGGGCTTTATCATCAGTGTAATTCAGGACTCGGCGGAAACCGCGTTGAATTCAAGTTCGGATGTTGTCTATACCTACGCGGTAGATCAGCTGGGCCGCTCTCACAGCTAGCTGGCGAGTCGCTTACGGGCGATAGCAAGCTGTTCGCATAAGGCACTGGCTCCCAGCAGAATGCGGGCTGTTGGCCGCTGTATGTGGTCCGACTAGTCACTTGCAAATCCTTGGCAATTTAACGCTTAAAGCAGCGGTGCGTAGCATCCGCCTGCCTTTTCTTGTTATGCGCGAAATAACGAAATAACGGGTCAGAGCCCTTTAATGATGTTCGTTTGATTGGTTGATGGCTTTATAGTGGGCTTTTATGAATCACGGGTGATTCTGAGAGTGCCACGGAAGCCTCGGTTTTTTGTTATCGGATTGCCTGGCGCATTGCCCTTAAGGTGTCCATGACTGAAGAGCAGTTAAAAGAGATTCAGGAAAATATTAGGAATCGGGTTCAGGCCAGCCCTTAGGCGGACTAGAGAATCTTACGTTCCCTTTATTTTTGAGCTTACTTACGGGCTTTATCGACTGTCTGGATTATCAGCAGCAGGTGTAGTGAGACCACCAGCAAGTTCAAAGGCTGACGGCAGTTGTGAACTTGCTGCGTTTTTTCGAAATCAATGTCTTGAATTTTTTCACGCTTGTATCTGCGCGCAATACATTTTCTGAAAAAACATCCAGAGCCTCAATGCTTCCAAAGCTTCCCACCAACACGAAATCGGACTCTCCTGCCACTTGGTAGCACTGGCTGATCGTGTCCTGCGCGGACATACGTTTTGTAAAATTGTGAAAGTTGGTCGGCGTGTCGTCGATTATTTCGACCAGGAAAATCACCTGAATTTGTATGCCCAGAATGTCTGGAGAGAGTATGGATACATCGGCGAGAATTGCGCCGTTATTACGGAGTTTTTTCACTCGTTTTAAGCAGGCAGGTGGGGATAAACCTACTTTATCGGCTAGATCGACATTTGTTTGAGTATTGTCCCGTTGTAGTTGCGAAAGAATTGCTCTATCTATCCGATCGATATCCATTGGCAATTCCATGTCGTTGTAAGAAAGGTTATGAATTTATTTATGGCAATAGGAAATTTAGAGCACGCAGAAACGTGATATACGAAATCCTATGTTTCCTGGATTCTCTAGCATAGTGGCATCAATTTAAACATAGATGTGAGTCGAGATGTCAGATTCCGATAGTAAGGAAATGCCAGAAGCCAATGGGCATTATAGTCAATTTATTCAGCACAATGACCTACTCTTTTTGTCTGGGCAGCTTCCCATGGCGCCCGGGGTAAATGGCGCAGCAGAGAATATTGACTGGCAAACATCTCGTGTGCTCGCAAATCTTCTTGCTGTTCTTAAGGCAGCCGGTTCTGACAAGGCTGATGTCATCCAGGTGAGGATTTACCTTGTTGGGGTACAGAATTGGGATGTTGTAG
The DNA here is from genome assembly GCA_036961205.1 of Halioglobus sp. Classification (GTDB taxonomy): domain Bacteria; phylum Pseudomonadota; class Gammaproteobacteria; order Pseudomonadales; family Halieaceae; genus CALJFL01. The sequence goes on along the minus strand of JBALVI010000002.1, from coordinate 134,362 downwards.
ATAAAATTTACCGAGAGTTCTTCGGAGTACATAAACCCGTTCGATGTATCGTTCCGGTACCCGAATTGCATTTCGGTTGCCTGATAGAAGTCGAAGTGGTAGCGAAATTAGTGAGTTGAGTTATGGAGCGAGAAACACACGTGAACAAACATCCGTCGTTGGTTGATACCTCTTCAGGTACGACTTATTCCATCGACCAGCCCAGATGGTGTGCCCCCGACGGGCGCCCGTTATTGGTCGAAGAGCTACCCGGTATCAGTAGATCAGCTATTGACTTTAAAGAGCGGTCTATCTGGCGCTATAAGAATGCGTTGCCTATCCCCATTGAGGATCCAGTCTCTCTCGGGGAGGGATGTACCCCTCTGGTGAATGTTTTGTTTGGAGGACTTGAGTGCAAATGCAAACTGGAGTGGTTCTCTCCGACGGGGTCATTCAAGGACAGGGGAACCTCTGTGATGATATCGCTGCTCAAACAACAAGGAATTTCTTCGATCATAGAGGATAGTTCTGGAAATGGAGGTGCCTCCGTCGCTGCGTATGGAGCAGCTGCGGGGATGGCCGTTACCATTTACGTTCCTGCCTCCACACAGCCGGCAAAGATAGCGCAAATCAAAGCCTATGGTGCGGCCGTTGTGAGTGTTGAGGGCCCCCGAGAGGCCACCGAGTCTGCAGCGATGGAGGCTGCTGCCAATGTTTTCTATGCCAGTCATAACTGGCATCCATTTTTTCTCCAGGGTACCAAATCTCTTGGCTACGAAATTTGGGAGGATTTGGGCTACTCTGTGCCAGATAACCTTGTTATTCCGGGCTCTGCCGGGAGCAATGTGCTGGGTTGCTACTTTGCGTTTAAAGAACTGATGCGTTCCGGTGAGACTGACCGCATGCCCAGAATATTCGTTTCCCAGCCAGCTAATTGCTCGCCACTTCATACCAGCTTCCAATCAGGCTCAGAGGATTACGTTGAGTCGATGGTTTTTCCAACGGTTGCAGAGGGTACTGCAATCAGGCGCCCTATCAGATTACGAGAAATGATAGGAGCGCTGAAAGCCACCAATGGCGGCACTGTAGTTTCTACAGAGCAGGAAATAATAGACGCCAGTTTCGCGCTTGCCCAACGTGGTTTGTACGTGGAACCGACTTCCGCTCAAGCGGCCTCAGGCTTCATGAAGTTGATAGAGTCTGGCGCGATCAGAGAGGACGAGGTCACTGTCGCGCTACTCACAGGTAGCGGCCTAAAAGCCACGGCGTTCTATACCGATCAATTAGAGTAAGGTTTAAGTATAGGGAATATAAAGGCCCTATTGAGAGTAGCCACCCTCGCTGATTCTGTCGACTGGGCTTGCTGATCTGGAGAAATTCGCGCTTATTGATCCAAAAACCCTGTTCACTGTGTTGGGCATGCCATTCATAGTCACTTGGCAATACCGGCGAGTCGCTTACGGGCGATAGCAAGCTGTTCGCATAAGGTACTTGCTCCCAGCAGAATGCGGGCTGTTGGCCGCTGTATGTGGTCCGGGGCAACGAAAAACAGGGTGTTGGCTTGTATGGCTCGCAAGGAGGGATACGCTTTCCACTCATCGAGCCATTCGGGTCTGGCCGTGCCCATACCGCTGGCGATAATGGCGTCGGGATTGCGGGTCAGTACGGCTTCAACACCTATTCTGGGCGCAAGAAACGCAGCGTCGGCAAAACTGTTTACGCCGCCGCACAAGTTAATTACCTTGCTGATAAGGTGATCGCCGTTAAGCGTCTGCAGCGGTTCGTTCCATACCTGATAGAAAACAGAGACCGGGGATTGCTGGCTATAACGCTGTTTCAGCGTGTCAAATTGCCGTTCAATGTCTGCTGCCTCCGGGTTGCCTTGCTGTTCGGTGCCGGCCAGCTTGGCGATGTGGCGGATGGTAGTGGCAATGTCAGCGAGTTCGCGAGGTTCGCTAACATAAACCTGCATGCCAAGCTCCTCGAGCGCGGTTAATGTTTTCATGCCGTTGCCAGACGACCACAATAAAATCAGGTCGGGCTGGAGTGTCACAATGGCTTCCAGGTTGACTGTTTTGTAAGTTCCCACCTCGGGAATCGTGCTGGCAGCCGCGGGGAAATTGCTATAGCTAACGACACCGACTAACTTACTCCCGGCACCAGCAGAGAAGGCGTTTTCCACAATGTGTGGAGCAAGTGCAATGATACGCTGTGCCGGCTTATCAAGCGTGACGGTACGACCTGCAAAATCGATGATTTCAATATCGCCTAAAACACTACAGGGCCACAGCACGAGACACAGAAGAATTCGAATAGTGAATCGTTTGCGCTCGCCACCAAGCGTCAACAGCTTCATAGCTGAACAACCAAAGGTTTACCGGAAACCGGATGTCGACCGATGTGCACTTTGACACCAAATACATTTTCGAAAGTCGCGGGGGTGAAAACTTTTTCGGAATCTCCCAACTGCACCTGTTTGCCCTGATCCAGCACGATGACGCGGTCGGCTATGTCGGCCAGTAAATTAAAGTCGTGTACAACCAATGCCACCGCACAGCCGGTGGTGGCGAGATCCCTGATCAGTCCCAGCACCAGTTTTTGGTGTGCCAGGTCAAGTCCATTACTGGGTTCATCAAGCAATAGCAGGCGTCCCGGAGCATCCTCTTTTCGCCAAACCTGTGCCAGCACTCTGGCCAACTGAACCCGTTGCTTCTCACCGCCGGACAGCTGTGTGTAGAGTCGGTCGGCCATTTGCAGGGTGTCGGTTAGCTCCATCAACTCCTGGAGAATACTTCTGTCAGTATTGGCACCGCTGGCGTGGGGATTGCGACCCAGTTGAATGACCTCATCCACCCGGTAGGGGAAGTTCAGGGTAGATTGCTGTGGCAACATCGCCATAGCTCGCGCTCGTTCATCCGCCGGCCAGGATGATAGTGGATTGCCCAGCAGTGTGATCTCTCCGTGCGTGGGATCTATACCGCCGGCCATCAGATGTAAGAGACTGGACTTGCCCGCGCCATTGGGACCGATAATGCCCAGAATTTCGCCTGCATCTAACGAGAAATCAATATCCTGTAACAGGGCCGGACCCCAGGGGGCGGCAGAAACGTTACTGAGGGTGATAACGCTCATTATTGCATCCCGTAGTGGCCGCGTTGCCGCAACAGCGAGATGAAAAAGGGTACGCCTACCAGTGCTGTGACTACCCCAACAGGCAATTCAGTAGGCGCCAAGGCCACGCGCGCAACGGTATCGGCCAGCACCAGTAATAGTGCACCGGCAAGGGCAGAAGCGGGCAGCAGGGCGCGATGATCTGGTCCAATCAGCATGCGCATAATATGGGGTACTACCAGTCCTACAAATCCAATGGTACCGGCGAGAGCGACCGATGTCCCAACTCCGACAGCGACGATAACAATCAGTCCGCTCTTGACCCGGTGGAGATCAATCCCTAGATAGCGAGCCTCTGACTCACCTAATAATAGGGCGTTAAGGGCTGCGGCGTAGCGTGGCAGCGCAACCAGTACAACGCCGCCAATCGTGCACGCCACCATTACCCGTTGATAGTTGGCACCGTCCAGACCGCCCATGCGCCACAAGCTGATCCGTCTGAGCATGGCGTTGTCGGCGTAAAATTCCAGCATATTAGTGACCGCGCCGGCCAGTGCAGTAATGGCGATGCCGGCGAGCAACATGGTGGCCACTGAAGTGCCGCTGGCGGAAGTCGCCAGTCGAAAAACTACGATAACTGCCAGTAATCCACCGACAAAAGCACCCAGTGATACCAGCGATACACCCAATAGCCCGCTGAGAGTTGAACCAGAGGCTACGATGGCAATACTTGCACCCAAAGAGGCGCCGGCAGTGACACCAATTAACGATGGGTCCGCGAGCGGATTGCGAAACAGACCTTGCATGGCAGCACCGCTCATCGCCAGTACCGCACCGACCACAGCAGCCAGGATGACGCGCGGCAGTCGAATCTTGCCGATAATGACCGACGCCTGATTGCCACCATCGCCCAGAATAAAATCGCCTAGCGCCTTAATCGCGCCAATGGTATCGATGTCAGCTATACCGCTGCTGATCGCTATTAACATCGACAGCGGTAACCCAATACTCAGAACAAGGAATACGCTACCGGTGCTGACGCGTTTGCCCGCAGATATCATGCGGAAAACCATTGGGGGAACAGCGAGTTCAAATCGAGATTTTGCTCGAGGCAATCTGCCAGTCGATCCAATTCCTGCTCTCGGTGCTCACCACGGTCGATGGTCTGCGACGAGTTGAAACCAGCCCAGCTCAGAATGGCGGCGCAACCGGTCGCGGTGTCGAACAGGCCGTGAAGATAGGTGCCCGCTACCTGGCCGTCCGCGGAAATGGCGCCCTCCGCACGCAGGTCATGGAGTTCCAGAAAGGCGTCCATCGCTTGGTAACAGCTACTAACGCCGCAGTGTATTTCGTAACCGCTTATTGCGCTGCCGTCGTTGCGCAAGGTACCACTTGTTTGGCTCAGGACCTTTTCTGGTGCGAGTACGGTGTCTATCGGCAATAGGTTCAACCCCTGCGATTCTCCTGCAGGGCCTTCAATACCTATGGGGTCGCTAATTTCCCGGCCCAGTATCTGGTAACCACCACAGACCCCCAGAATTTTTCCACCATAGCGAAGGTGGCGCAGGATGTAATCTTCCCAGGCGTTGTCGTGCAGCCACTCGAGGTCCGCTCGTACATTTTTGGTGCCCGGTAAAATAATCAGGTCGGCGGGGGGAGGGATCTCGTTTGGGCCTACAAAAATAAGGTCTACGCCGGGCTGCAGGTGCAGCGCCTCAAAATCCGTATGGTTGGATATTCGGGAGAAAACCGGGACAACAATTCGAAAGTTATCGTCGGTAAGATCGGTTTTTGTTTTTACCACCTGCTCGCTAATCGCATCTTCAGCATCCAGCATAAGATTATGCAAATAGGGAATGACACCCAGAACGGGTTTTCCGGTTCGCTGTTCCAGCCAGTCCAAACCTGACTGAAGCAGGGCTATATCGCCCCGAAATCGATTAATAACGAAACCTTTTATCCGCTGTTGCTCAGTGCTCGAGAGTAACTCCAGGGTTCCTGTCAGGTGAGCAAAAACACCACCTCGATCAATGTCTGCGATTAGAATGACGGGCACGTCAGCGCGCTCGGCGAAGCCCATGTTGGCGATGTCTCGATCGCGTAGATTGATCTCCGCTGGACTGCCGGCTCCTTCTACCATCAGAGCGTCGTACTGTTCCAGCAGTCGCCCCCAGGATGCCATGACAGCATCCATGGCTATTGTTTTGTACTGGTGATAATCCTGTGCATCCAGCTGTTGTGTTGCCTTGCCGTGAATGACCACCTGGGCTGCTATATCGGTTGAGGGCTTCAGCAAAACCGGGTTCATATCGGTGTGTGCCGCAACCCCGGCTGCCTGCGCCTGTAATGCCTGGGCTCTACCTATTTCACCGCCGTCTTCGGTGACGGCACTATTAAGAGACATGTTCTGAGGTTTAAATGGCGCCACCTTCACGCCGCGTCTAGCAAGTACCCGGCACAGTCCGGCCACCAGCACACTCTTGCCGGCATCCGAAGTTGTGCCCTGTACCATCAGAGCGACGGTCATTGTCAGTAATCAACGCCCTTGCGCGCTTTTATGCCTTCTTTGAAAGCGTGCTTAATCTCTTTAACCTCAGACACGGTATCCATCACTCCCTGCAGTGCTGAACCGCCACCGCGGCCGGTTACCACTACACTCTGTTCCCTGGGTCGGTTGGCGATTGCCTCTATAATCTCAGCTTCCGACAGGTAGTCGTAGGCGATCATGTAGGTCATTTCATCGAGCACCACCAGATCGTAGCTGGGGTCTGCCAACATTGGTTTTGCTAGATCCCAGGTCCTTATAGCTGCGGCGATATCGCCACTACGATCCTGAGTGTCCCAGGTGAAGCCGGTACCCATCTGGTGAAAGTCGACCTGCGGGCACTTGTCGCGGATATAAATTTCTTCTCCCGAAAGTTGCTGGCCCTTGATGAACTGGATGACACCCACTTTCATGTCGTAACCCAGTGCGCGCATCACCATGCCAAAGGCTGAGCTGGATTTGCCTTTGCCATTACCGGTGATCAGCACCGAGACGCCGCGTTCCAGATCCGCGGCTTCTATATTGGCATCCACATTGGCTTTTTGCTTTTCCATTGCGGCTTTGTGCTTGGCATTTTTCTTTTCGCTGGCTTCACTCATTGTTAGCTCCTAGAAAGAATAACGCAGCCCGGCATAAGCAGCCGCGCCCGCAGTATTGTAATCGGGTACTTCTTGATAATCTTCATCAAACAAGTTTTCCATTCGCGCATAAACTTCCAGGCTGGGTAGAACTGCATAGCTGGCGCTTATATCAACCACCTCGTAGTCATCCAGCGATGAGCCGTCGATGTCAATTGAATCCCATGAGCCTCTAGCGAATAGGTTCAGTGTCAGTCGCTCGTTCATTGGCCGCCAGCTGATACCGAAGTTCGCTATGTGTTCCGGACGGCGAATACGCTGAGCGCCGTCTGCCGTATCCGTATCGTTGTAGGTGTAATTACCTGTCAGCGAAAGTACCTCGGACAGTGGCCATTCAGCGATGAGCTCTACGCCCCTGGAATCGTTGTCGCCACTTGCCTGCAAATAGCCGGAAAACGCGTCTAGGTCGAAAAATATCTCGTCGGAAATAGTCTGGTCGAAGTAGTTTGCCTCTAAATAGAGCCCATTACTTGAGTACCACGCGACGCCCAGGTCGTAGCCATCGCTTTCTTCCTGCTGAAGGCTGACATCGGATGCGGGAGGATAGGAAAATGGCCCCGTGTTATACGATATTTCAGACAGGCTGGGAGCTCTGAAGCCAGTGCCATAAGTACTTTTGAACTTCAATTCGCCGCCGGCCATGGCGAGGATGTAAGCTGCGCTGACTCGATAGGTGGTGTGGTTTCCGAAGTCCTCGTTATCGTCATAGCGTGCACCGGCTGTCAAATAGAGACTGTCGCCAAAACCGCCCTGATACTCGAGGAAATAACCGTCCTGGTCCCGTTCGCGATTAACGCTTCCGTCATCAAATGACTCTGTTTGCAAATCGGTACCATAGACGAACTTCAGTGAATCGCCACCATCGAAGTTGCCTAGATAACTCCACGTCTCCAGTTCACCCTCACCGCCGAAAGTGGGTACACCTTCGGTGTAAAATTGTCGGTCGGTGTCATTGCCTGAATAGCTGATCTGGTGACCAAATCGGGTCCCCTGATAATCGACACTGGCCCGCCAGGCTTGTTGGTCATAGTCATTGGTACAATCGTCGCTAGGCGCAAATGTTACAGCCGCCGAACAGCTATCGTAATCATTCTCACTGCTCACATCCCTGCCAATAAGCTCAATACGTAAGTCTTCAGTCGCGTTCCAGCCCACCTTGCCATGAAACGAAGTGTTCTCGTATCCGTCATCATCGCGCAGGTCGGTATCTGTGGTTTTAGTGTTAAAACCATCCGTTTCGAATTGAAACGCTGAGAGACTGATGTCTGCTGTACTGTTCCCGCCGCCCACATTGGCGCCATATTGAGTGGTACCGTAGCGGCCGCCTTCGGCGCTAACATCTCCGCCGAATCCCTCGTCGAAGGTGCGGCTGCGAATGTCGACAATACCGCCTGCATCGGCCCCGTACATTAATCCCTGTGGGCCTCGAAGAATTTCAACGCGCTCTACACCACCACTCAACAAATGCTCGATATTGGGGCTGAATTGAAGGCCTGAAGCGTCTGAGATATTAATCCCATCGACATACACTCGAGTACGATAGCCTTCTTCACCGCGTATTCTTAAGGTTGTGGCGCTGCCAGTTCCGCCATTGGAGGTAACTGCAACGCCAGGGCTGGTTCGCAAGATATCGTACATCGAGTTGTATCCGTAGGCTTCGATGTCATCGATAGTGATGACCGAAACCGAGGTACCGATATGCCGAAGTGGCATTTCAACCCGAGAGGAGGTTATGACCAGCTCTTCCAGTTTACTAGGCGGTTCCGCATGTAGAGTGGGTGCACAGGCGACTGCCAGTAATCCCAGAGATAAGGTGTTCTTCATGATTCATCCTCAATTGCCAAAAATTTGGGTGGCGATTGAGGGAGGGGATCCAGGGAACGCGGCAACATAGAGCACCGGGCAACCTTAAATGAAGCCCTCCGCTCCATCGTTGCTTGTATTCAGGCAGGTGTCGGGCTAACAGCTGTGTGCTGTCTACCGTTGCGGGGGCAGCGGTGGCTTCTTAAAGGATCCACACTTCCCATTTAACCTACCCAGCAACGATGAAACTGTTGCGGTAGGCACCTGATACGGGCGGGACTCTAGTGCGTGGGCGGGGGTTTGTCAATTGGGCTGCTCATGGTTTTCCTGTTTTAGGGCGGGTACTATTCTGGCCTCAATAACAGCATATCAGTAGGGCAGACTGTGGTGAAAATAAGTACGGCCATGCGGGAACAGGTTGCAGTACTACTTGGCCGCGAGCCCCGAGGGTTGCGTGAGATCAGTGTGATCAACGAAAAAGGCGCGCCACAAGTTATCAGGGTTGCGTCACTGGTGGACGACAAGCCGTTTCCTACGCTGTATTGGTTGGTCGATCCCGAGCTCAATTATAGACTCGACCAGTTGGAAGCCGGTGGCCTGATCAAGCGGCTGCAGCGTGACATCGATGATAGTGAAGATGTGCAGGCGGCTATGCGAGCCGATCACCTCAGCTATATCACCAGGCGCGATTCGCATATTGATGTGAATGAGCGACAGCGTATTGCCGATCTTGGGTTTCAGTCGGTGCTGGGTGAGAGGGGTATAGGTGGGATTGCCGATTTTAGTCGCATCCGCTGCTTGCACACCTGGTATGCCGCCCATTTGGTTGTGCCTAACACCGTGGGGGCCATGGTCGATAGTTACTGGCAAGAACAGGCGGCAAGTGCTTGAGTTTTAATTAGCACGGAATTGCAATATACTAGTTATAACTAACATAAAGGGGTTGGACATGAGATCTTTCCGTGCACTGTCGATCTTGCTGCTTACGGGCTTGCTGCTAGTGGGCTGTGGTAACCCCGGTCTGAGCTCCGCTGACGCCGCGAAGGAGTCTGCCAGCAGGTTACTGATGCCTGAAGATCAGGCTCTAGCGACGGTCTACAAACGCAGTTGTCGCAACTGTCATACCATTGCAGCCACCGGTGCGCCACTCACTGGTGATCATGCCGGCTGGGCGCCACTGATGGAAAAGGGGTTGGATGTGCTGGTTGATAATGTGGTTAGTGGGATTGGCGGAATGCCGCCGTTCGGACTTTGCATGGCCTGTGACGCTGAGCAATTCGAAGCACTGATTACGTTTATGGCGTCAGCCGACGGTGCGGGTGAGTAGAGGATGTTAAAACGACGACAAATGGTTTCAGCGTTGGCCGCCGCTATAGCCGGGGCCGTCGCACTACCTGGTTCCATCATAGCGAGTGCGGCGGAAGCCAAACGCAGGTTGCCATGGCGCAATTGGTCCGGCTCCCAGCAGTGTCTGCCCGAGGCGAGAGTTGCCCCTGGTAGCGTCCCGGAACTACAGCAGTTGCTGCGACAGAGTAGTTCGACAGTGAGACCGGTGGGCGCGGGACATTCCTTCTCACCATTGGTGCCTACAGATGGCACTATTGTTTCCCTGTCCCGGCTGGGCGGGGTGCTGGACCACGATTCTGCGACGCTGCAAGCCACCATTGGAGCGGGTACCCGCCTGGGTGATATTGGTCAACCGCTGGATGATTTGGGTCAGGCATTGATTAACATGCCAGACATAGACGAGCAGGCGCTGGCCGGTTGTCTGGCGACGGCAACACATGGCACCGGCGCCGGCATTGGCTGCATGTCTACGTTTGTAACCGGGTTGCAAATAGCTGACGCTCGGGGTGATCTGATTGACTGTAGCGCGGATCAAAATCCGCAGCTGTTCGAGGCTGCCAAAGTTTCTCTGGGTGCGCTGGGCGTGGTCACCCAGGTGACATTACAGAACGTCGCGCCCTATCGTTTGAAGCGTCAGACAGTCTGGCGCAGTTTTGAGGAGATTTTGGAAATTGCGCCGGAGCTGGCGAAGAACCATCGCAACTTCGAGTTTTATTATATTCCATTCTCTGGGATGGGCTTTACCGATGTCCACGATATTACCGACGAACCCGTGGCCAGCACCGAGCGACTGGATGGTAATGATTCAGTGGAACAGCTGGAATTGGTGCGTGACTGGCTAGAGTGGTCTCCAGGGTTACGAGAGTTTGCGCTGGGCAGCTATATGAAAACCTTGAGCCCGGAGCAGGTGGTAGCCAGTTCCTGGCAAAATTATGCCAGCGAGCGCAACGTGCGCTTTAATGAAATGGAATACCACTTGCCGGTGGAGAACGGTCTACAGGCGGTGAGGGATATTCGCGAAGCCATCGAAACCCACCATCACGATGTGTTCTTTCCCATTGAAGTGCGGTTTGTAAAAGGTGATGACATCTGGCTTAGCCCTTTCTATCAACGCGACAGCTGCTCTATTGCGGTACATCGGGTTTTCGACGAGGACTTTGCACCTTTTTTCAAGACGCTGGAACCTATTCTGCGTGGCCATGGCGGCCGTCCCCATTGGGGTAAAATCAACACCCTGTCGGCGGCAGATTTTCGTGGGCTGTATCCACGCTGGGACGAGTTCGTGGAGTTGCGCAGAGAGTTCGATCCCCAGGAGCGTTTTCTTAATCCTTACCTGAAATCCCTGTTCGCATAAAACCAGGATGAGCTATGAAGCGTAGAAATCTGATTGTTGCAGGCATCGCCGGCGCTTTTGGTGCCTGGTGGTTGCGGCCCAGTGATCGCGGTGCCAATCATCAGCCTTATTTCAAAGGTCTGGGCCAAGCCCTGGATTCTGCGGCTCAGGCCAAACCGACTCTGGTCATTGATTACCAGGCCTTGCAGGATAATATTGCGACGCTGCTCGGTCATACTCAAAATCGTTTCGCCTATCGTATTGTTGCCAAGTCACTGCCTTCTCTGCCGCTGTTACAGACTGTAATGCAGGCCTCAGGTAGTAATCGTTTAATGCTGTTTCATCAGCCTTTTATCAATCAGGTTGCGGCGAAACTTCCTACTGCCGATGTCCTATTGGGCAAACCCATGCCGGTGACCGCTGCCCGCAATTTCTATCGTCAGTTTAAGGGCGGCGAGTTTCAACCGGAACGTCAGTTGAAATGGCTGCTCGATACCCCGCAGCGTGCGCGCCAATACGATGCGCTGGCCAGAGAGTTGTCGAGTGCCATGCCCGTGGTTATCGAATTGGATATTGGCTTGCATCGCGGCGGCGTGAGCACTGACGAAGAGCTACTGACAATGCTCGATGTTATCTCAGCATCGTCCTTCCTCCAGTTCCGTGGTTTTATGGGTTATGAGCCCCACGTGACCAAGGCGCCAGGGAATGCGGAGAATTATCGTGACAAGGCCATGGCGGAGTATCGGCACTATGTCGATCTGGCACGGACAACTCTGGCAGACGCCTGGCCCGATGATGTATTGCTGAATGCTGGCGGCAGCCCTACCTACCAGATGTACAATGAAGGAGACTATCCCTTCAACGAACTCGCCGCCGGTTCCTGTCTGGTCATGGCCACCGACTTTGATTTACCGTCCCTGGCAGACCATCGTCCCGCTTCCTATATTGCAACGCCGGTTTTAAAGAGTCTGGATACTCTGCGTATTCCTGGAGTGGATGTAGGTAAGTGGCAAACGATGTGGGATCCCAATCGAGCCCAGACGTTTTTTACCTATGGCGGCTATTGGAAGGCCCGCCCTGAATCGCCAGCGGGTCTGAAGTACAACGGTTTGATGGGGCGCTCAACTAATCAGGAAATGCTCAACGGCTCAAAAAGCATCGACTTGCGGGCCGATGACTGGGTCTTTCTGCGTCCGACTCAGAGCGAGTTTGTTTTTCTGCAGTTCGGCGATATCGCGATTTACCGTGATGGCAAAATTACCGAATACTGGCCAGTGCTGGGCGAGAACCTGGTCGACACCGCCTGACCTGAGCGGGGTATCTATGATATATTCCGCGGCTGTTTGCACAGATGTTCTGTGCATTTCTGCTAGTTTTCAGGTTTATATTAATGACTACCACTACTGACGATCTTCGAATTCAGAAGACTACCGAGCTCATTTCCCCAGAGCAATTGATTCAGGATATCGCTGTTAGCGAAACTGCAGCCGCTACCGTTGCCCACGCCAGGGAGACTATCCACAACATTCTGGCCGGTACCGACAAGCGATTACTGGTGGTGGTGGGGCCCTGTTCCATTCACGACCCTGACGCAGCCCGTGATTATGCGGCGCGCCTGAAAGACGCCGCAGACCAACTGACGGACGATTTGTTTATTGTTATGCGGGTTTATTTCGAAAAACCGCGAACTACCGTTGGCTGGAAGGGTTTGATTAATGATCCGGATCTCAACGATACCTTTCAAATTAGCAAAGGCCTGCATATCGCCCGGAAATTACTACTCGATCTGGCAGAGATGGGCATGCCCGCGGGAACAGAATATCTCGATCTCATTAGCCCTCAGTATTACGCGGATCTAATTTCCTGGGGCGCTATTGGCGCGCGCACCACTGAAAGCCAAACCCATAGAGAGCTGTCGTCTGGTTTGTCCTGTCCGGTAGGATTTAAGAACGCGACCGACGGTGATATTCAGGTGGCGATCGATGCCATCAAGTCCGCTTCAAAGCCGCATCATTTTCTATCAGTGACCAAACAAGGTCGCTCGGCTATTTTCCAAACCGCGGGCAATGAGGACTGCCATATCATTCTGCGCGGCGGCAAGCTGCCCAACTACGATATGTTTTCAGTGGATGATGCCAGCTCGATGTTAACCAGTGCAGGGCTTCCTACACGCATTATGATTGATGCCAGCCATTCCAATAGTCGAAAAATTCCCGCCAGGCAGCTTGACGTAGCACGCGATATTGGTGCCCAGGTGGGCCGCGGTAATCACGGTATTTTTGGCATGATGATAGAGAGCAACATCGAGGAAGGGCGGCAGAATGTCGTTGCGGGTGAGGCCTTGACCTACGGTCAGAGTATCACCGATCCCTGCGTCAACTGGCAGGACTCCGTCCCTTTGCTTGAAGATCTGGCAGCGTCAGTTCGTTTGCGCCGCAAGGGCTAAAACCTATGCAACTTGGCTTTACCTCCATGAACACAGCCGACGATCCGCCACCGGATCAGTTGGCCAGAGTTCTCGAGGAAGCCGGCTTCGAATCTTTGTGGTACGGCGAGCACAGCCATATTCCCGCAGCAAGACAAACGCCTTATCCCGCCGGTGGCGAACTGCCGGAGCCCTACAAACACATGATGGACCCCTATGTGTCGCTAATGGCTGCGGCCGCAGCGACCCGTTCCCTAAAACTGGGTACCGGGATTGCGCTACTGCTGGAAAGAGAGCTGTTCTCCCAGGCCAAGACCATCGCGACTCTAGACAGATTGTCTGGCGGACGCCTGATGATCGGTTGCGGGGTAGGGTGGAACGAGGAAGAGTATTGCAATGCCACTGACCTGCCTTGGCAGCGTCGCTACCTGGCGCTGAAGGAAACTGTTGCCGCGCAGCGTCAATTGCACACCGCTGAATTCCCGGAATTTCACGGCGAGTTGATCGATTTCGATCCTGTATGGAGCGAACCCAAACCAGCTCAGCCGGGTGGCCCGCCGATAATATTTGGTGCTATGGGTCCAATGGGTCTTCGTCATGCGGCGCAATGGGCCGATGGTTGGATGCCAGTGGATATCGCGATGCCTGACATCCCCAGGTCGATTGCCGACTTCAGGCAGCAACTGGTGGACTTTGGCCGCGCCCCACAGGCTGTAGAAATTACGCTGGTAGTCATGGCGCCAGTGACGGGCGATCTACTGAAATCCTACCGGGATATGGGGATTGATCGCTGCAATATTGGTGTTGGTGTGGAGAATTGGGGCAAACCCGAGATGATCTTGCCGATGATCGAAAAATTCTCGAAACTTACCCCCGAACTATAGCTGGCGAGCTGTCAGCCCGCTTCTTGCTCCAACCACAGAATAAACAGCTTGTACCAGATCGACAGCAGCACTGCGCCTGCAAACAGACCTATGATCCCCGAGGCCACCATACCGCCGATGGCACCAATCAAAATCACTGGCATGGGAATATCGACACCTCTGCCCATCAGAATGGGCTTGAGAATATTATCGCTGGCTCCTGCTATTAGCGACCACACGGCGAAGATCACTGCGGTAGTCGTGTCGTAGGCGGAAAACGCATAGGCAATCATGGGTAATACCACAATCAACGCGGGAAGCTGGGCAATGGCGAGGAACAAGATAAGGGCGCTCCACAATGCGGCTCCCGGAAACCCTACTGCGAATAAACCTATCGAAATAAGTATTGTCTGAATAACGGCAACACCTACCACGCCTTTGAGCACGCTGCGCACTGTTGCCACTACCAAGGTGTCCCATTCACCCCCGGGATTGAGGCCGCCTACGCGAATAAAGAAGCGCTGCGCGAGTCGACCACAACTATCTGCGTAGGCCATGAAACCCCCGGCAATGGCAAGTGACACGACGAACATAAGAACACCGACCAGACTGCCCCCCAATTTTTTCAACAGGGTTGTAGTAAGGGCCAAGACTTGCGGAGCAGCTTCTTCCAATAGCCCCTCAATGTCTTCATTTGCACGGGTCCAGCCTGCGTATAAATTCTCCCCTATCAATGGGATGTTGGCGATTTTTTCGGGTGGGGCACGGACAACCAGTTCGTTCGCTTTGGCCGCTTGCGCCACGTCTTTAAGCGCGCCCAGTAGGGAGTCGGTGACCAGCCAGGTCGGTATTACCAACAGCAGTATAAAGCTCAGGGCGACCAGGGTAGAGGAGAGGCCACGTTTACCACCCAGCTTCGTCTCGATAAACTTCACTAATGGCATTGCTGCGACAGCGATTATAGCCCCCCATATAATCGGCACGATAAAGGGTTTGATGATGTCATAACTTGCCACCAGTAATACGAAAACCAGTCCAATGCGAAGAAACGACTCCAGCATATTGCGTACGAATTGCGGTTCGAAACTGGTTTTTGCAGGTGGGTTCTCGGGTGTTTCCGTGGTCTCATTATCCATAGTGGATTCCTTGGAGTTATAAAAATTATTAGTCAGATGGCTTACCGGTACGTGCGCCAATCATGCTGGCAACGACCACGGCCATGTAAAAAGCGCCCGAAATTGACTCAAAAATAACGATGACACGGCCCACAGGTTCCCGAGGACTGATATCACCATAGCCCAGGCTGGTCATTGTCACAAAGCTGAAATAGTTCACTGTTGCGAAGTTGTCGCCGCCTTCAATGTATTCGATGCCGTTGAAGGCGTCGTGATTGAGTTCCAGCATTATTAGATAAATCATTGCGTAAACCAGCCCAATCAACAGATACAGCGCCAGGGATCCGATGATTTTGTTGGCATCAACGCTACCTGAGAATAACACCTTGGAGCCTGCGAGGTAGGCTTCGCCACAAAAAAATATCAGCAAAATAATAGCGACGGGCAGGGTAGTGCTAAATTGATGATTGATCTCGCCTAGCACTGTCGTCAGCAGTAGCGCCGCCAGTAGTACTGGCACAATTTTTCGCCAGACCGAATTGAAATTTAGGCTTAAATAGGCAACGAGCAGCGTGCCCATGGACACTGCAGCGACTATCCAACGACCATAGCGAACTTCCGAAATGTGAGTGGAGACAGCCGCCGTTGCCATCAGTACCAGTAGCGCCAATGTCAGGTACGCAAAATTATTTGCTTCATGAATCTTTGGGTTTGTCATGGGTGTTATTCCTTCAGCCCTTGCTGTCTTTCATAACCATAACCGAGGCGCTCAGCCCAAACCTCAGTTCAACTTCCTTGGGAACCTGGTCCAATTTGATCCTCACCGGAATCCGCTGGGCCAATCTTATCCACTGAAATACCGGTTTGATACTGGGTAAAAGATTATAGCCGGTGGTGCCATCCGAGGGAGCTATACCCCAGCCCAGCGACTCCACATGCCCCTTGAGAGGCAGCTCGGGATACGCCATCAGCGTTACCGTGGCCGGATCACCGATTTTGAATTTACCGATTTCACTTTCACGAAAATAGCCGAAGACCCAGAAACTGTTGCTGTCTACCAGAGCAATCAGCGGGGTATTGGCGACCGCTTGCGTGCCGATCTGGAAATCCACGTTCGAGACATAGCCGTCTACAGAGGCCGAAACTTCGGTGTATCCCAGGTTCAATTTGGCACCGCGCAGGGTTTCCGCCGCTACGTCGATCGCACTAAGCGACCCCAGGTAATTGGCTTCTCGCCGGTCCAGATCTTTTTGTGATACCGCGCCAGCGTCTTTGCTATGTATATCCCGCAGTCGGTCATACTCAAGTTTCGAGGCCCGCGAGCTAATCTGAGATCGCTTCAGGTTCGCTTCCGCCTGGGCAATAGCAATTTCGAAGGACTCTTTGTCTATGGTGAACAATAAGTCCCCTTGGCGAACAAATTGGTTATCAATGACTGCGATAGCCGTGACCATGCCGGACACTCGAGGCGCGACCTGAATGACGTGACCGCGCACTTGGCCATCCCGGGTCCAGGGATTATGCAGGTAGTCTGCAAAGGCCTGATAGGCATACCACGCAACTGCCGCGATAATGGCCAGATTGATGGCGCCAAGACTGAGTTTTTTCAGGGGTTTCACAATGTGCCGCCTTTAAATTTTTATCCACAGTGCATCTATCAACAGGATGTAGGCTGTCATTAGTGCAATAAAAGTTGTGTTTGGAAACATGATATACCGGGACAGCCGCATTTTATTCAACAGGCCAACCGAAATCCAGGCGCCTAGCAGACCGAGGGTAAATACAGGCAATACCGGTGACAGGTAGACATCGCCCCAGGCCAGTTCGTGCGGAATGCTACTCATCCCTGTCGTCTCCGGTAATGGTCTCAGGCTCCAGATATTCACCCCAATCGGTTCGGGATTGCATCTGCTTGACGGTTTCAGGTTTGACCACGGGACGGTTTGCATAAGGCTCCCAGCCGCCGCCCAGGGATTTGTAGAGGGCGATGGCCTGGATGGCTATGCTGCCCCGGGTTTGCGCATAGACATCCTCACGAAGCGTCATTTTCTCTACCGTACTCAGTAGCCGCTGATAGGTTACCAGGCCGTTGTTGTATTGATTGGCGGAGATATTGAATGCCCTGATTGCGGCCTTTACCGCGTTGAAATCGTATTCTTTGCGCTGCAGGGTGTACTGGTAGCCTACCAATGCATTTGAGACCTCCTGCACAGCCTCCAGTACCTGCTGATTGTAATTGGTCAAACTTTCCTGAAACAGGGCATCTTCTATGCGCACCTGATTTTTGATCCTGTCGTACTGTAAAATATTCCAGCTGATACCTGGGCCCACGGCAGCAGTGACTGCATTGCTGGCACTAAAACTGTCGCCGGTACGCACGGTTTCGCTGACTCCGATTGAACCAAACAAAAAGAACTGTGGGTACAGGTTGGTCTCAGCAGCACCAATGCGAGCGCTTTGTGCCTGGGCTCGCAGCTGGGCTACCTGTAAATCGGGGCGACGCATGACCAGTGCCGGATCAATTTCGGTGGCAAGTGTCGGTGCCACCGGGATCATGGAATCCTCCTCGTACTCGACTGCAGTCAGGGATTCGGTATCGCCGCGACTTGTGCCGATCGACAATGGCTGGTCCTGGCTAGTATTTGAATCTTGTACTTCACCGCTGCTCAGTATTACTTCGACCTGCTCTGGTAGAGTGCCGAGCAATACCGCCAGTGCATTGCGCGATTGAAGTTTGTTGATATTAAGCCCTGGAAGGGATGACTCAGTGGCGTATAACTGTGTCAGTGCCTGCTGCACATCGAGTTCCGAGACATTGCCCGAGTCGAACTGCACCTGGGTCATAGCCACCACGCGCTTCTGAATTCCTATGTTCTGCCTTGAGAGAGCCGTGCGTTCCTGAGCGGTACGGTAATTGACGTAGTTGCGGGCGATCTCGGCCGTAATAGTGACAAGCACGTCCCGGTAAGAGGCGACTGAGGCATACAAATTGGCTTCGGATGTTTCAATTCCACGGGCGTATTTACCCCAGATGTCCATCTCCCAGCCCACATCCAGTCCAATCCCTGCCGAGTTGAACGATTTCTCGTTTTGATAGGCTTTGCCCAGGTTTCCAGAAACACGTTGTTGCTGCGGGAAAATCAAAGCGTCGGAGATACCCAAGGCCGCTCTGGCTTGGACGATCCGTAAGCCAGCTGCTTCCAGGGAGAGGTTTTGCCTTGCTCCGCTTTCCACTAGCTCGTTCAGTACCGGGTCGTTGAAAAGCTGCCACCAGGCCATCTCTGCCTGGCTCAGCTGCGCAGACTCCTCGGGCTGCCAGTCACTGGGCAGCGCAGGCTGTACCGGCTCTTCAAAATCGGGCCCGAGCACAGTGCAGCCGGGCAGGGCGATGCTTGTCGCCAGTGCTGCCGCTTTCAAATAACTGCTTATGCTGCTTTTGTCTTCATTCATTACTAGTATTGGTGTTGCCTCAACTGGTTCCAGTCCAGGGCGCAGTAGGCGTCCTGGCAAGCCACCAGGCTCGCGTAGATTGCCACCCGCATGTTTAGAAACACGTAAAAATCTGCTAATTCCTGCTGGCTGTATTGTTCCATATCCTTGCCCCTGAGGAAAAGATCCAGGCGCTTTTCCACCCCTTCCACTTCGGTCCTGGCCTGTTCAAATTGCTTCTCTATCTGTGCGCGATCACCCGCGGCCAGGGCGCTGCATAGCCCCCATTGCAGTGTTTTCTCGGCCCTACGACGCGCTCGATTTATCAAGCGGTTATCGCCTGCTGCAAGATTGCGAGCAGCTGCTACTCGCAGTTGTCCCTGCAGAATGTCACAGGCGGTGCTGAACGCCGTTATCACTTGTGCCTCATTATGGTCGTAGGTGGTGCTGTCTATCGTCGGTCCCCATGCGTGCATTTTACCAATCAAGGCCTCGCCGATGTTCAGACGAGCCGCCGCCAGCCTTCGCTGCAGGCCAGAGCGCGCGTCCACCCCGTGCACCAGGTGCTGGCAATTGCGGAAAAAGCGCCTGGGCAGGCCAGCGTATAAACGCGCCCGATTACTGGTGAATGGAAAGTTGACCGAAATAATTAACAGAGCGCACACCAGGTAGAACATGAGCACGATAGACAGTATAACGGCGAAGTTGTACTGCATGGTGTTTTGAATACCAAGAGTAAAAAGCCCCAGCAGAAAGAAGATGGAAACTGGCCCCTTGAAAACATAGAAGCCAATGAACGCGTAGCTGAATAAGAACAGGGCCAACTGAAGCCAGTGGCTCATTGCAGGCAGTAAAAACACATAGGCTGGTATGGCAAATAGAAAGCCCAGATTGAGCAATATAAATAGCAGTTTAGGTGTAACCGGGGTGAAAGATACAAGCGGGATAAGTATCGTGCACAAGGTGACAAACATAAAGCCACCCGGCGGATTGTAGAATATCCAGATTCCGGTAGCGATCCAGAAGGTGACCAATGCGCGTATCCCGGTCTTCAGGCTTTCTCTATCCAGCCAGAGAAAATTCGGTTTCCCGGTCGGTTGCACGTCCGGGTCGAATTTGCCCCGATCGAATGCAATGCTCTCGGCGGCTAACAGTAATTGTTTGAGCGATATTTGAAGGTTTTCCAGCAGCTGTCCGCGCGCGGCGATCTGGGCAATTGCGCGATGACCCTGATTGGCAATGAGTTCGCGGCTGTATTCGAGAGGAGGGGGGGTAGCAATCTCAGTTGTTTGCTCACCACGAAATGCCATTTCAACCTGCTGAAAGCTCAGCTTCAGGTGTTCCAGCGCCGCATCGTAATTACCAATGAAGCGGCGGAACTCGGGCTCGTGTCTGATCTCGGCATGGCGAGAGGGCACCAGGATACCGGTTAACTGTTCCAGACAATGAGAGACTGTGCTCCATTCGGCCAGATAGGCCTTCACGCCTTCTGCGTCTTGCCGAACCGCAGCCAGGTGCGCTTGAAAGGCCTCCTGGGCATGCAATAGGCCTTCAGCTGGCGAGCTATCACTTTGGCCTTGGCGATTGCCAGCTGAGCACAGGTCTTTGAAGGCCTGCGCCAGTGTGCCGACGGCCGCTCCCGCCAGACTGCGTGTATTGTCGGCGACCCTGACAGGCCAGAGGGTACTAGCGATAATGGTATAGATGAGGACGCCAAAGGCAGTCATATAGGCTCGGTCTACACCATAGATAAATGCACCCTCTGCGTTACCCCCGTTAAACACCATAAGAGTCACTACGGCGGTCAACATAAACACAGTACTATCGCCTTGGTAAGCATTGTAAAGATAGAAGATGAAAGCGACGACCAGAGAAACGGTCATCAGGTAAATTAATCGGTCCTGTGGGAACAGTGCAATCAGAGATAAACCAATGATGGCTCCACTGAGCGTTCCAATGAGGCGCAACACCCCTTTTTGGAGAGATTCTGAGGCGGTCCCGGTTGCGGCAATCAGCATTACCGTGGTTGCAGCAGTCTGCGGTTGTGGCCAGCCAAGCGCCATGGGTAACAGGTAGGCGAGGGTCAGGCTCAGCGCAGTTTTTATTGCATAGCGGTTTCTGTCCCTGGTCTGAGTGTTTGGTGCTGGGATGTCCGCTTCCGCAGTAGTGGCGCCACCCTCACGCATGCCTGAGTATTCCGTTGCCGATCATCGAGCCTGACCTGTTGTTATCTGGGCGGAGTTTAACCGATGCGGTGCTGGCACGCGAACTATGCTAATTTAGCCGATCTGACATTTAACGAGGGCGAAACTGGTGTCATCGAACCCGGAAAACCCAGCCGACGCAGAGGTACGCGATACCCTGGTGGCAACCTACAGGGATTTACTCGCTGCCGGTCTGGGTATAGGCACATCCGGTAATGTATCGTGCCGCATCGAGCAGGGCATGCTGGTAACCCCAACAGGTATACCACCATTGGAGATGCGCCCAGAGCAGTTGGTTGCTGTCTCCCTTGAGGGTGAACCGCTGGTCCCGGGGCAGATGCTGCCGTCCAGTGAGTGGCATATGCACGCCGCTATCTACAGTGCTCGTGCGGATGCCCAGGCTATCGTTCACTGTCATTCCCGCTACGCGACAACCTTGGCCTGCGCGCATCGTTCCATTCCGGCGATTCATTATATGATTGCCGTCACTGGAACCAGAGAGATACCGCTGGCTCCCTATGCTACTTTTGGTACCGATGCTCTGGCCCGTTCCACTGTTGCTACGCTGGGCACTGGTTATGCTTGTCTGCTCGCCAATCATGGGCAGATTACTTTGGGGCCCACGCCTGGGCAGGCCTTGAAAGTGGCTCAGGAAGTGGAAGAATTGGCAGCGACCTATTGGAATACGCTGCTTATCGGTGGTGGCAAGAATTTGAATGACCAGCAAATGGCTGAGGTAGAAGAAGCATTCCAAACCTATGGACAACAACGTTAATTTAAGAGGGATAGACGTGAAAGTAACAATCTGGCGATCAATTCTGTTTTGCTGCCTGGTGCTGTGCTCGACGCAGTCGGTGCAGGCCGCCAAGGAATATGCCGAACAAGATGTGCAGGCGATGACAACCACCTTGGAACTGCGTCTTACGGAGCTGCGCGCGTTGACAACGCAGATAGAGCAGGCTCCATCATTTGATCAAATGGCGCTGCTTTACCGGCGCGATGAGCGAAGTTTTGAGCTGCTGTCACTACTGGATAGGTTAGCCAGGGCTATTGCCACACTTCCGGAAGACAGCGAACTACGCGCAGATCTGGAAAAGCGAATGCGCAGTGATCTGAAGGGCGTGCCGACGGCACTTTTTACCCGCATGGAAGAGCTGAACGATCGCATCCTGCAGCAACGGGAAGATGCTCAGAGCAAGAGCGGCAGCGAGCGGGTAACAGCAGAGTCTTTTGCGCATTCCCTCGAAAGTATGCGCCTCAAATATTTTGAGACGGCTGTAAATGTTGTGCAGAGCCGCAAAGCTATGGGTTTGCCGGTAGTGGAATTACGCGAAAAATTACTCAATATAATGACCGCCTACGGAGAGGCGCTGGTTGGACGAATTGAATTCACTGGTGTCGCTACGGGTGAAATAGCGAAGCGCTTGAAAGTGGACCCCGGGAATGCGGACCTGGACGGGGGCCTGATTACTATGCGGCTGGAGCATAACTTGCAAACCAGCCGTCTCCAGTTGTTTGTCGGTTTGCTCAACAAATTAGGTGAGGACACCACGCACTATCGCAGTATTTTGTTGCAAAACAGTACTGGCGTCTCTGTGGGTCTTTTTGACAAAGAAGTGGTGGGAGACATTCTTCGTGATAGCTGGCGGAAGTCGCGCGTGGCCATCGTTGATAATTTACCGGATTTACTTCTAAACTTATTGGTTTTCATTGCTGTACTGGTGTTGTTTCGAACTTTGTCGCGGCTGGTACGCAGGGCGATGACCGCCGCGTTAGATCGATCCTCGGTGAAATTGTCGACCCTGCTAAAGGAAATCCTGGTATCCGGCTCAGCCGGCACAGTAATGTTTGTCGGTTTTCTAATGGCGCTGTCACAGGTGGGGATTTCCCTCGCACCCATGCTGGCGGGTTTGGGCGTTGCCGGCTTTATCGTTGGTTTTGCGCTACAGGACACCTTGGGGAATTTTGCCGCGGGAGCGATGATTCTCATCTATAGGCCCTACGATGTAGATGACTTTGTCGAGGTTACCGGTGCCTCGGGTCTGGTGAAAAAGATGACCCTGGTATCCACCACAATCAATACCTTCGATAACCAGACGCTGGTCATCCCCAATAGTAAAATATGGGGCGACGTGATCAAGAACGTGACTGCCCAGAAACTTAGGCGCGTGGATCTCGAGTTCGGTGTTGGCTATGACGATGATGTTGAACATGTAGAGCGAGTGCTCGATGAGATCGTCTCTGCACATGAGAAGACTCTGAGCTCCCCCGAACCGCTTATCAAACTGCATACACTGGGCGAGTCATCGGTTAATTTTATAGTCCGACCCTGGGTTCGAACCGAAGATTACTGGACAGTGTACTGGGACTTAATGCGTGAGGTAAAAGTACGTTTTGATCGCGAGGGAATATCGATACCCTTCCCACAGCGTGATGTGCACCACTACCGGCTGGACGAGGTCAAACCATAATCCGTTCGAGATGGCTGGATAGTTGCTAAATCAATACTTCCAGCCCAATCCCGTTGATAACCCGTAGTCGAACTGATTCTCGGATTCGGCGTCGCTGTCGTAGACGCCGTAAGCCGTCACATCCCAAAATAAATCTTTTACCAACTCCCAGCGAATACGGATGTCAGTATCCCCACGAACCCGGCCGGCGTTACTCAAGCTGGGGTAGAGGGTCGCATTAATCAGGATATCCATTTCCGGAGTGTTGAATTTCCAGGCGGCAAATTCCCCATTGAGAAATAGCTCGGTGCTTTCGTCATTGACACCTCCGTTGGTTTGTTCCGCCAATACCTGCGCTCCGCCCGCGACCCCAAAGCGCATACGATTATTGTCTATGAGGTAGCGACCCCAGCCGAGTCCAACGGCTATCCTTTTGTCCAGGCCTAATTCATCGTTGCTCTCGTAATTGGCGAAAAGTACTCGAAACAGCTTCTCGCGGTCTGTCCAGGTTCGGCGGGATAAATCCAGTTTGGTACTACTGGTATCATCTTCGTCGGTATCGGTAAGCACGGTTCTGGCGGTCAATACATTGCGGGACAATTCATTTTCGTAACTGATGGTGCTGTTGAATGTCGTTTGGGCCACTGAACTGGCTTTGGTGTAGTTGTAGCCCGCAGACAGGTACAAATCGATTCGGTCAGAGAATTTTTCCTCTATAGGGCGGATTTCCACCACGTCCAGCCACTCAATATCGTGGGTACCGTCCAGGTCTTGAACGCGTAATAAGCCTGGCCGCTCTGCGCTGACCACTGAACCGTAAAAACGATCACTATTGCTCAGTCTGATTTCGTAGTAATACTCGCTTTCAATGCGGGATATTTCCTGCCACTCAATTTTGATGGTGTTCATTGAGTCCGTGTCGTACTCCAAAATGCCCCCGAACAGAGAGATGATTTCACCGGTGACTCGATCGCCGTTATACATGGTGACAACATCGATCTTTCTGTGCTCTGCGTGGACGGCGCATGACAGACTTAAAAACATTGTGCAAATGAGCTGGACTGCACTGATTTTCACGCTGCGATCCTCCTGTTCTCGATCTAAGCGGATTGATTGAACGCCGATTGTATTCAGCGCTGGGCGCAATAATAATACATGAGATTGATTCCATGCACTGCTTTTTGGATTACTGCAAAATCCATTAAATGTTGCGACCACGGGTGCTATAGTCTCATCAATAATTATAACCGTGCCGCCCGGGGGCTACCGTGTCAAAAATATCGGAACAGCAGGCTAGCGCCTATTGGCGTCGGAATCTGTCGTTGGTGTTCAAACTTCTGATAGTTTGGTTCGTGGTCAGCTTTGGCTGCGGCATTCTGCTGGTGGACTTTCTCAACCAGTTTCAGCTAGGCGGCTACAAGCTCGGCTTTTGGTTCGCGCAACAGGGTTCCATTTACGTATTCGTGGCGCTGACCTTCTACTACGCGCGGCGAATGGCGGCGCTCGATAAGGAATATGGCGTAGACGAAGAGCAGGGAGAGTAGCGATGGAGCTGCAAACCCTCACCTATCTGGTGGTAGGCGCTACCTTTAGCCTCTACATAGGTATCGCGATCTGGGCTCGCGCCGGGACAACCAAAGAGTTCTATGTCGCCGGCGGCGGGATTCATCCTATAGCCAATGGTATGGCCACGGCGGCGGATTGGATGTCGGCTGCATCCTTTATATCAATGGCCGGATTAATAGCCTTCATGGGCTATGGTGGATCAGTCTTCCTGATGGGCTGGACCGGAGGCTATGTCCTTCTGGCGATGCTGTTGGCGCCCTATTTGCGCAAATACGGCAAGTTTACCGTGCCGGAATTTATCGGAGATCGCTTCTATTCACGTACCGCTCGCGGTGTCGCGGTGGTCTGTCTGATTATATGTTCGGTGACCTATGTTATCGGTCAGATGAAGGGCATAGGCGTGGCCTTTTCCCGCTTTCTTGAAGTTGATTATGCTACTGGCCTGCTGGTGGGTATGTGCATTGTATTTTTCTACGCAGTGCTGGGTGGCATGAAAGGTATTACCTACACGCAGATAGCGCAGTACGTTGTGTTGATCCTGGCCTATACCATCCCCGCTATTTTTATCAGCCTACAACTGACCGGCAACGCAGTGCCGCAGTTGGGGTTGGGCAGTACTATGGCGGGTTCCGAGGTTTACCTGCTGGATCGCCTCGACCAGGTGGTGATGGACTTGGGATTTAAGGAATACACCACGGATGTCAGGTTGAGCAAGCTCAACATGTTCGCCTATACCCTCTCTCTAATGATTGGCACCGCGGGTTTGCCCCACGTCATAATCCGGTTTTTTACCGTCCCTAAAGTCAGCGACGCGAGAACTTCGGCAGGCTGGGCGCTGATTTTTATCGCTGTGCTGTATACCACTGCTCCCGCTGTTGCTGCCATGGCTCGCTTAAACCTGATGCAGACTATCGAGCCTCAGGCTGGCGAGTATCTGGCTTACGATGAGCGCCCCACCTGGTTTAAAAACTGGGAAAAGACCGGGTTGCTGGAGTTTGAGGACAAAAATGGCGACGGACTTATTCAGTACGGCGCAGACCCTGCTATTAACGAAATGGTGAAGATTGATAACGACATAATGGTACTGGCCAATCCGGAGATTGCCCGCCTGCCTAATTGGGTGATCGCACTGGTGGCTGCCGGCGGCCTGGCCGCGGCGCTGTCCACCGCAGCCGGTCTATTGCTGGCCATTGCCTCGGCCATTAGTCACGATTTACTCAAGGGTATGTTTACGCCCAATATCAGTGAAAAGCAGGAGTTGCGGGCAAGTCGTATCGCCATGGCAGCGGCAATATTCGGGGCCGGTTATCTGGGCCTCAATCCGCCTGATTTTGCCGCAGGTACGGTGGCGCTAGCGTTTGGCTTGGCGGCGTCTTCGCTGTTCCCGGCGCTGATGATGGGTATTTTCTCCAAGAGAGTGAACCGCGAGGGTGCTATCGCGGGCATGATAGCCGGTATTGGCATTACCCTGTTTTACGTGTTCCAGCACAAGGGCATTATGTTCGTCGCTTCAACGGCGTTCCTGGGCGACCTTCCAGCAAACTGGTTTTTCGGCATCGAACCTAATGCGTTTGGTGCAGTGGGGGCCATGGTGAATTTCTCGGTTGCCCTGATGGTTTCCCGCTACACGGCGGCTCCGCCCAAAGAGGTGCAGGAGTTGGTCGACTATATTCGTAGCCCCGGGGATAGTGAGCCAACCCACTAGCCTATGGGAACCGACAAACATATTATTGTCGCACTCCTGATTACCCCGGTGCTGGCTATTCTGGCATGGTTCGCGATGGATCAAGTAGTAGGAGAGAAGGCTAGTCCGGCGTTGGCGGGTAGTAGCTATCCACTTGCCGAACAAAGCAATTGTCGCTATTCCAGTGGACGTTGTGAGCTTGTAAATGGAGATTTTAAACTGGTTCTTGAAATGGACGCAGGCGAACTGCTATTGGCATCCTCTCATCCCCTGACCGGCGTCTTGTTATCAATTAAATCCCCCGAGCTCAATTTACCTCCTGTCACCATGAATGCAATCGATCAAACCAAGTTGCATTGGCGAATTTCCCTGGCACGTACGCCTCGAGCGAGCGAACGAATCAGGGTTGCGGTACGAGCAGATGGCAGCGCCTATTTTGGCGAGGCTTCTATTACCTGGATGGCGGCAGAGTTACCACGGTAGTTCTCCACCGGGTATTGCCCAGCATTATGTTGATCTCAGGATAAGTAAGCTCCTGAGCCTGGGCGCTGCAAAGATAATGTCGTTGCACATTGATCCTCACACGGACTTCCCCCGTACAAGTGACATCATCGTAACCTCAGAGGCTCGTTGAGAGATGAACGCTGGCTAACCGTCTGAAAGCGAAAAGTCTGCTCGGAACACGCCGTCTGTGCAAATCTATACTAGCCGCCCAGGAAAATATTCATGTCAGTTAAAGTTATTGCATTTGGTTCTATTGGAACCCTGATCGAAACCTCAGAAATTCAGCGCAGCGCTTTCAATAGCGCGTTCAAGGAGCACGGTCTGGACTGGAACTGGACGCGGAATGACTATAGCAGGATGCTTGGGCGATCTGGCGGACGCCAGCGCATTGCAGCATATGCAAACACGCACAACGCCCATGTCGACGCCAGCGAAATCCACCAGACGAAAACAAAGCTTTTCGATGCTCATGTTGAGGAGCACGGAGCGCCAATACGCCCCGGCGTACAAGAGGTCATCGAGTTTGCCAAACGAACTGGTATGCAACTGGCCCTGGTGAGTACAACCAGTGAAGAAAACATTATGGCCACGTTGACAGTATTGAGTGGCATCGTGAATCGTGACGACTTTGCATTTGTCGGTAACGCTTCAATGGTCGAGAGCGGGAAGCCAGCGCCAGATATTTATATTAAAGCGATGCAAGACATGGCTATAAAACCAGACGAGATGATCGCTATCGAAGACTCGGAACCCAGTCTTGAATCTCCCGTGGCAGCAGGAATCCGCTGCATTGCGTTCCCGGGTGCAAATACCGCAGAACAAAATTACGACGGCGCTGTTGTTCGAGTTGATGCCCTGACTGCGGCGTTGTTCACTGACCAGTGAACCAGGTCTTCCAAATTGCCAGGATCAGAGACCACAAGCTATCCGGTGTGGCGCTTATACGGCAGTCCAACCTCCATCTACTTTGAGGCTGTCACCGGTCACCATGCCCGAGGCGGGACTGGCAAGGAATAACACGGCGTTGGCCACGTCCTCTACCTGGCCGAGTTTCCGCATTGGAAGTTTCGACATAACATCCTTGTGAAATTCGGGGTCTGCCAGCATTGGTTGGGTTAAGGGTGTTTCAATAAACGTGGGTGCTACTGAATTGACACGAATACCCCGCGGTGCCAGTTCGACGGCCATTGCTTTGGTCAGGCCCTCAATGGCATGTTTGGTCATGCAGTAAACAGTGCGTTTAGCGGCGCCTACGTGTCCCATTTGAGAGCCCATATGAATAATGGAACCGGACTCCTGCTTTAACATGATTCGGGCAGCAGCCTGGGCGACTAAGAAAGCGGTGCGTACGTTCAGATTTAGCATCTGGTCAAGAACATCGACCTCGACCTCTTGAAAATATTGCGGTTTGTTGGTGCCCACGTTGTTCACCAAAACATCGAGTCGTTCCAACTCGGCAACCCGTTGCAGGAAGCGCTTTGTGGTCACGTCCTCCACCCAGATCACAATGTTATTGGGGTAGGTTTTCTGCAGCGATTGCAAATCAGCTTCCGTTCGCGCCACTGCTATAACCTGCGCACCGGCACTGGCAAGGACTTCTGCGCAGGCCCTGCCGATGCCCTTTCCGGCACCGGTAACCATTGCAACGCGGTCGATCAGTGAAAACTGGGGCAGGGTGGTAGCTGGAGTATCACTGGCCATAGGAATCAATTCTCTTTTCGAGCCATTCGACTCGTTTCAACTGACCCCGGTCTTAGTCTGGCAGCTCAGGATCTGGTGGGTGCAGCACATTCCGTGCATTCGAAGGCATCATACACTGGCATTAACGCGGTATCACCCTGCGAAGACTAGACGCTTGCTACAAAGTGAGCCGGTAGTAGCGGGGCTAATAGGTACCAGGATCCTGTGAATTGGTTACGCTCAGCATCGTCAGAAAGTGTTTTATTGATCGAATATATAGCATAAACAATAAGTTACGTGAATGTAGAGATAACCCTGAGGTCGGTTAACCACATATGTCAGCTGCCTGACGGGATTGCGACCTGTGTGTCCCCGATCAAAATAGTCTAGTGTTGCTGTTGACTTCATTTTGCATTCGAAGTACAAAGTGTCACAGCGTTACCCACTCACTCTGAGTTTGATTAGTAGTTCGGCCAGGTCAGTAAGATCATCTGATCTCGGTTTTTACGATAAAAAGAAAGCTTTACAATACCCATATTGAATTGGAGAAGACCATGGTATTACCCCCGAAGAAGCTGATCGCGGCCCAACTAGCGATGATTTTGTCCTCAACCCTTGCAGGTTCCCACCTGGCACTTGCTCAGGGCGGCGGATTTGCCCTGGAAGAGGTGATCGTGACCGCGCAGAAACGCGAACAGAACCTGCAGGACGTCGGAATTTCCGTTACTGCTCTGGACAGTCAGGCAATGGACCGGGCGGGCATTGTGGATGTTTCGCGCATTGAGTTGGTTACGCCGGGTGTGAGCTACGGTTTCGTCGGCTCCGACGCCAAGATTGCCATCCGCGGTGCCAACTCCAACAACACCTTCGCTGACAACTCAGCGGTGGCGGGATTCTTCATCGATGGCGTATACCGCCCTAGAGCTTCCCAGCAGACTCAGGCATTTTTTGATGTTGAGCGAATAGAAGTTCTAAAAGGTCCACAGGGAACCTTGTATGGGCGTAACACTTTTGCCGGCGCAGTTAACCTGTATACCAACCGACCCGACACTGAAGCCTTGTCTGGCGGAATCAAGGCGAGTGCTGGAAAATTCAATAAGATTACCACTGAGGGATTTATCAACGTTCCGATTACTGACGACTTTGCGTTGCGCGGCGCGTTCAACACTAAAGACAGTGACGGTTGGATTGACAACAAGGGCGCTGGTGAAGATCTCGGCCAGGACGAAGCGCGGAATTTTCGCGTATCAGCCTTGTGGAACGCAACCGACAGTGTAGATGTGACGCTGCGGCTGGCTTCGACTAGTGAGAAGGGAACCACTGCTGGTATTTTTTCCTCTGAGGGTACTTGCCAGCCCATTAATGCTAACGGTATTACGGATGCCTACGGGGACTTCACCAATTGCTTGAACCCGAACCCGGCGGCGCAGCCGCAGTCCTTCTTCGATAAGCCACAAACCGTTTCCTACGATGTCACGACCGACCGTGACAATTCCGAAGACAGTGCTACATTGCATGTGGCATGGGATATCTCCGATACACTGTCATTCCTCTCCATTACTTCCTATACCGAATTCGACAGTGAGTTCGAGATGGACGGTGAGTTCAGCAACACGGCGGGTTACTCCTATTACTGGGATGAAGAAGTGGAATCGGTAACCCAGGAATTGCAATTAGTGTATACGGGTAACGTACTGACTCTAACGGGTGGACTGTATTATTCAGAAGATGAAATTGGCTTTGGCTTCTCCCAGTATCGAGTAGATCCGCAGTCCTTTAGCGATTTTGCTGACTATCAGGAGATAGATACTACAACCGAAGGAGCGTTCCTGCAGGGTGAGTTTTCTGTCACCGACACATTCCGTCTAATTGCCGGCATTCGTTACAGTGATGAAGAAAAAGACACCGCTACGTTCTCGGGTTCGTCCACCGATGCCGGCGGCAATCCATTACCTGGCGTGAACCCGGGTGTCAGCCTCGATGGCAGACCCATTGATATCTATCAGTACACACTGCGCCCTGAGCGCTCGGCTACGCGAAGCTTTGACGACGTCACCTATAAGGCGGGCGTTGAGTGGGATTTCATGGATAACATTCTTCTCTACGCCAACTATTCTACCGGCTTCCTTTCCGGTGGTGTGAACTCGGACGGCACTCCGTTTGAGCAGCAGGATTCCGAAGCCTATGAGGCTGGCATAAAAAGTCGCTGGGTAGACGATACTATTCAACTTAACCTTGCCGTTTACTCTAACGAGTACAGCAATTTGACTACTCAGGAACTGATCGTTCTAGACGGAGCGAACATTACCCGGACGGTTAATGGCGGTGAAATAGAAACCGTTGGACTGGAAGTTGAGATTGTTTGGCTGCCTACTGATAACTTCTATGTCTCTGCTGGCATGTCGTTTATGGACAACGAGTTCGGTGAGTTCGGAGTTTCCAACCCGTTTGAACAAGCGAATGGGCAGGTACAATCGTTCATAGACCTGGAGGGTGAGACCCCACCTTGGGCCCCCGATGTTACTATCAGCCTGATGCTGGCCTATGATTTCGACCTTGGTAGTGCGGGAAGAATTACCCCCTATCTGCAAACCTATTATTCGGATTCATACAACACGGATGACGTGGTCACGTACAGCACCCAGGAGCAGGATTCCTATACCAAGACGGACTTCAGGGTAATCTGGACGTCTCCCAGCGAAGGTATAACTGCGGAGGCCTTTATCGAGAATATCGAAGATGAAGACGTCCTGGCACGTACTAATGTGGGCGGTAATGATCTGGTTCAGACCAGCTATCTCTACCCGCAGAATTATGGTGTCAAGTTTAGTTACAACTTCTGATCACTTTTGTGATGCCTGCGGGCATTTGGCAGAAGGTGTAAACCTTCTGCCTTTTTTTTATCAAATAATTTGTGGAGGCCCGTTATGGCAAAGTTTCTGAAACAAGGCATTTCTGTTGAAGAAGTACAGACACAGGATGCCAAGGTTCGCGGAATCGTCGAAGATATTCTGCAGAAGATAGAGACTCATGGGGACGATGCAGTACGTGAGTATTCGCAGAAATTTGACCGCTGGAGTCCCGATAGCTTCCGCCTTAGCCAGGAGCAGATCCAGGCTTGCTACGAAGAACTGGATCAGCAAGTTATCGACGACATACACTTCGCTCAGGTACAGGTGGGTAACTTCGCCCGTATTCAACGCGAGTCTATGGTCGATGTCGAAGAAGAGACTCTGCCCGGGGTGGTGCTCGGTCACAAACATATCCCCATGAGCAGCGTGGGTTGTTATGTGCCAGGTGGGAAATACCCGCTGGTAGCCTCTGCCCATATGAGTGTGGTCACTGCGAAGGTCGCCGGGGTAAAGCGCGTGATCGCGGCTGCGCCTCCGTTCAACGGCAAACCCAGTGCGGCCATTGTGGTAGCGATGGATATGGCGGGCGCTGATGAAATCTACTGTATGGGTGGCGTTCAGGCAGTAGGAGCGATGGCGATCGGCACTGAAACAATCGGCGCGGTCGATATGATCGTTGGCCCGGGTAATGCGTTTGTAGCAGAAGCAAAACGGCAGCTGTTTGGCCGAGTCGGCATCGATTTGTTTGCTGGTCCTACTGAAACGCTGGTGATCGCCGATGATACGGTTGACGGTGAACTGTGCGCTGCCGATTTACTGGGGCAGGCTGAACATGGTCCCAATTCCCCCGCGATCCTACTGACCAATTCCGAGCAACTGGCTCATGACACCATGGCAGAAGTCGAGCGTCAGCTCACCGTATTGCCCACGGCTGAAGTCGCCGGTCAGGCCTGGCGCGAATACGGCCAGGTTATTCTCTGCGATAGCTATGAAGAAATGGTGGAGGTGGCCGACGGTATTGCCTCCGAGCACGTACAGGTAATGACCCGCGATCCGAACTATTTCCTGGAAAATATGACCAACTACGGTGCTTTGTTTTTGGGGCCTGAGACTAATGTCGCCTATGGCGACAAAGTGATTGGCACCAATCACACTTTGCCAACCAAGAAAGCGTCACGCTATACTGGTGGATTATGGGTAGGCAAGTTTATTAAGACCTGCACCTACCAAAGAGTGACCCCGGAAGCCTCTGCCATGGTTGGTGAGTATTGCTCACGCCTGTGTGCAGTTGAGGGTTTCGCCGGACACAAGGAACAGGCAGATATTCGCGTAAGGCGCTACGGTGACAAAGCCCGCTAACAGCACTCGTAAGGAAAACTTCGCCAGCAGCAAGCGACATGTAACGTCGTATGACGTGGCTCTGCACGCTGGCGTCTCACAATCAGCGGTTTCACGCTGCTTCAAGCCTGATGCCAGCGTTTCCAAAAAAATGCGCGCGCGGGTGATGAAGTCGGTGAAAGAACTCGGCTATCAGCCGAACGCTATTGCTCGCGGCCTGATCACACGCCGTTCCAATATGGTCGCGGTGATTGTCTCCAACTTGAATTACTATCCTGAGGTTTTATCCGAGTTGAGCGCCAGATTCGCCGATCGCGGTGTTCACGTACTGCTGTTCACACTCGACCGTGAAAGTGATGTTGGCCGCACATTGGACCAGATATGGCAGTATCAGGTTGATGGCGTAGTGGCGGCCGCTAATCTCACGCCTGTGCAGATAGAAGGGTTTGCTGAACGCAACGTGCCTTTGGTGTTCTACAACCGCTCCTACCAGGACGTGCCAGTCAGCAGCGTGAGCTGCGATCAGGTAGGCGGTGAACGCTCTCTAGTTAGTTTGCTTGCCGGCAGTGGTCGGCACAAATCCTTCGCCGTTATTAGCGGGCCTGAGGATTCGGTAGTCAGTATGCAGCGGACGCAGGGAGCATTGGATCGTTTGACCGATCTGGGTATTTCCGACGTGACTCTCGTTGCCGGCGACTATAGTTACGATTCTGGACGCAGGGCTATTCTTGACGTGGCTCAACAGCGCGGTTCTGCCCCAGACGCCGTCATTTGCGCGAATGACATGATGGCCATGGGTTGTATGGATGGGCTGCGCTATAACTTGACGCTTGATGTTCCCGGAGATGTCTCCGTTGTTGGTTTTGACGGAGTGCGACCCGCCGCCTGGTCAAGTTTCGATCTGGCTACCATTCAGCAGCCAGTAGAAAGCATGGCGCAAGCGGCGGTATCCATGCTGCTTGATCGGGTCGATAATTATGATTTGCCCCCGGAGAAACGCTTGTTCTCTGGGGTGTTGCGCAAGGGCGGCAGCATTCGCCATGATTAGATCTTTTTCAGATGACAAACTGCATTCGAAGTACAATCGTTGTGCTTTCCGTGAACACCAAATTCAACCTTGCGGGTGATCGCCAACTGCGGCCATCTTTCGACCATGGAATAACGACAACAGGTGACAGCCGAGCTGTTGGCCTGGCATAAAAATAATTGAGGGATACCGGATGAAAACCAGTCAAGACAGAATTCTTACGACTCACGTGGGTAGTTTGCCGCGCTCCAAGGTGGTGACCGATGGTGTTTTTGCCAAAGAAAATGAACAGCCCTATGACGCAGCGGAACTGGCTGACACTATCAGGTCAGCGGTGGATGATGTTGTGGCCAGACAAGTAGAGGCGGGTATCGATATCGTCAGTGATGGCGAAATGAGTAAAATCAGCTATGCCACCTATATCAAAGATCGTATTACCGGTTTTGCCGGTGACAGCGAGCGTAATCCTCCGGCAGACCTCGAGGAGTTCCCTGGGTTTTTGAAACGTCAGGCGAGTGCCGGTGGCACCCCAAGCTACCAAAGGCCGTGCTGTGTAGGTGATATTCAGGTTAAGGACATGGCACCGCTGAACGAAGATCTGGCGAATTTACAAGCAGCGGTAACGCGCCATCCGGTGACCGAAGGGTTTATGAACGCGGCCTCGCCCGGGGTGATTGCACTTTTTCAGCCCAATAAGCACTACCCCGACCACGAGCATTATCTGCAGGCTCTTGCCGAGGCTATGCGCACCGAGTATGAGGCCATCGTAGAGGCTGGATTTATCCTGCAACTCGATTCGCCCGATCTGGGTCTGGGTCGTCATATGTTGTTTAAGGATAAGCCAGAGGCTGAGTACATTGCCTTGGCCAACCTCCATGTGGAAGTGCTAAACGATGCGCTGCGTAATGTGCCGGCCGATAAGGTGCGTTTGCATGTTTGCTGGGGAAACTATGAGGGGCCACACCATTGTGACGCGCCTATGGAAACCGTGCTCCCGATCGCAATGAAAGCAAAACCTCAGGCCTTACTGTTCGAATCTTCTAATCCCAGGCACGCCCACGAGTGGGAAGTGTTCCGTGATGCGCAGATCCCCGATGACAAAATCCTGGTACCCGGGGTAATTGATTCAACGACTAACTTTATCGAGCACCCGCGATTGGTAGCGCAGCGTCTGTTGCGCTTTGCCGACATCGTCGGTCGTGAACGAGTATTGGCCGGTACCGATTGCGGCTTTTCGACGTTTGCTGGTTTTGGTGCGGTAGATGAGGATATCGTCTACGCCAAACTTGCTGCGATGGTGGAGGGTGCCGCCTTAGCGTCCGCTGAGTTGTGGGGGTAAAACGATGAGCTCCAATTTGAAGTCACGTTTGTCCGCGGGCGATATGCTACTGGGCACTTTTGTCAAAACCCCTTCTCCTATGGTTTGCGAGGTCCTGGGGAAAACCGAACTGGATCTGGTCTGCCTGGACGCAGAACATTCGCCATTCGATCGACTCACGCAGGATCATTGTCTGCACGCACTTCGCGCTGAGCATATGCCGAGTCTGGTGCGAGTGCCCTCGTCGGCACCAGAGCACATACTCAATGCGCTTGATTGTGGCGCCACTGGTGTCGTGGTACCCCATGTCACCTCACCCGAGCTTGCTGAGGAACTGGTAAAGGCTTCTCATTTTGGACCTGGAGGCCGCGGTTACGCGGGTTCAACACGCGCAGCCGGTTACACCACCAAGGCCATGGCTACCCACCTGGCCGATAGTGCCGCAGAGAGTGTCCTGGTGGCTCAGATCGAAGATCTGGAAGCTCTGGATGCAATCGATGAAATTGCCGCTGTAGACGGTGTAGATTGTCTATTTATAGGCCGTATTGACCTTACCGTGGCTCTACAGGCTGAGTCGCCTTCAGCACCAGTCGTATTGGCAGCAGTTGAACGTATTTGCGAAGCAGCCGCTGCCCGAGGACGGCGGGTGGGTATGTTTGTAGGCGATCTTAGTGAGATACCTCGCTGGCGAGATCACGGGGCCAGCCTGTTTCTGTTGTCTTCTGACCACGGTTTTCTTCTACAGGGCGCCGCCAAACTGGTTTCACAATTCAGGGCCGATTAGAAAACGATTCAGGCCAGCCGTGGCACTAAATCCGATAGAAATGCTGTGCTGTCTGGCAGTACATTTGCGCTCTCTCTGACACCGTATAGTCCACGGTAATATCCTCGTAGGCCTGCCAAAGAGTTTCATAGGATCGGTATAACTTGTCGACCGGAAAGTTTGAGCCGAACATAACCCGTGCGGGACCAAAAATTTCAATAACGTCATGAATGAATGGGCGCAGGTCTTCGGTCTGCCAGTTGGGGTTAAACATTCCAAGGCCAGACACTTTGCAGTACACATTGGGTAGCGCAGCAAAGCGCCGTAGCCCGGCGCGCCAGTGCTGTATTCCCTCGGGTGACTGATCCCAGGGGGATCCGCAGTGACACAGAGCAACTTTGAGTTCAGGTACCTGTGCAAGTACCGCCGCTGCCCGTTCCATTTGCGGAGGGATCAACTGTAGGTCAAAAGACAGATTTTCCTGTGCCAGTGTACGCAGCCCATCAAGCCATTTGGGGCAGTCCAGTAGGGCGTCTGTGTCGTGCTGCAGATCTTCTACAGGATGTCTTCCGATAATTTGTCGGATGCCGCGCAAGCGATCGCTCTGCCCATGTTGCGCCAGCTTGTCCCCTAAATCTTCTGTCGATAAATCCGCGAACGCCACAATTGCATTGGGGATCTGTTCCTGGCTCTGTAGCCAGAGCGTCTCTGCAAATTCGTCGCCTGGGGCCACGCCGACCTGTATGTGCACCGATTTATTGGGCCGGTAGCGACTGGACTCTGACAGAAAATCCCCAGGTAGGTAGTTGTGCTGTATTGGGGTAGGGTCGCCAAAGAAGCGTTTTTGACCGCGGGACATCAGCCAGGGATATGTTAGAGCCTGCAGGTCCCAAAGATGGTGATGGGCATCGATAAACTGAAAATCCGGCTCAGACATTGGAATGCCTCTTGCGGTTAACGGCACTGTGCAGAATGTGCCTGCAAGCGTAATTGGCCCTCTCAAATATCATCGTATCTCATTGATTTAATTGAAAAATAAATAATCTGCATTGTTCTTTTGGGAGGACTTGCAATATTTTTGCATTCGAAGTACATTCTACCTAAGAAACACCCCCCAAGATAGACCGCACACAGTCAAAGAATAAAACGCCCAGCGGAGTTTGCAAGATGTCCCGACGATACACGGTCCAAGGAATGGAACAACGCCTCGTGCGCTATGCAGATTTACGGGCGTGTAAAAATGCTTTTGTAGACACGTATACGCCGGGTAGTGACCACAAGGAAAACTTTACCATTATTGGCCCGGGGGTGGCCGAGCACCCCGACCAGCACGTGCACATTCCCGAAGCGCATGGCTTCAACATTGGCGGTGCCCGCCAGCCGCCGCACTGTGTCAACTCCCAGCACAGCCATGAAACCGAGGAAGTATTCGTTGTTCATAGCGGTCAGTGGGCGTTTCGCTGTGGCGAAAAAGGCGAAGAAGGGGAAGTTGTTCTCTCCCCAGGCGATTGTATAAGCATCCCGGTCAATGTCTTTCGAGGCTTTGAAAACGTTGGCGCTGAGACCGGGTTCCTGTTTGCCGTGCTCGGTGGCGATGATCCGGGCCATGTTACCTGGGCGCCTGATGTATTCGACAAGGCTGCCGATTACGGGCTGATACTGCTGGAGAATGGCAGTTTGATTGACACCACAAAAGGGGAGGTTGTACCCGCTGGCGTCGCTCCTATGCCTGCTACAAGCCCTGAACAGGTTGCGGCCCACAGGACCTTGAATGGTGAGGAAATTGCAGAGTGTGTATTGCCGTATAAGGACCAGCCATCAGCGGCTGGGACTTTATTGACTGCCAACAGCACGGGAGTCACAGAGTCACCACTTATCGGGTCAGAAAATTCCGCGGAGAACATTGGGCCGGGCAAGATGGCCTGGCCCCACGGGTTCAATTTGCGTCGCCTTGATTTTGCCCCGGGTGCTGCACTGGCAAGCCACGCCCGTGAGGAGGAGGAGGTAATCTTCATTCATCAGGGAAATGTTTCAGTGAGCTGGGAGGATGGTGAGCTGACCTTGGTTGAGGGCGACGTATTGACTGTCCCTATTGGCTTAGTCCACAGGTTCAAAAATGAAGGGGACGATGCTGCCCAAATCTATGTTGTCCGTGGCGGCAATAGCCCGGCTGCACCCCGCTGGTTTGAGTCATCAAGCGCCGAATGAATCTCCTTGACCAGCTCTATTCCAATTTGGGCGCGGTACAGCGAGGAGATAACACCGGCGTAAGACAATGCGTACACGAAGATGTGCGCTGGCATGTCGCCCACCCCGTCAACGACCTGGCGGGTAGCGAACAACTGATAAACGAATTTTTGCAGCCTCTTGTGTCGGCCTTGCCGGATATTGAGCGCAAACCATTTATCCATCTGACTGGCGAAGACAGCGGCCAACATTGGATCGATGGTACGGGCTATTTCACCGGCACTTTTTCAAAACCACTTTTTGGTATTCCCGCAACGGGTAAAACCTTGTACCTGCGTTATACCGAAATGGTGAGAATCGAGAATGATCAAATCGTCGAGGGATATCTTATTTTGGATTTTCTCGATGCTATGCGGCAGGCTGGTGTGTATCCGCTGCGCGCAGGATTGGGTAGCAGTGAGTTAATGATGCCGCCTTCAACGATGGATGGTATTTTCGACGACTATAAGACGTTGAGCGCGGAAGCGGGGGAGACCAGCATACGGCTGGTTATGGATATGCTGGATTGCTTGCGCACCTATGATGGTGAACATCTGGAGAGCATGAAGCTTGCAGACTTCTGGCACCCCGAATTCATGTGGTACGGCCCGGGAGGGATTGGAACTACCCGAGGTATCAGTGGCTTTCGTGAGCAGCACCAGGGTCCATTCCTGAACGCGTTCCCAGATCGCGATGTTGATCATCATGCCAATACAATCGCCTGCGGAAATTACGTTGCGACCGGAGGATGGCCGCATATGCATGGCACTCATAGTGGCTCTGGCTGGCTGGGGCTGGCCCCGTCCAATCGTCAGTTAAGCCTGCGGGTGATGGATATCTGGCGCCGGGAAGACGACCTCTTGCGCGAAAATTGGGTAGCGATCGATATTCCGGATATGTTGATGCAGATGGATATCGATGTGTTTGCAAAAATGAAAACAATAAATACAAATAGGTAAAGCAAATGGGTGAATTTGGCGTACTGAACTGGACCATCCTCATAATTTATGTCTTGGTCAATCTCGGCTTGGGATTTGTGCTGGGGAGAAAAATAGAATCAGCCGAAGACTTCTATCTGGGCGACAAGAGTATTCCCTGGTGGGCAATCGGCATATCTGTGGTAAGTACGTATGTCAGTGCGCTCACATTTTTGGGAGGCCCCGCCTGGGCCTATACCGATGGTTTGTCAGTGATGGCGATACACCTTAATTACCCGATCGTTATTTTCCTGGTGGTTACTTTCTTCCTACCCTTCTTTTTCAACAGCGGGGTCGCCTCAAT
Organism: Halioglobus sp.; assembly: GCA_036961205.1. Lineage (GTDB taxonomy): Bacteria > Pseudomonadota > Gammaproteobacteria > Pseudomonadales > Halieaceae > CALJFL01. Next base: position 94,881 of record JBALVI010000002.1, on the reverse strand, counting down.
TTATGAGTATCAAGAAAGACGTTTTGGTCCGACCTCACGAAGTGTTATCTCATTTATTTTTCTGCTGACACAAGGACTTACTTCTGCGGCAGTGTTGTATGCCACCTCACTGGTTTTGGAGTTTATTACCGGGCTACCGGTGGAGTACTGTATTGGGATCGTGACCGTTATTGCGGTGATCTATACCTTCATGGGAGGTATAGCGGCGGTGATCTGGACAGACGTCATTCAGGCTGGGATTTTGTTTGCCGGCGCTATCGTTATTTTGATCGCACTATTAGGTGAAATGCCCCAGCCTATGGGCGACACACTAAAGGAGTTGAAGGCGCAAGGACTTACCAATGCTCTGGATTTCGACATTGACTTTACCAAGGTGACGACCGTCTGGTCCGGCATTATCGCGATGGCGTTGTTTCACGTGACAGTGTACGGGGCCAATCAGATGATGGTGCAGCGTACCCTGGCAGCAAAGAATATCGGCGATGCTAAAAAGTCTTTCATGATGATGGGGTTTGGTGCCTTCTTCATCTATTTTTTGTTTATCCTGCTGGGCGTACTGTTTTACTCCTACTACGGTGGCCGCGAATTTGAAAACGGCAACACTATCATCCTGGAGTTTGCCACTGACTATGGCATGCCCGGTCTGATGGGCCTTATTGCAGCAGCGGTACTTGCGGCAAGTATGTCGAGCCTGGACTCGGCATTCAATTCAATGTCGACAGTTTCTACGATAGATTTTTACCAGCGCTTTTTCAGACCGGATGAAAGCGGGGAGCATTACCTTAAGGTCACGCGCATGTTTACTTTGGTCTGGGCGATAGCGATCGTAGTGCCCGCCTTGATGTTTGCGGAAAGTGAGGGCTCGGTACTGGAGACCTTGAGTAAAATAGGTTCGTACTTTGTTGGTGCTAAATTAAGCATGTTTGGATTGGGTTTCTTTTCCAAACACACTACCGAGCGAGGCTTGCTGGTGGGCGTTGGCGTTGGCTTCCTTGTACTGTGGTATGTGGCGACGCAAACCGACATCGCCTGGCCTTGGTATTGCGCCATTGGTGGAGGAGTCAATATCCTCGTTTCGCCTTTGGCGAGTGTGCTGCTCGACGGCAAGCAAAAGGAATACTCCCCCTACACAGTTGTAGGGCAAAAGCGGAAATTCGCAGAAAGTGGCGAGCCTCAAAAGGACAATGGTTGGTACCTTGTTCCCGGTAAAGTAGACAATGCGAGTTATTATCTGCTCGGTTTTATGGCGTTTACTTTTGTGTTCCTATATCTTTTTAATGCCATGATTTAACTCCCGTACGCTTGGGTAAGTTGTAACTCTGGAGTCCGGCAGCGGCTAACGCTGCAGATTCCAGAATCTATTAACCTGAGTCTCGTAATCTTGCTTCATCATGAACTATCATAGAGTGCGAGTGCAGTAATGCTGCGATCGTTATTTTTATATCTAAACAGGTTGTCTATCCCAGCTATGAGTAACTTTCAAACATCCAAAACCGTTGTTCTGGATTATTTTCAGGCGTTGGAGGAGGCAACGGCCGAGACGGTGGCTGATGTTCTGTCTCGTCATTGCACAACGGACTGTCGATGGCTGGGCTCCTATCCTTTTCGCGAGCTCCACGGGCTAGAGAATATTGCGGAGAGTTTCTGGCAGCCGCTTTACACGTCCCTCTCTGGTCTTCAGCGACGCCAGGATATTTTTATGGCTGGCGCCAACGAAATTAGTGGTGAGCAATGGGTCATGAGTATGGGCCACTTTATGGGTCTTTTCGACCATGATTGGCTGGGCATTCCGGCCAGTCGTAAAATGGTCATGCTGCGTTATGCAGAATTCAATTGCGTAGAAAATGGCAAAATCACCCAAACCGGATTGTTTATTGACATCATTGGGTTGATGCATCAGGTAGGTATCAATCCGCTCCCGCTGCAGACAGGTGCCTCTTTTGTTTATCCGGGGCCGCGTCATCACGATGGCTTGCTGTTCGATGAGCAACCGGCAGAGCAGGGTGTAGAGACCCTAAGCCTACTCAATCATATGATTAACGACCTTAATCTGCTCAACCTTTCTGGCGACGATTCCTGCCCGCCAGAGTATCTTGCCAAGACCTGGTCAGACGATATGGTGTGGTATGGACCTGCCGGAATCGGCGCGACCTATACTATTGAGCGTTATCAGCAGCAGCATCAGCGGCCCTTTCGGCAGGGGCTTACAGGCAAGAGCTACAACGGACATTATTGTCGTTTTTCGGAGGGCGATTTTGCCTGCTTTTTTGGCTGGCCAAATCTGACTAACACGCCTACCGGCGGCTTTCTGGGTCTGCCGGCTGGCAACCGCGCCGATATGCAGGTGGTAGATGTTTACCGCCGAGAGGGCGATAAACTGACAGAGAACTGGGTAATTATCGATATTCCATACTGGCTTAAACAGCAAGGGTTGGATGTTTTGGAGAGGACTCGCAGTATTGTGAATCCTGATTAGGTCGGACTGAAATCGCGTTCTCTGTGGAACGCTCTCGTTAGGCGGACTTCCCTATTTGATCTCTCATGCGAGCGAACAGGTCGACGCCGAATTGTCGAAATAGATGCACCATATCGACAAAGACCCAGTTTTCTATATATTCCTCGCCGTCTCGCTTCCACCAATCCAGACCATTAATTTCGAGAGCGTTACCGGTCGCCGATGCGCCTTTATACTCGCCGGAATGGGTAGCCGTAACACCGGCCCAGCCCGGACCACCGCTATAATGTCCTTCTGCTAATAGTGCCGTAAGGTCCTGTACCTGCCGGTCGGGGAAGGCCTGCAACCACTGTATCTGATGAAATTTTTCAAATTCCCGAAAGCTGTAGCAGGCACCAATCCCCCCGGGACCATACCACTTGAGGTCGGGGTGAAAATAATCTGCCATGCCCATACTTTTCAGATTGGACTCGTCGAAACCATTGAGGCCCTCATAGATAAACTGGCGAATGTGTTCAAGGCTGTAGGCGCTGACCAGATCGTTCTGCGCATCCAGCATGATACCGTCAGTTGACTTCGGGCCTGGGTAATCACCGTCTATGCCCAGGCTTGGCGGCAGTACGTGAATGTTCGCCTGCTGCATTAAATCGATAAAATCCAGTAGGCAATAAACCTCGAGAATTTTACCGTTCTCCATTCGATAGAAATCGCCCCAGCGGATATTGACCTCGGCACCCGTAGCAGGAATTCCCAGATAATCCTCTTTGAAAGTGCCGGTGAGATAGCCAGTACCGGTAACCCACATGCCGCCATCTACTGACAGATCGCCATCGCGCCGACCATTGGAATGACCTCCGAAAAAAATATGCGTCTGTCGCTTGAGGTCCGGGAACGAGTGCAGCAGCGGCCTCCAGAAATCGTTTAAAAACTCACTGGGACCGTGCAGCGTATTGATGGGGTCAGGCCCAAAAAAGGCAACCTTGTCGGACATAGCCGAAGAGGCAGTAGCGTCCAGATTGGCGTCTGCAGAACCTTCGAGAGCTTGCCACCAGTCCCAAACAATACGCTTGTTGTTCTGGTTGGTCGTTGAACCCATCGTCTGCACCGTCTTATTTTCTCTAATCACTGAGGCGCGCTCGCGCTACTTGGGTTAATACGGCCAACTCGTCAAACACCGTCCATTCTTCGACGACCTGGCCATCTATGAATCGATAATGACTCTCACCGATGATCAGTAATGGAGCATTAGTGGCAGGACCCCATAACGCATCTCCGCCGTGGTGTCCCGCCAGTGTCCAGCGTACTGCCACATAATCGCCGTCCAGCATCGAGTTACTGCAACTGTAATCCAGGGTCAATCGAGCGTCGGGAATAGAACCTAGAATCTCCATATAAAAGCGTTCTATATTGTCCACTCCGTCGTAGTCATCACGGGCGGAGGCGTGCAAGCGCGCATTGGGCGCGTACAGTATCTGACAATCCCCGAGTAATCGGGCGTTCCAAATATTTTGTAGCGCTGCCTTTATGAGACCTTCTTCGCCCGCGTCCGTGTAGGCGATGCGTTCTCGGGCCTGGCTCGACACTCGCTCAATCTCGCTGCTGCACCACTTCGCGAAAGTGCTGTCTTGATTGAGCGGCTTTTCGGCCTGCTCAAGGGCGTAATGTTCTGGGTCGACGCCGAGTTGCTGGGCAAGCGCGTAGTTGTCACGCACCAGCCATTCTTCAACGATTCGGTTTTCGTGTACAACACAGTGCGCGATAACCTGGAACTGCGCGCGTTGTCCTGTGGCCGGCCCGAACTCACTGGGCCCCAGGTTAGTCATGTTCGTAGTGATGAGGTGGGAGGTGTGATACCCGTCTACGTCGTTGCCACCCCAGATGATGTTGTCCGCGTGTAGCGTCCGATCGGGAAATCCGGACAGCGTTTTAATCGTGTTCTGGGTGACTTGTTCGGCGCCCTCGGTGTAGCCACTTAGCGTGTAGATAGGGCAATTCTCGGAATAGTAATCACGACAAAGGCCAACCTGCTTGCCCTCCCAAATTCGATAGGTAATTCGCAAGATGTAGTCGACGATATCCGTGAATTGCGGCTCGAAGCCCTGCATTGACCCTGAGTTACCGTTGGGCGGAGCGCTGTCGTAGTGGTTGTCTATCATTTCAATTATTACCAAGGTGCGGACAAAGGTTGCGCAAATAAACACTCTCTTGCAAGCCAAGCGCTGGTCTTATAGTATTCTTTGCATTCGAAGTCAAAAGTATACTTTTTCGAATGACCGCAGTCTACAGCGGTTGTGACGTTAGCTAGCGGACGTTGGGTAAATATTCCAATTCTTGTCCACAGAGCTGAAAGGTGTTGAAAAGGCAGGCCTCTGTAGGCACGAGTGCCAGTATATTGAATCTCGAAATGGTGAATATATGAAAGGCTTTGCCTCTCGGTTTACAAACTTACCGGATTACATTCTGCAATGTACGGCCCAGATTTGGGAAGGTCGTGATATCGCCGCTCTTGACTGGCATTACGGCGAAGACCTTGTTGTAAGAACTCCAGCAGGGATCAACCAGGGTAGTGTTGCCGGAAAAGCAAACACTATGGCAACGCTCAGTGAGTTTCCAGATCGTCAATTGTTCGGTGAAGATGTGATTTGGTGTGGTGATGATCAGTCAGGCTTTTTATCGTCGCATCGAATCGTGTCAACGGCGACACATAGTGGCGGCTCCTTTGGGCCGGCGACTGGGCGTCAGGTTACTTTCCGCACCATTGCCGACACGTTCTGTCATGAGAATCGAGTGTGGGATGAGTGGCTGATCCGTGACAATGGGGCGATAGCCGCACAATTAGGAAAGACAGCCAAAACGGCGGCGCAAGCTCTGATTGGCTCAGGAGACCTCTCGTTACCATTAACGCCAAACTCGGATGTTGTCGGGCCGTATACCGGTGCTGGCAACCACAATGAGTGGGGTCAAAAACATGCCGAACTATTGAAACAGATTATGAATACAGAGTTTGCGGTTATCGATCGCACCTATGATCGAGCATGTCATCTGGCTCTACCTTGCGGCGTCGAGGCACATGGCACCTCTGCAGCGAAGGAATTTTTTATTGGCTTGCGCAGTGCGCTGCCTTCAGCGACCTTTAAAATTGAGCACCAGATTGGTCGTCTTGACCCAATGCTCAGTCCGCGCAGCGCAATCCGTTGGTCTCTGACCGGTAGGCATGAGGGTTATGGCCGCTATGGAGCGCCGACTGGCGCCGAAGTCCATGTCATGGGTGTAAGTCATGCCGAGTTCGGCCCGTGGGGCCTGCGTCGAGAAACAACCCTAATAGATGATATCGCAATCTGGAAGCAAATCTTGCTCCAAACCAGAGAGCACGAATGAACGAGCCACTACTTCTTTTACCCGGGATGATGTGTGACGCGCGATTATTCGCTACTCAGATCGGTGAGTTTTCGGCCGCTTATCCTGTGATGGTTCACCCACTTACTGGGCCGTCGACCGTTGCAGAGCTGTCTGAAGATATCCTCGCTCATGCGCCGCCCCGATTTGCGCTGGCCGGTCTGTCTATGGGCGGCATTATCGCGATGGAGATTGTCCGTCAGGCACCTGAACGTGTCTCACGTTTAGCTTTGATGGACACGAATCCCCTGGCTGAGCCAGCGGACCGCGCGATTGAACGCGACGCGCAAATCGATCGCGTGCGCAATGGCGGCTTGAGGTCGGTTATGCGTGATGAGATGAAACCGAACTATCTGACCGACGGTCCCCAAAAAGCTTGCGTGCTTGACCTATGCATGGAGATGGCTGAAACGTTGGGCGCAGACGTTTTCACCCAACAATCCAGGGCTCTGCAGCAACGCCCGGATCAATGCGACACCTTGCGCGCTATCGATGTGCCAACACTGATCCTTTGCGGTGAAGATGACACTCTTTGCCCACTCGAAAGGCACGAGATGATGCGCGACCTCATACCCGGCGCGCGACTTGCCGTCATTCCTGGGGCCGGCCATCTGCCAGTGCTGGAACAATCCGCACTAACCAATAAAGAACTTAAGCTATGGCTGAGCACGTAATAATCCCCGATGATTTACTCGCTCTTTTGCGCGAGGTAGACACGCCTACGGTCTGTAACGCCATCGAGGTAGTGCATGGCCAGCGCGGTTTTGACCGGTTTACTAAAGGAACCATGCAGCATTCCAAGCCCGGTGATCCTCCAATAGTGGGGTTTGCACGGACTGCGAAGATCGCCGGGCTTGCGCCTTCATCAGAAGATCCCTCCGTGATTCGCGCCCGAAGAATAGAGTATTTTAGGTCCATGGCCGCCGGCCGCAATCCGTCGGCGGCTGTTATCGAAGACACGGACTATCCCGGCTGCATCGCCGGTTGGTGGGGTGAGGTGCACGTCGCTGTTCACAAGGGGCTAGGCCTTAGCGGTGCTATTACTAATGGCGTGATGCGTGATCTTGACGTGATCGATGACGGATTTCCTGTGTTGGCCGGATCGATAGGGGTGAGTCATGGTTTCGTTCATGTGGTAGAAATCGGGACAACCGTTAACATATTTGGTCTCACCGTGGCACAGGGTGAATTAATTCATGCAGACCGACATGGCGCACTGGTGATTCCTAACGACGTGATTCCCCGACTAAAAGCAGCAATCGATACTGTTGTTTTGAACGAGGCAATCGTTCTCGAACCGGCGCGCCAAGAGGGGTTTAACATCGAAAAACTTGAAGCGGCCTGGGCTAAGTTTGAAGCACAAAGGACCTGAGAGTATTAGGAGGATTAGTAGCAAGAGCAGCATCGGTGCCTAGTTATTGCAATTGGGCACCAATATGGGTGAGTTGTATACCGAGCTTGATGGCAGCGCGTCGTTGGCTTACGCGGAGGTGTTAGACAATTCACTGTCGAAAAACATTGTGACAGGCGAAGGCTTTTCGCTTGTTTACTCGATCAGCGCCCCGGAGATCTCTGGTTTGCCCTCGATGCGGCCAAAGAATAAGAATCACCCAAGTTTCTCGCCCAACTGACTGCAGGCCTTGAGAGCTTGGAAGATGAATTCAAGGGCCTATTGCTAGAACAGATTTAACGCGCTTCGAGCCGCGCAACTCAACCGTATTTTCGAGTAGTGCAGGTAGCGCCCAGATCAGTGCGACACCTTGCGCGCAATCGACGTGCCAACGCAGATTCTTTGGGGTGAAGCATGGCCAGCGCGGTTTTGACCGATTTACTAGAGGAACCATGCAGTATTCCAAGCCTGGTGATCCGCCAATAGTGGGTTTTACACGGACTGCAAACATTGCTGGGCTTGCGCCTTCAACAGAAGATCCAGCGGTGATCCGCTCGCGTGAAATGGATTGTTTCAGGTCGATGGCTGCTGGCCCCAGCCCGTCGGCGGCTGTTATCGAAGATACAGACTATCCCAGTTGCATCGCCGGTTGGTGGGGTGTGCATGCCGTTGTGTTCAATCTGTTTAATTTGTCGGTACCGTGCCATGACAGGAAGGATGGAATATAGTGTGAGCCTGTGCGCAGTGTGAATTACGAAGTGCGACTTTTACTGGATTAGCCAGCGCTCGTTGATTACCTCGCCTAAGTAGCCATACCAAGAGGAACTCCAGATGGATCAGGAAGTTTTTGATGTGATGATTGTTGGTGCCGGCCTGTCCGGTATCGGCGCCGCCTATCATCTGCGCGACAAATGTCCGGATCGCAGCGTTGTTATTTTGGAGGCCCGCGATGCGATCGGCGGTACCTGGGATCTGTTCCGGTACCCGGGTATTCGCTCAGATAGCGATATGCATACGCTGGGCTATAACTTCAAACCCTGGCGTGCGGCAAAGTCGATCGCCGATGGACCTTCTATTCTCAAGTATGTGCGCGAGACTGCAACCGAGCACGATATCGACAGCAAAATACGCTTTAAGCATCGCGTTGTTGCAGCCGACTGGTCTTCTGAGGATTCGCTATGGTCCGTACAGGTAGAGCGCGGTGAGACGAACGACACTACAACTGTTCAGTGTCAGTTTCTCCTTCTGTGCAGCGGCTATTATAACTACGATCATGGCCACCAACCTGATTTCCCCGGCAAGGAACGCTTCCAGGGTGATATCGTCTACCCGCAGTTTTGGCCTGAAAAGCTTGATTATACGGGCAAGAAAGTAGTGGTGATTGGATCGGGTGCCACCGCTATGACGCTGGTGCCAGCTATGTCGGAGAAAGCGAGCGAAGTGGTGATGTTACAGCGCTCGCCTACCTATGTGATCTCTCGCCCGGATACGGACGTGATTGCCAATACATTGCGCAAGATATTGCCCGAGAGTTGGGCCTATAGCATCACGCGCTTCAAAAATACGATGATGCAACAGCGTGTTTATAATCGCACCCGGGTTGCCCCTGAGAAGGTGAAGCAGGAGTTGCTGGATGCAGTCCGCAAGGAACTGGGCCCGGACTACGATGTTGAGAAACACTTTACGCCCAGTTACAACCCGTGGGACCAGCGTCTGTGTCTGGTGCCCAACAGTGACCTGTTCCACTCAATCAGGTCGGGTAAAGCTCGCGTGGTCACCGACCATATCGAGTCGTTCACCGAGAATGGTATCCAGCTTAAGTCGGGCGAGTTTCTCGAAGCGGATATCATCGTGTCGGCCACCGGATTGGAACTGGTTGTGATGGGTGGTGCCAGCTTCAGCGTCGATGGCTCTCCGGTGGAATTTCCGAAGGAGTGGACTTATAAGGGGCTCATGATCAGTGGCGTCCCCAATCTTGTGTCCACGTTCGGCTACATCAATGCGTCCTGGACGCTGCGCGCCGACCTCACGGCGGAGTGGGTGTGTCGTGTGCTGAACCAGATGAAGGTGACAGGTACCACTTGCGCCGTTCCCGTGCTGCCGGAGTCACTGCAGGCCATGCCTGCGCGCAAATGGATAGATGATTTTGCCGCGGGCTACATGGAACGCGTGATGCACCTTTTTCCGCGCCAGGGCGATCGCGAACCCTGGATCAATCCGCAAAACTACCGCAAGGACCGCGAGATGTTTTTGCAGGGAGAGCTCGCAGATGGAACGCTGCAGTTTTCGAGATCCGAGGTGGTTGAGCGTCCAGTGGGTCTTGCCGAGCCGCAAGAAGACTGTATTGAGCCGGTAAGAAATATGCTATAAACCAGTGCCTGAAAGTTAATTCCCCCGTACTCTGCTAAGCTAAAAAAATCCCAAGGATACCGACCCTATGTTAACCGTACACCACCTGAATAACTCCCGCTCGCAACGGGTTCTTTGGTTACTTGAAGAGCTCGAGCTGGACTACACGATCGAGCACTACACCCGCGACACAGAAACCAACCTGGCGCCGCCCGAACTGGAGGCCGTGCATCCGTTGGGCAAGTCACCCGTGCTGACCGATGACAGCAATACCATCATCGAATCGGCCGCAATTATCGACTACATCCTCAGGCAACACGGTGGTGGACGTTTACTCCCGGCGGCGGGCACTAAATCACACGAGGAATACCTGCAGTGGCTGCACTACTCGGAGGGCAGCGCGATGTTGCCGCTGATGCTGCGCATGTATACCGGGCGCCTCCCCGATAGCGGAGCTGCATTACAACCTCGCATCAACGATGAGCTAAATCGTCATCTGGGTTATATGGACAAGGCACTGGACGGCGTGGATTGGTTTGTTGATAACACGATCACTGGCGCGGATGTGCAACTCTCTTTCGTGGCTGAACTTGCGCCACTGCTTCATCCAGAAGGCTCTTTTCCTAATCTGGACGCCTTCAGGAGTCGATTTCAGTCCCGGCCAGCATACCAACGAGCGCTGAAGAAAGGTGGTAACTACGACTTCGGGCCAAGTAACGCCTAAAGCACAGGCTATTTCAGCATTCAGGGAGAGGCTCGCGCGGTCTTTTTTTTTCATGGGGTCAGATTCCATGGTCGCAAACACTGTCTATGTAAAATCTCTCCCGTGTGTGAAGAATCCTGTAATTTCCAAGTATTTACTGACAAAATTATTTATCATTCAAGGATTCCGGTCCTCACAGAGTTGAAGTCATGCAGTCAATTATTTCTCAAATGCAGGTGTTGCCAGAAATCGATGTCGAAGCTGAGGTTGCTAGGCGAGTCGCATTTATAAAGTCTCAGCTCAAAGGAGCGCAACTACGCACGCTGGTGCTAGGTGTTAGCGGCGGTATCGACTCATGTACCTTAGGGCGACTCGCACAATTGGCGGTGAATCAATTGAATAGTGAGGGCGACGATGTATACCAGTTTATCGCCGTCCGCCTGCCTTACAACGTGCAAAAAGACGAGGTAGATGCGCAGGTATCGATTGATTTTATTCAACCCAGTCAGGCACTTTCAGTCAATGTGCAGCCGGGTGCTGACGCCATTCACAATGAGACTTGTGAGGCCTTGAAAAAAAATGGACTATTGCCTGCCAGCGACAGCAAACAGGATTTTGTCAAAGGTAACGTAAAGGCTCGCACACGCATGGTCATCCAGTATGAGATAGCGGGGATGATGGACGGTTTAGTGTTGGGTACAGATCACTCAGCAGAGAATATCACCGGTTTTTATACCAAGTATGGTGATGGGGCCTGCGATTTGGCGCCATTGTTTGGCCTTAACAAACGACAGGTCAGGCAAGTTGCCGCATACCTGGGAGCGCCTTCTCATATTGTCAATAAAGCTCCCACGGCCGATTTGGAAACATTGTCGCCGCAGAAAGCCGATGAGCAGGCACTGGGAATGAGCTATGACCAAATCGATGATTTTCTGGAAGGGAAATCTGTAGACCCTGCAGTGGCAAAGCGGTTGGTTGAGATATTTGAAAAGACGCAACACAAGCGGGTTCCGATTCCTACCATTTACGACTAATCCACATTTTGCCTGAGTCCATCAGGCTGATTTCCTGGCGCCCGGGAAGTTAGCGGGCCAGAACCCCATGGACTTTTAAATACTAGACAGTTCCCTATCTTGTACCAATACGTATTGCTGCAGCAGACGACCGTGCCCGCGTGCTCTTTTGGTTGCCCGGTGTCCAATGCCCGACTAGGCTGGGTCTACTCGAACCATCAGCAGGGGCTCTCTTGTTTGAAAAATCACGCTTGATTCAGGTAGCTGTCGAACAGGCCGGCCTGGAAGATTTCGGCGCCTCCGATTTTCATGAGCCTCTGGACCGACTTATCGCGGCCTTGAATGAGGAGGCGCGACTCAACGACTTCGGCCGTTTGCGCGCTGAAATGACCCTGTCTGCAGGTCTGATTCAGCGCCTGAAAATACAAGACTACCGGCAGAATCACCCAGAGCTGGAAGACCAGCGGGTGCTTCGCCCCGTTTTTATAGTGGGCCTGCCTCGCACGGGTACCACTGCACTCCATCATATGCTCAATCAGGACACGGGTAACCGCACATTGCGTTTGTGGGAGGCGCAGAATCCGGTACCACCGCCCGAAACCGCGAGCTATATGAGCGACCCGCGAATAGCCAAGCAGCAAGCCGGCGTGGCGCTGACGGAAACATTTTTACCGGGATTTCTGAGCACCCATCTTATTGATGCTCAGGAGCCTGATGAGTGCTACATGCTACTTAATCGTAATTTTATGTCGGTCGAGTACTCGGCCATGTTTCATATTCCGTCCTACGCCAATTGGCTTTACGAAAACCTGTGCCATAGCGATAGCTATGCCTACCACCGGCAGCAGTTAAAGCTGCTTCAATCCCGCCATCCTGGCAATTGGGTGTTGAAGGCTCCGTTCCATCAATTGGGCCTGCGCGAGATATTCAAGTATTACCCGGACGCGATTATTGTGCAGACCCACCGGGCACCGATGAGTTTTGTCGCCAGCGGTTGTAGTTTTAGCGAATTGTTGCGAAAGAGTGGCAGTGATCATCTGGATAAGATGGAAATTGGTAGAGACTGGATGGATATGCTCTCGGTGTATACACGGACCTTTGAGGCAGACCGGGCTGAGTTGGAGTCCAGCTATCCAGACCAGTTTATTGATCTGCAGCACGACGACTTTGTCGCTAATCCGTGGCCGGGATTAGAGGCAATCTATGCGGCCCGAGATACCGAGCTAACAGATGAAGCCCGTAGCGCAATGCTGGCGTGGCTGGATCGCAATCCCAAAGGTAAGCACGGCTCGCATGATTATCAACTGGCTGATTACGGCATTGATCGGGCAGAGGTTGAAGCTCTGTTTGCAGGATATATACAGCGCTATAACTTAAGTTTTGAGTAGCAGGAGGTTGACGCAGTGACGGATAAAACAGCGGAGCAGAGAGTTCTCAGCGGCGAGGCCTGGGCTGAGTTTTGCGATGGCCTTAAGCAGGCCGGCGATCTGGTGTTTGCCGAGAAGGCGCCGACCAACGCATTCGACCGCGCTGAGGGCTATCGCTACCTGTCTCGCATGCTGAGAGCGGGCCTTGAAAGTTTTCTGGAATCCGGTGATCCCGCGTTTCCCGAGCTGCGCTGCCCAGTCCATGAGACGATCAAGATGGGTGCGGATAATCCGGACAACTACTATCAGAATGCGGCCATCAACCCTGAGTATGATTATCGCATTACAGGCACGCGCGGTACCGTAGACTATCTGGGCTTTGGAACAGTAATAAATCGTTACGCCACGGGTGGCGGGATGAAAACCGATGGGTTTCTGGATTCCATGGATATGGACATTGCCGAGGACGGCTCTCTGGAAGTGATAGTCAGTCAGACCAAACAGCCCGGTAACTGGTTGCCTATGGGCCCCGAGACCAATGCACTTAACGTGCGTCAGACTTTTCAGGACAGGCGCAGTGAAACCCGCGCAGAGATCAACATAGAACGTGTCGGTGCTGAAGGTGCGCGCCCGGAACCCCTGAGCCCTCAGAAGTTTGAAAAGGCATTGCAGGGCACGATCCAGTTTTTAAAAAACACCACGGGCTTATTCGAAGGCTGGGCCGAGGGCTTCCTGCCGACGACCAATGAAGTGGCGCCGGCTGATCAGGGCTTTTGCCAAATGATTGGTGGTGACCCCAATATCTACTATTTTCACAGCGCCTGGGAGCTAGCTGACGACGAGGCTCTGGTTATCGAAGCGCCGGAGATACCAGAATGCCAAACCTGGAACTTCGTGCTGCAAAACTGGTGGATGGAGTCGCTGGATTATCGTTACCACAATATCCATTTCAACAAGCATACGGCAGCCTATGAGGCTGATGGCAGCGTGAGGATAGTGGTGGCGCATCAGTCGCCGCCCGGTACATCAAATTGGGTAGAGACCGCCGGACACAATCGAGGCACGCTGTGCTGGCGGTGGATCGGTGCGGATCAGCATCCGCCGGTGAACGCCAGAGTTGTTAAGTTTTCAGCCCTGGCAGAAGAGGGCGCCTAACGCTCACCCCAGATATCGTCCAGACGCTGCTGACGACCGCAGTTCCATTTGTAGTATTTGTAGCGCGTCGGGTTTTTGAGATAGTAATCCTGGTGGCTTTCTTCAACTGGCCAAAAGGCGGCAGCGGGTAATATTTCGGTGACCACTGTATTGCCGGGGAAGCGCTGGGCGACGACCTGTAAAGAAGCCTCGGCGAGTTTGCGCTCGCTGTCACCGTCGACAAAAATCGCTGCTTTGTAGCTGAAGCCTTTGTCACAGAACTGACCTTTCGGATCGAATGGATCAACATTGATCCAATAAATATCCAACAAATCCTGAAAACTGACGACATTCGAGTCATAGCTGACCTGAACAACCTCGTAGTGGCCGTCGTGGCGGCCCTTGTAAGTGGGGTTGAGCATTTCTCCACCGCTGAAACCCGAGACAACATCGGTTACCCCGGCCTCATCCTGAAAAGCCGCTTCCATGCACCAGAAGCAGCCGCCGGCGAAGACGGCCACGGCGGGTTCTGCGCGTGCCAGAGATGAAGACAGCAGGAGGGTGATTAGAACAGTTTTAAAAATAGTCATCGAAATACCTATCTATTGCGTTCCCTTAGTAGACAGGTATTTATTCAGTAAGTTCTACCCCGGTCAACTGGCCAGCAGACGCTGCCTTGCCGATTGATATTCCTGATAAAGAACCTCGACGTAATCAGCGGTAGACAGTACCGCGTTAACCGCACCGATACCCTGACCGCAGCCCCATATATCCTTCCAGGCCTTGGAGTCTGTGTCGCCGCCTGAGCCGAAATTCATCGCGCTGGGATCACTGTCTGGCAGATTGTCAGGATCAAGACCAGCGGCGGCAATGGAAGGCCGCAGGTAATTGCCGTGCACGCCAGTGAATAAGTTGCTGTAGACGATATCGGCCGCCGCGTGATCGACTATCGATTGTTTGTAAGCCTCGTCTGCATTGGCTTCTTTGGTGGCAATGAAGGCGGAGCCAATATAGCCCAGGTCTGCACCCATAGCCTGGGCCCCAAGCACTGCATCGCCGCTGGCAATAGAACCCGACAGGAGCAGCGGTCCGTCAAACCATTGGCGAATCTCCTGTACCAGGGCGAAGGGTGAGGTAGTACCGGCATGGCCACCTGCGCCAGCAGCGACGGCGATCAGGCCATCGGCGCCTTTTTCAATCGCTTTTTTGGCGAAGCGATTATTGATGATGTCGTGAAAAACCAAACCACCATAGGAGTGAATTGTGTCATTGACGTGCTCCTTGGCACCCAACGAGGTAATTACGATTGGCACTTTGTATTTCACGCACATGTCGAGGTCGTGCTGCAGGCGATCGTTAGAGCCATGCACGATTTGATTGACAGCAAAAGGCGCTGCCGGTTTGTCCGGGTTGGCCGCGTTGTAGGCAGCGAGTTCAGTGGTGATACGTTCAAGCCAGCGGTCCAGTTCGGCCGCAGGCCTGGCATTGAGTGCGGGGAAAGAACCGACGATGCCGGCTTTGCACTGGGCAATGACCATATCCGGATTGGAAATGATAAAGAGCGGAGCGGCAACCACAGGTAGGCGCAGGGAGTTTTTAAGAATGTCGGAAAGGGCCATTGGTACGTCCTCGGTATGTCAGGTTGAGTTGCAAGTTGAAGTGTTGCAAATTATTGCATAACTAAAAAAATATGCAAGGTTTTGCATATAAATAATGTTCGCGCTATGCTCCATACAGTTTACGAGGGAGGAATCAGCGATGGCTTTGTCACATGCAATCATGACTGCACTGATCGACGACGACATGTCGGGCTACGAGTTGGCCAAGTCCTTTGATCGCTCCCTGGGCTTTTTCTGGCAGGCTTCACACCAGCAAATTTACCAGGACCTGCGCAAGCTATCGGAAAAGGGATGGCTGAGTAAACGGGAGGTTAGTCAGCGAGGTAAGCCCAATAAAATATCTTATGGCCTAACGATGACGGGCCGGCAGGCCATGGCAGATTGGGTTTATCAGACCAGCAAAGTGCAGGAGAGTAAGGACGATTTATTCGTAAAGCTCTATAACCTCGGTGAGGATAACGTGGCGCACCTGATGGCGGAAATTGATCAACGCCGCAAGAACATGATGCAGCGACTCTATCTGTACGAAAAAATACGCCGCGCACACTATGGCGATCCGGAACTTCTGCCCATCAGGCGCCAGGGAGTCTACCTGGCGTTGTTAGGTGGAATACGCAATGGCGAGCAGTTCATGCAATGGTGCGACGAGGCGCTGGAGCTATTGGCCAAGGTAGAAAGCCCGGCACAATAGGTCAGCGCTCTACCTCATTTGAAGAATGACTTCAGCCCTTCTTCGGCAGCTTCCAGGTCGACGCCGGTCTTCTCTTTAATTTTCTCCTGCATGGCAGCCTTGGCCAAGTCCTCTAGATAATCCTGCACAGCTTCTTCAACTTCCTCAACGACCGCCTGGGTCACTTCTGCACCTAACTGCTCCGGCGTCAATCCGACCACGCTATCGCCAATATTGGTCCGGGTAACGTCTGGCACTGTCAGGATCGCTTCACCTTTGGTCTCGGTGATAACTTTCGCATTGGTGTTGGTAAAGACGAATTTTTGCATCATCAGGCGAATGTCGCTGGGGGTTTCGTCCGGTGCGGGTTCTGCTTCATCTGTCTCGGCTTCCTCGGCAGACGCGTTTACATTGTCCAGGAGTTCGGACAGGTTGACTTTGGTGCCCTTCTGCTCAGCGATGATGTTAGCACCGCTAATCGAGACCTGGCTGATCACGATCACCGGTTTGGTCAAACTGGATGGCTGGATACCGACGGTAACCTTGTCCAGGCTGAACGCATAAGGGCTGTCGTAACCCGGGGGATTATCTATTACCAGGCCAGAGAGGGTGCCGGTACCGCTGCCCAGATCAATATTCACAGATTCCAGGCTGACCCGGGTGCCGGTGACCTCTGTTCCTACGGTCTCAATGGTGTCCTTGATAAAACCATCGAGGTTGCTTAAAACGTAATAGGCCGCTACTGCGATCAGTAGTCCTAGAATGATGACGATTGTTATTGCTGTCTTTGCTACCTTCATTGTTTGCTTTCCTGATGATGGGCTTAATAGCTAAAGTTAGCGCGGAAAGTGGATTCTCGCAAGAAGCGGTGTTGTATGCGTGGCGTCACCAGCCCGCCTTGGGCATAATGATTCACCTCAGGACGCGCGCGAGAGCGGGACCAGATGTACCACCAATATTTCGGTTTGACCGAAGCCCCTTTTTCAATTGCGGTGAATCCCCGCTATCTCTTCATGAGCCCCCGGCATCGGGATGCCTTGGCGCACCTGCTCTATGGCGTCGGAGCAGGGGGTGGATTTATCCTGTTGACCGGTGAAGTTGGCACCGGTAAAACCACCATTAATCGGTGCTTGCTGGAGCAACTGCCAGATGATACCGATATAGCGATTATCCTCAACCCTGCACTCAGCGCCATAGAGTTGCTGGCAAGTGCCTGTGATGAGTTGGGGATTGATTATGGTAGCGACCATCGCAGCCTGAAGACTCTGACCGACAGGCTGCACAGCTTTTTACTGGAGAATCACGGTAGGGGTCGCAAAACCGTGTTGTTGATCGACGAGGCGCAGCATCTGGATTTCGATGTGCTGGAGCAGATTCGGCTGCTTACTAATCTCGAGACCAACAGTGAAAAGCTGCTGCAAATCATATTGATTGGCCAGCCCGAGCTAGCCCAAATGCTGGCCAGGCCGGAGTTGCGCCAGCTAAATCAACGGATTACCGCCCGTTATAATCTCGAGGCGCTCAATCTCGAGGAAACCGGTGCCTATATCCGCCACAGGCTGCACATTGCTGGCCTGGCCGCCGGGCGCGAATTATTTCCAAGAGCGGTGGTGCGGGACATTCATCGGCGTACTCGCGGTATCCCTCGCTTGATCAACCTGTTATGTGATCGCACCCTGCTGGGCGCCTATGGCAAGAATGCGACTCAGGCCAGCAAGTCTCTTTTGGCAGCGGCCGCGGTAGAGGTGATGGGCAAGCCACCTGCCACCGTTCCAGCGCAGCGATCTTCTTTCGCTTTTGTCGGTGCCGGTATTAGCGCAGCCCTTGTCATTCTGGCAGTAGCCTACGGTTGGTATTTTCTGGGGCAGAGTAGCGCACCTCTGGCAAAGCGAGAGATGGTGATGTTGCAGCCTGCCCCCGCTGTGGTTGAGTCGAATACGCCGGAAGTATTGCAGGTTGCTGCGGTTGTCGAGCCAACGGCTGAGGCTGAGTCGGAGTTGGAGCTGGATAATCTCGATGCCTGGCTAATAACGCCGCTGGAGGGCTGGGACTTACTTTGGTCGCTTAACTCTCAGGCGGCGTCCCCTCGGGATGTATGCCAGGAGCAGCCAGCGGCGCCTTTGCAATGTAGTCGCGCACGTGCGGAGACATGGAACGAGCTCACCTCATTTAATCGACCCTTATTGCTGAGCCTGGTAAGTAATGACCGGTTCGCGGTGAGTGTCGTTGTGCTTGAAATAATTGGTCGTACCGCGGTGCTGGCTTCCAGTAAGGGGGTTAGGGAAGTCGATCTGGCACTGTTGGCTCCTCTGTGGACAGGAGAGTTCGTGTACTTATGGCATCCCCCTGCCGGCTTTTCGCGCCCTCTGGCCCTGGGTGATAACGAGCCAGCTGTGGCTCAGGTGGCGGCATTGTTCGCCCGATTAGATCAACAACCGCAGAGTCTCACAGGAAATCAGTTTAACCAGGCCCTTGATCAGCGAGTCCGATTGTTCCAGCGAGCGAACCGCCTCGACGATGACGGTGTAGTGGGTGAGCAAACCCTGCTAAAAATCAACGAGCAGTTAGGCATAGACCTCACCCCTGCGCTAGCGCGAGAGCGTCTGCTGAACGACTTACCCAATCTGGTGCAAAGATGATCTTTCGATTACTGGTGGGAAAGGCCCCATGTCACTG
This sequence comes from Halioglobus sp., assembly GCA_036961205.1. Taxonomy (GTDB): domain Bacteria; phylum Pseudomonadota; class Gammaproteobacteria; order Pseudomonadales; family Halieaceae; genus CALJFL01. Next base: position 76,109 of record JBALVI010000002.1, on the reverse strand, counting down.
ATTCTAGATGCGCTTAATCGCTCAGAGGCGGAGCGACGGGGTGCTGGTGAGGTGCCAGGGCTTGCTACCGAACACTTTGTGGGCGGCGATGTTGACAGTACCGGTAGGTTTTCCATGTCTTCGGCCTTACCCTGGATAGTGTTAGTTTTTGTACTTACGGCTGCTGTCATCGCCTGGGTATTGCTGGCAGACAGAAAAAGCAGTGCAGCGCTGCGATCCGTGCCTATGACAGGCTCGGCAGAGGACAGCGCAAACCGCGTTGGTTCCTCCCAGAGAGAGGTTCCCGCGGTTATAGTCGTGCCGGCAGCCACCGTCGTCAGTCCTGATCCACCGCCGGCGGTCACTTCCCCTACTACGATTAAGAGCGCCACCGCCGATGATCAGATTTCGGGTGATGTGGCAGCCCTGTATGAACAACCTGCGATTGCTGAGGTAGTTCCTGACGTCGTTACCGCTACCGCGAATGCCCCGGCAAACCAGACAGGCGCTGACAGGGTCGATATTGAAAAAATTCTGGCCCAGGCTCAGTCTGAAATCGAGGATGCTAGCCTGCAGGCACATCCAGCCCCTTTTCTGGCCGACTTGTCACAGCAGCGCAAGGACCAAATACCCTCAATTATGTACAGCGGCCACAATTATTCGGGCAGACCCGGCGAGTCCACTGTGGTGTTAAATGGCAGGTCTACGAGGGCGGGTGTTGGTGTGTCTGGCGGAATAAAAGTAGTGGAAATATTGCCTGACTCAACGGTGCTAGAGTTTCAGGGCGAGCAGTTTCGCCTGCGCGCCCTGAATAGTTGGATCAATCTTTGACTGTAAATGGCTCCTGCGGGGGTGCGGGGGCGAGCCGTCTATTCGGCGCTCAGGCCCCGCTCGCGTAGCTTTTTCGCCTCTTTAATGTCGAAGCCTTTGTTGCGCCAGTCTTCGGCATCGACGGCACTGAAACCGCTATTTTGCCATTTGCTGGCATCTGTAAGATTAAACTTTGCCCTGTGCCAATCACCCGCGGCTTCGGCGTGGTAGCCCGCGTCATGCCACGTGGTAATGGTATTGCGGTCTTTTAAGCCAGCATCGAACCAGCGTTTAACCGTGTCGGAGTTGAATCCCATCTCGCGGTACTTTCCCGCTTCGCCGGCTGACAGGCCAAGAGCTTGAAGATTCTCCGCTTCTGCCGGGGAGAAGCCTTCCCAGGTAGGGGTGGAGCCACAGGCTGCGAGAAACAGAGAAAGGACGAGTAGTCCGGCAAATTTAGCGTTGCGCATAAAAAACCTCAATTAAGTATCAATTAGAACGGGCGATTCTACTGTATTCAAGGGGAACGACCAACTGGCGCCGCAAGCGGCGCAGAAATGTTGTGGCCGTCCTTTGGGTCTCTCTACACAACAGCCCGAATTAATCGAGCTGCAGGTAGTTCCGCATCACCTCAAAAATCTCTGGCTGGCTTAGGAAGGTCGGTACCCGACCAATCGCTTCTTGATTGCCGAAGATGGGTACGTTGGCGCCAGTGTGCTCTTCGGCGGAGAAATTATTGGTGGCGTAGTTGATAGCCATTAACGAGCCCTCCGGGGTTTCGATGCGGGCCAGTTTCCCAGGGGTAAATATGGGTATCGGGAACGCTTTGAACAGACTTTCCATGGGTACTAATTGCGCGGCCTGGCTATGGTCTGCGGTTACCAATATCAATGTATTGGGGTGGGAGTCGGCGAAGGCCAGGGCACTGGCCAGTGCCTCGTTTAGCTGCTCGAGCTCTCCGATAGAGCCGCAGGGCTTGCGATAGTGGGATTGCTTATCGATAGAGGCGGATTCAATCATCAGGAAAAATCCGGATGACTCTGCGCGGTCCAGGGTCTTCAATGCAGCGTCCGTCATTTCCCTCAGTGAAGGCATTCCTGAAAAGTCCGGGTTAGCTTCACAAACCATGGTTGCCGGCTGGGTAACGTCACCCAGATAGTGATGGATAGAATTTAACCAGCTTGGTTCAGGCGATTCTGCCTCCCGGTCATTTTCGCCGCGCAAGCGCACTGGCATGGTGTCTGGAGAAAATAGGCCCAATAGGCGATTGGCGGATGCAGCTTTTGACAGCTCTGCCGATGAGGTCACCGTGGTGAAGCCAGCGGCTCTGGCTGTCTCCAGAACGGTACTCGAGGGGCTGCCTTCGCTGAGCGGAGTGAAGTATTTACTGCCGCCGCCCAAAATAACATCGAGTTTGGACTCTACCAGCTGTTCGGAGATTGAGCCGGGTCCACCCTGAGCTTTCGTCTCTTGAGCGCAGTCACCCATTAAAACATCGCCGTAGAACACTTCCTGCATCAGGTCGGGGCTCTGGCATAGCCGCGCACTCATATGCGCCGCAAATGCGGCTGGCGTGGCATCGGTTACGCTGGCGGTGGAGACCAGTCCCGTCCGAAAACCTTGAGCTTGTGCCATTTCGACGATAGTGGGAAAAGCCTGGTTGTCTCCCGCCCGTGTGGATATGCGCCCGCGGCTGGTTACTTCGCCAGTGGCCAGGCTGGTGGCAGTGTTGGCAGAGTCAGAAACATAGACGGGCTTGCCGTCGAGTTTATTTTCAATGGCCAGTATTTGTACCGCACCGCGCATAGGTAGCTCATCGAGCAATAATCGGCCTGTTGCGCCTGCAAGGTAATTGCGGGCAATGGTGATCTGCTGATCATCCATGCCGTCACCGATTATCAGGATGACATTGCGCTGCGGGGCCGGCGCCTGGGCTGGGTCTAAATCGTCTTGTGCCCAGACCGTTGTGCCAAAACTTGCGTAAAGGAGGGTGCTGCTGAGCAGGCCTATGCATTGCTTGATTAACATGGTCGTATGTCCGCGCAAAAAGTCGGCGCTAGTGTAACCATCAAAACCGACGATTGCACATTCGTCTCTGGGCAGGCAAACAATGCCCAGCGGTATAACTAAGCGGTTTCACGCGCTTGAATCCCCACCATTCGCCGCTTAGTCTCCCTACAGTATTGTGGATTTAGTTAGCCCGATGAATTACTGAATATAGAGGATAGGTATGGGTGGCAAAATTAGGGCGGCCATTATTGGTCCGGGAAATATCGGCACAGACCTGCTGGTGAAAGCCATGCGCAGCGATCTTATTGAGCCGGTATGGATGGTAGGGGTGGTAGCCGATTCCCCCGGGTTGGTAAGAGCCACTGAAATGGGACTCAAGACCACGGCCGCCGGAGTCGACGGAATGCTGCCGACAATGCGCGAGGACGGGGTGCAAATCTGTTTTGACGCGACATCGGCCTATGTCCACGCCGAAAACAGCCGCAAGGTTAACGCTCAGGGCGCAGTGATGATTGACCTGACCCCGGCGGCCATTGGCCCCTACTGTGTGCCATCGGTCAATCTTGAGCAGGCGGTAGCGGCTAAGGCCATGAACGTCAACATGGTGACCTGCGGCGGGCAGGCTACGATTCCTCTGGTGGCTGCAGTGAGTCGGGTTCAGGCGGTAAGCTACGGCGAAATCGTGGCCACTGTGTCCTCCAGGTCTGCCGGCCCCGGCACCCGTAAAAACATTGATGAATTTACCCGTACCACCGCTAACGGCATTGCAGAAGTTGGCGGCGCCGATGAAGGCAAAGCCATTATCGTGATCAACCCGGCGGAACCCCCGCTGATTATGCGCGACACTATTCACTGCCTGACCAAAGAGACCCCCGATGAAGCGGCGATTACCGAGTCGGTGTTGGCGATGATTACCGAAGTACAAAAGTATGTGCCCGGTTACACCCTAAAAAACGGCCCGGTTTTCGATGGCAAGCGGGTCTCGATCTATATGGAAGTCGAAGGGCTGGGTGATTTCCTCCCCAAATACGCAGGCAACCTCGACATTATGACGGCGGCGGGGCTGCGTACTGCAGAACTGTACGCCGAGCAGATACTGTCCGGTGAATTTGTGCCGAGCGCAGCTTAGGAGATTAGAGCATGGACTTAAAGGGCAGAAAAATTACCGTGCACGATATGTGTCTGCGCGACGGTATGCATCCCAAGCAGCACCAAATAACCGTTGAACAGATGGTGACCGTAGCTCGGGCGATGGATGAAGCGGGAGTGCCGATGATTGAGGTCACTCACGGCGATGGCCTGGGTGGCAAGAGCGTTAACTATGGCTTTCCCGCCGCGTCGGACGAAGAGTATCTGACCGCAGTGTGTAAAGAGGTCAATAACACCAAGGTGTCGGCGTTGTTGCTTCCTGGCATAGGAACAATTGACCATCTGAAAATGGCGGTGGACTGCGGCATTTCAACTATCCGCGTAGCAACACATTGCACAGAGGCGGACGTATCAGAGCAGCACATTACATTCGCCAGCCAGATGGGCAGTTTGGACACTGTTGGATTTCTGATGATGGCCCACATGATTGAGGCAGACGAACTGGTAACACAACTCAAGCTAATGGAGTCCTATGGCGCTAACTGCGTTTATATAACGGACTCTGCCGGTTATATGTTGCCGGATGATGTCACCTCGCGTGTCGCATTGGCGCGAAAAGAACTCAAGCCGGAGACCGAGCTGGGTTTCCATGGCCACCACAACATGGCCATGGGTATAGCCAATTCTCTGGCCGCAGTTGAGGCAGGCGCAAATCGTATAGACGGTTCTATGGCCGGCTTGGGTGCTGGCGCGGGCAATACGCCGTTGGAGGTATTTATCGCGGTCTGCGATCGCATGGGCATTGAAACAGGGGTGGACCTTTTCAAGGCGATGGACATCGCCGAGGACTTGATCGTACCCATGATGGACAACATGGTTCGGGTTGATCGAGATTCGTTGACCCTGGGTTACGCGGGGGTCTATTCCTCGTTCCTTTTATTTGCCAAGCGCAGCGCCGAGAAATATAAGCTGTCCAGTAGAGATATTTTGATGGAACTGGGTAGGCGGCGCACAGTGGGTGGCCAGGAAGACATGATTGAGGATCTGGCGCTGGATATGGCCAGGGAACAGGGAACGCTGTAAATGCAGTCAAGTTCGCGAAGGAATTAGCAGATGTCGGAACAGGAAGAAAGCGCTTGGGATCATAGCGTAGATGTATTAGTGGTCGGTTCCGGCAATGGCGGATTAACGGCGGCACTCTGTAACTATGAAATGGGGTGCCAGGACGTGCTGGTGGTAGAAAAGTCCGACAAGATCGGCGGTACCAGCGCGACCTCGGGTGGCGGTATCTGGGTGCCCTGTAGTCATTACGCCAAGGCTTGTGGTGCCGACGACTCGCTGGTCGAGGCAGCGGAGTATCTCGACCATACCCTGGCAGGTGAAGACATACCTCCGGAGCTGGTTGACACCTATTTGCAAAACGGCCCCAAAATGCTGGAATTTCTGAGCCAGCGTAGCGAGGTCGCCTATGAATCTCTGGGCCATTATCCCGATTACTATTCGAGTTACGCTGGAGCGAAGCCCGGTCATCGCTCCCTGGAGCCCACACCCATTAATGCGTCTGAACTGGGGGAAGACTACCAACGGATGACGTATTCACATCACATGATGCGGCTGTTTGGTGTGATCCACTTTACCCAGGTAGAAGCACAGGTGTTGATGCTGCAATTGCCAGGCTGGATCAAAATAACATTCAGCATGGTTGCTAAGTATATTTTCGATATTCCCTGGCGATTGAAAACCCGTATTTCACGCCGTTTGTGCTGCGGTGCGGCGGGTATCGCAAGGCTGTATCTCTCTCTGAAGCAAAGGAATATACCTGTCTGGTTCGATAGTCCTATGGTGGACCTGATAGAGCAGGATGGGCAGGTGGTGGGAGCGCTGATTTATCGCGAAGGCAAAACCCTGCGGGTGCAGGCGCGTAAAGGGGTGATACTTGCCGCCGGCGGATTCGAACAAAATCAGGCGATGCGAGAGCAGTATCTGCCGCAACCTACCAATACGGCATGGAGTGCCGGCGTGCATGGCAACACCGGCGATCCACTGCGTGCTGGCCTCAAGCTTGGCGCCAGCACCCGCCTGTTAAACGGGGCCTGGTGGACAACCACACTCTGTGTGCCGGACGAACCCGCGCCGCGGCTGAGCATTATGGAAAAATCTTTTCCCGGGTCCTGTGTTGTCAACACTAAAGGCCGGCGCTTTGCCAATGAGTCGCAGAACTATATGGCCTTCCAGAAACGGCTGTTTGAAGCTCACTCCGACGACAACCCTTGTGCGCCTGCCTATCATATCTTTGACGCTCGTTTTCGCCGCAACTACATGGTGGGGCCTTTGATGACAGCAGCGATGCGCCCCGACTGGACTGTTCCCAAAAAGTGGTTTGACGCAGGCTTTATCGGTAAGGCGGATACTATTGCCGAACTTGCACAGCAGATGGGCATTGATCCCCAGGGTCTTCAGGAGACCATTGCGCGTATGAATGGCTTTGCGCACAGCGGTGTTGATGAAGATTTTCAACGGGGCGATTCAGCTTATGACCGTTACTACGCGGACCCTGCAGTGCTGCCCAATCCCTGTCTTGCCACCATCGATGAAGGCCCGTTCTACGCAATGCGCATAGAAGCTGGCGATTTTGGCACCCTGGGTGGTCTGGCAACCGATGTCTCAGCGCGGGTTTTGAAAGAGAGCGGCGGGCATATCGAAGGCCTGTTTGCCATAGGTAATTGTTCTGCAGCCATTTTGTCGACCTATCCGGGACCGGGCGCAACTCTGGGTCCGGCTATGACCATGGCCTATCAGGCTGCCAAGCAAATTAATGACTATCAGGACTAAGTGCTGGAGACCACAATGATCGACCTGGAAGCGATAGAACTGATCAAACAACTGAAGGCACGTTATTTCCGCTTTCTGGATACAGCCGATTTCGAAGGCCTGCAGACGGTGTTTACCGACGATGCCACGGCTTACTTCAAAGGCGGTGAGTATGAGTTTGATCTTCACGGTTGGGATGCTTTGCGTAAGTTCTATGCGCAATCCTTTACCCCACAGAAATTCGGTATGCACCATGGCCATCATCCGGAAATCACGGTTGATGGCGATACCGCTACCGGCATCTGGTATCTTCACGATGTGTTCATCGACCTGGAAGCCAAAATTACGTTGACCGGTTCCGCGCTCTATGACGATAAGTATGTGCGGGTGGGTGATGGTTGGAAAATCGCTTACACCGGATACAAGCGCTTGTATGAAGAAATTGCCACCCGTGGTGATAACCTTACGGTAACGGTCAAACCAATAAACTGAGGTGCTGGCGACGGCCACCACGCCGCCGTTAATTGTTCCAGTTTCAATAGGCTGTATCCATCAAATCGTAGAAGCTACACTGGCTAGGAATCTACCATTAACGCGTAGGAGAATATTTATGCCAATGCCCGATGATATCGGCATTATCGATCTAATGCTGGCTGTACCGAGTCAGGACAACTCCAACTTTTACGACTTCATCAAGCCACTGTTAATGGATGAAGAGAGCCGGCAGATGTTTCAGATGCCGGCGCAGTATATGTTCAAGGATATTCCCCATACGGGTGAGCAGGCGGATTATCTGGCTTATACCCTGGACAAAATGGATGAGTTTGGCATTCAACGGGCGATGATGTCTGTCGATGAAGATCAATACCCGTCGCATAATGAAGCGGTCGAAAAACATCCCGATCGATTTTTTGCCAGTTACGAGTGCAATCCGAACTGGGGGATGGAAGAGGTCAGAAAAATTCGTCGCCTTAAGGAACGATACGACATTAAGGCGGTGACGGCATTTCCTGCAGGCCTTTGTCCGCAAGTGCCGCTGGACGACAAGCGCTGGTATCCGATATTTGTAGCCTGTGTCGATCTCGACATACCGTTTTGTCCCTGTGTTGGTGTGCCAGGGCCACGCGTGCCCATGGGCGCGCAAAAAGTAGAGCATCTCGACGAGATATGCTGGTTTTTCCCAGAGCTGAAGGTGGTGATGCGCCATGGCGCCGAGCCCTGGACAGAACTGGCGGCGAAACTGATGTTGAAGTATCCCAATTTGTACTACATGACCAGTGCCTTTGCGCCCAAGCATTATCCCGAGACGATCGTGAACTTTGCCAATACCCGTGGCGCCGACAAGATTATGTATGCAGGATACTTTCCCATGGGACTGTCACTGGAGAGAATATTTAGCGATATGCCTAATGTGCCCTTTAAAGACGAGGTATGGCCTAAGTTCCTGCGCGAGAATGCGATCCGGGTATTTGGGCTCTGATCGAGCGGAGAAAATTGCCGGCTATTGAACTATTCCTACAATGATGCAACCGCAGCCTGAGCGCTGCGGATGGCTCCTTCAATGTAGCCTATCTGACTCCCATCACCGATGGAAGTTACAGTTAAGGCCGCTTGCTCGAGTTGCGTTGCAAGTTTTTCGTTGGGCTTTGCGCCCTCAGCAATAATAACTTGCGACCCCTTTTTAGATAGCGTTTCCCCGCCATGTTGGTACACAACTTCACCCTCGGTTATTTCGGTGACAATCGCATTAGTTAGCAGTACAGCGCCCCGTTCTTTAAGCAGATGAATTACGCGCGAGCGTCGCACAATGCTGAGCTCTGGGGCCAATGTACCAGTGGACGCAAGCACCTGAACGTCGCGGCCTCTTGCAACGAAGAATTCGGCCAACTCCAGGGCCACCAGCCCACCGCCAATAATTATTATCTGCTTGTGAATGGGCATCCACAGTCGGCTCCAAAAGCGAATAGAGCGCACAGTATTTAGCAGGCCAGCCTTACGTCCCAGAGCGATTAGGAGTCGCTGATGGAGGCGCAGCTTACGTAATGCCTGCGTGTCGTTACCCAGGATTAGAGCACGCAGTTGTTCGCCATCAAATACATGGGCCAGATCATTGCCTTTGATCTCAGGTATTTTGTAGGCAGCGCCTGTAGCAAGGATAATATGGTCGGGCTTTTCGGCGACTATTGTGTCGAGTGTCGCCAAGGTATTGGTGCGGATATCTATAGGCAACTGGTTCACGCTATCAATCAGGAACTTTATCAATCTACCGTTTGGCTCATAGGCAACAGCGGCAAGTCTACCCGTACCACCCAGGTCACTCTCTTTTTCCCAGAGGGTAACCCGGTGCCCCGCGAGTGCTGCCATGCGGCCAGCCTCAAGCCCCCCGGGTCCGGCGCCAACGATCAGAACTTTCTTGGGGCTGGCCGTCGTGTGAATTATGTCCTGCTCAGACTGCCCAAGATGTTCTTTGCCCAGATTCGGATTTACCGCGCAATACAGCGGTTGGTTGATGAAGATCTGACTTACGCAGGCGTAGCAGTAGATGCAAGGTCGAATTTTTTCAGTCTCGCCAGCGGCCACTTTTCGGGGTAGGGCGGGGTCGGCCAGTAGCTTGCGGCCCATGCCCACGAAATCGAAATCCCCCGCCTGCAGGCCATTTTCCGCAACCTCTAGTTCTATTCTTCCTACAGCAATAATCGGTATAGCCAGCGCGCGTTTTGCCATTTTGGCGAATTCGAGAAACCCTCCCGGTTGATGGACCAGTGGTGCTTCAGTAAATGCGATGCCCTTGCCCGGGTCACCGTAGGCACTAACGTTAATGGCATCGACACCTGAAGCCTCGGCTCTGATAGCCGTAGTAACGAAATCTGCGGGCGTTATGCCGCCTGCTATACGGAATTCTTTGGCGTCCAGGCGCAGTAGTATCGGGAAGCCACTACCAACCTCGGCCCTTACAGCCTTGATAACTTCACACATTAAGCGGCCCCGGTTTTCCAGACTGCCACCATAGTGATCCGTACGTTTGTTTGCGGCGGGGGATAAAAAACTGGAGATGACATAGCCGTGGCCCCCATGGATCTCTACCGCGTCAAAACCGGCAGCTTTTGCTCGTCGCGCTGCCGCGGCGAAATCGGTAATCAGACTGTTAATGTCTTGCTGTGTCATTTCTCGATAGCGCGGGCCTGTGCCATCCGGCCCTGCTGCTTTTATGAACGTTGCGAGTTCCTCACCGGTGAGCAGTCCGATCATGTCGGGAATGATGGGCTCCGGCACCGAGGGAACCCACAGGGGGCGGCCGGCTATGGCGTCTTCCAGAGCGATCTTTCCGCAGTGATTAAGTTGGGCGGCGATTTTGGCGCCGTGCTGGTGGACGCGCTCGGCCAGGCTGCGCAAGCCCGGTACAAAATCATCCGATGAAAACCCAACGGTGTTCGGCATTGCTGCACCCATTGGCCAGGACACGGCAGCTGTTTCCAGAATCAGCAGGCCTGTGCCCCCTTTGGCACGCTCCTCATAGTAGGCCTGTAATTTCTCGCCACAGTTGCCGTCCAGCTCGGCGAAGTTAGAGCCCATGGCAGGCATAATGAATCGATTGCGCAGCGTCATGCCGGCGATAGCGCCGGGCGACAGCAATTTTTGGAATGAAGGTTTAGGTTTCATCAGTTAGTGATTCACTCTTTCAACTTGATAAGTTCAGAGAAAAATAATTTTCGCACGTCGCTTTTTACCACCTTGTTCACGGCATTGACGGGTAGGGGAAGCTCGGTGATGATGATAAAACTGGGCACTTTGAAATACGCCAACTTAGTTTCGCAATATCGCGTGATTTCATTCGCGTCAATCTTCGCAGTATTTCCATTGGCGACTTTTACAACGGCGGCCAGCTCCTCGCCGTACTGCTCGCTTGGCACTGCGAACGCAGCGACTGCCTCTACACCCGGCATAGACTGTATGCTGTTCTCTATCTCAACCGGGTAGATATTCTCTCCACCTCTAATCACCATGTCTTTGGCACGATCACAGATAAAGATACAACCGTCCTCGTCGAGATAGCCAATGTCTCCGGTCTTAAACCAACCGTCGCGGAATTCGCCACGATTCGCTTCAGTCGTGTTCAGGTAGCCCATAATAACGGTGGGGCTTTTCAGCCACACTTCTCCAGGCATACCCGATGGCACTTCCTTGCCGCTTTCATCGCAAAATCGTAGCTCTACTATAGGGTTTACAAAGCCACTGGATCCCCGCTTGTGGCCGGAAAAATAGCCGGTGAACGCAGTACCTGCGGCCCCCGATTCGGTCATGCCCCAGCCTGCGCCGGGTAGGGCAGAGGGTACTTTTTCAGAAACTTGCTCTGCCAGCTTGTTGGGGGTGGCTGCGCCACCGGCGCTCATATTGATGATGTTACTGGAATCAATGGTGGAGAAATTAGTATTTCGTAGTAGGTCCAGTAACATTGAGGGCGCGCCCATAACCAGAGAGATTTTTTCCTGATCTATCAATCGGCAGGCGGCGGCAGGATCCCATTTATACATCATGACAAGGCAGCGGCCGTTGCGTAGATTGAGAATAAACTGTGAGAACAGCCCGCTGACATGGAATAGGGGTACCGCCAGCAATGCTTTTGCCGGCAGACCTTTTTGTCCATGCCTGTTATATGTGTCCATGTTGCAGATATACGCAGCGGCGCCAACCGCTTCAAAATTGGTTAGCGACTGGCAGCAGTTTCGATGACTGAACATTGCCCCTTTGGGTTTGCCAGACGTGCCAGAGGTGTACATGACCATTGCCAGCGTTTCGGGGTCCACGGTCGCTGCCGGGGGAAGCTCCGGGATACTTGCCGGATCATCGATGTTAATTACGTCCTCGAATCTATATCGAGTGCCGCCACTGATAAATGCGCTCGCTCGTACGACAATCGCAGGAATCTCCAGCGCATCCTGGTCGAGAATCTGCAAACGCTGTTGGTCACAAAATATTAGGGCTACCTGCGCATCCGACAGACATTGCTGCAATTCCCGGGCAAGTCCCCAGCTGTTCAGTGGAACAATTACAGCGCCGACCTTAACCACAGCGACAAAAGCGACCATCCACTCTGGATAGTTCCGCATGGCAATGGCTACCCGGTCGCCTGGTCCGATACCGAATTCTGCGCTCAATTGCAGCGCCAGTAGATCAACCTGACGGTAGAACTCGTTGAAGGTGAGGCGTTCGTTCTGAAAGACAAGAAACTCTTGATCTCCGTACGCCCGGCCCTTATCCAGCAACTCTATAAAGGTTTTCGGAGTATTCAGATAGACAGAATATTCGATCCCGCCTATGTTGCGTCTGGCGGTTTCAAAGGGCGCGCCAGATTTCGTTAGTTCGCTTACCGCAGACTGATAGTGTCGTTTAAGCGCGCTCATAGCGATGCAGTTACTTCCCGTGGCAACCGTGAGTGACCCGTGTATTGAGGAATCATTTCAAATCTGCTCTGGTCGGAACAGCGCATCGTGACCTCCGTCAATGTACAGCACTGACCCGCTGATGAAGCTCGCTTTTTTGCTGAGCAGAAAACTGGCTGCAGGTGCTATGTCGTCAGGCAGACCTTGCCTGCCCATAGGGATAGAATCTGCAAAGAGCTTCACCGCTTCTCCGTAAACCGGATCATTTTGTATGGCATCACTGAGAGGGGTTTTGATTAGTCCTGGCGCCAGAGCATTAATACGAATGCCCTGAGTGGCATAGGTAGGTGCATTGCGCTTCATCCAGAGAGTGAGAGCCTGCTTCGTGCCCGAGTACACCATTTGCGCGTCGGTAGTCTGTGCAATAGCCGCGGCGGCAGCTTCGTCTCCGCCAAGTAAGGCTTGCAAGTACTCTGCGCTGGTTCCCATAGACGCAGAGTTCGATGAGATTAGCAGCACCGCAGCGCCATTGGCCGCCAACAGGTCGTGCAAACCTTCAACCAGATTGACTGTTCCAAAATAATTTACTGCAGAGATCAATGTTTGATCGGTAGTGCTTGCGCCCAGGCCGGCGCAAGTCACTAAACCTTCCAGCCCTCCCGTGCAGTGCTTTCGAATAGCATCGCATGCCGCTTCGCGACCCACGGGTGTTGCCAGATTGGCAATGATGTCAGCATCGCGGATATCAACCACCAGAACGTTGTGGCCCTCCGACACCAATTGAGCTTTGATCGCGGCGCCGATACCGCTGGCACCACCGGTAACAATATAGGTTCCCATGCGCTAAGCCTTGAATTGGAGTTACTTTGTGGCCCTCAATGTACCGCTGAGTGCGCAAAGAGCAAAGCCTTTGGTCGGACTATTGACCGCAGACCCCGGTGTTGGTCGTAAAAATCTGAGGATGGTTCAAATGCCTGAATGAGCTACACTCGTGTACTACAGTATTTACAGTCAATCTCTATGGGGTTTTACAATGGGTGGAAAGAAAAGCACGATCAATAGTCTGATCATGATTGTCGGTCTGATCTTCAGCGGAGTCAGTTCTGCAGCCGAGAATTCTGGGCTCATGGCTACCCAGATCTATGCTGGCGGGACCATTGTTACCATGGACAGTGAGCAACCCTGGGTCGAGGCGGTTGCGGTCAGCGGGCAACGAATTCTTGCCGTCGGTTCGTTAGCCGATATGGGCAAACTGCGTGGCTCGGATACACAGATGGTGGATCTGGATGGCAATACTCTTTTGCCGGGTTTTATTGATGCTCACGGTCACTTTGGCATGGTAGGTCTGGCGGTGATGTCGGCAAATCTCGCGGCGCCCCCAGAGGGCGTCAGCAGTGATATTGCGACAATCATTAGTCAGATGAAAGCGCATATCGACAGCCCTCAGGCCAAAGAATCAGGAGTTGTGTTCGGCATGAACTACGACGACTCCCAACTCGCAGAAAAAAGGCATCCAACCGCAGCGGAACTCGACCTGGTTAGTACCACCTTGCCTGTTGTGATTCTCCATCAATCGGGGCATGTGGGTGTGGTCAATTCCAGGGCGCTGGAATTGTTTGGCTATAACGAGAGTACGCCGAATCCGGCTGGCGGCGTAGTGCGGCGGATTGCCGGTTCCAGCAAGCCCAACGGTGTATTGGAAGAGATGGCCTTATTTATTCCGTTTCTGCCACTTATGACTCCCAGCAGTACATCCTCGGCAATGGCGATGTTAGAGGTGGCTCAGCGCGCTTATTTTGCCTCTGGTTTTACCACGGCTCAAGAGGGGCGATCAGATCTGGCGGGCATTGGTACACTCCAGAGCTTCGCCTCTCAGGGCAAATTGGAGATTGACGTGATTGCCTATCCGGACCCCGGATTCTACGGCGATGACGACAAGCTTAAAAAACTGGTGAACACAGAGCAGCGCAAGTACCAAAACCATTTTCGAGTCGGTGGCATCAAGCTATCCCTTGACGGTTCTCCACAGGCAAAAACCGCTTGGCTAACCAAAGCCTACCATGTTGTACCCGAGGGTCTCGATGAAGACTACGCGGGTTATCCGGCGATGAAGGCTGAAAATCTCGACAAGTATGTCGACATGGCTTTTGCCAACGATTGGCAGATATTGGTTCACAGCAATGGTGATGCCGCAATCGATCAGTTTGTCACTGCAGTTACCAAGGCCAGAGCCAAATATGGTGATAAGGATGTGCGCCCCGTTGTTATCCACGCACAAACCTCGCGCGAGGATCAACTGGATGCGATGAAGGCCCTGGACGTGATTCCATCGTTCATGACCGTGCATACCTTTTACTGGGGAGACTGGCACCGGGATTCAGTGCTGGGGCCGGAACGCGCTATGAGAATTTCGCCGACCAGATCAGCACTGGACCGCAATATGCTCTATACCGCGCACAACGACGCTCCGGTAACGCTGCCCAACGCCATGATGATCTTGTCGAGTCAGGTTAATCGTACGACCCGCAGCGGCAAGGTGCTTGGGGAGGCGCAGCGTGTTCCGGTTGAAGAGGCACTTAAGTCGATAACTGTAAACGCCGCATATCAAAGCTTTGAGGAAGACAGCAAAGGGTCGATCACGCCAGGCAAAGTTGCTGATTTTGTAATTTTGGATGCCAACCCACTTGCGGTGGAATCCAGGGCTCTCAACGATATTCACGTTGTGGCGACTATCAAGGGCGGTAAAACGGTTTATTCCGCGCCCTGAGTGGCCTTCCAGCGTGAATTCACGCAAGGCCTGTCACTGGTAGTAGCGCGCCGTGTACAGCGTTCGACCGGTCGGATGCCAGAAAGCAAATCACCTCTGCCAGTTTCTCGGGTGTAACCCAGGTCGAAAAATCCGCGTCCGGCATTCCGTCCCGATTAGGTTTTGTATCAATAATACTGGGTAATACCGCATTAACATTCACGCCCTCGCTTTTAAGCTCTTCCGACAGACTTTCTGTTAGGCGCATTACGGTCGATTTGGCACTGCAATAGGCGCTCATATCGGCCGCTCCGCTGAGTGCGCCCAGCGCTCCTACATTAACGATTGCGCCGCGAGCTTCGGTGATTGCAGGCACGGCTGCGCGGATGGCATTACGTAGCGTAGTCACATTCAGCTTGAACATCAGTTCCCACTGTTCGTCTGATGGGTCGCTCGCACTTATGCCCATGGCGAAGCCACCGGCGATATTGAGCAGGGCGTCTACTGGACCGAGGCGCTCGAAGCAGGCCCTGGTGGCCGCTGCGTCCAGTAGGTCCAGTTGATGATAGTTTTCGCAATAGGGGAGGGTGTCGGCAGTTACGATGTCCAGGCCGGTGACGGTTGCACCGTACTCCTGCGCTTTTTTAGCGGCGGCCTGACCCAGCGATCCGGCGGCACCGGTGATAACGATATGTTTATTGGCGAGCATTTTGGTTTTTCCTCAGCAGAATTTTGGCAGTTAGCGCTTAAATCGAGCCTAGCAGGCTAGCAGAACTTAACGTTTGCCCCAAGTTGTGGCACGATACCTGTTCTCTTGAGTTAGCACCTCGCACCATTTTGGTGCGCAACTCACCCCGTAAGACCAAAGTCCGCGAACAATACAATAATCGGGCGACCTATAAAAAGAGGATTCACCAATGAAGATGATTACCGCGATCGTCAAGCCCTTTAAGCTTGATGATGTCCGCGAAGCGTTACAGCAAATGGGCATCACGGGCATGACTGTTGAAGAGGTTAAGGGTTACGGTCGCCAGAAAGGCCATACCGAACTGTATCGTGGTGCCGAGTATCACGTTGAATTTCAGCCAAAAATAAAACTGCAGCTGGCAGTTGCCGATGGCCAGGTCGAGTCCGCCATCGAGGCGATTTGCTCCGCAGCCAACACAGGCAAAATTGGCGACGGCAAGATATTTGTCTCAGCGCTGGAACAAAGCATCCGCATTCGCACTGGTGAAACCGGTGACGACGCTCTATAACAGGTAGGTTCTTATGAAAATTATAAAAAGTGTCGCGGCTTTACTGGCCGCGTCGTTGGCGTCCTCTACTGCCCTTGCAGGAGAGATCGATGGCGCTGACACGGCGTGGATATTAACGTCTACCGCTCTGGTTCTATTTATGACCATACCCGGCCTCTCCCTGTTTTATGCGGGGTTGGTTCGGACCAAGAACGTATTGTCGGTGCTGATGCAGTGCTTTGCACTGACCTGCTTAATGTCACTGGTCTGGTTTGTCATGGGCTACACCATAGCGTTTGGTAGCGAGGGTGTAGAACAGGGAAAATTCATCGGTGACTTCGGTAACATTATGTTTTCTGGAATGACGATCGACAGTGTTAATGGCACGATTCCCGCCCCACTGTTCGCCATGTTCCAAATGACCTTTGCCATTATAACGCCGGCGCTTATTGTCGGAAGCTTTGCTGAACGTATGCGATTCTCGGCGATGCTGTTGTTCAGCACCATCTGGATGCTCGTTGTCTATGCTCCGATTTGTCACTGGGTATGGGGTGGCGGTTGGCTAGGCGAAATGGGTCTACAAGATTTTGCTGGCGGTACCGTTGTACATATCACTGCCGCTGTTGCCGCGCTGGTTGCCGCGATCATAATGGGGCCACGCCGTGGCTTTGGCACTGTGGCTATGCCGCCGCACAACCTGACTATGACCGTAACCGGTGCTGGCATGTTGTGGGTCGGGTGGTTCGGCTTCAACGCCGGTTCAGCTTTGGCCGCTGACGGAAGCGCTGCTATGGCAATGTTAGTGACTCATCTGTCAGCAGCCTGCGGAGCGCTCGCCTGGATGGCCATGGAATGGTTGCGGCATGGTAAGCCTTCTGTGCTGGGTATTGTGACCGGTATGGTTGCCGGCCTGGGTACAATCACTCCAGCCTCTGGTTCTGTCGGTCCTGCCGGTGCAGTAGTCATCGGCCTTAGTGCAGGTGTCATTTGTTACTTCGCCACCAACTACCTTAAAAATAAACTGCGCGTCGACGATAGCTTGGATGTTTTCCCGGTCCACGGTGTAGGCGGCATACTGGGCACTTTGTTAGCCGGTATATTTTGCTCAACTCAATTGGGAATATTCAGCGGCAATGGATTCTCTGACGGTGTTAGCAGTATCGGTGGCCAGTTGATGATTCAGGGTACAGGGGTGGTCGCTACAATTGTCTATACGGCTGTTGTGAGCTTTGTGATTTTCAAAGTGGTAGACGTCATGGTTGGTCTGCGCGTTGACGATGACGAAGAGACCCAGGGTCTTGATCTTGTACTGCACGACGAGCGTGGTTACGACTTGTAGTTCAGGTGATTGAGAGCGGGCTGCGTGCCCGCTCAGCTACTTTTTGCGGTAGACCTGGTTAGGCTGAAAATGTGGGCTAGCATATTGATCTATATCAAGGATCGACTATAGTAACGATCAAGCTGGCACAAAAATCAAAATAAGGCAGATATACTGTAATAGGCCAACTTTCCAAGTTGATAATTAGCCCTCATCCTGTTTTTTGTAGGTTCTGCCGGGGTCATCCCTAGCGGCAGTCAAAGCCACAGAAATCAATAATTCTAAAATGGATACACAGGACTCGAAATATGAATAGAAGCTTGCTCGCGATATCTATTGCTGCTGCGCTCAGCTCCAATGCTGTAGCTTTTGAATTTGATACCCCGGACGACTGGGAGATTCGCTGGGACAATACCTTCAAGGCGAACTTAATGTCGCGAGTTGCGGCGCAGGACAAGGATGTCTACGAGGGTAGGCGTGGTAATAACGCCTTTCAGATAGCCGATGATTCCGATCTGTCGGTAGACCGTAGCAATTTGGGCATTATCAGCTCCCGTGTCGATGTGTTGTCTGAGATGGATTTTATTTATAAACAGAATTTTGGTTTCAGGGTGAGCGCTTCCGCCTGGTACGACTATGCCTATAAGGATAGTGATCACCCAACGGATAGGCGTTACACCTGGGCTTCTCCGAGTGTAGATCCGGGCCAGTACAATGATGAAGCGGAGAAAATGCATTATAAGGGCGCTGAATTGCTGGATGCCTTTGTGTTTGCCAATTTTGATATTGGCGAGACAGCACTGGGTATTCGAGCCGGTAGGCACACGATTTACTGGGGCAATAGCTTGTTGGCCGGTGGTGCCATTAGCGGCGTTGGCGGGTCGATGGCACCTATAGATTTTTCCAAGGCATTCGCTGTGCCGGGCACGGATGCCAAAGAGCTTTTCATGCCCACAAGCAAGCTTTCTACTGTATTCCAGGTGTCGGATAACATCACGCTGAATGCTTATTATGGTTTTGAGCATCG
Organism: Halioglobus sp.; assembly: GCA_036961205.1. Classification (GTDB taxonomy): domain Bacteria; phylum Pseudomonadota; class Gammaproteobacteria; order Pseudomonadales; family Halieaceae; genus CALJFL01. The sequence continues at coordinate 57,703 of JBALVI010000002.1, read as the reverse complement.
ACGACACCGTTTGCCGGAGGCCGGTACTTACTTTAGTCCAGCCGAGGGGTTAACGGAAGATACCGAATTTATTGTCCTTAGTGCCGATGATCCTGATGCTGAATTTCGTTCCGGAGTCACATCCGCTAGCGACAAGGTCGAAGATAATGAATGGGGCTTTAACCTGCAGTATTACGTTGAAGACTGGTCACTTGAGACGAGCTTCATTTATCTAAACTATGTCGATAAGAATCTGCACGGCCTGCATGCTGGCGTTGACCTTGGCCAAGCTTTGTCTGCCCAGGCAGGGGCTGGTAATCCTAGCGCCGGGTTTTTGGTTAGCATCTGGAACTCTTTATGTGCGTCTGATCCCGCTGTTGCTTGCCCCAATGCGCCAATTGTGGATCAGGGTGCCGGTACTGTCGATGTTGGTACCGGGCGCTGGTTGTTTAAAGACGACATTGATATGTACGCCATATCTCTGGCCAAGGAAATAGCCGGTATAAGCGCTGGTATGGATATTGTGTACCGCAAAAATACCGGCCTGGCACCTGATCTTCCCGCCGGGCTAGGTCGGTTTTATGGCTCACCGAATGATCTCATCACCGGTCTTGTTGAGGACGCCCTACCTCTGACGCCGATCGAAGGCGATTATTTTGACTATGACTCCAGTAATTACCTGGGACCCGTAGGTAATACCTGGTCTTTGGTGGCGAATGGCTTAGGCTTTCTAAGCGACAACGGTCTATGGGAAGGCGGTACTTACGTGGTTGAAGGCACATTTGCTATGCTGGATAAATGTACCGAAAACTGTGAGCTTCTCGATAGAAATGTTAAGGAGAACCGTATCGTGAGCAGCGTTGGTGCCGTATTTAGGCCCACCTGGTTCCAGGTCTTTCCTGGATGGGACATGTCCGTTCCGCTAGCTGTCTCCTATACTTTTCATGGTAAGAGCCCCTTTACCTTCGGTGGTGATGAAGGCCGCGGTAATGGTAGTGTAGGCTTGGATTTCAATATTAATGAAACCTGGAACTTTCAGGCGAAATACAATGTGTTTTTTGGTCCGGTTACCGCTGGTATTGGCGGGCTGCTGAAAGATCGCGACAATGTATCTTTTACGATAAAGCGAACAATCTAGTTATCATGTGCAAGTGAAAATGCTAAAAATTTCTTATGAGGAATGGTGAAATGAATCGAAGTAGGTCACTGGCAGCAATCTGCCTGAGTACGTTAATGGCGGGTAGTTCAATGGCCGGCGTTGCACCTGAAGAGGCGGCGAAGCTGGGTAAAGAGTTGACCCCTATGGGCGCCGAGCGCGCCGGTAATGCCGACGGCAGTATTCCTGCCTGGAACGAAGCGGGCACGCCTATTCCTGCCGACTTCGTGGCCGGCTCGGACAACTATGTGAATGCTTACCCGGGTGAAGAGCCCTTGTATACGATTGACGGGGACAATTGGCAGGAGTATTCAGAGATTCTCACCGACGGTACGCGTGCAATGTTCGAAAAACTCGGCGCCGACGGTTTCAAAATGTTGGTGTACCCCACAAAAAGAGATTATGTGGTTCCAGATTGGCTGTATGCGAACAATGCCAAAAATGCCACTGGGGCAACGCTGGCTGGCGATGGTCTGAAGGTAGAAGGGGCTTACCCTGGCGTGCCCTTTCCTATTCCTGCATCGGGTACGGAAGTTCTGTGGAACCACCTCACTCGCTATGTCAGCGATCACTCAATGGACTATGACGTTTATTATGTCAGCTCAAATGGCAAGCGAATTTTGTCTACCACCGCCTATATCACCAATGTAATGCCTATGTATCGAACCCCCGATCAGTTAGCGGGTGATGCGCCGTGGCTCAAGCTGCGCATTAACTACAAGGCACCGGCGCGACGCGCCGGGGAAATTTTGCTCGTGCACGAACCCGGCGCTGACTTTACCCAGGGGAAAGGCCGGAAAGCCTGGCAGTACCTGACGGGTCAGAGACGTGTAAGGCTTGCACCAGCAGTGTCATTTGATACACCAAACCCGGGTGTAGCGGGCACGTCGACGTATGATGATTCCTTCATCTTCAACGGTTCTCCAGAGCGATTTAACTGGGAACTGGTCGGCAAGAAAGAATTGCTGATTCCCTACTCTAATTGGGATTTTGTGTTTCAGGCAAAAGTTGAAGATGTGCTGGGCGACAAGTTTCTTAATCCTGAGCTAATCCGCTGGGAGAAGCATCGCGTGTGGGTAGTGGAGGCCACCCTGAAAGAGGGTAACCGCCACCTTTACAGCAAGCGCCGATTTTATATTGACGAAGACAGCTGGGCCGGCCTCTCTGCCGATAATTACGATGGTCGAGGCAACCTGTGGCGCGTGCAGTACGCTTACGGCGCAAATCTTTACGATATAAAATCGAACTTCCACTTCGCCTATGGCGCCTATGACCTGCTACAAGGGCTATACAATTTGAACACCAAGCCGATTCCAGGCAAGTACAAAAATGGTGTCACTCAGGGCGATAAGTATTTTTCTGCTAAAGGAATGGCACGCAGCGGCGTGCGCTAGGCATCTCAACTTCGAAGGGCGCTCAATAAGAAGCGCCCTTTTTTTCAGGCTTTAATCTGGATGGAAGTGGTTCAATGAATATAAGAAAAAAGTTATTGGCATCACTGATGTTGCTTATTGTTGCGCCCTGGTCAGTTTCCTACGCGCAAACCTACGACGTCATGAACCTACCTGCTGTTGAAAGTAAGTTAGCAAGTAAATCGATGATTTATTCGATATCAAACTATCACGGTCGATTCTTCGCGACCGGTCATTTCGGCCACATACTTTATTCAGATGACGGCGGTGAAAGCTGGACTCAAGCTAAAGTGCCTGTGCGCAGTAGCATCCTGGATATTCACTTCCCCACGGCTGAACAAGGCTGGGCAGTAGGGCATGAGGGAATCATTCTGCATTCCTCGGATGGCGGCGAAACCTGGGTGAAGCAATACGATGGCCTTCGTTTTGGGACCGAGGGGCTGGCTTACTACGAGGAGCTGGCAGCATCCGATCCGGAAAATGACACTTTTTACTATCTTGTAGAGGAAATGCATTTTGCGATTTCGCAAGGTGCGGATAAACCTTTTTTCAAAGTCCTTTTCCTTGATGACAAGCAAGGTTATGCAGCTGGGGCGTATGGCATGTCGATGGTTACCTTCGACGGCGGCGAAACCTGGGAGCATAATATGCACCGTTTTGAAAATGAGTCTTACTATCATATGTTTGACTTCGCGCCATTACCTAAAACAGGTCAGTTTTTTCTCAGTGGAGAGGCCGGGCTTTTCCTTGTCGGTGATGTCGTAGCAAGAAAAGCGACGCAGGTTCATTCTGTGCCGTGGGAAGGCAGTTTTTTTACCAGTTCTGATACTGCTGATGGCGCGATTGTTATGGGCGGGCTTCGCGGTCGTATGTTTCGCACCAGCGATCAGGGCGACACCTGGACCGTTGTAGAGAAGCCCCCGACAAGCTCCATAGTCGATTCCACTTTATTAGCTGACGGCCGACAGATCTTTGTTGGAATCGCCGGCGAAATTTTGGTCAGTGGTGATGATGGCAATAGCTTCTCCCGTGTCCCCGTTACCGCTGGCGGTCGAATCTATGCCGTTGAGGCAGGTCCTGATGATACTGTGCTGGTGGGTGGGCCATCGGGCATCAAGAAACTCAGCTTGCCACAATAACAATAAGTTTTCGGAGAATCAGTAATGGCTCACGCGCAACAGTCCGCACTACCGGTGATTTCAGACCTTACGGAATTTGACTTTCAGTCTGGGAATTTCCTGGAAAGACTTGTTTTTAACAATCGTCCAATGGTTGTTGCCTTCTGCATGCTAGTAACTCTTGTTCTTGGCTTTCAGGCAACAAAAATTCGCTTGGAGGCGGGGTTTGAGAAAACTCTGCCCAAGACCCACCCCTATGTTATCAACTATCAGGAGAGCAAGTCTGAGCTGAAAGGCCTTGGCAACAATCTGCGCATTATTGTGGCCGTCAAAGAAGGCTCTATTTTTAGCCCTGAGAACCTGAAATATCTCGAAGAGGTTAACGACGAAATATTTTATATTCCGGGCGTCAACCGAAATGGCATGAAATCGATATTCACTCCCAACACCCGCTGGCGAGTTGTAACGGAAGAGGGCTTTGAGGGGGGTCCGGTTATCCCCGGCAATTTCGACGGCTCACCGGAGTCCATAGGGGAGGTTAAGCGAAACATTCTGCGCGCTGGGATCATGGGTGATCTGGTCGCAAATGACGAAAAATCTGCTGCGATAATCGTGCCTCTATTGGACAAGAATCCGGAGACGGGTGAGCGCCTGAATTATACGGAGCTAGGCGATAAGCTTGAGGATATTCGAGATAAATTTGCCGGTGACGATGACAACCGTTCAATTCATATCATCGGCTTTGCCAAACTGATAGGGGATTTGATCAGCGGTATGTTCGCTGTGATGCTGTTCTTTGCGGTCGCTGTCGTCATTGCTACGGTGCTACTGTTTTGGTACACGCGCTGCCTGCGTTCAACACTCATGGTGATTGGCTGTACGTTAGTCGCTATCGTCTGGCAAATGGGTATTCTGGCTACCCTAGGTTATGAGTTGGACCCGTTCTCCATACTAGTGCCGTTTCTGGTGTTTGCTATTGGTGTTAGCCATGGCGCGCAAAAACTGAATGGTGTATTACAAGATATAGGGCGCGGCAGTCATCGTTATGTTGCGGCCCGTTACACTTTCAGAGCCTTGTTCATGGCCGGCGTAACTGCGTTGTTGTCCGATGGCGTTGGCTTTGCTGTATTGATGATTATCCAGATTCAGGTGATTCAGGATTTGGCGGTTACAGCTAGTATCGGTGTGCTGGTGTTGATCTTCACCAACTTGATTCTCACCCCCATTATTCTGTCTTATACGGGTGTGGGAGTTGCCGCCGGCAAACGCGCAAGCATACCTCACAAAAGTATGGAGGAAATGCACGCTATATGGCGCTTCCTGCTTATGTTTACTCATCGGGGTCCCGCAGCAGCGGCAATCGTCGTGAGTATTGTACTAGCTGGTGTCGGTATTTACGTTGCTCAAGATCTGCAGATTGGTGATTTGGATCCAGGGGCGCCGGAGCTGCGCGCCGACTCCCGCTACAACCAGGATGTGGCATACATGATCGAGAATTACTCGGTGAGTACCGATGTGTTCGCGGTCATCGTAAAGACCCCAGCTGATGGCTGTGTCAATCATGAGAGCCTGAGCCTTGCCAGCGAACTTGAGTGGCGATTGCGGCAGGCCAGCGGCGTTGAAGATGTTCGCGGTTTGAATGTACGTACTCGTGAAATCATGATGGGTATTAACGAAGGCTTCCCCAAGTGGCACTCTCTGTTTCGCAATCAGGATACGATCAACTACGCGGTTAATGAGTTGGTAACCCTTGGGTACGTTGATGTTGGGTGCTCTATTTGGCCGATGCTGGTCTATTTGTCAGATCATAAGGCTAAGACACTCAGCGGTGTTGTTGAGGTTTTGGAAGAGTTTAATGCTGAATGGAAAGACAATGGCACTGCCGAATTTTTAGGTGCAGCCGGCAGCGCTGGTTTTGAAGCGGCCACCAATGAGGTGGTAGAAAAAGCCAACCGTGAAATGCTCTACTACGTTTATGCCGCCGTGATTATTTTATGTATGATTACGTTTCGCTCGATTCCCGGTGTGATCTGCGCGGTGCTACCTTTAATGCTCACTTCTATTCTCTGTGAGGCGCTCATGGTTTGGTTGGGCATAGGCGTGAAGGTTGCGACACTCCCCGTGATCGCGTTAGGTGTGGGGATAGGCGTCGATTACGCCTTGTATGTCCTTACCGTTATTTTGGCGAAGCAAAAACAGGGCATGGATTTAACAACAGCATATTATGAAACCTTGAATTTCACCGGGCGTGTAGTTGCACTTATTGGTATCACGTTGGCCGCAGGCGTTATTACCTGGGCCGCTTCACCGATTAAGTTTCAGGCTGACATGGGTATCCTGCTGACATTTATGTTTATCTGGAATATGTTTGGTGCCTTGATCCTGATGCCTGCGTTGGCTTGCTTCCTGGTTAAGCCGGCAAAGATTGAAGAGATGGAAGAGGCCAACGCGTAATCGAGTTGTAATAAATTATGCGCAAGCAGGTGAGTAAAACCTGTAGCGGGAAAAATTAGTGAGAGGTGAATGTTATGGATTACGACAAGACTGTGCACAGCCTGCAATGTCCAAAATGTGGTCATGGAATGACGGAAATATCTCATGAAGATATTGAGATTGACCGTTGTACGCACTGTAAGGGTATATGGTTTGACGACGACGAAGTGCATGCCCTGAAACTTAAAGAAGGTTCCGAAGCGCTGGACAGCGGTGATGCTGGCGAGGGCTGGAAGTGGGATAGCCGCACTGATATTAATTGTCCCCACTGTGGTAAAAAGATGGAGAACTCGGCTGATTCATCGCAAAATCATATCTGGTATGAAATGTGCCCAGACCACGGAATATTCATGGACGCCGGCGAGTTTTCAGATTTCAAGGAAGAGAATTTACTCGACTGGTTTCGTGGAATAATCAAAGGCAGAAGAGGCAAGACAGCACCCTGATTTGGTTGCTACCAAACAGCGGTCCTGCAGTGCATCGCATCTAGAAAGGCTTGGTTAGCTCAGGTAACAGTAATGGAGAAACTCAGTTTTCAGGATGCTGCATTTTTGCGAATGGAGTCGGCTGCCCGTCCTTTTCACGTAGCCGGATTAATGATATTTCGCCAGCCCGAAAATGCCGGCCCCCAGTTCTTGCGCCGTCTTGCGCGTCGTTTGGGTAGGCTAAATGAGCTCTGGCCTGTTTTTCGCAAGAAGCTACAAGATCCATCCTCCTTGCGAAATCCGTGCTGGGTTGCCGCAGACGATTACGACCCGAACTACCATATCTTCCATTATGCTTTGCCAGTGCCCGGTCGCATGGATGACCTGATCACCCTTGTCTCACGAACCCATGAGCGCATGCTTGACCGGCACCGACCCTTGTGGGAGCTGCACCTGATAGAGGGCTTAACGGGCGACAGGTTCGCGGTGTACTGCAAGGTGCATCATGCTCTGGTTGATGGCGTTGGGGCTCTGCAAATGGTCAATGCCCTGTTCAGCGACTCCCCTGATCAAACAATTGATTTTCATAGTGCAGGCAAATTTGCTGAGCGACAGCATCATAAAAGGACGCTTGCTAAACAGCTGGTCAGCACGAGTCGGGAACTGCGTAAACATTACGCATCCATCCCTCAGGTTTCGAGCTTGCTGGCGGCTATGGGTCGCGATGCTTTGACCGGTAAGCAAGATGTGCCGGCACTCCCATTTACGGCACCACGGACGATCTTTAATACAGGAGTGGATGCACGTCGCGAGATTATTCTGACCGAGTTGCCCTTGAATCGGATTCGTCAAATCGCCAAGAGCTATGGCGCCACCGTAAACGACATTCTCGTGGCGATATGCGGGGGCGCATTACGAAAATACCTGCTTGAGCAAGGTAAATTACCACTGAAGTCTCTGGAAGCCGGTGTACCCATATCGATAAAACAGAAAGGCGAGCAGGGCAATCAAGTGAGCTTCATCATCTGCCCACTGTTTACCGACGTTGAGGACCCTTCGCGGCGCGTGAAGGGGGTAATCAAGGTTATGAGCAAGGCCAAGAAGAACTTCCGTGATATGTCTTCTACGGCTGCCCAGGACTTTACCAACATGTTAATGATGCCAACTATCCTCCTCACCCTCTCGGGTAGGGCAGGTCAGGTGGCCCCGGCATTCAATGCAATCATATCCAACGTGCCGGGATCGAAGAGGCAGCTCTTTCTTGAAGGAGCCCCTATGGAGTCCATGTATCCACTGTCAGTTGTAACCGACGGTATGGCTATTAATCTGACCGTCGTTAGCTATCAATCCAAATTGTGCTTTGCCATTACCAGTTGCCCGACGCATCAGCCGGGAATCGGTACCCTGGCCAGTTCGATCAAACAAAGCTATAAAGAGGTCGCTGCCGCGGCAAGAGAGCTGGGGCGTTAACCAGCTTCGAACAGAAATCTTCGATTATGAATTTTTGGGATGGTCTTCATGCTTAAGACATGGGTAACTTCATTTTTTATTACGGCGCTTCTACTGTTTGCCAACGCCGCGAACACGGATGATATAGAGCGGCAGCAGACACTGTATTTTGGCGGCGACATTATCACCATGGAGGGTGACGAACCGACGTATGTGGAAGCACTAATCGAGCGCGACGGTGAAATTATCTACGCCGGGAAAAAGGCCAATGCGGTTAACAACTTTTCTGGAAAAACGGTGGAGGTGAACCTGCAAGGGCAAACTATGATGCCTGGTTTTATTGAGCCCCATGCGCACCCGGTATCCATAGGTGCGTTTATTCTGGCCAACGACATTGTTGCTCCCCACGAGTGGCGCATGCCTCATAAAGACTACCCCGGAGTTTCTGGAAAGCAAAATTACCTCAACGCAATAAAAGACATTATCGGGTCCAAAGAGGACAGATCGAAAACCGTTATGATATGGGGATATCACAAGTCATGGCATGGTGATATTACCCTGGAGGATATCGATAAAGTTACCGGTGATGTCCCTACCATTATTTGGCAGCGCTCAACCCACGAGATATATCTGAACTCTGCAAGCGCTGAGAAATACGGCGTTAAAAAAGGTGATCTGTCGCAAGCAGAGGACGAACAGGCCGATTGGGATAACTATCATTTCTGGGAAAGAGCTTACCAGGTGATGAAGGGAACAAGGCTGGCACCATTTTTTGGCGATAAGGAAATGCTGGAACTTGGTATGCAACGTATCTCACAATTGATGCTGCAAAACGGTATTACCGCGATGGCTGAACCCGGTTTTCCCATTAGCAGTTTCGAAGATGAATATGCGGTGCTTCTAGAGGGTACAGAAAAGGCACAAGCGTATACCATTTTCCTAATAGCGGGCTTTCCAGAGCAATTCGCTAAACAGCTTGGTAATGATGCCTATGCAGATCACATCGAATCTCTTCCCGGGAAGTACGATACCGAGTTCATAAAGTTTCTTCCCAATCAATTCAAAACGTTCGCAGATGGCGCAATCTATTCTCTGGCTCTGCAGCTGCGGGAGCCCTATGTTAACTGTGCTAACTGTAAAGCCGAATGGATTATCCCGCCTGAACAGGGCCAGCAGATATTTGATTACTGGTGGGATAGAGACTACAAAATTCATATTCATATTACTGGAGACCTGGCTTTCGAACGGTATTTGGATTTTACCGAAGCTGCGCTTAAGCGTAAGCCACGAAAAGATCATCGAACAACCTTTCAGCACATTGGTCTTTTTGATGCAGGGCAGGCCCAGAGAATGGCTGATATGGGTATTGAAGCCTCTGCCAATCCCTACTACTTATGGGCTTTGGCTGATAAGTACGGTGATACCGGCATGGGTCCCGAGCGGGCCTCGAACATGGTGGCGCTGAAAGAGCTAACAAAACGGAAAATACCGCTGTCGCTGCATTCTGATTTTGCCATGGCTCCGGCAGACCCTCTGCTGCTTGCCTGGGTAGCGGCTAATCGAATGGTAGCCAGTGGTGAAGTACTGAATCCCGAACAAAGAATCTCGGTTTACGAGGCAATGAAGGGCGTTACGATTTCCGCGGCCAGAACTTTCGACATGGAAGACAAAATTGGTTCCATTAAAGTAGGGAAAGAAGCGACGTTTACTTTGCTAGCGCAAAACCCCTTCAAAATACCGCCCGAGAAACTAAAGGACATTCCAGTACTTGGCGTTATCTATAAGGGGACAATGAAGCTTAATGAGAGTAGTGCACTGGGCGGAGCTCGGGACGCCCACGGCTGTATTGGTGCCGCAGGATACTCATGGTGTGAAAAGACACAGAGCTGTGAGCGTCCATGGGAACTTGCTAAAAAAAGCGGCTTCGCCAATACGCGTGAGGCATTCGATAAATTCTGTCAGCATTCTGAACATAAATAGAAAATATAATCACATTAAAATAATCGAGGCTGGACTATGAGTAAATTTAATATACCTGCGATTGGGATCTCGGCTTGCATGTTGGCGTTGGCTAGCACGGTTGCCTACGCAGACAGCAAGCTCGACAACTTTCAAATACATACGGGTGATTTGTCAAAGAACACTGCCATTCATGTACACACGTTCAGTACTTCCGAGGCAGACCTGGGCAATCCTAAATTCAGAGATACGGCCAGGACCATGGCCAAATCTGCCCCTCATTTGTTGGCCGCTGATATTGTTGAAGCGTTGAGACGGGCGGGGTTCACAGCGGTGACTCTCGATGAGTCGGAAGGAGAGCCGTCTGGCGAGGCGCTAAACCTGACCGGCAGCTTTACCAAGCTTAATCCAGGCAGCCAGAATCTGAGACTATGGATAGGCTTGGGTGCTGGCGAGAGCCAGGTTTGTATTTCCGGTGAGCTTACCAATAGCAGCGGCTCAAAACTGGCTGACTTTTCGGACTGCAGAAATGGCCTGGGCTGGGGTTCAAGTGCTCCGCAAGGTGACAAGGGCGCAGTGGTCCTGGGCGACCATGTTGCCGGCGGTCTGATCGATTGGGCAGAACGCCCGGCGAACTGACCCGCAGTCTCTGCTTGGTACCAAGGTAATGATTCCATCCCGCCCACTCGGTTAGTGCGGTGGGTTCCATGCATTGGTACCGAGTAACACCTTCATAACAAAGACGCTATCCAGGCAACAACCAGTAATGCCCCGAAGTAAATCAAAGGAAACAGCCATCTGCAGCGGTAGTCGAGCCGGTCTCCAGCTTCGCTCATTCCATGACGATCCAAATAGCCCACCCGCAGATTTACGATGATTGTCATGCACATAATGAAGAAACTGATGAACAGGAACCCTTCATTAAACAGCGTGGCATAAGAGATCTTTGGAAGGATGTCACTCATTATCACCTGATATGTGACGGCCGTCAGTATGCCGATAAATGAGACACTAATTCTATCGCCCAAAGACGATTTATCCATCCAGAACACCGACCAGGAAAGCATCACTATTACTATTAGGGGGATTATGACCAAGCGCAATATGAAAAAGGAACTACGCTGCACATCAATACTGACAGTGAATGTCGATGTGGTGGTTCCCTTTCCCATCAAAGGGGTGTTGCGAGTCCCAATCGAGGACGCGGCCCTCGTCAGTCGCCATTGTGACAACCGAATTGTTTCGGCGATGTTCTTATAATCATCTTCAAAACCGGGCTCCAGCTTGAGGGTGATCTCGGTACTGTCAAACCCAAGCACATGAAAAACGGCATGCAACCGCTGTTGGTCAACTGGATATTGCCGAAGATCAAGGTTGTTTTTTACTGCCGCATTCACCGTTTCAAACAGGCTCAATGAACCATCTGAACGCACGCGCAGCAAGACACCGTGCTTCTCGTACAGCCCAGACTCATTCACCAGAATAACCTGAGGGAACCAACCAGAATAAACCTCATTAAATTGGAAATTACCCTGATATATTTTTTCGTTGCTACCTTCCAATATCGGATCGAACGCCTGTCTGGGGTCGTGCCATGATAATTTCATTACTCCGGTAAATTCAAAAGTCTCGGCTTCGTCATCAAGATGATCGATATCACGCAGATCAAAACTAACGCTGACCTCTACAGGTCCGTCTTGCTGTGGCAGTGCACTTATAAACTGGTTGCTGTGAGCGACTGTTAACTCCGATTCCGGGGCTGACAGATCTAGAGCATTCCCTGCACCAGCGGCGACAGCAGCCATCGACATGGCTGCAAGGAATCCCAATAATTTTTGCATTCTAACGCTACCCCGGTCAGGTCTAATTATGCTGGGAGTATCGCATACATCGGTAACGTCGCCATAAAGAGTGCAAAGGGTCAGATTCCTTGAAACAAGTGCAAAGGGTCAGATTCCTTGAAACATGCAAAGGGTCAGATTCCTTGAAATGAACGCATCTGAGCTTCCAACCGGAATCTCCAACTGTTCAGCTATCCGCTAATCTCAGCTTATTCGAGTTCTGCAGGACCAAGGAATCTGACCCCTTGGTTTGGACCAAGGAATCTGACCCCCTGGTTTCAGAGTTCACCTAGTAATCAACTACCCGATCCGATACAAAAGTCCAGCCAGCTTCTCCAGCTTCCAGCCGATACTGTATTTGTCGGGTGCCGCCGGTGGCCGCTGCGTTGGTATCGCCATCTGAATAGATCGGGAAACGTCGCACCAGGCGGTTCTCTACTACGGCAAATTCGTCGTGTCCCATGTAGCCTTTAGTTGCCTCGGGATTTTGGTCCAGTGGCGGCAAGTAAATAGGCGTCAGTGATTTCCCCTGGTTTACCGCATAGGCGACAAGCGAGCCGTAGCTGCCGCTGCCGGCGGAGCTGACATACACATAAACCTCTGGCCAACCATTGCCGTCGAGGTCGGCCAGTTCGGCCCGGTAGGCGGTACCATCTAGCTCTGCGGTCAGTTCGTCATTATCGATCGCCAGGCCTGAGGGCACTATACTCAGACTATTTAATGAACTGCCTGTTGTTGCCTGAACATCAAAACCTATGTCACGGTAACGAAGCTTGCATTGGCCCGCAGTGGTTAATTGTTCCGCCTGGCAATTCAGTTGCTCATGCTGCCAAAAAACGTAAAGATAGGAATCCGGCAGCTTGAATAGTTGGCCGGTGTCTCCCAGTCCGCTTAGTCGGTAAACGGGGTGCTCATTCTGGTCCTGATAATTTCCAGGGTCGTCGCCCACAGGGGAGAATTGAAATTCCTGCTCGCCGTCGATTGCCACGCGGATGAAGCCCTGCCGCTGGGAAAAGGTGCAAGCCGATGTGCTGTCGGGTCTTGTTTCTGATGATTCGGAAAAACCACACTCAGAGCGCACCGAGTCCGCGTGGGCGCTGGCTGCCAACATAGCGCCGCCTGCAAATACAAAGACCAGTGCTTTTTCTACCGTCGTCATCCATTTCATTCGCTACGACCTTTCTGACAGCTAATCCGCACGTTTGATCTTTTTGATTTCACCATTTTTGTGGATGGAGCAGTAAGCAAGTTTATGGTGTCCGTACTTGAGCTTGATTTTGTAAAGGTGGTGATCTTTCTTCTCCGATGAGATGGGGGTCACGTGTCCGGGGGAGACGTCAAAGTGGTGAGCCGTGGCTACGGCACATTGGTGCATGAGTTGATTGCTGGCGGCGTGTCTGTCTGGCTCCCACCGATTCTGCTGATTGTGGTGAACGTGCGCCTGTCTTTCATCAATGCCTGCGTTATAGCCCTTGAGGTATTCGTTCTGATCTTTGTAGTCGTTGTAGCGGGCGTTTTGTAGCCCGTCGCGGTAGCCCCTCTCAAATGCAGCCTCTCGCTTTTCGTCATGATGATGTTTGCTGTCATCGTGGTGGTGCTGGCTGTGGATGATAGCGGCAATGCCAGCTACAGCCGCCGCGCCTATCAGTACTTTCTGGGCATTGTCATCAATAGCATAAGTGGGTGATGCTATTGCCATGGTCGACGCGACCAGCAGGGGGGCAACGATTCTTGTCAGCATTCCAGTTTCCTCTGTATAACTACTGCGCCATCTGATCGCGCGCAAAATTTAGTATGCTTTTAGTAGCAGGCTCGGTGGGCAACAAACTTTAGTCCAGGTGCGCTGCAACCGCAAGATCATGTTATGAGCAGGATGCTCCAGCCTCGGGACATTTTTTGCCAAAGCTCCGCCGAAGGACCATTCCATGCTCGCGAACACGTTATACTAGCCAGCCCACGAGCAAACACACTTACCCAGGCCCAAGGACTTCTTTCATGACATCACTTTCTAGGTTATTCACGCCTATATTTTACGTACTCATGCTAAGTCTGGCACTTCCCACTGCTGTTAAGGCAGAAGATCAGGGACTTATCCCCTTCAAAAAGTTCACCCTGGCCAACGGGCTGACCCTGATCGTGCACGAGGACCGCAAGGCACCGGTGGTCGCGGTAAACATCTGGTATCACGTGGGCTCCAGGAACGAGAAACCAGGACAAACCGGTTATGCGCATCTGTTTGAGCACCTGATGTTCCAGGGTTCCGAAAACGCGCCTGATGACTACCTGAGCTTTCTGACCCAGATGGGCGCCACTGGGCTGAATGGCACCACCTGGTTTGATCGGACCAATTACTTCCAAACGGTGCCCGTAGGTGCCCTTGATCGGGTGCTGTTCCTTGAGTCGGATCGAATGGGGCACATGCTGGAGGCAGTAACCCAGGCGGTACTGGACGAACAACGGGGCGTGGTGCAGAACGAGAAGCGCCAGCGCGACAACCAACCGTATTCCTCAATATTTGAACTGGCACTGAAACAGATCTTTCCCCCTGACCACCCTTATTCCTGGAGCACGATCGGTTCTATGGCAGATCTGGAGGCTGCCAGTCTTGAGGAAATGCACGAATGGTTCAGCACCTATTACGGCCCGAACAACTCGGTGCTGGTTATTGCGGGTGACGTTGATGCCGACGAGGTACTGAAGAAGGTCGATCACTATTTCGGCGACATTCCGGCTGGCCCGCCACTGACTGTTCATAAGGAGTGGATTCCCCGGCACACCGTTGAGCGGCGCGTAACGGTGCAGGACAGAGTGCCTCAGGAAAGACTGTACCTGGCGTGGTCAGCACCGCGGTGGGGCACCACCGAATCGCGGCAACTGAGCCTGGCTGCAGAGATTCTGGCAAGCGGCAAGAACTCGCGCCTGTATGAACGACTGGTTTATGACGAGCAACTGGCCAGCGATCTTGATGGCGGGGCTTATTTCTTCGAGATTGCCGGACTCCTATTGCTGGAGATTTCGGTAAAGGATGGCGAAGACATCGATGAGGTCGAACGTATCGCCAGAGAAGAGCTACAGCGGTTGGCGGATAAGGGTCCATCGCGGCAGGAGCTACAGCGCGTAAAAACCGTGAAGCGCGCAGAATTCCTTCGCGGTATTGAAAAAGTTGGCGGCCGCGGCGGCAGTAAATCCTCTGTGCTCGCCGAGTTCGCTGTTTACGGTGATGATGCCGCCGGCTATCGGCGATACCTGGATGAGATAGCTTCGGCTACACCTGAGCAAGTCCGGGAAGCTACACAGACGTGGCTGGGAAATCAGGCGCCTTTTGTAGCCCACTATCTACCGTATCCAACACTTACGGCAAACACCGAGGGTGCGGATCGCAGTGATATTCCAGCGCAGCTTGAAACTACGCCAGCCAGTTTCACTCCGTTCTCCAGAATCACTCTCGACAATGGCCTGGAGGTGATTGTCGTAGAGCGTTCAAGCATACCGGTCTTAAATCTCAGCCTGATGGTCGATGGAGGCTATGCTACAGATGCCGCCGACCAGGCCAGCAATGCCAGCTTCGCAATGTCGATGCTGGACGAGGGCACTAAAAAGCGGGATGCGCTAGCCATCAGCGCCGAACTGGCACAATTGGGCGCCACCCTGTCAGCCAAAGCAAATCTGGATAGCGCCAGCGTGACAATGTCTGCGGTCACCGAGAACCTCGATGATTCACTGGCGATCTTCGCCGACGTTGTTCTGAACCCGACGTTTCCGGAAGCTGAACTGCCGCGTATACGTAGCCAGTACCTCGCTAATATCCAGCAAGAAAAAAACCAGCCGCTGAACATGGCCCTGAGGGTACTTCCGGCCCTGCTGTACGGCGAGGGTCACCCTTATGCGAAGCCGCTAACAGGCTCGGGTACAGAATCCTCTATCAATGCGGTTACCCGAGACAGTCTGAAGCAGTGGCATGAGATTTGGTTCCGTCCCAACAATGCGACACTGATCGTAGTCGGTGACACTACGGTGGCAGACATCAAGCCCAAAATTGAGAAATTGTTTCGCGACTGGCGCAAACAGGCGGTACCCGAGAAGGTCATCCCTGTAGTTGAGCCTCCTACTGGCACGATACTGTACCTGGTCGATAAACCAGGCGCGGTTCAGTCCATGATCTTTGCCGGCCAGCTTATCGCGCCGATGAATAACCCGCAGGAAACCGCGATAGAAACGATGGACGATATATTGGGTGGGCAGTTTAGCGCGCGCATCAACATGAATCTGAGGGAGGATAAGGGTTGGTCCTATGGCGCACGTAGCTTTATCAAGGCGACTGCAAAGCAGCGCCCGTGGTTGGCCTATGCACCTGTTCAAAGCGACAAAACTGCACAGGCACTGGCTGAAATGCTTCGGGAAGTCGAAGAGTTTGTGGGTGAACATCCGGCAATGGAAGAGGAGCTCCAGCGGGTCAAGCGAACTAATGTGTTATCGCTTACGGGCCGCTGGGAAACAAGCCCCGCGGTGCTGCGCGATCTGCAAAAGCTGGTTGCCAACGACCTGAATGATGACTATTGGAACAACTACGCAGCAAGACTCACTGCACTGCAGCTACCCCAGGTGACAGCCGCGGCCAGGAGCACCCTGAAACCCGAGCAGCTGGTATGGGTTGTGGTGGGTGATCGGGCAACTATCGAGACTGAACTGCGAGCTCTGGATATCGGCGAGATTCGGCTGCTCGATGCTGATGGTAACAACCTGAATTAACTGTCGGTCAGAGCGACGAGTCAACGGGGTCAAGTCTTCCTGCTACAGACGGCCCCATTAGCCTACTATCTGTCCTATACTCGGGCTCTAGCCCGCACACTCAGCTTTTCGATTAAAAAGATGGAGCCAAAACATGCTTAAAGAAACTGTCGTAATAACCGGCGCTTCCTCGGGAATAGGTGAAGAACTGGCAAGGCTCTTCGCCGAGGGGGGCTACGATCTGGTATTGGTCGCGCGCAGCGCCGATAAGCTGAAGACACTTGCAGGCCAACTCAAACGTGATACCGGGGCAGACGTGTTGGTCGAGCCAGCAGACCTATCCCGGCGCGGTGCGCCGAAAAAGCTATCATCAAGCCTGAGTGAGCAGGGCATTGAAGTAGATATTCTGGTTAACTCTGCCGGGGTGCTGGAGCACGGGAGTTTTGTCGATGCATCGGACGCATCCCAGCAGGGCATGATCGATCTTAATGTGAGCGGGCTGACAAGCATGTTAAAACAATTCCTGCCCCCCATGGTGGAGCGTGGCAAGGGTCGCATCCTCAATGTGGCATCTATCGCCGCATTTCAGCCTATTCCCAGTCTCGCTACCTATGCGGCAACCAAGGCCTATGTACTATCATTGTCAGAATCACTTGCTGAAGAACTCTCAGGCACGGGTGTTTCGGTAACCGCATTGTGCCCCGGTGTCACCGCTACCAATATGTTCGCAAGCGCCCAGGAGAAAAGCGGCGGTCTCAAGATTCCCGGTTTCCTGGTGGGAGACGCTGAAGACGTTGCTGGCCAGGGCTATCGCGCCTGCCTCAAAGGTGATGCGATTTGCGTACCGGGCGCAGTAAACCTGGCGGCTACGCTAACCGGAAGAGCCACACCAAAATGGTTGCTGCGGCGAATTTCAGGGGTAATGGGTCGCTACAGCTTAAAGGGCCAGTAATTAAGGCGCCGCTGTAATACCCCTCTGGGAGCCCACCAAGCAATTTTCTGAGCTGGCCACCAGCAGATTTAGCGAGGCGCTAACAGCGGTATTTCCGTTGTTGTCTTTACAGGCGAGCTTCGCCTCTATCCTCTATACTTTGTCCCTAAATTCCACCACAGGGATATTGCCTTGGAATCTTCAAAAAACTCCTTTAACACCCGCGCCACGCTAACCGTAGACGGCAAAGACTATCGCTATTACGCCATCAATGGCGGCGATCTGGCGGGACACAGCAGTGCCGCTCGTCTCCCGGTTTGCACCAAGATATTACTCGAAAACCTGTTGCGCCATGAAGACGGTGTCAGCTGCTCTCGCGAGGATATCGAGGTGCTCGCGGCCAGTGGCGGTAAAGGTAGCGACCAGGAAATTGCCTATCACCCCACACGGGTATTGATGCAGGATTTTACCGGCGTCCCGGCCGTGGTAGATCTGGCGGCGATGCGCGATGCGCTGGTTAAGCGCGGTGTCGATCCTCAAAAAATTAACCCACTGTCACCGGTAGACCTGGTCATCGATCATTCCGTAAGTATCGACAAGTTTGGCAGCGACAGCGCCTTCGAGCAGAACGTCGCGATGGAGATGCAGCGCAATTTTGAGCGCTACCAATTCCTCAAATGGGGGCAGGGTGCCTTCGACGATTTTCGGGTAGTGCCCCCGGGCACCGGTATCTGCCACCAGGTTAACCTGGAGTACCTCGCCCAGGTGGTATGGCAACAGAATGTGGATGACGTCCCTGTCGCCTGCCCAGACACTCTGGTGGGCACAGACAGCCACACCACTATGATTAATGGCCTGGGCGTACTCGGCTGGGGGGTTGGCGGTATCGAGGCGGAGGCGGCCATGCTGGGGCAACCCATCTCTATGTTGATACCCGATGTGGTGGGCTTTGAATTGACCGGGCAAATGCGCGAGGGCATTACCGCCACTGACCTGGTATTGCAGGTGGTGCAAATACTGCGATCCCATGGTGTGGTGGGCAAGTTTGTAGAATTCTTCGGCAGTGGCTTGGACCAACTTCCACTAGCTGACCGCGCCACCATCGCCAATATGGCGCCAGAGTATGGCGCTACGTGCGGCTTCTTCCCGGTGGACGCACAGACGCTAACCTACCTGGAACTCACCGGTCGTGACCCGCATACCATCGCAAGGGTTGAAGCCTACTGCAAGGCTCAGGGTATGTGGCGTGACGAACACTACATTGCGCCGGAATTTGCCGCCACGCTACAGCTTGATATGTCCACGGTTGAACCCAACCTGGCTGGCCCCAAACGCCCGCAGGACAGGGTTGCCGTGCGCGAGTTGCACACGGCAACTGACGAGTTCATTGAACTGGGCGGCAAAGCTGGCCAGCTAGCAACCGCTTACCCGCTGGCTGACAGCGAAGAGCCCATGCACCACGGAGATGTGGTGATAGCGGCCATTACTTCCTGCACCAATACATCGAATCCTGCGGTTATGGTTGGCGCCGGGCTGGTTGCTCAGAAAGCATTGGCGCTTGGCCTGCAGCGTAAGCCCTGGGTGAAATCCTCGCTGGCCCCGGGATCAAAAGTCGTCACCGATTACCTGACCAAAGCCGGTCTACAGAAATCGTTGGATGAACTGGGTTTCAATCTGGTGGGCTACGGTTGTACTACTTGCATAGGCAACTCTGGCCCATTGCCGCCGGCAGTGGCAGAGACTATTTCCAGCAATGACCTGGTGGTTTGCGGCGTACTGTCTGGGAATCGAAATTTTGAAGGTCGTATCCATCCACTGGTCGAGGCCAATTGGTTGGCCTCGCCCCCGCTGGTAGTCGCCTGTGCCCTGGCGGGAACCACTCGTATTGACCTGAGCCAGGACGCCCTGGGTAGTGATAAAAATGGAGAGCCTGTATACCTGCGCGATATCTGGCCCAGCAATGCCGAGATCGCTGAGATAGTGCAGAGCGTCAACAGTGACATGTTCAAGAAAGAGTATGGCGCTGTATTTGACGGAGACGATAGTTGGCGCAATATCGAGGTCAGCGGTGGCGCGACCTACGCATTTTCTGAGGATTCTACCTATATCCAACTGCCACCGTTTTTTGAAGAGCAATACAGCGGCAACCGACACGATATTCTGGCCGCGCCTATGCTCGCCATGCTGGGGGACTCTGTCACCACGGATCATATTTCCCCGGCTGGCACCATTCCGCTGGATAGTCCGGCGGCCCAATATCTGCGCGACCACGGTGTTATTGAAGGCGACTTCAATTCCTACGGTTCGCGGCGGGGCAATCATCAGGTAATGATGCGCGGCACCTTCGGAAATATTCGTATCCGCAATGAGATGACGCCGGAACTGGAGGGCGGCTATACCCGACTGAATGGCCAGTCTGAGCCCCAGTTCATTTACGATGCAGCGATGGCATATGTAGCGCAAGGCGTAAATACCGTGGTGGTCGGCGGGAAGGAATACGGTACCGGTTCCAGTCGTGACTGGGCTGCCAAGGGAACGCTATTGCTGGGTGTCAAAGCTGTGATCGTTGAAAGCTTCGAACGTATCCACCGTTCCAACCTGGTAGGCATGGGTGTATTACCCCTGCAATTTATGCCGGGTGAGACACGTAAAACGCTGGAGCTAAAGGGTGATGAAACTTTCGATATTCTGAACCTGAACGGCGAACTTCAACCCAAGCAACTTATGCCTGCGGTAGTGCACTACCCAGATGGGACGCAACGCGAGATTCAATTACAGTCCAGACTGGATACTCTGGTTGAAGTTGAATATTACCGGGCTGGAGGCGTGCTAACTTACGTCCTCAATCGCATCGCTGGCCAGGCCTGACGCTACCAGTGATTGGTGCCAGGGGTGCCTTTGACAGGGCCTGCGATACTGCTCGTTATCCAGCCGCCGTAAAATTCACCCGGCTGGGGTTTAACGCGTTCGCCATCCACAAGGCACAAAATGCGTCCGGGGTAGAAAGAAACGCAACCATCGATTTTGCTGAATCGCTCGCTGGGATTCTCATAACTCCAGGCCACCACAGTCGAGGTGGGGTCCGATGCCAGAGCCCAATAGGTAGCCTGTCCTTTCCACTCACAGAAGCTGTGATCTGCAGTTTCGACAAGCTGCGTCCAATCGATGTCGGCATCTGAGAGGTAATAGGTAGGAGGGCTGGCAGTTTCCAGAACGCGCCAACAGGAATGAGCGCTGACGATGGTGTTATCGCCAGACTTTACCTCTACCGAAGCTTCGCAGTGCACGAGCACAGGAGGCCGTGGATAATCCCAGACAGATTCCTGCCCCGGGCCGGGCTCTTCTGCAAATTCGGGGCGCTCTTTGCCGGTGTAGTGCCACATGGTGAAATACTCGTAGTGAACTCAAAAAAGATACGTGTATTGCACCGTGCAGGATCACTTTTCCCGTTGTCCTGCCCCCAGGTAATACACGCTGAATAATCGCTCCTCATCGAACCAGCGCACTACATGCACCTGTCAGTGCGCTACTGGGTCATCGCCAGTTTGGCCCGGGCTGCGCCCGCGAGGCTATTTGACCTGTTGGGACCAATAATCAGGCTTTTTTCGTATGCGAGTAGAGCGCCAGAATAGTCGCCGTGCAACATCAGCATGTCTGCCAGTAGCTCCCTGGCCGGAAGAACAGCGCCTGGTGTAACCGGGTCTTTATCCATTGAATCTTCAAGGTCGGCAGCTTTGCGTAGCTGGACCAGCGCATCTGTTGTATTTCCAGATTCATGGCTTATCCAGGCATTGACAACCTGTCGCTGCGCATCCACAAGCGGAGCCCAGTAATCAGGACTAATGGTCCGTGTTTTTTCAAATAGAGCATCAAGAGCGCTTACGTTTTCTCCGGCCTTTTTTAGGTCTCCGAGTCTGGCCGCGCCAAGGCCACGAGCGTAATAGGTTATAGCCTCAACCTGGGGGAAATTCTCCCAGGCAATGTATGCCGGACTTTGCGTTTCTATTGCACTCGCCTGTTGCCATTTTTGCTGCTCCAGGGCCAACCTGGCTGGAATAGCGGAAAACGCATAAGCGGCCGGGAAAGTGGCCTGCACTGGTTGATGTTCTACCATGCTTTTCATGGCTTGCTTCGCCTCCTCGCCTTTTTCAAGCTGCAGATAGCCATAGATCATATAGTCCATCGCATGCACGTAATGCATGCTGGTGCTGCCCTTGGTCGGGTAGTTCAACGCGGCTTTCGCTGACCGAATATTCCAGCTTACAACGTCATCCCACATGCCCAAACGCACGAAAATATGGCTTGGCATATGTAACGCGTGCGGTACATCGGGTGCGATCTTGTCATACGCTCTTGCATAAGTTACCGCAAGCTTAGCCAATGGCGCGCTGTCATAAGCATGAATCGTGTAGTGAATCGACCCGGGATGAGTGGGTGATATTTTATTGAGCTTTTCCAGTAGGGCGCCCGCTTCCCTGTTTTGACTAAAGGTTGGGTCTGTTTTAGGCGCTATGGAAATTTTCGCCAATGCACTGAATGCACCGGCATCTATATCGGAAGGGTACATTTGGAAAACGCTTTGCTGAGCTTCCGCCCAGGCTCTGATTCGCGAATTGTCAGCGTTGGTTTGCCATTTATCGTAGTACGCTGCTGCTGCATTGATATAGGACAATTCGCGCTCGCTGGTGTCCAGCGCCTTAGCCTTCTTGATTGCGATTGACCCTCGATCAAGCGCTTCTTCTGTAATGGTATCAGGCCAGAGAGGATGAAATAGGGTCATTGAATACCCCCAATACAGCATGGCGCAATCAGGCTCTCTTTCTATCCAGTTGCCAAATAATTTCTCTGCCTGGGCATACATCATGTGGTGTATTAGTCCTACGCCGGTATTCATGGCTTTCCGGGCACCGTCATTGCAAGAGACCGGAAAGTTAACGATACCCAGGTTTCCCAGGTTCGGAATAACCATATCCTGATCTTCATGGCCATCATGCGCAAAACCGGCGCTGCTGAACACGAGCATGAACGACAATGCTGATACACCAGATCGCTTGAATTTCATAAGCATAGAACTTACCTCTGGCAAAACGTGAGAAATCTTACTTGAGTGTAGTCTAGAAAAGAGGAGCGGGGTGGCTGAGTCCGACCTTATGCCGGGCTTGCTTTTTGGCTATGCTGTAACGCAGTTAGGCTCAGCGCGTCTGCTGCCAGACGACTAAATGGCGAGCCTAAGTGTCACTGAAGGCTTCACTCCATAGCGCTTGCGGTAAGCTTCGGAGAATCGTCCCATGTGAGAAAATCCTGAATCATACGCAATTGAAGTGACAGTATCTGATGGAGCGGGGTTGCTCAGTCGTTCGTGGGCCAGCTTGAGTCGTCTGCCGGCCAGATATTCCTGGGGGCTGTACTGGCGGAACCGACGGAAATTCGAGTAAAAGGCTTTTCGACTACATCCCACGTGCGCGATCACATCGGTAAGCGTTATTGGCAGGTGCGCGTTGGCTTCCATGTATTCTTCGGCAAGACCGACCTTTGCCGGGGCAGCTTGCTTTTTGCCTGGCCCCAAAAGTTCATCGGAGTAATTGTTAGGTAGCGCAAGTATCACACTCAGTATCAATTCTTCAAAGTTTGCACTTATCAGTTCATTGTCTAGTAGTACAGGGTTTGAATCGAGGCTTCCTATCATGTAGGCAAGCGTGCTGGCCCCATATGCGCCCATGCCTTTATCCAGTGACACGCTACCTGAGAAGTAAAGATCTTTAGAAATGGTTCTGTCCAGTGAAATCTGGAGTCTTCTTTCCACATTCGCAATACTGGCCTGTAGGGTGAACTCTTGACTGCCAGCTTCGCGCTTATGCTTCAGAGTGGATTTCTGGGTGATGATCGCTGCGTCTTGGGAGAGGTCGATAGTTTCCCCATTCAACAATGATGAGGCGGACTGTCCTACTGAAAAAATTACGTCATCGAGCTCGTCAATGTCACCGCAATCTACTTCATAGCCTGAGCGGTGTTCTATAAAAGATAAGGCAGAGCTTCCAATTGACACGCAGTTCATTTTAACACCGAAATCGGAACTGGAATCTGCACTCAGGATGCGGGAATCCACGAGTTGGTCCCCGAAAAAATTCTCCGCTTCCTCGATAGAATTCGTGGTGCCTAGGGGACTAAAAGAAAGGGGTAAATTCATCATCTGCACTAATCTGCACCATTTGAGCAATACATTCCATGCGCAGCAATAAATGCAAAATGCAGCGACGATGGGACGCCTAATTCGAACGATATTGAGCGTTTTTTCCACAATTGTCCAGCAAATGAAAAGTGAGAGAGTGTAGAGGTAAGCACTAATCACATACTCTTTGCAGGGTCTTAAAGCCCGATATTTTCCCCGAACTTCCACTATCTGGATAAACCCGTCCATGGTGAGGATATTTATCTTCTGTTAACAGGACTAACGTAATGGATACATTTACCGGAAAAGTCAGCCTGCTGTTCTTAGAGTCTGGCCTAGTAGAAAGAGTATTTGAATGAAAGATGAAGATGATCGCCAGAAGCGGCCTCCGCTGGGTCGACCCGCCAAGCCTGTGGAGGAAGCAAGAACACGCCGAACGGTCACCTTTCTCACAGAAGCTGAATACATCCAACTGTTGGAAATCTCTCAACGAAACAATATGTCGATCTCAGCTCTAGCGCACAAATTACTTATTCAATCATTGAACGGGTGGCATTGAAGCGCAGCCTAGGCTGCTCAGGTGTGCTGGGCCGATATAGATAATAACTTGGATAATGGAAGAATGAACTTAATGCGGAAATACCTTAAGACTTCTAGGGCTTGTGGCTCATTCAGTGGTTTTCGAGCAATGGCTTTGACTACATCGCTTGTTGGAAGCCAGTTTTTGTCTGGCGCGGCGATGGCACAGGAGACAGAAGGGGAGTGGGAGTTCCAATTGGCGCCCCTTTTCTTATGGGGAATGAGCATTAACGGTGAGTCATCTATCGACGGCAACGTGGCACCAATGGATCTGGATTTCAAAGATGACCTTCTGGAAAACATGGATGGGGTGTTTACGCTGCATTTCGAGGCAAGAAAGCAGGATCTGGTGCTATTTGCTGAATATCAGTATGTCAGCGTTAATCCCGACGTAGAGGCGGCTATTGGACCAGTAACCGTTAATGCTGATATTGACTTTTCGGTGAATTCAGCTGAACTGGGCGGTGGCTATACGATTTCCCAATCCGACTCTACGCGCTGGGAGGTTCTGGGTGGCTTGCGCTGGCAAGACCATGACCTGGATGTAGACGTCGAGGGCCCCGATTTCCTACCTTCTAATATTAAGGGCGGTGACGATTGGTATCACGGTTTTCTGGGAGGCCGTGTGACAACGGAACTGGGAAAAAACTGGAGTTTCATCGCGAGGGGCGACTACGGTTACGGCGGTTCTGATAACGATGTCTTGCATCTTTCAATGATGGCTGATTATCGGTTCAAGAGCTGGGGCTCTGCGTTTATTGGGTACCGGTACATGAAGTACGACTATGCCAGCAGCAACTATAGCTATGATGCCGAACAACAAGGTCCTCAATTGGGGATGGTCATTTATTGGTAGCGTGTGCATCACCAATGCATTGAAGAACGTGATTTATGCCCGTCGGTGGCGAGTCAAAAAAATTGAAAAACTGGAGTAACAATGAAAATGAAAAACAAAAACAAAGTGAAGGCACTTTTGGCCTTTATGGTTCTTTCGGCGCCCACGCTGGTTTTTGGCAAAGGAGGTTCGGGCGAAATTCAACATGATGCGGAGCACTATATGCTGTTGACACAGCATGGCGACAAATGGGCACAGGAAGATGTGGCTATAGAGGCCAAGCTGGCAGAAATTCGGCAGGCCAATGGTGGCAAGCCGCCTAATATTCTCTTTGTACTGATTGATGACGTGGGCTTCGGTGAAATGGGTGACCCCGTACTGAACCAGGTGCGTGGCAACTCAACCCCTACTATCAATGCATTCGCGCGCGAAAGCCTGACCTTCTCACGTATGTATTCCGAACCCACCTGCACACCCACCCGTACTGCATTACTGACTGGCCGTCTACCCGTACGCAGCCACATGCTGGAACCCAAAATTGTGCCGCCTGAAGGTACGGGTCTTCATAAAGATGAACTCACCCTGGCAGAAGTACTAAAAAAAGAAGGCTATAACACGGCTCATATCGGCAAGTGGCATCAGGGAGACATTAAGCAGGCGATGCCCACGGAGCAGGGATATGATACCGCCAGTTACCCGATTCATAATCAGGCAACGTTCAACTTCATGACCATCGAATCTGAAGAAGATCGACTGGCCGATAACGTCGCGCCTCGCGAAACAACACCTAGCTATCGGATGGATAAAAACTTCCGCCCAGCCGGCTGGGTATTGGGCGTTGATGCCGTTGCTGGAGAAGATGCAGTGGAATGGGGTGTCGAAGCCGGCGACCCGCTGGGTTATGCCTACTACGATGCCATGAACGAACACTACAAAACGCTGGCCATTGAACGTCTCAATCTACTGGCCGCTGAAGATGAACCATTCTTTTTCAATTATTGGCCCATGATTCCGGTTAAATTCACCCGCAGGGACACAACATTCATCACGCCTAACGGTGGCACCTGGGTCGAGAGCATGCAAGATCTCGACAAAAACCTGGGCGACCTGTTTGCAGCACTGGAAGCAACCGGTAAAGCAGACAACACCGTGGTAGTGGTCATGAGTGACAACGGCCCTATGTATCAGGCCATGCCGGATTCCGGCTATTCACAAATGGTCTTCCGCGGCTTCAAGGGAGATACACTGGAAGGCGGCGTCCGGGTGAATGCCTATGTACGCTGGCCCAATGTCATCCAGGCCGACACCTTTGCCGGGGATATAGTTTATGTAGGTGACTGGTACACGACACTGGCAACCATTGCGCAAGCAGACCAGCACATCCCACGGGACCGGGTGGTCGACGGAATTAATCAGACATCGTTGCTTTTCAATGGCGATCAATTTGGTCGTCGTGATTACCATCATGTCTATGAGGGCCCTCATCTACAAGCCACTATCAAAGAGCAGTTCAAAGTACATTGGCCTGCGCCAGGAACCCCCGCTTTTGCACTGCCGGTATTCGACCTTTACCGCGACCTGAAGGAAACCAAGCCTCTAATGGCGACGGGCATGTGGTCGGTCGCTTACTTCCCTGATATGCGGGCGCGGCATATTGCGCTCAAAAAGAAATTTCCAGATCGTGACGAAACAACTGGTGAGCCTTATGAAGGCATAGCCAATCTCCGTCCAGAGACCAAGGAACTGCTCAAATATTACAATGCAGCCCAAAAAGCCGCTAAGTAGTAAAGGGTGCTTTGAGAGTAATTGCTTATGAAAACCAGTCGGCTCAGCATTTTGAGTCGACGTAGTGATGAAATAGAACGGTAAAACGCACCAAATGAAAAATCGGAGATTATGGGAATGACAAAAAAAGACAGCAAAGATAATAGTATGTCCCGGCGGGATTTTCTTGAGAACAGTGGATTGGCCACGCTGGCGATTGGTGCGGGAAGCCTTGCCAGCGCATCGTCAGTTGCCGCGGTAGCAACGGGAACAAAAACGAAAACGAAAACCAGAGAAGCTGTCGGATCGAATGGAAAACCCTACAACATTTTGTTTATTCTGACAGATCAGGAGCGCTACTTCGATCCGAAAACTTTACCCAGCGGATACTCACTACCAGGCAGGGAGCGACTGCAGCGCGAAGGCACGTCTTTCACAAATAATCAGATAGCGACGTGTGTATGCAGTTCCTCGCGATCGGTAATCTATACCGGGCAGCATATTCAGCACACCAAGGTGTTCGATAATTTGGGCTTTCCCTGGTCCAATGAACTGTCTTTGGATACTCCTACCATCGGTGCCTACCTTCAGGAGGCAGGGTATTACCCGGCCTATCAGGGCAAAGTGCACATGCTCGATAAACTGGAGGAGGTTGAGTACGGGGAAGTGCCCGACGTCAACATGGACGATTTGAATAAGGAAATGAAGAAGTATGGCTTCAACGATTACGTAGGCATTGGCGATATTATTGGCAACACCATGGGCGGCTACAAGTCGGATGAGTTCACTACGTCAACTGCCATAAGATGGCTGCGCTCAGAGCCGCCAGTTCTGGCAGAGAAGCCGTGGTTTCTCGCCGTCAATCTTGTAAACCCGCATGACGCCATGTTCTACAACACGGATTCACCTGGTGCCGCGCCGATTCAGGAGGATGAAGCGGCGATGCCTTTGAATCGTGGTCCGCAACATACGCTCTATCAGCAAAGCTGGGATATGCCGCTGCCAGAGAGTCGTCATGAATCATGGAAGCTGCCAGGTCGGCCAGCCGCACACTACAACTTTCAAACTGCACGTGGCGCTCTGGTGGGCCAGTTCCCGAGCGAGGACGAACGCTGGCATCGTCTACAGGATTATTACCTCAACTGCATCGCGGATTGTGATCGGCATGTCGATCGGCTTCTCCTGGAGCTGGACGAGCTTGGGCTAGCAGAGAACACCATCGTTATTATGACGTCTGATCACGGGGAACTCGGTGGTGCTCACCAGATGCACGGCAAGGGGTCAACAGCTTATCGTGAACAGAATCAGGTTCCGCTTTGGGTACGCCACCCGGGAGAGCCGAAAAGCGCTGGTGTCGAGTGTGAGGCGCTAACCTCGCACCTGGATTTGGTGCCTACCATCCTGGGACTGGCCGGCGTAGACGCTGAACGCCGCAAGACCCTCGCGCCTAACCTACACGGTAAAGATTTCAGTAGCTTGATGAAGTCTCCCGGCACGGCCTCGGTCAATGCGTTACGTGACGGGGCACTTTACAATTTCAACATGTGGTTGTTCCAGGACCCTTCTTTTCTGGCGCAGATGATCGGAGCCATGAAAAGCGGGCAGAATCCTGCGGATCTGGGTTTGAAGCTGGACCTGGCCAGGCGCGGTGCAATTCGCAGCGTTACGGATGGTCGCTACCGATTCAGCCGGTACTTCTCACCTGAACAGCACAACCAACCGACTTCTCTTGAGGAGCTGTTTAAATACAACGATGTTGAGCTATACGACCTTAAAAATGACCCTTATGAGATGCGTAATTTGGCGGTCGATAAACGTGCTAACGGCGATTTGCTGGTTGCCATGAACAAGAAGCTTAACGATATCATTGCAACCGAGGTCGGTAGCGACAACGGTGAATTTTTGCCAGAAAATAAAGCAGGTTGGGCGGTGACTCATTTCGACCTGTGAAGCGGGACCACGCGGGATGTTCCAGCCACTAACTTTAGATTTAGTCAGATAACTTGAAGGTATACCCACGATGAAACCAATAGTATCGAAACTTAGTGTGAGGCTGGTTGGTCTTCTGTTGTTCTCTCTGTGCTTTTCGGCATCTGCCGAGGAAGCCGATGCAGCCAAAGACATTTTGAAGAAAATGAGTGCTGAAATTGCTAGCCTGCAGAAATTTGTTATTACAGGAGATGGCTACACGGATGCTCGTCTGCCTGCAGGCCAGATTATAGAACATTCACGAGACGTTACGCTGCGTATGAGTCGCCCCGACACCTTGCGCATCAGTAATTACGACGAAGAGTCTTTATCTGAAATATTTTTTGGCGAAGGGGTGTTGTCGGTGTATCGCGAGAAGGAAGGCTTCTATGCGCAGACAGAGCTGCCTCTTGATATGAATGCGGCAGTGGATTTCGCCATTAATGAAATTGGAATTGATGCACCGGTCCTCGACTTTGTCTCCAGCGATGTAGCGGGGCATTTGCTGAAGGCTGCTGAATCTATTGATTACTTTGGTCTGAGCAGGTTCCGTGGTCAGAATCATCATCACATTGGCATACGCACGGCGGAAACTGACGTTCAGGTGTGGGTGTCGGCTGAAGGTTCTCCGTTACCTCGAAAGATGTCAATCAGTTCCAAGTGGGACGCCGGAGCGCCGCGATCAGTGTATTTCTTTGACTGGACTGTTGACCCCGGGTTGGAACCAAAATCACTGCGTTTTGTGCCGCCTGAGGGCTCAAGCAGGATCGAGTTTGATCTCGATACAGCCGAGTGTGGAGAATCAGCATGTTAAGACGAGATTTTTTCCGTGCTGTTCTGGTTACCCTTGTTGGGGCAGGTTTAGTCAGTGCAGAGGTCGAGGCCAAACGGGGTCGCCCTGCGAGCCCCAGGAGTGTTGGCGGTACGCGGCGTCGCACCCGTCGTCGTCGTACGCGAAGAAGAATCAGGCGCGGGCAGCGCCTGTATTCGCTGCCTTACGGATGTAGTACGCGCAGACTACGAGGTGGTGTCAACTACTACTACTGTGGTGGCATCTGGTATCAACCGGCCTACCAGGGCACCACGGTTGTCTACATCGTCGAAACTGTAGATGCGGGTGCTAGTACGGACGTCGAGTTCGAAGAAGAAGAATACTACTAAGTTTTCTGGAGAGAATAATTATGAAAAAGATAAGCCTGGGTTTAATCGTCCTAATCTCCTTATCTCAAGGAGTGTTAGCCAGCTCTATAGAGGATACACATCGCTTTCGTCTAGGCGCATACGAACAGGATATTGATGTCACTGGAAGTGTCACCGCCAACGGCTTTCCGGAAATCGAGCTGGATTTCGATAAGGTGCTCGGTCTGGAAGAAAGTAGTACCACTGCGTTTCTCGGCTATCAGTGGCGCTTCAAAGAAAAATGGTCGCTGCAGGCCTTCTACTCGCAAATGGAGGCAGATGGAAAGAAGCTAGCCACTAAGGACTTCAATTACGATGGAGTGGAATATACTGCCGGAGTTCGACTGGACACCGATTTCAACCTTGACACCTATCTTGTGGCGGTGAATTATTCCTGGATTCGAGACGACAAAAAGGAAATTGGCTTTGGGGCTGGACTTCATGCCTTTGATATAGATACGACTATTGCTGCAGCTATAGGCGTTGATGGCGTAGAGGCATCGGGAGCGAGAAACAACAGTCAGCTCACCGCCCCTCTGCCGAACTTACGCGGTTATGGTACGTATATGATCACGCCCAAATGGGAGGTGTCAGCAGCTCTAGGTTGGCTCAGTTTCGCCTACGAGGATTACGACGGTGGCTACCTGTATCTTACCGCGTACACAGAATACCGGTTTACCGATCGCTTTGGCATCGGCCTGTCGTATCAAGCTGCCGAAATTGATGTGACTCATGAAGATAGTAGCGGTAAGGAAAAATTCGATATTGAACTCTATGGCCCCAGCCTTTACCTGACGTATGGCTTCTAAGCTGTGTGATAAATTGAGACCAATGCAGTTATGAAACTATTTGATCCGCTTCGTTTAACGCTCATCGCCTTATTAGCCTTAACGCAATTTCAAGTGCAAGCCGATGAGAATGCGAGCAACCCACTGGCTGCAGTGACTAATACAGATTTACGACTTCAATATATGAAGAATGATGATAGTGGTGCTCACTTGAATGATACGTTTGTTGATGGCGCGTTCATGGCATCTCCAAAACTGAAAATAAAATACGAACTTCACTATTGGGAAACGAACCTGACAGGGCGTAGCGAGCACGATTGGGAGTCAGCTCGCCTTAAAACGATTTACTTTCCCAAGGAAGGGGTCTTTGAGAGTGGCACTACCTTTCGGGTAGCAACTGGCGTTGATTACATTCACGATTTCGATAACACAGACAAAGGAATTGGAGTGGGTGCGGATCAGTTGGCCCCCTTTATTGGCCTCGCGATGGGATTGAAAAGTGGGCTTAGCGTGATTCCTCTTTTGCAGCATTTCGAGAGTATTAGCGGGAACGACTTTAGCGTAACTTCTGCACGAATAATTGCCATCAAGCCACTTCGCGATAGACGATGGTTGAAACTTGATTTCAAGCTGCCATACGACTGGGAAAATGACGCAGTACCTGCGGAGGGAGAAATACAATTTGGTGGAAATGTGTTGGATAACCTCGGTCTATATTTCGATTCCAAGTTTGGTATTGGATCAGACCGACAGTATGACTGGGGTGTTGGTGTAGGGCTCAGATTTAGTTATTAGCTGGCTGGGGTCATAAGCGGACGATCAATCAACTAAAATTCAATGGCTAAAAAAGGCAGCGACTATATGAGGAAGCTGTAATTGAGGTGCACATGACTGATGAGACACCGGAGACAGTTCCGCGACCTCTCGGTCGACCTCCAATGCCTAAGGAAGACGTATGAGTGAATTACTCGAAAGTGTATCGCTGTGGGGCATTTTATTGGGCTCGATGACCATTGCATTGGCTGGATCGGAGCTGGGATATATTCTGGGAAAGAGAAGGTCACAACGGTCTGACTTCAAAGGTGAGGCGCAGGTCAGCTCGCTGACAGGGGCGCACCTCGGGCTATTTGCCTTTATGCTCGCCTTCTCGTTTAGTTTGGCGGCCGGTCAAGCAGATCAACGAAAATCGTTGGTGTTAGAAGAGTCGATAGCGATTGAAGATGTTTATCTGAAGGCCGGATTGCTCACCTCCAGTCAAGGAAATGAAATTCATAGAATCTTACGCGATTATGCTCGGCTGCGGGCGACTGCCCCGGACATCGACGACAGCCGGATATTCAACGAGCAGTCGGAAGAAATTCTGAAACAGCTGTGGGGGGAAATGCGACTTCTTCTTACGGATGGTGATTTTGACAAATTGGATGGCCTGGTGGTGGCCTCGGCCAGCAGTTTAATAGGCCTGAACGAGAGGCGCATCGCCGCGGGAAATCTCACTCACGTACCGCCAGTCTTGTGGGTGTTATTGTATGCGCTTCTTGCACTTTCCATGCTTGGTATGGGGTATTTCTCGGGTATCAAGGGGGAGCGTAGTCCGGTAGCCAATACCGCATTGAGCGTATCTTTTTCGTTTGTGATTCTGCTGATAGCTGATCTTGATCGACCTCTGGAAGGGCTTGCCAGGCCCGATCAATCTTTGATGGCCGAGCTTAGCCAACGAATCGAATAATCGGGTACATCGTTATGAAAAATATTCTCACCGCACTGCTGGTTTCTGCCTTGCTCCCTTGCGGTGCAATGGCAGACACAGCGGAACTTGCCGATGCTGTGACTGCAGCGCCTGCTCGTCCCAATATTTTGCTCATTGTCGCCGACGATCTGGGTTACTCGGATTTGGGCGCCTTCGGTGGTGAAATACATACACCCAATCTGGATGCCCTGGCGGAGGAGGGAGTCATGCTCACACGCTTTCACGCCGCGCCCAATTGTGGTCCCAGTAGAGGCGCTATGTTGTCTGGTGTCGATTATCACCGCGCGGGGCTAGGAGGCAATGTGGAAATTGCCGCGGACAACCAGAAGGGTTTGCCTGCTTATCAGGGGTTTCTCAGGGATGATGTTATTGCCTTTCCGGAGTTGCTGCGAGATGCGGGCTACCACACCTATATGGCGGGTAAATGGCATATGGGAAAAGATCCGCGCAACCTTCCTGGCGGCAGGGGTTTCGAGCAGTCATTTGCATTGCTTAATGGTGGGGCAAGCCACTGGGCGGATCAGCTGGCGCTAATCCCGGGTAGCAAAACGACTTACACGGAGAACGACGAGGTAGTCCCGGAACTTCCAGATGACTTTTACTCCTCTACCTACTATACCGACAAAATTATTGAGTACATCGATTCAGGTCTGGATGACGAGAACCCGTTCTTTGCTTACCTGGCCTTCACTGCTCCGCATAACCCGCTGCATGCACCGGATGCCAGCACGGCCAAGTATCGGGGGGTTTATGATCGCGGCTGGGATGCGCTTGCGCTGGAGCGGTTGCAACGACAGCGCAAGCTGGGGCTGGTAACCAGCTCGACACTGCCCGCCGCGCGCCCTGACTGGGTCCTGGCATGGAGTGAGCTCTCAAAGGAGCAACAGGTACAAAGACAGCGTGATATGGAGATTTACGCTGGCATGATCGATTACATGGATGAGTCGATTGGTCGGGTGTTGCAACACCTGAGGAATAAAGGCGAGTACGACAATACCCTGGTAGTTTTTATATCTGACAACGGTCCGAGTAAAACGTCCATGGCCGATTATATGGCCTTGGGCGGCAA
Source organism: Halioglobus sp. (assembly GCA_036961205.1). Taxonomy (GTDB): domain Bacteria; phylum Pseudomonadota; class Gammaproteobacteria; order Pseudomonadales; family Halieaceae; genus CALJFL01. Next base: position 24,114 of record JBALVI010000002.1, on the reverse strand, counting down.
GGCCGCGGACTTTTTCGGCAGCTTCGACAACAGCCTCGAAAACAAGGGTCGGCCGGGCTCATCCACGGACATCGGCCCGGGCTGGGCTTATGCCAGTGCCACTCCGCTGCGCTTATTCAAAGGCTATGTCACCCAGGGGGGGATACAGGTGCCGGCTATTATCAAGACGCCAAAGTCCCTGGGCCGACCTCAGAAAACGGTGGTGAATCCGATTCATGTGTTTGACCTGGCACCGACCTTCCTGGAGTTGGGAGGGGTAACATACCCGGCTAGCTACCAGGGTATTGACGTGGTGCCATTGCAGGGGCAATCGCTTATGCCGCTGCTGTCTGGTCATGAGTCGCGCTTCGCCCGCCGCGGTTTGGGGTGGGAAGCCTATGGCATGGATGCCTGGATGGAGGACAACTGGAAACTGGTGCGCTTGCCTGTGCCGTTCGGCAATGGTAACTGGCAGTTGTATGACCTGGCCAAAGACCCCGCTGAAATCAACGATTTGGCAGCTGACATGCCTCTAATTGTCAAACCGCTGGCTGCGAAATGGCAGGACTATGCCACCACCAACGAAGTAGTACACCCGGACACGCCAGTAGCCTATGGCAAGCCACCTAAACCCGGCAGGCATTGAGAGTGCTGAGAATTTAAATGCCCAATCCCGACCGCTGTGATATCCATGACACATAGGCTTCCAAAAATTCTGCTCCTATATCTGGCATTCGTCACTCTGCTCTTTCCTCATGGTGAGGCGCTATCGGAGGTGTCAGATAATCCCCTCGCACCGCCAGATACCAGCAGTCCGCGTTCGACACTTCTGGGCTTCATAGATTCTGTGAACAGCAGTTACGAGCAATTGGAGCTGGTGGTAGGATCCTATCGCGGCTCTTCACGGTTGTATTTTTCGAACAAAGAAATTGAGGAGGTCGACCGTGTTTACGAGAATATCGACCTTGCTAGACGAACGCTGAATTTTGCTGAGTTGCCAAAGGCCCTGGCTGTAGCAGAGCCACTATTTAGATACCGAATTTTCCAGCTCAAGGAAGTACTAGACCGTCTTGAATTGCCGGTGGCCGAGTCCATACCCGATGCACAGATGATGGCGTCCCGGGAGTTCAAGCGTTGGACACTCCCCGGAACGGAGATCACCATCGAGCGTGTGGAAACGGGGTCCCGGGCGGGCGAGTATCTTTTTTCCCCCGAAACGGTGGAGCGATTACCTGAATTCTATGCGCGAATAAAACACTTCCCCTATCTGTCGGATACCACCGCCGGTTGGTACGAACGATATCGATACGGCGGCGCTGGGTTGCGCGCCGTCATTCCTCTTAAATGGATGAGTGCCATGCCCGCCTGGGCAAAAGCTCCGATACTTGACCATCCCATTTGGCGGTGGATAGGGATGATTATTGTATTTTTTGTCGCAGTGGGGTCTTTTACTCTTGCCCGTTATGCCGGGACAAGCTGGGCAGGACGTGGACAGCAAACTGAGCTTCGAACGCAGTGGGCGCAACTGGCCCGGGTCACTTTCATGCTACTCCTGATTCCATCTATCATCTATGTGGTGACAGTCAATCTTCGATTCAGCGGTCTTTTTCTGGAAGTGACCACTCTTTCCTTGTGGGCGCTGTTCACTCTCACCTTAACCGGGGCGGTTTGGTTGGCCTGCTCGGTATTGGCAGAAAGTATTGTTAGTTCACAGGAGCTCCTCGTAGGGAGCATAGATAGCCAGTTGATCCGTCTTGCACTGCGGCTGATCGCTACCATTCTTTCGGTTACCATTCTGATAGTTGGCGCTCAACAGCTGGGTATTCCTGCCTATTCAGTCATCGCCGGGCTTGGTGTGGGTGGTATAGCTTTTGCTCTTGCAGCCAAGGACAGTCTGGCAAATTTACTGGGCTCTCTGCTCATCATGTTTGAAAAGCCGTTTCGCATCGGTCACTGGATAAAGGTCGCGGAGACTGAGGGTATTGTTGAGAGTATCGGCTTTCGCAGTACTAGGATACGTACCTTTAAAAACTCGCTGGTGTCCATCCCCAGCGATCACCTCGTGAATGCAGCCGTTGACAACATGAGCATGCGTGAGAAACAGGTGGTCGAGGCGGCGTTGAGAATTCCCTATTCGATGACCAGCCCTGAAATTGAATATTTTCTTGCTGGAATAGGGCGCGTTATCGAAGAAACGCCTTTGGTCTGCTCCAATGAATCTTTCGCACGGCTTGATGAATTCGGCGAAAGGAGCTTGCAGATTTTGGTTCATTTTTCCTTAACCGTTACTGGTTATCATGCTGAAAAAAAGGCTCAGCATGAATTATTACTGAGTATTCTAAGGCTAGCTGAATCCATGAACATTAATTGGATGGCAATTCCGTCTGAGTCACAACAGGGGCACCAATGTAATGAAGCATAGTCACTTGTCGATGCGAACTCATGCTACATTAGCAAGCCAGCGAGTGAACACTGAAGGAATTGAATTATGAAAGGTGAACTAGGGCCGCTGATTGCACAGCTGTCGAACTACGGTGGCCTGATTGCCAGTATTTTAGTGGTGATGTTTGGCGGAATGCTGGCGGTGTTCCTGCTATACCGCGTAGCCAACTCTATGATCCAGCCCGGTGGCAAATATGCCCGGGCGATGCAGGTGGGCTTTGGCGCACTCTACGTGATGGTGTTGTTGCTCACGATGCTGGTGGCTGCACAGAAGATCGGCCTGGAGGTGGACGGACTGGCACCTGTCGCAATTTTACTAGTTATAGTCGGCGCGACGGTGGTATTTTTCCTGCTGCCTTTCCTGCCGCGATTGCCGTTTTCGACTGGCGATATGGTACAGATCAAGGACGTGATGGGCATTGTGGAGGCGATGACTACCGCTCAAATTGTGATACGAACCTTCGACGGACAGACTGTGTTTATCCCCACCCCGGTGGCTCTGTCCTCCTCCGTGCGCAACTACTCGTCTATACCCAACCGTCGAGTCGAATTGAATGTGGACATCTATGCAGGCAATGATATTGAGCAGGCCAGATCAATACTACTGAGGCTGATGTCAGGCAATGAACATGTGCTGGTGGAGCCGGCGCCGGCGGTCTACGTCACCAGTGTGACCGGTGAGCGTGCCTCCCTGGTGGCCTATTGTTGGGTGGAGAATGCTAACTGGTTCGGTACCCGGGATGCTCTTTGGGTTGAGATTTCCACCGTGATTGCCGCTGATGACAGCTTAAATCTCGCGCTGCCACAGATGGATATTAGCGCGACGCACTAGCGCTATGGCGACACTGCCTGCTATCACTATACGGATAACGCGGTCCACAATTTGGATATTCAGCGCGCTGACATGGCGCTAGAGTAGCTCAAGTATTTACCGGTAAACAGTAAGGCATGCGGGGTGAATTCTGAAAGAAGGGCCCCTCGGTCATGCATATAAAAGACCGAGATATTTACTTAGAATAAAATTGGAGTAGTACCAACATGGCGATAGTTCTGGGAGTGTATTTTCTACTGGTCTGGCTAATTTTCAGTAAATTTAAGCTTTTGCCGTGGAATTTTGCATGGAAAACGGTGGTTTATGGCATCGCAATCGCTGTGGGTCTGATAGTAGTGGGCGCGCTCCAGTACATCACGCCATCTTCAAGCGTTGCCGTGGTGCAAACTGACACCCAGAAAATAATTCCCTTAGTCAGCGGTAGAGTAGAAACCGTTAATGTAGCGGGAACTCAGTCTGTGTCCGCAGGGGAGCTATTGTTTGCCCTTGATCCCAGACCGTTTCAGTACAGCCTTGATCAGGCCGAGGCATCGCTGGAGTTGGCCAAGATTCGACTCAGAGATGCCACAACATTGGTGAAGAAGGGCGCGGCTCCTCGTGCGAGTCTTGACCTGTATGGTGCTGAGGTATCACAGGCCCAGGCAGTGTCTGATGGGGCTCTCTTCGACCTGGAGAATGCGCGAGTTACGGCCCCCGCCAATGGTATTGTGAGCATTGTGGTGTTAGCCGAAGGTGATGTGCTTACCGCGATGCAGCCTGTTATGAATTTCTTCCATTCTGATGAACTCAGAATTGCGACATCTTTCAAGCAGAACGGGTTGGAAAAAATGCGCGCTGGCATGCCGGCCACGGTAACTTTCCCGGCTTCGCCTGGCGAGGTTTACAAGACCGAAGTCGCATTCATTCCTTCAGTAAGCGTGCAAGGGCAGCTAAGCACCCAATCTGTTGCCAATCCCCTGGAGTCGCTACTGTCGTCAACTGGAACGTATCCTGTATTGGTAAGTTTCCCGACCGATGCGCCCGAGCATTTGCGTCGTTCTGGAACCCAGGCCAGCGTTACTGTATTTACAGATGAAGATAGCCCCATAAATATCCTAGCCGTGGTCATACAGTGGATAGGTGCATGGATGAATTTTGTATTCTAGGTAATGATAGACAATTACACAGAACTCAGGGCACCCTTAGTCTCACATTACTCTTTTAGGGGAACTACGGTTTTGTAATATTTTCACTCATGAAAATTCAGCGTCGAAGGAGCAAACATCTCCTCAAATCCAATATGTGATTTGACCAATCCTTGTTCATATACATATCGCATGATCGCTTCTAGCTCCTTCCTATTGTCTTCAATGCCATATTTCCAGTAGTTATCACCCATTATTTCTCTGGTGCTTTCATATTCATCTTTAGCCCAGGGTAATGTGGTTCTCAAAACTGTGGTCGTTTCCAGATTTTTGTAAGCGACACTTTTTGCTTCGGAATACATATTGAATATAGCTTCAGCTAACCAGGGTTCTTCTTTTAGAACTTCAGTTTTAATAGCCACTACATGCATTATTGGGAACATCCCGGTTTTTTGAAAATATGCAGCCTCGGTTTTTTTTGCATTTGGAAACAATTGTCGAATTTTGGGATTACGATCAAGGTGGGCTTTCGGGGTGATTGCGGAAATTATTGCACCACATTGGCCGCTAAGTAATAGCTCAGATTCATCAACTCCTTCGGGTCCTTTTTCTAGTGGGAAATCATCATCAAAATAATAGGTTTCACCAGTTTTTTGTGGTCCTCCATCAGAACTTTTACTAGCCTCAATCCAAACAAGGTCGTCCGCATTCACTCCATACTCGTCTTTCAATAAGCCACGAATCCAGGTGTTTGAACTGCTGGTGTATCCAGGCGTACAAACTCTTTTGCCAATTAAGTCCTCTGGCTTTTCTATACCAGAATCTGCATGAACGTATATATTTCTATGACGAAAAGTTCTCGAGATAAAAATAGGAAGTAGGGTGTAATCTCTATAATCTTCATTGATATATTTTGTAATATAGGGAATCAGCCCCATTTCAGATATATCGTATTTTTGGTCCACTCCAAACGCACTTCTATTTAGACTATAAATGTTAGAAACTTCAAAACTTACATCCGCTCCTTCAATGGATACTTTGCCATCTCTTATGGCGCTGACACGGTCATAGTCGTATCCGGCTATGGTAAATTCTGGTGATTCATCGGGTGTATTTGTTTTTCTATTTGATGAGCCACAGCTCATAATAGCCATAGTCGTCACAATGATTGCTGCATTAGATAAGATTGTTTTCATAATATACCTTCGTAAAAAAATTAACTTTTCTGGGGGTTCCAACCTTCTCAAAACGCATTGGAGGACGACCGACAGCTTGTGCAGCAGTTTCCCAAGTGCCATCAGTCATGATCACCTCAGTTGCAGTTTCACCATGTAGTCTGTGTCAATATTTAATTTGCCGATAAACGTATGTTGAAGTTTACGCCGTAGCGAACCGCTGACTATCCCAAAGGTAGTAGCCACTATCCGAATTGTGCCTCTTATGTACAGATTGGCGCAGTACGGCTCTACTATCGTTTCAAGCTAAGTCTCAGATGTGTTGAAGGCCTGCACTGGTTATGGCAGGCTTTAGCGAGTGAGTTGAACCTGGGAATTTCTGTAAATGGCAGAGCTCGATAATACCGACAGCAACGAAATCGCTACGGCGGGTCTGCCAGATGCAGCTCCTGTCGTCGAAGAAACCCTGCGCAGGCGTGGTATCGACCCCGACCGCTTGTCAGTTTTACAGCTGGGCACCAGGTACCGGTTCCGCGCGGCACCACCATGGTTTCAGCGACTACTGATCGGGTTTGCACTGCTGGCGCTACATCGCTATTTCCTGAGCACTGCCAGCGGGCCTGGGCTCACGGTGCTGGCGGGTATGCAGTTGGTCAGTGGATTGATCATTCTGATGGCTGCCTGTGAGGTGCTTGTAAACGCCACAGAGAGGCTGGCTGAGCGCTTGCAGTGGAACCACTACACCGCGGGCACAGTCGCAGAGATTCTATCCACCATACCTGAATTGGTGGTGATCGCCTTTATTATCCCCATTAGTCCCAGTATGGCATTCGTAGTCGCCTTGATTACTATTTACAACAATGCCCTCGTATTCAGTCTTTACTCCTATTTCCTGCCCAAGGATAAACATGGCAAGTTTCTTATGCCGATACCGATTACCGAAGCCGGGACACAAGTCCTCATTGGTGGCGGCGCAATGGGACTGATACTCGGGCTGGTTATGCTAACGTTTAATGCCTCCGAACAGAGCAAGAGTAGTTTCAGCGCCATCGACCTGGCATTTGTGAGCTTTATCCTGTTGTCAATTTTTGTCGTGTACCTTTACAAACTCGTCACCAGTTACGCAAAAGAAGAAGCCGCCGTTAGAGAGCATCTGGACATGTCCGACCGTGACATTGAGCAGCGGTTGGCTATCGTCTACGAAAATGTAAGACCGACCAGCCTCGCAACCATTAGTCTGTTCTTCTTCATTGGCGCGCTTGGCGCTTTCTTTGGCGGCCAACAGGTATCAGGCTTTGCTGAGTTCATGCTCAGCGACCTTCAGTTCAACCCGATCCTGACGGCGTTGATTCTGGCTGTATTTGCCGGCTTGAGTGAGTATGTGATCCTATGGCAGTCCCATCGCAAGCAGGAGTACGGCATCGCTCTGGCCAATGCCTTTGGTGGTATTACGCAGGTGATGTTTCTGGTATTTCCTTATACTCTGCTTTGCATTGCAAGCTATCAGTTCTTTATGCAGTCGGGTCATCCTGACCTGCCACTGGCATTCTCTGTACCCCATGTTTTGCTGCTGCTTTTCCTGTTTCCGACGTTCTATACGCTTTCATCCCTGATAGAGGAAGACCACACGCTCGGTATTCTCGATACAGTGATAATGGTGGGTATCTTTCTTTTTCTTATTGTCCTTCTGTCTACACACGGTGGCAGCGCCATTTAGCTGAAATTTATACATCCTGGTAACAGCATTAAGCTGGAACTGCGTGAAAAATAGTACCTGCAGCGCTGTAGAGATTAATAGTCGACCCGCGCGGCGAAACAATGACACTGAGGTCTGGCCCGATAGGTACTTATGTACTGATCTGGATCATTGTTGGCCGCCGTCAACGCTATATGCTGGTGTTTCTTACTTATCAAAACGGCCTGATCAGGAGGCAATATTTAATGGCGTATGAATCACTAAAGTCTGAATTAGAGCAACGTCTTGTTGATATGCAGTCACGGTTATTGAATATCAAAAAAGATGTGACCAAGGCGTATTCCGGAGATTCTGCCGAGCAGGCCCAGGAGCGCGAAAATGACGAGGTCGTGGAAGCTATTGGCAATGAGACCCGGCAAGCTATCAGCGATTTAAAGGCTGCGTTGTCACGCATCGATGACGGAAGCTACGGGGTTTGTGAAGGTTGCGGAGAAGCCATCGGCGAGGCCCGCCTGGCAGCATTGCCGGAAGCCCCCCGTTGCGTTGTATGCTCTGCCTGAGCAATGCTTTCGCCATATTTACGGTCCTCCAATACCTGCAGAGTATTACTTTAGCCCGAATACACCGAACAAAGCGGCATGGTCCGATAGATCACGCCAGTGCCCGCTATCATGGCATTCGCAGGAAAGTGGTGTTAGACCACGATAATAGATTCGGTCGACCGGAAAGACCGGCGCCAATACTGGAAAGGTTTTGGCGTGCTGGCCTTCGAGCGCTACAAATAATTCGGTAAGATTAAGGTCAGTTTGAAAATGTCTTTCGGCACGGTTGCGCCAATCATTGAAATCACCGGCGATTATCATCGGTTCATTGTGCGGCACGTGCATTTCAATTCTGTCTGTTAGCGCTTTCAATTGTTCACGCCGCTCTGATTCCAACAGCCCCAGATGGACGCAGAGCGTATGCAAAGGCATATCGCTGCCCGGAATCTTGATAACACCGTGGAGAATGCTGCGGCTTGAACGGGGGAAAATAGAGACATCGATATTTTCCCAACTGATGAAAGGGTACTTACTGAGAATGGCATTGCCGTGATCGCCTTTGCGGTATATCGCATTACGACCATAGGCATAATGGGGCCATGACTGATCGGCGAGGTACTCAAAGTGGGGCTGGTCCGGGTAGGAAAATTTCTTCTGTTTGCGTTCACTCTTTAAAGCGGTGCCGTGGATCTCTTGCAGAAAAACGATGTCCGCACCAGTCTCGGCAATCCGCTCACGCATAGAGCTAAGCATGAATCGCCGATTTCCACTGCTGTATCCCTTGTGGATGTTATAGGTCAGAACATGGATTTCTTTTTCCATGCTATTTAGTGGACTCGTAAAACACGACTATGTTGTCACCAACCACTAGCCGCACACGGCGTTGGCATTCAATTGAGCCCGGAGCATCAGGGCGTTCTGCGCCGCCTCGCAATTTGCGCTGTTCCCTCGCCAGGCACCCAGAACAGGTTCCTGTAGTGCGCGGCCGTACGAAAAACTCAGCAGCCATGGATTCGTGCCGCCGGTTTTATTTATAGCACACAGGTTTGCAGTAGCCTGCTCTGGAGTTAGCCCGCCCGAGAGAAAGTTTATGCTCGGTACCGCAGCCGGCACGGCGCGTTTCAGTACTGCCAGGGTAGCTTCTCCAATCTGCGCGGCTGAAACCTGGGGGCCCAGGGTTCCGGGCAGTACCATGCTGGGTTTAAGTAGTATGTACTCTGGTGCCACCTGATGTCGGTACAGGGCGTTGAAAACCGCACGCTGAACCGCTTCCGTTATCTTTGCACAAACCGCGATATCATGTTTTCCGTCAATAAGCACCTCCGGTTCAACGATAGGCACGATGCCGACTGCCTGACAGCATGCAGCATAGCGAGCCAAAACCTCGGCATTGGCCTCAATGGCTCGGCTGCTGACTGCCCCGCGATGTATTTGGTAAACACAGCGCCATTTAGCGAATCGAGCGCCCAGTGCCTTGTAAGCTGCCAGCCTTTCCTCCAGACCATCCAGCCCCTGGGTAACTTTCTCACCGCCCGAGCCGGGCAATTCGACCAGACCCTTGTCCACCTTTATGCCAACGACTATGCCTGCGCACTGGCTAGCCACAGGCATGGCCACGCCTTTATCGTCTTTTTGCTTCAGGGTTTCTTCAAACAGTATTACTCCGCTAATCGCAGCGCCAAGGCCGGGCGTTGACAGCAGCATGCTTCGATAGCTTCGTCGAGTTTCCTCGTTAGATTCCACATCAATTGCGCTGAAACGTTTCTTAATAGTCGGCGCGCTTTCATCGGCCGCCAGAATACCTTTACCTGGACGCACCATATCCTCGATGGTTTTTTGCAATTCGATTTTTACAGACATGGCGTGTTTATCCTCTTGCGGTTATGCATCATTTTTAGTGGGGCCCCAGAGCGAGATCCAGCAGTAGCCCCAAAACAAAAAGGCTGGTGAATATCCGGGTGTGCCTGAATGCGTAAGCCGAGAACCACAGTGGCCATATATTCAGCGGATAGCGTTCTGGCCGTTGCTCCGGTTTGGGGCAGCGGTAGGTGGCAATAAGCCTCCACAAAGAGCGGAGACTGAGCAGTGGTAGTAGCAATGCCCAGTGAAACAGGCCGCCTACAACCAGGCCAATGGTTAATAGGTATTGCAGGGTAACCATCACAATTACCCAGCGGCGGGCGCGGTGCTCCCCAAGCAGAACGGGCAGGGTGCGCACCTGTTTTTCCTCATCCATTTCTATTTTGTCGATATGCTTACCGAACAGCACTGAGGTGGGGCCCAGTGCGTACAGCAGGCTTAGCCAGGTCACGGGCCAACTCCATTGTCCGGCTACTACGTAGAAGGTGCCGCCCATCATCAGCGGACCCCAGACCAGCAGCACCGCCGGCTCTCCCAAGCCGTAATATTTTAGCGGCCAGGTGTAAAACAGCACAAAAAACGCTCCGGCTAGCATTAAATTCAATGTTTGGCCGCCGTGCTGCGACACTAAGGTCAAGCCTGCCACGATGGCAACCCCGCCGGTAAAGAAAACGTAGCGCCAGAACTGTGCGGGGCTTAGTAGGCCGTCTTCCAGCACATGAACGCCGTACTGATTGCGGTAGTAATTGTTCTTGTCTATGCCGCGGCGAGAATCGACGTAGTCATTCAACAGGTTGTTGGTGGCATGAGCGAAGACCAGGCCCAGCAAGCACAGCAGCCAGCTATCCCAGTGGAACAGGCCTTCACGCGCAGCCAGTAAGCCACCTAGGCCGGCGGCCATCACCGTCATGAACAGGACCGAAGCGCGTGTGGCTATAAGCCAGCGCGCGACAATGTCCAGGTCCTGCCACTCCGGTAGCGACAGCTTCTGTACAGATTGCAGGGCTCTTCCCCAGGCCCGGATGTTAATAACCGACTCTCAGAGCGATACCCGAGCCAATAGGCTGTGTGGCCAGAACAATGAGCCAGTAGAGTGCAAGCCCGGAGAGCAGGCTGGCCCCGCCATAGCAAATTGTCAGCATCAGGGGTTTTGGTCCTCTTATGTGCAAGTCGTGTAAACCGTGATAAATGCGGTGCGCAGCGTGGAACAGCGGCAGTGCGATGATGGTGAGTATGAGCAGGGCACCCCACCAGGTCTGTGAGAACGCCAGTACCCGGTGAAAGGAAAGTGACCAAGGGTTACCCAGGCCCAGTGGCGCGATAATGCCAGTGGCGAGTATCAGCGCCGGTAGTAAGAATGCCGCCACCATGCCACCGCCACCGAACAGGCTCCAGACGATGGGCTCGTGGGATCTTTGATATTTTTTCATTTCCCTATCCACAACAGAACAAACAATAATGAGATAGAACAGACGGCAAAAATCAACCACTGTCCCACCAGCATACTTTTTTGCGGCAGCGTCCAATCACCCAGTCGTACTACCATGATTTTAGGTGCCAGCTTAAACCAGGTTACAGCGTGGTACAGCGCCGCCATTAACGCCAGGCAGTGAAAGGCGATAGACGCTGGGTGTGTCAGCGAAGTGAGCCAGCTGTTCCAGGCAATCTCACCCTGGCTCAGTCGGTAAAGCCCAGTGAGAAGGATGACGCAGTACAGTCCCACAAACAGTGAGGTTGCTTCGCGTAGCATATACCAGAAGAAGAAGCTGTTGTGTAACCACCAGCCTGGCCGCTGGGTAATGGAGTAGGGCTTACGTGCGTTCATTGTTCCTCCTTCGATCTTGCCAGGCTCAGCAGATTGAAACCGTAGTCAACGGTACTTGCCACCTTGCCCTGGTTGATGGCGGCGGCGGGGTCTACACTCTTGGGGCAAACCTCAGAGCAGTAGCCCACAAAGGTGCAGCTCCAGACGCCTTCCTCAGCGTTTAGAAAAGGCATGCGCTGTTGGCTACCCTGATCGCGTGAGTCCTCATTGTAGCGATGTGCCAGGGCCAGTGCTGCTGGCCCAAGAAACTCCGAGTTACGGCCGAACTGGGGGCAGGCGGCATAGCACAGGCCACAATTAATACAGTCTGAGAACTGCTGGTAGCGGGACTGCTGTGCCGGTGTCTGTGTAAACGCTTCCACGATCGGTTGAGAGCCATTCTGTTCGGAGGGCTCATTGCGAATAAGATAAGGCTTTACCGTTTCGAGTTTGGCCACAAAGTCGCTGATGTCGGACACCAGGTCTCGCTCTATTGGAAAGTTTGCCAGCGCGGCTACTTGCAGGGAGGAGTAGTCGCGTAGAAAGGTATTGCAGCCGAGCTTGGGCACACCGTTGACCATGAAGCCGCAACTGCCGCAGATCGCCATGCGGCAAGACCAGCGAAAACTCAGGCTGGGGTCCAGTTCATCCTCAATGAATTGCAGTGCCTCCAATATTGAGGTGTCATCGGTGTAGGGAACCTCGTATAGCTGCATCCACGGCTCTTCGTCCACTTCAGGGCGGTAGCGCTGGACCTCTATTTGCATAGTTTTGCTGTGGGTAGTTGTCATGACTCTCCGGCCGCTCCATAGGCTCGCTTGGCGGGCGCCGAGCGTGTGATGACTACGTCCTGGTAGGCAATTTCTGTTGGTCCCTGTTCGCGCCGATAGGCCAAGGTGTGTTTAAGGTAATTATTGTCGTCGCGTTTGGTCCAGCCCTTTTCGGCTCCGTCCAGGCGTTGGTGAGAACCGCGGCTCTCCTTGCGCGCGATGGCACTGCTCACCATGACCTCGCCAATATCGAGGAGAAACCCAAGTTCAATAGCCTTTAGCCACTCGGTGTTGAACGCGGCGCTGCCATCTTTCATTGCCATAGCCCCGTAGCGTTGCTTTAGTGCTTCGATATCTTGCCTAGTTTGTTCCATCGCGGCATCATTGCGGTAAACCCCCACACCGTTTTCCATGGTGTCAGCAAGATCCTGGCGAATAGCAGCCATGCTTTCGGTGCCACGCTGAGTTCTCAGTGCCAACCATGCGGCTGCTGAGTGTCTGGCCTGATCGTCTGGTGCCGCGTCTGTCGATCGCGCGTTTTGATGTGCGAAAGCGGCGGCTTGCTCGCCCGCGACCTTTCCCAGAACGCACAACTCAGCCAGAGAATTGGAGCCCAGGCGGTTAGCTCCGTGTAACCCGGAGCTGGCACATTCACCCACCGCATAGAGACCGGGTAGCGGCGTCTCTGTGCGGATATTGGTTTGTATCCCACCCATGGTGTAGTGCGCTGTTGGCCGAACGGGTATTTGCTGATGTACGGGATCAACTCCCAGGTAGGCCTTGGCCAATTCCCGTATAAACGGTAGGCGTTCATTTATGCGGGCCTCACCCAGGTGCCGTAAATCCAGATTTACTGCCGTGCCGCGTGGCGTGTTCAGTACCCGGCCCTTTTGTTCCTCGTGCCAAAAAGCCTGGCTCAATCTGTCCCGCGGCCCCAACTCCATGGTCTTGTTCCTGGGTTCTCCCAAGGGTGTTTCTGGCCCCAGTTCGTAATCCTGTAGATAGCGATAGCCTTCAGCGTTGGTAAGAATGCCGCCTTCGCCCCGGCAGGCCTCGGTTATCAATATGCCGGAACCCGGTAAGCCGGTAGGGTGGTATTGCACGAACTCCATGTCTCTCAGGGGAACGCCAGCACGATAAGCCAGTGACATACCGTCTCCGGTGACAATGCCGCCATTGGTATTGAACCGATAAACTCTGCCAGCGCCGCCGGTGGCAATAATGACCGATGGTGCCAACAGTCGAACGAATTCTCCGCTGGCAATTTCAATGGCCAGTACACCCTGTACGCCCTCTTCGGTGGTTAGCAAGTTGGTAACAAAGTACTCGTCATAGCGCTTGATAGAGGGGTACTTCATCGAGGTCTGAAACAGAGTATGTAGCATGTGGAAGCCCGTTTTGTCGGCGGCAAACCAGGTTCGCTCGGTCTTCATGCCGCCAAAAGCTCGCACATTGATAGAGCCGTTCTCTTTGCGACTCCAGGGGCAGCCCCAGTGCTCCAGGCGCAGCATCTCCTCGGTGCAGTGCTCGACAAAGTATTGCACAACGTCTTGGTCAGCTAGCCAGTCCGATCCGGATACGGTGTCGTCAAAGTGCTGTTCAAAGGCATCGTGGTCCTGGATAACGCCAGCGGCACCGCCTTCTGCAGCAACGGTGTGGCTGCGCATGGGATACACCTTGGAAACCAGGGCGATCTGCAGATTTGCATCGACTTCTGCGGCGGCAATGGCCGCCCTGAGTCCCGCTCCCCCGGCGCCGACAATAATGATGTCAGCCGTGATTGTTTCCATGCCTGTGCTCCAAAAAAACTCACAGAGACTTTGCCGGCTTAGCGGCAGTAGCGCAATGATTTAGGTCAAGGGCTGCTGGCTGGATCCTGGCTATTATAAAGGTCTCGCCATGCACAACATGGTTTATGACATTAGTACCGGCTTTTTACTCACCCGAAAAGATTTCCCTAACCTGCTCTCTGGGAATCCCCTTCACCTGAAACCCTGATGCACCAATGACGGTTTCCGCGGCTACCATCGCGTTCACAACTGCCTCTTCCGTTGCCTGAACGGTTGCCTTAAATACATTGGACAGCTCGTTGTTGGGATACATCAAAACTTCGCTCTGCTGATTTTCGCTTAAATGACCGGCGTTGGCTGTAGAGAATGCAATGAAAATATCGCCCGAGCCATCGCCGCTAATCGCGCCCAGGCGGCCCAGGCCAAGAGAAGGGCGTTTGGCCAGTCGTCTCAGCTGGTGTGGCAATAGCGGAGCATCGGTAGCGACAACGACGATTATGGAGCCATCTCGTGTGGCCATTGTTACTTTATCGTTCTGTAACTTGTCACAATAGGGGTACCACTCAACGTGGCGCTCGATATTACGATCCGTGAAGCAGTGTTCGCCAACAGGTAACAGCTTGCTCACCAGCTTCCCTCCCAGTCTGAGTTCTTCACCATCCCAGTTGTAATTGCACTGTACTAAAACACCGACTGTGAATTGACTGCCCATCACTTCGAAAACTCTTGAAGAGGTACCTATTCCGCCTTTGAAACCGTTACAGACCATGCCCGTGCCCCCGCCGACTACACCCTCCTGGACCGGGCCACCCTTAGCTTTTTTCATGGCTTCCAAAGCATGACTGCGCGTTACATGGAAGCCATTGATATCATTTAAGCCGCCGTCATAGGTTTCAGCGGCCACAGGCGCATGCCAAATGGCGGGCCAGTTGTGTTCTACCATCCATGCCACTGAGGCGTCACGCAACACACCGACACTGTGTGTGTTGGTGATTGCAATGGGTCCGTCAAGCAGTCCTCGTTCTTCAATCCAGGTTGTACCCGTCATTTCCCCTGATCCATTCAGGGTGAACCAGCCAGCGAAAACCGGGTCAGTCGAACTTTTGCCACGGGGGTGAATGGCGGTGACTCCTGTGCGAATGGGGCCCGAGCCTACGACTAACAGCCCTTCACCTTCTATCAACGTCACCTGACCCACTTCGACACCCGCAATATCGGTTATCGCATTCATGGGGCCGGGTTGGCCATCAAAGGGTATGCCGAGATCTCTTGCTCGAGGGTTCTCTGATACTGCTGCGGAAACCCAGGCAAATATACAATGCAGGGATATGAGGATAGCGATGGTGCGGCTTCGGCGCATAGACATGGTTGTTTCCTGTTTGGCGTGGCGGTCGATCGTAGTCTATCATTTACGTATACAGGCGATCACTTACTCTGAGTAGGATGTAACTGGTATCTGCCTAAGTACAGAGAGTAAAGCCTTGGCAGTTATGGGCGAACGTTTGTCTCCCAGGGATACGATTGCGATTGGCGCATGTTCCGGCCAGGCCACTGGAGTTAGCTCAACCAGTGGACTTCCCCCGGTTTGACGGACACCTAGTTAGCGGCTAATGCCGCGCTCTCGTATTACAGGGACAGTTTACTTGATTCCCCAGGCGCATTAGTTAGGTCCTTCAGATTTGTGCCGATGGGGCGACCGTTTCAATGATGAGTTGCGATTACTCACCGGCAAAGCGCTAATCAGGCGAAAGCGAGCGCCAAAGCGTTTAAATGAGTAAACTGTCCCCGTACACCCAAGCGTCTACTGCGCTCGCATGGCCGTGAACCTCGGAAGATCTGGGTAGGCACCTAGTGAGGGCGGAACATTATCGGGATCTCAGGGTAAGTGCGTTTGATGAGTGGAGCAGGGCAGTTGCCTGAGGCCTGAGTCTGGATTCTTCTGATCTCAAAAAATTAACTTGTCACTACCCCCTCAGGTTGTCATCACTTTCAGCGCAGCTTTGTAGCGCTGCTGTGCCCCTGTGGCACCGTTGATTTACGTCAATATTAGGCACTTTTCACCCGCAGGGATTCCAGTGATAACCGTTATAATCCCAAGTATTAAAAAAAAATTAAGCCGCATTGGGAGTACGCAATGAGCAAAAACAGGATCGTAATCTCTACAACACTGGCACTGGCTGCCTCCAGCCAGGCTTACGCCGGTGGGCTCTGGCTGAACCAGTACGGTGACTTCGCCGCCGGTCGTGCCAGCGCCGGTGCCTCCGCGGGCGTCGACGAGGCCTCCACGATCATCCATAACCCTGCCAGTTCCATGCAGACAGAGGGTAGCCAACTATTTGTTGCGGCGGGCGTGATTCTCGCCGATATACAGTTTGACATCGATGAAACCAACCCGGTCAACGGTAATGACGACGGTGGCGACGCTGGGCTGGATGCGCCGCTTGCAGGCTTTTCCTACGTCCATGACACCGGTTCTGATAAATGGAGCACAGGCATTTACATGGCTGGCCTGTCTGGCGCCGGCCTGGAGTACAACAAGGACTGGGTAGGTCGCTTTCAGGTTACCGACGTCGAAATCCTGGTGCTAGCCCTGGCCCCTACAATCGCCTTCCAGCTGACCGACAGTTTTTCTGTCGGCGCCGCCGCCCAGTTCTACTACGGGTCTCTGGATATGAAGCTCGCCATCCCCAACATCAGGCCAAGTGTCGACCACGGTCAAGGCGAGCTCGATGGCACAGACGCGGGTTTCGGCTTCGCGCTGGGCGCGGTCTATGAATTTTCTGACCTCACTCGTGTCGGCATAAACTACCAGAGTGAAATCGAGTTGGACTTCGATGGTAAACTGAAAGTACCCGCCGGCAGCGTTCGAGTAGATTCGAACACCGAGTTGCCGCTGGCCCAGATGGTGCGACTCAGCCTGCATCACAGCCTCGATGAGCAGATCGGTTTTGACTTTACCATTGGCTGGGACGACTGGAGCGCGTTGGACGAGGTATTCGTGGCATTGCCCGCACGAGGCGCCAGCCTGAAGAAAAGCTGGGAAGATACCTACCACTATGCAGCCGGTTTTCAGTACAAAGCCAGCGATAAGTGGGACATCACCGCAGGTATCGCCTACGATACCAATCCGGTAGATGCGCGTGACCGAACGGCGGATCTGCCTGTCGACAGGCAGATCCGTTATAACATTGGCGCACGCTACGCCTTGCGTAATAATCTCGACCTGGGCGGCTATGCCAATTACACAGACCTGGGCAGCGCCAAGATTCGCACGGACTTTTGGGCCGGAGAATATTCCAGTAACAGTGTGATCGAGCTTGGTGTTTACGCCAACTGGCGATTGTAAAAACTCAGTCATTTTCCAAATGCTATCCCCCAGAGGAACCACCTGTACGATTTTCACGCTGGTGGTTCTCTCTTTTCTGCTGGTCACTGGCTGCAGTGGCAAAGACACCGAACTGCGACTGCACCAACCCGGCGACACCCTCTCAGACTAATTGTGGTCTGTCCCCATTACTCCTTAAAAACAACTATTCAGCAGCTGCCGGCACAAAGCCAGGGCTGACATTTGATTGAGACTCGGCGAGAGTTGGTGTGATCCAGCGCAGGCGAAGCGCGTTGGACAGCACGAACACGCTGGAAAGCGCCATCGACTAATTGTGGTCTGTCCCCATAGAAGCTACCCATAGAAGCTATCGTATCGGGCTTTTTGAGCCAAAGGCCTTGGACAATCCCGGCGGCAATGCATTCTCGAGCTCAATCAGCCACAGGCAGTCAAAAGTAATGTAACCGCTTCCAAATCCGGATAGATCGACTGCACCGGAGACCCTGGCTGAACCGACTTTTTGGGCAAACGCCCCGGTGCCACCAATTACGCCACTCTTATCACTGGGAATAGAACCCGTCATATGGGTTACCTCAGTATCCTTGTTACCAATGCCGCCGTCCCGGAATGGGCGCACGCTGGTGAAACCCAGAGTGACAATGGTACCGCTTTTGAAGACAAACAGTGACAGCGCCTGCAGTGAAATGCCGTCGCCTGCCGAGTCCGGCTCACCAGACATCGGATACAGGCAGTCTATTCCGGTCCCGAGTGTTATTCCATGGGCGGGGTCGACCATAGGAACCGCCCAACAGCTGGCGATATTGGCCCATAGTGCGGAAACTTCATCTCCCGTTAAATTGGTGTCCTCGTCCAAATCTACACCACCCATATCCAGCGCTTCCTGCAAGCCCATGCCGACATTGGTCCCGAGAAACCGTAGCGAAAGTCCTTTTGCCTGCACCGCAGAAATGCATAAACTGGCAGTAATTAGTACTGCAAAAAATCGGATTATTTTGTTCATTTTCTCTACTCCAATAACATCAATTTCGGGGCGCCCCTTCAGGGTGCGCTATCCGCTGATTTGATCTTGCCTTTCGACGTGATCGCCTTTACCGCTTCGTCAGTGGTAACCACCGCATTGGCCAAATAGCGAAAGTTCACCAGTGCCGCTTGATAGCCGTCACCCTCCGGCACCTGTGCCCCTGCGGTTGCATCTTTCACTACCGCGACTTCGAAGCCCTGTTCCAGCAGTTCGCGCAAATGCGCCTCTACGCAGAGGTTGGCGGACATTCCAGCCAGAATAACTTTGCTAATGCCGCGCTTGCGCAGTGCCCGCTAGTAGCGATACAGAAAATATTGAAATGGCGACCTTGTTTAAAAAACCGCTCGTGGGTTTAACGCGACGTATTTCTGATAAATTGCCCATATATCTGCTACCTTTATTTCAATTTTGGCGTTAGTACATTTCACGCTTAGCATTTACTGCCACCGTGGCAGGGATCAACGAAGGAGGATAGAAGATACTGGACTTACTGGCTCGTCAGTTCTGAACAACTCTAGGAATGAACTAGACTATTTCGAAAGTGACGCGACTATTCAGCTTTTGGCGGGTCTTGCTTGCTGACGGAGGCCACGCGAGAACTAAGTTGCAGTGCTCTGTATTCCGTGGGGGTTTGATTGGTTAGGTTCTTGAATGCTCGGTTGAACGGCCTAAGGGACATGTAGCCAACTTCCATCGCGATGGTCAATATAGGTATGTGACGTTCGTCGGTATCAGCAAGGCGGTTTTTAGACTCTTCAATCCTGTAGCTATTCAGGTATTGAGAGATATTTCTATGGCCCAAATGGTGATTAATAATCTTCCGTAGTCGGTGTTCGGGTACGTTAACGGCCTTGGCTATGCTGGATATCGTAAGTCCAGGTTCGCGATACAGACCATCCAGCATTTTCGCTTCTAGTATTTCCAAACTGTGACGATCTGCGGGGATAAGCTCATCTAGGTGCTGTTCTGATACCTCTGCAGTGCTATTTTTGCTCCCCACCACATGCTTCTTCTCAAATATATATGTCTCCTTTGGACGGGCAATATGGATCAAAAGAAGACAACTTAACAAGAATATCGAGACAGACTCCAATATCGAATGACTATCTAAATAGAGTGTTCCACTGATAAATACCCTTTCGATTGTTGCGGCGGTAGGTACAAATATTAGAATGCATACGAACCAGATGCGAAACTGTCGACGTTTTTCCAGAAAATCGCCGGGTAATTCTGAGAGAACCAGGTAAATAAGATGAAGGTATATGGTCCCGCGCATCGCAAAAGATATTGTGGAGAACAGTTCATCTGACAAAACATCAAGCTGGAAGACCAACGAACGAACAATATATATACCGAGCACCAGCTGATAAAAACGCCCAAACTTAAAGTTGTCACTGAAAAGCGTGATAGAAAAGAGCCAGGTCAATACAATGACCAAGCGTGCCATAAACTCGATGACTAAGCCGAATGCGCCAAACAGAGCAACTTCGTCAAAAGCAGCGACAACAAGAAAACACATACTGCTAACCGCCATTGCAACCAAAATATGGGGGTGTGTCAGTGTCCTTGTGCTGCGTGTTCCCAGCAGCACAATCCATGCGAGGTTAGTTATCGCGCCGAAACGAAATAGGTTGTCAATAAATTCTGTGATCATTAGCTTTGCGGATTAGCAAAATTACCGCCCTAGGTATGGTTTGCCTAGTCTATCGATAGTTACTGGATTGATCTGCATGGCGGCAGCTGTAGAGGATACGACCTCATGCTGCTGCGTTATCTCACGGGAGGCGAAACTCCGGAACCCCACGAGAGGGCTCCGGAAATCGCCGGAGGTTCACGCAGCCAGTACACTCTGGTCCATGGGTAAACTCGGGTCCCGCGACCACTCGTTCCACGAACCATAATAGTTTCTGACATTCTCAAAACCGGCTATTTTCAGGGCCAGCAGGGTATTGGAAGCGCGCGCACCCTTGAAGCAGTAAACGATGATGTCGTCCTCTGGATACAGCCCAACTTGCGCACACAGCGCTCTCGTTTTCTCTACACTCAGAAAGTGGGGAATACCCTCATCGGCGCTCATAAAGTTGTACCATTCAATCCAGCGTGCTCCCGGCAAACGGCCTTTGCTTGGCGCAAAGTCTGCGCCGTAAGGTGAAGAGCTCTCACCTCGCCACTCATCGGCATCGCGGTTATCCAGGATCTTGACCCGGGGATTGCCCAGCGCCTCCAGCATTTCCGCCTTGTCAACGAAAAGACTGCGGTCGTACTTTGGTGCCAGCGCGGTCGCAGGGTATCTGTCGGCTCTATCGGTCACAGGCAACCCCTCTGCCTGCCACTGGGCCAGTCCGCCATCCAGCACGCCGACATTCTCGAAGCCAAAATAGGTTAGCTGAAAGAAGCCTCTGCAGCTTCCGCCGTAACGGGTATTCAAACTGTCCTCATAGACAATGATAGTTTTGTCCCTGCTGAGCCCGGCCCGCGAAAACAGTGGAATAAACTTATCCTCCATTTCCTGTAATCCCTCACTGGTGCTCATAGAAAGTTCGTAAAACATTTCCGGAATATTCACGGCACCGGGCAGATGCTCGTGTTCAAAAGCGTCGGAGTCACGAACATCCACGGCGATTGCCGTACCATCGTTGATCATCTGCTGGGTTTTTTGGGCGGAAAATAGATATTGATTTGTCATAGTATTCACCTTGATTGTGCAGTTTGGTTGGGGATCGACTTATTTTTTCATGGTGCTTGTATCAGCGCCGTTTTCATCTTCATTGCATTGGTGGCGGTGCTGGTGGTAACGACCGCATTGGCCAGGTAGCGAAAGTTCACCAGTGCCGCTTGATAGCCGTCACCCTCCGGCACCTGTGCCCCTGCGGTTGCATCTTTCACTACCGCGACTTCGAAGCCCTGTTCCAGCAGTTCGCGCAAATGCGCCTCTACGCAGAGGTTGGCGGACATTCCAGCCAGAATAACTTTGCTAATGCCGCGCTTGCGCAGCTGCAACACCAAATCGTTGGTCTCCGGGCCATACACCTTGTGGGGACTGGCGATTACCGTTTGGCCGTCTTCGATGTATGGCTTGTATTGTGCAAGCCAGTCGGCTCCCGAGTTCTCAAAGCCTTCGGTATGGAGTGCGTTTTTGCGGTCAAACATTTTGATGTGGTGCATCAATGCCTCCAGAGCGCCCTCAAACTGCCAGCCGTAGTCCGTGGCGTAGTAGTAGTGTGGAGAGATAAACACCGGTATGTTGTTGGCCTTTGCGGATTTGAACAAGGCATCGATGTTGGCGACGGTATTGTTCTCGGTGACGCTCTTGCCGACCACTCCCCAGGTGACGCCTTTTTCGCTGAGAAAGTCGTTCTGTGGATCAGTAATCAGGAGTGCCACGCGGCCCGCTTCGAAGTCGACGCCAGGATTGGGTAGCTGTGCCTGCGCAGTGCTTGCCAGCAGCGAACTGGCAAAGATCAAAATGGCGATTTTTTGTACAAAGCTGCTCGCGAGTTTTACACGATACTTTTCTGTCAAATTTCTCATACTCTGCTACCTTTGTTTGAGTTGTTGGACTGGTATATTTGACGCTTCACGCCACGTTCTCCATGTGGCAGTGATCGTCAATATACAAAGTCGACTTCTTTTCTGATATGACCGAGCGCCCTGATTTTCTGTCCAGGGAACCGGCAATCGAACACGTGTTGACTGGCCGTCCAGCAATTCTGTTCAGCACACCGAAACAGGGGAGTTTCGTTTATGGACGTTCTTGGAGACATGCTCAATACGCTGCGCCTGGATGCCAGTATTTTCCTGCATGCCACCTTTTGCCAATCCTGGAATGTGGATGTCGGGGGGATGCATAGCGCCGGTTTTCACGTGGTATCCAAGGGCAGCTGCTACCTGCACAGGCCGGATAGCGCACCCGTGGCACTCCACCCCGGTGATTTGATTTTCGTTCCCAGAAATTCTCCCCATAATCTCTGCGATACCTTTGAGCGGCCCGCTCCGGAGACGCCGGTTAACAGTCCCGCAGAGCAGGTGTCCGGTCCGTCCACTACCTTGATCTGCGGACGGGTAGATTTTCCTGAGGCGTACTGGAATCCGCTGTTAGAGGCTCTGCCCGATTACATCATTTTGCCTGGCAGCGAATCGGAAGATACTACTCTGGGCAGTGTCATTGCCGCTCTCACCCGAGAGGCCGAAGAACGGCCGGCCGCCAGCGATGTGGTGTTGAATCGTCTCGCCGATGTGCTGTTTGTCGAAGTGGTCAGAAAATTTGTGAGCCAGCAACATAACAGCACTTTCCTGGCCGCCGTGGCCGATGCCAAGCTGAGCCGTGCGTTGGTTGAATTTCATGCCGCGCCCGGTAACAACTGGTCGGTGCAAAGTCTGGCTGAGGTGGCCTGTATGTCGAGATCAGCCTTCGCGGACCGCTTTCACCAACTGACCGGCATCGCACCTATGAACTACGTCACTCGATGGCGAATGCAACACGGTTATCACCAGTTGACCACCGGTACCTGTTCAATTCGGGAAATTGCCGAAAGCTGCGCCTACCAGAGCGAAGAGGCCTTCAGTAAGGCCATCAAAAAGGAATTTGGCCAAAGCCCCCGGGCGATGCGGCTGCGTAAATTAAAAGAAGAGGTGGCCCCGCTGGTTTCGGTGAAAACCGATTCGCCTAAATCCACCAAGATACTGTACACACCGGCAGAGTGTGAGGCGTTGCGAGAGAAGGGCGCGCTGCTGATCATCGACGTGAGAGACCCAGAGGATTTCAGGCGGGGACACATAGCTGGTGCCGTCAATGTACCTGAACTTTATTACACACTATCCACGACCACGCCGGACGGCGTAGCGGAAATTCAGGATAAGCTCGCCCCGCTTTTTGCACGAGCCGGGGTCACCGGTGAGAAAACGGTGGTCTTTTGCGAAGACAACCTGAGTACTCGCTATGGCGGCAGCTGTCGAGGATACTTTCAATTGTCCCTGTTCGGGCACCCCAGTGTCGGCATCCTCGATGGTGGTCTGGCTCGTTGGCGAGCTGATCACCTGCCTCTCACCAAGGGAGACTCAACCGTAGTCAGCTCGAATTTTGATTTTCCGGTGCAGCTTGACGAACTGGCCACCATCGATGATGTGCTCTACGCCGTCGAAGACCCCCGCATAAAACTCCTCGATGACAGGGGCCGGTCCGAATGGTCTGGCCGGGCATCGGCCCCGGATGCGGTCTACGGCGCGGACTTCACTCCTCGCAAGGGTAGAATGCCCGGCGCATGCTGGATCGAATGGCAGCTCTTTATGGAGGACATTAACGGTATTTCCTACTTTAAAAGCTCGGCGGAAATCCGCAGTCTCTGCGCCCAGGCGGGACTTTATCCGGATGACCCCATTATTGTTTACTGTTTCAAGGGCGCCCGCTCCTCAAATACTTATGTGGCTCTCAAGACAGCGGGCTTTTTACACGTAAAAAACTATCTTGGGTCTTGGAACGAGTGGTCCCGTAGCCCGCAAACCCCAGTCATGTCTAATGTACTGCAATAAGGGTATTGCCAAACTAACTCGCAGAAATTGATAGAATCTGGCGATGAATACATATAAACGCCACAGATTCCGGCTAGGCGCCCCCCACCAGATATCATTTCCTACGCAGTCTGGCGCTACTGCCAAACGCTTCTTCAGGCGCCTACTGTGAAGCAATGGTGGTGAACCGAGGAAGATTGTGACCGATAAACTGCGTAGTTATGG
>JBALVI010000007.1:0-133614 GCA_036961205.1 Halioglobus sp. | reverse complement strand
TTAGCTTTGGGCTTCGCTTTAGCTTTGGGCTTCGCTTTAGCTTTGGGCTTCGCTTTAGCTTTGGGCTTGGCTTTAGCTTTGGGCTTCACTTTAGCCTTGGGCTTAGTCTTTGCTTTCGTCCTTGTTGCCATCGTAGTCACCTTTTTTACCATTGGTTTTGCTGCTGCCTTGAGTTTACCTTCAAGCTTTTTCTCTGCGGCCTTGGCTTTTGCCAATGCCTGCATCTCGAGAACCTTCAAACGTTTGGCCAGCCGCCTCTCCAGGGCTGACAACTTCTTCGAATCTGCTTTTGCGCGTGCTTTCATCCACTTTTCAGCCTGAACGGCCATGGATTTCGCTTTTGCCAGTTCCGCAGCGGCAGCCAACTCGGCTCTCTTCGCCAATATTTGCTCTTTCGCTGCAAGTTGTGCTGCTTTTACCTTGGCCGCTTCGGTCAAATCGCTAACGCGTCTGGTTGAAACCGCGACGCGCTCGCCAAGCATTTTAATTCTAAGCGAAAATCTCGCTGAGGCGGCTGTCGCTGCTTTCGCCATGCGTTTGTCGCCGGCCTTTTTTGTTCTGGCGGCAACTTTACGGGCAGATTTGGATTTTTTGCGAGCCTTCAGCAAAGCTCTTCTTTCGGCAGCAAGTGATTTACGCAACCTTTCCAATACGCCGCTGGCTTTTACCAGAGCAGGAGAGGTAGCTATAAAGGCCGATTGATTATCAGCTTTTTTACTCTGTACTTTACGCTTGGCTAGTGCCTTGCGTTTAGCCGGTGACTTTCGTTGGGCTTGCGCTTTTCGCACTGCCACTTTCTTTTTCCCCATTGCCTTTTTCTTAGCGGTAGCCATTCAGCTATCTCCACTTTTTTTATTAAGGTGGCGCAGTTCAAAAATAGCAACAATTTCAAGGAGGTACAACACCCTCGAACTTAAAAACAAGACGTATTTAAACAGGTTTTTCGCGGCCAACAGAGGGCTAAAGAAGGCATCCGCACAGCGTAGTGAATACAGCTCTACAAATAAACACTAAAAAAACACTTGTTTTACAGGTTATTTCTGGTTCGTCAGATTTTTTATTGGTGAAGCGCAGGGATACTAAGGTAGTTTCTTGCCATACTTTTTATTATGAAGGGAAATAATCTTTTTTAAAAATATTTCGGGAATTTTACATCTTCTCGCCTAAAAAACGAAAAAGGGAACTTCTCGTTCCCTTTAAATTAATCTGTGAAAAACTCAACTCAAAGCGCTGAGAACTTTTCCTTTAATCTCATCAACGGAACCTTCACCGGCAATACGATGGTAGGCGGGGGCGGTTTCACCACTCATAGACTGATAAAAGTTTACCAGTGGCGCTGTTTGCGATTGATAAATCTCTAGTCTTTTGCGCACAGTTTCTTCGGTATCATCTTCACGCTGGACCAAAGTTTCACCGGTTTCGTCGTCGACGTTTTCCCGTTGCGGAGGGTTATAAATGAGGTGATAGACACGACCAGAACCCGGGTGCACGCGCCGACCACTGAGACGTGACACTATGGCTTCATCGTCAACATTGATTTCAACAACATGATCGATATCAACACCCGCCGTCACCATCGCCTCAGCCTGAGGTATGGTTCTGGGAAATCCATCGAATAAAAACCCATCTTCGCAGTCGGCTTGCTGTATCCGTTCCTTTACCAGGCCGATGATAATATCGTCAGAAACCAGTCCACCCGAGTCCATGACAGCCTTCGCCTGAATGCCAAGCTCAGTCTGAGCTTTGACCGCTGCACGCAGCATATCGCCGGTGGATATCTGGGGAATACCAAACTTCTCCGTAATAAATTGTGCCTGAGTGCCTTTGCCAGCGCCGGGTGCGCCCAGAAGAATTAATCGCATTCAGTAAAATCCTCGAAATTCGGTGGCAGCTTCAGAACTTCACTCCGAAACTGGTATCGTAAACTACTGGTATAAATGAAGGGCAGTAACCTTATACAACACGCGCGCCCAGTACAAGTCTGTTAACTATTAGGACTCTTTACAGCGATTCCAGAGCAAATCGAGCTCCTGATCACTTAACTCCGCCAGCGAATCACCTCTTTCCTGGGCTAAACCTTCCATCCGTGTAAAACGATTCTCAAACTTTCCTGAAGCTCGGCGCAACGTCTCCTCCGCGTCTAGATCCAAATGCCGCGCCAGGTTAACGCAGCTGAAAATCAGATCTCCCAATTCTTCCTTTATGTGCGCTTGATCACCACTAATAAGTGCCTCTCGTAGCTCAGCAATCTCTTCTGTTAGTTTGGCCAGCGGACCTTCATGATCAGGCCAATCGAAACCCACCTGCGCGGCCCTCTTCTGCAGTTTTTGAGCACGCGGTAACGCCGGTAAAAGAACGGGGACATCAGCAAGAGCGCCCATTTGCTGTCGCGAAGCCCGTTCCTGCCGTTTGCTATCTTCCCAGCTATTTTGGACGTCCTCGATTGATCGAGAATCCGCCACCACGCCTTCAATTTCGCCGTTAGCAAAGACATGAGGGTGCCGCCGCAGTAGCTTTTCCACCAGAGTACTGACCACACTATCGAACGAAAAAAGTCCCTGTTCCGACCCCATCTGGGCGTAAAAAATCACTTGGAACAGGACATCCCCCAATTCTTCAGCAACATGTGGGAAATCTCCTTGTTCGATGGCCTCTGCCAGTTCGTAGCACTCCTCCAGCGTAGACGGGACGATGCTGTCAAAATCCTGAGCAATATCCCATGGGCAACCGCTCACCGGGTCTCGCAACCTCTGCATAACCCGCAAAAGCTCGGCAACGGTGTACTTGGATTGGTTCAAATTGAGCTCCTATTATTCGGAGATACGAACGACAGAAATAACATTCTTCAGACGGCTGATGCGCTCAAGCAGTTTGGACAGATAGCCCAGATTGGGCACCTCAACGCGCAGTCGCATTGTTGCTGTGTGATGTTTTATATTGGATTGTGTAGTAACGGCCAGTACATTAATTCGCGCGTTGGCAAAGAGCTCGGTAATGTCTCGCAACAGACCCTGGCGGTCGTAACATTCGATCGCCAAATCTACCTCGTAATTGTCATTTGCCCCGGCACCCCACTGGACTTCGACAATCCGCTCTGCCGCGGAATCCTGTAAGGCCATGATCCGCGAACAATCCGTGCGATGAATAGACACGCCACGGCCCTGGGTTATGAATCCGGTAATCGCGTCGCCTGGCAACGGTTTACAACAGCCCGCCAGATTGGTCATCAGGTTGCCAACTCCCTGCACCTGAACCTGATCCCGGTGGCTGGCAGCACCAGGGCGAGTCAGTCGCAGGCGAGGCTCTGGTCGAGTTCCAACCATGTCCTGCGCTGCATTGAGCACCTGTGCTGACGAAATATCGCCAGCGCCAACCGCTGCGTACATATCTTCCACAGTGGGTAGCTGAATCTTAGCGGCCAATCGTTTGTAATCGACGCTGGTAAGCGCGAGCCGTTTAAACTCCCGGTCCAGCAGATGCCTGCCCGCATCAACATTCTCATCCCTGGCCTGGGTTTTAAACCAATGCTGCACCTTGGCGCGCGCCCTGGAAGTGCGTAAATAACCTAGGCCGGGTTGTAGCCAGTCCCGCTTCGGTGCGCCGTCCTTGCTGGTCAGTATCTCGACCCGCTCTCCCGTCTTGAGTCTATAGGTCAACGGCACGATTGAGCCATTCACCTTTGCACCGCGACAACAATGCCCTACCTCGGTGTGTACATGGTAGGCAAAATCAAGAGGAGTCGCATCGTGCGCCAGATTAACAACATCGCCCTGGGGGGTAAAAACATAGACCCTGTCCTGAGCGACATCAAAGCTGAATTGCTCGGCGACACCGTGGCTGTCGCCGGTGTCTTCGTACCAGTCCAGGACTTGACGCAACCACGATATTTTCTCCTCGTAGCTGCTGGCCATGCCGCCGCCTGCATCCGAACCCTTATATCGCCAGTGCGCGCAAACTCCGAGTTCCGCCTCTTCATCCATTTGATGCGTGCGGATTTGCACCTCGAGAATTTTACCCTCAGGACCGATTACCGCGGTATGCAGTGAGCGATAACCGTTCTCCTTGGGGTTGGCAATGTAGTCATCGAACTCATTGGGGATGTTGCGCCATAGTCCGTGAATCAATCCAAGCGTTGCGTAACAATCCTTAACCTCAGGAACCAACACCCGCACCGCACGAATATCATAGACCTGGGAAAAACCGATGCCCTTGCGCTGCATTTTTCGCCAGATACTGTAGATATGCTTGGCTCTGCCGGAAACTTCGAATTCGAGCCCCGCTGAGATAAGTACCTGCGCAATTTCCTCTCGCACCCTGACCACAAAACTGTCTCGTTCTATCCGCTTACCGTCCAGCAAATTGGCAATCTTGCGGTAGGCATCAGCGTAAATATAGCGGAATGAGAGGTCTTCGAGCTCCCATTTCAAGTGCCCGATACCCAGGCGATGCGCCAGAGGCGCGTAGACATCAAACACTTCCTGGGCAACCGGTCGCCGCCGCTCAGGATCATTTTTTACCGCACGGATAGCGCAGGTGCGTTCGGCGAGCTTAATAAGAGCCACCCGTACGTCGTCAACCAGGGCGATCAGCATTTTCCTGATATTGTCTTTCTGCCCGTGGGCCTGGCCCAATACCGGCGCTTCAGTCTGAACCTGCAACTCGCTAATCGCAGCCATACGCAGGACGCCGGCGACCAGATGTCGCACTTCCGGCCCACACTCCCGGGCCACGTCCTCCAGGCTCAAACGCTGCTCGCGAACCGCCCGGTACAGCAGCCCCGCCAACAGGCAATTAGTGCCCACATGCAGATCGGCAAGTATCTGAGTAATTTCCAGGCCGGTTAGAAAACAGTTGGTCTCCTGAGCCCATTCCGACGGACTAACCCCTGGCAAGGCAGCGACCTCGCGCAACCACTCGCAAGCGGTATACAGGCGGGACGCATCTGACTCATCAATAACGACAGGTAGTTGCTCAATCCAGTGCTGTAGATCAATTTCACCGGATTCACTAATACTCAATATCTGTCGTACTTGGACCATAGTTCGATATTCTCAGGTGTCACCAGAGGAAAAGACACCGGTGGAGAGATAGCGGTCACCGCGATCGCAAATAATGGCCACTATGGTGGCGTTTTCCAGCTCCTGGGACAGAGCCAGTGCCGCGGCAATAGAGCCGCCTGACGATACCCCACAAAATATTCCTTCCTCTGCTGCCAGACGACGCATAGTTTTCTCGGATGCCAATTGTGAGATATCTATAACGCGATCGACACGAGCCGCATCGAAGATACTGGGCAGGTAAGCCTCAGGCCAACGTCTGATCCCCGGAATACTGGAGCCCTCTACAGGCTGTAAGCCTACGATTTCTATATCCGGATTTTGCGCTTTGAGGTAGGCCGAACAGCCCATGATAGTGCCAGTGGTACCCATGGAACTGACGAAATGCGTGACCTGGCCCTGAGTCTGTTGCCATATCTCCGGGCCAGTCCCTTCGAAGTGAGCTAACGGGTTATCAGGATTGGCAAATTGGTCCAGTACCGTGCCCCTGCCTTCAGCCTGCATAGCCAAAGCGAGGTCTCTGGCACCCTCCATCCCCTCTATTTTGGTGACCTCAATCAGTTCAGCCCCATAGGCCGACATCGCCTGCTTCCTCTCGGCGCTCATATGAGAGGGCATGATCAGAATAATATGGTAGCCGCGAATTGCCGCCACCATCGCCAGCGCAATACCGGTGTTGCCGCTGGTGGCCTCGATAATGGTGTCGCCAGGAGCAATGTCCCCGCGGGCCTCGGCCTGGGCAATCATACTGAGGGCAGGTCTATCCTTTACCGAACCGGCGGGGTTATTACCCTCGATTTTGGCGAGAATTGTGTTGCTGGTTTTACCTGGCATTCGTTGCAGGCGCACCAGCGGTGTGCCACCAATACAGGCTTCAATTGTTGGATATTCAGGCATTTTACTCAACCGGATAAACAGCGCTGATTATAGCGAAATTCGAACGAAACTAGCACTTCATTTTAGACCGTCGTCGCGCCATAACACAGCGAACGCCACCACATAGTCCGACTCGTCAGAAATACTTAGTGCAATTCGATTACCGCCTTTTACATGGGCTGCCGCAGCCGCCCCTTCGCTGAGTATCACCACTGGTGCGCCCATGTCGTCGTGGTCTATCAAAATGTGCTGCCAACTGACACCGCGACCAATACCGGTGCCCAGGCACTTGGAGACAGCCTCCTTGGCGGCGTAACGCTTGGCCAACAAACGCAAGCCCAGCTTGCTGTCGCGGTACTCCTGCAATTCCTGGGGTGCCAAAATTCTCTGGGCAAACTTGTCGCCCTGCCGATCAACTACCTCGGCTATACGGTTGATTTGCAAAATATCTGTGCCCACTGCAATCATCAGGCACTACCAGACGACGTGGACGCGCTGTACTGGCTGAATAAATCACGGCTACGCAATGGCTTACCGCCCAAATGTTCTGCCAGCACCAAACGCATCAGGCGCTTGGCAGTTTTACGGCTGCTGGTATTGAACACACCCTGTCCCAGCGCCAGTAAGTCTTCCCCGGGAAACACCGGTATTTCACTGCGAGTATCAGCGACTGAACGCACCAGCCCGCTACCCGACTCATAGCGATACCAATAGCCGGGCTGCAGCGCCTCACCACTGTGCGCCTCGCTGGCGAGGTCAACGTTGTAACCCAGCTCATCCAGCAACCCGAGTTCAAATCTTCGCAGCGTCTCGTCCAGCGAAACCCCTGGCACGAGTTCCTGTAAAGTCTGGGCGTAACGAGCGAACAATCTGGGGTGGGGATCGTGGCGGTGCAGAAGTCTGACCAACAATTCATTGAGATAAAGCCCGCTGAAGAGGCGTTCCCCACTAAGCGTAACAGCCCCTTTGGCGACCTCCGCCGAGGTCAGAGTTTTCAGCTCGGCTCGTCCGCTAAAAGAGACAAGAAGAGGCACGAAAGGCTGCAGTATAGCGCCCGTACTTCCCCCCCTGGCTTTGCGTCGCACACCTCTGGCTACCAAGCTGAGACGTCCGTGTTCAGGTGTCAAAATCTCCAGCAGCTGGCTAGTGTCGCGGTAAGCCTGGCGATGCAGCAGATATGCGGGCTGAAGATTTATCCGCACTGGCGCGAGTTCCGTTGTTGATGATTTGGCGACAAGCGTTTATCGATCTTCATATCCCAGACTGCGCAATGCCCGTTCGTCATCGGACCAGCCGGATTTTACTTTTACCCATAGCCGCAACATGATTTTGCTGTCAAAAAGTGGCTCCATATCCTGACGCGCGTCAGTACCGATGGAACGCAGGCGAGAGCCGCCCTCGCCTATCAATATTTTCTTCTGCCCTTTAGTTTCAGCCAGAATCAGTGCAGAAATATGTAATACATCACTCTCCTGCGAAAAATCTTCTATCTCGACAGTGACAGCGTAAGGTATCTCATCACCCAACTGCCGCATGATCTTTTCTCGCACAATCTCCGCCGCCAGGAATCGTTGACTGCGATCGGTTATTTGATCGTCCGGAAAAAAATGTGCTGACTCCGGTAGATACCCGAGTATTTCCGCTTCCAGTTCTTCGATATTGTGTCTGCGCAAAGCGGACAGGGGGACGATGGTATTAAAGTCGGCCTTGCCTGCCAACACTTCCAGATGAGGCAGTAAGACCGACTTGTCAGCCAGTAGATCCACCTTATTAACGACCAGAATGCAGGGCCGACCAGAGCGCGTCACTTGCTGCAATACCATTTCGTCTTCTTCAGTCCAGGCGGTGCGGTCAACGACCATCAGGACCACGTCGACATCGTGTATAGCCGAGGTAGCCGCCCGATTCATATAGCGGTTTATGGCCTTATCGACCGCTTTGTGCAGGCCGGGGGTATCGACAAAAATTATCTGGTTAAGCCCTTCGGTTTTAATACCCAGAACCTGGTGGCGGGTGGTCTGCGGTTTGCGGGAGGTAATCGATATTTTTTGCCCCAGCAGGTAGTTGAGCAAGGTCGACTTACCCACGTTGGGGCGCCCGACAATTGCCACATAACCGCAGCGGCTGATCTCAGGCGTCACCATTGGCTACCTCCTCGAGTGCAGAGAGTGCAGCGGCCTGCTCGGCGATGCGCCTGCTGGTGCCGCTACCCCGGGTTTCGGTGCTGCTTGCAGGTATTTTGCAGGCGACCAGGAAAGTCTGTGCGTGATCTTCTCCCTCAGCGCTAACCAGCACATACTCCGGTAGTGACTGACCTCTGCCTTGCAGATATTCCTGCAAGCGGGTTTTCGGATCCTTGCCATCCTGCTCTGCAGTCATACTGGACAGGCGGGAGTCAAACCAGGCCAGGATGCGGTCACGGCATACGACGTAGCCTCCGTCTAGCAATATCGCCCCCGCTACAGCCTCCAAAGTGTCAGCAAGAATTGAATCACGGCGCTTCCCGCCACTTTTGCGCTCTCCGGGGCCCAGGTGTAAATATTCTCCGAGTTCCAATTCACGGGACACCTCAGCCAGCGTTATGCCCTTAACCAGAGAGGCGCGCATGCGGCTCAGACTGCCCTCTCGCACTTTCGGAAATCGATGGAAAAGAAAATCTGCGATAACGTGATTGACGATGGAGTCTCCTAGAAACTCCATTCTTTCGTTGTTGGCATTGCCAACGCTGCGGTGGGTCAGCGCCAGCTGCAGTAAATTGGGGTCACCAAACTCATAGCCCAACGCCTTCTGCAGGCGGCCAGTCTGGCTCATAAATGCATCAGTCGCTTACTTTGACTCCGGCCACAAAGACCAGATCATCGAAAGTCATAACTGCATCTATGATACCCATTACCGGCAGGCGCGCTTCGTAATTGGAATCGATCATGATCTTCCCGTCTTTGCGAAACACTTCTACCTCGCGAGGCTGAAGAAGGTATACCTGATTGGTGTTGAGCATTGTGGCAATCTTTCGCCGAATATCCCTGATCGAATCTTGTTCGGGCTTAAACTCCTCCGCAACCTGGGTCATGATTCTCTTAACTGTGAGGTACTCCAGGTAAACAGGAGTCATGCGGATACCGCACATCGCAAAAAAGCCCACCATGATCACGATGGCCAGTATACCCGGGATTGACATTCCTGCCTGACGTTGACGCATGTACATAATTGGTTCCCCCGTGAAATCCCTGTCTATTTATTCTATTGAGCCAACGCGACTGAAGCTTGGGATACTTAACAGCGAATCCCAATGCATCCAAATCGCGAATGCTTTGCCTACTATATCCTTTTCCGGCACCTGACC
This sequence comes from Halioglobus sp., assembly GCA_036961205.1. Taxonomy (GTDB): domain Bacteria; phylum Pseudomonadota; class Gammaproteobacteria; order Pseudomonadales; family Halieaceae; genus CALJFL01. Next base: position 124,338 of record JBALVI010000007.1, on the reverse strand, counting down.
CCAAACTCTACTATCGCTACTATTATCACGATTATCGCCCATCATAAAGTAGTGGCCGGGTTTGACCGTAACGGTAAAGTCGCGCCCGGGGCGCCGCTGGTTCATCTGGGTCAAGTGATTTGCATCACCCAAGGCTTCCAGGCCAACCTCAAATCGGGCATCCCCGTCCGGCACCACACCCAGTGATTCCAGTTTTATCGGTTGTCCATTTACCGACAGATGCTTATTGCGATAGCTGACCGTATCGCCCGGCATGCCCACCACGCGCTTAATATAGTAGGTATCGTTCATATGCGGCGGGAAAAACACCATAACATCGCCACGCTGGGGCTTGTTCAGGTCCATCACCTTGGTACGAATCACTGGCAGGCGAATACCGTAAGTAAATTTATTGACCAGTATATAGTCGCCTACCTGAAGTGTCGGCACCATCGAAGAGGACGGAATCTGAAAGGGCTCCACCAGGAAGGAGCGCAGCACAAAAACCACAAACAGCACGGGAAAAAAGGATTTGGCGTACTCCACCAACACTGGCTCTGAGGCCGTGGCCTGTATTTTGACCTGATAGCTATGAGCCTGAGGGCTTCCCTCCTCCTGCCATTGCGGATGCTCTTGCTGGAGCCCGGCTATAACTTTACCGCGAGAAGGCGCCAGAAAAAGCGCATCAAACAGCCAGATCATGCCGCTGCTAAACACCAGAAGTACCAGAATTAGTGGGAAATCGATTGTCATTTTACGTCCCTGTTACCCATCAACCTTTAATACGGCAAGGAAGGCAGATTGAGGAATCTCCACATTACCCACCTGCTTCATACGCTTCTTACCCGCCTTTTGCTTCTCCAGCAATTTGCGTTTTCGCGAAACATCACCACCGTAGCATTTGGCCGTTACATTCTTGCGCAACGCTTTTACGGTCTGCCTTGCCACCACCTTGCCGCCTACTGCAGCCTGAATCGCGACATCGAACATCTGCCGCGGAATCAACTCCTTCATCTTTTCGGTCAGCGCGCGGCCACGGTACTGCACTTGATCTCGATGCACAATTACTGCCAGAGCATCGACCCGATCACCATTAATCAACACGTCCAGACGCTGCAAACTGGCCGCTTCGAAGCGCTCGAAGCCATAGTCCAGGGAGGCATAGCCGCGACTGACAGATTTGAGGCGATCAAAGAAATCCAGCACCACCTCAGCCATGGGTATATCGTAGGTGACGGAAACCTGGGCGCCCAGAAATTGCATATCCTTTTGTACGCCGCGCTTGTCCACGCACAATGTAATCACATTCCCAAGATGCTCCTGAGGTACCAGAATATGGCAGCGGGCAATAGGCTCGCGCATCTCGGCAATCTCACCCGGATCTGGCAGCGCAGAGGGGTTGTCCACCGTGGCGACCTCGCCATTATTTTTAACCACTTCATAAATGACCGTGGGCGCGGTGGTAATCAAATCTAGGTTGTATTCCCGCTCCAGGCGTTCCTGGATAATTTCCATATGGAGCATACCCAAAAAGCCACAGCGAAACCCAAAGCCCAGAGCATCGGAGCTTTCGGGTTCGTAAAAAAGAGACGCGTCATTAAGGGTGAGCTTGGCCAACGCATCTCGAAAATCTTCATAATCATCAGATGAGATGGTGAAAATGCCAGCATAGACCTGAGGTTTTACCTGCAAAAAGCCCGGTAGTGCTGGAACATCAACGCTTTTGGCGTGAACCAGAGTATCTCCCACCGGGGCGCCATGGATATCCTTTATTCCGGCCACGACGAAACCGACCTCGCCCGCCCGTAAAATGCCTGTTTCAAGTCGTTTTGGGGTGAAAATGCCAACACTGTCGATCTGATGAGACTTGCCCAGAGATTTTGCTACAATTTTGTCCCGTTTCTGCAGCGTGCCCTGCTTAACCCTCACCAAAGACACCACCCCCAGATAATTATCGAACCAGGAATCGATGATAAGTGCCTGCAGCGGCGCCTCAGGATCACCCTCTGGTGGCGGAATCCCTTCAACTAAATATTCGAGCGCATCTTCGATACCCATGCCCGACTTGGCGCTCACCAGGCAGGCCTCGGTGGCATCAATACCGATGATTTCCTCTATCTCAATTTTGACTTTATCGGGGTCCGCCTGAGGCAAGTCCATTTTGTTGAGAATCGGCAAAACCTCCAGGCCTTGCTCAAGCGCGGTATAACAGTTGGCCACAGACTGAGCCTCGACACCCTGACCCGCGTCTACCACCAACAGAGCTCCCTCGCAGGCCGCCAGAGATCTGGATACCTCATAGGAGAAGTCCACATGGCCTGGAGTATCAATGAAATTCAGTTGGTAGGTTTTTCCGTCTTTGGCGATGTAGTCCAGCGTTACGCTTTGGGCCTTGATGGTAATACCGCGTTCGCGCTCAATATCCATGGAGTCGAGCACCTGCTCTTCCATTTCACGCGCGGCCAGGCCGCCACAATGCTGGATAAATCGATCTGCCAGAGTCGATTTACCGTGGTCAATATGGGCAATAATTGAAAAGTTGCGGATGTGTTTGAGGTTACTCACTCACTAAAGCTCTATAGGTTTCAACGGGCTGTGCAGGCCGGCCCTCACAGACCCCGTCGAAGGCCGCGGATTGTACAGCAATGCTGTGTTTACTACTATGCGCCGTGGCCGCAGTTGGGGGAGCGCCAACTGTCGGCGCTTTATCGAGCAGGTACTGCGAATCCAACACACCCGCCAAAAAATTCCCCGACCAATTAATCCTGTAATTTAAGCCCAATAAACATTGGATTGCCCCGCCGAATCAACCTCAGCGGCACCGACGAGCCCTTTTTCAACTTTTCTTCAGCCTGAGCAAAAACCTCAGCCGACTTAACCGGCTTGGAGCCCAGCAATGTAATCACGTCACCTGGCTGCACACCGGCCTCTTCTGCAGGCGAACCAGACACGACCTCACGCACCACAACACCGCCGCTAACCCCCCAACGCTCCAGTGTTTCAGGGTCTGCTGTTTCAACAAGTATGCCCAAACGGCCTCCGGATTCAGCTTCTGCATTGCCGCTAGCAAGCGCATAACTGTCATCCGCCCCAAGACCCCCGACTTCAACCTGCAGCGTTTTCTGCTTACTGTCGCGCATAATCTCAGCCGCTACTGTTCTACCCGGCTCGATCAGGCCCACTACGTGCGGTAAGTCAGAAGATGAGGGTATATTCTGGCCATCGAAGCTGAGGATAACGTCGCCGGCACGCAAACCAGCCTTGTCTGCTGGACCACCTTTGGCAAGCTGTGAAATCAACGCGCCCCTGGGGCGGTCGAGTCCAAATGATTCGGCCAAATTCTTATCGATATCCTGAATTGTCACGCCCAGCCAACCGCGAGTCACCCGTCCGTCTTTTTTCAGTTGTGCCACCACATTTCTCACCACGCTAACGGGAATGGCGAAGGACAAGCCTATTGACCCGCCGCTGCGTGTAAAAATTTGAGAGTTAACGCCTACTACCTCGCCTTCGAGATTGAACAGAGGGCCGCCTGAATTGCCGGGGTTTATTGCCACATCAGTTTGAATAAATGGCACGTAGTTTTCGTTCCGCTCGGTCGGGAGGCTTCGGCCTTTAGCGCTAACAATGCCTGCGGTGACGGAATAGTCCAGACCATACGGCGAGCCGATAGCAAGAACCCACTCTCCAACTTCAAGGTCATCTTCCTGATCGAGGCTCAGGACCGGCAAATCATCACCCGCTATTTGCAATAGAGCGAGATCAGAGCGCGGATCGGTACCAATGACTTTGGCATCGAACTCCTGTCTGTCACTTAAGCGGACCAGCACACTGGTGGCGCCTTCCACAACGTGATTATTAGTGACTACGTAGCCGTCCTTGGAGATGATAAATCCGGAGCCCATGGACATGCGTTGCTGCCTGCCTTCGCCGGGGGGCGCGCCGCGATACTCAAAGAAACGCCGCAGATACTCGGGAATTTCTTCTGAATCATAGGGTGAGCTCTCCTCCTGCGACCTGGTTTGCTCGACGATAATTTTGACCACTGCCGGCGAGCTGGATTTTACTATTGAGGTGAAATCCGGCAGCGCAGCAGCGGCGGCACCGCGACTCATTACGAGTAACATAAATAGACTTAAAAAAGCGAAACGGGGTGATAACATCATTGGGATCCAGACTTTGAAAAAACAAAAATTTGATTCAGGCGACGCTGATGACCTGCGGTAGTACCGCAGCTTTTTCCAGCAACGTGGGCTGATAATCGTGGTTATGTCGGTGACGATGCGCGTGTAACCGGACTGCAAAAAAACCCAGCAGCAAACCCAGAAACGCTCCGGCAAGTGCAACGCCGTCATGGTTAGTAGGGAATATAACGGTTGCAAGGACGGCAACCAACAACATACTAAACAGCGGCAGCATATAAACAATAAGCGAGCCACGCAGAATGATTTCCTCAGGAATAGCTATCACAACCTGATCATCTACGCGGCAATCGGCGGCCGCCAACTGCTGGCTTTCAAGAACTCGCACGTAGCCACGCTTGCCATCACCCAAACGATTTAACAGACCGTGACCGCAACCCTTTTGGGCGGCGCAGGTGCCACAAGTGGATTTACGAATAGTTTCGACCCACAGACTTCCGGGTTCAATTGCTACTACACGGGCCGTTTCTGTCAGCATATTACCTTAGCCGTGATATTGAATCGGCTACCATTCTAGCAGTATTGACAGGAACTTCACCGATCACTGTTACTAAGACCGGGGCACCGCTAAGGGCCATCCCGCGAGTATAGGACGTAGTGCTACCATGCCGGGCGACTCCTTCCCCGGGCTTGATGCCGCCACGCAGAGGCTCGAGAAAAACTGAAAATACCGCCAGACCATCAGTGTATGTTCGCCTACCGTCAGATTGCTCAGGCGAATCGGTGGGCATGAATCCACTGGGCAGCCACTTGAGCTCCCACTCCACCCCCAGCGGTCGGGCGTTACTCGGATGCGAGGGAACCGGGTGAGCCGCCAGATGGATAGTATCTACTGGCACTGCAGTGTGTTCTTCCTGGCCATAAGTCAGGTCGGCAAACTGAAAACGCTCCAAAATTCTGGCACCCCGGCCAACCGTGCTCACTTTCAATAACAGAGCAGTTTCACGATCGAGTTCCATCACATAGCCGTAACGGTACATATCCCGTGGTTCGATCTTGAGGCGAACGGCATCACGACCAGCTACTCGTTCACCGTCGCCAACCTGAATGCGGTAATGCTGGGCAATGCCACATTCACTGCCTTCTATATCAATGCCAAGCTGTAAAAGTTTATGGCCTGGATGCACACACTCCAGTGGGTGATCGGCCCTTAGTACCTGGGCGCCCTGACCGGTCAGTCGGGTCAAACTCTCGGTGGCACTGCCGCCGCTGACAGAGTGAGCAATCTGCATCACCTGCATATCGTCGCCGCGCTGAAAAGTAACCACTCCTCGATAGTTAACCGCATGAGAGCTGTGAGACATTTTCTGTAGCCATTCCATCGCCACAGGGTCCGTCTCCAGACAAGTCGCGGCCAGCGTCTGGCCCGCGAACAAAGATAGGGAAATAGCTGCTATGCGCCTACGCACAGACATGCGCGTCTTCGACATTCGTGGTGTAGCAGTACCCATCATCCTCACTCGGCTATTTGCGGTACGCGGGCAAAGGGAATCAAGCCCTGGGGGGTATTCAGGGCAGAGTGTTCTGCGTGTTCCTGGCTATAAGCTTTCATCCGCTGTCGAGCTAACTCGGCATACGCAGTTCGGGTAGCGGGGCTCAGCACCGGCACGGCCGATGTATTGCCATAGCTGGCCTGCAAAGGCCTGGCGCCAAGGCTATTCACAAATCCAATCGGTGAAACTCCGCTGGCAACTGCCTGTGAAGCTGTACTATCGCCGCCGCTCAATTGCACCAACTGTTGGCCGCCAATAACGACGGTAGCTGCCACTGATGCCGCTACTGCGAAGCTGGCCACGGGACGCATCATTCGCTGCCAAAGCCCGCTGGTGACAGCAGATTGCTCGTCAGAGAGCGCTGCTTTGACGCGGCGGGAAATGTCAGTCTGCACAAGACCTGCCTGCTCGCCGGCCAGAACCACACGGGTGCTGTTAAAACGACTCCATACCTGCCGCAGGTCTTCGTTCTGGTCGATCTGCGAAAGCACCCGTTCCAGTTCAAGTTCGTTGGCCTCATCGTCCATTAGCGCGGACAGAGACTCACGTAGCTTTTCACTCATCTTCACTTCCCTTGCACCTATAGTGCTTATTTCCTATATCTCTCGACGAACAACTCGTCTTAAAACCAGCCTCGCCGGCGTGTGTCACAGCTCAGCCAACCCCATCCAGCTGTTCTTTAACCTGCAAATCGATGGACTCTCGTGCCCGGAATATTCGGGAGCGCACCGTTCCCACGGGGCAATCCATAATCTCTGCAATGTCCTCGTAACTGAGACCATCAAACTCTCGTAAAGTTACGGCAGTACGTAAATCATCGGGCAAACCACTGATGGCGCGCTCCACTACCGCTTTTAACTCTTCACCAAACAAAGCACTCTCTGGGGTTTCAATAGTGCGCAGTGCGCTGCCTGCATCGAAATACTCGGCATCTTCGACATCAACATCTGAACCCGGAGGTCTGCGTGAGCGAGATACCAGGTGATTCTTGGCGGTGTTGATAGCGATGCGATAGAGCCAGGTATAGAAGGCGCTATCTCCGCGGAATTTGGGCAGTGCCCGATAGGCCTTGATAAAAGCTTCCTGAGCCACATCTTGCACTTCATCGGCGTCATGCACATATCGACTAATCAAGCCCATAATCTTGTGCTGATATTTGAGCACCAGCATATCGAAGGCGCGGGAATCTCCCTTCTGCACCTTGGCGACAAGCTGCTGATCCGTTACTGCGGCAGTCACGTCCTATTCCCCTCCCTAGTCCAAGACATTACTGCCCCTGGCGGTAATTAACCGTCTGCTCAAATAGACCTTCAACGTGTCCATTAGTTCTGCCGCGTCCCCAACTTGACCGAATAAGAGGCATTTGTACCAAAAAAGTTCCCAAAGTTAGGATTTCCTTCTCACTGCTGACCTCGTTTATACTCGCTCTCAAGTACTCTTGGCTGAGCTAAGTCATTGAGCCACATAATATATTTCGGGAGCAGAGAGCGCCAGCCTGATGCCAAAACGATTTCACCATGACGTGCTGATTATAGGCAGCGGTGCCGCAGGCCTGAGCCTTGCTCTGCGCCTGCCTCGATCCTACAAAATCGCGCTCATTTCCAAGGCGGACCTCAACCAGGGATCTACATACTGGGCTCAGGGGGGCATGGCCGCTGTGCTGCACAATCGTGACACGGTGGACTCCCACGTGGAAGATACCATTGCCGCTGGCGCCGGTCTGTGCGATCGAGAATCGGTAGAATTTACAGTCAGTAATAGCCGTCGCTGCGTTGAATGGCTGGTCGAACAAGGGGTCGATTTTGACCTTAGAGAAGACTCTGAAGACCCGCAGTCGCCGGAATTCCATCTGACCATGGAGGGCGGCCACAGCCATCGGCGAATCATTCACGCGGCAGACCGCACCGGCCGGGCGATATCCGAGGTCCTGACGGAACGCGCGCAGGCGCTAGACAACATCGAGATACTGACCCATAGGGTGGCTGTTGATCTGGTTGTGAATGATGGAAATTGCCAGGGCGCTTACGTGCTCGACAGTGTCAGGGAGCGAGTCGACCTGTTCGAGGCGCCTGCGGTTATTCTGGCAAGCGGTGGCGCCAGCAAGGCCTATCTGTACACCAGTAATCCCGATGGCGCCAGCGGCGACGGCATTGCTATGGCGTGGCGCGCGGGCTGTCGGGTAGCCAACATGGAGTTCAATCAGTTCCATCCGACCTGCCTGTATCACCCCGAAGCCAAATCGTTTCTGATCACCGAGGCTATTCGAGGGGAAGGTGGCAAGCTTCAATTACCCGATGGCTCACCCTTCATGCAGCGCTTTGACGCCCGCCTTGAACTGGCACCCAGAGATGTGGTGGCCAGAGCAATAGATCATGAAATGAAGCGCCTGGGCATAGATTGCGTGTACCTGGACATCTCCCATCAGCCCCGTGAGTTTTTGCAATCACACTTTCCCACTGTTATGTCACGCTGCCTGGAACTGGGTATCGATATTACCCGTGAACCTATCCCGGTAGTACCGGCCGCCCACTACACCTGTGGAGGAATTGTAGTCGACACCAATGGCTGCACCGATATCAACGGCCTCTACGCAATAGGAGAGTCTTCCTGCACCGGTCTTCACGGCGCCAACCGGATGGCCAGTAATTCCTTGTTGGAATGCATTGTCTATGCGGAATCTGCCGCCATGCACATCACCTCGACGCTGGCGCCGCCGCCTGCGCACAAGCAAGCGCCTCCCTGGGACGAAAGCCGGGTTACCGATTCCGATGAGGATGTAGTCATTTCTCACAACTGGGACGAACTGCGTCGATTCATGTGGGATTACGTCGGCATCGTTCGAACCAACAAAAGGCTGCAGCGCGCCCAGCACCGAGCTCAGTTGCTACAGGATGAAATCGCTGAGTATTACAGCAACTATAAAGTCAGCAACGATTTACTGGAGCTGCGCAATCTGACGGTTATTGCAGAATTGATGATCGCTTGCGCGATGGAACGTAAAGAAAGTCGCGGCCTGCATTACACTCTGGACTACCCGGATCAACTGACTGAGGCTGTTGATACTATTCTGACACCGCCCAACTCACCCCTGCAGGCGCAACCAGCGACGTAGAGCGCACAGGTCGTGCCTGCTCAGGCTGTCGCCAAAAATCAGCACCGATCTGAAGCGCCCACTGCCGAGCGCCGATATTCTCAGCAAAACACAAAAAGGTACGGTATGGCCGGCGATCTCGACCGGCAAGTCCGGCATTGTGGATTCACCGAGTCTCCAGCCTCCGCCCTGAGTTGATGTTAAAAATGATCCCGTCAGGTGAGTCCTGGCAAGCGCCCTGAGTGCATACACCACAGCCAGGGCCATAGAGATACTCAGCCAGAGATAACCCTTCTCCAATATCAGCAACAATGAAGCCAGACAGGCCAACGACAACAAGGCGTAACAACCGCACCAAAGTCGCGAGCTACGAAACTCGAGGGCGGGTCCTGGCGTGGTGAAGGACTTTTTCAACAATCGCGGCAATTTCCACATCGGCTGGGGCTTTACGCTGTAAAAACCAGCCAAACATTTCCTGGTCTTCGCATTCCATCAAGTTCTGGAACCTCTGCCTGTCAGCCTCGTCCAACTCCGTGTAGCATTCGTTGACAAAGGGCTCGAGCATCAGATCCAGTTCCAGCATGCCCCGGCGACTAGCCCAGCGCATACGCTTAAGTTCCTGATCACTCATGTTTCACTACCAACCTGTAGATGTGGACATCCGAAGCGATCATTATAACGTCATCTGATGCCACAGGTACGAAAGCTGACAGCTAGAGACTGAAGCCCTATGATGTGTTCCCCAACGACGGGACCTTGGCCCAGGATCTGAATCTCCGATGCTGACTAACGAGGCCGCCCGCATGAAGTTAACCACTGAGGATCAGTCGCATTGAATAGCGCATTTACCCTTTTGCCAGACGAGGCCCTGCTTGAGATATCCGGGCCGGACACCCTTACCTTCCTGCAGGGACAGGTCACCTGTGATACCCGACAGCTAAGCGATAACAATGCGGTGCCCGGCGTTTACTGCACCCCCAAGGGCCGCACAGTCGCCGACTTTCTTTTACTGCAATTAGCTGAAACAGAGTTTGCCCTACGTGTGCGCAGCGGCATTATGGAAAACACCGCCGCCGTTTTGGGCAAATACATCGTATTTTCGAAAGCAGAAATCGCCCCACGAAATACGGAGTGGCAGATATTCGGCTGCTGGGGACCGGACGCAGCCCAGGTCATCACCGACATCTCAGGTGCAGATCCGGGGCGGCGGTATACCTGTATCAATGCTGAGGACTTTATCGCGGTCCAGATGGACGAAGCCGGACGATATTTCGAGTGTTATTGCAAAACCGGAAGTTCACTCCCGCAGAGTCTGGCCGATGTCTGCGAGCCCGGGAATGTGTCGGACTGGAATTCGGCACAGATAGCTGGCGGTATAGCGCGCATTGAAGCAGATACCGTTGAAGAATTTATTCCGCAAATGCTCAACTACGACATCACCGGCCATATCAGCTTTACCAAGGGCTGCTATACAGGCCAGGAAGTGGTGGCCCGTTTACACTACCGCGGCAAGCCCAAACGCAGGACCTATCTTGGATCCATTGCTGGAACAGATGTACCTGTGGCCGGGACGCCGCTGTTTACCCCGGGCAATAATCAAAGCATCGGCAATATAGTCAACGCCAGTGGCGGCAGCGATCAGCAAGTCTCGGTATTGTATTGTGCTACTGCAACAGCAATTGATCAGGGCGTTCGCCTGGGAAGCGATCAGGGGTTAGAGATTATGCCCGGCGACCTGCCTTATACCGTGTCACCAGAGACCAATGATTAGACCCCAGCGGGTAAACTCCAATCTATAACACCTTCATCGCGGCCTGCCAGATAATCATTGGCCGCCTGAAAGTGTCCGCAGCCAAAAAAACCTCGGTACGCGCTTAAGGGTGAGGGGTGAGTAGCCGTCAAAACCAGATGCTTATCTCGATCGATGATGGCGCCCTTTTTCTGCGCGTGACTACCCCACAGCAGAAACACCACGCCCTGTCGATGCTCGTTCACCAGATTGACAATACGATCAGTAAAAATTTCCCAACCCTGCCCTCGATGAGACGCTGCAAGACCACTCTCTACCGACAATACGCTATTCAGTAGCAGCACACCTCGATCCGCCCATGGGGTAAGGTCTCCGTGCGCCGGGATAGCCAGCCCCAATTCTTGTTGTAGCTCTTTGTAAATGTTCCGTAGCGAAGGAGGTACTGGCACTCCGGGTCTTACCGAAAAGCACAAACCGTGGGCCTGCCCTTCACCGTGGTAAGGATCCTGACCCAGAATCACTACTTTTACCCGTGGCAGAGGCGTATGGTTGAGTGCGCCAAACATGTCATCAGCTGCTGGAAAAATTCGCTTCCCGGCGCCCCTCTCCCGCCGCAAAAAGTCGCCTAAGGCCTTCATGTAGGGCTGTTCAAACTCTTCCTGCAGATGCACCTGCCAACTAGCCTCCAGCGGCGGTGTGGCTTTTTTATCGTTCACTCAACCGAATCCTCGGCGTTAATCGCAGGCCGCCATTAACACAACCTGCTGGGTGGGCAGCTTGTAAGAGGTAGAGTCCGGCGCTTCGATGGCACGAAGTTCCAGCCGTTTGTTGCGCTGCCGCTTGCCCGCCCCCTCGTTGACTGTTGCTATCAGGTGCGGAGCATTAAAGGCTTTTTGCCGCTGTAAGGGATCAGCTTCCTGGTAGCGAGTAGTGCGCATCCAGGGGCTGCGACCAGCACTCCTAATAATGGTTTCCATTTCAGGGGGAGACCACTCCTGGCCATGCTCTGCTCCGGCGGCTCGAGTGATGCTCTCGTTCATTAGCGTGCCGCCCAGATCATTAGCGCCGGCCTCGAGGCAAGCGACCACGCCCTGCTTACCCATTTTCACCCAGGAAGTTTGAATATTGTCGATCAAACCGAAAAAGACCAGCCGCGCCACCGCATGCATTAGTACCGCCTCTCGAAAACTCGGACCCCGCCTGGACTTGCCACGCAAGTACATGGGCGCTTCCATGTGGACGAAGGGCAGCGGCACAAACTCGGTAAAGCCACCGGTGCGCTGCTGCAGCTTGCGAATCTCCGACAGATGCCTCGCCCAGTGCCTGGGCTCCTCAATGTGCCCGTACATCACCGTTGCCGTGGTGCGAAAGCCCACCTGATGAGCTTGCTCCATGACCTCAAGCCACTCACTGCTATTGAGCTTATCGGCGCACAATTCAGCCCTGACCTCGTCATGGAGTATCTCAGCAGCGGTACCCGGCAGGGTACTCAAGCCAGCAAGCTTCAAGCGCTGCAGGTAGTCTTTAAGACCAATCCCCAGAGTCTCGGCGCCCTGCATAACTTCCAGCGGTGAAAACGCGTGAATGTGCATGTTCGGCGTGGCAGTACGTACTGTGTGCAATATATCGAGATAGGTCTGGCCGGTGTAATCAGGGTGAATTCCGCCCTGCATACAGACCTCAGTCGCGCCCCGGTCCCACGCTTCACGACTACGCCTGGCAATCTCTTCGGCACTGATATCGTAGGGTCGTCCGCGCAAGTTTTCGCTTTGCTTGCCCTTGGAGAACGCGCAAAACTGGCATTTGAAATAACACACATTGGTGTAGTTGATATTGCGGTTTACAACGTAACTGACGCTATCGCCCTTGGCGGTTGCGCGCAGCCGATCGGCAGCAGCTACCACATAGGAGAATTCGTCTCCGCGCGCTTCAAACAAGCGGGTAATCTCAGCCTCGCTCAGATCCGCCCCAGCCTCACACCGACTGACTATTTCCTGAAGCGCCGGCGAAATAGCGGCAGCATTCACCTGCTTACTCAGCAGCTCACGCTCAATCGCGGGTACCGGCGCATCCTCCCCCGGCACCCAGGAATCTCGCCTGCCATAGCCCGCTGCATCCATCAGCTTTAAGACCGGGCCCTGTAAGGTCGGGGCCAGCCAGCGGTCAGACTTGCGTGCGTACGCCGGGTAGATGGTCAAACGCTGTTCTAGAAACTTGCCCGCCGTCGCCGTTTCGCTTGCCAGACGCTGCAAGTGGGGCCAGGGCGCCTCTGGATTGACATAGTCAGGGGTCAGCGGGGATACACCGCCCCAATCGTTGATACCGGCCGCCACAATTTGTGGCAATACACCGGGGCTCAAATTTGGCGGTGCCTGAATATTCATTTCAGGCCCAAACACTATCCTGGCCACCGCGATGGTCCACAGCAACTCATTCAAGTCCGGTTCCGGGGCTTGCGCCATCAGGGTGCCGGGCTTGGCGCGAAAATTCTGTACGATAATTTCCTGTAAGTGCCCGTGCCGTTGATGGACATCACGCAGGGCCAGCAAGGACTCAACACGCTCCAGCCGTGTTTCACCAATACCAATCAGGATACCGGAGGTAAAGGGGACTTGTTCCTCACCGGCAAGCTCCATTGTCGCCAATCGCAGTGCCGGATCTTTGTCTGGAGAGCCATAATGTGGCATGCCCTTCTCAGTAAGGCGCTCAGAGGCAGACTCCAGCATAATCCCCATAGAGGCGGAGACTTCGCGTAAGCCCACTATTTCTTCACGGGTCATGCATCCCGCATTAATATGCGGTAATAGTCCGGTTTCCGCCAACACTCGCGACGCCACCTCGCGGACATAGTCCAGGGTAGTGTCAAACCCCATTTCAGCAAGCGCATTTCTCGCCGTGGAATAGCGCAACTCAGGCTTCTCTCCCAGGGTAAACAGGGCTTCCTGACAACCCGCTTTGGCGCCTTGATGGCAAAGTTCAAGCACTTCGTCCACAGGCATATAAGCCTGCTCAATTTTCTTGGGCGTACGAGCAAAGGTGCAGTAGTGGCATACATCCCGGCACAGGTGCGTTAAGGGAATAAATACCTTTCGCGAGTAGGTTACGATATTGCCGTGACCGCGGTCGCGAAGCTCGGTGGCAACGTCTGCCAATGCGGCCACATCTGAAATCTGAGCCAGCGATAGGGCCACCTCTCTACTGGGAGGCTCTCCCGTCAGTAGGCGGGTCCTCAATGCAGTTGGAAAATTACTCACACTATTCACTTCTCCGATTTTTTTCTCTAAAGGCGAACCGTCACCTGACAGCGCTCGCGACAGTCTCCGCCCCAACTCAGTGTTCAACAACAGGGCCGCTGTTCGGCTATGCGGCTTACTGGCAGGCAGTTGAGCCAGCAATTGCCTGAGATCATCCGGTTCATCAACATCCAGACCAATGCCCGGGCGACGCAGGAGCTGATAGCTGACTGGCACCTCGCTCGCAGCCTCGCTGTGAGCGGCGCAGCTCCCTGAGCCAAAGCGGAACTTGGGCCGGCCATGAAGGCCAAAGGCGAGAAGATTGGTGCCCTGCCCTGCTTCATCACAACCAATGACGAGTTCGTCAGAGGTGACCTGGCGGTGAATAACCTCATCTAAATCCTGACTACTTAGCAGCGGCAAATCACCGTGTAAGATCAACAGCCGTTCAGCGCCCTTATCAAATTGAATATCTGCGGCGGCTTCTAGCACCGGATTGAGCCCACGGCAGGGTAGTGTGCGTTCGTCTATAAATTCGGCACCAAAAGACGCACTGAGCTGGCCGGCACCCGCATCGTCGGATACCAGCGTCACGCCAGTGATTTGAGGGTGCTCAACCAACTGTTGCAGCACATCCTCAACCATTGCCTGCATCAGGCTCCGTCGTTCCGCGGGTTGTAATAATCCGGCGAGGCGGCTTTTGGCGTCTGCCAGGTCTTTTAAGGGCAGAATGGCATGCATAGCTAGCAATGCCCCATTAGTGTGAGCAGAGTGGCTGCCAATTTTTGCTTGTCTTCCAATGTTGTCATCACCGTACCAGTTGCAGATACATTCATGCCGAGCTTTGCTATCTCGGGAGACAGTGTAGCGTCACTTTCGTCCAGGATAAAATGGTCTATCAACTCTGGGTAATGTTGATGGTAATGTTCCGCGACACCCAGAGCTGTGACAGGCAGTTCCAATTCGGCCATCATTTTGGCCGTCGGTCCTTTTATCGCCATACCCGCAACAATGGGCGATACGGCAAAGACTGGCGCTGCGCAATCACGAAGCAACTGCCATAGACCAGGCAATTGCAGGATCGGATCGACACTGACAAACGGATTGGAAGGACATATCACCACAGCTGACGGAGGGCTGGACGCCAACAGTTCAATCAGGCGAGGGTTGGGCTGCGCCGAGTTTATGCCGCTAAAACTAAAACCCGTTACTGTTGGCTGGCAACGGTGTTTGACGAAATAATGCTGAAACGGCATCTCGCCCTGGTCTGTATGCACCATGGTGCTAACCAGCTGGTTCGTCATAGGTAGTATTTCAGCGCCTATGCCCCACTTTGTGGCTAACTTTCCGGTAAGCGCAGTCAGGTTCATGCCACCAGCAAGCGCCTCACCACGCCACAGATGGGTCGCGATATCTTTGTCGCCCAATTGAAACCAGGTATCTGCCCCGAGTTCTTCCAAGGCGCCCAAAGTGTGCCAACTCTCGTCGGCAAGACCCCAGCCCTGCTCCGTATTACTACGACCAGCCAGGGTATAAAGCAGCGTGTCAATATCCGGACTTATGGGCAAACCGAGATGAACAAAATC
Source organism: Halioglobus sp. (assembly GCA_036961205.1). Classification (GTDB taxonomy): domain Bacteria; phylum Pseudomonadota; class Gammaproteobacteria; order Pseudomonadales; family Halieaceae; genus CALJFL01. The sequence goes on along the minus strand of JBALVI010000007.1, from coordinate 109,004 downwards.
ATCTGCAGTATTGACTACAATCTTCAGGCGATCACTGGCCACCAGACTGGCCAGTCCCAAACAGAGTTTGGCGCCGCCCACCCCACCTGTTAAGGCCAGGATCTGTGCGTCATCGGCCATCAGCGAAACATGTCCCTGGACTTGTCTCTCAATAGCGCTTTCGAATCTGTCTCGGCCGCGGCCAACCGCGCTCCCCGTACCAGTACCACCGGTATCCCCTCGGCCGCCTGCCCCATAACCAGAGACGCTGCCGCAGCTAATTCGTCAGCCACCGCCGCCTCTGTTACCTCGAGAATATTGTCAAACAGATCAGTTTCACCCACCTGGTTATACAGCGGCTCGAAGCCAGCACTACCGATAGCCACGCCTACAGTGCCATTGCGCCAGGCGCGCCCAAAACTATCATTGACAATAATCTGGGGCAGGACGCCACAGGTGGCTGCCAGGGACTGGCGAATACTTGCCGCTGAGCGGTCAGAATCTTCAGGTAGCAGTAGTACCCGCGGGCTAAGCCCGTCTGAATCAATATTGGACCGGTCGATACCGGCATTAGCGTGCACATAACCATTGCGGTGTTCGACGATAATAACGCCAGGACGTGAGCGCAGCACTTCCCTGGATTCTCTCAACACCAACTCGACCTGGCGCGGGTCTTTGTCAGTTTTGGCGGCGAGCGCAATAGCCTCTTCACCAGGCTCAACATCGGCCAAAGTCACATAACGTCCTTCGGCTTTGGAGATTATCTTTTGTGCAATAACCAGCACATCGCCTTCGCTCAATGTCAGGTTATTGGCATTCAGTGCAGCCGCTATCAATCCGGCAACATCGTCACCGGGTGTTACAAGGGGAAACTCTTCTAAAGGTATTAGGGTCAGCGCGGCTGACATCAGTCATCGTCCAGACCACTGATTTTGATACCGGCATGACATCCATATTGCTTATTGATGGTGATCAGTACTGAAGTCAGCGCCTCTGCCGCGGCAGCGTTATAAATCATACCTGCATGGTAACCCTTCATCCCGGCCGCCTCGACCAGTTCGATCACACTGGCCCGCGCCACTTTTTTGTTGCCGCAGACCAACACATCACAATTCAGACCCTGGCCCTCCTGTAGGTGGTGGGCAGCGACATTCTGGAAAGCCGACACCACGGAGACCTCTTCGCCCAGGATCTCCTGAGCTATCTGGCCGGCACTACCTTGCTCAGGGAGCTGCACTCGAGCTACTTTGGGCGGTACCAGAGGCACTGTCACATCAATAAGTATCTTGCCCTGCAGGGCAGGTTTGACGTAGCTCAGGGTGCTGGCCTGATGACTAAAGGGGACAGTCAGGGTCACAATATCCGCCGCTTCTGCCGCCGCGAGATTCTCCATTGCCGATACCGAAACATCTCCAACTCCCCTCTCTGCCATGATCTCTTGCAGATCCGCGGTCGCTGCCTCAGCCTTTTCCAAGGTGCGGGAGCCGATAATGACCTGATAACCTGCCTGCGCCCAGCGGCGGGCCAAACCCGTGCCGAGATCGCCGGTACCGCCCAAAATAGCCAATACTGGCAGTGTCTCTGTCGTCATAATAGTGTTTCCAATTTTACAAAGTGATGGTGAGTACAGTATTCGCGACTGCCGTTGAATAGCACCCAAAACACGTATTCGGATCGCAAACTGTCGATGTTTCACCTGTGACAATTGCGTTAGGATGCAAAATGCTCTGGCATATTATTGAAAACTATGTCCAATAACAAGCTGGCGACAGCCTTCTATAAGGAGAAGACAGCAATGAACCACCCCTTGCAACTCACGGGCAAAGCGGTACTGGTAACAGGCGGTGGCAAGGGTATCGGCCGGGGAATAACCGAGTGCTTTTTACGCGCAGGCGCAGAAGTTTTGATCTGCGGACGCACTGAACCCGAACACCTTCCCCGTATTGAGGGTAAAGAGGCACACTTTTTTACCTGTGACGTCAGGGACTACGAACAGATCCAGGCCTGTATTGCCCACGCCGTGGCCCTTTTCAATCGCCTGGATATTTTGGTTAACAATGCCGGTGGCGCTCCTTACGCCGAGGCCGCAACCGCCTCCCCCCGTTTTTCAGAAGCTATCATTCAACTCAACCTGATTGCCCCATTGAACTTCAGTCAGGCTGCTAATACAGTCATGCAGCAACAGGACGAAGGAGGCTCCATTATCAATATTGCCAGCGTCAGTACGTTACGACCGTCTCCCGGGACGGCGGCGTACGGTGCGGCAAAGGCGGGGCTGGTAAATCTCGGGGCATCACTGGCGGTAGAGTGGGCGCCTAAGGTGAGGGTTAATGCCGTGATCGTAGGGCTCACCAAAACTGAGCATGCGCACCTGCATTACGGCGATGAGAATGGTATCGCTGCCGTTGGCCAAACCATTCCCATGGGGCGTATGGCGGTACCTACCGACATTGGCAACACCTGCCTGTTCCTTGCCTCTCCCCTGGCGGCATACATCAGCGGTACCAGCATCGCCGTCCATGGTGGTGGTGAGAAACCGGCCTTTCTCGAAGCCAGTAATGTACCTGGCCCGACTGCAGGCTAATGGCTGTATTGGCCTGTGTGCCATCGCCTACGTTATCCCGGGGTAATTCATCGCCTTGGCCCTGCCTAGCGGTGATATAATCGATGCTTGTCAGCACTACTTGAGACCGGCCGCGCCCGGATTATCCTTTGAATAAATTGTTACACCCGTTGTTTGGCTACCCGCTTGCAGGGCTGCAGTTTTTACGTTCGCTGACAGAGATCGGCAGCTGGCTGCGCCAGTCGCCATTGCCGGGGCCCTACACCATCCCTGAAGATTTTTTTGGCGTAAACGTGGCGCCTGCCGAAGACCCCGCTATCGATGACTACATAATCGCCAAACTGAAAGAACTTGGCATTAATGATGTGCGCATGGACTTCTGCTATGACAGTCCCGAAGCACCAGCAGAGCGCCTCCTGGAACGCCTGCTGGACGCGGATTTTCGCGTTCTATTGGATGTATTTCCACCGCTGTCAGAAGCCGAGGCTCTGACCACAGAACCCGAAGCCCAGGAACGCTGGCGCCAGTTTCTGGATCACGTTTTCCAGCGCTATTCAAATCGCATTGGACTGTTCGAGATTGGCAACACCCCTAACCGGGGGCGATGGTCCGGGTTTTCTTCCCGCACCTTTCTGGTGGCATGGGATATTGCGCTAGAGCGCGCTGCCGCGGCTGGTGTAAAACTGGCTGGGGCCAATGTATCGGACTTCGAGCCCCTGTATAACGCCGCCTATCTGTCATTTATCCAAACCCTGGGACGCAGCCCCGAGGTTCATACAGATAACCTGTTCGTAGAGCGCGTAGTGGAGCCCGAGGCCTTCGATCACCGGGTATTCGGGCGGGCAGCCACTAACTTGTTGAAACTGAACCTGATCAAGAAAGCGCGGGTTCTGGATGTAATCGGTAAGCAGCGAGGGGCCATGGAACTGATTTGCACCTACACCTGCTGGACCAGCAAACGACTGAGCCGCCGCTCGCCGTGGCCAGGCCAGAAGCAAGCGGACTATATGTTACGTTATCTGCTGCTTGCCGCCTCCAGTGGTGTTTTGAGGCAGGTTTATTGGGGACCTCTGATCTGCAATCGGGACGGACTGATTGACGATTCCTGTCCGGACTACCCGGTCATTGACCAGGTCAGCTACTACTACCGTGTGCGTGGCCAGCGCGAAGATTTTACCCTAACGCCCGGGTTTCGCACTCTCGCCTACTGTCGCAGCCTACTCGCCGGGGCGCGTATCGTCAGCACCCATCATCAGGTAGACGGCCTCAGCGTTTATGAACTTCAGCGGACTGATCAAACCACGATACATGTTGCCTGGTGCCGGGACGGGCAGAGCTATCCTTTAGATAAAATCTTCCCGCCCGCGGCCCTTGCTAGCGCAGCGTTCCACAACAGCGAGGGCGCTCAACTGTCGCCACCAGCAGTGGCCTGTGAACAACCACTGTTGATAGAATTTGCCGATCAACTGAGTGTGGAGATCAAGGCCCTGTCCCCGGACGGGAAGATTCAATTGTGTTCGGAGCATCACCGCTCCATTAGCCACACAACTTCGTCCTGGACCAGCGCTCACATGTTGAGACGCGACCATCAAATAGGCGATTTGGCGGCAATATCTGCCCTGGATGGCGACAAAATCTTGGCAATACCTGAGCTGCGGGTGCTCAGAGATGCCCGCAATCGCCTTTGGAATATCGCCGATCCCCGCGCTCCGGACAAGGAAATCACGGTTAAACAGAACCGGGTGAAGGGCATCAAACAATTCACCTATCGATTTCGCCCCAGCAAAGGCAAACGGCACTGGAATAATGCCTGTGCCATGCTCAGTCGCGGGGTTGCCACACCGCTACCCGTGGCGTTTCACGAACGGCATACTAGCCCGGGCATTAAGGACTCCTGGTACCTCTGCGAATTCGTCCCGGATGCGTTCTCCTGCCGGGACGTTTATGCGGCGCTAAATCGCGGCGAGAGCAGCTATCGAGGGCTCACCAAAGCCCAGTGGTTTGAGTTGCTCAGCCAATTTGTCTGCAACATGCACAACAAGCAGATTGTTCATCGAGACCTGTCATCCGGAAACCTGATGCTAGCGGTCAATGAGTACGGCGAGATAACCCCACTGGCAATTGATATTGGCAGAGCGTGGATCTGGCACGGCCCGGGTTCACGCGTAAAGCCGCGTCATCGGCTGGTCGACTTGATCAGAATTGCCTACAAATTGAACTGGCTGGACCGGCAGCAGTTCATCGAATGCTATGAGGCACACTTCGGGCGCTCCCTCGGGCCATTATGGAAAGTCCCGTTCCACTATTACGACTACAAGCAACGGTTCAAGAAAAAGCTAAAGTCAGTGCGAAAGAAGCGCTCTGGCTGACCCACCCACGCTTGTTCAGCTGCCGGTTCACGGTATACTGCTTCGGATAAACGCCGGCAAAGTTTATTGACTCGCCCGGGGCTAAAGATAATTCAATCTACAGGTTTAAATGGCTGAGCAGCGACCACAATCAAACGCACTCGCTGTCTCGCTGGAGTTAGACGGCGCTTTCTTGCTAAGCGGTGATCTGTTCCTGGAAGCGGGCGAGCAGCTGGAAATGCGGCCTAGTGACACCGGACTGGAAGCCACCGCACATCGTATGCGCCTCAACGAGGGCTCTCAGGCCCGACTGCACTGCGAACAAATAGCGGGTACGCCTGTTAGCCTGGACGTGGTCGTGGTCAACAACCGTGACGATGGCATATCTCTCACCCTCAAGGATCGTCAACTGGACGAAGCCCAACGCTGCCTGTCTGCACTTTCCTCATCAACTGACTCGGCAAACGGACAACGGCCCGCAGCAGAGGCGCGGGAGTACTCTGATGTGCAGAGGGCGCAGTTGCTACAAAAACTTCAGGCACAGAGCCTCACCCTGCTGGACGAGCGCCTGCAGCTGTTCATCATGCATCTGGCCGATCACCTGTTCGACCTGTCCACCTCCACCCAAACCAGTTCCTCTGGGCACAATGTCTACTACGAAGCCCTGAATGTGGTGAAGCGCAACGGCAGGAGTCTGATCGATGCGTTTAAACAGGATATAGACCGACTGTACGAGGACCTGACCCCGCAGGAGCGCGGCAGACACGAGTGGCAAAAACGTGACGACGGCTCTCTGGACCTGGTCGATATCAATGAATTTGAGGACTTTTTGGCCATAGATCGCATGATCAGTATTGGCGAGGAACTCCATCAGGTTGCCCTCGAGGCCCTGATAATTCGGATTGCCACGTTGCTTCAGGCCGATCCACTGCAGGTCCGCCTGCCGGTGCACGTCGCTGAGTTGTGCCGCGCTTTCAAAACGTCTATAGACGGCCAGGGCATTCCAAAGTCGGTAGTCTCTGAAATATTTAGTTTTTTTGTCAACGAGTTTATTCGCGAGCTGGACAATTACTACAATCCGTTGAACGCCAGCCTCGCCCAACACGGTGTCCGGCCTCACCTTGAAGAAGAAATCATCAACAAAGGATCTTTGCTGCAGCAGGCGGAAAAAAACCGCCGGGTTGCCCCCAAAGCAGAGGAAAAACAACCGCTCGCCTCCCCGGTGAAGCCGCCGCCTGCCCCCGAGAAAGTGGAACGTAAATCTGGCGAGGATCTGGTGGAGGCCGCCAAAAGCAGCGCCAGAGGGTCGAAGCAAGAAGCCGGCAGCATGATTGAGCAGGTCGTTGAAGGGGTTGTCGAAAAAATCAGTAAGCACCTGGATCCGGACAATTTGTATCGCTCGGTCATAGATGCGCTTAATTTCAAACGCGAGAGCGAAGGCAACGCTACGCAGGGCGCTGGTGCAGCTCAACAGGGTGGTGCCGGCGGCGAAGCACGGCTCGCCGACCCACAGGCCATTGCCAACGCCCTGGGTGCATTACAGCGCAATGCTGAGGTCCGCAATGAGGTACAGCAGGCAGCATCGCTGCGCGAATATTTGTCCGCAAACAGTGGTCAGATTGGCGGTCTGGAAGACACCACCGGTCTCAGCGATGACAGCCTCAATCAACTTGACCTGGTGGATAACTTATTCGGCACCATCCGTTCGCAGCTCGATGTCAGCAATGAACTCAAGCCGACCCTGGGCAATCTGCAAATACCGCTGGCTAAACTGGCCTTGATGGAGCCCAAGTTCTTTTTGGATCGCGACCACGCCGCTCGCTCGGTAGTCGACAAACTATCCAAACTATCCAGCGCCGCCAACTTTCCCAATCGGGCCCTGGAAGGGCGGCTGGGCGAGATTGTTGAGCAGATCGTCAATGATTATGACGACGACAGCACCGTATTTGATCATGCCCTGGGTAAAATAGACAAACTGGTCGAGCAACAGGATCGCGCCCATTCTCGCAACGTGGAACGCGTGGTTCGCACTCAACAAGGACAGGAGAAACTTAGTAATTCCAAGCAAGCGGTTGAGAACGCTGTAGATCGGTATATCTCGCCACCCGAGGCCCCCAAGGTACTGAAAGAATTGGTTGAGCACGGCTGGCGTGACCTGCTGGTTCTCACCCACGTGAAGGAAGGCGCAGACAGCGAGGGCTGGAAAGAGCAACTGAGAACCCTGTCCCTGGTATCACAGTGGCTCTCCCAGCAGCAACAGGGGCAGGTCGACAACGAAACGCAACTGCAGCGAGGCCTGGAAGCTGAACCGTTGATCGACATGATTCGACAACAGATTGGCTCAGCCCTACCCGCCAACATCGCCCATGAAGCGGTATTGGATGAATTACAGGCAACCATCTCCGGCAATCAACCAATACAAACCACACCGATCGCCCCTCGCCCGGCAAAGGTAACCGCGACGCAGCGACGGGCTCGTATTGAACAGCTGCCTCGCCTGCGCCGTTGGGTCAAACGGGTTGAAGAGCTGGAAACAGGCAGTTGGCTGAATTACCGCGACAAAGCCGGCAAAAAACAGCGTATGCAACTGGCCTGGATCAACGAGAACGGGGATCGGTACATTTTCGTCAATGACCGCGGCCAAAAGAACGCCGACATGAGTAATGTGCAACTGGCTCGCCACCTTAGCCGAGGAGCGAAGCCACCAGCCCCAGCGGACGAGATGTCGGTGGTCGACGAAAGCATGTACGGCACTTTAGAGCACGTACAAAAGACTCTGAGCTTCGACCGAAATCACGACGCCCTGACCAAACTGATCAATCGGGATACCTTCCTGGAGCAGATGAAACGGGCACTGGGCCATGCCCATCGCAAAACGTCTCAACACGCTGTTCTGTACATCAATATCGACCAGTTCAGTCTGGTCAACGAGGTCTACGACCAGGTCAACGGTGATCTGGTGCTGCTCGAATTCGCTAAGTTACTATCTCAGCTACATGGCAAAAAAACCTCTTCTGCCCGTATCGGCAACGACGAATTCGCCATTCTGTTGGTCGACAAAGAAATGGAAAAGGCCATCGACTTCGCAGAGAAAGTCCGGATCGACATCGAAGCCAGCAGTGTTGAGATAGAAAATGAGAATGTTTCCTTTACGGTTTCCATTGGCGTTGCACCACTACTGGCGACCAGCACCAAGGTGGAAAATGTTCTGGAAGATGCGCGTGGCGCCATGCAAATTGCCAAGGAAAAAGGCCGCAATCGGGTGGCGGAATACGCCCCGGACCAGGAACTGGTACTGCGCTCCAAAAAAGACCTGGCAAACAGCCGCCTCGAACTGGAACAGGCATTGGCCACAGACCGCTTCGTACTCCGGGCACAGCCCATCGTACAACGCACCGTGGTCAGCGGTGAAGAGGTATCTGCCCACTATGAGTTACTGCTGGGCTTGAGCAATCCCGACGGCACCCTGGGCTCGCCAGAAGAGTTTATTGTGTCGGCTGAACGCTACGGCTTCATGAGCCTGGTAGATCGTTGGGTAGTGAAGGAGGCGTTCAGCTGGATCAGTTCCCTCATGGACGCTCAGAAGGTAGTCCCCAATCTCGCCATCAACCTGTCGGGCACCAGTGTCACCGACGACGCGTTCATGGATTACCTGCTTGAGCAAATCTCTGAATTTGGCGTGGGTACCAGCAAGTTGTGCTTCGAGATTACCGAGACCGGCACCATATCCAACTTGGTGAAAGCCGCCGATTTTGTGCGCATCTTCCGCAACATTGGCTGCAAATTTTCTATTGACGACTTCGGCACAGGGCTGGCGAGCCACAACTACCTGCGTGAATTGCCGGTGGACTACGTGAAAATCGATGGCACCTTTATTACCAATATTCACAACAACCGCAATGATTTCGCCATGGCAAAGTCGATCAATGACCTTGCCCACTTTTTGGGTCAGGAGACCATTGCAGAGTCAGTCGAAAATGAGGAAATCATCGAGCAGTTAAATATTATTGGAGTGGATTACCTTCAGGGCTGGGGTATCGGGCGCCCGAAACTGCTGTCCGAGGTCGCCTCTGAACTGGCGAGCATCGACAAGTAAAACCAGACGGCGTCAACTCAGTGAAGGCAGCCGACATTGACCCCCGTTACAACGAACTGATAGGCGCGATTTACCAGGGGGCGGTACAAGATCCGCCCTGGCAGGGCGCCCTACCCCGTCTCAGAGAAATATTTGACGTCCAGGTTGTATCCCTGGTGTTGAGACCACCGGCACAGGGCGACGCAGGCGTCATTCTCAACAGTATCCGCCCCGACCCCACGGACAATCCCCAGCGCAACGATTCTGGCGATCCCGGCGACTGGGAGCTCACCGCCTACCGGGAGGAATTTTTTGCCCTGGACCCTTTCATCAATTTACCGCGAGACCAGGTAGTCAGCCTTGAGGATCTGGTGCCAGAAAGTGAGCTTGAGGCTACTGAATATTACCGACAATACCTGCTGCCAATAGATATCTTCAGAATTCTGGGAGTAGATACCCAGGAACCGGGCGGTATGCTGGCGCGACTGAGGTTCTCCCGCCGCCGGCAAGAGCCCTTGTTCAGTACCGAGGATAAAGACCTTTTGGAGCTGATTACACCGCACCTGGCGAGAGCGATTCACCTGTACTCCCAACTCAGCCGCACCACTTCCGAGCGGGACATTTACTCTGGGGCCGTTGACCAGTTAGCGGTCGCCACTGTGATCCTGGACGAACAGGGCCGGGTCACCAACACTAATGCGGTCGCCGATGCTCTGTTGCTGCAAAGCGGTGGGCTGAGTATTCGCGGCGAACGTCTGCATCTGGAGGGACGTGACCTCGACCGCGAGCTGCAGGAGATTGTGGCCGCTATTTTGGGGGCACAATTGGCCGGAGAAACGGCCATGGTGCGCGCTCTGCGTATTCCGCGAGAAGAAGGACGAGCGGATCTGGGCCTTATTATTCGGCCCGTACCAATAGGACAGTGGGGAGAGGGGCATGCCAGCCCCCGCGCTACCGTTTTCATCAGTGATCCCGACCTGCGAGAGACCGCCTCTCAGCACATCCTGGGAAAATTGTTCGAACTGACTCCAGCGGAGGCCAATCTGGCCATATTACTGTCGCGGGGTCTGAGCTTGGCGGATATCTCCGAAGTTCAGAATATTTCGCCGCACACCGCCAGGGCGCAACTCAAGTCCGTGTTTGCCAAAACCGGGGTATCGCGGCAGGCGGAGTTGGTGCGTTTGATACTGAAAAGTGTCGCCTCTCTAGCCTGAATTACTACCATGGACAGGGACAGGGAATCAGCAACAATCTTCACCCCAATCTATAGCTCGGTTAGAAAGATTTTAGTCAGTATATCGAGCGATCAATTTCCACTATAATATTGCCTCCATCGAGACAGGGACATTCCATTGGACAATAACTTGGTTGTGCACGAGCAGCTGGCGAGCGTACAACGGTGCTCCCATGATTATCAGGTCAGCTGTGGCAACTGCAGGCTTGCCAGTATCTGCCTCCCCCTGGCCCTGGAAAACGAGGACATAAATAAACTCGACGACATCATCCAGCGCGGCAAGCCGCTACAGAAAAATGAGCACATCTATCGCGAGGGCGACGAGTTCAACTCGGTGTTTGCCGTCAGATCTGGCACCCTCAAGGCTTATAAAACCACCGACGATGGTCGTGAACAGGTTACCGGGTTCTATTTTCCGGGAGAAATCCTCGCCCTTGACGGCATCAGCGCCGACATTCACGCCTCTTCAGCAATGGCATTGGAAACCGCGTCAATCTGTGAAATACCCTTTGATGCGCTGGAAAAGCTGTCGAGTGCGCTGCCCTCCTTGCAACGCCATTTTCTACAACTAATGAGCCGCGAAATTACCGAGGATCAGCAACTCATCACCCTGCTGAGCAAAAATACTGCAGAAGAGCGGGTTGCGGCCCTGATGCTGGGTATTTCTACCCGCAATACCCGGCGCAGGTTGAGTCCAACACAGTTCAGACTGGCAATGTCTCGACTGGATATTGGTAACTATCTGGGGCTCACCGTGGAAACTGTCAGCAGGGTTTTCAGTCGCATGCAGAAACTGGAGATATTGAGGGTTGATAACAAAGAAATTGAGATTCTGGACACTGAGCGCCTCCGTACCATGGCCAGTCTGGGGAGCTAGAGCGCGCGACTTCTCGGCCATGTACAATCACTTGATACAGGTCAATAAGCAGATAAAAAGCGCCGCTACAATGCGGTTGCGCAAAATATAATACTGTCACAGCGAGGAGAATAGATCGGCATGATCCAACATACCTTTGGCCTTTTAACTAAGCCTGCCAGCCAGTGGCGAACGATAGCCGATTTACCCGAAAAATCACTCAACATGCTGGTCCTATACCCTTGCCTGCTGGCGCTATTGCCGGCTGTTGCCTGGTACTACGGCACCAGTCAGGTGGGCTGGACCGTTGGCGAGGGTCGCGACCCGGTCAAGCTTACCGCTGACAATGCACGTCTGATCTGTATTCTTTTTTATGTTGGGATGATCGGCTGCATTGCGGTGATCGGCTATTCCATTCACTGGATGGCAGCCACCTATGGCGCGGCGTCCACAATCACCAAGGGCATTGTCATTGCCAGCATGGCTGCTACGCCCATGTTCATTGCCGGTGCTTCTGGCTTTTACCCATTACTATGGCTGGACCTGCTCGTTGGCGTCACCGCTGTCACTTGGTCGGTCTACCTCCTGTATCTCGGAATTCCTATCGTTATGGGCATCCCTGAAGAGAGGGGTTTCCTGTTTTCCAGTGCAGTTATCGCCATCGCGCTGGTGATACTGATCTGCCTGATGGGGGGCACGGTCATTCTGTGGGATTTAGGGGCTGCACCCGCTTTCACGGATTAAACAAGCAAGCCGCTATCATTGAACTACAAAATAGAACTGAACCAGAAAATGGAACTGAACCATGAGTGAGCTGAACGCTGCACTAGAACATCCAACCTACAACTATAAGGTTGTGCGCCAGTTTGCCGTCATGACGCTAGTCTGGGGGATCGTTGGTATGTTGGTCGGTGTGTTGATCGCCGCCCAATTGGCCTGGCCGGCATTAAACTTTGATTTGCCCTGGACCAGTTTTGGCCGTTTGCGCCCGCTACACACCAATGCAGTAATTTTTGCGTTTGGCGGCTGCGCGCTATTCGCCACCTCCTATTATGTTGTGCAACGAACCTGTCAGGTAAGGTTGGTCTCGGACAAACTGGCCGCTTTCACTTTCTGGGGTTGGCAACTGGTGATCGTGGCAGCCGTTATAACGCTGCCCCTGGGACTGACCACTTCGAAAGAATACGCCGAACTGGAATGGCCTATCGACGTACTGATCGCCGTCGTCTGGATAATCTATGCCGTGGTCTTCTTTGGCACCATCATGAAGCGTAAAGCCGATCATATTTACGTGGCCAACTGGTTTTTCGGCGCATTTATCATCGCGGTAGCCGTCCTCCACATCATCAACAGCCTGGCTGTCCCCGTTGGCATGACCAAGTCCTATTCGGTCTACGCTGGTACCGTCGATGCCATGGTGCAGTGGTGGTATGGCCACAATGCAGTCGGATTTTTCCTCACCGCCGGCTTTCTCGGCATGATGTATTACTTCGTCCCCAAACAAGCGGGCAGACCGGTGTATTCATATCGCCTCAGTATCGTCCATTTCTGGGCTCTGGTTGCGGTTTACATCTGGGCTGGACCGCACCACCTGCACTATACCGCCCTGCCCGACTGGGCACAGAGCCTCGGTATGGTAATGAGTATTATTCTGTTGGCACCGTCCTGGGGAGGCATGATCAACGGCATGATGACCTTGTCGGGGGCTTGGGATAAGTTGCGCACGGACCCTATTTTGCGTTTCCTGGTGGTAAGTCTGTCGTTTTACGGCATGTCGACCTTTGAAGGGCCAATGATGGCAATCAAGACAGTCAATGCAATGTCCCATTACACCGACTGGACCATCGGTCATGTCCACTCCGGCGCACTGGGTTGGGTCGCCATGATAACCATAGGTTGTCTGTACCACCTATTCCCCATCCTGTTCGGCAAGGAGAAAATGTATAGCACCGATTTAATCAATGTTCATTTCTGGATGTCGACCATAGGCACGGTTTTGTATATCACTTCCATGTGGGTCAATGGCATTCTCCAGGGCTTGATGTGGCGTGCCTACAATCAAGACGGCACCCTGACCTACAGCTTTGTTGAGTCGGTATCCGCTAGTTATCCCGGCTATGTAGTTCGGGTATTGGGTGGCGGAATTTTCTTCGCCGGTATGCTGATAATGGCCTACAACGTCTATATGACAACTCGCAGAGAGCCGGCGGCATTACCCGCTGCTGCTGCGAACAGCGCGGCCTGAGGAGCAGACGGATATGAAACATGAAGTAGTAGAAAAAAACGTCGGCCTGATGATCATTTTAATCATTGTGGCAATCAGTTTTGGCACCTTGGTGGAATTGGTACCGCTATTTTTTGCCAAACAAACCAATGAACCCATTGCCGGCTTAATGCCGCTGCCAGCTTTGGAGCTTGAGGGCCGGGACATCTATATTCGCGAGGGCTGCCACGTCTGTCACTCGCAGATGATCCGACCACTGCGCGCGGAGACCGAGCGCTACGGGCACTACACGGTGGCCGGTGAGCTTGTCTACAACCACCCTTTCCTATGGGGTTCAAAGCGCACAGGCCCAGACCTGGCACGTGTAGGCAAACGCTACAGCGATGATTGGCACCGTGCTCATTTGTACAACCCGCGCGATGTTGTTCCGGAGTCCAATATGCCATCTTTCCCCTGGCTGTTTGATGACGAAATTAACAGCGAGCGCACTGGCAAGAAAATGGCTGCTCTTCGAAGTGTAGGCGTACCCTATACCGATGAAGATATTACTACGGCCGCTGAGTCCGTGGCGGGCAGAAAGGAGATCGATGCTCTGGTCGCCTATCTTCAGCAACTAGGCACATTGATACAATCGAGGCGATAAGCGGAATGGACATCAACGATTTAAGAGGTCTAAGCACCTTGTTCCTGATGATTTCGTTCATCGGCATGTGCTTTTGGGCCTACAGCAGTAAGCGTAAGCCCTACTTTGACGACGCCGCCAATCTGCCATTTGCAGACGATGAATTGAACGAACGCACCCTACAAAAGGAGCGATTAGATGACTAGTTTTTGGAGCGCCTGGGTAATAATCCTGACCTCTATCACCATCATTATCATGACCTGGGTGCTGATCGCCAATAAGCGGGCGGAGCGACGCACGGGCGAGAGGACAACCGGCCATGTCTACGATGGTATTGAAGAATACGATAACGCTATACCCACCTGGTGGTTCTGGATGTTCATCATCACCATTGTTTGGGGAGTCGCCTATTTGGTCGTCTACCCTGGCATGGGTAACTTTCCCGGCGTTATAGGATGGACACAGATTGATCAACACGACCGTTCCGTAGCCGCGGCTGATGAAAAGTACCGAGCCATGCGCGATCGCTACCTGGCGCTACCCGTTGAAGAAATTGCGGTAGACCCTGCGGTGCGCAAAATGGGCGCAAGAATGTTCAGTAACAACTGCGCGCAGTGCCATGGTTCGGACGCAAAAGGGTCTTATGGTTTCCCTAACCTTGCCGACAATGATTGGATTTATGGCGGCGAAGCAGAGACGATCAAGCAGACTCTAATTGGCGGCCGCCAGGCAGCAATGCCAGCTTGGGGCAGTATAATTGGCGACCAGGGCGTGAGCGAAACCACCGCTTATATGCTGTCGCTGAACGGCCGACAAGCCGACCCCGAGCTAGCGGCCGCGGGAGAATCAAAATATGCTACCTATTGCGCTGCTTGTCACGGTGCTGATGCCGGCGGCAACACGGCAATGGGAGCGCCCAATCTGAGCAACGGTATCTGGCTGTATGGCGGAACCGAGGCGCAAATCGCGCACAGTATCAGGGCCGGACGCAATGGCGTTATGCCCGCCTTCGCAGAAACTCTGAGCGAGGACAAAATTCATATTCTTACCGCCTACGTTTATGGCCTGAATCGGTAAAAAATCTCGGGCTTGCCCCGCTCCCACCTGCCCCGGCGAAGCAAAGCCGGGGTACTCACTTTCAAACCCGGTTGCGCAAATGTCAGACCCAGACCTGATCGATGTACAGGATATTGCCCCGGCCGAAGTGGCCGAGATGGATCCTTATCAGCATCGAGAAAAAATTTACACGCGTAAAATCGAGGGCTTTTTTCAACGACTTCGTCTGTACACCGGCTGGCCCTTACTGCTCGGTTATCTGCTGCTGCCCTGGCTCAACTGGGACGGCCGTCAGGCCATATTGTTTGACCTACCTGCGCGCAAGTTTCACATTTTCGGCCTGACTCTTTGGCCGCAGGATTTTCCACTGCTGGCCTTTATGATGATCATCGCGGCTTTTGCGCTGTTTACTGTCACTGTATTTGCCGGCCGAGTCTGGTGTGGTTATACCTGCCCACAGACCGTCTGGACCAGTATTTTCATGTGGTGGGAACAGAAAAGCGAGGGCAGTCGCAACCAGCGAATAAAGCGCGACAATAGCGGCTGGAACCTCGACAAAATCTGGCGAAAGCTCTTAAAACACAGCGGCTGGTTAGTCGTCGCCTTCGTAACCGGACTTACTTTTGTCGGTTACTTTTACCCGGTCAAAGCACTCGTTGTTGAGCTGGCGAGCTTCTCCACCGGTATCCAGCAATTTGCATGGACCGCATTTTTCACCTGTGCCACCTATATCAACGCGGGGTGGTTAAGGGAGAAGGTGTGCACCCATATGTGCCCTTACGCCCGTTTCCAGTCGGTAATGTTTGATCAGGACACCTTGATCGTGTCTTACGATCCTAATCGTGGAGAGACCAGAGGCTCTCGCAAACGCGGCATCGACTATGCAGCACAGGGCCTGGGAGACTGTATTGACTGTGAGCTCTGTGTTCAGGTTTGCCCCACCGGTATCGATATCCGCGATGGCCTACAGTACGAGTGTATCGGCTGCGCACTGTGTATAGACGCCTGTGATTCGGTGATGGAAAAAATGTCTTACGACACGGGGTTAATCAGATACACCAGCGAGCATCAATTGGAGGGCGGTACCACACACTGGATACGCCCAAGATTGATAGGTTATCTATTGGTATTCGCACTGATGACAGGGCTATTCAGTTATCAACTACTCAGTAGGGTGCCCCTGGAACTAACGGTTATAAGAGACCGCAGCCAGCTATATATCACCACGGATTCAGGCGCGATTGAAAATATTTATACCCTGCACCTGGTCAACATGGACAAAGATTCGCACCAATTTGAGATCACCATTAGTGGCGTAAAGAATGCAAATATTGTTGGCGAAACTGTGCACGCCCTGAACGGTGGCGAAGTACGCGAAATTAGCCTCCGTGTAAGCGCACGCCCTGAGGTCCTGAATAGCCCAAGTTCTGTGCTGACATTCGAGGCCCAGGCGACCGAACGCCCCAACCTACAGGCACGCTCGGAATCGCGTTTTCTAAAGCCGCTATAATGCCCGCAATGATAATCCAAATAGACCCCCTGACATGATGCCTTCCCCGACCCACAGTATTGAGCCGCCCTGGTATCGCCAGTTCTGGCCCTGGTTCATCATGGCCCTACCTGCGTCTGTCGTGGTGGCCGGCTTGATCACCTTCTACATTGCCAACCGCCACGCGGACGACCTGGTGGTGGATGATTACTACAAGGAAGGTCTGGCGATCAACCGCCAGCTTGCCAAAAAACAGCGTGCCGCAGACCTCGGTATCACCGCGAAGCTACTTATTCAGGACGGCACGCTGAGGCTGTGGTCAACCGGGCCAATCCACGACCCGGTATTGAGACTGCGCCTGGCCCACCCCATGGAGGCCGATCGGGATTTTCAAATCAGTCTGGCCAGACGCGATGACGGCAGCTACAGCGCACCCCTGGCCGCACCCGTTGCGGCGCACTGGCATTGGATTTTGGACAGCGGAGAACGCAGTAAAGAGAACAGCGAGTGGCGCCTGGACGGTTCACTAAACGAACTGAATTTTGAACCAGGCAGCACCAACTGAGATAGGGGCTGGCCAAGCCCTGAATAACGCAGACACCTGCTATCACTGCGGTGAGGCTGTACCCGACTGGCCCAGCTACAGGGCAACTATTGGCGGTATTGATCAGGCCATGTGTTGCCCGGGCTGTAAAGCGGTTGCCGAGCTCATCGATAGCAGCGGTATGGCACAGTTCTACCAGCAACGTACCGCCTTTAACGACAAGCCATTGCCTGCGGATTCGGCAGACAATTCTCAGTTTCAGGCCTATGACCTTGCCGAGTTGCAAGCAACATTCACCACTGTGGATGCACACGGCAACGCTACCGCAAGTTTATTGCTAGGCGGTATAAGCTGCGCCGCGTGTACCTGGTTAATCGAAACCAGTCTCGGCAAAATTCCCGGTGTTATCCGCAGTAATGTCAGCCTTCAGCACAGCAAACTGGAGGTCGCTTACGACCCACAGCTAGTCAAAACGTCCGCCCTGTTTGCCAAAGTGTCCGCTCTGGGCTATGCGGTGCAGCCCTATGAAGCCAGCGTACAGCGTGATCAACTGATAACAGAGAATCGTCGCGATCTGCGCCGCCTGGCGGTGGCCTGGCTGGGTATGATGCAGGTGGGCATGTTTGGCATCGCCCTGCATGCGGGCGACCTCCAGGGCATGGCTGTGGAGTATCAATCCTTGTTGCGCTGGGTCAGCCTGTTGGTGGCAAGTTTTGTGGTTTACTTCTCAGCTCGACCCTTTTTTGAATCAGCCTGGCGGCACCTGCGCCAGGGCGCTCTTGTTATGGATCTGCCTGTAGCGCTGGCCATTGGCATTGCCTGGCTGGCCAGTGCCGTGGCAACAATGACCGGACGTGGTCAGGTCTATTTCGACTCAGTAGTGATGTTTACCGCTTTGCTGTTGTTGGCGCGCTATTTCGAACACAGCGTTAGGCGCCGGGATAATCTGGATTGGCTGGACGTGCAGAGTAATTTACCGCTTACCGTCACCCTGCGACAGGGAGACAGTTGGACCAGCGCACTGCGACAGAGCTTGACTAGCGGCGCCAGCGTGCTGATTAAGCCCGGTGCCACTATTCCCGTCGACGGTGAAATAATGGACGGTGACAGTGCCGTCGATGAGCAAACATTTACCGGCGAGCAGTTGCCCAGGGCAGTTGGTGTGGGCGACGCTATTTTTGCCGGAACCGTGAATTTAGAAGGGGCGCTGGAAGTTCGTGCGTCCGGCAATTTCGCGGATACCCGCCTGGCCAGGTTGCAGCGCAGCAGCCAGTTGGGCCGGCAAGGCAAACCCGAGCTTGCGCAACTGGCTGACCGTCTGGCCAGTAAATTCGTAGCAGCCATATTGTTGATTACTTGCAGTACCGCTCTGGTTTGGAGCTTCATCGATCCCTCAAGGGCACTGTGGGTAGCACTATCGGTTTTGGTAATAAGCTGCCCCTGCGCACTATCGTTGGCGACTCCCTCGGCACTCGCCAGCGCAGCGGCAGCGCTGCGCAGATCCGGAATCATGGTAAGTGGCGATAATGCACTGGCGTCACTGGCCCAAACCACACACCTGGTGTGCGATAAAACCGGCACGCTGACAGAGGGCAAGTTCAGTATTGAGAGAATTGTAATCCTAGGCAGTTTATCCGAGGACACCGTACTTTCGACGGCCGCCTGCTTACAGCAATACAGCAATCACCCCATCGCCCAGGCCTTTAAAGATTCACCCGCCCGCAACGAGGCAACCGAGGTTGACTATGTCGTGGGCGCTGGTATCGCCGGCACCCTGAATGACTGCAGATATCGGATGGGCAGCGAAGCCTTCTGCCGCGAGTTACAAACCTCGCTACCCGCACCGCCAGACACCCGCGGCTATTGGATTGCGCTGGTCAGCGAGCAGCAAGTGCTTGCCTGGATCGATTTTAACGACCCTCTACGCGAGGAGGCGACCGCAGTTCTTCAACAAGCCAAGAAACAGGGCCTGACCCTGATCATGTTGACCGGAGACAGTGGTCAGCAGGGGCAGTACCTCGCCGCCCGACTGGGTATCGAGGATTTTCAAACCGGTTTAAGCCCGGAACAGAAAATGGCAAGGGTAGAGCAATTACAAGACACCGGTGCGGTAGTTACAATGGTAGGTGATGGCTTGAACGATGCGCCTGTACTGGCAAGGGCCAACACCTCAATTGCCATGGCCAATGCTGCCGACCTGACCCGCACTCAGGCTGACCTGGTAATTGTCGACGGTGGTTTGGAAACAGTCACCCTGGCCATGCAGAAAGCGAAATTTTGCCGCCGGGTTGTGTTACAGAATTTCGCCTGGGCGCTGGCCTACAACCTCTGCGCCATACCGCTCGCTGTTAGCGGCATGGTTGCACCCTGGATGGCAGCAGTGGGCATGTCGCTGAGTTCACTGCTGGTGGTAGCCAACTCTCTGCGCTTAAATAGACATCACTAAAACGGCACCCTGGAGAATCGTGGAAAGCCTTTACTTATTAATTCCCATCGCGCTGATATTTTGTGCCATAGCCATCCGGTTGCTGCTGTGGGCGATAGACAGTGGTCAGTATGATGACCTCGACAAGGAAGCCTGGAAAATACTGGCTGACGATGATGTGACGGAGAATACCGATTCGGAAAATCAAGATGGCACCAAGCTTTGAGTCAGATTGATCTGGTCGCGGCTTTCGTTTTGGGGCTGGCTGGCGCTGGCCACTGCCTGGGCATGTGCGGGGGAATAGCCAGCGCTCTCAGTATGGGAAAGCAAAGCTCCATAGTAACTATCCTTGCCTATCACAGTGGTCGAATCGCTAGCTATACACTTCTGGGCGCCCTGGTGGGACTGCTCACCGGCAGCCTGCAATTCGCCAGCTGGGCACTGGCCCTGCGCTATCTCGCAGGCATTCTGCTTATTGCCATGGGCTTATATATTGGCAACTGGTGGCGCGGCCTCGCTAAACTGGAACAAGCTGGCGCGATTATATGGCGACCGGTTCAGCGCCTGGGAGCGAAATGGCTGCCTGTACGTCACTGGGGGCATGGACTGGCGCTGGGCCTGTGCTGGGGCTTAATGCCCTGCGGTCTTATTTATAGCAGTCTGGCCTGGGCCGCTACTGCGCAAAGCCCATTGGAATCTGCAAGCCTGATGCTGGTTTTTGGTCTGGGTACGCTGCCCGCCATGCTGGCAACCAGCTTGGGAGCGCAGCAATTGCAGGCGTTTTTGCGCAGGCGCGGGCTGAAAATTATTATCGCATCATCACTGATACTCAGTGGCTTGGTGTCGCTTTACCTTACCGCCAGTCACGGTGACCATCAGCACACAGAGGCTGTCGGCACTGGCACTGAACAGCACAATCGCGCCCACTAAATCTTTAAAAAATAAAGTATATTAATTATATTTTTCAGTTAGTTATGACTTGTATTTAATGTTATTTCCAAGGGTTATCCAACACCATTCCACAGCCGGAAAGCTGTTCACCATTCAGCGTAACGGAGATCTCGTTGGGATAGCTGGCGCCGCTCATCGAGTCCTGACATTCAGTATCATTAATCTCAACAATCAACTCATTGGCTTCAGTAACAGCGTGATAGATGCGGCCGTCAGAGACCGCTTGTGAGCCGGGGTCGGGCGTCAACACACGGTTCATCCCGTAATCGCCCACGAACAACAATTGTTTTGCATCCCTTATTTCCAGTACCCAGCCCGGCTCATTGCCCGTCGCCCGGAAACTAATCCCACGCCGCCTGGCGTCTTCCCAGGGAGCTCGCTGTGCGTTCAACGTACACTCGCCATGGCGTTGGCCGCCTATAAACAGGGTAGCCTCCTCGCCCTTGGTCCAGAAGGTCACATCGCCCTCCTGATACTTGACCCCGGAGCCACTGCGCACCTGTGACAGGATCAGGTATTCATCTTCCAGCCAAACTGCCATCTCCCCAGGGCCCAGGCGTGCAATAAATTCGTAACCCAGGCATTCATAGACCAGCGTTTTAGCCAGCTGCCGTTGATCAGGCAAGAACGGATGGTCTTGCTCCCTGGCTATACCGGAACTGCAGGCGGCCAGTAACGCTAGTATCGGTAGAACACAGCGCATTCAAATTCTCCTTATTGCTGACTGTCGGTGGCAGATGGGGCGGCTGACGGACGCCGCAGACGGCGGGCACGACGAAAATTATCGGCTGCCACCAGCATCAGCCCGAACCATACCAGGGAAAACGCCAGTAATTGTATCGGTAACAGGATCTCACCAAACACCAAAACCGCAACAAAAAGCTGGGCGGTTGGGCCAATATAAAAAACCAGCCCCAATGCGGTCAAAGGTAAAAGGCGGCTGGCGGTGATATAGCACAGCAGTGGTACCGCGCTAAAAATTCCCGCCCCCACCAACAGCAGATCCGTCTTCAAACCCTGACTTCCCAGCCCTCCCCAATCCCTGGACGCAAGCCAGAGCAAGGCAAAAGGTAGCATCAGTAAAGACTCCAAAAACAAACCTTCCAGAGGTTCGACTGACACTTTCTTACGGATCGCACCGTACAGACCAAATGTTAGGGCCAAACCCAGCGACACCAGCGGCAGGCCTCGAAAATAGACGACTTGTGCCAGCACCGCGGCAATAGCGAAGGCCACGCCTAACTTCTGACTGGTGTCTATGCGCTCACCGAACAGACTTAAGCCGATGACGATATTTAACAGTGGCAGCAGGAAGTAGCCAAAACTGGCTTCGGTAGCCTGTTCATTGGCTATAGCCCAGAGGAAAATTCCCCAGTTGGTGGCACTTAGTAATGCGGCACAGGCCATTATCATCATTGTTCGCGGCTGACGCATGAACTGAAGAACTTTCGATAAACGCCCACCAATCAGCAGTAACAGCGTAACGGCAGGCAGGGTCCAGACCGCCCTATGCGCTAAAACATCGCGGGTATCCAGAGTATCGAGGTGCACCCAGTAAAGTGCCGAAAAGCCCCAGATAAGATAGGCAGTAACCCCGTAGAGGGCGCCCCGTCGGTGATCGGAAATTTGAGGGTATAGATCGGCCACGAGCCGATTAACTCAGCTGCAGCACTGGCAGCACAATCATCCGCACTGCAAGAACTGTCATCAGGATTTTGAACCATCGTTGAAAGTCCAGCTGAGGAACATACTGACGTAGATGAGTTCCCGCCCAGGAGCCCACGACACTGGCTACGATCATCCCGGCGATCAGTAACAACCAGGGCGAAAAGCTAAAGCCTAAAATTGCGAACGCTGCCACTTTAAGAGCATGGTTAATGCTCATATAAACCGCTGTATTAACCACCAGCCAATCCCGTTCAATATTGTGGCGAGCCAGCACTGCACCGCCCAAGGGGCCCGTGGCACCTGCCACCATACCAACGCCTGTCTGGTAAAAGCCCAGTAGCACCAGCGCTGCCGTACCACCCCCGCGAGGTTTTGGCAGTGGCAACCAGGTCACTACAAGAATAAAAAGACCAATTATCGCGGGCAGCCAGCGCAGATCAAGACTGACATAGACTCCCCCGCCTACCGCTGCACCTGCGACAGCGCCAATCAATACGGGCGTAATCAGTGACCAGTGAATTTCACGCCAGCCAAAAGCGGCTCTTGATCCATTGCTGGCCAATTGGGTAATGGCATGCAGAGGGACTATTGCGGCCGCTGGAATAAGGCCTGGCATCATCGCGATTAACAAAACGCCGCCGCCCATGCCGATCACTCCCGCCAGGCATGAGGTGAAAAATGCAATCGGGATAAGGTAGAGCTCGGTCACTCCTGGTCGACACCTGCTTCATCCGCTGCAACGACCCATGTTTCCTGGGCGGCCCCGCGCAGCCACTCCTGCAGATGCTCATCGTTGAGAACGTGATCACAGTAACTCTTGATATCTGCGGGTAATTTTATATCGTAAGCCTGAAAACGCATTACCACCGGGGCGAACATGGCATCGGCAATACTGAATTCACCCAATAGCCAGGAACCGACGTCAGCGTGACTGGTCAGACTGTCCGACCAGAGCGTCCACATTCTATCCAAATCTTCCTGCAGGCTGGCGTCCATGTCGATGATGCGATTGCTTGCACGACAATTCATCGGCATGCGCATGCGCAATTGGGTGAAGCCGCTATGCATTTCGGCAATCATGGAACGGCCAAGCGCTCGGCTGGCGGAATCTGCAGGCCACAAGCGTCCATCAGCGAATTGCTCGTTAACGTATTCGGCAATCGCCAGAGAATCCCAGACACACAGCCCCTCGTGCCACAGCACCGGTACCCGACCGGTAGGGGAATACTCCGCGATACGCTCGGTAAATTCCGGTGTGTCCAGAGGTATCAATACGGTTTCGAATTCGACACCGGTCTTACGCAATGCCAGCCAGGCCCGCAGCGACCAGCTAGAGTAGTTTCGATTTCCAATGACCAGTTGTAAGTCACTCACGGCGGCCCCTTGCTTCAAGAAAACACAGGGCCACACCCTAGCGCAGCAGTTTGAGGAGTCAACTCTGTCTTTAGTTTAAAAAGCCTAATCGTGCGCTAGAAAATCGAGACAGGCGCGATTGAACATCCCGGCATGCTCGACCATAACCCAATGACCGCACTCCGATACCAGTACCAAACGCAAATGCCGGGTGTGCTCAG
The DNA here is from genome assembly GCA_036961205.1 of Halioglobus sp. Lineage (GTDB taxonomy): Bacteria > Pseudomonadota > Gammaproteobacteria > Pseudomonadales > Halieaceae > CALJFL01. The sequence continues at coordinate 85,396 of JBALVI010000007.1, read as the reverse complement.
TGAGTGCTCGAATACCCTCTTGGGGCATCATTTTTTCATTCAGCCCCCAGAATGCTAGCACTGGACAGGCCAATTCTGCCAGCCGATCGGTTAACACCGGAACCTGCATGGTCGCCATAACGTGGCCGTTCATAATCTGCATGATCTGCATGCGCTCGGCCACCAGTTCGTCGGTTGCATGAGCGGCATCGTGCATCAAACTGGATGCAAACAAGTCCTTCATCACTTCAGGAGTAACGGCCTCACCGGATCCGAACACCTGAAACATTTTCTGCATCCCGGGCATTTTTTGGTATTCAGCCAGTTCACTGAGCCCGCCAGGGGCCATAAGGATCAGCTTGCTGACCAAATCCGGATACTCCAGCGCCAGCCCAATGGCAATCGCGCCTCCCAAAGAATTGCCCACGATAGCGCAACGAGTTACTCCGGCAATATCGAGGGTCTGTTTAACGCACTCGACGAAAAACGACAACGGGTGGTCGCAATCATCAGGCTTGTCGGAAAACCCGTAACCAATTAAGTCAGGGACAACACAGCGATAGCCTGCAGCCACTAGCTGAGGATAATTTCCTTTGAAGTTACTATGGCCGCTGGCACCGGGACCGGAGCCGTGAAGAAATACTACGACTTCACCGTCGCCTTCATCGAGGTAATGGATGCGCCGGCCGTTGGCACACTGTGCGTAACGCCCCTCAGGCAGTACTCCGATCGTCGACATTGCTTCTATCCCAGATTAATTATCAGACCGCAAAGTCTACATTCTCCTCACCAAATAGTATGCCGCCCATATTGGTCGCAAAAGGAGCAGAGTTGTTGGCCACGTGGGCCTGGCTGGCAAGAATATCCAGATGGCGCGCCAGTAACTCGCTGCCTATCCGGATACCTCCACTGCCTGCCGCCTTTAGCATTTTTCCTGACAACTCTACACATCGATCTGCTACCACCCCCGAGTCATAACGATAGCGCACTCGGTCGTCCACAGCGATGTCTTGTCCAGCACGGGTGCTGGCCATCATGGCATCGAAGTTACAGTTCATGGTCTGCTTCATTTCTTGAATTGCTGTGTGCACCTCGGTGGCCAGGCCCCGCGCGAAGGGATCATTTTTCATTTTTGCCGGTCCTACTGCTCGGGTTTTTGCAACCTCGATAAAACCCTCAAGCGATCCCTGCAGCGCACCCAGGCTAGCGGTACAGACCGCTCGGACAAAGACTTGCATGAAGGGGATACGGTACAGAGGTGCATCGTTAACCGCGTTTCCCGGATTATCGCAAAGGAATCCATCCATCGACTTGTGTGTACGGTGCTCAGGTACGAACACGTCCTCGACGACTACATCGTGACTACCGGTCCCTTGCAGACCGACCACGTCCCAGTTGTCTTCAATTTCGTAATCTGCCAGCGGCACCAAAAAGGTGCGATAGTTCGCCATATCAAACGGCGCTTCCGCAGTAGGTACCACAGCGCCCAGAAAAGCCCATTGGCAATGCTGTGAACCGCTGGAAAAACTCCAACGTCCACTGAGCCTGAACCCCCCGTCTACAACCTTCACTTTGCCTACAGGCGCGTAGGACGAGGAAATCAACACCGTGGGGTCTTCTGCCCACACATCCTGTGCTGCCTGATCATCGAATATCGCCAGCTGCCAATTGTGCACGGCAACAACGCCCAGCACCCAGGCACTGGACATGCAGTGGCGGCCGATTTCCAGAGCCACCGCGTAAAACACCTGCGGATCCATTGCGTAACCACCCCATTGTTCGGGTTGTAGAATTTTAAAGAACCCGGCGCGCTGAAAATCCGCGATCGTTTCATCCGGGACGCTGCGTCCCGTTTTGCAAGCAGCGGCACGGGCGTGCAGATCCGGGCCCATGTCCCTGGCCGCCTGCAGCAATGTCTCCGCTCGGATTGAACCCAGGCTGTACTCACTTGCAGGTTCCTGCGGCGCTACGGCTAACGTGGCTGTCATCATCTTTTGTCTCCAAAATTAAGCTATTTGCAGTTCAGCCTGTATTAGGCCTCTCCGCTCCCTGCGATACATCCTTCATTTGAGGTATATTGGCGTAAATACGGTGCTAGCCGTTCAATAATGTAGCCCATGCCGGCATAATCAAGGCAACGCAACCTGGCGCAGCGTTTGAGTGTCATCGATTTTGCAGCGACCTTGCATATCCTCTAGTATTCCCGGTCCAGGTTTAAGTGACTCCAGCAACAGGCAGAGTAGGCAGTAATAGCAATGGTACAAAGCGCGAAACCTGCCAATAACAACATTTCCCCGCTCACATTAATATTGCAGGCCGTAGTCTTGATATTGTCTTTACTGGGGGCAAGTTCTACCAGCTTTGCGGATCCAGACAAGCCGGAACTGCGAGAAATCTACAACGAGTCCTCGCCGGAGTGGTTGCAGTCCGTAGGGCGACTGGATGTACCGGGGATAAAATATGCCAACGGCCACAGAGTTCACCACCGGGAGAACTGTAGCGCAACACTGGTAGGTTCACCGGGCAAGCGCGCCAGTTATATCGTCACTGCATGGCATTGCCTCGAGTTTTATCGAGATCTTAGCCATACCATTACTTTTAATCTGGATGTTTCTGGCGATGAGAAGCTCATACTCGAGGTACGCCCTATTATCGATGGCGGCAGCATGAATGCAGACTGGGCGATTCTGGAACTGGTTGAGCGAACACCACATCCAGATCAACCGTTCGGGCTTGTGCTGGCCGGTTCAGAGGCTGGGTCGGACGCCGGGCACAGCAAAACATTGTCGATGGCGGGCTACTCTCGCGATCCCGGGCTGGGTGCCTCCGGCGCCGCGCTTACCTATCACACAAATTGCGAATCAATAACTCAAGGAAAATACAGTACCAGCAGTAATTGCCAGGCCTACAAAGGTGCTTCAGGTGGAGCTGTGGTGACGTATTCCCAGAGCGGTGCAGCATTGTTCGCGGGCGTCATTTCAGAGGGAGACAGTGAAGGCACCAGCACTTTTGTTCCGGTCTCAAACTTTCGCTCAGTGCTAAATCGCTATATACGGTAAGCACCGCAAAAGCGACTGGGTGAAAAGCTAGTAGCCCTCCGCTTGCTCGGGTCGCGGCTCTTGCCGGGCCGGTGGCGCAGCACCAACATGTGTTTCACCTCTTTTTGCAGCCAACTCAATTTGCTTTTGTCGTTCGGCGAACCGCTCTCTCTGATCATCGCTTAGCGAATCGAAACAGCCGGGGCAGCAGATGCCCTTTTGATATTTTTCCGATAGCTTGTCTTCCTCGGTAATGGGGTGACGACAACCATAGCACTGATCATAGCGACCCTTTTCCAGCTGATGATTGACCGCAACTCGGTTATCGAAGACAAAGCACTCGCCCTCCCACGCACTATCCTGTTCGGGCACTTCTTCGAGGTATTTCAGAACACCGCCCTCAAGGTGATAAACCTCTTCAAAGCCTTCCTTCAACATAAAAGCCGAGGCCTTTTCGCAGCGAATTCCGCCAGTGCAAAACATAGCAACCTTTCTCTGCTTAGCCGGGTCAAGATTCTCGCGAACGTAAGCGGGAAACTCTCTGAAGGTTGTAGTGTTGGGATCGACTGCACCACGAAATGTACCAATGCCAAACTCATAGTCATTACGTGTATCTATTAACAACACCTCGGGATCGGCGATTAGTGCATTCCAGTCCTGAGGTTTGACATAGGTACCAACAGCTTCATTGGGGTCGATGTCATCAATACCCATGGTAACAATTTCTTTTTTGAGCTTGACCTTCATCCGGTAGAACGGCATGTGGTCATCGAAGGATTCCTTGGCCTCCAAATCAGACAACCGGCTATCGCTGCGCAGAAACTTCATTACTGCGTCTATACTCTCGCGGGTGCCGGCGATTGTGCCGTTAATCCCCTCAGGGGCCAGTAGCAGAGTGCCTCTGGTGTCTGCTTGCAGGCAGGCATCGAGAAGTCGCTCTCGGAACTCGTGGTAATCCGGAAGCGCAACAAACTTGTACAGCGCCGCGACAACGAAATCAGTGGCAGAGTCGACTGTCATGTCATGCGCCGCCACTGCCACCCAGACAATCCGGAGACTCCGGTGCACCGCCCTCACGCACTTGCCATTCTTCGGGCGAATAAGTATGCAGGGCAAGAGCGTGTACAGGACCCGCCAATTGCTCTGTCAGGGCACCATAAATCAGCTGATGTCGCGCTACCTGTCGCTTCCCCTGAAAGGTTGGGCTGACTGCAACAACCTTAAAATGTGTTTCAGAGTTGGCCGGTACATTGTGTTGATGGCTCTCGTTGACAACCGTCAGGTGGGTTGGCGACAAAAATTGCGTAAGGCGCTCTTCTATCTGCTGCTGGATGGACATAATTACCTCGATAATTTGCGGCGTAATTATAGCTGAGCATCGGCGCTGCAGCCAGTTCATGCGGACCTGCACAACTGTGCTGAAATCCGTGATACGGCCGGCGCAACCCCGGCAATAAGGGCCGCACGTAGGCTTCTATCTACGGCGGCTGGCTCTGAACTGACCCGGGGTCTGACTTGTCCACTTTTTAAACGAGCGATGAAAGGCGCTGGGGTCGGTGAAGCCCATTTGCAAGGCCACCTCATTAATCGATAACTCAGGACGATCCAGTGCAAGCTTGGCGGCCTCGCATCGTACCGCATCTTTGAGCTGCTGAAAGGTCGTGCCCTCTCTTTTGAGCCGTCTGCGAAGCGTGGGCGCCGACATACTCAGCGCTCTACTGATCGTTTCGAAGCCAGGGAATCCATTGCTGAAATCGTGGCCAATCATGGCCCTGACCTGGGCCGAGAGGTTATCGCCCCCGGGATCATTTTCCATGATCAACAGCTGGTAGGGTGCGGTGCGTAAAAACTCCCGCAAGGAATACTCGGTATGCACCACAGGCCATGCCAGGCAGGCACTGTCAAAATACAGCAAATCTTTCGACTGATTGAAATACAACGGGCAGTCAAACAACTTCTCATACTTCTCGATACGATCTGGCGCTTCACCAACAAAATCTACCCGCTCTAGCGCTATGGGTCTGCCGCATAACCAGCCAAAAAAACGGTGCCACATAGACAGGCCATAAGCATCAGCCGCCGCAACCTGCTGCGATCCGGTCGCGCTTTGAGTACTGTAGCCGACTCGGGCAAACTGCTCAGAAAAGTTCGCGTAGAGCTGGCTTCGCTCGTCAAAAAAGGTTCGATAAAACTCGGATGCTCTGGTTATCGCCCGACCTAGATTTTCACAGGGGATAATGCAGTAACACATCATCCGAAAGGCGCCAGGCGCCACCAGCTCATCACCGGCCAGTCCAAAGGTTTCATCCTGCATCAGATGGAGAACGTGTTGATAGACCCGGGAATACTGCATTGCGCTGATCTCGGGGCTGTAGGCTTGGTCCTGTGGCTGCAGCGGGTCAAAAGTGAGGCCGGCATCGGCGAGAATACCGCTAAAATCGTAGCCACGGTCTTCCACCATGCGCAACAAGGTAATGACAAACTGTGTGGGAACGCGATCGCTCATGCGGTTTTTTCGAATGAATCTCAAAGAGCGACCAATACTAGGGCACAACGCAGTGTTTGCAAGCCACTTGGTTGCTCTTCGCCAGAAGCATATACTAGTAAAAAACATCGACAGTGGGTGTGACTATGGACGAACGCTACAATATCTACTTTGCCGGGGCGGTACTTGAAGGCCACGACATTGCCCAGGTGCGCCTGAGGTTAGGGAAACTGTTTAACGCCGACGAACTCACACTGGATAAACTGTTCAGTGGCAGTGCGCAGATGATCAAGCGGAATTGCGACAAGAGCACCGCCTTGAAGTACCAGCAGGCGATGAAAAAAATCGGCGCCAAGCCTGTCATAAGAGCAGCCGAGCCTGCCCCTCAGGCGAGCGCCACAACGCACTCGGATGTCGCCGAACAAAGTACTCCAGCCTTCGATCTCGCCCCTGTCGGTGCTGATGTACTGCGACCGGAGGAACGACCTGAGACGGAGTCGCTGGAGATCGACACTTCGGCCATTTCGCTTGCAGACACCGGTGAGCGACTCTCAGATATAGCACCAGCTGCCCCGGCGGCGCCCGATACCGATCATCTGAGCATGGGTGACGTCGGTGAAGACATTCCCAATCTCGATAATGGCCCACCGCCACCGCCACCTGATACCACCGGGATTTCGCTGGCGCCTGAAGGCTCTGATTATTCCGACTGCGCTCCGGAGCCAGCCGGGAACCCAGATCTGGACCTGTCAGCGTTAGAGTTGGCGGACCAGGGCGTCGATATGCTGGACGAACAGTACAAAAAAGAGGATAAACCCGCGGTACCGGCTACTGATCATTTAAGCCTGGAGTAGGCTCCACTGGAAGATTGACCTTGACTCGCAGTCCGGGATTATTGCTGCTCAAGTTGACTGATCCACGGTGATATTGGGCGATCGCCTGGACCAGACTCAAGCCCAGCCCATGACCGGGCTGCTCGCTGCGACTCGATTCAAGGCGATAAAATCTGCGAAACACGTTTTTGCGATCTGATGCGGGGATACCCGGGCCGGAATCACCAAAAACAATGGTACAGCCTTCGGCACCGCCATCGTGAAGAGCCACCGATATAGAACCGCCCTCCGGCGTATGCTTAATCGCGTTATCAATGATATTTGCCGCCATCTGAAAGAGTAGGTCTCGGTCACCGGCATAGGGAAATGTGGCAGGGAGATGCAGTTCCAGGCCGATATTTTTTTCGCTGGCCACCGGCTCATACAGTTCGACAACATCCTGCAGCAACACCGCAAGGTCTACCTGCGCATCGCCAGTGTGAAGCGCGCCTGATTCCAGAGCCGAAATTCTGAGTAAGCCATTGAAGGACGCAAGTAGCTCATCACACTCGTCGATAATCTTATCGACTTCCCGGCGTTTATCGGAATCCAGATTGTGCGCCAGCTGACTCAAATTGTTACGCATTCGGGTCAAAGGCGTGCGCAGGTCGTGAGCGATATTGTCCGACACCAGCTTGACGCCCTGCATTAACGATTCCATCTGGGCCAGCACGCTGTTGACCCCAATTGCCAGCTGTCGCACATAGCCGCGGCGCTGCGAGGTATCCAGCCGCTCTGCAGGGTTGGCCCTCACTATTCTTGTCAGGTCTATGTTCAAGCTTTCTACCCGATCCAACATTTTTGCAGCGCTGATATAGCCAGCGGCAATACCCAGAAGCACCGTTGCCAGCATCGCGCGAAACAGGGTTTGAAAGACAATTGATACCTGTCTGGCAGTATCGGCATAACTGTGTGCGACGATGGCCCGATAGCCATCACCAAGATCAGCGGGCCTCGCGAGAAAGTCCACATCAACCGTCTCGCCCCAATTTGATAGTGCCAATTCAAAGCCCAACCAGCCCCCTGAAAATTCCTGATAGCGCGGCGCGAGAGGCAAATCACCCGCGACTTTGCGCGACTGCGCATCTGTCACCAGATAGGAGAACCGTCCGGTAAGCTGGCTTGAAAGCTGACCGTCAATATATTCATTGACCCCTGCCAGCGACTGGTCGCGATAAATCACCTCGAGTGTTTCCAGTTCCCCAAGGATTGAATCACTGAGGTCGCTGAAGTAGTCGTAGCTAAAATAGGCATATAAAGCTGCCAGCAGCACAAAGACTGTGGTGCTCAAGCCAAGCGTATAGCGAGCCATATAGCGAAAAGTGAGGCTGGTGACAACCTCGCGCATCTTCATTGTGGCCACCTAGAACACCATCGACTAACGGGGTGGTTCCGGTGGACCCAGGCGATAGCCTGCACCCCGCACTGTTGCCAGTAGAGGCACGTCAAAATCTTTATCAATCTTCTGGCGCAGCCTGGAGATATGTACATCGATGACATTGGTTTGTGGATCGAAGTGATAACCCCATACCTGCTCAAGTAACATGGCCCGGGTTACAACTTGACCTGAATGGCGCAACAAATACTCGAGAAGTTTGTATTCTCGTGGCTGTAAATTCACTTCCACACCTTGACGCCAGACCTCCCGGGTAAGCAAGTCCAGGCGCAGGTCGGCAATCTCCAGCACTATTGGTGTATCACCTGGGTTGGCAGATGCTCTGCGATGTAGCACTTCAAGACGCGCTAACAGCTCAGCCATGGAGAATGGTTTGGTTAAATAGTCATCGGCGCCACTGTGCAGACCGCTCACCCTATCATCCACCTCACCCAGGGCGCTGAGCACAAGTGCAGGTGTATTCACCCCCTCTTTGCGCAGCATTTTTATCAGGCTGAGGCCATCCAGGTGTGGCAGCATGCGATCGATAATCATCACATCAAAGACCTGAGCCCTGGCTTCGCGCAGCCCCTGCTCACCGTCCAGACGGTGGACACAGCTATGTCCAGCGGTGGCAAGTTCGCTGACGATAAACTCGCCAACACTTGCATCATCTTCGACCAGCAATATTTCCATGGTGACCGCTCCGAGGCAGAAGCTGAACAATGTAGCACGCTGCCCAATCCGCTCTCAATCTGCTTTACGCATTCCAGAGGAGATTACCGCTCCTCCCATGCTAGACTTCGCGCCATGACCGATAGCTCCCAAACAGCAAAAAAGCTTCCCCCTCCCTTTATCCTTCGACGATTGATGGCGCTGCTCTACGATACCTTTCTGGTATTGCCAATCATCATGATGAACGTCGCCCTCGCACTGGGCCTGCAGGGCGCCCTGGCCAAGTTGACCGGCGGCACAGCGGACACAACTGCGCTACATCCTTTTCTGGTACAGGCACTGGCGGCTCTCACAGTCACCGTTTTTTTCAGTCTATTTTGGCTAAAGAGTGGCCAAACACTGGGCATGCAGGCATGGCGGATAAAGTTGGTCTCTTTTGACGGGGAGCCGCCTTCAACGACAGCTTGTCTGCTGCGCTGCCTGGGGGCAGCGGTTTCGGCGGCTTGCCTGGGGCTGGGATATCTGTGGTGTATTGTGGACCGCAATAATCGCTATTGGCACGACTACCTCTCCAGCACTGAGTTGCAATTACTGCCTAAAGCACCTTCCAAGAAGGACCAGGAATCTCCGGCAGAAGACGCCTAACGGGCGCGCTGCAACAAAATAAAACCGAACAATAGGCAGACGCCGATCGGTATCAACGCGGCGTAGAGGGGAGAGAACCCGAACACCAGACTTGCCGGGCCCAGTAAGTCCTGGCTGGTACGAAACACGATTCCTACGATTACCCCGGCAAAGATACGAAAACCCATAGTGCCGTCCCGCAGCGGCCCAAAAATGAACGAGATAGCAACCAGTACCAAACCTGCAATGGCGAGCGGCTGTAACAGCTTACGCCACATCGCCAATTCAAAGTCATCAGCGTCCAGACCCTGTTGCATCAAATAACGGCTGTAACGGTAGAGATCGACCAGTGGCAGTTGATCAGGTGCGACTACCTCCATGGTCAACAGCTCCGGGGTAATTCCGGTATCCCAACGCAGAGTCGCATGGCGGGTACGACTGGTTTCCCAACTATTGAAATCGGTCTTTACCGCCTGCTCCATCAACCAATGATCACGCTGAAAGGTCGCACGCTGGGCTCTCAGTGCCGATAGTAACCGGTGCTTTGCGTCGAACTGTAACAGGGTAACCCCATACACTACGCCGTCCGTTTCCAGGGCATTAAAATGTAAATAGGTATTTCCTTCCCGATTCCAGATTCCGTATTTGCCGGCAACCCCCTCCCCCGGATTCTGCGCGATCGCTCGCTGGCTCTGGGCCATTTGTTCCGCCTGAGGTGCGACATACTCGCCCACCAGAAAGCCTGCACAGGCGACCAGCAGCGCCGGCTTCATTACTATCCACACCAACCGTCCAGTAGACACACCGGCGCCACGCATCACCACCAGCTCACTGGAACTGGCCAATTGTCCCAGACCTATAAGGCAACCAATTAGCGCGGCAAAGGGGATGAACTCGTAAATTCTTCCGGGCAACGTTAACAGGACGTACAGACAGACCTGACCAAAGCTATAATTTTCGTCAATGTTATCGGCCTCATCGATAAACGCAGTGACCGCGTCCAGTCCGACAATAATTGCCAGTACCAACAAGATGGAAACCAGCACCGTGCCACCCACGTAGCGGTCAAGCAGATTCACGAGAAAGCCTCCACTGCCGAATCCGGGTGCGCACAACGTCGCCAAAAAGCATGCTCAGTGCGAGGACAAGAAATAGTAGATGTACAGTGGCAAATCCGCCAAACCATGCGCCTCCGGCCTCCTCTTCACCGGTACGGGCATTGGCCAGTAACATAAGATAAGCAAGATAGATGACGAAAGCTGGAGCCATTTTTACATAACGACCGCGACGGTGATCAGTACGACTCAGACACATGGCGATAATAGCCACAATCGGGACCATAAAGGGTAAGGACAAACGCCACTTGAGCGCAGCAATGTCCTCGGGCTTATCCGAGTTGATAAGATCGAGAGTCCGCCTGCCATCAACGGGGGCAGCGCTTCTTATCCCACCCTGCGGCTCCGGTATCAGCTCGCCGAACTTCTCGAAACTGACCACCTCGTATTCCAATCCTCCGGGCATGCCCTCATAACGAAAACCGTCCCGCAATTCCATATAACGCGCGCCGGTGGCGGGATCAACACGCATTTCCCCCTCCTCGGCCACTGTGATTACCATACGCGGGTCACTATCTTTGTCGCTGGCGCGCTTGGTGAGGAATACCGAGCGCATTACGCCGGTTTCAGCGGAAATACTTTCTGCATAGCTGACAATGTCGCTACCCCGCCGGGACTGAAACCGTCCGGCAACCAGCGATTGCAGCCCCTGAGAGGAACTTGGATCCTCCAAAAGCGCTTCCGATCGCTCGGCACCCAATGGCGTGACCAGCAAACTGAGCGTGGCGACAATAAGCATGACAAAAGTTGCAGGTACCAGCGTATAGGCCGCCAGCCGCCTCGGGCTGATACCGCAGGCGGAGAGAATCACCATTTCGCTTTCCACATACAGCCGCCCGTAGGACATGAGAATGCCAAGAAATAGTCCCAGGGGAATAATCAGTTCCAGAAATCCGGGTAGGCGATACAACATGACGGGGAGCAGGATATCTGCGGCGATATCACCCACCGCCGCCTCTGCCAGGTATTTAACAAAGCGTCCGCTGATAATTATAATCAGCAGAATAAAGCTCACAGCCACCATATGGGTGAGCACTTCACGATTGAGGTAGCGCAGAATTTTCATGGATGGCAAAAGGGCAACAGGTTTTCGTCACTTCACTGTTCAGTTCCGACGCGCAACATCATACACTACGCGGCTGGATCACAGCGAAGGAAATCCCCATGAGCAAGATCAACTTTAGCGCCCGTAACATCGAAGATGCCACCGCAACCAATAGCGCGTGTGCCGTGGTGCCAATATTTGGTAACGCCAGACTTTCTGGAGCAGCCCAGCAGCTTGATCGGGAAGCCGATGGGGTTATTCGAAAAACGCTGACTCTGGGTGATTTTAGCGGCAACAAAGGCCAGACCGCCTTGCTCCCTGGTGTCGGCAAAGCACAGCGCCTGCTGCTGGTTGGCTGTGGTGACAGCAAGGGTCTGGACCGCGCTGCCGCCATTCAATTTTGCCAGACTACCGCCAGAGCCCTCACCAAGGGTCAGGCTAAAGACGCCATTGTGCATTTGGCAGGCTACAAAGCTAAGGGCTGCAGCTCACAATGGTTACTGGAATATCTCGCGCGCTCCGTGGTCACTGCCTCGTATCGCTATACCGAAACCTTATCGAAGCCGGCGCCAGCCAGCCAGCTGAAACGAGTGGTAGTTGATGCGGGAACAAAAATCCCGGCAAGAGCGGCAACTATCGCCCTGAATACCGGCAAGCACACTGGTCACGGGATCAATATAGCGCGCGATCTCGCCAACCTACCCGGCAATATATGCACACCAAACTACTTGGCCAGCGAGGCGCGAAAACTAGCCAGAGGTAACGACAAACTGACCACCCGAGTTCTCGATGAGAAGAAAATGCGAGAGCTGGGCATGGGCTCGTTGTTGTCCGTATCCGCTGGCAGTGTTGAGCCTGCGCGCTTGATTGTAATGGAATACAAGGGCGGCAAAAGCAAGGACCAGCCCTATGTTCTGGTGGGCAAAGGAATAACCTTTGATTCAGGCGGCATCTCCCTAAAGCCCGGTGCCAAAATGGATGAAATGAAGTACGACATGGGTGGCGCCGCCAGTGTTTTTGGCACCATGCAGGCGATTACCGATATGAAGCTGAACTTGAATGTTGTCGCCATTGTAGCGGCCGCGGAAAACATGCCCAGCGGCTGCGCCACCAAACCTGGCGATGTAGTCACCAGCATGTCGGGTACAACCATTGAAGTTCTGAACACCGACGCGGAGGGGCGATTGGTACTGTGCGACGCACTTACCTACGCAGAACGCTACAAGCCCCTCGCGGTTATCGACATTGCCACTCTGACCGGTGCCTGCGTGGTGGCCCTGGGCTCTCACGCTTCAGGCCTTTACGCTAATAAGGACGAATTGGCAGAGCAACTGTTGAACGCTGGCACTGAGAGTCACGATCGCGCCTGGCAAATGCCCCTGTGGGACGAGTACAAAAACCAATTGCACAGTAACTTTGCCGATTTGGCCAACATTGGTGGCCCCGGTGGCGGCAGCATAACGGCAGCCTGCTTCCTGTCCGGCTTTGCCGAAAAGTATCCATGGGCCCACCTGGATGTCGCCGGTTCCGCCTGGAACAGCGCGCCCAAGGGAGCTACCGGCCGACCCGTTGCACTGCTGACCCGCTACCTGCAGGACAGAGCCGGTAGCTGAGACCATGACGCTGGTTGGCTTCTATGTTGTTCAGGCAACGAACGCGAGCGATAAACTTCGCGTCGCGGCACGGCTGGTTGATAAAGCAGTACAACAGGGACACCGTGTGTTTATTAATACGGCAGATGAAGCCCAGGCCAGGCAAATGGACGAGCTGTTGTGGAGCTACCGCCCGGCCAGTTTTCTGCCCCACGGTATCAGCGGCGAAGAGCATTCCGAAAACATCGCCATAGGCTGGGGCCAGGAACCTGGCAATCACGACGACCTGCTGATCAACCTGAAACTGGCTGTACCAGAGTTTTTCAGCCGCTTTCACCGGGTGGCTGAGGTGGTCACCCAGGACGAGAAAAGCCTCGAAGTGCTGCGCGAGTCTTGGCGGTTCTACAAGTCCCGGGGTTATCAATTGGAAAAGCACGACCTTTGAGGCGTATAATCGCGCCCCTTTACGCTCAGGATCGGGTCCCAACCCGCTAGCCAATACTCATGGAAAAAACCTTCCAACCCGCCGACATTGAATCCCGCTGGTACCAGGAATGGGAAAGCAAAGGCTATTTCGCTCCGCAGGGAGGCGAAGAAGCCTATTGCATCATGATCCCCCCGCCGAACGTAACTGGCAGCCTCCATATGGGACACGGCTTTCAGGAAGCAATCATGGATGCCCTGATTCGCTATCACCGCATGGCGGGCTTCAACACCCTGTGGCAGGTAGGCACAGATCACGCCGGCATCGCCACCCAAATGGTGGTAGAGAGACAGTTGGAAGCTCAGGGCACCAGCCGTAAAGCCCTGGGGCGTGATAAGTTTATCGACAAAGTCTGGGAGTGGAAGGAGGAGTCGGGAGGCACCATAACCCAGCAGCTACGTCGTTTGGGATCCTCCATGGACTGGACGCGTGAGCGCTTCACCATGGACCCCGGTCTCAGTGACGCGGTGCAAGAGGTCTTTATCCGGCTGTTTCGCGAAGGCTTGATCTATCGCGGGCAGCGACTGGTGAACTGGGATCCATCAATGCATACCGCCATTTCTGACCTGGAGGTTGTATCCGAAGAGGAGCAGGGTCATCTATGGCACTTTCGGTATCCGCTGACTAACGGCGAAGGTCATCTCACCGTCGCCACCACCCGGCCAGAAACAATGCTAGGTGACACCGCGGTAGCGATTCACCCCGAGGATGAGCGCTACGCACATCTAATCGGGCAGACTATCGACCTGCCGCTGACCGACCGCAAGATTCCAATTATCGCCGATGACTATGTCGACCGTGAGTTCGGTACTGGCTGCGTCAAAATCACCCCCGCACATGATTTTAACGACTATGAAATGGGCCGTCGTCACGATCTTCCAGTGATTAACATTCTCAACGACGACGCCGCAATTAACGACAGCGCCCCGGAGGCCTATCGCGGACTGGATCGCTTTGACGCCCGCAAACAGATTGTTGCCGACCTGGATGCACTGGGTTTGCTCGACAAAATTGACGATCACACCCTCAAAGTTCCCAGAGGTGATCGTTCCGGGGTGGTGATCGAGCCCTACCTGACCCTGCAGTGGTACGTCGATGCCAAAACCCTGGCCCAGCCCGCGATTGAAGCGGTAGAGCAAGGCAATATTAATTTTGTCCCCAAGCAGTGGGAAAACACCTATTTTGCCTGGATGCGCGATATTCAGGACTGGTGCATCAGTCGGCAACTGTGGTGGGGCCATCGTATTCCCGCCTGGTACGACGATACTGGCAAGGTCTATGTGGGCGCGAGCGAGGCAGCAGTAAGAGAGGAACACGGGCTGGACGATAAGTTACCGCTACATCAGGACGAGGACGTACTCGACACCTGGTTCTCGTCCGCTCTGTGGACTTTTTCAACCCTGGGCTGGCCCGAGGAAACACCTGAACTTGCGACCTTCCACCCAAGTTCTGTGCTGGTAACAGGCTTTGACATTATTTTCTTCTGGGTTGCCAGAATGATCATGATGACCCTACATTTCAGGAAAGAGGTGCCCTTCCACACGGTCTATGTGCACGGCCTGGTTCGTGATATCGAGGGACAGAAAATGTCCAAGTCGAAGGGTAATGTATTGGACCCTATCGACCTTATCGACGGCATTGAACTGGAACCCCTGATTGAGAAACGCACCGGCGGCATGATGCAGCCGCAGATGGCCAAGCGCATCGAGAAATCCACCCGCAAGCAATTTCCGGATGGCATCGACGCTTACGGTACGGACGCGCTGCGCTTTACCTATTATTCGCTGGCGTCCACCGGGCGTGATATCAAATTCGATATCGGCCGCATTGAAGGCTTCCGCAATTTCTGTAACAAGATCTGGAACGCCGCCCGCTATGTGCTGATGAACTGTGAGGGCGAAGATTGTGATCAGCAAGACATGGGTGAGCTTGAGCTAAGCCTTGCAGACCGCTGGATTATCGGCCGTCTACAAGAGACAGAAACGGCCGTCGCCCAGGCGGTTGAGCAATACCGTTTCGACCTCGCCTCGCAGGCCTTGTACGAATTCATCTGGAACGAATACTGCGATTGGTACCTGGAGCTCTCTAAGCCCGTACTGTGGGATGAAAACGCCAGCTCTGAGGCCAAGAGAGGTACTCGCCGGACACTGATTCGGGTCTTGGAGACCTGGCTGCGCCTGCTGCACCCGTTTATGCCGTTCATCACCGAGGAAATCTGGCAAACAGTGGGACCACTGGCCGGAAAATCCGGTGCTACTATCATGCTACAGCCCTACCCGAAGGCCGATCCAGCCACCGTAGACACGGCTGCGAACGCAGATATAGAATGGCTCAAAGACGTTATTGTTGGCGTACGGAACATACGCGGGGAAATGAACATACCGCCGGGCAAAGAGCTGACGGTACTTCTCAAGAACGGCGACGACACCGACAAATCCAGACTGGAACTCATGGCCCCGTTCCTGAGAAAACTGGCCAAGCTAGGGGACATAACCTGGCTATCTGCGGGTGAGGATGCCCCGGTGGCTGCGACCGCCCTGGTGGGAAATCTTGAAATTCTGGTGCCCATGGCCGGACTGATTGACCAGGACGCGGAACTGGCGCGACTGGCCAAAGAGATAGAAAAGCTGGAACAGGACCTGAAGCGCATTCAGGGTAAACTGTCCAATGCCTCGTTTGTTGACAGAGCACCAGCGGAAGTCGTGAGTAAGGAAAGAGACAAACTTCAGGCCCAGGAGCAGGCACTGACCAAGCTCAGGGAACAGGAGCAGCGAATCCGAGAGATGTAGCTGCTGCAGAAAATCGGTTTCAACACTCCCCCGCAGAATGCGGGAGAAAATAATAAAAGCACAGAACCGAGGATAGCGGCATGACTGAACATGTTAACGGCACGGTAAAATGGTTCAACAACGCCAAGGGGTTTGGTTTTATAACGCGGGAAGATAGTGAGGACGACGTTTTTGTCCACTTTCGATCTATCGAAGGCGAAGGCTATCGAACCCTCGACGAGGGCCAGGCCGTTGCGTTCAAATTAGTCGAGGGACCCAAGGGCCTGCAAGCCGAAGAGGTTTCAAAGATTTAGAACCGCCATGAACAGAACCACTGCAGGGCATCGACCTGCAGGTCGTACTCCATTCCTCATCTGAGAACTCACTCACTACCGGCGGCGAATAATTTCTCGCAATCCCCTCACTGCCGCATTATCGGTGGTAGAATTGCGCGCGCTGGCAGATGGGCCAGCACTTAAACCAGGATTAAAGGAATAACATGACCTTGCTAGGAAAACTCGTCACCAGCCTTATCGTAGCCGCGGTGGCCTCCATAATTACCATAAAACTAATGGGCGGCCAGTTGGCGGACCCGACTCTCTACATCGCCTTTGCAGCTGCCACCATAGCTACTGCTTTATTGACTTCGCTGACCAGATCCACCGCAGTGTCTAGCAGCAGTTCAAAATCCAGCTCCAGCTCTAGCTCTAGCTCAAGCTCCAAGCCCAGTGCCAGCCCCGCTCGCACCCAGAGTTCAGGGGACGCCGACAGAGAAGAAGGTGAGGTGAAATGGTTCAACGTATCCAAGGGATTCGGCTTCATCACCAAAGATGACGGCGAAGAGATTTTCGTCCACTTCAGGTCAATTCGCGGCGACGGTCGACGCAGTCTTAAAGACGGCCAAAGAGTGTCTTTTCACGTCGCAGACAGCGACAAGGGGCCACAGGCTGAAGACGTTGAGGGCCACTAGCTCTTAACTTTTAGCTCTTAACCCCCGACACAGAGTCGATGAGAATATTCTGCAGATAGAGGCGTAACATTAACGCGCACTGACGCAAGGTATTCTCAGGCGACAGTGACTGATCCTCTAGCGCCATCTCTATGGCGCTATAGCCCACATCAATCGCCAGTCGCACCTGCAGCCCCAACACCATATCCATGGGCCTGTTCAGCAAGGTACTTATCGATGCTGCAACTTCAGCCGCTACAATTCTGTGTGACTCCAGGCGCACTTCCTGCAACGGGCCTACCGCGCGCAGGCACTGCATGATTTGGGCACCACCTACCTGCGCCAGAGTTACCTCGTAAGTTTCTTTCAGTACCCGGTATAAATCATCCAGAAGAGAATCAACCGTTATGGTTTCATCGACATCTTCCAGCCATAGCTGAAAAACCTCATTTTGGCGGTCCATTAGTGACGCGCCCAAGGCATTTAGAACAGAATATTTGTTGGGGAAATAACGGTATAAAGCAGGCACCGTAATGCCAGCACGTTCGGCAATGAGATTGGTGGAAATTCGCTCTACACCCACTTCGACCAGCAGCTCCGCTGCGGCATGCAGTATCGCGTCATAGGTTCGTTTGGCACGCGCCTGCCTGGGCTTGTGCTTCTCCAACAATTCTACGTGCGGTCTCGCTGACATTATGCTCCCGACTATCCGGCTGATCTATTGGATACGCAGGCATCCTACCCCAGCCTTCGTCATGCTGCTACCTGACATCAATGCAGATGCCCTGGTCGCTGGCAATCTGTACACCGAAAGTGCGAAAATACTCTCGTTGGTGACATGTCGAATAAATCCACCAGCCCAACCAATACCAAGGGGACTCTTTCTTGAGCAACAAGAAACGCACGGAGCGCAAGTTTCGCAAAGTTATTATGCCAACCTCGGCCCACCCGGCGATCCGGCAAGTCAAACGGCAGGGCAATCCGCCTACGATTCATGGCACCAAGCTGTGGAAATCGAGCTGCTTACTCATCGACTACATGAGCAAGCATCCACCCGAGCACACTGACTCAGTAATCGATGTGGGCTGCGGCTGGGGTATCGGTGGCATTTGGGCCGCCAAGACCTTCGGCTCCAAGGTGACCTCTATGGACGCCGATCCGAATGTGTTCCCCTATCTGGACGCGGTGGCGGAAGTGAACGGCGTGACTACCAAACACATGGTTGCCCGTTTCGAAAAGTTGAGCAAGGCCAAGCTGAAAAAGTTCGATATGCTAATAGCGGCCGACATTTGTTTCTGGGACGAATTGGTGGACCCCGTCTTCAAAATGGTAGACCGCGCTCTGAATGCCGGCGTAAAACACATTCTGATCAGTGACCCGGAGCGCCCGACCTTTTTAGAAATGGCACTGCGCTGCCAGGAGGAATTTGGCGGCGAGTTGTTTGACTGGCAGGCCAAGGGCTCCATCAATGCCCGGGGCGCGATATTGTTGATAGAGAATGCCTGAAATTGGCAGTGCCAGCGGAGTTTCTTAGTTTCGAGGTTCGACTGGACGACCTGTGGCAAATAGCACGGGGGCCGGGGTCGGTGGCACCAAACCCAACGCACAAATTTTAACCAACTCCCCGCTGGAGTACCCTCTCCAGAAATGATATAAGAGCGCCAAATTCGCCTCAAAACCAGCGACACTTCAACAAGTATTCGGGCCAAGCCCTGAACGGATCAAAAAGCTATGAAACAACTGGGAATTCTCGACAGCGCTTTTATTAACCTCGAGCAGATCAATACACCTCAGCACGTGGGTGGCTTGGGTATTTACGACCCGTCGACCGCTCCCGGCGGCGTAGTCAGGTTTAAGCAGGTTATCGACAACTTCGAGCGCCGCTTAAAGCAAAACCCCCTGTTCAGGACTCGCTTGGTAGAAGTACCCGGTGGCCTCGATCGACCCTATTGGGTTAAAGATAGCCATTTCGACGTGGAGTTCCATCTTCGTCATATCGCCCTGCCACAACCGGGCGACTGGCGTCAGCTTTGTATACAGGTCGCACGTTTGCACTCACGACCGATCGATATGTCACGCCCTTTGTGGGAGGCCTACATCATCGAAGGCCTGGACAACATCCCGAACCTGCCTGCCGGATGTTTCGCGGTTTACACCAAGATGCACCATGCACTGGTCGATGGCGCCGGTGGGGCCAGTTTTATGGCGCTACTGCACGATCTGGTGGCACAACCCACTGAAGAAGACGAGCAAGCCAGGCTCAGCGACGAACCATTGCTGGTGGACAGCGAACCCAGCGTAACAGAACTGCTAACCAAGGCCTCCGTCAACTCCTTGAAGAATGGATTGGGACTAATCCAGGGAACCGTGAAAAACTCGATTGGTCTGGGTAAGTACGCTCTGGATATAGCGCGCAAGGAAATTCCCGCTCCTGACGTGTCGGCTCCAAAGACAATCCTCAACCGAGCTGTTGGACCCCACCGCGTCTTTGATGCCGCGGAATTTCCATTAGAGGGATTCAAGAATATCAAGAACACCGCACAAGTTACCTTGAATGATGTTGCTCTGGCAGTCATAGGCGGAGCGCTGCAACGCTATTTGGTAGCCAGAGGCGAGGCGCCGGAAGGCTCGCTGGCGGCCAGTATGCCGGTCAATATGCGGACGCGGCGTGGTACCAGTGAAGATAACAATCAGGTGGGCGCAGTATTTGCTTCCCTGCATTCCAATATCGAGGACCCACTTGAGCGTTTACGCGCCGTACATGTCACCACCCAGGAAGCAAAAACCTACGGCGAAGCCAGCCCCATGGTCGATGTCTTAAAACTGGCCGGTGCCTTTTCACCCCTTGTTTCCAAAACTCTGGCGGGGTTTTGGTCGCGCAACCAGCTATCGAAACTTGTGCCGGTAAACGTCTCCACAGTAGTTTCTAATGTGCCAGGACCGGATTTCCCCCTCTATTGTGCCGGGGCAAAGATGGTGGATTACTACGGGCTGGGCGTGCTCACCCCGGGTATGGGGATTTTTCATCTGGTTTTCAGCTACTCCGGAAAAGTCACCCTGTCGGTATTGGCGGACCGCGATATTCTGCCAGACCCGGAGTTCTATAAAGATTGCCTGGTAAGCTCTTATCAGGAAATGTACGACGCTGTAGTACCGCAGAATAAGCCTAGGAAAGTCCCGGTCAAAAAAGGGCTAGCGGCGAAGGCGAAATCTCGCGCCGCAAGTGATACCAAGCCCACACCGAAGCCTAAAGCTAAGACCAAGCCCAAGGCTAAGGCCAAGTCGGCGGCAAAAAAAGCCCGCAAACCGGCAAGCCAACCCAAGCCCGCCAACCCTAGACCTAAAGCACAGCGGCGAAAGCCAGGTAAACCGAATTTAAAGGTGGTGCCAAAACTCAGGTCGGTTAAGTGACGATCGCAGTGCGAGGCGTGAAAACCACTGACGCTCTAATCCGCGCAAGCTCGTACTATGGGTAAAAAGACGCGCCGCGAAATTCCCAGGTTTGATACACCGATTATCGAAACCCATTGTCACCTGGATTACCTGGACGAAACCGCCCTGGCTGAAACACTGGTCAAGTGTGAGGAAGTGGGTATAGAACGGATAATCACCATTGCCGTCTCTCCCGACAACCTGGCCAAAGTAATGCACCTGACACGTCAGGCGACAAACATCTGGGGTACCCAGGGTATCCACCCCCATGAGGCTGAGCTGTTTACGTCAGAGGTCGAGGCCCAGATTCGCCTGAATGCACAAGACGAACGCATTCTGGCGATCGGTGAGATCGGCCTGGACTACTTCTATGATCATGCCGACAGAAGTGCGCAGCGCGCAGCCTTCGAGCGCCAGTTGCAACTAGCTGCGGAGCTCGATATGCCCGTGGTGATACACACGCGAGAAGCTGATGATGATACTCGGGATATTCTGCACAACTTCAGGGACTCGCTAAAACGTAAAGGCGTAATCCACAGCTTCACTTCCGGACTTGCACTCGCGGAGTATTGTCTGGAACAAGGCTTCATGCTCGGATTCAATGGCATTACCACCTTCAACAGCGCAGAGAATGTGCGCGAAGTGGTCTCTGCCACTCCAGTGGAGAGTATTTTGCTGGAGACTGACGCCCCTTATCTTACCCCCGTGCCTTATCGCGGCAGGCCCAACGCTCCATTTTACTTACCCTTTATCGCGGAGAAAGTCGCCGAGGTGAAATCACTGGAGATCGAGGCATTGCTGGCACAGGCCTACAGCAATAGTCTCCGTTTGTTCTTTCCCACCTCGCCCTGAATTTTAGACTTCGTCGGAGTTTTTGTTTCACGGCTTCTGTCATCCTGTAAATTCGATGGTAAACTGTGCGCCCTCGGGCGGCGCTGCGCACAGACAAGGATCACTCTTTTTCCATGGAATATATTGTTGGACAGCGCTGGGTAAGCCACGCCGACGCTCAGCTGGGCCTGGGTATAGTCGTTGAGTTCGAAGGCCGCCGGGTCACTATCGCCTTTCCTGCAGTCGGTGAAGAACGGACCTACGCTACTGACAATGCCCCCCTCACCCGCCTGCGATTCAAATCCGGCGACCATGTATCGACGGTCAATGGTGTCGAACTCGTGGTGTCGGAAGTGGAGGAATACCAGGGTCTGTTGATTTACATCGGCACCGATCATCACGAAGAAATGGTCACTATCTCGGAGCTGGAACTGGATGCCTTTGTCCAGCTCACCACACCTCAGCAGCGCCTGCTCAATGGCCATTTTGACAAAAACGCCGATTTCGCCCTGCGTGTTGCCACACTCAATAATATGGACAGACTGCAGCGTTCCAGTGCCCGGGGGTTGATGGGCTCAAGAACCAGTCTGCTGCCACACCAGGTATATATTGCCAATGAAGTGGGTAGGCGCTATGCACCCAGAGTATTACTCGCGGATGAAGTAGGCCTGGGCAAGACTATAGAAGCAGGCATGATAATGCAGCAACAGCTGCTCACTGGGCGTGCCAGCAGAGTATTGATTCTGGTACCGGCCTCCCTGCTGCATCAGTGGCTGGTAGAGATGTTGCGCCGCTTTAACCTTCACTTTTCACTGTTTGACGCCGAACGTATTGCCGAGCATCCAGAAGAGAACCCTTTCGAAACCGAGCAATTGGTACTGTGTAGCAGTGACCTGTTTACCGATCAGCCCGATATCCAGGCGCAGGCCCTGGCAGCGGACTGGGATATGGTGGTGATCGACGAGGCCCATCACCTGCACTGGTCAGAAGATGCCCCGGGGGAAGACTACCTTTTTGTCGAAGCGCTAGCCGCGCGCAGTGCAGGACTCCTTCTGCTCACCGCCACGCCTGAACAAGTAGGCCAGGCCAGTCATTTCGCCAGGCTGCGCTTGTTGGACCCTTCCAGATTCCACAGTCTGGAAGACTTCAAGCAGCAAGAGCAATCCTATCGCCAGTTGAGCGAACTGGTAGATGCGCTTGAGCAAGGAGAGGACGTTAAGGAACTACCCCAGGGCTTAAGTGCGGAGCAACCACCCGAAGTATTGATCGAACAGATTCTCGATCGCCACGGCACCGGCAGGGTGCTGTTTCGCAACACCCGCGCAGCGATCAGCGGTTTCCCAAAACGTGTTCTACACCAATACGCGTTACCCGCACCGGAGGAATACACGCTCGCTGAAGTGGAACTGGAGGCGTTACTTCACCCGGAACTACCCTACGTCAACGACAGCTGGCTGGATTTTGATCCACGGGTAAGCTGGCTCGAACAAACCCTCAAAAAGCTACGACCCGCCAAGGTCCTCGTTATCTGTGCGCATGCAGATACCGCCGTGGCTCTGGAGCATCATCTACAAATGCGCGCGGGCATTCGCTCCGCAGCGTTCTATGAAGGTCTGTCGATAATTGAACGTGACCGGGCCGCTGCGTATTTTGCCGATGATCATGGCGGTGCCCAGACTCTGGTGTGTTCGGAAATTGGTAGCGAGGGGCGCAACTTTCAATTTGCTCACCACCTCATTCTGTTTGATCTGCCGCTGAACCCGGATCTGCTCGAACAGCGTATCGGCAGGCTAGACAGAATAGGCCAGCATGAAGACGTACAAATACACGTCCCCTATCTGGAAAATACCGCACAGCAGGTGTTGTTTCAGTGGTATCAGGAAGGCATGAATCTGTTTTGTGACAGCTGCTCTGCAGGCACCATGATATTGGAGAATTTTCGAGACCGCCTGCTGCCACAACTACTCAAAAAGGACGACACACTGGCGGAGCTGATTGCCGACACCGTTGTATTCACTGAACAAACCCGGCTGGAACTACGCGAAGGCCGTGACCGATTATTGGAGCGCAACTCCTGTAAACCAGAGCTCGCCCATCAGTTGATCGAAGAAATCGGCAACAACGAAAAAGGTGAAACGCTACAAAAGTATTTGGAATCTCTGTGCGAAGCATTTGGTGTTGAACATGAATTCCATTCCGAGCAATCACTTATCCTGCGCCCTACTGAGCATATGCTTACAGGACATTTTCCCTATGTGGGAGAAGACGGGATAACCGTAACCTTCAGTCGAGACAACGCGCTGGCCCGTGAAGATATAGCCTTCCTCACCTGGGAACACCCAATGCTGGTTGAAGCCATGGAAATGGTTCATTCCACCGAGTTGGGTAATGCTGCCATAGGCTCGATTAAACTGAAGGGAATTGCGCCCGGCACCATGCTGCTGGAAACAATCTATACCGTTAATTGCGTGGCTCCGCGGGCATTAGAGGTTGAAAGATTTCTTCCCATGTCACCGATGCGCCTGCTGGTAGATGCACGGGGCAAAGAATTGGCCGATCTCGTGCCGCACGAACGGCTGAATTCACTGGCTGAGAAAGTGCAAAAGTCCACCGCTCTGGAGATCATCAAGCGGGTACAGCAGGAGGTCGATGCGAAGCTTGTACTGGCCGGGCAACAGGCTGAAAAAAGGCTGCAAATCTTGCTGGACGATGCTGAAGCTACCATGCGGGAGTCTCTAGGTGCTGAGCTATCCCGACTGGAAGCTTTGCGCGAGGTTAACCCCTCTATCCGACAGGAAGAAATTGATCATCTGCGGTATCGGATCGATGAATGTGCATTGCACATTCAACACGCCAGCCTTCAAATGCAGGCATTGCGGTTAATTATCACTACCTGAGTGTGGGCTCAGCAGCCCGCCTTGCGGTTAGTTTTGTGTCGCTTTCGGGAACAGTTCTGGCCCTCGGTTTCAGTTTCAACCGCAGCGTCCTCTATCGCCATGTCCGCTGGCGCCATCGAAAAATCCTGTATATCTGCCACCACGCTGTCTACTAATGCATTGGGGATAGGCACGCTGAGATTGTATTGCGCGATCCTCCACTGACCGTCCTGCTGCAGCAGCAAACCGCTGCTACGGCACTTACCGAGTCCGTCATTTTCCAGTGCTTCGTCAAACCAGGCTACATCCCCACGGGCATTTAAATTGATATTTCTGGATTGTGGTACATACCGCCAACCACCTTGAGCAAAACGTGGCTGCGCAAAGTCACGGAAAGCGGCACCCTGCCAGCGCTCGGTGCCGTCGGTACCCAGAAAAACAACATCCTCGGTCATCAATGTCAGGTAGGCGTCAAAGTCGCCGGTAGCAGCAGCCTGATGAAAAGCATCCAGTGCCTGGTGAATCCGTTGCTGTTCGCCTGAGTCGGCCTTGGCGCCTATGCCGGCCGTGATCAAAATCAACAGCACACCAGTTCGTATGAGTCTCTGTGACCAAATGACTTTCACTTTTTCTACTCCCTTGATTTCAAGGCAAGTACTCTAGCGCTCGACCCAGCTCAGGTGCAAGTATTTGGCTGCAGACTTGTGTTTGCGGGCCGAAGTCCATAACATTAAAGCAAGTGATTTAATTTGGTGTGAAAATGAACTCGGCGCAAAATCAACCCAAAGCGGCACCACTTGAGGTGCTCATTGTCGGCGCTGGCTTCGCCGGCATCTGTGCCGGCATCAAGCTCCGCGAACGCGGCATCCACAATTTCAAGATCCTCGAAAAAGCGGACGGAATAGGCGGCACCTGGTGGCATAACACCTACCCCGGTGCGGCCTGCGATATACAGTCACATCTATACTGCTACTCCTTTGAGCCCAACCCCAACTGGTCGCGCAAGTATTCACAGCAGGCTGAAATTCAGGCCTATATCGAGCACTGTGTGGACAAGTACGCATTGCGTGAACATATTCAACTGAACACGGCAGTCGAGGAATTCCATTGGCACGCTGAGCACCAGTCGTGGCGAGCACACCTTGCGAGTGGTGCAGTGGAGCAGGCACGCCACGTTATTTTCGCCAGCGGCGGCCTACATCTACCCGCCTTCCCCAATATTCCGGGAATGGCGGCATTTTCCGGGCCTACCATGCACTCTGCCGAGTGGGATCACCAGGTGGATTTCACCGGCAAAAGCGTGGCCGTTATCGGCAGCGCAGCCAGTGCCATTCAGCTCATACCAGAATTGGCAAAGGTCGCCGGTCGACTCGATGTCTACCAGCGGACGCCAAACTATGTAGCCCCAAGAAACGACCGGGAATACAGTGTTGAGGAGAAGCAAAGATTCGCACGCTGGCCCTGGCTGAATCGACTGTATCGCAAGTTTATCTTCCTACGGGGCGAATGGATTCTATTTCCTATCGTCCGCGATAAGCGACCCAGTCGCTGGCGAGATCGCGCGCAGCACATGGTAAAAACACACATCAGGGCCAGCGTCACCAATGTGGCCATGCGCAAAGCGATGATCCCCGAGTTCCCTCTGGGGTGTAAGCGAATTCTGGTGGCAGACAACTTTTATAGCGCCATGAACCGCCCCAATGTACACCTGCAGGTCGAGGGCATCGCCAGCATTGATAACGAGGGTGTCACGACACGGGACGGAGTAGCCCATCCGGCAGATATTATTGTTTATGCGACCGGCTTTGATCTTGAAAAATATATGCGTCAGACCGAAGTTACCGGCTCCAGTGGTACAAAATTAAGCGACGTCTGGGCGGAGTTACCTTCAGCCTATAAGGGCGGTTTCGTCAGTGGTTTTCCCAATTTCTACCTGACCACTGGCCCCAACACAGGTGTAGGCACCACCTCAGTGGTGTACATGATCGAGGCGCAGCTAAAGCTAATTTTGCAAGCCATAGAGAAAACTGGCAGCGGAGGTTTTATTCAGGTGAAGCCGGAAGCGCAGCAACGCTACAACGATGATATTCAGTCAGCGCTGCAAAACACGGTGTGGGCTGGTAATTGTTCAAGCTGGTATAAGCGCGAAGATGGCCTGATTTCAACGCTGTATCCCTATAATGCACGGGCCTATCTAAAGGATCACAAAGTACTGGTCGAAGAAGATTTCGAACTCACCGTAGCCTAGATCAGGTTTCAGTAGCCCGCCGCAGCCAGCGCTTTTATGACATGAGCGCGGGTATCAACAGGATCAATCACAGCATCGATTTCAAGGTGTGCTGCAGCCTCAGTGGCTTTGCCAATTTCATAAAGCCGCGCGACTAACTCATCAAATAAAGCCGTGCGTTTGGTGGCGTCAGTTTCAGCCTCCAGCTCTTTCTTGAACCCTAACCTAACAGCGCCCTCCAAACCCATACCGCCGAACTCACCCGACGGCCAGGAGGCTGCGTAAACCGGGTCAAGAAAACTACCCCCGACCATCGCCATAGCACCCAGGCCGTAGCCCTTGCGTAAAAATATGGCCACCACTGGCACCGAAATACTCGCCCCTGCCCGAAACAAGGTCGACATACGACGAACTGCACCCGCTTCCTCACTGGCCGGGCCCACCATAAATCCCGGAGTATCGGTCAGAGACAGCACAGGCAAGCCAAATTCGTTGCAGATCCGCAGGAATTCAGCCGCCTTTTCAGACGACTCTGAATCCAGTGCCCCGCCCAATTGCTGGCAATCATTGGCAAGGAGGCCAACGGCCCTACCCTCCAGACGAATAAATCCGGTAATGACGCTGCGACCGTAGACGCGCCGCAGTTCCAGAAAGCTGCCCTGGTCTGCCACGGTCGATATGATGGTCCGAACCGGATAGGCCCAACGCCTGTCCTCGGGCACAATATCCCGCAGCGGTTCCTGATCAGCACATTGCCATTGCGTTATAGGGCCCTGAAAATAAGACAACAACTGTTTAGCAAGGCGAGTGGCATCAGCTTCGTCCTCAGCGACGATATCAACCACGCCGTTGCGTTCCTGGGTTTTTATCGGGCCAATTTCAGTGGCTTCATAACTACCCAGGCCACCGCCTTCTATCATTGCAGGGCCTGCCATTCCTATCCAGGACTGGCGAGTGGCAATGCCAAAATCGGCGCAGCCAAACAACGCGGCATTACCCGCAAAACAATAGCCGTTATTCACCGCGATACGAGGGACTTTGCCGCTTAGACGAGCCCAGGAACTAAAGGAGGGAACATTGAGCCCCGCTATTTGAGTAGTCACATCGGTGTCACCCGGACGACCGCCACCGCCCTCGGTATACATGACCACAGGAAGGCTGTGTTGCACCGCCAATTCGCAGGCACGATCAAGCTTTTTGTGGTGGAAGAATCCCTGGGTTCCCGCGAGCACCGAGTAGTCATTCACAACCACGACGGCCTGAGCAGCGCTACTACCCACCGTATCCGCGTTTATTGTCGCCAGTCCGGTTACGATGCCATCGGCTGCGGTTCGGGACTGGAGATCTTCATAGTCTCTGCGGCTGCGCTGGGCGGCAACGGCCAGTTGACCATACTCGATGAATGAATCAGGATCGACGAGATCCTGCAAATTTTCTCGCGCACTCCTGAAACCTTTACTGTGTCGCTTGGCAAGCGCCTCGGATCGATCGGCGTCCAGCGTTATCGCCAGTCGTCGATTCAGTTCTTTGAGTTCAGGTCGGAGCTCATCGTCCATGCGTTATTCCCCAGTTCGAAGAGCGCGATACTATAGCGCCTGAAACGCCACGCCAACAATCGAGTCATAAATAGAGCCCAAGTGAATCGGGCAGACAATCATTCGGAAAAGCCCTAGCAACCCTTCCAGTCAGGAGCACGCTTCTCAAGGAATGCCAAAACGCCCTCACGCGCGTCATCACTATCAATACACAGATGCTGAAGCCGTGCTTCGTTGCTGATCACATCCGCGAGTGAAGCCTCTGCGGCAAAATTGAGAGACGCTTTCGAATAGCGCAGCGCCAACGGGGATTTGGCAGCCAATTCATGCGCCCAGTTCAGGGCTGAAGGCACCAACTCGGCGACACTGGAGAGTCGGTTACAAAGACCCAGCTGCAAGCATTTTTCAGCTGCAACTTTCTCCCCGGTAGCAATCAACTCGTAGGCACGTTTGGGTCCGAGAATACGTTGCAAGTGCCAGGTAGCTCCGCCATCCGGCACTAGGCCAATGGCCCCGAACGCCTGATAAATATAGGAATTTTCCGCCATTACCATTAAGTCACAGCTCATCGCGTAGGCACTGCCAATACCCGCGCAAGCACCATTGACCGCACTAATCCAGGGCTTGGGCGCATTGTGTATCGCAAGCAAACCCGGCTTGTATTCAGAGTTCAGAATATCTTCAGTTGCCTGACCATCAGCGAGCCCATCTCTCGGGCTTTCTGCAAGATCAGCGCCAGCGCAAAAGGCACGGCCTGAACCGGTCAGTACCACGACTCTCACACTGTCATCTTCATTGAGCTCTCGCGCTGCCACACCAAATTCTCGACGCATCTTGGTATCAAAGGCGTTTAGGCTATCCGGGCGATTCAGGGTTAGCAGCGCTACCGCACCCTGTCGTTCGATCAATATTGTTTCAAAATTACTCACTGAGACTCCAATTCTTATTTCCGCTTTAGACGATACTGCCCTTGTCCTTTAGCTCGGTAATTTCCTGCCCGGCAAACCCCATGGCAGACAGTACGGCTTCGGTATCTTCACCCCCGCCATGCACGCCGTGTGCAATCTCAGAGGGTGTACGACTGAATCGCGGCGCCGGCGCCGGTTGCACCAAGCCATCAACTTCAGTGTACGTATTGCGGGCTACATTTGCCGGGTGGCCAGGCGCATCGGTAAAGCGCAGTACCGGAGCAAAACATACGTCTGTGCCTTCCATTATTTCGCACCACTGCGCCTGGGTTTTTTGCTTGAATACATCAGCGAGCTTGGCGCTAAGTTCAGGCCACAAATCACGATTATTCTGATCGCCGAAAGTCTCTTCAACGAGCTCGGCATGCTGCTTAAGGAGCGCATAAAACTGGGGTTCAATCGACCCTATAGAAATATACTCGCCGTCTGCACATTCGTAGGTATCGTAAAAATGCGCGCCTCCGTCCAATAGATTCCCTTCACGAAGATTGGCATCCCATATACCCATTGCCTCAAGACCGTGGAACATCCACATCAATTGAGCTGCGCCATCGACCATGGCCACATCGATCACCTGGCCCTGACCCGAGTTGGTAGTTTCCAACAGTGCTGCCAACACACCATTAACCAGCAACATGCCACCGCCGCCCATGTCGCCCACCAGATTCAGTGGCGGCACCGGTTTCTCGCCCTTGCGCCCGGTGGCGAATAAAGCGCCAGTGATTGAGATATAGTTAATATCGTGTCCAGCAGCCTGCGCCAGAGGACCCTCTTGCCCCCAGCCCGTCATACGAGCAAAAACGATGCGGGGATTACGAGCCAGGCATTGCTCTGGACCAACGCCAAGCTTTTCGCAAACGCCGGGGCGATAAGGATCAATAATCACGTCGGCGTTCTCGACCATGCGCAGTAAGGTTTCAACACCGGCTGGGTCCTTGAGATTAAGAATGACCGACTTTTTCCCACGGCCGCTGACCCTCTCTATCAAACGTGCATCCGCACCGTTGGCTCGATCTATGCGGATCACCTCGGCACCCATGTCGGCCAAAATCATTCCGCCCATGGGTCCGGGGCCAATACCTGCCAACTCGATGACCGTGTAACCGTTCAATGGACCCATATTCGGGTACTCCCTTTTATTCTGTAGTTAGCTAAAAATTACGCGAATTAAATGCATTGTAATCATCTGACAGGCAATCGCGACTAATGATTATTTTCATCACCTCAGAGGTGCCCGCATAGATGGGCGAAATCCTGGCATCGGTATACTGACGGCTAATCGGGTATTCATCCATGTAGCCGGCGCCTCCATGCAGCTGTACGCCTATATCCGCAGCTTCAACCTGCAGCTCACTGGCCACCAATTTGGCCTTCGCCGCATCGACTGCTGTTAACTCGCCAGCGCTAAAGGAAGTCACGCACTGGTCGATGAAAACTTGCATGATGTCCAGCTTGGTACGCAACTCCGCCATAGTAAATTGGGTGTTCTGAAAATGATGTAATGGCTTACCAAACGCCTTGCGCTCTTTGACGTAGTCCGCGGTGAGATCCCAGGACAATTGTGCGGCGGCCAGGTAACCGGCCGCACCAATCAACCGTTCCTCGGCCAGACCTTCCATAAGATAGATAAAACCTTTCCCGGGCTCGCCCAGCACATTGGACTTGGGCACCTTCACATCATTAAACGACAACTCTGCCGTATCCTGTGCCTTCAGACCCATTTTTTTGAGGTTGCGGCCTCGCTCAAATCCGGCCATGCCTCGTTCGACCAGGAACAAGGTCATCGCATGGGGGTTATTTTCCGGGTCCGTTTTGGCGGCAACAATGACCACGTCGGCGTTGATGCCATTGGATATGTAGGTCTTTGCCCCATTCAACAACCAGTGGTCGTCTTTTTCAATGGCAGTTGATCGCATCCCTGCCAAATCACTGCCGGCGTCGGGTTCGGTCATGGCAATAGCAAGAATCGTCTCACCGCTCACACACTTTGGCAAAAACCGTTGGCACTGCTCCTCACTACCAAAGCGCGTAAAATACGGACCAACAAGGCGACTGTGCAGGGTGCTATACCAGTCCCCAGCTCGCGCGTAGGCAGATTCCTCAATAATAATCTGCTCAAACCGGAAGTCATCATCACCCAGTCCGCCGTACTTTTCATCTGGCCAAATCATCAAAAAACCCTGCTCCCCCGCCTTGCGGAAGGCATCTCTATGGACAATTCCAGCCTCGCGCCAGCCTTCCATATTGGGCACTATTTCGGCTGCCAGGAACTTCCGGTAGGCATCTCGAAACATCGTTTGTTCTTCGGTAAATTCACGTTTAAGCACGAGCGATATCCTCGTTAAGGGGGATGGTAAGGTTCAACACAGTATGCGGAGCGCTAAAAAGTGCAACAATGACCTGCCCCGACAAATAAATTGACTTAAACTACCAGTCACATTGATGACCACAGTACAGAGATGATGGAACAGATTTTCACCGACGGATGGACCCTTTCAGATTATGCCCTGATTCTGTCAATTACCTGCGCCCAGCTATTCGTGATGTATTCGCTCAGTGGATCAGCAAACCCTCCCGTTGGACTGGGACTGTTCACGGTGTATTTCATGGCAGCACTGCTTGGCTGGATCGCGCTGTCGGTGCAGAGCGGATCGGGGGCAGGTAACGGCGCAGTCGGCATCGATATCACTGCGGTGGTGGCAATCGTCAATAGTTATTTGTTATTTTTGGCCTGCGGCCAACGGTCTGGAATCTATAGCGGGCGCTACTTGCTTGGCGGTGTCTGCCTACTGACTAGCCTAAGCGTATTCTTTCTACCGATTGAACACATGTTCCTTACGCAAGCTGTAGCCAGCGCAGTGTTTTTCACCGCGGCAGGTGTGCTGAGCAGCTGGCGCGGCTGGCGCTATCGCAATATGGGCGATAGCATCATTGCACTGGCCTGTGCGCTCTCTCTAATCGGCATAACACTTGCCGCCTATAAAGCGACGGCGGGGGCTGATTCGCAGGTAGTGCGGATGTTGGTATTTCGAACACACTCCATCGGCTTTGCTTTAATAGTTATCGGCTTTTTGGCAAGCGCGCTGATCGAATACCAACAAGATTTAAGCCATCTTACGACTGAGGATCCGCTTACCCGGCTACTCAACCGCCGCGGCCTGGGTGAAGCGTTGCATGTCAGTCTCGCCGCAGCCTCCCGCCATGGTCATACCACGTCAGCCATTCTCGTTGATATCGACCACTTCAAACAGGTCAACGACAGTTTTGGCCAAGAGGTCGGCGACAGCGTCATTCAGATGGTTGCTAACATATTGAGCCGGCTCTGCCGTGGTAGCGATGTCGTCGCACGCACGGGGGGGGAGGAGTTTATGCTAATTCTCCCCAATACCAACATCGATGCCGCAAAGGCACTTGGAGAACGCATAAGGGTAACCATCGGCGATTACCCGTTACTGGTTGAACAGCAGAATGTTCCGGTGACGGCCAGTATTGGCGTTGCAAGTTCCCTGGGCCCAGCCGATGTCGACGGCCTTTACAACGAGACTAGCCGCGCCTTGTTTCTAGCCAAGCGCAGTGGGCGAAACCGAGTAGCCTCAGTAGAAAAGACACCCGTACAAATCAGCGCTGTGAAAGACTCCGACTAAATTTATGCGCGATCTATCTATTTCAATTCACTTTGTTCGCGCCGTTTTGCGCCACACCGTCCGCCTGGGCGTAAATCCCATCGGTCTGCTAAGAAAGAACCGAATCTCCCCACGCCTGCTGCAGGAAAGTGACGCTAGAATTTCGATCGAGCGATTCGCAGATCTACAAGTCAGCACCATGCTGGCAATGGAGGATGAAGCACTGGGCTACGCCTCAAGACCTATGCCAATAGGCACCTGGTCGATGATGTGCCACGCGGTAATCAGCTGTGAAACCCTGGGACAGGCCCTGGCACGCCACTGCCGCTTTTTCCAACTGTTTGCTTTTGACACTTATCCGCGCCTGCTGAGCGTCGATAAAACCACCTCAATAGAGCTGGCAGGAACTGATCAGCAGAAAGAGCCGGAGGCGTACCACTGTGAGACTACGTTGTTCAATATTCATCGCTTCGGCAGCTGGCTGATTCAGGAACATATTCCCCTGCAATCCGTTAATCTGATCTACCCACCAGCCGCAGCAACCAAGGATTATCGCCATATGTTTCGTGCCAGCCCGATGGCATTTGAGCAACCCGCCTCTAAAATTGTGCTTGCCACTTCGCTACTGGACAAGCCGGTAGTGCAAAATGAACAATCCCTGCGTCACTACTTACGCCATCCGGTGTTAATGATGCTCACTCAGGATTATGTCAGTCGCAGCTGGACCACCCGGGTCACAGAAAAAGTTCGCCACAACCTGATAGATATGCCTGAACTGATCGCAGTGGCTGACGCTCTGGAAATACACCCTCAAACACTCAGAAGACGTCTGTCTGCAGAGGGTATTACCTTCAAAGAAATAAAAAATCAGTTGCGCCGCGACACAGCCTTGCACCTGCTGGGCAAACATGGCTTGAGTATTGAAGAAATTGCTCACCGCTCGGGCTTCTCCGAAGCAAGCGCGTTTATACGGGCATTCAAAGGCTGGACAGGGGTCACGCCCTACACCTATCGCAAGGGCCTTTAACACCCCCCGCTAACTAATGGTGGGGGGGGCTGATATTTTGACTATAGTTAACCTCAGGACTTATTGATGGAGCACCAGAATTGAACCGCCTAGTAAAGATCTCCGCCCTCGTTTACAGCGCCTATATCGCCCTGAGTCTACTGGTGGTTTTACCTCTATTAAATTACCTGGTGCCAAAGCTGGTGGAAGAAAATTTACATCGGCCACTCAACGCTGAAATTATTCTATTCAACCCATTCACCCTGGCTCTGGAGGCACGGAAACTACAGCTAAAAGAGACTAACGATGAGCCCTTTGCCGCTGTTGATCAGTTGGAAGTTAACCTGTCTCTGGCAAGTCTACTGCAGTCCGGCGTTGTTCTGGATAGCTTTACCGTCGACGGTCTCACCCTTCACATCAAAAAACTGCCCGGCAATAAATTTAACTTTTCAGATATGCTCGCTGATGATTCCGAGGCTGAAGCCGACGCAGAACCGGCCTCTCCCCTGCCAGGCATTACCATCGGTGATCTGAACTTCAATGCCAGCCGCATCCAGATAACTGATGAAGACCGGGCGAAACCCTATCAAACCCATTGGGA
This sequence comes from Halioglobus sp., assembly GCA_036961205.1. GTDB lineage: Bacteria > Pseudomonadota > Gammaproteobacteria > Pseudomonadales > Halieaceae > CALJFL01. The sequence continues at coordinate 51,296 of JBALVI010000007.1, read as the reverse complement.
CAATTTAAACGCCCGAGTGCAAGACCTATCCACTATTCGACGTGATGGCAAGCCCTACCAAATCTCGGTCTCGGCTGAACAGGGCGGCCTACTGACCTGGGAAGGCGATATTTCCATTCCCGATGGCCGAAGCAGCGGCCGCCTCTCTCTGTCCAATGTTCGCCTTAGAACGGCATGGCGATTTCTGGAGCCCTGGCTGGCACTGGAGCTGCGACATGGCCGCTTGGACATACAAGGTGACTACGAGGTTTCCTGGCTGCAGGGGCTTGAATACCGGGTCAGCGGGGGCGAACTGGCCATTCGGGGGCTGGATATTGCACCCAAGGACGAAGAGGCTTTGCCCGACACGGGCTTAACGCTCACCAGCATCTTGTTAGACGGAGTCGAACTGGACGGCAACAAATCCCGGGTCGATCTCGACAAACTCACGGTAGACAGTCTTGCGGTGGCCGGTTTTATGGAAGAATCCCGGATAAGTCTGGCGGAACTGCTTCAAACCTCCTTCGATACCGATGAGGAAGAAACAGAAGAGGACCAAGACACCGGAGACGATAGCCCCTGGAAGGTACACCTCAAGGAGTTCGAGGTCATCGACAGCTCGCTGGCGTGGCGCAGTGAATTTACCCAACCGGAAACTATGGTTGTGTCACCAATTTCCCTGCGCTGGCGGAACATTGCCTGGCCACTTGAGGGCCGCAGCGAAGGCGAACTTTCGCTGATGCTTTTGGACACGGCCAATTTTTCCGTTGAGGGCGGGATCGAGTTAGGCACTGGTTCCGGAACCCTTCAATACTCGCTTGCCGAACTGCCCGTGCCCTGGTTTAACCCTAATCTACCGAAAGCGCTGAAGGCCAATATCAGCAAGGGCCAGATTCAGGTCAACGGCGCTCTGGAATTGGCTGATTTTGCTCCTGTGCGCGCCATGCTGGATGGCACTATTAGCGACTTTTCCCTGTCCGTTGCAGAGGAGGAAACCTCTCTTACCGGTTGGGAAGAGGTTAGGCTGGAGGGGCTTGTGGTGGACATCCCCAGCCAGGTCGTGGAGCTTACTGCACTTCATCTGCAGCGCTATTCGGGCAGATTACACATCAAGGAAGACGGCTCGATCAACACCCAGCGACTGCTGGAAGATGAGGCAGCGGCGCAGCAATCAGAAGCTGAAGAACCTGCCGAACCCTCTCCCCCATGGACAGTAAAAATAGCGGCAATAAACATCGCCGACAGTGAAATGGATTTTATGGACGAATCCCTGCCGCTGAAGTTTCGTACAATTATTGGCCAGCTCCAGGGTGAAATTTTGGGTCTGGATACCACCCCCGGCAGTCGTATGGAGATCGATATCGACGGCTCAGTAGACGGCTACGCCCCGGTGATACTGCTCGGTAGCGCAAGCCCCTTCAACGAGCTTCCGGCGATCGATCTGCGGCTGACCTTTGAGGGCGTAGATTTGGCTAGACTGACGCCCTATTCCGGCGCTTATGCAGGCTACGCCATCGATAGAGGCCTGCTCAATCTCGACCTTAAATACGGTTTAGAGAACAATCAGCTGCAAGGCGATAACCAGATCATTATCGACCAGTTAAAGCTAGGCGAGAAAATCGAAAGTGAACAAGCCCCAGACTTACCCATACAATTGGCCCTGGCACTACTGACCGATGCCAATGGTGTCATTGACCTGGCACTACCAGTGAGCGGCGACGTCAACGACCCTGAGTTTTCCGTGGGAGGCATTGTCGCAAAAGCCCTGTTCAATCTCATCACTAGCGCGGTAACCGCGCCGTTCAAATTACTCGCGGGGCTGGTGAGCTCCGACGAGGACTTACAGAGCGTGATTTTCCCGTCCGGAGTCGCAATCCTGGATGAGGCAGGCCAGACCAAACTTTCAAGCCTGGCGGAGGCTATGCAGCAAAGGCCTGAATTAACACTGATTATTAAGGGTCGCTTGCACCCCACTGCGGATCGACTCTATCTACAGCAAAGCTCACTCTCGGCAGAGTTGTTAGAGGAGGGTCTCACTAATGATGAAATCAAAGCAAAGTCGGAGCGCTATATTGGCGCAGTAGAGCGTCGTTACCTGACTTTGGGGATCGAAGAGGAAGCTCTTCCGTCTCTGCGCAGCCAACTTGGACTGATCACGGCCAACATACAGATAGATAACACTCTGTTAGAAGCACTGGCACAGGAGCGCGCGGCAGCCACCAAACGTTACCTGGTGAATGAAGCGGGGCTGCCTGCCAGCAGTTCAGTAATCGAGCAACCGGACATTGAAGAAGAAGGCAATCGATTCAGCGGCGTGGAAATGTCACTGGATACTTGAGACAAACTTCAACTGCAGCCTGACGGCGACTCACCACGGCTCTATTGACCGGTGTACACCAAATCGCCATGGCAGCTTCGACACTGGTAACTGGACTTCCCCCGCACCACGCGATTGTGTCGTGTACTGGATACCTCATGGGTTTGGCAGCCACAAAAGTACGGATGGCTGCGCTGGCGTCGCTGCGGTATGCCGGTCAAATCAAGATTGAAAGTGACACCAGGGTCGGCATCAAAACCCGCCATAATGGCTTGCCATTCGGGCCCATGGGGCTTGACCCGGCGACGTTCATACAAATGATGAGTGATGTAGTGGGCGACTTCATGAGGCACGGTATCGCGCAGGTTTTCGGTATAGTATTTCGCAAATATCCAGGGGTTGTAACGAATCCAGTGCTTCTTACCAAACATTTTGAACATCCCCGCCGTCGTCCCACGCAAATCAAATTCCACCGGTATTGAGGGGAATTGGTAATCCAACATCTCTGAGGCTTTGGTGATGTAACGTTCAGTTTCGGCCAGCACTTCTTCACGTTGAGTGCTATCAATCGGATCGATCACGCTATGTCAGTCTCCTGGGGCATGTTGCGGCAAACAAAGTTGCAACCATTGGCGCAGTGCAGCGCCATGGAATTTTCTGCGGTGGGTAATGATATTGAATTGGCGGCGAAAGTCACGGTGTGGAACCCCTAATGGTACCAGTGATCCTCTGGCAACGGCATCCCTGAGGCTAATCTCAGACAAGCAGCCTATGCCAAGGCCGGCCTCCACCGCGCGTTTAATCGCCTCGGTATGTTGTAGCTCCATGCTGATGTCCAGATCAGGCAACAAACCCGCCATCGCCCGATCGAAGGTCTGTCGGGTGCCAGAGCCCGTTTCCCGCACTATCCATTTTTCTGCCAACAAATCCTTGTCGCTCAATGTGCGGCGTTTGGCCAAAGGATGATCAGGGCCGACGAAGACTTGTAGCTCGTCGTCTCGCCAATACTGCGTTTCCAGCTCAGGATGATGGAACTCTCCCTCTATCAAGCCCACATCCAATTCAAAATTGGCAACAGATTCAGCAATGGTCGCGGTATTGGCGACCTCCAGGGTGACATCGGCCTGTGGATACAGCCTTCGAAACTCCGCAATCATAGCCACCGCAAGATAATTACCGATAGTCAGCGTGGCACCCAACTGCAACCGACCTACGACGCCCTCACCCCCCAGAGACTGCTCGAATTCGCGGGCCTGAGCCAACAGGTTTTCCGCCTGCGGCCGCAATTCCCTGCCCAACTCGCTCAGTTGTAGTCGCTTGCCGCGCCGATCAAACAGCTGCACATCGAACTGTTGCTCCAGCTCGCCAAGCGAGCCACTGGCCGCGGACTGCGACATCGCCAGGCTGGCCGCAGCGCGGGTTATATTTTCAAAGTGTGCTGTCGCCAGAAACACTTCAAGCTGTCGTAAACTGTATCGCACGATAAAACCCTTAATCTGTTTTGCCGATATATTATATAGATATTTACCGTTTTACCAATATAAGATTAACCCTTAACATTGCTCCATCAACTGATTTAATGCACCCGAATTTAAACCGGGACAGTGAAGGAGAACACAGATTATGGCTACACTATTGCGCGAAGAAGTCACCGAAGTACACCACTGGACCGATCGCCTATTCAGCTTTAAAACCACTCGTGATCAGGGTTTCAGATTCAAAAACGGCCACTTCACCATGATCGGGCTGGAGCGTGAAGGCAAACCACTGATGCGCGCCTACAGTATGGCCAGTGCCAATCATGAGGACGAACTCGAGTTCTTCAGTATTAAAGTGCCCGATGGGCCGCTGACATCGAAGCTGCAAGACATTCAGGTAGGTGATGAAGTACTGGTTAATAGCAAATCGACTGGCACTTTGGTGCTGGATCACTTGCTGCCGGGCCGCAACCTGTACCTGATAGCCACAGGAACCGGTCTGGCGCCGTTTATGAGCATCATCAAAGACCCGGACATCTACGAGGCCTTCGACAAAGTCATCCTCACCCACGGCTGTCGCACGGTGGATGAGCTGGCCTACCAGGAACTGATCACCTCGGAGTTGCCTAAGCACGAGTATTTGGGAGAAATGGTGGCCAACAAACTGCTGTACTATCCCACCGTGACCCGAGAGAAGTTTCGTAATAACGGCAGGCTCACCGATTTACTGCGCATTGGCAAGTTGCCGCGCGACCTTGGCCTGGATCCGATCAGCGTAGAGCACGATAGATTCATGATTTGCGGCAGCCCCAGCATGCTCAAGGACATTACCCGTATGCTAGACAGCCAGGGGTTCGAGGAGTCTCGCCATGGCCAGCCAGCCCACTACGTTATCGAGCGGGCTTTCGTCGAAAGCTGACAGGTCACTGCTAAAGAATGCGGTAATGCCTAGAGTAGCCCTAGCTGGCATCAGCCAGTTGCATGGCTTCCTTGATATCCTTTTTCACGAACTTGCCGCTGGCATTTCTGGGCAGCGGCTCGCTCACGAACCAGATATAACGGGGAATTTTGAAGGGAGCAATTAGTACCTTGCTGTGCTCCCTGATGGCTGCTGCATCAAGCGTCGCCCCGGGTCGTAGGTAAATAGCCGCCCCCACCTCTTCGCCCAGGCGGTCGTCCGGCACCGCAAATGCGACACACTCTGCAACATCATCGTGGGCGAAAATCGCGTTCTCTACTTCCGCACAATAGACGTTCTCGCCACCCCTGAGCACCATGTCCTTGGCCCGATCGACCAGAAAGATGAAGCCGTCTTCGTCCAGGTAGGCGATATCGCCGGTATGTAACCAGCCATCGGTAATGCTCTCTGCCGTCGCCTCAGGGCGATTGAGATAGCCCTTGATCACCGGTGAACCGCGTACCCACAGCTCACCAATTTCGCCGACTGCGAGGCTCTGGCCCTGCTCGTCCACACACTTTGCCTCCAGCGTCGGGACTGGCAAGCCAACACTGGCCGGCTTATCGACAAAGAAATCGGCACCCACGGCCGAAATTAGGCCGCAAACCTCGGTCATCCCATAACCGGTGGCGGGAGCAGCACCCTCCATGACCTGATCGACCTTGGCCACCAGATCGGGTTGCATTGCAGCGCCCCCTCCTCCGATTGACTTCAAGCTTGAGACATCACGGTTAGCGAAGTCCGGATGCATTAACATTTCCCGCGTCATCATAGGCACCGCCGAAAAAGTTGTAACTCGCTCAGCTTCAATCAGGCGCAGTGCTTCAGCCGGATCCCACTTATACATATGTATTAATTTACCACCGGCCAGAGCCGTCGCCTGAGCGACACAGTTATTGGCTGTTACGTGGAACAACGGCGTTGCCACCATGGCACTCACCTCTGTCACGGCGGAACTGGTATCGCCTTCGGTACCATTGGCACGGGCCAACGCCTGCGGCTGTACAGTGTTAATGAAGGCACAGTTCATTATGTTGGCTATGCAGCCCCGGTGCGTGAGTTGCGCGCCTTTGGGCTTGCCAGTGGTGCCAGAGGTATAAAATATGCAAACATCATCATCAGTGTCGATCTCGACCTCAGGCAATTCGGCGGGGGCATTGATAACCTCGGTCCAGTCTATAGCCCACTCGGGGACTTCCTCTGCCGATCTGACAACCGTGACTAACATGTCCGGAAAGTCAGCCCGAATCTCCTCGAAACGCAGCATCCTCTCGCGGTCGCAAATAAGTACTTTAGGCGCGGAATCCGCCAAGCCATAGGTCATCTCATGCGGTACCCACCAGGCATTCATACCCACGACCACCGCTCCGACTGAGGCGACCGCCCAATAGGCCAGCATCCACTCGGGATAGTTACGCATGGCAATGGCTACTCTGTCGCCGTGGCCCACACCCTGTTGCTGCAGCCAATTGGCGATGGAGGCCGTGTATTCGTGGGCCTGGGTATAAGTGCAGCGTTCCTGCTGATAAACCAGGTAGTCTTTATCGCCGTGAGCCGCCGTACTCAACCAAAAATCCCGCAGGGACTTCGGCGCATGAGCAAAGCATTTAACGGGAGCGCCACGTACCTGTTCTGTAACAATCTCGAACATTTGACCTGGCGAGGTCAGTTCTTCCCAAACTTGGGTCAATTCTGAGTACACGGCATAGTTCCTATTATTAGATATTTTGAGGAGTGCCAGCGTAACCCCGCTTAGGCCAGAGCACAATATCTGGGTACACCGCATCGAAAACTGTCATCTGCCGTCTATTTTTTTGATCCCGTACGCCATTGCCCCTACACTGGCAAACCAACAAACTGATGCCCACCCTGGCACACCGCCCACACCCACGAAACCGCACAAGGAATCTCATGAGCGCCCAGGAACTAGATACCTCCAAGCTGGCACGTTATCTCGCCGACCACATCCCAAAATTTAGCGGGGAGTTACAGGCCGAGAAGTTTGCCGGCGGCCAATCCAATCCAACGTTCAAAATTACCGCCGGTGAAAACCAGTACGTATTGCGCCGTAAGCCGCCTGGGGAATTGCTGGCCTCCGCCCATGCGGTTGACCGAGAGTTCAAGGTTATCAGCGCATTAGCAAACACTGACGTGCCTGTCCCGCAGACCTATGTACTGTGTGAGGATGACGATGTTATCGGCTCGATGTTTTACCTGATGGAGTATTTGGAAGGGCGGGTTTTCTGGGACCCGACCTTGCCCGAGGTAGCCAATAATTCTGAACGAACCGCTATTTACGATGATATGAATCGCGTGCTGGCGGCAATGCATGCGGTAGATATCAACAAAGTTGGCCTCGGTGACTACGGCCGACCCGGGAACTACTTTGAACGCCAGCTCTCTCGCTGGACCAAGCAGTACCGGGCTTCCGAGACAGAACACAGCGAGGCAATGGAAACGCTAATGACCTGGTTGCCGGCTAATATGCCCGCAGATGATGGCTCCAATGGCCTGGTACACGGCGACTATCGTCTGGACAACGTTATGTTTCATCCCACCGAGCCGCGCATCATTGCCGTGCTGGATTGGGAGTTGTCGACGCTGGGACACCCGCTGGCGGATCTGGCTTATCAGGTTATGGCGTGGCAATTGCCCGGAGACGGCAGCCTGCGCGGCATGATGGATATTAATCGCTCAGACTACGGTATCCCTAGCGACCAGGAATATATCGATCGTTACTGCGAGCGAACCGGCCGCACCTCGATTGAAAACTGGAACTTTTATCTCGTTTTTTGTTTCTTCCGCCTGGCAGCGATTTTGCAGGGCGTCAAAAAACGAGCGCTGATCGGTACTGCCTCCAGCCCGGAGGCAACAGCAAAAGGTGAAATGGTCGAGGGCCTCGCCCAGTTCGGCGTACATTACATTAATCAGGCATAACAAGGATATTACCCATGAGCGATGAAGTTTTAACCAGTATTGAGGACGGCGTCCTCATCATCACCCTGAACCGCCCACATGCTAGAAACGCTGCCAACAAGGCATTGGCCGAAGGGTTTGTCGCCGCCACCGACGAACTGGAAAGCAACGACGAACTTCGGGTAGGTATTCTCACCGGTGCCGGTGGCACATTTTGCTCTGGCATGGATCTCAAGGCTTTTGTTACTGGAGAAACTCCCCAGATAAAAGGCCGCGGCTTTGCCGGGCTGACCGAATACCGCTGTAGTAAACCCATCATCGGTGCAGTTGAAGGCTACGCCCTGGCCGGCGGCTTTGAAATGGCAATCAGTTGCGACATGCTGATTGCCGCAGAAGACTCCAAGTTCGGTATCCCTGAAGTCAAACGCGGCCTAGCCGCCGCTGCCGGTGGACTGGTGAAGTTACCCAAGCAAATACCCTATCGAATCGCCATGGAGCTGGCTTTGACTGGCGACTTTATAAGCGCTCAGCGCGCCTACGACCTGGGCCTGATCAATCAGGTAGTACCATCTGGAACGGCTCTGGACGCTGCCAAAGCGCTGGCCGCCAAAATCGCCGCCAACGGACCGCTGGCGGTAGCCGCCAGTATGCAGGTTGTCTCTTCGGCTCAGGACTGGACCAGTGACATCATGATCGACAAGCAGAACGAGATTGTGATGCCAGTATTCGTCAGTGAAGATGCGATCGAAGGCGCCACCGCCTTCGCCGAGAAACGCGCACCGAACTGGAAAGGGAAATAGGGAAGCTATTATGACTGACGCATGGATCATTGATGCCTGCCGCACACCCCGCGGCATTGGCAAGCGCGGCAAGGGCGCCCTCGCCGATCAACACCCGCAGCACCTGGGAGCGACGGTACTTAAGGCCCTCGCCGAACGGACCCGTATAGACACAGCTGAGGTCGACGACATTATCTTCGGCACCAGCAATCAGCGCGGCCAGCAAGGTGGCGATCTCGCACGCATGGCGGCGCTGGATGCAGGCTACGATACCCGCTCTTCTGGCGTCACTCTAGACCGTTTCTGCGGATCGGGCATCACCAGTGTCAACCTGGCGGCGGCGACCATCATGTCTGGCATGGAAGATCTGGTGATCGGTGGCGGTTGCGAAATGATGTCGACCTTTGGCCTGGACCCAACACAATCACCTTTCCTGGACAGTGACAATTTGCGCCTGCGGGAAGCCCATCCTCAACCCCACCAGGGTGTTTGTGCAGACGCTATCGCCACTCTCGAAGGCATAGACCGCGAGGCAGTCGATTCTCTTGCTGTAGTCTCACAACAGCGCGCTGCCCATGCCATCGCCAACGGGCATTTCGACCGCAGCCTGGTGCCTGTTTACAAGCTGGACGGCAGCCTGGCGCTGGACCACGAGGAATTCCCACGCCCCAGCACTACCATGGAGACTCTGGCAGCGCTAAACCCTTCGTTTGAAGCGTTGGCTGATTACCCTGTAGACGAGGCTGGAACAACATTTCGCAGTCTGGTATTACAGAAATATCCAGACCTGAAGATCAATCATGTTCACCACGCCGGCAACTCATCAGGTGTCGTAGATGGCGCAGCTGCCGTACTGCTGGCCTCCCCAGACTACGCCAGGGCTCACGGACTCAAACCCCGCGCTCGCATGGTCGCTATGGCTAACGTCGGCGACTGCCCTACCCTGATGCTCAATGCCCCGGTACCTGCGGCGCACAAAGTGCTAAAAAAAGCGGGCTTAACGCTCGCCGATATCGATTTGTTCGAGATCAACGAAGCGTTCTCAGTGGTGGCTGAAAAGTTCATCCGGGATCTGGCACTGGATCGTGACAAGGTTAACGTCAATGGCGGCGCAATGGCGCTGGGACACCCCATAGGAGCTACCGGGTCAGTGCTAATCGGAACATTGCTGGATGAGCTGGAACGTCAGGACAAGCAATTTGGCCTGGTTACCATGTGCGCGGCTGGCGGCATGGCCCCGGCAATCATCATCGAGCGGATCTAGAGACCAGGCACGCGCCCACTTCTGGGCGCGTGTTCTTCAATAATCTACCGCGAGCGGCTATGCAGCCTTGGCGGCGGGTCTCGCAGGCTTCCCAGAAGACGGTTTAGACGTCTTCGCAGTAGATTTTTTGCGGCTAGCTGCCGTTCTTTTCGACTTGGCCTTGGCCTTCACCGGCTTGACCGCTGCTGCCACTGACGGTTGAGACGCGGCAATTTGCATGGTCTCTCTATCTGTCAGAGTAGGCGGTGGCCGGCGACGTGACGAGCGAGGCCGCTTGAATTCACTGGCATCGGGGCGAAGATCGCCGTATTCAAAACGATGTAAAATTTCCTCCATGGTCCGGGAAATTTTGGTGCACAGGCGTATCGATTCAATATTGGGGAAAGCCGAGTGCTCGCCACCCTCCATTAAATCAACCAATTCCTTTTCCGACAGGTGCGAGAGCATCTTGGCCGGGTTGTACCAGCCAAAGCTGGGCACAATATTGATATCACCGCTGTATTCCTGATCCATAAGCGCGTGAACGCCATTGATCAGCATGTTAAAGCGGGGCCAATTGTCTCCTTGCTTCTGCGCAATGCCACGATAAAAATTAAGTACCTCTCTACCGACACCAACGCCAAGGCTACCAAGGGCAGCGCCCAAACGGCTGGGCTCTTTGTTGTTGCTGAGAAAGGGCGTGGCAATCGGATTAACCATGCTGACAATATAGTGATTAGCGCTGTAGAGGCGTGACAGACGTTTAGCCGGCAGGTCGTCGGCGATGGAGCCGTCAACCCATTTCCGCGTCGGTAAATAGGGCTGCGCCTCTCCGTGCACGTTTTTCCCCATCAGCATGACTGGCGGAAACACCCCGGGTACGGCACAAGACGCCATTACGGCAGAACGAAGAAACACGTTGGGAGACGTAATTGCGTTTAACAGCCTGGAACGCTGATGAGGCTCTGCCGGCGCGACCGTAATACTGACCTGGCGCCCCGTTTTCTCGTAGGCCTCCTGAAAAGTCATATCGGGAATAAGGCGAGCGATAATTGACTCGAGATCGGCCACATCAATTTGAGGATTGGCACCGAAGAACATGCGACTGAAGACGCTGGCTTCTCGCTCGGCTTCAAAATGTACATTGCCTGGATCGTAGAAATGTTCCAGTTCCTGCTCTGTGTGTGTGCCAACCAAACCAGCCACTATAGAACCGGCACTGGAGCCGGAGATAACCCGCGGTAACAGATTTTGCTCCAGTAGCGCTTTAACGACACCCATATGATAAAAGCCGAGAACTCCGCCACCACTTAGCATCAGGGCAGAGCGGCCATAGCAGATATTCGCCCGGTAAAAGAAATCTATTTTGTCCTGAGTGCTAATCTCGTCAGCGGGAAGCGCTGCCAGAAACCGCAGAGCATCATCTACCTCATCAATATACTGTTCAATGAGCCGCTTGGTGCCAAATTTGGCGCGGCGGTACAGGCTGCTGCGTCCCATGCCACCCATATTGCCGTGAATGCCCTCGTTCAGGGTGAACAGAAGGCCCTGGTGATCGTGCCTGGCTCGCAAACTGCGCAGACGATCCAGACGCAAACGAATCTGGGAAAAGTCATATTGCCGACTTTGGTCCACTTCGCGCCAACGTTTTTGGCCCGACACCTCATCGTGCGATACAGCCAATTCCTGCCAGTCGGAATAACTGGTTGTTTTATCCATTTCCCGTTGTAGCTTCTTTAATTTGCGCGATTGCCTCAAGAAAATACTCCGTTACCAATTCTGTGTTTTTGATGAGGCGCTAAGCATAAATCATGTGGATCGCGAGGCCCAGTAGTTTGTTTTCAGTGCTAACATGGCTTTGCATTATGGTCAAGGTTCAGCCAGATACCCCTGCCAGCGCCAATATTGCGCAACGAAGACAGGTGCAAGCCCCGGTCAAAGGTTTTAGAATGAAATCCACGATTGGCGATCATTGCCAACCCACGTCATAAGCGGAATTTTTGAGGTTTACATTGCGCGCATATCTGTTCGTCGCCCTACTTCTCCTAGTGATCTTCGGCAGCATGTCCGGGTTTCTGCTGAATAAATTTTCTTCGTTCGCTGCAGCAGACTTTACGCTTCCCCCCATTATGGTTGCCGCAGCCACTGCCCGCGAGGATGTCTGGGAAACTGAGCTGGAGGCGGTGGGCACTCTGGGCGCTGCCCGCGGCGCGCAACTGAGCGCCGAAACCAGCGGTGAAATCATCGAGATTCGGGTTCAGTCTGGAGACCAGGTTGAAGTCGGAGATCTCCTGTTAACGCTTAACGACAGTGTCGAGCAGGCCAGCCGGGAACGGCAGATCGCCAATCTGGAATTGGCCCGCCTACTCTTCAAGCGCGATGCCAGCCTGGTTAAGAAAAAATCGATACCGCAAAGCCAGTACGACCGCTCCAAGGCCGATCTGGACAGTGCGGTGGCTACTCTCGCCGAAACTGAGGCACGGCTGGACAACAAACGTATAGTGGCTCCATTCTCCGGCACCGTGGGTATTATTACGGTCAAGCGAGGGGATTACATTGAGTCGGGTACTGCTATTACTACGCTGCAGGATTTGACTGAACTCGAGGTGGATTTCTCTGTGCCGGCCAGGCACTTCCCTAAATTGCGCAAAGGGCTGGAAATTTTGGTGCGCACGGCAGCCTTCCCGGACAGGGATTTCAAGGCCACGTTACAAGCCGTTGACGCTCAGGTAGATGCCAGCACTCGCAATTTGCGCCTGCGCGCCACTCTAGCCGACGGCAAGGGCTTACTTCCCGGCATGTTTGCCCGCCTCACCGTCGACCTGGGCATTGCCCGGATGGTGGTCACGGTGCCTGAAAGTGCAGTCGCTTTCGCCCTGCATGGCGAAACGGTGTACGTTGTCAGCGATAGGGAAAAGCCGGGAGAACTGCTGGCGGAACCCAAAATCGTCATCACCGGCCCGGCACGCAATGGCCGCATAGCAATCCTCAAGGGAATCAAGCCCGGTGACAAAGTGGTCACCGTGGGCCAAAACAAACTTTACCGGGGTGCCCGCGTCGAGTTAGACGACACGGTCTACTTTTAGCATGGCGCTCACCGACAGCTTTATCAAACGTCCGGTGCTGGCCATCGTGGTCAGCGCACTATTGCTTCTGTTGGGGACCACCTCTTTGTCAACGGTCCCCCTCCGTGAATTTCCGGAACTGGAACGCAGCACGATCTTTGTTTATACCTATTACCGCGGGGCCAGTGCGCGCACCGTTCAGGGCTTTGTCACCACACCACTACAAGTGCGCCTGGCTGGAGCTCGTGGCATTGAATACATCACGTCGCAAAGCAACCCCGGTCGGTCTGACATAGAGATCCACGTCCGCCTGGGTGAAAACAGCAGCGATGTTCTTACCGAAGTAATCGCCAAGGTCAACGAAGCGCGAGAGGATTTACCCAGAGAGATTGAAGATCCTGTCATAACGGTCACCGGCGGTGGGGACGCCCTGATGTATATGGCGTTCAACAGTAAACAGATGAGTCCGTCTAGCATTACCGATTACGTGGCGCGCAATATTCAACCGGAGCTAGCGACACTGCCCGGGGTTGGCAAGGCTGAAGTTATGGGCCAGTTCCCCGCTATGAGGATTTGGCTTGATCCCGTTCGAATGGCCGCTTTTGGCGTCACTGCCACCGACATCAACGATGCGATCAGCAGAGAAAATTATATTTCAACGGCGGGCTCCACCGAGGGCAACCTGATACGCGCCTCGGTTGATGCGCGCACTGACTCGGCGACGCCCGAGGCCTTTGCGGCGATGGTTGTGCGCCAGACTGGTGATGAACGGGTACTGCTGGGTGATGTCGCGGACATTGAACTGGGCTCCGAGAACAGCCAGACGAGGCTATTTTCCAGTGGTGTAGAGGGCATCTTTGTTTCGATTACCGGGACCCCCGATTCCAATCCTCTGGAAGTGGCCAAGGAGGTTAAAAATGCGATACCTCGTTTGCAAGCCGCCCTGCCGGCTGATCTGGAATTATTTCTGGACTGGGATGGCAGCAGACCCATACAGGGGGCTCTGGACGAGGTGATCGTGACTCTGTTTGAGGCCGCCTTAATCGTGATGCTGGTAATTTACTGTTTCCTGGGCTCGGCACGGGTGATTCTCATCCCTCTGGTGGCCATACCGCTGTCTCTGATCGGTGTGGTGTTTCTGATTCACGCAATGGGATTTTCGCTCAACCTGCTAACCCTGCTAGCCATGGTCATTGCCATCGGCCTGGTGGTAGATGACGCTATCGTGGTGGTGGAAAATGTTCACCGACATATTGAACGCGGGGAAACACCGTTAAACGCTGCGTCCCGTGGCGCCAGGGAAGTTGCCCTTCCCGTCGTAGCAATGACCCTGACACTGGCGGCAGTTTACGCCCCCATCGCCTTTATAGGTGGACTGACTGGCGCTCTGTTCACCGAGTTCGCGCTGACTTTAGCCGGGGCCGTGATTGTTTCAGGCATCGTCGCTTTAACCTTGAGTCCGATGATGTGCTCGAGGCTGCTAAAAGACCACGAGCATCAGGGGAGATTTGCCGATTGGCTGGACATCAAGTTCAGTACACTGACTGCAGCTTACCGCAGGCTGTTGTGTTATTCCCTGGATAACCGCAAGGCAGTATTGTTATTCGGCGCATGCATCGTGCTCAGCTTACCGCTGATGTTTGTGATGGCCCAAAAAGAGTTGGCGCCGGAAGAAGACAGCGGCTCCCTATATCTTATCGGGACGCCGCCAAAGCATGCCAACCTGGATTACATCGTCTATTTTCTCGATCAGGTAGTCGATGCCTGGAAGACTGTACCCGAAGCCAGTCACTCATGGCAGATCGCGTCGACAAACTTCAATATGGGCGGTCTCTCACTGGTGGACTGGGATGAACGCGATCGCTCGCAAAAGGAAATTCAAACTGAGTTGCAGCAAAAGTTCAGCGCGATCGCGGGCCTTCAGGTTCTCGCTTTTGCCAACCCGCCATTGCCCGGCTCCGATGCCGGCCTGCCGGTCAATTTTGTGGTGGCATCCACTGCCAGCTATGAGGAAGTGTTACAGGTTACCGATGACCTTCTAATAGCGGCGCGGGAGTCCGGGCTGTTTATTTTCGTAGAGCAGACACTCAAGTTTGATCGGCCTGAAGTAACCGTGGACATAGACCGTGACCGAGCAGGGCGATTGGGCATTTCAATGCAGGCCGTGGGTGAGACTCTGGCAGTAATGCTTGGCGAAGCCGAGACCAATCGATTCAACCTCAAGGGGCGAAGCTACAAAGTTATCCCCCAGGCCGGTCGCGGATTTCGCCTGACCAAAGAAGAATTGGAAAAATACTACGTGCGAACCTCCAGCGATGAACTGGTCCCGCTCTCAGCTGTAATCACTCTCAGCTCCAAGGTGGAACCCAATGAACTGACGCAATACCAACAACTGAATAGCAGCACCATCCAGGGGATGATGATGCCTCCCAATAGTGTGGGCACCGGGCTGGAGTTCCTGCAAGACAAACTGGCTGAAATTGCCCCGATTAATTTCCGCGCCGGCTACACCGGATCTTCAAGGCAATTTATGCAAGAAACCGGAACCTTTCCCATCTTGTTCGGGTTATCGCTCACCTTAATCTTTCTGGTGTTATCGGCGCAGTTCAACAGTTTTCGTGATCCCTTCGTGGTGCTGGTATCCGTGCCTTTATCAATATTTGGCGCAATGGTCCCTATCGCCCTGGGTTTCGTGACGCTAAACATTTACACACAAATTGGCCTGCTGACGCTCATTGGGCTTATCAGCAAACACGGAATATTGATTGTCGAATTCGCCAATAACCTGGTGCTTGCCGGACATGACCGACGCGCTGCTGTTGAAGAGGCCGCTGCACTAAGATTGCGGCCAATACTAATGACAACGTTCGCTACCGTACTGGGCGTTTGGCCGCTGGTGGTAGCGAGTGGCCCAGGCGCTAATAGCCGTTTTAGCATCGGCTTGATGATCACCGCGGGGATGTTGGTGGGCACCCTCTTCACCCTGTTCGTACTACCGGTGTTTTTCCTGCCGTTTAGAAAGGCCAAAACCGAGAAGTCTAGCGCTGTGCTGGAGGCTGGTAACACGGTTGCGCCGCACCAGGAACGAGATCCAGGGCAGCTTGCTAAACCGCTACAAGGCTCTTAAGAGCCTGAGGATGAACGGGCCGTTTGCACAGCGGCCCAGGTAGCAACGCCATAAGGGACTAGATAGGTCAGTACAATCTTGAGCAAAATTGGCGCATCCAGCGACAGCGCAATAATTTTATCGCCGTGATTAATTAGCGCCAACAGGCTACCCACTATCGCACTGACCCGCAGACTGCGTTTAACAATTTCCGGGCTAAACGCCGTCTCGAACCAGCCTATTCCATTACTGTTGGGCATCGCTGTAACTCCTGTAAGAGTCGTACATTATCTTCAGTTATGTATTAAGGCTAACGTATTGGGCACAGGGATGAAAATTTGCAGCCAGATCAAAACAATAAAGTTACTTCCGTTGCCCTGCCACTCGTTCTATCATTGCGCATCGTCCTAAAACCTCAAAAATGAACCATTTATGAACAAGACTCTTATTACCGGCATCGCCGCCGTACTGGCCCTGGTGGTCATGAGCTATCTGATGTTTCAGAACTTCGGTCCACCGGCGACTATCAAGCGGGTAAAACTGATTTATATGACTCTGGATAGCAACGGGGATGGCAAACTGGATGCTGCCGAAATTGAAGCTGCCAGTGAGCGCCTTCTGCAGCTGGATGACAATGGCGATGGCGCACTCAGTGAGACCGAAATCTACATGCATGTTGACGACCAGAGGGCACCCTAGCTTTCCTCTACGGTTCGCAGTAGAAGCTGCGCTATCACCGCGGCACCCAGCATAGTCATAAATATCGGGGCCAGGTTGTCGCTACCCAGGGTAGCAGCCAGGGCGCCAATACCGGCCCCAATCGTATAGGTCAAAGTGGCACTGATCGACGCGGCACTACCACTCAAGCGATCAAAAAATTTGACGAACGACCCCGAAGCCGTCGGACTGATTGCGCCGCACATAGCCAACACCAACAATAGCGCAGTAAATAGCACCCAGAAACTGGCGACCTCCAGAAGGACCATTAACAACACTGCAATCAACACACCAATCTGGGCCAGGTTGGCACTGAGCAAAATTGTCAGAGCACTGAATCTACCCATCAAACGAATAGCAGTGGCGTTACCGGCCATCATCGCCAAGCCACCCGCGGCAAAGGTCAGTGAGAACTGAAATTCATTAAGATCAAACTGATCCATATAAACAAACGCGGCGTTGGTCAGATAAGAAAAAAACACTCCCGACACAATAGCCCCAAATAACGCATAGCGAATGGCCATCCGCTTGCCATCAATGCGATGATTGACCACCTGGACGTAGCTCATAAACATGGATGTAAAACTTGGGCGAATGCGATCTCCCTGACGCGTCTCCGGAACGACGAAGATATAGATCAACAGAAATAGCAGTCCGTAGGCGCCCAGAAATACAAATATAGCTTTCCAGCCCAACTGCATAATGACCGAGCCAATGGCTGGCGCAACCATGGGGGCTATCAATACCACCAGCATTACCTTGGCAAAACGTTTAGCCACCTCTTCCGCCGGGTAAATATCACGCAGCTGCGCCATGCAGATGACCGTGGCGAAACCTCCGCCAAGACCCTGAAAAAAACGCCACAGCTGCATCTGTTCAATGGTAGTTGATAAGGTAATCAGAATGGTGGCGCCTACAAAGGTGAGCAAGCCCAGCAACCCAATAGGCTTACGTCCCAGGTGATCTGAAAGCGCACCCCCCAGGAATTGGCCTAGGCCACTGCTGACCAGATAGGTACTCATAGTCAGATTTACGGCGGAAATTTTTACCCCGTAATACTCTGCCAGCATCGGAATAGCCGGCATATAAGCATCGATTGACAGCGGCGCCAGGGCGACCAGGGCCGCCATAAAAATCAGAAAGAACCGTGAATGGGCGAGCGCCCGCCTTTCCATCACAGACGTGAACCCTCAATGACTAGTGCTAACATCTTCTAAAGCAGGGCTCTGCCGGGAATCGCCTGCAGCAGTTGTTGAGTGTAGGGCTGTTGCGGGTTCTCGAACAATGACTGGCCAGTGCCCTGCTCTACCACCTCGCCTTTGTAGAGCACCAGAATGCGGTCGGCGATATGCTTCACCACCGCCAGATCGTGCGAGACGAATAACATGGTGAGACCGTACTCTCTGCCCAACTCGGCCATCAGTTCCAGGATCTGCGCCTGGATAGTCACATCCAGAGCGGATACCGGCTCGTCTGCGACGATAAATTCGGGCCTGGTGGCCAATGCCCGCCCAATCGCAATGCGCTGGCGCTGGCCGCCAGAGAACTCATGAGGATACTTACGCACAAAGGCGCGTGCCAGGCCGACATCGTCCATCAGCTTCAGCACGCCGGCATTCACCGTTTTGCGGGTTTCTATACCGTGTAATAACAGTGGCTCCGCCAGGGTATCAAACACCGTCATACGCGGATTGAGAGAGGCAAAGGGATCCTGAAAAATCATCTGCATACGCCGGCGCATCTGTTTGAGCTCACGTCCCTGCAGTTGAGTGAGTTCGGTACCCTCAAAATCAATCTTCCCGGACGTCACCGGTACCAGGCGTAAAATAGATCTGCCTATGGTCGACTTGCCACTACCCGATTCACCCACCAGCCCCAGTACTTCGCCACGGTGAATGTCGAAGCTGACATCGTTGACCGCTTTCACTGTTGGCTTGCCGCCGCCTGACTCAAACCAGGTGCACAGATTCTGGACCCGAATTAATGTCTCTGGCTCTGCCTCATTAACGGCCTTGGTGCCGGACGGAATAGCGGACAATAGCTTCTGCGTATACGGGTGTTGCGCGTTCTCGAAAATCGCTTTACGGTCGCCAGTCTCGACAATTTTCCCGGTTTGCATCACCACCATCTGATCGGCTATGTCGGCCACCACCGCCAGGTCGTGGCTGATAAAAATAACCCCGATATCGCGCTTTGTCTGCAGGTTTGCAATTAATTGCAGGATCTGCGCCTGAATGGTCACATCCAGCGCCGTCGTGGGCTCATCGGCAATCAACAGCCTGGGCTCGTTGATCAGTGCCATGGCGATCATCACCCGCTGCCGCATACCGCCAGAGAACTCAAACGGGTAGTTGTCGATCGTGGTTTGGGGATCGCGTATACCGACTTCGTCGAGCAGTTCAATGGCCCGTACGCGGGCGTCCTTGCGGGACACTTTGCGATGATAAACCAGCGGCTCTATCATCTGATCGCCCACGGTCATATACGGATTCAGGCAGGTCATCGGGTCTTGAAATATCATCGCGATATCACGCCCGCGAATTTCCCGTAGCTCGGACTCGGAGAGCTTCAGCAGATCGCGCCCATCGAACAGGGCCTCGCCTCCGTCTATGCGCCCCGGAGGCATGGGGATTAAACCCAACAGGCTATAGCAGGCCACTGATTTGCCTGAGCCCGACTCGCCAATGATGGCGGTAATCTTGCCCGACTCCACTGTGAAACTAATATCGTCGACCGCCTTATTTACCCCGTTGCGGGTAACGAAACTGACGGCCAGATTGTTGACTTCAAGTAGTGACATGGATCAGTCTCCGGAGCCGCGAACGTCCAGCGCATCGCGCAGACCGTCACCAAGAAAATTAAGGGAGAACAGCGTTAAGGTTAACGCCAGCCCGGGAAAGATAAGTAACCAGGGGAACTCCTCCATAGTCTCTGCTCCATACGAGATGAGCAGACCCCAGGACGTTTGCGGCGGCTGGATACCCAGACCCAGGAAACTGAGAAATGCTTCCAGCAGCATAACGCTGGGAATAGTCAGCGTGGTGTAGACGATGACTGGCCCAAGCGCGTTGGGGATCATGTGCCGGCGAACAATCGTCGCCGGCGACAAGCCGATGGAAATCGCCGCCTCGACAAACTCCTGTTGCCGCAGCGACTGCACCTGCCCGCGCATAATCCGCGCCATAGTGAGCCACTCCACAGCACCAATGGCCAGGAAAAGCAGTAGCATATTACGGCCAAAGACCACCATTAGCAGAACGATGAAAATCATGAAGGGCAAGGCGTAGAGAATATCAACCAGGCGCATCATCACAGCGTCTACTTTGCCACCGGCGTAGCCAGCAATGGCACCCCAGGTCACTCCAATCAACAAGGCAACTGCCGTCGCGACAAAACCCACCGCCAGGGAGATACGCCCCCCGTACATGATTTGGGTCATCAGATCGCGGCCAAAGATATCCGTGCCCAACCAGTTCGCTGCAGAGGGCGGCTTGGCACCCAGGTCGAGATCCTGAGCGTCGTAGGCATAGGGGGCTATCCAGGGTGTCAGTAGTGCGATCACTATGAATACCGTCAGAACCACCAGGCCAAACAAAGCCATACGATTTTTGCGCAAGCGGCGCCATGCGTCCTTCCACAGAGAGGTACCCTGCTCGGCCATGGTGATATCGGTAATAGCTTGATCAGTCGTCATGATTAAGCCCCCAACTGCGCGCGCAGACGCGGGTTCATCCAGGCCGCCAGAATGTCCGAGAGCAGATTGAACAGCACAATCAGCGTAGACAAAAATACGGTGGTACCAAGAATCATGGTGTAATCACGATTAAACGCTGCCTGGACATAAAATCGACCGAGCCCGGGAATCTGGAAAATAGTTTCGACTACAAACGAGCCCGCCAGCAGACCGGCAAATGCCGGGCCTAAAAAGGCCACCACCGGAATCAACCCTCCGCGCAGAGCATGACGGGTTACCACCTGCCACTCGGGCAAGCCCTTGGCTCTGGCGGTGCGGATGTAATCCTGAGACATTACCTCTAGCATACCGGCCCTGCTCAGCCTTGCGATATAAGCGGCATACCCGGAACCCAGGGTTATCGCCGGCAGAATTTTGTCTCCGGGTATGTCTCCCCAGCCTGACACCGGCAACCAATCAAGATAGATACCAAAAACCAGCACCAGTAATGGACCCAACAAAAAGGACGGCATACAAATGCCGATCATGGCCAGCGACATGGGCACATAGTCCTGCGCGGTATTGGGCTTGAGCGAGGCGAACACGCCGGCCAGACCCCCGATGAATACCGCGACCAGCAAAGCATAAAAGCCCAGTTCGGCGGTGACCGGCAGACCCGCGGCGATCAATTCATTGACGCTGCGCCCGGGGTACTTGAACGAAGGCCCCAGGTCACCCTGGGCGAGATCGCCGAGATAAGCGGTGTACTGCTGAAATAAGGGCAGGTCCAGCCGGTACTGTGCTTCCAACGCCGCCTTGACCTCGGGCATTACGGCCTTCTCTGCATCAAACGGTCCGCCAGGCGCCATTCGCACCAGGAAAAATGTCAGCGTAATAACTGCCAGAATGACAGGAATTGCCTGTAGTAAACGACCCAAAATAAATCGCCACATATTAGTTTATTTTCCTGTCTGATGGCTTGGCGTCAGGGTCCAGCCAAACATATTTCAAATTCAGCGAATCCATCAAATTGGCGGGGAGCCCTTTCACCGTATGGTGAATAAGATGTTTGCTGGTGTAAGTGTATATAGGCAGGATAGGCATTTGCTCCATCAGCATGGTCTCTGCCTCGTGGAAGATCGCAAAGCGTTCCTCGCGGGTCGCAGCTTCGGGAGCGCGCTTGAGGATCATCTCGTCGTAGCGAGGATCGGAGAAGCCGGTATTGTTATTGCCACCGTCGGTGAGGTACAAATCGAGAAAATTGTTAGGGTCTACATAGTCCCCAATCCAGCCGCGACGGGCAATATCAAAATCCATTTGAGTCACCGCGTCCAGGTAGACTTTCCACTCCAGATTCGAAATGGTGATCTTGATATTCAATTCGTCTTTCCACATTTGCTGCAGGGCAACCACAATTTTACGGTGGCTTTCGCTAGTGTTGTATTTCAGTTCAAGCCCAGGCCAACCCTCTCCGTTGGGGTAACCGGCGTCCGCCAACAGTTGCCGCGCTTTTTCAGGATCAAAACCAAACAGCTTGGGCGGCTCGTAGCCCAGCGTACCGGGCGGCGTAATGCTGTAGGCGGGCACATTCGACTTTTGTAGCACCGTGTCATTAAGCTTCTGCCGGTCTATAGACAGAGACAGGGCTTTGCGCACCCTCACATCATCCACCGGATAACGGGTGGTATTGATCAGGAAGAAATAGGTGCCAAGATAAGGCGCCTGCACATACGGGGTGTTCTCCATAGCCTGGTACACGGGAATTTTATCAAGCGGAATAGATTGCGTGTAATGCAACTGCCCCACCCTGAACATGCGCTCTTCGCTCACCAGGTTTTCAGTGGGATAAAACACCACACCGTTAAGTTTCACCTTGTCACGATCCCAGTAGGTTTTGCTTTTCTCCATGGTGATGCGACGGTTCAGCTTCCACTCGGTCAACTTGAATGGCCCGTTGCTGACAATATTGTCCACTCGCGTCCATTTGGTGAAGCGATCTGTGGCCTTGCCGAACTTCTCGAGGGTAGCTCGATGTACCGCAAAGGTGCTGTAGTGGTCCATCAGCTGCAGAAAATAAGGGGTGGGCTGAGTCAGAGTAACCTGCAATGTAAGGCGGTCTAGTGCCTTGACCCCGACCTTGCTGAAATCTTTCATGCTACCGGTGGCGAAGGCCTCGGCGTTGACCAAGGGGTACAACATATAAGCGTAAAGGTTGCCCATGACCGGGTGCAGCGCACGCTCCCAGGACCAGACGTAATCTTCAGCCGTGATGGGGTCACCGTTGGACCAACGGGCATTATCACGGATATGGAAAGTGAGAACTCGGCCATCTTCGCTAAACTCCCAGCGTTCAGCGACACCCGGCTCTGGTTCCAGGGTATAGGGATTTTTAACGGCCAGGCCTTCAAACAGCGCACGAATCAGGTGATTCTCGGGGACGCCGGTAACAACATGAGGATCCAGACCCTGTGGCTCAGTGCCATTGCCGTAGTGCAAGATTCCGGCCTGATTGCCCTGTACAACTCTGGATTCACCGGAGGAGCAGGCAAACAAAAACAGACAGGAGAGTACCAAAAGTGCTCTCAGCGGGCGGTTGGCCACAGCGTAACTCCCAAGGGTCAGAAGCTCGCAAAGTATACGCACTTAAATGTCCTTGTCACTCGGCCCCGGAGCTTGATCGTCCCGTGCAATCCCTTTGTACTCCTCCATCAAATGGCGCTTGTAGAGCTTACCGTTATCCATACGAGGTAGTTTCGGGTTGAAATCCATAGATCGAGGCAACTTGATATTGGATATTCGCTCTCGCAGCCATTCCATCAGTTCGATGGCGACCTCATCAGTAGCATCGGCCCAATTCATTGGTTCCACCACCGCTTTCACTTCTTCGCCAAACTCGGCATTGGGAATACCGAAAACAGCCACATCGGCAACCTTGTCGTGAGTGATCAGCAGGTTTTCAATCTCCTGAGGATAGATATTGACCCCGCCGCTGATGATCATGAAGCTCTTGCGGTCGGTGAGGTAGAGGTAGCCCTCATCATCCACATACCCGACATCGCCACTGGTGGCCCAGCCCTGATCGTTGAATGCACCGGAGGTTTTCTCCGGCTCATTGTAATAGCTGAAATTAGAATGATCACCGGAAAAATAAACGGTCCCTATTTCACCATTGGGCAACTCGTGTCCATCGTCATCAACTATATGCAACTGACCCACCAACGCTGGCCCAACTGAACCTTTGTGCGTTAACCAGTTGTTCGAATCGATAATAGTAAAACCGATACCTTCGCTGGAACCGTAGTACTCCATAATTATTGGCCCCCACCATGCAATCATGCGTTCTTTAGTTTCTATCGGGCATGGGGCGGCAGCATGGATGGCAAGCTGCATGGAACTGAGATCATAACGTTGCCGCACCTCCTCAGGCAGTTTCAGCATGCGGATAAACATAATGGGCACCCACTGACTATGGGTGGCTCGATGTTCTTCGATCAGCTTCAGCGATTGTTCCGGATCGAAAGTTTCCATCACAATGGATGTGCCACCCTGGTGGACGGTCAGCATGTTGTAGTGCAAAGGAGCCGCGTGATACAGCGGCGCGGGCGACAGATAAATCGTTTCCTCACCAAAACCGAAGGCCTTGCCCAGGCTTTCTGAGAGTAGGTGCGGCCCGTCGACCTCGTCACTGATAGGAGGGAGTAACACTCCCTTGGGCTGACCGGTGGTACCCGACGAATAGAGCATTGGCATGCCGAAGGACTGATCGGCGATGGCCTCTTCGGGCTGCTCGTCGACCGCTTCCTCCCAGGAGGCGAAGCCGGGCCGAATACCTCCGACCATGTAAAAATGCTCAATGCCAGACGCCTTAGCCACCATTTTTTCAGCTACATCGGCAAGCGCAGCAGAGCCAATAAATAATTTTGCGCCGCAGTTCGCAAGAATATAAGCCGTTTCCGCTTCGAGCAGGTGCGTACTGACTGGGGTATAGGTAATCCCGGAACGCTGGGCCGCCCAGCAAATTTCCAGAAAGTGTCGATTGTTTTCCAGCATCAGGCTGATGTGGTCGCCCCTCGCGACACCCAGCGACCTGAATAACTGGGCACCCTGATTCGAACGCTCATCCAGTTGGCGGTAAGTCACTATCTCCCCCGTACTGCCCATGATATAGGCAGGCTTGTGAGGGTAGGTCTGGGCGGTAATACTGGGGTGTGGCATACAGGGGGCTCCCGAATTTGGATGGTCTATAAAGACATTATAATCGCCGAATTGGATGCTAATATCACTAATGACATTTCTGTGCCAAACTTTCGGCTCTGTGGCAGCATAATGAAAACTGCCTAAGCTAGCACCCACTATTCAGGATAGACTATGAGCCCCGAACTCTCCCCCGCTGCTCTTCGCCAGCAAATCCGTAACGGCGAACACCACGGCAACACCTCTGGCCTTGCTCAGGGCCATGTACAATGCAATATAGTGATACTGCCAGCAGACTGGGCCAACGACTTTCTACGATTCTGCCAGTTCAACCCCAAACCCTGCCCCCTGCTGGCCACCAACGCTGCTCCAGGTGATCCCGGAATACCACTTTTGGGGGATATAGACATAAGAACTGACGTGCCAAGCTATCGCATTTTTCGCGATGGGCAAATGGCTGAGGAAGTAGCCGATATTCGCGACTACTGGCGCGACGATCTGGTGACTTTCGCTCTCGGGTGCTCTTTCTCCTTTGAGGAGGCCCTGTTGGCCGACGGCCTGGACGTGCGCAATATCAGTGAGAACGTCAATGTGCCCATGTTCAGAACCAACATAGACTGTACGCCCGCCGGCCCGTTCGCCGGTAAGATGGTTGTTAGCATGCGTCCTTTCAAGGCAGCTGATGCGATACGCGCGGTACAGATTTGTACGCGATTTCCCTCGGTGCACGGGGCTCCGATACACCTGGGAGATCCGGGCTTGATCGGAATTGGGGATATCGGCAAGCCGGACTACGGTGAAGCGGTATCGATAGCAGAAGATGAACTTCCGGTATTCTGGGCCTGCGGCGTGACGCCACAGGTTGCTCTGGAGGCAGCGCAGCCACCTTTTGCGATAACCCACAGCCCCGGCTACATGCTGGTGAGTGACTTACGCAACAGTCGACTGGCGGTAATGTAGTAGCGTGTAGCAGGTAACTGGTAAAAGGTCAGGTAGCTGGCAGTTGGCAACGCGCAGCACGTAACTGGCATTAGGTCAGGTAGCAGGTAACTCGTAGTAGGTAAGGCAACAGGCAAAAATAGTGATAATTAAGAGACAACAACAATGCTTTTGAATTGTGATCTTGGTGAAAGTTTCGGCAGCTGGACCATGGGGCTGGACACAGAGGTTATGCCGCATATCGATCAGGCGAATGTCGCCTGCGGCTTCCACGGTGGCGACCCGGTCACAATGCATAAAACTCTGGCACTGGCCGCAGAGCACAAAGTTACTGTGGGCGCGCACCCGGCTTACCCAGACCTGGTGGGTTTTGGCCGTCGGTCGATGAACCTAAGCGTCGAAGAGATCACCGCCAGTCTGCATTATCAGATGGCAGCACTGGAAGGGATGGCAAAGATTCATCAGCTGGAGGTGCATTACGTAAAACCTCACGGTGCGCTCTACAACGATATGATGGCACGCGTAGAAGTTCGCGGCGCGATTATGCAGGCCATCGCCGGCTACCATCGACCCATTACGTTGATGCTACAGGCAACGCCTGCGGCACCCGCCCATCGCGACGAGGCCAAGGCACTGGGCGTTAATCTGCTGTTCGAAGCGTTTGCCGATCGTTGCTACGACGACAACGGCATGCTGCTGGCGCGCAGTAAAGCCGGCGCCGTACACAATCGCGACAAGATGCTGGCTCAGGTAGATCAATTGTGTTCCAGCAGTACGATAACCACAGTCAGTGGCAATACCCTTGAATTGCAGGTCGATACGCTGTGCGTGCATGGCGATAACCCGGAAGGGGTTCAGGCGATTCGCGAGATTCGCGCCCTGGTCGACCAAGGCTAGCTCGGGATGATTATTCACAGCGCGGGTGAGAATTCGCTGATTGCCTATCTCGGCGAAGACACCAGCCCCGCCACCTCGGCCCGGGTGCAGGCAGCAGCTATTGCGGTAGAGCAGGCATTGGGTGATGACCTGATCGACCTGGTGCCCTCTTATGCTTCCTTGCTGATCATCTACAACGCACTACGAACAGATCACATGAGCGTACTCGACCGTGTCCACAAAGCCATTAATGAAATGGTGGAAAGTGGCGAGCATCAGGGCAAAACGCTTACTCTACCGGTGTATTATCACCAGGAGGTCGGCGAAGACCTGGAGTCGCTGGCAGACAGCACCGGGTTAAGCACTGACGAAGTTATCGCAATCCACAGCGGCATCGACTATCGAGTGTACGCCATCGGTTTCGCCCCGGGCTTTGCTTACCTGGGACAGGTAGACGAGCGCATTGCCGCCCCGCGCCTGACCACGCCAAGACAGAAAGTACCGCGCGGAGCCGTTGCCATTGCCGATCGCCAAACCGCAGTGTACCCGGCGGTATCACCAGGAGGCTGGAATCTGATTGGGCGCTGTCCGGTTAGAATGTTTGACCCCGACAGCACACCAACGATGCCGGTTGCGGTTGGCGATGTCGTGCGCTTTGAGCCCATTGACCGTCAGCGCTATCTGGCACTGGGCGGAGAACTGTAATGGGGCTTAAGGTTATCCAGCCCGGATTACTGAGCCTGTTACAGGACAGTGGGCGCTACGGCAAACACCGAATCGGCCTCACCAACGGTGGCCCCCTGGATACAGCCGCATTTCAAATGTGTAACCGGTTGCTGACCAATGATCCCAATAGCACGGTAATAGAAGCCAGCTTTGGGGGGCTGCAATTGGAGGCTCTCAGCGACACCTATATTTGTGTCACCGGCGCTGCCTCTCCACTGACGATCAATGGTGAAGAAGCTTCTCGTTATCGGGTGCACCCGGTGCAAGCTGGCGATACTATCAATCTGGATTACGCCACTAATGGCTGTCGCGCCTATCTTGGCGTGGCCGACGGTTTTCAGATTGCCGAGAGCTTTGGTAGCACGGCAACGGTGGTACGCGAAGATCTTGGCGGCCTCAACGGCGGAAAACTACAAGCGGGTGACGACCTGCCCTGCCCCACTGTTAAGCAGAGAAAACAGCTATTTATACCGCCTGAAATGCAACCGCACTATCCCAACTCGATCACTGTTCGGGTGATTCCAGGCTATCAGCAATCCCGTTTCAACCGACTGCAGCAACGACGTTTCTTCAGCAGCGCCTACACCGTGTCAGATCGCTGCGACCGTATGGGCTATCGCCTAGAAGGTCCCGCGATCGAATGTGACATAGAGGGTATTTTGTCAGAGGGCATTTGCCAGGGTGCGATTCAAATTCCGGCCGATGGTCAACCCATCGTGCTTCTCAATGACCGTCAAACAATCGGCGGCTATCCAAAAATAGGTTCAGCCCTGTCTCTGGATGCGGCTCTGTTGGCTCAGTTGACCCCGGGAGCGACGGTACATTTCGCTGCCATCACCAGCCATGCCGCACACAACGCACTACACCTTGCCGCCAGCTTCGTCTTGCGCCAGAGGCTTATGGAGATGCCCCAATGAATGAGCTGGCTCTCAGTCAAGCGATAGAAGACCTGCTGGTCTCACGAAACGTGCGTTACATGCGGGTCGCGCAAGCAGCATTGCAACCGGGCTATTACGCCAGGGCGGCAGCACTGCTGCGCAACTGCACAGGAAACCTGATTATTGGCACGGGGTTTCCGGTCGCAGATACTTTTGAAACGGACGGCCCGGTGGGCGCAATCGCGCTCTACGAAACTATGGAAAAGCTGGGTGCGCGCCCATGGCTTGCCTGTGCACCCCCGTTGTCAGATGAGATTGCCGGTGACTATCGGGTGCTATCGCTTGCCGCGAAATCAAGCGAGGATGCGAAAACCGAGGCGGCGGCAGTACTCAAGGAATTGCGTCCCGAGATCGTGCTGTCCATTGAGCGCCCGGGACAAGCGGTCGACGGAAAGTATTATAATATGCGCGGCGAGGACATCAGCGCGCGCTGTGGCATTTTTGATCCTTACCTCAATCTCGCTGAATGTCCGACCATCGCTATCGGTGACGGCGGCAATGAAATTGGCATGGGTAATATAGGTGAGGCTATCGCTAATCTGGACATCAACCCCTCTATCACCACCTGCGATGAGTTACTGGTCGCCGACGTCTCCAACTGGGGCGCGTATGGGCTGATGGCCTTTCTTGGCCAGTGGGCCCAGCGGGATTTTCTGGCGGAGGTTTGCCCTGGCGACATTCTGGACTATCTTTCAGCAAGAGGCAGCGTGGATGGCGTCACCCGCGAGAACACCCTCACTGAAGACGGGCTGGAGTCCGGCGCCGGAGAAAAACTGATTGAGGAACTGCGCGGACTACTGGAACCCTGTGAAATCCAAACTGAACTGAACTGAAGAAGAGCTATCAACATGACTACGGTATATCTGAACGGCGACTACATGCCGATGAGCGAAGCGAAAATATCCCCAATGGACCGGGGTTTTCTGTTTGGTGATGGCATTTACGAGGTGGTCCCTTCCTACTACGGTAAGCTGGTCGGCTTCGGGCCACATATGGAACGCATGCAGGACGGCCTGAATGCCATAGAGATTAAATTGAAAATTGAGGAATCTCACTGGCGCGATATTGCGTTGCAACTTGTTGAGCGTAACGAGGGTGACAACCTTGGAATCTATTTCCATGTGAGTCGCGGCGCTGATACCAAGCGCAATCACGCCTATCCGGAAAACATCACCCCCACGCTATACGCTTTTGCCTTTGAAATTCCGCCCGCCCCTGTGCCTGATAAAGCAATCGCCAAGCAATACACAGTTTCAACGACAGAAGACTTGCGCTGGAAGCGCTGCAATATCAAATCTACGGCGCTGCTAGGCAACGTAATGCACTACCAGCACGGCCACTCCCGGGGGCATAGTGAAACTATTTTGTACAACCCCGATGGCGAGCTGACTGAGGCCGCTGCCTGTAACGTGTTCATCGTCAAAAACGGCGTAGTGATAACACCGGACCTGGATCACCAAAAACTACCTGGCATTACCCGGCTGATGGCTTTGGATATTCTGGGCAAGCACAGCAACATACCGGTAGAAGAGAGAGTCGTCACCGTCGACGAATTGCGCAACGCAGATGAAGTCTGGATTTCGAGCTCCAGTAAAGAAATCGCGCCAGTGGTTGAAATCGATGGCCAGCCTGTGGGCGATGGCTCTGTCGGCGATGTCTGGCTAGCAGCGCAAACCCTGTATACGGCGCACAAGTTCGACTACTGATGGCTAGACCCAATCAAGCCAGGCTTAATCTCGACGCGCTACGCCATAACGTATCGGTAGCGAGGAATCTCGCGCCAGACTCAAAAATAATGAGCGTGGTTAAAGCCAATGCTTATGGACATGGGGCCGTTGTTATTGCGCAAGCGCTGGAGCCTCTGGTGGATGCACTGGCGGTGGCATGCATCGAGGAGGCTATTGAACTTCGAGACGCTGGCATCACCGCTCCCATCATGTTGCTCGAGGGCGTCTTCGAGGCCAACGAATTGGCCATAGCGGCAGACCGACATTTATGGGTAACACTCGACAACGAGGTACAACTGAGCTGGCTGGAAAACACCGAACTGCCCCGCCCGCTAACGTGCTGGCTTAAAATCGATTCCGGCATGCATCGCCTGGGGGTTTTACCACCGCAGGTTCCAGACTTTTATAACCGCCTGCGAGCCTGTAAAAACGCCAACCCCGACATTGTCCTGTCGACCCACTTCGCCTCTGCTGACGATCTGAGCAGTGAGCAGACCAACGAACAAATCGCCTGTTTTAATGCCAGCTGTAAGGGCTTACAAGGGCTGCGCAGTGCGGCGAACTCACCTGGCCTACTGGGTTGGCCCGCAGCACACTACGACTGGGTAAGGCCGGGTTATATGCTCTACGGAAACTCACCCTTCCCCGAGAGCCATCCCAACACGGAGGCACTACGACCGGTAATGACACTCACCTCGGCGGTGATTTCGGTTCGCGATGTTGCACCGGGAGATGCGGTCGGTTATGCCGCAATGTGGACTGCCCAGCGACCCTCGCGGATAGCGACAGTCACTATCGGCTACGGCGATGGCTATCCCCGCCGCGCGGAAAATGGCACGCCGGTACTGGTTAATGGGCAGCGGGCCGGGTTGGTGGGACGCGTATCCATGGATATGATTACTGTCGATGTCACTCACCTCGACTCGGTGCAAATTGGCGATGAGGTAGTCCTCTGGGGCGACGGCTTACCGGCAGCGGAAGTGGCACACCACGCAGATACCATTGGCTATGAACTGACAACCCGCATGCCCATGCGAACCCCCAGGGTGGTAGTCAGTAGTTAATCTGCACCTTATCGACCCCCTCTGCGCGCTTGGCCGGTGTATACTTTATGCTCTGGGAAATAATTAGGAAGCGCACTCCGCTTGGATAACAACTCTGAACTCCCTCTGCCGGAAGGCAGTCAACTCGCGGCCGTTGACCTGGGCAGCAATTCCTTTCATCTGCTCATAGCCAAAATCGAACACGGTGAGATACGACCAGTAGAGGCACTGGCAGAGAAGGTACAGTTGGGCGCGGGGCTAGAGAACGGCGTACTCTCACAAGAAGCTATCGATAGGGGCTTGGCATGCCTGAGCCGGTTCGCCCAGATGCTGGAAAGTGTGGAGCATGAGCGTATCCGGGTAGTGGGCACCAATGCTTTACGGGTCGCCAAAAATCGACGCGACTTCACCCAACCCGCAAAACAAATTCTAGGCTCTCGGGTCGATGTAATCTACGGGCGAGAAGAAGCTCGGCTGGTCTATCTCGGGGTAGCTCACGCGCTCGCTGACGACGCACAATCACGGCTGGTAGTTGATATTGGCGGCGGCAGCACCGAGTTTATTATCGGCGAGCGATTTGAACCGCAAAGTTTGGAGAGCCTGCAAATGGGATGCGTATCCTACGCTCGCTCCTATTTCCCCAACAACGTAATCAGCGCCGCAAATTTTCATCAGGCCTACGCCACAGCTTGCATAGAAACCTCTCATATTCGTCAGCAATACAACGCAAGCCGTTGGATTGAGTGCGTGGGTTCGTCCGGCACCTTGCAAGCTATTGAAGGCATACTGACACAAAATGGCTGGAGCGAGTCTGGCATTCAGCGCGAAGGTCTGGCGCAACTTGAAAGGCATCTACTGTCTTTCGAGACCTTCGACGAAATAGAACTCAATGGCCTGAGTCCCAATCGGCGCAATGTAATTGCACCCGGGGTAGCGATAACTTCTGCTCTGTTTGATATGTTGCGGATCGACACCATGCGCACGTCAAAAGGAGCACTGCGCGAGGGCGTCATTTACGACCTCATGGGCCGCCTTTCTCATGAGGATGTTCGCGAAAGAACGATTAATGCATTGATGCAACGCTATTCCGTCGACGAAGACACCGCCACCATCGTGTCACGTCGGGCGCGAATCTTGTTCACCGCAACTCGCATGAGTTGGCAGCTGGACGGAAATGATTGGGAGCTGGTGAACCGGGTAGCCCGCACTCACGAAATTGGCATGGCCATTTCACACAAGCACTTTAACCGGCACAGTGCTTACCTGCTTCGCAATGCGGATCTTCCAGGATTTTCCCAACATGAGCAGGAAGAGCTTGCCGTATTGGCCCTGACGCAACGGGGCAAGTTGGACCAAAAACATCTCTCCGATATTCCCGAGGTTGAGCAGCCGAGAGTATTACGACTTATCGCCATCATCCGCCTGGCAGCGCTGTTTAAATATGTGGAACAGTTGGAACAGCTGCCCGACTTCACCATTAACGCGGGAGAAAACTTTCTAGCCCTGGATTTTCCGGAAAACTGGCTGGAACAACACCCTTTGACGGCCAGCGAACTAACCGGGGAAATCACTGCGCTGGGGAAAATGGGTATTGTGCTAACCGTTAGCTAGGCAATCCTCGCCCTTCAAAGCTCAGGTTTTGAGCTAGTTTTTTACATTATGCTGAAGCTGAAAGACGCTGAAACTAACTACAAATTCCTATACAATCGCTCGCCATTACACCCACCAATCACGGCGACTATGAAATTGATTAAACTTGTCAGCGCATGTCTGCTCAGCCTATCTCTGACAGGCTGTTTTGATGTACAACTTAATGGCTCAATTGCCGACAGCCAACTCAGTGTTACGCCTCTGCGACAGCCCGATAATGTTGTGAAAAGCGCAGTATCACTGGGCCCAGAGAACTGGGCCCAGTCCCTGGGCACCGAAGAGTGGGAGCAGTTATCGGGGCTACTGAAGCTGCTGTTTGTCGGCATCGCCAACGTAAAGATTGAAGGGGTAGACCCCAACGCACTCTACCTGGTCACTGCCAGCGGCGGAGAAGATTATGATGCGGAAAGAAAGCTAGCGCTTAGCGATATTCCGGAGGCTGTACAAGGTTCCTGGCATGCCATCGTCACCGGCCAACGACTACTGGACGGCAACATTAAAGTATCGCCTCTTACCGAAGCACTCTATCTGCAGGTTCTGCCAAGGCTGGGGGAATGGAACGACGCCCAGGTTCTTGCTCGTCTCGACGCATCGGCCCAATTAACGGTCACCGATGTGGATAAGAATGACGTGGTTAACTACGCCGATGTTGTCAGCTGGAGTCGCTTCTTCGACGCCGCCAAATACCGGGGGGACTTATCAGCCTTAAATGCGCTGGCCGATTCAATCAGTGCGGGACAACCTACTACTACACGCACTGAACTGTCCAAAGCAGTATTGGGCTCCGAGTCCGTGGTGATGTCCTTCGACGTAGGAGACGTGACACTGGAAACCTACAATTGGGATTCGCCTATCACCGCAGCGAATTTTCTCAACTATGTACGCGACGGTTTTTACGACCAGATGGTGGTACACAGGGCCATTAACAATTTCATGATTCAGGCGGGTCTGCTCGACTTTCTGGGACTCAACGATCAGGGCCAGGTCCGCTTTGCACCCAAGGCGGCCGGAGACCCAATTGTGAATGAATCCAGTAATGGGCTTTCTAACCTGCGCGGAACCATGGCCATGGCACGCACCAGTAATCCAGACAGCGCAACAGCACAGTGGTTTATCAATCAGGCCAACAATACTTTTCTGGACAATGGCTCTAGCCAGAACCCCGACGGCTATGCGGTTTTTGCGCGCGTCACCAGCGGCATCGGAATCGTCGACCAGATCGCAGGTGAACCTACCGTCACAGTGAACTCTGTTGGCAACGACGTCCCTTCGCGAGGCGTCATTCTTGAGAGTGTTGTCATTACCGAGTAACAGGAGACTCTGACCCATGCAGGCCTATAAAGAGTTGGAAGCACGCAAAAAACGAACCTCGGCACTCAACAATGCCATGGGGATATTGCAATGGGACCAGGAAACCATGATGCCAGATGGCGCCGCTCCAGCCCGGGCCAAGGTGATGGCAGAGCTGAGTGTCATGATCCACGAACTGGGCACTGCCGATGCTCTGCCAGACCTTATTGCCGAAGCTGAACAACAAGCAGATCAACTGGACGCATGGCAGCAAGCAAACCTGCGTGAAATTCGTCATGAGTTTGGCCATGCCACCGCAATGCCCGCCGACCTGGTAGAGAAAATGGTTCTGGCAGCGTCTGAATCCACCATGATCTGGCGCGAGGCCAGGGGCGCCAATGACTTCAAACGCCTGACACCGAAATTGGATGCCTTGTTCCAACTCAAGCGCGAAGAAGCCAGCATCAAGTCTGAAATTATGGGCGTAACGCCCTATGAAGCGATGCTGGACCAGTTCGACCCCGGCCGCAGGGAATCGCAGGTAGACCTTATTTTTAATGATCTGGAAAACTTCCTGCCCAATTTTCTACAACAGGTGATGGACAAGCAGGCGACTGAACCGCAGGCGATCACGCCACCGGGCCCCTTCCCCATCGACCGCCAGGAGAAGCTAGGCCTGGAAGTTATGAAGATCATCGGATTCCCCTTCGAACGAGGCCGCCTGGATACAGCCCACCACCCTTTCAGTGGCGGCGCCGACGGCGATGTTCGTATTACCACGCGCTATGAAGAGGATGATTATCTCAAGAGTCTGATGGCGGTGATCCACGAGACCGGACACGCGCTGTACGAGGACGGACGACCCGAGGAATGGCAGGGGCAACCGGTCGGCGATAGTCGTGGTATGACCCTACATGAGAGTCAGTCGTTATTGCTTGAAATGCAGGCCGCCAGATCAGAGGAGTTTATCCGCTTCCTCTCCCCCGTTGCACAGCGCGTGCTTGGTGGCACAGGTCCGGCGTGGGAAGCAGACAACATTCTGCGGGTTTACCGCAAAGTAGAGCCGGGTCTAATTCGGGTTTACGCAGATGAGGTGACCTATCCCCTGCATGTTATTTTGCGCTACAAACTGGAAAAATCCATCGTAAGCGGCGATCTGCAAACACAGGATTTACCCGGTGCCTGGAATGATTCGATGGAAGCTCTGTTGGGCGTCAGGCCCACCGACGACACCGACGGTGTGATGCAGGATGTTCATTGGCCGGAGGGATTATTTGGTTATTTCCCCACCTACTCCCTGGGCGCGATGGCGGCGGCACAGATTTACGCAGCAGCAAAAAAAGATGATGCCAATATTCTGCCCGGGCTGGCTACCGGTGACTTTTCTCCTCTGTTTGGCTGGCTGGATCAACACATACGCAGCAAGGGCTGTCTGTACATGCCAGATGAGCTTATCGAGCACGCCACCGGCTCAAGTCTGGGTACAGAAGCCTACAAGGCCAGCATTACTGAGCGGTATCTCGCTTAGAACTCTACAGTGAGGTGCTTGCCGGTCTAAAAGCTAGACCTGACCCCGTCAATTCTCAATATAGTCGTGTGGTGGTGCCACCATCCACGGCTAAGGAAGCGCCGCTTACGAAACTTGATGCATCAGAGCATAGCCAAGCCATTGTTTCTGCCGCCTCATCTGCATTTCCCAGCCTTGCCGTAGCACTGTGACGATTGAGGATTGCTTTCGCAAACTCAGGATGCGCTTCGAAAGCCGGGTCAACCATTTCCGAATGACAAAAGCCTGGGCAAACTGAATTGACCCGAATACCATCTTTTGCATAGTCAATTGCTGCTGATCCTGACAAGCCGATCACACCGTGCTTACTAGCGCTATAAGCGCTATGGCCGATATCACTGGGCTTTTGCCCGTAAACAGATGAAATGTTCACTATCGAGCCGCCACCGCTTTCAAGCATCGCCTTTATCTCGTACTTCATGCATAACCAGACGCCCGTAAGGTTCACTGCAATCGTTGCATTCCAGTCAGCTTCTTCTATATCGGCAACCGCAATAAAGGGGTTTGCCACGCCCGCATTATTGACGGCGCAATCAAGACGACCGTAGCGCTTAACAACCTCATGGACCATTTGTTCAACATCAGAGCTTTGAGTGACGTCAGCTTGAATAAACATTGCTTCTCCGCCGGCCGCTTCAATTTTCTGGACGACCTCCTCGCCTTGAGTGCGGCGGCGGGCAGCTATGGTGATTCTCGCACCTTCTTTCGCCATCAAAATTGCTGCGGCAGCACCTAGCCCTGAGCTACCCCCGGTGATCAAAACGGATTTATTTTTCAAACGCGTCATCATTAAACATCCTTGTTATTAGTAGAGATGTTTTTTGACTATATACAGAACAGCCGTCTGTGTCAGGCTACTTGTCTTTCCGAAACCATCGGCGCCACCACGGGAGGCGGTTGACGTTCCCCGGATTGGCTCGTGAGTGACTGTCGGGTACGCCGTGCTCAGCGTACCACTGCTGCCATTCATAGGGCGTGAGAGTTGTTGGAATCTTCTCTTCAAGCGCCCTTTCTAATGTTTTTGCGCGCAGAGACGTATCAGACGATTCGTCCTTAGCCCCCAAGAGGCGTTTTATACGCTCGTGGTCGACAGCCATTCAGGCCTGCCACTGCTCGTCCGTCAGCGCCATCATACTGTCTTTGCCACTGGTGATATCGGCAAGTAGCCAGCTGCTCTCGGTTAACAACTTGTCGAAATAGTACTGCGCCGAGACTACTTTACCCTCTAGCAGTGCCGTATTGCCTTTACCGGCATCCAGTTGTTCCTGTGCCGCAGCGGCCATACGCGACCACAGGTAGGCGATAACTGTCAGCGCCATGAGGCGCAGGTAGGGACTGGCTGCTGCACCGGCCTGCTCCGCATCCTCCATGCCCTTGCCTGCAATCCACATGGTGGCTTCCTCCAGAGACTTGACCGCGGCTGCCAACGCGTCATGGTGCGGCAGTGAGTCATTCTCGTTGAGGTAGTCATTGAGTGTTGTCAGCAGGTGACCGATCAGCCTGCCGCCCCGCAAGCCAAGTTTGCGACCAACGAGATCCATAGCCTGGATGCCGTTGGTACCCTCGTAAATCCTTGGGATTCGACCATCGCGCACCAGCTGTTCCAGTGGCCAATCGGTGGTAAAACCCGCGCCTCCAAGTACCTGAAGTCCCTGGTTGGCGTTATTGAAACCCTCATCTGTGAGGAACGACTTCACGACCGGGGTAAGGATCTGCACCATGTCATCCGCGCCCTCACGTACAGCGGCATCCGGGTGCGCCACGGACAGGTCGAGTTGATGCCCGGTGAACAGTGCCATCGCACGCATACCTTCGTTAAGCACCTTCTGGCGCATCAACATACGGCGCACGTCGGGGTGGACGATGATGGGGTCGGCCGGCCCGTCAGCATTTTTGGGACCACTGAGAGAGCGACTCTGCAGCCGCTCACGGGCAAAGCCGAGACTCTCCTGGAAAGCCATTTCGGCAACTCCCAGTCCCTGCATGCCAACCATCAGGCGCGCCTCGTTCATCATGGTGAACATGGAACGCATACCATCATTGGGCTCCCCTATCAGCCAGCCCTGCGCCTGTTCAAAGTTCATCACACAGGTCGCCGAACCCTTGATACCCATCTTGTGTTCCAGCCCGCCACAAAACACGGGGTTGCGCTCTGAACCCCCTGGCAGGTACTTGGGTACCAGGAATAGTGACAAACCTTTGGTGGTGTCAGGCGCGCCCGGGAGTTTGGCCAGCACCAGGTGGACGATGTTCTCCGCCATGTCGTGTTCGCCGCCGGAGATCCAGATCTTGGTACCTTCGATGCTGTAGCTGTTATCGGCCAGGGGGGTGGCTTTGCTGCGAATCAGACCCAGGTCTGTGCCGCACTGCGGTTCGGTCAGGCACATGGTGCCTGTCCACTCTCCGCTGACAAGCTTCGCCAGGTAGGTTTCTTTCAGCTCATCTGAACCGTGGGCGTATAGAGCGCTAATGGCCCCGTGGGTGAGCCCGGCGTACATGCCTAGTGAGAGATTGCTGGAGCAGACCATTTCGTCGACGATAAACTTCAGCGTATGCGGCAGTCCCTGGCCGCCAAATTCAGCCGGCGAATCTAGCGACGCCCATCCCGCATCAGCAAATTGCTTGTAAGCCTCTTTGAAGCCATCCGGCGTGGTGACGTCGTGCGTCTGCGGGTCGTATTGGCAGCCCTGCTCGTCCCCCACCTTGTTGACCGGCTGCAACACTTCGGCGGCCAATTTTCCCGCCTCTTCAATAACCGCCATAATGATATCTGGTGTGGCGTCACTGTACTTGTCCAGCTCGTGGAGCTTGTCAGCGCCCAGCACATCAAACAGAACAAATTTGATGTCGTTTATCGGTGCCTGGTATTGCATAGAATTACTCCGCGTGTGTGATCGAATTGATACATTATACGCAGAGTATTCCGGCTTGGTTCAGAAGCGCAGGGGCTGGAAACAACATCGAAAGAGATCAAACGCTAAATCGGAGACCTGACCCCGGGGGTTAGACCCCGAGGGTTACTCTATTTCCTGCGCTTGGCTGCGCGTACTCCCAAAAGAACTATGAGAATAGTCAGTGCTAGTAGGCCGAACTGACCCAGTACAGGGATTGACCGAATGGCCGCAATGAAATCTACAATCGCGACAGCTCTTGCGGAGACTAGATCACCGTCTTCAGAGGTTCCTGTCACTTCGATCTCATCAAGGTGAGTTTCACCCAGAGCGCCCGCAAGGGTTTCCTGAAACTCACAGGTATAAGACTCGCCCGGCGCCAACGTTTGCGGGACACTGCAGCTGCCCTGCCCGTCAAGATCGCCAAATACTGAATCGATCAGGGTATCCAGCGTCACAGTATCGGCTTGCGAGGTATTAGTTGTCGTGAAACTGAAGGTCACCGAACCGCCTTCGACAGACACGGTACCTGGATTGGCCACCTTGAGCGCGGTGATGGTTGGGGAAATACCGAGAATGGCGACGTCAGCCTGATCAGTGTCCTCCACCTCCAAGCCATCATCGTCAGTCCCTAGAGCGGTTACTGTATTGGTCTCCTGATCACCCGCACTTCCGCCCACAAATACTGTGAAATCACAGCGATAGGGATCTCTACCAAGAAACAACTGCTGCGGCATTCTGCAGGTACCTTGGCCATTAAGATCGCCGTGCACGTTGTCTATGAGTGACTCCAGCGTCACGGTATCGGCCTGCGATGTATTGACAACAACGATCTGGAACGTCACCTCGGCGCCAGGTTCATCAACTGATATCGGATTTGCCGTCTTGGTCACTGATATTGAGGAAGGAATGTCCACGATAGTCACTGTAGCCTCGTCGAACGCCGTGGCGGTCAACAAGCCGTTAAGTGATGTCGCAGAAGCGTCAATTCTATCAGTGACCGTATCCCCTGGTTGCCCGGACACCGCCTCTGTGAAACGACACACTACAAAGTCTGAGAGCGGAATGTCGACGGGAGTTACGCAGTCCCCCAAGCCGTTCAGGTCTCCGTAAATATCATCTACCAGCGAATTCACTGTCAACACCAGGTTGGGATTATTGGGGTCCGAAACATTGGAGAGGATAACGGTGTAGGTGACATCTCCACCCGGTTCAGGCAGTTCCACGGGAGATGCGATTTTTCTCAGGTCTAGCAGCGCTTCAGGCAATTCCACATTCACGATGCTGACTGTCGCGTCATCCAAACCACTTACCGGCGTTCCCTCATCGTCCACTCCACTGGCAGTCACCGTATCAACAAACTGCTGACCGGCAGTTCCAGAAAAGTTCTGAACAAATGAACAGATATAAAAGGAATCGGGATCAGGTGCTGGCTGCAGGACCAGCCCGCCCGGCGGCAGCGCGCACGTACCACGGCCATCCAGATCGCCAAATGGTACATCCACGAGCGAGGTTATTGTCACCGGGTCAGCGGTGGACGAGGTATTCTCAACACCAACGACAAAACGGACATCGCTACCACCGGCCAATGCAAAAGTTGGTATCGCCACTTTCGCCACCTTGATGGATGGGTCTGCTCCCACAACATCTACCGAGGCGGCGTCAAAATCATTGACCAGTCGTCCATCGTCATCAAATCCAAATGCATCAACAACATTGGTCACGATATCGCCGGCATTGCCGGTGACCAGCCCAGAGTAAGTGCAGCTATACCTCGCACCCGGCGCCAGCACCTGCGGAAATATGCAATCCCCCTTTGGAATGCCCAGCTGAGAATCAAATAGCCTGTTAATCGTGACCGTGTCTACCGCAGAGGTATTTTGTATTCCAACACCAAAATCCACATTCCCCCCGGGCTCACTGACGGTGCTGGGGCTCGCGACCTTGGTAACCTCGATATCCGAACTCAGATTCAAGATCTCCACACTGGCAGTATCACTCGCTAACAAGGTGGTTCCCAGCAAGGTGTTGTCAAAACCCTGAGCGGTTATCGTGTCGGTAATAATATCGCCGGGCTGTCCTATTACCTCTTCCTGAAATGCACAAAAATAAACAGAACTCGCACCTGACAAGGTTTGTGGGAATGAACAACTGCCCTTGCCATTCAGATCGCCATACAGATCATCAAACGCCGAGGTTAGCTCGACGGGGGTAGTGGACACGTTGGCAAACAATACATCGTACTGTACCGTTCCACCGGGCTCATTTATCTTGCCGGGGGAGGCGAATTTAACCAGTCGAAGGTCTCCCGGAAGTGGAACGCCGTTATCTGCAATAATTGTGACAAGGGCGTCGTCAGACTCCGAAACTATGTTGCCCTCATCATCCCTGCCAGTAACAGTGACCGTGTCGGGAAATGATTCGCCTGCCGAACCCGTTATCTCCCGGGTATAATTACAGGTCACACTCTGCTGTGGTGCGAGCACCAATGGCAGCGTACAGCTGGTCTGGTTAGTGATGTCACCATAGGGTACGTCGACAATCTGATAAATTTCTACCGGATCAGACGACGACGGCGAGGTATTAATGATGGTGATGGGAAATACAACCTGCCCACCCGGAGCGAACAACTGACTGGGCGCAGCACCCTTGCCAACATCGATCGAAGGTGGGTCCTCTACCTTAATGGGAAGATCTGCCTCGAGGTCAGAGAGGCACTTGGGGGGATTGGGTCGAAACTGCAACGGGTCTAGTGGATCGGTACAGTTTTCCTGATTGCCGTTGTTAACCCACGTCAGAATATAGCTTAGATCGACATTACCGTCGCCATCCTCATCCGCACACAGGATCTGATCTAGCTGGAGGTCTTTGTAGGTAGGGTCACTCTTGCTGATATCCCCACAGGCATCGCCATTGAGTTCGGCGAAGGGCCCTGTTCCACTGGTGAGGTCAGTTGGAGTTCCGATGGGCTGCAGGGAATCAAAGGTACAAGATGCACCACCGATAGCGGGCTCGCCATTCTCACCCACGAAGAAGCCAACCGAGTAGCGTTCATTCGCCCCGCCCCCATCCTCGAACAGCACCCGTACTGTTGCAGAAATAGTCTCGC
Source organism: Halioglobus sp. (assembly GCA_036961205.1). GTDB lineage: Bacteria > Pseudomonadota > Gammaproteobacteria > Pseudomonadales > Halieaceae > CALJFL01. The sequence goes on along the minus strand of JBALVI010000007.1, from coordinate 10,115 downwards.
CCACTGTACATGCCGAAGGGCCACTAATCACTAAAGCACCGGTGGGCTGGAGATCATTGGCCACACATTGATCCGCATCAATATCCGTAGGGCAGATTACCGAAGATGCTGGTTGTGCCAGCGCTGACGGAGAGTTCGATAGAAAAACTAGTGCGCAAACAACCAATGAAAAGGTGCTGTGCCGTGTAAATGATTTCAGCATAAAGACTAATGACTCGTTAACAGTGACGAAATAATAGCTGGACCAGGCGCACAAATCCACCGGCGAGATAGAGGGTCAGGTCGTACAAAAAACTTCACGCACTTCCGTTTCAGAAAGGTTTCTACTTTGCCCCGGCAAAAGCTGTCGATCTAGCTCCAGATCGCCAATGGCGATACGATGCAACTGAAGCACCGGGTTATCGAAGTGCCCGAACATTCTCTTGATCTGGTGATAGCGCCCCTCTACCAGGCAAACCTCAGCCGTGTGAGCGTCAATGATTCGTAATTGCGCGGGCCGGGTTGTTATCCCCTCGTACGCAAAATACATTCCCTGGGAAAAAGCGTGAGCGTATTCACTGCCTATTGGGTGTTCCAGAGTTACCCGGTAGCGTTTACCGATTCTATTTTCCGGGGCGCTGAGGCTCCGGGACCAGCGGCCGTCGTTAGTCAGCAGCACCAGGCCGGTAGAATTGAAGTCTAGTCGGCCTGCTATATGTAGGGCGTTTCGATCTGCGTGGTCGAGTAGGTCAACGACTGTTTTATGATGCTCGTCACGGGTTGCACTCACCACGCCTGCCGGCTTATTGAGCATAATATAGATGGGGGTTCGGGCCTGTAATACCTGATCGTCTAACACCACGTGGGCGAACTGGTCGATTACCTGATTTATCCCGGTCGCAAGTTCACCATTAACGGTAACCCTGCCCTGGGCCAGCACTGCCCGGACGTCTCGACGAAAAATTCCGGCATGGACACTGATAAAACGATCCAGCCTGGTGCGGGTAGATTGCACGGCTCAGTCCAGAATGCTCTCGGCCAGGGCCTCGGCAACCTTAACGCCATCGATCCCGGCAGACAGTATGCCGCCAGCGTAGCCAGCACCCTCCCCAGCCGGATATAAACCCCGGGTATTAATGCTCTGGAAATCGCCTCCGCGCTTAATACAAATAGGTGAAGAGGTGCGGGTTTCAACACCGCTGAGAATTGCATCATCCATTGCAAAGCCCTTTACCTTGCGATCGAAAGCCGGGATAGCCTCGCGAAGTGCTTCTATGGCGAAATCAGGTAAGGCCTGAGACAGATCCCCCAGCGTTACACCGGGCTTATAGGATGGAGTAACGCTTGCCAACTGTGTCGATGGACGGTCATTCAAAAAATCACCCACTAGCTGCGCAGGCGCATTGTAATTTTCACCACCCAATTTATAGGCCAGCTTTTCCAGTCCGCGCTGCAGATCAATACCAGCGAGTACATCACCAGGATAATCTCGCTCAGGATCTATCCCGACAACGATCGCGGAATTAGCATTGCGCTCGTTACGCGAGTATTGCGACATGCCGTTGGTGACCACACTGCCCTCTTCCGAGGTGGCCGCAACAACGGTTCCACCCGGGCACATGCAAAAGCTGTAAACACTGCGATCGTTCTTGCAGTGATGAACGAGTTTGTAATCCGCCGATCCGAGAATCGGATGCCCAGCCTGCTCACCAAAGCGGGCCTGGTCAATGACCGATTGAGGGTGTTCAATGCGAAAGCCTATAGAGAAAGGCTTGGCTTCAATATAAACGCCTTGATCGACCAGCATGCGGAAGGTATCGCGGGCACTATGGCCCACCGCAAGAATAATATGGCGAGTAGGCAACGTTTCCCCACTGGCAAGAGATACACCAGTAACGCAGGCCTCACCCTGATCATCAATGTCCCGATGAATAGTCTCAACTTTTTGTTCGAACCTTATCTCGCCGCCCAGTCGGGTAATTTCCGCCCGCATGGCCTCTACCATGGTCACCAGTTTGAAGGTGCCTATATGAGGTTTGCTGATAGACAGAATCTCTTCGGGCGCACCAGCCAGAACAAACTCGTTCAAAACTTTGCGACCCAGGTGGCGCTTGTCCTTTACCTGACTGTAGAGCTTGCCATCGGAAAAAGTGCCCGCGCCGCCCTCACCAAATTGCACATTAGACTCGGTCTTAAGTTTACCCTTGCGCCAAAAACCCCAGGTGTCCTGCGTACGTTGCCTGACGGACTGCCCGCGTTCCAGCACAATGGGCTTGAGACCCATCTGGGCAAGCAACAAGGCAGCCAGAATGCCGCAGGGGCCAAAACCGATAATAATCGGACGCTGCTGCCCCGCTGCTGGGAAGTCGGTATCGGCCCTGGCCACGAAGTGATAACTGGTGTCGGGGCTGATACCGATCGAGGAATTGGGCGAGAGTGACGCCAGGATATCTTTTTCAAGTGTGTCCTCAAGCGTGACATCAACCTGATAGATGAGCTTAATATCTGACTTTTTGCGAGCGTCGTAACTGCGTTTGAATACGGAAAAGTCTACTGGCACGACCGCATCTATGCCGAGTTTCGCAGCAATTGCAGACTTCAACTGTTGTTCATCGTGATCCAGCGGAAGTTTGAGGTCATTGATTCGTAGCATGGCTTGCTTGGCTGTCTGGGGCGGGCTTGAAGAAGTGGGCTATCTTACTATACAAACAGCCCCGCGGTGTAACCGCTAGACCAGGCCCACTGGAAGTTAAAACCTCCCAGATGACCTGTGACGTCCAATACCTCACCAATAAAATACAGTCCACTCTGACTTTTCACTTCCATGGTTTTAGAGCTTACGGAGTCTGTATCTACACCACCCAGGGTAACCTCGGCGGTGCGATAGCCTTCGGTCGTTGAGGGCTTGAGCTGCCAGTTGTTCAGTTTCAACGCTATCGCAGTCAGCTGACCATCGCTGAACTGTGCCAGAGGAAGCTGGCCTGACTCTGGCCACCACAGACTCTGTAACTCGCTAACCAGGGCCTTGGGCAATTCGCGGCTCAACAGGGTCTTGAGTTGAATCCTGCCCTCCTGTGCTTTCGTGGCTAGCAGCCAGTCAACACACTGCAACTGCGGCAGAAGGTTCAGGAGTATGTAGTCTCCCGGCTTCCAGTAACTGGATATTTGCAAAATAGCAGGGCCACTAACACCCCTGTGAGTGAATAACAGGCTTTCGGTAAATACCACGCCGCCACAGCTCACCTCCACCGGCAGCGAAACACCGGACAAAGTCTTGCAAAGCTCCCCGGTGGCATCACTGAACATAAACGGCACCAAACCGGCACTTCGGTCGATCAGCGGCAGCACGAATTGCGTGGCAAGCTGATAACCCATGTCACTACCGCCCAGCGACGGTATCGACAGAGCGCCAGTAGCGACCACCACCGAATCAGCGGCCAGTTGAACCAGCTGGTCATTCCTTTTCATCTGCAAACTAAAACGCCCGGGCTTGCCAGTACTGACCGGTTCCGGGTCCGTGCGCGCCACCGATGTGATGTCACAGTGAGTCAAAATAGTCGCGCCGGCTGCATGGCACTCTTGCAACAACATATTCAGAATGTCTTTGGCCGATTTAGTGCAGAAGAGCTGCCCATGCTTGCGCTCCTCGTAGCCGATATTATGCGCCTCCACCATCGCGATAAAATCCCATTGGGTGTAACGACTCAACGCCGCTTTACAAAAATGGGGGTTGGCCGAAAGAAAATTGTCCGCTTCAACATACAGGTTAGTGAAGTTACAGCGACCGCCGCCAGACATCAGGATTTTCTTGCCGACCTTGTTGGCCTTTTCCAGAACCAGCACGCGCTGCCCTCGCTGAGCTGCGGTAAAGGCGCACATAAGGCCCGCGGCGCCCGCACCAAGGACAATAACATCGTAATGCTTTGACAGTTGTTCCACAGAAGTTTTATCCGACAGGAAAGCCACGGGGCTAGTAAAAGGTGGATGAGTACGCGACCAAGATTATACACCCTTCCATCCATGAGTCGGCCCGGGCTCGAAAATCCTACGGGGTTGCCGAAACCGCGATTTTTTGTGTAAGCTTTGGCACACGGCCCCCAAGTGACCGAATTTTAACTAATTCCAATAATAACTATTTGAAGGCCCAACAATGACCGCCACTGGCTCATATGCGCACGCACACTGGTCATCCCGGCTGGCCTTCATTATGGCCGCAGTCGGCTCTTCCGTAGGGCTGGGCAATTTCTGGCGTTTTCCGTTTGAAGCAGGCCGCAACGGCGGAGGCGCCTTTGTGATCACCTACCTCATCTGCATCCTGCTCATAGCATTGCCGCTGCTTTTGGCTGAGTTCGCCATTGGCCGACGGGGCCAGCAAAGTGCCGTTGGCTCTTACAAGCGAGTTGCTGAGCTTAGTAATCGCTCGTCCGCCTGGCGCGCTATTGGCTGGTTCGGCATGGTCGTCGTGTTTCTTATACTGTCTTACTACAGCGTCATTGCCGGCTGGATCATGGCCTATATTCCCATTATTGCGAGCGGCAAACTGACTGGCGCCAGCGCCAGCGATGTCGGGCAGATCTTTGCCAATCTGCTAGCCAGCCCGTGGATTCTAACGGCAGGTCACGCCGTTTTTATGGCGGTTACTACCTTCATTGTTGCGCGTGGGATCAAAGGTGGCATTGAGCTGGCAGTCAAAATTCTGATGCCTGCTTTTTTCGTTATGTTGCTGCTGATAACCATTGCATCGGCCATTATTGGAGACTTTGCGGCCGGCGCGAGCTTTTTGCTGACACCCGATTTTTCCAAGATCACCCCTCTCGTAGTGCTGTCGGCGACGGGTCAGGCATTTTTCACACTCAGCCTAAGCGGTGCGCTGATGGTGACCTATGGCGCCTATAGTACGGGGGACGTTAATCTGCCACGCGTTGGTCTGACCGTTGCATTATCCGACACGCTCGTTGCCGTTATGGCCGGACTGGCGATTTTTCCAATTGTATTTGCTTTTGGCCTGGACGCCGCCGAAGGGCCGGGGCTGCTTTTTGTGACTTTACCCGTGGCCTTCGCCCAAATGGGCGGTGGGGGTCTGGTATTCGGCCTGGTGTTTTTCCTGCTGGCCCTGTTTGCCGCGCTGACTACTTCTATATCGCTGCTTGAGGTGGCCACGTCCTGGGCCGAGGAGAAAGCCGGTGGTCATCGGGCAAAAGTTGCCACGATTCTGGGTTTACTCGCGTTTCTTATCGGCATGTTGAGTGTACTGGGTCAGAATGTGTGGAGCGACATCCATCCGCTGGGTGCGCTCAAAATTTTCGAAGATCAAGGCATTCTCGACACCTTCGATACCGTGCTTGGCAAAATCATGATGCCGCTGACCGGTGTCTTTGTTGCCATCTTTGCCGGCTGGGTTGCCAATAAAGAAATTTTCTCGGAAGAATTTAACTTCAGCAACCCGCGGCTATTCTCAATCTGGCATTTTCTGATTCGCTTCGTATGTCCGCCGTCTCTGCTGTACATACTTTATCTGGGTATCAGTGGGGCGCCCGCGAGTTGATAGCGGGGAAAAGACGCGAAGGCCTGTGCCGCAAGAAGATAGTAAGCGCCAATACAAAGGTAAGACCTTCCGCAATAGAAAGAGCAACCACAAAATAGTAATCAGACCACATGAAATAGAACAGCACCCCAAAACCCACGGGTAAAAGCAGGCTACGACACAGCGCTACAAGGCCCGACTGAAAGGGCAGATGGATAGCCGTCAGGTATCCTGACATCAACATATTAAAGCCGGCAAACAAGAACAGTGGCCAGACATAAGTGACAAACTCATTGGCGAGGGCCACTGTCTCGACGCTGTTGCTCTCATCCACGAACAGGTTAATGAGCGTCTCGCTAGAGGTGGTCAGCACAGCGATTAACACTATGCTGAGTAAAGCGATGGTAATGCTGGCGGTTTTCAAAAACGCAGAAATGCGCTCGGCTTTTCGCGCACCAAAATTCTGAGAGATCATTACCTGGATGGTATCTGAAATGGCGAAGAACATCATGAAGCCGATAAAAAGCAGGTAATTGACGACAGTAATGGCCGCAACGCCGCTGACGCCTGCCCGCTGAATCAGCATCCAGTTGAAGATAAACGCGATGATGGCACCAGAAATTTCGTTGATAAATTCGGATATGCCGTTGTAGGCCGCCTGGAGCACTTCCTTCCAGTTGTTCTGCCGAAACCTGAAATGCAGCTTCCTCTCAGGCCGCAGAAAATAGACCAGCATCACGAACATTGGCACCGCCTGTGACAAGCCGGTCGCAAGAGCCGCGCCGGTGAGACCCCAGTCATATACTGCGATAAACAGGTAATCCAGAGCAATATTGATAGCGGAACCAATAGCCAGTGCCGCTGCAGCTAGATTTGGAAACCCGTCCATGCGTATGAAAAAGTACTGAACGATAACGATAAGCTGTGCGAACAGAAACGGCAGGATAATCCGGTAGTACTCGCCCATAACCGGGAACAACTCCTCGGTAGCACCGACACCAGCGAACAACTGCGCTTCAAATACAAGTCCAAGGCTGATTACTATGACGCCATAAAACGCTACAAACATCAGTGTTTTGCTGAAAATGGCCGATGCAGCTGCCAGGTTGCCCTCGCCCAGGTACTTCCCCGCACGCACAGAACCACCAATTGACAGCATCATTCCGACGCCAAATAGCAGTGTAGTTATTGGAATGATGAGGTTTACCGCAGCCAGGGCGGTGATGCCAACATAGTTGCCAATAAAGATACCATCCACCAGTGAAGCGGAGGTCATGGCAATTAAACCGACCAGGGACGGCAGCAGGTATTTTAGAAAAGTAGGGACAATCGCGCCATCAAGGGCCTGGTTGTCATCCAGAGATTCACTGGTCATTTGCTATCTCAGTATCTTGCTCTTTGAACTTCGGTAAGCATCAATCAGCTCTTTCATTCGTTGCCTGCCAAAACTGGCGTAATGCCCACAGTGAAAAGTGTCAGCAGGAACCTCCGCCAATCTAGCCAGGGTTTCTTCATAAACGTCAGCATCCGAATGGTAGAGCGAATCCAACAGTTCACCGTCGTAGAGCACATCTCCTACGAAGATTGTTTTAGTCTCTTCCTCATAAAGGCACACTGAACCGGGTGAGTGTCCAGGCATGTGAAACACCGTGAACAGCCGGTCGCCCAGATCTATTTCATCGCCTTGGGCGATTAGCTGCGTAGCTGGTGCAGGTTGAACTTTATACTGGTCAAAATCGAAGCCAGTGTAAGGAAGTGCCGTCAGTATATCCTCTTCCGGCATGCTGGCGCGAAAGTCGGTCCAAACGGTATTGATCTCATCGGGCGCGCGCAAAATATCAGCTTCTGCCGCGTGACATAAACGGTGCTCGAACTCGTGATGGCAACCCACATGGTCAAAGTGGGTATGGGAGGCCAAGGCCAGAACCGGCCGCTCGCTGAGCTCAGCAACATTGTTACGCAGGGAAATCACCCCTAGCCCGCTATCAATCAGCAAATCCCGCTCGCGCCCCCGAATGTGCCAGATGTTACAGCGAACATCAGGATTTACATGCTGCTCCCAGATCAAGGTAACTTGATCCGTCAGAGACTTCGTTGCATACCACTTTTCGGCCACTCTCATCGTTTTACTTTACCCTTTCACAGCCGTGCATGGCGCAAAACCTCTTCCGCAATGATATCAGAAGCTTAGCTATTACAGCCCCCAACGAGTAGACACTTGATCCGTGCTCAGCATTACCCTAATCTCAGGCGAATGAAAATCCATGCCCCTATATAGCAGGGCTTAATAACTGAAATACAAAGCTGCGTATGACAATTAGAAACAACGTAATATTCATCGCTGTCTGTTGCTTTTGCAGTTCTGTTTGGGCGCAGCAATCAATAGACCTGGTATTGCAAGGTGGGCGCGTCATCGACCCTGAGACCGGTTTTGACGCCATAGCTAATGTTGGTATAAGCGCGGGAAAAATAATCGCTGTATCAAAAGAGCCATTAACAGGCAGCACCGTACTCGATGTGAGCGGCAAGGTGGTTGCTCCCGGATTTATCGACTTACATACGCATAGCCCAACTGAGCTAGGCCAGTATTACCAAGCATTTGACGGTGTAACAACTGCTCTGGAATTAGAGGCAGGCGCTTTTCCTGTGCAGCGTTACGGTGAGCAAATCAGCGCTCAGCCAATGATTAATTTTGGCGCTTCAGTGGGTTACATCTCGATACGCGCTTTGGTTATGCAAGGTGCAGTGCAGGTCGATGTGGCGAGTTCGCCAAGCATTACTGGTTGGCGCGGCATTAAGACTTTGATAAAAACTTTATATAGCGATCCTCGCGACACCTTTACCAAGCAGGCCTCAGCCGATGAGATTGAAGAGATTCGAGCCCTGCTTAACAGTGGCCTCGACGACGGTGGTTTGGGTATCGGCTTAGCGCTTGACTACATTAGTGAGGCCGTAAGTGATACCGAACTTGATATGATTTTTGATGTGGCAGGTAGCCGGCAGGTGCCCATTTTCGTGCATGTGCGCCGTGGCATTAATGGTGACCCTACCGGGCTGAGAGAAGTAATAACGCAAGCCAAAAGAGCCAATGCTAGCGTTCATGTTTGCCATATAACTCACAACGCGATGAAAAATATCGCATTGTTTTTGGCAGAGATTAAACAAGCGAATGCGGATGGTGTTGATATTACTACCGAGGTGCTGCCTTACAACGCCGGTTCAGCGCTAATTTCTTCGGCGGTATTTAGTCGAGACTGGCAGACAATATTTGACATCAGTTATAGCGATGTGGAGTGGCCAGCGACCGGGGAGCGCTTTACTCAGCAAAGCTGGAATAGGCGACGCAAAGAGGAACCTGATGGCCAAGTGGTTCATCACTATGTAAAAGAGCGTTGGACCCAAACAGCAATTACGGACAGTTCAGTCATTATCGTTAGTGATTTGATGCCGATGCAATCTTTGACCACGAACGTAGCACCGCACAATGGCGCGTTTACTAAAGTTATTGGGCAATATGTTCGCGATGAGAAACTGTTAACGTTGCCACAGGCCATACGCCGGATGACCTTAATGCCAGCGCAGCGACTAGAAGATGTCGCACCTGGGTTTAAACGCAAAGGACGCATTCAGGTGGGCATGGATGCGGATATTACGGTTTTTGATGCGGGAAAAATAGCTAGCCACGCGAGCTATCAAAACCCTTATCAAGAGGCGACAGGATTAGACTATGTGATAGTTGCCGGGCAACCAATTATTGTCAATGGTAAGCAAGTAGTCGATGCATTTCCGGGAGAGCGTTTGTTAGCTCAGTAATAGTGCAACCCAGCCAAAGGGTCAGGGGCAGGTTCACATGACCCCGCGGTTTTCTCTACCCTTAGACGAAGCCTCGATGAATGTTGGCGTGAATCAGGACGTCACGTACCTGACAAAAAATATCAGACTGACTACGATAACGGAAAAGTATAGCGCTGCTGCAATAAAAATTCGCAGCCCACTGGCACGCCTGAAGTCTTCAGCTCGCTGCTCCGCCTTGCGCACACCGATATGACCTGCCACCAGGATAGAGAACGTTTCCCTAAATGACAGGGGTGCGGGAGGTTCAGACTCTGGTGGTGTAGTTTTTGGCTCTTCAGTCATGAGGAATTTCGCACAAAGTGACGGTAAGGAGTATAACGGGAAGCGCCGCTCATTCCTCCCTCGGAGTGAACCATCGTATTACCGGTACACGATGAGAATGGCTCAGGTGGCTGGATAAGCACCAGTGTCAGGCGCGCCAGCTACGTCATGTCGTGTCAGGATGTATACTGACACGATTAAGGGCAAATTGAGGATGGGAGCTAAAACGCCATGAGTATTCAAAAGCCGTCAGCCGGTAATTTTGAGAAAGTTCGCGCCGAGCAACTCAAATACAACGCAGAGCGGGAAGCGGGTTATCGTGAACGTGCCTTAAAGCTCTATCCCTGGATCTGTGGTCGGTGCACCCGGGAATTCGAACGCAAAGGTCTGTCTGAGTTAACCGTGCATCATGTTGATCATAATCATGACAACAACCCCAATGACGGTAGCAACTGGGAGCTACTCTGTATTTACTGCCACGATGAAGAACACACCA
>JBALVI010000019.1:0-22073 GCA_036961205.1 Halioglobus sp. | reverse complement strand
GGGTCAGAGTGATCTTCCCCCGGTTTGACGGACACCTAGTTAGCGGCAAACTGTCCCCAAACTCCAAGCTACACTAGTCCTGCCAAAAACTAGACTCAATCCGAGAAATACACGATGCTGGACTAACCAGCGGATAAGCGTTCCATAACAATAACACCCAAACAGGGGGTTACATGATTTCCAATCGAGCTGCACTGGTAGCGGTGCTGGTTGCCTTTTGCCTTGGATTGTTGGGAAGCCTTTCCCTGCGGCCAACTGGGGGCACGACGAACCTCGCCCAGAGCAAAAACGAAGAAACAGCCCTGCGCCGCATTCACTGGCGTATGCCAATCTCTTTCCCCAGTAGTGTCCCCATACTGGGCGACTCCCCCAAGTGGTTCTCCGAGATGTTAATGAATGCCACCGGGGGTGCTATTCAACTGGATGTCTACGATCCGGGTGAGTTGGTGCCAGCTTTTTCTGTAACGGATGCGGTCCGTGATGGCAAAGTGCCGGTTGGCCACACCTGGCTGGGATATGACCAGGGGAAGATACCGGCTTCCGCGTTGTTTGCCGCCACCCCATTTGGGTTTGAGCCCTGGGAGTATCTCGGCTGGTGGTATGAGGGCGGCGGGAGAGAATTGGCTGATGAACTGTATAGCAGACACAATATCAAACCACTGCTGTGTGGCATCATCGGCCCCGAGACAGCGGGCTGGTTTCGTAAACCCATCGAATCGCTGGAGGATATCAAGGGCCTGAAAATTCGCTTTGCCGGCATAGGCGGCAAAGTGATGGAGCGGGCGGGCGCCTCGGTGACCATGTTGCCCGGCGGAGAGATTTTCCAGGCCTTGGAAAAAGGCGCCATCGATGCCACTGAGTTCTCCTTACCCGTCGTGGATGAGTCTCTTGGCTTTTCCCGTATCGCCAAGAATAACTACTTCCCCGGCTGGCACCAGCCCTTCACGGCGATGCATGTGGTGGTGAACCTGGATTATTGGGGCGATCTTGCCAGGGCCGATCAGTACCAGATGGAGCAGGCCTGCATGGCGGTGACAACGCGCACACTGGCGGCTTCGGAGGGTTTGCAGGGTGCTGTCATTGCTGGATTTCCAGCGCTGGGGGTTAAGGCCCGTTACCTGGACGAAAATATACTGCGCGAGTTACAACGCCTGAGCACAGAGGTGATGGACGAGGAGGCAGCACGCGATCCCGACTTTGCCGCAATATTGAAATCACAGCGCGATTTCACCGCCGATTACCTGAACTGGAAACGGCTGGCCTATTTGCCGCGTGATTTTTAATGGCTATTCCCAACTTGCCGGAGACCCCACTTTCACGCCGCATCGACCCGTTGCTGTCCGCGATCGGCAGGGGCGCCTCCTGGCTCTGGTTGCTGCTGTTGATCATCATTGTCGGCAATGTGTTCATGCGCCATGTCTTCGGTGAAGGCCGCATAGAGTTCGAGGAAATCCAGTGGCACATTTATTCCATTGGCTTCCTGCTGGGCTTGTCCTATGCTTTTCAGGCCGATGCCCATATCCGGGTGGACGTAGTATCTGAGCGGCTGCCTGTGCGCGTCCGGGCATGGCTGGAACTCTACGGTATTATCCTGGGCTTGCTGCCTTTTCTGTTTCTCATCCTCTGGTTCAGTGTGCCCTTTGTGCAGCAGAGCTGGAACATGTCGGAAGTATCCCAGGCACCTGGTGGTTTGCCCTATCGATGGATGATGAAGGCGATACTGCCGCTGGGCTTCGCGTTACTGGCACTGGCGGCCTTGTCCCGTCTTAGCCGGGTCTGGCTGTTCCTGTTTGGTGATCGCACATGAGCCCCAGTGAGGGCCTGGCCCTGTGCATGTTTTTCAGCTTTATCGCGCTGGTGTTCACCGGATTCCCCATCGCCTGGATTCTGGGCGGACTGTCGGTGTTTTATACCGTCCTGGCCATTATTCTGGAAGTAGATATGGGCTATGCGACCGGTGTCGACTGGGACTACACCTCGCTGTCGGTCGATCGCATGTGGAATGTCATGGAAAATTGGGTGATGGTGGCGCTGCCCATGTTTATTCTCATGGGTTTGCTACTCGACCGCTCCGGCATTGCCCGCAATCTGTTAATCAGTGTGGCGAGATTGCTGGGCCCGGTTCGAGGTGGTCTCGCAATTACCGTTACAGTGATCGGAATATTACTGGCGGCGACCACCGGCATTATCGGTGCTTCGGTCGTGCTTCTGGCCCTGCTGGGTTTGCCGGTAATGCTGGAGAATGGATACGACAAGGAACTCGCCGCCGGTACGGTATGCGCCGTGGGTACCCTGGGCATTCTTATTCCACCGAGCATCATGCTGGTACTGATGGCAGACCGTATGGCCATGAGTGTGGGGGACCTGTTTATGGGCGCCCTGTTGCCGGGGGCTCTGCTGGGCGGTCTGTATATCCTGTACCTGTTGTTGGTCGGCCTGCTGCAGCCCGACAGGGCACCGGCAGCGCGGGGAGAGCCGATAGATTTGTCGGCGGTGCTTGATCTGGTGAAGGCGATTGTTCCCGCCGCCTTCCTGATACTTGCAGTTTTGGGCAGCATCTTCTTCGGTGTTGCGACACCAACCGAGGCGGCGGGCGTTGGCGCGGCCGGGGCGCTGTTACTGGCGTGGATCAACGGCGGGCTCAGTATGCCCGTCTTTGCGGAGGTACTGGAAGAAACGACTCGGACCACGGCATTTATTTTTGCAGTGTTATTGGGGGCGACGGCATTTTCGCTGGTGCTGCGTGGCCTGGGCGGGGATGAACTGATCAAACGCGCCCTGATGTCTTTGCCGTTTGAGGGTAGCGGCATCATCATTTGTATACTGCTCGCAACCTTCCTGCTGGGTTTTTTCCTGGACTGGATAGAGCTCACCCTGATCGTGTTGCCGCTGGTGTCGCCGGTGGTGGTTGATCTGGGTTTCGATCCGATCTGGTTTACTGTCCTGTTCGCAGTTTGCCTGCAAACCAGTTTTCTCACGCCGCCGGTGGGCTTTGCCATCTTTTATTTGCGCGGAGTTGCGCCGGCTGGCATCGGCATCGGCAATATTTATCGGGGGGTGGTTCCCTTTATTATCATCCAGTTGATTGGTCTGTTGATCATTTTTAATTGGGAGCCGCTGGTGACCTGGCTGCCTGGTCAGGCCTACGGTTAGCTACCCCATATTTTCTAGGCCGCTATAACCAGCTGAAGGTCGCGCAATACGGCACTGCCAGTCATGTTGAGAGGATTAAAGGGGTCAGACCCCTTTAAATTTTGAGCCTTTCTATACCTGTGCAGCCATGTGACAGGCCTGGTTGATGGCTGCTTTGGCGTCCAGCTCAGTCGCCTCGAAGGCGCCACCGACCAATTCTGCGGGTAGGTTTTTTACCTGCGCTGCATCATAAAGCTCCCGGGCAGGATCCTGGCCAGCACAGACGATAACCGTATCCACGGCTAGCAGTTCGGGCTTGTTGTTGCGCATGATGTGCAGGCCATCGTCATCAATACGTACGTATTCAACGCCATTGATCATCTTCACGCCGCGCCGGCCCAGGGCCATACGATGAGTCCAGCCGGTGGTTTTACCCAGCCCACGGCCTACCGGTGTCTCCTTGCGCTGCATCAGTAACACTTCGCGGTCTGCCTTCGCTGTTATCGGCTCGACGCCAGTAACACCGCCGCGTGGATGGTTAGCGAAGTCCACGCCCCACTCACGGGCGAACACGTCTACGTCCATGGCGCCGGATGTGCCCTCGTGACTGATCAGTTCGGAGACATCGAAGCCGATGCCGCCGGCACCCATAACCGCCACCTTCTTGCCGACGGGTTTGTTGCCTTTAATCGCATCGATATAACTGATCACCATGGGGTGATCTATACCCTCGACACCGGGGGTGCGCGGGGTGATACCGGTGGCCATGATGATGTTGTCGTAGCCGCCGGCAGCGAGCATATCGGCATCTACCCGGGTATTGAGGCGCAGGTCTATGCCCAGCTTCTCGATCATTCGACCGTAGTAGCGCAAAGTCTCGTAGAACTCTTCTTTGCCGGGAATGCGTTTAGCCAGATTAAATTGGCCGCCGATTTCCTGTGCAGCATCGAAAAGAGTGACCTTGTGGCCGCGCTCGGCAGCGACGGTGGCGTAGGCCATGCCGGCCGGACCGGCACCTACCACGGCAATATTTTTGGGGGCGGTGGTAGGTTCATATTTAAGCAGTGTCTCGTGGCAGGCCCTGGGGTTTACCAGGCAGGAAACAGACTTGCCGGCGAAGGTATGATCCAGGCAGGCCTGGTTACAGCCTATACAGGTATTGATTTCGTCTTCACGGCCTTCTCGGGCCTTATTCACTAATTCTGCGTCGGCCAGCATGGGTCGCGCCATGGACACCAGGTCGGCGTCACCACGTTGCAGGACTTCCTCCGCCACGTGGGGCATGTTGATACGGTTGGACGTAATCATCGGTACGTTGACGTTCTGGCGAATACGACCAGTGACTTTGCTAAAAGCCGCCCGTGGCACCATGGTAGCGATAGTAGGCACCGCGCTCTCGTGCCAGGTGAAATGCGTGGAGATGATGTTTACTCCTGCCTTTTCGAGCCCCTGTGCCAGCTGTACCACTTCGTCCCAACTCATACCGCCTTGCAGCATGTCCATGGCGGCAATTCGAAAGATCACGATAAAGTCATCGCCTACGGCAGCCCGGGTTTTTTCGACGATTTCCAGCGCAAAACGCATGCGATTTTCGTAGGAACCGCCATAGTCATCGGTGCGTCTGTTGGTTTTTTCGACCAGAAAGGTAGAAATCAGATAACCGGCGGAGCCGATGATTTCTACCCCGTCGTAACCGGCCTGTTTGGCTAATACCGCACAGCGCACGTGGTCGTCTATTTGCTTTTGCACGCCGGCGGCGTCCAGCTCGTTGGGCACAAATGGCCCGATGCGGGATTTGATGGCCGAGGGCGCCACCAGCTTCTCGTTATAGGCCAACGGGCCGGTGTGCAGAATCTGCATGCAGATCTTCACCTCGGGGTCACAGGCGTGCACAGTCTCGGTAACTAACCGGTGTTGCTCGGCTTCGGCATCGTTAGACAGCATGGCGGAGCCAAAGGCCGCCTCTTCATTGGGGCCGATGCCTCCGGTGATGATCATGCCAACGCCGCCACGGGCGCGCTCGGCAAAGTAGGCCGCCATTCGCTCGAAGCCGTTTTCAGCCTCTTCCAGCCCAGTGTGCATGGAGCCCATGATCACCCTGTTTTTGATAGAGGTGAAACCCAGGTCCAGAGGTTCGAATAACTTTTCGTAGGCCATGCCCACGGGGGCAGGGGAGTGCACTTTTGCGTTCACGGCGAGCTCTTATTTGAAGTTTGGGTGAGGGATATTAGTGGTCAAGGGGGTGCTGGTGCAAGTCCGGCAAGGCCTCAATGTGGCGCGCATCTATCAACTTTCGGCCAGTGTCTGTAAATGGGTCACAATAGGACTTTAAAGCTCGTTATTGTCACCTTCAACTGATTTAGCACGACCTTGGAAATCTGACAGTCAACCTCCGGTAGCAGCGCCACCCCGCCCAGTAACCGTTTTAGGGCATCCACCGATACCCGTCACTTTTGAGCAGTCAACTTGGTAATACCCCATCACGGAAGGACTGTAGATGCCCTATACTTAGCGACACTTAATAAACTGCCTCACCCTGCGATCTTTTAATGCAATTTACTCCCCAGAAATCCTCTAGATTAGGTATCGGTATTGATTTCGGCACCAGTAATAGTGCCGCCGCTGTATTTGATGGTGAGCAAGTCACGCTAATAAAACTGGCCGCTCCAGACAGTGTTATGCCATCGGCCAACTATCTGGACAAGTCCTATCGAAGCTCAATCGGTCAACATGCTATCGATGATTATATCAATGGCAATACCGGCCGGAAGGTGGAACTTAGCCACGAAGTTCTGGGCGAGGCGCGCTCAGGAGCAGGCGGTGGTGAAAGCGCGATGGGCGGCCCCGGTGAGTCAGATACCGCTACAGTCTATGGCCAGGCATTCAACGACTCCAGCTTGCCGGGAAGGTTATTCCGTGGCACAAAAAGACTTTTGGGAAATACAACAACCGACCGCACCGTTGTTTTCGACAAGGCTTTTAGGTTGGTAGCGTTGATAGCTCCGATTCTAATTGGAATTCACAAGGCTATCGAGAAAACCATTGGCTATAAGATTAAACATGCTTGTCTGGGCCATCCGGTTAACTTTGAGGGTATTGAAACCGGACGTAATAATATTGCTTTGGATCGACTAGGCGAGGCTTATGGTTATGCGGGTATCTCTGAGCAATCTTTGTGTCCGGAGCCCACTGCGGCCACCATTAGTTTTTTGCATAACAATCCACAGAGCAACGATGAGTTAGTACTGACCGTCGATTTCGGCGGTGGTACGTTGGACTTTAGCGTATTGCGACGCGATGGCTCAACCTTTCAAGTGGAGGCCACCCATGGAGTTGCCCTGGGTGGTGACAGAATTGACCAAACAATTTTTAGAGAGCTGGTATTTCCTTTGCTAGGACAAGGCGAGCGCTGGAGTCGAATAATAGATGGCTCAGAAGTGGATACTCTATTTCCATTCGGAGATTTTGAAGAGCTGCTAATCAACTGGCCAATCAGCTATACACTCAATCAAAATAAATACACCTCATCGGTAATGCAGCGTATGGCTGAGTCCGATCCAGGCGCTGTTAAATTTAAGCGCCTCTACGATCTTATTTTACAGAACTACAGCTACCAGGTTTTCGAGGCCATCAAAGAGTTCAAGGCACAGCTTTCCGTTGAGGAATCAGCCCTACTGGATATTCCCGAGATAGATATTCAGGTTGTCGTTGAGCGCTGGGAATTTGAGATGATGATTTCTGATCTCTTGTTTGAGTTTGAACAGGCGATCACTGTCGTTCTCAAAAAGGCCAATTGCCGGCCTGATGATATAGATCTCGTTCTTCGCACCGGGGGCTCCTCACTAATCCCGGCAGTGAAAGATATTCTCGACAACCAGTTCAGGGGTAAAGTTGTTGAGCACGATCCCTTTACCAGTGTCGCGGCAGGCTTGGCAATTGCTAATTATTATCAGTACGTAGAAAGTGAACTTTGTTAGTCAATAAGCTCCACCCGATTGATGGCACCAACGGTGCGACCAGGAAGACCAGTCACACTTACATTGCCTACGCGCCGTTACTTAGCTCATCGCAAAGTTGATCGCCCAAATACTAGAGAGCACTACGCCTAGCGTACTCATTGTTGGGCGTGGCACCCTATTGGGGTACTACTGTGGTAGCTCTGCCGTCATCCAGGTCACGGAAGCCTCACCAAAATAGGCGCTGCCATGTTCCCGTACCTCCACCCTGATTCGTGAGTATAGGAAGGATAAATACCCCTGATTTCGCTCAGCGCCAGCACATTTCCAGTGGCTCGAGGGTCAATTCGCTCCTGAGGTTCAAAAACCCTGAGTCAGCGATCCGAATATATTCTTCCAGCCGATTCGCGGCCTCTGCCCGCATCTCGAAGGGCCCTTCAAAGGTTCCCTCACGAGTATGGAAATACCATTTTCCGCCATCTTTGAAGAACCGTTCCGGACGAAATTTGGCATAGGCAGTCTTATCTGTGCTTCGTGCGTCTTTCATCGCTATATCCTCTTTAATCAACACTTCTTTTGGTATTACCCTGATAAACAGGGTCACATTTGAGCCGAGGCCCGTGCAACAACCTGCCTGACCCATCGGGGTTAGCGATTTCAGCGTGTTTTGGACTCTTAAAACGTCCTGAATTGACGAAATAGATTTCCTATCTCTTTGTTTTTAATGGGTTTTATATCTGATAATCAGGGCTGAGCATTCTCGGAATCATAGGGAAGGTGTGTGCTGTGTATGTTCTCATACGGGTTGTTTATACTGACTAGAGCTAAATTTCTTGTGGTACAGCCATGTCGCCTATAGATGCGCTTCCGACCGTTGCTGAAATCGCCATCACCCTGGGCGGTTTTATTGGGCTAATTGTCGCCTTCAGACCGGTGTCTGCCGATTCCTGGTCTGATGAAGAGAGTGCTCGCGTAGTCTTTGTGTTAGTAGTGTGCAGCTTAATTTTGCTATGCGCCCTGCTGCCATTCGCATTGAGCGGGCTGTTCCCTACAGAGTCGGTAATCTGGGGGGCGCCACTGGTCATCTTCGGAACCGGCAATCTGTTTCTGATCGCAAGTATGTTCCGCAGAATTCACACCAAACGCATCAATATTCATTTCCCGCTGGTGTCCTGGCCGATATTGTCATTTTGGAGCCTGCTTGCGGTCGCTCTTCTACTGAGTGGGCTGGGCGTACTGTGGCCATTTTCTCCGGGGCTGCTACTGCTGGGTATGATCTGGAGTTTGCTGATTGGCGCTATTACGTTAATCGCGCTCATGGCTCAAAGCATGAGTCGATCAGGGTGAGTGCGTTTGCTTAATAAGTAATAAGGGGTCAGAGCCCTTTAATGATGACTGCCACAGATCTGAGTTCGCTCAGAATTCATACCCAGTCTGGCACCCCACTGGGTAATAGTAAGTTTCGGGCGGAAATTGAAGCGACACTTGCATTAAAACTGGGGCAACCGTTGCCTGGTCGGCCGGCGAATAAGGCTTAGTCTCTGTTAATGGGCTCTGACCCCTTACTAATCAATCAAAAGGCACCATCTCCTTTTCCAGGCCCGCGACATCCTTGATCAGCAAGCGATCTCCTCGGGCCTCCACCAAACCCATCTTGTCCCAGTCACGAAAGATACGGTTAACCCGCTGGCGGGAACCCATGGTTAGCCGCGCGAAATCGTTCTGACTCATTTTGATGTCAATTAACAGACCATCATCCCCCCGCCGTCCATGCTCTGATAACAGTGCCAGCACGCGACCCGCAACTCTCGCCCGCAAGGGATAGAACATCGTGGCTGACATAATCTCATAGAAACCGCGGGTATTAATCCACTGTGCACGAAACAGGTTACGGTACATCAAGGGCCAGGCATCTCCCACTTCAAAAACCGTCTGCCGGGGAATCATCAAAATGTCAGACGGCACCAGGACACGGATATCCAGAATATTGGGCGCATCGGTATCCAACGCCTGCTCGCCTAACCAGGCACCCCGCTCCCAGTCTATAAGCGCATATTCCTGGCCCATGGGGCCCGACAGAGTGATTCGCAGCCGACCGGACAGCACACTGTAAATATCCGTCGTGTTCTGCCCTGCCGTCCAGAGAAAACTGTTTCCCGGGAAACGCTTAATAGTGGCCGCAGCTGCCAATTTATCCACGCACTCAGGGGGTGCGCTCTCAAACCAGGGCGCACTCGCGATAATCTCCCGACAATCGTACTCATTCGTCATAGTGCATCCCGCCCTACTGCAGGCATAGTCAGGCCCTCGAGGTGCACTTTGCTCTCACCCGGGGCAAGATCACGCAAAGCCACACCCAACAACCAACGCATATAGTCGTTCCATAATTTCACAATACCCTAAGCTAAACGGACTTCGATTACGGGGACAGTTTGAGCTAACCCGGGTCTAACGGACAGTTAATTCATGCAACATATCGGTATTCATCTTCTACCTGTGCAGGTGTGCTGTAGTCAGGTGTTTGATGAGATCGTCGGGATTACGGGAGGTTCACTCTGTCCCCCACTTTTCTTATGCTGCGCAGCGCTATAAGATTATCGTTTTAACCTGCCATGGTCGTGAGTATCGCGATAATGGGTGGCAATTCATTCGATTAGAAAAGGCGATTATCTAGAAAGTGCAGAAATTTGCTGTCATTGATTTTGAGACAACTGGACTGTCTCCCCAAAATGGCGATAGGGTCATCGAAGTCGGTGTTGCCATCACTGATGGGGCAAAGGTACTTGATACCTACCAGAGTTTGATGAATCCAGGGATATCGATTCCATCATTCATTACCGGTCTTACGGGTATCAGCCAATCAATGGTGTCATCCGCTCCTCGATCACAAAGTGCTATGCGAGAGGTAAGCCAATTTATTGGAGACCTGCCCGTGGTGGCCCACAATGCCAGTTTCGACCAAAATTTCTTTGTAGCTGAGCTAGAGCGTTTGAATCAATCGACTGATACGCAGTTTATCTGCACCATGCTGGTAGGCCGCAGACTCTACCCGCTTGCTCCAAATCACAAGCTCGCAACACTCGCGAAATTGCACAACATTAGTACAACCGGACATCATAGGGCACTAGCAGACGCGGTTATGACTGCTGAATTACTTCACAGTATGACGGCAGATCTTGAGGGGCTTTACAGTGAGGAAAGCATCGATGCTCCCTTCATGAGAAAGTATCAGAAGACCAAGAAGGCAGACACGAGATCTTCCAATAAGACATTGTCTAAATACAGTCTGTTTTGAATAGGGTAGGTAGTGTCAAATATGCGTTTTCAGCTTCTTGAGCGCTTCCTGGTCTGGCGTTAGCTTACCGCTGCCTCTTGGCGCTTCAGTTGCATTGAGACGTCCAGTGAGCGCAATGGATGTTCCCCTTGTGTGAATCCGCTGAGATGATGCCAGCTCAGGCCTGACATTCTCATACTAATTAGCTAAGATTAGCTAAATAGCTCAAGAGTGGAAGGCCAGAATTATGGGGTCCAAAAAAGTGAAGGTCACACAGGTAAACATGCACGAGGCCAAAACCCGGCTGTCTCAATTGGCTGAGATGGTCTGGCGCGGCGAAGAGGTGGTGATTGCCAAAGCCGGCAAACCTTACCTGGACTTAAAGCCGCATGTGGTCGCCGGCGCGCCGCGAAAGCCAGGAGGGTACAAACGTGTGATTGAGCTTGCGCCAGACTTTGAGGAGACACCCGTCGGCATCCTTGATGACTTTGAGGGCTAGGGATGAAGCGCATTTTGCTGGATACGCACGTGCTCCTTTGGTGGTTGATTGACTCGCCGAAGCTGGGCGTTACCACCAGGGAAGCCATCTCAGCGGCGGAGAATGTGGTTTATGTGAGTGCCGCCAGCATTTGGGAAATTGCGATAAAAAAAGCGCTGGGTAAATTGCGGGCGCCCGACAACTTCGATCATATTCTCGAGCAAGAGGGCTTCGAAGAGCTTCCGATTTCGGCTTATCACGCGGAGCAGGCCGGTGCATTGCCCGCTCACCACCGCGATCCTTTTGACAGGATGCTGGTTGCCCAAGCCCAGGCCGAGGGGCTTTTGCTGTACTCGCAGGATCAGCAGGTAGCAGCCTATGGGATACGCACAGCTAGCCCCATGCGTTGATGCCCGCTCGGAAAACAAAGGGTCAGCATCGCCGTTCAGGTACGCTTAGGGACGGGAGGTCACGGAGATGCCTCGTCGAGACATCTCGAAATGTATGCTAAAGTACATCAATAGTATGACATATTTGTCGTAGGTAGAGGGTTGGCTAATGGGCACCAAACGCAAAACTATTACCATCACGGACAATCAGGATAGTTGGATAAAAAGCCAGATTCATGCGGGGGAATTCACTAATGACAGTGAATATATCCGCGACCTGATCCGGCGTGATCAGACCAGCCAGGCTGATATTGAAGTTATCCGGGCAGCTCTGGTCGAAGGCGAGGACAGTGGTGAGCCACAACCGTTTGACGTAACCCGGTTTAAAAGCGCAATGACCGCTAAACATGCCTAAAGCAGAGTATCGGCTCTCGCCTAAAGCGCGAGACGACATGGAATCTGTGTGGCTGTATACGCTTTCCCAGTGGGGTCACGAACAAACTGAAAAATACATTGATGATTTGGCCTCAGCGTTTGAGCTTCTAACCGACAGGCCCAGGCTTGGGAAGAGCTGCGACAGCATCCGGCAAGGATACCGCAAGCATCCGACTTTGCGTCACGTCATCTACTACCGGGAAGTTGACTACGGAATTGAAGTAGTCCGTGTTCTACACGACCATCAGTTAGCTGCACGGCATTTGTAGTCCGGTAAAGTAAGCCGCTACCAAGGAGGCCGTATCTATTCGGCTCAGCCCAGAAGTGCTGGAAACCTATAGGGCAACTGGCAAGGGGTGGCAAAGCAGAATGGATGATGACTTGAAGGTACTGGCGGTAAAGTACGTTTCCAGCCATCCTGCGGAAAAGGACCGATAGGGGGGCAGACCACCATTACTCGATCTTTTCCCTTGGATCGAATATGCCTGATCTCAATGTTCTTAAAACGGAATATCGTCTTCCTCTATTCCAGGCCCATCGAAATTTGGCGGAGGCGAAAATTCATCGTCCATAGGGGCTCTATTCCCTTCTTGGCTAGCGATTTTCCAGCCCTGGAGATTATTAAAATATCGTCCGTTGTATTCACGACCGCGGATATCAAAAGTCACTGTAACTTCCTGACCTGGGTTTAGGGCATCAAGCAAATTGATCTTATCCTGAACAAATTCGATGTTGATTTCCTGTGGATACTTTCCATCCTCAACGATTACCACCATTTCCCGTTTGGTGAAGCCGCTTTCGAACTTCATTGCTTCCTGAATTAGTTTTATCTTGCCTGTTAGCTCATACGCCATATTTTGGTCCGCTTTTGTGGATAATTCTCAATGTGAGAGAAGTGTATTGTAGAAGGCAAAGATAGCCTAGTTATAGCGCGTATTTTTTAATGGCTTGTAATATCTTGAGATTACGGCGACAGTTTGAACCCTCTCGGTTTAGTCGATGACGTCGGGAAGTACGGCCTTTGTAGCCTAATTGTTTAGTTAATATGAGGAAAAATTAGGGTCATCCCAATGCCAAAGCACCTCTCAAAATCCAAATACCTGGCCGCCCAATCCTGTCTCCGCAAGCTCTGGCTGCAGCTTTGGCGTCCTGAGCTGCAACCTGAACCGGTTGGAATGAATAAGCTCATTATGACGCAGGGCAGCTTATTCGGTGAGTTAGCGCACCAGCTTTATCCTAAGGCAACATTAATCGATATTGATATCCGTAACCTGCAACAAGCTGAAGCGGATACGCTAGCGGCGATTGACGAGGGGGCCCATACCATTCTGGAGGCGACTTTCCGTTCAGGGCAGTACCGGGTGTTATCGGATGTGGTGCACAGGCTGAGCAATGGCAGTTGGCATTTAATCGAGGTTAAGTCATCTACCCGAGTCAAAGCCCAGCATATCCCCGATTTGGCTTTTCAGCGTTATGTTATGGAGCAATGCGGTTACGCAGTATCAAAGTGTTCTGTGATTTATGCTAATAATGCTGGCCGTTTGCCTGAGCTGGCGAGCTTGTTTGTTGAGGAGGATGTGACGGCACAGGTTGCTGCCGCTTTGCCGTTAATTGCGCCTTCGCTTATCCCCATCGAGCCTTTACTGGAGGAGGGTGCTGAGTGCCCGCCGGTGGTGTTTAGTAAAACCTGTAACGCATGTGATTTTAGAAGCCATTGCTGGCAGGGGATAGATAGACCGACCATTTATGAGGCTATGCATGCCAATAAAATTCCAGAGCTGGAGAGGCAGGGCATTTTTTATATTGATGATATCCCGGCCGACGCCGGCCTGGAAAAGCCTCTCTCCGGCAAGGTACGGAGCATGGTCGAGCGTATGCAGCAGCAGCGCGTTGATATCAATAACGAAGACATTAACAAGATGCTGGCGCAGTTGCAGTATCCGTTGTACTTCCTTGATTTTGAATCGGTAGCGATCGCCATGCCCTTGTTTGAGGATTCCAGCCCTTGGCAGAAGTATGCTTTTCAATACAGCCTGCATATTCAAACTGCTGAGGGCGAGGTTGAGCATATTGAATTTCTGCATCCGGATAAAACCGATCCCTCCGAGGCGATTGCCAAGAGTCTGGTCGAGAACCTTGGCGATTGCGGTTCGGTGATTGTGTATCACAAACAAATGGAAGGCGGCGTGTTGAAAGCGCTGGCCAAACAATTCCCTGTCTACGGCGAGCAGTTGCGCGCCATCAATAGTCGGCTGTGGGATCTGGAACTCATCTTTAAAAATCATTATCGGCATTGGCAGTGGGGGACCCGATCATCGATTAAATACGTCTTGCCAACCCTGGTGCCGGAGCTGTCCTATAAAGATCTGGATATTCAAGAGGGCGGCGGTGCCTCGATGGGCTGGTTGGAAATGGTCGATGCTGGTAATGAAACCGAACAGGCAGCCAAAGCCGAAGCGCTGCTTCGCTATTGTGAATTGGATACCCTGGCGATGGTTAGGTTGTTGGCGGTGGTGAAAGCTGCGGTTAGTGGGTAGGTAATGGAATAGGGATTACAGGCACAATTTGTCTAATCCTCGATAAAGCTGTTTATCCGGCTTTTTGCCAAGATCATGATCGTCGTGGGCACGGTCTTTCTGTACGCAGGACCATCGATCAGAGCTACCGCGCCGGGAAGAGTTACCGCGGTTGCTATCGCGGCACTCCCAAGCCAGGCGACGGCGCCTCCAGCAGCGCCGTAACCTCCGATGCCGAATACAGCAATTTTCACACCCGCCATCCAGCCCACAGTTTGCAGCAATATAAGCCAACCCAATTGCCCAATTACTGAGATGCCGACTGCGCCAAGCGCGCCTCCAGCTGACAATTTTGCTAACCCAACGACCAGACCAGTCTGTATTAGCTGCTCAATTGCTTGCTGCTGCAAAAAGGGGGTGATGCCTTTTTTGAGAGGGTCAGTCACCTGTTCGTCGGCTCGTAGTAAGGAATTGATTCCATCCACGAATTCTATTTTCTTTTCGTTTGTTAGCTTGTTCCACCACTGCCGCGCTTGTTCTTCGAAAAGATCCACAATGACTCGCTCTATCTCCTCTTCTTCATGATCGTCTTTCAGTTGGAATTTAGTCCAGCTTAGCGGTGTAATGCCGGGGCTGAGTTTGTCTGCTACATCAATCAGCAATTGCTTATAGGGAAATTTGTGAGGGGCGCGGGTCAAGTTAACTGTGGAAGAACCTGCTGCAGAACGAAGTTCAGCACTACAGAGCGTTACCAGGTCAGCATGCTTGAGACCCTGCAGCTTCTTTTCCGGTATCCGTAGGCCTCCAACAAGAATGGAATTCAGATCCTCTGGGGCAAGGTCCTGGAGCCTTCGGACTAGCAGGTCGCTAGACAAATACACCTCCTTGGGATTACGGGTTGATTACGGACACAGTTTACCTAATTCGCTGCGATCACCGCTCCGTTTAATCCATTATTTGCAGCAACAAACGGGCAAGGAGCTTATAAAACGAAGGTCCGGGCCAGTATGACGTGTCGGGGAAACTGTCCCCAAAGTTCTATTAGGTAAACCACCCCCAAAATTCCACTCGTGCGTGATGACTGGCGCTGCATTGAGGAGTTGGGCTGAGCTATACTCGCCTGGAAATGTTGCTGCCGATTCAATTGACGAGCCTGCGATACAGCTTGAGGCGCCCTGGCCATCGAACGGCAATCCCGACAGGGTCACAGCACCCACGAATTTACCACACAGGAGCAAATCGCATGACCTATAGAGTTGTCACATGGGGTACGGGAAACGTGGGCAGTTATGCTGTAAGAGCGGTCATGAATCACCCGGAACTTGAACTGGTAGGCCACATTGTCTCTTCACCCGAGAAGTCAGGGCGCGACGTGGCAGAGCTTGTTGAGCTGGGGCAGCCCACGGGTGTGGTGGCTACCGACGATATCGACGCAGCGCTGGCCAGCAAGCCTGATTGCGTGATTTACACCGCCCATTCGGAAACCCGAATGATGGAAGCGGCCGAGGACCTGGCGCGATGCCTGCGAGCGGGTATCAATGTTGTTTCCAGTTCGTTGTTCATGTTGCAGTATCCACTGAACCCGAATGTCTCGTTTCTGGCTGATCCTCTTGTTGAGGCATGTGCCGAAGGCGGCACTACTTGCTTCAACAACGGTATTGACCCGGGATTTGCCAACGACACGATGCCGCTGGTCTTTACCGGCTTGTCTGAGTATTGGAGCAGCGTACGTATGCGTGAGGTGATCAACTACGCCATGTACGAGCAGGAACATACGATCCGCGAGGTGATGGGCTTTGGCTACCCTGTGGATCACGACTGCATGATGTTCCAGGAAGGGATGTTGTCGCTGGGGTGGGGTGGGGCAGTGTACTCCGTAGCCGCAGGACTGGGGGTAACCCTGGAAAAGGTCTACGAGGTGCATGAGCGTTTACCGCTAGAGCATGATTTGGAAATTGGCATGGGCCTGTTCAAGGCCGGCACCACCGGCGCCATGCGGTTTGAGGTTCGCGGTGTAGTCGATGGGCGAGAGGCTATTGTACTCGAGCATGTAACACGCCTCACCGACGACATAGCGCCCCACTGGCCCCAGGGTAAAGGCTACCGCGTTATTATCGAAGGCGAGCCGCGCATGGAGATCTCCATGGACATGGAGGACCGCAACGGAAACCACGCTGTTGCCGGTGTAATCCAAACCGCTACCGCCATCGTCAACGCAGTACCTGCTGTCGTTGAACAAGCCCCTGGGTTGGTCGCGGCCATGGACTTGCCTAAAATTACGGGTAAGGGCCTGTATCGGCCTGGGTAGGGCGGGTTCGAGTCAGGATGCCGCATTGGGTAAACTGCTGGATGATCAAGACCCCCGATGTGTTTTCGACAGACAGGCCAATTACCCAAGACCGAGTGACCTCTCAGGTGGTCAGGAATATTGCCCGATTCCGCGGGAAAGGCGGGGTGCTGCACTTTAATCGCGAGCAGTTCTCTGGACCCGACGGCGGGTTGCTCCGAGTATTCTGATTCCATTCAGCAGCTATTGGTTATCGCGATAAAAACAGGTTAAAAAGGTACAAAGCCAGATAAAACGTAACAACAGGCGGTATAAGTAGCCAAATTAGTGGAAATTTTAATCTTTTAATGTATCTTAACTATCTGAATATTATAGTAAATATATATTTTTATATGTGGCCATTTAAGTGGCCAGAACTGTGGCCAGAAATATGGATAGAAAAGAAAATAACGCGCTAATGGAGCCCATGAAGATCTCGACAGGGTCTTCCGAATATTTGGCTCTTTCTGACCTTGCGATGGAGTTGGCCAGGAAGTCAGAGGGTTTTAAAAGGAGTATGCCCAGCGGAACGGGCAGGGCTCTCTCAGATTTAGTTCGATCTATGAATTGTTACTACAGCAACCTGATTGAAGGCCATGATACCCACCCTGTAGATATAGAAAGGGCTCTGAATAACGACTATAGCGACGATGCCAAGAAGCGCGACCTTCAAAAAGAAGCGAGAGCGCACATTGAGGTGCAGCGTTGGATTGATGAGAGCGGGTTGGCAGGGAGGGCTGTGGCAGCAGATGGTCTTCAAGATATCCATAGGCGCTTCTGTGAGGCGCTGCCAGACGACCTTCTATGGGTGGAGAATCCTCGTACAGGCGAACGGATAAGGGTTGTACCTGGTGAGCTGAGAGAGAATGACGTTGAGGTTGGGCGCCATGTGGCTATCAGCCCTGTGGCTGTCCCGCGCTTTCTTGACCACTTTGAAAGGTCCTATAGTGGTTTGGGGGAAACCGAGGCGCTAATCTCTCTCGCGGCTGCTCATCATCGCTTGCTGTGGATTCACCCTTTTATGGATGGCAATGGGCGTGTAGCTCGATTGATGTCTCATGCCATGCTGCTAGACGCTCTGGACACCGGCGGTGTTTGGTCAGTGGCAAGGGGGCTCGCCAGGTCGTCGCAAGAATACAAAGCCAAACTTCAAGACTGCGATTCGCCCAGGCGAGGGGATCTTGATGGGCGCGGTAATCTCAGCGAAGCTGCTTTGGAGGGATTTACTCGCTACTTTCTTACGACGTGCATAGATCAGATCGAATTTATGGAGGGCCTGGTAAGCCCGGTTAAAATTCGAGGTCGAATTATCGGGTGGTGTAAATCGCAGGTCGATGCTGGCACGTTGCCAAAGCAGTCTCCTATGCTGTTAGAAGCTGTCTTGTTTAGAGGGGAGATCAAGAGAGGGGAGTTGATGGACCTGTTGCAGGTTGCCCGGCGAACGACAACCCGAGTGGTATCTGAGCTTTTAAAGACCGGCATCCTGGCCTCCGATAGTGCGAAATCGCCGCTGAGAATAGCCTTCCCTGCGAAACTGGCGTCAGAAATTATGCCTGGGCTATTTCCTGAAGCCCGGTCGTGATTACGAGGCTAGTTCAATCTGTCCCCGTATAGAAATGAAAGGAATAAGCGCGTACTTCAAACACTTTCAAAATGCATATAAAGCTATAAAAATCGCATTATTTTTGAAATTCACAGCATACGCACATACTATCCACAGCTTGTTGGCTAGACCCGGAAGGGTCTATCTGTATACTTTATCCATGGCTTCGGAATAGCGTATTTCGATATAGTCAGGCCCCGATTGGCCGGGGAGCACGGGTCGCAAGTCAAGAGTGACCAACGGGTAGTGAACGCTGCTAAGTCTTGAAAACTCGAAAGGGTTTGAGGGGCGCACCAAACGAATCTTCGGAGACGTACGGTTGAGTAGTCGGAAGTGCCTGAACACGTAGAGCTATCGACCGGGATATCACTGCGGGTGGACGTAGCCAAGCGTCAGAAAATAATGGAGGGCTTCGGTCCTCAGGTCGGTGTAAGTTGGAGTATTGATGCGCTTGCGTATGAGTGGTTCAGCCGAAGGCCGAGTCCGAAAAGCAGGTAGACGAGGCGAGTCGAATCGCTAAGACCGCCAGCGAGTCGAACTGAACAAGGGGGGTGGAGTCTTTGGATTTCATCCCCCGCTTTCGTTTTGGAAATGCAATAATTCTCCGCTTGCAACCGTCTACCTTAAGTTCTCAGTCTGAGCCTCCCCTGAGATGTTAGTAGAGGTCATCACGGTAGGCTTGCTCTATTACAGCCTCAATTTCTTTTGCGGCCTCGTCTCCTTCCATTTTCATTTCTTTGGCGACACTCAATGCGATAAGCGAATCTTTGTGCGTGACCCACGCGTTCGGCTTCCACATATTTGAACGGATCATTGCTTTGCCGCAATGGAAAAAACATTCCTCAACTTTGACATGGGTGCACATCAAAGCAGGTTTTCCCTCGGCGCCCAGTTTTTCCAGGATCGCAGGATCTCGTGTGATGGTTGCCGTTCCTTTAACTCTAAAGGTCTCCCTCATGGTGGGCACAATAAAGAGCACACCCACCTTGTTGTTGGTCAGTAAATTTCTAAACCCATATACCAATTTGTTGCCGGGTCTATCGGGAATCAGTAAATTACCTTCTTCATCAATATGCACAAATCCGGGGGCGTCGCCTTTTGGGGATACATCTGGATGCCCATTCTTGTCGATTGTAGACAAGCATATTAGTGGCGAGCGACGAATAAATTCTTTCATATTATCGGACAGTGAGTCGCTGCACTTATTCTTTACCAGTGGATGAGGCTCACCAAAAATAGTATCGAGTTCATCTTCACTTTTAACAGTAAAATCGGCATTCATTTAGCTCTCTCCTTCCTTTAAGTAACGTAGCGCTTATACGGTTCAATACGTGTTGATAGCGGATCACGGCGCAGGGTCACATTTGAACCGAAGTGTAGCCGAGGCGCACCGGACTGCGGTGATGCCCCCGGTCATCTCGTGTGATACCTCCACAGGCACCTCTTTTCTCCCGGCGCAAAACTCGGTGGCCTGATTGCGGATGTCCTCCAAAATTGCACTGGGCGATGCTGCCGCACATAGGGGAGCAGATTGGCTTATTGAGTAAACGTCGTCTTCAGACGCCGAAAAGTTACGGCTGGGAGTGCAGCCAATAGACACTAAAACTGCTGGGACAAATGCAACCAGGGCCAACCTTGATTTCATACTGAATCCCTATTTTCTTATTTTGTCGAACTTGGACTATACAGGGTCCGGGGGTTAGGGGGTTTAGATTACGGGGACAGTTTACCGAATTTGCTGCGATCAGCTTTTAGTTTCATCAATGATTTGCAGGAACGGTGGCGCCAGGAACGTATTGCCCCTCATATCCTGGAAAGTGAAGTTGAGGGTCAAAAAAAAGCCCCAATGGCCGGTGAAGACTCATGTCAGGATCTGAACTAGTTAAACATCCCACAGGCCGCGGCCATTTCTGTTACCGCAAGCTCCAGATTGGCCGGTGCCAGATTGGCAGCGCTTTGCTCCAGTAAACTACTCAGCGTGCCGGCATCCTCAGCCGTCATGTCACCCTCGCTGACTGCCTTGGTGATGGCGTTACCGGCCTGGTTGAGCAATACCTTGATCTGCCGGATATCCGTGTTGATGGCTGCCAACTCGGTAATCTGGTTCAAGGTGCTGGCATTTGCGCCGCGCGCCTCGGCGGCGCAGATAGCGTCGCGTGCCAGCAGATCCAGGCGAATCGGTTTGAAACGGGCAATACCACCGGTAACATCCTGCGTTAACTCGGGATACATAGCCTTACCTACGGCGCGCCGTAAGGGTGAGTGGGCGACATAGATACTGCCATCGGCCGCCACGACGCTCATGGCCAGTGAATCTTCCCGGCCTTCGGCAAAGTAGCGCAGCTTACCGGTTTCCCGGTCTAGCAGGCCCATCCCCATATGCAACATAAGGGTCCTGCCCAGCAATTTTTTGCCACCACCGATCATAATAACCACACCGTTGGCGGTTACCGTTGCGGTCAAGGCGTTGGATTGCACATCGACATTGGCATAACCATCAAAGCCCGTTAGCTGCGCAGTCCACGACATACTGCCGCGCTCACCCTCGTCGATCAACTGGATCACGTCACTGGCGGTGACGGCATACAGCTCATTGTTATCCGGTGACACAGTGATAGAACCCACCAGCGGCTCGCCCACATCCACCCGCCAGACTTCAGCTAACTCACTATCCAGCGCGATAACATGACCCTCGTTATCAGACACATACAGGCGGTGGCCGTCTGCGCTCAGCGCCGGTGTTGATCCGGTACCGCCCTGAAAAGTCTTGCGGTTTAATACCTGGAATTCCAAGCCACCGTTGCCGTCATCAACCAGGTCGAGGGCGTAAATTGCGCCGAGCTCAGACCTGCCGTCTTCTGTACCATCTTCTGCATCTGGCGCAGTAGCGGCCATATAGATAAGACTGCTATCAGGATCGATACTGAAAAAGTTGGTCACCACACCTCCGCCACCATAAATATAATTTACGGCCGATGAAAACAAACTCAAGCCTTCATCGGTTTTACCAAAGGCTTTATCCATCAATGGGTCGACCTTGTTAAGGATAAATTTAGGAATCTTGGTACCTTTGCCACTGATGGCAGGCGCGCCGGGTATTTGCCCGATAGGTGCTATCAATTCTCCGCTCTTGCGGCTGAAGGCAAACAATGCGCCGGCTTTGGTTATCGATACCAGTGAATCTGTTGCCGGGTGATAATTGAAACTATGAAATTTTCCCTTTGCTTTATTTATGGGTGATTGATTGCTGAGCTCCTCCGCAGGAATGCTTAAACCGGTAGCCTTACTCCATATCACCGAGCCATCTGGCCGCAGGGCCATGACGCGGTTGAAGCCTACGATATAAATGATCTGGGATCCCGGATTTTCCGGGTCGTTCAATATGAAAGCTGGGCTGCCTGCTTGTATATCGTTGTCGGCGGGTATCGCCCAACGTCGCTCGCCGGTTTTGCCATCGAGTGAAACCAGTACCACGCGCTCACCGTGGTAGAACTGCGGGCTAAAGTAAAGATTACCTTCGTTATCAAAGAGGGGGCCATTACCGACGAAGTACGCAGGCTCTGCCACCCAGTCCAGTTCAAACATCGGAGCGGCGACGCCCCAGACACTATCCGAATTGGCTACATTTACATGTATGGCATTAAAGGTATCTGGTTCGGGGATGACGTCGTAGCTATGCTGTCCCGCGGCGCGAGCACCAATCGGTTTCCATTGGGTTTTCGCAGGCGGGCCAAAAACCTTGGGGTTATGCGGTCGACCCTCGTCAAAGAAGATTTTAAACACTGCGAAGCCAACGATTGCGATCAATAGCAAAGCGATTACTTTCCGGGTATTCATTTTTAAAGACCTCATTTTCTTGTTGATTGCTGTTTTTCCAGAGCCCGGCCACAGAGCCAGAAGTGTAGGGAGCCCCAGAAGGCGAAGAGTCCAAAACAGGCCAGCGCAACGCCTAAGGAGCCCTCGC
>JBALVI010000018.1:0-22873 GCA_036961205.1 Halioglobus sp. | reverse complement strand
CTGTCGCGCTCACGGCCGCCAGAATACATCAGACTCAAATTAAACGAGAAAACCCGCGCTGCTGACAGTACGGCAGACGCATAAAAAAACCCGCCGAAGCAGGTGCGGCGCTATGATCAGCCGAACTATTTACTTAGAAGTTGTCTCGCAGGGCTTCAGAAAAAACTGTTATCTAACGGATTGGCACAGACGAGGACGTGGGCGGGACAGTGTTTCTCACCAAGCGAATCACGTGGAGCGACTGAGAAACACTGTCGCGCTCACGGCCGCCAGAATACATCAGACTCAAATTAAACGAGAAAACCCACGCTGCTGACAGTACGGCAGACGCATAAAAAAACCCGCCGAAGCAGGTTTTGAAGTGTACTTATGAAGCAGGGAGTTAGCGCTCGAGCAAAGCCAGCTTGTTGGGCTTGTGTTCCCACTCTGTCGCATCCGGGGGAGAGTCTTTCATCTCAGTGATGTTCGGCCAGACTTCGGCTAGCTCCGCGTTCAGTTCGAGGAACACTTGCTGATCTTCGGGTAGCTCATCTTCAGAGTAGATCGCATCGACCGGACACTCGGGTTCACACAGTGCGCAATCAATACACTCGTCAGGGTGGATCACCAGGAAATTGGGACCCTCGTAAAAGCAATCTACCGGGCATACCTCAACACAGTCCGTGTGCTTACACTTGATACACTGCTCGCCAACAATAAACGTCATTCTTACACTGCCTCTTACTTCTGTCTGGGGGCTCAAAGGGCGCTAGTTTACCCGCTAGCGTCGATTAATAGAAGGGGTCAGGGCAGTTGTGATTTTAGTTCGTAGAGCAAAGCCAGCGCTTCCCGTGGACTGAGATTGTCGACGTCAGTCTGTGTCAGCTGTTCGACGATGGGGTGCGGCTCGGGTGCACTAAAAAGGTCGGATTGGGACTGTACTGGTAGGGTCCCGGCGTTTGCGTCTCGACTCTTTTCAAGGTCCTGAAGTTTGTCAGCTGCGGCTTTCAGAACCGGCCCCGGTATACCCGCTAACTTGGCCACCTGAAGACCGAAGCTGCGGTTGGCAGGCCCCTCTTGAATGTTGTGCAGGAATACAACGTGGTCCTGATACTCGGTGGCGTCCAGGTGCACATTGGCCATGGTGGGGCACTGTTCGGGCAGAGAGGTCAGTTCGAAGTAGTGCGTGGCGAAAAGGGTAAAGGCCTTTACTGATTGGGCTAATTCCACGGCGGCCGCCCAGGCCAGGCTAAGGCCATCAAAGGTGCTGGTGCCGCGGCCTACCTCATCCATTAATACCAGGCTGCGTGGGGTGGCATTGTGCAGAATGTTGGCAGTTTCTGTCATCTCAACCATAAAGGTTGAGCGGCCGCTGGCGAGGTCGTCAGAAGATCCGATACGAGTGAAAATACGATCCACCGGGGCAATTCTTGCGCTGCTTGCGGGCACGTAACTGCCGATGTGGGCCAGCAGGGCAATGACCGCATTCTGCCGCATATAGGTCGACTTACCGCCCATGTTGGGGCCGGTAATCAGCAACATTCGGCGTTTATCGTCTAGCAGGGTGTCATTGGCAATGAAGGGTTCTTCCAGAACCTGCTCTACCACCAGGTGTCGACCCTGGCTTATCTCGAAGACTTGCTCTTCGCTAAATTCCGGCTGACACAGGCTAAGGCTGTCGGCGCGCTCTGCCATATTCGCCAACACGTCGATTTCGGAGACGGCGGCGGCAGTGTCCTGCAGGGCCGCCAGATCCTCATTCAGAGTTTCCAGTAGCGCCTCGTAGAGTGCCTTTTCCCGGGACAGTGCGCGGCTTTTGCTGGACAGTGCCTTATCTTCAAACACTTTTAGCTCGGGGGTAATAAAGCGTTCGGCATTTTTCAGGGTCTGACGGCGAATATAGGCGTCCGGCGCGCGGTCGGATTGAGCCCGGCTGATCTCTATGTAGTAGCCGTGTACCCGGTTATAGCCGACTTTCAGGGTCGAGATACCCGTGGCCTCACGCTCGCGCTTCTCAATTTCCAGTAAGTAGTCACCCGCGTTAGTGCTGATGGCTCGCAACTCATCCAGTTCGGCATCGTAGCCGGGGGCAATGACACCGCCGTCGCGAATAATAACCGGTGGGTTGTCGATAACAGCCCGCAGCAGTAACTCGCACAATTGTGGGTAGTCGCCAGCCTGTAATACCAGTTGTGCCAGCAGGGGGGCATCGCAGTGGCTCAATTCGGAGCGCAGTTGCGGCAGTGCAGCGACCGAGCTTAACAGGCGGGTGAGATCTCTGGGGCGGGCGGAACGCAAGGCCACCCTGGTGAGTATGCGCTCCATGTCGCCAATTGGCTTAAGCGCGTCGCGGGTGGTCTCGTAGTGGTAGTTGGTGCACAAGGATTTGATCGCAGCATGTCGCTGAGTTAGCACCAGTACGTCGGTAAGGGGGCGATGCAGCCAGCGGCGTAACATACGGCTGCCCATGGAGGTTACACAGCGATCCATCACCGAATAGAGGGTGTTGCTGTCGCCGCCAGTCATATTGGTGTCAATTTCAAGATTGCGTCGCGTTGCCGCATCCAGGATGACGCTCTCGGCCCGATTTTCATGACTCAGGGAGCGAATATGGGGCAGGCTGCTGCGCTGGGTATCCTTGACGTACTGCAGCAGGCAGCCAGCGGCGCCTACTGCCAGCGGTATCAACTCGCAGCCAAACCCCTGTAGATCATGGGTCTGAAACTGGCTATTGAGGCCCCGGCTGGCACTGTCCAGATCGAATTCCCAGGTCGGTTGTGAGCGAGCTCCGTTGCGGGAAGTGATTGCGGTATGGCCAATGGTTTCCTGATACAAGGTTTCCGCCGGATCGAGCCGCTCCAGTTCGCCGCTCAGAGCTTCGTCGCCGGTAACCTCCAACACGCGAAAGCGGCCACTACTCAGATCCAGGTAGGCCAGACCGAAACGGTCTCCATCCTGGGCGACTGCCAGCAGTAAATTCTCTGCCCGGTCATCCAACAGTGCCTCATCACTGAGGGTCCCGGGAGTAACAATGCGAACGACCTTGCGTTCAACCGGCCCTTTGCTGGTCGCGGGATCGCCAATTTGCTCAGCGATGGCCACTGATACGCCGGCTTTGACCAATTTTGCCAGATAGCCCTCTGCGGCATGATAGGGCACGCCGCACATGGGAATGGGTTCGCCTCCCGATTTGCCTCGTGCGGTGAGGGTGATATCCAGCAAATCCGCTGCGCGCTTGGCGTCATCGAAAAATAACTCATAGAAGTCGCCCATGCGGTAAAAGAGCAATTCCTGAGGATGGTCGCGTTTAATACCCAGAAACTGCTGCATCATGGGCGTGTGTTGTTGGTCTTTGACGCTGGTCACGGGCACTCTTTTAGTGGTTTTTGGCTACTTGCGGGCGATGGGCAATTGTAAGCGATGGCTCCGGTCCAGGCTACGACGTTGCGCGGTTTCTGTCTTCCTCTGAGGCAAACACCGGCGCTGACTGCTAAGCTAGTGGCTGTCACGTGGTATCGCCATTGCTTCGCCTCTGCGGACCTGTATAATCGCCGACCGCCTAAAAGAGGGCGGCCATCACTCCCCCAAGGTAAATCGCATGTCCACAGATAACGCAGTCACCAGTTTTTCACAGCTGGATCTGCCCCCAGCCCTGCACAAAGCGCTCAGCGATGTCGGTTATGAGACACCCTCGGCCATTCAGGCAATGACCATCCCCCTCCTGCTTGCCGGAGAAGATCTGGTCGGTCAGGCACAGACGGGTACGGGTAAAACGGCGGCCTTTGCTTTACCAGCGCTGGCTCGTCTGGATATGAAACAGAAAACGCCACAGGTGCTGGTCTTGGCGCCTACACGAGAGTTGGCGATCCAGGTCGCTGAGGCTTTCCAGAAGTATGCGAGCCATATTAAGGGCTTCCATGTTCTTCCTTTATACGGCGGCTCCGACATGCGCACTCAACTGCGCCAGTTGCAGCGTGGCGTGCAGGTGATTGTGGGCACCCCGGGGCGGGTTATGGACCATATGCGCCGCGGTTCGCTGGATCTGTCTGGATTGAAGACTCTGGTGCTGGACGAGGCAGATGAAATGCTGCGTATGGGTTTTATCGATGACGTCGAGTGGATACTCGAAAAGACGCCAGCAAAGCGGCAGATAGCGCTGTTTTCAGCCACCATGCCCGACGCTATCCGGCGTATCGCAAAAAATCATTTGAGCGAACCCAAAGAAGTCACCATCAAGATGACAGCAGTGGCCAATAACGCCATTCGCCAACGCGTTTGGATGCTCGCTGGCGCCAACAAGCTGGATGCGTTGACGCGCATTTTGGAGGTTGAGGACTTCGACGGCGTTATCGTCTTCGTGCGTACCCGAATTGCTACGGTTGAATTGTCCGAGAAACTTGCCGCCAGGGGATACTCCACCGCGCCGTTAAACGGCGACATTCCACAGCAGCAGCGTGAAAAGACGGTCGATGGTCTTAAAAAAGGCCGTCTGGATATTTTGGTAGCGACAGATGTGGCGGCCCGAGGTCTGGATGTGAAACGTATTAGCCACGTAATCAACTACGACATTCCCTATGACGTGGAAGCTTACGTCCACCGTATCGGACGCACCGGTCGTGCGGGAGCCACCGGAGATGCCATTTTATTTGCGGCCAATCGCGAGCGTCGCCTGCTGCGGGCGATCGAAAAAGCGACCGGTAATACCCTCGAAAAAATGGAGTTGCCTACCGCGGGTGAAGTCAGCGATAAGAGAGCCGAGCGCTTCAAGCTGCGTATTACCGAGACCCTGGATACACATGAGCTTTCGCTGTTTCGTAAGGTGGTTGAAGAGTACCAGCATGAGTTTGGTGTGCCGGTAATAGAGATTGCGGCTGCCCTTGCTGCCTTGGCGCAGGGCAAGCAGTCGCTGGTGGCCACTGAAATCAAAGAGACTAAAAGCTCTAGTCAAAATGATCGTGGACAGAAACCCCGCAGTGAGAGAAAAGAGCGCAAAGCAGCGCCCCCCAGGAAATCCTCTTCCGACAAAGAATTTTCGAAACCTCAACGCGATTCAGCCGCTGACGAACCTCGTGCTGAAAAGCCGCGACGTGAAAGACTGAGCAAGCCCATAGCGGATGTTGGTATGGAGCGTTTTCGCATAGAAGTGGGACACGAGCACGGCGTTAAGCCCGGCAACATTGTGGGAGCGATAGCGAACGAGGCAGAAATCGACGCGGAGTATATTGGCCGTATTGATATTCAGGATGACCACAGCCTTATCGATCTCCCCGAAGGCATGCCCAAAGAAGTGTTCAGACAATTACGCAATGTCTGGGTGAGCGGGCAAAAGTTGCAGATTACTCGTCTCGATAAAAGCAAGCCTGGCGGCAAGCAGGTTAAGGGCAAGAGCAACACCAGCGATAAAAAGAGACCCAAGCCCGAGATAGACTAAGGTCTTTGGACTGTGTACCTCGGCCATAGTCTCGACTGGGAGTTACCCGAGATTGGCCGAATCACTGGCCAGGTAGTTCACGAACAGGCGAACCTTGGCGGATAGATGGCGATTGTGTGGGTACACGGCCCACACGCCGATATCGGTCGGTTTGAATTCTTCCAAAATGGGTGTGAGTTGCCCGGAGCCCAGCGCTTCATCGAGATAAAAAGAGGGCAGCTGCACCAGGCCCAGACCCTGTATTGCCGCGTGCAAAAGCGCTCTTCCATTATTGCTGCGCCAGGTGCCGTCAACCGGCACATCAAAGTTCTTACCTTCTTCCCGAAACCGCCAGGTAGGTAGCGTGCCCTGTAGACAGTTGTGATTGGTCAGGGCGTGAATGCTGCCGGGTACTCCCTGACTGGCAAGATATGCTGGCGAACCGCAGGTCAGTAATTGACGGTTGCAGATACGTCTGGCGATTAGTGAGGAGTCTTTCAGGGTGCCAGCCCTGATGGCGAGGTCGTAGCCGTCGGAAATCAAATCGATGAGCCGATTGCTGAAGTCCAGTTCAACCGTCAGGCCGGCATGCTGTTGCATGAACCGGATAGCCGCTGGCGCGATGTAGTCCTCACCAAAGGCACCGGCCACCGAAATCCTTAGAATGCCCCTGGGCCGCTCCTGCAAGTCCGTCACTGCCTGCTCAGCGTCTTCCAGGCCGTCCAGAATATCTTTGCAGCGTAGGTGAAATGCCTTGCCTACCTCGGTTAATGAGATTTTGCGGGTAGTTCGCAGCAGCAGTTGCGCGTCGAGCCGGTTTTCAAGTGAACTGACTTGTCTGCTTATGTGCGATCGAGAGACTCCCAGTGCTTCGGCGGCGCTGGTGAAGCTGCCGAACTGGACTACGCTAACAAAGGCTTCTATATGTTCCCAACGACGATTCGTCATGGTTTGATTCACCAATTGTTGTGTCTGAGTAAACAGTGATG
Organism: Halioglobus sp.; assembly: GCA_036961205.1. Taxonomy (GTDB): domain Bacteria; phylum Pseudomonadota; class Gammaproteobacteria; order Pseudomonadales; family Halieaceae; genus CALJFL01. Next base: position 16,495 of record JBALVI010000018.1, on the reverse strand, counting down.
TCTTGAAATAACTGTTTATCTTTCTTAGTGTAACTAATTAAATACAATACTCGATAGTGGCGTTCAAAAAAATCAGAGGATAAACCATGAAAACACGTGCAGCGGTCGCATTTGGGGCGGGAAAGCCCCTTGAAGTAGTTGATGTGGATCTTGAAGGGCCCAAAGCCGGTGAAGTTTTGGTGGAAATAAAGGCCACCGGCGTTTGCCATACGGACGCCTTTACCCTGTCGGGTGACGATCCTGAGGGTGCGTTCCCCGCCATCCTGGGTCACGAGGGCGCTGGCGTCGTCGTGGAAGTCGGCCCCGGAGTTACCGGTTTAAGACCGGGTGATCATGTCATCCCGCTCTACACCCCGGAATGCAGAACCTGTGATTTTTGTCTAAATCCGAAGACCAATTTATGCCAGTCGATTCGTGAAACTCAGGGTCAGGGCCTAATGCCCGACGGCACCAGTCGTTTCTCGCTGGACGGAGAGCCCATTCTTCATTACATGGGCTGCTCGACCTTTGCCAATCACACTGTACTGCCGGAAGTTGCGTTGGCGAAAGTGCGAGAAGACGCGCCCTTCGACAAAATCTGTTACATCGGCTGTGGCGTCACTACCGGCATTGGCGCTGTCGCCTTCACTATGAAAGTGGAGCCTGGTTCCACCGTCGCGGTTTTCGGCCTGGGCGGTATTGGCCTTAATGTTATTCAGGGTGCCAAGATGGTGGGTGCTACCCGAATCATTGGTATCGATCTGAATCCAGGTAAAATTGCTCTGGCCAAAAAGTTTGGCATGACAGATTTTGTTAATCCTTCAGAGCACGAGAATTTGGTGGACCACCTGATTCAAATGACGGGCGGCGGCGTTGATTACAGCTTTGAATGCATAGGCAATGTCGACGTGATGCGCCAGGCGCTTGAGTGCTGTCACAAGGGTTGGGGGCAGAGTTGTATTGTTGGTGTTGCCGGCGCAGGCAAAGAGATTTCGACCAGACCCTTTCAATTGGTCACCGGGCGTTCCTGGCGTGGCACTGCATTTGGGGGTGCTCGCGGACGTACGGATGTGCCGCGAATCGTGGACTGGTATATGGAGGGCAAGATCAATATAGATGATCTTATTACGCATACTATGCCGCTGGATGATATTAATAAGGCCTTTGACCTGATGCATTCCGGGGAGAGCATCCGCTCGGTTGTTCTTTACTAGGATATGCTGTGGTTATGAGGTAAATATCGTATCTCCATGTTAATAACGGGGTGATTGGATTGCAGGAACAACAAGTCGTAGCACAGGTCATCGCGCGCTATCGGGACACGCCTGGTGGTCTCTTGCCGCTGCTGCATGCGTTACAGAATACATTGGGATTTATTCCAACGGACTCTGTGCGGGACATCGCCACAGCACTGAATTTATCCCGGGCAGAGGTACACGGTGTTATCAGTTTCTATCACGACTTTCGCACTGAGCCAGGTGGCGCACATACGCTGCAAATCTGTCGCGCTGAAGCCTGCCAGGCAGTGGGCGGTCGCGCGCTGGAGCAGCATGCCAAATCAAGTTTGGGTATCGACTTTGGTGAAACTACTAAAGACGGCCAGATTACGCTAGAGCCCGTTTACTGCCTCGGCAATTGTGCCTGTTCACCCTCGATCAGGATTGACGGAGATGTTTATGCGCGGGTTGATTCCGCACGTCTGGATGCTCTGTTGACCACAATGCGAGCAGAAGGTGGCTCGGAATGAGCTTGCGCGTCTACATCCCGCGCGACACCACGGCCCTGGCCCTGGGGGCGGACGACATCGCAGCTGCACTCGCCGAGTCTGCCGCATCTCGGGACTTAGCTGTTGAACTGGTGCGCAATGGCTCGCGCGGTGCGTTCTGGCTAGAACCCCTGCTGGAAGTAGAGATTGAAGAACAACGGCTGGCCTTCGGCCCGGTTCAATTGGAGGATGTGGAGTCTCTGTTGGATGCGCTGGCCGATGACCCGCAGTCCCACGCCACCTATGTAGGCCCGGTGGATGACATCCCCTATCTGGCTGAACAACAGCGTCTCACTTTTGCCCGAGCCGGCGTGGGCGATCCACTGTGCCTCGATACATATCTCGCCCAGAAAGGCTTTGCAGGCCTTGAACGGGCTCTCAGTCTGCAACCTCAGCAGATTGTCGACGAAGTCAGAGAATCGGGATTGCGCGGGCGCGGGGGTGCAGCTTTTCCTGCGGGCATTAAATGGCAGACCGTGCTGGATGCCCCGGAAGCGCAAAAATACATTGTCTGCAACGCCGATGAAGGGGACTCAGGCACCTTCGCTGATAGATTACTAATGGAAGCCGATCCTCTGCAATTGATAGAGGGCATGGTGATTGCCGGACTCGCGGTGGGTGCAACTCAGGGTTACATCTATCTACGCTCAGAGTACCCCAGGGCTCACGAACTACTGAACGCGGCGATTGACGTTGCCACCAGCGCCAATTATTTGGGCGCTGATGTCTGTGGCAGTGGTCATTGTTTTAATCTTGAGGTACGACTCGGTGCCGGCGCCTATATTTGTGGCGAGGAAACAGCACTCCTGGACAGCCTTGAAGGAAAGCGGGGCATGGTGCGGGTGAAGCCTCCGCTGCCGGCCCTGGAGGGCTTATTTGGCAAGCCTACGGTGGTCAATAACGTATTGACTCTGGCGGCGGTGACTACCGTCATGGCAGAAGGCCACAAGCATTACGCGAATTTCGGCACAGGTCGATCGCGCGGTACGCTCACGGTGCAGTTGGCCGGCAATATCTCCCGGGGCGGTTTGATTGAACTTCCTTACGGTGTCACTTTGCGGCAAGTGCTGGAAAAATTTGGTGGCGGTACGCGCAGTGGCAGACCGATGCGAGCGATTCAGGCAGGTGGTCCGCTGGGCGCTTATTTGCCAGAATCTCTTTGGGATACACCGCTGGACTATGAAGCCTTTACAGAGGCGGGGGCAATGTTGGGCCACGGTGGCCTCGTAGTCTTTGATGATACGGTGGACATGAGCGCACAGGCTCGCTTCGCTATGCAATTTTGTGCCGTTGAGTCCTGCGGTAAATGCACGCCTTGCCGTATTGGTTCGGTGCGCGGCGTGGAAGTGATAGACAAGATTATCGCCAGGGAAGAGCCGGAAAAAAATGAGATCCTGCTGCGAGACCTCTGCGACACTATGGAGCACGGGTCTCTGTGTGCGATGGGCGGTTTAACCCCGTCACCCGTGCGCAGTGCACTGGATTTTTTTGCTGAAGATTTTATCTGAGGTCTCGCGCGGAATGCGAGATCTTGGCTGGGAGTAAGACGATGCTACAATTTTACGAACCCGATAAAGACTACGGTACACCATTTCGCCAGTCACAAGATCAGGTCGCACTGACCATTGATGGCGTGGCTGTGGAGGTTCCCGAGGGTTCCTCGGTGATGCACGCCGCTGCACAAGCTGGTATTAAAGTCCCAAAGCTCTGTGCCACAGATTCGCTAGAGCCCTTTGGCTCCTGTCGTGTCTGCCTGGTTGAGATCAACGGGCGTAAGGGTTATCCGGCCTCCTGTACCACTACTGTATCTGCTGGTATGCAGGTGCATACACAGACGCCAAAACTAGAAACCTTGCGTCGCAACGTGATGGAATTGTACATTTCTGATCATCCACTGGATTGTCTTACCTGTCCGGTCAATGGCGATTGTGAATTACAGGATACTGCCGGCGAGTTGGGTTTGCGGGAAGTTCGGTATGGCTTTGAGGGTGCTAATCATCTAGACGCGGAGAAGGATGAGTCCAATCCCTATTTCACCTTCGATCCAGCCAAGTGCATTGTCTGTTCGCGCTGCGTGCGAGCCTGTGAAGAAGTGCAGGGCACATTCGCCCTAACCATCGAAGGCCGTGGCTTTCAATCGAAAGTCAGCGCCGGGCAAGCTGAGTCCTTTATGGACTCGGAGTGTGTGTCCTGCGGTGCCTGTGTTAGCGCGTGTCCAACCGCCACCCTAACCGAGAACAACATTATTGCCCGGGGTATTCCAGAACACAGTGTCGTAACCACATGTGCCTATTGTGGCGTGGGTTGTGCCTTCAAGGCCGAAGTGCGAGGCAATACGGTGGTACGGATGACGCCGCACAAAGACGGCAAGGCGAATGAAGGTCACGCTTGTGTCAAAGGCCGGTTCGCCTTTGGCTACGCGACGCACAAAGATCGTATTACTTCGCCGATGATTCGCGACAGTATCGACGAGCCCTGGCAGGTGGTGACCTGGGAGCAAGCTATTGGCCATGCAGCCCGTCGCTTCCGCGAAATTCAGGACCAACACGGACGTAACAGTATCGGTGCAATCAGTTCTTCACGCTGCACCAACGAAGAAGTGTATCTGGTCCAGAAGTTAGTGCGTTCGGGGTTTGGTAATAACAATATCGATACCTGCGCGCGTGTGTGTCACTCACCCACAGGCTATGGTTTGAAAACGACGTTGGGAGAGTCTGCGGGTACTCAGACGTTTTCTTCTGTCGACAAGGCTGATGTGATTATCGTGATCGGCGCAAACCCCACGGAGGCACATCCGGTTTTCGGCTCACGGTTGAAAAAGAGATTGCGCCAGGGCGCGGGACTCATTGTGATCGACCCCAGGAAAACTGACCTGGTGCAGGGCCCGCATATTGAAGCAAACTTTCATCTGCCGTTGAACCCTGGCACCAATGTAGCGCTACTCAATGCACTGGCCCATGTTATCGCCACAGAGGATTTATTTGACCGGGAGTTTATCGCCCAGCGTTGCGAAGAGGCCGCGTTTGCCACTTGGCTGGAGTTTATTAAAGACACCCGTCACTCCCCGGAAGAGAGCGCAGCGGCAACAGGGGTAGCGGCGCAGGAATTGCGGGCGGCGGCCAGGCTTTTTGCCGGCGCTAAAAACGGGGCAATTTATTATGGCCTGGGGGTGACTGAGCACAGTCAGGGATCGACGGCGGTGATGGGCATTGCTAACCTTGCGATGCTCACCGGTAATATTGGCCGCGAGGGCGTTGGCGTTAATCCATTGCGCGGACAAAACAATGTCCAGGGCGCCTGTGATATGGGGTCTTTTCCCCATGAACTGCCTGGCTATCGACACGTTTCCGATCCGGCAGTTCGGGCTCAGTTTGAGCAGGTCTGGGGTGTCACCCTGGACCCAGAGCCCGGCATGCGGATTCCCAATATGTTTGACTCAGCGGTAGACGGTAATTTTAGAGGCTTGTATTGCCAGGGCGAAGACGTCGCGCAATCTGATCCGAACACCCAGCATGTTGAGGCGGCATTGCGGTCATTGGATTGTCTGGTAGTCCAGGATATATTCCTCAACGAAACCGCAAAATTTGCCCATGTTTTTCTGCCCGGATCATCTTTTCTCGAGAAAAACGGCACCTTTACCAACGCAGAGCGCCGTATTTCGCCGGTACGCAAAGTCATGCCCGCGTTGGGAGGTAAAGAGGACTGGGAAGTGACCGTGGCATTAGCCAACGCCATGGACTGTGCGATGAACTACACCCATCCGTCTCAAATAATGGATGAGATAGCCCAATTGACGCCAACATTCAGTGGCGTAAGTTATGACAAGCTGGACGCTCAGGGCAGCATCCAATGGCCCTGTAATTCGGAGGCTGAAATGGGTACTGAGACTATGCATGTTGGCACTTTTGTTCGCGGCAAAGGCTATTTTGCGATGACCGAATTTCTGCCCACAGACGAGCGTGCCAATCGCAAATACCCCTTGTTACTGACTACCGGCAGGATATTGTCGCAGTACAATGTAGGTGCACAGACACGCCGCACCGAAAATATTACCTGGCATCATGAGGACAGGCTTGAGATCCACCCGCATGACGCGGAAGAAAAAGGTATCAACGAAGACGATTGGGTGGGTATCACCAGTCGTGCTGGTAACACGGTGTTGCGCGCCAAAATTACAGAGCGGGTTCGCCCGGGTGTCGTGTATACCACGTTCCACCATCCTTTTTCCGGGGCCAATGTGGTTACGACTGACAATTCGGATTGGGCCACTAACTGCCCTGAATATAAAGTAACCGCGGTCAGCGTGGTGAAAGTCACCCAGCCTTCGGCCTGGCAAGAGCGGCAGAAAAGTTTTGATAAACAGCAATTGGGCTTGCTCGCTGATGCCAGTCGCAGTTGAGCATGCCATTGGATAACGGTGTAACCTCTGTTTCCCGATTGAGTTGGGAGGAGGGCAGTGCTACCTCTGATTTCGATCAGGTGGTAGAGGAGTGTCCGGTGGCCATGGTCTACAACGGTGTCTCCCATGTGGTGATGATGGCGACTCCTGCAGACCTTGAGGACTTTGCCCTGGGGTTTGGGCTGACCGAGCAGATATTGGCGACGCCGGAGCAGCTGTTGGATATTGAAGTACAGCGCCAGCCACAGGGTATCGAATTGCAGATGACGGTTGTCAACGAGGCCTTTGTCGCGCTCAAGCAGCGCAGACGCAATCTGGTTGGGCGCACGGGATGCGGGCTGTGCGGTGCGGAGTCACTGGCGCAGGCCATTCCCGATCCTGTCAGCGTAAGCTCTGATGCTGTTTTCAATTTAGCGGCTCTTGAGAACGCAGTTAGCGCTATGCTTGTTCATCAGCCCCTGAAGCAACTGACTGGCTCCGTACACGGCGCTGCCTTTTGCGACGCTCAGGGTAAGGTAGTACTGCTGCGGGAAGATGTCGGGCGCCACAACGCGCTGGACAAACTTATTGGCGCGATGCACAAAGAAGCTACCGATGAAGGGTTTATTCTGGTGACCAGCAGGGCCAGTTATGAAATGGTGGCTAAAACGGCACGCGCCGGCGTGTCATTGTTGGCGGCAGTTTCTGCGCCCACATCGCTGGCCATAGAGCAGGCCAATCTGGCAGGTATAACCCTGGTCGGTCATGTGCGTCAGGGACGTCAGGTGATATACACTCACCCAGAGCGAGTTCGGGGACAGAGTTGAAATGAGTACACAACAATTGCAGCAGTTGATTAAGATGGCCAACCAGATTGGCGCCAATCTTGGCGCGGGGGTGGACTCGAAAATCGCCGCCGTTGGTGTAGCTGATCATATTCGTCGATTCTGGACGCCCGATATGCGGCAGCAATTACAATCATACGCAGAAGAGACTGAAGACAGTTTGACCCCTCTGGTGCTCAGCGCGCTGGAACTATTACGAAATGAGGCGGTAGCCTAGGACTTCTGCCCATAGCAGATATCAGCTAGCCGTTCGACAGTGTCCGTGCATTCTGGATTTATGCAGCCCCTGAATAAACATCAAACGGTTCAATGCGTCGGTCTGGCTCTGTGCTGGCTGGCTCTATAGATGCCGAAAACACTGATCAGTAGCCAGAAGGCTTCGGTATACAATTGGAGTGCCCCGTCGCGTGTTCAGTCGTCCGGTCTGATCGAGTAGTTTGTAGGCGGCTTCAAGAAAATTAAAATCCGATGTAATATGGCACAAACATAACTACAGAGAATAATATAATGAGATATCTCCTGACGATTTTTGCAGCCAGCTTTCTTCTGGTCGCATGAGCAGGAACTGGTCGCAGACGCGATGGCCAAAGGCGCTGACGCGATCATTATTAGCGACATGGATACGATCACGGTTGGGTCAACAAGTTCTACCAGCGGCAAATCCGAAGGCAAGCCACGGTATATCATGACTGACGACGGCAAGATTAAGAATGTTGGTGGTGATGGCCATTACAACAGCATCTCGACCACTAGGGATATCCGAGATAAAGTAATAAAAGCCCGTCTTATAAAATACGAATAACAGCGCCACACAGGAGTGGGCGGATCGCTCCCTTAGGATAACCACCAACTGGAAAAACTTTTGACCTACCCCATTTGGTGCAACACGTATTCCCCCTATGGGGCAGTGATGGTACTTCCGCAGATGGGATATTGCAGGATAGGCTGCATCTAGCCATCCGGTTAACTATCGGTTGGCGAGGGACTTTAATCATAACGAACGGGAGGGGACCCATGCCTACTATCCGTCAACAAGTAGAACACCCAAGAGTTACGGCGGGCAGAATCGCCGTAATGCCAATGAAACCAGCAAGGGTTGAAACCCCTTCATTGCGGATCGTAAAGACCCACATGTCCGCGATCGAGTATATCGTTGAGAACGCTCGTTCTGGTGAGGTTGTACACATCGATGATGGGGACTACCACAACGACTATCTGTGGCGCAGCTACGATGACTTCTAGGCACGCTTAGGCGGCTATTGCGTGATCCATCTTGCAATATTACTGAGAGTTCTTTGAATGCCATTCATCGGCGCCACAATAAAACCGTCGAATACCAGCTCCTCTTTCCCATTTGACCCTTGAAGCCTGTCGTTAAGCTCTTTCAGGCTGCCAGGCCTCAAATCTAGCGGCGCCTCATCTGGCTGGAATGTAGTGCCGATTGGGTAATATTTTTCAGGCGTTCTGGTCATTTCTATGTGCGATCCCATTAGGGCTGTTACATCGTTCGATTCCGAAAATAGCTCCAGGCGAGCAATGCTTTTTTTGTAGTTTTCCCAGTGTTTCACGTAGATATAACCGGGATAAAGGGTGTCTCCAGTCAACAGCCATCGTGTTTGAGGATCGTATATTGTGATGGATTCTTCCTGATGACCCGGCGTGTGCATAACAATCAGTGTTCGACCGCCAAGCTCCACTCTGGCTTCGCCATTTGGCCAGTGTTCGAAGTCAAAAAATTCCTTTATCGCCTCAGCATTGGGCTTCACTAATGTGACTTGATTTTTGTCATTGAATTGCGCATCGCCCCCGTAGTGATCACTGTGACTGTGAGAGTGAACGACCACAATTATTTTGCTGTCCATGACGTCCTGCCCAAGGGTGGCGCCGAGGATATTATAAAACGAAATGTCTGAGCTCTCTTCAGCGGCGCCAGTATCCAAAACGAGGACCTCGTCCAAACCGACCAGCACATAAATGAAAGGTGCTTCAAAAGTGATGCACTTGTTCTGCCGTAATATGTAGGTGGTTTTGTCGTGAGCATACACATCGAATGCAAGATCAGAATTTGTCGAGCAGTCGTCTGAACCATGTATCCAGCTGTGCACACCCAGGACAGATGCGCTTTTAGCAGCAACCTCGTGTAATGGCGAAATGCCGGGAGCTGCCGCCATAGTCAGGTTGCTGTAAACAAAAGCCAGGAGTACTGCTAATATTTTTGTGTGCATGGAGAAAACCGCATAATAGGTGCCATTGGGTGATGCCTTGGTTTGTTATGTGCTAGCCGCTTGTCCCGCTCGCACTCACAGCTAGCTGTCAGTGCCTACAAAGTTACCATGACAGCAGGGGGCGCTTCCAGGTGCGGCCCCTCGGATTACTTCAGCTACGTCGATAGACCGACCTGGATAATGCCCCTCAATGGCACAAAGCTGTCCTCCAGGTCGATCAAGCTCAGCCTATGCTCTTGTCGCGTCCTTCCCAAAACGGTGCCCTCAGCTCCCGTTTGAGCACTTTCATCGCTCCGGACAGTGGTAACGGCTCCGTTCGGAAGTCCACACTTTTGGGGACCTTATAGCCGGCGATCGCGACCCGCGCATGCGCTATCACCTCATCTGAGGTCACTTCGACCGAGCCGTCCAGCACCACGATAGCGTGCACGACCTCGCCCCACTGGTCGTGCGGGATCCCGATTACGGCCACCTGCATAACGCCGGGATGAGTACTGATCGCCGATTCGACCTCGGCGCAATATACGTTTTCTCCGCCGGTGACGATCATATCTTTGATCCGGTCGACCAGGAACACGTAACCGTCATCGTCCATGTAGCCGGCATCGCCGGTGTGATACCAGCCTCCCGCAAAAACCTCTGCGGTTGCCTCCGGTTTGTTCCAGTACTCACGCATCAGGTTACCGCCTTTCAAACAGACCTCTCCGGTGGTGCCCCGTGGTTGCGAGTTGCCTTCTTCGTCCTGAATCGAGAGCTGTATACCTTGTACTGGCTTGCCTACGGAGCGCAGCCGCGGCGAGCCCGGCTGATGATCTTCAGGCAGCAGAATGGTAGCGGTCGAGCATGCTTCCGTCATGCCATAACCCTGAAATAAATCCAACTGCGGCATGTCAGCCTGCAGTTTTTCGAGCGTCGCTGCCGACATGGGAGAAGCACCGTAAACAAGACTTCGTAAAGAAGTCAGGCGGTCGGGCCGGTAGTGCTCGCTGTTCAGGCACATGCCTATCATCGTCGGCACCATAACCGTATCGGTTACTTGATGCGCCTCGATAAGATTCAGCACCTGCTCTGGATTAAACAGGGGAATAAAAACAACACTTCCACCATTGGACGCCGGCAGCAGGATCCCGGCCATCGAAGCGGCATGGAACATCGGCGTCTGCATCAGGTAAGTGCCGATCTCATAACTCCCAATAGTCATGGCCCCGTGATACAGGTTGAGTATCTCCGCCCGATGCTCGATTAACACACCCTTGGGCAGTCCGGTGGTGCCGCCGGTATACATAAGGACTACCGGATCGTTCTCATCGGGTTCGTCACACATAACCGGCTCAGCAGCGGCCAGCAGCGCTTCGTAATTGATGTCGTGCGGAGCGTCGCCGTCGCCGATCAGAATCACCTGCCTGATCGGGTCCTCAGCACCCATTACTTCGCGGGCCGCCGCGACCAATGGAGCAAATAGCGCATCGGTGAAAATGATTTCGCTGGAAGAGTCCTTGATGATATAAGCGAGCTCAGCCGGAGCAAGCCTCAGGTTCAGCGGGTTGATCACAGCAGCCCCCATGAACGCAGCGTGCCAAAGCTCCAAATACTGATGACTATTGAGGGCTAGAACGGCAAAGCGATCTTCAGGCTTTATAGCCAGTTGATATGCCAGAGCATGAGTGAGGCGAGCTACTCGCTGGTCGTGCTGATACCAGTTGCTACGATAGTCTCCGTCCACAATAGCCTCGACATCGCCATACTGCTCAATCGCAGGCCGGTACAAGTGGGGGAAGATCAGTTCCTGCATGGGTTTCTCCTTAGTATTATTTTCGTAAAACTGTGATTAATAGAAGGTATCGCAAAGTTAACCGGCTGTAACTATTAGAATAAGGATGTTCCCGGCACACCCGGTTGTTGGCTTACTAACCCTGCGCTGAACCCTCCAGCCGTTTAGCCCCACTTTGTAGCTTTGATAGGTATTCGGGGCAGGTCAGGCTGAACTGGGTCCGCTATGAATTCACTTTTGATCCATTGTGGCTCTTATAAAATCATCTAGCGCCCTGCTCACACCGCCCGCCAACGCATCCAGATAATACTTCTTAGCGTTAGAGTCCATACCTCCCGAAGCAGAGCCTCCAAAATCAGTCGAATTACAAACTAATTCGTCTTCTTTCTGATGATTCAGAGTTCCCAAAGAGCAGTAGCGGACTTGGTAGGAAAAAGCATGCCCAGCAGGGGTTTCGGTTTGATCTTTTGTTACCTGTACGCAACTAGGCGTAACTGCCAGAAAAACATCTTCCCATCGTTCCGTTCGCTGGATACTGGCACGGCGTAACTCGCTGTCGATAGCAGATTCAGCTTCAGCCTCCTTCCAAGGGCACTTACTGTCATGGGAGTAACCAATCATCAAAGTTTCAGTGGTAAGCTCACTAGCACCAGCGAGAAAGCTAGAATCAACCTGAGCCAAGGGTGAGAAAGAACAAGCCGAGAAAACAAAAGCGATAGCAATCCTTGTTATCACGGGAAACTCCTTTCATACAGAATGAACCATAACAATACACTCCGAACATTCCTCCTGACAAATATTTCCCTACTCGCGATAATGGCCGTGGCCGCTTCTGATGTCCCACAGATGCCCGATAGGGGACTTACTGTTGCTACGCTGAAACCGACAGTCGTCTACCCCTGCGGTGCGTAACAAGTTAAGCAAGTGGGGCCGCCTAACACGCGCCCATTACGCATACAGAAAATGGCTATTATGTAGACCGGTTTCCATAATTGTCTGCTATATTCTTCGCCTGGACTAGAAGACGAATCGCACGTGTTTACAACAACAAAAATAACAACGAGAGAATTATGACTTACACCTGCCAGTGCCCCTGTGGCGCTACCAAATTTGAAATCCATGGTGAACCGATCACGCGTTTTTACTGTCACTGCACTATTTGTCAGCAGCAGTACAATGACCCTTTTGTCGACGTTACACTGTTCAAGCTTGATGATGTTGTGTTGCCAGATAATCACGCTATCTCCTTCGCAAGGTATAAGCGCTTCGCCGCGGTCGACCGTGGGCGCTGTCCTTCTTGTGACAAACCCATATTGTCTAAACTGGGCGAGGGAGAAAAGGGCTTTGCCTTTGTCGCTGCGAAGAACTACGTGAACCCGGAGGCACTACCCGCAGCTGAAATGCATGTATTTTATGGTACCCGTGTAGCTGATTCGACAGACGACCTGCCCAAATATAAAAACGCAATTACTAGCCGTTTTGCCTTTATCAAGCGAATGATGGGTAGCGGTCGTAGCAAAGATGCATAGGCCCGATTTCGACCCAATGCCACCGGAAACATGTGGTACTGTAAAGGGGACAAAGTGAATCAAATTGATTGATTATAACTTTGATTTCTCATGGATTGATTCTCGCCACCTACTAAAATCAGAGCCTACGATGAAGATAAGAAATACAGTTATTGCAATATTTTCAGTTGCCCTGATGGTGATTGCTCAGGGAGTGATAGCGGAGGAGGTTTCGGATTCGAAAGCCGTATTGGTCACTGGGGCAAGTTCGGGAATCGGTTTGCGAATAACCGAAACCCTGTCGCGTAACGGCTTTTACGTTTATGCAGGCGCCAGAAAAGCAGAGGATCTGAAAAGGCTCGATGCCATGGAAAACGTGAGCTCGGTTCGACTCGATGTTACCGTTGATGAAGATATCGATGCAGCTATTGGTTTTGTGGAAAAACAAGGCCGAGGCCTGTGGGGTATTGTTAATAACGCTGGTGTAGCACGTCACTCTTCACTGCTTTCCGGCCCGGAATCTGATATCAGATTCACTTTTGATATTAACGTTTTCGGGCCCTTTCGTATTAATCAGGCCTTTCTGCCGATGCTACTGGAAAGCAGCGGTCGCACATCCATTATCGGCTCAATTAGCGGGTTTACGGCCAATGACAGCGACGGTGGTTATGCAGCAAGTAAATTCGCGGTCGAGGGATATACAGATTCTCTTGCGATGGAGTTAGCTGGTACTGGGGTACATGTTGCTATAGTGGAGCCGGGCTCCTACAAATCGAAGTTTCTTGGAAAGTACGCCGCGCATGCGTTAGGTGCTGAAAGAAACGTAGTAATTGACGACGAAACACGAAAGTCCCTCACAGATATTGTGGCGAGCAACGAAGCGTTAAAGGACCCGCTCGAAGTTGCACTGGCGGTGTTGCATCTGATGTCTAGTGACGCGCCAAAGAGACGTTATATGGTAACGCCTAGTGAAGAGCAGGCCGCATGGACGATACGCCAGGCATTTCAGCGAATACTGGAGTTGAATGAAGGCCAGCCGTATTCTTACAACCGTGATGAACTGGTCGCGCTACTGGACGAGTTACTCAAAACCACTAAGTAGCATTAGACTAGACTCTATCCGCATCTCACCTGCTATCCATGTCCGCTTGCACCTCAAAGGGAAGTAAGCTGGAGCCCATTTGGACAATTTCATTGTCTGACCTGTGCTTACGTAAACACCACTCGCAAGCCCTGGGCAATTAGAGCGCCGATAATCGTGAAGTGGGTTTCGTTGGGTAGAATTCTAGTTGTGAGGTCAAGCCCCGGATAATTCCTGCTGTTTAGCTTGTCAGACATTTCCTGGGTCAAATTGGCAGTGTTCGCATCTTTGAAAATAGGCCGTATCGGTTCCGGCAAATTCGGATACAGCACGTGTTCATCGGCTCCTGCGGCTAGAAATACTTTTGCCGCTAGGTCATCGTGGGTCGCGGCATATTCTTCTTCGAAGCGAAACGAAACCGGATGATCCCAGCACAGCCACGGACTGCCGATGATATAGCGATTAAAACTCTGCGGATGATTCAAAAGCGCGTATGTTCCAAACAAGCCGCCCATAGAGTCGCCAATAAACGTATGGTCATCACTGAGATTAAAGCGGATGCTTAACCAATCGCGCAATTCCGTCGTTAGAAAGCCAATGAACTTTTCAGCACCTCCACCGGTTACCTCTCGTTCAGCCATCTGTTCAAATATTTGTAATTTTAAGGCATCCTCTGACGGAGAAAAGTCTCGGGTTCTAAGCCTTAAGAAATCCTGAAAGTCTCCACCGCTTGGATATCCCACGCCCACCAACAACGCCGGAGGGATCTCACCACCAAGTGTGAGCAGGGAGACGGCATTGGCTGCAGCACCAAAACAACTGTTGGCATCTGTGCAGTAAATGACCGGAAAAGGACCTTCGACGCCATCGGGCGGCAGCAGGACTGATATCTCAAACGTGTCCCCAACCCCTTTCGATTCCAACAAGTGCACTTCAGTACCCGGAAGCTTTGCAGCTTCAGCCATAACCTTCTCCTGATAATCATGGAGGATACGCAAACCCCTACAGCTAGACATCCTGTCCGGGCCTGCGCGATTCATGAAACGCGTCCTTGCGTTACTAATTGTATATCAGTTTATCAGCAATAGTGGCCTATCAACATTCAGCGCCAAGCATCTGCTCCAGGGACAGAGCGGCCAAAAGAGACTTCCGCGGGATCGGGATCGGCCAAAATTCAGTGAGAGAGAAACTAGTCTAGATCTGTTTAGGCTTGGCAGCCCTCATTTGTAAAGAAAGCTGTTCAAGGCTGCCCTTTCGTTTTCCCCATACTTACCGGCCCTTATTCATAGTTCGGCTGGGAAATTCCCTGCCAGCTCTTAGCCTCGCTGGTTCTGTATGTTCAGGTTATTTTCAAGTTTAATTTAATTGCAGAAAAAAAGTGATCCAAACTTCCCAGCAGTGCGCATAACAAAAGGTAACAATTAAATGTGCGGGCAATCGGCCCCTATTTCTAAACAGCCACAAAGGACTAACGTATGTTTTCTTCAAAATTATTAGGCGGTGCAACAGCAGTTTTTTTCGGGCTTGGCCTCGCGTCTGGGGTTATGGCTGGACAGTCAAGTAAAGGGTCTACAGAAGCGCTAGCGGTATGTGAAGCAGTAGCGCGGGACAATGCACCTGAGGTAGCCAAGCTTGTTGCTCAATACAGCACTCCGTTCACGTATTCCTACACTACTCTGGCACCTGGTAGTTATTCTCTTCGCAACGCCAGCGCGGCATACGAATGTAATGGTTTGTCGCTTGAAGAGTTCGCTCAACGCGTCGGAGCTGACAAGACAGCGACGCTGTTAAAAAATGGAAAATTGGACAGTGACAGCTACGTAGCTGAAACGAAAGCGGTGAAAACAGACTCAGCTAGCTAAACCCTGGCAAAGATCATAGAAGCCCCGCTAATGCGGGGCTTTTTTTGTGCCTTATAAAGCTACATACAACGAACGGTCTATCTAAGGCCACGGCGTGGTATGTAGATTTCAATTTTTTGTTTTTTGAATGGAAATCGAGCTCTTGGTATTTTCTTGGCTCACATAACCTACAAACAGGGCCAAATCCTTCAGCATAATGGCCGGAGATTCATGCTAGCCTAATGCCCCTTCATGGCAGTTAGCGGCCCCTGTCTAGCCGAATCTGGTGGTGCCAAAAGGGTCCGCTATGAGGTGAAAGCGGACGTTTCCTACACCTAGCCCCTACAGGGTCACTGATGTCCGCTTTCGCCTAGGAGCGGGAAGTTTTTGCTATGCTGTCGGTAGTGTCCGCTTACGACCCCAAAAGCGGACTCTGGCCAGATGCTAGGGTGATATAATTCTCGAAGCTATTGAATAAACTGTTATGTTTTCAGGAGACTTTAGTGCCACATTGCATAGTTGAACATTCAGCAGATATTGACGGTGAGACTTTGGTCTCTTTAGTTCACCGCGGTGCCTTAGAATCGAACTTATTTGACTCTGAGGGTAGTGATATAAAGGTAAGGGCAGCTCCTTATTTCGATTATCAAACAGGTAGTGTAAACATCGATTTTGTCCACGTTACTCTAAGGATACTTTCCGGTCGCAATCTTGATCAAAAATCGAATTTATCCCAATTAGTACTGAACAAACTTGAGGGCCTACTAACTAATGGCTGCTCAATATCTGTTGAGGTCGTTGATATTGATCGCGATAGTTATGCAAAAGTTATTGTATGAACATAACAAAGCTGTCAAAAGGACATTTCATGCTTCGTTCCGTTTTGGGGTGGCTTCGCCATTTTATCCCAAAACTCCAATACACATGAAATGCCTCTTACAGCGGGGTTATTGAATGTCCGCTCCTGGCCCCCAAAGCAGACGTCGAAAACAGCCCAAACGACACCCAAAATAGTCGCCTTTGAGGTGATTGCGGACATTAGGCGCACACGAATGCTCGCCTGGCTTGTGCAACGAATATCTAAAAATTGATCCATTTCAAC
>JBALVI010000017.1:0-25676 GCA_036961205.1 Halioglobus sp. | reverse complement strand
CATCATTTCATACGCTGTCTGGCTCTACTACCGCTTCAATCTAAGCCACCGCGATGTTGAAGATCTACTTGCTGAACGAGGTATTACCGTCACGCGCGAATCAATCCAACTTTGGTGCATCAAATTCGGTGCCCTATACACCAGAAGATTGAAACGAAAGCACCGAGGTTACGGCCACACATTCTTCATAGATGAGGTCTTTGTGAAAATAAATAGCAAGCAGCACTACCTGTGGCGGGCCGTATCTAAGTGATTGATTTATAAAGGTCTATATTTCCACTATTGTGGCTACGAACCAGGTGGTCGCACAGTGAGTGCGTCGCTCCAGTCATTGATCAATTTCTGTAGCCGCTCTGGCTGCACATGTCGTGCACACATAGATATATAACTAATTGAAAATATAAAAAATCGGACCAGTCCATCATTGGGGCAATGGAGAATTTCCGATTGTAAGATATCGTGCTCATTTCTGAAATTTTTGGGGAACCGGGTTGCTGTTGTGTTAGATGCCGATTACTCGACCCTGAGTGGACATGAAATATACATGAATTGCACCGCCAGCGTAGAAAATGATAGCAATTCAAGGGCGCAATTGGCATCCATCAATAAATTAACCACCCGGAAGTTTAAAGGCAAGGTCATCGCATAGGCCGGTCTCGCTTACAGCGGAAAAACCACGTTGCATTGCCCAGTTCCGGAACTCTCAAAGTAGGGGCTGTACAGCTCGCCGCAACCGGCGTAGTCCTGCCATCCCAATAACCCGAACAGCATGGCAGTATCGTGCATACCGCCTTCGCCATCACAGTCTTTTGCATACTGTGGCAACATCTCTAGAAACTCTGCAATTCGGCCTTCACGCCATAGCTCGAGTACCATCAGGTCTGTCTGCTTGTTAAAAGGGCTACTTATTTTAAACAGGTGGTCGTCGACCACTTCGTTGGGCGCGATACGATGTGAGAGCGATCCGCTGGCCAAAAATGCCACCCGGCGATCCGACTCAGCTACCACTTCGGCAATAGCTTCCCCCATTATTCGCGACTGTTCTAGATCGGCGTCGTAGATCCATGAGGCGATGGAGATTACTTTAATCGACGGGTTAAGCTGCATAAATTTCAAAGGGACCAGAGTGCCATATTGCAGGCCGAGTGAAGGCACGTCGGTATGGCAGCGGGTGAACGTGCCTTTCTTACTTGCTCTAGCGGCTATTTGCTCGCCCAGTTCTGCATCCCCGATATAGTCATATTCCAGGTTCTGGATAAAGTGTGGAAACTCGGTACTGGTGAAGAGGCCGCGCAGCTCATGATTGGCATTGATGTGGTAGCCGGCGTTTACCAGCCAGTGGGTGTCGGCAATGATTGCCGTATCGGTGTTCGCTGCGTTAATACTGCTGCCAATACGCTTTAGTGCATCGATTGCTGGCTGTCGGCAGCCCTGATTCTCCCCAGGAAGTTCAGAAATAAACATCGATGGCACGTGGGTAATTTTTGCGGCCAGTACGATTTCGCCCATTTTTAAATCCTCTGTAGTCAAGGCTTGGCGTTATGCCAGGCGTGAGTCAGGCTCGAGTCCAATTAAGTGCCGGCCGTAGATCTGCGTACAGACATCGTAGTCGGTGTAGGCATGAGCCCCTGTCATGTGCGAATCACGGAACAGCCGCTGCGCCTCATTCGAATTGAACCAGGCATTGGCACCACTGGATTCAAACAGACGGTCTACTGCCTTAATACACATCTTGGTGGCATAGGCCTGATTGGTGCGCCAGTGGGTAATCTGGTCGGTAGAGGGCAAAACCTGTTTGGCCGACTGTTCCGATAGTTCATTCCAGTCTTTCTCCAGCAGGGCGCGTGCCGCGTTGATCTGGTGCTTCGACTCTGCCAGGCGCATATAGGCTGGCGTGTCTTTGCCGACTTCACTCAGTGTGTAGGCGCGTACCCGGGTTTTACTGCGAACGATAAACCATTCGACCATGCGTTCTGCAATGCCCAGACCAATGGCGGAAAAGCCACAGGCAAAATAGGGTCGGTAGGGCGCAAAAAATATCTTGCTGTCAGGGTATAAGCCATAGCCGCTAGACTTGCCGGTCATAAGGCCCATAGCGGACTCAATGCGGTGGTTGGGTACGAACACTCCTCGCACCTGCAGGGTCTTGGTGCCGCTGCCTTTCATGGCGCAAGCGTCCCAGTCATCAAGAATGCTGTAGTCGCTGCGCGGTACGACGGCGAAATGCGTGTGCGGCTCGGGATTAACCTTGGAGCCGGCGCGTATAAATCCCATGATGGCCCATTCGGCGTGGTCACAACCACTGCTCCAGGTTAAGTCGCCACTGAGCATGATGCCGCCGTCTACTTCCTCTATCTTACCGAAGGGTGCAACACTGCTGCTGAGTGTGGCCTCAGGGTCTTGGCCCCACACCTCCTCTTGTACTTGTGCTGAGAACAGAGCTAGTTGGTGGCTGTGCGTGTTCAGTAGACTGGCTGCCCAGGCGGTACTGGCGCAAGCGCCCGCCAAAGTAGCTACACATTCACCAAACTCAGCCAGTGAAATTTCGAGGCCGCCATATTTTTTGGGCTGGAAGGCGCGGGTAAAACCAATATCCTTCAGCAGACGGATATTTTCGTGCGGGACTTTGCGCAGTTGCTCCGCCTCAATGGCATTGGCGGCGATGGTAGGCAGGATATCCTGCAGCCGCTCTAACAAGGTGCTGCTGGTGGCGTTGTCGGTAGTAATCTTTGCTGGCTGGTTCATCGTTATATCCTCTTTGGGCGCTATGCGTAACTTGTGATTATTATGGTTATGCAGGGCCACTGGATACATACACTTTTTGATACTAAACTTGCACTTTCTGTTGTTAGTGTTTTCAATTGGTTCGAAAAGTACGAGTATTCGATAATGTCAAAACTACTAGAAACGCCGACCATCCCTAATATTGATGTAGATCAATCTTATGATAGAAAGTATCAGGGTGCTGAAATTCATATAGACACCTTGCACAATTTGTCGGAAATATTTGGGCGCGATATGAGCCCGCACCGCCACGACCGTCACTATCAACTGCATTTTCTGCGGGTAGGTTCGGTGGAAGTGCAATTGGGTGATAAAGCGTTTCAGGGTACAGCCCCTCTTTTCTACTTTACGCCACCGGCGGTACCGCATTGCTTTAAGTTGGATGAAAAGACCGAGGGTCTGGTGCTCACCATAGGCCGCGAAGTCTTGCAGCGCATGATTGCCGGTAGTGAAATAGCCGCGTTGGAACAGCGCTTTTCGGTACCGATTTTTCAGCCTTTACACGCGGTGGGCGGCGCTTCCGCTCGAGAGTCCGAGCGCCTGCAGCTATTGATGGAGATGTTGGCCGAGGAGTTTTTTGAGCAACGCCCGGGGCGTAGACACTGCTTGCCCGCATTGACCAATTTGATATTGGTGTGCGTATTCCGCTTGTCTGGCCTTCCGGAACGCACCAAGCCATTGCGGCGGGTCGAGCTTGAGCTATTCCAGGCATTTAATGAGCTGATTGAAGCGCATTATCGGGATCACTGGCCGCTGGAAAAATACGCGAGTCAGCTGAACATTACTCAGGGTCGCCTGGCTGACATTTGTCGCCGTTTGTCTGCACACTCCTCTAAAAGCCTGGTACATCACCGGCAGATCGAGGAGGCTAAATGGCAGCTGATTTATACCACCACGGCGATCAATCTCATTGCCGACGACTTGGGGTTTAACGACCCTGCGTATTTTTGTCGATTCTTTACCCGACACACCGAACTTTCCCCACGCGAGTTTCGCCGGCAGGCCTTATTGGGCGGTCCCAATGCGTAGGGTGTTTTTAATAATGCGTGATTGGAGTCCTGCATGACGACTAAACGAGAATTAAGTTACTGCTGTTTTTGTGGCGCAACTCTGTGTACCAAAATACTGGCTGGCGATAGTCAGCCACGCGCCTGGTGCGATAGTTGTAAGGTGGCGCATTACCAAAATCCGACAGTACTGGTCGCCGTTTTTTTGCATTGTGGCAACAAGCTGCTCTGGGCACAGCGCGGTATTGAACCGGCGAAGGGTAAATGGGCATTTCCCAGCGGCTTTATGGAGAACGGTGAATCTATGCAACAGGCGGCTGCCCGAGAGCTTTTCGAAGAAACCCGTATAAGCCTTATGCCGTCGCTACTAGTTCCAATGAGTATCAGTTCAGTTTTACCTATCGATCAGGTTTACATGGTGTTTCGGTGCGATTGTCAGGATGAGTTGACCGCGGAAATTACCGAGGAAACTACGGACTGGGGATGGTTCGAGCGTGCAGATGCGCCCTGGTCCGAGATGGCCCACCCGGAGTCAAAGGTGTTGGTGGAACAGGTGTACGACGCCATTGAGTCGCGACGCTTTTTCATGCGAGTGGGGCAGATGGGTCAAGACGGCAATCAGCACCAACGCTATAGTCTGGGGGAGGGCATCTAACCTAGCGTAACGGCTCCAGTACCAGCGGCAAGTTATCCATTGGCTTGGCAAAGGGAAAATACTGGGTTTTGCCCGGGTATTGATCGGGGCTTGCAAAGCTGAATCGATAGTTAATTAGCAAATGCGATAAGGCGCACTTGAAAAGCATGTCGGCAAAATGCAGGCCGATACACTTGTGTGCACCGCCGCCAAAGGGCGCCCAAAGGAAGGGGTGCTGCTTGTGTTCTTGCCGGCTAAAACGGTCCGGGTCGAACTGATGTGGATTCGTCCACCAGGATTCCATGCGCAGGGTGTGCAAGGGCGATACCTGCACCATGGTATGTGGCGCCACAGCAAAACCGCCCACCTCAACGTCTTTCACCGTGCGCCGCATCATCATTGGTACTGGCGGGCTCAGACGCAATACTTCCTTGAAGCAGTTATCCAGCGTGACATTGTTGGCCCCCAAATCATCATACTCAAGATTGGGTTTGCCCAGGCCGAGTATTTCTTCGCGCAGTCGTTCCTGCCATGCCTGATCGTGAGCCAGGTAATAAGCCGCCATGGTCAATGCGCTAGTCGTGGTGTCGTGCGCGGCAAGCAATAAAAAGATCAGATGTTCGCCGACTACCTTTTCGGAAAAGTACTCGCCCGCTTCGGTTTTTTCATTGGCAAAGAACGTAGCCATGTCTTTACCTACCACGCCTCGACGTTCAGGAACCAGATTGATAAAGAAGTCTTCCAGTTCACGCCGACCATTCATCCCTTTGCGATACAGCAGTCCCGGCCAGTCTTTACGAATCAGTGACATGGTGCCCTCATTCATATTGAGGAAGGACTGATTTAGCGCTTGTGTAGCGTCACCCTTGAGATCAAGACCCAGAAATATTTTGGCACCCACATCCAGCAACAATGTTTTGATGTTGGGGTAAAAGTGGAACTGCTCCTGTTGTCCCCACTGGCTTAGTCGTTCGTCAATGATGGGGTGCATCATGTCGACATAGGTGCGCATGGCATCTATTTTGAACGCGGTTTGCATAATGCGTCGGTGAAATTTGTGCTCCTTGAAATCTTTCATCAGCAAACCGCCAGCGAAGAAGTCACCTAGCGGGGCGTCGTAACCCATCTGAGCGGAAAAGGCGTGTTCGCTGTCTAGTGTGAGTTGTTGAATAAACTCCGGGCCCAGCGCAATCACCGATTTTTGAAAGGTCATACTCATTTTCGATACCGGGCCGAATTTGCGATAGCGACGGTCCAGGATCTCGAAAGGTTTGACCACAAACCCAAAGGTGTCACCTATCACCGGTAAACCGTAGCTGCCGGGGATGTGATCCAGGTTCGTGTTGTCTCGCTGCGCTATATAGTCAGGCTGGGCAAAATCCATACGTTCGTCACTCTAGCTGGTACTACAAACTAATAGTCGTTAGTTTAAGGTTTGAGCAGCCCGCTGACAAGGGTGTCGTAGGCGGCGATTTGAGTGTAATTTGTCGTATCCTGATCGCCCAAGGAGGAGGGTAAGTGCACTATATTTTCAAAATTCACCTTAAGCCGGGCTACTCTGCCGAAGAATATGCCGATGGCTGGGAGCGCGCGAGCGCCATAATTCAGCAGGCTCCAGGTGCAGCCGGAACCCGCCTCCATCGACAAATTGGCGAGGCTGGGACTTTACTGGCTATAGCTACCTGGGATTCGAAGGACAAACGAGACGCGATGGAGGGGCAGTTGCCCCCAGCGGTTCAGGATATTATCGAGAGCCAGATGCCCTATGTTGAGTTTGAATTTGTCGGCGAGTTCGAGTCCCCGGAGTGGGAAGTGGTGCCAGGAGCCTGAAAAAGTGGGCAGCAAATGGATCTAGAAATTATCTACCGGGATGAGTATCTGGTTGCGATTAATAAACCCGCGGGTCTGTTGGTGCATCGCAGCCCTATCGACCGCCATGAAACCCGGTTTGCCCTACAGCTGTTGCGCGACCAGATTGGCCAGCGCGTTTACCCGGTACATAGGCTGGATAAACCAACTTCCGGCGTCCTGTTATTTGCTCTGTCATCTGATATAGCCCGCAAGGTCTCCCAGTCGTTCGAAGCACGTCAGGTGCACAAGGAATATCTTGCCGTGGTACGTGGTTTTAGCCCAGAGCACGGCGACATTGATTACGCTTTGAAAGAGAAACTGGACAAGATTGCCGATCGCAATTTGCGTCCGGATAAGCCTGCGCAGGAAGCACAGACACGCTATCGTACGCTCGCGAAAATTGAGCTCCCCGTGCTGGTAGATCGCTATCCACAAACCCGTTATTCACTGGTTCAGCTAATGCCAGTGACTGGTCGACGCCATCAATTACGCCGGCATATGAAGCATATTGGGCATCCAATTATAGGCGACGCCAAACACGGCAAGGGCGTGCACAACCGTTTCTTTGCCAGCGAATTTGGCTGTGATCGTCTGCTGCTGGCAAGTATTTCTCTCGATTTCACGCATCCGGTTAACGGCAACGTAGTCAATCTTCGCGCACAAATCGGGCAGCGCTTCACCCGAGTGATAACCGAATTTGGCTGGTCCAATGCGATGCCGCTAGTCGACTTGTCCGAATAAATTCCGGGGGCCGCCTTCGGACCTACTTCATATGTGAGCTGCGGCGGTCGGCTATTCGTCGAGGTCGAAAATCACCAGGTGCTGCAAATCAAAAGCCACAGGAAGACGCTCGCCTTCCGCCACTTCAATATGACTGGGCGTCAAGCAGGACACCACCTGATTGTCGGGGAGGGCGAGATCGTACTTGAAGTGAGCGCCGCGAAAGGCGCGCTTGATAACCTTTAATTGCAGTTCGCTGCCAGCTGAAAATTTAATATCTTCGGGTCTCATCAACAAACCCAGAGGTCGATCATGCCTACCGTTGAGCTGGGCTTCGCTGAGAGTGCCCAGCCCGTGCGCGAGTACGCCGTGGGCATCGGCCGTGACTGAGATGATAGAACCCTGGCCTACAAATTCTGCGACAAATCGGTTTTTAGGATTGTGGTACAGCGCATAGGGCGTATCGGTTTGGGCGACCCGCCCGGCACTCATCACGGTAACCTGGTCGGACATCGCAAACGCTTCCTGCTGATCGTGGCTGACCAGAATGGCGGTGACGCCGGCCTGCTTGATCATGTCGCGCACTTCGGTAGCTAGCTGTTCCCGCAAATCACGATCCAGGCTGGAGAAAGGCTCATCCATTAACAGTAATTCAGGGTTTGGCGCCAGTGCTCGCGCCAGCGCCACCCGCTGTTGCTGGCCACCGGAAAGTTGATGAGGAAACGCGTCGGCGGCGTCCTCCAGAGACACCAGGGCAAGCATTTCCGCTACTCTTTCGCGGTGCTCAACGGGGCTTTTGCCTTCTAAGCCAAAGCCCACATTGCGGGCAATGTTGAGATGGGGGAACAGGGCGAAATCCTGAAACACCATGCCCACATTGCGTTGCTCGGTGGGCAGTAGCATGTGACTCGAACTTATTTCGCGCTGATTGAGCCGGATGGCACCGCTAGTTAGCGGCTCAAACCCAGCAATGGCCCGCAATAGTGTTGTTTTACCACAGCCACTGGGACCCAGCAGGCAGCCGATGTGCCCCCGCTGCAGTGAAAATGACACCTCGCTGGCGGCTTCAAAGCTACCGTAGCTCACGCTTACGTTGTCCAGTTGCAACTGATCAGGCATTTGCAGATCTCTCGGCAGTGGGGGTTTCGCGACTCATACTGCGGGTTAGCAAAATGACTGGCAGTAGCCCGATGGCGACAATGGCCAGTGCGGGTAAAGCCGCCTCCGCCAGGCGTTCGTCGGAGGCCAGTTCGTAGGTGCGTACCGCCAGGGTATTAAAATTAAACGGGCGAAGAATCAAGGTGGTGGGCAGTTCCTTCAGTACATCCACAAACACCAGCAGCAGTGCCGTGAGCAGGCTGCCTCGGAGCATTGGCAGGTGAATGTCGCGCAGCACACCGATTGGCGATCGGCCCAGGGAGCGTGCTGACTCATCGATACTGGGTCGAATTTTCGCCAACCCGGATTCAACGCTTTGCAAAGATACAGACAAAAATCGAACCACGTAGGCAAAGACCAGAGCGAACAGGGTGCCGCTTAACAATAAGCCTGTCGACACGTTAAACCAGCTTCGCGCCAGGCTGTCGATACTGTTATCCAGCCAGGCGAAGGGAATGAGTACGCCGACGGCTATCACTGTGCCGGGTACGGCGTAGCCCATCGAAGAAATACGCGCAGCGCTCTCCTCGATCGGCCCGGGATGAAGACGCTTGCCGTAGCCGACCAATAGCGCCAGTAGCAGACAGGCCAGCGAGGCGATGGCTGCCAGGCCGAAACTGTTTACTACCAGTGCCAGAAAGTGCTCGCTGCCGCCCTGCCAACTGCCCAGGGCCCAAACGCTGAGTTGACCCGCAGGTATCAGGAACCCCAGGCTGAATATGCTCAGGGCGACCGCAAAGGCCAGCACGGCTTTGCTGCCTGTAAGATGAATTCTGCTCGGTTCTCTCTGAATAGATTGGTGATGAAAGCGCATGCGCCGGCGTGACCAGCGTTCCAACACGATCAACACAAATACAAATAACAGTAGCACCGCAGCCAATTGTGCGGCGGTATTCAATTCGCCCAGGCCGTACCAGGTTCTGAAGATGCCAGTAGTAAAGGCGGAGACACCAAAATATTCCACCGTGCCGTAGTCCGCGAGGGTTTCCATCAAGGCCAGGCTCAGGCCAGCAACGATCGCTGGTCTGGCCATTGGCAGCGCGACTTGAAAGAAGGTCTGCCAAGGCGTTTTACCCAGACTGCGGCTGGCCTCCAATACCGCTGTTGATTGCTCCAAAAAAGCGATGCGCACCAGCAGGTATACATAAGGGTAGAGCACCAGAGACAGCATGCAGATAGCGCCGCCCAACGAACGAATTTGCGGGAAGTAATAATCGCCGTAACGCCAGTCAAACGTTTCTCTTAGCGCTTCCTGAACCGGACCACCAAAATCCAGTAAACCGGTATAGGTGTAGGCGATGATGTAGGCGGGGATCGCCATGGGCAACAACAGCGCCCAGCTGAAAAAACGCCTACCGGGAAACTCACACATCGCCGTGAGCCAGGCGGCCGTCACACCGAGAATAAGAGTGCCGGTTCCTACGCCCAACATTAACAGTGCGGAATTTGTGACATAGTCGCCCAGCACAGTCTCAGCCAGGTGGCGCCATGCGGGTGAGTAGGGTTGCAGCAAGCTGGCGACAATCACCAGCACGGGAATAGATATCAGGGTCGCGGTTGCAACCAGCGCTACCCGCCAGTTATTGACGGGGAAAAAGCCCTTTTTGGACACGGTGCCAGCTACAGTTACTTCCAATTAGCCCTGTCCATGGCCATTACCGCTTCGGCGTTCAGGCGTCCAAGCTCAGCCATATTGACCTGATCGGCTTTGAAATCTCCCCAGGATTGAAGCGTATCGCTGGCGGGTATGTCTGCACGAACAGGATATTCGTTGTTTGTTGCGCCATACCACTGCTGGCTGGCGTCACTGGTGAGGAATTCGATGAGCCTGACCGCATCGGCTACATTTTGCGAGGAGGCGGTGACGCCGGCACCAGAGATATTAATGTGGGTCCCACGGTCATCCTGGTTGGGCCAGAACATGGCCACTTTGGCGGCGGCCTCTCGTTCCTTGGCATCTGCGGAAGTCAGCATGCCACCGAGGTAGTAGCTGTTTGCAATCGCGACATCACACTGGCCGGCCGCTACTGCCTTGATCTGATCGCGGTCGCCACCTACCGGTGGGCGGGCGAAATTGGGAACGAAGCCTTTTAACCACGCTGCTGTCTTTTCTGCCCCCTGCGTCGACAACATGCTGGCCACCAGCGATTGATTATAGATATTGCCAGAGGACCGGATGCAGATTCTGCCGCGCCATTTAGCATCAGCCAGATCTTCATAGCTGCTCAATTCTTCTGGTTTGACTCGATCGGGGGCATACACCAGCCCGCGAGCGCGCACGCTCAGGCCGTACCAGAAGCCTTGCGCGCTGCGCAGGTGTGCCGGAATGGTGGCATCGAGTGTTGCGGAGGATATTGGTTGTAATACCCCGGCCTCCTGGGCCCGGTAGAGGCGGCCGGCATCGGTGGTGATGAGGATGTCGGCAGGGGAGTTACGGCCTTCGCTGCGCAGGCGGGTGAGCAGGGCGTCGCCTTTGCCGGTAACCAGATTCACGGTCACGCCGGTATCCGCAGTGAATTGGTCCAGCAACGGCTTAATCAGCGCTTCCTGTCTGGCGGAGTAAATATTCAGCTCTGCTGCGTGGGCAGTGGCAACCGCGATTAACAAACTGGCAGTGGTGGCAATGCGGGTGACGGCGTGCCAGAAGGCGGAGGCAGTTAAAGGCATAGGAGAGTGTTTTCCAGGATCGGCGTTAATGAGAACGCTAATTATTCTCATTTAGAGACAAAAAGCAAGAGCGGACCCGTTGCTCAGGATTGGAGAGCCGCTCGCTCCGCGCGTATGGTGCGCTCTATACGGGTGAGTAGGGGGGCGGTATTGCCCTTGAGCGCCCGGGTCACTTCATCCGTGATCATCGGGTTTGCAAGATTTTTACTGCCCCAACGAAGCATTTCAACCAATATCGGCATCAGCTCCAGACCTTTGTCGGTCGGTAGGTAGATGGCGGCTTTACGGTCAACAGG
The DNA here is from genome assembly GCA_036961205.1 of Halioglobus sp. Lineage (GTDB taxonomy): Bacteria > Pseudomonadota > Gammaproteobacteria > Pseudomonadales > Halieaceae > CALJFL01. Next base: position 14,559 of record JBALVI010000017.1, on the reverse strand, counting down.
GTCGGGGTATTTTTTAATCAGGCCGCATTCCTGTAACGAGCGCAGGCGGTTAGCTAGAATGTTGGTTGAGATGCCTTCGGGAGCCGCCAGAAACTCGCTGTAGCGACGCATGCCAAGCAGAACCATATTCCGCACCACCAGGAGCGACCAGCGATCGCCAACCAAGGTGAGGGCATAATCGATGGGGCAGCGGGGGGCTGCTGGATCTATTTGATTGTTGCGATTGCGAGGCATACGTTGATTATCAAATTAACACTTGCAAAATGCAAGCTAAGGAATAGGATATGGCTTGCATTTCGCAAGTTAACAAAAGGACATCAATATGATCGTATCAATCAGTGCTATGTACGCCGCTATTCTCGGTGCGTTGTTTGTGCCATTTACCGTGTATGTAGGTACTTATCGGGTAAAGAACAAAATACTGTTGCTGGACGGCGGTGACGTAGAGCTGTCGCGCAGAATCAGGGCCCACGCAAACTTTACTGAGACCGTGCCAATGGCATTAATTCTCCTGGTACTCGTCGAGATCAGCGGCGGTTCAGCCACCTTGCTGCATAGCCTCGGTGCGGTTCTGGTGACGGCCCGTGTTATGCACTACATCACCATAGCCACTAATCCAGGTAACACGGCTCCGCGGGCCCTGGGTATGGCAGGTACTCTTGGTGTTATCGCGGTATCAGCAGGATATCTCCTGATTGCTTGAAGCCGGTACTGATTGGTACTAGCTAGCCCAGCTTTGCAATTAGTTGCAAATCTGGGCTTTTGACGGTTTATGGCAAAACTTAAATCGCTTTGACAATGAATTGGAGACCGCACGCCCAGCGGTAGGATTTGACCGGCCTTACTCGTATAATCGCTGCTCTTTTGTAATCTACTTTGGAACCTCATGACTGTTCGCACCCGCGTTGCGCCATCTCCTACCGGAGATCCTCACGTAGGCACTGCCTATATCGCTTTGTTCAATTACTGCTTTGCCCGTGCGCATGGCGGCCAGTTTCTATTACGCATTGAAGACACTGACCAGACCCGCAGTACAGCAGAATCAGAGCAGGCCATCCTGGATTCGCTGCGCTGGTTGGGATTGGACTGGGACGAAGGCCCCGACATTGGCGGTGACTGCGGTCCCTACCGTCAGAGCGAGCGTATGGACCAGTATGGGGCTTATGCACAGCAATTAGTCGATGAGGGTAAAGCCTTCGTCTGCTACCGCACCTCTGAAGAGCTGAACGAGTTGCGTGAAGCTCGCCGTGCAGCGGGTAATAGCACCGCGCTTAAGCCCTCGGACTTGAAACTGCCGGACGAGGAAGTTAGCCGCAGGCGCGAAGCAGACCAACCCTTTGTGATTCGCATGATCGTGCCTGAAGGCGACGGTAGCTGTGCAGTAGAAGATTTACTGCGCGGTACCATAGAGTTGGATTGGAGCATGGTGGATGCGCAAATCCTGTTGAAGTCCGACGGCATGCCCACCTACCATCTGGCCAATGTGGTGGATGATCACCTGATGGGTATTACCCATGTACTGCGTGGGGAAGAGTGGATTAACTCCGCGCCCAAGCACAAGCTGCTATACGAGTACTTTGGCTGGGACATGCCTGTACTTTGCCATTTGCCGCTGCTGCGTAATCCGGACAAGTCCAAGCTCAGTAAACGTAAAAATCCAACCAGTATTCTTTATTATCAGCGTATGGGCTTTCTTCCTGAAGCCTTGTTGAACTATCTGGGCCGTATGGGCTGGTCTATGCCAGACGAGAGTGAGAAGTTTTCCCTGCAAGCCATGCAGGACAACTTTGATATCCAGCGTGTATCCCTGGGTGGTCCTATCTTTGATGTCGAGAAACTGAGCTGGCTCAATGGCATGTGGATTCGCGAGGACCTCACTGAACAGCAACTGGCCGAACGCTTGGTGCAATGGGCCTTTAACGAAGCCAATTTATTGAAGGTATTGCCGCACGCCCAAAAGCGCATGGAAACACTCAGTGATTTTGCACCCTTGGCCGGGTTCCTGGTGTCAGGCACTCTGCCAATAACCGAGACCGACTTTGCGGGACTCAAGGGCGAGCGCGACGACATTGTCAAAGGCCTGCAGTTTGCCCTGTGGCGCATGGAATCGTTGCAGCAGTGGCAGCGCGATGCTATCTGGGACGAACTCAAGGCAGTGGCAGATGCTAGCGGGGTTAAAGTAAAAGACTTCCTGGCGCCCTTATTCATAGCGGTGTCTGGTTCCAGTGCTTCATTCTCCATTGTCGATTCAATGGAGTTACTGGGCCCCGATATGAGCCGTGCGCGCCTGCGCCACGCCATTGACGTGCTGGGCGGGGTATCTAAAAAGGCACTCAAGCGATTGGACAAGGAATATCAGCAACTGGCGGTCGCCCCGCAGGAGAATCAGTAATGGCGGTTAATTTTGCTACGTCTATGCTCGCCACTCTCGTGCGCGGTACTTCCGGCATCGCCTGCGAACCCGCCGCGGTGCAACCCGCAGAACTGTTACAGCTGTTCGACATTGAGAATTGTCCGTACTGCCGCTTGGTACGAGAAGCGTTGACCGAGCTGAATCTGGACGCAGAAATTTATCCCTGCCCCAAATCTGGCGAACGTTTTCGCCCCGAAGCAGAAGAGCGCGGTGGCAAGGCCCTGTTTCCCTATCTCGTAGACCCCAATACCGGTGTTGAAATGTACGAGTCCCTGAGCATTGTTGCTTACTTGTTCGAGACCTACGCCAAGCGGCCGTTACCGCTGAAGTGGCGAGCGGGTAGTTTGCAGAAGTTTGGTTCGATGTTGGCCAGTGCGCCGCGGCTAAGTCGTGGTATGGAAGCGCACCCGGGTCGCGAGCCTGAATACCTGCTGGAGCTCTACAGTTTTGAAAGCAGCCCTTATGCTCGCCCGGTGAGGGAGCTTCTGTGTGAATTGGAAATACCTTATATTTTGCGCAATTGTGGCCGTCTTGGTGTACAGGACTGGATATTGCCGCCGGTGAGGGAAGCCCTTAAAATTGATCACAAGAGTCAGCTGCAAAATCGACGCGCGCTGCAACTTGAAGAAGGCAAGGTATCCATTCCCTATCTGTACGATCCTAATAGCGATCAGGGTATGTTTGAGTCCGCGGCAATACTGGATTATCTGCAGCAAGAGTATCGGTAAACGACCGAAAGCGTTGTTTACAGTGCCGGCAGGGCCTGTCTGGTTTGAGGTTTGCCCGTCGAAAAGGAGTAAACATTGGTGATAGATGCGCGAGCGCGTGAGGCCGTGGTCAACTCGGCCTGGTTTCAGGACCTTCCTGACACGGCAATCGATGCTTTGGCCACAGCTGCCCAAATTAAGCCCTTTCCGGTCAATAGCTTTATCTATAGTCAGGGCGAGAAAACCACCGAGCTGTACTGCATCATCAGCGGCAGGGTTCGGGTGTCGGTGTCGGGAATCAATGGTCAGGAATTCGCCATTATCGACCGGGAGAATGGGGCCTGGTTCGGTGAACCTTGTCTGGTCGATGATGAGCCCAGAGTTATCGATGCGCGAGTGATAGCACCTTCCGAGATATTGGTTATCCCACGCAGTGTGGTTCGCAACATTGCGGATCAAAATCCCATTATTTACAAAGCACTTTTCACTCACACCTTTCTCAGTACCCGCGGGCTTTACCAGATAATTGCTGGAATTTTGTTTTCCCCTCTGAAAGTCAGGGTGGCGGGGCGGTTACTGCATCTTATCGAAGAACACGGGGTAGCGGTGGAGGGCGGTTATCTGATCGATATCAAAGTGAGTCAAAACGATTTTGCCCGGCTGGCGCTGGGGTCGCGTCAACGGATTAACGGTGTGTTTTCTGAGTGGCGAGCGCGGGGTTTACTGGAAACCCGTGAGGACCATCTCTTCATTAAGGACATCGAAGGTATTCGCGCGGACATGGAGATTAGCGATTAGATAGTCACCTGGGTGACAGCCTCCGCCACCCAAATATTGCTAGGATAGCGCCACTAATAGGCTTCAATTAGAGGACGCGACCTTGCCCGCACCAATTCTCAGCCAGCGCGAGCTGGACTTCATGCTTTACGAACTGTTTGACGCCGAGGGTATGTGCACCCGCGAGCGTTACACAGATCACAGCCGTGAAACCTTTGACGCCGCCATGCAAATTAGCCGGGTTGTAGCGGAGCGCTATTTTCTGCCCATCCGACAAAAAGTAGATACCCATCAGCCGACGTTTGATGGTGAAAAAGTACAGATGATCCCGGAGATCAAGGTTGCGCTGGACGCCGTAATCGAAGCCGGCTTGGCTTGTTCAGGCGCTGACTACGAGGTGGGCGGTATGCAACTGCCGGCGATTGTGGCTTCAACGACAGGGTCTTATCTGAGCGCCGTAGGCAGTACCACCATGGGCTATATCGGCCTGACCAATGCGAATGCCAATTTGATAGACGCCCACGGTACCCAGGAGCAACGCCAGAAATGGGTTGAGCCTATGCGCGCAGGCCGCTTTGCCGGCACCATGGCCATGAGCGAACCGGCTGCGGGGTCAAGCCTTGCGGACCTGACCACTTCGGCGGCACCGACTGAAGATGGCAGTTATCTTATTGTAGGCAACAAAATCTGGATTTCCGGCGGTGATCACGAGCTCAATGAGAATATCGTTCACCTGGTGTTAGCCAGAGTGAAGGGGGCTCCCAGGGGAGTGAAGGGGATTTCCCTGTTTATAGTGCCCAAGTTTCTGGTCAATGAAGATGGTAGCCTGGGGCAGCGCAACGATGTTCTCCTGGCCGGGTTGTTTCACAAAATGGGCGGCCGCGGTCAGACTTCAACTGCGTTGAACTTTGGCGAGAAAGGCGGTGCAGTGGGCTACCTGGTCGGAGAAGAAAATCAGGGCCTGCAGTACATGTTCCACATGATGAACGAAGCCCGCATTATGGTGGGCAGCGGTGCCGCCCTCACAGCCCTGTGTGGTTATCAGTATTCCCTTGATTATGCCAAGGAGCGACCGCAAGGCCGGTTGCCGTCCTCTAAAGATCCATTGGCGGCGCCGGTTAACATTATTGAACACGCCGATGTTCGTCGGATGTTGCTGGCCCAGAAAGCCTATGCCGAAGGTGCCTACGCACTGTGCCTGTTAGGCGCTCAGTTAGCGGACGATTCGCACACTGCGCCCACCGAAGAAGAGCGCAAAAAGGCGTTCGTATTGCTCGATTTTTTGACCCCGATGATTAAGTCCTGGCCCTCCGAGTACGGTCCAAAAGCTAACTCTCTGGCGATTCAGGTGCTGGGAGGTTCCGGCTATGTTAATGAACACCCGGTAGAAATGATGTACCGCGACAACCGCCTGAACCCTATTCACGAGGGTACTACCGGTATCCAGTCACTGGATCTACTGGCCCGAAAAGTGCCTCGCAATGGTCTGGCCGGATATATGGCTTGTCTGGCGGCTATTGAGGAAACGATTGCCGATACAAAAGATGAGGAAGCACTGCAAGAGTTCTCCTTGCAACTATCCACTGCCGTCGCATTGCTAAAGAAGGTAACCGAGTCGCTGTTGGGTGATATGGCGAAAAAAAATATCGATCTGGTTCTGGCCAATTCAGTGAAGTATCTGGAGATTTTTGGTCACGTCGTTATCGCCTGGCAGTGGCTACGTCAGGGTGCAGTATCCTCTCGTGCTTTGGCGAGACAGCCTCATGAGAGTGATGAGAATTTCTACCGCGGCAAATTGCAGGCCATGCAATATTTTTTCCGCTACGAGTTAACTGAAATTCAACCCTGGGCGGAGCTCTTGCTGGAGTTGGATGATACCTGCTACACAATGCGCGCAGATTGGTTCTAATGACTGATAACGCTGCTACCTTGAGCCTGTCAATGCGCCTTAACTACGGCGTAGGGCAGCTATCTGAGGGTGTAAAAAGCAGCGCTTTCAGTACCTTTTTGTTTTTTTATTACAATCAGGTTTTGGGGCTGTCTGGCAGCCTTGCGGGTCTCGCCGCGCTGATTGCATTAATGGTCGACGCGGTTACTGACCCCATGGTGGGCCAGGCTTCCGACCGTTTAAAGTCGCGCTGGGGACGCCGTCATCCATTTATGTTAGCTGGCGCCGTCCCGTTTTGCTTTGCCATGGTGGCGTTATTCAGCCCGCCGCAGGGCCTTAGCGAAATGCAGTTGTTTGGCTGGATGTTAGGCGGTGCAATTCTCGTGCGTCTGGCGATTACCCTGTTTTTTGTGCCGCATTTGTCTTTGGGTGCAGAGTTGGTGAGTGACTATCACCAGAAGACCTCGCTGATTGGTTATCGGATATTCTTTGCCTACTTCGGGGCACTGCTGGCCAGCGTGATTGGTTTTGCCGTTTTCTTTCCGCCAACTGAGGCATTCCCCAACGGTATGCTCAACAGCGCCAGCTACCCACGATTCGGTTTGTTTTGCGGGGTACTGGGTACTTTGGCCATGCTGGCCACCGTATTTGGCACTCGTAAGTCGATTCCTCATTTACGCCAGCCTGCAGAGCATCAGACCGGCGGCAATCCACTGCTTGCGGTGATTAATGTTTTCAAAACGCTGCGTCAGAAGTCTTTCCGTATACTGTTCATCTCGGTCCTTTGCTTTGTCACCCTAAGTGGGGCTATTCAAACGTTACTGATCTATGTCGCGACCTTCGTATTTGGTTTTGGCCCCGAACACCTGGCGGGCTTGGCGGCTGCACTGGTCATTGGCATTATTTTCGCATCGCCGCTGGCGCAGTGGCTGTCGCGTCGTTTCGACAAAAAAAATGCCCTGGCCTTGTGCCTGATCTTTGGCTGTCTTATCGCGTTTACACCCCAGTTCGCCTATTTCAGTGGTGCTTTTGAAGTGATGCCGTTCAACCTGAAATTCGTGTTGGTATTTTTCTGTAGCGGTTTTTCTCAAGTGTTTTTTATCGCCTACATTATCCTGCTGGACTCCATGCTCTCGGACATTATCGATGAACATGAAGCCAACTCGGGATTGCGCGAGGAGGGACTCTTTTTTGCGGCCCGCTCCTTTGCTACCAAGGCCAGCTATGGTTTGGGCAGCTTTATCGCGGGTATTGGCCTGGATATCATTGATTTCCCGCAGTCGGCTGCCGCCGAGGCGGTGCCCGAGGCTGCGATATTCAAGTTAGCAGTGTTATCCGGCCCGGTATTGTTTGTGCTGTTTATTTCAACCTGTGCCATTTCCAATCGTTATCCGCTTAATCAGCAGCGCCATCGGGAAGTGATGGCGCAAATATCCGCTCGAGCCAAGACCGCAGATATTGCGCCGGCTTGATTGAAACCGGGCCGTTGCCCTCTCTATATTTTGGGAACATCAGCATGTTTGAATTAGACCCACGCAAGAACTACACCATGCCCGCGCACTTTGGCGCGCGTCCACGCTCGCCGAAAGCAAGCATGTGGTACCACGACATCACGTCGATGACGATTTCGTACCGCACAGACAGGGAGATGCTGGCCCGCTACCTGCCAGCCCCGTTTAAAGTGGCCGAGGACGCCATAGTTAAAGTTACCTACGCCTGTAATAAGCAGGTCGATTGGCTAGCCGGGCACGGCTATAACCTGATATCGGTGAGTGCCGCCGCTGATTTTCACGGCGAGGAAGAAACACTAAGCGGCGATTATACGCTGGTGATATGGGAAAACCTGGCCGACCCCATTCTGACGGGCAGAGAGCTGCAGGGCATACCCAAAGTGTACGCTGATATCGATGAGCACCGCGTTATTGCCGGGGATTGGCATGTTCATGCCGGCCACTTCGGTCACAAATTTCTCGATATGGATATTTCCAGCCTGCGCGCGCCCACTGCTGAAGAAATCACCGCAAGTGCGCAAGCGGGTGAGGGTAAGGACAACCCAATGGGCTGGCGGTTCATGCCCGGGCTACTGGGCTTTGGCCAGAGTATTAACGAATTCGTGACCTATCCTTCGGAAACACAGATCAAGGAAGCGTGGGTGGGAGAGGGTGTTCTCGAGTGGCAGCATCTTACCTGGGAGCAGAACCCCACCCAGTTTCATATCATCAACGCACTGCAGGAATTACCCATAGAGGAATATTTGCCGGCGCTGGTTGCCAGGGGTAGTACCAACCTGATTCTCCCAGAGCGCCCTCCACGCGCCATAAAATAGGGTAGTAGCCACATGACTATTGAAGAAATTTCTACCGTCTGCTTTGTCGGCGCAGGCACCATGGGCTGTTATAACTCATTGGTCGCCGCTTTGGCTGGCTACACCGTGACCGTGTACGACCGCAATGAAGACGTTTTGCAGCAAGTGCCAGACCGTCACGCGGAGTGGGCATCCATTCTGATGGGCGCAGGCTACTGTACTGAAGAGGATGTTAGTAACGCCTGTGCCAGGGTGACTGTAACTTCCGATATGGCGCAGGCTGTCGCAAACGCCGACCTGGTAAGTGAATCCATTTTTGAGCAAGCTAAGGCCAAGCGCGATATGCATGCACAGCTCGATATCGCCTGCGCGCCGCACACAATTTTAACCAGTAACTCCTCAAATATTTTGATTTCACAAATTGAGGGTGCTGTTACCAGAGGTGATCGCTTCGCCGCATTGCATTCCTATCTGGGATCTCCGTTGTTTGATATTGTCGGGGTTGCTAGCACCAGCCCGGCTATTATTGAGACGTTGGTGCGCTATGTTGAAAGCCTGGGTTGTGTGCCTTTGGTGCAGCACAAGGAGTATCCGGGCTACGTGCTCAATGCGATGATCGTTCCTGTGCTGGTTTCCGCCCTTGGCATGTTGATTGATGACGACCTCACCCCGCAACAAATAGATCGTGCCTGGATGTTGAGTAGAAATGCCACCATGGGGCCCTGTGGCATGATGGATATGTTTGGCCTGAATGTTATCTATGACAGTTGGCAGCGCACTAAGTCAGATGCACGAAGGCAGCGCCTGCAACCGGCGGTGCTCGCGCTGCTCAAGCCATTGGTTGAGGCTGGAAAACTGGGCGCGAAGACTGGCGAGGGTTTTTATCGATACCCTAATGCTGACTTCCAGAGTGATAGTTTTTTACAGGGCCAGCCACCGATAGATTTTGCCAGCGACGCGTTGACTACAGCCTTAGTCACCAGCGCCTTGTTGCTGGCGCACCACGGGATAGCCTCCCGGCCTGATATTGATATGGCCTGGACTTTGGGTGCACATCTGGAAACGGGGCCCTTTGAAATCCTTGCGAAGCTCGGCAATGAAAACTATTTGGAGTTATTGCAGCAGGCAGTACAGGCCGGGCGAATCAATGAAGATGACGCGCTGGTAGCGCGCCAGAACCTGAACTGAACTAGGCGTCGGCCAGTTTTTTTGCTACCCAGTACCAAACAGCCGCATTCAGATTGAGGCCAATGTGACTGCCCAGCACTTCGATATTGTGAACGTGATCGTGGTTGCCTTCCTGGCGTGAAGTTCGCCAGTTCACCACGCCATCTGCTTTGGTGTAAATGGCGGTGGTGGGTACGGGCGGGGGGGTTGTGAGGGCGGAATCGTTATCACGTGGATCGCGATCCGGGTTGAGCCGATTGAACATGCGCGATGCATGGGAGCTGGTGGTGCGCCCAGGTCCGAAGGGGCTGCCCAGGGTGATCACCTGACGAATATTGTCGGGCTCTGTACGGGCGATTTCACGGGCGTAGATGCCACCCAACGAATGTCCTATCAGGGTTACCTTACCTCTGGTACTTTCTACCAGCCGGGTAAGGTCCACACGCAAACTCTCTTCTGAAAAATTAGATGGCCCCAGGTTACTGCCCTGACCCCAACCGGTGGCGTTATAGCCCAGCTTCGTGAGGAAATTAATTAGCGGCTGATTGCCGCGATCGTCGCCCAAAAATCCTGGAATCACCATAACCGCTTCACCATTACCACTGGGCAAACGGTTTAGCAGTGGTCTGGCTGTCAGTAAAAAAGCCGCATCGACCAGCGCACGTGGTGCATCACTCAGCGCTAACGCCCAGTGAGGAGGCTTCACGCAGCAGCTTCCAGTGCGGTAGTTTTGAGCTCTTCGAAGCTTTCGACCAAGCACTGCTTATAGAATGCAGGATCCGGCATCATATCTCGACAACAGGTGGTAGAAATTGTCATCTCGCCGCAATAACTGCCAATCACGTGGAACAACCCCAGGCCGTCCTGGATAGGCCCAGTACCGAAATTGGCCACCATTTTCGCACCCATGGTATACAGAGGAATCTGCGGACCGGGCACATTGGTAATGACGCAATTGAAGGCGGGCTTCATACGACTCGTTAGCCCCCACTGGCTGGCCAGGCGCGCGGCCTGAGCCGTCAGCATCGACGGGATGAACTGGGTATAGTCGGTCATGGCTTTGGCGCCAATCGCATTATTGTATTCCTTGGCTCCACGGGTGCTTTCATGAACGGCTTCTAATCTCTCGGTAGCGTCAGCGATGTCGCTGCGGACCTGTACCGTCATGGTGGATACAATATTGCCGCCAGTGCCTTTCTCGTTCTCAGTCCTGAGGTTCACCGGTGCCATGGCTGCCAGAGATTCATCGGGTAATTCTTCGTGGTGATCCAGGTATTTGCGCAATGCGCCACCGACGATGGTGATCGCCACGTCGTTAACTGTCGCACCGGGCACCGAATTTTTGATGGCTTTAATTTCCGCCAGGTCAAAAACAGCGGCGTCGAACACGCGATGAGGCGACACTTTGCCGTTAAATCGGGTGCGCGGCACGTTCTTTACCTGCGTCAATTCGCCCTTGCGTAACTGGTTCCAGGCTTTGGCCATGCCGGGTATGGTATTGCGCGCAACGCCAATAAAGTGAAACGGCTTGCGAATGTTGTTTAGCTGAGCACGTAGCACCAATTCGCCGCGGGAAGGTTGACTGTCAACCTTAACCACGATCGGGTCACGGGGGACTGAAAAGTCGGGCGTGAGATCATGGGTTGCCGCGGTTATCTCAATGCCTGAGCTACCATCGATAGCCGCGTGGTGGGTTTTGGAGAAAATGGCGAAGCTACCTTTCGGTACACCTTCAACATTGTCCAAACCTTCAATAACATATACTTCCCACAGCGGCCTGGAGCGATCCAGAGGCCTTGCATGCAAGCGGGATATCAAAATACACAGCTGACGCCAGTCCCCTGGTTTGGGCAATGCAATATGGCGAACATGAAACTCCGGATCAAAGTTACCGTCTGATACCCAGTAAGGATGATCCATGGAGAAGGGCACTTCTACCAACCGTCGGGTCATGGTTGGAATAGGGCGTGCCCGTTCATTGAACATATTTATGACCTCTTTAAAGCGCACTTCACCGTTGGGTGCAGTGCTCTGGTCATAAATTGCCAGCCCCGATATGTGCATCGGGGCGTTCGGGGTTTCCATATAGAGGAAAGAGGCGTCTAGGCCGGTAAGTTGATGCATGGCGTCAGTATCCTTATCGCGACCTAGAAGTCAAACTGGACTTCCAGTCCGTAGGTCCGTGGCTCGCCAATCGCGCCTGTCAGACCGCCGGAAGAGGTGGTTCTCGCGAGCGTGGTCCAGTTCTCCTCTTCGGTCAGGTTCTTGCCGCTGAGGATTACACGGATATCTTGCGATGGGCTGTACCAGGTCATCATCGCGTCAACACGATAGTAGTCGTCGGCACGTGTCAGGTCTGAATCAAATACCTCGTACTGGCGCTCGTCTACCCAAGTATAGGCGCCGGAAAATACGAACTCGCCTACTGAAGCCGTCTGCAGCGAGTAATTCGCGTTGAGGTAAAGCTTGTTCTCTGGTGCCTGAATCAGTTGATTGCCGGACAGATCCTCTTCGGGGCCGCTCGGGTCCTCAAGAGTATCTATAGCACAGCAAAAATCTGTGTACTCACCATCGATGTAGCTGTAATTCGCCATCAACATAATGCTCTCAGTGGCCAGCCAAATTGCTTCGACTTCCAGTCCCTTAACCTCTGATTCCTTGGCATTGACGACTTCGGACACGGGAAGGCCGGTATTCTCATCCACGATATCGACCAATACCTGCATGTCTTCGTAGTCGTAGAAATAAGCAGCTGTATTGATCTGCAATGTTTCGCCGATAGTCCCCTTGTAGCCTATTTCATAAGACAGCAGGTTCTCTTCGTCGAAGCTCGGGTTTTTTTGCAGCGTGCCAAGGCGGAATCCACCAGACTTGTAGCCGTTAGCGATGCTGGCGTAAATCATGTGGTCATCGGCGGGCACGTAGTCCAGCACGACCCGTCCGGAAACGTTGCTCCAGTCATCTTCGATCTCACGATTGTTGACATTCTTGTCTGCGAGGAGCCAGCCGCAGCAAGTTGCCGGGAAACCAAAAGCGGGGTAATTGATGCCGGATATGTTGGTATCGACAACAACGTTTTGTTCCTCGAACCCCTCTTTATCATCTTCAGAGTAGCGGATGCCGGCTGTCAGCTTCCATTGGTCGTTGATGGTGTAGTTGCCGTCAAAATAGACAGCCATGGATTCCGCTTCCAGTTCACCGTTTTGGAAATAGTGTTGACGACCATCGTTGGGCCTTATCTCACTCGGATCGAATGATGGAACTCCGCCACGCAATGGAATCGTAAGTTCCAGGTATTCTGCTTCCAGGCTTTCGATAAGATAGGTCTGGGTCAGGTCTTCATTGAGGTAATAAACCCCACCCACCCACTGGAATGCACTGTCTGTGGCCGACAGCAACTGAATTTCATGACTATAGCGTTCACTGCTAGTAGCGGTTGTTTCAACAAGCCTGTTGTCAGGTCGCGAGGTGTAACCCAGGTCGCCCTGTGCCAGGTCAGTAGCATTCTCTGAGTACGTGCCGATGTATTTTACGGTGACACTGTCGAGGTCCCAAGTGAGATGGGTAACAAACTTATGATCTTTATCTGTTTCAATTTCCAGTGGGTCATTAAGGTCTACCTTGTACGGATCTTTAACCGCTGGGTTTTCCCGGTCCCATTGAAAAGCTTCATCGATGAATAGGCTAGATGAGCTTAGCGTCTCCCTGTCGTAAGGCGAAATGAGGTAGCCGCCGAAGTCGATACCTGCATTCAGATAGTCTTCTTTGTCGCTGGCATAGCTTACCCACAGATTAACCCGGTCACTGGCATCCCAACTAAACTGCGCACCGTAACCCGTGCTGTCCTGGTCCTGAATATCATCGCCGCCTAGATTGTCGATATAACCATCGCGTTGGTTGCCATAGGCGTACACACGGTAGCCAAGGTCGTCTGTTACGGGACCCGAAGAGGAGGCGCCCCAGTTCTGCTGGCCATAGTTGCCGGCTTTCCCACGCACGTGATGCTCGAACTCATCGGTTGGCCTTAGTGAGGTGATGTTAAGCGCGCCACCGGTGGCGTTGCGACCAAACAGCGTGCCCTGGGGCCCGCGCAATACCTCGACTTGCTTAGTCGTCAATGAATTGGCGCGGTTCAGTGCAGTGAAAGAAGATGTGTATGCCTGGTCAATATAGATCGCGACGCCCGGATCAGATCCAAGGCTGCCGGTTATCCGACCAACGCCTCGTAGAAAAAGTCGCGCCGGACTATTGCGAAGTGATAGTGAAGGCACGACTGCCTCATAATCAGAGCTATTGCTAATGTTCAGTTCATCCATGAGGTCACCGCTGACGGCGGTAATAGCAATCGCAGTATCCTGCAGATTCTCGGCGCGCTTTTGCGCGACAACGATTACTTCCTCCAGTTGTGCGGCGACATTGGTACTGGCCAGAGCGGTGGTCACCGCGAGTGCGAGTAGTGTTTTGTTCAGATTTACCTGTGTCATTGCAGACCCCTGATTGCGTTATTGGTTAAACGGTAATTTCAGGGGTGCAATATACGCAGACTCCATTAGCCAGGCTGTCACCAAGGTGACAGCTGCCGAGAAAAATTCAGTGATAAGTTATTCGCCGTTAGGGTTAACCCCAACCCAACTCCTGCATTGCCCAGGGTGAGTTCCAGATCTTAATCAGGCGGCTGACCTTGCCGTCGCCATCGATACTCACGGCATACACATAGTGACTGTGAGTATCCTGGCCGGTAGCCGGCACTGGCCCACCTTCGCCCGTGTGTTTGGCGTTAAAGGTAGCGAAATAGATTCCGGTACTGTTGCTTTCGTCCCAGGCCGACGCATGCATATCGTAACTGCAGCCCGCCAGTGGGCCCAGCCCCGCGCCGGCCATCCACTCGCAATAACCTTCAACCGTGTCGATACCGTCAAGCGCTTCACTCTGGGCTTCGAACGGCGCATTGTCTGCGACATATTCCTTACATCCCTCCCAGCCTTTGAGGCCCTCGCAGGCGTGAAAAAATGCAGTTGCTGTTTCAAATGGTGTCATAGTTGGTTCCTCCTTTACCCCAAAGCATAGTGGACTATCGTGGAACCGTACACTTTCGCGCCATGCCCCGGGTTCTCTGGGGCTGCCGTGGGTCGGGGGTGACACCAATGCGCCTTGACAGAACCCGGCACTGTCTCTAAAATGCGCTCCTTCTCGGTGCTCTTGAGTCAAAGAAAAAGACTTTAAGATCAACAGGTTACACCCGATTACGGGGCTATAGCTCAGCTGGGAGAGCGCAACACTGGCAGTGTTGAGGTCAGCGGTT
>JBALVI010000016.1:0-26177 GCA_036961205.1 Halioglobus sp. | reverse complement strand
GAAGCAATGGTGGTGAACCGAGGAAGATTGTGACCGATAAACTGCGTAGTTATGGTGTTGCGCATCGAGAGTTGATGCCTCTAGTGCTACCAGTCTCGTGGAACTTCTTCAGCCCTTTGTGCCTGATACTTTTGACGATAAGCATTAATATATGTACATGTTGCGTAGTGCGCAATATGCAAAGATGTTCAGTGTTGAAAGGATGTCGTCAATTTGGTTCGCTAAAATTGAAAGCGGTGCATTGTTAGATGCAGACGCTGGGTCAATATTGAGTACAAATTTGCATCTCTACACTCACCGATTATGAGGCGGATGTTCTGCGGGGAAAGTGAGTAGTAAGCTAAAGAAAGGTAACGAGCTTCCCTGAAGGGGTAGGGCGTGGTGGCTGAGACAGAAACTCCGTCAGGTTCGACAGGCGGGTCTAGTGTATAGCTGATTTCTGATGGAATTATGAATTCGTCATGCACACGTATAACGCACGTTGTGCCTACCGAACTATGTCCTCATGTCCCAGAAGTAAACGTTGAGCTCATCCCTGCGACCAGTGAATATGGATAATTCGCCAAGTCTCATCCTCTTTGGCCAATATCATGGTTTCCACAGTAATCTGATCAATAACCTCGTCTTTGTAGCTTCCCATCATTTGTGTCTTTGAAACTGAATACGCTACAGCACCCAAGACCTTGACCTGGTGTTCAAGTGTTGACGGTTTAAGTGCCTTCAAAAAGGCCATATCCCCAGGCATATGGTGGCTGGCATATTCATCTGCAGAACGTTCGACACCCTTACCTTCATAGATTGTGACCTTATCGGAAAGCAACCGGCGCGCTGTATTAGCGTCACCATCCTGGAGTGCTGTATGAAAAGCAATAACCGTTTTGGCCGCGGCACTGTCCAGACCAAACATATCAGGAGAAAGAGCTTGCTTATGTTGATCAGCATAGACTGAATTTGCCATAAATGAGATAGCCAAAACCAGGCTCCATCCGATAGATAGCTTCATTCGTTTGTCAGAATTGGTATGGGATTTCATTATTGTTCCTCGCATGTAAAAAGCTCTATTGCTCAAGCATATAAGAACCAGGTTCGGCCTGAAAGGATTTGTTCGATCCCACAGACTGACTTTATTGATCTAAAAACAACTATTCAGCAGCTGCCGGCACAAAGCCAGGGCTGACACTTGATTGAGACTCGGCGAGAGTTGGTGTGATCCAGCGCAGGCGAAGCGCGTTGGACAGCACGAACACGCTGGAAAGCGCCATTGCTCCTGCAGCAAGAACCGGCGATAGCATTAACCCAAACACGGGATAGAACACGCCAGCAGCGACCGGGATCAGTAAGGCGTTGTAACCGAAAGCCCAGAACAGGTTCTGGCGAATGTTCCGCATAGTCAGCTGACTGACGTGCAGGGCGTTGACCACACCTTTCAGGTCGCCGGACATCAGCACGACATCTGCCGCTTCGATTGCCACATCAGTACCAGTGCCGATCGCGACGCCGACATCTGCGCGGGCGAGTGCGGGGGCATCGTTGATGCCGTCGCCAACAAAGGCAACCGTGTGCCCGCCAAGCTGCAGCTTTTCGATGGCTGTTACTTTGCCTTCTGGCAGCACTTCAGCAACAACAGTATCGATGCCCAGCTTTGCGGCAATCGCGTTTGCTGTGCCTTTGTTGTCACCAGTGATCATGGCGACCTCAAGACCCAGGTCGTGCAAGGCTGTAATCGCCTGTGCTGTGCTGGATTTGATTGGGTCCGAGACAGCGATGATCGCGGCAAGCTGTCCGTCGATTGCAGCATAAAGGGGGGTTTTGCCCTCTTGTCCCAGACTGTCGCCAACGCCATGCACATCATCAAGCGTGATACCTTCGCGGATCATTAATCGGTCCGCACCCACAAGGAGTTTGCGCCCTTCAATGACGGCGCTGACACCGTAACCGGTGATGGAACTGAAATCTTCAACCGCCGCCAGGGACAGACCGGTCTGCTCTGCGCGACGAGCTATGGCCGCCGCAATTGGGTGTTCGGACATGGCTTCAACAGAAGCAACAAGGCGCAGAACATCGGATTCCTCAAACCCCTTCGTTAATGTCAGATCTGTTAGTTCAGGGCGACCCTCAGTCAGCGTTCCCGTCTTGTCCAAAGCAATCGTCTTTACATCGTTCAACCTCTGTAGCGCATCGCCACGCCGAAACAGTACGCCAAGCTCTGCGGCGCGGCCGGTGCCCACCATGATGGACGTGGGAGTGGCCAATCCCATTGCGCAAGGACAGGCGATGATCAAAACGGCGACGCTCGCCACCAAGGCAAAGCTCAGTGCAGGATCAGGACCAACCAGCAACCAAGTCAGAAAAGTTACCAAGGCGACCCCCATGACTGCCGGTACAAACCAGAGAGTGATGCGGTTGACCAAATCCTGTATTGGCAATTTTGCGCCCTGCGCGTCTTCAACCATACGGATAATTTGCGCCAGCATGGTATCGTCACCCACCTTGGTCGCACGGAATGTTAGTGCGCCAGTGCCGTTGACAGTGCCGCCTACTACCTCGGTGTCTGTGGATTTCTCTACTGGAACAGGCTCACCTGAAATCATACTTTCATCAACGTAAGACGTCCCTTTGACGACAATCCCATCGACAGCGATTTTTTCGCCTGGACGCACCTGGATTACATCACCGGCTACGATATCGTCGACAGGCAGCTCGATCAGTTGTCCATTCCGTTCCACCTGCGCTGTCTTAGCCTTTAGCCCAACGAGTTTGCGGATTGCTTGGCCGGTCCGTCCTTTCGCACGAGCTTCAAGAAAACGACCCAAAAGAATGAGCGTCACAATCATCGCGGCCGCTTCAAAGTAGACCACGCGTGTGCCATCGGGCAACAGCGTCGGTGCAAAGAGCGCCACTGCGGAAAACCCCCATGCGGCCGACGACCCAAGTGCAACCAGCGAATTCATTTCGGGGGCGCCTTTGAAGAGCGCCGGGAAACCTTTGAGGTAGAATTGCCGTCCTGGCCACGCCAGAACAATCGTCGTTAGAACAAACTGGATAGCCCAGCTGACCTCCATGCCCAGAGTATTCATGATCCAGTCATGAATTGCGGGAACCATATGACTGCCCATTTCAAGGATAAAGACGGGCACGGTCAGGACCGCGGCAACCAGCGTCATGCGCTGTAGGTGAGCCGCCTCTTCTGCCTTTCGGCTTGCCGTCGCATCTGCTGCGCCCTGATCGGTGGCCAGAGTCGCTGGATAGCCAGCGGCGTCCAGTGCTTTGGTTGCGTCATCGACTTCAAAGGTATCATTGACACTGATGGTGGCCGTTTCTGCAGCAAGGTTTACATGCGCCTCTTGTACCCCTGGCACAGCTAGCAATGCTTTTTCTACACGCCCAACGCAAGAGGCGCAGCTCATCTCTCGCACGCCGAAAGTTAGTGTTTTATCGAGTTCCATGATGAGTCCTCTTGCTCTTGATTACCCACAGCATGAACCCTCCAGTAGCTGGAAGGTCAAGGTGATTGTGAAAATATTCCTCCGCACAGCATATTGGGGGGGTATCAATGAAATGAACCATCCCCACCCTCGCTGATAGCGGGCTCATGGAATCTGACCCTTTTGCTGAATTTGAGATATCGGTATTTACGATCCTGCGCGATAGATAAATCGTCTTTACCTATATGTATTGCGCGAACTAGACTGGTCATAAGAAGAGGAGGATAAGCGCGATGGACCACGATAAGCTCAAAAAACCTGACCAAGTCAAAGAGGACCTTTGGCGTCAGCACTTGAACTGGCTGGAAGTCGTTGGCAAGCAAGCAGAGGAGAATTTCAGGCAGCGACAGAGGCAGATAAAATATGACAGCGTTTCTCACCGTCAACGGTGAGCAATCAAACTTAACTTATCCGTTATTGGATACAGGAGAGCAAGATGAAAATTACAGTAAAAGCACGTAATTTGGCACTGAGTAATGGGGCAGGGTGACCACCCCCGAACTACCCGCCTAGAGTGCGGGCGGCGGCTTCATATCCCAGCGCAATCATTTCGTCGGCACGGTCGAACTCTAGCGTTCCGCATGCATCACGTGCGATCAAAATTGTGTGATCTGGTGGGTAGGCAGCTAACTTCTGCCTGGCAATTGCGCTCTGCATAGCATCAAAAGTTTGGTTGGCGATATTAAGCATCTCCCAACTTCCAGATTTGGAGGCCGGAGTACGGTTCTTTAGGCCCTCAATGAAATCACTGATCCTTGCTTGCACACCATTGTCCTGAGAGTCACACCTGTCCTTTGGTTCTGCCTTCGGCGCAGGTTTCGGGTTCCCGGTAGGAGCTGCACCTAGGTTAATTGCGATGGTAAGGTCAGTGCCGTCCTCAAACGTTGGCGCGATTGGTACTGGATTCAAAATGCCGCCGTCGAGTAGCTTCATGCCGTCCATCTCGACGGGTGCAAAGAACAGTGGCAATGAGATCGACGCACGAATCGCAGCGAACAGAGGGCCGCGCTTGAGCCACACCTCCTTCTCACGGTTAATGTCTGCCGCAACGGCCGTAAATTCTATCGGCAGGTCCTCGATTCGGCGGTCACCGATGAGCTCTTTGACTACTCCGACAATACGCTCACCCTCGAACAGTCCACCTTTGCCCCATGAAACGTCGAGCAGTCGAATCATATCCAGTTTGGTAATTGCTCTAACCCACTCCTCAAAAACGTCAAGTTTGCCGCAGGCATAAATGCCTCCGACCACCGCGCCAATCGAACAACCGCTTATCGAGCGAATGTCGTAGCCGTTCTCCTCGAGGAAGTGAATGACACCGATGTGGGCAAGTCCGCGCGCGCCGCCGCTACCCAAAACGAGGGAAATGGTCTTTTTAGTCATGAAATTAGAGAGCCTGTTACCTATAACAATTCGCTGAAAATTTGAATTTTTCTACAAGCAGAATGCCGTCAAGCCCAGGGAAGATCAACCTGGCCCATTGTCTCCGCCATGCTTCCATTATCTCTTTAGAACCTCCGGTAGCACATCGCCCACTGCGGCAGCTGGCGGGGCAATCCCAAGCACCGCAGAGAGTGTGGGTGCAACGTCCACAGGATGAACCAGTCGATCAACCCGGGCTGCATTGATATTCATGCCGGAAAAAATAATTGGTACGTGATTGTCGTAGCTCCATGGTGAGCCGTGCATGGCCGCCACAGCGCCCCTGTCGAACATAAACCAGTAGGGCGGCTGAAAAATATAGATATCCCCTGAGCGAGTAGGATGATAGTTGTGGCGTACGGCTGTCTCTACGCCTTTTACGGCTCCCGCCTCTACACTGTGGCTAGAAATTGCGCCACCGACCCCGGGATTCTTGGCAAGCTCGCTGGCTATCGCCGATGCCACTGCTTTTGGCTCCAGCCCTTTCCGGGCCAGGGCACTGGCATCGAGGTAGAGGTAGGGGCGAAAGAAGTCCTTGATCAGGGTTTCGTCGCCAAACAGTTCGCTGCTGATTTCCCGGGACAGAGCGAGTACTTCATCACCGTAGATGCGTCCAGCTGCATATCCCAGATCACTGGCGTATTCCGGCATCTCCGCAATACCGTGATCTGCCGATAAAACAATCAGGGTTTTATCGAGGCCAACCTTGCGGTCGATAAACTTGAGCAAATCGGCCAGGGTACGATCTAATTCCCGGACGGTTTCTTCGCTCTCCAAGCTGCCGGGGCCGAAGAAATGATTGACTGCGTCTACTGAGGAAAAACTGACGGAGAGGTAGTCGGTGACTTTATCATTGCCGATGCCTTCGCCCTCTATAAGAGATTTAGTGAAATCCAGTAGCAGACGATCTCCCTCCGGACTGACCAGAACGCGGGTGAAAAACAAGGGGTGCCCGACGTTGCCATAGGCGTGGGGAAAAACTCTGCCATACCCCTTTAAGTCTACTTCATAGGGGCGATCGTCCTGGTCCGCAAAAAGATAGGTGTCGTGCTGGTCCTGCAACGTCCACTGCTTGTCGCTAAGCTTCTCGGCGGCGCCTTGCTTATTCCAGTCCGCTACCCATCCGGGATAGTTTTCCATGTAATAGCCACTGCTTTGGAAATCCCCGGTGTTAGTTGAATACCAATAGGCAGTTCCTGTTTTACCCGCCATTGCAACTGCGCTGCGGTCTTTGCCAGAGACACCGAATATCTTGGCCTGGCCGCCACTGGCAATCGTTAACGTATCGCTGAAAGTGGGAGCCAGTATTGAGCGCGGCGAGCGGCCTTTGGAGCGGGCGCGTTTTTGGGCCGGATCAACCTGTGCACCCTCAACTGCGTTCTCCCGTGTTGGGAGTAGAGGGGCGTCGGCATCCTCGATGTTATAGCCCAGGCCGCCGGAATCAGCGTGGTACCAGACATTACCTACCATGCCGTGCACTGCGGGCGTGGCGCCGGTGGCCAACGTGGTGTGACCTACGATGGTTTCAGTATTGGCGTGGAGGTAGTGCGCATTGCGGTAGACAATACCGTTGTTGATTAGACGGTGAAAACCGTCGTTGCCAAAGGCGCTACCGTAACGTTCAATCAGACCGGCGCGCAGTCCGTCGATCGTAATTTGCAACACCAGTCGGGGATTATCGGCATGAGAGTTCCCGCTGAAAGTTAGTAGTACTAATGCGAAGATGAGATATGGTCGGTTCATAGGTCATTTAGCTCACTGCAGTATAATTCTGGCGTTAATGGGCTGCGAATCACGGGCATCATCGCCGATCAGTTCATTGAAAATTTCGCGCCGCTTGAGCGTCACTGTACGGATTGTCTTAAGAACAAACCAGCGTACCCCTTCAGAGCAGGGTGGCGTTGTCAGCGAGCCATTGTAGCGATAATATTCCTTATCAAGCGTGACAATCGGCAAATCGTGAAGTGAGACTTTGAATGGGACTGGCGCACCAACCTCTTCAGGGATGAGTCCCACATACCTTGTCAGTATCGGGTGGTCTTCACCTTCCCTGTGTAAGGCGGCGACGACAGCCAACTCGCCCTCTGCGTTTTGATGCACGTAGTGCACCTCCAGCAAAAACTGCTCTCCATCGATACGATGCTCGCTGGGCACATGTATGTGAAACTGCTTCAACTCGTATTGTTCATTTTCGACGCGAAGAAAACTTCCAGGCTCAACATTCACTTGAGCTGTATGGCCGTTGTTTATGATGTTGAGTGAGTCAGACCCATAATCCATAACGATGGCGGGGAGGTCGGTTTCCAGCGCGCTGACAATATCAACCGGCGACTGATTAACGCCGGCCTCGCATAGAACATAGTCAGGAGAGAGTTTTCCCCAGTGTTTGGGACCGTGTTCGCCATCGTAGGCCCAATGGGGTTTACCTTCTGCTGCCTGCAGAGCCAACGGGCTCATAACGTATAGAGCGACGGTAAAAGCCACCAAGTTATTCCTGATCATTGCCGAAATCTCCCTTATTTTAAAATAATCACCACGTATATCCAATGCGGAACTTATAGGTCTGATCAAGCTCTTCGACCCCCTCAACTGCGCCGGTATCGTACTCCAGCAAAATTTCTGCGGCGGTCTCAAGGTTCCCAAGCAGGGGGAATGACAAGCCGAAGGTGGTGTTCAGGACCACATCGTTGGTATTTTCCAAATTCCAGATGCCACTTTGTTCGACGTAGAGTTTGGAATCCCCACCCAGGTAATCACTGGTAAGATTGATATCCCAATGAGCGCCGGTGTATTGCTGGCTTTCCGCAACAATGAAATCCTCTGTTACATAGGCCAGCCCAAATTCTCCACTAAGGGTAAATATGCGCCGTTCATAAAATTGACGACCATAGTAGGGCCCAATGTAAGCACGTAAATCCAGGTCTGCAAACTCATCCTGCTTGGCGGCAAATTTACCTCCCCAATAGTTATTGCCATCCAGAAAGTAATCGTATTTTCCTATTATTTGATTATTGTCGGCATTCTTGACACCGTTTGCCTCATCGAGCTCACCAGTCAACTTTAGCGTGTAGCGATCTTCAAGGCTGCGCCAAAACGATTCCACTTTATAGTCCAACTCATCCGTAACAGTATTCCCTTCTTCCAGTGACCAGGCCACGCTAGCCAGCCCGAAAGCCTTATAACCTTCACCCAGTTCCCAGGGCTCGGGACTGAGTATGTCAAACTCAGTAACGCTATAGGTTCGCAGTTCGCCACTGGGCATGGTCACCTCGAGGCCATTTTTATCGACTACGATGGGCTGATCACGGATGACACTTCCATCGGCCATTAGAGCGACCATGGAGCCCCCGGTGTGCATAGACTGGACTTCGGTTGTGTCTATATTGATTGCGCCGGCGAAGCTGGTCTCTATTACAATCACCCCATCACGTGCGCTGGTCACACGCCCCAGGATCCTGGAGCCATCTTTCAGTAATACGGTATCCTGGGGGCTCTCTTCACCTTCAGGTGGGTTCGCCTCGCTCTTCGACTGGACATTTGCAATGAACAGCAAAGCGATAGTTAACACGACGACCCTGAGACAATTAGATCCTGTCATGACACGCACCTGTAGCAACCTTTGTTAGTTAATAATTCAGCGGAGAGTAGACTGCGCTTTGAGTATTGATTATATTATCATTGACTCTTTTATTATTGATAGTAAACATCATCGGTCCATTAAAGTGGAGATACACCATGCGCTCAACCTTTAAAACATTGCTTGTTATAGCCCTGTCGATGTACGTCACCCATGCCAGCGCTTCTGGCATTGTGCATGACGCAGAGTATTACGTTCTGGAAAAGCAAAACGGCGAGCGCTGGTCGCTAGAGGACAAAGATCTCGACAAGCGTCTGGCGGAATTTCGCAAGAAAAACGATGGCAAGTCTCCGAATATTTTCTACATACTTATAGACGACATCGGATTTGGCGATCTGGGCGACAAAACGCTGAATGCCATCCGGGGTTACAAGACACCCAATATCAATCAGTTCGCCCGTGACGGCATGCGTCTGGCACGGATGTACACCGAGCCCTCTTGCACACCCACTCGGGTCGCGTTTATGACCGGCAGACACCCGGTTCGCAACGGTATGGGTAATACAGCCGTAGATATCTCGGGTTTCGGGCTGGCTGATGAGGAAGTAACCGTGGCTGAAGTGCTTTCTGCAAGCGGCTATAACACCTCACATGTCGGCAAGTGGCATATGGGAGATATCAAGGAAGCCTGGCCCACGATGCAAGGCTTTGACTACGCTGCATTTCCCATTCACCAACAAGGCCAGCTAACTATCTATCACGACGATGCTGCCAACGAAGAAGTTAGCGTTGGCATTGGCAAAAACAACTATGACGATCGCTACACTATGGACGAGTGGCTGCGCACAGATGCCTCTTCTATGGTCACGGGAGTAGAGGGAACGCGCGGCAAGGATGTGAGCGAAGTACATATGGAGGCTGGCGAGCGCTGGACGGAAGCCAAATATCATGAGATGAATGTTCGCTACCAGAATCAGGCCGTGGAGCAATTGCGCAAATTGGCCAAGGCAGACAAACCCTTCTTCTTGCAATACTGGCCGCTGTACCCACTTACAGGCCCGCGTACTACAACAGACGAGTACACCACACCCAATGGCGGCATCTACGTTGAGAAAATGAAGCTGGTCGATGGCTGGATAGGCGAATTGATGGCCGAAATGGATACACTCGGTATAGCGGACAATACGCTTGTGGTTATCATGGGTGACAACGGACACTTCACCAAGTATTCGCCGGGCTCAGGCTATACACCCATGGTGTTCCAGGGCGGCAAGGGTTCCACCAAAGAAGGCGGTGTTCGCGTAGACGCATTCGTGCGCTGGCCAGGTATGATTGAAGGCGACTCGGTGGCGGGTGACATCATCCACGTTTCCGACCTGTTTACCACCATAGCCCGGCTTGGCGATGGTACCGATGAAATCCCTACAGACCGCGTTATTGACGGTATCGACCAGACCTCTTTATTGTTGAACGGCGATTCCTACAGTCGCCGCGACTACGTGTTCCTCTACAACATCAATAATCTCGAAGCAGTGGTCAAGGAACAGTACAAACTCGACCTGTCCTCCGGTAAGGAGAACGCGATTCTGGCGAAATTCTACGATCTGTTTCGAGATACCCGGGAGGAGTGGCCGGTATCAACCGAGATAGGCGCCTGGGGCGGTGCCAAGTTTGTGCGGATGGTCATGCGTCACGATAAGCGTAAGATAAAGTATCCCGATGCCCCGCCAGCCACTGGTATGCCTTATAAAGGTATTGATAATCTGCGTCCGGAGACCACAGCGGCGGTGCAAGAGTTTCTTTACATGATGAAAACACCTGGGATGTAAACAAGTACAGCATCGGCAGCCAGACTATTGGCTGCCAGGGTAAACCATGCCAAAAAAAGTCAAAAGGCCCACTCGCGCTCCACAAATGCTTCCTGAAGAACGCAGGAAGCAGTTGCTGCGCGCGGGAGTCGAAAGCTTCGCCTGTAAGGGTATCGATGGAACCAAACATGCAGATCTGGCACGGTCGTGCAAGGTTGCAGTGCCTACCGTATTTTCCTATTTCAACAATCGGGTAGAGTTAGTCAACGCGATTCTTCAGGAGGTTGGATCAAGCATTCTGAAGAATGTTATTGAACCTGCCCAGGCGCTGCCGGATCAATCGGCACGCCTGCCTGCCACTGCCTCTTTTTATATCGAGTATGCGGGTCGTGAGCCCGACTACGTTAAAGTCTGGTTAATGTGGAGCATGCACTTTGCCCCTGATATCCAGGTACAGTTCCGTAAATTTGAAAATCGCTTGATATCCGCGATGGCTGAAATAATCCAGCCAGGGTCTTCCAATGACGACCCAAACCAGGATATTCACGATCGCGCGAGAGTTGTCATTGCCTCCTCCAACTTCCTCGCCAAAATGGTGTTCGACGGTGTGTCTGAGGAGCGCAGGGCGTTATTTGCCCAGCACGTTATGGAATCAGTGCAGGAGCAATAAAGTAATGAACAAACTTGGTAAAGGCCTGTATTTGGCCTTGGCCGCACTACCCATATGCTTGGTGCAGAACGCGGCAGCACGTCCGCACGCCGGTTTTACTGGCCTGGGTGCGGCTGCAGACAGCGCCGCTACGGCGGGCACTAATCCCGCGGGCATCACGCGTTTCGATGCCAACACTTATCAGGTAGAACTCTATACCATTAATAGCAGTTCAACGTGGGAAGGGCAGCTAGGGGAAGATGGCCCCGTGTCCAGCTCCAGTGAGTCCAACACCACTCTGGTGCCCTCGGGCTATTTGATCATGCCGATCAACGACAAATTTACATTTGGTTTTACCATCCTGGGCGCGGGCTTCTCCGACGACTTCGGTGATTGGCCGGGTAAATATTTCGTCACCAGTTTCGACTCTGTCAACATCAATGCATTTCCCAGTATCGCTTACCGCGTGAACGACAAGTTGTCCGTTGCCGGTAGCCTCGCTCTTGGCTATTCCCTCTATGATCAAGAGCGGGCCATTGCCAATGTATTTGACCCGGGGCTCGCCGATGGCAGTGCATCCCTGGAAACGGATGGTTTCAGCGTTGGGTTTGGGCTATCCGCTCTCTATGAAATATCTCACACGACGCGCTGGGGCCTGTCATACCTTGCCAGTACAGAACCCACGCTGGAAGGCGAAGCCAAGTTCAGTGGGCTGGGACCCAATACCGAAGCCGTGCTGGACAGCGGGGGCTTCATTGGTGCGGATATTGAGGTTGAGAGCAAATCGCCTCAATCACTGTTATTGGGCGTTTATCATGAATTCGACAATTCCCATGCACTGACCGCCGACCTGGCCTGGTCAGAGTTCAGCGAATTTCAGCTTTCCGAGTTTTACTTTGACGGCGAAGGCATAGCCGACAACGAAGGCGAATACGAAGACATCTGGGCTTTTTCCTTAGGGTATAGCTGGCCTGTCTCAAATCAATGGATGCTTGGCGTGTCTGCAACTTATGTAGACGACATGGTGAAGGACGAGGAGCGCACCCCGACTCTTAGGCTAGATTCAATCTGGACCGTAGGACTGGCGGCGGAGTGGCAGTGGACGCCGCATAGGGCGGTATTGGCGTCCCTTAGTTACATGACGCTCGACGATGCACCGGTTGTAACACCGGTGATCCCCGGGATTGGAAGTTCGTCCGGCAAATACACCGAACGCGATATCCTGATTTTACGCCTGGCCCTGAAATTTGGTGGCTAGTGAAGCCGGGAATGTACTAACCTTCTCGGTAGCTTTTCAGTATCTTACAATCTTCACGTTCGTTCGCTACCACCTTGGAGTTGCGTATTCTGCATGCAATTTGCTTACCGATGGCATCAAACTGTTCTGTGAGGTTATCCCAGGTCGCTTCATCAGAATCATCGTCCGCGGCAAGTGACAGTCTGATTACCAAGGTGCCTAAGTTTTCACCGGTCGCTGAGTTTATTGACTGCGCCTCGATGGTTACCTTTTCCAGATCAATCTTTTTTACCATGTCACTTATCACGACATTCTTGGCAACGTTAGCGACAAGCCCCACCGGCGTATAGCTAACCAGACGACGTTTTTTCTTTTTAAGGTGAACATCCGTTATCGCCATGCGCAGATAAATCACATTTGGGCCTGGCTCTTCGACCAGATTTTCCTTTCTAATATTTCCCATTATGGCCGTTCTTAAGGCCTCGGATATCGCTGTACCGTCGTCGGGTTTCATGCCTTTGTATGCGGAGTCCGGGGAGATGAAGATTTCCGGTTGGTCAACCATGATCTTGTTCAGCGTGGCCATTTTGTCAGTGATATTTGGTATTGGCGAGGTCTTGCCGCCAAACTCATCGGCCTCAAATGTCAGGCCCTCGTAGTTCGGAAGGAACCCGGAATCTTCAGCCCAGGCACTGCCTGAAGCCAACGCGACCAGTGAAAAAACCAGTCCCGAAAAATGATAAAAACGCATAGTAATTCTCCAGTGAATATAGTATTTGCAACCCAGTGAGAATACTATCACTAGGCGACAAAAGTAGTATAGACACAAGCTCGGAATTCGCCATGTAAAGCCAGACACGCCCAATTCAGACTTATTCTGTTTGCGCTTTAGCTGTTTCCTCAGGAGTACTCAGAATATGCCCGTAAACCAAATCCTCCTGCGCATGGGTATATCTTTGTTAGCGGCCCTTATGGGTGCTTGTTCAACCATCTACAAAACCGAGAATCAGGCGATCACTCAGGTTGACGAGAGCTCTGGCTATCGCAGATTTGACCAAAGCAGGACTCTGGACGTAGGCGATACGAGAGTTCTATTAGCCTTCTCCGGCGGTGGAACACGGGCGGCGGCGTTGTCCTATGGAGTGATGAAGGAGCTTCGGGATACCCTGGTTGAATCTGATAATAAGACAGCTCGCTTGCTTGATGAAGTAGACGCCATATCCTCTGTCTCTGGTGGCAGTTTTACAGCAGCCTACTACGGATTATTCGGGGACAGCCTTTTCGAATCCTATGAGGAAGACTTTCTGCGCCGTGATGTGCAAAAAAGTCTGATCAAGGGCGTACTGAATCCCATGAACTGGATCAAGGGTGCGTTTTCGGCCTTTGATCGTAAAGAAATGACGATCGAATATTACGACCAGACTGTTTTTAAAGGGGCTACCTTCGCTGACTTTCGAACCGAGGAGGGCCCTTTCATAGAGATTAATGCTACTGATCTGGCCACCGGTTTACGCTTCACCTTCAATCAGGAGCGTTTTGACCTTATTTGCACAGACCTCAGTAGTTATTCTGTTGCCCGGGCAGTGACTGCCTCGTCTGCTGTGCCGGTGGCCTTTCCCACGGTGGTGTTGGAAAACCACGCAGACAAGTGTGATGTTTCACAAACAGAGAGTTGGCGGATTCTGGAAAATGTGACAGCGACAGGTGAAGCCCAAAGTAGCCTTCAACAGGGCTTGAAGTCTTACAGAGACGTAGAAAATCGTAAGTATATTCATCTTGTGGACGGCGGTATTGCGGATAATCTTGGCCTGCGGGCAGCGCTGGATCGGGTCGAGAGCCTGGGAGAAACCCGGTTTTTGGCAGCAACTGAAAAACCGGTAAAAAATATAGTATTTATTCTCGTCAACGCCGGGGTTGAAACAGAAACAACGATGGAGCAATCTGCAAAAAACCCTTCAGCAGGCGCTACTATGGGGGCTTTTACCAGTGCTCAGATCGCTCGCTACAGTCAGGAAACACTGGATAAGGTTCGTCAGAATATCGAAGAGCTTAATCAGCGCTTCAGTGCCGATGGCATACCTACTACAATTTATTTTTCGGAGGTTAGCTTCGAAGAGGTAGCAGATAGGAGACTGAATAAGGTGCTCAATACTCTGCCCACAAGTTTGGAGCTTGACGATAATCAAATTGACCAGCTAGTTACCGCCGGAAGAATATTATTGCGACAGGAGCCATCGTATAGACGCTTTTTACAAAATAATGAGGGCCGCCTGGCAGAGGGCGCTATGAGCAATACTGAAATCTGTAATTATTTCTCGATGGAAGGATGTGCGCGATAGGGACTAACTGCACAGGTCTTTAGCCTAGTCTTTACATAGGCAAAGTAGAATGAGAACTAGCCGCAATCCAAGGTATGATTATTGGCTATGAAAGTACTTCGCCCATTATTTCTATTTCTGCTTCTTAGCCCAGGGTTTGCCGCGGCTCAAATAGCGCTAGATCAAGACGTCGACCTTGAAGATGTTGATACCAGTTATATCTATCCAGTGGTGATGGGTACTGGGGTATACCAGATCGATGGCAGGAAGCTAGCGATGCTGACTATCCCAATCAGTATTACCCAGCAGCGTGAGGATGATGATGACCACGAGTATGGTCTGAAGTGGTATGCGCCGGTAACCATTGGGTATGACCAGATAAGTGACACCAATTGGCTGGACAAGGTACTCACTGACGAGTTGGTCACCCTGTCGATCATGCCGGGCGCACAATTAACCATTCCCCTGAGCGATAATTGGTTAATCAGACCCTTTGGACAAGCAGGTATCGGACAGGACTTTGTCAGCCACGAGACTTTTGCCCTGGCCGCACTGGGCGTTCGCGTTCTGGGCACCTGGAAGTATGACTCAGGCTGGGAGGTGCGCTGGGGTGGCGCAGTGCGTTACGCCGCCGAGTATCAGTTCAAGTCACATAATGATAACGGCTTTGCTCTGATGGAGACCGGCGTGGATTTTCGCCGTGATACCGGTTTTTCGGTAATGGAGAACAAAATTAGTGCCGGCGTCTATTATGAGCTGCAATCCTATCTGCCGGAATGGACCCTCGGTGAATATCTGGTCGATCGCTCGAATATTCATGAGGTACACGAACTGGGTATCTCCATGGGCCTGGCCAAGCCGCGCAAAGTATTTGGGGTGAGTCTGACCCGCGTTCGGGTGGGCTACAAGAAAGGCTCTGGTGTTAAAGGCTGGACCTTTGGGACTGAGTTTCCGTTTTAGCAGTTCGCCATCCACATTTCTGGAGTAAACTAACGACCATCGGCAGCAAAGCGGCGCCGCTGTGTACGTGACACTCTTATAATTTTTCAAGCGGGAAGTATTTTGCGTCTCCTCTTTAGTATTTTGTTAATCGGACTTTCCTGGTCATCTGTGGCCGACGATCAGCTTGAGTTCTCACAGTGTTTGGTCGGTATGCAGCAACGGGCTGCTGCCGAAGGCGTTTCCAGTGAGACGGTCGATACGGTGATACCGGGGCTTGAATTTCAGGCACGGGTCATAGAACTCGATCGTTCCCAGCCTGAATTCACTCAATCATTTGCTGATTATTTCACCAAGCGGGTGTCGCAAACCAGAATAGAGCAGGGCCGTGCCCTGTACCGGGAGTTTGGTGGATTTCTAGGCGACTTAACGCATCAATACGGCATTCCCGGGCCATACCTGGTGGCTTTTTGGGGACTGGAAACAAATTTTGGCAGTTATCTTGGGAGCATGCCGACCCTGGATTCTCTTGTTACCCTGGCCTGTGATCCTCGTCGCAGTGAGTTTTTTACCACAGAATTTTTGTTGGCACTAAAGTTGATGGAGCGCGAAGATTTGCTCGCCGAGGACATGAAGGGCTCCTGGGCCGGCGCGGTAGGGCACACGCAATTTATGCCTTCTAACTATTTACGTTACGCCATCGACGGTGATGGTGATGGCAAGATAGATCTGTGGAATAGCAGACGGGATGCGCTGGCCTCGGGAGCGAATTTTCTCAGTCAGTTGGGATGGAACCGGGAACAGCGGTGGGGTAGGGAAGTACAACTACCCGTTGGTTACGATTTTTCCCAAGCGGGGCAGCAGCTATCGCTCATAAATTGGAAAGAGCAGGGCCTGCAAAAGCCAGGCGGAGGCACTTTGCCCGTGGTGGCAGGTATGGAGGCGCAACTCCTTGTTCCAGCGGGCCATACCGGGCCTGCATTTCTGGTCTATGACAATTTCGAAGTTATCATGCGTTGGAACCGTTCAACCAGCTATGCCTTGTCTGTGGGGCATCTTGCTGACCGGATAGCAGGCGCAGGACCACTTTATCAGGCACTCCCGACCAATCAGCCCAGGTTGCATCGCAGCGAAGTCATTCAGTTGCAGGAACTGTTGTTGGCCAAGGGCTTTGAGGTTGGGGAAATTGATGGCTTACTGGGCCCGGCGAGCCGGGCGGCACTGAGAGAGTTTCAGATAGACGCAGGGCTTATCGGCGACGGTTTCCCCGACCAGAAAACCCTGGCGAAATTGGGTGTCGGGGATTACTAATAGTCTGCTAACCGCTCAGATCTTTATTCAAGCCGCATGCGACCTACGATATTCGCGAGTTCTCCTGAAGTTCGCATCTGTTCAATTTCAGTGCGAAGTTCCACTGCTCTTGCATCGGATTCGGCGCCCACCAAGAAGCGTATAGGCTCATCCCGGAACACCGCATCGTCCGCAATGGTCAAGTTATTGACCCGCATAATTCCCTTGAGTGTGTCGACGTACTTTTGTCCGCGCTCTGAGTAAGCCACTAAACCGTCTGCCAGTTCCATGGACGTAAGTGGCTTGCCAGCAGCCCGCATGTTCGCGCGCAGCCGCCGAAAGTCTTCGTAGGCAGGGTGCGAACTTAGATTAATGTAGTAGCCGCGTACGCTGTCAAAGGGCCAGTCAAAGCTGGCAATGCGGTGATCGCCCAGTTCGGTGCGTTGCTGTTCGGGTTTAAGGCCCTTGCCACCGTAGGTCCACTGGCCAAAGAGGGCGTTGCCCTGAACTGCAAACCGGGACGTGCCGTAGCCACTTTCATAGGCAGCCTGACCCAGTACCAGGCCCGCGGGAATAACATCCAATTTGTAGAGCGACAGGTCAATGACATTGAGCAGTTCATCGCTAGACTGTCCCAGAGATTCGGAGCGCTCGGTATCGACGATGCGTAGTAAAATAGCTACCTGACGTAAATCGTCCAGGTCTTTTGTGGACAGGGTGCTCCCTGCTTTCAACTGCGTTTCCATTCGCCGCAATTCTTCGCGCCGCGCCAACACCATTGTGTTTGCATGCATGACCAGCGGCAGCATGAGCCGATAAAATATCTCTTTTTTCTGGGGTACTGGCATCTTCATGGCATTCTCACGCCAGCGGTCCGAGAAACCCGTCATCATTGCGTGGGGCACGGTTAGTTGTTGTCCGCGTTTTTCCTCGCCCCACCAATTCTCTTTCTCCATCCACTGGATAGCATCGTCGATACCGGAAATAACTACGACCTCCTGGCTGAAAACACGAGGCGCGATTATGATGGAAAGTATGACAACCAGCTGCGGTAATATGCGGTGCTTGCTGAATAGTTTGGGCATGTAAGAATCCTGAAAGAGAGTGTGTTGGATATAGAGAATAATGGAAGTTGGGGTACTTATTCTGCCAGCGTTGTACCGGGTGTTTGACCAAACAGCTTTTTGTAGTCGCTGCCGAATTGTCCCATGTGCCAGAAACCCCAACCCATTGCCACCTGACTCACAGAATCATCTTGGGCTGAACCGCGGAGTAACTCCTGATGGCAAGAATGCATTCGCTGTTGGTTGCTGAATTGCTTGGGCGATAAACCAACATACTTTTTGAAGCTTAATTCCAACACGCGACGGCTGATACCCAGAGTACTGCAAAGGTCGGCAATATTCATAGGCTCGCGTTGCAGAGCATACATATAGTCTAACGCACGGCGCGTGTTTCGGGCGGCTGCCTCCGGTCTGATCGGAATACCTGCCGTGGCGCTTCCCATCATCAAGTCCAGGATGCCGTCAAGCAGGTCTTCCTCCAGTAACTTGCTGTATCTGCTATCACCATGTTGGGCCAAACATTCAGAATAGAAGCGCAACAGCTTATGCAACTTATGCCACTGGTAGGCTTGTAGCTCTGTCGCTCCGCCTTTGTTCAGATCGTTATGGTTGTATTCGCCCGATACGGCAAGCTGTTTACTTATCCTGTCTTCATGCACTGATATTGTGCACATGCTACTGGGGCCATACGCTACTGCCTGCAGTTCATGGTTTTCCGGGAACGCCATCAGGCACTGTGTATGTATCGGGATGCTGCGCCAATACATGGGGCCCCGAATGAGGACGGGTAAGGCGAAGGTATGCATACCAGGGGGAGTCGTACCGCGTTGAATGGTGCCCTGAGAAAAACTGCCAGTGTTGACAAGAACCTCGTCTGAGGCAAATTGTTCGATCCGAGCCTGGTAGGGTTGGTTTGAGCAGACGCTAAAGTCCGTATCCCAGCCATGGTTAAAGCTGTTGAACTCCTCGAAACTACTGAAATCTTGTCTGACCTGATAATTCATAGTGTCACGATAATATTCGCATTCTTGATACTGGATGCCTCTATGGGATCATATACTACAATGATATGCAGATCTAAAATTCATCGATGGTTTAGCTCGGCTACACACGATGCTATGCCAGCTGAGTTTTGAGTCCAATTCAATAGCTGAATTTTAACTCGTAGTTGTTGTATCGTTTAAATAAGAAGAGAGGAAATCGAGCATGAGAGGAATAGCTTCGTACAGTGTGGCGGTAGCCCTTGCCCTGGGGGCCGGGATAGCCAGTGCCAAAGACATAGTCCACGATGCTGAGTTTTATATACTGAAAGCTCAGCATGGTGACAACTGGGCAGTTCAGGATAAAGAAATCGATAAAAAACTGGCGGCCCTTAAAGCCAAGCACGGCACCACTCCAAATATTATCCATATCATGTGGGATGACACCGCTGTTGGCGAGATTGGGGTTCCTCAGAACCAGGCCAACCGCGGCTTCAAGACCCCGAATATTAACAAATTCAGTGCTGAAGGGCAGTATTACTCTCGCATGTACACCGAGCCATCTTGTACCCCAAGCCGCGCCGCTTTTATGACCGGTCGGCATGCGGTCAGGAACGGTATGTACAATGTCAGCTTTCCGTTGGAATACGGCGGTATGAGTGAAAAGGAAACTACCTTAGGCGAAGTGATGAGCAAGGCAGGCTACGCCACCGCTTTCTATGGCAAAGGCCACCTGGGTGATATAGAAGAAAGCTATATGACCAATATGGGCTTTGATGAGGCGTTTTGGGCACCCTACAATCAGGTGCCAAGTATGTATGTTCCCCGCGGCCAGCTTGGGCCGATGTTTCCAACCTCGGTGATGCCAGAGCTGTACCCTGACGACCCCTATGATATCGACAAGGGATGGCGGCCAGATGGTTACGTTTGGATGTTAGAAGGCACTAAAGACGGGCCTGTGCGCGAATGGGGCACGCCTCCTAATGAAGATGACTACTACGCCATTGAAGCTGAAGCCCAGAAGCGAACTATTGAATTTGTTCGCAAGAGTGCTCAAGCTGGCAAGCCCTTTTTTATCAGCTATCAACCCGTTGTGGCATCGTTTTTAGGTACCAAGCCGGGAGATAGTAAGTTGACTGTTGCTGCTGGTGTACTCCAGGAATTCCTTGTCCAACTGGACGGGTGGCTGCCAACATTAATACAGGAGCTGAAAGATCAGGGCGTTGAAGACAACACTCTTATCGTGCTGATGGCAGACAACGGGCCTATGACTCACCATGGCCCTCCTGGTATGGTTGAAACTCTTTACCGTGGTGGTAAAGGTGATTCGTGGGAAGGGGCTGTACGCGTTCCCTTTCTGGCCCGCTGGCCCAGTGTGATCGCTCCCAATCAGATTGTGGGCGACATCGTCCACATTACGGATCTTTACACCACCTTCGCTAACTTAGCGGGTGCTAAAAAGCACATCCCAACTGACCGTATTGTTGATGGTGTGGATCAGACATCGCTGTTCTTTAACGGCGATTCAAATAGTCGTCGCGACGCTGTTCATATCTACACGGGTGATATATTGGCAGCAACCGTAAAGGGTCGCTTCAAGCGTCGTTGGACAGGAGAGTTGCCGGGCCTTAGTGGCGCAGCATTCTTTGATCTTTATAACGATCCGCGCGAAGTGAACCCAGCGATGCTACCCGGTTTCACTACCAAGCCGATGTTCGACATGATGGCAGCAAGGCATAATCTGTGGAAGCGTAAATACCCTGATACGAAACATGTTCGAGGTATGCCTCTGACTGGTTTGGAAAATCCGCGTGAGGCTGTTCTTAAAGCGTCACTGCCACGGGTCAACGCAAAAGATTTACCGTTCGACCCGAAGGAATTTCTCGACTTCGATATTCCCTATGATGCCAGTATGGAGAAATGGGGTTCCTCAGAAAACTAGAATCGGTTGATCTATTAACAGCCCCTCCATTGCTGAAATAGAGGGGCTTTTTTATTTGCTTTGGTAAAGGGATTTCTTGGGAATATCGGATTTTTCAGGACCATAAAAAATTAGGAACAGGATTCTAATGAAATTTTTAATAGGCACAGTATTCGTTTTGTTAGCTTCATTAGCCCTGATGAGCACTTATGTTTCGGCTGAAGAAAGCAGTGATTCAGCAGTCGAAGCTCCGCAGGAAACACTTCAAGATATGTCTGATCCTTTAGCGGTTTATACGCGTGTTGGCGCAGGGCTGACCAACTTGGGTGTTAACCTGAAAGTAGGTATTGATTACGATACTGGAAAAGACTCCACCACAGCAATGCACGTATTAGAAATCAAAGGCGCGTTAGGAGAGACGCTAGGTTGGGGAGACGATGACCTGGACGAAGACGTCTCTATCGATAACAGAGATAACTCTATCGATAACCTTCGATACCGAAATTTTGTACTAAATAAAGAGAATGGTCGTGGTAGCCAACTAGATGTTAATTATGTCTTCGATGAGTCCTATATTGCGGATCAATCAGGTGATATATCGTATTCATTTTTACAAGGCTTTAACCCGGTAGGGAAACTCAAATTATATCCTTTAATTGGCGCTGGCTTGGCCTTTGGGAAGGACTCGCTTGAAGATGACGGAGAAGTTGATAGCGGCTATTCAATCAACGGTACATTCCTTGTAGCAGGCATGTTCGGAAAATACGCTTTTAATAAAAAATTCTGGGTTAACTATAATCCGTTTTGGGCAACGACATTAACAGGTTCAGATGTCTATAAAGATAACGCCTATGGCCAGGGTAATGACTCGGTTTTAACTCATGAAGTCGCTGTAGGTTATCAGTTTTCGCCAAGAATGAATGTCCGCTACTTCGGCAACTGGAATGAATACAATAATTTCTCTGATGGCATTCATAAAGTTGAATTTAACTACCAGTTGTAATCTTCAGAAATATGCCCGATCACAAGGCGCCTGGACGTTAGCTGGTCGTAGCTCATAGATTCGGCCTTCGAATACATACAAGCGTCACCGATTCCCTCCCAATACAAGTTTACTATTTCTTACATTACTCAAAGGTGTCAGACTAGGCGCTAGCTGAGCGCTCTTGAAAGCGCTATGTAAGTAATCATTTCAGGGTTAGAGAAAATGCCAAAGGCAAGTGAGATAAAAAAGAACACCGCTATCGAATATAACGGTAATACCTACATAGTTAGAGACATTGAACGCTCTGTTCCGCAAGGCCGTGCCGGTGGCAGCATATATCGCATGCGCATGTACGATGTGATCACCAACAACAAAATTGACGAGACTTTCAAAGATTCAGATATGTTGAATCTTGGTGACCTCATTCGTAGGCCAGTTATGTTTTCCTATATCGACGGGGATGAGCATGTTTTTATGGATGTAGAAAATTACACGCCATATAACCTGAACAAAGAGTCCATTGAGGATCAAATCCTTTTCTTCACTGAGACAACTGAGGGAATGCAGGTCGTCATTGTTAATGATTCGCCTGTTGCGCTTGATTTGCCCAACAGTGTAGAACTCCAGGTGACGGAAACTGATCCATCTGTCAAAGGCGCCTCTGCGACATCCAGGACCAAGCCGGCATTACTGTCTACCGGCCTGACCGTGCAAGTCCCTGAATACATTGCTACAGGCGAAACAATTAAGGTGAACATAGAAGAGCGTAAGTTTATCAGTAGAGCAGACTCTAAATAGCCTACACTAAACTTTGCCTACGCTGCCCCATGCTATTTCGGGCTGCAGGTGCAGTGCATCACAGCGCAGGCTCTGCCGCCCATTCCACTAATAAGTGCTGTGTGTCTTGCTGCCAAGGGTGAAAGCCCTGAGCGTAA
This sequence comes from Halioglobus sp., assembly GCA_036961205.1. Lineage (GTDB taxonomy): Bacteria > Pseudomonadota > Gammaproteobacteria > Pseudomonadales > Halieaceae > CALJFL01. Next base: position 3,567 of record JBALVI010000016.1, on the reverse strand, counting down.
AACTCTTTGTAAGGAGCCCAACCTCCCTTGAAAGCACCTTGCTTGCCAAATAAGCCAGCCAGGCCCTTACGCCAGAGTGAAAAGTTAAACAGCTGCTTGTCTTTGCGCAGAATGTAAAACACGGCTCGCATTAATTCGAAGCCGATGAAGAAAGAGGCGCGCTTCATTACAGCGACACGTAACGCTTCGCTGCCGCCAACTGCTCGATAAACATCAAAGGCGACGGATTTGTGTTCCATTTCCTCAGCCGCATGCCAGCGCCACAGATCACGCATTGCCGGATCTGCATTGTTCATTACTGATTCGGGACGCAACAGCAATTCCGCCAGGACTGCCGTGAAATGTTCAATGGCGACAGTGATGGCAAGATTTTGCATGGGCGAGAGATTTTTCTGTGCCCATACAAGGCGGCGGGTGAGCTTACCTTCCAGTGTGTCCAGGTCGTAACCACGTGCATCACACAAAGCTTCGTTGTAGCGCTGGTGCTCGCGACGATGAAAACCCTCCTGGCCACAGAAACCTTTAATGTGATCCTTCAACACAGGGTCAGTAACGTCACCTGCGAAATGACGCACACTGTCGATGAAAAACTTTTCTCCAGCGGGAAAGGTGATGGACATGCCGTTGAACACGGCCGTCAAGAGTGGATCCTGGTCTAGCCATTCGCCCTGCAATGCTTCAGCGATGTCATGCGAGCGATTGCGTGGCTTGATCTGCACGGACACGGGCGTAGTTGCCTGGCTAGGTGCCTGAGTAGCCGCCTGCGTGGCGTTTTGATGAGTCGCGTCCGTTATGGCACGGTTTTGTGCTTCATTGTTCGATGTCATTACTGTGCTCCAAGTGTGGTTGTCGTAACGTGTGGGAGCATCCTAGTTGACAAACAGGGCTTAATAGGAGTTATATACAGTCATTAACGGGGTTATATCCGCTCATATTGGGGGTTATATACCATCTGTCGACGGGTTAAATACCATCAGGGGGGCTTGTGCACGCCTACTACATCTCAACGCTATTGAAGGTGCTGGAGCCGACGGGCATGTCGCGGGAGCAGCTTCTTCAAGGTACAGGCATTGGCGATACAGACGCCCAGGCGACGCTGAATTTAAATGCCAGTCAACTTGATACAGCGTGTACCAACGCCTTGTCGTTCTCCAAAGACAGCCAGTTGGGTTTGAAATTTGGCAGCCAGATTAGCATCGCGTCCCAAGGCATATTCGGGTACGCGCTGATGACCAGCGCCACAATTGGCGATGCGCTGAACCTGCTGGTGCGCTATAACCGCGTGATACTGCCCAGCATTGGTGTCCAGCTGGAGCGTCATGATGACCAACTTGAGTTGTGGGTTAAAGCGGCGCACTTGCCGCAGGACCTACAGCGCTTTTATACAGAAGTACTGTACTCCGCGATCATAAACAGCGGCGGTATCCTGTTGGGGCGGCAAACCGCCATTATCAACTTGCAGCTGGCCTATGCACCGTCGACGAATCTCGCTCAATACCACGCGATCTTCGGGCCTGAGGTGCGATTTAAAGCGCCACGCAGCGCTATGTTTTTCGACTACGCCAGTCTTGATTCTGCCATTTCAACGTCTAACCCGATCGCCAGGGATATTTTCAAAAGGGAATGCGATCGCCTGATATCACGAGATACTTCGGGTGGCATGGTTAGTGAGCGAGTGCAGCAAATTCTACTGCAGACAGGCTCAGAGTTTCCCACCAGCGCCAAGGTTGCACAGCTACTACATATGAGCGAAAGCACTCTGCAACGACACCTGGCTAAAGAGGGGAACCGGTTTCAGTCGTTGTTGGATCAGGTCAGATATCGCCTGGCAGGCGAATACCTGGAAGGCACCAACCTCCCAGTATCGGAAATAGCCTGCTTACTGGGCTTCAGTGACGCGGCAAATTTTCGCCGATCATTCAGACGTTGGTCGGGTACCACACCCTCGGTGGTACGACAGGCAGTGACAAGCGCGGCATATCACGCCTGACCACGCCAATTTCAAACGAATTGCTAATAATCGAACGTAACCCTGTTGGGGTGTTAGGATGTGTGCGTTTTAAGAATGGGACAAACTATGAAGAATACCGATTTGCTAGATCCAGAACTTATGGGGAATGAGGATTCCATGTATGGGCTGTTTGACTACCTGCGGGAAAATGATCCGGTGAGCTATGTTGAGGACCCTGCGTACCTGCCTTTTTGGTCGCTCAGCAAATACGAAGACATCAAGTTTGTTGGTAAGAATAACGATCAATTCTTGAGTGCACCGCGCGCCATGCTGCAGCCCTCTGCCGTAGAAGATATGTTTGAGGAAAAACTGGGTACGCGTAATGGTTTGGAAACGCTTATCCATATGGATAGCCCCAAGCACTTAAAGCTGCGACGCGTTACCCGCGATTGGTTTCTGCCCCGTAATATCAATCGCCTGGACGCCGAGATTCAGCAACTTGCTAAAGAATACGTCGATAAAATGCAGGAGATGGGTGACGAGTGCGATTTCGTTAAGGATGTAGCCCTGCATTTCCCACTACGGGTGATTATGAAAATTCTGGGCGTGCCTAAAGAGGATGAGGCTTTCATGCTCAAGCTAACCCAGGAGTTGTTTGGGAGCAATGACCCCGAGCTATCGCGAGGCGCCGATTTTGAGACGGGTTTGTCAGTGATTACCGATTTTTTCGACTACTTCGGCAAGATCATTGAAGACCGAAAAGCCAATCCCACAGATGACTTGGCCAGCGTGATTGCCAATGCAGACGTCGACGGCAAGCCTATGGACCCCTTTGATCAGATCAGCTATTTCATAATCGCTGCGTCTGCGGGCCATGATACGACTTCTGCCACTATTAGTTCGGGCATGAAGGCCTTGATTGAGCATCCTGAGCAATTGCAGAAGTGGGCGGGTAATCCTGAGCTCGATACGAATGCGACCAAGGAACTGTTACGTTGGACGTCCCCTGTGCGACACATGGTGCGTACCGCAACAGCCGACGTAGAGCTGCGGGGCAAGGAGATTAAGGCCGGCGATAGCATTGCTATCTGGTTCCCTGCGGCTAACCGCGATCAAGAAATTATTCACAATGCTAATACCCTGGACATTGAGCGAGACCCTAAGCTGAACCTTCATTTCGGCTATGGCGCCCATATGTGCCTGGGCCAGCACTTGGCGACCTTGGAGGTTTCCCGTTTTTTCCGCGAGTTATTGCCGCGTTTAAACGAGGTTGAGTTTAATGGCGATGTTGAAGGGATACAGGCTATATTCGTTGGTGGTTTGAAATCTATGCCGCTACGTTACAAGATTGATTGAGTGGGTAATGGCAGCTTGATAGGGCGAAATTGCTAGAACCAGCTCCAGATTTTGGCGAGTGGTAACGGCTTACGCTGCAGGTAAAGTTCGCCTGCTCGCTAATCCTTCTGCTCCATTTTTGCCTTTAAGTCGGCGAACGGGTTATGGGTTGCAGCCTTTACTTCGGTCTTTGTCGTACTGCCGTAGCGTATAAGATTGGTGAACCTGGTGTGTTCTTCATCGTGGCAGTAAATACAGAGTAGCTCCCAGTTGCTACCGTC
>JBALVI010000006.1:0-170229 GCA_036961205.1 Halioglobus sp. | reverse complement strand
GGCTGAGCTCGTGTGTTCTGATAAAGAAAGTCGGTAACCACTGGGTGAGGCCATATGACATCAGTCCTGCTATTACGCCCCCAGCCATCATGTGTCGCATAGCGGGGTTGCCCCACATTTGCGCCGCAGTGGTGAGAATGGGGGGCGAAGGCAGAGGCTCTGCAGTTTCAAAGGTGCCTCTGGCAGGCTCACGCAGCAATCTGGCCATAAAGAATGCCAACAACAAACCGGGAATACCGACCGATACCAGCGCAATGCGCCAGTTATAAGCTTCGGCAATAATACCGCCGCCAACAAAACCAAGGATCATGCCGAAGCTGCCGCCCAGCATTAACGTAGCCATAGCGAACGCCCGACGCTTGGGCGGGAAGTAATCAGCAATAATCGAGTGGCTGGCAGGGTTCACCCCTGCCTCACCAATTCCCACACCGACGCGCATTAACAGAAGGCTGATAAAGCCGGCGGCCAGGCCGCTAAAAGCGGTCATCACAGAGAAGATAACAAGGCTGACGATAATGATGCGCTTGCGACTGTGTTGATCAGACAGACGCGCAATAGGCAGACCCATGGTGGCATAAAACAGGGCGAATGAAAGCCCGCCTAGCAAACCCAACTGGGTATCGCTTAAACCAAACTCTGCTTTTATATCCGGAAACAGGATCGATAGAATCATCCGGTCGCACATCGACAGGGTATAAGCCAGTACTAGCAGGGTCAGGGTGGTGCGGTGACCCGCCAGGGGTTGACTGGCTGTCGATGTAACAGGGCCGGATGCGTCTGTACTGTCTGTCTGATTATTCATAGTCGTGTCTATTCAAGCTGATAAAGAAAATCGAAAGCAGCAGCGTAACAGCGCATAATTCCAATAAATGGGGCATTGAGTTTTTGGTTTTTGATGCGGGACGACTGCTTTGAGCGGCGCCCCTTCCCAATTTTCACTCGGGTGGAGTATAGTGTTCGGCGAAACAGATGCGGAATCATATTCGGCCATTCCTGCTTTGGCTGTTGCTTGCTTGTAGATCTTTTGGGGCGCATTTGGTACGGCCGGGTGCACGGAGAGTGGGATGAAAGTAAATCAAGTGCAACGTGAGTTTTTCAGGCAGCTGCTATCGGTGCTGGAGAAAGCAGGGGTTAGCCCCGAGCAGCTGTTTGGTGAACTCGGCCAGCGAGGTGTCACTGTTTCCGGTACCGCTCAGGCTGTATTTTCAGGGTCCGAAGCGTTGGTTTTACTGGAAACTGCAGTGGACCTTTCGGGCGATCCCTGCCTGCTGTTACGTCTGGGACAAGAGCTTGGCATTGCCAGTTACGGCAGCTTTGGTTTTGCTTTGATGAGCTGTGCGAGCCTGCGCGAGACCCTTCAGCTTTTGCTTCGCTATGGGCAGGTATTGTTCAGGCCCAGCTGGACAGAGTATGAGCATGAGGGCGGCTTATTGTTGCGTGCGAATCTAACCAGAGGCACTGCAGCACAGCAACAGCTGGCAGCTGAACTGATTTTCTCGAACCTTTCTGTAGTGGGGAGAACTCTGTATGGAAGCCAGGTAGAGAGTGCAGAGGGTGTAGAGATACAACTGAGTTATTCCAGGCCTGCGCACTCGGCTTCCTATAAGAATGCATTTCACGTGCCTGTGACATTCGACTGTGAACACAGTCAGTTGTTTCTCCCGGGGCAGATTCTCGACACGCCTGTTAGAACGGCGAACCGTTCCGAGCATGTGGTCTTTCATCAGCAGTGTGAGGAGATGCTACGCGGGCTGAACAGTGTCGAGAAAACCACCGCCGCCGTACGGCAGTTACTGATCCAATCCGCAGGCGAATTCCTGGATATCGCGCAGGTAGCCGAGGGTCTGCATGTCAGTGAGCGTACCCTGAGGCGACGCCTGGAGGCTGAATCCACCAGTTTCAGATCTACCTTCGAGGAGATCAGGGATTTGCTTTCCCGGGAGTATCTTGCAGACACTGACTTGACCGTTGCCGATATAGCACACCTGCTGGATTATTCCGAGACGGTGAACTTTCGCCGGGCGTTTGTGCGCTGGAACGGTGTAACGCCCAGCCAGTATCGTCAGCAACAAGTCGCGTAGGCAGGTTTCCGTGTTGGTTGGCCGGTATATGGCTAGTTAACTCTTCTGGATCTGGAGGTCCAGTATTACGCTTGACGTATAATCTGCAACGTAATACCCTTCACAAATGATTCGAAGCTTCCGGTGCAAGAACACAGAGCGCCTGTTTGGTGGGCTGTGCTCGTCAAAGTTTCGGTCGTTTCGCGCTCAGGCAGAGAGAAAATTGATTCTGCTTCACAGTGCGGAAACATTGGAGTTTCTGAAGTCTCCCCCTGGCAACAGGCTGGAACGGTTAACCGGCGACAGACAGGGGCAGTGGAGCATCCGCATAAATCAGCAATGGCGTCTGTGCTTCCGTTTTGACGGCGGCAATGCGTATGACGTGGAGATAGTGGATTACCACTAGGATGTACTTATGGCTTCAAATCAAATGAGACCGATACACCCCGGCGAGGTAATTCGAGAGGAGTATCTGGTGCCACTGGAAATGAGTGTGAATGCTTTAGCTCAGCGTATGCGTGTGCCGACGACCCGGCTTCACGAGATTGTCAAAGAGAGACGCTCGGTCACCGCTGATACAGCTCTGCGCCTGGCTCAACTATTTGGCGGGGATGCCCAGAGCTGGCTTAACCTGCAGGCTGCTTATGACCTGCGTGTGGCTGAAATCAACAGCGCTACAGAAATTCGCGAGGATGTGCGTCCCTACCAGCCCTGAATAAATGGGGACAGGCCACGATTAATTTTGGCAGAGGATCATGGGACGCGCTGGGGACAATTTAATCGTGGTCTGTCCCCGAAACACTCTCTGGTCGTGAATGAATTGTTTTGCTCGGAATAGGTGTACCAAATATGGTACACTTGGCCCATGATGTCACGATGAGGAAGCAGAACCCCAAAATCATTGAAGTCCTTTTCTACAAGACACCTGGCGGCAAGGAGCCAGTCCGTGAGTGGATGTTGCAACTGGACAAGGATGATCGCTATATCATGGGCGTTGACCTGAAGACGGTCGAGTTCGGCTGGCCTCTCGGTATGCCACTCGTCCGTTCGATGAAGAACTATGATCGGCTTTGGGAGGTACGCTCAAATATTTCGGGCAATAGGATCGCCCGAGTGTTGTTCACCGTGCATGACGCCAGGATGGTGTTGCTGCATGGGTTTATCAAGAAAACGCAAAAGACCCCCAAGTCCGACCTTGATCTGGCCGATGACCGAATGCGTGAGGTGAATAGAGGAAACTAAGATGGCTACTGCAAAGAGAAGGCCAGTCGCAAAGAAAGTAACGGCAAAATCAAATGCCAAGGTAAAAAAACCAAATGAAGCGATCGGATCTGGTCTGGATGATCTGCTTAAGGAAGATGGGGTGCTTAATCAGGCGCAAGCCGAGGCGGCGAAACGCGTGATTGCCTGGCAGGTTCAGAAGATGATGGAAACCCGGCACATTTCCAAAGCACAGCTTGCCCGTGATTTGGAGACAAGTCGCGGAGCCGTAGATCGCATTTTGGACTCGGAAAACACATCCATGACCCTGAAGAGTCTTGGTGCTATTGCAGACCTTTTTGGTAAGCGTCTGGAAATTAATTTGGTTGATGTTTGATGAGGGAATAAATGGGGGCAGACCACGATTAATTTTGGCAGAGACTCATGGAACGCGCTGGGGACAATTTAATCGTGGTCTGATGCTCCCCTTATATTCCAACGGATTCCCTCTCCAGGGAGTATTTGGCCGAATATAACCCCCTGTATGACCGAATATGATTCCTTGACGCCCGTTCTCCCGGAGTAAAGTGCCTATTTTCAATAGCCTAGGAGAAGAGTCATGACAGTAATCGCCAGCGCTTCACGTATGCCTGAGGGTATGAACCTCGAAGTTCGGAATATCAAGTTTGAGCTCAGCGAGCAGTTGTCCAAAGACTGGTTGGATAACGATCCATTTAAAACGGCTTTCTTTAACGCCCTTAGTATGACTTTCCCCGACGGTGAGCGCTTTTTTATAGACAGTGTTCGTCATTATCAAGATGAAGTAAAAGACCCTAAGCTCAAAACAGAGATGAGCCAATTTTTTGGTCAAGAGGGTATGCACTCCCGAGAGCACCGTACATACAACAAAGCTTTGTGTGATTTACGCGGCTACAACCAGGAAAAAATGGAGGGCAGAACAAAAAACATGGTTCGATTAGGGTACAAAAAGATGTCGCCAGTCGGTCATCTCGCGGCAACTTGTGGTGTGGAACATATTACGGCGATTTTTGCCGACAAAGTCCTCAATGGCTGGATGCTTAGCGAGGTGGATCCACAAATGCGAAGTTTGTGGGAATGGCACTCTGCCGAAGAACTGGAACATAAGTCCGTCGCAATGGATGTGTACAACTATGTCAGCGGCGACTATAAGATCAGAAAACTGACTTTACGAATGTTCACCATTCATTTTCTTTGGAACCTGCTGGCCAATACCGCCTATATGCTGCGCAAGGACAAAAAGCTCTGGAAGTGGACCACGTTGAAAAGTGGGTTTAAATTTCTGTTTGCAAAAGGTGGTGTGTTGCGCGAATTCCGCGCCGATTACCTCACGTATTTCGATCCTGATTTTCACCCCTGGGACGATGATAATCGACACCTGCTCGAGAGCTGGAAAGCTCCTCAGGCTGCGTGAATGGAGCCGCCCTCCCGGGGGCGAGTTATGCCAGGAAAGCAGGCAGCGGTTGGCCGGAAAAGATTCCTCAGGGTTCGCTGCTCAAGCGTAAAATCTCCGGGTTTTCAAAATGCTATTAGCAATGTGCAAGGGGATTCTACCGATGAAAAAATTGTTTTATGGCCTGATCGGCGTGCTAGTGCTGGCGGGGACGTTCGTCCTGGCGTTGCCGACGATTCTGCACAAGGCGGGTCTGCACCCTGAGTATCAAGGCCCCACAGTTGCACTGCCAGCTAAGCGCGCCCTGGTGATTACCACCAGTCATGACGTGCTTGCCGCTCGTGGCGAGACCGATGGTCCCGCTACCGGAGTTGTTGCTTCGGAGCTAACGCATCCCTATTACGTTTTTCTTGATGGCGGCATGCAGGTTGAAGTGGCCAGTATAAAAGGGGGTAAAATTCCGGTTGCTCCGGATTCGCTGTCGCGTATTTCAGCCACGCCGGAGACAGAACGCTTTCTACAGGATTCAATTTTTAAAGCTAAGGTAGATAAGTCGATCAAGATCGACGACGTTGATTTCACCGACTACGACATTATCTTCCTGGCCGGTGGTTGGGGCGCGGCCTATGACCTTGGTTATTCTCCCGTGTTGGCAAACAAGATCAGCAATGCCTACTACGCTGACAGCAAACCGGTGATCGGCGGCGTCTGCCACGGCGTGTTGGGTTTGATCAATGCCAAAGATCGCGATGGCAATTTACTGATTGCCGGGCGTCGCATGACCGGGGTCAGCGACAAACAGATTAAAGAACTCAATATTGAAATCACCCCACAGCACCCTGAAACCGAATTGCGCAAGGCCGGTGCCCTTTACGAGAGCCGGAGCGCATTTCGCGATATGTTTGCCACTCATGTCGTGGTGGATAATGAGAAGCGTTTTGTCACCGGGCAAAACCAGAACTCCAGCACCGAAACTGCGCACAAAATGATGCAGGTGGTTGCGGGTCGCGGACAGTAATATTGAAAGGAGATTACATTGAACAAAGTGCTTAAGTTGTTGGTGCTATTACCAGCGATTCTTTTTGTGGTCACGGGAGTTCGCTGGCTAGTGGCGCCCGCGGGAATAGCGCCTGATTTTGGCCTGACGCTGGCTGAAGGTATCGGGCTCAGTTCCCAGATCGGCGACATGGCCGGCTTCTTCCTGACGCTGGGCAGCTGCATGCTCATTGCCCTGATTAGTGAACATCGCAGTTGGTACTACCCACCCATGATGTTACTGGCGATCACAGCCCTGGGTCGAATCGTCGCCTGGCTATTGCACGATGCCACCCTTGCGGTCAGTCAGATCACGGTAGAGGTGGTGGTGGCAATTATTCTGCTGCTTGCATCCCGCCGCTTGCCGCAAGAACTTTCCACAAGAGATTTGAACGGGTGACACGGCCCTTTTTACGTCAGATTTTTTGTGCCTCTGCCCTGTGTTTCGGTTTTGTAAGTACCGGGGCGTTTGGGGACGAATCACTAACAGATATTGTTGTGGATACAACGCAGCAGCCCTTGGCAAGTACAGTACGTCCCAATATCGTGTTCATCCTTGCAGATGATCTGGGCTATACCGATATTGCGCCTTACGGCAGTGAGGTGAATACGCCAAGCCTGAGTGCGCTGGCCGAGCAGGGCTTGCGCTTTACCAATTACCACACTGCAGCGAACTGCGCGCCCGCCAGGGCGATGCTTCTCACCGGGGTAGACAGTCACCTCGCGGGGGTGCCTAACATTCCCGAAATGCTGGCTCCGCAGCAGCGGGTACACGCAAACTATCAAGGGGTGTTGGGGGACGACGTGGTGACCGTGGCGACCTTGTTGGAAGACGCCGGTTACCACACCTATATGGCGGGTAAATGGCATCTTGGCATGGAACCTCACAAGCGGCCTAGCCGGCGCGGCTTTGCGCGCACCATGGCAATGATGGATTCAGGCGCCGATAACTGGGAGCAACGGCCCTACATTGCACTTTATGATCAGGCCAATTGGTTTGCCGATGGAGAGCGGTTTACGCTACCGGAGGATTTTTACTCCTCGCGTTTTTTGGTCGATAAGATGATTGAGTTCATCGACAGCAATCTGCCAGACGGCAAACCTTTTTTCGGCTATCTGCCATTTATGGCCGTGCATTCACCGGTGCAGGCTCCTCAGCAATACATCGACCGCTACATGGGTTTGTACGATTCTGGTTGGGACGCGCTGCGCCAGCAGCGCATGGAGCGAGCAGTAGCCCTGGGCATCGTGCCGTCAGATATCCCTATGGTGCGCATGGCAACGACAGACGAATGGGATGCCCTCAGTGAAGACGACAAGCGTTATCAGGCGAAACGCATGGCGGTTTACGCCGGCATGATTGAGGCTATGGATTTCCATATCGGTCGTCTGATCGAGTTCCTCAAGCAGCGCGGGCAATACGACAACACGATTTTTATTTTTACTTCAGACAACGGCAGCGAGGCCAGCGGCCCCGCCGAGCCCAGAGCCTTTCCCAGGCGTCTGGTTCCAGAGAATCTCGGTTACAACCTTGACTACGAAAACCTGGGCCTTAAGGGCAGCTACAGCACACTCGGCCCCAGCTTCGCCAGCGCGTCTGCGAGCCCCCTGGCGTATTACAAATTTTATGCGGGGGAAGGGGGGATGCGGGTGCCGCTGATCATCGCGGGAAAACGTGCTGTCGCCCAGCAACAACTGACACAGGCATTTGCATGGGCAACCGACATCACTCCCACAATTCTGTCTCTGGCTGCTATTTCTCCACCTGGAGAACGCTACGCAGGTCGACCCGTGCAGCCAATAACAGGGCGTGATCTGACACCTCTGCTATCCGGTAAGGTTGAGCGGGTCTACGGTTCCGATGATTCGGTCGGCTATGAACTGACCGATCACGGCGTCCTGTTTCAGGGCAACTATAAGCTGGTTGCAAACCAACCACCGGTTGGTGATGGTCGATGGCGTCTGTTCAATATCGTCGATGATCCGGGCGAGACAGAAGATATATCCGCATCACAAGCACTGCGCTTCCAGCGTATGTTGTCTCGTTATGAGCAATACCGTCACGATAACAAGGTGGTGTCGGTGCCGCCGGGTTATACCCAGATAAAACAGTTGTTTTCCAACATCTTGCTGCAGTACCGGGACGCTACCATTGTGTTTTTGCTAACACTGCTGCTGTTGCTCCCATTTTATGTTGCTTTTCGAATGAAGAGTCGAATGAAAAGGACACCCAAACCATGAAGCCAAAACACTGGCTCAATGCCTCCCAACGTCTTTATTCAGGACACGCAGGGTGCCCTGGGACGATTATACGACGTGGTCTTTTAGTCTGCGCCTTACTGTTCACGCCACTGGCTGTCAGCGCAGATATTTCAGGAATTTGGAAACACGCCGAGTATGCGGCCTGGATTGAGATCCGGCTGGAGGAGGGTGGCGGCACAGTGGTTCGTAATGACAAATTCCCTGATCGCGTGGGTCGCAAGATTCTGAAAGATATGGCAGCCGACAAATCCAAACAGGGTTTGTGGCATGGCCAGATCTATGCCGAGAAGCTGGGAGAGTACAAGGACGTGGAAGTTTCTCTACCCGAGGCCGACCGGATGCTCATCAAGGGCAGGGTCGGTTTTATAAGCCGCACCGTACAGTGGGTGCGCGTCGATAAAATACCCGCGCGCTAGTGTGCCAACAATAGTCATTCCCAGGTAAATATTTTTTCGGTTCATAGATAGCCTGCTCAGCGTTAGGATTCTTTATTCGACTGAAAGCATGTTCTCGATCCCGGTACCCTCAATCAGGGCATCGACACTGGCACGATCCGCGTTACTGAGGGCGCGATAACGTTCATTGGTCCATCGCAGGCACTTGGCCTGGTAGGGGAAGGTCTGCTGGGTCCAGGGTGCGCCATCTATCTCGGCAGCCCAGGTCTTGTCTCCTGCTGCAGCGGCGCGTGCGTTGGCCAGTTGCGCGGGGGCATACATGCGGCCAATTTCTTTCAGCAGGCCGCGCAAGCTCTCGGGCTGATCTGCCAGGCTAACCCAATCTTTCTCTGTCGGCTCAAGTCCGCTGGGGTCGCGCATGAGATCGACCCAGGCAACTGTGCGGGGAGAAACTTCGTGGGCAATCGCTCTGGGCGTGGGATCGTACCCCACCAATTGGCTCAACTGGCCATAGAGGCCGAAGTCTCCGGCGGCGGGGCGGTCACCCAGCATGTACTTCTGGCTCGCTAGATGATTTTCCATGGCGGCAAGAAAGCGCCGATAGCTGGCATCAATCACCGGTGCTGTGGTGTCATTGGAGCCCACCACGTAAAGGCGGCTGATCTGGCGGTCTTCGACAAAGTGTTTGAATTCTTTATGGGCGTCCTGCGGCATGCTGACGTCCATGCTCAGCGGTAACAGGGTGCCGGCATTGCCGGCGTCTAACTGTGCGTGCCAGCGATAATGGAACATGTACTTGGTACACCACTCGTCAGCGAAGTCCTCGATCAGATAATCGATAAAGGCCAGAGCTGGGTCACAGGGCAGTACCGAGCGGCCTGTGTAGGTATCCTCCAAGCGCCGGATAATAGGTGTGGAGTCGCACACGGCCTGCGTGTCTCCCGCCTCTTCAAAAAAGAAGGTAGGCTCGAAGATGGGCCTGGGTTTCTCCACGCCCATCGCCTCACAGGCCTGGGCCGGAATGCCCCAGTTCACCGCATAAGGCAGCCGCCGGTAGCGCAGTAGGGCTACCATTTTTTGTGTGTAGGGCGATCCAGTGCCGCCTACCAATCGAATTGGCTCGTCATGCGCCATGAGTCATCTCCTACAAATTGGAATCAGGGACGATTAACAACAATGTCGTCACTGTTAATGGGCAGTTCAAACCACATGAGGTCTTCTGTGAGAAGAAAGTTGTCTGGCGCCCCACGCATGAAGACATCTGCCACGACAGAATTTGGCGGCACTGGTACCAGGTGATAGAAGGCCACCATGTCTACATTCGATTTCTCGCCGAGCTCAATCAGGGAGTCCGTCGAAGCGTGGTAGTCCATTACATCAAATACAATCCTGGATTGTCGTGACTGGCCCACTGCGCCTAATGCCTCCGACAGAGCTGTTACCGTCGGCAGTGATAGCGCGTCGTGCAGCAATAGATCAGCCCCGTCGACTATCTTCCGCGTCTCGTCGGTTACGTTGCTGTCGCCGGAAATGACAACGCTGCGACCGCGGTAGTCAAAACGATAGCCCACGGCAGGATGAATGGGGGGATGCTCAGCAACATAGGCGCTTATCTTGAGATCCCCATCCTCAAGGATAACTCCCGGAGCAATCGTTTTGTGTTCCAATACCCCTAGCGCTGGTGGTAGCAAGTCTTCTCCATGGTGACCCGTGCGATAAATTCGATCCTGCCTGTAGCCCGCATTGACGGCATCGGTCACTTCGGCAACGCCGCGAGGGCCATACACGGTTAATGGTGCCGGCCGGCCCCTTACCCAGGAGCCGAGGTTCACTTCGTAAATTTCCGCTATGTGGTCGGAGTGGAAATGCGTGAGTAACAGGCCCTGCAAACGTTCCGTGGGCAACCCCAGGCGATTGATATTGTCAGTAGAGCCGGCACCCGAGTCGATCAGGTAAAAATGCTCCGGCGTTATGACCGCGATACAGGCCTGCGCCTGACCCATTCCCAGCGGCGATGCGCTGCCACAGACATAGACCCTGAGGCTTTCTGATTCCGGCAGGGGCACGGCGCCGCGTTTGGCAATAACTGCCGTGCCGCGCTCAAGCGCCGCATCCTGTACTGCGGGTACTTTGAGTAACGCGCGGCCAACGCCGACAATAACCAGTAGGCCAAGAAATAGTATTAGTATTTTCTTCATTTCTTAGGGTCCATTGAAGATCTGTCGGTTTAATCTGCAGGGTAGAGAATGGGTGAAGGCCTGGCGCGTTATGATTGATACACAATGAGTATTTTTGGATAAAAATTGGGTCATTAGCGAAACTCCAATTCGTCATCATTCAGGCGGCCAAGACGCAAACCAATGAAGTCTCTGATGTAATTCTGGTAGTTCTTCCACGGCAAGCGGTTACCATTTTTTGGCATCATCTCCCGAGCGCGCAGTACGTAACCGGCGTCGAAATCCAGAAGGGGCACTTCGTCAATTTCCCCTTTCATGGTCGGAGTCACCGTTGAATAGTTGCCACGGTCCATTTTATTAAGCAATCGGCAAATATATTTTCCTGTTAGATCGGTTTTGAGAGTCCAGGAAGAATTGGTATAGCCCACCGTAAATGCCATATTGGGCATTCCAGAGAACATCATGCCGCGGTAGATGAAGTGCTCGGTTATGTCGAGTTCCTTGCCATCAAAGCTGTGCTTAACACCGCCAGCAAACTTCAGGTTCAGCCCCGTCGCCATGATCACAATATCAGCATCGAGTTGCTTGCCGGATTTGAGCTGTATACCCCCCTCATTAAACTGATCAATGTGATCGGTGACCACCTCGGCGCTTCCGGCGCGGATCGCGGCAAACAGATCGCCATCAGGTACCGCGCACAGACGCTGGTCCCAGGGATTGTAGTCAGGGGTAAAGTGGGTAGCGACATCATAATCCGGCCCCAACGCTTTTCTCACCCCGCCAAGCAGGAATTTTTTAAGCTCTTGCGGTTTCCGACGGGATAGCTGGTAGATATAAATCTGAAACAACACCTTTTTCCAGCGGGTCAGGCGGAAAGCCCAACTATTCGGTAACCACTTGCGCAGTTTTTTTGCCATTGGATCTTCCGCGGGTAGGCTGGCGATATAGGTTGGCGTGCGCTGTAACATCACCAGGCTGGCCGTGTCTTTGGACATCGCTGGCACCAGTGTCACCGCGGTGGCGCCACTGCCGATCACTACAACTCGCTTGCCCTGGTAATCCAGGTCTTCAGGCCAATGCTGTGAGTGAACGACCTGTCCGCTAAAGACATCGATGCCGGCAAACTCTGGTGTATAACCTTGCTCGTAGTCGTAGTAGCCGCTGCAATTAAACATAAACTTGCAGCTTATTGTTACTTGCTGACCGGTATCGCCGCGCTCGGCGGTCACCAGCCAGCGATTGTCGGTGGATGACCAGTTGGCGGCCACTACCTTGTGCTGATAACGGATGTGCTGCTCCACGTCATATTCTGCTGCTGCCTCACGAATATAACTGAGGATTTTGTGGCCGTCGGCGATCGTCGACTTGTCCTTCCAGGGCTTGAAGCCATAGCTGTACGTGTACATGTCGCTGTCGGAACGAAAACCAGGGTAGCGGAATAAATCCCAGGTGCCACCGCTGGTTTCGCGTGATTCGAGGATCATAAAGTTGTGGTTCGGGCAATTGCGGCGCAACTGACAAGCACCACCGATACCCGCCAGGCCGGCGCCGATAATCAGCACATCGACCGATTCAAATTGTTTAGTCATAGCAATATTAATCTACAAAGTTGTTGTTTTTACTCGTCGCGCTATACCAGATAGGCGATGACCATGCGCGTTCCTGAATAGTGGCGGGCAAGTCTGAGCGCGGTGTTTCACCTGCGCGTATGGCGTCCCAGGTGGACCAGCGGCAAACCGGGTTTTCCAGTACGCGCACATAGTAAAAAGCCTCTTGTCCCGGGGTGAAGTTGGGGTCTTGCCACAGGGTTTTAAGCTCGCTAGCCCCAACATTTGCTGTTCTGGAGCAGTCTTCCAGGTTTACTTGTGCGCCATTATCCGGGCAGCGGCGGGTTTGCGGGTCTACTGTTAAGCCGTCTGAGCAAGCCACGTCATACACTTGCTCCTGGTGCTCGCCGTTCTCAAGCCAGCCTTTAATAACTTGCACGCGTTGCAATTGGGCAGTGTTTGGGTCGGCCACGGCCCAGGCCAAAAACGTGGGTTGGCGATCGTCGCTTGCTTGCAAGGTACCACCCATAGTGGTGCCGCTTTGGTAGGCGTCTTTAGCGAGGTTTGGGCTGTTTAACTGTGTATCGGCGAGGTTGTAACTGGCAAAAAAGCGAACCTTTATCCGTGTACCGCTGGTGGCAAAGGTTTCCTTACGGCGCAGTGCGTCATAAATCGCCTCGCGAGTATTTTCTTCTGCCCATACCCCGGCAATACCCGAAGCGCCCCAGTATTTGTAGCCCGAAAAATCAAGGTAGTTTTGTCCGTCTACCTTCTCGACCATTTCGGATGCGGCCAGTTTGACCAAGGTACCGTAAAGAAAGCTTGCCGGTACAGAGCCGCGTTTTTCCGGGGTGCTGTCAAACGAGCCAATTTTTCCAAAGTAGTTGTCCTCCTGCAATGAGGCTGCGCCTGTATGTGTATCGCTGGAACCGATTACGCCGAATTTATAGGGGTTTGCGCCATCTTTTTCATCCATAGATAAGCCGCGTTGCCATGCGTTTCTCACATAGCTGCCAGGTGGGTCACTGAGTACCCTGGTGGAAGTTCGCAGGGGGAAAATTTCAAAATTAGCCCACTCGTCGTTTGGTGACAGTGCAGGGTGCGTGTCTGATGTGCCTTTAACCTGCGTGATTTCTACCAGCGGCTCATTGCGCAAGCGTTGGTCGGCGTATTCCTGATCAATGGCGTTGCCGGCCCAATCGGTAAACATAAACATCGCGCCGTTAGAGCCGTTGCTGTTGTGCGGTATCGCCAGGCTTTCTATATCCTGTTTACGCAGTGCGTCCATCCAATCCCACAGGCCTTCGGGGTTGATGCTGTTGAAACGTGAGAAAGGCACTGCGGGTAAGCGTTCAGTGCCACGAAAAATCACGTTGCGATGCAGGGCCTCTCGCTCCTGCGTGGATGAGGTGAACTCATATCCTGCAAATGTGGTGAAGGTTCCGGGCTTGTAGGCGTCATCCGCCGCTTCAACGGTTTGCACCCAGGCTGAGTTGCTGGCGTCGTTGACAACCGTGTTGTCGATGCTGCCGTCGAGAAGGCTAGCCACCACGTCATTAATAAAGTTGTAAAACACTTTACTTCTTTTCGCCAAGTCCAATAGGCCACCATCGACCGACTCGTTAATGTTGTGATAGGGCTCTGCAAAATCGTATTGCGACACCGGGTTGCTGGTATCTGCGGCCTGGTTTATCAGCCCAAGAAATACTCCGTGATCGGTGACCGCGTAAAAATCCAGTGGTTGTGCCATCTGTACTTCAAAACCACCGGGGTGTTTGATCGCCTCGCCTTGGGCGTAACGATAGGCATCTGCCGGCGAGGCCGTTGTACCAAAAGCAGAAGCGTCAAACGAGAGCGTTGTATGCACGTGCAAGTCGCCAAAGTAGGCATTGCGATCTGGGTTGCGATTGAAAGAGGGTAAGGGGCGACTAGGGTCGGGGGCGGACAGTGCCGGGAACGTTATGATTTCATCACTCGCCGGGATTACCGTATTGGTCGTCCGATAGTATGCTTGCGCCTGCGCTCGCTTATCTGATTCGGATGGGTCGCCCGAGCAGGCGGTAATCAGTAAGCAAACCATAATCAGTGCATTACGAAAAATCATTGATCTCATCTCTTTTTATCAAATAGCCGTGACTATTATCATGAGAAGTGGAGAAAGGAACGCTTAGAGCCCGTTAAAGCTCTTGTTTGAAAGCTGGATCCTTAGTTTTTGATGACGTTATTATGGCGCTATGCAATCAATTCCGGGAATCATAATCGGCCATGTTTTCTAGACGAGAAACAAGTCCACCAAGTTCTCCACCAAAGCAGCGCCTACCCAGGTCAACGGTATGAGCAGCAAATAGAAAGCAATGCGGAGCAGGTTAGTGCCATCAAAGGGCCAGGTAGAAACCTGCTGCACTTCCCGGCGCATCACGAGTAGACGATTAAACTGATCGATCGCGGCGCCGTCGCGAATACGCGCCTCCGAGATCGGCCCCAGCTCGCGAACATCGTCATCCACTGCGAGCAGCATAGACTGTCGGGCTGCCTGCAGCCTTTTGTGCAACGGCCAGACCGGTATAATGAAAAGCAGTATTGCCGGCGCGAAGCTCGCAGCAAGACCGGGAAATACCGTCACCCAGTCCCACCCCTCATCTATGATCAAAATAACAAACAGAACTTGTGCTCCAATCACCGACAGCGTTGACAGCACCGCGATACGCCCGATTATGCAGGCAGGGCCGGGCCGGAACAGATCGATCTCAATGGAGCGTCCCACATTCGCCCACAGCAGCGCGTTGGCAAACAGGGCGCTGATATTAGTGGTCATTACCAACCAGGTGGCGACAGTTCCAATATTTCTGGCCACAAAATGATTACTGAAAAAAACTTCATTGAGCGGGGCACCACGCGAGCCATAAATGAGCGTGAGATGCAGTAGACCACAGGTCACGGCGCCCAGAGTTGTGGCGATAATCCAAAGCACGCTTTTATGCGAAATCGATAATCGTTGTGCGGCTATCACGTCCTCTGGAACATCGAGTTCCCGCGCTATTTCATCCAACGCGCGTTGAGACTGCATGACGATGCGTGAAAAAATCGTGATCATATAGGCGATGACCGCTGCAAAAAACAGCTTTTCGTAATGATCGGCTTTGCCGCCCAGGGCATCCAGGCCCAGCCATAGCAGGGCCATGATCACGGCCGCAGTCAACACGCGGCGATAACGTCCACCGACGGGCAGAATAAGGGCCAGCAGCCAAATGGGGTATAACCGGGACTTTGAGCTTGTATTCACTGTCAGGGACGTCCTGTTGTACGTCTAGTACCGGCAGTAAGCCCCATGGTAGGCCTCAGTGCAATCACTACCACTGCAGCCGGTTAGCTTGCCGGGTCTAGCCGGACCGGGTCTAGCCGGACCGGGTCTAGCCGGACCGGGTCTAGCCGGACCGGATCCAACCAAATGGGGCTGGTCCATGCGCGCTCGCGTATTGTAGCCGGGACACGGGGATCAGGTTCACGCCCAAGGCGGATAGCATCATAGCTTGACCAGCGACAGGTGGGGTTCATCAGTACACGAACATAGTAGAAGGCACTCTGGTCCGGATCGTAGTCAGGGTCATGCCAGACTGTTTTCATTTCATTGGCACCGGAGCCCGGGCTGAAGCTGCAGGTTTTGAGTTCAACACTCGCACCATTATCCGGACAGCGGCCCGTTGCAGGGTCTACCGTCAGCCCATCGGCGCAGGCAATATCAACAACCTTTTCCTGGGTTTGGCCCTGCGCATCGAGCCAGCCCTTAATCATTTGCACTCGTTGCAGCGGGGCGTCCATTGGATCGCGTGTCGCCCAGACAAAAAAGCCGGGAGATGTTTGCTCTGTGGCATCCGGGCGCAGAACGCTGCCCATGGGCACACCATTGGCCATTAAGGACGGAACGGCGTTGTGGTCGTTTACTACTGCCTCATCAATTCCCCAGCCTGCATAGAAGCGCACGGCCATACGCGGGCCTGATGTGGCGTAGGTTTCACGGCGGGCGAGGGCATCAAAAATCGCTTCGCGGGTATTTTCAGGAGCCCAAACCGCGGCTAGGCCGCCCGATGTGTGGAATCTAATAAAAGATTTATAGGCATCTGTTTCTACATCCTCTCTTAAACGCCGAGCCGCAGAGGAAGTGACCGCACCGACTGCACCTGGAAAGTCCCATTCTTCCACGTCGCCGGGATTGGAATTGTGGCTGTCGGTGGCGGCAATAAAGCCGACCTGCAGCGGGTTAAACCCCAGCTCCTGCTCAAGCTCCAGCCCGACCTTAAGCCCTTGGCGGACAAAACCTGTTTCAAAGGCACAGCCGGTGGTTTCGCCTGGCTGACAGGGGTCGAATACCTGTTCGAAAGCGCATTCTTCATCCGTAGCGCCAACCCCTAGCGCGCACTCCTGCGCGCCCTTGATCTGGAATATTTCTGTTAGCGGTTCGCGCCTTTGGCGCAAGCGCCAGTCGGCCTCGTCGTATTTCTGACCGTCCCAGGTGAAGCGTGAATAGGTTAGGCCCCATGCCTTGTTGGGGTTGTGCGGCATGGTCAGGAAGTCACAATCTTTGCCACAAGTGGCTTCAAGCCCCTTCCACAGTTCTATGGCGTTTGGCACATCCAGGCTTGAAAGGGCGCGCTCTGGCACCGTGTTGGAGCGGAAAATAACGTTGCGGTGGTGTTTGCCCTGTTCGGGCATTCCCGGTGAATACTCATAGCCAATCAGCGTGGTCAATTCACCCGGCTCATAGTACTTGTCGGCAAGGTCGATATAGCGGGCCCAATCGGTGCTGGCGTTTTTAATGCATCGTTCTAGCGCGCCATCGCCAAATTTACAGGTAGGGAAAGAACCGGGCTTAGGGGACTGGCGGGTCGTGGGTTGATAGACGCCGGCCGGTTTTGATGGGTCGCCGGGGGTTGCTGTGCCACGAACACCCTTGGTCAGGGTTTTAAAAATCATTGGGTTAGGCTCGTTGGCCAGCCAGCAGGCGGCACGCTCGCCAAGCGACAAATTTGGGTCGCCGCAGTGGGTGCGGGTGCCGAAGCCTTCGGCGTGGTCGGTGATCGCCACAAAGTCCAGCGGGCGACTAAGCTGCATGAGCTCCCCGCCGGGGCTGCTCAGCGGTTCACCTTTGGCGAAGCGGTAGGCGTCTTCAATACCTATCGAGTTGCCAAAAAGAGTTGCATCGAAACTTTCGCTTGTATGCAAATGCAATTCACCCCAATACAGGTTCATATCAGGATTGGGCGCGGCTTGGTAAATCGCGGGCTGTGGGGCGGGCAATGTTAATTTACTGTCGTCTTGTAAGGCGTAATCGCGGGCTGCGGTTTCCGGCCCATTTTTATCAGCTGATGCCTGCAAGGGCATCAGCAATTTGACCCAGACAAAGCCGATGGCCATGAGCATCAAGACAACAACGCCTAAACCGATTTTCTTGAACATGCTTTGCTTTCCTAGATTATTGGGACAGATTTAAACCTGTCCCCCGAGGCCAAGAAACTGTAGCGCAGCGATGGCCGCTCTCTGGAATCATATTCGGCCAATAGATTATGGGGACAGATCTAAATCTGTCCCCTAGGCTCAAGGCGGAGTTGCCACATTGGCCGAATATGATTCCTGATGGTCGGGCTTCCATGATTATAGTTGGTTTTTCAGCATTACGAATCAACGAACATAATTACAACGGAGACTTTGAAATGAATCACCATCGTAAAATGGCGCCGCTCGCGTCAGCTCTCGTTCTGGCGCTCTATGGCACCACTACTTCTGCCCAGGGAGTTATGTTGGAGGAGGTCATTGTCACAGCCCAGAAGCGCTCCGAATCAGTACAGGATATTCCATCCACGGTGAACGTGATCAGTGGCGATGCTCTGAAGGATTTCAACGTTCTCAAGTTTACCGACCTGGCGGAATTGACCGCGGGCTTGCAGATTGACAGCCTTACGGGGCGCAGTGGCAAAATGAGCTTGCGTGGCATTGATCACAACCCGACTTCCGCAGCGGAAGCGGCGGTGACAGTATACTGGAACCAGGCAATCGTGGATTCCAACCTGGTGTACCAGCAGATGTTTGATATACAACGCATCGAGGTGCTGCGGGGGCCCCAGGGCACCCTGGCCGGACGCACGTCACCGGCGGGCGCAATTAATATGCATACCGGCCGCCCCAACCTGGATTCGATAGAAGGTGAAATCCGCGGCACGGTTACCGACAACGACGGCATTAATACCCAGGTGGCCGCCAGTTTCCCGCTGATTCCCGGGGAGTTGGCTGTCCGTGTGGCGGGCGTGTTTGATGAAAGCGATCTCGATGAGATCAAGAATGACCTTAATGGGGACGTCACTGGAGATGAAACCACCGCGGTTCGGGTCAGTTTGAGCTGGCTGCCCACTGATAGCCTGAATGTTGATCTGGCGGTGCAGTACCTGGAGCGTGAAATCGATGATATTGCAGTGCTGGAGGGTACACCCACGGGTAATCCCGTGCTGGACCCAGAGGGCGAGTTGCGGGAACTGGATGCATTTGACAGGCGTGGAGCTTTAGTGGGCTTAGAGAGTGCGCTGGACAACACAGACGCCGACTTCCTGACTTCGTCACTGGTGCTAGGCTGGGATCTGGGCTCACACACCCTGACTTCGGTGACCGGCTACCACGAAACCGATTCTACCCGCGAGTGGGACGATGCAAATGGTAATGCTAACCCGAACAATATCAAGCGCCGTATCGGTGTGGATGATCGAACCGACTGGACCCAGGAGTTACGCATTGCCAATAACGAGGGTGAAATCTGGGAGTACATGGTGGGCGCTTACTTCGAAGATTCCGATATCCTGTTCACTCAGGATACTTATCTACCTCCCTTCTCCCCACTGTCTCCGGCTAGCGGTCTCCTGCTGTTCCCGACAGAAGTAGAGCGTTGGGGGCTGTTCACTCATAACAAGTTCTACTTGTCAGATGCCTGGACCCTGCAGGTGGGTTTGCGCTTCCAGGAGATCGATCAGGTGCGTGATCTGTCTACTGTTGCCGGCCCCGAAGGTCTCGGCCCCCTTGAACCGGGCGACCTGCGCGTCCAGGTGCTTTCCGAAGAAAACAAAAAGTACAAAGAAGATTCCACCACCGGACAGGTGACCTTGCAGTACCAATTGAACGATGACAGCCTTGTTTACGGCCTTATAGGCACAGGTTGGCGCCCTGGCGGTATCACGGTAACGGGCACGGCATTTCCGGAGGAGGTACTGTTGTTTGATTCCGAAGACAGTATCTCCTATGAACTCGGCTTCAAGAGCACCCTGATGGGTGGCGTCGTGCGCTTGAACGGCTCCCTGTACTACCAGGATTTTGATAACTACATTACTCGCCAGGCTGCTCTGAGCATCGAAAACTCGACTGGGGGCACCTCCACCAGTGGTCTCACGGTCAACGGAGATGCCGAGGTGTGGGGCGCAGAACTTGAGCTGAGCGCGCTTCTTAGTGAGAACTGGTACCTGGGCGGCTCGCTCAGTTACACCAATGCAGAGTTTGCCGACGGCACAGAACTCCCCTGCAACGAGTTTGACGACAGTGGCGTGCCGGTGATCCCGGAAGGCCAGCTCGTGGCGACCTGCGATGTTAGCGGCGACCCCATCGGTACGGCGCCGGACTGGGCGGCCAGTATCAACAGCGAGTACACTATCCCCTTTGGCAGTGTTGAGGGCTATGGCCGGATTCTCTATACCTACTCGGGAGATCGCTTCAACCCTCAGTTGGGAGAACTCGACCCCTACCATATCGTGAACCTGCACCTGGGAGTTCGCGCGGAGCAGTGGAACGTTGAGTTGTTTGCCAAAAATGTGTTTGACGAGGAGGCACTGCGTACTGGCACTCTGGCAACACCGCTGGTGAACCGGCAGCCCACTGGCTATGGCATCAGGTTCCCTGTTGCTGGTCCTCGGATTGGACTAACCGCCAGCTATCAGTGGTAGAAGCAGTGATGAAGGCGAATGGGGTACATGTCCCCGCTATGTGCAATGAAGCTGTCCTGGGCGTTCGCAGAGACCAGCGCCCATTTAGTTTTCTTATACTTTCGACCAATTGATCGCTAATTGGGCGTCAATACCACCAAAGGCAGAATACGCTCAGTCCGAGTTTGATACTCGGCCCACGCTGGCTCTCACAGAAAACTTGTTACGCCCGACGCGGACGGTAGCTCGTGGGTTCTCCTGGAGATTCTTCCACCATTGAGGATCGCGCCGCGCGGCACCGTCAGAGCCTGCTCTGGTTCAATGGTTCCGGACACTTCAATAAGAGACAATAAAAGTGAAATTGAGGGTCAAAAAAAAGCCCCAATGGCCGGTGAAGACTCATTAGGGCTTTCAAATTTGGTGGAGGCGGCGGGAGTTGAACCCGCGTCCGCCAGCACTCTGCCTTCGGCTCTACATGCTTAGAATCCGTTAATTAATTTAGCCGCATACAGCCCAACGGGCAGGACGTAATAGGCGATCCTGAAATTTTTTAGCGACTCCACCTCAGGCAGGTTTCGCAGCGATCCAGTTCTATATGACAGTCAGTAGCGCGGGGCTGGCACCTTGCTAAAGACCGCTAGGGCCGAAGCCACTAGAGGTGTTACAAAGGGCTACTTACGCAGCCAGTTGTGCACCGTAGTTGTCATCATTGGCAACTAATAGTTTGCAGCTTTGGATTTACGTGATTGGCTACCATCACGACATGCACCTTAGGGTTTGCAACCGTCGTCGAATCCGTATCGCCCCCAAATGTGAATAGCCATTATACACCTGTTTGCGGTCTTGCGTGCGGGAATTTTCCCCTGCCTGGTCCAGCGGCAGTCTAGACCGCGGGCCAGTTTTCACCTAACTTGGCCTGTATAGACCTTTGTTTTTGGCCACTTTCAACCCTAGACTTTGCACACTTATTGAGCAGAACGATAAAGCGGATAACCGCCCCGGAGACCCCAATGAATTACGATCTTAAAATCACCAATGGCCTGGTATTTGATGGCGAAGGTAATGACCCCATTGGCATCAACGTTGGTGTTCGCGGTGGGGTGATTGTTGAAATTGGGGCCTGTGACGGCGAAGCGGCGCAGGTAATTGATGCCGCTGGCAAGATTGTGACTCCTGGCTTTATTGATCTGCACACCCACTACGACGGTCAGATGTCCTGGGACGCCGACATGCAGCCCAGCATCAACCACGGTGTCAGCACAGTGGTCATGGGTAGCTGTGGTGTGGGCTTTGCGCCGGTACGTGAAGGTGACCGCGAGAAGCTGATTCGTATTATGGAAGGGGTGGAAGACATCCCCGGAACCGCCCTTGCCGAAGGCATCACCTGGGATTGGGAAACACTGCCCGAGTATATGGATGCGCTGGACGCACAGCCCCATAGCGTGGATTTTGCCGTGCAAATCACTCACGACCCGCTGCGTGTTTACGTGATGGGCGACCGCGCGGTCTATAACGAGAAGGCTACGGCCGCCGATATTCTTGAAATGCAAAAACTCGCCCGCGAGGCGCTGGAAGCGGGCGCGATTGGCTTTTCCACCGGCCGTTCAGACGTGCACCGCAGTGCTGATGGTGAGTGGACCCCGGCTTCTGAAGCCACCTCTGAAGAGTTGGAAGGTATTGCTAAAGCTTTCGACGGCATGGACCACGGTATTTTGCAGGCAGTGAACGATTTCAACCTGGAACGTGAAGGGGATATGTTCGACGAGGAATTCGATATTATCGAGAACTTCGCCAAGGCTACTAACGGCAGCGCCTTTTCGCTGTCTTTAATGCAGCGTGATTTTGCGCCAGACCAGTGGCTGCGAATTATCGACCGCGCCGAAAAAGCCAAAGCCAAGGGCCTGAACATGCGTCTGCAAACCGCGCCTCGTGCTATTGGCGTGACGGTTGGCCTGCAGTGCACCTTCCACCCGTTTATGGGTTTCCCCAGCTACAAGGCTATTTCGCAGCTGTCGTTTGAAGAGCGGGTAGCGCGTATGAAAGAGCCTGCATTCAAGGCGCAGTTGCTGACCGAAGAATCCGAACCACTCGCCGGTGATGGTACTCCGGTACCGCCGATTGCCGATGCCTTGCTGGCAGCGCTGGATTTTGTAGCCAGCAAAACCTTCCTGCTGGGCGACAACCCGGACTACGAGCAGCCAGCAGAAAACTCGGTGCTGCAAATGGCCCAGGATAAGGGCGTGCCCACCCTGGAAATGATTTACGACCTGCTGCTGAAAAAAGACGGCAAGGAACTGTTGTACTTCCCCATCTATAACTACACCGAGATGAACTACGACAACGTCTACAAAATGATGCAGCACCCACAATCGATTATGGGTCTGTCTGACGGTGGCGCGCATGTGGGTACGGTATGCGATTCCAGCTTCCCGACTTATTTGCTGACCCACTGGACCCGTGATCGCCAGCGTGAAGGCAAGTTGGAACTGGCCGATGCGATTCGTCGCCTCACCAGTGATATTGCCGACTACAGTGGCATGAGCGATCGCGGTCGCCTGCAGGTGGGCTTGAAGGCCAACATCAATGTGATCGATATGGACGGCTTGCGTCTGTTCGCGCCCAATATGGTGCAGGATCTGCCCGCGGGTGGTCAGCGCCTGCTGCAGAATGCCCACGGCTACCGCGCGGTGATTGTGGCCGGGGAAGTTGTGCTGGAGAATGACCAACTCACCGGTAAATATCCCGGTCGGTTGGTTCGCGCCGGGCAATTGGCCCAGCAAGCAGCTGCCTGAACGGCGGTTACACCTCTGCAGCGTAGTCTATTCGCGTTAAACTCAGGCTATGCTGCAAACCTTAACTGACATTCTCGGCCAAACCACCCTGGCTCAGCTGTGCCTGATCTGGCTGGTGGTGATTTTTGCCGCGGTCATGCGGGCGTTTACCGGTTTTGGCTTCGCGCTTACGGCGGTGCCAGTGTTTGCCTTGTTCATGGCGCCCACTCAGGCGGTTGTGCTTAGCGCCTCGCTGACATTGGCGGTTAGTTTGCTCACTTTGAAAACGTTTTGGGGTCAGTACCCTTTAAAGCCCATGCTGCCGATGATCGCGTTGGCGGCCATTGGCACCGCGATGGGTGCTGCCATTCTTACTTCTGTTTCGCCCATGCAATTCAAGCTCGGTATCGGAGCCTCGGTGATTTTCGCGTGCCTGGGGCTTACGTTTTATCGCCCCAGCCGGCAGCGTGGGAGTACGATGCTCAGCAGCATAGCCGGACTGGCCTCGGGTTTGCTCAATGGAGCGTTCGCTATTCCCGGGCCACCGGTGATTATTTATGCCATGGCAGCGGAGCCGGAACCTGCCCGAAGCCGGGCGCTGCTGATGACCTTCTTTTTATTCTCTGCGGTAGCCGGTTTGCTGTCTTATACAGCGGCGGGTTTTGTAAACACCAGCTCGCCGTGGTTGTTCGCGTTGGCGTTTCCGGCAATGTACCTGGGGGATAAGTTGGGCTACCGCCTGTTCCACCGTTTTGGCACGGCCATGTACCGGCGAGTAGCGCTTGTGGTGTTGTTCGCTGTGGGGGTATCCATAACCGGGCATGCGTTAATGTAGGTCCGAATACTGTCTTACAGTGGTCCCAAACACTAAGAAGCCGCAGACGATTAACCCATTGTTAATCGAGTGCGGCCGGGTTTGACATAACGCCTTTTCGCGTGGGGATTAGCACTGGGCCAGAGCCCCCGCAAGGCCCTTTCCTCCATGGGAAAGTATTGCGGTGTATAACCGTATGTCGCTTGTAACCCGAAAACGTCCCTTCTGACTTTAGCTGCTGCCAGCATAGTCCCGCTTCTGATCACACTTTAAATATGGGCCTGAATCGTCTGCTCTGCAAGGGGCTTCTTATACCGAGTATGCATAAGGCGAGGGCTGCAAAAAACCGGGGCTTACTGTTTGACGTTGTCGCGCACAATCCGCTGCTTTTGGAGGTTCCATTCGCGGTCTTTTTTGGTGTCACGCTTGTCGTGATCCTGCTTGCCCTGAGCCAACGCAATGCGCGCTTTCACCAAGTGACCCTTCCAATATAGCTGGGTGCACACGCAGGTTAGGCCCTTGGCAGCAGTGGCTACGAGAACTCTGGCCAGCTCTCTTTTATTGAGCAGCAGTTTGCGGGTGCGGGTGGGGTCAGTCACGAAGTGAGTCGAGGCGGTGGCCAGAGGGGTGATTAGTGAGCCCAGCAGAAAAGCCTCGCCGTCTTTCATAATCACATAGGAATCCGTAAGCTGCACTTTGCCTTCGCGCAAACTTTTTACTTCCCAACCGGTCAACACGACGCCCGCCTCAAAAGTCTCCAACAGCTTGTAGTCAAAGCTGGCGCGCTTGTTCTGGGCGATCACGTTACTTGGGGTCTTGTGCTTCTTCTTGGCCATGGCGCGCATTATACGTAGAAGCCTCGGGGGTGGAACGTGAATCTTTCCCTTTTAAGCCGCTACCGGCTACGGCACTCTAACCCGATGATGATTTATAAGAATTTTCGGTGGGCATGGACCAATTAACGCCTCTGGGCAGCTGGCGTAGTCGTACTACTTTTGTGCTCGCTCTGTCCGCCTCGGCGGTGGGGCTGGGCAATCTGTGGCGGTTCTCCTATCTGGCCGGTGAGCACGGTGGTGGCCCGTTTGTACTGGCCTATCTGGTGTGCCTGTTCGGTATAGCCACGCCCATTCTGATCGCCGAGGTGGTGATTGGTAACCATGGTCGCGGCAGCCCGGTGGCGGCCTTGCGCCACGCTGCAGATCGCTCCCTTCGCAGCCGGGCATGGATGATAGGTGGGGTGCTGGTATGCCTGACCGCCGTGCTGATAATGGGCTATTACTCCGTGGTAGCCGGTTGGGCCCTGGCGTACGCCAAGTACATGCAGTCTGGTCATTTTTCAGACGCCAGTGCGGTGATGGTGGGTGAGTTTTTCCAGCGGTTTCTTTCCGATCCCAGTCGCCTGATACGCTGGCACACAGCCTTTCTGTTTATGGTGCTGGCCGTCGTCTGCCTGGGCGTGCGCCGGGGTTTGGGTGTGCTGGTGTGGTTGTGTGTGCCTGCGCTGATTGCCTTGCTGGGTGCGCTGGTTGTGTTCGCGCTCGATCAGGGCGATCTGGCCGCTGCCGAGGAGTTTCTATTCCATGTGCAGCCGCTGGATTTCTCTGCACACTCCTGGCTGGTGGCTTTGGGGCAGGCCTTTTACACTCTCAGTGTTGGGGTTGGGGTGGGCATCAGTTATGGCGCCTATGCACCGGAACGTATTCCTATTGGCCGCTCGGTGTTCGCGGTAGCGCTGTTCGACACACTGATTGCTCTGGGTGCCGGTCTGGCGATTTTCCCCATTGTGTTTGCCAATAACATTGAACCTTCCATGGGCCCGGGGCTTATCTTCGTCAGCCTGCCCTATGCCTTTGGCAATATTGTTGAGGGCGAGTTGTTTGGCACCCTGTTTTTTGCGCTGGTGGTGGTCGCCGCGCTGGGTTCGGCCGTGGCCCTGGTGGAACCGGTGGTGGGTGCACTGATGCAGCAGTTCAAGTTGCGTAGATTCACCGCGGTGGTGATAGTCGGTGCAATCATCTGGTTACTGGGTATTGGCGTCGCCTTGTCCTTTAGCCTGTGGCAAGACCTGGGCTGGTTTGGTTACGGCAATCTGTTCGAATTATTAGTCGCGCTTACCACCAGCTTCCTGCTGCCTTTGGGCGCCTTACTCCTTGCTCTATTTGTGGGCTGGCAAGTACGGCCGCAAATCCTGCGGGAGTTACTGGCCAGGGAGACCGATCTATTTTTCTCGATCTGGTACTTTGTTCTGCGTTATATTGCCCCACCCGCCATTGTGGCGGTTTTTGTATCAGCCGTGATTTCTGCCTGACTAGAGCGTAAGCCCCCTATGACCGTGATCAACCGCAGCGCTTTGCTTCCCTACCAAGCGAGCCAGCTGTTTGACCTGGTGAATGACGTGGAGGCCTACCCGCAATATATGGATGGTTGTGTGCGTGCCAGAGTGCTGAGCCGAGAGCTTACCCAGCTGGAGGCCCAACTCCATCTTGCCAAAGGTGGGATAGAACAGAGTTTTACCACCCGCAATACCCTGGTACCCAGCGAGAGCATTACCCTGGAACTGGTCAACGGCCCCTTCGATAAACTTGCTGGCCTCTGGACCTTTACCGAGCTGGGTGACGACGCCTGCAAGATTAGTCTCCACCTGGAGTTCTCCATGAGTAATGGCTTGTTGGGTGCAGCGGCCGGTAAACTGTTCAATCGCGTGGCTGTTAATCTGGTAACCACGGTGGAGCGGCGAGCGCACCACCTGTACGGCTAGGGTTGCCACGGGCCAGCAAAACCACCGAGAATTAGTGAAGATAGAGAAGGATGCAGCGATGACCGAAAACGAAACCATCGACGTTGAAGTGGCTTACGCCATGCCCGATAAGCAGTCCATTATTCCGCTGAGTGTTAGCGTGGGTACCTCTGCTCTCGAGGCGGCGCGCCAGTCTGGTGTAGACAAACAATACGAAGGTGTTGACCTGGAGAACGCCAAGCTGGGTATTTTTGGCAAGGCCGTGGCTCCCGGTCATGTGCTGAGCACGGGAGACAGAGTGGAAGTCTACCGCCCGTTAATTGCTGACCCGAAAGAAGTGCGCAAGGCGCGCGCCGCAAAGGCGAAAGAGCGCAGGGCTAAAGATAAAGACGAAAATAAAGAAGCCTAGGAACCCCCCACATGGATTTTGAAATTCCCGCCGATGTTGCCGGCTTTCTTAAAGAAGTCGACGCATTTATAGAAGATAAAATTGTTCCGCTGGAGCAGCAGGGTGACAACATCCGCTTCTTCGATCATCGCCGTGAAGACGCCCGCACCGACTGGCATCGCGATGGCTTGCCCAACGAGGAGTGGGAGGCACTGTTATTCGAAGCTAAAACAAAGGCCATCGAGGCCGGCATTTTTAACTACCCGTTTCCCGTTGAATTTGGCGGGCGCGAGGGTGGCAATCTGGGGATGGCGATTGTTCGCGAACACCTGGCGGCCAAAGGTCTGGGTTTGCACAACGACCTGCAAAATGAACACTCGGTGGTAGGCAACAATCTCGGCCTACTGCTAATGCTCCATTATGGAACTGAGCCGCAAAAAGCCACTTGGCTTGAGGGGTTGGCCAACGCCACTGCAGGGTTCGCCTTTGGTATCACCGAACCCGAGCATGGCTCAGACGCAACCCACATGGAAACCAGCGCCGTGCAAGATGGCGACGACTGGCTGATTACCGGTGAGAAGACCTGGAATACCGGCGTGCATACGGCTAAGGCAGACCTTGTGATGGCGCGCACTTCCGGGGCGCCGGGTGATGCGCTAGGCATTACTGCGTTTCTGGTCCCCATGGATGCGACAGGGCTGAAGGTGGAAGAGTACCTGTGGACCTTCAATATGCCCTCGGACCATGCACGGGTTTCCTTTAAGGGCGTGCGAGTTCCGGATAGCGCGATTTTTGGCGGGGAGGGCAAAGGCCTGATGGTGATGCAGCATTTCTTCAATGAGAATCGCATCCGCCAGGCAGCCTCCAGTCTGGGTGCGGCCCAGTACTGTGTGAATGAGGCGGTACAGCACGCCACTGAGCGCCGACCCTTTGGCAAAGCGCTGGCGACCAATCAGGGTATTCAGTTCCCGCTGGTAGACTTAAATACCCGCTGCGAGATGCTGCGCGCCCTGGTTCACAAAACCGCCTGGCTAATGGACCGAGACGGTGCCTTTTCCGTCTCCGACAAGGTCTCAATGTGTAACTACCAGGCCAACCGACTGTGCTGTGAGGCCGCCGATTTCGCGATGCAGGTGCACGGCGGCATGGGCTACTCTCGTTACAAACCTTTTGAACACATTTATCGCCATCACCGGCGCTACCGAATAACCGAAGGGGCAGACGAAATTCAAATGCGTCGCGCGGCGGGTTATCTATTTGGATTTATGCAGCAGAAAACCCCTAAAGGAGTGAGCTGAGCCCAATGGCAGATACATTCACCACCTCGCTTGAAACAGTACTTGTCCGTGAAGTACCGGGCTTCAAGGCCTTACTGTCTTGCAACCAGCTAACGGCCGGCGCCAGCCAGGAAACCTACCGGCTGGAACTGAGCACAGACACTGGCGATGTTCGGTTGGCATTGCGTCGCTCGCAGGCCACTGCCGAGGCAGACTCCAGTGTCGGCGATATCTCGCTGGATACCGAGTCGCGGCTGCTGCAGTTGGCTCTGGCGGGTGGCATACCCACGCCGGAAATCGTGTATCTATTGAAGCGTGGCGACGGGCTGGGCGCGGGATTTCTGATGGAGTGGCTGGAGGGGGAAACTCTGGGCCAGAAGATTGTAGGTGCCGATGAACTGGCCGCTGTTCGGCCAACGCTGGCACAGGAATGTGGCGAAATTTTAGGCCGTATTCATTCCCTCGATTGGCGGGCCGCTGGCCTGCATGAAGAATTGCCCACGCTTGAACCTGGCACGCTCATCGATCAAACCTGGGCCCATTATTGCGATGTTAATGTGCCGGTTCCCATGATCGACTACACCTGGCGCTGGCTGAAAGAAAACTTGCCCACGCAATCACGTACAGCGCTTGTGCATGGCGACTTTCGCAACGGTAATTTGATGGTGTCTCCAGAGGGCATTGAGGCCGTGCTGGATTGGGAGTTGGCCCAGATTGGTGACCCGATCAGGGATCTTGGTTGGTTATGCGTTAACTCCTGGCGCTTCGGCAAAACAGGTTTGCCCGTGGGCGGCTTTGGCGAAGTTGCCGATCTGCTGGCCGGCTATCGCAAGACTTCGGGTATCGAAGTTTCGCTGGTGGAAATTCAGTTCTGGCAGGTGTTCGGTTCGTTTTGGTGGTCCATGGCGACCTTGCAAATGGCAGACTCGTGGCGCCAGGGCGAGACCCCCAGCCTGGAGCGGCCGGTGATTGGGCGCCGTTCTTCCGAGGCGCAAATGGACTGCGTGAATCTGCTGATACCGGGCGATTTTGTGCTGCCTGAAACAGGCGTGGAGCTGTCCACGGGTACCAGACTCCCCATGAATGCCGAGCTGTTGGAGGGGGTTGCGACATTCCTCAAGGATGAAGTGGCGGCGCAACTCGATTCCCACGGGCGCTTCCTGGCCAAGGTGGCCGCCAATTCACTGCGAATCGCTCAGCGCGAGTTCCAATATGGGGAGGCGCTAGCCAACGAGGAAAAGCAGCGGCTGGAGAAAATTCTGGGTTGTGAGGGTGAGCTCGACGCTCTGCGCTGGCAACTGGTTAACCGCCTGCGTGATGATTTGCCGTTGGATACACCGGGTCTGGCTCAGCACCTGCGCCAGACTGTGGCAGCTCAATTGGCCATTGATCAGCCCAAATATTCAGCTTTGCACCGTGTGAAGTAGGCGCTAAGCAGCCCTAAAAAAGTTTTTGGTAAGTCGGAAGGGAAAAGATTTGAAAAATACGGTTTGGAGGCGGAACGCGGTTTAGCTTGCCTCGCTGTCTGCTTCTGCCTCGGTTTCTACTTCGGCCTCAGTCTCTGTTTCTACCTCAGCCTCTGCAGATTGCTCCGGTGCTAACCCAGTATCCGCCCATTCAGGCAGGTAATCGCCAGTCACCATTACTAATTTATCGCCTTCAAAATGTACAGCGAGCTCGGTGCTGTCCAGAAGATCTTTGCCGTTACGTACGCTGTAGGGGTAGTCCCAGCGATCCCGGTTAAAACTGTCTTCGACCAGCGGCGTGCCGAGAATAAAGCGCACCTGGCGGCGGCTCATTCCCTCTTTTAACTGATCTACCATTTCCGAGGTAACAATATTGCCCTGCTCGATGTCTATTTTATAGACACCGGGGAAGCCAACGAAGCCGCAGGCGGATAAAACGGTGACAAGGAGGGCGCTGATCAGGAGACGCATTAGGGGTAAAACTTCCACTTCGGGTATATGGGTGGCATCATACCCTTACTCAACTTCACAGAGAACCCCCGAGAATGTCCGAAGGCAACAAGGAACTGCGCAAAGCGGGTCTGAAAGTGACCCTGCCGCGTGTAAAGATCCTACAGATGCTTGCCAGTACCGATGGCGGCCCGCAGCACATGAGTGCTGAGGATCTTTATCGTGCTCTGCTTGATGCCGGGGAAGACGTAGGGCTGGCGACGGTCTATCGTGTACTCACCCAGTTTGAAACCGCTGGTTTGGTCACCCGCCATAACTTTGAAACCGGTCACTCGGTATTTGAGCTGGCCAAAGGCGACCACCATGATCATATGGTGTGCATGGACAGCAGTGAAGTGATTGAGTTTACCGATCCGATTATCGAGCAGCGCCAGCGTGAAATTGCCGAAGAAAATGGCTATGAGCTGGTCGATCACTCGTTGGTGCTGTACGTACGCAAACGCCCCGAGAAGTAACCCGGAATCAGACCCCGGCGTTGTCGAGCATCTCTTTGGCATGCGCCAGGGATTGCTCGGTAATTTTCAGGCCACCGAGCATACGGGCCAGTTCCTCCACTTTTTCTTTCTCAGTCAGCTGCGCCATGCTCGTTACTGCAGATTCGTTGCTGCTGGTTTTGGTGACTTGTAAGTGTTGCTGACCCTGAGCAGCCACCTGGGCCAGATGGGTAACACACAGTATTTGGGCCTCAACGGCCAGATCTCGTAGCAGGCGCCCGACCACCTCGGCAACGGCGCCGCCAATACCCACGTCCACCTCGTCAAATACCATACTGGGCAGGATGCCACCGCTGGCGGTAACCACCTGAATGGCCAGGCTGATTCTGGACAGTTCACCGCCAGAGGCGATTTTGCCCAGTGCTTGCGGGGCTGCACCGGGGTTGGTGCTGATCAAAAACTCCACCTCTTCCTGGCCGTGGGGGTGCGGCGCATCGGAGTCCCGCGTTAACAGCGCGACCTCAAAGCGGCACTGGTCCATAGCCAGGGTACTGAGAATTACCATTGCCTCTTTGACCAGCTTATTGCCCGCTTTACGGCGTTGCTTGGTCAGTTTGTTGGCATCCTTGGCGTAGGCGGCGGCTAATTCAGTCAATTCAAGCTGTAGTTCTTCTATGCGCTGGCCACCGTCGGTAAGGCCCTGCAATTCTTCCTGTACCGAGCGGTGCAGCTCGCCCAGCGCCTCAGGCAGTACCCGGTGTTTGCGGGCGATGTCGTAGATCAATTCAAGCCGGCGTTCCACCTCCGACAGCCGTGAAGGGTTGACCGTTACCGTGTCAACATAGGCTTGAATTTCCAGCCTGGCTTCGCTTAATTGAATGGCGGCGGAGTCCAGTAATTCCCGTGCACTGGTGGTGCCGGCACCGCTGTGCGTTTCTGCGTCCAGCAATTGCAGAGCCTGGCGGCTGCCACTCTCCTGAGCGTCGCACAAATCCATGGCCTGATGAGCAGACTCCAGAATTTCCTCGGCGTTGGTTAAAAGCTTTTGCTCCTGCTCCAACTTGGCCAGTTCATCGTCAGCCAGAGCCAGTTCATCCAGTTCCTGCACCTGATACGCCAGTAACTGGGCGCGTGAGGTTTGTTCGTCTCTTGATCCGGTTAGCAGGGTCAGCTCTCGCCGGCAGCGCAGCCAGTCAGAGGCGGACTGTTCCAGGGTACGTGCCAAGGGCAGGTGGCCGGCATAAACGTCTACCAATTGTCGTTGCACGGGCTTGCGCAATAGTGATTGGTGGGCGTGTTGGCTGTGAATATCAATGAGCAGCTCACCGAGCTCCTTGCAATCTTGCAAGGTGGAGGCGCTGCCATTGATATAGGCCCGCGAGCGGCCCTCGGTGGTGAGAACGCGGCGCAAAATACAGTCGTTGGAGCTGAGCAGGTCTCTGCCGGCCAGCCAATCTCTGGCTTGGGGCACAGTGCTGATGTCAAAGCTGGCATTGATTTCGGCGCGATCGCAACCCGGTCGTACCGCTTTGGGGTCTGCCCGGTCGCCCAGACACAGGCCCAGCGCGTCGAGCATAATGGACTTGCCGGCGCCAGTTTCACCGGTAATCACCGTCATGCCGGGGCCAAGTTCCATTTCCAGGGAATCGACAATGGTGTAGTTACTGATACTGATATGGTTAAGCATGGGCAGCCGAGTATGTGGTTTCTACTGTTATACCGCAGAAGCCGCGCGGCATAAACATCTGAGCCGATCTTCTCCTCGTTGCTTTGTAATCGGCGCTGGCTGTGATAAAACTTAAGGTAGGTTCAACGGCGAACAAATAGATGGTAACGGGCAAGATATCAGACCGGGCACAGATTCTACTCAAGGCGTTGGTAGAGCTCCATATCCGCGATGGCCAACCAGTAGGCTCACGTACTCTGCTTGAGGAAGCGGGGCTGCCGGTGAGCGCGGCCACCATTCGCAATGTGATGTCAGACCTTGAAGATCTGGGTTACCTGCAATCGCCTCATACATCCTCTGGTCGTATACCCACCGCCGCCGGTTATCGGCTATTTGTCGACACCCTGCTGCAAGTGAGGCCGCTGGAGCAGGAAGCCGTAAGCGCCTTGCGTTCCGAGCTCAATCCAGACCGTTCGGCCACTGAACTGGTGCAATCTGCGTCATCGCTGCTGTCTACCATCACTGCGCAAGCCGGTCTGGTGACCGTGCCCCGACACGAGAGTAACCAACTGCGCCAGGTTGAGTTTTTACCGCTGTCAGGTGATCGGGTGCTGGTGATACTGGTGCTCAACGAGCGCGAGGTGCAAAACCGCATCATTCATACCGGGCGTGTGTTTTCCGAGAGCGAGTTGCGTGAAGCGACGATAGTGGTGAACCAGCGTTTCGCCGGCCGGCCCCTGGATCAGGTGCAGGATCAGATATTGCGTGAAATGCAGGATGCCAGAAGTCAGATCGACACCTATTTGCAGGCGTCCCTGGATCTGGCCAGCAAAGCGTTGCAACAGGAGTCCAGCGAAGACGATTATGTGATGGTGGGTGAATCACGCCTGGTGGGCGGCGGCACCCCGAAAGACATGCTCAAATTGCGAGAGTTGTTCGATAGCTTCGAGCAGAAGAAGGACCTGCTCCACCTGCTGGAGCGCAGCTCCCGCGCCGATGGCATCCAGATATTCATTGGTGAAGAGGCCGGATATGAGGTATTTGGCGACTATAGCGTGGTTACCGCCCCTTACAGTGATGGTCTGCAAACCCTTGGCGTGCTTGGGGTAATAGGCCCCACCCGCATGGCTTACGAGCGTGTTATCCCGATTGTGGATGTCACCGCGAGGATGCTCAGTTCCGCTTTAGCCAAATAATTCTCTAGGAATGGCCGCTAGACCCCCATTTGGCTGAAAAAATTGCCAATTCGGGCTTGAATTAACCCCTCAAACCCCCATATTTCCCCTCTCAACGAAGCTGGATTCGTGCCACTCGACTGGTGCTGTCCATTTTTCTATTAATAACGCCATATTTTGGAGTCGCTACGTGGCCGATCAAGATCAGCACCCAGAACACGAAATAGACTCGCCAGCAGATGCTGATGCGGGAGCCAAGCCAGAGCTTGAGGGAATCCTAGAGGAGGCCGGGGCCGCTGACGAAGCGAATGAAGTACCCGCAGCAGATGCCACCCCAGAGGAACTCATCGAAAAACTGCAGGCAGACCTGGCCGAAGTCCAGGACGCCGCATTGCGCGCTGCCGCCGACGCCCAGAACGTAAAGCGTCGTGCCGCACAGGACGTAGAAAAAGCCCGTAAATTTGCTCTGGATCAGTTCAGCAAAGACTTGCTGCCGGTGGTCGACAATCTGGAGCGCGCTCTAGAGGCCGCCCCCAGTGACAACGAGGCCGTTAAGCCGATCGCTGAAGGTGTCGAACTCACACTGAAGAGCTTTACCGAGGTGATGAAGAAGAACCGTATTGAGGTGGTGGATCCCGTTGGC
Organism: Halioglobus sp.; assembly: GCA_036961205.1. Taxonomy (GTDB): domain Bacteria; phylum Pseudomonadota; class Gammaproteobacteria; order Pseudomonadales; family Halieaceae; genus CALJFL01. The sequence continues at coordinate 136,288 of JBALVI010000006.1, read as the reverse complement.
GAGCCCTTCGATCATGAGTTGCACCAGGCCATCAGTATGGTCGAAAACCCTGATGTAGAGCCCAATACGGTGATCGCGGTAATGCAGAAAGGTTACACCCTGAATGGTCGCCTGATGCGCCCTGCCATGGTGATGGTAAGTAAGGCAGCAAGCTAAGAATTCGGGTCACGAACCCTTGAAATCGGTCTAAATGGGCCAATATTAACAACAACGCAATGAATTTAGGCCGCTACAAGTTGGCCAGTGAGGAGTATAGAAATGGGTAAAATTATTGGAATCGACCTGGGAACGACTAATTCCTGTGTTTCAGTGTTGGACGGCGGCAAGCCCAGGGTTATTGAAAACTCTGAAGGCGATCGCACCACGCCATCCATCGTTGGTTATACAGAAGACGGGGAAATCCTGGTTGGCCAGAGTGCCAAGCGCCAGTCCGTCACTAACCCGATGAATACCGTGTACGCGGTGAAGCGCCTGATCGGTCGTAAGTTCAAAGACGATGTGGTCCAAAAAGATATCAAGATGGTCCCCTACACTATTGTTGCAGCTGACAATGGCGATGCCTGGGTACAGGCACGTGACGAGAAAATGGCACCCCCTCAGGTGTCTGCTGAAATCCTGCGCAAAATGAAGAAGACTGCTGAGGAATTCCTTGGCGAGCCGGTCACTGAAGCTGTGATCACGGTTCCTGCCTACTTCAACGACTCCCAGCGTCAGGCTACCAAAGACGCAGGCAAAATTGCCGGTCTGGACGTTAAGCGCATCATCAACGAGCCAACCGCTGCGGCACTGGCTTACGGCATGGACAAAGCCAAGGGCGATCACACAATAGCGGTTTACGATCTGGGTGGCGGTACTTTCGATATCTCCATCATTGAGATTGCTGAAGTTGATGGCGAGCACCAGTTTGAAGTGTTGTCTACCAATGGCGATACCTTCCTGGGTGGTGAAGATTTCGACATGCGCCTCATCGAATACCTTGCGGCCGAGTTCAAGAAAGAAAGTGGTATCGACCTGCACGGTGATCCGCTGGCCCTGCAGCGCCTGAAAGAGGCTGCCGAGAAAGCGAAAATCGAGCTGTCTACCTCGCAGCAGACTGAAGTTAATCTGCCTTACATTACGGCTGATGCTTCGGGTCCCAAGCACCTGGTGCTTAAGTTGTCTCGTGCCAAGCTGGAATCACTGGTAGAAGATCTGGTTACACGTTCCATGGAACCTGTAAAACAAGCCATGAAAGATGCTGGTTTGAGCGCTAGTGAAATTGACGACGTAATCCTGGTGGGCGGTCAGACCCGTATGCCAATGGTACAGAAAGTAGTTGCCGATCACTTTGGCAAAGAGCCACGCAAGGACGTGAACCCGGATGAAGCGGTTGCCATGGGCGCCTCGATTCAAGGTGGCGTACTGGCTGGCGACGTGAAAGACGTGTTGCTGCTAGACGTGACTCCTCTGACCCTGGGTATTGAGACCATGGGTGGTGTAGCCACATCGTTGATCGACAAGAACACCACTATCCCGACCAAGAAGTCGCAGATATTCTCAACCGCTGAAGACAACCAGAGTGCGGTGACCATTCACGTGGTACAGGGTGAGCGTAAGCAAGCCGCCAGCAATAAGTCGCTGGGCCGTTTTGATCTTGCAGACATTCCAGCGTCGCCACGTGGCATGCCGCAGATCGAAGTAACCTTTGACCTGGATGCCAACGGTATTTTGCATGTTGGTGCCAAAGACAAGGCGACGGGCAAGGAACAGTCTATCCGTATTACCGCCTCCGGTGGTTTGACCGACGAAGACATCGAAGGCATGGTTGCCGATGCCGAGGCTAACGCCGACGCCGATGCTGCGTTTGAAGAACTCATCACTGCGCGCAATACCTGCGACGGTTTGGCGCACGCTGCCAAGAAAACCTTGGAAGAAGCTGCCGAGCACGCCACTGACGAAGAGAAGGCCGCTATCGAAGCCGCTATCAGCGAAGGCGAAGAAGCTGTCAAAGGCGACGACAAGGAAGCCATTGAAGCAGCCGCTGCGAAGTTGACTGAAGTGACCGGACCGGTTGCCCAGAAAATGTATGCCGCGCAAGCAGCAGAAGCCGAAGGCGCGCAAGCGGAAGCGGGCGAAGCTGGCGGTGAGACAGGTGCCGGAGAAGACGTGGTTGACGCCGAGTTCGAAGAAGTCAAAGACGAGAAAAAAGAAGCCTAAACACTTCTTTCATCGGGGCGGGCGAAGTTCGCCCCTGATTAAAACTACGACCACGCGGGATAGGTGCACAAGACCTATTCCGCGTCGTCACATGAGAAATAGCGGATTTTTTCGCCAAGCTATCTATGTCAAAACGCGATTATTACGAAGTCCTGGGAGTCGACAGGAACGCAGAAGATAAGGACATTAAAAAGTCCTACCGCCGGGTGGCAATGAAGTATCACCCGGATCGTAACTCCGACGATCCCAAGTCTGACGATAAATTTAAGGAAGCCACCGAGGCCTACGAAATTTTGATGGACTCGGAAAAACGCGGCGCCTACGACCAATACGGTCACGCGGGTGTTGACCCGAGTATGGGCGGCGGTGGCGGCAACGGCAATTTCAGCGATATTTTTGGCGATGTTTTTGGTGACATTTTCGGTGGAGGTGGTGGCGGTGGTCGCAGCCGTGCTCAGCGCGGTTCTGATCTACGCTACACCCTGGATATCTCCCTTGAAGATGCCGTTAAAGGCACGACCGTTGAAATCAGGGTCCCAAGCCTGTCGGCCTGCGATCCCTGCGATGGGTCCGGCGCGAAGAAGGGCACCTCGCCTGTCACCTGTAACACCTGTGGTGGTGCTGGCCAGGTGCGCATGCAGCAGGGCTTCTTTCAGGTTCAACAAACCTGCCCTAACTGTCGCGGCCGCGGCAAATCGATAAGCGATCCCTGTAATAGCTGTCACGGCCAGGGTCGGGTCGAGAAAACCAAGACTTTGTCAGTGAAAGTTCCTCCTGGTGTGGATACCGGTGATCGTATCCGGCTGTCGGGTGAGGGCGAAGCCGGGCCGGAAGGCGGGCCTTCAGGCGATCTGTTCGTACAGATGTCGGTGAAGCAACACCCGATCTTCGAGCGCGATGGCAAAAACCTGTATTGCGAAGTCCCTATTACCTTCGTTGACGCGGCAATTGGCGGCGAATTGGAAGTGCCCACCCTGGACGGACGGGTAAAATTGAAGATTCCAGCGGAAACACAAACCGGTAAACTGTTCCGTCTGCGTGGCAAAGGCGTTAAGCCTGTGCGCGGAGGCGGTGTGGGTGACCTGTTGTGCCGGGCGGTTGTGGAAACGCCTGTGAACCTGAAGAAACAGCAAAAAGAAATGCTGCGTGAATTTCAGGAAAGCCTGGGTGAGGGTGGCAAGTCACAATCCCCCCGGCAAACCAGCTGGTTTGAGGGTGTGAAGAGCTTTTTCGACGATATGAAAATATGACTACACGAATAGGAATTACCGGCGCCGCCGGGCGCATGGGTCGCATTCTGATAGAGGCAATTGCCCTGTCGGGAGACGACGTGCAACTGACCGCTGCGATCGAGCACCCAGACAGTTCGCTGCTGGGCGCAGATGCAGGCGAAGTGGCAGGGCAAGGTAAAAACGGCGTCGCTATTGTCAGTGATTTGGCGGGGGTGATTAATGACCTCGATGTGCTTATCGATTTCACCATTCCGGCTGCCACAGTGGCCAACGTGGCGATCTGTGCTGAGAATGGCAAAGCTATTGTTATCGGCACCACCGGCTTCAGCGACCAGCAACAGGCGCAATTGGATAGCGCCGCTGGCCAGATTGCGGTGTGCAAGGCCACCAATTTTAGTACCGGGGTCAACCTTTGCTATAAATTACTCGATATGGCCGCCAGAGTGCTGGGCGACGATGTCGATATCGAAATTACCGAGTCCCATCACCGCCACAAAATCGATGCCCCTTCCGGCACCGCCCTGAGCATGGGTGAAGTGGTAGCCGACGCGCTTGGGCGCGACCTGAATGAAGTGGCCGTCTATGGCCGCGAAGGCCAAACTGGCGCCAGAGACCGCAAAACTATCGGCTTTGCTACCGTGCGAGCTGGCGATATCGTCGGCGAACACACCGTGATGTTTGCAGCGGATGGCGAGCGTGTTGAGATTACCCACAAAGCGTCAAGTCGGATGTCCTTTGGCCGTGGCGCGGTACGGGCTGCGGGATGGCTTGCCGGCCAAGAGCCCGGGATGTATGACATGCAGGACGTGTTGGGCCTTTAGCGCCTAGTAAGGAGAGCACAGTTGAACGAACATATTGTAACCATCGACGAAACCAACGCGTCGCAACTACTCATTGAAGAATCCCATAACCGTCCGGTTGTGGTCGACTTCTGGGCCGACTGGTGTGAGCCCTGCAAAGTGCTCATGCCCATGCTCGAAAAAATCGCCACTGAATATCAGGGTGCCTTCCTGCTGGCCAAGGTCAATGCCGACGAGCAGCAGAATCTCGCTCAGCAGTTCGGTGTGCGCAGCCTGCCTACGGTGATGATAATTAAAGACGGGCAGCCAGTGGATGGATTCACCGGTGCCCAGCCCGAAACCGCCGTGCGTGAAATGTTGGCCAAGTATTTGCCCGCCCCCTGGGATGGACTGCTACAACTGGCTCACGAAGCCATGGAAAAAGGTGATTTCGCGGCGGCTTTAACCCCGCTGCGCCAGGCCTGGGATGAGTCGGGGCAACAGCATGATATTACGATTGCTTACGCTCATTGCTTGATCGAAGCGCTGCGCCTGGACGAAGCGCAAACTCTATTGGATTCAATCCGCATGGCGGATCAGGATGCCGCCTATGAGCAGTTGATGGCGCAACTTGAAATTAAACGAGAGGCGGCCAAGTCACCGGAAATGGATGCGCTTGAGCAGAAGCTGGCAGCCAGTCCTGAAGATCATGCAATTCGTGCCCAACTGGCGGTTCAATACACCAGTGTAGGCCGCTTCAAGGACGCATTGGAGAATTTGCTGCTGATTCTGCAACAGGACCTGAACCACGCAGACGGCGCCACCAAAAAGCTGTTCCTGGACACCATGTTCAGCCTCGGCAAGGGCGACCCATTGGCAGCTGAGTATCAGCGCAAACTCTATAGCATGCTCTACTAGCCTCTTATTCCGGCTCTCGTCTCTGGGAGCCGCAGACTTTCTGGTTATTTCCGCTATTCACCCTCCAATTCTGTCACCTTTTGTCCATTAATCTGTCTCGGTCTGGCCTTGTGTTGCGGGACCGGAATCGGTAATGTTCATGCCCGATTGATTAAAAACATACTCGAAAGTCAAATCAGCGGATAAAGCGCCGGAATTCAACGCCGGATGCCGCGAATCAACCCCAACGGAGGTATCCCTGTGGATACAAATTTTTCCCCCGAAGAACTCGCATTTCGCGACGAGGTTAGAGCCTTTTTTGCCGAGGCCTACGACGATGAATTGCAAACCCGAATGGGTCAGCTGGCCACCTTTAAAGAGGCGGTAGTGGATTGGCAGAAGCGTCTCCATAAGCAAGGTTGGGTTGCTCCCGGTTGGCCGGTGGAACTCGGTGGCACTGGCTGGAACAGTACGCAAAAATACATTTATGAAAGCGAGCGCTCAGCAGCGGGTATTCGCGATGTCGTTCCTTTTGGCCTGACCATGGTTGCGCCGGTGATTCAGGCATATGGTAGCGATGAGCAGAAGGCACGTTTCCTGCCGCCAATCCTTAGCAGTGATGACTGGTGGTGCCAGGGTTATTCGGAGACCGGCTCGGGCTCAGATCTGGCGTCCCTGAAAACCAAAGCGGAACTGGATGGCGATGACTATGTGGTCAATGGCTCCAAGATTTGGACCACCTATGCCCAGCATGCCGACTGGATCTTTTGCCTGGTGCGAACGAATAACGAAGGCAAGAAGCAGGCTGGCATTACCTTTCTATTGATTGATATGAAATCTCCTGGCATCAAGGTGAATCCTATTGTCAGTATCGACAATCACCACAGTTTGAATGAAGTTGAGTTCAATAATGTGCGGGTACCGGTTGCCAATCGTATCGGTGAGCAGGACAAGGGCTGGACCTACGCCAAAGCATTGCTGGCCCATGAGCGCACTGGTATTGCGGCAGTCGCTGATTCAAAGCGCGGTCTGGCTAAACTGGTAGAACTGGCGAGCAGTGAAGTTAACGGCGGCAAATCACTCCTCGATGACCCGTTGTTTCAAAAACGCCTGTCCGACATTGAAATTGAACTGATGGCCCTTGAGTACACTGAATTGCGGGTCCTGGCTTCGGTTAGTGCCGGTGGTGCACCGGGCGCTGAGTCTTCTCTCCTGAAAATCAAGGGGACAGAGATTCAGCAGAGCCTCCAGCAGCTGACGATGGAAACCGCAGCGTACTATCAGGGTGTTTTACCCAATGAGCTTGATGCAGAGACACTGGGTCATGAGTACGGCTCACCGGCCAGGCAATCCTATATGTACGGCCGCGCCGCCACCATCTATGGCGGTTCCAATGAAGTACAAAAGAATATTATCGCCAAAGCAGTACTTGGCCTGTAAATCCAGATACGAGAGGACGGATCAATGAATTTCGATTTCACAGAAGAACAGGTCATGCTCCGGGACAGTGTTGCCCGCTTTGTACAGGATGACTACGATTTTGATAGCCGCCGGGAGATTGCTGATTCCGCGGAAGGCATGAGCCAAGCCCATTGGCAAACCTTTGCGGAACTGGGCTGGCTTTCAGTGCCCTTTGCTGAGGAACATGGCGGCTTCGGTGGCAGTGCCAGCGATGTCATGGTGATGATGGAGGAGTTTGGCAAGGGTTTGGTGGTTGAACCTTACCTGGCCACTGTAGTGCTCTTTGGCGGACTGCTGCAGCGCAGTGGTAGCGAAGAGCTGAAGACCGCTCATATCCCTGCAATTATTGATGGCAGCCGCCAGGGGGCTTTTGCCTACCTGGAACGCCAGAGCCGCTTTGAATTGGCTGACGTGAAGACTTCCGCTAAGGCGCAGGGTGATTCGTACACGCTGAACGGCGAAAAGGTCGTGGTCTCGAATGGCGTGAATGCCGATCACCTGATTGTCTCTGCCCGTACCTCAGGTGGGCAGTTCGACGAGCAGGGCGTGAGCCTCTTTGTCGTTCCCGCCGACGCCAAGGGTATCGAGAAAACCAGCTATCGACTGATGGATGGTCAACTGGTGGCCAATATCACCTTCACCGATGTAGAAGTATCCGCTGACAATCTTCTGGGCGAGCTTGATCAGGGCCTGGAGTTGATGAATGTTGTGGTTCAGGATGCGATTGTGGCGCTTGGTGCCGAGGCTCTTGGGGCCATGTCCCAGCTCAATGCCAAGACATTGGAGTACACCAAAACTCGCGAACAGTTTGACGTGGCCATTGGCAGCTTTCAGGCTCTGCAACATCGTATGGTAGAAACCTTCATGTCTTACGAGCAGGCCAAATCACTGTTGTACAGAGCAGTGTGCGCGCTACCGGCAGGTGGTGATGAAGCCAAAATCGCGGTACACGCGCTGAAGGTGATCATTGATCGCGCCGGCAGGAATGTCTATGAAGAGGCCATTCAGCTGCACGGCGGTATGGGTTTGACCGACGAGCTGGATATCGGCCATTACGCCAAGCGATTAATGATGATTAACACTACCTTTGGTAATGGCGACTATCATCAGGCACAATTCAACACCCTGCGGTACTCGCAGAATTCTGAAGAAATTAGCCCACAGAGTCGCCCGGTATTGGCGGCCTCATCTGGAGAACGCGTATGAAACTGGGATTCCTGCTCGGTTATTCTGGCAAGCAAGTCCATATTCCTATTGATCTGATTAAGCAAGCAGAGTCCCTGGGGTTTGACTCCGTGTGGACCGCAGAAGCTTACGGCAACGACGCCGTGACTTCAGCGAGCTGGGTATTGGCACAGACCGAAAAAATTCGTGTCGGTACGGCCATTATGCAGATGCCAGCACGGACACCGGCGATGTGCGCGATGACCGCCATGTCGCTGGATCAGCTCTCAGGCGGACGTTTTATCGTTGGCCTTGGTGCATCTGGCCCACAGGTTGTTGAAGGTTGGCACGGCGTGCCTTATGGCAAGCCAGTGACCCGGACCAAAGAATACATCAAGATCATGCGCAAAATTTTTGAGCGTGAGGGTCCGGTAGAATTTGAAGGTGTGATGTACCAACTGCCCAACAAGGGTGAGGGGACAACCGGGCTCGGTAAGCCGCTGAAGTCAATTTTGAGCGGCAATCCCGATATTCCCATTTACACGGCATCGATTACACCTGCAGGACTGCGTTGTGCCGGTGAGGTTGCTGACGGCGTTTTCCCGGTGTGGATGGATCCCAATAAGTACGACGTCATTGGCGACCACCTGCAGAAAGGCTTCGATAAGGCCGGTGGCGGTAAAAGTCTGGATGACTTCGACATTGCACCCTTTGTGTCGGTGGCCATGAATGATGACCTGGACGCTGCGTTTGATTCACTGCGCCCCTGGTTAGGTCTCTATATTGGCGGCATGGGTGCCAAGGGCAAGAACTTCTACCACGACTACGCTACCCGTCTGGGCTTTGGCGATGCTGCGGACAAGATTCAGGACCTTTACCTGCAGGGTAAAAAACAGGAAGCCGAAGCGGCAGTGCCTAACGAGTTGCTGGATTCAGTTGCTTTGGTTGGTCCGCGTGAGCGCATTATCGAGCGCCTGGCACCCTGGAAAGAAGCGGGCAAGCGTGGCGAAGTGGGCACTATGTTGCTTGGCGTTCACGATGCTGAAGTTCTGGAAGTGATTGCCAAGGAAATGCTCTGATATGGAAATAGCGGGAAAGATCGTTGTCGTCACCGGCGGTGCCAATGGTATTGGCAAGGGTCTGTGCGAGCGATTCCACCAAGAAGGCGCCAAAAAAGTAGTAGTTGTTGATCTCGAGCAGGATACTGCCGAAGCATTTGCAGCGACGATTGACGGCGACGCCTTCGGCGTGGACGTACGCAACGAAGACCAAATTGCCGCTATGGTGGCTGAGGTTGAATCTCGCTACGGGCGCATTGATCTTTTCTGTAGCAATGCCGGCATTATTGCTGGCGATGGTGAGCCCTGGTACGCGTCCTCTGCGTCTAATGACACCTGGCAGGCCATGTGGGACATTCATGTGATGTCACATGTATGGGCCGCTCGAGCTTGTCTGCCCGGGATGATTGCGCGGCGAGAGGGTTATTTCCTGAACACCGCTTCTGCGGCCGGTATTTTGAATCAAGTCGGCGATGCGGCGTATTCAACGACCAAGCACGCTGCAATAGGTTTCGCTGAATCTCTGGCTATTACCCATGGGGATGACGGCATCAAGGTTTCTTGTTTGTGTCCGCAGGCAGTCGCCACTCGCATGATTGGCGGGACTAAGGACGGCGGTACCGCTGGTGTTGACGGGGTGATTACCCCCGCTGACGTCGCTGAGACTGTGGTGAAAGGCATTGCTGAAGAACGCTTTCTACTGCTGCCCCATCCAACCGTTGCCAAGTATCGCGAGCATAAAACCGCCGATTACGACCGCTGGTTAGGCGGAATGCGAAAATTGCGTCGCGCCTACGGCAACCCTACAATCTAGATTCATTCTCTACGCTACCGCAGGGTATCTTTGACCGTGGAAAAGCGGGAGCGCTTCGCGCGCACCATTCTCAATGGCTTTGAGTCCTATTTTGCCGAATTCCAGAATATAACTCTGGCGGCACGGTCGCGTTTTGAAAATGCGGATTGGCTGGGAATGCACGCGGCCTCTATCGAACGCATTGACCTGTATAAAGAAAAAACCCATCAAATTATACAGTTCGTGGAACTGATTGCCGGTGATCAACTACGGGACTTTCAATTCTGGAGTGAAACCCGGTTGGTCTATGCCGACCTGATTAAAGGGCACAATAATTTCGAAATTGCCGAGACGTTTTTCAACTCGGTGTACTGCGCTGTATTCAAACACCGCAAGATTCGCGATGAGTATGCTTTTGTTTTTTCACCTCAGGGTGATATGCCGCCTGCGGATGTGAGTGCAGTTTATAGCCGCTATAAATGCGAACAGTCGCTGCCTGAGCTATTGCGCAAACTGTTATTGGATTACGGCTTCAGGTTGCCCTACGAAGACCTGGACCGAGATATAAACAACATTATTGGTGTGATCCAAAATCATCTTGGGGCACAGGTCGATGTGGCAGACGGCGAACTTGAGTTTCAGGTTTTAAAACATCACTTCTTTCGCAATAAAGGCGCCTATATTGTCGGTAGGCTGGTGACCGCTAAAGCTTCAATACCTTTTGTGTTACCCGTTCTGCACAATGACCGCGGCGAAGTCTATGTCGACACTGTATTGTTTGGCTCCGATAAGGTCAGTGTCATATTCAGTTTTACCCGTTCCTATTTCATGGTGGATGCGAGCATACCTTCGCAATATGTACTGTTTCTCCAGCAGTTGATGCCCGCGAAACCGATTTCTGAAATTTACAGCTCCATGGGCTACAACAAGCACGGTAAAACTTACTACCACCGCTGCGCCTACCGACATATGACCAGTACCAGCGATCAGTTCATTATCGCGCCTGGCATCAAGGGCATGGTGATGACTGTCTTTACCATGCCGTCTTATGACTTTGTGTTCAAAATTATCAAAGACCGATTTACCCCGCCTAAAGATATGACGCGGGACCAGGTAAAGGCGAAGTATGCCCTGGTGAAGCGTTGGGACAGGGTAGGGCGGATGGCCGATACTCAGGAGTTCACCAATCTGGCTTTTGCCCGCGAACGGTTCTCTGATGAGTTGATGGAAGAACTGCGCGCCGTCGCGCCGTCCATGATTGAGGAACACGGCACTGCGCTGGTGATCAAACATGTGTATGTTGAACGGCGTATGACGCCACTCAATCTTTATTTACGTGATGCCAGTGATGAGCAAGTACGTGATGTTATGGATGAGTATGGCAATGCGATCAGGCAACTGGCGGCGGCCAATATATTTCCCGGCGATATGTTACTGAAGAATTTTGGTGTAACCCGCCACGGTCGTGTTGTGTTCTACGATTACGATGAAATTCAGCCCCTGCTGGATTGTAATTTTCGTAAAATACCTGAACCGCGGTCGGAGGAAGAGGAGATGGCCAGCCAGCCCTGGTACAGCGTTGGCCCCAACGATATTTTCCCGGAAGAGTTTCGCCTGTTTTTCTCGGGTAACCAGCGTGCTCGCAAGGCCTTCGACGAAATGCACAGTGATGTGTACGAGGCGGAATTCTGGCAAGGGCTACAACAGCAAATTAGAAGCGGTTATGTGGATGATTTCTTTCCCTATCGCCGCAAACTGCGATTTGATCGCACCCCAAAAACTGAAACGGAGATTGCCTAATGGCGACCATTTACCTTTTTCGCCACGGCCAGGCATCTTTTGGCTCAGATGACTACGACAAGCTCTCCGAGTTGGGCGAACGTCAGGCTGAAGTCCTGGGGCATTACTTGCGCGACAATAATATTGTGCTCGACGCCGCCTACAGTGGTGATTTAAAACGCCAGCGTAAAACGGCTGAGCTGGCCCTGGCGAGTCAACCGGCTGCGGTTGAGCATCATATTGATGCGCGTTTCGACGAGGTTCGCAACGACGAGCACGTAAAGCATCTTTTGCCAAAGTTGGCGGACAAGGATCCCCGCTTACAGGCTTTATTGAAAACTGGACTGAAGAACAGTAAGCACTATCAAAAGATTATCGAGGCGGTGTTTACACATTGGGTATCACCGGAGTGCGATGCGAGCAACATACAAAGTTGGGCTGATTACTCGGGCAATGCCAACGCTGCTCTTGCCGATGTGATGCGCAACGAAGGTGGCGGCAAGACTGTGGGTATTTTTACCTCCGGTGGCACGATAGCGACGTTGGTCGCAGGCGTGCTTGGTTTGGAAGGCAACCAGATCTACAAGTTTTACGAACCCATCTTCAACGCTTCTATGACCCAAATCTTTTATAACGGTGACAAGGTGTCGCTGTCGTATTTCAACGATTGCTCATTTCTGCGGGTGTTGGGGCAGCAAGCAGACGAAAACCTGATCAGCTACCGCTAGGCTTCGCTTTTGCGTACCCGCAGCAGCGATTCTTGTGCCGTAGAGGCTACCAGAACGCCGTCCTGGGTATAGAAGCTTCCGCGGCTGAAACCACGACCGCCGCCGGAGTTGGGACTGTCCATGGTGTATAACAAGTAGTCATCAACGCGCAACGCACGATGAAACCAAAGCGCATGATCAAGACTGGCCAATTGCAAATCTCCACTGGCCCCGGTATAGGGGTGGGGGCGCAGGGCTGCACCCAGCAGCGAGTAATCCGATATGTACGCCAATAGGGTTTGATGCAGCGCGCGATCGTCTGACAACTTCTGTGGCACCCGGAACCACATATTCTGTATGGGCTCCCCGGGAGTTGGATTATTATAGTCGCGGCGCTCTATCATCCTGCGCTCAAGTACCGAGATCGTTGGTGGTTTTACGGCGTCTGGCTTGCCCTTTACATGGTTTTCCCAATACTCGAGATCTGTTTCCACATCTTCTGGTGCTGGCACCTTGGGGCCGTCCATTTGATGCTCCAGGCCTTCTTCTTCTAGCTGGAACGATACCGAAGTATTGAATATCGCGCGGCCGTCCTGCTTGGCAACGACGCGGCGGGTGGCGAAAGTGCGGCCATCCCGGATGGGGTCTACCTCGAATACGATTTGCTTGCTGGGGTCGCCCGGCCTTAAGAAATAGGCGTGCATGGAATGCGCAACTCGATCATCGTCAACCGATCGGATGGCCGCGTTCAGTGACTGTGCCAGTACTTGCCCGCCAAACACTCGTTTGGGGCTCTTCGGGCTATTGCCTATGAACAGGTATTTGTCGACCCGCTCAACCTCAAGACACTTGATTAGTTTTTCCAGTTCGGGTGTCAAAAAATAACTCCTTGATGCTGCAAAGATGCAGCTATTTACGGGGTAGCAGGCCGTTGAAAAATATATCGAAGTACTCGACGCCAGCTTGATCAAGATCGTCGACACGTCGCCACAGATTAATGTCCATGGCCGCGTTGATAGCACCTGAAATTAGATTCTGCGCTACGGAGGTAGGGACTTTTCGTATACTGCCGTCTTCAATACCGGCATCGATAAAGCCACCAAAGGCTCGATTGTTGGCATTGGTTTGCTGTAGAACTTTTCGCCGTCGCGGCGGTGGTAGGGCCGTGATTGTGTTGTATCTGATCAAGGGGCCCTGATCCGAATTCTGCGCATAGAAAATCTGCCGGCAGCTGACGTCCACTTTTTCCATGCCGGACAGATCTGTGTCGATGGCTTCAGTGTAGATCGACTTGATGATGTCTGCCGAATAGGTGTAACAGTTATACAGCAGGTCTTCTTTGTTCTTTATGTGATAGTAAAAGGCGCCCTTGGACACCTTCAAGTGTTCTGCTATCTCATCCAGGGAGGCGCCGTTAAATCCCTTCCTGTTAAAAAATCGTGTACCGGTTTTGTAAAATGCCTCCTGCTTGAGGCGATTTTGCTCCTCCCGATCAAAGCCGTGTAGTTGCGCGGAATCCGTTGGCCGCGGTCTTTCAACACTGCCTTTAAACTCGCCCTCGCCTGCGTAGATGCCATGGGAAATGATATCCAGGGCCTCTAGCGCAATACCGCGCACCTGATCGCTGGGCACATTGTGCAGCCAGTAAAATACCCATTCTACCGACCCAAGAATGGCGCGGGTGGCGGAAGTTGCATCAAACTGGCGCAATTTACCCTGAGCTATGCCTTCACGCAGATAGCCGCGAATGCGTTTGAACATGCTGATGTACTGCGTTTCGACGTCGGTACGATGGGTGCCTTTGAGGGATGCGATTTCGAGCATGGCGGCGATGTGCACGCTCTCACCATCTCCGGCCGAACGGGAATTCTCGAAGTGTTGCAGGAAAAACGCTGACGCTCGTTCCAGGGGATCACTATATTTGGCTTCAACCGCATCCAGCGTAGCGTGGTGGTGTTCCAGGGCGGCCATATAGCACTGGTAGATCAGCTCTTCCTTGGTTTTGACATAGTAGTACAGGCTGGTCTTTGTCAGTCCCAGACTTTCAGCAATATCCCGCAAAGTGGTGGCGCGAGAGCCTTTGGAATTGAACAGCATGGCGGCCTGCGACAGGATGGCCGTGCGCTTGGCGCCGTGTTGAGCCGTCCGGTTGAAGGGCGAGACCGGCTTATTGCCTGAGGTGGGATCGTCTGATTCCAATGTTGCTTTTTGAGCTCGAGGAGCCGCAAACCTACTTGTTAGTCTAAGATTCCAACTTTAAGTATTTTTTTTGTCGCTGTCTACAGCTGTGGTAAGTTTTGCGCTAGATGGGCTGTTAATAACGACTGTCAGCCACTTCTTGGAGCGGTAGCGGTGGATGAGCATGGTGGCTTTCAGGCTGTAATCGAGCAGCATGGATCCGAATATCCAGTAAACCGACATGCCGAGGCTGACAAACAACCAGGCGGGCAGTAAGCGGCCAAGTAACAGGCCGCAAAAAGTGGCCAGCAGGGGGAAGCGGGTATCGCCAGCACCGCGTAGGGAGCCGGCGAGTGCCACTTCACAAGCCATCATGGGCTGGGCGGCGGCAATCATATAAATAAAGATAACGGTATGCTCGACCACGTCGGGGTCGTTGATCATGAAGCTCGCGAGGCTTTCTGCGTTCCAGGCAAGTATTAGCGATAAGCCACTCATGGCGCCAACCGCCATACGCAGCGAGCGCCAGCCGACCGCGACGGCTCCATCGGGGTCACCAGCCCCCAGTCGTTGGCCGACCAGGGTGGCAGCTGCAATACCAAAACCAAAGCCGACTACAATGGGAAATGAAATCAGGGTTATACCAATACCGTAGGCCGCGAAGGGTACCGTTCCATATTGCGCAACGATTCCAAAAAACAGCAGGAAGGACAGTTGCACCACCGCCTGCTCAATAACCGCTGGCGAGCCGATTATCGCCAGTTGGCGGGCGACGCCCCAATCAATGGTCAGGCTTTTTACCGGTTTCAGTGCGAACTTACCGCGCCACCACATGGCGACGAATACAGAAGTCACCATTAATGCCGCGAAACTTCCCCCTAACGCCAGACCCGGCACGCCCATCTTGGGCAACGGGCCAACGCCATAGGCGAGGCAATAGCCAAACAGAACATTAAACACGGAGCTGAACAGCAGGAACCACAACGGGGTGATGACATCACCGGTGGCACGAAGAGCGGCCTGTAAACTCATACTGATAGCGGCTGCGACGCTGAATACGCCTAGCCAGAAGATAAAGCCGGCCGCTGAACGGGTGGTCTCCGCGTCGAGTCCAAATAGACCTGCCACAAACTCTGGTGCAAACAGGGCAGGGAGGGCTAGTGCAGCAGCAAGTGCGATAGCGGCAAGCAGAGAAGTCCATGAGGCCACTTCCGCCTGGTGCTTATCATCTGCGCCCCAGGCTCGGGCTATCATGGCCGTGGATGCGACCGATACGCCCATCAAGATGGCCTGGGTGAGAAAAAACACGCGGTGACCTGTGGTGACGGCTGCGACAGCCGAAGTGCTTATGCCGGCTACGATTTTTATGTGCATGAAGCCGACAGAAGTAAATAACAAATTTGAGATGATGTTGGGCCATGCCAGCTGCCAGACACGGCGGCTGGTGGATTCTCGCGGGGGTGTTTCTAACTCAGGCAAACTGGGCGCTCCAAGGCTGGGGCGCTATTCTAACAGGAACGTGAGTAGGGCGGTCAGGCCAGAGCGCTACATTCTTTGCGACGAAAGCAATCCTTTGTATGGTCGTTGACCATGCCGGTAGCCTGCATGTGCGCGTACATTATGGTTGAGCCGACAAAGGTGAAGCCGCGCTTTTTCAAATCTTTACTGATGGCATCAGACAACGGTGTGGTGGCTGGAACATCCGCAAGACTCTTCCGGGTATTCTGAATAGGAGTGCCGTCGACAAAATCCCACATGTATGCAGCAAAGCTTCCTTTTTCTTCCTGCACAGCTAGAAACGCTCGTGCATTTTTTCTGGCGCCATAGACTTTGAGGCGGTTTCTGATAATGCTGGGGTCCAGCAGCAATTTATCGAGCTTCTTGTCCGTATAACGGGCGACCTTTTCGGCGTCAAAATCATTGAACAGCTTGCGGTAGCCTTCTCGCTTACGCAGCACGGTAATCCAGGCCAGACCGGCTTGGGCACCCTCCAGTATCAAAAACTCAAAAAGGGTCTTGTCGTCCCTAACCGGTACGCCCCACTCCTCATCGTGATACTTGACGTAGAGCGGGTCGTCGCCGCACCAGCTGCATCTCTTTTTCATTATTAATCCTTAAGCAGTTTTTAATGCGTCAACGCTTCACAACTTAGTATGGTCGGTGCACTATGCCTTGTCTATGTCAGCCACGGGTCCGTGTAGAGCTTGGCGTGAACTCCCAATCGTATATCCAGGATAAATAATGTCGAATACCATTCTATATCGAACTCAAGGCCACATCGCCTACCTCACACTGAATAACCCCGAACGGCATAACTCTCTGGGCGTAGCTGAGTTGGAGGGTATTCAAGCGAGTCTGAGTCAGGTAAAGGCGGATGAAAATCTGCGAGTGCTTGTGGTTGCGGGGTCGGGTGAAAAGACGTTTTGTGCCGGGGCTTCTCTGCAGCAACTCAACGCCGGTGAGATTAGCAGCGATTTTTTCCAGAACACAACTGACCAGCTGGCATCCCTGGAAATTCCTACCATCTGCGTGATCAACGGAAACGTCTTTGGTGGTGGTGTAGAGCTGGCGCTCAGTTGTGATTTTCGGGTGGGGATAGAGGGCTCACGAATGCGTGTTCCCGCTGCGGCGATAGGTCTTTGTTATCCCCTGAGTGGCATCAACCGTTACGTAGAGCGCCTGGGTGTCAATGTGGCCAAGCGCATTTTGGTGGCGGCTGAGGTGTTTAGTGCTGCAGAAATGCATCAAATTGGTTTTCTGGACCACCTCGTTGCCCGGGACGAAATTGCAAACAAGGCTCAGCAAATGGCTGAGGGGTTGGCCGCATTGGCTCCCTTGTCTGTCAAAGCCATGAAACATATTCTGGCGCAGGCGGCCTCGGGGTCTGTGGATCTGGCCCAGGCCCAGTTACTCGCTGATCAATGTAGTGAATCGCAGGATCTTCAGGAAGGTTTTTTGGCACAGGCGGAAAAACGTACCCCGCAATTTACCGGATGCTAGGTGGCTGGCGCCAGAGGCCCCAGGGGCTGCATCTGACGGTTGATGGCTATCCACTTTAGGCCCAGGCCGTCTAGCCACTTTATCGCTTCCTTTTCAGTCTTCAGGCGGGCTATGCAGGACGCACTGCAAGCGTCCAGACAGTTGTCAGCAACCACCGCGACCGACAGTAACCCGGGTACTGGCTGGCCGTCGATGGGGCTAAGTGCTTTGCTGAAAACTTCATTGCCAAGCCTTAAGGTATTTTCGAAGCTGCCCTTAATGGAGTAACCCTTTTGATTGAGTTTTAGCCGGGTGATGGTGGTGCGGTTACCCAGCGGGTGCCGGATGCCAATCAACCAGTTCGAGCCGTCGGGCTGCTTGCCCAGCGTAACGACGTCGCTATCCAGGCTGATCAAAGCACTGCTTACATCGTGCGAGCTCAGCAAACGTCTGGTGCGGTCTAGCGCGTAGGGGCGAATACAAGTATTCAGGTCGATGACCATTCCCGGCTCGGGTAAACGAACTCCCTGTTCGTTAAACTCCAGTTTTGACCAGCCAACCAGCGGTAATCTCTCCCCTAGTTGAGAGAGCAGTTCTTGCCCTTGCAGCCCTGTCGCATAACAGTCGGACAGCACACGGGTGGTAGGGTCAAAAAGATGACGGCTCTCTGACCAGACGGCCTCAACATATTGGAACAAGCTTCTGGATTCCGGATCCAGCTCGGTGAATGTCGCTGAACCGGCCCTTTGGTTAATGCGGCTAACCACGCTCGAAGCCTGATAGGAACTGAACTTCAATTCCAGCCGCTGTAACTCGGCAAGAGCGATATCCAGATGATCTTGTCCTTTCCCTGAGGCATTTTCCACCACCAGGTGACATGCCTTGCCCAGCACCGTGGTTTTTAGTTCAGACTTTTTTCCGATCACGCGTTTTTGCCTGCCTTAGCTTTTAGTCGATAGCGATTAATAGACCTAGTCTCCAATTGAGTGTCAGACATTGCAAGCGGTAGTGGTTAAAGCTCGGAGGATGGTTGCGAAAATACCATGGTTACTATCATGCCGTTCTCACCGGAAACTGTAAGACGTGCGCTGAGGTGTTCGGCGATCAGAACGATTACTGCAGCACCACCGGATCCCTGAGAGAAAATTTCCTCGCTACCTCCTTCGCCATTGTCGCTGACAGAGAGCTCAAATAGTCTGGAGGAAGAACCCTGCGGTTCATTAATGCTAAGCGCGACCTTTATATAATTCCCAAAGGCTCTGGCTTTCGACGCGTGCACAATGGCGTTGTCGAGAAGTTCGTAAATTGCTACCGCCATCAATGACCCGATCCCCGCTTCAACTGGTCTCGTACTGACTTCATTGATAATACTGATCGAAGTGGCTTCCTCTGGGTGCAAGTTCAGCAGCTTTGCTGCTACATCTTCCACGCATCTGTGCATATCGGCATATAGCCTGTCTTGCTGGTGAAGCAGTGCGTCTTCAAGAGATGCCAGTGCACTTATGCTTCTTTGCGAATGAGACTGCCCCTGTACACCACTAATACGGTCCGCTCTGGCAGAAATGTCCCGCAGCAACTCGAGACCACTCACGTTTCGACTGTGTATGGAACTCAGCAAAGAGTCCTGAATCTCCAACTGTTCCTGCAATTCGTCGAGGGCATACTCAGCCTCCATGTTCATTTCCCTCGCCATGGCCATTGCCTCCTCCTTCAGTCGGTAGGTGTAGTGCCACCGCCACCCCAGCCAAAGTAAAAGCATGGCACCTACGCAATAAAGCGTATAAGCCCACCATGTGCGCCATGGGGGAGGGTATACAATGACTTGGAGCGTTATACCCTCCTCGTTGCGAATTCCTGCAGAGTTGGTGCCCTGGGCATGGAAAGTGTATTTGCCAGGGGGGAGGTTGGTGTAGGTGGCTGTGCCGCGGTTTCCGGTTTCAATTACTTTAGGGTCAAATCCCTGAAGGGAGTGATTATAGTCTGTCTTTCTAGGGCTAAAAAATTCTTCAACATTAAACTCGAGAGCGAAATGATAATCGGTATATTGTAGCTCGATTACTTGAAGGTTATTAATGGCGGTAGGTATGTTTATCTTTTCTCCGTTGATATATAGATTTGTAAACTTCATTAGGGGCTGGGGTTTGTTAAGCGTAATGTCGCTTGGTTTGAATCGGCTATAGCCATTGCTACCCCCAAAATATAGTCGCCCCCTGGAGTCCTTAAAGGAAGCTCCAAAATTAAAGTCTGAGCCTTGCAGGCCATCTTGTATCCCAAGCCTACCCATGTAGAGCCCAGTGTCGCTGTAAACAATAATACCCTCTGAACTGGAGCTCCAGATTCGCCCTGACTCGTCCACCTGAATTTCGTAAATAGTCTCGGCTGCTCGATTATCTTGGTGTCTCAATTTTTTGGCAGTCGACACGCCGTTTGGTAGTCGATATAGCCCTTGCCCCAATGTGCCTATCCAGAGAGTACCCTTCTTATCCGAAAGCGCGGAAATGATGATGGGATTTTTTTCTCTGTCTTCAAACTCAAAATCAAGCTTCTCCACACGCAAGTTCTTTATGTTTATAAGGAACAGCTCGCTCTCCGTGCCAGCTAAAACTTCTTGTTCGGATGCGACTGAGAGCGTGAAAAAAGACTCTGAACCTGAAGAAATAGTTGTTAGACCCAAATCGTGACTGTCTTCAATTCCAGTATCTTGAATTCGAAGAATTCCCTGATGGAGTGTCGAAATCCATACGGAACCTCCACGATCCCTAGTCATTCGCGTAATTGACTCGTTCTCCAGTTCGGAGATATTACTGTGCGGGTTCTTTGTTCCAAACAACTTTAGAGTAAGCCCTTGACCGCGGGTACCTATAAAAAGTTTTGTATCGACTGCAAGTAAACTCATTACACGGAAATATGGGGCATGTGCGCTGGCTCCGGTCAAACTTTTGTGTAAACCACTTTCTTCATCGAGCGAGAATACCCCTTGGTACGTGCCCACCCAAATAACGCCATTGTCATCTTCTGCGAATGATAGAACTTCATTGAAAACGCCACTATTTTTGGAGTTGAATGTTTCTATACCAGTTGAAGTCGCAAGCGACATTCCACTGTATGTACCGATCCATATTTGGTCTTCGCTAGTTAGCGCACTCGTAACGTGATTGTTCGATAAATTTGAATTCTTCGAATTATAAGTCGAGAGATCCCCGGTATTTATATCTAGTAGCAATAGCCCCGCATCCGTCCCGATCCAGTAATGGCCATTTGCTGTAAATATTGTGGTGACGATAGAGGAACTACTTGTTCGCGATCTATGAAGTGGTTCGATACTATAACTATGCGGCAAAATCGATAGTGCGGCTCCGGCCCTGTTACCCGCTAATATTGCGCCGTCTTCACGTACCCCTAAGGCCGTGACATGAATTTTTAGATCATCGCAATTCGCTATCGCATTCGCACAGAAAAATTGCGAAGTATTTTCTTGGGAATCATGGACTACCAGTCCTTTGTCTGTGCCTATCCATACACTCCCAAATTTCCCCTCAACCATGGTGGAAACTCGACTCAGTGTCGTTCCAATTTTTCTGGTGGTTTCGTGGGTAATATTGTGAAGACCCTCTTCTGCGTGGACTGATATTCCGCGGTCACCTCCAAGCCATAGATTCCTACGTTGGTCTACTAGTATCGAGGTGATGATCTCTCTACTTGCCGTAATATCAGGATAGGAGTACTTTTCCGATAGACCATGAAACCTTGCTAGACCGTTATTAAGAGTGGATATAAAAAGGTCGCCAGATTGGGTTTCAGCAAAATCTGTAATCATTGACCCGAAAAAAACTTCGTTGTTAGGGTCGTGATCGTTAGGTGGGATAAGCCGCGCACCGTCATAAATATACAAGCCGCTTTGGGTGCCGATCCATAGTCCGCGCTGGGTTTTATGGATTGCGGTTACCGTTCTCTTTCCAAGGACGTCGGTCACATGGTTTGGAAGGAAGTGCACTACCTGGTTATCTTCCGATAGCGCTAAGTTTGCAGCGAACCATGTAGAAAATATTAGAATGGATTTGAAGAGTAGGGACATGGCCCTCGTGTGCCTTAGCATCCAAATATTCTCGAAGGATAGAATAAGCGATGGAGAAAAATGGCGTTCGAGGTAAATCGTATTCGAAATTGCATCAACAACAGAATTTTTTTGTGGAGGCTGGCCATTCGAAGAGAGATCGGCCTTTGTGAAAGCGACTTAGTATTTCCTACCAATATGGGCGGAATTCGGGTTATACATAAATTATGCGAGCTGTTCTTGGCAGAACGCATCGGAAAATTCGCTGAATTGGCTGTTTAACGACTCGAGCTCGTCAACCATGTTTTCAAGTACACCCTCTTTTGCATCGGTTTCCATCCGTGCACTAGTGATTTTTATCTTTTCCGCCCCCATGTTTGCGGACATCGATTTAATTGCATGAGCAGTCTTGTAGATGCTCGTTGCGTCACCGATAGTTATTTGCTGACTGAGTTGGTCAAGCTTCTCATTCATCTGGAGAGTGAATCCCTTGTATAGCTCAGGAAGAAGCAGTTTGCCTGTTTGCCGCTCAAGTTCTCTAATATTTTCAATTGCCACGTGGTCAAATATTTCTCCAGTCTCAGACGTAGCACTTCCAGCGATATCGCCTAGAGCCAAATTTTTATTGCCCATATCCCAATCGCGCACATGAATGTCCGTAATGCCGACTAGTACTTCAAGCTCTTTCTTTATTTCCGAGAGTGAAAAAGGCTTCGTAACATGACGATCCATTCCAGCATCGCTACACTTTGACTTTTCCTCTACGCTTGTTCCAGCTGTGAGAGCCACAATTGGCGTTCTTGTAAGGTTTTTTTCCTGTTCAACTATTCTAATTTTCTCAGTTGCTTTGTAGCCGTCAAGCACCGGCATCTGACAGTCCATAAAGATGACGTCGTAGGTTTTTTTCATGAACATGCTAACGGCTTCGACGCCGTTCGAGGCAATGTCGACCTCAAACCCAAGCAAGCCTAGCATCTCGCGTGCGATTCGCTGATTTGTCTCAACGTCTTCCGCAACCAATACTAGTTTGGGTGCTTGGTTTGTTTTGGGGGGAGGAGGAGTTTTTGCATGCGCAAATTCGGACGATGCGCCGGCGGTAGTTTCTTCTAGATATTGTCTTAACGCACTCTGGGTAATTGGTTTAGCTATAGCGCTGAAGTTGCCCAAAATAGGGTCAGAAAGATCGAAGGATAATGGCGTAAGCAACAAAACCTTTTGAGCTGAAAGACCGACCATCGCATCTATACTAGTATGCCTAGGGTCTGCCGGTTTATAGTCGAGTATGAGTACTTCCGCCTGATCCTGGCGCGTTAGCATCTCGTCCATACTGCGCAACCTGTCTACCTGGATCCCGAAGCCCTTAAAGTGTGAAGTTACCATTGCTGTAACATGATCATCTTCGCAAAGAAGGAAGGCAGTTTCATAACTGAATTTATTTTCTGTAATTGCTATGTCGGCTATTTGTAACGGGATAGACAATATTATAGAGGTACCTATTCCGGATTTGGATTGCACGGTTAGTTCTCCGCCCATCATATCAACAAAATTCCTGGAAATTGTGAGCCCTAGACCTGTTCCCCCATATTCTCTGGTTGTACTTGCATCAGCCTGAGTGAAAGGCTCGAAAATTTTGTTCTGTGTTTGCTCATCCATACCGATGCCCTCGTCCTCAACCGTGATACACAGAAGAATAGAGCGAGGCTCTGATGGAATTAACTTGTGACTGGTCGTAACCGTAACGTGGCCAGTTGCAGTGAATTTGATTGCATTACTTAGAAGGTTCATAACCACCTGACGGATTTTCGCTGGATCACCTATAGTCATTAGTGGAATTGTTGGATCTATAATATTACTTAGAACTACTCCCTTTCGCTCGGAAGGCTCCGCTTGTAGATAGCAGATCTCATCTATGAGTCTAGTAAGGTCAAACTCCGTTGTTTCAATCTCAACCTTTGAAGCCTCCAATTTAGAGAAATCAAGAATGTCGTTAATAAGGTTAAGAAGCGATGTTCCACTGTTATGAGCAGCCCTTGCGAATTTCTTTTGCTGATCTGAAAGCGAAGTATGTAGCAGTAACTCTGTCATACCAATCATGCCGTGCATGGGAGTTCGGATTTCATGACTCATCGTCGCTAAGAAGTCAGATTTGGCCTTGTTCGCCTCTTCAGCCTGTCTTTTTGCCTGGTCAAGATCGACTGTTCGCTCTTGAACCAAGATCTCTAGCTCTCTTTGCCTAACCTGGGCCAAGTTGGCTTTCCTTCTTTGTTGTCTTAGCAAGACGACTAATCCAGACAGCATCGATATTCCGTAACCAGCATAGGCCCAAGAGCTTCTCCAGGGCGGGGGAAGGACAGTAACTGGGAGTGTTACACCATCCCAATTCCATACCCCGTCCGGATTTGCAGCTGCAAGTCTTAACATGTAATTTCCGGCGGGTAGTGTTGTAAATGATGCAATTCGCGCATCTTCAGAGATAACCCAATCGGGGTTAACGCCATCCAATTTGTATGCGTACTTGATAAGGCTTGGATTAGAGTAGTCTGCAGCGAAGAATTCTACTGAAAACATAGTGTCTGTATGATTGAGCACTAATTTTGACAGCTTTCTGTAAGGCTGATCTAAAGCAGCTGGTTGATTCATGATTTTGATTTTGGAAATACTAACTTTTGGGGGTTCGGTTCGTTCTGCAAGCTGGCCCGTATCGACTGAGTTGTAACCCCTGTTGCCACCAAAAAAAATCGCTCCGTCTGATGCTTTGAACGCGGCGCCCATATTAAATTCGGTGTCCTGCAAGCCATCCTTTATTCCGTAGTGGTGGGAATTAAGCTCCTTAATCGCAAATTTTGTTAGCCCACGGTTGTGGGATAGCCAGAGATTCCCGTGGTCGTCCGAGGAAATGCCATAGATGTTTGAGCTCGGTAATGCAATATTCTCGGAGTAGTGTAAAAATTTGGGGTCAAGGCTGGCTCGATGGTCCGCGGCCCACATGTTTAAGCCGCCCCCTTTTGTTCCCAGCCACAAGTTTTTTTGTTTATCTTCGTACATTTCCCAAACCATGTCTGAAGAGATACTGTCCTCGTTTCCTCTCTCGGAATAAAAACGCCTAAACGCATTTGGAGGCTCAAACAAATTGAGTCCGTTTTCCGTACCTATCCATACATAGCCTAAGGAGTCTTTATATAGTGCTATAACGTTATTGTTACTGAGTGACGAATCGTTACTAGGGTTATGTTTTAAGCTGCGGAATTGACCCAAATCTTCATAGAAGATGCTTAATCCTCCTCCGAATGTTCCAACTAGAATTTCATTGGTTGAAGATCTTAAGATCGAAGTAATACCGTTGGCACCAATTGAGCTGTCGTCTAATTCCGAATGTAAAAATGTCTTTGTAGTATTATTTTCAAGATCAATTCTGTTCAAACCCCCATTGAATGTACCGACCCAGATAGTGCTCTCCTCCCCCAAAAGGCTCATCACAATAGGGCTGCTCAGCTTTACCGGGTTGGTCGACTCATTGATCCACTCAAATTTAGTCGCCCCTGGCCTAAGTCTATTCAGTCCGTCGTCCGTGCCGACCCAAAGGCTTCCGTCCCCCGTCTCTCCAAATGCATTTACTGAATCGCTAGATAGGTTGATGTTCTCGCTATTGATTCTTGGGAACAGCTGTTTAGCCCCCTCAGACAAACCATAGAACGTTCCAGCCCAGTACTTCCCTTCCTGCGACTGGTAGATGCTGTAGCTCGAATTTGAAGACAGTTCTCCGCTGTGCCCGGCATATCTTTCAAAACTATCGGTTAAGGTGTCGTAAACGCTTAAGCCTTGGTCGGTTGCAACCCATATATTGCCATCTAAGTCCTGAAATATGTCGAGCACCCCGTCTGAGGATATGGTTAACGGATCATCGGGTACATGGCGGAAAGTTCTTGCCGTATTGGTTGTTGGGTCATATTTAGCTACCCCTGCATTCGCTGTAGCGACCCAAATGAAGCCGGAAGTGTCTGTTTCGAGGCTGGTGAGATTCTCGGACGGAATAAAGCTGCCTCCCCCAGGGTTTTTTCTCATTACACTTACGGTATTTTGAGTCTTATCAATACGAACAAGGCCTCCGCTGTATGTTGAAGCCCATAGAACTCCATCCTCTGTTTCAGCGAAGCCTAGAACCTCTCCAAGGTAAGGTATTTTTTCAGTGTCCGGGATGTAGTGCTTGAATCGCATTGTGACCGGGTCGAAGGAGCTAAAAGCATTTTCGTATCCTAGCCAGACCTGGCCTGAATTTGCTGTGTAAATACTGTAGATATCGTTGGAGTATGGGGAGTCCAGGTTTCCTGGCTCGTTGTATCGAGCACTAAACCTATTTAGTGGTTCGTTATAGAGGTTTAGCCCACCACCTATCGTGGAAACCCACAGACTGCCCTCACTGTCTTCGGTTACTCCCGTTGTTATATTTGAGCTGAGAGAGTATGGATCAGAAACAGAGTATCTGAAATTTTCCAAAGAGTGGCCGTTATATTTATTGAGTCCCTCCTGTGTCACAAACCACAGGGCGCCTCGGCTGTCTTGGTAAGTTTCAGATACTGTTTGCTGTGTAAGGCTTTTAGAGAAGTCGCTGATTCGAAATTCATAGCGAGGTGGGGATAAATCTTGGGCGGCCCAGAGGCCCGTGGCAAAGAATGTTGCTAGTAGGTAAAACGATGCGAGCGCGCATTGTTTGTTCATTTTCCATCAGCCCAATTATAGAACTAATGATTCTAATGAATATTGTGATCTATAACCACATCTGGTCTGTTTCTAGGAGGTTTTTTGAAAGCAGTTTGGGCCGAATTACGGAAGCCTGTCTTGGAAAAGGGACCGTATTGAAAATAGTCTTACACAAATGCTTTGGGGGCTCTATTGCCCCCAAAGTATTCCTTTCTCCATTCCAAGGATTTGGCCTGGGAGGGTTTTACAATTTCCAGTGAAGACTTAGCCGCCTGGCTTTACTGTGCACGCCAGCGATAACCGGTAACTGTGGGTGTGTTGCTTGCACGCCAGCGATAGCCGGTAACCTCAGGTGTGCTGCTTGCACGCCAGCGATAGCCGGTAACCTCAGGTGTGCTGCTTGCACGCCAGCGATAGCCGGTAACTTTAGGTGTGTTGCTTGCACGCCAGCGATAGCCGTTAACTTCGGGGGTGCTGCTTGCACGCCAGCGATAGCCGGTAACTTCGTGAGTGTTGCTTGCACGCCAGCGATAGCCATTAACTTCGGGTGTGCTGCTTGCACGCCAGCGATAGCCGGTAACCTCAGGTGTGTTGCTTGCACGCCAGCGATAACCCGTCTGCTCGGGCTTATTCATCACTTTCCACTGATATCCAGCTGACCCGGCGTAATCTCCGGACGCGGCAGGTTTACTCTGTGTAGGTTGGTCCCACTTGTATCCGCCCTGATTCTGAATTGTGCCATCTGTCCAAGAAGATTGGTTACTAGATGTGGGTTCTGTCTTGCCCCACTTATACCCAGAAGGACTCGAAGCGCGGGTGTAATCGACGTCAGAGGCAAGTTGATGGCTGATCCTGTGGATCGTGCTAGATCCGTCGACCACGTCTGCTGCGAATGCCTGAGGTAATGCTACCGCAGTCAATAATGCGCCAGCTCCGATCCGTCCCATGATCTTTAAAGTTTTCATAACTCTGCCTTCCTTAAAAATTTATTTGTCGCTTCTGCGACCTGGTTCTCTAGTCCCCATCCCTGTCTGGGGTCTAACTCACTTTTTCTTCAGTAAGTGCTTGACTTCAAAATACGATTGCCACGCTTATAGCTGAATAGCAGCACATACCCTTATTGGGGTAGCTGTTGGTCGAGCATTGGACGACGGGGGTCGGTTTGAGTGGCCTGGAATATCTATAAGTGTTTGATATATATAGAATAAATGTAGAATTTTTGAGCCAAATCGGGCCCATTACCCTATATGGGTCAATCGGCTCGAAGTTGGTGTTACCGGATGTGGTGTTTTTGGATTTAGGGGTTTTTCGGAGCGGAGAGATTTTGCATTGCGGCGGCTTCTTCGCGATAAATTTCCACCCAATCCAGATGTGAGGGGTTATCCGTCGGGTCATTTGAATCGGGGGTTGAAGTGCGTTCGAGGTGCTCCTTGGCACCCCATTTTCTGGTATTACTCAATCCTTGGGCAGCAGGCCCCGGGGACAGTATTTCGCTCAGTCCGGGCAGGCCAACCTTGTCTTGTTCGTCAGTAATTGCTGGGCCCTGGAAATGCGCATCTCCGGCCATGTCAGCTTCGATGTCCAAGTCCTCATTCCCGCAGCCGCGTTTTCCCAATGTAATCGCCCGGGTGGCGCTAACGTAGCCACTGCCTTGCTGGAAGGGACTGTAGGCCAACCTTCCATCGGCGTTGATTGCTGGCTCGGCGCTGCTCATGAGCATGCATTTCATGTCGTCGGGGCTAAGCTCTGGCTCGAGTTGTAATATCAGAGCGGCTATCCCGGCAACCAGGGCGCTGGCCTGGGAGGTTCCTGTCATCACAAACTCGCCCGTTTTTAGCAAGTATTGGGGTAACTCGCCAATGAGGCTGGATCCTGGTCGTGTCAGGCCGCTAATGTGCCCGCCTGGGGCGACAATGTCTGGCTTGATATGGGCGTAGGGCGTTGGTCCCTGGGCTGAGAAGTCGGGGATATAGTCGTCGTCACGCGTGTCTAGCGTCCAGGAGTCGGTGATTGCGCCCACGGTAATGATATAAGGCAGATTGCCCGGGGAGCCAACGGTCATAGGCTCAGGGCCACTGTTTCCTGCTGCCGCTATCACTGTTATGCCTGCCGCCCAGGCGCGCATTACGGCCTGATTGATCGGGTCCTGCCAGTAGGGCCAGCGCGGTGGGGCAGAGAAGGACAAATTCAATACCTTGATGTTCAGTCGCTCTCGATTGTCTACAACCCACTGCACGCCACGCACGATATCCAGAAACTCGCCCTGTCCCTCGTCATCGAACGCCTTAATCGAAACCAGGGAGACATCGGGGGCGATGCCCTTGTAACTCCCCAGAGGCTTGTTGTCGGCGGTAACCATGCCGCTGTGGGCAATGATGCTGGTCATATGGGTGCCATGGCCACTAGCGTCAAACACTTCCTGGTCCGCCACGTCGCGTATGGCATCGTAGCGGCCGATCACTCGGCGTTTACCGCGGGTGTTCAGCTTGATCACCGGGGTTTCCCATAAACCTGAGTCCAGTACGGCAACGGTCACACCATTGCCGGTAATGCCCAGCTTGTGTAGCGCATCGGCGCCTACTACGCCTGGAAAGTAAGAATTGTTGTGATTGTCGGGGTAGCCGGGAATAAGTTCTGTGCTGCAGTCATTACCAAAATCTGCGGAAATAACAAAGTCGCGCTGCTGCACATGGTTCCAAATTTCATCAGTGGGCGGGCGATCGAAACTGGCTCGCAGAACGGTGTTCTCAGCAACTTTGGGGGCAGCGGCAGCGTCCAGAGTGAGCGCCAATTTACCGGGGTTTGCCAGCTTCAGAAACTTGCGTGGGAAAGTATGTTCACCCAGGCTAAGCGACTTCAGTTCGCCCAGTTCCACCGGCCATTCAAGTTCGAGTTTTTGCAGGCCAAGTACGTCGTCCTCGCGCTTGTAAAGGCGCCATTCGATGTCTGGCCTCGCAATATCCAGCTCCAGTGAACCGGCGATATGGCATGATTCATCACCGCTCTCTGGTTCTTCCTCTACCGGGTCTCCCAGCGCCAGGTCGTCTATGTAGCGGTGTACCAGTGGAGACGTTATAAGCGCATCAAGTTGCTCGCGGGTGACGTTTGCGCCCACGGCGTCGATAATGTGTAGAACATGACTGACAGAGCCGCCACGCTCCTCTACGAGGCTCTTTAATTCAGACGCAGGTGCGCCTTGCAGCATTACCTGTAGCTGTTCGGTATTGTCGTTCGAGTTGGCAGCCAGTACCGGAGACGCAAAAAGAATCGCCAGCGCAAAAGTTTGATTGAGTGAATGCAGCTTTTTCAACACGCTGCTAGCCCCGCATGACTTCCTTGATTTTTTCGGCAAAGTTTTGGCGCAAAATCCCGGGTACATCTTCTGGATAGAGTGGTCTGGCGAAGTAGAAGCCCTGCAGCAGGTCGCACTGCTGATTCACCAGGTAGCGTAGTTGATCAGCTTCCTCGATGCCCTCGGCAATCGAGCGCAGACCCATTGTTTTCGAGAGAGCCAAAATGGCGTCAACGATAGCCTGGCCATTGGGGCTATCCAGGTCGGCAACGAAGCTCTGGTCAATTTTCAAAGTGTCGATGGGGAAGCGTTTGAGATAACTCAATGAAGAATAGCCGGTGCCAAAGTCATCAACCGCCAGCTCTATGCCAAGCCCTTTGAGCTCGTTGAGTTTGGCGATGTTGGTCTCGGCGTCGGTCATGATGGCGCTTTCTGTCAGTTCCAGCTCCAGTCTACTGGGCGATAGTCCGGACCGTCCGAGAAAATCCGCGATGCTCTGCGTCAGATTGCCCTGGTTAAATTGCAGCGGTGAGATGTTAATACAGACGCGAAAGGCGGGCAGGCCCAGTGTTTCCCAATAGAGGCAATTGCGGGCAACTTCGTTCATTACCCAGTCACCGAGTTCAATAATCTGGCCGGTACGCTCTGCCACCGGAATAAACTCTCCGGGTGAGATCATACCGCGCTCCGGATGCTTCCAGCGCACCAGCGCTTCCATGCTCACCACGTCGCCAGTTGTTATTTCTATCTGCGGCTGGTATCGAAGCTCAAGTTCATTGTGCGTCATCGCGTGGCGCAGCTCTTCTTCCATTTTCAGCTGCTCAACAGCGCGGGAGTTCATCTCCTCGTTGTAGAACCGATAGCAGGCACGGCCCTCGGCCTTGGCAACGTACATCGCGGTATCCGCGTTGCGAACCAGCGTGTCGGGATCTGCACCATCCTCGGGGAAAACTGCAATGCCGATGCTGGGCGTTACCACGGGATTGTGCGATTGCAATGCGATAGGTTGCGATAGGCTGTGCAGGATGCGTTTGGCGACGCCCTCAACATGCCCTATCTCAACATCCGATAGCACCACGGTGAATTCATCACCACCCAGGCGTGCGATTTCGGTGCCGGTATCTGCGTCTTCGTCGTCCTCAGCGCTGGCATCAGAAAAGTAGTTGATGGCATCGTCTTCGCGCAATTCAAGTGTCAGGCGTTTGGCAATTTCAACCAACAGGCGATCACCGCGACCGTGGCCGATTGAGTCGTTGATGCGTTTGAAATGGTCGAGATCGATAAACAGCAACGCGGCATTGGACTTGTGCCGCTGACAGCGCTTCAGAATGCGATTGAGTTGCTCGTTAAAGCTGCGCCGGTTGGGCAGGCTTGTTAAGGGATCGAAGTAGGCCAGATATCTCAGCCGATCTTCTTGCCGCTTCAGCGCATTGAAGGCGCTACTGGCGCGCAGCATGTACTGCACATCGCGGCCCAGTAAAGACCAGTTCACAGGTTTGGTTTTGTACTGCGTGGCGCCTGCTTCGAAGCCCTGGTCAATCGATTGGCGATCGTCTGAGCCGGTGACAATCATAATGGGAATGGATTCGCCCTGAGGCATTTGGCGGATGCGTTGGCACACTTCCAGTCCGCTCATGCCTGGCATTTCAACATCGAGGAATACGAGGTCAGGGCGCTCGCGCACGAACATATCGATGGCTTCGGGGCCGTTGGCTGCCTCAACCACAATCATATCTTCAGCTTCAAGACATTGACGGGTCAACAGTCGAACATTCAGGTCATCATCGGCGACCAGAATTTTTGCGCTGTATCCGGTTGGTTTAATGGTTGCCATACAGTTGATTAGTACCGCTTATGAGGTGAGCTTAGGCTAACATCACTAGCGGTTTGCGCCTAGTGTGATTGCAGTTTGGCCCGCTAGGATAATATCCGTTCGCGGCGCTTGAATCGTTGTTCCTGAACGAAGCGGGGCAGTTGTTGCAATGGTATTGCCGGGCTGTAGTAAAACCCCTGTACCTGATCGCACTCCTGCTCTCGTAAAAACTCTATTTGCTCGTAGGTTTCTGCACCCTCGGCAACCACTGGCATGTCCAGACGCTGCGCCATTTTAATAATCATGGAGCACACAGCAACCTGTTGTGGGTTGTGCGGTAAATCCTGCACAAAGCTGCTGTCAATTTTGATCGCCGAGATAGGAAGGTCGGTAAGATGCGACAACTGTGAAAAGCCGGTGCCAAAATCGTCCAGGGAAAAGGAAATACCCAGCAGGCGCAATTGGTTCATACGCTCCTTGATGGACTCGGGATTTTTCAAGATTGTGGTTTCGGTCAGTTCAAATTCCAGTCGATTCGCATTTACCCCGGTGCGTTCGATAATATCTTTCACGATATCAACAAAGCGCTCATCCTGAATTTGTGAAAACGAGATGTTGACCGCAACTTCGACCTCAGACATACCCTGGTTGCTAAGCCAGACCTGCGCGGAGCAGGCGTGCTGAATGACCTGATAACCTATGGTTTTCAGCAGGCCCATATCCTCGCACACTGAGATGAACGCCGCGGGCGTTACCAGGCCTCGTTCGGGGTGATTCCAGCGCAGCAATGCCTCCAGGCCCTCTAGTTCACCCGTTTTCAGGTCGATACGAGGCTGGTAGTGAAGTTCGAATTGATTCTTGCGAACGGCGGCCCGCAGCTCAGCCGCCAGCGTTGAATTGCCCGCGACATCAAACTGTAACTGCTCGTTGTAGAGTACGTACTTGCCGCCCTGTACCGCCTTGGCTTGCAGCATGGCGTCACGGGCATGTTCGATCAGATCGGCTACTTCGGTGGCGGCGTCGGGAAAGATGGCAGCGCCAATACTCGCTTCTACGGACACCTGCTGATCATTGAGTACCATCGGCACAGAAATTGCGCTGAGCATTTTCTGTGCGATTACCTCTACGTCATCGGCGTTGTTCACGTCTTCCAGGACAACGGAAAATTCATCTCCCGCGATACGCGCAATGCTATCCGTGCTGCGCAATTTGTTGAGCAGGCGCCGCGCAATTTCCTGAATAAGGAGGTCGCCGTTTGCCTCCCCGTAGTGATCATTGACGTTGGCAAACTGATCGATATTGAGGTGCAGCAACGCTGTTTTGAAATTGTAGCGCTGAGATCGATCCACTGCCCGCTCCAGGTGGGCCCGAAACCCGGATCGGTTGAGCGTGCCGGTGAGTACGTCTCGTTTGGATAGCAGTTTTATTTGTTCCCGGGCGGATTTCAACTGGATGCTGTAGTCGAGAATTCTATGAACCAGGGCGTCCTGAAGCTGGCCGCGAACGAGGTAGTCTTGAGCCCCGCAGTCGTGCAGCTGACGGGTCAGCGTATCAGTGGCCTCGTCCAGCAAGACGATTATTGGCAGCGAAATTTCATGTTTTTGAGCGAGGCGCAGGAGGTACTCTGTTTCAGGGCCATAGGCCATGATCACGGCATCGTTGGCCGGATCCATCAGGGCATCCAGGGGGCGATCGATACTGCCGGAATTGGCCAACTCGAAGCGGGACGGTAGCGCGCGCTCCAGACAGGCCGACAAAATCAGGTGGTCCGTACTCTGGTCAGAGATAATCAATACGGTGTGTCGGTCCACAATTGCCTCTGGTTGCTCACTCGGGTCCAATTACACAGTCAGGTCACGGCCCTATCCGTTTCCCAAATGCTCTGGAGTATTTATTTCTTATATAACATGGGGTTATACGCAGGTTTTCAGTGAAATTCTAGTAAATGTTTAGCAAAAATTGCCGGATAACACGCGAACAATATTGCGGAGCGATTATGTGCTAGAATTTTCGTCCTTTTTTTGAGCTCGCCCCTGCCAGTATGACTATCGCTTCCGACAAGCTGGAGACCATCCGCCAGCAAGTGCAAAAACATCTCGACCACGCCGAACAGAGTCAGCTAACTCCGCTTCAGGAGCGGCAGCTTACAGCGCAAATCAAAAAGCGTTTGGTGGCCGAGAACGCGACGCTTGTTGCGCATTATTACACTGCGCCGGCGATTCAGGCGCTGGCCGAAGAATCCGGTGGCTGTGTCTCTGATTCTCTGGAAATGGCCCGGTTTGGCCACGATCACCCCGCGAAGACCCTGGTGGTTGCCGGTGTAAAGTTCATGGGCGAGACTGCCAAGATTCTGACGCCCGAGAAGCGGGTGTTAATGCCCACATTGGAGGCGACCTGCTCCCTGGATCTGGGTTGCCCCATCGATGAGTTTTCAGCATTTTGCGACCAGCACCCCGACCGAGAGGTGGTGGTCTACGCCAATACCTCGGCCGCGGTGAAGGCCCGCGCTGATTGGGTAGTGACCTCAAGTATCGCGCTGGATGTGGCCGAACATCTCGCCGATCAGGGCAAGAAAATCATCTGGGCCCCGGATCGGCATCTGGGTGACTACGTACAACGCCAGACCGGCGCAGACATCCTGATGTGGGATGGTGCCTGTATTGTGCATGAGGAATTCAAGGCCAGGGGCATCGCTGATCTCAAGCGAGTTTACCCGGAGGCGGTGGTGCTGGCGCATCCTGAATCGCCGGCTTCAGTGCTCGAACTCGCCGACCGGGTGGGCTCTACCACGCAAATCATTAATGCCGCCGTGAACATGGACAGCAAGCAGTTTATCGTGGCGACTGACCAGGGTATTTTCTACAAGCTTCAGCAACTGGCGCCTGACAAAGAGTTCATTATCGCTCCAACCGCAGGCAATGGTGCCAGCTGTCGCAGCTGTGCCAACTGTCCCTGGATGGCGATGAACGAATTGGAAAACTTGGCGAATGTCTTTGATCGCACCGACAATGAAATCTTCGTCGAGCCAGAAATCGGCCGGCAAGCAATGGTTCCTCTGCGGAGAATGTTGGATTTTGCCGCCGAATTGCATGTAGCTGTGAAAGGTAATGCCTGATCGGCAGCTCCCCCGGTCTTACAGGCTCTCCATTTCATCGCGTATCTGGCGTACGTCTTTCAGGCGCTGATTGATTTTGGCCGAGGTCAGATAATCATTGTTGGTCAATTCTTGCGCATAGGTTAGCTGCTTTTCCGCTTCATCCAAAACGCCGTTGAGGATAAAGTACTCCGCCCTTGCCTGGTGCAGGCCAGAGATATTGCCGGATAATCCCTGCACTTCAGCTAACAAATACCACAGGCCTGGATCCTTGGGCTTTACTTTACTCTGATCGAGCAATACCTCTTCCGCTATATGCGCCTGCCCGTTGCGCATCAACGCAGTTGCGTAAGTCATGGTTAGCGGGTGGTTGCCGGGGTTGAGTTCAACGTGCTTGCTGAGTTTTTCAACTGCAAGCTCGGCCTTATTGCGGGCCATATCGATTTCGGCATCAGCGATCATGTACTCAAGTCGTTCTGGCGCGCCTGACCAGATGGAGTCCAGCTCCAGGGCCGCTTCGTCCGCCTTGCCTGCATTGGTCAAGGCGAGAACCAGCCCATAGACCGCGGCCTCCCGTGAACGGGTGGAGCCATCCAGTTCGCCGCGAAACTTCTGGATAGCTTGTTCCGGTGTGTCAGCCAGTTGATTGATCACTCTGGCTCGCATCAATTGATAGTCCAGTTTGGCCGGGCGTATGGATTTGGGGTATTCCTGTGCTCTGTTGCGCGTGTCGGCAATACGATTCTCAGATAAAGGGTGACTGCGCAGAAACTCGGGGACATTGCTGCCACCGGTGTAGCGCGAGGCCTGCAACATGCGCTCGAACATTGCCGGCGCGGCGTGTGGGTCCATTCCAGCCTTGACCATGGTTTGCATGCCTACCCGGTCGGCTTCGGATTCATTGCCGCGGCTATAGCGTAGCGCTGAATCCTGTGCCGCCGCCTGTCCGGCCATTAGTGCAGCCATACCGGCCTCGCCGCCTGCGGTTGCCATTAATACCAGGCCGGCCAGCATCGCAGCGTAGTTAAAAGGCGCCTGAGCCTTTTGAAACTCCACGCGCCGTGAGAAGTGCCGTTGGCTGAGGTGAGCAATTTCATGCGCCAGTACCGTGGCCAGTTCGTCTTCGGTCTGGGCGTAGAGAAGGAGGCCATTGTGGATACCAATGACGCCGCCGGGTACGGCAAACGCATTGATGGTCGGGTTGTCGACCAGAACGAGATCAATGCGCCTATCTTCCAACTGGCTGTGGGTAACCAGGCTGAAGATCAGGTTTTCCAGGTAGTCAAACAGAAGCGGGTCGTCGATGGTGGGAACCTGGCTACGAAACATACGCAACCAGCCCCGGCCAAGTTTATACTCGTATTCTGCTGAGAACAGACTGGTGCTGGACTCTCCGAGATTGGGCAGCTTCAGGTCTTCATTTGCGGTGGCGGGGC
Source organism: Halioglobus sp. (assembly GCA_036961205.1). Lineage (GTDB taxonomy): Bacteria > Pseudomonadota > Gammaproteobacteria > Pseudomonadales > Halieaceae > CALJFL01. The sequence goes on along the minus strand of JBALVI010000006.1, from coordinate 100,678 downwards.
AGGTAAAAACCGCAACAGCCAGCGCGGTTGCCACTATGCCTTTTATTAAACGGCGAGAAGTTTGACAGAGTTTTACCACTAAATTGAATCGCTCGAATGCCGGATAATGTTCACCCGCATTGTACTTCATGGTCGCTGCCACCCGTAATAGAATATTCTACCTTCAGAGGGCAGTCTGAAGGTAAAGTTCATACTTTTAGTCCTTCTCGCTATACTGCGCGCACCAATAGATTAAGCGAACTTTTTATGACTCAGGGAAAATGGCTGGAACTCGATGCCATTGGTCTACTTTGCCCTATGCCCCTGTTAAAGGCGAAACGCGCTTTGAACGCGATGGGCAGTGGCGAGAAACTGCGCATAAGCGCCACTGATCAGGGCTCGGTCAGAGATTTTCAGGTATTTGCAGAGCAGTCCGGTCACACTTTGTTGGCCTCTGAGGAAATTGATGGTGTCTATATCCACTTACTGCAGAAACGATAACCGGAGTTACTGATGCTCGACATTTTCAAGAAGTGGTACGAGCGCTACCTGTTTGAAGAAGAATCGGTACTGTTGCTGGTTTTACTCGCACTCTGCCTGGTGTTGCTGGCCACTATTGGAGATATTCTCGCCCCGTTGCTAACCTCGCTCGTCCTGGCCTATCTTATGCAGGGGGTCGCCAATCGCCTGACTCGTCAAGGCTTGCCACAATGGGTGGGCTTTTCCGTCGCTTTTCTGGTCTTTGTAGGTGCTTTTTTCGGTATAACATTGGGCTTGTTACCTCTGGTATGGCGTCAGTTAGTCAGTCTTGCCAGTGAAACACCCAGAATGTTGGAGCAGGGGCAGCATTGGTTGGTAGTGCTGCCCGAGCAGTATCCCCAGATTTTCAGTGAGGAGCAGCTCAGTCAGTTGATGGCGCTGGCGCAGGCCGAGCTGGGTGGCCTGGGGCCTTCCATAGTGCGGGGCTCTATTGCGACGATTCCCAGTATTTTGACGGTGATGGTCTACATGGTGCTCATTCCAATTCTTGTTTTCTTCTTTCTCAAGGACCGTGATCAGATTCTTGCCTGGGTCGGGAGTTTTCTGCCCTCGGAGCGACCGCTACTGCGCAGGATTGGTCTGGAAATGAACACCCAGGTCGCAAATTACGCGCGGGGCAAGGTCGTTGAGATCGTTATTGTGGGTGCGGTCAGCTATTTCAGCTTCGTTTGGATGGGGCTGAACTATGCGGCTCTTTTGGCCCTGATGGTGGGCCTGTCAGTAATTATCCCCTACATTGGTGCCGCGCTGGTCACTGTGCCGGTGGTTGTGGTCGCATTTTTTCAGTGGGGCCTGGTTAGTGAATTTTATTACGTGTTCATGGTCTATGTAATAATCCAGGGGCTGGATGGCAATGTGCTGGTGCCGCTGTTGTTTTCCGAGGCAGTGAATCTTCATCCGGTGGCCATTATTATGGCTGTACTATTTTTTGGTGGTATCTGGGGGCTTTGGGGAGTGTTTTTTGCCATTCCACTGGCGACTTTGATCAAGGCAATTATTAATGCCTGGCCGACCCCCGGCAGTAGCAAACGGGCCGATATAGACGAGCCTGTTCAAACGTAAATCTAACGGAGTTATTAATGCCTGAGTTGAATTTCGGGCGGGGTTTTAAAGCCCTGCTCATCATGCTTGTTGCGACTTTTTTATTGGCTTGTACCAATCAGCCAGAGCCGGAAGCACAGCTTACCCAAAGCCCGAACGACGATCACCAGTATCGCGTTATCACGCTGCCTAATCAGCTGCGGGTGCTACTGATCTCCGACCCCGATACGCGCAAGGCTGCAGCCGCCCTCGATGTCATGGTGGGTAGCGGTGACAATCCCCCCGGGCGCGGAGGATTGGCGCATTTTTTGGAGCACATGCTATTTCTGGGGACCGACAAGTACCCGGACGCTTCCGAATATGAGCAGTACATCACCGAGCACGGTGGTAATCGCAATGCCTATACCAGTTTTGAAAACACCAACTACTTCTTTGATATCAATGCCGACTACCTTCCCGAAGCTCTGGATCGATTCGCCCAGTTTTTCATCTCGCCCAGTTTTGACGCGCAGTATGTTGATCGGGAAAAAAATGCGGTACAGGCAGAGTATCAACTTGGGATAAAGAGTGACGGTCGCAGAGGGCTGGATGTTCTGCAGCAGAATATGAACCCGGATCATCCCTTCAGTCAGTTTTCTGTTGGGAGCCTCGAGTCGCTGGCAGACCGTCCGGATTCCATGATTCGCGATGACTTGCTGACGTTTTATCGCAAGCACTACTCGGCCAATGTAATGCGATTGGTGGTGCTGGGGTCGGAATCGCTGGATGAGCTTGAGCAAATGGTTGCGCCCATGTTTGCCGCTATTCCAAACCGCAATTATCAGCCTGTGCAGTTTGAACAGCCTATTTTTGCCAATGGTTCTTTGCCCATGCTGGTGCAGATAAAACCTCAGGCCACCTTGAGATCACTGCAGGTTAATTTCCCGGTTGACGATTACCGTGGACAATACCGGGCCAAGCCGCTGGCCTATGTTGGCAATTTGGTAGGGCATGAGGGTGCGGGCAGTTTGTTGTCACAACTCAAGCAAGAGGGCTTGGTTGAGGGCCTTGGAGCTGGCTCTGGTCTGGCCTGGCGAGGTGGGGCACTGTTCAGTGTTTCATTTACGCTCACCGAACTTGGTGTGCAAAAGCAGGACCGGGTGCTGGGTCTATTGTTTGCCTACACCGACATGCTGCGAGAGCAGGGGCCTCAGCAGTGGTTATATGATGAGCAGGCGCGCCTCGCTCAGCTCAGCTTTCGCTTTCGAGAAGACGCCGAACCCATTGGCTATGTCAGCGGCCTGGCTAGCGGTATGCAGCACTACGATGTTGAGGATACCTTGCAGGGCCCCTACGTCATGGACGCGTTTGATCCGGACATGATCGGCGAACTACTGGCGCAGCTGCGTCCCGAAAATGCCCAAATTATTCTGAACGACCAATCCGTTAGTACTGATCGGGTGAGCCCTTATTATGAGGTGCCGTATTCGCAGGAAACGGAATCAGCAGAGACTATAGCGATTTGGGAGTCGATAGCAGGCCCGTTGTCACTGAATTTGCCGCCGCCCAATCAATTTATCGCTGAAGACCTCGCGCTTATTGAGCCAGAGCCGGCAACGACCGGTGCGCCCGCTATTATTGAGCGGGGCGAGCGCGACACAATCTGGTTTGGTCAGGACGATGAGTTTAAGGTGCCACGAGGTGCGAGCTATGTGAATTTCCGCTCACCGCTGGTGGGCGCTGACGCGAGCCAGACGGCCATGGCGGTTCTATACACCAGTTTAATCAACGACAAGGTGAATGAGTTTTCTTACCCTGCCGCACTCGCTGGTTTGAATTTCAGGATTTATAAGCACGCCCAGGGCATCAGCTTAAGAGTGGGCGGTTACAACGACAAACAGCAGGTCTTGCTCGACCGTCTTATCGAGGTGATAAAAGAGCCTGAGTTTGATCCTATGCGATTTGAAAATATTCGCCGGAACATGATTCGCGGTCTGGAAAACTCAATTACCAAACGTCCCATGAGCCAGGTAGCCGATGACCTGCGTGAAGCGCTGCTCTATGGAGAATGGGGTGAAGCTCCTTTGATTGACGCGCTTGAGTCGGCATCGCTGGCCGACGTAGAGGCCTATTCCACCGCCTTTTGGGACTCTGCTTCGGCGGAGATCATGATCTACGGCAATTATCCAAAGACCGCAGTTGATGGCATCGCAGTATCTGTGCGTTCGCTGTTGGGGTCCAGTCCTGTGCCAGAGCTGCCAGATTTGAAGGTGCTGAAACTGGGTTCCGGAGAGATTGCGCAGTATAGAGTAGCGGTGCCGCACGATGACTCGGTGGTGGCCTGGTACCTGCAGGGTGCCGGTGACTCCTGGCGCGATCGGGCCGCGTCTGCCTTAACGGCGCAGATTATGAAGTCGGGGTTCTTCCAGCAACTGCGCACGGAGCAGCAATTGGGTTATGCCGTGAGTGCGTCTTCATTCCCGCAATTGGATGTCCCGGGTATTGTGATGTTGGTGCAGTCGCCAAGTCACAGTGCCGATGCTGTCGCTAACTCCATGCAGGCATTCATGTTAAGTGTGGAGGGTAATCTGGATGCAGACCAATTTGCACGTCATCAGGTCGCGTTGAGAAGCCAAATCCTGCGGCCCCACAAAAATATGCTGGAGCGTGCTGAGTTCTACTGGCAGTCGATTGCTCGCAAGCAGTATGAATTCGCTGGCAGGCAACAACTGGCGGATGCGATCAGTGATTTCACCCTGGCCGACTGGCAGGAATATTACAATCGTGTGTTTATCCAGCAGCGGCATTCTCTGCAGGTCGTGACCCCTGGAAAATGGGGTACCTTCCCCGAGAATTCGGGTCAGCAGTATGACAGCGCTGGCGACATCAAACGTGATCATCCGGCTTATTCGATCGATTGAGCGAATCTTGTAGTTAAACTACATAAAGACTTCATTTTGATTGAAAATGGATGAATTTTAAGCGCAATTGGCAAGAAAATCGGTTCCAAACTGGAACTATATTACTATTCCCGAGCAAACGCGGTAATATTTTTACAGCCTGAGGTCGCGGCGAGATTGGCGCAGCTGATTTTTAACGTCGACTATACTAATAAATCGAGTTCGGGCCAGGATACAGTGCTGTTTTGGAATGTAATCGACGATCACATCCTCTTCGCCACTCGAGAAACCCAGGCCGACAATATTAGACGGGCCAGATAATATTAGACGAGCCAGAGAAATCACCTCGGAGAGACAACAGGCATGATTGAAGATATCGACCCTTCAGAAACGCGAGAGTGGATGGACGCTCTGGACTCAGTGCTAAAGAACGGCGGATCTGAGCGCGCGAGCTATATTCTGTCCGAATTAAGCAAGCACGCTGTTCACGAGGGCATGCGTCTGCCACCCGCAATTACCACCCCTTTTCGCAATACCATAAGATCAGCTGACGAAAAATCGATGCCTGGCGACCTCTTCATGGAGCGGCGGATTCGCTCCCTGGTCCGTTGGAATGCGCTCGCCATGGTGATGCGCGCGAACGACAACGACGAGGGCCTTGGCGGGCACATTTCCAGTTTCTCCTCCAGCGCAACGTTGTATGACATTGGCTTCAACCATTTTTGGCGTGGCACCGAGGGCGGTCACCCGGGAGATCTGGTGTTCTATCAGGGACACAGTGCGCCAGGTATGTACGCACGTTCCTATCTGGAAGGCAGAATTGACGAGCAACAGATGGACAGTTTCAGGCGCGAGGTAGACGGCGGCGGACTATCGTCTTACCCACACCCCTGGTTAATGCCAGACTATTGGCAGTTTCCCACCGTCTCGATGGGGCTGGGGCCACTCCAGGCTATTTACCAGGCGCACGTTTTGAAATACCAGCAGAGCCGTGGTCTGGTCGATCACGGTGATCGCAATGTGTGGTGTTTCATGGGTGACGGTGAAAGCGATGAACCAGAATCTCTGGGCGCGATCGCTATGGCCGGTCGGGAGAAATTGGGCAACCTGATATTCGTGATTAACTGTAACCTGCAAAGACTGGATGGCCCTGTGCGGGGCAACGGCAAAATTATTCAGGAACTGGAAGGTGTGTTCCGCGGAGCGGATTGGGACGTCTTAAAAGTAGTTTGGGGGCGCAAGTGGGACCCTCTGCTGGCCAAAGACGAAAGTGGCCTGCTGCAGCAGCGCATGGACGAGGTCTGCGACGGCGAACTGCAAAATTACAAATACAACGGCGGCGCCTATACCCGTGAGCATTTCTTCGGCAAGTATCCGGAAACTGCTGCGCTGGTTGCCGACCTCTCCGACGATGACATTATGTACCTCAACCGCGGTGGTCACGATCCCTACAAGGTCTATGCAGCCTACGCAGCGGCGGTTGCTCAGAGCGAACGCCCAACTGTAATATTGGCGATGACGGTCAAAGGTTACGGTACCGGGGAGGCGGGCGAAGCCAACAACGAGACCCACTCCTTGAAAAAACTGGATATGGCGAGCCTCAAGGCGTTCCGCGATCGCTTCGGAATTCCGATCAGCGACACAGAACTCAAAGACGTTCCTTATTATCGACCTGCGGCGGACAGCCCGGAAATGCGCTACATGAATGAACGCCGCGGAGAATTGGGCGGATCTATTCCGGCTCGCCGCAGCGAGATACAGCGTCTCGAAACACCACCGCTGGATGCATTCAAAAGCCAGCTCAAGGGCAGCGGCAAACGTGAAATATCCACCACCATGGCCTTCGTTCGAATATTATCCAGTCTGGTAAAAGACAAAAAAATGGGTGAGCGTGTTGTGCCCATAGTGCCGGATGAGGCGCGTACTTTTGGTATGGAAGGCATGTTCCGCCAACTTGGTATTTACTCATCGGCAGGACAGCAGTACACCCCACATGACTCTGACCAGATCATGTTCTACAAAGAGGACAAGCAGGGACAAATTCTGGAAGAGGGCATTAATGAGGCTGGTGCGTTCTCAGCCTGGTTAGCAGCAGCCACATCCTATAGCACCAGCGGCTACACCATGGTGCCATTTTATATTTACTATTCCATGTTTGGCTTTCAGCGTATTGGTGATCTGGCCTGGGCTGCTGGCGATAGTCAGGCACGTGGCTTCCTGATCGGGGGTACTGCTGGTCGCACCACACTGAATGGCGAGGGCTTGCAGCACCAGGATGGTCACAGCCATATTCAGGCCGCTACCATTCCCAACTGTGTGAGTTATGACCCGGCTTACAGCTATGAGCTTGCCGTGGTTATTCAGGACGGTCTTCGCCGCATGTATGTTGAAGGCGAGAACAAGTTTTACTACATCACCACGATGAACGAAAACTACACCCACCCTGAAATGCCTGAGGGCGTGGAAGAGGGGATTATCAAGGGTATGTACCGCCTGAAGCAGTCACCTGCGAAGAAGGCATTGCGCGTGCAGTTGCTGGGCGCGGGCACGATCCTGAGAGAAGTAGAAGCGGCTGCCCAGATACTGGAGAAGGATTATGACGTGGCTGCAGACGTCTGGAGTCTAACCAGCGTCAACGAGTTGCAGCGAGAAGGAAAGGCGGCGGCTCGCTGGAATCTGTTGAATCCGGAAGAGCAGCCCAGAGTCCCTTATGTCACCCAGGTTCTGCAGGATAGCGAAGGCCCCTTTATCGCCGCCACCGATTATATGAAGGTTTACACCGATCAAATTCGTGAGTTCATTCCGGGGCACTACGTCACGCTTGGCACCGACGGTTATGGTCGCAGTGATACCCGTGGCAAGCTACGTGAATTTTTTGAAGTGAGTCGGGAGTATGTCGTATTGGCAACACTCAAGGCTTTGGCGGATGAAGGCAAGATCGAAATGAAAGTGGTTTCACAGGCTCGCGAAGCGCTTAAAATTCGGGGCGACAAAGTCGACCCAGTGACCGTTTAAGTTGTTGCCGAAAGCGTAAAAGTAAAGCCGAAAGCGAAAAGTAAAAGGAATATCACGTGGCCAAGCATGAAGTAACAGTACCCGATATTGGTGGCGCCGAAGGAGCCGAGGTCATCGAGTTACTGGTGGCGGTTGGCGATGAGGTAGAAGTCGACCAGTCATTGATCGTACTGGAATCAGATAAGGCTTCCATGGAAATCCCATCTACCGGGGCAGGTACTGTGGTCGAAGTGCTGGTCAAAGAAGGCGATGAATTGGCAGAGGGCTCGGCTATTTTGGTTCTCGAAGCTGTTGGCGATATCGAGTCAGCGGTTGAACCTGCGCCTGAAACTGAAGCCCAGGTTGAAGTGGCCCCTGAGGTCGCTGTCGTTGAACCGCAGGCGCCGGCGGCAGCGTCGACACCAGCTCAGTCGGTTACCGTGGTAGTGCCCGATATAGGCACTGAGGATGAGGTCGAGGTCATAGAGCTGAGCGTAGCGCCTGGCGATATTGTCGAAGAGGGAGATTCTCTGGTTGCATTGGAGAGCGATAAGGCGTCGATGGAGGTGCCGTCGCCCCACGCCGGAGAGGTCTTAAAATTACTGGTCACGGAAGGGCAACAGGTTAAGCAGGGTGCGCCGATTGCTGAAATGCGGGTTGCCGGTGGTGACGGAGCGAGCGCGCCGGTGCCATTACCAGCTGCAACTGAGCCAAAGGCCAAGCCCGATGATGTGCCTGCGCAAGTCGCACCAGAACATGCAAAAACTGATGTAAAACCGACCATCCAGGAGTCTGCTCTGCGGGCGGGTGGCTCTATCTATGCCGGTCCTGCAGTTCGAAAATTGGCCCGAGAGTTTGGTATTGACCTGACTCAGGTCTCTGGTAGTGGTCCCCGAGGTCGAGTTGTCAAAGAGGATTTACATAACTTTTCCAAGAAGACATTGAGCTCGGGGCCGGCGGCGAGCGCCCAGGTCTCAGGCGCGGGCATTCCAGCGATTCCCGATATCGATTTCTCCAAATTCGGTGAGGTGGAACTTACCAAGCGCAGCAAGATTGATAAAATCACTGCCGCCAATATGCACCGCAACTGGCTTAACGTGCCACACGTAACTCAGTTTGATGACGCGGACATCAGCGAGCTTGAGGAATTTCGAGCGACCCTGAAGGCGGAAGCAGAACGGCGGAACACTAAAATTACGCCAATGCCCTTTATCATCAAGGCTTGTGCGGTCGCCCTGCGCGATAATCCGAAACTGAATTCTTCGTTGGCGGCGCAGGGTGAGGAATTGGCCTACAAGAAATACATTCACATAGGAATGGCAGTAGACACACCTGCCGGGCTGGTCGTGCCGGTCATCCGCGACGCAGACCAAAAATCTATTTGGGAGCTTGCCGAAGAGGTTATTAGCCTGGCAGGCAAAGCCAAAGACAGGAAGTTAATGCCAGCGGATATGCAGGGCGGATGTTTTACCATTTCCAGCCTTGGTAATCTGGGTGGCACCGGGTTCACACCCATTGTGAACGCGCCGGAAGTGGCGATTCTCGGCGTCTCGCGCGCCCAGATGAAGCCGGTCTGGAACGGCAGCGAATTCCAGCCCCGAAAAATGCTTCCCCTCGCATTGTCGTATGACCACCGCGTAGTCAACGGCGGTGACGGCGGCAGGTTTATGTCTCAGTTAGTGGGTTTACTATCGGATATCCGTCGTCTGAGTTTGTAAGGACTGGCATCGAGCACTGAAACTCTGCCCTCCACAGTCGGTCAGGGTTAGAAGGTCCAATTCCACTGTTCCAACAGTGCCTCCCGGCAAGCCAGCGGGTTGTCGGCATTTACCGCAATGGGCCACTGGTTCTTCGAGAGCGAGACCGAGAGCTCTGTCAGATTCATATCTTGCCACCCCGCATCCCGTAGACCATGAATAAACTTGAGAGTCCTGAATCCGTCAAACCATTGATGGAAGTGTCTTGTAAATGCCGCCGTATTCTTGCTTTGGCGCCGGCAGTGATCGATAGCACCTGCCAATCCCAGATTGCCAAGTGTGTCCATGCTGGTGCGAATTAGTGCTTCCGATAACCCTAGCGTCTTCACTGCTTCCTGCAGTTCGGCTTCGCTGTTAACGCCGTGCGCAGTTATGCCCGCAAGTACACAGCGCAGTGCCTCAAAGCATGCAGGATGATAGTACAGTTGCTGGTCTGACATATTTGCTGAGTCCAAAATTCGCTGCACAGCAGGACCTGTACCGAAGGGCACGCGAGCAGAGGGTCGTGCCGCCAGCGAAATACACTGCCCTGTCAGTTGCATGATGGGGCCGGTTTTCGCGAGCTTGTTGAGTAGATAAAAATCTTCAGCCGCTGATCTTGGTGGAAAGCCCCGCACCTGAGCGTAGTTGGATGCACGCACCGCCAGACAACTACCCAAAGTATGAAAGGCGTAGGGTGAGCGGGCGTAATGCAGTCCTAGTACGTAATGATGAAGCCGTAACTCGTAGCGTGTACAGGCGTCGTTAGTGCGTTCGTCTTCTGATGCATCGTGACGGAAAGGGTAAAGTGCGGCAGAGGTGTCCGCAGGTGATTCATCCAGTCGCAAGAAGTAATCTTTGGGTAGGGTCGCATCGGCATCAGTACTGCAGATCCAGTTCGATTTTATTGCCCCTGCCGTCATCCATAACAGTGCCGTGTCACAACCAATTTTTCGCGCACGTCCGACTCCGTCGCTATCTGCAATGGCTCCAAAAATCATCTCCGTATCGACGCACAGAATATCGGTCAGGGCGTGCAAGGGATGCAGTGTACAACCGGCGCTTGGCGATACAGTTGTTGTTAGCGCTTGAATACGGCTTCTGAGTTCGTCGTTAATGGCGGGATTGTCGTCATGCTGGGGGCGATTAAGCACCAGTATGATCAGCAGCCGTTTGCCGGAATTTTGCACCTCGTTGAGCGAGTCAATAAGCGTAGCCGCTTCTTGGTAAGCCGGGATTACTAATACGTGGTGCCAGGACCCGGTATCAGGTGCGGGCGGTACGCAGGCTTCGCGGTACCGTTCGAGATAACGTGCGACTGCTTTGTCGGAGATCAGGTTCAGTGGAGCGCGGCTCGGATAGGCAGGCGCGCGACTATTTCCGCTTCCGCCGCCAATAATTCATCCCAGCGAGCTTCAATGTCCTGCTGAGGAAGGTAGAGTCCCGCGAGGTCGAGGAACAGGGTGTAGTGGCGCTCCTCAGAGCGGGCAATGGAATGGTAAAACTTCTTTAGCGGTCCATCTTCCAGAGCGTTTGCCACCAGCGCAAAGCGCTCAGCACCCCTGGCCTCAATAATGCTCGCCGTTAACAGACGATCAAGTAAGTAAGCTTCTGGATCAGCGCCCTGGCGCATGGCTTTGCGAAATGCCAGTACGTAATGGTCCTTGCTGTCCGCGGTTGTATGAAGTCCTCGCTGGTGAATCCATTTTACCACCTCGCGGTAATGGCTGAGCTCTTCAATAGCCAGATCAGCCATGGACGCCACCAGTTCGATACGGTCTGGATAGTGCGACACCATAGACATCGCCATGCCTGACGCTTTCTTCTCGGCAGCAGCGTGGTCTTGCAAAAACTCGTTAAAGTTCTCCATCACAGCCGCTGTCCAGCTTGGTGATGTTGGGGTTAGTAGGGGTGATTTTGGCATTGTCGTTCAGCTAAAGCGTTGAGTGGCGATATTGAACGTTACCGGGGGTGGGAATACAAGCACCGGCTTTAGAATCTCCCTCGCTGTGCTACACTTTCCAGTCGCGCCGGTGACCACTATTTGCCTGTCTCGGCGCTTTAATGACCAAAGCCAGGAACTCATACAATATGATCATCAAGCCTCGTGTACGTGGTTTTCTCTGTGTTACCACTCACCCTACCGGCTGCGAAGCCAACGTTCAGAAGCAAATCACCCATGTGAAATCTCAGGGGCCAATTGCGGGCGGACCCAAGCGGGTATTGGTGATAGGTTCGTCCACGGGTTACGGCCTGGCCTCGCGAATTACTGCAGCATTTGGTGCCGGTGCATCGACCCTGGGCATCTTCTTCGAAAAAGAAGGGACAGAGCGTAAGCCTGGAACAGCGGGTTGGTACAACTCGGCAGCGTTCCATAAATTTGCCGAAGCTGAAGGTCTCTATGCCAAGAGCATCAATGGCGATGCTTTCAGTGACGAAATTAAGCAGAAAACCATCGACACCATTAAAGCTGACCTAGGCCAAATTGACCTGGTGGTGTACAGCCTCGCGTCCCCTCGCAGGCAGCATCCGGTGACTGGAGTGGTACACAACTCTACGCTTAAGCCTATTGGCGGCGACACGGTTCAAAAAGGCGTTAATACCGATAAGGAAGAGATTCAGGACTTCCACCTGGAAGCGGCATCACAGGAGGATATTGATAATACAGTGGCCGTCATGGGCGGCGAAGATTGGCAGATGTGGATTGAAGCCCTGGGTGCTGCCGGCGTGCTGGCAGATGGCGCCAAAACGACGGCCTATACCTATATCGGTGAGAAAGTGACATGGGATATTTACTGGCACGGAACGATTGGCGCCGCCAAGAAGGATCTGGATAAAAGGGTACTGGCGATTCGCGAGCAGTTGGCGGCCAATGGCGGAGACGCCCGCGTGTCTGTGTTGAAGGCGGTGGTCACTCAGGCCAGTGCGGCTATTCCTGCGATGCCAATTTACCTGGCTATCTTGTTTAAAGTGATGAAGGAACGCGGTATCCACGAGGGCTGCATTGAGCAGGTTAATGGCTTGTTCAGAGATTCCCTGTATGGCGCATCCCCTTACCTTGATGAAGAGGGAAGGCTGCGCGCGGATCGTAAGGAACTTGATCCCGAGATACAGGCAGAGGTGGGGGCAATTTGGGATCAAATCAGCACGGACAATCTGCGAGATATCTCTGACTTCGCTGGCTACAAACGGGAATTCCTGCAATTGTTTGGTTTCGAAATTGACGGTGTCGATTACGATGCCGAAGTAGACCCCGACGTAAAAATCGCGAACATGGTATAGCGACATGTTGGAACATGGAGTCCCTTTTCAACTCAATAGCCTCGTTCGGCGCCTGGTTGCTCCCAATCCTGGCGCGATGACGGGTGCTGGCACCAATACGTATTTGCTGGGCAGCAAAGAAATTGCAGTGATTGATCCCGGCCCGGCAATACCACAACACATTGAAGCCATTCTGCAAGCAGCTGAGGGTGGGCAGATTCGGTGGATTGTATGCACCCATACACATCCTGATCATTCCCCCGCCTGGCAAGGTGTTGCCGAGGCCACTGGAGCACAGGTGATCGGTGCCAAGCCGGCAGACGATCGCTTTCAGGATGAGACCTTTCAACCTGATTGGGAAATTCGCCACAACGAAGTGCTCAGCACCAGCGAGTTCAATTTACGCGCCTTGCATACTCCCGGGCACGTCAGCAATCACTTTTGTTTCCTGCTGGAAGAAGAAGGTATGCTCTTCGCCGGCGACCATATTATGAACGGATCAACGGTCGTGATTGTGCCTCCCGGTGGTGACATGAAGGCCTACATCGAGTCATTGGAATTGCTGCTGGAATATTCTATAGCCCACATTGCTCCCGGTCACGGTGAACTGATAGACGACTCTGTGAGTGAAGTTAAAGGCCTGGTGGCGCATCGCCTGCGTAGGGAGGCCAAGGTGTTGGCGGGACTGGAGCAACTCGGGCGCTGTGACCTGGATGCGCTGGTTAAAGTGGTTTATGACGATGTCGATGAATCCCTATACGAGTGGGCGAAGCTCTCAATGACAGCCCATTTGATCAAACTGGAGCAGGAGCAGCGAGTGGTCAGTGATTCCGCTGCGCTTACCTGGGCTACGCTGCGATAATCTATTTTCCCGCTACTCTCTGAATTTAGTCTGGACACTTAAAGGATACGACGATGAATGGTCTTATGATGGATCAACAACTTACTATCACCTCTATCATGCGCCATGCGGAACGGGTAAACGGCGACAAAGAGATAGTCTCGGTTACGCATGACAACCCGCGTCACCGCTATACCTACAAAGATGCTTTTGCTCGCGCGCGACAGTTGGCCAATATTATTGACGGGTGGCAGTTAAAACAGGGTGATCGCATTGCGACTCTGGCGTGGAACGACTATCGCCATTTCGAAACCTATTATGCATCTGCCTGTAGTGGCTACGTCTGCCACACGGTCAATCCGCGATTATTTCCAGAGCAGATCTCCTACATTATCAATCATGCCGAGGATCAGTACGTTTTTCTGGATCCGGATTTTATGCCGTTAGTAGAGGCCATCAGTGAGGCCTGTCCCGGGGTAAAAGGCTGGGTAGTTCTAACCGATGCCGCGCATATGCCAGAGACCGCACTCGCCAATGTCCATTGTTATGAAGCGTTGCTGGCGGGCGCCGCGCCGGACTTTGCATGGCCCGAGCTCGATGAAAGATCCGCTTGCGCTCTTTGCTATACGTCGGGAACCACTGGCAACCCCAAGGGTGTGCTGTATTCCCATCGCTCCACCATGATTCATGCCTATGCCAGCATGATGCCGGACGCCCTGGGTCTGTCCGCGCAGGATGTGGTGCTGCCGATAGTGCCCATGTTTCACGTCAACGCCTGGGGCAATCCTTATGCCTGTCCTATGGCGGGCGCGAAATTGGTGTTCCCCGGTAACAAGATGGGCGACGGCCCCACGCTGGCCGCCTTGATCAACGAGGAAAAAGTAACTTTATCTGCGGGCGTTCCCACGGTGTGGTTGGGTCTGTTGGCTTACCTGAAATCCAGTGGCCAGCGAGTGGAATCATTACAGCGCATCATTGTTGGTGGTGCCGCATGCCCTCTGTCGATCATGGAAGATTTTGATACCTATGGCGTTGAGTCCAGAGTGGGTTGGGGAATGACCGAAATGAGCCCTCTCGGTACGGTCAATGCCAGCGCTAACTCAGCCGGCGATTACGATAAAGAAACCTACGACAAGCTTCGTCTAAAAGCCGGACGTACGATATTTGGGGTGGAGATCAAGATTGTCGATGACGAGGGCGAAGAACTACCCTGGGACGGAGTGGCTTTCGGGTCTTTGAAAGTGAGAGGCCCCTGGATCTGTTCAAGCTATTACCAATTGGAAGGATCCGACGCTCATAGCGAGCCCGGTTGGTTTGAAACAGGCGATGTCGCCACCATCGACCCCGAAGGCTATATGGCCATCACCGACCGCACCAAGGATGTGATCAAGTCCGGCGGCGAGTGGATATCGTCCATCGAAGTGGAAAATACCGCCATGGGTCATCCGGGCGTGGCAGAGGCTGCAGTTATTGGTCATTACCACCCGCGATGGAGTGAACGTCCGTTACTGATTGTGGTGCGTTCTGCGGACGCTTCGGAGCTGACTCAGGAAGAGATGCTGGCCTTTTTTGACGGCCGAATCGCCAAATGGTGGATTCCGGAAGCCGTTGAATTTGTCGACGAGCTACCGCACACGGCAACAGGTAAGGTGCAGAAGGTGAAGTTACGTGAAGCTTTCAAAGATTACAGCTTCCCGGAAGCGCCGGCTAAGTAGCCTTTGGCTGCCTCACAATCCCCAGATTGAGAGGTATCACTATAAATATTCACACTATTCGTAGTTATTGTCACAACATACTACGAATAGTGTTGCTTTGGGCGCCAGTGAGGGCCTAGTCTGGGGGTCTGAACTCATTTGGACCCCGCCATGCCTGAATCGCCCGCTGATGCTACAACGCTGCCAGAATTGGTGCGCTGCGCGGCTGCATGCTACGGCGCCAAAATTGCCATTACCGATGGCGATGTAAGCCTGAGCTTTGTTGATCTGGAAGCGGCCCGGCGGAAATCTGCGGCCGCGTTCATAGCGGCCGGCCTCGTTGCTGGTGATCGCGTTGGCATCTGGGCCCCGAACATCTATCAATGGATAATTGCGGCGGTAGGCGCTCAAAGTGTTGGCGGCGTATTGGTGCCCCTGAATACGCGCCTTAAGGGTCCCGAGGCGGCCTATATCCTAAGGACCAGTGGCGCCAGGTTCCTGTTCACCGTCAGTGATTTCCTCGATGTCAGCTACCCGGACCTTTTGCGTGATCAGGACTGCGGCGTTCTGGAAAAAATTGTCATGCTATCCGGGCACGCTGATGGCACGACGTCCTGGCAGTCTTTCCTCGACAGCGGATCTGCCGTGGCCGATAGCGAAGTAGACGCCCGCGAAGCTGCGCTCTCCCCAGAAGACACATTGGATATACTTTTTACCTCTGGCACCACCGGTGCTCCGAAAGGTGTGGTCACGCGCCACCGACAGAATATTCGTGTGTTCGCCGAATGGAGCGCTACAGTAGGGCTCAGGGCGGACGATAACTATCTGATCATCAACCCCTTTTTCCATTCCTTTGGCTATAAGGCGGGGTGGCTGGCATCGATCATCCGCGGCGCTCACATACTACCGGTCAAGAATTTCGATCTCGACCAGGTGCTAGTGCAGATTGCCAGAGACCGGGTGTCAATGATTCCCGGTCCACCCACGATCTATCAATCTCTGTTAGCGCACCCCGAACGTGAAAAATATGATCTCAGTAGCTTGCGTCTCGCAGTCACGGGCGCAGCGCCGGTACCGGTGGCACTGGTGGAGCAGATGCGAGAAGTTCTCGGATTCGAAGTCGTGCTCACCGCATACGGATTGACTGAGAGCTGTGGTGTGGTGTCTATGTGCCGGGCAGACGATAGCGCTGAACGTATTTCTCATTCATCCGGAAAAGCAATGAATGGTGTTGAGATGAAATGTGTCGACAGCGACGGCAATACGGTGACTGCCGGTAGCGCCGGCGAAATTTGGTGCCGTGGCTTCAACGTAATGGCGGGTTATTTGAACAATCCGCAGGCCACTGCAGAAACCATTACCGAAGATGGTTGGCTGAAGACGGGAGATGTTGGCGTAATGGATGGCGACGGTTATGTGCAGATCACCGACCGTATTAAGGATATGTTCATTGTCGGAGGATTTAACTGCTACCCGGCAGAAATAGAGAATGCGTTATGCAGTATGCCGGGTGTTGCCCGCGCGGCTGTCATTGGTGTTGCCGATGAACGAATGGGGGAGGTGGCTCGGGCCTATCTGGTGCTCGCTGCCGGAGCGACTCTGGACGAGCACGCGGTGATGGCATGGTGTCGTGACAATATGGCGAATTATAAAGTGCCAAGGTCTGTTGAATTTGTCACTGCTCTGCCAATGAATGCCAGCGGCAAAGTGTTGAAAACTGAGCTGCGTGCGCAGGCTGTAGGAGAGAACCCGTGAATCAGCTTGTCGATGTGACCGAGGCAGATAATTTTCCTGTAGACCTGGATGAGATCGACAAGGGCGTTATCCGACTGCTGCGGTCAGATGGTCGTATGCCCTACCGCGCTATCGCTAGAGAACTGGGTATTACCGAGGCAACCGTGCGCGCTCGAGTACGTAGGCTGGAAGAATCCAATACCATGCGCGTCGTTGCGGTCACTGATATCGAGGCTGCGGGCTACGGTATGTTACTGGCGGTGGGCGTTCAGGTTGAAGGTCGCTCACCAGAAGAAGTGGCAGGAGATTTGGCAGCCGTGCCAGAGGTGTTCTCGGTGAATGTTGCTATAGGCGCTCAGGACATAGAGATTTTGGTGGTGGCGGAAGATCCGCCGGCGCTCAATACGCTGCTTGCTGACACTCTGGCAAGAATTTCCGGGGTGAAGCGATTGACCCCGGCGCTGGCGGTGGATGTACTCAAGAATCAACCTGACTGGGTGCCGTTTTATGAGCCGGCGTAGACTCGACGAAATTGATACGGCAATCGTTTCCGTACTTGCCAAAGATGCCCGTACCAGTAACGGCCAGGTGGCAAGCGTGGTTGGTGTCACCGAAGGCACAGTGAGGGCGCGAATCAAGCGCATGGAGCAGGAAAAGCAGGTGCGCATAACTGCGGTCACCAATATCGACCGCTTTCAGGACGCAATTCTGGCCTATATCTGGATTGAGGTGGAGCGCAGCGATCAAGCTCAGACAGTGGCGAAGACTTTGGCAGGTGTGCAGGAACTGGGATTCGTGGCGGTGATGTTGGGGCGCGCCGATATTCTAGCCATCACCATGGTGCGCAGCACTGAGCATCTTGCAGAATTTATTGCGCATCGAATCAACAGTGTACCGGGGGTGCGTCGAAGTGAGAGCACCCTGGGAGTTAATTTTGTGAAACACGACTATCGCATGGCGCGGATTGTAAGTTAGTGCGATTCGTTGATTCGCACAGGAGAAGTTGATGGACAAGAGAATGACCGCTACTGAAGTAGTGGCGCAGTTAGAGAATGGAATGACCCTCGGCATTGGGGGGTGGGGGCCACGCCGCAAGCCGATGGCGCTGATCCGGGAAATTCTGCGTTCCGACCTCAAAGACCTTACCGTCGTAGCTTATGGTGGCGCAGATGTGGGGATGCTGTGCGCAGCAGGGAAAGTACGCAAAGTAGTTTTCGCTTTTGTTTCGCTGGATTTTATTCCGCTGGAGCCCCACTTTCGCAACGCTCGCCAGACCGGAGCCATTGAGGTGATGGAAATTGATGAAGGCATGATGCTTCTGGGCCTGCGTGCTGCTGCTTGGGGCCTGCCGTTTATTCCCACCCAGGTGGGTTTGGGTACTGACATCGTGGCTAAAAATCCGGACATCAAAGTGGTTGATAGCCCCTATGACGATAAGGAGTGGGTGGCAATGCCGGCGTTGAAACTTGATGCTTCACTCCTTCACGTAGATCGTGCAGATCAGCGCGGCGTCTGTCAGATAGCCGGACCAGACCATTATATGGATGACTGGTTTGCCCGGGCAGCCCAGAAAACATTTGTGTCCTGCGATGAGTTGGTTGAGAGCAGTTTTTTTAACGATCCTAGCCAGGCTCGTATGGTGCATTGGGAGCGGTCAGCAACCACCGGGGTGGTCGCTATCCCCGGCGGTGCGCATCCCAGCTCCTGTAATCCGCTGTACGGTTTCGACGTGCCACATTTCAAGGCGTACTGTGCTTCGGCCAAGGACGAGGCTGGATTCAATGGTTACCTGGACCGATTCCTGGGCAGCAACGAGCAGGAGTATCAGGACAATGTGGGTGGCCTCGAGGCAATCCGCGCCATCCAATTACCAGTGTATTGAGTCAGGGAGAGGATAAGTAAATGACAACAGCAACAACTTACACGCTGGCGGAATTGTGCATAGTCGCCGCGAGCGAGGCATTTCGCGATGACGGCGAGGTACTGGCCAGCGGAATTGGCGTTATTCCCCGGCTGGCAGCCAGCCTGGCGATGAAAACCTTTAGTCCCGACATGATGATGACAGATTCTGAAGCGTATATGCTCAGCGAGCCCAATCCCCTTGGCCCTCGGGATGCTGACTTCGTTCAAGCCAACGAGAGTTGGATGGGCTTTTCCCGAATTTTTGACAACGTTTGGAGTGGCCACCGTCACGCCATGCTGGGCCCCACCCAAATCGATAAATTTGGTCAGTCAAACACATCGGCCCTGGGCGGCAGTTACGACAAGCCCAAGGTGATGATGCTTGGAGCGCGGGGATTTCCGGGAAACTCGATCTCTCACCCCAACAGCTTTTTCGTGCCATCCCACAATACCCGAGTATTTATGGAAGGTGAGTGTGACTTTGTGTCTTCCGTTGGCTACAACCCTGGGCGCTTACCCAAAGGGCACTCGCTAGACGATATCGATATCCGCCGTGTAATAACCGATCTCTGTGTCATGGACTTTGGTGGCCCCGATTACCAGATCCGTCTCTGTTCATTGCATCCGGGAGTGACGGCGGAGCAAGTACAGGAGAATACCGCGTATCCCGTGTATGTCCCGCAGGATGTGCCGATAACCGCTGCGCCCACGGTCGAGCAGATGGATATTATTGCCGCGCTTGACCCACACAATGTCAGAGCGCAGCAGATTAGAGATAACCCCGCTGGCGACAGGTCCTGAGGCCATACAGCATGCTAAAAACACGCCTGACAGAAAAGCTCGGATGCCAGTATCCCATCGTGCAAACAGCCATGGGTTGGGTCTCAGATCCGACGCTGGTGGCCGGTAGTTGCAATGCGGGAGCCTTTGGATTTTTGGCTGGTGCCACCATCCCCGCCGATGAGATGGAGCCGAATATCCTGCGGGTGAAGGCGCTTACCGACAAGCCTTTCGGGGTTAATTTCCACATGTATCAGCCTAACGCGGCCGATGTTGTCGACATGGTCATTCGCCACGGCGTGCGGGCGGTCAGTTACTCACGCTCACCCGGACCTGAGTTTATTTCACGCTTGAAAGCCGCGGGGGTCATTTGCATGCCCACGGTGGGCTTGCCCAAACATGCGATCAAAGCGGTGGAACTGGGCGCTGATATTGTCACCGTACAAGGTGGTGAGGGCGGCGGACATACCGGTGCGATTCCAACGACGCTGTTAATTCCCCAGGTGATTACAGCCGTAGGAGATAAGGTTCCGGTAGTTGCTGCCGGTGGGTTTAAGGACGGTCGCGGATTGACCGCAGCACTCGCCTGGGGAGCCGACGGCATTGCCATGGGTACCCGGTTTTTGATGACCGAGGAAAGCCCGGTACCAAGGGAAACACTGCAGCGTTATCTGGATTGCGATAACCCGGGCAGCATCATTGTATCGAGAGCTATGGATGGCTTACCCCAGCGTATGATCAGTAACGAGTTACTTCTCGAACTGGAAAAAGCTGGCACCTTGCGCAAGCTGATAATTGCTCTGCGCAATGGCCTGGCCTTCCGCAAGCATACAGGTGCGACTTTGCTCGGCTTGCTGAAGTCAGCGGTGGCCATGGGTAAAGACGATGATATGACTGCGGCACAGGCCATTATGTCGGCTAATGCCCCGATGATTATTCAGAAGGCGATGGTAGATGGTGAGCCTGCCTTAGGCGTACTTCCCAGTGGGCAGGTAGCTGGCGTGATTGATGAATTACTCAGTTGCCGGGAACTCGTTGACCGCATTGTACTGGAAGCCGAACAGCGCCTGAATGATTTGGCCAGGCGCACGATGTAGCGATGAGCGCTTAACTATGAACTATGACTCGATGTTGACTGGTGGAAAGAATGACAAAACCCTTTAAGACAACCATTGAAAATGGAATCGCCGAACTGATTTTGGATCACCCGCCGGTTAATGCGTTTGATTCTGCTGGGTGGTTTGCAATAGCTGATGAAATTGATGCCCTTGGCGTTAACAATGACGTGCGCGTGATCATCGTCGCGGCCAACGGCAAAGGTTTTTGCGCGGGGGTCGATATCAAGGAACTGGCGGCGAAGCCAGAAAAAATTGTTGATGTGAACAAGGGCAACTACGAAACCTTTCGCGCTATTCATCGCAATCCGAAGCCGGTGATTATGGCATTACACAGCTTTGTCCTGGGGGGTGGTATCGGTATGGCGGGCGCTGCAGATATTATTCTGGCGTCGGACTGTACCCGCTTTGGTGTCCCCGAAATTGATCGTGGCGCGATGGGCGGCGGTGCTCACCTGCAGCGCATGTTCCCGGTACAGAAAGTGCGTTACATGTATTTTACGGGTGAGTTTATCGACGCTCAGGAAGCGTATCGTCTGGGCGCAGTGGAGCGTGTAGTACCTCGGGATAAGTTGTTACCTACGGCGCGTGAAATTGCAGCAAAAATTGCCGAAAAATCTCCAGCAATGATGAAGCTTGCCAAAGAGGCATTGACAGGGATAGAGGACGGCTCCCTGGAAGACAAATATCGGTGGGAGCAGGGGTTCACCCTCGAGGCTTACAACATGAGTGATTCGCAGGAAACGCGGGATGCGTTTGTTGAAAAACGCGATACAGATTTTGAAGGCAACTGAATGAACCTCGCATACACCAGTTTGCAGCGAGAGTTCCGGCAGGAAGTCCGTCAATGGCTGGCCGCGAATGTGCCAGAGCAACCGCTTCAGAGTTTTGATACCGAACTGGGCTTTCAGCAGCACAGAGAATGGGAGGCGACGCTCAACGCGGGCCGCTGGGGCATGGTGACCTGGCCAGAAGCACTTGGCGGCCGGGGTTGCGACCTTATCGAATGGTTGATTTTTGAGGAGGAGTATTACCGCTCCGGTGCACCACTGCGGGTCAATCAGAACGGCATATTTCTGTTGGGTCCTACTTTGATGGAGTACGGCACAGAAGAACAGAAAGCCAGGATACTGCCAAAAATGGCCAACGGTGAAGAGGTATGGGCTCAGGGTTGGTCTGAGCCGAATGCGGGTTCGGACATGGCTGCAATTCGCGCAACGGCTACGCTGGCAGGCGATAAATATATCGTCAACGGGCAGAAGATATGGTCTACCCGTGCAGTTTGGGCCGACTGGGTGTTCGGCATGTTTCGTACAGACCCGGACTCTGAACGCCATCGCGGTCTGACCTTTATTTTGATCCCCCTGAATACACCGGGTATTACCGTAAGGCCAATTCCCCAACTAAATGGTCTGCCAGGCTTTGCCGAAATCTTTTTCGATGAGGTCGAGGTGGCGGTGGAAAATCGCCTGGGCGATGAAGGCGCAGGTTGGAGCGTGGCTATGGCAACCGCCGGCTTTGAGCGTGGCTTGATGTTGCGATCACCGGCACGTTTTCAGGAAACAGCGCGCCGTTTGATTGAGCTGTATAAGACAAACCAAAGCGAAGCGGATCGTGATCCCGCTGTCAGAGACGCCGTTATTCGAGCCTATCTCGACGCCGAGAGCTATTGTCTTACTACCTACCAGACCGCGTGCCGTCTCACTCAGGGCGGAAAAATTGGCCCCGAATCCTCTACCAACAAGATATTCTGGTCAGAGTTGGATCAGACCATGCACGCAACCGCCATGAGTATTCTGGGAGCGCGGGCAGAGCTGCTACCCCATGCGTCAGCGGCCCGGGGTGTAGGCAGCTGGCTCGATGGCTTTCTGTTCGCACAGTCGGGTCCCATTTATGCGGGCACCAATGAAATCCAGCGCAATATTGTTGCTGAACGAATGTTGGGAATGCCGAGGTAATCATGGATTTTACGTTTTCTGAAGACCAGTTGTTGTTCCGTGATTCCGTTGCCGACTTTCTTCGCAATGAGATTACCACTGAGCGTATTCGAGCAAGCTGGGACACCGATACCGGGCGAGACAAGGCTTTATGGCAACAGCTCACCGACTTAGGTCTGGTAGGCATGACTGTCCCTGAAGAGCACGGTGGCCTGGGCATGAATGCACTCGATTTTGTTTTGCTGGCGCAGGAGTGCGGCTACGTTGCCCTACCCGAGCCTCTGGTTCATACCGCACTGGTCGCGGTACCCACTTTGGAGGCGCTGGGCGGTGACCTTGCGGCACAGTGGTTGCCGAAAATTGCGTCGGGTGATGCCAAGGTGATGGTAGGGCCAGAGCAGAACGTACTGGTTGAAGACGCACATATTGCAGATCTGCTCATCCTGGAACGGGGAAGCACGGTTTATGCCCTGACGCCCGAGCAATTTGAATGGCAGCGCAATGAATCTGTAGACCCATCGCGAAGGCTGTTCAGTGTTGTCGTGAACGATGATGTAGAGCCTGTCTCTGTAGGGGAGTCTGCATGCGCGCTAATGGAAAAAGCCGTTGATTATGGCGCGCTGGGCGCGGCAGCTCAGGTTCTGGGTCTGGCTCAGCGCATGGTGGATCTGTCGGTGCAATACACCGGAGACCGCCAGCAGTTCGGCAAACCCATAGGGTCATTCCAGGCGGTCAAGCATCTTATGGCAAACGTGGCGGTGCAGCTGGAGTTTGCCAAAGCGCCGGTGCACCGGGCGGCCTACGATCTATCGACAGCCGAGGCCAGCTCTGTATGCAGCGTGTCACACGCAAAAATTATCGCCTGTGATGCCGCAAAACTGGCGGCTAAAAATTGTATTCAGGTCCATGGCGCCATGGGTTACACCTGGGAGGTTGATCTGCAGATATTTATGAAGCGTGCTTGGGCGTTGGCTAATACCTGGGGAGACACCGGCTTCCACAAATCACGAGTGGCTGAAACCATTTTTGCCGAAGACGCGACACTGGGTGCCGGCGCGACTTTTTAGTTCGCTGCATCGAACAGATTTTTTCAAAGGAGAGAGACATGGCAGACGCGTATATTGTAGACGCAACGCGAACCCCAACGGGCCGCCGTAAAGGTGGGCTGGCGGATGTGCACGGTGCCGACCTGGGTGCCCACGTAATAAAAACACTGGTAGATCGCAACGGTATTCCCGATGTTGATTACGACGACGTTATGTTCGGTTGCGTGGACGCCATCGGCCCCCTTGCCGGTGATATCGCCAGAACCTGTTGGTTGGCCGCGGGGCTATCCGATGAAGTGCCTGGCACTACCATTGATCGCCAGTGCGGGTCTTCGCAGCAGGCGGTACATTTTGCGGCTCAGGCAATTATGTCCGGGGTGAACGACGTGGTGATTGCGGGCGGCGTTCAGACCATGACCCAGATTCCAATTTCCTCGGCGATGTTGGCCGCTCAGCCTCTGGGTTTTCCTGATCCTTTCTCCGGCAGCCAAGGCTGGGTTGCGCGCTACGGCGATGTGCCCATTTCACAATTTAACTCAGCCCAAATGATTGCCGATAAGTGGAAGATCAGCAGAGAGGAAATGGAATCTTTTGCTTTGGAGTCTCATGCCCGAGCGCTGAAGGCGATAGCTGAAGGCAGGTTTGATCGCGAGATCAGCCCTTTAAATGGTGTTGAGATGGATGAGACGCCGCGTAATACGACGATGGAGAAAATGGCAGAACTTCAGCCGCTGACGGAAGGGGGCACTATAACGGCAGCAGTCTCCAGTCAAACTTGTGATGGCTCGTCGGCGATGTTGATAGTGTCGGAAGCGGCGCTTAAGCGCTACAACCTAACCCCGCGGGCTCGAATAGCCCATATGAGTGTGCGGGGGGCTGATCCTGTTTGGATGCTCACCGCGCCAATCCCGGCGACGGCTTATGCGCTCAAAAAGTCGGGTATGAAACTGGAAGACATTGATCTGGTAGAGATCAACGAAGCGTTTGCGTCTGTGCCGATGGCCTGGTTACAGGAAACTGGTTACCCCCACGCGAAAACGAATGTTAATGGCGGCGCGATATCGTTGGGCCACCCTTTGGGTGCGACTGGTACGAAGTTGATGACTACGCTTTTGCATGAGTTGGAGCGCACAGGGGGACGGTATGGTTTGCAGACGATGTGTGAGGGTGGTGGGCAGGCTAACGTTACGATTATTGAGAGGATCTAGCGTTGTGAGACGCCTTGTTGTTGGAACTTTCCCTACTCGGACACGCCGTGAACCCATCCATGGGGGCTCGGCAGCGACGTCCATGTCGCTGACGGTCCGAGTAGGGAAAGTTCCAACAGCAAGGCTTGTTCATAGCGAGCCCCAAGATATTGGAATGCGGTGAGTTCACAATGAACCAAACCTGAAAAAAATCTGCGGACTAAAGAATTGAGCAAAGGAAAAACCAATGTTGGATCTATGTAAGGACCGAGTAGTAATAATCACTGGCGCAGGTGGCGGACTAGGCGCGGCCCACGCCAAAGTGTTGGCCCAAGAAGGCGCCAGCGTAGTCGTTAACGACATCAATGAAGCAGCTGCGGCAGAAGTGGTAGGGAGCATTATCAGCGCCGGTGGCAAAGCCATTGTTAATACCTCCGACATTACCAATTATGACGACAGCCTCAATGCCGTAAAGCAAGCCATCGAACACTTTGGTGGCCTGCATGCAGTGGTTAATAACGCCGGCATTAATCGCGACCGTATGTTTGCTTCCATGACTGAGGCAGATTGGGATGCGGTAATGGCCGTGCATCTCAAAGGGCATTTCTGTATCACCAGCCACGCCGTACATTACTGGCGCGGGCAATCGAAACAGGGTGAGACTGTCGATGCTCGCATCATCAATACCAGTTCCGGTGCCGGGCTACAGGGATCTATCGGTCAGTCCAATTACGCGGCTGCCAAAGCAGGTATCGCGGCCCTTACCTTGAATCAAGCAGCGGAACTTGGCCGCTATGGGGTAACTGCGAACTGTGTCACGCCTGCAGCGCGCACCGGCATGACCACCGCCGTGCCGGAGATGGCGCAGCGTATGGCGACGCCGGAAGATGGTAGTTTCGATTACTGGGCACCGGAAAATGTATCGTCGCTGGTGGCCTGGCTTGCTTCCGATGATTCGGCTGCTATTACAGGTCGAGTGTTTGAAGCCGAGGGCGGGAAAATTTCTATAGCGGACGGTTGGCGCACGACCGAAGGTGTCGACAAAGGCGCTCGTTGGCAGCCTGGCGAAGTGGGTGGGGCGGTAGCAACACTGCTAGGTAAAGAGGTGTCAGCGCAGAAAGTATACGGAACCTGAGAGGCTCCCGATGGAATTCAAATTTACCGAAGAGCAGGAAATGATTCGCGAGACAGCGGAGTCATTTCTGGCGGAAGTGTCCACTAGTCAGGCGGTTAGGGCCGCCATGAATACAGAATTGGGATACGACCCGCAGGTTTGGCAGCGTATTTGTGAAGACATGTTTTGGCAGGCTATTCACTGCCCCGAGGAATACGGAGGCATGGGCCTTGGCTATGTCGAATTGGTGGCCACGCTTGAACAGATGGGTAGGCGCCTATTGTGCTCTCCTTTTTATGCAACGGTTTGTCTCGCTGCCAACGCCTTACTTACGTTGGGTAGTGCGGCGCAGAAAGCTGAGTACTTGCCACAGATAGTTGCAGGAAAAACTGCAACTCTTGCCTACACAGGGGTCTCGGGTCGCTGGGATGCCAATGCGGTCGATGTCATCTGCGAAGCTGATGGCGACGGGTATAGAGTAAACGGGCGTTATCGCTTTGTCCCTGATGGGCATAGCGCCGATTTATTGATTGTTGCGGCGAGGCAGTCCGGTTCCTTGGACAAGGAGGGCATCAGTCTGTTCGTTTTGCCTGCCGAGACTTCGGGTATAACCCGAAAATGGCTGCCAACTATGGACCAGACGCGCAGTCAGGGTGAGCTGGTATTCGATAATGTCTATTTGGATTCTGCCTCATTGTTAGGCGAAGAGAATAAGGGGTGGGCGCCGTTGTCCCGGGTTATTGATCTTGCCACGATTGCTATCGCGGCGGACCAGGTCGGTGGCGCACAACAAGCACTGGATTCGACAGTGGCCTATTTGCAGGAGAGGGTGCAGTTCGGTCGGGTCATTGCATCCTATCAGGCGGTCAAGCACAAAGCGGCAGATATGATGCTGAAAGTGGAAGCGGCGCGCTCGGCGCTTTACTACGCAGCATGCACCGCTGATGATGCAATTTTGGGCACCGCGACACCGGCTGAACTGTCTGAGGCGGCGAGTATCGCCAAAGCCTATTGCAGCGACGCCTATTTTTTTACTGCCGGCTGCGGCATCCAGTTACACGGTGGCGTTGGAATAACGGCCGAGTACGATATTCAACTTTACTTCAAGCGCGCCAAATCGACGGAGACCTTTCTGGGTGATGGCTCATATCACAGGGAACGGATTGCAAGCTTGTTGCTGGACACGGGGGTGATGGCGTGAAGTTGAGTTTTAGCGCAGCCGACGAAAAATTTCGAACTGAGGCAGCAAGCTGGCTGGAGAGCGCTCTTAGTGGCGAATTCGCCGCAGTACGATTTCGCGGTGGCCCCGGAGATGAGCACAGTGTGGTAGCGCAACGCAAAGCGTGGGAGCGTGAACTGTACGCTGGTGGGTGGGCTTGTCTGGGATGGCCGGAAGCCTATGGCGGACGTGGTGCCACTATAGAACAGCAGGTTATTTTCAATGAAGAATATGCGCGTGCCGGCGGCCCCGGTCGTGTAGGACACATTGGCGAAACGCTAATGGGCCCAACGCTGTTGGCCTTTGGTACGGAGGCGCAGAAACAACAATACTTGCCAGGAATTTTGCGGGGAGAAGACTTTTGGTGTCAGGGCTATTCCGAGCCCAATGCCGGATCTGACCTCGCCAATGTAAAAACCAGGGCGGTGTTTGATGAGGGTGCACAGCAATGGTCTATTACCGGGCAGAAGGTCTGGACCTCGCTGGCACATGAATCACGTTATTGCTTCGTTATAGCCCGTATTGACCCTGATTCTGTGGGCCACAAAGGACTGGGCTTTTTCATGATTGCGCTTGATCAACCGGGTATCGAGGTGCGACCCATCGAGCAACTTACCGGCACCTCGGAATTCAATGAAGTGTTTTTTGACCAGGCTCATTGCAGGGCCGATGACATTGTCGGCGCTCCCGGCGATGGCTGGAAAGTGGCCATGGGCCTGTTGGGCTTTGAACGGGGTGTATCCACGCTGGGTCAGCAAATGTTGTTTCAAAACGAGTTGGACGAAATTATTCGTATCGCCAAGGACAATGGGGCTTCCAAGGATCCGATAATACGTCAGCGCATTGCCGATGCTCACATTGGTCTGCGCATAATGCGGTTTAACAGTTTGCGCATGATGTCAGGCGGCGGCGATGGCGGGCTGCAAAAAGAAGCGATGATCTACAAGCTGTACTGGGCGAGTTGGCATCGCAATCTGGGCAAACTGGCTATGGATGTGCTGGGCCCTGAGAGTGAAGTACTTGCCGACGGCCCCTATGCACTCACTCGGCTGCAATCGATGTATCTATTCACCCGTTCCGACACCATTTACGGTGGCACCAACCAAATTCAACGCAATATCATCGCCGAGCGGGCATTGGGCATGCCCAGAGAACCGCGCGGCTGACATTTAATATCAGGAGCAATACAACATGGCCTTGAAAGCGCCACCACCCTATGTAGCGGGTCACAATCTACTGGCAGGTAAGTCGGTGCTTATCACCGCTGCCGCCGGTGCCGGTATCGGTTTTGCGGCGGCTACACGCGCCGCCGAAGAGGGCGCCCGAGCGGTTATGATCAGCGATATACACGAGGCGCGCCTGGATAAAGCGGTTGCCGCCCTGAAAGCCAATACTGGGCTTGAAGCTGTCTACGGTAAGCTCGCCGATGTGACGTCGGAGGCCGATGTTCAAGCATTGGTGGAAGAGGCCGAAGCCGAGATGAATGGCGTGGATGTGCTGATTAACAACGCCGGTCTGGGCGGTACGCGCCTGCTGGTGGATATGGAAGACGATGAATGGTCCAGAGTATTGGATGTCACCTTAACGGGGACCATGCGTATGACCCGGGCGATGTTGCGCAAAATGCAGCCACGCGGCGCCGGAGTTATCGTCAATAACGCATCTGTATTGGGGTGGCGGGCGCAAAAAGAGCAGTGCCACTACGCCGCTGCCAAGGCCGGGGTAATGGCATTGACCCGATGCTCCGCGCTGGAGGCCGCGGATCATGGAGTTCGCATCAATGCGGTTTCACCCTCGATCGCCTTTCACGAGTTTCTTAAAAAGACCACGCCAATGGAACTTCTTGAAGAGTTGGCCGCCAAAGAGGCGTTCGGAAGAGCGGCCGAGGTCTGGGAAGTGGCCAATGTGATGATGTTCCTGGCATCCGACTATTCGAGCTACATGACCGGGGAAATTGTACCGGTATCCAGTCAGCACGCCTGATTACAGGACCTGGCCGGGAATAAAAACTGCTTTCAGTCGTCATCTTAACAGGTTGAAATCGTTCACATTTTCCCACCACATCGTGTGTTACACTCGGCCTGAAACCACCACTGCTGCCATTTATAGGATTGCGGTGGTTAATTTTTGTGCAATGCGTGGACTTTGATGAAGAAAATTGGCGAATTGCTGGTAGAGCAGGGCAAGATATCGGAGCGAGATGTCGAGCGTACCCTGCTTGCCCAGGGCGAGATGGGCGACATGTTCGGCCAGGTGCTGATCAAGCTTGGTCTGGTATCGGAGCTGGATTTTGCCCAGGTTTTGAGTCAGCAGTTGGATGTCCCGCTCATCGCCGCGGCTGATTACCCTGAAGAACCCATTCTTATCGATGAGCTGGCTGAAGATTTCCTTATTTATAACTCGGTAGTCCCGGTAAAGGTGTCAGAAGCGTCGGTAGTATTTGCCGCGGCAACACCCCAGGACCCGTTCCTCTCCAAAGCGCTGGCCATGGCAATCGAGAAAGATATCGAGATTGTACTCGGCCTGGAAACCGACATTGCCAAGGCGATCGCCCTGTTTTTGCAAAGCGGTGACGGCGAGGGCGATGGCGATGAGATAGGTGACCAGTTTGAGGGCCAGAGTGACGACGAATTTATTGAGCACCTCAAGGATCTCGCCAGCGAAGCGCCGGTTATCCGCCTGGTAAACCAGACCATACACCGTGCTCTGGATCTGGGTGCATCCGATATTCACATCGAGCCGTTCGAGGACGGCTTACATTTGCGCTACCGCGTTGACGGCGTACTGCAAACTTATCCAGATCCCCCGGCCGCCAATCTTTCCGCCGCCATCGCTTCGCGTATCAAGTTGCTGTCCCATATGAATATCGCGGAACAGCGTTTGCCCCAGGACGGTCGCATAATGACCAGAGTGAAGGGTCACGAGCTCGACCTGCGGGTATCGACCATACCGACAGTGCACGGCGAGAGTATTGTCATGCGGGTGCTGGACAGAGAGAGCATCCAACTCAGTTTGCCTGAAATGGGATTCAGCCCCGATACCCTGGACCGCTATCAGCAATTGCTGGCCAGACCCCACGGTGTACTGTTGGTCACCGGTCCTACCGGCTCGGGCAAGACCACCACACTGTATGCGTCGCTGGCGTCACTGGATTCCGACACACTGAAAATTATTACCGTCGAAGACCCGGTGGAATATCAATTGCAGGGGGTTAACCAGATTCAGGTCCAGGCCCAGATTGAACTCGATTTCTCCCGTGCTTTGCGCTCTATATTACGCCAGGACCCGGACATCATAATGATCGGTGAGATGCGTGATACCGAGACAGCAAGAATAGGTGTTCAGTCTGCCCTGACCGGCCATCTGGTGCTATCGACCTTACACACCAATACCGCCGCCAGTGCGATAACACGTCTGGAAGATATGGGGGTAGAGCGATTCCTGATCACCTCTTCAGTCAATGGAGTGCTGGCGCAGCGGCTGGTGCGAAAGCTCTGTAGCAGCTGTAAATCGCCGCTGGCATTGACTGATGATCTGCTGGACCGCTACGGCATGCGCCCATTTATGGAGGCGGGCACGACTGAAATTTACCAGGCTAAGGGCTGCTCTGAATGCATGGATACCGGCTATCGCGGCAGAACTTCAATTCATGAGTTGTTTCCCCTGGATGATGAAATGCACAGGGTCATCATGAGTGGTGCCGACGCGACCAGTTTACATACGGCAGCCAGAGGGCAGGGCATGATCACCCTGTACGAGGACGGTTTGCGCAAGGTGTTAAATGGTTTGACCTCTTTAGAGGAAGTGATGCGTGTGACCCAGGACCAAAGTGAAGGCGATGCCTCCCCTGAAGCGGTTCAAGTTGATATTTCGCTTGATGAAGAAGCGCTGGCGTAGGAATAGAGCATGCCAGCGTTCAGTTACAAAGCAATTGGCCGAGACGGTAAAGCGCACCAGGGTGTGATAGAGGCCGCGGGCATCGAAATGGCCTCGCGTCAGCTGCGCGGTCAGGGTTTGACCCTGACCAAACTGGAGGCAGGTGCGAGCGCAGAAAGTAGCGCGAGGAATGCCGTCAGTGGTAAGCCTCCCGGTCGCCAGGAAGTGTTGTCCATGACCTCGGAGCTCGCGGTTCTGTTGCGGGCGGGCCTACCACTTGATCGGGCACTCAAAGTGCTGATTGAGATGGCTGCCCTGCCACAAATGAATCAGCTGCTTAGCGATCTGTTGAAAGCAGTCAAGAGCGGTAAGGCCCTGAGTCAGGCCATGCAGCCCTACGACTCGGTATTCGGCGCCTTTTATATCAATATGGTGCGTGCCGGCGAGGCCAGTGGACAAATGTCGGAAGTGCTTGATCGTCTGGTTGAGTATTTGGAAGAAGCCAGAGAGACACGCGAAACAGTCGTCTCAGCGATGATCTATCCGGCTATATTGCTAGTGGTTGCGACCTTGTCTATCGCACTTATGCTGGGTTTTGTGGTCCCTCAATTTGAGGCATTGTTTGAGGACATGGGCGATGCTCTGCCGGTTATTACCCAGGCGGTGGTGTCGGCAGCTGACTTTATAAAGACTTGGGGTTGGCTGGTGGCGATTGTCCTCATCGGCTTTGGCGTGTACGTACGCAATTGGGCCTCCACGGTGCAGGGTAAAGCGCAAATTGACAAATCTTTACTCAATTTTCCTATGGTAGGGCGAATTGTATTTGAATTTGAGGTGTCCAAGTTTGCTCGTACCGTGGGCACGCTTATCGGCAATGGAGTGTCTCTCTTGAAAGCCATATCCATTGCCATTGATACGGTCGACAATGTTGTTATCAAGGAAGCGCTTCAGGTGCTGCCGCCGGCGGTTAAATCGGGTAAGCGCATCTCGGTGGCACTGGCCGAAACTAAAATGTTTACGCCCATGGTGATCCAGATGACACGCGTGGGCGAGGAATCTGGCAGCCTGGATCTGATGATGTTGGAACTGGCCAAGGTGTTCGATGGCCACGTTAAGGCGGGTGTCAAGCGAGGCTTAACACTACTTGAGCCAGCGTTGATCTTGTCTATGGGTTTTATGATTGCGGTAATTATCATCGCAATTTTGATGGGTATTTTGTCGGTCAATGATCTGGCGATCTAGTCCGTTGCATAGCGAATAATTGAGAGGAAGTGATGAAAGCGAAACTAGGTAAAAACCTGAAACCGGTATCCGCGCAAAACGGATTTACGCTAATGGAACTGCTGGTGGTACTGGCGATTCTAGGACTGTTGATGAGCCTGGTCGGGCCGCAGGTGCTCAACCAGCTCGGTGGCGCCAAAACGAAAACCGCCCTAATCCAGATTAAGGATCTGGAACAGTCACTCGAAATGTACAAACTTGATGTGGGGCGTTTCCCGTCGAGCAGCGAAGGCCTGGGCGCGTTAGTGGATAAACCGGGAGGTGTGACGGGTTGGAACGGACCTTACCTGAAGTCCGATGTACCCCAGGATCCCTGGAAACAGGACTACCAATACAAGTACCCGGGCGAGCGGGGTGAGCTGGATATTTTCACCTACGGCCAGAACGGTGCTCCCGGCGGCGAGGGTGAAGACTCGGATGTGGGCAACTGGCAGTGAGGGCATTTTGCCCTTAAGGCCTCTTGTGCCTATTTTGCGATGACCGCAATGACCTACATAAAAGCCTACGCCCTTAAAGGAAGAACCCAAGGCTTCACTATATTAGAGCTGCTGGTGGCTATGACTATTGTCGGTATGCTGCTGACGGCTTCTGTGCCATCGACGATTCGGTTTTATGAATCGATGCAGTACAGAAAGGCGATCCGCGACGTGGTCACAACCCTTGGTTCAGCCCGTTATCGGGCAGTTAATTCTGGTAAAGCGCAGGATGTGAGCATCAACCCCGACGCTAAATTGCTGGCATATCAGGAACACGAGGTGCAGATTCCCGAAATGCTGACTGTCGCCGTACACTCGGCAAAAGAGGTGAATACAGATTCGACCGGGGTCATCCGTTTTTACCCGGAAGGCGGCTCAAGTGGTGGTGGCATCGACCTCGAGCGGCCCGATGGTAGCGGTGTTCGAATCGCGATCGACTGGTTGGCGGGACGGGTGACTCATGAAGCCTATTGATATGAAATACTCACGACAATCCCGCGGATTCTCACTGTTGGAGATGATGGTCGCTATTGCAATTTTGGGTCTGTCTCTCGGTGCGCTCTATCAAAGCGCCGGTGGTGCAACCCGCAATGTGAGGATGGATGAGCGCTACGCCTATGGTGTGGAGCTAGCCCGGTCTTTGCTTGCAAGCAACGCGCGGGTGCCGGCAGCGGGCTTGAGTCAGCAGGGGGAAACGGAAGGCGAATTTAGCTGGCGGGTGTCAACTAGCCCTGTTGCCCAGCGCCGCGGCGGCAACTTAGGAGCCAGCCTGCAGAACATTGAAGTCGCGGTGAGCTGGATTGATGGAGGACGTCCTCGCGAAGTTGTTTTGCATTCTGTGGTCGAGGCACTGCCCTGATGTCAGTGCTTGGAGTCAGTGATTCAAGAGGATTTACCCTCATCGAGGTTATGGTCGCCATGGCGGTATTGTCACTGATCATGCTGGCGACGATTACTGGGCTGCGAACTCTGGGGAATACGCAGGGCGCCATTGACAGAATGACCGAGCGGGTCGATGAGTTGCGGACTATTTCAAGTTTTCTGAGAGATACGCTGGAGGGCACTATTGTGGGGGCGTCATCCAGCGGTCTTAGTCTCGGCGGTAGCAGTAGTAGCAGTAGTAAAGCGACCTTTTTTGAGATTTCCTCCACATCGCTGACCTGGAAGTCATCGATATTGTTTGGTGAAGGCTACGGCGGCACGCATTTCTTACGGGTAGCACAGGAGGAAGATGAACTGGTGTTGCGCTGGCAGATCCCCACCGCGACGGGTAAGCCCGAGAAGTGGGAAGACGCGCCTTCACGGACCATGGTACACCGGCTCGAAGAGATGGAAGTTGCCTATAGGCGGGAGTTCGATGGTGAATGGTTACAGAAGTGGGACAGGCGTGGCTTGCCCGCGCTGGTTAGAACACGGTTTAAAGTGGCTGGTCGCTATTGGCCGGACCTTATTTTTGAGGTGCCCAGATGAGCCGGCGCCTGTCACAGCCAGGAATCATGCCTTGTAAACAACAGCGTGGCGTTGCGCTGGTGATCGTGGTTTGGTTTATCGCTGGCATGGCTCTACTGGTCTCCGGCATCGTGGCGCAAGCCAGAGTCGACAATCAGTTGGCTCAGCTCCATATTGCGCGTGCCAAAGCAGTCGCTGCCGGAGACGGGGCTATTCAACTGGCGATGCTGGAGCTTGCCGAAGTCGGGCAGTCAGCTGACCCGTCTGTGAAATCTGCAAACAGCAAGTATCTTGTCGGGGACATTCAGGTTGAGGTCAGCTTGCAGGACACAGCTGGCCTTTTGGATCTGAATGTGGCGACGCACGAGCAATTGACTGCGCTATTGTCAAATACAGAGGCTGAGGGTAGCTCTCAGGCCAAGCGATTGGCAGACAGTGTGATAGAGTGGCGCCAAGGTCGTCGCCCGGGCGTTGCTAGTCCAAAGGGCAAAAGCAGATTCTATTCTCCGGAAGATTTATTGCAGGTCCCCGGCTTTGATCGCAGCGCACTGGACGGCATCCGTGATTACGTTGTGGCGGGGGAGCCGGCTCGCGGTAGCCTGAATATTTCTATTGCGCCGGAACAACTCAGGCAAGCGCTAGGCGGCTCTGCGGGCAATCCGGATCGGGGCAATTCTCAGCAGGTGGGTGCCGCTTCCGGCATGTACCGCGTTGATGCGATCGTACTGTACGGCGATCAGCGCTGGCTACGGCGGCGATGGATTACCGCGCAGAATTCAACCTTTTCGCGCCTGCCTTGGAGGTCGCTTCGCACGGAGCCACCGAGAATTTATGAAGGTTGAAACAATAATGAGGGACGGGGTTCTGGATGCTTGAGAACGGCCAAAATTGGGAGCTGTTTGGCTACGATATGCGCAAGCTGGGTCGCTACTGGAGTGCGGCATGGCGCGACATACTGTGGGGTTATGACTCACCCTTGCGAAGGCGCTTTGACGATGTGGTCAGTCTGTACCAGCCAGAGGGTGCGCAGAGCTATCAAGCGGGTGAGCCTTGCACGCAAGTGAAAGCAGATTTCCACGCGTATTTACTACCCGATGAATTGGCGCTCACTCGGCAATTACGCCTGCCGATAGCTGTCGAGAGTGAACTCGATTCGGTTATTGGCCTTGAAGTAAATGCCAATAGCCCTTTTGCCGCTGCCGATACGGCTTACGGTTGGAGCCGCGTGGGTAGAGATGAAAGCCATCTGAAAATTGCTCTGGTTATTGTCTCGCGCAGCGCAGTGATGACGTATCTAGCGAAGAATTTTGATTCCCACGATCCCGGTGCTCAGGAGGTCTGGGTAGAATCGGCTGGATCAATGGTTGTGCTGGGTGGATTTGGTGAGCACCGCCGTGAGGTGCGATATAAGAAGCGGCTGATAAATGTCACTTTAATGATAGCCGCGTGTATGACGTTACTAATAGCGCTGGTCGGCTTGTCGGCCGGCTTAAAGCGTGCAGAGATGCAGCGCATGCAAACGATGTCAGCGAGCATTCAGAAGGACGCTGCTGTCGCGTCGGAAATGCGCATCACCTTGATGCGCGCCAATGAAATTATCGCCACTGCCAACGAAGTTGTGTTGCGCTACCCCAACCCGCATAAAGAACTCACGCGCCTCAGCAAGCTGTTGGAGGATGACGCCCACCTCAGCCAGTTTTCCATAGGTGGGGTTAACATTAAGCTGCGCGGTCAATCCGGAGATGCGGCAGCTGTAATGCAGTTGCTCACCGACCAGCCGGCATACACCGAGGTGACGGCGCCGCAGCCGATTACGCGGATTGGCGGCTCAGGGCTCGAGCAATTCTTCCTTAATATGAAACTGCGTGAAGAGGAGGCCAGCCAGTGAATTGGATCAAGTCTCATCAGCGCTCTGCCTTGATCTGTGGTTTGACCCTGCTGTTCCCGGTGATGCTGTATCTCGATGTTCTGCTAGGGGTGTGGGCTATGGGGCGAGAGTATCAGGCTGATATAGATCGGCAGCAGCCGCGTATCGCCAGAATGCGAGGTCTTATCGAACATGAGGATCAGCTGCGCGAATCCGCCGGAAAAGTAGGTGGGCAGGTGGTTAATCTGGTATACCCAGCCTCAAATGATCAGGCCACGGTATCTGCGACGCTTCAGACCGAGGTGCGGCAAATTCTTACCACTGCCGGCATGTCTGTCAGTAATAGTCAGGTGTTGCGTGTGCGTGAGGAGGAAAAGTTTGATTATATTGGCATTAAGTTAACAGCCAATGGCGACGTTGCCGCGCTGGACGCAGCACTCACTGGTCTGGCTGCCTATATGCCCCTGCTATTAATTGAATCGCTTGACGTGTATCCGCAGCGCGTCAGTCGTCGCAGTAAGGCGCCGGCCGCACAGAATCTCACGGCAACCATGCAATTGCTGTCCCTGAGGGCTGCGGAATGAGCTGGTTGAAGCCTCTCAAGGGACGTTATCAGGTAGCTAGTGATCCTCTGCGTTCCACTCGCAGGGTCGAGCTGGCGGTAATGCTTCTGCTTATTTTGCTGGTGGTTCAGCTCGTATGGGGCGTAAGCCGGCTACTCGTTCTTACCCCGACAGATTCGGTTCCGCCTGCGGCCGATGCGCTGCAGGTTTTATCGATGACTTCGCAGCCCGACGTCACTGCAGAAGAAAGAAATGAAATGCTGGCGCGCCCGCTGTTTTGGGTGTCGCGCCGACCGTTGGATGGAGCTTCTTTGGTTGATACGGGTGCGGCCGAGACCGCGACTCAGGCTAAAGCTGCAGCTAAAGAACTGAAGGAAATCAAGTTGCTTGGGGTGTTTGGAAGTGAGCAGTCCACCGGGATAATCGCGCTGGTTAAAGGTAAAAAAACTCGTCTCATGCAAGGCGACTCGCACAAGGGTTGGACTCTTGAGTCGGTTAAGGCCAATGAGGTCACGTTTAGCGACGGGGTCAGCGTCGAAACACTGGTTCTTAAAAAAGCGGTGATCACTGCGCCGCCCCCGTCGCCATCGGCTGCGAACGAGAGTAGTGAAGAGAACGGCGAAGAGAACGACGAAGAGAACCGCGATGACAGCGGTGATGAGAAAACAGAGCAGGCAAGCGCCAAAAAAGTGGCCGAACCGGTCAAGCGAAGCCTGAGTATGGATGGGCGCTAGTGCAATGGACGTCAAATATGAAAACAAAAAGACATTCGAAACTATTGGGAGTTTCCATGTGGGATAAAATTGCAGTAGTGGCTGCGCTGAGCTTGCTGTCCAGCTGTGCAGCCCTGGAGGAGCGTGACCGCGCTCTTTCTAGCGGTGAAGCTAGCTCGGGCTCAGTAAACACTGAGAAAAAAATTGTAGATGCATCGGCGCCACTGGCGACCTCAGCCACGGCATTGGCTAAAGGCGAAAAAGCTGAAGATGAACCTGGCGACGAGGCGGTAATCTACCGTGGCAACGACAAGCAGGTGAACATCCCAGCGGTACAGTCGCCGGTCAGGTTCGTTGGCGATGACGTCAGTCTGAATTTTGAGCAGGCCCCGCTCAGCGAGGTGATGCACGCCATTATGGGCGACATTCTGGCACTGGACTATATTGTCGACAATCCGGTCAGTGGTCAGATTACCCTGCGTACACGCACACCGATCCCGCGTAGCGAGTTGCTGGGCATTCTGGAGTCGCTACTCAAGACCAACGGCGCAATAATGATACGGGGTAAGGAAGGCCGTTATTTGGTAACGGGCAGTGCCACCGGCACCAAGGTTGCACCTAATGTGTCTAACGCGCGTGACACCGCGGCGGGCTACAGCACAATTATTATTCCGCTGCAGTATATTAGCGCTACCAATATGGCTGAGATCCTCAAGCCTGTGGCCGATCCCGGGACCTTTGTTCGCGTTGATAACTCCCGCAATATTTTGATGCTCGCGGGAACCAGGGCTCAACTGAATGGCTGGCTGGAGATGGTCAATACATTTGACGTTGATCTGCTGGCTGGTATGTCCGTGGGTTTGTTCCCTCTTAAAAACAGCAGCGTGCAGGAAATAGAGGAAGCGCTAGGCGCCATGCTGAACGACGGCTCTGAGGGCGGCGGCAGTATAGGGCAGTTAATACGGGTGATACCGATTGATCGTCTGAACAGTATTCTCATTGTCACTCCGCGAGCCCATTATCTGGACACGGCGCAGAAATGGATTGAGCGGTTGGATGAAGCTCACTATTCAGCCTTTGATAAGCGTTTGTATGTCTACCCCGTTCAAAATACCGAAGCGGGTCGTCTCGCCGATTTACTGAATAGCATCTATGCGGGTGGTGGTGGAAGCTCGTCTGCTTCTCGCGGACGAGATGCCAGTGTTGCCCCTGGCATGTCACCTGAGTCTGTCGGGTCGGGCGGCAATACCGGTAATTCTCGCAGTGCTTTCTCTAATACTGGTTCTGGTTCGCGTGGCAGCCAATCGGGAATATCTGCGGTCACCATGGCGGGGGATGCCTCCCTCGCCGGTAGTGAAAACATGTTGGCGGATGTCCGGGTGGTCTCCGATGATGAAAACAACTCCTTGATGATCTATGCCAACGGTATGCAATACCGGTTGATAGAGGATGCATTGGAGCAACTGGATATTGTCGCCACACAGGTGATTATCGAGGCCAGTATCATGGAAGTTTCGTTGACCGATGAGCTGCGTTACGGCCTTGAATGGACCTTCAAGAATGGCCTGGGCAGTGACTATGACGGCCTTGGCGTACTGGCTAATGCAGCGACTGGGCCAGCGGCCGTGGTACCTGGCTTCTCTTATACGGTTACCAACTCCATTGGTGATATCAGCGCCGTTTTGAACGCACTATCGGAGGAATCGCTTATCAACGTGATCTCTTCACCCTCGGTGATGGTGCTGGACAATCATGAAGCCTATATCCATGTTGGGGATCAGGTGCCGGTTTTTGCCAATCAAACGGTAAACACAGGGGGCGACAGCCTGACCCAGTCGGTTGAATACCGGGATACTGGGGTGAAATTGAATGTTAAGCCGTCGGTCAACGCCGGGGGCCTGGTGACTATGGATATCGAGCAGTCAGTAACCGACGTGGGTCCTATAGATCCCGCCACAGGCCAGCGTTCCTTTCTGGAGAGAGAGATCAGCAGTCGAGTAGCGGTACGCTCCAACGAATCTGTTGTTCTCGGTGGATTGATCCGGGAGAACGCCTCAGACGCGTCGTCAGGCATCCCTTTTCTCCACAAGCTACCTCTAATAGGGCCTTTGTTTGGGACTGTCACCAAAGAAGATCGTCGTACTGAATTACTGGTGATCATTACGCCCCGAGCGCTGTACAACGAGACTGAATTGCGTGAAGTGAGCGACCAAATGCGTTCACAGATTCGGGATATGGTACTCATCAAGGAGTAGCCATAGGTAGTTGGGCTAAAATCGCTCGTCGATTAGACCGTTAGCAGCCAATTCCTTAGGTATCTGGAGAGTTTTAGACCCCGAAACAGACGTAAATTATACAGCTAAAATAAATGGAATAATCCCGTCCGTTACACGTCATTGATCACGTAGGTTGGCGATTTTCGGCTCATGTAGCCAGCATTTAGCCGATTTTTGGCGCCCCGATTTCCACCTAGGGTGTTAGTTCAGTCAGGCTCAGAATTGCGATATCCTGATACCTGTGTTGCCGCTGGCAGCGCTGTTTGTTCGCTAAAGCAGTGCCTTCAGCTTGTAATAAAAGTGGTCTTGCGTATAATCGCCGACTGCTAAAAAAGGTAGTGTATACAGTATGTTACGTAGTCTCTTCACAAGTTCCCGCAGCGCAATGTTAGCGCTTGGCATGGCGATTTTACTGTTGTCTGGTTGTGGCCAGGAGGTTCCTCGTGAGCTCTCCGAAGCCGAGCTTACGCACCTCGAAAATCGGGTCCGTGAGCGGTGGGATTTGAAGATGGCGCACGACTGGAGTGGTCTCTATGAATATTCCACACCTACTTTCAGAAGAACATTCCCTAAGGCTATGTATATAAGGAAGTTTTCATACATGGTCAATTGGGAGTTGACAGGCATCGAGGTTCGCAACTATGATGCCGTTGCAGCTGTGGCGAGTGTGGCGGTTAGGGTCATGTCCGAACCCGTCAAACATACCTCAGAAGCATCAAAAGCGGTTGGCGCGCTTCCCCATCTTTTCGACGAACGCTGGATATTCGACGACGGAGAATGGTGGCATAGTGCCAACCTTTAGATGCCCACTTTGGTTGACAGCTGGCTGCAGCTAGCAATAATAGCGCTAGCAACTAACTTACGTTGTAAAAAATAGAAACATTAGGAGTCTCCTTTATGAACACAAATTTCAAACCTTTAGGCCTCGTCGCTGCAGTTGCTGCAGCTACCGCTGGCTATA
The DNA here is from genome assembly GCA_036961205.1 of Halioglobus sp. Classification (GTDB taxonomy): domain Bacteria; phylum Pseudomonadota; class Gammaproteobacteria; order Pseudomonadales; family Halieaceae; genus CALJFL01. Next base: position 60,217 of record JBALVI010000006.1, on the reverse strand, counting down.
CAGGCGTAACTCAAGCACAGACCTTCGCGGGTACTGGTCTTGGTGACGCTGCAGTCGTACCTTATTACACAGTCCAGGGTGACTTTGTAACCGGTGTACATATCACTAACACAAGTGCCGAGACACAGGTTGTTAAGCTGCGCTATCGTCGCGCTTCCGACTCTATGGACGCACTCGACTTCAACATCATCATGTCTCCATACGATATGTGGACTGGTAGCATCCGTGACGTAGACGGCACAATCCGTGTTGGTACTACTGACACGTCTTGTACTGCTCCTCAGACTGTTGCTGATACCGGCATCGCTGAAATGGGTGACATCTTCCGTGAAGGCGCAGAAGAAGGTTACATCGAGATCATCGGTATGGGTTCTGCTAGCGCTGCTACAGCCCCTTGGATTTACCTTGGTTCTCTGCACACTCCCCTTGGCACTCCAGTCGATTGCGGATCAGTTGAGACTAACTTCTTCCGTAATGCAACAACTGGCCCCTCTGCGGGACCTGGCGTTGCGCCGCTTGGGATTGGTGTTTTGTCAGACACCCTGTCTAATCAGGCTTGTTCCGAGATTATCGGTTCCATTGCTTCTCCTACCTGGACGTCTTGTGCTGCAGCCACCGCTGGTTTGACCAACGGAATTAATGCTGGTGGCACTGCATCCAACAATTTGGGCGACACTGGTAACGTTCTTAACGTTACTTACTTCGTTCGTTCCGCTGAAACTGGAACTGAATTTGGTAGCCGTGCAGTCCACATTGCTGACTTCAATGCCAGCGCGATGATGTCCAACCAGGAAATTATCGTTATAGGAAGCACTGACTACTACAGCTTCTTGTACCCGAACCTTGACGGTGGCTCACCAGTAGGAACGGCCACTGGTCGCTTCAATGGCGTTCGTACCGCACTGGGCGCTCAGGAAGTTATCAACGAGTGGTCAACCAACGCAGCTAATGCAGTGTCTACCGATTGGGTTGTTACTATGCCAGGTCAGTACCTGATGCTTAACCTGCGCGATTACACTACCATTCTGGACGCTGGCGGTGATATCGACGATTGTTTGAATGCAGCTCAGGCGGCAGCAGTTCCTGCTGCTTCTGGTGGCCCACTTGATACCTGTGACGCAAGAGACCTTCCCGTTACTGTTGATATTGAGTTCTGGGATCGTGAAGAGCAACAAGTGACAACGCCCCAAGGCGGTCTGGTGATTTCACCGCAGACTACTGACAGGCCTGATTCAGCTCTGCTTGAAAACGAAGTGAACGTGATCGAATGGACCGATGGCACTAACGCACCGGTACTTGATAGCGCTTACGCTACTTCGTTCAACGTCGCTGCTCTTGGTTCACCCAATGGTTGGGCCCAGTTGTCTGTAACTGCGGATGCTACTACGGGCAAGGTCCAGGCTATCTATCAGCCAGCATTGGATACTCCTGCGGTAGATGCGCCGGTTAACTTCGTGCCTGTTGCTGATGCCGGTGCAAGTGTACCCATCGTTGGTTTCGCGGCATGGGAGCGTACTTTCGCTAACAATGCAGCAGCCAGCTATGGTCGCATCATTGACCACGCATATATCAATGCGGCTGCTTCTGGTACGGCTCCGGCTCCGGCTCCGTAACAAAGCAAGTAAGTAGAAAACAGAACCGGTGCCCTTTTGGGCACCGGTTTTTTTTGTTTTAATCATCTGTAACCGAGATTATGACCATGTTCTATAAACGAGTTTCTATTCCGCTAGTCCTATTGGTTCTTGCGGGTAATACGTTTGCTCAGGAATATATTGTAGAAGATCAGGGCTTCGGCTTCACCCGGGAAGAAGTTAAGCAAATGATCACCCATTGGACGCCACAAATGCAGGCAGCTGCAGCCGATGATGTGGGTGATCGTCTCGAATTATTGAATATATCGTTGGCTGCCAAAAAGCTTGCAGCAGAGGCCGAAGCGTTTACTGAAGAAGATGACGCGGCACTGTACTGGGCTCAGCAATTCCGTATACGCAACACCAATCGAAATTTTGTAGTTAATAACTACATGCGTGACATTGAAATGCCAGACTTTACGGAACTGGCCAAAGAGCGCTATCAAACTGAGAAAGACAAATATGCACCTATCCCTGAACAGAGATTAACTTCACACATATTGTTTATGTGTGCGCCGCCAGAGTGCAATCGGCGTGAGTTTAAGCCGGGGCTTGAAAGGTATCTGGCGGAATTAAACGCGGGTGCCAGCTTTGAAGAAATGGTTGAGGAATATTCAGATGACCCCGGTTCGAAAAAGGTAGGCGGCAAGTTCGATACCTGGATGTCCAAAGGTAAGTTCAGTCGTGTTGCTCCCCAATATCATAACGCAACGTTTAAAATCGAAGCTATAGGCGATTACTCGCCGGTTACCGAATCCAAATTTGGGTTTCATATTATCAGGCTTGACGATATCAGGCCCAAAGCCTATAGAAGCTATGAAGAGGTCCAGGATGAAATTTATATAGACCTTGCGAAAGAATTCAGAAGCCTTGCGGCGAAGGAATTCGATGCTCGGTACCGAATTTCTGAAGAAGCACGGCTGGATGGGCCAGTTCTGGACGAATTATTTGAGCAGTACAAAACTGCACAGGTATCCACAGAAGCGTCAACAGGTCTGAGTGAGGCGGCGCGCCTGGAGGCATTTAATAAGCTCGCCATTGAGCTTGCAGTTTCTGCTGACCCCAATTCTCCTGAGTGAACAATGCGGGCCCTTCGGTTGCGATATTACTATGCACGCTTGATGGCGCCCGTTTTCTACCCGATCAGTTAGATTCTATCAACCGGCAGTGGCATGGAAATCTGCGGCTGTGGATATCCGACGATGGGTCCAAAGATAATACGCTGGCACTGCTTGATGGCTATCAATTTGGACGTGACGGCCTTCCTGCCGAGGTTCTAAGCGGCCCACAAAATGGCCACACGGCGAATTTCCTCTCACTTGCCTGCAATAATGAAATCAATGCGGATTACTATGCCTTCGCGGATCAAGATGACATCTGGGAAGCGGAAAAGCTGACTCGGGCGGTTGGCATGCTTGAATCTCTGCCGCAGGATTCCCCGTCATTGTACTGCGCCAGAACCAGGGCTGTAACGGAGGATGGTAGGCCGGTAGGTCTGTCGCCACTTTTCCGTCGCCCTCCGAGTTTTGCCAACGCCCTGCTTCAAAACATTGGTGGTGGCAATACCATGGTGATGAACAAAGCGGCTCGCCAACTGCTGTTGACTGCGGGGAATATAAATGTGGTTAGCCACGATTGGTGGACCTATCTTCTGGTGAGTGCTGCGGGTGGCACGGTCATTTATGATCCGCGTCCTTCGCTTCAATACCGGCAGCACACACGCAATATTGTAGGCTCCAATCGGGGTCTGCGGGCTAGAATCCGGCGCACCACTCGAGCCTTGCAAAACCGCTCCAGAAACTGGAATACCATTAATATTGAGGCTTTGCAGACAGTTCAGGATCTTATTTCTCCGGAGAATAGAGTTATATTGGAAGAGTTTTCCCAGGCTAGAAATGAGCCATTGATACCCCGGATGAGGGGCATCAAAAGGTCTGGTGTGTACCTGCAAACCATAACCGGCAATGCCAGTTTGTTTGTGGCCAAGTTACTGAATAAAATATGACACTTGCCTTCCGGGCTATACTGGGTAGCATTCGCTTCACCAGCGCGCACAATGCGACTTAAGGAAATCAATGAACAAGGTTTTAGTTACAGGGGCATCTGGTTTTTTAGGTCGCCATCTGGTTGAAGCGCTGCTGGACCAAGGCTATCAGGTCTGCGGCCTTGACCTTCAGGCCAATCCTATGGCGCACGAGAATTTGCATTGGGTCGTCGGCAGCTTCCTGGATATCGAAATCTTGGCAGGCGCAGTTATAGGCTGTGATGCAATTTTCCATCTCGCCTCTACCACACTGCCAAAGTCGTCTAACGAAAACCCGGGCTACGATGTAGCAAGTAACCTGCAAGGTGCGCTCAACTTGCTGGATATCGCGGTCGCCAACAATGTCGCCAAAGTGGTCTTCATATCCTCAGGGGGTACTGTCTACGGCGTACCCCAGCAGGTGCCAGTAACCGAGCAACACGTGACCAACCCCACCTGCTCCTACGGCATCGTAAAGCTGGCGATAGAAAAATACCTATATTTATATCACCAGTTACATGGGCTGGAGACCTGCAGCCTGCGTCTTTCCAACCCATATGGTGAGTACCAACGACCGGATACCGGGCAGGGAGTGATCGCCGCGTTTTGCCACAAAGCCTTGAATGCCCAGCCTATAGAGATCTGGGGTGATGGTTCAGTTGTACGCGATTTCATTTATGTAAAAGACGCTGTAGACGCTATGCTGAAAGCATCTGAAGTAGAGTGTGCTGGACAGGCTATCAATATAGGCTCGGGATCAGGGCTCTCCTTGAACGCTGTAATCGATCAAATTGAAGCTGTCTCAGGCTTAGCGGTACAACGCGATTACAAACCGGGCAGGGGCTTTGATGTTCCTGCTATTTATCTGGATATTGCCGAAGCTGAACGCGTGCTTGATTGGCGCCCTAAAGTGACGATGAACGAAGGCCTGGAACGATTGCTTTCCTGGGCGCAACAGAAACAGTGATTTTCCTGTGCTGATTTCGGTACATCTGCCGAAGACTGCCGGGGTGAGTTTCGGTTCTGCCCTGGATAGGCATTTCGACGGTAATGTGCTTCGTGACTACGCGGATAGACCCCTTAATTTAAGTACTTTCCAGCGCAATTTCAAAACCTTGAATCGCAGTGTGAAGAATATTGCAGCGGGCAAGAAGCTGGCACATCTAGGCTGTATTCATGGCCATTTTATGCCCCTGAAGTATCGCTTCTTGCCGGTTGCCAAGGAAAAGCAATTTGTGGTCTGGTTGCGCGAACCGGTGGAGCGAATAGCATCACATTATTATTACTGGCTGCGGGACTATGAGCCCACAAAATCTGGTCCGTTGCGGCGCCGTGTTGTCGAGGAGGGATGGACTCTGGAACGATTCTGTCTGGGTCCGGAGCTTCAAAACTTCTACTGTAAATTCTTTTGGGGGTTTCCGTTCTCGCGCTTTAGTTTTGTCGGCATCACTGAGTTTTATGAACAGGACCTCGAGTATTTTGGTCACAAAGTTCTGGGAGATACGCTAGCGAGTTCATTTGACAATGCAAACCCTTCAAAAGAATCTCACAGTTACATTGAAGATACGAGTCTGCGTACAAGAATCGAAAAACATCATGCTTTGGATCTGAGCTTGTATCGAAAAGCGGTCGCACTGCGTAACGTTAGGCTCTCTTAAGCGGCCTTAATTAGTTAGAAGTATCAGTCCAATCAGTATTGAAACCCAGCCGAACCAGCAAATCCCTTTGACTGTCAGTGATAGCCAATCGCGCCTGCTTACGATGGCGAGAGATGGAGGCTGGCGCTTCAATTTCCCTGAGGATCTTATTAATCGACTGAACTTCCGGCTTTAGCTGCAGGAACTGAAGCAGTTTTTCCAGTTCCCTCTCTGGCTTGCTACAAAATTTGTCGTAGTTCAGCAGGTAAAAATTAGACTCCATTGTTGCACCAATACGCAAGATCCGCTCGTGTGCGGCACACCAGTATTCGAACGAATTACCCGGATTTGGCTTGGATAGAGTCTTATTGGTAAGCGCTTGCCCCCACAGTAACAACTGGCTCTGGTTGTCGCTATGAGCCATATCCAGGCCGTGGCGAACCACGTGGATATATTTCATCCCGGGCACACGCTCGATCAGCGCAGGTAGGAAAATATGGGTATTGGGTTCTTTCCAACCCCACAGCTTTGGTCTGGTCTGACCTGTACTTGGCTGCAGTAATGCTGCTGCTCGCGCCGAGGGCCAGTCGGCAGCATGCGGTGGTCTACCTATCAGCGCTAGCTTGGTGATAAACTCACGTTCCTGCATTGTTAAAGGCCGATGAAAATACATGGCGTTGAAAAAGAGATCCAGCGCTTGGTTTAATTCCTCCCGATGATCATCCAGCGGCCACAATTCTGCTCTTTTAAAAAGAAAACTGAATGCCAGGTTGTCTCTTGGCCCGTTAAGATCGGTGCCCAGTTGAAACCCGAGCTGCATCATAGTATCTGCTATCAGACGGGTGCCACTGCCACCTACACCGCCTATGGCGACGGGGGGGCTGTCAAAAGTCTGGGATTGCTGTTGCATAGGTCGGTAACGGGAGTGAGTCAAGGTGTAGCCCGGATGGCCACACTGCCGGTAATAGTGAACAAGACCAGACGAACTGTCCAGTTCTCGTCATCATCCCGGTGCTCTGTGTGACTAGCGAAACGGCCCCAAATTGGCGCAAAGCCATCTTAAACAAGCGCATGCTAATTTGCGTATTCACCGGCTTTGCCTCCGGCATGCCGCTGTATGTTTTATTTCAGTTGGTTCCTGCCTGGCTGCACGAGGGAGGCGTTTCGCTGACCGAGATCGGATTGTTCGCGCTGGTCGGCATTCCCTATACTTGGAAGTTTGCCTGGGCACCCTTTATGGATCGCTGGGTTCCCCCTTTTCTCGGCCGTCGCAGGGGTTGGATGGTGATCTTCCAGTTGGCACTTATCGTGTCGATTGGCGTGTTGGGGATGTACGAGCCAGCGAAATCCACTTGGCTGATAGCCTGGCTCGCGGTAGCGGTAGCGTTTTTTAGCGCCAGTCAGGATGTTGCCCTTGATGCTTATCGCCGGGAATTACTTCCGGATGTCGAATTGGGGCTGGGCAATGCGATACATGTGCAGGCCTACCGTATATCGAGCCTTATCCCAGGTTCTCTAGCCCTGATTCTGGCGGACTCATTGCCCTGGTCGACGGTATTTTGGATTACCGGTGCCTTTATGAGCGTAGGCGTTGTCATGACATTGATGGTCAGCGAACCGGAATCTGAACTCCCTCCTGCAATGGGCCTGGGCGAGGCGGTGAAGGCGCCATTCTTCGAGTATCTAAGTCGTAGGGGTTGGCGCGGCGTATTACTTGTTCTCTCGTTTATGTTTTTGTACAAGATTGGAGACAATATGGCGACGGCGTTGGCCACGCCGTTTTATCTCGATCTGGGATTCACCAAGACTCAAATAGGGCTGGTCGCCAAGCATGCTGCGCTGTGGCCGGCGGTGGCGGGGGGGTTGCTCGGTGGTCTGGTGATGCTGAAGTTGGGCATAAATCGCTCACTGTGGCTATTTGGCGTTGTGCAGATGGTCAGCATTCTGGGCTTTGCTTTGCTGGCGAGTGTCGGTGATGTGGTGTGGATGTTAGCGCTGGTCATCGGCTTTGAGTATTTAGGGGTCGGTATGGGTACTGCCGCGTTTACCGCTTTCATTGCCCGGGAGACCAGTAGAACCTATGCAGCAACGCAATTTGCCTTGTTTACTGCTTTGGCCGCCTTGCCTCGAACCTTTGCCAATGCCAGTACCGGGGTGATTGTCGAGCAGGTTGGCTGGGTTAACTTCTTTTTGATCTGCACCGTTTTGGCTATTCCTGGGATGTTTTTGCTATTGCGGGTGGCACCCTGGAACAAGGGCGATACACAAGCCTGATCTGCTGACATCAAGCGTAATATTGAAGGCCTGTGAGCGGCCCTGAAAAGCCCAAAAAAAGATATAATCGCCGCTTATTGTATGGGCACCTCAAATTCCGTGCCTTTAACCATGATATTTAGAAACGAGACAGTGCTATGAACCCGGCCGTTGCAAAGCCTAAACCTTTGGAGGTGACCTCCGGTAAGCAGGCCTTGATTGTGGTGCGGCCTGCCAATAAACAGGCCGAAAAGACCTACGTAATTCTTGGCGTAGAGCGAGGTGGTACCTCGATGGTGGCCGGGATGATTCGGGCATTGGGCATTGATCTGGGCGAACGCTCGGGTAGAAATCACGAGGATCCCCGTTTCCTTGCTGAGGATCAGGAGGTTTTAAAGAAGCGAATTGCGGAGAACAACGCGGCCCGTGATATCTGGGGCTTTAAAATGCCCAAAGCTTCTTTGATGCTGGACTTCTATCTGCAGAATTTACGTAACCCGCATTTTATTTTGGTCTTTCGCAATATCGCCTCCGTTGTCGACAGCTGGCAGACACGTGGGGGAAGTGACCCACTGCAAACCAGCGCCCATGCGCTTAATTATTATAGTACCGCTGTAGATACTCTGAGTTCGTCTGGTTGCCCGCTGCTTTTTGCCAACTATGAAAGAGGCTGCGATCAGCCAGAGGAATTCGCGCGTTCGTTGGCAGAATTTCTGGACGTGAATGAGGGCGAGAGTGCTATCTCAAAAGCGGCTGCAGTTGTTACCGGCGAGGGTGGCGGCTATGTCGATTTACCGGAATTTTATTTTCATATTGAAGCGTTAAAAATTGATAAATTGGCAGCCGAGTCTGTTGCGGTGACCTTCCCAGGCGACGCTGAGCAGAAAATGGCTTACGGCCCCAAAAAGGTAGGCGACCGGGTAATTCTTGAGAGCGCAGGTGGAAAATTTCCAAAGGATTTTCTATTGGTTTTTACCTTGAAAGCAAGTAGTTCCTTTCTCGCCGAACAAGGCCTGCGAGTTTATATAAACTTTACCGGTGACTTTTTCCCCGGTCATGCTTTTCGGCCTCCACTGACCGAGGGTCTGAATGTGCTGCGCATCAGTACCCACGGTAATGTTAATCAAATTGCTCTCGGGTCATTGAATCAGGATGCCGTATTCGGCCTTTCTGATGTTCATTGCCTGCATGATGTGGAGAATATTGAAGCAGAAATATTATCTGTAAAGCCGGTACCGCAACGAGGTCCTTTCGAACGTAAACTCAGAACTATAGCCCGGCGTGTACGTGATTATGTTACTTCAAGCTAATTTTCAGAGCTGCCTTCTGGCACTACTTGACACTCTCCTTGCAACAGACTTAGTTGGTAGTAGACCGCCCCATGAATAATGATGCAATTCTTGTGCTAGGCATGCATCGCAGCGGCACCTCCGCGCTTGCGGGCGTTCTGAGTCAGCTGGGTGTTAGCTTTGGCGACAAGCTTATCCCCGCGATAGAGGGTGTGAATGAGAAAGGCTTTTTTGAACACGCTGATCTTGTCGCTGCAAATGAAGCTGTATTGGATACGCTGGGACGCAGTTGGCTGGATCTGGATACCATGCCCGATCTATGGTGGCAGCAGGAGGCGCTCAAAGAGTTGAGCACAGAGATCACCGCTGTACTACAAAGAGATTTCGAAGAAAAAGATGTCTGGGGCCTCAAAGATCCCCGACTGTGTCGACTAATGCCACTGTGGAAGCAACTGCTGATTGAGGCCGGGTCCGAGTCGCGCGTCATCTTGTGTTTTCGTCACCCGCTTGAAGTTGCTGGGTCTCTATGCCGGCGCGATGGACTTGATTTTAATCTGGCGATTGCCATGTGGTTCCAGCACGTATTGGAATGTGAGCGTGATACCCGCGACATGCGACGATCCCAGATGTGCTATGAGTCTTTGCTGGCAGACTGGCAAGCTGAATTTTCGCGAGTCGGGGGAGAGTTGGAGTTTGACTGGCCAGTCTCGCTGGAGGCGGCCGGGCCACAGGTGGATGACTTTCTGGAGCAGGATCTTCGGCATGTCAGGGTCGAGCAGGTCGATTCTACCGGTTCTCTGGCTGAGCTGGCAGTACAGTTTTATGAGCAGATAAAATCACAATCGAACATTGATCAGGAAATTTTCGTATCCTACGCTCAAAAGTTTGAGGCCGAAATTTCAGGGCTTTCCGCTTATCTGCCGATATTGAATGCGGCTCAATTGGCGATGTATCAATCGACGGCACTCAAACGCGAGTTGCATACGGAGCAGAGCAACGCCAGGGAGCAAATCGAGTATCGAGATGACTTTATCAGCAATCTGCAAAGCCAGAGAAAACTGGAGCAGGAGAACGCTGCAGAGCAAATAAAGTATCGCGATGATCTGATAGAGGGCCTGAACGAGCAGCTGAGTAGCGAGCGGAAAAATACCGTAGAACAGATAGAATATCGCGAGGCCCTGCTGGCCGAAATCCGGCAACAGTTGGCCGATGAAAAGCAAAACGCAGAGGAGCAGATTACCTATCGCGACCAGCAGATCACTGACCGAGACAACTTGCTGGCTTCCCGTAAACACCTATTAAAGGCGCTGATCAAACATAGCTTGCCCGGCAAATCATGAAGGCTTCGGTAATTATCCCGACCAAGAATGCCGGCCGGCAATTTGAAAATGTGCTGCGTGCGGTATTGGCTCAGCAGGCGCCCTGGGAGTTTGACGTACTGGTCGTCGACTCCGGCTCAACCGATGGTACGGTCGAATTTGTTAAATCAATTGCCGGTGCGCGCTTACACGAAATCCCTGCGGCTGAATTCGGACACGGCAAAACACGCAACCTGGCGATTGAGTTGACCGCTGGCGAATTTGTCGCTGTTATTACTCATGATGCTTTGCCGGTGAATGATCGTTGGCTGGTGGAAATGGTGACTGCAGCTGAGCAGTCCGACAATATAGCCGGGGTCTTTGGGCGGCACATTGCCTACGAGCACGACGGTCCGTTTATGGAGCGTGATTTACGTGTGCATTTCGATGGCTTTATGGACTGGCCAGCAGTGATGAGCCTTGAAGATCCGGACCGCTATAGCGCAGACGCCGGTTATCGGCAATTGCTGCATTTTTTCTCTGACAATAACGCCTGCCTGAGGCGATCGGTATGGGAGAAGATACCGTACCCGGAAGTGGACTTTGCCGAAGATCAGCTCTGGGCCAAGCAGGTAATTGAAGCAGGTTACGCCAAGGGCTACGCCAATAAGGCTGTGGTTTTTCATTCCCATACCTACGGTTTTATTAATTTATTTCGCCGCAGTTTTGAAGAGGCCAGAGCGCTGAATCGATTGTTTGGCTATCAACTTTGCCCTACGGCTATGCAGATGTTCGGCCAGTCGGCGAGAACGATCTGGGCGGATTGCCGTTATTTTTTTGCAGCAAAAATTCCACTGACAGAAATTATCTGGCTGCTCCGTGTACCTCTTAGAAATATCGCCAAACAAATGGGTTACTACCTTGGGCAACGTCACCAACGGCTGCCAGAATTTATGGTAGACCGAATATCCATAGACAAATCTCTACAAAGGAAATAATTAAGTGATAGAACGCCTCTACCGCTATCGAGACGGCTTTCGTCGAATATGGCAGAAAACCGGTTTCATTGGAGCCGTCCGGTATTCGTTTTACCGACTGCTTTCCGGACGGCAACCACTGCCTTTAACGCACGGCATGTCACAGCCCGTGGAGTTTTATCGTTATGTCTACGCTGAGCCTTTTGGCGATACAGCCGAAACTGACAACAATGTGATCAATTGGGTGATTCCGGAGTTCCAGGTCGGCTCGGGCGGTCATCTGAACATATTCCGGGTAATCAAAAAATTGGAGGACCTTGGTTTTGTTTGCCGCATCAATATTGATGGCGAGACGCACTTCACTTCAGCCAAGGAAGCCCGTGATTGTGTGCGTGAGAACTTTTTCCCGATCGAGGCGGAGGTGTCAATCGGACGTGATGGCTTGCTCCCGGCCGCAGCCACTTTTGCCACTGGTTGGGATACCGCCTATACAGTGAGAGACTTTCGGGGCTCTGGCAAAAAATATTACTTTGTTCAGGATTTCGAGCCTGATTTTTTTGCGCTTGGCAGCGAGGCGGTCTTTGCAGAAAATACTTACCGCTTCGGTTTCAGGGGCATTACTGCCGGAGACTGGTTGGCGGAAAAACTGAGAAGTGAATACGACATGGAAACCTCTTCTTTCGGTTTCTCCTACGATCATGAACTGTATAAGCCGCACCCGCGTCTCCATCCGGAAAAGAAACGGGTATTTTTCTATGCCAGGCCAGTGACACCCAGGCGGGGATTTGAACTGGGTATTCTTACCCTCAACCAAATACATCAGCAAAACCCGGATATTGAATTTGTGCTGGCGGGCTGGGATTTATCCGGCGTGCATTTACCCTTTCCCTGCCTGAGTGCCGGTGTGGTATCTCTGGAGGAGTTGCCAGACCTGTACAGTCAGTGCGATGTTGCCCTGGTATTGTCTTTGACCAATCTTTCCCTGCTTCCACTGGAGGCAATGGCCTGCGGCTGTGCTGTGGTAAGTAGTCGCGGAGCGAATGCAGAGTGGCTGCTCAATGACGACGTGGTGAAATTTGCAGATTTAACCCCTGAAGCTTTGAGTACGGCAATTCTGGACTTATTTGCAGCTCCGGAGGAACTGGCTTCACTCAAGCGTCGTGGTCTCAGCTATTCCCAATCCACCAGCTGGGAGACTGAGGTGGATAAGATCGCCGCTGTCATCCGCGAGGATCTTGGATAACGTGTGTTTGAAGCTGGTGCGGTCCGCTTTCTTGTTATCGTAGCCTGTGAAGGATAGACCGACCCAGCTTTTGCCCAGGCTTCTCCACCACCAGGTACATCAGGTAAGCCAGAACCACACTGCAGGCAATCGCGACTGTGCACTCAACTAATTTGGACGCATCGAGCGCTGCCAGCACAAACTTCATGGTGGGCAGGTGTATCAGGTACAGACTAAAGCTGATTTTCCCCATGAAATTGAGAGCCGGGTTGGCAAAGGTGCTGGCAGTTCGGCCAGAACACCATGCAGCCAGCAACACAGCTGCACCAACCAATAAGGAGTAGGGAAGCGGGTCTCGCCACAGACCAGCTTGAACATTTAGCAGCGGGTCTATAAATCGCGGGATGGATACCACTAGCATCGCCAGGGCGAGAACAAATGCTATGTTTATAAACACAGAGTAAGCGGCTCCCGGTCTTACCGACCGATACACGGCGGCCGCGATCATCCCTCCCAGAAAGAACTCGATAAATCGCCACAGATAGGATTTGGGTAGATCAAATTCCAATGCAATAAAGAGAGCGTAGCTTAGGGTCAGAATGATGATCTTATGACTCCCATGCTCCATTCGAGAAAACAGGATCAGAATCAGTGGGAAAAATAGATAAAATTGGAGCTCGACGGCGATAGTCCACAGCACGCTGACTTCACCCCTGAGTGTAAGATGCAGCCATAGTTCTTGGTTGTCGATAGCATAGAGTTCAAACCAACCGCTCAAATACCCGAGATAGGAAGCCAGAACGATAAAAACGAAGGCGGGTACGATGCGAAAAAAGCGCCGTATTGTGTACTCAGTGAGAATGTCCCCGTTGGTGGGCCTCTCGCCGTAAAGCAGGTACATCAGGAAGCCGGACAGGGAAAAAAACAGCATGACGCCTATTTGCCCGGCACCACGAATGTCGTAAAACACGCCTAGGCCGCCGGCGTGAGATAGCACCACCAGTAAGCAGGCCAACCCGCGCAGGGCGTCCAGGGCCGGGATATGGGGAGAGGTATTATTCAAGCTGTGGGCAATCGAACGCTGGGCTGCATCAGATGTTTCTCTCGTTCAGGTCTGGCCAGCCAAAGCGTTTCAAATCTACTGATTTGTTGGATTTAAATACAATTCCTTCGGCTTCCAGGCGATCTCTTTGTGTATATCGCGAGGCAGAATTATCGGGAATTGAAATGCGCCCCTGAGCATTGATCACCCGGTGCCAGGGTATCTTCGTGCCTGCGGGAAGGTGGCGCAATGCGTATCCGACGCGCCGTGCGGCTCCCGGCATTCCAGCTTGCCGGGCAATCTCTCCATAGGAGGATACCCTGCCGCTGGGAATCAGCGCTATTACCTGCCAGATTCGCTGGTTGATTTCCGGATCTTTAGCTGACATTGGCAACCGTGTAGACGTTATTGTGGGCGAGTCTATCACCGAGAAGATAGAGGTCATAGTTGCGATACGCGCTGTTTGATGGACTTGGAAGATCTATTACCGCAATCCAAGCCCCTGGACTTGCAAATACCATCTACGCCCACATAATTGGGTTATACGGAGTCTTATCATGCGTTTTGTTATTGGATTGTTGCCCTGGCTGGAACTGTTAACCCTGATTCAGCTTGGTATTGAAACCAGCGCGCTCACCGCGCTGGCTTATGTACTGCTAACCTTTGTGCTGGGCCTGATGGTTTTGCGGCACCAGGGTATGGAGCTGTTCAACAAGCTGCGGGAAACCCAGCAGGGGCGAATATTCGGGCAGCAGCTGTTTGTAGATGAGATGGCAGTTGGGTTGGCGGGCATCTTACTGCTTATCCCCGGCGTGATATCCGACTTCGCGGCCGTGATCGTCCTGATCGGTCCGTTGCGCCGGCGGCTTGCCCGTTGGTTCCTCGGCCCGCAGCCCGAGCCATACCGCCCGGAGAGTGATAGGGCTCCACACGTGACAATAGATGGCGACTTCAGCAGGGTTAAGTCACCCGATGATCTCTAAGCCATTGATTTAATAGTTTTTTATAGTCTTCCTCAGGGCACCTTCGAAAGCTCTAATTACCCTTGACAGCTGGCGTTCCCGAACTAGAATTAGCACTCTCTTGAAAAGAGTGCTAATTGGGGCTTGAATTGCATTGCCGTGCCCCAATCTTACAAACCAGCTCCCCTGCGGGGGAATAGATAAACCCATAATTTGGAGAGCAACATCCATGAATATCCGTCCGCTGTACGACCGCGTGGTCGTTCGTCGTAACGAAGAAGAAACAACAACAGCCGGTGGCATCCTTCTGCCAGGTTCTGCCAAAGAAAAGCCCAACCAGGGTGAAATTATCGCCATTGGTGAAGGCAAAGTTCTGGACAGTGGCGAAATTCGCCCGCTGGCCGTAAAAGTCGGTGACACGGTCGTTTTTGGCCAGTATGCCGGTAGCAACACTATCGAAGTAGATGGTGAAGAGCTGATCATCATGGGTGAGAGCGAGATCTTTGCGGTTGTCGATTAAGACACCCTTGCAAGACTGCATCCTATTGTTAACGACTTAAAGATTTAAGGAAAAGATCATGGCTTCTAAAGAAGTATTATTTGGCGACGAAGCTCGCTCACGTATGTTGGCCGGCGTAAACGTCCTGGCTGACGCAGTAAAAATGACGCTTGGGCCCAAAGGGCGCAACGTAATTCTCGACAAGTCCTTTGGCGCACCTACCGTGACTAAAGACGGTGTATCGGTAGCCAAGGAAATCGAGCTGAAAGACAAGTTTGAAAACATGGGCGCGCAGATGGTCAAGGAAGTTGCTTCCCAGGCTTCTGATGCGGCCGGCGATGGCACCACCACTGCCACAGTACTGGCTCAGTCCATTCTTAATGAAGGCCTGAAGTCTGTTGCAGCTGGCATGAACCCAATGGACCTGAAGCGCGGCATCGATAAAGCGATTGCAGCTGCTGTGAAAGAAGTGCAGGCCATGTCCACTCCCTGTGAAGATACCAAAGCGATTGCCCAGGTTGGCACAATTTCTGCCAATAGCGACGTGCAAGTAGGCGACATCATCGCTGAAGCCATGGACAAAGTCGGCAAAGAAGGTGTTATCACTGTTGAAGAAGGCACCGGTCTTGAGAACGAGCTGGACGTAGTGGAAGGTATGCAGTTTGATCGCGGTTACCTGTCGCCTTACTTCATCAACAATCAGGAAAACATGAGCTGTGACCAGGAAGCGCCATTTATCCTGCTCGTTGACAAGAAAATCTCCAACATCCGTGAGCTGCTGCCTTTGCTGGAGCAGGTAGCCAAGGCCTCCAAGCCGCTGGTTATTGTTGCTGAAGACGTTGAAGGCGAAGCGCTGGCGACTCTGGTAGTTAACAACATGCGCGGCATTGTGAAAGTTGCTGCCTGTAAGGCACCTGGTTTTGGCGATCGTCGCAAGGCCATGCTGCAGGATATCGCTATCCTCACCGGTGGTACTGTGATCTCTGAAGAAGTTGGCCTCGATCTTGAGTCGGCTACTCTTGAGCACCTTGGTAGCGCCAAGCGCATTACCATGGACAAGGACAACAGCACTATTATCGACGGTGCTGGCGATGCTGCTGCCATTCAGGCGCGGGTTAGCGAAGTTCGTGTGCAAATTGAAAATACTTCTTCTGACTACGATCGTGAGAAGCTGCAAGAGCGCGTGGCCAAGCTGGCCGGCGGTGTTGCTGTAATCAAGGTTGGCGCTGCCACCGAGATCGAAATGAAAGAGAAGAAAGCTCGCGTTGAAGACGCTCTGCACGCAACTCGCGCTGCGGTTGAAGAAGGCGTTGTTGCCGGTGGTGGTGTCGCTCTGATACGCGCCATTCAGGCTATTACTGACCTTCAGGGCGACAACGAAGACCAGAACCACGGCATCGCTGCTGCACTGCGCGCTATGGAAGGTCCTCTGCGCCAGATCGTTGCGAATGCCGGTGATGAGGCTTCTGTTGTCCTCAACAACGTCAAAAACGATGGTACAGGTAACTACGGTTACAATGCGGCCACTGGCGAATACGGCGACATGATCCAGATGGGTATTCTTGATCCTGCCAAAGTAACTCGTACGGCTCTGCAGGCGGCTGGTTCTGTTGCTGCGCTGATGATCACCACGGAAGTGATGGTTGCAGACGCACCAGACGACGGCGCAGGCGGCGGTGCTCCTGGCATGCCTGATATGGGCGGCATGGGTGGCATGGGCGGCATGATGTAAATCACGTTGGTCTGAATAAAAGCCCCGCCGTTTGGTGGGGTTTTTTTTCGGTCCCGTTTTTGTTTAGACCGTGTACAATAGCTCCAGATTCGTAACAACAGAAGGAAGCGATCGTGGAATACGCAGTTGAATTTGTCTTTAGATGGGCACACGTGTTATTTGGCATTACCTGGATAGGAATGCTGTATTACTTTAACTTTGTACAGGGCGAGTATTTTAAGGAAGCTGAGGCTGACGCCAAATCAGATGCCATGAAGAAGCTTGCTCCGCGAGCGTTGTGGTGGTTCCGTTGGGGCGCGATGTTTACGTTCATAACCGGCCTCTACCTGCTTCACAGTGTCGGTGCTACCACCAACATTATGTCTATGCCAATCATTTGGATTGGAGCCTTAGCGGGTATCGTTATGTTCCTTAACGTTTGGCTGGTCATTTGGCCCGCTCAGCAAATAGTTCTGGGAATGAAAGAAGGAGACGGCCCCGCTTCAGCGGCTAAGGCGGGCTTGGCGTCCAGAACAAACACACTGCTTTCTGGACCCATGCTAATGGGCATGCTCGGTTCGAAGCATCCGTTTGTCTATGACGTTAGTCCTACCGGATTCTATGTTTGTATTGCATTGATAGTGCTGCTGGCCGCAAACGGATTGTTTGGCAAGATGGGCCCCATGGCGAGTGTCAAAGGTGTGATCCACGCTAGCATTGGTCTCTCCGCGCTAATGTGGGTACTGTTGGCTTTTCTGTAAGCCTTGCATGTGTTGATTGAAGCCGGGCATAGCCCGGCTTTTTTATGCCTGTTCGCTTACCGCAGGCTTAGGGTCGCGGTATAATGCAGCGGTAGCCAACTTACGCTGAAACAACGATGCCTGATAACGACGACTTTGACCCTATCCGTTCAATTGTTCCCAAGCGGGACAACGATGCCTCTTTTGCCGCAAGTCGAGGCGGCAAGGCTGCTCCTGGGAAGTCGGGTGGGCGCAGTGGTGCGAACCGCGGAGCTCCACTAGATCGTCGCTCATCCAACGGCGGTGGCGCGGGAATCTGGGCGCGACTTTTTATCACATTTGCTCTCGTTGTCGCCGCAATCGCCTGCGCCTGGGCCTGGCAACTGCAGGAAGATTTACGTCTGGCTGGTAAGACAACAGACGGCTATGAGAAGCGCATTGCGGCCTTGGAAGATCTGCTTTCTGATACCGACGAAACAGTTAATCGGTCCGGCGCTGCCATGAGCGCACAAATCAAAATGATGGATACAGAAGTCCGCAAATTGTGGGATGCGCGAAAAAGCAGTAACGCGTCGATTGCCAAGCTCGAGAAAAGCAGCAAAGCCCATAGTACGAAACTGGTGGGTATGGGTAAAGTTGATAAAGACAGTCTGGCTCAACTGAAGGCATTGAACACCGACATGGTCAAACTGAAAAGTGTCGCTGGCGACCTGGAGCGCTTGATGATTAGCGCCCGGGCCAATCAAGAGGACGTTGAGCGAGTTGCGGATACCCTCAATCGTATGAGGGCCGATTATGCAAAACTCGACAAACGCGTCGCCTCCAACGAGGAGTGGGTGGGTTCGATTAACGCCTTCCGTAGACAGATCAGCACCACAATCTCACAATTACAATCCTCAGTGCGTGCACTTCAGGCTGTGCCCTGAGCCACCGGGAAACCGCTGAAGTGGGGTACTGTTTGGCCCCCATTTGGCATGTATACTAACGCTCCGTTTTAGATGCCCCAGCCACAAGGAAATTAACTATGACCGTCATTCGCGAGGACGATTTCATCGATAGTGTGGCCGATGCGCTGCAATTTATTTCCTATTACCACCCGCTGGATTTTGTGCAGGCAGTGCATCAGGCCTATGAGCTCGAGCTTAATCCGGCGGCCAAAGATGCCATGGCCCAAATTCTTATCAATTCTCGCATGTGTGCTGAAGGGCACCGGCCAATTTGCCAGGATACGGGTATCGTCACCGTGTTTCTGAAAATCGGCATGGATATACAGTGGGACGCCACCATGTCGGTGTCTGACATGGTTAATGCTGGCGTGCGCAGAGCTTACACCCACCCGGACAATGTGCTGCGAGCCTCCATTCTCGAAGATCCCGCCGGTGCGCGCAAGAACACCAAAGACAACACCCCTGCGGTTATCCACATGGAAGTTGTAGAGGGTGACACCCTGGACGTGCAGGTCGCGGCCAAGGGTGGTGGCTCTGAGAACAAATCAAAAATGGTGATGCTCAATCCCTCGGATAGTATTGTCGATTGGGTGGTGAAGACGGTGCCCACGATGGGCGCTGGCTGGTGTCCGCCCGGCATGCTGGGTATAGGAATCGGTGGCACCGCAGAGAAAGCCGCAGTGATGGCCAAAGAGTCGCTTATGCAGCCCATCGATATTCATGAGCTGCGCAAGCGAGGCCCCAGTAATCGTGCGGAGGAGCTGCGCATCGAGATTATGGATGCCGTTAACAAACTCGGAATCGGCGCACAGGGACTGGGTGGCTTGACCACAGTTCTTGACGTAAAAGTCATGGATTATCCTACCCACGCAGCCTCGCTGCCCGTTGCCATGATTCCGAACTGCGCCGCTACCCGCCACGCGCATTTTGTCCTTGATGGTTCTGGGCCCGCTCTACAGACACCACCTGACCTGAACGACTGGCCCGACATTACCTGGGAAGTGGGAGAGCAGGTTCGCCGGGTCAACCTCGATACGGTTACTCCCGAGGAGGCCGCTGAATGGCAGCCCGGAGATACAGTGCTGTTGTCGGGCAAGATGCTCACCGGGCGCGACGCTGCCCACAAGAAAATGAAGGAACTCATAGAGTCAGGCGAGGGCTTGCCCGCCGAGGTTGATCTGAAGGGGCGCTTCATCTATTACGTGGGCCCGGTTGATCCGGTGCGCGATGAAGTTGTAGGTCCGGCTGGACCAACCACCTCAACTCGTATGGATAAATTCACCGACTTTATTTTGGAGGAAACCGGGCTGCTGGGTATGATCGGTAAGGCTGAGCGTGGGCCTGTCGGTATTGCAGCGATCAAAAAGCACAAGGCGGTTTATCTGATGGCTGTAGGCGGCGCGGCATACCTGGTCTCTAAAGCCATAACCAGTGCGAGGGTGGTTGCGTTTCCGGAAATGGGCATGGAAGCCATCTATGAATTTGAAGTGAAAGATATGCCGGTGAGTGTGGCGGTGGATGCCCGCGGCATCTCGGTCCATGAAACCGGCCCCAAAATCTGGAAAGCAAAGATCGAAGAGCAGGCGCTGGAGCTTGTCTGATACGCTCTACTGGCACGACTATGAGACCTTTGGTGTCGATCCTTCCCGCGATCGGCCGGTACAGTTTGCAGGCGTTCGCACCGACTTCGAGTTAAATATTATAGGCGAGCCGTTGGTGATTTTTGCGCGGCCCGCCAATGACTTTCTTCCCCAGCCACAGGCTTGCCTGGTCACTGGAATTACCCCTCAGCAGGCCCTTGCCGAAGGCATGCCCGAAAGTGAATTTATCAGTCAGATTCACGGTGAACTTGGCAGGCCTGGCACCTGTGGTGTTGGCTACAATTCCCTGCGCTTTGATGACGAAATAACCCGCTATACCCTGTACCGAAACTTCTACGATGCCTACGGCCGTGAATGGCAAAACGGTAATTCGCGTTGGGATATCATTGACATGGTGCGCGCTACCTATGCTTTGCGTCCCGATGGCATTGAGTGGCCGCTGCGCGAGGATGGCTTGCCAAGTTTCAAGCTGGAACATCTCACTGCAGCTAATGGCATTGGTCACGAGGCTGCTCACGATGCGCTTTCAGATGTGCATGCCACCATTGCAGTGGCCAGACTGATCAAAGAAAAGCAGCCTAAGCTTTACGACTACGTTTTGCAGCACCGCGGGAAAAAGGCGGTACTCGAACAACTTGATATTAATGCGATGAAACCGGTGTTACATGTGTCGGGCATGTTCGGGGCGCAGCGACACAATATCGCGCTGATTGTGCCTCTGGCCATGCACCCGGATAACCGCAACGAAGTTATTTGCTATGATTTGAGTGCCGATCCCCAGCCGCTGTTTGATCTGCCGGCCGCCGAGCTCGCTGAACTGCTCTACACCCGAACAGAAGACCTTCCGGAAGGCATGCAGCGTCTGGGCCTGAAATCACTGCACATCAATCGCTGCCCCATTGTGGTGACGGCCAAAATGGCCGATCCAGCCACCGCTGAGCGCTTGGGCATCAGTGGCGAGGTGTGCCGTACGCATCTGGCTGCTCTGCGGAAATTTCGGCAGGCAGATCCGCAAGGCTTCGAGAAAAAGTTGCAGAGCGTTTACAGTGCAAGGCAATACGAGCCCATAACTGACCCCGACAGAATGCTTTACGGCGGTGGTTTCTTCTCGGGTAACGATAAGCGAATTATGGAGCAGGTCCAGGCCGCCTCGCCGGATGAACTTGCAAGTCAGTCGTTCTCCTTCGAAGACAAACGTCTTCCTGAGATGCTGTTTCGTTATCGGGCGCGTAACTTCCCTGAAAGTCTTACCCCCGAGGAACTGGAGCACTGGGAGGAATTTCGATTCCTGCGCCTGACCGATCCCGAGGCGGGTGCCAGTATCTGCCTCGAGGAGTTCCATTCCACGGTAGAAGAACTGCAGAGTCAGGAGCAACTGTCGGATGCGCATCGGCAAGTCCTGGAGCAACTCCTGGACTATGGCGACAGCCTGCTGTCCTGATTTAGGGCTTTTCTGGTTCGGTATTACGCCATATGGGCAGCGCGGCGCTCCCCCCGTATAATCAGGCCAACTCTTTAAGGGCAGCTGCCCATTATCCGGTCTGGAGATCCTGAGCGTGCAATTTGCCGGTAACCATATCCTCTCTGTCAGTGATTTTGATCGCGAAGGCGTAGAACGAATTTTTAGTGTGGCTGATCGCATGCAGCCTTACGCCCATAGGCGCAGGGTCACCAAAGTGTTGGATGGGGCCATCCTCGGGTCTATGTTTTTTGAACCCAGCACCCGCACCAGAGTCAGTTTTGGCAGCGCCTTCAATTTACTGGGCGGTGAGGTTCGCGAGACCACCGGCATAGAAAACTCCGCTATTGCCAAAGGCGAATCCCTCTACGATACGGCCCGCGTACTCAGTGGGTATTCCGATGTTATTGCCATGCGCCACCCGGCGAACGGCTCGGTGGCGGAGTTTGCCGCGGCTAGCAGAGTGCCGGTGCTGAATGGGGGGGATGGCAGTAATGAGCATCCCAGTCAGGCGCTGTTGGATCTCTATACGATTAAGAGTGAGGTGGCCGCCCGCGGCGCCGGGATCGACAAACTGCGGATTGCCATGGTCGGCGATCTTCGCCATGGCCGAACAGTGCATTCCCTGAGCAGATTACTGTGTTTATTTAAAGATATTCAGGTGGTACTCGTTTCTCCAGGTGAGCTATGTATGCCACCGGAAATCGTTGACGCCTTGCGCGAAGCCGGTCATAAAGTGCTTGAGTCCGATGAGTTGGAAGCCAGTATTGCGCACGTTGATATTGTGTACTCGACTCGCATTCAGGAAGAGCGCTTCAGCACCCAGGAGGAGGCCGATTTATACCGCGGCCGCTTTCGCCTCAACCACAGCATTTACACCAGCAACTGCGAGCCTAATACCGTGATTATGCACCCCCTGCCGCGGGATTCTCGTGACAGTGCGCGGGAACTGGATGATGATCTCAACGACAATCCCAATCTGGCTATTTTCCGCCAAACCGATAACGGTGTGTTGGTGCGTATGGCCTTGTTTGCCCTGGTGCTCGATGTCGTCGATCAGGTCGATGCCCATGCCCGCGATGTGAACTGGTACACCGCCGGCCGTTTCTGATGAGCTTTTCTCTCAGCTTTGGTGCCCAGGATGTACGTGTGCTGGAATCGGTGGCAGCGTACTCCGGTCACTTCTCTGTTAAAAAATTGACCTTACAGCATCGACTTTTCTCCGGGGGCTGGAGTGATCCAATTTCCCGTGAAGTTTTCGACCGCGGTGATGCGGTGGGGGTTTTGCCGTATGACCCGGTCTCAGATAGCCTGATATTGATAGAACAGTTTCGCCCCGGAGCATTGCGTGGCAGTGACAGCCCGTGGATGCTGGAGCTTATTGCCGGGGTCGTGGAACTCGGTGAAAGTGACGAAGATGTGGTGCAGCGGGAGGCGATGGAAGAAGCGGGCTGCGAGCTGAGCGAACTGTTGCCCATTGCCACCGTTTTCCCCAGTGCTGGCGGGTGTAGCGAACAGGTCCGTTTGTTTTGCGGGCGCGTAAATTTTGCTGCCGTGGGAACGGTTGGAGGTCTGCAAAACGAGGGCGAGGATATTCTCGTGCACTCGATTCCGAGACAGGAGGCCATTGCGCTATTGGGCAGAGATCAGATACCCAACGGGCATACACTGATAGCCCTGCAGTGGCTGCAAATTCACTGCGATCAGGTAAGGCAGCGTTGGGCCTGATGTCAGATGATGAATGACGAACAAATAGCGAACGATGGTTTAGGCGGCAAGGGCTTGCTGCGTACAAGCGCTGTAGTAGGCGCTATGACCATGCTGTCCCGAATCCTGGGTCTGGTGCGTGATATCGTTATTGCCGGCTTCGTTGGTGCGACTGCCAATGCCGACGCTTTTTTTGTCGCTTTTAAATTACCGAATTTTCTGCGCCGATTGTTTGCCGAGGGTGCCTTCGCTCAGGCTTTTGTGCCGGTACTGGCCGATTACAAAGAGCAGGGCAGTGTCACTGCGGTCAAAGATTTGATTGATCGGGTGGCGGGGGTGCTGGGCGGTACCCTGATTATTATCACCGGCCTTATCATCCTGGCAGCACCACTGGTGACTGCGGTTTTTGCTCCCGGGTTTGTCAGTCAGCCGGAGAAATACCAGCTGACGTCCGAGATGATACGCATTACTTTCCCCTACCTTGTACTCATATCCATGACTGGGTTCTGTGGTGCTATTCTCAACAGTTATGGGCGTTTTGCTGTTCCAGCGTTCACACCGGTATTTCTTAACCTGTCACTCATTGTTGCTGCCACAGTGATGGCCCCCTACTTTGACGAGCCAGTATTTGCTCTGGCCTGGGGTGTCTTTCTTGCTGGTGTTATTCAGCTTCTTTTCCAGTTGCCCTCGCTTTATAAGTTGGATCTGGTGCCACGCCCGGTGTGGGATACCCGTAACGAGGGTGTTCGCCGTATTTTGAAGTTGATGGTGCCGGCCCTTTTCGGCGTCTCAGTCAGTCAGATTAACCTGATGCTGGACACCATTCTGGCGTCTTTTTTACCCACAGGAAGTGTTTCCTGGCTGTATTACTCAGATCGTCTGACTGAGCTGCCACTGGGTGTCTTTGGTATCGCTATCGCCACTGTCATACTGCCGAATTTGTCGGCACACAACGCCGCTGCAAGGCGCGAGCGCTTCGCTACAACTCTGGATTGGGCCGTACGCTCAGTTCTGTTGATAGCAGTACCTGCAGCGCTAGCGCTGCTCTTACTCGCGGAACCCATACTGATTACCCTTTTCCAGTATGGGGCTCTGTCTCCCAAGGACGTCTCTATGGCCTCCTATAGTCTTCAGGCCTACAGCCTGGGATTGGGAGCTTTCATGTTGATCAAAGTGCTGGCTCCGGGCTACTACGCGCGTCAGGATATGATGACGCCGGTTGCCATTGGTATTAAGGCGATGATGGCCAATATGGTGCTGAATTTGGCGTTCGTACTGCCGCTGATGTATTACCTGAACATGGGCCATGTGGGCTTGGCTTTGGCCACAAGCGTTGCGGCTTACCTTAACGCCGGGTTGTTATTTCGCGGCCTCAAGCGAGAAGGGGTATTTCAGTTTCAGCCAGGGTGGGGCATCTATAGCCTCCGTTTGCTATTGGCAACGGCGGCGATGGCAGCTGCTGTAATCCTGCTGTTGCCCCCAACTGAAGTTTGGCTCAATTGGAACTGGCAGCAGCGCGCATGGCAGATGAGTCTGGTGTGCGGCAGCGGTGTCGCGGCCTATGTGGCCATTCATCTCCTGTTAGGCACGCGCTTGGCGCATTTACGCGGCCCCAGCCATACTGTTTAGCGGCTTAATTTCTCGCTTGAGTGTACTTGCTGGCGATAGGCTAGCGCCTGCTATTTCGCTATACTGCCCCGTTTGGTTTCCTAGGGTGATTGTCACGGTATGGAGTTGATTCGCGGACTGCACAATTTGCGGCCCAGACATCGTGGCTGCGTGCTTACCATTGGCGCATTTGATGGCGTTCATTTGGGCCATCAGGCGGTTATTCGTCACCTGTTGGAAAAGGCGAAACGGTTGTCGCTGCCCTCGGTGATCATATTGTTTGAACCACTGCCCAGAGAATACCTGGCGCCGCTTGAGGCTCCAGCTCGGTTGACCAGCTTTAATGAGAAGTTTGTGGCTTTGCGGGAACTGGGGGTAGATAGAGTACTGCGGATTCGCTTTAACGAGCGAGTTAGATCGATGTCTGCGCAACAGTTTATCGACGATGTATTCGTCAGCGGCCTGGGCGCGCGTTATGTGGTGTTGGGCGATGATTTTCGCTTCGGTAATGACCGTCAGGGAGACCTGGACTTTATTCGGGCTCAGGGCGAGCGTTATGGCTACGAGGCGGTTCCTACCAAGACCGAAAAGCTGGCGGGCGAGCGCGTCAGTAGCACGCGTATTCGTGAGGTATTGGCGGCGGGAGAATTTGACCTGGCTGAATCACTGCTGGGTAGGCCCTACAGCATCACTGGCAAGGTGATTTACGGCCGTCAGTTGGGTGGCGAATTGGGTACGCCCACGGCAAATCTTGAACTGCACCGGCTGCGTTCACCCCTGTCAGGGGTATTTGTGGTCGAGGTCACCGGTGCTGGGCTTGAGCGTGCGCAAGGCGTGGCCAATGTCGGCGTCAGGCCGACAGTGGACGACAGCATTCGTGCCAACTTGGAAGTGCATTTGCTGGACAGAAATATTGATCTGTATGGCAAGCGAATCGAGGTGGCTTTTAGGCATAAGCTGCGGGAAGAGAAAAAATTTGCGTCGCTGGACGAGTTAAAAGACAACATCAAACGCGACATCGAGGCTACGCGAGCCTGGTTTGCGTAATTCAAAAACTAATGAAATTAGCCGAATATGAGTGATTACAAAGACACCTTGAACCTGCCGCAGACGGCGTTCCCCATGAAGGCCAACCTGGCCCAGCGTGAGCCCCAACGGCTTAAGCAGTGGCAAGAAATGGACCTTTATGGGCAGATCCGTGAGGCGAGCGCTGGGCGACCAAAGTTTATTCTTCATGATGGGCCACCCTATGCCAATGGGGAGTTGCACGTAGGCCACGCGGTCAACAAAGTCCTCAAGGACATTATCGTTAAATCTCGCGGCCTCGCGGGTTATGACGCACCCTATGTGCCCGGTTGGGATTGTCACGGCTTGCCTATTGAGCTGAATGTGGAGAAAAAGGTGGGTAAAGCTGGGGTCAAGATCTCGGCGGCTGAGTTCAGGGAAAAGTGCCGGGAATATGCGGCGCGCCAGGTCGACGGCCAGCGCGAAGATTTTGTGCGCATGGGGGTTTTGGGAGATTGGTCTAATCCTTACCTGACGATGGACTTCGAGTACGAGGCCGATATTGTTCGAACGCTCTCCCGTATCATATCCAATGGTCACCTTTACAAGGGTTTCAAGCCCGTTCACTGGTGTATGGACTGCGGTTCAGCGCTTGCCGAGGCGGAAGTGGAGTATCAGGACAAGCTCTCGCCAGCAATAGATGTGGCCTACGTCGCTCTGACCCCCGACGCGATCAATGCGGCATGCGGATCTGGCTATGAGGGTGAGATTGCGGTTCCTATCTGGACCACTACGCCCTGGACTTTGCCCGCCAGTATGGCCGTCAGCGTTCATCCGGAATTGGATTACGTGCTTATCGAGGCAAATGGACGGGCACTGGTGCTGGCCGAAGCTTTGGCAGAGTCTTGCGGCCAACGATTTGGATTGCCTGAGCTTAAGATTCTCGGTAAGTGCAAGGGCGCCGCTCTGGAAAATCAGCTATTACATCATCCGTTTTTGGGTCGGGATGTCCCCGTAATACTGGGAGACCACGTAACCACGGATGCCGGTACTGGCGCAGTGCATACTGCTCCAGCCCACGGTCAGGAAGATTTTGTCGTCGGTGAGGAATACGGGCTCGAGGTGTACAACCCGGTGGCGAGCAATGGTGTCTATCTTGAAGACACTGAATATTTTGGCGGTCAACACGTAATGAAGGCCAATGCTGGAATTGTCGAGTTGTTGGCTGAACGCGGTGTTCTTTTACACCATGAAGAGTACGAGCACAGTTACCCCCATTGTTGGCGGCATAAATCCCCGATTATTTTTCGAGCGACGCCGCAATGGTTTATCAGCATGCAGCAGGAGGGCTTGCTAGCCGCCGCTAATGCGGAAGTCGAAAAAGTTGAGTGGTTGCCGGAATGGGGTAGGGCGAGAATCGACTCTATGCTCAGCAGCAGGCCGGAGTGGTGTATTTCCCGTCAGAGAACTTGGGGGGTGCCAATCACGCTCTTTATCCATCGTGAAACTGCCGAGTTGCATCCTCAAACCGCTGATTTAATGGAACAGGTTGCGAAGCGGATCGAAGAGCGTGGCATAGAGGCCTGGTTTGATCTGGATCCTGCGGAACTGCTGGGGGAGCAGGCCGATCAATACGAAAAAGTCACCGATACTCTGGATGTATGGTTCGATTCCGGCGTTAGCCACGCTTGCGTGCTGCGTAAACGCGAGGAACTGCAGGCCCCGGCAGATATCTATCTGGAAGGGTCTGACCAACATCGTGGTTGGTTTCAGTCTTCACTGCTTACAGCGGTAGGCGCCTATGGCGAAGCACCCTATAAAACAGTATTGACTCACGGATTTACGGTAGACGGCGAAGGACGCAAAATGTCCAAGTCCCTGGGCAACATCATTCCCGCCAAAAAGGCGATGAATGATCTCGGGGCAGATGTTCTGCGCCTGTGGATTGCAGCGACCGATTATCGCGGGGAACTCGCTGTCAGCGATGAAATTTTCAAACGGACTGCCGATTCGTATCGACGCATCCGTAATACGGCGCGCTTTTTGTTGTCGAATCTTAGCGGATTCGATCCCAAAAACGACGCTCTCGCGTTTGACGATATGCTGTCTTTGGACCGTTGGGTAGTTGATCGGGCAGCTATGCTGCAGGAAGAAATTGTAGCGGCCTATGACGTTTATCAATTCCACCAGATCTATCAAAAGCTGCATAACTTTTGCGCCAACGATCTGGGCGGCTTTTATCTGGACGTCATTAAAGACCGGCAATACACCACCCAGGCCGACAGCTTGGCCAGACGCTCTGGACAAACTGCGATGTATCTTATCGCCGAGGCCCTGGTTCGCTGGGTTGCGCCCATCTTGAGCTTCACTGCTGAAGAAATCTGGGAGAACTTACCCGGCGACCGGGAGAATTCGGTTTTTCTCTCACAGTGGTTTGAGGGTCTTTCAACCCTTGCTGGTGATGAAGCCATGGGCAGGGAGTACTGGGAGCAATTAATGTCGGTACGTGCGGCAGTGAATAAAGAGATGGAGAATCAGCGAGCGGCGGGGGCTCTGCGTGGCTCATTGGATGCCGAGGTCACGTTATATTGTTCGCCAGAACTCCACCAGAGCCTGGAGGCCCTGGGGGAAGAACTGCGTTTTGCATTGATAACTTCCGGTGCTGAACTGGCTGCGCTGGATAGTGCACCTGAAAGCGCCGCAGAGACCGAACTTGCAGGCCTACGTGTTGCCGTTGTTGTCTCCGACCAGGAGAAGTGCGAACGCTGCTGGCATCGCCGCCCGGATGTGGGTGCCAGTGAAGTGCATCCTGGTCTGTGTGGACGCTGCATCGTAAATGTTGACGGCGAAGGTGAGCAGCGTCGTTATGCCTAATGGACTTCTGGCATTTCGATGGTATGCCCTTGCGGCAGTTGTCATTGCCTTCGATTATTACACCAAAGGCTTGGCTACGGCAGAGCTTCAATATGCCCGGCCGGTTGAGATATTCTCCTGGTTCAATCTGACGCTACTGCACAATACTGGAGCTGCGTTTAGTTTCCTTAGCGATGCTGGCGGTTGGCAGCGATGGATGTTCAGTGGCTTTGCTGCGGTCATCAGCGTCGTGTTGGTGGTCTGGATTTTTCGACTGCCAAGGGGGCAAACCCTGCTTGCGCTGGCTCTTGGGCTGATTCTGGGGGGCGCGCTGGGCAATCTCTGGGACAGGGTTACGCTAGGTTATGTGGTGGACTTTATCTCAGTGCATTATGCTGGCTATTACTTTCCGGCGTTCAATATTGCCGATTCTGCAGTATCGGTGGGTGCCGGGTGCCTAATTCTGGACAGCTTTTTGTCGCGGCCTGAAAATGGTGACTC
Source organism: Halioglobus sp. (assembly GCA_036961205.1). Lineage (GTDB taxonomy): Bacteria > Pseudomonadota > Gammaproteobacteria > Pseudomonadales > Halieaceae > CALJFL01. The sequence continues at coordinate 31,252 of JBALVI010000006.1, read as the reverse complement.
GAAGAATCAACATTCCAGACCCGCAAATGTAGAGGAGGGTGAATCATGACGATTAGTGACGTGCCAGTCAGCGAGGGTACTCGGGTTTTTCTCAATTTCTCCATCAGCCTTGAAGACGGTTCCGAGGTTGATACTAACTTTGGCGGCGATCCGGTGGATTTTGCGGTGGGAGACGGCAGCTTATTACCGGGGTTTGAACGCGCTATATTTGGCATGTCCGGCGGACAGCGGCAGCTGTTTACTATCGCGCCGGAAAACGCGTTTGGCCAACCCAATGACAATAATGTCCAGCTCATGAAGCGCGATCAGTTTGACGATGATATGGAATTGGAAATAGGGCTATTATTTTCCTTTGGAGATGCCGCCGGAGGTGAACTGCCGGGCATGGTGATCTCATTCGATGATGATGAGGTGTCCGTCGATTTCAACCACCCGCTTTCGGGGCGAACTATCCTGTTTGATGTCTTGGTACACCGGGTCGAGCCGGCGGAGCTGCATTAGTGGATATTCATCTGGCCAACCCACGAGGCTTTTGTGCTGGCGTCGATCGCGCCATTGATATTGTCAATCGCGCGCTTGAGGTGTTTGGTGCCCCAATCTATGTGCGCCACGAAGTCGTGCACAATAAATTTGTGGTTGAAGACCTGCGAGCCAGAGGAGCAGTGTTTGTCGACGAACTGCACGAGGTTCCCGATGATCGTATAGTCATCTTCAGCGCCCATGGCGTGTCCCAGGCCGTGCGTAAAGAAGCAGACGAACGCGGTTTAAAAGTATTTGATGCCACTTGCCCGCTGGTCACCAAGGTCCACATTGAAGTGTCCCGTTACAGCTCCGAGGGCCGCGAATGTGTTCTCATCGGCCACGAGGGGCACCCGGAAGTTGAGGGTACTATGGGTCAGTATGATTATTCTGCGGGCGGCCATGTCTATCTGGTCGAGGATGAGGCTCAGGCTGCACAACTGCAGGTACGCGATCCTTCACGGCTTTCCTATGTAACCCAGACCACGCTCTCGATGGATGATACCGCGCGCGTTATTGCGGCGCTCAGAGAACGCTTCCCCCTGATAACCGGGCCGCGCAAAGATGATATCTGCTACGCCACCCAGAACCGGCAGGACGCGGTGAAGCAATTGGCCCAGAATTGCGACTTGATGCTGGTAGTGGGCTCACCCAATAGCTCGAATTCAAACCGCCTGCGGGAGCTTGCACAGCGTATGGGCGCCGAGGCGTACCTGATTGATGGTGTTGAAGACATTGATCCCGAATGGCTAAAAGGTAAATTACGCATTGGTGTCACTGCTGGTGCTTCCGCTCCCGAGGTACTGGTGCAGGAGGTGTTAGATGGCCTGCGCGCGCTCGGTGCAGCCACGCCAGTGGAGGTTGCCGGGCGTCCCGAAAATGTCACTTTCACCCTGCCCAAAGAACTTAGAATCCCTGTCACGAATTTGTAGTTACTTAACTCTCGAAGTCTTTATACCCACCTTTTCTGTTCAACTTTAACCATCTGCCGCCAATCGCTGGAAGCATAGGCCTCTCCGGTTCATTCTAATCTTCGATGGAGGTTTGCAATGGACAGGATGTTTCGCCACAAATACGGGCTGACTTTTATAGAGCTGCTTATTGTCATGTTGATTTTGATGGTTGTTATTACCCTGTCTCTGGCACCCATGCGCAATTTGCTTTATTCGACTCGCGTGAGTATTGAGATAAGTCGGCTTGTGACGGCCGTGAACCTGGTTAGAAGTGAGGCCTTGCGGCGAAATCAGGCAGTCAGTATGTGTCCTTCTCCTATGGCGCTTACTGGGGAGCCCGTATGTTCGGGAGTGTTCGCCGACGGTTGGATTGTTTTTTCGAACCGGGATCGCGATAACAAGGTGGGTTCGAAGGATCAAATAATTCGGGTATTCGATGCGCTTCCTGAGGGCTACACCCTTAGTAACAGGAAAGGGACTATTCCAGCGCAGGAAAAAATCACCTATTTGGGAGACGGTTCCTCACGGCAAAATCGGACCCTATTACTTTGCGCTCCTGCATCAGCTGGTGATATCTCCAAAAGTCTGGTGATGAATATGGTTGGCCGACCGCGGTTGGCGATGGAGTGGGGCACGTGCCCCGTAATCTGAAGATGTTTCGCTTGTGGGTTTCGGGACAGGCGCACTTTATTCGAAGTCCGCAAAAAAGCGTTCAACATGGGTGGGGTCTGGTCGAGGTGATGATTTCAGTCTTCATCCTCGCGGTCGGTATTCTCGGCCTGGCGACTATGCAGCTCGCGGCCAAGCGCCTCATTTTCGAGGCGGCGCAAAGATCGCTCGCGACTGATCTGTCCAGAGACATATTAGAACGAATAAGAAGCAACCCCGGGGAATTGAGCCGGTACATAGCCAGGGTAAACAATATGCTACTCGATAGACCTACAGCCTTTCTGGGAGCGAATTGTAGTAAGACCGAGTGCTCCAGCGCTGAGTTGGCCGACTACGATATTTGGGACTGGTCCCAAGAGATACAAGGAGACCGGGTCAGATCCGCCGGTAAAGCTGCTGGAGGCTTGTTTCACCCCGCCGCTTGCATGCATGCCAGGGACGGCCAAGTTACGGTGGTGGTCGCTTGGCGAGGCGTGACTGAATTCGACCAAACCACTTTGGAAGATCCCGGCAGTCAGGGTCTGGGGGAGTGTGGAGAAGGTCAGTTCTCAACCGGAGACCGGTTGAGGAGACAGTTAACAATGACAACTTTCATAGCCGACAGATGAACTGGAACAGACGCATGAGTCACCGGATAGGATTTTAAAGTGAGGCAAGTTTACGGTTTCTCGCTGATCGAGCTGCTGATATCCATTGCGCTGGGAGTGGTGCTTTCATCAGGGATGATTACAGTTTATTTAGAGAGCAAACGAAATTATGCGGCTGAACAAGAACTGGCCAGAATCCAGGAAAATGGCCGATTTGCGATCAACCTCTTAAAGCGAGAGTTTTCCATGGCGGGATTCTACGGGGGATATTTTATTACCGAAGATGAATTGAACAGTGTTGGTCTCTCGGATGGCGGCCGGGATTGTGTTGAGTCAGGTAACTGGGCACTGAATCTTGCTGCGCCCATCGAGCACATTAATAACTTCGATAATTCCTGGGTGACGAGTTCCTCTACCCACCTGCACGGCTGCGTACCCAAGGACACGTGGGTTAAATCTGGTTCTGACATTGTCACCATCAAACGGACAGCAGGCAAAGCCACGATGTTTGCAGGCGAATTGGTAGGCGTGGCTAAAGTCGAGAACTCTAAATACTACCTTAAAGTTAAGAATTACGGAGAGTTCAAGCAATGGTTTTTCAGCGACTCGGTAGTCGCTGATTTCGCTGCAGACTTTAATGAGCTTGATGAATACTGGGAGTTTTATAGCAAAATTTACTACATCCGCAACTGGTCAGTTACCGTGGGTGACGATGTTCCGGTGCTCTGTGTCAGGCAGCTGGTACGAAATAATATGTTTCCTGCTGACCGCTGCCTGGTAGAAGGTATTGAGGACATGCAGATCGAGTTCGGCATCGACTCCGATGGAGACCACGTACCCAATCGATACACATCTGAGCTCAGCGATGTGAGTAGGGTAGTAACGATACGAATTTTTTTATTGGTTCGCAGTTTGGGGGAGTTGCCCGGCGAAAAAACTACCAAAACGTATGTACTTGGTCACGACGCGAGCGAGGGAACCGCTATGAGCGATGGCTATATGCGGCAGCTGTATAGCACGACTGTGGTTGCGCATAATGCGGCTGGTCCGGGAAAATAGCCGAAATTTAAGATGAAGAAACACTCACTTGCTAAAGGAAGAATGAAACTCCAGCGAGGGGTAGTCCTGCTCATGGCAATGGTGTTTTTGTTGTTACTTTCCTTTATTGCCGGAGCAGTCACTCGTACCAGTATCCTCGAATTTATTATGTCTGGAAATGCTCAGTTTCGAGAAGAGGCGTTTCAGCAGGCGCAAGGCCTGGTAGCCGAAATCTCAAGCGATATCGAAAATTTCCCGGTAACGGGGAAGGTCGGGTATAGGACCTGCAAAAATGGAATATTGGGCTGTAACGCGAATCTACCACCTTTGAAATCGGACGCAGGAAGTGCTGAATTTAGTGTGGTCAGACGAGGCCCTCTTTTTATGGCAAGTTCAATATTCCGACAGGTCGAAAGCAACTCATCAGGAAGTCCAAACTTCAAAGTAGCAATATTCGAAGTAGACGTTGAAGTAAATAGGGGCGACCAGAGATTGGGGAGTGCCCAAATCATTCAGGGTATTGCGGTGAGAATTGCCAAGTCTATACGGTAGAGGTGAATGCCATGACAAAGATAAGCGGACTTTTATCGGCGCTGCTCGTGTTTACTACGGGTCATACTGGCGCCGACGATATTGAAATCTATTTCAACGGTGCCAACGTTGAATCATCTCCCTACATTCATTTTTTGCTCGACTGGCGACCATCTGTGTTTTTCGATCTTTGCATTGTTGGGAGTACATGTCTGTCGTCGAATGATAGCGTCAACAATCCTTGTCCAAGCTCTGCAACCTGCATGTCAGATCTTATTTTGGCCAACCTGACAGCGAAAGATGGTCTAGACAAGAGGGACGGCGAATCGGTAAATCACTATGAGGCCTTCGTGGCTGTTCTAAAGGCTATTTTTGAGGACTCAAGATTTAGTTCTGTCCATGTCGCGCTTATGTCTTCTAATGACCAGACCAGTCAAAAATGGTTATCGCCTAAACCCGGTACGCTTAAGACCGGAGGTGGAGTGATATTGGAGGGTTACAAGAGGCTGGGTGTTGCTGGGGAACGAGAGCAGTTACTTGCCACATTGAAGGCAATACCCAGTGATCCTAAATCGGCAACGGCACACGAACTCCAACTCAAGGAAGCCTATTTCGAATGGGCCCGCTATATAAAAGGCGGGCAGTGGGAGTACGGTCCCACGGGTTTCGAAAGTAACTATGGCAGCACTTTTACTGCGCCGAAGCACGATGTATCAACTCTGGCGAGCGGTAACTATAACTCCCTTAGAGTTAGCGGGCCTGACGCTGCCGACCTTTATGACTCGCCATTCCAGTCCGAAGACTGTCCTGCGCTTTACTCTGTAGCGATGATTATGTCCCCGGTTGAAAGCGACAATAACTTGACGGACAAGATGAACCGCGATTGGAAGCGGAATTGGGGAGATTCACTCGAGATCGAAACCTTGTGGAACTACCTGCACGCGTCTGACACTGATCTTGTTGATTTCATTCCTGGCAATCAGCAATTATCGAAATCATGGGTGATCTCCCAGCGTAGCGCGGACGGAGGCTGGTGGGGTGAAGAGTCAGCCTCTGCGGCGGCGGCTGGGGGGGCGGGCGGCCCCATGGATTTTTCTCAGCCCAATGAAATTTATCATGGGATTGAGAGTGCGTTTGTCGAAATACAGAGCGTTAGTAGTACTTTCGTCTCAGCGACCGTTCCGGTCAATGTATTCAACCAATCTCGGGCGGTAGATGAGGTATTTATCGGTTTGTTCGAGCCTCAAGAAAATATCAATTGGCCGGGTAACGTTAAGAAACTGAAATTGACCGATGACCCCAATGATCCTGACAGAGCCTTTGATGCAATTGTTGACGCAAACGGAAACCCTGGTTTTGCGACATCGGGGTCAAATAAGGGCCGGATTTCATTCAACGCGCTTACCTTTTGGACAGATGACACGCAGCTATTATCCAGTGCTCAGCTGGATCAGAACAACTCTTCGGATCCCAACAATTCAAGCTATGTGCCTGACATGGCAGATGGCCGAGTGGTTGACCGCGGTGGTGCCGGGCAGAAAATACCGGGTCTTATGCAGGGCTATACCCCGGTGGTTGGTAACAGCAACGGTGGTACTAATCGTACGGTTTATGTTGAGGATCCTGGTAATGCCATCGACGGGTTGGTGGATTTTTCCATAGCTCTGGCTGCAAAAAGTGGGATCCAGGCTTCGTTCGGTGTGACTGATCCGAATGAGACCCGTCTGCTGATACGCTGGGCGAGAGGTCAGGATCTGAATGACAGCGACGGGGACAACCAAACCGAAGACTCACGGTTCTGGATTCTGGGCGACACAATACACTCGCGGCCTGTTGCATTGAACTACGGAGACACCGGAGCCAATTACGGCGAAGATAATCCCGATGTTAAGCTGCTTTTTGGGAGCGGCAATGGCTCTTTTCATATGCTGGAGAATACGGGTACAAGCCGAAATGATCATACGGGTACGGAAGTTTTTGCCTACTATCCACTGGAGCTTCTCGATCAGGTTAAGGCCCGCCGTTCCGGCACTGTGATCAACTCCGGAACCGAGATGCAATATGGTGTAGACGGTACCCCTGCTGTTCTCACGAATGACGCAAACAGCGATGGCTCTCTCGTTGCAGGTACGGACGAAGCCTATGTGTTTTTCGGCTTGCGCCGAGGTGGCTACAGCTATCATGCGCTGGATATTATTGATGTGGGTAGGCCGAAGCTAGTATGGAGAATATCTGAAACTCGCTCTGACGGTAATAGTAGTACCACCGATTTTGATGAGCTTGGCTTGACCTTCTCCAGGCCCCAAGTGACAAAAGTCAGCTACAACGGGGCTAGCGTAGATGCGCTGATTTTTGCCGGGGGCTACTATGGGGGCGCCGATCCCAATAACCCTCCGTCGCAGTTTGGTAAGGATGTGAACTCCGACGAGGATTCCTGGGGCAACGCGATATACGTGGTGAATGCGCGCAGCGGAGCTCTGATTTGGAAGGCGGTTGGCGGCGCCAACGTCTCTGCGAGTCCAACTAGGTATGTGCACCCGGACATGGGTCACAGTATGCCTTCAGATGTGACTGTGCTGGAGACCAAAGGGGGATTTGCCCACAGGATTTATGTGGGTGACACCGGTGGGAATGTCTGGCGTGCTGATATTCCGCCTGGAGATTGTCCGTTTGACACCATTTGCGCTACTGACTCACAGGATTGGCGCGAACAAAACTGGTTTGTCTCACGCCTGGCCGAACTGCCGGCGACGCCCAATGAGGATGTCCGGTTTTTTCACGCCCCGGATGTTGTTGAGTCGACGTTGGCAGGGGGTACTTTCTTCGATGGCATCATAATCAGCAGCGGCAACCGTGCAGATCCCCTCGACACCCGATTTACTGCCAGTGCCAATTACATCTATTACCTGCGAGATTTCCGGGTTGCCAGCGGCGACGCTGCCGCGGTGATACCGATGTCCGGGGGTGTTGAAATACCTTATTACAACAGCGGTAGCCTTGCGGAGCGATCCAACTGCACCGGTGATAACGATGGCAACGCCGGCTGCGATCCTATCGACCCGAACGCATCGGCGCCTGCGGGCTGGAAGGTGGCGCTGGACAACGCAGTGGGTGAAAAAGGGCTCGCTACGCCGCTGGTGGATGCCGGCAGGGTATTCGCAACGAGCTATATTCCCGGGTCCACTGGCACCTGTGGGAGCTTTACCGAGGGTAACGGCAGGTTGTATGTACTCAACCTGGGCGATGCTACACCTGCAGGGAACCAGCAGTCATATACGCTGGGTCGGGGGATTCCCTCCAGCCCCACACTAATTGGTGAGGCCATTTGGATACCGGGCGGTGGGGTAGAAGCGGACCTGGACGGAGACGGTAAGCAGGACGACAGTCTTACCCGTAGCCTAACAAAACGGTTGATCCCTATTTACTGGCGAGAGCCAGGCATAGACGATCTCTAGAAATTCACGCGTGCCCAGGAAAGCAACCAAGGCTCGTGGCTTTACCCTGATCGAACTGGTGATGGTGGTGCTTGTCGTCTCAATTTTGCTTACTGTGGCTCTGCCGGCGTATCAAAATCAGGTGATAAAAACCAAGCGTAGTCTCGCCAGAGGCGAATTATTGGAAGTATTGGCACGGCAGGAGCAATACTTTGTGAACAACAAAGCCTATGCCACTAAGCTTACTTACCTTGGTTACCCGGCCGATGGGTACTATGTGGATGGAAATGGCAACGATTTTGCGGCGGAAGCAGAATCAATCTATCAAGTCCGGTTTTACGGCATACCCGGTACAGCGAATTTCACACTTGAGGCCGTTCCCCAGGGTGTTCAAGGCAGGGATTTTCAATGTGGTATTTTGAGAATTACTTCGACTGGTTTGAAAGCTACCAGTACGTCGAAGACTGAGGAGTGCTGGTGATAGTGCGTGTGACGTCCTAGTCCTCCAGCCCCAGTTTCTTCAACCGATACCGCAAACTCCGGAAGCTGATCCCCAGTGTTTTTGCGGTCGCGGTTTTATTCCAGCGACCTTCCTCCAGCGCGTTGCTGATAATTTGCCGCTCGACGTCCTCAAGGTAGCCCTCTAAATCGCCATACGCATTGGTGTGATCTATTGTTCGCTGTGCATCTCCATCGCTGGAATCTGATGCACGTTCTCGGACGGTGGGATTGCGAGGCTTGTTAGTTGAAAATTGTAGATCCGCAGCGGTTATCGTTGTCCCATCGGAAAGTGCAAAAGCACGCTCCAGCATGTTCTCCAGTTCCCTGACATTACCCGGGAAGCTGTAGTCTCCCAGTGCAGCCAGCGCAGAGGAGTCCAGCAAGGTGTTCTCGTCATCCGAACCTGCAGAGAGTCGAAGGAGAATATTTTCCGCCAGTTCTGGTATATCTTCTGCGCGCTCGCGAAGGCTCGGTACTTTCAGGTCGATGACATTGATTCGATAGTATAAATCCTCGCGAAAGCGGCTTTCCTCTACCTCCTTGTCCAGATCTTTGTGGGTGGCACTCAACAAGCGTATGTCAGTGGCTTGTTCTTCGTTTGCTCCCACGGGCCTAATCGTCTTTTCCTGAATAGCCCTCAGAAGTTTTACCTGCATGGCCAAGGGCAGGTCAGCTACTTCATCCAGAAATAAGCTGCCACCGGATGCTGCCTGGAACAAACCAATTTTGTCCTGGGACGCGCCGGTAAAACTCCCTTTTACATGGCCGAATAGTTCACTCTCCATTAGTTCTGGTGGGATTGCGCCGCAGTTAACAGCCACAAACGCGCCTGCAGCTCTGGGGCCGTTATTATGAATCAACCGCGCAGCTACCTCTTTGCCGCTGCCTGATTCCCCATGGATATGCACCGGAGCCTGGCTTCTGGCCAGTTTGGATATTTGCCGACGCAGAGTCTGAATAGCCGGCGCCTTGCCGATTAAGTCGTGATCAACCGCCAACTCCGTTTTCTGTGTGTCGCCCTCCAGCTGCAGAGCAGTGCTGACGAGTTTACGCAGGTTATCCAGAGCGATCGGTTTGTTGAGAAAATCAAAGGCACCAGCCTTCAATGCGGTAATTGCGGTCTCTACACTGCCGTGGGCGGTAATCATCGCGACTGGGATGTTGGGATATTCCAGCTGTATATGTTCCACCAGGCTAATGCCGTTGCCATCCGGTAACTTCATATCTGTAAGGCATAAATCCAGCTTGCACTCACCGAGCTTCGCTTGGGCTTCTGCCAAGGTGGCGGCGCAATGAGTTTCAAGCCCCATCCTGCTCAGGGTGATATCCAGCAATTCACGAATATCTGGCTCGTCATCGACAATTAATACGCTTTGCTTGGTCATTTTGATTTTCTACTGCGCCCTTTGGTTGAGGGATATTATGAAACAGCTCTCGCCGATTTCTGTGGGCCGATAGCTAAGATCGGAGCTATTGATCTCACATAATTCTTTGCACAGGTACAAGCCCATTCCGGTGCCACCCTGGACGGTTGTAAAAAAGGGCTCAAACAATTTTACGCGCTCCGCCAGCGGTACGCCGCTGCCCTGGTCGATCACACTCAGCATACATAGGTGACTGGAAAAATCGAGTTCTACCGTAAGCTGTGCGGTTTCTCTGCCGGTCGCCATTTCGCTATGGCGCAGCGCGTTGTCCAGCAGGTTGCCCAGTACTCTTTGCAAATTCTCCGGGTCAAATTCGACGAGTAACTCATTGTAGTCGCAGGTCACGGTGACTTCCGCATCGCGGTTCAGCGTATCCAAATAGCCACTCACGAATGCGGCGAGCCAGGGTTTTAGCAGCAGATACTCAGGTTTGGCAGGCTCCCGCCGGGAGATTTGCATTACGCTCTCCACGATCTGATTCACTCTAGCGCTATTTTCTAACATGATGTCGGCCATGCGTTGATCCGCGGGTGCCAGATCAGGAGATTCTTTTAGCAACTGTGCAGCGTGACTGATTGCCCCCAGAGGGTTGCGAATTTCATGGGCAATGCTGGCTGTTAAACGGCCCAAAGAAGTTAACTTTAGAGACTGTGCATACTGTGTAATTGGCGTGTAGTCTTCAACAAAAATGAGAGACTCCCCTTCGTGGCTGGGCTGGAGCTTTCGAAAGTTGGCGATAACCTGCGGTGAGTTCTCGGTGATATTAAAGGGTTTGGCTCGATGCAATCCGGAGTCACGCCAATGCTCAAATTGATAAGCCAGGTCTTCGCTATAATCGGCCAGTTGGCGACCCTGTTCAACGGCCACGGGGCGGTCAGGTGCCAGCAAACCCGAGGCTGATTTATTCATCACCCGAACGACGCCATCCTGATTTACCAGTAAAATTCCGGTTTCCATATGCTGGACAATTTGTTCGTTGAGTCGCTGGAGGCTGTATAAGTCACTGGCTCTATTTCTCGCCAGCTCCTCTGCCTGGCCCAGGCGACCCGCGACCGCCTGAATCATAATAGAGACGCCAAACATAAGAGCGCCCAGCATGCCTGCGGGAAACATTGCACCGAAATCGAGATGCCCCAGAGCGATTAATCGCAATGTGTCTATAAGGATAGCCAGAGCACTTATCGCCGCCACTAATGTGGCCACTGTCCGCTGGTTGAGCAACACGGCACTGGCGGCAACCGTTATCACCAGCAGTACGGGTAGGCCACTACCGATGCCACCGCTGGCGTCGGTAAGCAGGACGATAGCGACGATATCGATAAGAAAGATAGCGAACAGGAACTTGCGGTTCTGATACCAGCGCGTACCAAGGGCGCCCATAAGGACGATGCTGCTGATCAGATAGAGCAGGGAGACCACTAGATAAAGGTTGGGATTAAGCCCCCCAACCAATTGTCGCGTGTTGGGGCTGACCAGCATGATCAACAATACAACTGACAGCAGCGTCCTATAGGCTACATAAATACGAAATAGCGCGACGTTCTGCTGGCCACCTGAGTAGGCTGCGGGGCGTGTCAGTATCGCGGGACGGGTCACTTGAAGTTAATCCTGTCCGGGTCTCGAGTAGGCCCGGCTTAGATTTTCGGCCGGTTGTCGAACTGTGGTGGTTTGGGTGGATCAAACAGACCAAAGCTCGCCTTGTTGACCCACGACCTTTGCAGGCCATCCAGAGTGAAGACACTGGAAAACTCACCGTTTTTGTCCAATGACGGGTGTTGCGGGTAGTTCATCGTCAGTACGTTGATGCTGTCTTTAGCCAGATCGTCCATGCCTAGCAGTAGATACCCCTGCGCCATCACCGCCAAACCATCGGGTACTGCTGGGGTGCGTTGGAAGTTCTCCACGACGAATCGCCCGCGATTGGCTGCTGCCAGATAGGCGCCCCTGCGGAAATAATAGTTGGCAACGTTAACCTCATGCCTGGCTAACAGGTTGCGTAGATAGACCATTCGAGCCTTGGCGTCAGCCGCATAAGGGCTGTCTGGAAAGCGGGAAACCAGTTGTGAGAATTCAGCAAAAGCCTCTTTAGCGTGGTTGGTATCGCGTTTGGTTTGGTCGGTTGGCACAAAGCGTTGAAAAATATTCTCAGTGCCTGTGTAGGCTGACAGACCCTTCATATAGTACGCATAATCTACGTTGGGGTGCTGTGGGTGCAGACGAATAAACCGATCTGCGGCCTCCACTGCGGCCTCGTGTTCGTAGGCGCCGTAATGGCTGTAGATCAGTTCAAGCTGAGCCTGTTCGGCATAACTGCCAAAGGGGTAGCGGGACTCGAGTAGCTGCAAGCTACGCACGGCGAGATCGTAATTTTGGTTGCGCAGGTAGCGCTGAGCCTCGTCGTAAATCTGCTGTTCACCACTATCGGCGGCGATATCGGGGAGTTCGTCGTTTCCTGAGCATGCTATAAGGCCTGCTAAAACGACGAGGACGAGGGTATATTTCAATGAATTCAACAACTTCGATTCCGGTGGCATGCTACCATGCGCTGACTATTGGTGCCGTATTTAACCACAGTGTGGTGGCCGCATAAACAGGAAATCGAATGCCAGAGATAATTCAGCTAGAAGCGCAGGTGCCAGACAGTCAGGCAGGCGATAGGCTAGACCAGGTGGCGGCCCGGTTGTTTGAAGAATATTCACGATCGCGGCTGCAATCCTGGATTAAAAATGGCAGCTTGTTGGTCGACGGCAAACAGTGCCGGCCGCGCGATAAGGTGGCCTCTGGTGCTCAGCTAACCGTCAATGCTGAATCGGAGCAAGAGATCACCTGGAAGGCGCAGGACATCGATCTGGATATCGTCTATGAGGACGAGAGCATTATCGTGATCAATAAGCCCGCCGGGTTGGTGGTCCACCCGGCCGCCGGGCATGCTGACGGCACATTGGTCAACGCGCTGTTGAATCACGCGCCTGAACTGGATCAGCTGCCCCGGGGCGGCATAGTCCATCGCCTGGACATGGACACTTCAGGCATTATGGTGGCGGCCAGAACACTGGCAGCCCATCATCATCTGGTTGCACAGCTCCAGGCGCGCACTGTTAAGAGGCAGTATTGTGCTGTCTGCATTGGCACCATGACGGGCGGCGGGACTATCGATGAGCCTATGGGGCGCCATCCCAGACACCGCAAGAAGATGGCCGTTGTTGCCATGGGCGGGAAACCCGCAATTACTCACTATAAAGTGGTGAGGCGCTACGGCCACCACACTCGTATTGCGGTCAGTCTTGAGACCGGCCGTACCCATCAGATTCGGGTGCATATGGCTCACCGGCACTACCCGCTGATCGGTGATCCGTCCTATGGCGGCCGACCTAAACTGCCCAAAGGCGCCTCGCAGGAACTTATTGAGGCTCTGCGCGGATTTCCCCGTCAGGCACTCCATGCAGAGCTTCTGGGTTTGATCCACCCGGCATCGGGCGAGGACCGCCAGTTTGAATGTCCACTGCCCGATGACATGATCGCGTTACTGGATGTACTGGCGCGAGAAGATCCCCCAGGTGGCGCTATCGTTCGTGCATATTGAGCCAGACTGGCCGGCGCCGGCGAATATTCTGGCGCTTAGCACCAGCCGCTTGGGAGGGAGTAGCAAACCGCCATATAACAGTTTGAATCTGGGGCACCATGTTGGTGACGCCCCCGATGCAGTGAAAGCCAATAGACGGCTTCTGCAGGAACTATTGCCATCTGAGTCTCAGGTCCAGTGGCTGCAACAACAACACGGCACCAGAGCAGTGCATGTGAATGGGCAATGCGATTCTGAGTCCTATCCGGAAGCAGATTCTGCCTACACTTCTGGCTTGAATAAGGCTTGTGTAGTACTGACCGCAGATTGTCTTCCGGTGTTGTTGTGTAATGAGCAAGGCACTTTGGTGGCGGCCTCCCATGCAGGTTGGCGCGGTCTCAGCAACGGCGTTTTGGAGTCACTGGTGAAGTCCCTGCCGTGCCCGGCCAATGAGCTTATGGTGTGGCTGGGCCCCGCAATTGGCCCCCAGGCCTTTGAGGTGGGCGCTGAGGTCAGACAGGCATTTTTGCAAGACAGCCATCAGCCTGATGCGCATGCACACTGTTTTGAGAACTCGGGCAACTCCTCAGGACGCTATTTGGCCAATCTCTACGAGCTTGCGCGTATTCGCTTATCGGGGCTGGGAATTAATAAAATATACGGCGGAACCCGCTGTACGTTTTCTGAGCCCGATCATTTCTTCTCCTATCGGCGCGACGGACAGACTGGCCGTATGGCTAGCTTGATCTTGATCAAGTCTGTCTAACTCCTTACTTGAAATAGGGCTATTTGGCCCCATTTAACCCCTTATGAGTCAATAAGTCGCCGAAAATGCGGTTAGAGGAGTTTATTAGCATGAGAATGGACAAGTTAACCAATCAATTACAGAGTGCTCTGGCCGATGCTCAATCACTGGCATTGGGTAAAGATCACAATTTTATTGAGCCGCAGCATCTACTGAGTGCTCTTTTGGAGCAGTCTGGCGGCTCACCCCGGCCATTGTTGCAAAAAGCGGGGGCGGATATCCCTGGTTTGCGTGCAGGTTTGCAGGCGGCGATTGATAGCCTCCCCACCGTCAGTGGCACAGACGGCGATGTGCACATGTCGCAAGACTTGGGGCGCATTCTGAATGTGACCGATAAACTCGCCCAGAAAGGCGGCGATACCTATATCTCCAGTGAGCTGGTGTTGCTGGCGATGCTCGAGTCAAAAGGCACTGTCGGTGAGCTGTTGAAATCCAGCGGCGTGACTGCCATCGCGTTGCAAGGTTCGATTGAGCAGCTGCGTGGCGGCGAATCTGTCGATAACCCCGAGGCAGAGGAATCCCGTGAGGCGCTGGACAAGTACACCATCGATCTCACCGAGCGAGCGGAGCAGGGCAAACTGGATCCGGTGATTGGCCGGGACGATGAAATTCGTCGCACTATCCAGGTATTGCAGCGCCGTACAAAAAACAATCCGGTTCTGATCGGCGAACCCGGCGTGGGTAAAACCGCCATTATCGAGGGTTTGGCCCAGCGTATTGTTAACGGTGAGGTACCCGAGGGCTTAAAAGACAAGCGAGTTTTGTCGCTGGACCTGGGCGCACTGCTGGCCGGTGCAAAATTTCGTGGGGATTTTGAAGAACGCTTGAAGGCGGTCCTCAATGAGCTGGATAAGCAGGAGGGTCGCGTTATTCTGTTTATCGACGAAATACATACTATGGTCGGCGCGGGTAAGGCTGAGGGCTCCATGGATGCGGGCAATATGCTCAAGCCAGCACTGGCGCGTGGTGAGTTGCACTGTGTCGGTGCCACTACGCTGAATGAGTATCGTCAGTACGTTGAAAAGGACGCAGCATTGGAGCGTCGCTTCCAGAAGGTGTTGGTGGAAGAGCCTAACGAAGAAGACACCATTGCCATATTACGCGGCTTGAAGGAGCGCTACGAAGTCCACCACGGGGTGGATATTACCGATGCGGCGATTATCGCAGCGGCCAAGTTATCGCAGCGCTACATCACCGACCGCCAGCTTCCCGATAAAGCAATAGACCTGATAGATGAAGCGGCTAGCCGCATTCGTATGGAAATCGATTCCAAGCCGGAATCCATGGATAAGCTGGAACGTCGTTTGATTCAGCTGAAAATTGAACGAGAAGCAGTTAAAAAAGATACCGATCCGGCGGCCAAGAAACAGGTCGAGTTGCTCGATGAGCAAATCGAACTTGTAACCCGCGAATTCTCTAATCTGGAAGAAGTGTGGAAAGCAGAGAAGGCGTCGGTGCAAGGCGCAGCGCAAATCAAGAGTGATCTGGAACAGGCCAAGCTTGATCTGGAGACGGCACGGCGGGCCGGTGACCTTACCCGCATGTCTGAAATCCAGTATGGGGTGATGCCTGAGTTGGAGAAACAACTGGAGTTGGCACATGAAACGGAAACGGTTGAGCACACATTGCTGCGCAACAAAGTTACCGATGAAGAGGTAGCCGAGGTCGTTTCTCGCTGGACCGGTATTCCTGTCTCCAAAATGTTGGAGGGTGATCGCGAGAAGCTGCTGCGCATGGAAGACTCTTTGCACAGCAGGGTTGTCGGCCAGGATGAGGCGGTGACAGCAGTCTCCAACGCGGTACGTCGCTCCAGGGCAGGCCTCTCAGACCCGAATAGACCGAATGGCTCATTTTTGTTCTTAGGCCCCACCGGGGTAGGTAAAACTGAGCTATGCAAGGCCCTGGCCGAGTTTCTGTTTGACAGCGATCAGGCCATGGTGCGAATTGATATGTCCGAATTTATGGAGAAACACTCGGTCGCGCGTCTGATCGGTGCACCACCGGGCTATGTAGGTTACGAGGAGGGCGGTTACCTGACTGAGGCCGTGAGGCGCAGGCCTTACTCCGTGCTGCTGCTGGACGAGGTAGAGAAAGCCCATCCGGATGTGTTCAATATACTGTTGCAGGTGCTCGAAGATGGCCGACTTACCGATGGCCAGGGCAGAACGGTAGACTTCCGCAATACGGTTATCGTAATGACCTCCAATCTCGGTTCTGATGTTATTCAGGAGATGTCCGGGGAAGACAACTACGATGCTATGCAGGCTGCGGTAATGACCGCGGTAGGGACACATTTTCGCCCTGAATTTATCAATAGGATTGATGAGTCTGTGGTGTTTCATCCCCTAGGGAAAGAGCAGATCCGGTCTATAGCCGGCATCCAGTTGCAAGGACTAAAGCAGCGCCTGGCTGAGCGATCTCTGGATCTTGAAATCAGCGATGCGTTTATGGACAAATTGGTCTCTGCAGGATTTGATCCGGTCTACGGTGCTCGGCCGTTGAAGCGTGCGATTCAGAAGGAACTGGAGAATCCTCTGGCTCAGCGTATTCTTGCTGGTGAGTACGAACCGGGGCAGACAATCGAAGTTGACCTCAAGGATGGGCTACCTCGGTTTAAGGCCGCCTGAACGGGCGGTCACTTCAGGGGGTTATTACTCCATCGCACTACTGCTGCGCACTCGCGAATGTGTGCTAAATATCACAAAGTTGAGCGATTTCATGCCGTTGGCGGTTTATTTAGCCCGCCGGTCCAGTCCCGATTGCTAGTTGTTCCGGCAATGATACTGTTGGAATGTGGAAAAGATAGAGACAAGCTAGGTATGTTGAATAAGATCTCAATGGGAAGAGCGAGCCGGATCTCCGGCTTTACGTTGATAGAGTTGATGATCGTGGTAGTCATTGTCTCGGTTTTGTTGGCAATTGCACTGCCGGCGTATCAAAATCAGGTGATCCGCGCCAATCGTTCCGCAGCCCAGGCCGAAATGATGGATATTGCCAGTCGGCAGCAGCAATTTCTGCTGTCTAATCGTTCCTATATGGATAAGACGACCCTTGAAACCAATGGCTTTGTCCTGGACCCAGATGTCAGTTCGAATTATACCTATACCTTAACCGTCGGCGTCGCCACGGTCCCCTCCTATCTAATAACATTTATGCCCAGTGGCGGATTTCAGGCAAGTGACCCCGATATGAGCCTCAACGACCTGGGTACAGGAACTCCCACGAGGTTTTGGGAACGATGAGCCCTGTGTCACAAATGAAATCACAAGGCGGCGCCTTAATGATCGAGGTGATGGTAACGATAGTTATTGTCATTATTGGTATGTGGGGTTTAATCAGCGTGCAGGCGCAATTACAAAAATCAGAACTTGAGTCTTATCAGCGCAGCCAGGCAATTATGCTGTTAAATGATATATCGGATCGACTATTGGCCAATCGAGCCAATGCACTTAGTTATACAATTGCTGACCCCACAGCAGATTTTCTCGGGTTTGGGATGACCTGCCCTGCCGCGACAGTAGGTAATCTGGCTGAAGAAGATGTGCGAGAGTGGTGCCAGTCGCTTCAGGGTAATACCGAAACCATCGGTGGAAACGAAGTTGGGTCCATGATTAATGGCCGTGGCTGCGTCGAAGATTTGGGCAGTGGACAATACCTTGTGACAATTGTTTGGCAAGGACTTACGCCCATATTCACCCCGCTGCCCAGGATAAAGGCTACCTGCGGTAAGGAAAGTACAAACGTATACGATGGTGCTGCAGGCTCTGATTGTCAAGATGACCTGTGTCGTAGATACATAGCGACCACTCTTAATATATCGAATTTGGCCCTGTGAGATTGTATTCAATAAAGCAGCTGGGACTGTCTCTTGTCGAGCAAATGGTGGCGCTTGCGCTGGGCATTATTGTGGTAGCAGGCATCACGCAGCTTTATGTGGATATATCTCGCTCGAACGAGGAAATGGCCAAGACCAATAGCCAGGTCGAAAATGCCCGTTTTGCTATGCAATTTTTGCGCACGGATTTGGCACATTCTGGCTACTGGGGGCGTTATGTGCCGGAGTTCGACGATATCTCTTTGACAACTGTGCCCATCGATGTGCCCACCGTTATTCCCAGGCCTTGTCTGGCGTATGCCTCCTGGGGAACCCCCGCTGCCAATGGGGGCGTCACCTTGCAACAATATCTGAATTCGGTTACTGGCATTCCGCTTGAAGTGTACGATGATGTCCCCGCTGCCTGCGATGCACTGTTACCTGCGCAGCAACCCAATACGGACGTTGTGATCGTCAGGCATGCCAGTAAATGTCTACCCGGTGCAACTAACTGCGAAGCTGATATCGCTGGGAAGTTATATTTCAAGTCCTCGAACTGCGAACTTCAACGCGCCGTCGGGATAAATTTTGCGCTTGATCCCAATTCAAGTTCTGTCATGTATCAGCGTGACTGTATTGGTGTGGCAGGTTCGCCGCCGACGATTTCCTCGGGTACTGCCGAGTTAAAACGAAAATTCAATCAGCATATTTACTACGTACGCACATATGCGATCACACCTGGAGACGGTATCCCAACGCTAATGCGGTCCGAATTCGACCTCTCTGGCGGGTCTGTTGTGCAAGTGGCTGCTGTCCCTCTGGTAGAGGGGATTGAGCGTTTTCGGGTCGAATTGGGTCTGGACTTGCTCGGCGATGGACAATTTGAGACCCCCCCGGTACCCATAAATTATTCCCAGGGGGTGAATTGGAAAGTTCCCTTAAATCGCGCGGACCCACTTAACCGCGGCGACGGCTTACCTGAGAGCCCCTATGTGCACTGCGGGAGTGCGTGCACATTGAGTCAGTTGATAAACGCTGTGGTGGTCAAAGTACACTTGATCGCCAGAGCTGGTGAACCATCACCGGGATACAACGACAGTAAAACCTACAGAATGGGCCTGGCAACCGGGATTACATTTACAGACAAAACCTATAAACGCCATGCATTCAGTTCTACGGTTCGAATAGGTAATAATTCGGCGAGGAGAGAAACACCATGAACCTTTCCCAGTTACCCCGGCAACAATCCGGGGTGGTCACTATTTTTGTCTGCATGGTTCTGTTGCTGCTTATCACCGGCATTATAACCACGGCCCTGTCTATGAGTACTACTAATCTCCGTGCTGTCGGAAATGTGCAGGCTCGCGATGAGGCCTTGTCCTCCGCCAGCGTGATTATTGAAAACGTGATCTCATCGAGCTTTGCCACAGACATCGGCGGTCCGGCGGCCGCAGTTATTAATGATTTTGGTGTGGATCTGGATAAAGATTCCGTAAACGATTATCTGGTGAATATGCCGGCTCCAGTCTGTGTCCGGGCCACGCCCGCAATTGCCACCTCTTTTAGTAGTGTCCAGCTGCCGGGTATGTCATCGGTAACTGGTTGGAACACAGTCTGGGAGTTAGATGTCACCGCGACCGCGGCATCAACGGGCGCCAAAATACGGGTAATCCACGGTGTTCGGGTATTGCTGACGGACACGCAAAAACTTGCAAATTGCAGTTGATAAATTCCAGCCTAGGCGGCTGGCAGGGTGAGTAAAATGAAATCAGTATTGTTTAAGGCTCTTCTCGCTGGTGCGATATTTTCTATTACTATGAGTCCGAAATCAGAAGATATCGATTTATTTCTCAGTACATCGGCCACCAATAACGGGTTGCCCAATGTTCTGCTGATGGTTGATAACACGGGCAACTGGAGCTCACCGTTTGAGGTTGAAATGACGGCGCTGGCCTCGCTTTTTCGTGGGCTGGATGTCAACAAGGTAAATGTGGGCATCATGATGTTCAGCGAGACTGGTGGCAGCGGCGTCCGGGGCAACAACCAAACCGGCGGTGGTTACATCAGGGCCGCTGTGCGTAAAATGGATGCTCCGACCAAGGAGATATATGCGCAACTTATAGATTCCTTTGATAAAATAAGCGATAGGAGTAACAGTGGTAAAGGCGCCACGACGATGATGGAGGGCTACCATTACTTTCATGGTAATGACCCCCACGCGGGAAATGAGAAGGCCAAAACCGACTACAATGGCAATACTGAGAATAACTCCGGAACTACGGCTAGATCGGCTGCGGTGTATGCGATATCTGGAAATGGCCTAAACGGAAACGCCATTCCGAGTAAGGGTGGGTCGCCCTACAACAGCCCGATCATCAGTGGCAGTTGTGCCAAGAACTTTATCGTATGGATAGGGAACGGCGCAGTGCAGGATCCTTCGAATGAATCCAATTTTCTTAAGGGGGAACTAGTAACAGCGGGAGGGGACGACACTGTGATAAGCATATCCCCTAGTGGTTCTCAGAGCAATTGGGCTGACGAATGGGCCCGCTGGGCGAAAGCCGACCCGGATACCGAGATCACGACCTATACGATAGACATCAACAAAGTAACAAACGGGCAAGGACCTGGTTTTACTGCCTTGCTACAGAGCATGGCTAAGGTCAGCGGCGGTAAATATTTCGACGTACCTGATCCCAATGACCTGGATGATGCGCTGGACATTGTATTCAGCGAAATATTATCGGTTAACTCGGTATTCGCCTCGGTGGCGCTCCCCGCGTCCACAACAGCCCAAAGTACATTCCTAAATCGCGTTTATATCGGTTTCTTCCGTCCCGATGGAGATGGCTTTCCGCGTTGGCCGGGTAATATGAAGCAGTACAAACTCGGCCTGAATGTTAGCGGCGACTTGCAGCTTCAAGACGCTGATGGTCAAGGCGCTATTAACGGCAATACCGGTTTTATCACGGAGTGTGCTCGAAGCCAGTGGACGCCGGACAAGGATAATCCAGATGGCTATTGGTCCGCACCATTGGAACCTCGTGGTGAGTGCACCATTGGTGGCGTGAAGTACGAGACCCATAATGGCCCGGATGGTCCTATCGTGGAAAAAGGCGCAGCGGCATATGTGTTACGCAGCAGCACCACACGGCCCGTGCAAACCTGTAGTTCTACTTTTGCCAACTGTCAGATAGCCGCCCATCAGGTGCCCTTTAATACCACGAATGTTTCCGCGGCAGAGCTGGGCGTGGCCGCCGCTGATCATGCTGCGACGATTAGCTGGGCACTGGGAATTGACACTGAAGACGAAGATATCGATGGTAATAACAGCACAGAAATGCGTCCTTCGGTGCACGGCGACGTTATCCACTCCCGTCCGGTCGCCATCAATTACGGTGACAATACCGATCGTGAGATTGTTGTTTTTTACAGCGGCAACGACGGTATCCTGAGGGCAATTAATGCCAATAGAACCGACGCTACTGGCATTGCCGCCGGTGGCACTGACGGTGACATTGGCTCAATAGCACCGGGCCAGGAAATGTGGGCATTTATGCCGCCCGAGTTCTATACGCAAATTGCGCGCAATAAACTGAATACCGTGACGGTAAAAACACCAGCCTCAGGTTCCAATGCAGGATCTAGCGGGCTGGCCAAGCCGTATGGGATCGATGGCCCGCTCACTGCATTTGAGGGTACTATCGGCGGTGTAGCGGATAAGAAAATTCTTTATGCTGGTACACGCAGGGCGGGCCGTGTTCTTTACTCTTTTGATGTTACAAACCCTGCTGCCCCCACCTTGCGCTGGAAAAAAGGTTGCCCGAATTTAATTGGCGATGCTGGCTGTTCGACAGCTGACTGGGCTGACATAGGTCAGACATGGTCGCCACCGAATATTACCTTTGCCGAGGGCTACGGCGCTGGCGCTACTCCGATGATCATCATGGGAGGGGGCTATGACAATTGTGATGATGACGATAATGACACAACCGGCGCTGCTGGTCGAAATCATAATTGCGCAGCCACCAGCAAAGGACAGGCAGTTTATTTGCTGGACGCGGACACCGGCGCAATTCTGCAAAAGTTTAATGCACCGGATAGAGCCGTTGTTGGTTCCGTTACGATAGTGCCCAAATCGGAGAATAATCCCGAAATAAGATACGCGTATGCCACCGATATGGGCGGTACTATTTATCGGATTCATGGGGGCACTCTGGCGGCTCCATTACCTATAGGGAACACTCTGCCAGGTTCATGGCTGATGCAGCCCATCGCTAAACTTGGCTGTGATACCGCAGCCGGGGCCTGCACTAATAAGCGTAAATTTCTGTTTGGCCCGGATGTTATTGATCTTGGCTCTTCCCTCGGTGTCTTCGCTGGCACCGGCGACCGCGAAAAGCCAATTCGGCAATACGGCGCCAGTAACGATGTTGATAATTACTTTTTCAACGTGCTGGACAGCCCAACAGTCAGTACCTGGTTATCTGATGAAAATGCCACCTGTGGTGCAGATATTATTTGCCTAGACAGTCTGACACCAGTTGATCCGAATGATGGTGCCGGGGTCGGTGTTTCCCTGGGGCTGAAAGGTTGGAGGATGGCGCTCGCCGCAGGTGAGCAGGTGGTTACCTCTGCTCTGACCGTTGCCAATGAAATAAATTTCAGTACCCATATTCCTGCCGACCCCAATGAGGCAAGTTGTGATAATAATCTAGGGACAGCGACAGCGTTCAATGTCAATTATATCAATGGCGTTGGAAAAACAATTCCACTGACCGGCGGCGGTTTGGCTCCGTCACCTGTGGCAGGTAAGGTTGAACTCGATGATGGCACAACTACTGAATTCTGTATTGGTTGTGGCGGTGAGGGTTCTTCACTGGGTGGCAGTACGCCTGGAGGCACAACGACCTGGACGCAGCCCAAGGCTCGGGTTTATTGGAATATTGAAGAATGAAAGCAAGTTCTGATCAAAGCCTTAGCTCGCTGGGCGGGGGCACGTCGCGCGCTGCGCAGGGCGGCTTTACCCTAGTGGAGCTGATGATAGTGGTGGTAATTACCGCTATTCTAATAGTGATAGCCGCCCCGAGTTACTCGGAACTTATCTTGAGTAACAAGTTGAAAACCTACGCCAATGAAATCGTTACCAGTGTCTATTTGGCCAGGGGCGAAGCGATAAAACGCAACTCGATCATGACTATGTGTGCGTCTGCCAATGGTATAAGTTGCATAGGTAGTGGAGACTGGGACCAGGGGTGGATAGTTCTGGACCCAAATTCCACGGTGATAAAGCGGATGCCCGAATTAGCGGGTGGGTTCGTCTTAACAGATACCCTTGCCAGTGCTCACACAATGATATTTCAACCCTCTGGGGTGTCAGGGACGCAGGCTAGTTTTACTGCCTGTCGAAAAACGCCCACCGTGGGTGGTCAGAAACGGGTGATTACTGTTTCAGCAACAGGCAAACCTAGCGTAGCAAGATCTGGAGCTTCAACCTGCCCATGATTGGAAAGATTCCCCCTGAGCGAGCCTATTCGCAGTTGGCTTTTATACTAGCCTGAGCCTTTGTGCGCTCGGCTGATTTTTCGTCTTCGGTTAGATATCGCAGTTCGCCGTCGGCATCGGTCACTCGAATACGTGCGTAATTGTCCAGCGCCTCAATATTGGTTCTGGCTGCGCTACAGGTTTCTGCGTTTTTTTCCACCGGCATGGGTTTCCCGGGGTTTTCCCCCACAGCCATTCGAGGCCCCTGATTCTGCTCGCTGGTACTCGGAGTGTCCGTTGAGGAGCGTTGAACCGGTTTGCTACTGTTCATGGTCATCTCTTCATAAGGCGTACCTACTGGAGGTGGCCTGTCGCTGTGCTTGGTATTTCCTTCCTGGTCAACCCAGCGATAATAGGTAGTTGCCGAAAATGCCGACGTGGCCAGAATAGAAAGGCATAGGCCCATCAATAGGGTATGCATTGTTGGTCTTGAGATGATTTTCATGGTCGTTCTCTTCGTACATTAGCTCAGCAGTTTTTTATAATAGCTTCTCGCGCCTTGTTTTTTTGCGCTTCGATTTCCTCATCACTCAACGGCTCCAGTTCGCCCTTATCATTCCTAAGGCCGATCGAAGTTCCATTATCCAGAGCCTCGAGGTTCTTCCTGGCGCGTTCGCAGTACTCTGGATTTTTCTTAACTTCCTCAGGCTCAAGGTCAACCTGATCAAATTGATTGCCGACTCTAGGGATGGTTTCTGCCGGAACGGCTCCCTCGTCTCCCGAAACCTTTCTTATAAGGCTGGAACCGGTTGAAACAACCTCGTAGTCAGTCCCGATCGGAGGTGGCCGGTCACTGTGCACCGGCTGCCCGCGGTCGTCGTTCCAGCGATAGTATGTGTTTTCCGCTGTTGCAGTCGAGCTCATCAATACCATGCAAAAAACTGTCAGCAATGGCAGGACAATCCTGGTTACTCTATTCACGCCCAATTCCCTCTCTTGTTGGGTCTAACTTACTTAAAAATAACCCAAAATCATACATTTAGCCACTGTCGACAATTTACCGGTACAAATTACATCTCGAAACCAGCAATTTGACTTTCTGCCCTCGCAGCACAACAATACACGCGTCTTATAGGTGGCAACGGTCAATGCTGAGTACCCTCAGCCTCTAGCCTACTGCTGTGATGATTCACTGCAGCTGCTTATTAGTCCCATATTCAATCTGTGCCGCATTGGCCAGTTTGAGGGCCCGACACTGCGCTACCCCGCAGGGCGACCGATACACAGGAATTCGTGATCGATTTACCCTAATGGTGCACTCCTTAGGGATGGTGGCGAACAGTGTGTCGAGCTTGCAAAGGGGGTGGCGATGTTTTGCTAGCACCGGGTCAGGTGTTCTGCAGCAACGTCCACACAGTATTTTTTAGCACGCTCCGGCGAGGGTTACGCGTCGGCGTTTTGCTGTGAGGAGTTATACCGTGAAGTTGTTATCTGGTGGCGAGATGATCGCCCAAGCCCTTGAAGATGAGGGTGTCGAGTTTATTTTTGGGTATCCTGGTGGTGCCGTCCTTCATATTTACGATGCCCTGTTCAAGGCGAGCACTGTACCGCATGTACTGGTTCGTCACGAACAAGCGGCGACTCATGCGGCCGACGGTTATGCCCGCGCAACCGGCAAGCCCGGTGTAGTGCTGGTAACCTCAGGCCCCGGCGCAACCAATGCCGTTACTGGTATTGCCACAGCCTATATGGATTCTATTCCCATGGTGGTGCTCTCCGGCCAGGTCCAGAGTCATTTGATTGGCGAAGACGCTTTTCAGGAAACCGATATGCTGGGGATTTGTCGCCCCATTGTTAAGCACAGCTTCCAGGCGAGGTGCGCCGAAGACTTGCCGGGCATGATAAAGAAAGCATTTCATCTTGCCGCATCGGGTCGGCCTGGGCCGGTGGTGATTGATATTCCCAAGGACATTACCCGTCCAGATCAAAAGTTTGAGTACAAGTATCCAGAGTCAGTAAAACTGCGTTCCTATTCGCCTGCGCAAAAAGGGCATACCGGGCAAATCAAGAAAGCAGCGCGTATGCTGCTGGGTGCCAAACGGCCAGTAATTTATGCCGGCGGCGGTGTGATACTGGGCGAAGGTTGCGACCTGCTCACGGAGTTGACTCGTATGCTCAACTTCCCCATCACTAATACCCTCATGGGCCTAGGTGCCTACCCAGGTAGTGACCGGCAATTTCTCGGTATGTTGGGTATGCACGGTTTCTATGAAGCCAATATGGCCATGCATAACAGCGACGTTATTCTGGCCGTTGGTGCCCGTTTTGATGATCGGGTGACCAACACCGTTGATAAGTTTTGTCCCGGCGCCAAGATTATTCATATTGATGTCGATCCCACTTCGATTTCAAAAATCGTACAGGCCGATATTCCTATCGTTGGACCTGTGCAGTCGGTGTTACACGATCTAATAGAGGTCCTTCGCCAACTCATGGAGAAGGACGCAGCCTTACCCGATCCTGGTGCACTGCAGCGCTGGTGGACACAGATCGATGAATGGCGTGGCAAGCACGGGCTTTGGACCGGCAGGCGTTATGGTGAGAGCGAAAGCATCATGCCGCAGCAGGTCATTGAAAGTTTATATCGCTCCACAGGGGGCGATGCCTACGTGACGTCTGACGTAGGGCAGCACCAGATGTTTGCAGCGCAGTACTACAAATTTGATAAGCCAAGGCGATGGATAAACTCCGGTGGTCTTGGAACCATGGGTTTTGGATTGCCGTCGGCGATGGGCGTGAAACTTGCGTTCCCAGATAAAGATGTAGCCTGTGTCACAGGCGAAGGCAGTATCCAGATGAATATTCAGGAACTGTCTACCTGCACCCAGTACAACACGCCGGTGAAAATCATCAATCTGCGCAATAACGCCTTGGGCATGGTCAAGCAGTGGCAGGATATGCAGTATGAAGGTCGCTATGCCATGAGCACCTATGAAGATTCCCTTCCTGATTTTATCAAGCTGGTGGAATCCTATGGCCATGTCGGGATGGAGGTCCACAAATTGGAGGACCTCGATGCCGCTATGGACGAAGCCTTTGCACTCAAGGACAGGCTGGTGTTCCTTGACGTCCATATCGACCCGATGGCGCATGTTTATCCCATGCACATTGCGCCCAACGGCTCGATGAAAGACATGTGGCTTAGCAAGAACGAGAGGACATGATATGAAACGTATAATTTCAATCCTTTTGGAAAATGAACCTGGCGCACTGTCGCGAGTGGTCGGCCTCTTTTCTCAACGCGGATACAACATTGAAACGCTCAATGTTGCGCCGACAGAAGATCCGACACTGTCTCGACTTACTCTCACCACCCATGGTGACACCAGAACCATTGAGCAGATAACCAAGCACCTGAATAAACTGATCGACGTGGTCAAGTTGGTTGATCTCAGCGAGGGTGCTCACGTAGAGCGTGATCTTATGCTGATCAAAGTTCGCGCCACTGGGGCTGTACGGGACGAGGTTAAACGCACAACCGATATCTTTCGAGGGCAGATCGTCGATGTGGGCCCCAGCGTTTATACCATTCAGCTTACCGGCACCAGCGACAAACTGGACTCCTTCATCGCGGCCATGTCAGATGCAGATATTCTGGAAGTCGTGCGCTCAGGGGTGGCAGGTATTTCGCGCGGTGAGAAGGTGTTGAGGCTATAGGGGGTTAACGTTAGTCTGGTCCCTCTACCCAGTGGTTGACTCTGCCGAGACGGCCCCGGGTGGGATAATGGTTTTCAGTCGCTCCCGGTGTGCCGGACCAACGAATTCGCTTGGTGAAAACCATTATCCCACCCGGGACCTCGGTAGATGCCCGCAAAAGGGAGAAGCACTAGTTTATGCACCCGGTTTATCTGGGCAGCAAGATGGCGTAATTCGATAGAAGGTTCCGAACTCAGTGGGCTTTTCACCAAGCGAATTCGTTGGTCCGGCACACCGGGAGCGACTGACAAGCCCACTGAGTTCGGAACCGTGAATCGGAGACCTTCCCCCCGACCCACGTAACTAACAATGACTGGATCCAACCCGTTAATACGAGAGAAATAAAAAAGGGCCTCGCGGCCCCTTAGTCACTCTTTGCGAGCGATAGTTAAACGATACGCTTCATCGCCGTCATATACCCACGCAGAGTCTTGCCAACCACCTCAACCGGATGTGAGCGAATCGCATCATTCACCGCAATCAGCTCAGCATTATCAACCCCGTTATCGCCCTCAATACCCGTGCCGATAACATC
Source organism: Halioglobus sp. (assembly GCA_036961205.1). Classification (GTDB taxonomy): domain Bacteria; phylum Pseudomonadota; class Gammaproteobacteria; order Pseudomonadales; family Halieaceae; genus CALJFL01. Next base: position 3,640 of record JBALVI010000006.1, on the reverse strand, counting down.
CGTGTCGATCTTGCTCATAAAGTCCGTCAATAGCGGGCGGCAAGCATGATCAAACAGATAGCAGCCGTATTCCGCCGTGTCTGAGATAACCACATTCATCTCATACAACTTCTTGCGCGCAATCGTGTTGGCGATCAGTGGCGTCTCGTGCAGCGACTCGTAGTAGGCAGATTCTTCGATAATACCGGCAGATACCATCACTTCGAAGGCGAGCTCTACGCCGGCTTTAATCATTGCCACCAGTAAAATGCCATGGTCGTAAAATTCCTGCTCCGAAATCTCAGCATCAGTATTTACCGCTTTCTCAAATGCAGTCTCCGCTGTCGCGGCGCGCCAGGTCAGCAGGTTGATATCGTCGTTGGCCCAGTCTTCCATCATGGTTCTGGAGAAGTGCCCCGTCATGATGTCGTCTTGATGCTTTTCATACAGCGGACGCATGATGCCCTTCAGTTCCTCGGCCAGGTGAAAGGCGCGAACTTTCGCCGGGTTCGACAGTCGGTCCATCATATTGGTGATGCCGCCGTACTTGAGGCCTTCAGTGACTGTTTCCCAACCATATTGAATCAGCTTGGAGGCATAGCCGGGGTCGATACCCTTGTCGACCATTTTGTCGAAACACAAAATGGCGCCGCTTTGTAACATGCCGCAGAGAATAGTTTGCTCGCCCATTAAGTCGGATTTCACTTCCGCAATAAAAGACGATTGTAAGACGCCGGCGCGGTGGCCGCCGGTGCCAGCCGCATAGGCTTTAGCCAATTCCAGACCTTCGCCGCGCGGGTCGTTTTCAGCGTGGATCGCGATCAGTGTTGGTACGCCAAAACCTCGCTTGTACTCCTCTCGGACTTCAGTACCCGGGCATTTGGGCGCGACCATGATAACGGTCAGATCTTCGCGAATTTGCATGCCTTCTTCTACGATGTTGAAACCGTGAGAGTAAGCCAGGCAAGAGTCCTTCTTCATCAGGGGCATCACTTCCGATACGACAGCGGTGTGCTGCTTGTCTGGAGTGAGGTTTAGAACCAGATCAGCCTGCGGAATCAATTCCTGGTAAGTGCCTACCGTAAAACCGTTCTCGGTGGCGTTTTTCCACGACTGACGCTGTTCTTTGATGGCGCTGTCGCGCAGGGTGTAGCTGACATCCAGGCCACTATCTCGAAGATTCAAACCCTGGTTCAGGCCCTGGGCGCCGCAGCCTACAATGACCAGCTTTTTACCGCGAAGTTTTTCTACGCCATCGGTAAATTCTGAGCCGTGCATAAATCTACATTTGCCCAGCTGCTCCAGCTGCAGGCGCAGGGGGAGGGTGTTGAAGTAATTCTGTCCCATAGGGAGGTCCTTTATAGAGGTAATAATTTGAGGCAGCACAATACGCGATTTCAATGTTTGCGTAAAACGCTATATAGTTAATACAGTATTGCAAAAAATGCAAAAGAGGGGCGGATGGAAACTCGCGCGCTACAGGTGTTCTTATCGGTTGCAGAAACCCTGAATTTCAGCCGATCCAGCGAAAACCTGCATATGAGTGTGTCGGCGGTGAGTCGCACTGTGCGCCGCCTGGAAGAAGAGCTGGGTCAAACCCTGCTTGCAAGGGACAAACGCAGTGTCAGCCTCACTCGGGAAGGTCTCTCGTTCCGTGAGTACGCGCGGCAGGCGCTGGCGGAGTGGCATCAGGTAAAACGCCAGCTCGCCCGTGATCATGCGCTGGCAGGCGAGATCAGCCTCTATTGTTCCGTCACTGCCAGCTATAGGGTGCTCTCGCCTGTGTTGGAGGCCTTTCGAGTCACCCATCCAGCAGTCGAAATCATGCTGCACACAGGAGATCAGGCCGATGGCATTGGTCGGGTACTTGAGGGTAAAGATGACTTTGCCGTTAGCGGTCGGCCCCAGCAGCTGCCGGATAGACTCTCGTTTTTACCGCTGCGGACATCACCGGTGATGTTCTGCATTCCAAAAGCGGATTGCGCGGTGCGGCAGCAGTTTTTGCTGGCAGACCCAAATACCGACGATTTTGACTGGGGATCGGTCCCCTTTATCATCCCCGAGCGGGGTGTCACCAATGAAATGATGAATCAGTGGTTCCTGGCGATGGGCTTTCGGCCGCAGATTTACGCGCAGGTCGCCGGCCACGAAGCCATTGTAGCCATGGTCAGTCTGGGGCTTGGGGTAGGTATAGCCCCTGAACTGGTGGTGGCAGCTAGTGGTATGATCGATCAGGTGGAATTCATTGACGTCGCGTTGCCTCTGCCAGACCTAATCATTGGTTTGTGTAGTCTCACTCAACGCCTGTCTAATCCTCTGGTAAAATCCCTTTGGGATGTAGCTGAGCAGACCTACGGGACTCCAGTTTGATAGAATGGTCATAGACAGGATTTGTGGTGCTTCAAATGGACAATAAAAAAACGACCGATAACGCAGCGGGAAACGGCGATGATACTGAAGTTGTTTCAGGGTCAGCTCCCCGTGATTTGCTGGTCGACGAACACGAAGAGGAGGTTTCCGAGAACGGGCGGACTGTCCGTAGGCAGGGTATCTACCTCTTACCTAACCTATTTACCACAGGCGCACTATTTGCTGGATTCTACGCGGTTATCGCCGCTATGCGAGGTGACTTTGAAGCCGCCGCTATCGCCATATTCTTTGCGCTGGTTCTCGACGGTCTCGATGGACGCATTGCGCGGTTAACTAATACTTCGAGCAAGTTTGGCGCAGAATACGATAGCTTGTCAGACATGGTCTCTTTTGGTGTCGCTCCCGCACTGGTTATGTTCAGTTGGGCGCTAGGCGATTTGGGTAAGTTTGGATGGAGCGCAGCCTTCATCTATGTGGCCTGTGCAGCTCTTCGCCTCGCGCGTTTTAATACCCAGATAGATGATGCCGACAAAAACTACTTCACCGGGCTGGCGAGCCCTGCAGCTGCCTGCATTATTGCCAGTGTGGTCTGGGTATGTCACGACCGTGGTCTGGTAGGTGATTCCTTGCCCCATGAGCTGGCGGTTGTGGTGGCCATTTTGACGGCTACTGTTGGCTTCCTTATGGTAGCGAACTTTCCTTACTATAGCGGCAAGGGCATCGACCTGCGCGGGCGCGTCCCCTTTTTCGTTATTCTGCTAGTGGTGTTTGTGTTTGGCCTGGTAACACTGGATCCACCCAGTATTTTTCTCTTTGCCTTTTTGACCTATGCGGCCTCTGGCCCAGTATTGGCGGTCATACATTGGCGAAAGCGGCGCATGGGTTTGGGTACGGACTGAGTTGTAAAATTCGACCTGACCTGTCTGCATTTACTGTTGCAAGCCCGTTCAGGTATGGGCGACGCGCTCATTTCTGTGGTGGTTTTTGAGATCTTGCTGGACGGGTGTTTGCTGTAATGCCTCGGTGGGAGGGCGGTCAGGCCCTTTTTCGCCGTCCAGTGTGCCAGCGTAGGTCGCTGATACCCGTTCTGAACTCGCTCTAAGCTACTGTTTCTGGGTGATTTTTAGTCGCTTTTCTCTGTCGATACTAAAAGCTTGAAATATTTTTACGAAAGCCCTTGCAGGTGAAATTTCCATGAGTATAATGCGCTCCTCGGTCGGGGCAAGCCCCTCACCGTTACCCCAGTCCCAGCGACGGGGGTGTTGATTAACAAGAAGATGAAGACAGATGT
>JBALVI010000015.1:0-42196 GCA_036961205.1 Halioglobus sp. | reverse complement strand
GAGCGCAACACTGGCAGTGTTGAGGTCAGCGGTTCGATCCCGCTTAGCTCCACCATATAAATCAAAGGCTTAGGCGATATTTTTGCCTAGGCCTTTTTTGTCTGTGCAACCCGTGTGCAACCTTTCACGCATTATTCAACGACTCCCTTGAAGCGACCTGCTCCGACTCTAGTTTGTCCGTTTGTGCTGTGAATCCTATCCCTCCAGAGTCGGGCGCTCTGGTATTCGACAAGTCCCTGAATCGGCTAGTAATTCTCCGCATTGGCCTAGCGGATGTCAGAGGGCACCCGCTTATGAGTCGGCGGGTGTGTGGTGAAGCTGGGCAGCAAGATGAAGAAAGCTAACGGGTTTTGCTGATGGGGCAGGGCGGGGGAATCAGGACCGAGCTTATGCCGAGACTATTGGTGGGTTATACCGAGATTTTTGGCGGTAAGTTGAAGAGTTGAAAGGGGTTTTTGGAACCGAACTTCGGGGTTCTTCCGAAACTGGACTAGCGGGGAGTCAGGTACGACGAGGACGTCGGGTTTGTTTTAATTCCTATAAACGAGCGGCTGAGGAATCAAGGCCAAGTTCTCGGCAATAACAGCTCGGCTACCACCGGGTCTGAACAGCTTGGCCAGGGTGGTGAGCAGGTGAAACAGTAGGTAAGTAACATCTCTCATGCTGTCCGAGAGTAATATTTTCTGGAGCAAGCAGCAACAGGGAACACTCTGATATTATTGGGGAATTACTATTTCGCCAGGGACAGGTACCAGCAATTGCTGTAGGCTTCTGCCACAACAACAATGAGATCATCCCGAAGCAGATGCTGGCCCAGTTGTTCGTATACGCTCTGCGCATCTCCACCCCGACCGTGAAACAGAAACACAACCGCCCCAACAGACTCGACCTGTCCGCGAAAATAGCGAAATGGAATCTCGCCGTGCGGATCTGCGGAAACGTCGCCGGTCATCGAAGCCACTGTTTCTAGCCTTCAACGGTGCCGATGATCTTCATAACTTCATCTTTTTTCGCCTCGATTTGAGGCGACATCATTACCGCCGTACCCATCGTCTCGTAGGGCTCGTTGCACAGAAATGCCGGGTCGTGCGAGACGGCAGCCTCGAACAACGCACCGGAGGGCGTACGAACATAGATGGAATCGAAGTATCCTCGATCTTTCACATCAGAAAAGTCCGTGTAACCCAAGCCTTCGACAAAAAACTTAATCTGGTTTTGACGGTCGTGATCGGGACAGTGATAAGCCATGTGATGGATGGCGCCCTGCCCCACATACCAGCTGCCCTGTTTCAGGTTGGGCTCGACTATGAAGTCAGTGTAGGTACCCGTGCCGCCAGCGCCCATCTCGTAACGTTCGCGATTGCCGTCAGTTGCCACCTTCCGGCAGCCCCAGGCCACTTCCATGAACTCTTCCATCATGTCCATGGACCATGTGGAGACGCCGGCGGAATGGGTACCTCTAATCATATTTTCGGCCGGTACGGGACCAGCACTATGGGGCTTACGGTCGTCGTCTGCGATCCCCACCATGGCGTGGCGAATATTGTGTGGGGAGCGGAATTCCAGCCGCTTTTCACCGAAGTATTCAACTTCGGCCACTTCCACATCAAAGGACTCGAGGCGATTCTTCCAGTAGTCCAGCGATGACACCGGTACTGAGAGATCCACGTGGCGCACCTGGCCCACGCCCTCTACTGCTTTCACACCCGTATGCGCAAGGGGAAAGGTGGTCAACAGAGTGCTTTCTTCCCCCAGGTCGTTGCCGTAATAGAAGTGGTAGACCGGCGTGGCCCCGTCGTAGAACAGGGTGCGTTTGCAGCATTTGAGGCCAAGCACCTTGGTGTGCCAGTCAAAATCTTCCTGGGGATCCATCACGCCAATGGTGATGTGGTGGTGCTTCATCAGTGCAGTGCTGGGACTGGGAGGTAATTCGACTGTCATGTTTTTAAGCTCCGCTCGAGGGGTATGTGAAAAGTTGCACCACTATCCAAATTTCAAATACAGGTCGCAATACCTACAGGAGCATAGACACTATCTGCATATTGCATATTGCATATTGCATATGCGACTCCAGTGGTGCTTAATTCCCAATCAATGATTTGCGGGGTGCAATGTGAACATCGGCGATCTGGACTTCAAAATGCTTTCTGTCTTTCAGGCCCTTCTTGAGCTAGGTCAGGTAAGCGCAGCTGCCGACCAACTCGGCGTTGGACAATCTAATGTGAGCAGATCTCTGGCCAAGTTACGCACTCATTTCGGCGACCCCCTGTTTGTCCGCACACAGCGGGGGATGGAGCCTACACCTCGCGCGGTCCAGATCTCCACATCCGTTAACGATATGCTGCGCATTTATCAAAATACTCTGTCGGGAAGTGCCGAGTTCGATCCCGCCAGCTCACATCGAGTCTTCCACATAGCCGGGTCGGAGGTGGGACACGTACTGGGGATATCGCGCCTGGGCAAAGAAATCTTCGAGGTGGCTCCCCATGTCCAATTGCACGCCGTGCCCCTGGGAATCAACACGCTGGCAAAAGAGCTTGAAAGTGACACCGATCTCGCCTTTGGCCCATTCCCGAAACTCTATGCGGGAATCCACGAGAGAACGGTGTACGCCGAACACTACGTGTGCATGGTGCGTCAGGATCATCCAGACATTACAGCGGACATGTCCATGAACGACTTCAGGCGCGCCCAACACATCGTTGTATCAGGGCGGCGATGGGGCCACACTCACGAACAAATAGAATCACAAATTGTCAGAGCCATTCCCGAGGACAATATACGAATTGTTACGCACAATTTCTTAACGGCGGCACTGCTGGCTGCAAGTTCAGACTGTGTTGTTACGGTACCGTCAGGTACTGCCCAGGCACTAGCTGAACACTCTTCCCTACGCGTGTTAAAACCACCATTTGAACTACCTGCTTTCGATGTCAAACTCTACTGGCACGAACGATTTCACCAGGATCCAGCTCACATCTGGTTGAGAAATCTAATTTATAGCCTGTTTGAAAACGTCACAAACATACTCGAACAGGAAGTTGTTTGAACACATCGCTTTATCCCCTATCCCCTATTTGAATAATGCCTATGCAGCCTGGGGTATTGCGAATCATCGACGCCGTACACCACAATGACGCACTGAATTAAAGTGGAAGGATGAGGTTATGGATTCAAACGAAGCAGCTGGCTTGGTAGCCGCCGTCAATGCGGAACTGACCGATCCAAATCGTAACCACCTGATTGGAGCTAGCGAGGGTGAACCCGTCCGTTTCGAGCTCTATCACGCGGGGCTTTCTGTGTGTTCGCAGAAAGTACGCGCGGCGCTGGCGGAAAAACGTGTAGCCTATGCGTCGCACGAATTGTCGATACTCAATAGTAAAGGTATCTATTCCGATGAGATGACGCCCGCCGAAAACTATTCCCCAAACTACGTTCGATTGCGATTACTAGGTGGCAAACAGGCTGGACTGAGCTTTGCTAGTGGTTACACGGGCACTTCCTCCGTAGAGACAGAAGGCTTCGATGCCTGCGTCGTTCCAACGCTGGTGGACCTCGACAAAGGCAGGGTTATTGTCGATTCAAAAAAAATCTGTGAGTACCTGGACCAGGAAATTACCGGGCCCATACAATTGCTTCCAGATGAGCCATCACTGCGGAAAGCTGTCATGGAGCAGGTCTCCATCGTCGACACTACTCCCCAGCCTGCGCTGCTGTATGGGTACCATCCGGATGACGACCAGCGACCTGCGTTCATCAAGGAAAAAATGGTCGATGTGTACGACTTAAAACTTGAAGCGTTGGAAGGATTGATTCGCGCAAACAAGGATGACGCTGAGGTAGTCGCAGCCTATCAAAGCAAGATTTCCAAGGAACAAGGTGGTAAGGGCTTTGCCCACGACGATGAGGCACAACGCGCCGTCCGCGCCCTGGCGCAGGAGATTATCAACGGCTTGGATGAGCAACTGGCTGCACACGCCAGCCCATGGGTTTGTGGCTCGACCTTTACGATGGCGGATCTAACCTGGGCGATCAACCTGTACCGCATGCAGTGGCTGGGGGTTGGGTCTCTTTGGAAGGATCTTCCGCGAGTCCAGGAATATGCCGCTCTCCTGTATAAGCGCCCCTCAATCTGGAATGCGGTGATAAAGTTTCCTTCACCGATGCCGGAGTCCCCTCACACTATGGATCTTGAGACACCTGAATTCGCTGCATAGGTCTGTGCTCCAAAGCAACCCAACAAACTGTGACCGAATGCCATCACAGTGCTCGTAAGCGTGCTGCCGAGCGCGATTTGAGGCGGCTTCTTCTGCACGTTCATCAATCAGGCAAAGCAATATGACAAGCTCGTCGGAAGCACAGAAAATTACCGAGACAGTTCTTGCGGAATATAAAGGCAAAATCACAGACGCGCGGTTACTCGAAGTACTGCCATCTTTGATCTCCCATATGCACCAGTTCGCGTGCGATACCCGGCTCACCGAAGAAGAATGGGCAGCCGCAGTGGACTTTCTCACCCGAACCGGCCAGATGTGTGACGGTAAGCGCCAGGAGTTTATCTTGCTGTCCGACATTCTGGGTTTGTCGAGCGTCGTTGATGCCATCAATCACGGTAAAGGCGGGCTGGGAACAGACAATACGGTGTTGGGACCTTTTCACGTGGACGGTGCCCCCGCTGTTGATCATGGCGGCAGCATTATTCGAACCGCTGAACCTCAGGGAGAGGTCGTGTTGGTGCGAGGCCGTGTAGTCGACCCTCAAGGCAATACTGTAGCCCGCGCAAAACTGGATACCTGGTCGACGGGCGGCAATGCCCGTTACTTTGTGCAGGATCCCAATGTGCCTGATTACAATATGTACGGCGTTGTTACCAGCCAGGACGACGGCAGTTACTGCTTTGTTGCGGAGTTGCCGGTCAGCTATTCAATACCTACGGATGGCCCGGTTGGCGAATTACTCAAAGCCAGCAATCGAAATGGCATACGTCCTGCGCACATCCATTTTTTGGTCACGGCGGATGGCTACCAGAGATTGCAAACCCACTTGTTCTCCGATGAAGACCCCTACCTGGATGCCGATGCAGTCTTCGCTCTGAAAGACGAGCTTATTGTTCGCTTTGAAAAATCCTCCGACGTGGATATGGCCGCGCAGTTTGGACTGCCAGAAGAGTTTCGCATATTGGATTTCGATTTTGTACTGGTTCCCGAATGAACGTAGAGCAAATGGCTACATCAACAAAACCCGGGGAAAGATTCCCGATTACACAAGCTCAATTGCTCGCGGGTGGGACCACAGATCTCACATCGCTGTTCGCCGGTGGCGCGGGACTTCTTCTGGTTGTTTATCGGGGCAAGCAGTGCGGCTATTGTAAAGCGCAACTGGGCGAAATCGAAAAACGCTATGAAGAATTTTCTCAGCGCAATATAAAGGTGTTGGCCATTAGCGCTGACACCATCGAGAGAGCCCAGATGACGCACGACGAACTGGCGCTTGGAAATCTAAAGATTGCCTACGGATTGGACCTGGAACTGGCGAGACAGTGCGGACTCTATATTTCGGATTCGAGAAAAGAAGTTGAAATGCCGCAATTCTCTGAGCCGGGGGTTTTCTTGATTCGGTCGGATCAAACCCTTGAATCGGCGTGGGTTTCGAGCTTTGCATTTCCTCGTCCACCGTTGGACGGCATCATCGAAGCCATCGATTTTTTCTTGAAATCCGACCCATTACTACCACCGCGAGGCAGCGCTTGATCTGCCGGAAAAGTCCTTTGTCGAGGAGACAATATGTATAAATATTCGGTTTTAATTACCCATCTTGCTTTACTCGTACTTCTGGGAGCGTGCGCAGAGTCGACCACCATGGCCAAAAATGAGGAGCCTGTTCCTGCACAGTTAGTAGATAAACAGCCCAATATCCTTTTTATCGTTGCCGATGACCTTGGTTTTGCAGATATCAGCCGTCTTGGCAGTGAGATTCAAACACCCAATATCGATGCGATCGCCGACAACGGCATTCTGTTTACCCGCTTTTATGCGGCGTCGATGTGCGCTCCCACGCGCTCGATGCTACTCACGGGCGTTGACAATCATAGAGTCGGCCTGGGTAACATGGCCGAGTTTTTGAAAGACAACCAACGAGGCCACCCGGGATACGAAGGCTACTTGAATGATCGGGTTGCCACTTTACCGGAACTGCTGAAAACATCGAACTACCATACTTATATGGTAGGCAAGTGGCACTTAGGTTATGCACACGATCAGAGTCCGAGGGCCAGGGGATTCGACCGCTCCTTTGCGTTGTTGGATGGCGCCGCAAGCCACTTCGAGGATATGGCCGGCGTTACGACGTACCATACCGCAGCACGTTATCGCGAGGATGGTGAGTTACTGGGCTCTCTGCCTAACGGTTTCTACTCAAGTCGCACCTATACAGACAAATTGATCAGCCACATAGAAAGCAATATGGGCGATGGCAAACCCTTCTTTGCTTATGCGGCCTATACCGCGCCGCACTGGCCTGTGCAGGCACCCGACGATGTGCTGGATAAATATGCGGGTACTTACGATGCGGGCTATGACCGTGTTCGCGCTGAACGCTTCAAAAAAATTAGGGAATTGAACCTTATTCCACAAGAGTCAATCTATCCGGAGCGCTCGGCATCGGTTCCGCCATGGGACTCTCTGTCTGATCACCAAAAATCGATTGCAGCACGTCAAATGGAAGTCTATGCGGCGATGGTAGACGACCTGGACACCAATATTGGACGTCTAATTACGTTCCTGCGGGAAAAAGGGCAATTACATAATACCGTTATTGTCTTCCTGTCCGACAACGGGGCGGACGGATTCTCCCTTACCAAGGCGCCCGAGGCTATCTCCGCGCACGCCAAAACCTTTGACAATAGCCTGGAAAATATCGGCCGCATCAATTCATTTGAGTTCATTGGTCCCAAATGGGCGAATGTGGGTGAGGCTCCATTTCGGCTGTTCAAAACCATGCCAACAGAAGGTGGCATTCGTGTGCCTGCTGCAATCTGGTATCCGGCGCTTGAGACGCACGGAGGAAAAATTAATACAGGCAGCGCTACTGTAATGGACCTGGTGCCGACCGTCCTGGAACTCGCGGGAATTGAGCACACTGAGAAGTACCAGGGCAAGGAAGTGTTTAAACTGGATGGTCGCTCGTTGGTGCCTATTCTGTCAGGGGCACAAGCGGCGGTGCGAGGAAAGGATGACACTATCGGTCTTGAGCTTGCGGGCCGGCGCACTTTGATTAAAGGCGATTGGAAAATCCTGCGCATTCCCAAGCCCGCTGGTACGGATAAGTGGGAGTTGTTCGATCTGAGTTCTGATATCGGTGAACAAGTGAACCTGGCTGAAAAGATGCCCCAGAAACTGGCGGAACTCATACTCGATTGGCACGCTTACCAGTCCGACGTGGAGCTCGTATTACCCACGCCAGGACCTCTGGTATCTAACCCGACACCCGACCCCGATCACTGAATAGGTATGAGGCCCCCTAAGATCCATTTCCTCGTCGAGTCAACTGCGCTGGAGGAGCGAGGCCGGGCCTTTACTTTTCGAGTGCAGAAAGACGAACGCATTTATCCCGCTTTCGTAATCCGCTCGCAGGGTAAGGTCAAAGCCTACCTGAATATCTGCGCACATGCCGGTTTAACCCTGGACGGACGCCGTGGCGAGTTCTGGTATCTCGAGTGCACTTATCTGGGCTGCGTACAACACGGTGCCATTTTTGATCCCGATAACGGGAAGTGTGAGCGGGGGCCCTGCGCAGGACTATCCTTAATCAGCTTGTCTGTCAGCGAAGGCGAAGGGCAAATATCCCTGGAGGATTGGAAGTACACTCTGGTAGTTGATTAGGTCCACTGCGCTTGCACATTACTTGCAACAAAAAACAACACAAGCATCAGCTGCGGGGGTGCTGTCAGGGTGATTTTCGGGGCGCGAATATTACTGAGGCATCTCTTGATGCAAGAACGCCGCCGCAAAAATATCCAGAAGCTCAGCAGAATCTGACAGGCTATTGCGGCCTGTCGATGGTTCACTATAGTAAATATTAATAGCCAATGGTAATAATTGAACATCCCCTCGGGGTGCGGTGCCTGCTATGATACATGTCTCCGGGTCTAGCAATTCCAATTTCCATGCCACGGACGCTCATTACATTAATGCAGATACCACTGGGCGCGCTATCGATCCCGAAACAGGGCAATATTTTGACGATACCAAACGCTATGTAGATACACTGAACCTATCTGACGTGGGCCACTACAAAGTCAATGAGGGTAATCTGCGGCGCGTATATTCCACACTGAATGCGGCGCTGTAAGCGAGAGGAAAGTAAACCATGAGCGAATTCCCAATGGATTTTGGTTGGCGTGTATACCATCCCAACCCCAGTAAGCCGACCTTTGTGGTGCCCTCCGGCGCGGTGGATGCGCACTGCCATGTATTCGGTCCCGGCGATGTATTCCCCTACGCACCAGAGCGTAAATACACACCCTGTGATGGCCCGAAGGAGAAACTCTGGGCGCTGCGCGACCATCTGGGTATGAGCCGCAATGTCATCGTTCAGGCCACCTGCCACGGTGCGGACAACCGCGCTCTCGTTGATGCTCTTAAGGATTCAGATGGACTAGCGCGCGGTGTTGCTACTGTGCACAGCGATATTTCAGAAGAACAGTTGCAGGAATTACACGCGGCTGGCGTGCGCGGCGTGCGCTTCAATTTCGTCAAGCGCCTGGTCGATAAACTTCCCTTTGACTCGTTGAAGACAATTTCCGAGAAAATAGCGCCCTTGGGATGGCACGTGGTCATCTATTTTGAAGCGTCGGAGCTGCCCGAGTTATACGATTTTTTTGCGGCACTGCCCACCGATGTAGTGGTGGACCATATGGGCCGCCCCGATGTTAGCAAACCCGTTGATGGTGTTGAATTTGAACTGTTTATGCGGCTACTGCGAGAGAACGAAAACTTCTGGTGCAAGGTCAGCTGTCCGGAACGATTGACCGAACAACAGAATCACCAGTACGACGATGTTGTTCCCTTTGCCAGACGTGTGGTGGAGACCTTCCCTGACAGAGTATTGTGGGGAACCGACTGGCCCCACCCTAACATGCGTACTCACACGCCGGATGAGGGCTCGCTGGTCGACTATATTCCGCGTATCGCCACCACAAAAAAATTGCAACAGAAACTATTAGTAGCCAATCCAATGCGGCTATATTGGCCCGAGGAATCGAGCAGTTGATGCGGTACTGGATACACCTTACGCGGATATTGAAATGAAAATTTTGCTCTCGGGCCCAGGGGCCTTTGGAATTAAACATCTGGATGGCCTAAAGAATATTGATGGTGTTGAAGTTGTCTCGCTGGTGGGTCGAACGCTGGACAAGACTCAAGCCGTTGCCGACGACTATGGCATCGGCCATGTATCCACCAACCTTGCATCTTCGCTGGCGGAGACTGAGGCGGACGCTGTCATTTTGTGTACTCCAACTCAGCAGCATGCTTCCGAGTCAATCCAGTGCATGCAGGCGGGTAAGCATGTGCAGGTAGAAATTCCTCTGGCTGACAGCTGGGCAGACTCAGAAGCCGTGATGAATGCTCAAAGGGAAACCGGGTTAGTGTGCATGGTTGGCCATACTCGTCGCTTCAATCCATCCCACCAGTGGGTTCATAGCCGTATCGACAGTGGTGAGCTTAAGGTCCAGCAAATGGACGTGCAGACCTACTTCTTTCGTCGCAAGAATATCAATGCCAAAGGCGAAGCGCGGAGTTGGACGGATCACTTGTTGTGGCACCACGCCGCGCATACGGTTGATTTATTCGCATACCAAGCGGGCTCTCCAATTGTGAAAGCCAATGCCGTTCAAGGCCCTATCCATCCTGAGTTGGGCATTGCCCTGGATATGTCGATTCAGATGCAAGCGGAAAATGGGGCGATCTGTACGTTGTCCCTTTCATTCAATAACGATGGGCCGCTGGGTACCTTCTTTCGCTACATCTGTGACAACGGTACATACATTGCACGCTACGATGACTTGTTTGACGGTAAGGAAGAAGCCATCGACGTTTCAACAGTTGATGTTTCTATGAATGGGATCGAGTTGCAGGACCGGGAGTTCTTCGCTGCGATTCAGCAAGGTCGTGATCCTAATTCCAGTATCAGCAATGTACTGCCGTGCTACAAAGTGCTGCACGATTTAGAGCAGCAACTGGCTGTGTAAGCTTATTGGCAATAGATTGACAGGCTCTCCCAAGGTAACAGGAGGAAAAGATGGTTTGGAGAAAGCATGACTACGATGAAATATCAGGCACCTATGTATTCGATGGACAACGGGCACATAGTTCATATGCACTCAACAAACTGTTTTATTCATTCAATGAAGAGGTAAATCGCACAGCGTTTGAGGAAAGCCCAGAAGTCTATTGCGAAAACTTTTATCTTTCGAAGGAGCACAAGGCGTTGGTATTGAACCAGGACTTTCTTGGGATTCTTCGGGCTGGTGCCAATATTTATTACATGGCGAAATATTGCATCCCCCGTGGCGTTAGCGTGCAAGATGCTGGAGCAGCTTTCCAGGGAATTACGGGTGACGAGTTCAGGGACAAACTCTTGAAAAAGAGAGACGGGCTCGAAGAGCGACTGGAAAAAGAAGGCGGTTACTGGAATGGCTAGAATTATTGGCGGCATCACATCATCACATATCCCTGCGGTTGGCAACGCCATCACCGATGGGTTGACACAGGATCACTACTGGAAACGTTTCTTTGATGGTTATAAACCCGTACATGATTGGCTTGAGGAAAAACAGCCAGATCTTATTATCATTGTCTACAACGATCACGGACTCAATTTTTTTCTGGATAAAATTCCCACTTTTGCCATCGGTTGCGCGGACACTTATGAAAATGCCGACGAAGGATGGGGGCTCAAGCCCACCTCGCCCTATACAGGTGATGCAGAATTTTCCTGGCATTTAGCGGAATCCCTGATCAATCAGTAATTCGATATGTGTACCTGCCAGGAGATGTTGGTGGATCACGGCTTCGTGAATCCTATGCGTGCATTATTCGGAGATCATGAGGTATGGCCGGTCAAAGCTATACCACTGGCTGTTAATACAGTGCAGCATCCACTTCCCAGTGCGCAGCGGTGCTACAAGCTTGGCAAGGCTTTAAAAAAGGCAATTGAATCTTACCCGTCAGATATGAAAGTAGTAATTGCCGGAACGGGCGGAATGTCTCACCAATTGCAGGGTGAGCGAGCTGGCATCATCGATGTTGATTATGACCTTGCTTGTATCGAGAGCATCATCAATGGCCCCGACTGGTTTGCGAACCAAAGCAATGACGAAATCATTGAAAAGGCGGGAACCGAAGGTATTGAAACCATTATGTGGTTGGTGATGCGAGGAGCGCTCGGGGATAAAGTGAATTGCTTGCATAAACACTACCATGCGCCTATTTCAAATACGGGAGCGGGGGTTCTTCTTCTTGAGGGCGTTGACTGATGGGGTAACGGGCAACAATTACTCATACCTATTCCAGTCGAGTTGATTTGATTTGGCTACTCGCCCGGTGAACACTATACTTTTCAACAGCTCGAAGAACTGTGGGGCACTTATGCGCGAAGACAGAGATTACAGTGATATTCCGGGGACGTATGTGTTCGACCCGGATCACTCGAGAAAGGGCTATCACCTGAATATGTTTTGTATGTCACTGAACAAGGCGGAAAACCGCGACCGGTTCAGGGAAAACGAAGAGCTCTATCTTGACCAGTTCCCGATGACAGCGGCACAGCGCCAGGCGGTACTGAAGCGCGAGTGGATCGATATGCTGCGCCTGGGAGGCAATATTTATTACACTTTTAAGATTGCTATTTTTGACGGCCTGAGCATGCAGGACGCAGGTGGCAAGATGTCGGGTGTCAGTACCAAGGAGTTTCAGCAAATGATGATAAACGGTGGCAGGTCGCCAGAGGGCAATCGCTATAAGTCCGAGTGGGAGAGTAACAACAATGGCTGATTTATTTGCGGGAATTGGGACTTCGCATGTGCCGGCCATTGGTGCTGCCATCGATCACGGCAAGACCCAAGAGCCTTATTGGAAGCCATTGTTCGACGGATATGGGCCGGTACGAGAGTGGATGGCAAGGGAAAAGCCGGATGTAGTTATCCTCGTCTACAACGATCATGCCTCTGCTTTTTCTCTGGAAATGATCCCCACCTTTGCGCTCGGTGTTGCCGACGAATTCCAGCCGGCGGACGAGGGCTATGGACCCAGAAAGGTACCGGTGGTTCAAGGGCATCCTGAGCTGGCGTGGCATATCGCTGAATCGCTGATTCTCGATGAGTTCGATATGACTATCGTCAATAAGATGCCAGTAGACCACGGGCTCACGGTTCCATTGTCGATTACCTGTGACCAACCCGAGGCTTGGCCGTGCAAGGTGATACCCCTGTGTGTCAATGTAATCCAGTACCCTTCGCCCACTGGCAATCGCTGCTACAACCTGGGTAAGGCGATTCGCAAGGCTGTGGATTCTTTCGACGAGGACCTCAAGGTGGTCGTTTTCGGTACCGGCGGTATGTCACACCAATTGCAAGGAGAGCGAGCCGGACTTATCAATAAGGAATTTGATACCGCTTTTCTCGATGACCTTACTGGAGATGTAAGCCGCCTGGTCAATATCTCGCACGTAGAGTACCTGCGCGAATCGGGCTCTGAAGGTGCCGAACTGGTGATGTGGATGATCATGCGTGGCGCGCTGGATGATGATGCTAAAGAGGTCTATCGCCACTATCATGTGCCCGCCTCAAATAGCGGCGCAGGTATCATCGTGTTAGAGAACTCTTGAAACGAGTCTGCGTTTTTGGAATAGGAGAAGCGGGCAATCTTTTCGCCCAGGATCTCGTAGCGGCGGGCCTCTCAGTTGCCGTTTATGATCCTGCACCTGTTAAAACACCTGAAGGTGTGGAGCGCTGTGATGAACCTGAAAGTGCAGTGGTCGGTGCCGACACGGTAATTGCCTTGACCGCGTCAGCGGACGCGGAGGAGGCACTAAAACAAGCCTTTGCCCAGATAGCCCCGGAAGCACTCTACGCAGATTTTTGCAGTGGCTCTGCGGGGCTTAAGCGCCGCCTCGCGGCAAGGGCAGCGGAGCGGAAAATCGCTTTTGCCGATATCGCGTTGCTGGCTATTGTACCGGGCAACGGCATTCGTACCCGCTCAATGGTCTCCGGTACAGGGGCCGATCGCTTTGTTGCGCAGTTTTCGCCTCTCGGGACACCCGTGGAGTCACTCGGAGGTGAGGCGGGAGACGCTGCGACACTCAAACTGCTGCGGTCTGTTTTTATGAAGGGACTTGCTGCGGTGACTATTGAGGCTATGAGTGCTGCGGATAAAGCCGGCCTTTCCAATTGGTTATGGGAAAACATCTCAAAGGAGATTGCACAGGCCGATGAGACGTTGCTCCATCGACTGGTAACCGGTACCGGGTTGCACGCCAGACGGCGTTTGAGTGAAATGGAAGCATCTGCTGAACTGTTAGCGGAGTTGAATGTAGAGCCACTGATGACCAGATCCACCGTTGAAAATTTGAAAAATGTGCTCGCCACAGGTCTGCCATACATACCTGACCCCGCAGTCACTGGCTAGAGATAGAAAGCCTTCAATATTATTTTTGAGTCGTTGTAGCGCTGACTTCTGCCGCAACGCTGCGCAACTCATCCAGAAAAAGCTGCGCGGCGGGGGAAGGCTGTGTATGAGCACGCATCGTGATACCGATGGGGCGGTATGTTTCCTCCAACTCAACAGGCAACACGTCCAGTACACCATATTGCTTGTCGTAGAATATCTGATGCTCAGACAGTAGCGCGACCCGGTCGCTGTCCAGCAGCAGGCCTCTTACCATGGACAGGGAACTGGTATGCACAGCGTGTGCCGGCACATCCATCTGATGTTTCCTGATAGTCTCCTCAAACAGTATTCGCGCCGGGGTTCCGGTGTCAGGGAGCACCCACTGTACGCCCTGTAAATCCTTCAGCTGAATGGTCGATTTTCCCATCAGAGGGTGGTTACTACGAGCGATAACTGATAGCCGATCCTCGAACAACTGCTCGGTGGCGATATCTGTGCGCGACTCTTGAGACCTGATAGCGCCGATGATGCAGTCAATCTCGCCACTGCGCAAACTTGCTTCCAGCAGGTCGTAGGTACCCTCGCGGGTGGAGACGTCAAGCTGCGGATGTTCCGCCAATAGGCGGTTGATTGCCTTCGGTGTGAGATAGGTGCGGGTATAGGGTAAGGTGCCGATGACTACGCCGCCCTGGGTGATGCCGTCGAGCCTGGCGAGATCCTCAATGGCATGTCGAATTTCTGCAAAGGCCAGCTTGGTGTGGCGAGCGAGCACATTGCAATAGGGTGTGGGAGCAGCGCCGTGTGGCTCTCGTTGGAAAAGTTCGATCTCCAATAGCTCTTCCAATTGTCTCACCGAGTTGTATACCGCTGCTTTGGTGATACCTAGAGCGTTGGCGGCGCCGGCAACGTCGCGCTTTTCGTGCAACGCAATAAACGCCGCTAATCGTTTGTAACTCACGTCCAGGTTGAATACCGGGCTCGAATGATGGGGCCTCCCGCGCACACGGAACTGTTCCAGGGCCACTCCGGCGGCTTCGAATTCCGCCATGGCGCCCCGTACCCGAAGGGCAAGTGCTTCACCATAGACTGTGGGCATCATTCCTGTAGAGGAGCGATCGAACAGTTTGCGATTCAAAGTAGCTTCCAGTTCGGAAATGGCCTTGGTTACCGCCGTCTGAGAACGGTTTAGCACGTTAGCGGCGCGAGTTACATTCTTGTATTCCGCAACGTAGGCCGCGGACTTCAGGTGCCGAAGGCTGATCTTGGGAATGCCAAAGCTGTCTATGCTCACAGACGGACCTACTATGAATAATTATTTTGTCTATCCGTGACGATAACAAAAATTCATGGAAGCTACAAAGTATGGCCCTATATCTGTGAATACTAGCGTCTTATCCTTTGTTGCTCGCTCGCAGGCATGTATATCTTTTTGCATGGTGGGGCAATCAATTTGTATTGGGCGAAAAGGCAAACTTTTCGTAAACTGGTTCCCAAATACTAAGAAGTAGCGGCCTTGAAACAAAACGATATTCCATTCATGCAATTCAGGGGGGGTAGCTCCAAGGGAGTTTATCTTCTTGCAGATGATGTGCCTGCAGATACTGGGGCGAGGGATCGATTGTTACTGGATTTGATGGGCCGTGGCTGCCGGCAGATCGATGGGCTCGGAGGGGCTGATTCCCTGACCAGCAAAGTGGCGATTGTAGGGCCCGCCAGCCGCGACGATGCAGATGTCGACTTTCTATTTGCGCAGGTAGTGGTTGGTATGGACATGATAGACACCACGCCTAATTGCGGAAACATTCTCGCTGGTGTAGGACCGTTCGCGATTGAGAGCGGTCTCATCGCGGTCGACGGTGATACAACCTCGGTGACAGTGCACATGGTTAACAGTGGCAAGCTGTGCGAATTACAGCTGTGTACGCCAGATGGCCATATGGAATACGAGGGCCAGACGAAGATAGATGGCGTTCCCGGAACCGCGGCGCCCGTGAACTGTAATTACCTGGATGTAGCGGGTTCTATTTGTGGATCTTTATTGCCCACGGGCAAAGCGAAAGATGTCATTGATGGGGTAGAAGCCACTTGCGTGGACAACGGCATGCCCGTGGTAGTTCTGCGCGCGCGAGACATGGGCATCACTGGTTACGAAACTCCCGGGGATCTGAATGCCAACGCAAATTTGAAGACAACAATCGAAGCTATTCGTCTGCAGGCCGGGCCGATGATGAATCTTGGCGATGTCGCGAACAAGACCGTGCCTAAAATCTGCCTGGTCTCCGCAGCGCAACAAGGCGGGCTGGTCAACACCCGGACGTTCATACCCCACAAGTGCCATGCGGCGATCGGTGTTTTGGGAGCGGTATCAGTTGCGACTGCCTGCATTATTCCCGGCTCAGTTACTCACGGTCTTATCGATCCACCTCAAGGCACTATTAAACAGGTGTCGGTTGAGCACCCCAGCGGCGAGTTTTCTGTAACTCTGGACGTAGACGAGTCGGGGCAACTGCCGGTTATCAAAAAAGCCGGGCTGTTACGTACTGCGCGTTTGTTGAGCCGCGGAGTTTTATATGTGCCCGCACATACACAGGAGACAGAAGCATGAAAACAGTGGCAGTGCGAACAATTAAGCGCAGTGATCCGATAGTGGTGGATGCTCTTGGTGAGCTCGGTGTCGCGACTGTGCACGAATCTCAGGGCAAGACAGGGTTGCTCAAGCCGTATATGCGGCCGATTTACAGTCGGGCCCGTATTTCCGGCAGTGCCGTTACGGTTCTTGCACAACCTGGAGACAACTGGATGCTTCACGTGGCTGTCGAGATGTGCCAGCCAGGCGATATTCTGGTCGTAGGCTGCACCACCGATAATACCGACGGCATGTTTGGCGATCTACTTGCCACTTCCTGCCAGGCACGCGGCGTTCGAGGGTTGGTCATTGATGCTGGCGTGCGCGACGTTGCCGATCTCGAGGACATGGGCTTCCCCGTTTGGAGTCGGGCAATTTCCGCCAAGGGTGCGGTCAGGAATACTCTTGGTGCAGTGAATGTCCCCGTTGTTTGCGCGGGTCGAATGGTGGCCCCGGGAGATGTCGTAGTAGCCGACGATGACGGCGTGGTCATTGTGCCTCGAAAGACTGCCACCGAAGTGTTAGCTGCCGGTAGAGCCAGGGAGGAGCACGAGAGCGAGAAGCGTGTGAAATTTGCCGAGGGTGTGTTGGGTCTGGATATGTACAACTTGAGGCCGGGTCTGGAAGAGGCTGGGCTCGTTTATCTTGATTCGATCGATGAACTGGAAGATTAAAAATGATTATTGATTGCCATGGCCACTACACAACAGCGCCTGACCAGTTGGGCCGCTACCGGGAGCAACAGAAGCGTGATTTGGCCAGTGATCCTGACTTCAGCCATGAGAAAGGTCTTGTTGAGATCAGTGATGACCAACTGAGAGAGAGCCTGGAGGGCGCCCAGCTGAAACTACAGCGCGAGCGAGGAACCGACCTGACAATATTCTCTCCACGCGCCAGTTGGATGGGGCACGACCTTGGCAACGAATCGACCAGCAAATACTGGTCTGAACATTGCAATGAACTCATCCATCGGATTACCCAGCTTTACCCTGACAATTTTGCAGGCGGCTGCCAATTACCGCAGACGCCTGGTGCCGGTCTTGAGAACAGCGTGGCTGAACTGGAGCGCTGTGTAACGCAGTTCGGGTTCGTAGGTTTCAACTTGAACCTGGATCCCTCAGGAGGTTTTTGGAATTCACCGCCGTTGGGTGATCGTTATTGGTACCCGATTTACGAAAAGATGTGTGAGCTGGATGTCCCTGCGATGATTCATGTCAGCGGCTCGTGCAACTCTGCCTTTCAGACTACGGGCTCTTACTACCTCAGCGCAGATACAACGGCTTTCGTGCAGCTGATGACGTCGACGGTGTGTCAGGATTTTCCCTCTATCAAGTTCATTATTCCCCACGGTGGCGGAGCGGTGCCCTACCATTGGGGGCGTTTTCGGGGCCTGGCGGACATGATGAAACTGGCGCCGCTAGACGAATTATTGATGAATAATGTGTACTTCGATACCTGCGTTTATCACCAGCCGGGAATCGATTTACTAGTGGATGTAATCCCCGCGAAAAATATCCTGTTTGCCTCCGAGATGGTGGGCGCTGTGCGAGGTATCGACCCGGAGACCGGTTACTACTTTGATGACACCAAGCGTTACGTCGACAACGCTGCGCTTGGTGATGCAGACAAAAAGGCCATCTTTGAGGACAACGCGCGCAGGGTTTTCAGCCGATTGAAATAGGCAGAGCAGCCGTTAAACAAAATATAGCCTAGAGGAAAATTTTATGAATCTGGAAAACAGGCAAATTATTGTCACAGGCGCGCCCGTCAGTGGCGAGGTACACGGACTGAACCCAAATGTTTTTCTCACAGCTACCACCAATTCATTAGTTCGAAGATGAATTTACCGTTGGGCAATCAACCAATACGGCTGCACGTAGCGAGCGCCAACACATTGTGGCTCGCTACTTGTGCTTAACGAGAAAAAGCACTATTTACTGCCGATTACATGTGTTCAAAAGCTGAATTGGCAGGAATAAAGTACGATCTTAAAAAGTCAGATTACATGGAATAATTTACAGGGGAATAGCATGGTCACAGCTAAAACACAGATAGTCATAATAGGTGGAGGGCCCGCCGGCATGACGCTTTCACATATTCTTGGTCAGTATGAAATTGATCATATAGTTCTTGAACGGCAGACAAAGGAATACGTCCTCGGCCGAATTCGTGCCGGGGTTCTTGAAGCAGGTTCGGCACAACTACTTCGCGATATCGGACTAGGCGAGCGTATGGATCGTGAAGGCAAGGCAAAAAATGGAACCATGATAGTTTGGCAAAATAAACCTGATTACTTTATCGATACGATGAAATGGACTGGCAAACAGATGATGGCTTATGGCCAGACTAATATCACCGAGGATCTTTACGAGGCCCGCGAGGCAGCAGGTGGTAACATCGTTAATGAAGCCAACAATGTCGCACTTCATGATATCGATTCTCAAGCACCCTATGTAACGTACGAAAAAGAGGGTCTGCAGTATCGAATCGATTGTGACTATATAGCCGGTTGTGATGGCTATCATGGTCCCAGCCGACAGGCGATTCCGGAATCAATTCGAAAAGAATATGAGCGTATCTACCCATTTGGTTGGCTTGGGATTATGGTGGAGCGCCCGCCATTGGAAAACTTTATCTATGCATATCATGAAGATGGAATGGCCATGGCTGCACAGCGCAATCCTATGCTCAGTCGTTACTATGTGCAGGCTCCGGTTGATGACAGAATTGAAGATTGGTCGGATCAACGGTTTTGGGAAACTTTGCTTCATCGCTTTCCAGACGATATCGCAAGTCAGATTCAGACAGGCCCATCAATTGAGAAGTCTATAGCACCACTGCGTAGTTTAGTTTCCGAGCCCATGCGCTACGGGCGTTTATTTTTGGCTGGAGATGCTGCACACATTGTTCCTCCCACCGGGGCGAAGGGACTAAATTTGGCATTCAGTGATGTTTACTATTTGTCCAGGGCATTCAGAACGTTCTACCAGGAAAACTCAGAGCACTATTTGAATAATTATTCCGAGATGGCGCTGCGTCGAGTTTGGGCTGCCGAGAACATATCCTGGAAGCTCACTAAGCTGCTGCACGTTTTTCCAAATGAGGACGTGTTTGATCAAAAAATTAGGGAAAGCGATTATGAGCTTATGCTTAACTCCGAGGATCATCAGCGTGCATTGGCTTATGAATATATCGGTCTACCGTTTGAAGACTAATAAATCTGATTTAACAATGGACAGTATCAGGCCAATCGTCTGAACCAGAATCGATTTGGCGGACATAGGATGAAGGCAACAGGAAAATACATCGGTGTAAACCTGGGCCATCCGGATATTGACTACACCGCTATGTGCGCATCCTATGGCATTCATGCGGAGCGCGTGACTGAACCAAATCAAGTGCAGCCGGCACTGGAACGCTGCCGCGCCTCCATGAGAGCCGGTGAACCTTATATGGTTGACGTGAAAATCGGCAAGCGTTTCGAGGGCCAGGAGTCAGATTGGTACGACTTCTTCTCTGTAGCCGAACTGCAGAATGCTTGACGGTAGATGTCGTGCCCACCACCGTTGTGATTCATACACAGAGCGCCGGCTGAGAATTTCGTCGAGCCCTCGTTAATACACAGGATATTTCGAATGCATACATCTACGGACAGCGTTGTCGACCATAGTCGAATTAGCATAAGGCAAATAACAATTATTTTGACTTGTGTACTATTTAATATGGTCGATGGCTTTGATATCACCGCCATGGCTATAGCCGCAAGCAGTATTGGCAGCGAGTTAGATTTGAACCCTGAATCTCTTGGTTTGCTGTTTAGCTTTGCACTTGCGGGGATGATGTGTGGTGCAATGTTTCTGGCTCCGTTGGCAGACATCGTTGGCCGCCGAATTCTTATTATTTCTTCTCTACTTTTGGTGGGTGTGACGGTTTGCTTAACAGCCTTTAGTTCAAATTTGACTAGTCTGGTTCTTTTGCGTTTCAGCAGTGGACTTGGAGCGGGTGCGCTTATGGCCTGTCAGGCAGCTCTGGCTAGTGAATATGCACCTGAAAAGTACCGTGCACTTGCAGTTGCTGTGGTCACGGCGGGCTATCCTTTGGGCGCGATGTCGACAGGTTTGGTCGCGCACTTGGTTATACCTGAGTTTGGGTGGAGAGGCTTGTTCTTCGGCGGCGGTATCGCCGCACTACTCATGGTTGTCATAGCCATCCTATCCACCCCGGAATCACTGCAGTTTCTCCTGCAAAAGCAACCGCGTAATGCGTTGCGGAAGATTAACATGATTCTGAAGAGCCTCGAGCGGAAGACTCTGGCATCGATTCCTCCGAGACCCGTGCAGCACCACAATCCAACGATGGGCAACAATGTAAAATCGTTGCTCAATAGCCGCTACAAAGAGAAGACACTGATTCTATGGCTTGTATTCTTTTTTTGTTTCTCAACACTTTACTTTCTCATGAGCTGGATTCCCAAGTTGATGACATTGAGTGGTTTTAGCGAAGGCGTTGCCTATTCAGCCTACACCTATTTTAACCTGGGTGGCGTATTGGGGATTTTGTCAATGGGCGTGATTGCCTCTCGAGTGCATTTGACCCATTTGGTTAGTACGTATCTGGTGCTTTCTGCGCTCCTGATGTTGGTGTTCAGCCAACTTCCGCCGAACGAGTTTTCTCTAACCCTGATTATCTTTGTCATAGGCATTGCTCAGCAGGGTGGATTTACAGGCTTGTATGCGATTGCGACCAAGCTTTACCCGGTAGAACTTCGCGGCACTGGCGTGGGCTGGGCAATTGGCCTGGGTAGATTTGGGGCCGTAATTGGCCCGGCAGCGGCAGGTTATTCGATAGCGATCGGTATTAGCGCGTCAGGCAATTTTGTGATGTTTTCGATTCCCATGATTCTGGGCGGAATTTTGGCGCTAAAATTGGGCGTTCGATAGCAGAATAATCCGGAGGATGAAGATGAGCATTTTTTCGTATCGAGATAGACCGATCCATAAGGGATTATGTTTTTCCCCAGGGAGGAAGCTTATTAGTGTTCTAGCATTGGCTGCACAGCGATACATTAGTTCTAAAAATGATGGGTATTCATCCTTTTAGCATTACCATTTTGGGTAGTTCATGAGGATGATAGTACGGTGCAAGAACACGGGATTGATCGGTAACAAGCTCCAGCAAAATTATTTTTCGGTGGGTTTTCGCAAGGGTCCTGCCTGGCTGTTGAATACGCGCTGCGTTATCCGCAGCGATACGGTGGTGTGTTCTGCTTAAGCGGCGGTGTCATCGGACCACAGGGGGCGCGCCAGCCCCTGCAAGGTCAAGCGCTTAACGGGACGCCGGTATTCCTTGGTTGCGCCGATGTAGATGACTGGATTCCCCGTTCAAAGTTTGATGAGTCGGTTTCCCTGCTGCAGCAAAGCGGTGCGAACGTCGAATCCAGCATCTACGACGGCTTGGGTCATAACATTTGTGATGACGAGCTGACACAGGTTCAGCTCATGATCGATAGGAGTTATGCACTCAAGTCCTCCGACTCCGGGGGCAAAGCCGCGGCGTAAGGCTAGAAATCACGCGACTAGTATTAGCGCTAGAAAAGTTAGAAGAATCGTTCCAAAGCCTTAATAACAAGTGGTTCGGCGCAACATTACGGCCTCACAACTTTGAACTAATTAACAATAACTATTAATTTCTGGGAACTGAAAATATGAATATTTCGAGATCCGTTATGGCAACATCAATCGCACTAGCGACTAGTTTGTATGGGACTGTAGTCAATGCTGCCCTGGAGGAAGTTATCGTTACCGCACAAAAACGCAGTGAGTCGCTGCAGGATGTGCCGATTGCTGTAACAGCATTCACCGGCGATGCTATGAAGGATCTAGGTATCAAAAAGGCTAGTGATCTGGTGGTGTTTACGCCAGGATTGTCCGCACGCCAGCAGAGCGGCTCCAACACCAGTTATTTTTTACGTGGGGTTGGCACCAATGACATCCATTTGACCGCGGCATCTGCGGTTGGACAGTATTTTGATGAAGTGACGCTCACCAGTGGTTTTCATGCAAAAACCGCACTGTACGACATGAATAGAGTGGAAGTTCTCAAGGGCCCACAGAACACTTTGTTTGGCCTCAATACAACGGGTGGTGCAGTAAGCTATTTTAGCAATGGACCTGACGTTGGAGGTGGTACTCAGGGCTCGCTGGATGCAAGAATAGGAAACTATTCTCATGTCAACGTAGAGGGGGCAATCGGGTTTGATCTCGGTGAAAATGCTGCTGCACGTATTGCGGGCGTGTGGAACGAGTCAGACGGTGCGTTTGATTCACAGTTCGACGGACGCGACTTCGGCGACGACGATACACAGGGCGTGCGCGCTCAGGTGCTCTGGCAGTTCGCGGAGTCCACCGATATTTTGCTAAACCTGCACTATGGGCAAAGTGAAAATAACGGCAGTGCCCATAAAGTTCTCGGCACACGCGACCCGGATGGATCGGGCGCGGTTTGTGCAGATTTCAATCCACAACAGGTTTCCAATTTTGAGGACAATACTAATTGCATTAGCGTACCGCCGCCTGCCGCAGGCGATCAGGGACCCGGTCAATCCGGTGTGGATGGTTCCTTTTCTGATTGGGAAGACGTCGGCATGGACATAGGTGGCGAAGACCTCGAAACAAAGGGCGCGATCCTCAAGATCAATCACGAGTTCAGCTGGGCTACATTTAGCTCAATAACAGCTTTTGACAATCTGGAATTTAAAAACACGAACGACCTGGACGGCTCTCGGATTGGCCAGATGATTCTTCTTCAACAGGATGATCGCGATACGTTCCAGCAGGAATTTCGATTGGTGTCTGCTGCAGAT
This sequence comes from Halioglobus sp., assembly GCA_036961205.1. Classification (GTDB taxonomy): domain Bacteria; phylum Pseudomonadota; class Gammaproteobacteria; order Pseudomonadales; family Halieaceae; genus CALJFL01. The sequence goes on along the minus strand of JBALVI010000015.1, from coordinate 19,041 downwards.
GAGGCGTATCGTTGGATTGCGGGGGTTTATTACTTGGATGAGGAAGCCGAATCCTACACGGGATTGCGTAGCAACCTGATCGGGAATTGGGCGATCCTGCCCAATGTACAACTCGATCACAGCAAGGAAAACCTGGGAGTTTATGGCCAGGGGGAGTATGACTTTACTGATGCGCTGACGCTGACTGTAGGGATTCGCTGGTCGGATGAAACCGTCGAAGGTGACTATCTTCCTTCAAAACCTGTAGTGGTGCCTGTGCCTGATACCACTGCGCTGCATTCTTCCGAAATCAACAACCTGGTTGCTGCGCAGAACCCTGGCACGCCAGAATTTGATGCCAATGGCTATGAAATAGCTCGCCAGGTTTCACAGAAACTCGAAAATGACGACATCGGCTTTACCGCGAAATTGGACTACCAGTTTGGGGAAGACTCACTCGTTTATTTGGGATTTTCTCGTGGCTTCAAAGGCAGCGCGTTGGACATACGGGCAGCCTACGCGCTGGTTCCAGTAGCGAACGTTATTACCGGTTTGGAAGATGCCCGCCTGGAGCCAGAATCCTTGGATGCCTGGGAACTTGGCTTCAAAGGCTCTTTCCTGGACAACCGGGTCCAGCTGGAGGCCGCGTTGTTTCACTACACTTATGAAGATTTACAGCAGTTCATAACCATCCGCGGCGTCCCCACTCTGGACAACGCACCTGAATCGGAGATTATGGGATTTGACGCCAATCTCAAATTTGCCAACGAATCGGGCTTTTACGGGCAGGCGGGCATTTCCTATCTGGATTCCGAGGTCACTGACTCGACCGGCAGTGACTTTATCGAAGGTGCGCCTCTGGCAAGCTCGCCAGAATGGTCTGTCACCGCACTGGCAACACAGGATTTTAATATCGGCGATGGCGTGCTCAGCCTTATGGCGAACATCAGTTATACCGACGAGCAGGCTACAAGTACTTTGACCACCGCAACAGAGCTGGTAGAAGGCGCTTTCACTGTTGACAGCTATACGCTGGTCAATGTCAGTGCCAACTATCGATTTGGCGCGCAAGAGGAGTTCAAGGTGGGATTGTATGCTAACAACCTGACCGACGAGCATTTCTGTCATGGTATGCGAGCAAGCGATTCTAACAATCTGGCCGTTCCAGGCAATGCAGGTCGCCATCACGGAAATATTACTTGTGGTGTTAGTAATGCCTCGGTGCGTACCTACGGCGTTAGCCTTGGCTACGAATTCTGAAGCTGCAGAGATCGGGCTCCCTTTCGGGTGAGCCCCACCGTTACTATTGGAGATAAGCAGGTGAATGATTTCGACTACGTGGCACTGCCCTGGAACATAGTCTTCGGCGCGGGCGCCCTTGCGCGCCTCCCTCAGGAGCTGGAGAAATTAGGCTTACAGCGAGCATTGGTGTTATCCACCCCGAACCAGGCCGCTGACGGACGCGGTATTGTCGAACTGCTTGGCGAGCGCGCCGTGGGCTTGTTCGACCAAGCCGTTATGCACGTACCGATCGAAACAGTAGAGCAGGCCATGGCCGAGGTCGAGCGCCTGAATGCCGATTGCACCGTCTCTCTTGGAGGTGGTTCTACTACTGGTTTGGGTAAGGCTCTGGCGCTGAAAATGGATTTGCCAAATGTCGCTATACCCACGACCTACGCGGGTTCAGAGATGACCAATATCTGGGGGATTACAGAAAGCGGACGCAAGGTCACAGGGCGAGATAATTGTGTCGTCCCCACGCTGACGCTGTACGATCCTGAGCTTACGCTGACCCTGCCCGCAAAATTAGCCGGCCCAAGCGGTCTCAATGCCATGGCGCAAGCCGTGGTAAATGTGACCGCAGGTAAACTCAACCCGATGGTGTCGATGATGGCTTTGGAGGCGGTAAGAGCGCTTGCCAGAAGTCTGCCTAAAGTGATTGCAGATCCGCAGAATATTGATGCACGAGCCGATGCCCTCTATGGTGCAAGTCTTGCCGGTGGTTCACTCGGCACGGGAACGACCAGCCTGCATCATCGCTTGTGTCACACCTTTGGTGGCAGCTTCAATACTCCTCATGCTGAAACACACACGATTTTATTGCCTCACTGTGTGGCCTACAACGCTGCTGCCACCGCAGCGGGAACACAACAGTTGGCAGAAGCCCTTGGGGTATCAGATGCCGCACAGGGTATTTTTAATTTGGCGAAAGCCGTGGGCGCACCCACCGCCCTGCGGGATATTGGAATTGCTCAAGCTGATCTCGATCGCGCAGCTGCCATCGCAACAGAATCTCCCGTGAACAATCCGGAACCCGTGACGACCGAGCGCGTCCGTCGCCTGCTGGAAAATGCCTGGAACGGCACTGTGCCGACGCCCATACCAGAAACAACAGGGTAGCCCCATGAAAACAGTGCCCCAATTGAGCACCCATGAAGCCGCAGAACTGGTCAACAAGGGCGACACTTTGTTAGTAGGTGGTTTTGGCATGACGGGAAATCCCGTGTGCCTGGTACACGCATTGGCCCAGAAGCCAGAGATTCGCGAGCTCACCTATGTGGGCAACAACGTGGGTGAAGTGGGCCTGGGCGGTGGACGCCTATTGCGCAATGGGCAGTTGAAGAAAGCCATTGGTTCTTTTTTTACCAGCAACCGGGAGGCGGTGGCGGCTGCACAGGCGGGAGATATCGAAACCGAACTGATTCCCCAGGGTACGCTGGCGGAAGCATTGCGCGCCGGCGGTGCGGGTATCGGTGGTTTTTACACGCCAACCTCCGCAGGCACAAAAATGGCAGAAGGGCGCGATACTCGTATCCTCGATGGCGTCGAACAGGTATTCCAGCCGGGTATACGCGGAGATGTTGCCTTTGTTCGTGCTTGGACCGCCGACACTGCAGGCAATTTGCAATACCGTATGACCGAGCAGAATTTCAATCCGGCTATGGCGACAGCCGCTAAGATTGTCGTGGCTGAAGTGGAAAACATTGTGTCGGTGGGAGAATTGGAGCCGAGCCAGATTCATACACCGGGCTGCTTCATCGACTATGTTGTCCAAGCGCCTCTGAGCGTAGAGAGCCTCGGCTCCTCTGCCGATGTGGCGGGCAGCGACAAGGTGGTCAGCGAGGAGCGCATGGCCACGGCGCGCGCCGCGCTGGCGGAATTGAGCGCGGGCGATGTGGTAAACCTAGGTATCGGTATCCCCACCCTGGTGGCGGATCTGATCACGCCCGAACATGACATTAACCTGCACAGTGAGAACGGGATGCTAGGTGTAGGGCCCGAACCGAAATCGGGAGGGGCGCTGGACTACCCGGTCAACGCAGGCAAAATCCCGGTCACTGCGTTACCGGGTTCGAGTTACTTTGATTCTAGCGCTTCTTTCGGCATGATTCGCGGCGGCCACATCGACGTTGCAATTATGGGCGGATTGCAGGTGGACAACGCGGGCAATCTAGCCAACTGGGCAGTGCCGGGGAAGCCGTTACTGGGTGTAGGTGGGGCAATGGACTTGGCCAGTGGCGCACGCAAACTGATTGTGACTATGACCCATACCGATCGGGACGGCCGGTCCAAGCTGGTACCTGCCTGTGACCTACCATTGACCTCCATAGGTGCCGTAGATGTGGTGATTACCGATCTTGGGGTGTTCCGCTATCAGGGTGGAAAGCTGATTCTAACAGCGTTGCAACCTGGGGTTTCTCTTGAAGACATCATTGAAAAAACCGACGCTGAATTTGAGGTCGCCCTGTGATGGACGCATTTGTGTGTGACAGCATTCGAACACCCATTGGGCGCTATGGCGGTGCACTGTCATCAGTGCGCGCTGATGATTTAGCTGCGGTACCTATCGCCGCATTGCTGGAACGGAATCCTCAGCTGGACCCGGCTGCGATCGATGAAATTATCCTCGGCTGCGCCAACCAGGCAGGTGAAGACAATCGAAATATCGCACGAATGGCAGGTTTGTTGGCGGGACCGATGAAATTATGGCGAATATAATTGCTGATCGTGTATTGCATCTTCCTACAGAGGAGAGAGTGGATAAAGGCATTCCATTTAGCGAAATTCCCAAGGGTCAATTTTGACCGTAAAAAAACGGTAGCCATGACTCTGCAGGGTATCGCCAAATTAGCTGCCTGAAATTGATAGAATCGGCACATGAATACATACAAGCGTCACCGATTCCCTCCTGACATCATCAGCTATGCCGTCTGGCTCTACTATCGATTCAATCTAAGCCACCGCGATACTGAAGAGATTGTAGTTCGGCGCGCGATACTCGACGCTCTGTAAGCCAGCTAGCCAAGACTCCCCACATCGTCACGGAGAACACCCCCAGCCCACGCAGGTGAACAAAGTAGTCAAGGCATGGCCTAGGCAATACCCGAACACACAGTGCTCCCCTACATTCCACAGCGCTGCCACTCGAGCATCCTCGGGATTGTCGTATACGTCAGCGAAGGCTCGGGGTGGTCTTTATGAAAACCTGCAAAAAATTTTCGGGCAGCATGGGTGTGATATCTGGTGCCGAAAGGGGAGTAGGGCGGTAACAAATTACAGATCAACCCGACGAACCTGACGCACTCGACGCCAATGACGCTCTACAAGGCCTTGCGGTTGCTGAAAGGCGTCGAGTACGTCGAGTGCGTCGGGTTGTATGGTGCTTTCTGGTAGGAAGGCGGTGTAGTGGGCGACCGAGACTATGTCAGAGTTTGTGGTGGACAATACCGAGCTGGGTGGCGGTAAGTTGAAGAGGGGTAACAGGTTTTTGAAACCGAACTTCGAGCTTCATCCGAAACTGGACGAGCGGGGTGTCAGGTACGACATGGACCTGCTTTGTGAGTATATCGCCACCCACAACCTTAGTTCCCACTAAAGTGTTACTCCAGTATTAGAACAACCCGTGTGTTGATGCCTTGGCTGGAGCCCTCCACTCCGAGTTTATCGAGGGTCACATAACGGTAGTTCAGATTGACGTTGAAGTAGGGGGTTAGCCACCAGTTTAAACCGACAGACCAGATATCCATGTCTCCTCCGTCTATCGTATTCTCATTGGCATCCAGGTTGCTGAATCGGGTGCTGATTTCCCATGCGCCCCATCCGTTTTGGTCAACGTTACGAGAAATAGGCACGCTGCCAAAAATCCCCACGCGGCGATTGTAAGGCCTCACTTCCCCTGTGAGCACCCAGGAAGCGGTGACGAAATAGCCGTCGAATTTCGGATCGTTGAACTCCTGTGATTCAAGTTCAGACTGTATGTACTCACCATGCAACCAGAAAGGTCCCGAGCGTAGAGATGCCTCTAATTGGTAGAGATCTGAGCTGTCGCCATCCAAAAGGCCAGTATCGACAAATTTGGGTGATTTGTTGAATTCCGGCTCGGTGCTGACGAAGGCTTGCTCTTTAACGTCAGAATGGCGGTAGCCTGCTCCGAGGTGCAGCAGAGTGCTTTCATTGTCCGAGGCCCAGGCGACGCCCGTCGCCCGGCCAACGAACTGGCTGGCATTGTCACTGAATGAATTGGGCTGGTCCTTATCCAGCCAGTTGTTGAAAACGCCGCCGGCAAGTGTCATGTTGTCATCAAATAGTGATCCGGCCATCACAACCCCGATATTGCGAGCGGGTAGCAATGCGTCGGCGACTGCTGCGCGTTCCTGTTGGGGAAGGTGAGCCATGCTCATAATACGCTGCATCGATAAAGGCTCTTTTTGCTTACCGATGGAGAAACTGGCTTTATCCCATACCGGAATATCCAGTCTTACATCGAAAAGAGTAAAATCGTCATCTTCGGTAGTGTCGAATCCCTTGTCGAAAGCATGCGTGGCGCCAAACAGTGTCCAAACCCAGGGCTTATCGAAATTAATGGTACCCACGGCTCCGATGCGAAGACCCCGGATCTCTCCGCCATCGTAGAGGTTCAGGTCACCCAACTGCAATTGGCTATCCTTGTTCTGGTCAACCCAGTTCTGGCGGTCGAGTACAAGTGCCGCGACCCCAATACCTGAAACCCACTTGGTATTGAATCGATTCCAGCGATCGGTGTCCTTGTAGTCCAGGGGAACAGCCAGGGGCGGTGGCGCGTAGGCGAGCCAGCCTTTCTCCGCACGTATTTTTTCTTCCGGTGTCTCCTCAAGCATCATCACAAAGCGATTCCTTACAATCGCGCCATTTTTCATGGCAAAGAGGGCGTGAGACTTGGTGTCGAGCATGATATCGATGTCGTTACCAGGATCTCCATCCAGAATCATGAAGCTTGCGGGGCTACCGAGTTCCAGCTTGCCCAAGATGAAGCCTCCACGGGCATCGTAAGCTTCATCGGCATCCTTCAGTGGAATTAGATCTTCAGTGATGATGTCCAACGTGGAGTTCTTTACCAGAATGTTCACGGTTTTATTGTCAACCCCGTCACGATCTACAAGCGTTACATTGCGCAGGAGGATGCGCGTGTCCTCCACTATCTGGGTATTGCCTGCAAGTGGGAGAAATATCAGTAAAAGCGTGGCAATAGATTTGAAATATAGGTGCATAAGGTTACGCAGGCGATGAGTTTGGTGTCGCTATCTTGCTACACAAAGTGGGAGAACGCGAACCCAAAATCCCTCCCAGCCAGAATGGTGGAAGCTTTTATGGGTGCCTAAACGGTGTAGAGATTGGCGATAGTCGGGGCAGGGCCATCCACCATCGAGATCCAACAGGCAATGCGTTTGAAGGATGTGCCGAAGCAGTGGCAAGATTTCAAGTCGCTGGTAGTCCGTGGTCTGGTAAGGCTAAGTTGTCATACCTTTCGAAGCGATCCGCTGTTGATACGCACCTGGAGATTCGTTCATGGTCTGTGCAAAGGACCGAGAAAATGCGCTTTGGTTTGCATAGCGCAATAATCTGGAGATTTCGAGCATCGACAGCTTTCCTGATACCAGTTCTTTCTTAGCGCGCTCCACAATCACATCCTTTCGAATGTCTCTAAAGCTCTGCCCGTACAATGCAAGCTGTCGATTCAGTGTTCTTGGCGAAATCTCCAGTATATCGCTCACGGTATTATGCGAGAGTGAGTAGTCATCCAGATAGAAGCCCAACATCTGCCTAAGAATATTAGGAGTTTCGGTGGGGAATGGACGAGATTTCTTGCCGGGTTTTTGAAGTGAGTTTCTGAGCTTTCGGCTACTGGCGCTTATGCGTTTGGTAGGTATCTCGATCCCAGCCCTTGCTGCGCCTACGATAAGCTCGTCACATGAATTAGCAATGTTATAACTTTGCGCCTGCCTTGGCCGGGAGGTAATTGCAATTCGTGTTGGCCGCCAACTCGACCCGAGGTAGCTGCGAACGATATGGACCAGGGTCCCCAGTGCATATTGCTCAACCTGGAAATAGTGCGAGCCCTTCATGGGTAATGTTGCTCGATAGAACCAACTGCAATCCGCTCCGGTATTTTGTTGTCCAGAGCTGACACTAGCGTGCTCTGATATCGAGCCAATATATAGATTGATAGCGTCGCCCAGAGTGCGCTGGTGCTCAAGTTGGTAACCAAATTGTCCTGCTCCATATACGCCATAATCCATAGCTATGTCCCAGCCGAGGTTTTTATTTCCTAAACTGCGTGAAGTTTCCTCGATGAACTGCCAGAGGCGATTGGTGGGAATGATATTGTCAGGGTCCGTAAAATCGGTGCTGACTGGACAGCGACATCGTAGAAGCTGTTTGGCAGGGTCTACCTCGAGTAACTGTAATTCCTCAATGAACGGTAGCAATTGTGATGCCCTGATAAGAGGTATTTTTGTTCTTGGCATCGTGTAACATTGCTCCATAAATGTCCTAAAATGGTAAATGGATAATCCCCTAAAGTTGATACAATTTCAACACTAGATGCAGAGATGTTTGGGGGCCGTTGAATGAAGCCTCTCCAGTCGAGGTGCGGCACATTTTTGTCCATATCTTTTGTAAGGGATTTCTGTCAATGAAAGCTGTATCCGTGATTCGTAATGGCCTGTTGGGCTTTGCTCTTTTTATTGTCTTGGGTGCTGGTTCTAGCATTGCACAAGACGCACCTGTCCAAACCTTGTTTACTAACGTCCATGTCTTTGACGGCGTGAATGAAAAGCGGATTGAAAACGCCAATGTCTTGGTCGAAGGCAACCTGATTACGGCGGTTTCCACTGAACCACTGGCCGCAGCAAATGCTGTCATCATCGATGGTGGCGGAGGTACGTTGATGCCGGGCCTGATCGACAGTCACGTTCACTTGAACATGTACAAGGATGGCACCCTCCTCGATCTGCAAAACTCAACATGGGAAGAAATTGGGGCACGAGCAGCTGCCATGGCCAAGGAAATGTTGGCCATGGGTTTCACAACGGTCAGAGACATGTGCGGTGCCCATGGAGGGCTGAAAGGGGTTGTCGACGCAGGTCTTCTTGAGGGCCCCCGCATATATCTATCGGGCGGATGCCTCTCGCAGACCGGCGGACATGGAGATTGGGGTATCGCCGGTCAACGCAAAGGTGAAAGCAATCTCGAACGACTTGAAACGACGAGACTCATAGATGGTCGTGACGAAGTTCTCGAGGGAGGGCGCAGGAACTTTTCACTCGGGGCTCACTTCCTTAAAATAATGGTCAGTGGAGGCGTTACATCAACTAAAGATCCGATCTACCAATCAGGTTTTAGTGATGACGAAATCAGTGCGGCTGTCGAAACCGCTGCCGATTATGACACTTATGTAGCGATGCACGTATTTCAGGATTCAGATCTGAGCCGTGCATTGGATCTTGGTGTGAAAGTCGTCGATCACGGGCTGAATATCTCGGAAGAGACGATGCAAAAGATGGTGGAGAAAGAAGCATTTTTCTCACCTAACCTGACAGCCTTGGCCGATGCTGCACTAGCACATCCGATGCATCAGGACCCTACATTTCCGCCCACACAAAAATTCACACGATTGCGCGAAGAAAGCACACAGCTGTTTGATCTGATCAAAAAATATCAGCCGAAAATGGTGTTCGATTCTGACTATGTTCTGATGACGGGCGTGCCTTATCGTCAGTCGCTGGACTTCACCAAATATTTTGTGGCGGAAACATTTGGGAATTTCGAAGCACTCAAATCACTGACCTCAACCGGCGGTGAGTTGGCAGCACTCACGGGGCGCGGCAATCCTTATCCAGAGACTCTGGGTGTAATCGAGGTTGGCGCATACGCAGACATTCTGATCGTAGACGGGAATCCCCTAGAGGATATTACTGCAATCGGTGCCAACCCAAAATGGTTCGATGCGCAAGAGCGTGGCCAAGACGTACCTTCTATCCAACTGATAATGAAAGACGGTGTGATCTATAAGAACACGCTGGACTGATTTCCTAAAGTCTTTCATTGCTGTTGTTAACAAACATCTAACGAAAAATCATTTAAGGATTCCTATGCAACTAAAATGCAAACTATTAGCCGCAGTAATTTCAGCATCACTATTGGCCTGTAGTAGCACGAGTGCAGTCGACAAGAATATGGCAGCCGTTGACGAGCCTTCTGCCATGGGTCCTGGCCCATCATTTGAAATGAAACCGCGTCCTACTGATCCAAAAGAATTTGATGAATATATAGAGTACCTAATTGAAGTTGCAGACCCTCGCACTGCCGAACAAGCTAGGCAAGATGATGGTATTAAAGAGCGCTTCAAAGACACTATGATTGTTGATAGTTTATTTGTCGGTGGACCAGGGTTCCCCGCTGGCCTTGATGCCGAACAATACGATAAAGCAACTGACCATTCAGTAACCCATCAATTCAATGTTATTTCAGCAACCATTACCAACGCCAATGGAGATGATACCCCAGAAGTGGTCAGAGAGCGCATGCAGGTTACGAACAAGCATTGGGCTGCACAACCAGAAAAATATATACAAGTAAGAACTATCGAGGATTTCGACAAAGCCAAGGCTGAAGGTAAATTGGGTGTATTTCATAACTTCCAAGGTATGATGCCATTAAGCCAAACCGGCGATAAGGCAGAGGCCTTAGCGAATATGGAGGTGTTTTATGAGTTGGGCATGCGCCAATTAATGTATACCTACAACATTGATACGCCTTATTCTGATGGCGGGGTATCCAACTCAGATGGTACAGATGAAGGTGTTCACGAACCTGGGTTTGCGGTACTAAAAAAAGCCAATGAATTAGGTATTGCCATTGATTGCTCGCACTCATCAAATAAGACTTGTATTGAAGCGGCGATTGCCAGTTCTCAGCCAATCATGGCGTCACACTCTAATGTAACAGCGCTTATGGATATTGACCGCAACATTTCTGATGAAGCGATCCAAGCTATTGCATCAGGTGGTGGCGTAATTTGCGTTAACTTTATTGGTGGCTTCTTAAATGAATATGGCGATTCAACACCCTTTAGTATTGCTAAACACGCAGAATATATTCGTAACTTAACGGGCCCTGAGCATGTCTGTGCGGGTTCTGATTATGTTTGGAACTACGGAGACTCTTTAAAGTGGATCTTAGAAAACCCGAAGGACTTCCCTGTTGAAATGGGTTATGCCACACCAACACATATGGGTAAGCCACAAGAGATGTGGGGCGCAGCTCGTGTTCTTCAAGAAGTTTATGGTTGGACTGACGATGAAATTGCCGGTTTTTTGGGTGAAAACTTAAAACGCTTCTACGGGCAAGTATGGAAGTAGCTTAGTTCGCTCCAATTGAACGGAATAAACTGGGTCTCACATTTATGTGTCTCACCTGAGCGAGTGTAAGGGCTTTCTCTAGTTAAATTTCAGGAGAAGTGATGGACTTTTTAGACATATTCGCACTATTTGTGCACATTCTGATCATCGGGTTAGTGGGCTTTCTATTTTGGATGCTGGCAGGCCTTCCAGGTCGGGTAGCGAAGGCGAATAGTCATCCCTTTTCAGAGGCAGTTGCCATCGGTGGTTGGGCTACCCTGATTCTCGGCGCTGTTGCCTGGCCGTTTGTGCTGATGTGGGCTTATGCGCCTGGCCTCATCGATCGCTCCGACCCAGAGAAACGAATAGCGGCACTTGAAAAGGAGCTTGAAGGGCTGCGAAATGCGGGGGCTGCAAAATGATAACGGTTATTCTTCTGGCCTGGATGGGCTTTTTATGGGCGTTGATTAAGATCGGCGTATTCAAGGGGTGGGCTACCTGGATGAAGTGGTCACCGCTCGTGATTTACGTCCTCGCCAATTTATTTCTACTGATTCCGATGAATTTTGGATCACCCAGTGGCCCTCTAATTGTTATCAATCCATCCATTCAAATTGTGCCGAGTGTATCTGGCATTGTTACTGAGGTAGCCGTCACACAAAACCGCCATGTTGCTGCTGGTGATGAATTATTTCGCATCGACGACACCCTGTATAGAGCAGAGTTTGACAGGTTGCAGGCATCTGTCGAGCTGGCGAGAGTGCGACTTGCAAGCAGAGAGAAGCTTGCCCAGGCAAATGTATTAGCGCAGGAGGAAATGAAACAGGCAGAAATTGAACTACGACAGCTAGTGGCTCAAATAACGGCAGCCAGCTGGAAACTGGAACAAACAATTGCTCGGGCACCCACTGATGGGTTTGTAAGTAACGTTATTCTCCAGCCAGGCGCGCGGGTGATAGAAAACTCCAGTGAGGTGATGGCACTTGTAGATAGTTCAGCCCAGATTCTGGGAACCCAGATAGCGCAGAATTATATTCGCTATGTGCGTAAGGGACAGCCCGTGGAAGTTATCTTTAAGCAGTATCCAGGTGAGGTATTCACAGGAGAGGTCGTTGATATCATTGGTGCAAGCTCAAAAGGATTGCTGGAGCCAACAGGTGGTGCGCTGGATGCATTCGAGATAACACCGGACCCTGTTTGGGTGGCGGTGAGTCTGGATGACGATTCAATAAGGCTGTCACCGGGAGCAGTGGGAACTTCGGGGATCTACACGGATGAGTTTTTGGCATCACGTATTTTCAGGAAAATCGTCCTGAGAATGGAGAACTGGACAAATTACCTTTAACAAATATCTAGAACGCTGGCTTGCGAAATTGGGCTGCGGACTGACCACTGCGGTGATCTTGTCTGGGCATCCGGTTTCGGCCTTGGCTGAAGGGCAGTCCCTCGCAGTTCAGCGCAAGGCCGGCTATGATGATCGGGGCGAAGGCTTCGGTTCTCCCAATACCCCTTCCCGAATGCTGGTGGATGAAGATATCCGTACCGAGCCCCTCTTTCGATTCCCTGAGATCGACGATTCCCTGCAAAGCTGGTGGGATTTCAAATCCGATATGGACGATCGCCACGGCTTACGCTTTGGGCTTGATTACACCGCTCTGTATCAGCACCTGAGCGATTCCCTCACTGATGAAGACTATGCGTTCTCGGGAATTTTGAGGGCCTATGGTGAATGGACGCCTTTCAATCGAGGCAACAAGCAGGCAGGTCGTCTGGTTTTTAAAGTCGACAACAGGCACAAGATTACCGGAGATGTAACCGCCTCTAATCTGGGTGGGGAGACGGGATACATCGGCCAGACCGGGGTGTTGTTTAATGATGTCGGCTGGGAAGTCATTGATTTCAACTGGCAGCAGGGCATCGGCGACGGTGGTGGGATTATTGCCGGAAGATTTGACCCCTCCGACTACGCGTCGGTTCTGGGCTACGCCAACCCTTGGACAGCTTTCAGTAACCTGGCCATTTTGCTCAACCCCGCTGTGGCATTTCCCGATGCATCCTACGGACTTGGAGGCGGGACCTGGCTGGGTGATAACTGGTACGTCAAAGGAACCATCAACGATGCCAACGGCTCGCTGGAGAACTACGAATGGTTCCGTGATGGCTCCGAATTCTTTACCTGGGGCGAGGTGGGGTGGTCACCCAGTCGCAATGAACGCTACACCACCAATATCCACTTCACCGCATGGCATGTGGATGAGCGCGAGAAAGTAGGCCTGGATTCAGCCGAGGGATTCACTGTAGGGGCTAACTGGACCACATACGATCAGCGCTGGATGCTGTTTGCGCGGGGCGGCTGGGCCGACGGCGATGCGGCCCTGTATGAAGAATCCTATACCCTTGGCTTTATGCGGAAGTATCGTCGCAACTCTGATTTGCTCGGCCTTGCTGTGAACTGGGGGCAGCCGCCCCAGGATGACCTTGATGCCCAGAGTACAGGTGAGTTGTTCTACAGGCTGCAGTTGTCAGAGAATCTGGCCATTACTCCTAATCTGCAGTTACTCAAGGACCCTGCGTTGAATAACGAGGAAGACACGGTATGGGTGACGGGTCTCAGAATACGGCTGACGTTGTAGCTCAAATAGTTACCCCAAGGAAAACTGACAGATACACCGCCCGATTATGAGGCGGGAGTGTGAGCAAGCTGACCAGCAAGCCAAAGAAAGCTAACGGGTTTTACTGGTGGTGTAGGGCGGGGTGGCCGAGACCGACCGTATACCGAGACTGGTGGTGGGTTATACCGAGCTGGGTTGCAGTAAGTTGAAGACGGGTAAGGGGTTTAGCGAACCGAACTTTGGGGTGGGGCCGAAACCTACAGCTCGCCTGACCACATCATTCTGCGGTTAAATTGCTAATTCGCCATGCACAGGCTCAGATACGCCTACGATGCCGTACAACAAGGGCCATTGCTGGGTATTCGAGTAAGGGGTCAGAGCCCTTATCTGATGTATGTTCAATCTTAAAGGGCTCCGACCCCTTATTCGTTTATCAACGGTGTTGAGGCCCAGCGCGGCGGGAAGCTAACAGACGCTGAGGCAGACCTGCTTATCGCTTCAACCATGCGCGTGATTGATAACCTGTCTGATTAGAGATAAAGCTGTTCCAAAGATAGCCCGCTTCATTGCGGGCTTTTCTGTTTTTGGGCAATACAAAAGCATAATCGCCATGTCGGCTATGAGGTGAAAGCGGACGTTTTCACCGATCACTTCTAGCTACGGAAAAGAGGCCGCTTTCGCCTAACAACGGGCATGCGGGCGACTTTATCAATAGCCTCTCTCTGGAAACTCGTCGGTATTTCAGTCCAATTTTACTAACTTGGCAGCTCGCTCACCAAACAGAGGAAGTGACTTAAGGGCTCCAATCGACGATTTCAATAATAGTGTCCCCTAGTTTTTCTACTTCGATGCCGTTCTGAAAACGAATTTCTGCAGTACTTCGGTCGTGCCACATGGATGCAACTCCCGAAACCCAATCGCCACCATTTAGGGTAGGCAAGGTGCGGCCTGATATACTTTGTGGGTTTATTTCTATTTTCAGTCCAAGCGAGGATGCGAAAGCTATACTCCATTTGCTTTGATTTACATCTGAAAATTCCTCGAATGTCTCAAAAATCGAAGAATAAGTTATGGTGCTAGGTTCGCAACATTTGCTCGGGTTTTGGATTATCATAACGTAAACGTAAACAGCTACAGCGCCATCACCAGGATCACTGTTGCAGGCTTCGACAAAGCCGGCACTGCACGCATCCTCTTGGGACACTCGTTCCATGATATTTTTCCCCATGTCATTAATATCTACACAGGTTGACTTATGGTAATTATCATTATAAGAGGTATAAGCTATTTCGGTTAAACCCAGGCCTCCACCAGGGCAAAGGCGCAGGCAGCCCTCTTTATTGAACCCTGCGACACGCAAGGTACCTCCAGCCTCTTGGCACTCATCTCTAGTGGAGACGCACGATCCCTCGGACCCTATGTAACCTGCATTGTCTTCGTATTGTAGTTGGCAGTACACAGATTCTGGAGCCAAGTCAGTATTGAAAATTGCGTTTTCGGTGGACTCGTTCTGAATTTCTTCAACTACAGTGGGATATTGATCATTCGCTTGCACCAGGCATTCCTGCATGCCTAAGTATTCGTCGTAAACACCAAAGTCGTGACAGGAGAAACTGTCCATACTTCCAACAAAAGGCGATAGGGGAAGTTCTTCCGCTGGTATTGCAGAAACCTCTTGTTCGAGCTCATCAAGGTACTCCGGCAGATCTCCCGAAAGCATTTCCACTGCTTCGTCGAGGACGGCCTTGACCCAGCCGCTTGGCGCATACCACCCGGTCAAGTCAGTCAACATAGTCCGTATACCTTCGCACGAATCAACCAGACTTTGGCCAAGTTCTTCGATATAGCTGTTGCTGGATGAACCCTCAGTATGGACCGAGTCGCAGAAACGCGATCGATAGGAGTCTGTACCTGTTGCATAACTACCCGAGGTAGAGGATTCAAGTCTAAATGCGACTTTTTGTGGGTACTCATAGCCCAACGAGGTTCCGCCCCATTGGGAATGGAGAAAGCCTGAAGCTAACCGAATCTGACTTTCATCGATGTAGATAGTGTGATTCAGCGCCAAAGAGGAGATTTTAACTACGCTAATCCCTGGCCTGGATTCGTCCCCAAATTGAATAAAGGTCTTGTTGCCAGATACGGAATCACTAAATATTAAGCTCTTTTGTGGCATCGCCGGCATCGCCGAGTTCCCATCTATCCTACCGGTGGGATTCGTAAGCCCCATCAGCAGCGACCGGTTACCCAGCGATGACGCGACATTCAGTTCACCTTGTAACGTACCGGTTGACCAGCGGCTGAACTCAGTCTGCTCTGGTCCAGGGCCTACAAACAACGTAAAGTCCGAATAAGACCCCGGGGAGCCAAACACCGCAACGAGTGAAGCGTCAAAGTCTATCTCAGTGAAATTGCCGGGAAGACGCAACTCACAGGGGGCCTTTTTGCCTCCACAGAGGTGGCCCTTAGCTTTCTTCCATCCCCGAAAGGTATACCCAGGCTCAGGAACGGCAGTAAATGTATCATTGAATGTTGACCCGTTTTGAACATCGACGACACAGGTGTTCCCTGCCATACAATCGTTGTTCCCGGACGATGAAATAATAGACCCAGACGGCGGCGCAGTTTGGATAATCCGGCAGCTTTGTAATGCGATTATGACTACTACAAATATTATTGTTTTTAATGCGTTCATCATTGGATATCCATATCATCTTTATAGCTTGTTGATAACAAGTAGAGCGCCACGCTATCCCAGCCCAGCCCAGCCCAGCCCAGCCCAGCCCAGCCCAGCCCAGCCTGCCTGCCAGTTAACACTCACACTTTAAAAAAGCCCCAACTTCAGTGTGGTCTATTGACTGGCGATTAGCAAATGATGGGGTACCGACCGTACTAATGTAATGAACCATACCCACCCTCGCCGCTAGCCCGGAATAATAATCCGCGTTATCAATAAAGCGTGGTGAATTACGAGAAGGTTAGAATGAGCAACAATGTGACGATTGAGAACAGCACGGGGATACCAGGCGGAACCATAATTCCCCATGGGTGGACGGTGCCTCCATTGTCACTGCACTAGGCCGATCAGGCATATAACCCCGACCTCGTAGCCGGTTTTTGCTATGCTGGCCATTGGCGTCACCGCCAATTTCAATGGCTAATTTATGCCACTATCAATTACTGCAGTTGGGATATAAGAGACGGAGTAAGGGGTCAGAGCCCTTATCTGATGTATGTTCAATCTTAAAGGGCTCCGACCCCTTATTCGCATCTTTATCACTTGCGGAATGATCCGGCCGAAAACACACCGCTTGAGGACAAACTGCCTGACGAGTTAGCTGAGCTTATCGCTCTGTATAAAGGCTATGCCGAAAAATGGCAAATTCAGGACGTAAGAGAAGACTGGAACCCTCAAAAAGAATTGGGGCACTAACGGCCCCAATAATCAGCCCGGCTATTTTGCCAGCGCTTCACTGAAAACTTTGTTGAGCCTGTAGCTGATAACGCGCAAAGGAATCGAGGCTCCAACACCTTGCCTTTCGGCTAGAGCTAGCAAATCGTTGAAGCTTAGTTTTACGTTGCCACTACTGTCTTGCCAGACCAGGAATTTCTGGCAAAAAGCATCCAGTCCCAGGGTGGGGGCCTCGGTCATCGCCTTCGCGCCTGGCGCTGGGGCCCCGAATAAAATAAGGGTATTGGGGAGTAACTCAATACCCTGCTCTTCCGCTTGCTCCTGAAAATCGACGACGCCAAAGTCGACCGTATCATCCTGGGATGCAATTGCATCGTTTATACGCTGCAAGGTCTCGGCAAAATCAAACGGGCTGTTAATAGTAGTGATACCGCCTTCTTCTAGATCCGATGGGTGAAACGAACCAATCTGATCCTCGGGTATGCCCTGTAGCGCCTCGGCTATACTTTGCTCATAGACTGCTCCGAGCTTCGACTGCTCAGGTAGGTTATAGCGGGACTGAATATAGGCGTAGTCATTATAGATAACCTTACTGACACCATCAGGCGTTTCCTCATAAGCAAGCACCCGCAGCGGGAGGTCTAGCGCAGTCAGGGGATTCTGTTCAATAAGGCCAACCTCTAAGCTCGGTACCGAAAAAATAAGTACGCGCGAAGGTGGCATCACGGAGCCCGCCTGCTGACCAAGACGGGAATGGTCAATCTCACCTATCCCGCGCCAAGCACTATTTGCCGCTACATTCGATTTCACCTGCTCAAACAAGCTGTCTGACTGCAAATATCGCTCAGGAGCAATAGGCTGGTCATTACCGCAACCAGACGCCAGCAACAGACCGGCAAAAAAGCCAGTGAACAGCAGACGCCGGCGAACTCTCCCGCTACCGCATTCGATCAGCCAGTTCTTATCCTGCACTAATGTCTTTTCTGCAGTGGCCTGCTCAAGAACTTTCATATTAATATGTTCCAGGTAGTATCCGTTTAAGGTTCTGTTTATATCAGAACACTGCCGATATCGCTATTTACCCGGAGTTGTTATGACACGAGAAAGCATATTCTTATTATTGGCTGCAGCAGGCCTGGTTCCCGTCGCTCTTTCCTATGGTTTGATGCCACAAGAAAGCATGTCCTACCTGTATGACATCGACGCCAGTAGCGTTAACTCACACCATATATTCAGAGCGGTAATGGGCCTGTATTTCGCACAGGTAATATTCTGGATTGCTGGAGCCCGCAAGCCATCGCTAACGCTTCCCGCCCTGTGGACCCTCGCGATATTCATGCTGGGACTTGCAGCTGGCAGAGCACTCAGCATAGTTGTCGACGGTATGCCGCATCCTCTACTGCTAGCCTACCTGGTACTGGAAATCGGGTTTGGATCCGTGAGTCTCTACCTGGCTACAAAATTTCAAACGAGATAATTGTATTCATCAAAAGGTAAATTGTAGATACAGTCGCACCGGCCAGCATCATAGGCTGATTGGTTATAGTTTCCAGAGCAAAGGACCATTATGACAATGATACTTATGCCGTTACCCAGTCGGGATTTTGACCCGACTGAGACCGCAGTCCCCTGGCTTGAGCTAACCCAACGAGGCCATCATGTGTGTTTTGCTACACCGGACGGCAGTGTGGCCAAGGCTGATCCACGGATGGTAGACGGGACAGGACTGGGGCCATGGAAGGCGCTCTTGCGCGCCGACAGCAATGGTCGTGCAGCGTATGCCGCGATGATAGAAGACCCTGCGTTTAAGAAACCTTGGGATTATGAGCGTGCTGCCTCCGAACATATTGATGGGCTTATCTTGCCAGGTGGGCATGCGCCAGGCATGCGTGAATACCTTGAGTCTGACAATGTTCATAGGACGGTAGCCACGGCATTTGAGCGCGACATACCGGTTGGAGCGATTTGTCATGGGGTGATTGCGGTGGCACGCTCAAAGACTAAAAGTGGCCAATCTGTGCTATTTGGTAAAAGAACAACAGCCTTAACAAAAAATCTGGAAATGTCAGGATGGCTGCTAACCGCCGCCTGGCTTGGCAATTACTACCGAACCTACCCAGAAACCGTACAAAAGGAGGTTACCAAAATACTTGCCAAATCCGAGGATTTTGCAGCCGGCCCCTTTGCGCTTTTTCGAGACAGCAAGGAGCGCCTGGATCGAGGGTTTACTGTTCGCGATGGCAACTATCTATCGGCGCGCTGGCCAGGCGACGCACATCGTTTCGCTGTGGATTACGCTGACATGCTTGATTGACCGAGTAAGGGGTCAGAGCCCTTATCTGATGTATGTTCAATCTTAAAGGGCTCCGACCCCTTATTC
>JBALVI010000014.1:0-53098 GCA_036961205.1 Halioglobus sp. | reverse complement strand
AGCGGACATTAATAGCCGGTCCAATCACTACCGAAAATAGTCGCCTTTGAGGTGATAGCGGAAGTTTTTACCGTTCACATTTTGAGGCTAAAAAGGGCCGCTTTCGCCTACGAGCGGAAGTTTTTGCTATTATGAAATGAACGTCCACTGTTGGCCCCAAACCTGAAATGGATCATATAGCGAGTAGAAAGAATCTGCGTATGAGAATTGGCATAAATATTCTCATCGCTGGTTTCTGTGTCCTAGCTGCGATAGCCGCAATAACTCTTGGCTACATTGGATACTACTGGGCAACCTATATAGATAATTCCGTTTACGCAGGCAGTGCTTATGGGTTTGAAATCGGCTCGTCCAAAAAGCAAGTAGTCCGTGACTTTGCGCTAGTCAGCATTGAATACCCAAACACCCACGTTTCTGTAACATACGGAGAGAGAGCCGGAGACAGTTTTTCTATACCCGCTAACGATACGTCACTTGGCATGCTCGAAGCTCACGACCACTGGGAACTCCTATTAGATGGAAAATGGGATTTTTGGAACAGCACCGATTTATATTTTCAGGATGGAACACTCATAAAAATTCACCGTCATAGACAGTATTTCGAACTGCCATAGTTGTAGTTCTGGCGTCAGCTTCCGGCACTTAGCCGACATGAGCTAGGGCAGGATTTACTACTTCCTGATTTCGCAAATGAGGTGGAAGCGGCCATCAGCCACGCCATAGTGGTCAATTCTGGCCAGTAGTCCGCTTTCGCCTAATAGCCGACTTCGGTCTATCCTTGATGATACGGAATATTTGGAGGCGTACCTTCTATGTGTTTCCGCTTGCTAAAAACTCTCCTACCAATCCTTTTGCTCGGCATTGCGGGGTGTGCGCAGTCATGGAAGGATGATGTCGAGCATGCAGAAGTAAGCCGCTGCGAAACTATGGAGCATTATGGCTACAAAGCTGTCGTGAGCCCGACTACGGGGCTATTGGTCGAATGTGTGGATGCCGAATTGGAAAATCGGAACTACGAGAAGGTACGAAAATGTGCCGAATCAGGTGGTGAGGTATCAGGTAATCCAGCGACAGAGACTATCGTCTGTACACCGAAGGGCGAGTGACTTCAAAGAGATGCTATCCCAAGCGGTCGTCGCCCTCCCAAGGGCCGGAATGAAGCCTGACGGCCGCTTTCGCCTAATAGCAGACATGGGTCTATCCTTGTTGAAGAGCTTGAAAGTGAGGATGGAAAATGAGCGAGTACGAACTCACAGAGTTACTCGGACAGCATGTTGAACTTCTGATGACGTTTTTTATGGCCTATGTATCAGTAACATCTGCTTTCTTGGCCGCAATATGCTTGGTGGGGGATTCTGTCTCTCGCTTTTTGGTAAACATAGTGTTTGTTCTCTACACTTCCGCGGCTCTGTTTTTAATCTTCACGACTTTCCAAGTTGGGGGACTTGTGCATGCAATACAAGGAGAGATGCGTGGAGTGCTTGACTGGCATCCTGCAGCGGTTGAGGTGCCTTGGCTTGTGCCAGCTGCAGTCCGTTTTCTCATAGGGCTTATGGTGGCTATTTATCTAAGTTGCATCGCCTACTTCTTTCATGCTCGATTAGGTGAAAGCGGACATCTAGTCTCCAGGGCCGATTCCAGTCCATAAGGTCCGCTTTCGCCTAGGAGCGGACACGGTCTTGCGGGGTCGCTGGGACGGCGGAATAAGGAATTTTTACTGCAGACTTTAGTCTGGGTTTAACCCATACCTTTGCCTAGTTATATCGGCGACATTCAACTGTTATTGTAACGCGCTATATGAGGTATTCGTTCTAACTAGTCCTGTCGCAAAGGAACTATAAACAGGAATTAGAAAATCCTACATCCACTGAATTCAGGGAAGAATATATGAAAACGCTTATTGCTGGAGCTGCGCTCCTTGCTTGTACGCTGTCAACGCAGGTTGCTGCGGAGGAAATCGTCTGCGGAGAGGAAGGAGGCCAGCTACTGTATGAGGATGTCGTTGACCGCGGTTGTACGGAGATTATCGGGGATCTCCTAATTGCATCTACTGTTTCAAGCCTAGCTAATATTGACGGCCTTCAAAATCTGCGAAGTATTTCAGGCGAGCTAAGAATTTGGGGAACTTCATTAACCAACGTCGACGCTTTATCCAAGTTGACCGATATTGGTGGTCACCTTGAAGTTGCTGACAACTACGCACTGACAAATATAGATGGCTTGCGGGGTATTACAGGAGTTGGTGGCCCCCTGTGGTTTATTAGGAACACCGCACTGACAAACATAGATGGATTGCAGGGTATTACAGGAGTTGTTAACTCCGTGGATTTGCGTGGGAACTCCGCACTGACAAATGTAGATGGCTTGCGGGGTATTAGTGGACTCGAAGAACTGGCGCAGAATCCTGGGAGCTATTATTCGGCTGTTGGCCGACTTACTGTTATTGAGAACCCCGCACTGACGAACCTCGATGGTGTTTATAATTTGGTAGAGGGCGATGTAACTATACTTGATAATAGTAAGCTCACAGATATCAACGGCCTATCCAACCTGACCACGGGTGGTCTATATTTAAAAAATAACGCAATTCTCGCTAACTGCGGTGGTGCAGCACCACTCATACAATCTGGTTCGAGCACAAACATCACTATTGGTCAGATAGAATGTTTCAGATCGTGCTATGCGAACGGACTTGAGTTAACACCCAAAGTTGTGATTGATGGGGTGGTGCAAAGGTATGGCGGCAATGCTAATACTGAAGCTGGCTGCATTGAAGACTATGTGCCACAGACTTCGGCTGAAAGGGTCAATGACCTTATCGAAACAACAACGCAGATGAATCTGGCGAAAGGAATATCAAACGCCTATGACTCAAAACTTACCTCGGCATTCTCCGCATTAGATGATACCAGCACGAAGAACGATGGTGCGGCTTTCAACAAGCTGTATGCGTTCATCAACAGTGTTGAGGCCCAGCGCGGCGGGAAGCTGACAGACGCAGACGCAGACCTTCTTATTGCTTCAGCGATGCGGGTGATTGATAACCTGTCTGATTAGAGATTAAGCTGTTCCAAAGATAGCCCGCTTCATTGCGGGCTTTTCTGTTTTTGGGCAATACAAAAGCATAAACGCCATGTCGGCTATGAGGTGAAAGCGGACGTTTTCGGTGCTCACATCCCGTGCCTAAAAAAGGTCCGCTTTCGCCTAATTGCAGACAACAGGTTATTCTTGTTAGCCAAACCTAGCAGCAGAGATGAATATGGCAATCGAAATAATACCCCTTGGCGCACCCCAGTTGGGAATGACTCGTGCAGAAATGCTGACAGTCTTTGCGCAGCATGGGGAAGCGGGGCAAGGAATTATGGACACCATCATTACGCTGCTTTTTGCCTATGTTGTCGCTATGTATATAGCAGGTCGACAACTAACCCGACTTCAATACGCTATTGCGAATGTGATGTATCTAACTATTATGTTTTTTGCCATTGTTGGTCTCTATAGGAGTGGGGTCGACCAAGCCGTCTGGCTGGAGAGAGCATGGGGAGAAAAATACTTGCTCTCCAATCTCATGCAGGCCGTACCCGTTGTTAAGTTGAGCCTATTTAGTATTGTAACCCTTCTCAGCATATGGTTCGGCAGCAAGATACGGCACCCGACCTCCGAACTTCCGCTATGAGGTGAAAGCGGACATTCCAGACCCATGGCCCTGTCTAGGGCGATAATGTCCGCTTTCGCCTATCAAGAGACATTACGACTATACTGTGACGAGAGGCGGCTGCTTACTCAAAGAGGACGCTCATACAACAGCCCGAAATTGTCCCTATTTGTCTACTTTGAGACGAATAGACTATCCTGGTCGAGGGAGGCGGCGACTGACCCTTTTGAGACATTAGAAATATATAGTCTAAACTGACTTCTGAGGCTCAAAACTCATTTTTTCTAGTGCTGTCATATTGACCAAGAATAGACATATCGGATTTAAATATAAAAATCATAATCTATGACGCATAGTAAAAAAACAAAGCATTGCTGCTCTGGTCTGGACTAATAAAAACATTATATTTATGAGGTACTATGCAGTTCGTTAAATGCATAATCTGTATATCTGCCTTTTCTTTTGCATACGTGGCGGAGGCAGAGCAAGATATTGATAAACTTGCCCAAGATTTCGCTAATCCCAATACGCCGTTAACTTCGCTCAAATTCAAGTTTCAATATCGTGAGTTTGAAGGTGATCTTGATAATGCAAACAATCAAAGCTCAACAAAGGTTTTAGTGCAACCCACTTTGCCCTTTACATTGGATAACAACTATAAGCTATGGGTGAGGCCTGGTATCAACCTCGTTCTTGATACGCCAAGTTACGACGCTTCCAGCCAATCCTTTGAGGCACATGAAGGTATAGGTGACAGTTCACTCGATATACAATACGGCACAATTACAGAGTCTGGATTTTTATGGAGTGTTGGGGGTAGTTCAATTATCCCAACCGCATCAGAAGATGAGCTGGGTTTAGATACCTGGACATTAGGGCCTGGGTTTCAACTTGGGCAAGTGACAAAAAGTACCATTGTGGGAGCCTTTGTAAACCGACAATGGGATGTCGAGTCTGATAATAACACCGACTACGATGTAACAACCTTACAAGTATTTGGTGTTTACCTTCCGGGGGGAGGGATAGACTACGCATTTTCTCCTATTATGGATTACAACCATGAAACAGAAGATTGGACTATACCCTTAAATTTCACCATGGGGAAAACGACAGTAATAAATTCACGACCTTGGAAGTTTTCAGTGGGGTTTAACTACTACGTTGAAAAACCTGATGATTTCGGCCCTGATTTTATGATTGAGTTTACGGTTGCTCCAGTAGTCGTAAATAAATTCGCTGAGTGGTTTTTATAACTCAACAGTGCAAGGCCAACAAATTAACGTCCTGCGCTGTAATCCAAATGAAATTGTATAGTGACTTAAGTGCTCTATACTTTCAAAAACAATATGGAGGTAAAAATATGAGAACATTTTTAATATCTACCGCTTTGGCATTATCACTCGTTATACCCTTGGCAAATCAACCTGCAAGCGCAAAAGACAGCGTTGACCATGCCAATAATACCTTCCGTGATAATGGAGATATTTTAGCGCGCGCGTCTAAAATTGAAGACATTGAATATAAAATCATGGTTCAACGAGCGACCCAAACTGCGATTTGGGCTATGCCCGCAGCGGCCATGATGGACTTCATAAACGCGACTCAGCGCGATGCTGGAGGTGATATTAATGACGTGCTTTATTTGGATAAGCCCTTCGACTCCAAACATGGCTTCCTGACAGCTAATGATGTGACAGCTTACTCTTGGGCCTCAATGACATCAGAGCCGGGGCCGATTGTTATCGAAGTGCCTGCCGCAACTGACAAGGTCAGCTACTTCGGAACGATAGTAAGCGCTTGGGACGTACCAATTGAAGATGTAGGCCCAGCCGGCGCCGATAAAGGTAAGGGCGGTAAATACCTGTTATTACCACCGGGTTATGATGGGGAAAAATCTAAGTCGGACTTAGAGAGCGAAGGCTATCTTGTTTATGAAACGGATACCTATCAATATGGTTTTTCTTTTCGTCCTCGTTTATACAATGGCGCGACCGATGCGGATGCAGCGGCGTATGCAAAGACCGTTGAAATTTATTATTTATCGGAGGCCGATAATCCTCCACCAACAAAACATATCAGCGCCTCAGAGATACCTTACGACAGCTTGCCCTATTACAACTTCACCTATTTCCAAGATATTAATGATCATATTCAAAGCAACCCCATCAGGCAGCAAGACAAAGTCATGGTATCGCTGCTGAAGGATCTGGGTATAGAAAAGGGCAATCCATTTAAACCAACAGATAAACAGAAAAAGGCAATGAATGAGGGACTAGAGCTAGCCTATGCTTCGATGCAAAATTTTTTTGTTACGCCTGGAAAATCCACTATCCCTCTATGGAAGGGTAAAGATGGAAAGTTGATATCTCAATGGCTGGTATGGGATTTTGCCCCGGGCCAGGCCCAAGCTGGCTTCCCCTATGAAACTGAAGATTCAGTGTTGGTTGATGACAGGGCCGGCGGTAGCTATTTCTGGATCACCTACCTCCCTAAATACCTTGGCGGCGATACTTTTTACCTAACAGGTTTACGGGACAGTAATGGCGATATGTACGACCCCCAAGCCACTTACAAACTGAACGTACCCAAAGACACGCCCGCAAAAGATTTCTGGTCGGTGATTGTGTATGACATGGAGACTAAGAGCTTTATTCGTAACGTTGATCGTGTCGGTTTGTCATCCCGTAACACCGACACTATGCAGGTTAACAGTGACGGTTCTTACGATGTTTATTTTGGCCCTAAAGCGCCAGAAAAATTGGAGTCGAACTGGATACCTACAGGAAAACCATTCTTCTTATTATTTCGCCTCTATGGCCCGGAAAGCAAGGATTTTTACAAGACTTGGTCTTTAGGTGATTTGGTTAAGATAGATAATCCATAAGCATACCTTTTGACGCAGTACCGACTCTAAGCCTCGACTAATTACCGGGGCTTTTTTGATTCTGTTAACGACTGCTCTTGGCACAAAGCTGGCAAAATTTTGGTCAAAATAGCCTCCCAATCTTGTCTCCTTTGAGGTGTTAGCGGACGTTCCAAGGCCCGGGCTCGTTCAGGGCATCTAATGTCCGCTTTCGCCTACAAGCGGAAGTTTTTGCTATGCTGTCGGTAATGTCCGCTTACGACCCCAAAAGCTGCCGCTCGGAAACATGATGTTCGGCCAGAATATTTGGCCCCTTATGCACCGTTATGCGCGCCCCACGAATTGACAGGAGGCTGATTTGCAAGAAGTTCTGATAGTTTCACAATCTACATACTGGGCCGGGATGTTATATAGACCGTTCCCTGTATGTAGCTGTTATGCGCTTCACGAACCAACAACAGAAGGAATAGCTTTATGAAGATTTTACTTACCCTGATTTTACTTGGCAGTTTTGGAAATCTGAGTATTGCGCAATCGAATATAGAAGAAAAATTTGTTGGAACATGGATGTTGCAAAGTATGGATGTCTTGAATAAAAGCAGCGAATGGGTTCCATCTGAACAAATGGGACCTAGTCCGTTCGGAATCATCATGTATGACAGCTTCGGAAATATGACTGTCCAGATTGTACGAGTTGATCGCAGTATCCCAGATCCCGAGAACGTTATCCCTGAGATTGTTAAGGGGTATTTAGCCTATGCAGGAACCTTCGAGGTAGACTCGGACGCAGGTACCGTCACTCATCACCGACGGGCGCACATAAACCCAGATTTGGACGATCTATCGGTAGTACGCTACTACCAATTTGAAGAAAATACGCTTACTTTAGCACCTAGCAAGAATCTGCGCTTGATATGGAAGCGCCAAGAGTAGGATGGGCTACGTGCTGGGTGATACAGGCGCATAACAAGGCGCTGAAATTTATTCCGGCCTGCGGCCTCCACCGGACGCGCTTACAGCGCGCCGGTTATCGAGGCGTTACTGAGGGGCAACTGTTGGCCCCGGAGCGGACGTTAGAAACAGCCCAAACTACACCCAAAACCGTCGCCTTTGAGGTGGAAGCGGACGTTTTCACCGTTCACATTTTGAGGCTAAAAAGGGCCGCTTTCGCCTAGAAGCAGACATTAGCGCGCCTTCCGATATGGCCATCACTCCACTTTCGTTCTATTCTGTAGCAACTAACAATAACAACAGAGAGCTTGGCACTATGAATGCCGACATCGAGTTTCTTACAATATTTGCTGAGGTTCACTTAGGACTGACCGCTTTTTTTGCGATCGTGGCCACGCTGAGACAAACTCTTGGAGAAGCTTTAACAGCTTATCAGTACCTTGTTACAAGGTACTTCCTGGAGACTGGGTTGCTAACCACGGCGGTTACTATTACCGCGTTAGGGGTAGCCGCAACGCAGCAAGATGATTTGGTGGCCTGGCGGGCATTGGCGTGGATGCTGACAGTAGGTTCTATAGTCTTTCAGTTTTCCTATCTAGGCCGAAGAAGGAAATTACAGCCACCACCGCCTAGCAGCAAAACGGCTATCATTGTAATGGGAGTTACCTTCGTGGTGTGGCTGAACCTTTTTTTAGTTATGTTGGGCATCAATCCAATGCCGATTGCTACTGCTGCTGTCGCTCTTCTTGTGACAACCCTGGCGGGGTCGATTGCAGTCTTCTTAATATTCGTAGGTAGCTTCATGATGATCCATGAAGTTGAATCTAGCGACTGATCTGTAGTTTATCCGCGCCCAATAGTCTTCAAATTTTATATTCCGCTAACGGCCGCTATGAGGTGAAAGCGGTCGTTTTCATCGGTCACATTTGTGCGGCGGAAAAGGTCGGTTTTCGCATAATTGCGGACTTCTCGGGTATGCTATCTAGGTATTCAACTTGCGAGAGAGTGCAATCATGTCTGAGTTAGAAGCCTACAACGCTATGATGCTGGCTAACGATCACGCCCAGTCTACCGGTCAGGTATTGCTCACCGTGCTAACTGGATATTTGCTGATAGCTTACTTCGTCGGGAAGGCTTTGACAGTTTTCCAAGTGTCATTCGTAAATGTACTATTTCTTCTAATATACACCGCTACATGGGCAACCCTGGCCAATTATCTGGAAGTCGCACATTACTTCAGGGAAGCCCTGATTGACCTTGGAAGTGAGATACCTCTGTCTCATGCCGATTACATCGGGAGCCCAGCATTCAATTTGTCAGTTGGGGGGTTGATTACTGTTGGTGCTTTTTACTTCATGTGGAGTGTCAGACACCCCAAGCCAGAATGACTGCTTCGAGGTGAAAGCGGACGTTTTCGGTGCTCACATCCCGTGCCTAAAAAAGGTCCGCTTTCGCCTAGAAGCGGTCTTTTTGGCTATACTGACTCCGGAGGCCGCTTCTTACTCAAAGCGGACACTCACAAATCGGAAACAGTTGAATAAATAGTGACCCTTAACTAGGGTATTAACGCGAATTTTTCGCAAGAATAAGCTGTTAACAAGCCTAATAGGATTCGTGTGATGGCAAAGACAATTACATTCTGTTTGGTTGTGGTTGGTTTGATAAATTTCGTCCCTCTTGTTGGTGTTATTTCGGCTCAAAGACTGGAATCTTCTTATTCGTTAATTCTCGCGGATAATAACCTAGCAATATTAATGCGCCATCGAGCTCTACTTTTCGGTATTCTAGGAGGTTTTGTTCTCTACGCAGCATTTAATCCTATATTTCAACCTGCAGCCATGATTATGGCTGGGTTAAGTATGCTCGGTTTCGCGTTGTTGGTATTTGGCGTGGGTAACTATAACGAGGCTGTTGGTAAAGTCCTATATGCTGACTTAGTAGGCATCGTATTTTTACTGGTAGCCGTGGCGCTAAAGTATGTGGTTAAGTCTAGTTAACAAGGCGGTCAAAAATCGCGCCACGCCTTCGGCGCTCCGCTGGACTCACCACTTCGTGGCTCACCTTTTACCGAAGCGTTACTGAGTGTCCGCTAGTGGCACAAAGCGGCCATGATTCGGGTCGAAATTGCGGTTTGATTTAGTCCGCTATGAGGTGATAGCGGACGTTTTCGGTGCTCACATTCCGTACCTCAAAAAGGTCCGCTTTCGCCTATCTGGAGACATTAGGGCTGAATTAGAGCGGTGGCCGCTTCCGAGGCAGAGGAGACATGCCTGCCGCTGTAGGATATTCTGGCTTCAATCATAATAATTGGATGAGCAGTATGAATTGGGATGCAATCGGAGCGCTAGGAGAACTTGTCGGGGCCATCGCCGTTGTTGCGACTCTCATTTATCTCGCTGGCCAGTTACGCCAAAATACCAAAACAATTCGACTAAGCTCAGCGCAAGCGGTTACGGAAGAACTGCAAGAAGCATTCAGCCTCCTTGCCTCTAACCAATCTCTCGCAGAAATATTCGCTGAGGCGGCAATATCCCAAAGTTTAGAAGGGGCAAAGCAAGTGCGTTATTATACTTGGAGCAGCAACCTGCTTAGGGTCTATGAGAACGCGTTTCTCCAAAGGCAACAGAATGCTATAGACAATGCGCACTGGGAAGGAATGACGAGAATGATGATCGATGTTACAAAAATGGCCTCATTTTCTGGCTACTGGGACAATCGTAAACATTGGCTCTCCGCAGAGTTCCAGCGGCATATGGAATCCGAAATCATTCATGCAGAACAAAGATCAGGTATAGATGTTCCGGGAAATTATTAGCTTTTGTTGATGAATGAATGATCAGGCGGAACACAATAGACAAAAAATCAGAGGTCATACCCTTTCGATTGCCTATTATTCGCAACTTTACTGAGCGTCCGCTACTGGCACAAAGCGGACATTAGGTCAGGTGTAACCTAATACACCTGGAACGTCTGCTTTCGACACGCAGGGGACATCGGTATTTCCTTGGGCGAATTCAACAATAATGAATACGAAGATGACGGCGTTAGAATTGCTCGAAGTTAGTAGCATGATGTGGGGGTCTTGATAACAAACCCGCCGAAGCGGGTTTATTGTGTGATGTGCTTCACTCACTCTCTAGCCTTATGAGATTACCTCGGCTAGGCCGGTTTAGCGGCTACTGCTTTTTGCGTTGCCCCAGTGGCAGCTTCACTAGACTGGTCAAGTTATTAAAGCTGGATTGGTTAGTCTCTTGATTAGCGTCGGCTGAAACTTTGTTAGCATCTACACTAGCTTGTAACGCACTAACGCTATTTTGTAACGCATCAATACTATTTTGTAATGCACTCATGCTAGCCTGGTTGGTAGCTTGATTCGCATCAACGCTAGCTTGCAACGCGTCGACACTCCCTTGGCTTGCTCTTGATGAGACAAGAACGTCCTCAACTTCTTCATCAGCTACGCTAACTATAAAATCTTTTGCTAAAGTACTGATGCCACGAAGTTCCTGATCTAGATCCGGGTTAAAAATGTCCTCAGATATATTGGCAAAATACTCAGTGCTGTAACCACTTGCTCCTGGTCCTTGCGCGTCAAAACTAACCGTGGTCACTATGAAATAATTGTAGCCTTCGGTAAGTAACACGGGGATAGATACCGGAACATCGTTGGAAAAAACATTACGGCAAGGCTCTGCAGCTTCTAATCCGTTCGGTACTGTTGAGGCGCAGCCTTCTGATACCGCACTTGCTCCTCCGATAAGTGTTGCGCCTTCAAACCCGTCTGTTGATGTCCTGTAGATTTCTACCTTTACACCATAGGCTACCCAAGCTTCTAATGATAATGGGCTGGTGGATATTGTTCCTGTCGATTGTATTACTCCGGAAACGATGGCCGGTATAGTTTTTCCAATAAAATCAAACTCGCCAAACTCGAAAGGGGCGGAATGTATTGCAGTGTGATTAAAAGTAGCCACAAGACTATTTGCAGTCAACACAACGGTACTTTCTGAAGAGTTTTGGTCGCTGCTGGAAGATTCCTCACATTGTATGCTTGGTGTCGTTGGAAGCCCAAAAACGTCTTTTGGGAAGTCTTGTAGCTCCAAAAAACGACAAAGCCCTTCGATTGGGTCGATTCCCTTTACTCTAGTGGTAATCCCGCTTGTTACCTCATCCCATTCGAGCGGTTGTGATACCACACCAACTTCGATTGTTTCCGCAGATACCGTAAAGGCAGAACACATTACTGTGCATCCGATTAGTTTTACTATTGTGCTTCTCATTAATTATTCCTTAATTGATTATGATACTTCTTATCCATATTGCTGAACGAGACGCTAATTAAAATAAATACAGCGTATAGCTTGCGCAGGAAATAAAACTGCCAAGATGATCTATAACTTGTAAGTGATACGACACTTAACGGCCATTTCCAACTTCCCTTTAGCGAGCTGTTTTAATTAAGCACGGAAGATAGACACGGCATAGGTTGAAAGGCTTGTACCGAATAGCAACAAGGCCAAAATCATCCGTGAAAAAACCATGCTCCTTGCGCAATGTTGTTTGGGTATAACCGACTGCGGCGAGACATTACTAAAATCGGATTCATACCGCCACCTCTAGCTTCGAAAAACGTGACGTGGGTTATAGAATAGGCCTGCTTTATGATCGCTGCTGGCATAAAGCGGACATACAGCTCGGTCTAGCGTGATACCCTCTAAAGACCGCTTTCGACTCTGAAGGGATATTAGCTCGCCAGCTAAATGAGCGGCCGCGGAAAACCTTGGAATTCAAAACACCAGCTGCTAGATTTAACGCATGGGTTGTGTCGACCGGTTGAGGTCGCAACTCAAAGCTGATGCGCATGAAGCCCCGTGATTCGGTCTAAAAACGGAATTCTTCAAATGAATAAGCTGTTAAGCGCAATTGGATTCGAAGTTTCTCGCAAGGAATGACATGATTATAGTTACAGCAAAACTCACTTTCACCTCTCAAGAAGACCGAGATCGTGCCATCGAACTTTCAATCCCAATCCAGCAAGCAACGAGAGACCAGGAAGCAGGTTGCCACGCCTATTGCTTCTCAGTTGACCCGTGCGACCCGGTAGCAATTCAAGTTTACGAACTCTGGGAAGATAGCGATTCATTGGTGGCTCATTTTGAGCATGAAAATTACCATGCAATGGTGGAAGTCTTCTCTCAAGTAGGTTTTGTTGAGAGTGTTAATCGCGCTTACCTAACTGAAAGAAACGAGCCAGTATATGGGCCTGATTTTGAGAAAAAGAAATATTTTTTCAACTAATCGTTGCGCTTGAATTTTCCAAATATAGCTGTCATGCCAAGAGAATCGAATTTCATGCCTACGCCCGACGCGACCAGAATGATGACCTTTAAGTCACCAAAAGAGCTGAGTACATGGCTGCAATCAAACCATGCTAACGAAAGTGAACTTTTGATTAAGATATTCAAGAAGGTATCTGGGATTCCCAGCGTTAACTGGAACGAAGTCGTGATCGAGTCGCTGTGCTGGGGATGGATTGACGGCGTCAAGAAGTCGCTCGATGATCAAGCCTACCTTCAACGGATTACTCCGAGAAAGGCTCGAAGTAATTGGTCGAAGAGGAATACAGAGCATGTGGAGCGCCTGATAATTGAGGGGCGGATAAAGGAGGCGGGGCTTGTACATGTTCGTGCGGCGAAAGCGGACGGCCGTTGGGAAAATGCCTATACCGCTAGTGAGATGAAGGTTCCTGCGGATTTTTTAGCAGCTCTGGAGAGCATACCGCAGGCGAAGCATTTCTATGAGACGCTGACCAAATCCAATCGCTACGCGATTGCTTATGGATTGGAATCTGCAAAGAAACCTGAAACCAGGCAGAGAAGGTTCAAAAAATTCATGGATAAGCTTATCCGCAAAGAAGCTTGACTTTGGGTATTGCCTGTAAGGCTGACAAAATGGCCTGCTTTAGACTGAGCTGACATTGGCTCTCTTTTTATCTGGAGATTTTTTCTGGTCGTGATAGTTCATGACCCACACATTTATGATCGATATACTTGTGCTCGTTATTCAGAAGACGGAGATTGAGACACAGTGTCTTTGACAAAAGTAAGCGGTGAATCGACAAAGATGGGGACTATTACCTGCAGGTGTGGAGAGGTCAAACTGACTTTCCCAAATGCTGTGCCTAAGTTTCGTTGTGGCTGTTGTTGTGTCGAATGTCTCCAGCGCGTTTACGTCGGGAGCGGCGGGGTGCCGCCAGCGGCGATTAGAAACCTGGATGAACCCGTAGATCTTCTTTATATCGACTCACAGATCATTAAGCCGGATTCAGATACTCTGGCTAAACTTGCGGTATTCAAGTTGAACGATTCCGGCGCATCCAATATCAACCTCATTGCTACTTGCTGCGGGACAGTGTTGCTCACAGAGAATAACGAGTTCCACGTGCCTCACACGATGGCGACATTCAACAACTTGCGTCCTTTACTCAACTGCGATTTTTTAAATGTCCCTAAATCGAAATTAAACGTTTTCTCTAAAGACTGGCCTGTTGAGAGAAGGGTGTCTTTGGCTTCAAAAGAGAAATCTGAGGGAGGTGAATCGTTGCCACAGATTTTTAATCCAAGGTTGCCTGTTGAAGAAGATGCATTTACCGATCTTATATCCGCACTACAAATCGAGGCCTCGCCAAAGCCTGAAAATTCCCTATCCTTTGCCGAACTTCGTGAAGGCATGGAAGTGAAAATCGAGAATGCGTTTTTTAGCGAAGCTCGATCGCATATGACAGGGTAGAACCTTGAGGGCAATCAGGACAATTTGCGAATGGAGCGGTGCCTCGCGGCTTTTGGACTCCAGGCCATCGGGTTCCAGGGTTCAGGCTCCACAGGTGGCACCATGTAGGGTGCAGCAATCGCCAGCGCCCAACATCAACGCGGGTTAGTGGTCTCGCGGCTAACTTATTTAGCGTCCTGCTGTTTGGCGTGAGCATTTTTGTGGATGGGCGTACCAACAGCGTAAACCGTAACAAGTGAAAGCAAGGCTAAAATGGAATAGATAACATAGTGAGTAGTCATATTCAAAAATCCTCTTAATCGTGATGTGCCTAATCATTGGACCTGATAAAATTAGACTAAACATACTAAAGTCATCAACTTAATTTATTGTAATCTTTCTCTAAGACAGCCCAGAACGAAGCTAATGCCGCCTGTATTACTCGCGTTTAGGCCGTTCATGGCACAAAGCGGACAAGCAGGGAGGTCTAGCCTAATTATCCCTAACGTCCGGCCCACAACGACTCACTTCAGCAATTTTCTCAGAAGTAAAATTGATTAAATTCCGCCAAGGATTACCACAATGAAAATCGATCACATTAAGCTTTACCACTATCCAGCGACCCGTAGTTGCCGCGTCAAATGGCTGTTACACGAAATTTACGGTGATAGTTTCGAGACTGAGATCGTGGAACTCTATGACGGCATACAATACGATGCCGATTTTCTAAGCAAGAACCCCAATCACAACGTGCCATTGCTGGAACTTACCCTGAGCAATGGAGAAACCCATCGCATGCTCGAAAGTGGCGCCATGATTTCGCTGCTGGCTGATATTAATCCACAAAAGAAACTTGCCCCACCGGCAGCCAGTTTTTCCACAGAGCGAGCCGATTACTTGCAGATGCTCCATTTCGCGGCATCTTGGTGGGATATGATGCTCTGGCAAATTCGTGTCAACAAGCATGTGTTATCCGAAGCGGAAAAGGATTCTAAAACAGTTAAACGCTACATGAATAAGATCAGCGAAGAAGTGGAACCTCAATTACTCGCGCGTTTAGCACAGCACGACCATATTTGCGGTCCCGACTTCAGCGCAGTCGATTGTCTGGTGGGACATAATATCTTGTGGTCAAAAAGCTACGGTTTATGCCAAGACGCTTTATTTGGTAGTTATCTATCGCGGGTATCAAAACGACCAGCATTCTTAAGTGCCTTTGCAGATGCGCATAAATTTGATCCTGTACCGCCTAAAGCGGCGGCGCTGTCGGATAAGTTTACCGGCTAGGTTACTTTGTCTACCCAGTGGCAGTCAGCGCAGGTGACATCCCTAAGTTTTAGGTATGTCACTCTAACGTCCGCTTTCGACTCGGGACAAAGCTATTTATTTCGATATACAGCGTAGCAATTATTTCCGAATAGAGGCCCGATAGCTTCTGGGTGAAATCCCCACGGTCTTGCCAAAAATTCTGGAGAAATACAGCGGGTCTTCGTAACCCAATGTTGCCGCAATCGCTTTGATCGTCAGGTCACTGGAGTCGAGTAAATAACAGGCATGTTCTATTTTCATATTCAAAAAATGTTTTACCGGTGAATATCCGGTGAGTTTTTTATAGCGATTGCTAAAATGATACTTCGACATATTGGCAGTCGCGGCCAGTGTTTCCAGACTGAGATTTTGGTTGATGTTCGCCAGCATAAAATCCTGTACGTGCTGTAGCTGGAAGCTGCGCTGATTGCGGGCCTGGTGGGCGCGAATCTCCAGGGCGGTTTGGGTGAGCAAATGGCGCAGTTGGTTAGCGGCGTTAATAAACGCTCGGGTGGAATAGCCGGTACTGCGAACTTCCATCAATTGGCTGAAGGCGGCAATCAGTGTGGGCGAAACGCCTGCTTTGACTACGGGCTTGCCTTCGCGATAGCCCAGATACTGGGTGAAAATGCCGGTGCTCGCTCCTTGAAAATGCACCCAGTAGACCGTCCAGGGTTTTGCCGAGTCGGCCACGTAAGTGTGCTGCAGACCCTGAGGCAGGATTAGCATCTGCCCCGCAGATATTGTTCCCTGCCAGGAACTGGTCTCCAGCTCGCCTTTGCCATCAGTGCAATACAGTAGCAGGTTGTCATCGTGGCGGCGACGCTCCATATGGTGCCCCTGAGCGCTGGGGTAGAAGCCCATTGCCGTCGGGTAACAGTCCTTTGTCAGTGGGTGTCTGGCCATTTTCTCGACCATAAAGGCGGGCGTGAGAAAACGAATGCCAGTGGCTGGCAGGGGCCATTTGGAAGGGGAGCTCATAACCGCAATATAGTCCATGAATTTAGCAATTTAGTCAATGTGGACGACTTGCGAGCAGTGCTATCCTTCTCCACCTGAATAAAATCACCGATCCCCGCAGGAGTTTGATTATGTCTGAGCAAATAAGCCCACAGCAGGAAATGGCCGCATTAATTGAGCGTTCGCGCGCTGCACAGCAGCAGATAGCGAACTACACACAGGAACAGGTGGATGAGCTGATCCGGGCCATGGTGTATGCCGTGGCTAGAGAGGATCGGGCCGAGGAAATCGCCCAGTTCACCGTCGACGAAACCCAGCTGGGTAACTATGAGGGCAAATACCTCAAGATTCACCGCAAGACGCGCGCCACGCTGATGGACATCATTGATGACAAGTCGGTAGGTATTATTGAGGAAGACACTGAGCGCAATCTGGTTAAGATTGCCAAGCCTATCGGTGTCATCGGTGCCTTGTCTCCGTCAACCAATCCGGAGGCCACACCCGTTATTAAAGGAATTTCTGCCGTTAAGGGTCGGAACTCTATTATCGTCGCGCCACATCCTCGGGCGAAGCTGACCAACAAAAAAATCTGCGACTACATGCGTGAGGCTCTGGAGCTGTGCGGCGCGCCAGCCGATCTGGTTATCGCCATTGAGATTCCGTCGATGGAGTTAACCAATGAACTGATGGCGCAGTGTGATCGTGTGCTGGCAACGGGTGGCGGGCCGATGGTGACGGCGGCTTACTCCAGTGGCACGCCTGCGCTGGGTGTCGGCGTCGGCAACGCGTGCATCACTGTTGATGACACTGCGAATCTTGACGAAACTGCTGAGAAAATACGCATATCCAAGACCCTGGATTTGGCAGCGTCTTGCTCCTCGGACAACTCTGTACTGATTTTTGAATCGGTCTATGACGACCTGGTGGAAAAACTGAAGGCCGAGGGTGGTTACGTTCTCAACGAAGAAGAGAAGTTGAAGCTGCAACACACAATCTGGCATGACGGCCATTTGAATACAGCTATTGTGGCTCAGCCTGCTCACAAAATCGCCGGTATGGCAGGCATCGAATTGCCCGAGGGCGTGCAGTTTTTGATGGTTCCGGAAACCGGTGCGGGCCCGGATCATCCATTCTCCGGCGAGAAGCTGTCGGTGGTAATGGCACTGTACAAAGTGAAGGATATCGATCACGCGATTGCGCTGACCAATGACATCCAGGCGTATCAGGGTCAGGGCCATTCCTGTGGTATCTACTCGTACAATGACGACAACATCATGAGCTTTGCGCACGCCACCAAAACCTCTCGGGTGATGGTGAATCAGCCGCAGGCTGCCTCCAATAGCGGCAATCTGTGGAACGGGATGCGCCAGACTTTTTCTCTAGGTTGTGGTTCCTGGGGTGGCAACTCCACCAACAACAACATCACTTGGCGTGACCTGATTAATGAGACTTGGGTTTCGAAGCCGCTGGCGCAAGCCAAGGTCATTCCAGACGATGAGGAACTTTTTGGCGATGTGATGGCAAAGTTCAAGTAAGCCGACATGGACTTTTCTCTCAATGACGACCAGATAGCTTTTACTGACAGCGCGCGCGCATTTTCTGAGGGCGTACTGGCTCCCGGAGCTGCACTGTGGGACGAGACCTCGCACTTTCCCAAAGACGTTCTGGCGCAAGCCGGCGAACTGGGCTTTATGGGGATGTACACGCCTGAGGCCGCCGGTGGTCTAGCGTTGCCCAGACTGGACGCGAGTCTTATCGTGGAGGAGCTGGCCAAGGGTTGTACCACCACGGCTGCTTTTTTGACTATTCACAATATGGCCACCAGCATGATCGGCAAATACTGCAAGCAGTCGGTGATCGATGAATGGTGTCCCGATCTGGTGATGGGTACCAGACTGGCGTCCTACTGCCTGACCGAACCCGGTGCCGGCTCCGACGCGGGTGCACTAAGCACATCCGCGAAACGGGACGGTGACGACTATATCGTCAACGGTAGCAAGGTGTTCATCTCTGGTGCTGGAGAAACTGAAGTGCTGGTGGTTATGCTGCGCACCGGTGATCAAGGGCCGAAAGGAATCTCGGCACTGCTGATTCCCGCTGACGCCGATGGCATTTCGTACGGCAAAAAAGAAGAGAAAATGGGCTGGAATGCGCAGCCTACACGGATGATTTCTTTTGATAACGTACGGGTGCCCGTTGCCAATCGGCTTGGGGCTGAAGGGCAAGGCTTCGCCATTGCTATGGAAGGTCTGGATGGTGGGCGGATCAATATCGCCACCTGCAGTATCGGTACTGCCCAGCAGGCACTGGAAGAGGCGACCGCCTATGTTCAGGAGCGCAAGCAGTTCGGAGCGGCCATCGCAGATTTTCAATCCACGCAATTCAAGTTGGCAGATATGTTGACCGAGCTGGTTGCCGCAAGGCAGATGGTTCGCTTGGCCGCTAGCAAGTTGGACAATGGCGATTCCCAGGCTTCTACCTATTGTGCGATGGCCAAACGTTTTGCCACAGACGTCGGGTTTAATGTCTGCAACGACGCGCTGCAATTGTTTGGGGGCTACGGCTACATCAAGGAGTACCCGATGGAGCGCCATGTGCGCGATACCCGGGTGCATCAGATTCTGGAAGGTACAAACGAAATTATGCGAGTCATTATATCTCGCAAGTTGTTAATGGACGGCGCATTAGAGGTTATTAAATGAGTATCAGTAATTCCGAAAAACTGAAAGTTGAGATCGTAGGTCATACCGCTCAGGTAACCATCGACAATCCCGGTGCGAACACCTGGGATACGGAAAGTCTGCCAGCCCTTAAGGATCTGGTAGAAAAGTTGAATGCCGACAAATCAGTATTTGCTCTGGTTTTGACCGGCGCGGGCGCCAAGTTTTTTTCCGCAGGAGCGGACCTGAAATTGTTTGCCGACGGTGATCCTAAAACCGCTGGTGATATGGCGGAGTATTTTGGCGCTGCCTTTGAATGTCTCTCTGATTTTCGTGGTGTATCTATCGCTGCGATTAATGGCTTTGCCATGGGCGGGGGGCTTGAAGTGGCGTTGGCTTGCGATATTCGTATCGCTGAAGAGCAGGCGCAAATGGCGCTGCCCGAAGCCAAAGTCGGGCTGTTACCTTGTGCCGGCGGCACCCAACGCCTAGCCTGGCTGGTTGGCGAGGGTTGGGCGAAGAAGATGATTCTTTGTGGCGAGCGGATCAAGGCGGATACAGCTGAACGAATCGGCCTGGTTGAAGAAGTTGTTGCCACAGGCACAGCATTGGAGCGCGCCATGGAGTTGGCCACCCAGGTTGGTCAGCAAAGCCCCATCTCTGTCAGTTACTGTAAGGAGCTAATCCATGCAGCCAGAGATAATGCTGGCGGTACAGCGCTAGTCGATGAGCGACAAAAATTTGTCGATCTTTTCAGTACAGAAGATCAGCGTGAAGGGGTGAATGCCTTCCTCGAAAAAC
The DNA here is from genome assembly GCA_036961205.1 of Halioglobus sp. Classification (GTDB taxonomy): domain Bacteria; phylum Pseudomonadota; class Gammaproteobacteria; order Pseudomonadales; family Halieaceae; genus CALJFL01. Next base: position 33,132 of record JBALVI010000014.1, on the reverse strand, counting down.
GCGCCCCGCAGTGGAAAAACTGCTGATGTCTGTAGTGCTGTTTGAGGAGATTGCCTGCGGTTCCAAAAAGCTGGGACGGGTAACACTGAATGTTGAAGCCACACTCAATTCATTAACGCTGGACATGGTCGACCTGCTGCAAGCCCAGTTGGATCTGTGGCAGGCCGACGATGAGATCGCGCTTGTGTTTATAGAAGGCGCTGGCGAGAAAGCATTTTGCGCTGGCGGAGATGTGCAGGCACTGCATGTTTCCGCGGTAGCAACTCCGGGAGGGCCCTGCGAGTATGCAGAGAACTTCTTCGCCCGCGAATATCGCTTGAACTATACCCTCCATACTTACGACAAGCCTTTGATCTGCTGGGGCCACGGGATTGTTATGGGTGGCGGTCTTGGCGTAATGGCTGGCTGCTCTCATAGGGTGGTGACAGAAAAGACCCGCATCGCAATGCCCGAAGTAACTATCGCCCTGTTTCCCGATGTCGGTGGCAGTTGGTTCCTGAATCATATGCCTGGAAGCTCAGGTGCTTTCCTCGCGCTTACCGGTGCGTCAATCAATGCTGCAGACGCTATCTACACCGGCATTGCAGATCGCTTTATCGCCAGCGAGCACAAAGATTCAGTACTTGCCCAACTGATGCAAGTTGATTGGCAAGCTCAGTCTGATAGTAATCATGCCCTTGTGCGCCACGTGCTCAGACCCTTTGCCCAGCAAAGTATCGGCGCCTGGCCCGCGGGGCAGGTTGAACCCCACATCGCGACGATCAATGCCTTGTGTGACGGTGACGATATTCATGAAATCATCGATAACATTGTTGGCCAAACCACCGAAGATCCGTGGTTATCGAAAGCGCGTAACGGGCTTGCTCACGGTTCGAGTCTGGCGGCACGCTGGATTCATCAGCAGCTGATTGAAACCAGGCACATGTCTTTGCGCGAGGTGTTTCTTGCCGAGATACAGCTAGTCACCAATATTGTTCGGCATCCTGAGTTTGCCGAGGGAGTGCGTGCGCTGCTGATTGATAAGGATCGCTCTCCGGCTTGGAGCTATGCGACCTCTCGTGATGTGACAGATGAAGTCCTCGCCCCATTTTTCACCAGTCCCTGGGCGGAGAATCCGCTGACAGAGCTGATCTGAACAAAAAACCAAAAGAAACATAAAGGAAATAATTATGGCTAATGTCGGTTTTATCGGTCTGGGCAATATGGGCGGCCCCATGGCTAAAAATTTGCTTTCAGCGGGGCACGTAGTCACGGTTTTCGACTTGATGCCAGAGGCTTGCGCAGATCTCAAGGCTGCAGGCGCGAAGGTGGCAGACAGTACCAGTGATGTCGCTGCGGGCGCTGAGTATATTATTTCGATGCTGCCTGCAGGCAAGCACGTTGCCGGTGTATACACCGGTGAAAATGGACTGCTGGCCCAGTTGGATGCCAGCGTGACGGTATTGGATTGCAGCACTATCGATGCCGAGACCTCGCGAGTGGTTGGCGCTGCCGCCGCTGCTGCGGGGATTGGATTTATGGACGCGCCTGTGTCCGGCGGTGTTGCCGCTGCCGCTGCCGGTACTTTGGCATTCATGTGCGGGGGCGATGAAGAGACCTTCGAAAAAGCCAAATTGATTCTGGCTGCAATGGGTAAGAATATTTTTCACGCGGGGCCGCACGGTGCCGGACAGGTCGCCAAGGGCTGCAATAATATGCTGCTGGCGATTCACATGCTGGGTACCTGCGAGGCACTAGAGATGGGTGCTCGCAATGGTCTCGATCCAGCCGTGCTGTCAGAAATTATGTTGGCCAGTTCAGGTCGCAACTGGTCGCTGGAAGTCTATAACCCGTACCCGGGTGTGATGGAGAATGCTCCGGCCAGCAATGACTATAAGCCCGGTTTTATGGTGGATCTGATGGTTAAGGACCTCAATCTGGCAATGGGTATCGCCGAAGGTTCTGGCGTTGACAACCAGTTGGGTAAATTGGCGCAGGCCCTATATACCAAGCACCAGCAGGCGGGTAATGGTCAGCAGGACTTTTCCAGTGTGTTGCAAAACCTGCAAGAGTAAATGATTTCACCGTCAGAGCAGGTTGCGACATGCCTGAGCCAGTCGCGCAGTTTTACCACAGCTCTTGGCGATGGCGAGTCTCTGGTGTGGCAGAGATGGGGGGAGGGTTCGTCTGAGTTCAGGCCTCTTGTCTTACTTCACGGCGGCTTTGGTTCCTGGAATCACTGGTTGGCAAATCTGCCTGCACTAATGGCCCAGCGTCAGGTCTGGACGCTGGACCTGCCAGGACTGGGTGCCTCCGGTGATATGCCCGAGCCGCACACCACCCAACACTTCGCCGAGGTGATCTGGCATGGATTGGGCGAGTTGCTTGGCCCCGAAGCGCATTTTGACCTCGCGGGTTTCAGCTTTGGTGCCGTAATAGGCGGCGATGTCGCAGCCTTGGCTGGCCAACGTTGCGAAAGGTTTACCATGATCGGTGCAGCTGGTTTTGGCGAGCTCCATGTACAGGTTAGTCTTCTGCCTATTCCTTCCAGTGATACCCCCACAGCTGAAGCTAACGAAATTCACCGTGAGAATCTGTGTCGCTTGATGCTGGCCAAATCAGAATCTGTAGACGAAATGGCGGTTCATCTGCACGCCGATAATCTTGCGCGCTTTCGCTTCCGCAGTCGCAGGCTGGCCGGATCCAATGATCTTGCCGAGGTTTTGCCGGACATAAAAGCCAGGCTGGTTGGAGTTTGGGGAAGTGATGACGCCACTGCAGGCGGTCTGGCGAGTATAGAGAAGCGCGCTGAGATGCTGCGCGCGGTGCAAACGGATGCCGAGTTTCACATATTGCCAGGGGTGGGCCACTGGGCTATGTATGAAGCGCCTGATCTGGTAAATGCTATCTTGCTGGAAGAGCGCTCAGCTCAGTAGGCGAGTGACAGCTCTGGAAGCTGAAATCACTCCCTCGTCAAAATAGGCTTCGTGGTTTTCTTCAATTTTCCCCAGGTCGTATAGGTAGTTCACCATAATGCCCGCAGATTGTTCGCGCCCTTTGACTGAGAGGTCCGCTCCGCCGTGAACTCGATGCAACCTGGCGCCATTGCCAAGATGGAAGCGCGCAACCGGGTCTTTCGGTAGCTCTCCTGATTTAACCTTCAGTAGGTAATGAGCACACAGTCGAGTCTGCGCCTCGTAGACTTCAGTTTTCACCACATTGCCTACAGGTTCTCTAACTTGTGCGGCCAGTTCAGGTGAGACCAGCTCAGTCAAATCTGCTTTCAACAACCATTTTCGAAAGCCCGGAACCGGGGACAGGGTGACAAAGGTTTTTAGTGACGGCAGTTCCTTGGTCAGTTCACCGACTACATTCTTGATCAGGAAGTTGCCGAACGATACGCCGGCCAGGCCAGGGTGACAGTTGCTGATGGAGTAAAATACCACCGTGTTGGCCGCGTTGTTGGCCGGCGCCTCGCGGTCCTGAACCAGCAGTGGGGCAATCGCTCCCGGCAATTCGTCGGTAAGTGCTATTTCAACGAACACCAGTGGGTCATTGTTCAGAGCCGGGTGAAAGAATGCGAAGCAACGTCTGTCTTCGCGCAGCCGACTGCGTAAGTCATCCCAGCCATTGATCTGGTGCACAGCCTCGTAATCGATAATTTTTTCCAGTACCAACGCCGGTGATGACCAGTCGATACGGCGCAGTTCCAAAAATCCCTTATTAAACCAGGAGATAAACAGGTGCTTGAGATCCGAGTCCACGCCCCGCAGCTGGGGGTTGGCTCGCAACAGCTGCAGTAAATCACCGCGCATTGTGACCAGAGTAGAGGTGCCATCAGCAACCATATTGATGCGACGGAATAGTTTCTGGCGCGGTGCCTCCACGCAGTGACCTATAGCCCAAAGACTCTCCAAATCGCCACTTTCACGATAGGCGTCGGCAGCAGCCAGCACCTTGTCACTGTCGACCTCAAATTCCTCTGCGAGATTGGTAAAAAACGCCAGTCGCTCACTGGCTGGCAGCTGCCTGTAGGCTTCGGTGATTTCACTGGCCAGAGCCAGACCCGAGGCTTCCCCGCGGTGATCCAGCAGCTCCTTACATAGGCTAGCCAGTGAGCCTGTATGGTTTTCGCGAGCCTCGGCAGCGCGGCGTCGCTTGGCCAGTATTTCACGCCCTGCGTCGACCACAGAGTTCAGGGTGCGCTCAAGGGTATTCATTCGGCCAGTATCGGGTGAGGGGCTTTTGGGGAGCTCTGAAGACATTTACAGCGGTGTTCCAGTCAAAACAGGCCGTCAAAGATAGCTTATAGTGGGATTCGAAGCTACACCCTCAGAGGGGTAGGGGCGCTGACAACTTTCTGCGGAAATACCCAGATTGGGGCGCCCAGATACTGGTTTAAGGCCGGCGCTGTTGATAGGATGTTCGGCCCACGTTTAGAGAAGGTGGCGATCGCAATGTTTGATCGGAACAAGAATAAGCCGGCGTCCTCAGTGGCCCCGGAGCCAGCTACAGCGCAGATCCCTTCTGCACCCAGTTCACCCGACCCTGTTATTTCAAGGAGTGCCGCGATGATCGGTCCCAGCATAGTAATTAAAGGTACAGTCTCCGGCGACGAAGACCTGGTTATCCAGGGCAAAGTCGAAGGCACTATTGACCTGCATGATAATGAGGTTTCAGTAGGCCAGACCGGAAAAGTTAGCGCCGACATCAGCGCCAAGGTGGTGAAGGTCGACGGTGAAGTGTCCGGCGATATTACGGGGACTGAGAAGGTCGTAATCTCCAAGTCGGGGAATGTTCACGGGAATATCGTAGCACCCCGTGTCACCCTGGAAGATGGCGCTATTTTCAAGGGCAGCATTGACATGGATCCGGGCGAGACCGCCTCGAGTAAAGTATCGCTGGCGGCGCAAAAGCCGGCTAATACGCCCAGCTCGAGCGACAGTGCTCCCGGATTCGATCTCAAGAGTGGCTAACCCCAACTGATTCACCGCCGCCCGCGGGCGGCTTGCCGGATTACTAGCGCCATGGCATCGACACAGCCTTCGAAGCTGCTATCGACCCTGTTTGAACACATAGATGAGGAGGCGCGGATAACCGTGCTTCACATCGGTCCGGCGCTGCCTGAAACGGTAGAGTTTTTCTCGCGCTATCGTTGCAAATTACACTTTGTGGACTTGTTTGGAGAGTTGCCAATTCTTGCCGAAGAGGACGTGCCTCTCTCGCTGGAAAAGCAATTTGCCGAGTTACTGCAGTTCCCCCCGGGTACATACTTCGATATAACCCTGTTCTGGGATTTGTTTAACTACATGAGCAGTGATGCCATCACCGCATTTTTAATGACTCTCAGACCGTATCTGCGCCCCGGTAGCCTCGCGCACGGCTTCGCTGTGCACAATCTCAGGAATCCCCCCAGCGAACGAATTTATGGAATCAGCGATCTTGATGCGCTTAATATCAGGCCGCGTTCAGCCAGTCTGCCAGGGTACGCGCCACACACCCAGAGTCGGCTTAAAACCTTGCTGAGTTGCTTTCAATTCGATCGCAGTGTGTTGCTCTCAGACAGTCGCCTGGAACTATTGCTGAGTGCCAAGCTGTGAAGGGAACTGATAAAACAGATTTTTTTGGGTTTAATTTTGGGATTGTAGAACAATGAAACTTACTCCTTTTCATATCGCTGTTCAGGTTCGCAATTTGGTCGAGGCCAGATCTTTTTACGGGGGCGTTCTAGGCCTGGAAGAGGGCCGTAGTTCAAACAGTTGGATCGATTTCAATATGTACGGCCATCAATTTGTAGTTCACCTCAACGAGGCGCTGGGTGCAGAGGGCAGTGTGCAGCAAATTAAAAACCCTGTTGATGGGCAGGGCGTTCCTGTGCCTCACTGTGGTGTTGTGCTGGAGTTTGAACAATGGCGCGAGCTGGCAGACCGGTTGACGGATGTTATCGACTCTTTTGTGGTTGAGCCCTACGTCCGGTTTGCCGGTGAAGTGGGTGAGCAGGGTACATTCTTTTTCCTGGACCCCTCTGGCAACGCATTGGAATTTAAAGGTTTTAGAGACATAGAGCGGGACCTGTTTGCCAGTTAACCCGATTAAGAGAGCGAGAAATATGACACGAGTAACTTCACAGATTTTGATTTTAATGTTGCTGACTTCGCCGCTGGCTGTTGCCGGTGACTCAGCGCTAACACGCCTGCAAAGCTATATCGAAATCGATACCATCAACCCGCCGGGTAATGAATCACGCGGCGTACGTTATCTGGCCGGGATACTCGACCAGGCAGGTATTGATTATGAGACTGCCGAATCTGCTCCTGGGCGAGGAAATCTGTGGGCGAGACTGGAAGGGGGAGATGAGCCCGCTCTGATTCTATTGCACCACATCGATGTGGTGCCAGCCTCGCGAGAGTTCTGGACCACAGATCCTCTGAAAGCGGAAATTCGCGACGGTAACCTTTATGGCCGCGGCACACTGGATACTAAAGCCCTGGGCATTGCGCACCTCGAGGCCTTTCTGGCATTGCATGCCAGCGGCGCCAAGCTCAAACGAGATGTGATTTTTATGGCGACAGCCGACGAGGAGGCCGGCGGCATGTATGGCGCCGGTTGGATCGTGGACAATCGGCCCGAGGCCTTCGCCGGGGCTGGTTTTTTACTGAATGAAGGTGGCATGGGGCAAACGTCCAAAGGGCACACCTCTTTTGGCATAGAAGTCGCGCAAAAACGCCCTTACTGGCTACGCTTAACAGCCTCTGGCGTGCCGGGGCACGGTTCCCGCCCATTACCTGAGTCTGCAACATCACGTCTGATCGCAGCTTTAGGGAGATTACAGGCAGCGCCTTTTGAACCTCGCATCGTCGCACCGGTACGCAGTATGTTTCATGCTATGTCACCTCATGCTGACCCTGAGTGGCAAGACGCTTTGTTGAATATTGACGAGACCATCAAGAATCCGCAGCTACTGGCAAAAATGCAGGCGACTTTACCTGGGCTGCATGCTCTGACCCGCAATACCTGCTCCCTGACGATGTTGTCAGGCAGCCAAAAAATCAACGTGGTGCCGCCTACCGCCAGTGCTGAACTGGATTGCCGTATTCTTCCTGATCAGGACGCCCCTGAGTTTCTCCAGCAGATCACCCGTATCGTCGATGATGAAAATATCGCGATAGAAAAAATCTTGCTGTTTGGACCTGCGATATCCAGTTCTGACACCGGACTCTTTCGCGATATCGAAGAAGTGACGGCGCGATACTATCCGCAAGCCGGCATATTGCCCTCAGTGGTAGGGGGGTTCACCGATAGCCACTTTTTCCGGGATCTGGGAATCACCAGCTATGGCTATGCGCCATTCGTGCTCGAGCCGGCGACCGCGGGAACCTTTCACGGCAATAATGAGCACATCCCGGTCGATACCTTTGAGCAGGGTGTGCAGGTAATGATAGACATTGTCAGGAAGTTCGCCGGAACCTAAACCGTGGGTTTCTTGCTGGCCAGATTCTGCGCTGGTCGGCACCATTGCCAAAATTCGCCGAAAAACTGTTAAAAAGTGGCCAAAATCCGGAAAGTAACCAAACTATTGAAATAATCCGGCTTCTTCTGTAGCGCAGCTCTGTTCTGTCGGCACATTCACGCCGTGTATAGTAAAAATCAAAACTATTTATTTCAGTTATGTGGCTCCAGTCCTTAAGATAGCTCCAATCGATCTCCGGCGTGAACCGGAAGCTCTCTTTATCACTTAAATCACAATGAGGTGTCATCATGTCAACTTATGAGCAGGACATAGCCGCTCTCGCCGATCTTCGCGATCAGCAAACCGGCACATGGAGCAATATCAGCCCCGAGTACGCAGCGCGTATGAAGGCTCAGAACCGCTTCCAGACTGGTTTGGACATTGCCCGCTATACCGCTGGCATCATGCGTAAGGATATGGCCGACTACGACGCAGACAGCGCGCAGTACACCCAGTCGCTAGGTTGCTGGCACGGTTTTATCGGACAGCAGAAGTTGCTGGCGATCAAAAAGCACCACGGCACAACCGACAAACGCTACCTGTATCTGTCTGGCTGGATGATCGCCGCACTGCGTAGCGAGTTTGGTCCGCTGCCTGATCAGTCAATGCACGAGAAAACTTCTGTGCCAGCACTGATCGAAGAGCTTTACACTTTCCTGCGCCAAGCTGATGCCCGTGAACTGGGTCACCTGTTCCACGATCTGGATGATGCCCGCGAAGCTGGTGACGAGGTCAAGGAAAAGGCGGTACTGAACTCAATTGAAAACTACGAGACTCACGTTGTTCCCATCATCGCTGATATCGATGCTGGCTTTGGTAACGAAGAAGCCACCTACCTGCTGGCTAAGCAGATGATCGAAGCGGGCGCCTGTGCCATTCAGGTAGAGAACCAGGTATCCGATGCCAAGCAGTGTGGCCACCAGGACGGAAAAGTAACCGTTCCTCACGAAGACTTTCTGGCCAAGATCAACGCTATCCGCTACGCCTTCCTTGAGTTGGGTGTAGACGACGGTGTAATCGTTGCACGTACTGACTCGTTGGGCGCAGGTCTGACCCAGAAAATCCCAGTATCTACCGATACCGGTGACCTGGCACACAAGTACAACGCTTTCCTGGAAACAGAAGTGATCAACGGTGCCGAAGACGTTAACGAAGGCGACGTAATCATCAAGCAAGATGGCAAGCTGGTTCGCCCGGTTCGTCTGCCCAACGGTCTGTACCGCTTCAAGCCAGGTACTGGCGAAGAGCGCTGCATTCTCGACAGCATCACCAGTCTGCAAAATGGCGCTGACCTGCTGTGGATCGAAACTGAGAAGCCTCACGTTGGTCAAATCGGTGCAATGGTTGATGAGATACGCAAGGCAGTCCCTAACGCCAAGCTGGTGTACAACAACTCACCGTCTTTCAACTGGACGCTGAACTTCCGTCAGCAGGTATTTGATGCCTGGACTAAAGAAGGCAAGGACCTTGCAGCCTATACTCGCGATCAACTGATGAGCGCAGAATACGACGCAACAGATCTGGGTGTTGAAGCCGACAAGTGGATTCAATCATTCCAGGCTGACTCAGCGCGCGAAGCAGGTATTTTCCACCACCTGATAACGCTGCCTACTTACCACACTGCGGCTCTGTCTACGGACAACCTGGCCAAAGGTTACTTCGGTGAAGAAGGCATGCTGGCTTACGTGAAAGGCGTTCAGCGCAAGGAGATCCGTCAGGGTATCGCCTGTGTTAAGCACCAGGACATGGCTGGCTCCAACATGGGCGACGACCACAAAGAGTATTTTGCTGGTGATCAGGCGCTTAAGGCTGGCGGTAAAGACAACACGATGAACCAGTTTGGCTAGGTTCTCGTTGGTATCTGGAAAGGGCTGATTTTATCGGCCCTTTTTTTTGTCTGGGATTTTAGTGGTGCTACAGATGGTCTGTGGTTTTTAGATAGGACTGTTTCTTAATTAGTAGCTTCGTAGGCGGTAATTTGCTGTTTCGCTTTTCGGTTAACTGGGCACAAGCTGGCGTCCGTCTTTGGCCGCTGCGGAACTCGACAATTTTTGCTGTGCAAAAATCTGGACTCGGACAGTCCTCGCGGAAAGCCTCCAAAGCCGGACGCCAGCTTGAGCGTGCCCTGATGTTAACCGAAAAGCGAAACAGCAAACTACCTTGTTTCTGAGTGATGCTCGGGAATAGTTGCCATTTAAGTCTTATGCTTGCTTTATATAACCGCTCTGAGATTGTTTTCCATCGTTTGAGAATGGCTGAGGCTGGTAGCTTCGGCATCGGCAATTAGCGGTTGCCCTTCCCGATTAACTGGACACAGGCTGGCGTCCGTCTTTGGCCGCTGCGGAACTCGACAATTTTTGCTGTGCAAAAATCTGGACTCGGGCAATCCTCGCGGAAAGACTCCAAAGCCGGACGCCAGCCTGAGCGTGCCCTGATGTTAACCGGGAAGGGCAACCGCTAATCACCTTGTTTCGGAGTGATGCTAAGGGTTGGCTTTAGAAGAATTTTCGAATTGGAATTGGCCTTCGATTTCAATTCTAGATCGGTGTGGAGGAAGTCTGGTGTCTCCGTTATTGAGCTTGCATGACATGCTAACTCAGTGGCCAAAGATAGCCGCGCAGTGTTTTGGGGTGCGCACAAAGTAAGTTCGGCGTATCGTCGGATACCTCGTCGAGAAATGAACCCAACGGAATTAGAATGCCACAGTCAGAGGGAGTTGCGCTTTTAGTTCTGAACAACAATCAGGCCATGCTTTACCAAAGGCCCTGATCCGGGGAATTCTGCGAGCACTGTTCGAGTCCAGATTTTTGCGCAGCAAAAATTGTCGAGTTGCACAGCAGCCGGATCAGGGCCTTTGGTAATGGCCGTTGTTCAGAACTAAAAGCGCAACTCCCGTCTTCCGAAGTGCTAAACCTCCAGAACGTCCATCCCCAAACTCTCTCGTAGGTCAGAAGTTGCATCTAACTGGCTGCTGGAAGTAATCACCGCCGTGCTCGCTAACTCAGGCTTAAGATAAGTCTCTGTAACGCGTCGTAAATCATCCAGACTCACATCCAGAATACGCTGTCGAAACTCTTCCCGGTGAGCGTGTGTGCGACCAAATAGCATATTGTGAAAATGCTGCTTAGCTTCACCAGCGGGTGAGCTTGGCTTGTCCAGGCTACCAATCACTCCCAGTATCGCTTCTTCAAGTGGGCGATATTCATGACTCTCATCCAGCATCCACTTTACCGAGTCATCGAAGTCCGTCAGTGTTTCCTCAAGTCTCGGGTCGCGATAAGAATAGAATCGGAAAGAGGCGATGCCTGAGTCCTGGCTGGCGCCGCCGCCGTAGGCGCCACCTTGCTCACGAATGGCACGGTGCAGGAAGCCATTGCGCAAGAAGCCTCCAAGTACTGTCAGGGCAGCGGAATCTGCGTGGGCGATTGGTACGGTTGGGTAAGCGCGTGCGGAGAAATTTACCTGGGTGTTGGTAATCCACATTTCCTGTCTGCGTTCGCGTATAGGATCACGGGAGAAGCGACTTGTGGCGCTGCCAGGTTCCAGCTGTTGCCAGTCGCTTGCTATCTGTTTTAGCAGGCTTTCCTGTTTCTCCTGTTCCGCGACCATTAATAATTGTGCTGGCATGGTCAGAACCTGTGAATGCAGGTCTGCAAGTTGCTGTGAAAACTTACTAAGTTCAGCCTCGTCGTTAAGCTTCTCATCCAACTCCCGCAAGGCCTTGATGCCCGCCATGCCAGAAAGCTGGTGATTAATGTTGGCCAGAGGGCTCATGCCGGCGCTGGCCGCAGCCATTGCCAGTCCGTGTCCATTGCCGGTGATCGATTGATCTCGTCGAGCCCGCTGTTGGCTGATTATGTCGCGTATGCGTGACACTTCATCGAAGCGGACATTGTGTAATGTGTCTACCATCAATCGGGACTGATCACCGACGTTGCTGACCAGTGCTTTCGAAGACAGGATCATGTTCGCGGTCACTGACTGTTCATCATCCACTGCGCCGCGCAGGGAGGAAAATACATTGATAGCGCCTACCGTTGCCGATTGTCGGTGTTGCGTGCTCAGGTAGTCGGCATCACCCAGTCCCAGTTCAGTCAACAGATTGGTATAGCCGGGCAGCATGGATAGCTGCGAGTCCGAAAGTGCCGGTAGAGATGAAATGCTCTGCAAATAGACCAGGCCGTTGGTGCCCTGGGCGTAACTGGTTATTGGAGTCTGGCCCACCATCTGTTGAGTATTTGTCAGCTCGGGAACACTGGCTGGAATGTCGCTTAGTTCGACTTTGGGAAGAATGCTCTCGTCGTCAACCTGACCCTGTCGCACCAGAAGGTCTGCCGCCAGTTTGATCACTGCCTGACGTTGTTCCTCGTCCATCGCTGCTTTAACATCGGCGAGCCGTGACATTTCCGTTTTTTTGCGGCGCTCCGAAAGTTCTTTGTCAGGTGACATCACCAGTGTTACCCGGTGCTGGTTGTTCACCAGTAACTCTCGGGCCAGTCGGCAAACGTACTGGGGATCTGCAATGCGTTCGCGCATGTTGGCGATGACCGGGTCAAGGTTGAGTACGGCGATGGGATCGGCGTAGTGTGTAGCGCAACCCAGAGACTGCATAATAAGCTGCAAGCCATAGGGGAAGCTGTCACCGCTGATTTCCCGTTGATGCAGTTCCAACTGATGCAGTATCGCCTCCAGCCTGTCGTGCGGTACCGGGTTGTCTGCTACGTCGTTAAGTACTTTCATCACCAGTGCTTCAACTTCCTCAACACGGTCTGCTTCACTGCCTTCAATGCCGCAGGAGAACACCATCTCCCGCATTGAATCCTCAAGTCCACAGAGTGGGGAGGGGGCGAGCCCCAGTTCTGTTGTTTCCAGAGCCTGTTGTAACGGCGACGCACTGTTTTCCATCAGTACGCTGGACAACAGCTGGGCTTCCAGTAATTGTTCAAGGTTGGCACTTTCACCGAGCATCCAGCCCATAATAATATGGGTTTTCTGATCGACGTCACCGCTTTCGTCGAAAGCGTAAACGTCGCTTACGCGAATAGGTGTGGTCAGGCGTTGTTCGGCTTTTACCTGAATGCGTTGATCCAGGCGCTCAAAGCTATGTAATGCCTTGGTCTCAAAGCTAGCCTGATGTTCGCTGGCAGGTATGTCGCCGAAGGTCATGAAGATGGCGTTGCTGGGGTGGTAGTGGCTGCGGTAGAAGTCCTGTAGATCCTGATAACTCAGGTCCGGAATGTGCTCCGGGTCGCCGCCGCTGTTGTGGTGGTAAGTGCTGGTTGGAAATAAAGTCTCGCAGAGCTTGTCCCACAGGGTACTGCTTACCGAACTCATGGCACCTTTCATTTCATTGAACACTACGCCTTTGAATACCAGATCACTGTCGCTGTTGCCGGCTTCGGCGAATTCAACCCGGTGGCCTTCCTGGGCGAAGTCCAAGGGGTCCAGGCGGGAGAAAAAGACCGCGTCCAGATAGACGTCCAGCAGATTATTAAAATCCTTACGGTTCTGGCTGGCGAACGGGTAGGCAGTCCAGTCGGAGCTGGTAAAAGCGTTCATAAAGGTATTGAGCGAGCGTCGCAGCATCATGAAGAATGGGTCGCGAACCGGAAAGCGCTCGCTACCACACAAGGCGGTATGCTCCAGGATATGGGCCACGCCAGTGGAGTCGTGGGGAACGGTGCGCAGGGCGACCAGGAATACGTTTTCGGCATTGTCTGCTGCCAGATGGTAGTGCGCCGCTCCGGTGGCGCGGTGCTCAAACTGCTGCACCTTAATATTCAGTGATTCTATGGTTTCCTGACGAATAAGATCAAACGCCGGGTGCGCGGCGGGTAGGGCGCTGGGGTTGCTCATAAGGGTCTCAGTTTATCTTGGGAAGGCGGCTATTTTAGGGCACCGCTGACGAATTCCCTAGTACTTCAGCGTGGCCTGAAGTGGCAGGTAATTCATCAGCGGTACCGGGGCCTGATTCGACCGGCGTTTGTACTGGAATTTGAGTCTTTTCAATGGGCACTAGCTTGATCCGGTATAGGGCCGGCCAGCGTTTGCCAGTCACCCAGATATCACCATTCTCCGGATTCACCGCAATTCCGTTGAGTACGTCGGTGCCCGGTTGCCGTTGATCGGCCGGCAATAACCCTGTCAAATCAATGCTGCCGGTGACCTCGCCCGTTTCTGGATCGATGATGACAATTCGATTGCTGGCCCAGACATTGGCCCAGACCTTACCGTCCACCCATTCAAGCTCGTTCAGTCGAATAACGGGTTCGCCGTGTTCCATCACTTCAATACTGTGGCTGATATTACCGGTGTCAGGGCTCAAAAAATGTAGATTGTGGCTGCCATCACTGTAGATGAGTGCTTCACCGTTGTAGGTGATCCCCCAGCCCTCTCCGGGAATTTGAAACCACTTTTGTGGTGTCAGGTCACTTGCCCGATAGACCAACAGCATCCGGCTCTTCCAGGTGAGTTGGTACAGCAGATCGTCAACTACAGTAATGCCCTCGCCAAAAAACTGGGGGCTTACCGCTTTACTGGCGTCTAAAGTGCCATCGTCAAGGCGGTAGCGGAGTATGGCCGATTGGCCGTATAGCCCGGTGCCGACATATAAATAGTCACCGACAATTTGCAGTCCCTGGACGAAGTTCTGACGGGATTGGGGGCGTGTCTCCAGTATCTCGTAACTGTAATGTTGCGTGGCCTGAGCTTGAGCTTGAGCTTGAGCCTGTACTTGGACTTGGACGGTGAGGGCGATGAAAAGTGTTATCAGAATAGGGGGCACTGCAACCTCAGGCTTGGCTTCGAACAAGATCGCGAATGAGAAAGCGGGCAGGCGCCAACGCGCGTTCCTGGCTTCGCTGAAGTGGCGAGGGCTCGCCGCAGATCTGGCTGGCCAACAGCTCGGCTGCCAGCGGGGTTGAACTCAAGCCCCGCGAGCCGTGAGCAGTGTTGAGGTAGAGACCTGGCACGTAGTTTCCTTTGGTGGCAATGTGTTGTCGCGCATTGTTACGCAGGGCGGCGAAGGTTTGCAAGAAAGCCTCGTGGTCGGGTACCGGCCCTGTCAGCGGCAAATAATCCGGGCTGGTACAGCGAAACCGGACTTTGCCACCTAGAGTAGCGGAATCCAGAGCCTGCAGAGACTCTTGCCACTCAGGGGCTACGGCGGCCAGCTGGTCCAGGTTGCCCTGGTGGTCTGAGCGACGCAAGCTAAGCTCGTCATCTTCCAGATTAAAGCTGGCGCCGATGCAATGTTCACCGTCACGCCCGGGCGCGATATGGCCGCGATGGCAAAACACACTTCGTAAATTAGAAAACGGCGGAACAGAGGGCAGGTGAGTGGTCTGCCCTCGAATAGATTTAGTTGGCAGCCAGCGTAGCTCGGGATTGTCGACAGCCGCGGTTCCTGTTGCGATCACGGCACAATCAGCTGTGATTTTTCTGCCGTCGTCGCTAGCGGCCTGCCAGCCACCGTTGGTCGCCTCCAGTGTTGCTTTACCATAGTTCTCCAGCACTTCAATATTCGTTGAGCGAAGCAGCGCGCGACATACGGCCCCAGGATGTAACCAGCCGGATTGGGGTAGCCAATAGCCGCCCTCGGTTTGTTCAATGCCGGTCAGTTCGCTCGCCTCCCGTGCACTCACAATTTGAGCGAGCCCTGAAATATCCTGATAGGCCTCATCGAGCAATGCGCGGGTATCTGCATTAGGTAGACGCTGAAAGCAGCCGCATAGTTCCCCGTCAATTGGTGTTTCGAGAGCGCTGTTCGCAAACAGTCCGCGATACAGTTTTGCGGCGAACAGAAAACTTTGTAGAGCGAAATCCACCAACGAGGAATGCTTGTGTGACAGGCGTGTATATAAGACACCCTGATCATTGGCTGAACCGCCATTGGCGAGCGTGCTTTCTTCCAGTAGGGTTACTTTCAGGCCTCTTCGGGCGAGCGCGGCAGCAGTGCTGCAGCCGGCCAGACCACCTCCCAGCACGATAGCTGATTTTGGCTCAGCACAATCACCCGCGGGCAGATCCCAGGGTGTATCGTTGAATTCCCGGGGCGTATGTGGCCGAACAAGTGTACCTCTCATGCACTCTCGTTTGCGTCCGAACCCGGGTGCTTTTACTATTTCGAAGCCTGCATTTTGCAGGTCTCGGCGGACCTGTCCTGCGGCGGTAAAGCTGGCCAATGTGCATTCTGCTCGGCTCAGTTGGCCGACTGCGCTCAATAGCGGCGACTGCCACATGGCATCGTTGCGCGATGGCGTAAAGCCGTCGAGATACCAGGCGTCGAAGAATGGAGTGTGGCGCTGAGCCAAATCGTTTAGTACATCAATGGCGTCATCGAAGTGTAAATCGAGCACAACTTTACCGCGTTCCATGAGCAGGCGGTGTGGTCCTTTGACTGTTTGCGGATAAGCGTCGAGTAGTTCATCTGCATATTCGCCAAGCGTAGGCCATTGGGCCAGAGCGCGGGCAATATCCTGGTGGCTCAGGGGTGTCAGCTCCATAGCCACATAGTGAAGTCTTGGTTTGGGCTCCGGGCAGTTGCGCCAGGCTTGCCAGGTCAGCAGGAAATTGAGGCCAGTACCAAAGCCTGTCTCGCCAAGACAAAAGGAGTCTCTCTTATGATGGCACAAGCGTTCGGCAAGCTTATTGCCCTGTAGAAATACGTACTCACTTTCCTTGAGTCCATCTACCGAAGAATAATAGAAGTCAGCGAACGCCTTGGAGTAAGGTATTTCGCCTTCCTGCCAGTCGATTTCGGCAGTGACGGCCGGTCGCCAGGGGGTATTGTCCCGGTTCATCCAGCGCGAGGTTTCAGCCCCAGTTCATCGGGCAGCCAGGCCGGAATATGCGGAGTGTCTTCGGCCAGTAGGTCGTCTACCGCAAATACATGTAACTCTGGTGTTGCTGCCGGCGGGGCGTACAGAGTGAAAAGGTACTCTGCGGAGCTGCTGTCACTGGGCAGGCTGATTTCCCAGCGATGGCCGAGAATGCGAAGTGTTGTGTCACCCGGTTGCATGCGAATTCGAGCCACGTAATGGTGTTTCCCCACCGGCTTCATGCTGCGCGTCTCACTGCCGATCAAAGATCCAAACAGGCGAGTTTTGATGGAGCAGATTGGGGCAGTATCCCGGCGACTCTCGGGAATATTGGAATCGCTCAGCCTGCGTGTAATCTGGCTGAGGGCAGTACTGCCTTCGGATCCGTTGAGGCGAACTTTGTCGGCATTGAACGGAATAAGCTCCAATTGTCGAGTATCCTCTTGAGCGGCTTGACGCCGGGAAATTTCCTCTGCGGTGGGCATTACCTTCATCGACTCCTGCTGGTCGACGTAAAACTCACTCAACAAATCACGCAGGCGTTCTACGTCTCTGGCTTCCTGTTGCATTGAGTAATCGCGGCCCAGAGGTGGCGTCGGTTTGGTTTCACTGGAAGGCTCAGCCATAGCTTGCGCACTGACAGTGACAGAGGCGGCAGCGCTGGCCCCTCTGGCCACAATAATTTGCTCCTGTAACAGCGTCACTTCTTGCTCGGTAACGTGTATAAGCCGCTGACGAATTCTGACCATTTCGGCCGCCAGCGAGCGTACTGCCGGGTTTTCACTAACTTGTGCGAGAGAGGTGTCGGGATGAAGCAGTGCCAGTGTTTTCTTGTAGTGCAGCAGTTCATCGGCCAGCCCCTGGCGCTCTTTGGTTAGAGCCTCCAGAGAGATGGTTTCCTCTATCGCTGCCGTCATAGAGGAAGTGCCAGCTAAATTCAGAACCATTAATACGGCTGCCAGCATGCCAAACAGGCCGGTTTGGAAGCGTTTTTTTAATGGTTTTTGCACGGTGCGGTTGGTGCTCTTGTAATTCAGCCGGCCATTATAACAGAGGCAGAGGCCAGTCCCCAGTACCGTCGCTGGAGTTTGGTGGTCGCAGGGATTAAACTTGCGCTCCCTTAATGATAGAGGTTCACATGGCCCAGACTCAAACTCAGGACATGCCGCAGGAAACTTTTCTGACAATGTCAGCGAATCTGCTGCACAAGGCATTTATAGAATCTGCCCGGACCGACGCCAAGAACCTGTATAAGCAGATATCAGAGGGCCAGCGGGTGGCGCTGACCCAGGTGCAGATGGAAGATAAGTCGACGGTACGCTTCGATTTGTCACTGGAGCACAGTGAGTATCGCGGCAGTCTAAATTACAGTGGGTTTCGCGCCAGTCTGGCGACCCTGGTTGGCAATCTGGTAACTGCCCTGCAGAAAGAAGAGAAAATACCGGTGTTCAACGCCGAGCATGATTCCAACGTGATGATGTTTGGGGTGACCGCTGTCACCGTAGAGAATGAGCAGCCCAGCGTGATGGTGCTTGGCGCTGATTCCAGTGGCACCGAGGCCAATATTGTACTTCGCCTTATGTACATTGACCCCGCGCAGTTTGAAGTGCCCGCTGAGAGTGACGGGGCCGCCGATAAGGCTTGAGCTTTAACCGTTCACCGTCACATCAGGTAGGGATGGCCTTGGTAGTACTAGTTTTTCAGGCGGCGCAATGGCTTCCGCGACGCCGGTGGCAACAAGCTTCTCGTGCTGGTTAAACGCCTTGCAGTCCAGGGTCACTACAGAACCGCGATCTTTTTTCTCGGTAACTTCCAGCTTGATGGTTATGGTGTCGCCGATTTTTACCGGAGCGCGAAAGCGCAGCGATTGGCTGCGGTAGATGGTGCCTGGCCCGGGTAGTTCCAGTGCCATGGCGGCGGAGACCAGTGCCCCGGTGAGCATGCCATGGGCTATGCGACCGCCGAACATGGTAGTAGCGGCAAAGGTTTCATCGAGGTGAACTGGATTGACGTCACCTGATACTGCTGCAAATAGCTGAATATCGCGTTCTTCGATCGTTTTGGAGTAACTTGCGGTTTGGCCCAGGTAGATCTCGTCATAGGTAAAATTGGTCAGCTGACTCATAGTGATTTTCCGCAGGGTAGTTTGAAGTGAAGTATATATTAACGCAGGTTCAGTCGGTCGTGGATCAGGAATCATTGTTGGCAGTGTGTAATCATGAGTAAAACGCAGAACCTTCTGCGCCAGATCCCGGAACTCAGTTTTCCTGAAGAGCTGCCTGTCAGTGAACGCAGAGAGGAGATCGCCGAGGCCATTCGAGATAACCAGGTGGTTATTGTGGCTGGTGAGACTGGCTCGGGGAAAACCACCCAGATACCTAAAATTTGCCTGCAATTAGGGCGCGGCCTCACTAAACGAATAGGTCACACTCAGCCCCGCCGGCTGGCGGCCCGCACGGTAGCTCAGCGAATCGCCCAAGAGCTTAATTCGCCACTGGGCGAGACCGTAGGCTATCAGGTTCGGTTTAACGATCAGGTGTCGGAGCAGACTGCGGTCAAATTAATGACTGATGGTATTTTGCTGGCAGAGATGCAGCGCGACCGGACGCTTGCGCAATACGACACCCTGATTATCGACGAAGCTCACGAGCGCAGTCTCAACATCGACTTCCTGCTGGGTTATCTACAACGTCTGCTACCAAAACGGCCTGACCTGAAAGTAATTATCACTTCGGCCACCATTGACGTCGAGAGCTTCTCCAAGCACTTTGCCGATGCGCCGATCATTGAAGTATCGGGGCGCACCTATCCGGTTGAAACACATTATCTTGATCCTGTGGAGGATCGCGATCAGGGAGTGCGCGAGCAGATCGTGCAATTGGTGCACGCCATCGATGCGGGAGACTACGGCAAACGCGGCGATATCCTTATTTTCCTGTCGGGAGAACGCGATATACGGGAGTTGGCGAAGTCGCTGCGTGGCGAGACTGAACTCGATGTGTTGCCGCTTTACGCACGACTTAGTCATGCAGAGCAAAACAGGGTGTTTGATATTTCGCGCAGGCGGGGCATACGCGTGGTGCTGGCGACCAACGTGGCAGAGACGTCCCTGACAGTCCCCGGAATCCGCTATGTGATCGATCCCGGTGAAGCCCGCATTAGTCGTTACAGTTATCGCACCAAGGTGCAGAGACTGCCCATTGAGCCCATATCTCAGGCCAGCGCGAACCAGAGGCAGGGGCGTTGCGGCAGGGTAGAGGCGGGGGTTTGTATCCGCCTGTACAGCGAACAGGACTTTCTTGCTAGACCCGAATTTACCGACCCGGAAATCCAGCGTACCAATCTGGCGGCAGTGATCCTGCAAATGTTGCAGTTACAGCTTGGCGATGTATCGCAGTTTCCGTTCATCGATCCCCCCGATAGTCGTATGGTGCGAGACGGCTACAAATTATTGGAAGAGCTTGGCGCGGTGACCCAGGCGGGCAAGATCACCTCGATTGGCAGGAATATGGCGCGTTTGCCGGTGGACCCACGAATGGGCCGCATGGTGCTTGCAGGGCAGCAACATGGTTGTCTTGAAGAGATACTGGTGATTGCCAGCGCCCTGACTATTCAGGATCCGCGCGAGCGACCTGCGGAGAAACAACAGCAATCCGATCAGCAGCACGCCCGGTTTCTTGATCCCCGTTCAGATTTTGTTGCCTGGTTGAATCTCTGGCGTTACTACGAAGAACAGCGCCAGAACCTGAGTCAGAGTCAGTTGCGCAAGCTGTGCCAGCGTGAATTTCTTTCTTTTATGCGAATGCGAGAGTGGCGGGAGGTTCATGCTCAGCTCAGCATCGCCTGCCGGCAGCAAAAAATGCGCCCTCGGCCGCAGCTTCCCCCCGAGGAAAACTACGAACGTGTGCATGTGTCCCTGCTCACCGGGTTACTCAGTAATATTGCCCAGCAATTTGAGCGCAAGGAGTATCTGGGAGCACGCAATCGAAAACTGCATATTTTCCCAGGCTCATCCCAGCATCGTAAGCCTCCGCCCTGGATAGTGGCGGCGGAGATCGTTGAAACCAGCAAGATATTTGCGCGCACCGTCGCCGCCATCGAGCCCAAGTGGATAGTCGAGATTGATCCGGATTTACTCAAACGCCATTATTACGAACCCCGATGGCAGCAGCGTAGTGGCCGGACCGTTGCCTGGGAGCGACTCACACTTTACGGCTTGACCATTGCTGATAAGCGTTCAGTGCATTACGGCACTATCAATAGCGTAGAGGCACGTGAACTGTTGATTCGCGAGGGTTTGATAGCGGCAAAATTCCCGCGCTTCCCCAATTTCCTCAAACATAACCAGCGCCTGGTAAGAGAGGTAGAGGAACTTGAATCGCGAACCCGCCGTCGGGATATTCTGGCAGAGGACAGGGTACTCTTTGAATTCTACGATGAAAGACTGCCTGAGGATGCCTACACCGCCGCCCACCTTGAGGCCTGGCTTAAGGACAACCCGGGAGCCGATGCGGGCTTGTGCATCTCGCGTGACGTGTTGCTGGCCAGGGACCCAGGCGAGACCCTTGGTGAACAGTTTCCCGATCATCTGGCATGGCAGGATATGCGCTACCGGCTGAGCTACCAGTTCGAACCCGGCAACGAGGCAGACGGCGTGTCGATAACCATACCGGTAGCTTTGCTCAACAGGGTGCCGCGCCATCTATTCGAATGGCTGGTGCCGGGGCTACTCCGTGAAAAATGCATTCAACTGGTGAAAGCGTTACCCAAGGCGCAGCGTAAACACCTGGTCCCCGCGCCAGATTTCGTGGGTCGCATGCTGGCTGAGCTAGAGCCGGATAATGTCGATTTGCTGGATATCATAAGCCGCAGTCTGTCGAAACTCGGCGGCATCCGCCTGCACCGGGATGATTGGGCGCTGGCCAAGCTCGACGATTACTACCGAATGAATGTCAGGGTGGTTGATGCCACGGGCAAACTATTGGCCCAGGGACGGGATCTGGACGCCTTGATTCGGGAGTTCCGCGAAGACACGCAAATGTCAGTGAGTGCGTCTCCCGCGGTGGGGCCGCAACGCAGTGACATCACTCGCTGGGATATCGACTCCTTGCCCAAAGAGTGGCGGTTCCGCCAGGCCGGGGTGTCTATAGTGTCTTACCCGGGGCTTGCTGAACGAGGCGACAGCGTTGCTATAGAATTGTTTGATTACCCGGAGCAGGCGCGCCAGCAGCACCGGCTGGGAGTACTCAAATTGGCGCAGTTAGGAAACAGCCAGGGCGTCAAATATCTGCGCAAGCAACTGCTTAGGGGGAACGAGTTTAATTTGGTGCTGGCAGGCGCGGGCCTGGAGCGTGCCACGCTGCTGGAAGATCTGGTCAATGGGGCATTCGTACAGGCGTTGGAATTGGAATCAAACCTACCGTATGGGCAGGTCGAATTTGACCTGGCGCAGGCGAAATGCCGGGCCGAGTTGGTCAATGTTGGCAATGAACTTGAAAAGACGCTGCTCAGTTCACTGCAGATACTGGCTACTGTGAAACACTTGCTGGCCGGCTTGCAGACTGGGCAGTGGTCGGACTCGCGGGCGGATATAGATCGTCAGCTACAGGGGTTACTCAGACCTGGATTTTTACGCGATACGCCGGCTGCGTGGCTCAGTCAGTATCCCCGCTATTTGAAAGCCCTGCGAATCCGCATAGAACGCTTGAGCGGGCAGTATGCGAAAGATCAACAGCATTTGGCGATGTTGGCGGCACTTGAGGAGCCCATGTTGCAGGCCCTTAAACAGCGCCCGGATTTAACCCTGGCAAGCCCCGAGGCGGCCCAGTACCGCTGGGGGTTGGAAGAGTTCAGAGTGTCATTGTTTGCGCAGAATCTGGGCACCCGCATGCCGGTCTCGCAGAAGCGACTGCAGGAGCAGTGGCAGCTGGTCGCGGCCTGGCTCACCCAGAACCCCCATTAACCGGGCATTGCCCCAGTTGCGGGTTCAGTCCAGAGGTTCAAATAGTATTGCTCGATTTCCCCAAAGTGTGACATATTACCGCTCTCACGGACCGTGAAATGAAACTAACCCGCGGGTACTGTGTCTTATTTACCACGAAAGATGCTTAAGAGGCACGACCTCCAGGCTGTTTCGATAAGCTTAAAAACAATTAAACCTTATAGGGAAAACATCATGGCTCATTTAAAAAAACCTCTTGCTGTCGCTCTCGGTGCAGCATTTCTGGCGTCCTCTTTTGCTCCTTTGGTTTCTGCAGAAGTAAACCCTTTCTCAGCGCAGCAGCTTAGCGGCGGTTACGACCTGGCTCACTATGGCAAGGACGGCGAAGGCAAGTGTGGCGAAGGCAAGTGCGGCGAAGGCGAGAAAGCTGAAGGCGAAGGCAAGTGCGGCGAAGGCGAGAAAGCCGAAGGCGAAGGCAAGTGCGGCGAAGGTAAGTGCGGCGAAGGCGAGAAAGCCGAAGGCGAAGGCAAATGCGGCGAAGGTAAGTGCGGCGAAGGCGAAAAAGCCGAAGGCGAAGGCAAATGCGGCGAAGGCAAGAAGTCTGAAGGCGAAGGCAAGTGCGGCGAAGGTAAGTGCGGCGGCTAATGCCTCACTCTCAACGAGACCTGCATGGAGCGGGTCTCGGACTCAGACGGGCCCTATTGGGCCCGCTCTTGTCTATGGACCAGGGAGCGGTCGATTTTATGGAAGTCGCGCCTGAGAACTGGATAGGCGTAGGCGGCCGCTTCGGCCGTAAGTTTATGCAGCTGGCCGAACGCTACACCATTGCGTTCCACGGCTTGTCTCTGGATATCGGTGGGCCAGATCCGATTGATACAGAATTGGTACACTCCGTTCGCAAGTTGATGGATCAGGTTGGGGTGCCTCTGTACAGCGAGCACCTCACTTATTGCGCGGCAGAGGGTCACCTCTACGATCTGTTGCCGATTCCCTTCACTGAAGAAGCTGTTCACTACGTGGCGGGCCGGGTGAAACAGGTTCAGGATATTATTGGCCAACCTCTGGTACTTGAAAATGCCTCTTACTACGCTCAGACCCATACGGAATTAAGCGAACCCGAATTTATTGGAGCGGTGCTGGCGGAGTCCGGTTGCGAGCTGCTGCTGGACGTCAACAATATTTACGTTAATAGCATCAATCATTGCTACGATCCAATGGCCTTTCTCGATGCCTTGCCGTTGGAGCGGGCACGATACATTCATGTTGCTGGCCACTACGACGAGGCTGAAGACCTGAAAGTCGATACCCATGGCGCCGATGTCATAGACCCTGTTTGGGAATTGCTGACCGAGGCCTACAAGCGGGTTGGACCGCTGCCCACACTACTGGAACGGGATTTTAATTTACCGCCTATGTCAGATTTGTTGCAGGAGGTGTCGAAAATCAAGGCGCTGCAGCAACAACAAACTGAGCGGCAACCCGCTGCCATGCAGGCCAGTTAAGATGAGCTCCTCAGCACTGCACGATGCGCAGATGACAATGGCTCGATTTCTCCGTGACCCGGAAAATGAACCGGCCCCGGTAGGCATTGAAGAGCGTCGCTTAAAAATTTATCAGGATCTTGTTTTTAACAATATTGAAGGTTTTATCAGCGGTGGATTTCCGGTGCTCCACAGCTTGTATAACAGCAAAGACTGGCATCAGCTGGTGCGGCAGTTTATTGACGGACATCGATGCCACAGCCCCTATTTTCTTGAAATCAGTCAGGAGTTTTTGCAGTTTCTGACCGAGAAGCATGAAATGCGTCCCTGCGACCCGGCCTTCATGTCCGAGCTTGCTCACTATGAGTGGGTCGAGCTGGGCCTGGATGTTTCTGAGGAGGAGTTGCCGCCACTGACCAACGCTGCCCCATTACCGTCTGTTCCCCAGTGGTCTCCCTTGGCCTGGTTGTTGAGCTATGCTCATCCAGTGCATCAAATAGGGCCATCGTTTCAGCCTGCAGAGACCGCCGAACCCACATTCCTGATTGTCTATCGTAACAGTGAAGACCAGGTTAAATTTCTGGCTCTCAATGCTGCCACCGCCCGCTTAGCCGAAATGCTTCGCGATAACGAGAGTAAAACAGGCGCGGAAATTCTGGCAGAACTGGCGGCACAAATGAATGTGGCAGCAGAGTCGATTATTGAATTTGGCGCCCAACAATTGAACGAACTACAGAGTCTGGGCGTTATTAGCCTGAAGATTCCCTGAATTAACCAACCGGACCCTGGCCCTTATGTTCTGCTGTTTCCCTTGCCCGTCTCACCCTCTGCTAGTAAAATTCCAGCCTCGATAAACGGACCCAGTTCGAATGACGCTCGCTCGCTTCACCCTGTCAATACTATTGCTCATGCCGATGACCCAGGTCGTCGCACAGGAAGAGACAGTAAATCCAGATCCCCTGGAGAGCATTAATCGCCCGTTATTCGCGTTGAACAACACCTTGGACAGGTTCCTGGTACGCCCTATAGCGGTGGGTTATGACTTTATTATGCCGGCCCCGGCACAGCGTGGGGTGGGCAATTTCTTCGCTAACATTTATGACTTCAGCTCCGCACTCAACGCGGTTCTACAGGGACGTTTTGAGGGCGCCGCCCAGGGTGGTGGCCGGTTTCTGGTCAATTCGACGGTAGGTGTACTGGGTGTGTTTGACGTAGCCACGCCTATAGGAATCCGCCCCTATCGAACAGATTTCGGGCATACCCTGGCTATCTGGGGCCTGCCACCTGGGCCCTACGTTATGGTCCCCCTGTATGGGCCGCGTACCATCCGCAGTGGTACCGGTACCATTGTTGATACCTATACCTCTGTACCGACCTATATTGACAATGTACCCCTGCGTAACTCGATCTGGGGCCTGGAGCTGGTAGATGGTCGCTCTCGGCTGCTCAACGCCGAGCAATTAATGAGCGGCGACCGCTATATCTTCGTTCGTGATGCCTACTTGCAGCAGCGCAAGTACTTCGTTAGCGATGGCGAGGTTGAAGACAATTTCTCGGACTTCGATGAGGCCTGGGATGCGGAGTTTTAGCGCTTCTTTCATATTTATCTGACAATATTGTGAAATCCTCCCCAATCATGGGAAAATGTTGTTGCCCGTCGTTAGTGAACGGCGTACTGTTCCCGCGAATTAGGCATTGAAGCTGCATGTGATGGCCGCCCACGGCAAATTACTCATTATTGACGACGACCCCGAACGCGCAAACAGTTTGTGTGCACAGGTGTCTGCGGCCGGCTTTGATGCGGAAGTAGTCACCGATTTCAATAACTCCACATTCTCTCTGGGCACCAATAGCGAATTGGACGTTATCCTGTGCGAACTCGATATCAAAGGTGTGTCCTGGGGTGATGCCAGGCGAACCTTGCGGGAAATGGATATTCAAGTTCCTGCGATAATGTTCAGCGATGAAATGGATGCCGATCGCATGATGACGGCGCTGCGCCTGGGGGCAAACGATTTTTTTGTACGCCCGATAGTGGACACCGATGCACTGGTGAAATCGATCGAAAGCTGCGTGCGACAGCGCCAGATGCGCCGTGATCTACAGGATTCTCGTAAGCGGGTTGAAGCTGCAAATGCTGAGTTGCGGGCAACGGTGAAAGTGCTGGAGCAGGATCAGCAGGCGGGTCGCCAGGTGCAGATGCGCATGTTGCCTACCACGCCACTCATTGTCAGAGATTACGTTCTCAGCCACACGGTCATTCCCTCTCTTTATCTAAGCGGCGATTTCACCGACTACTTTCTTGTCGGAGACGATCACATTACTTTCTTTATGGCCGACGTTTCTGGCCATGGTAGTTCTTCGGCCTTTGCCACGGTGTTATTGAAAAATTTGTTCGCCCGCAAGCGATCCGATTTTTTCCGGCAGAACGATGACAGTGTGATTAGTCCCACGGCCATGCTGAAGCGCGCTAACTATGAGCTACTGGGCCTCGAGGTGGGAAAATTTGCCACTATGGTGGTGGGCTCACTCGATATGGCGAATAACACCTTGCGCTATAGTGTTGCCGGCCATTTGCCGCAACCGGTAATGGTCTGCGGCGACGGTGCGCGCTATCTGCGCGGTGAGGGACCTGCCGTCGGCTTGATGGAGGATGCTCGCTATGAAGAGCATATGATAGACCTGCCAGAAAGCTTCATGCTGGCGCTTTTCTCAGACGGTATTCTGGAGATTTTGCCGCCTAAAAACCTTATAGAGAAAGAAAAATATTTTCTTGAAGTGTTTGAGCAAACTGCAGATTCGCCGGAAGAATTGGTGACTCGGTTGGGTCTAGACACGGTAGAGACCGCGCCGGACGATATCGCGGCTCTTTTTGTGAGTAAGCGAGGCTAACGGTGCAAGAAGGCAGGATATTGGCGGCCAGCCATGATGGCGCTTATGTTATCCGTCTGGTGGGGGATGTGCGACTCTCCTTGTGCACCAGCATCGATGACTATTTTGTCCATATGTTTGAAGACGAAGCCTTTGCCAGCGTCTGGGTGGATCTGTGCGAAGCAGAGGGTATCGATAGCACCACCTTGGGACTTCTAGCCAAACTTGCATTGAAGGTAAAAGAAAAGTTTGGCTTTCAACCGGTGATTTATAGCTGTGATAGTGGCATCAACCGGCTATTGAAGAGTATGGGCTTTCAACGCCTGTTTGAAATTCACGAGGAAGCCGGCACTAATTCCACAGCCATCAATGACATTCCGGTAGTGCAGGGCAGTGAGCAAAACGTTAAGGAAAAAGTCATTGAGGCCCACCGTGTATTAATGGACATCAGTGATGAGAATCGGGTTCGGTTTAAGGACCTGATGTCAGCTCTGGAGCAAAGTTAAGCTGCGCTATCACGTGCCTGCAGCTTCACGCGAATGTAATCCTCATGGGACACATAGGTCAGCTCCGCTACCTGTCTGATCAAATGCTCCTCGTATTTGTCGAGGTTGCCGTCGGCATACGCCACCACCCACATCGCCTTCACCAGGCTTAGTTTTTGCTCTGCACCGTAGTGGTCATTGATGGTTCGGGTGAATTCATAAAGTGATATAGACTCGTCTACCCGTGCTGAGGCCTGCTTGATTAGTTTTCGAACCTCACTGGGCTCTACCTCAAGCGTCGAGATTAGCAGCTGCGCCAGGGCCTCTTCTTCCTGTGCATCCTGAGTAAAATCGGCGCGCGCGGTTTCCACCAAGAGTGCGCAGGCTGCCAGTAATACCTGCTTCTCCTGATCTTCGGGAGTATCTGTGGGGACTATCTCGAATAGGGCTTTGAGTGCGTTAATCATCGAGAGCTAATCAGTACTTCTAGCTTAATTTGATCGGCGACAAAATTCCGAATCCCTTCGGCGAGTTTTTCGGTCGCCATGGCATCCTCATTGAGAGTGAACCGGAAGTCTGATTCCGAGGGTGCAACTTTCGCGTCGCTAGAAGTTGCCGTATCGGCGTTGAGTTGCATTGGCAATACGCCGTCATCGTCCTCTAGCGCCTGCAGCAAGCCGGGGCTAATGGTAAGGCGGTCACAGCCCGCAAGAGCTTCTATTTCACCGGCGTTGCGAAAACTGGCACCCATAACCACAGTCTTGTAGTCGTGCTGCTTGTAGTAGTTGTATATTTTGCTGACAGATTGCACGCCGGGGTCATCCATCGCTGACTCCATGGTGAGCTCAGTGTTGGCTTTATACCAATCGAGAATTCTGCCTACAAAAGGCGAGATTAGAAAGACACCGGCATCGGCGCAGGCGGCGGCTTGGCCAAATCCGAATAGCAGGGTGAGGTTGCAGTTTATCCCGGACTTTTCCAGTTGCTCAGCGGCGCGAATGCCCTCCCAGGTGGAAGCGGTTTTGATCAGAATGCGATCCTTGCCGATTCCCGCCGCCTCATACATGCCGATCAGCTTATTGGCGCGCTCAATGGTACCGGCTGTATCGAAGGAAAGGCGTGCATCGACCTCGGTTGAAATTCTTCCTGGCACGATGGCTAGAATTTCCCTGCCGATATCCACGGCAAAGCGATCACAGGAATTAGCCAGTTGCTCATTATTGGAACCGCCCTCAGACGTTGCCCAGGCTTTCGCCTGATCCAGCAGCTTGCCGTAATGAGGAAGGGCTGCTGCTTTTAACAACAGCGACGGATTGGTCGTGGCGTCCTGCGGAGCGAAGCGCTTTATTGCTTCGATATCGCCGGTGTCAGCAACGACATCAGTCATCGCCTTGAGTTGTTCGAGTTTGTTCATTGCTGTAGTGGCCCTATTGGCGTCCCGTAAATATGATCGTGGCCGTCGGCGAGATGCCTTTCTTTGGCCTTTGTCGTTGTCTCTAACTTTGAGAAAGTTAGTGCGCCAAATTGTATCGCGGCATCGCTGTAACAGGCCGCAGTATATCAGAAAACTTCCGCAGCCTGCGCAGGCACATATCGATAGGCCTCACGCAAAACCTCTATCCCAGCCTCCTTTTTGTAGGCGTTTTCGCTCAGGTGACGGCGAAATTTTCTGGCACCAGGTTGGCCCTGGAAAAGTCCAAGCACATGCCGCGTGATGTGATTGAGGTGACCGCCAGTCGTTAAGTGCTCTTCCACATAAGGTAGTAGAGTCTCAATGACCTGTTGCCGCGAATCTGCCGGATTGTCGGCGCCAAAAATTAGTTCGTCGACCCGGGCCAGCAGCCAGGGGTTCTGGTAGGCCTCGCGGCCGATCATCACGCCGTCGACATGCTCAAGATGTGACTGACAGTCCTCAATCGTTTGAATGCCGCCGTTGAGCACGATAGACAGGGCAGGGAGGTCCTGTTTCAACTGGTAAACCCAGGGGTAGTTGAGGGGAGGAACCTCGCGATTCTGCTTTGGCGACAATCCTTTCAACCAGGCCTTTCTAGCGTGGACGATAAATACTTCGCATCCGGCATCGGCGACCGGTCCAATAAAATCCAGCAACTCCTGGTAGGACTCCATGTCGTCTATGCCGATACGATGTTTCACCGTAACCGGTATATCACATGCGTCCTTCATCGCTTTCACGCCGTCTGCCACCAGTTGTGGTTGAGCCATCAGGCAGGCCCCGAACATCCCCGATTGCACGCGGTCGGAAGGGCAGCCACAGTTCAGGTTTACCTCATCGTATCCCCAGGTTTCGGCCCAACCGGCACAGGTTGCAAGATCAGCCGGGTTGCTGCCCCCCAATTGCAGGGCCACTGGATGCTCCTCGGGATTGAAGTGCAAAAACCGGTCCCGGTCGCCATGGATCAAAGCGCCCGTAGTCACCATTTCAGTATAGAGCAGGGCTTGCTTACTGATCAGCCGCCAGAAAAAACGGCAGTGGTGGTCAGACCAGTCCATCATGGGGGCAATAGAAAGCAACCTATTGATTTTATTAGACATTTAATTCCTAAGAATAGTCGTGTGCACACATAGTGCACATATTGGCACGAGACTGGTACAAACCGTATATCAAACATGCCACACGGATTGCACACATGGCCACCTACACGAAGCTACCATCCGGCAAATGGCGAGCACAAGTTCGCAAAGAGTGAAATCTGTGGAGAGCCGTCGATCAAGATGGCGAGGTCGTGGATGTTTATCTTCAGGCAAAGCGCGATGGGGCAACGGCTAAACGATTCTTCAAGCGACTGCTACGATCTCACGGTGGAGAAGCCAGGAAGATTGTGGCCGATAAGCCGCGAAGCTATAGCGTTGCTCACCGGGAACTGATTCCTGACACGATCCACAGCACTCAACAGTATGAGAATAATCTGGCAGAGGAATCTCATGAGGCGACTAAGGTAATGGAAGAGGGGTGTGGACATTCAAGTCTGTTGGGCAAGCGCAGGGAATTCTGGGTACACATGCTGTGGTTTCTAATCTCTTCAATCTGGGTAGGCACCTGGTTGGAGTTGAACGCTATAGGAATCTCAGGGTGAGTGCGTTCAGTGAATGGAGTAGGACAGTTGCTTGAGGTCACGTGGCAGGTTTCTCCAGTAGGGAGACATTAATTTACCAATACCTTTCAAAAATCGCCTGACTAAGCTTATGAAGCAAACTGGCTAGGCCGCCTGACCCCAGTATTACTGATGTTCGTCTCTGAATATGTGACCTCAACACACCTAGTGCTCAACTCACCAAGTGACCAGGGATCTCCTTATCTTCAGCTCATCCACATGAACGGGTGGACTTATGGTCCGCCGTTGGAAATGAGGATAGCCCGTTCGCCGGTCGTCTTCTTGTTTTCGATGCTCCAGTCAATCAGGTTTGCTCCTCCACAGCACGCCATGCAGCATCGAAAGCCGCATCCATCAGTGCAATAGCCTCGGAGTCGGTGTTGGCGATAGAGATGCGCCCGAACTGGGCTCTGCCGATTTCGTGGGGCGCCTGACCATCTTCCCACTCGGGGTCGTCCAGAGCGAGGTAGGGGTAGGAATAGCCGTGGGGAATACGGTTGACAGTAATGGCGCGAATATCTCGCTCGTGGTTGAAGCCGTGCTGGCCGAGCATGGATTGTAACTGCTCACGAATCTGCTGCTCGTAAGTGGCGAAAGGTGTGCTGTACACGCGGTGGCGTCCCATCCGCAGCTGGTCGCGACCTGAACCCTGCTCCTGGGTCTCGGTCATGGGGGAGTTCATCATGAAGACCACCATGGGGTCGTCTGGCCCCCGGGGGGGCTCGTAGCCACCAACGCTCATGCCGGGTGCACTGCTCACCCATTGAAACGGGTCATGGGGGCACTGGAATATCTGTGCGCCCAGCTTGTCGTAGGCTAGGCCATTATCCAGTTGCACGTTGGCGTAGACGAAGGGGGTTTTTACACCGTATTGGAGGCCTTCTTTCTGGGCCTCTGGCAATTCCGGGCAGAGGTGTGGGATCAGTGCATTGTAGCATGCCATGACACAGTGGTCGGCGGTGACACGCAGTGCCTGGCCCTTTTGCACGTAGTCAACCTCCACATGCTTTCCATCAATCTCGCGTGCACCCACCACGGTGCTGTTCAAGCGAATACGGGTGGGCTGGTTGGCGCGATCCAGGGCATCGTAGTTAAATCGCGCAACAGCAACGTCCTCTGGGCCCTGCATGTCTGGCGCAACTGCAGGCACAAGATTCTGCACGATAAGGCGGGCCACGGAGGCATTGCCATCGGGAAACATTTTGACGTTCAGCAGGCTGTCGATAAATGCACCGGCGATGGATGCAGAGGTACGGGCCAGCCAGCCTAGCGATTTTATGCCGGGGCCACCCTGGGTGATGGCCTCCAGTACGCTGAGGTTCCAGCCGGACATACCTGTATTGTGCACCAGTATTGAGTTCATCACCGGCAGCGACGTTTCGTCGAGCTTAACGCGATCAAGCAGGAAGCGGTTGTAACTAACGGTGTTGATGTATTTCCACGTTTTGCTGAGTGACATGTCATCTAAAAAGTCGCGCTTGCCGCCAAAGAAGTCGATGAGCTTATCCTGTTCGCTACTGGGCACGGGTAGGGTGCGCACATATTTTTCGTAGCCCTCGCCGCCGAATATCGTGGCTAACCAGTTGCCCGCCAATGTCGTATGACCATCAGGCCCGGGAAGCGAGATCCCATTCGGCTCTGTCATTTCACCTCCCAGAAATTGGTCTGCTGGTGTATTCGCGCCCATGCTGGTAATGAATCCCTCATCGATGCCGATAGCGCGCATCAGGCTAGAAGCCGCTTTGCTATAGCTATCCGGATTCATCAGGTTTTGTGCGCCCCCCAGGCTTAACATCATTCTGCCGCCCTGGTGGAACTCGTTGCGCTTGGCGTGGCCGCCGAAATCGTCGTGATTATCCATTATCAGGATTCTGGCATCGGGACCCATTTTCTTCTGGTAGAAATGGGCAGCGGCCAGGCCGCTCATGCCAGCGCCCACAACGACCAGATCGTAGTGTTCATCCAGAGGCTTGTATTGGGACGGCTTTTCACCGCGCCAGGCAAGCGCATGCGCCACTTCGAATGACCCCTCGTGGCTGCCCCGCATGCCGGTCAGAGTGGGTGGATAATAGGTTGAGGTCGTTGTCCCTGTGCTGGCATGCAGGCCGGCCCCATGGCTCTGCAGCAGCATGCCGCCTGCACCAATCGCAACACCATTCAAAAAATCCCGCCGCGTTACCTGTATGGCCAACTGTGATCTCCAAATGCTTTGCATGCTCTGTCATGTCACCCGACATGACATGATCTATCTACTCTATATTATCGTGGGCGGAAAGTGGCTACCATGATGAAAGAGGCAAAACTTGATCAAAGCGGACGCGCGTCTATATTAACGATAGTTTAATTGCCAGTACTTACGGCCCGTTTTGGATGCTTCCAAGCATAGGTCGCGCTCATTGTTGGGGCTGAACATTACAGCAATCTCAGGATATGTACGTTCAATGATTGGGAGGTGGTAGTGGCCTGATGATGAATGGCCGAACTCCATTTGTTCACAAGGTTAATTTGTCATACCTGTACCTAAAAAGTGTAAGCGAACCTAATAATTACTATTGGTAACCGCAATGCATTGATCTGTTTTATACGCCTATGGTCGTGCAAATTAATATTTCGGACCATGCTGTGTCGATAGAAGCGCGTCCGCTTTGATCAAGTTTTGCCTCTTTCATCATGGAAGCCACTTTCTGCCCACGATAGTATTGAGTAGATAGATCATGTATCGAATATCCGATCGTTCAGGGCGGTATGATGTGGGTAGGTCGTGCGGAACTTGCGGCTGCCGTGTCCTCAGCGTCGTGAGAAGAAAAAATGCAGGCAAAAATATAATTATTCCTATAGAGGTTATATCAGTATGAAAAATAAGATAAACGGCCTACATAAATCTTTAATTGCCATTGCCGTATCCAGCGTGATAGCGCCCATGTCGGCGTACG
>JBALVI010000001.1:1283965-1429323 GCA_036961205.1 Halioglobus sp. | reverse complement strand
ATCAGCTGGGTATAATCACGCGCCGGCAGCAGCAGCTATCAGTGGCAGCGCAGGCAATCGAGGCGCTAATTCGGGCGTCCAGCATTTCGCCCGCCTGATTTAAGCTACCCAATATCTCGCGTATACTCGATACTCACCCGGAATAAAAAATGTAACCCAACTCGGCTCACCATCTGACATATGCTGAAAACAATAGGCCTCGACGCTGAACAAGTAATCCCCTCCAAAATCGTTTGTATTGGCCGCAACTACACCGAGCACATTCGAGAACTGGGTAATGAAACACCGGATCAGATGGTGGTCTTCAACAAACCCAATTCCGCCATATCAGAAACCCTGTACGCGAATCGGCAAGAGACACTTCACTACGAGGGCGAAATTTGCTTTCTGGTTAAGCACCAACAATTGGCCGGTGTCGGTTTTGGGCTGGACCTCACACAGCGCGCACTGCAATCAAAACTCAAGTCAAAGGGTCTTCCCTGGGAGCGGGCCAAGGCATTTGATGGCGCTGCCTGCTTTAGCGACTTTGTGGGTTTAGGCAGTACACAGATAAGTAGTTTGACGATGGAGCTGGAGGTTAATAGTGAGCGGCGTCAGAGTGGCGGCTACGAATTGATGATTTACAAACCGGAACAGATACTGGCTGAAATACTGAAGTTCATGTCGCTGGAGGATGGTGACATTATCATGACCGGAACCCCAAGCGGTGTAGGTCAGGTACTACCCGGAGATCACTTTCGCGGCTGTATCTATGCAGGTGATCAGGCTCTTGTTAGCCGGGAATGGACTGCAGTCTGATACTCAGATGAACTACTAGTTCCGCGCGCTCGAAACTACGCCATCGCAAAATCTACCGCTCTTCGCCCCCTGTGCTCTCGCCGCTCTTTACCCGTATGCAATGCGTGAAGTTCTGACCTCATTCCATACATTGCTCGCCTGTCAGCGTCTTCGTCGCGACGGTCCTTATGATGCATATAACCGCACTTGCAGCCTGCACGATCACAAGCAGGCAAAGGGAGCTTAGGTGCGCTTTTGACCAAAAACTTGGAGCCAGCCAGATCGCTGGCTGCCTCACAGCAGACCTTGGGCGCCATAATTGAAACAGATGAATATTGAGACACCGCGGGTCGCGAGCGGCTGCTGCTCTTATTGCGCCCTGGCTTTTTCTTCGCCGGCTTTTTCATATAAAGAAAAACAGCGACACCAGCCAATAACACTGCAACCAGAATAAGCATTTGCATATTACTCACCATCCACGCGGCGCGAACGCCTTTATTATAATAGGTCTGGTAAAAATTCTACGCTCTACCGGTCCTCAGATCAACTCGCTGCTGCATTCAGCCACCTTATAGCCGAAAAGAATATTGAGGTGGCCCTAGGCCCAGATTTCCTCGTCGGTAGGCGCGGGCTTATCGTGAACAAACCCTATCCGATGTATATTGATGAGGTGAGTATAGTTCAGATTTTCGGAGATGGAATTATTACCCCATGATCCGCAGCCCAGCGTCGTTGTGGGTGCAAATCCGTTTTGAAGACTGCCTCCTGCAGTCAGCGAGCTGGCCTCGTTCACAACAAGCCGGCTAACCGGCAACTCGATACCGGCCTGGCGAATATGTTCGTCATTATTCGAATGGATGGCACAGGTGTGCCCCTTGCCCTCAACACCAAGGTTAAACTGCGCAATCGCAATCGCATCGTCGAAGTCGTCGTATTCAAAGGCCACCATGACCGGGCACATTTTTTCTTTGCGCAGAATGTCCTGCTCACTGGTATTGGATTTGATCAAGATGATCTTGGCATCCTCAGCGATTTCAATTCCTGCCATCTCGGCGATCTGCTGTGGGCTCTGCCCGATAACTGCTGGCGAGATGTGGCCATTTTCAAACAGCACAGCACGTAACTTATCGGCAGTCTCCTGATCACCGACGTAGTGCGCCCCCTTGGACTGAAAAGCCTCTATAACCTGCTGGTAGGTTTCTTTGGGTGCAATTACCGACTGCTCGCCCGAACAAATAATTCCGTGATCGAATTTTCGGCCATTGATGATTTTCTCTGCGGCATCTAAGTAATCAACATCACTGTCGACGATGACCTGCACATTGCCGGGGCCAACACCAAAGGAGGGTTTACCACTACTATAGGCGGCAGCAACCATCGCTGGTCCGCCGGTGGCAACAAGCACATCGACTTTTTGCATCAACTCGTTGGTAGCCTGGATACTGGGCTCGCGTATGCACTGAATCAGGTTATCAGGCCCACCCAGGCGCTTGATTTCCGCATTCATCAAATCCACTACTTCTGCACTGCAGTTTTTAGCTCGCGGATGCGGGGCCACGATGATTGCATTGCCACCCTTGAGCGCAAACATAGCATTGCACATGGGCGTCACCACCGGATTGGTGGTAGGCGTCACTGCACCTACGATGCCAACCGGCTTGGCGATTTTTACGATGCCGTGCTCGTCTTTTTCTTCAATAACACCTATCGACCGCTTACCTTTGAGGCTGTTCCAGATGGCGCGGGACTTGCCTTTCTTCTTGGCCAATTTGTCGGCGAAATTGCCCATGCCAGTTTCATCGACCGCATTTCGAGCGAGTTGCTCGGCGTTATCGTAAACCACCTTGCCGATGGCACGTACGATCTCGTCAACCTGCTCCTGATTGAAGCTGGCATATGCAGTTTGCGCCACTCTGGCCTTAGCCATCATTTCATCGATCACTTTAAATACCTCATTTTTTAACTGGCGGAGGGGGTTATAAAATCAATATGAAGAGTATCTCTTTAGCACATAGGCCGCCATACCAGAAATCCGTTAGCTGTGCTGACCACCGAAAACTTGCAACAACCGAGGCTCTATGGGGGCAGCGACTCTCACAGGACCCTGGACCGTGCCACAATTTAAGATACTCACAGTTCAATCTAGCTGTTAATCTACCGCTATAAATAATTCATACATGAACAGGGAGAAGTACATGTTACGCATTGCCTGTGTCAGCCTCATTTTGGCGACTTTTTGCACCCCTTCATTCGGCCAGACAGAGGCCGGGGTCATCAAAACCAGCCGAGGGACAGCACAAATTACTCGCGGCGCCGAAACCCTGCCTGCTACCGTGGGCAGCCCGGTATTAGTCAGCGACAGCCTGGTGACAGGAGACGACAGCGCCGTAGGCATCACGCTGAAAGACAACACACGACTGACCGCGGGTCCCAACACGACACTGGAGTTAAACAAATTCAGTTTTGACACCACCACTCACGCCGGCACCGTGGACGCGTCGGTAAAACGCGGGTCCCTGGCCGTGATATCCGGGAAAATCGCCAAGGGCAGTCCCGAGGGTATACGCTTCAACACGCCAACAGTAACCCTTGGGGTCAGGGGCACCGAATTCATCATAGACGTAGGCGAATAAGCACGGAGCGCACAAGACCATGGCTGCATTATTAATACCTTTTATCACCGTGTTCCTGCTCGCTGTATTTGATAACGATGCCCCGCCACCCCCGCCACCTCCTCCCCCGCCAGACAAAATCGTGCTGCTGCCGGATGAGGACGGGAATGTCGGTAAACTGATCGTTACCAGCGCCGCCGGCGAACAAACGCTGGATTCGGCCTATGCCGCAGTGGAGGTTCAGAAAAGTGGCGAGATCAGCGAGACAAAGGAAAGTAAAGAGGCGGTGGCGTCCCGCTATGGCACACTCCTCGACGCTACGCCCCCTGAGCCGAAGTCTTTTACAGTGAATTTCATGCCCGCTTCCAGCGAGGTTCTTACCGAGGAATCCGTTCAAATTGTGGCCAAAATGCAAGCTTTTTTGGCGGAGCGACCAGCACCCGAAATTACGGTTATCGGTCATACCGACCGAGTAGGCAGTGATGAAGACAACGATCAACTGTCCAACGCCAGGGCTCAAACCGTACGCCGCCTGATTGAAGAGGCGGGCGTATCGGCGGTAAACATTGACGCGGCCGGGCGCGGTGAACGTGAACCCCTGGTGCAAACCGCAGACAAGGTTTCCGAACCTCGTAATCGCCGAGTTGAGATAAACATCCGTTGATGCCGCAAGGTATTCCAGAGCGCCCGTAAATGTCTGCACTCGGCTTACTGCAACGCGCCTTCCTCTACGGAAGTGGCCGTCCGGTGGCGCTCCTCATACTGCTGTGGACAACAAGCCTGTGTGTCATGTCCGAGAGGCCGGCCGGGGATTCGCTGGCGGAGCTATCGAGTAGTGTCACCGGTCCTTTTACCATCGCCCGCCAGTTTCTTTTCGACAAATACCAGAAGTACTATCCTCGCGAACCGCAGTGGCAACCGGTCACGATTGTGGCAGTGGATGAAACCAGTCTGGCGCGTATGGGGCAATGGCCGTGGCCAAGAAATAAATTGGCTGAACTGGTAGACGCCATCGCCTCCTACCAACCCGCGGCTGTTGGCTTTGATATGTACATGCCGGAAGCTGACCAAACTTCTCCTGACTTAGTTGCCGACAACCTACCCCCAGGCTCACCACCCGAATTAATCGAGCATCTAAAGTCGCTACCCAGCCACGAAACACGGTTGGCGCAATCACTACGAAATACCCCCTCGGTACTGGGAGCCGCCGGTTTTGATTTCACCACCTTCACCAGCAGTGCCGGCTTGCGTACAGCGCCTTTGCTAGTTCGCGGCGGCGATCCCCTACCCCACGTGCGCCGTTTTGAGGCGGTACTAGCCAGTCTGCCAGAGTTGCAGGCGGCCGCCTGGGGCCAGGCAATACTCAGTGTTAGTCTGGAATTCGGCGTAGTCCGGCGAATCCCACTAGTCAGCGCGATCGGTGATGAATTGGTATCCGGGCTGGCAATGGAAATGCTTCGAATTGCCAGCGGCTCCACTGCCGTAGAAGTCGATGTATCAAGCCACGGTGTCGAGACAGTCAGCGTAGCGGACCTAACCGTACCTACTCAGCCTAGTGGCGAGATCTGGTTACACTACGCCCAATCATCGGCCACCGCGGGCCGCTATGTATCCGCCATTGATGTCCTTGAGGGACGAGTCGATCCCGATCAGCTATCGGGCAAGCTGGTACTTCTTGGCCTAACCGGTACCGGCCTTCACGATATGCGAACAACAGCACTACGCGAGCTGGTGCCCGGCATAGAAATACAAGCTCAAGTACTTGAAACTCTATTTGAGGGCCGGTTTTTATTGCGCCCCTGGTGGATGAAATGGCTGGAGGTGGGCTTGATCCTTTCCCTGGGCTGCCTTCTTATCTGGTTCATTCCACGGACGGACTCGAAGCTTGCCAGCTTTCTTAAAACAGTTCCCCGCGCCTCAATGTGGCTGACCCTTGCTCTCAACCTGTCGGTCCTCACCATGGGCTACCTGCTGTTTCGCTTTAACGGTTTGCTGTTCGATGCGTCCTCCTTCTTCCTTATCCTGTCCGGCGTTATGGGCAGCCTGATCTCAAGTGCGATGATAGAGTTTGATCGCGAAGCAAAATTACTGGCGGAGCACCAGCAGATGGTGCGGGAAACGGCTAATATGGTTGCGGGCAAGCTGGTGAAGTCCATCGAAAAACCTGCTGATCAGGCTATGGCGGAGAAACACGAGAGGGTAGCCAAGATGACCCGCCTTCTCGCTAGCGAAGTCGCCAAAAATTCGGATTTTGCCTCGCGACTAACGCCAGCCATAATTGAGCTAATCTGCAGAGCGGCCCCACTACGCGATGTCGGAATGGAGCCTCTGGCGGCGGATATTCTGCATAACACGGAAATAATTCCTCAGGAGGGCTTGCAGATCATCGAGCAGCACAATGAAGTTGTCCATATCGCGGTGGCCGCAGCCCAGCAGACCCTCAGCGAAGAACAGGGCAAAGACAGCGAACTTACCTTGCAGTATCTCCACCATTTTCGAGACATAGTGGCAGGCCAGCACGAATGGTGGAATGGCCGCGGCTACCCCCTGGGCACGAAGCAAAGTGCCATACCTTTGTCGGCACGCATTGTCGCGGTAATTGACAGCTACGAGAGCCTCATCAGCGAACAAGCTCACCGCGGCGCCATGAGCCATAAGGACACCGTGGCATTCATCGAAGGCGCCAGCGGCTCACAATTTGATCCCAGAATAGTTGAATGTTTTGGCGCAGTGTCGTCTCAATTTGAGCAGGGGTAAACCAGCAGACCCTACTGCGCACCCTGGCCACCCGAATTAAGTCGCCGTCCGGCATGCCCTGCAAGCAATGCTTGCTGACTGGATTCCATATCGGCATAGACAATGACAACGTTGTCAGATAGTCACTTTTAGACTACACTGTCGAAATGTTTAAATGAATGCGAGGCCCTCAAAGCCAAGCGCACAAGGTAAAACGGTTTCAACGGATGAAAGCAACAATAAAAGACGTCGCCAAATTAGCGGGCACCTCATTCAAGACGGTTTCACGGGTTATCAACCATGAAAATACAGTGGGTGAGAAGTTATCTGCACGGGTTTGGGCGGCCGCCAAAGAGCTCAACTATCAGCCCAATATATCAGCCCGACAAATGCGTGGTGGTGCCTCATTCATCGCATACATCTATGACAACCCCAACAGCCACTATGTCATAGAAATGCAAAATGGCATTCTGCAGGAATGTCACAATCAAGGGTACGAACTGCTGATACACCCGATAGATTTTAAATCCAGCAACGCAGTCACGGAACTGGAGCGTTTGGTGAGCAGCAGTCATATCGCCGGATTGGTATTAACGCCACCCTTCTCGGAGTCTGCTGAGCTCATTGACTTACTACTCTCACGAAAAATGAATTTTGCCAGAATCGTATCCGGGTCTTCCGCACCAGACACATTGGGACCGTGCGTATTCATCGACGATTGCAAAGCCGCTTACGCTATTACAGACTACCTTATCAAGCAGGGACACAGACGCATTGCCTATCTGGGAAGCGCGGAAACTGACCCATCGAGCGTTGAACGCCTTAAAGGTTACACCGCAGCACTGGCAGACCACGGTATTAGCAACGAGGAAACACTGGTGTTGCCCGGCGAATACAATTTCGACTCCGGTGCAGAGCGCACCAATATTTTGCTGTCAGCTGACACCCCCCCGACAGCGATCTTTGCCTGTAACGATGAAATCGCCGCGGGCGCTTTGTTCGCCGCCCGCATAAAGCAGGTCGCCGTGCCGGAGCAGCTATCGATAGCGGGCTTCGAGGACAGTCCGTTCTCGCGGCAATCATGGCCCAAGCTGACGACCGCACATCAATCAAACACCGAAATCGCCGCCACCGCGACAAGGAATTTGGTTCAGGCAATTAGAGCCAGCAGACAGGAGGAGACCGAAGACGCCGAATTGCAAACCGGATTCGTCCCCAAACTAGTCATCAGGGAGTCCACATGCCAGGCGCCGGAGTGAGCATAGCGCTTACCGGCGCCACCATCTTTAACGGCGAAGACTTCGTCGATGATCACTCCCTTGTGATAACGGATCACCGTATCGCAAGCGTTACTGCCAATCAGGAGTTGGACCCAGACATTGCAAGGATGCACCTGGACGGTGGCATCCTGGCGCCCGGATTCATCGACATACAGGTCAATGGCGGCGGCGGCGTGATGCTCAACAACTCACCGACCGTAGATGGCGTCAATACTATGGTAGCCGGGCACCGAGCCACAGGCACAACAGGGATGATGCCCACCCTGATAAGCGATACGCCGGAACTACAACGGGCGGGAGTCGAAGCGGTAGCCGCCGCAAAAGCAGCGGGGAATGAGGGTGTACTAGGTGTCCATATTGAAGGTCCATTCTTCTCCCTGGACAAGCGCGGTACTCACAAAGCCAGCATGATAAGACCGATGATGCAGCAAGACATTGATTGGCTGTGTTCACTCTCCGACCTAAAAACGATAGTCACGCTTGCTCCGGAACAGACCCAGCCAGGTCAGATTCGTCAACTTAATGACGCAGGGCTCAGGGTATTTGCCGGTCACACCAATGCGGACTACGACCAAGTTGGTGCCGCCATTGCCGAGGGCCTCACCGGCTTTACCCACCTTTTTAACGCCATGAGCCATCTGACGGCTAGAGCACCAGGAACAGTGGGCGCAGCGCTGGACAGCGAACACACCTTCATCGGCATCATTGTGGATGGCCATCATGTGCATCCGGCAAGCATTCGTATTGCTCAGCGCGCCAAGTCACCAGGCAAGCTGCTGCTGGTTACAGATGCGATGGCCACGGTCGGTAGTACTGATACATCCTTCGAAATCTATGGTGAAACAATCCAGGTTAGTCAGGGCCGCCTGATTAATGCTGATGGTGTACTTGCAGGCAGCGCGATTGGCATGATTGACGCAGTTAGAACTGCAACAGAGTTGGTCGGCTTGCCGTTGGCTGAAAGCCTGCGCATGGCCTCACTTTATCCTGCGACTTTTCTCGACATGCACCGGGAATTGGGACGCCTGCTGGCTGGCTACCGAGCGGACCTGGTCCACTTTGATAACAATTTTCAGGTGCAGAACACCTGGGTGGCAGGCCGGTTTCAATCTCATCGGGACGAGCACATATCATGAAAGTTGTTATTCTGGATTCACCCGCAGAAGTTGCGCACTATGGCGCAGATATTTTCAGTCGGCAATTGGGCAATGTGCCCGCCTCCAACCTGGGTCTGGCCACTGGCTCTACTCCCCTGAGTCTTTATAGGGAGCTTATCGCCAGGCACCAAAGGGGTGAACTTTCATTCTCACAGGCACACACCTTTAACCTCGATGAGTATCTGGGGCTCCCCCAAACACACCCCCAAAGCTATCGGCAGTTCATGAACCGAGAGTTCTTTGATCATATCGATATCGACAAAAACAACACACACGTACCAGCAGGCGATGCCGACAATCCGCTAGCCGCCTGCACGGACTACGAGACTCAGATCCATAGCATGGGTGGTATCGATATCCAGCTTCTGGGAATAGGCCGCAATGGGCACATTGGTTTCAACGAACCCACATCGTGTCTTACATCCAGGACGCGGGTAAAAACCCTGACCCGTGAAACTATCGACGATAACGCCCGCTTTTTTAACGACGGCGAGTATCAACCTCAACTGTCGATTACCATGGGCATTGGAACAATCATGGAAGCCAGAACTATTGTGTTACTGGCTACAGGGGACAACAAAGCGGATGCCGTGAAAGCGATGGTTGAAGGCCCGGTCTCCGCCTGGTGCCCCGCCTCAGCGCTGCAGATGCATCTATCGACTGTGGTAATTATTGACGAGGCTGCCGCCAGAAAACTGAGCGACCCGCAATTTTTCAAGCACATCGAAGAACAGAACCAGGCGCTATTGTCCCGCCTCGGTATGGCTTGAGGGTCGCCCGTGAGAGCCGACCCAAACGCCCCCAAACATATCGTCATCGTCGGCGGGGGCAGCGCCGGTTGGATGACTGCCAGCCTGATGCAACATGCTTGGGCCGAACACGGAACCAAATTCACCCTGATTGAGTCC
This sequence comes from Halioglobus sp., assembly GCA_036961205.1. GTDB lineage: Bacteria > Pseudomonadota > Gammaproteobacteria > Pseudomonadales > Halieaceae > CALJFL01. The sequence goes on along the minus strand of JBALVI010000001.1, from coordinate 1,419,853 downwards.
AGTGATATCGGCATCATCGGGGTTGGCGAGGGTTCTACCCCGTACATGAGAGAATTTTTCCGTACTCTGGATATTCCCGAAAGTGAATGGATGCCCGCCTGTAACGCAACTTACAAGTGCGGCATCAGCTTTCCAGAGTGGTCCACAAAGCCCGGTTTTACAGATTATTTTCATCCCTTCTTTTCCCAGTTCGATTTGAAAACCGGCAATGCTTTCTTTCACAACTGTGGCCTGCGGCGCAGAGGTAGCGAAGTTCCGGCCCACCCAGATGACTTTTTTGTTTCCGCCGCGCTAGCGCGAGATTGCCGCTCGCCAGTGCCGCTGGACACATTACCTTTCGAGCCCGATTACGCCTATCACTTTGACGCTGGGCTGCTGGGCACATTCCTCAAACAACGAATGCTCAAACTTGGCCTGCATCACGTCATCGATAACGTTGAGCAAGTCATTCTTGATAATCAGGGAAACATCGATAGCCTGCGAACAGCCAGGAGTGGCGATCTTGACGGTGATCTATTCATAGATTGCTCTGGCTTCGCCGGCCTGCTGATTAATAAAAGCCTGAACGCAGAGTTCTTGACCTTCAATAGTAATTTATTCAACGACCGGGCGGTCGCGATCGCAACACAGATCGATACAGAACAGCCCATCGTCTCGCAAACGCGGTCCGTCGCACTCAAACATGGCTGGGCCTGGAATATTCCACTGACCAGTCGCTGGGGGAACGGCTACGTGTATTCATCCGATTTTATCAGCGAAGATCAGGCAGAAGCCGAATTAAGGTCCGAACTCGGTGATGCGGCTCTAAACAGTGACGCGCGCCATTTAAAAATGCGCGTGGGCAGACTGAAAGAACACTGGCTAAAGAACTGCCTGGCAATTGGTTTGTCCCAGGGCTTCATCGAACCGCTTGAGGCGACAGCACTGATGCTGGTGCAGTACTCCGTGCAGCGATTTATAGAGGACTTCAGCCGAGGCAGTTTTACCGATCAACATCGCGACGAATTCAATAATGAAGTCAATGCTCTGTTTGAAGGCGTTCGCGACTATGTCGTGAGTCACTACCAAAATAACAGCCGCGAGGACTCTGAGTATTGGGTGGCGAATCGTGAGAACTCCAACATATCCGACAACCTTGCCGCCATCTTCCACGCCTGGGATGAAGGATTGGACTTCGAAGCGGCACTGACTGATCACGCACATGCCCTCGTCTATCTACGACCCAGTTGGTATTGCCTACTGGCAGGCATGGGCCGTTTTCCGACTACACTTGGCCCACCAGCTCGCAATACACAGACCGCACCGGCCGATCAGGCGCGGCGCTACTGCGAGCACACGGCTAGACGCTTTTGCGGTCATCGAGAGCAACTAATGCGCACCTATGGCGAGAGCTGGAAAGCTGCCAACTAATCTGACTCCAAGCGAACAATAGCCTTGACACAAACCCTCGCTAGCAATAAAGTAAGTCAAAATGACAACGTTGTCTTTTTTTAGACATACTAGCAACTGCGGACCCTATAGAGACTATGGATACCACACCCCTGCAGGTAGATATTGACCTGCAAACCAATGATCGTGATGAGCTTTTCGTCACCATGAAACTACTTAATCGTAGTGGCGAAGACCTTCGCAATTGGAGTCTGCAGTTCGATCTGCCCAAGTCCATCGCGGCCGGCGCGCACACCAGCCTGCTCAGCCACATTGGCAGTCATGTCACTCTGGCGCCGGACCAGCCGATCGCCCTCCCGGCAGGCGCAAACCGTAGCCTCCAGTTCACAGGGCACCCCGCAATCATCCAGCGAATCAGCGATTTGCCCAGTGGCATCTATGTCGATACCGGGGATCGCTACCTGACCGCAGAACTCAGGTCACATAATCTGACCCAGGGTGAAGGTCATGACACCCAGCCCGACTCAGGTAGCACCCCTGCCGGTTATTCCCAAGCTTCAACTGATCGTGTCGTTGCCAGTGCGAACGACTTCAGCACCAGCACAGAGAGTTCCGTCGCGGTAATCCCCCGCCCAATGCAGTCCACGCCGCGTGCAGGCATGTTTCACTATGAGGGTCCTATCAGCTACTGCACAGAGCCCCTTGCGGCCGACGCTATCGCCTGGCTCGCTGAGCTATTCCCAGGCACCCTGGCACAAGACCCGAAATCTTATGAAGATGCTCAACTGCGGTTTCTACCCACCAGCACCTTACATCCGGGCGCGTACGAAATCGACGTAAGAACAAGCCACATTGATATTCGTGCCAGTGATCGAGCAGGCTTTTTTTACGCTATCGCGACCCTGGTGCAACAGCTTTCAGTGGAGCCAGGTGTGGCTACACAAACACCCTGTATCGAGCTTAGAGATCAGCCCCGCTTTGCCTACCGAGGACTGATGCTCGACTGCGCCAGGCACTTTCACCGTAAAGAAGTGATATTCAAGCTGCTCGATCTGATGGCGCTGTACAAACTCAACTACTTTCACTGGCACTTGACCGACGATGAGGGCTGGCGAATTGAGATAGACGCTTTCCCCGAATTAACTCGAATCGGAGCCTGGCGCGGCGCTGAAGAAGTGTTGGAGCCGCAGTTTGGCAGCGGCCCGGATCGTTACGGAGGCTACTACTCTAAAAGCGACATTCGCGCCGTGGTAGCCTATGCCAAGGCCCGCCAGATCACCGTCATTCCAGAAATTGACATCCCGGGCCACTCGCGGGCTGCACTGAAATCACTGCCCGACTTGCTGGTGGAAGAAGACGATCAGTCCAGCTATTGCTCCGCGCAACTGTATACAGATAACGTGTTAAATCCAGCTCTGCCCGGCACCTACGAATTCCTGCACAAAGTACTGGACGAGGTCTGCGAACTGTTCCCCGGACGGTATATACACCTGGGCGCCGACGAAGTTCCACCGGGTGTGTGGGAGCTATCTCCGGCATGCCAGGCGCTCATGGCCGCAGAGGGTTATCACACTGTCTGGGATTTACAGGGTCACCTGTTGCGCAACCTGCAATCTCATCTGGCAGACAAAGGCAGGGTTTTAGTCGGCTGGGAAGAGGCAGCCCACGGCGACAAACTCGATCACTCTGCCATCATTTGCGCTTGGAGCGGTATCGCCAGCGCTGCTGAAACCGCCGCTCTGGGGCATCGTGTCATCGCTTGCCCTGCGCCGTTTGCCTATCTCGATATGGCCTGGGATAACAGTATCGAGGAGCCGGGGTTTCACTGGGCAGGGACCGCCAATCTTGAAACCTGCTACGCCTACGAACCCGAGAACCTGGAGCGAGGTGCCGACTTCGCCAAACAGTTGCTCGGTGTACAATCACTGCTATGGAGTGAACTGATCGTCAGCCCTGAGCGGCTTGACTATATGCTGTTTCCACGAGTCTTGGCGATCGCCGAAGTGGCGTGGAGTCCCAGGGGCAGTAAAAACTGGGAAGATTTTCAGTGCCGGGTAAGCTTGCAACATACGCTGCTTGATCACAGCAGATTAAGAACTCATTCCTCGCCCTAGAGTGGGGTCATCAGCCATGCAGAAAAACAACGCCTCTAACGAACCCCTGTACCTGGGCATAGATGGTGGTGGCAGTAAATGCCGGGCCACCCTGTACAGCGCGGATGGTCGGCTATTGGGGAGTGGCGTCGCCGGGGCGGCTAACCCATTCCAAAACATGGAACGCGCGCACGAATCCATTCTTTGCGCAGCTAATCTGGCGCTGAACGATGCGGGCTCTGCCGCAAGCCTGCATGGCCTCGTTGCCGGGGTAGGCCTGGCCGGGGTCAATCTACCGGAGTTTTACGTTGCCATGAACAATTGGCAACACCCCTTCGGCAAAATGTATCTCACCACCGATCTACATATTGCCTGCCTGGGCGCACATGGCGGACGGGACGGTGCAGTCATTGTTGCCGGGACCGGAACCTGCGCTTATGCAATAGTCGATGGCTCGCACTTTAGCTATGGCGGTCATGGCTTTCCTCTTGGTGACAAGGGTAGCGGGGCATGGATGGGCCTGGAGGCAATAAAATCCGCTCTGCTCGCGCACGATAACCTGGGTCCAGAAACCCTATTACTGCCACGAATTTGTGCGCACCTTGAAACCGACCATCTAGGCATTGTTAGTCGATTTGCCAATGCAAAATCCACGCAATATGCTCAGCTGGCGCCCTTGGTAATAGCGACCGCCATTGAGGGCGATCAGGTCGCCTCAAATATTATTGAGTCGGGGGTCGAGTATCTGGCTCGACTAGCTGAGCGACTGCACTGCCATAAACCCCCTCGTATTGCCTTACTAGGCGGACTCGCCCAACACCTTTTGCCATGGTTAGAGAAGCGGCTTACTGTACCTTTGTCCAAACCTGAGATGGAACCCGACATTGGCGCGATCTACTATGCTCGTACGCAGTCGCTGTTGGAAACTATTGCCCCTTAGAGGTTCGTCACTATGACAACTCATGCCACACCACCTGATAAAATTCTGATTGTAGGCGGCGGTAGCGCGGGTTGGATGGTCGCCAATGAACTGGAGCACGCCTGGGCCAAATATGGCGTGGAGATTTCACTGGTTGAGTCGGCACGGATCGGTACGGTTGGCGTAGGGGAAGGCACAACACCCTCCATAAGATCCTGGTTCCGCAAGCTTGGTATTGAAGAGCAAGAATGGATGCCGGCCTGCAATGCCACTTACAAGTGTGGCATCAGCTTTCCTGACTGGTCCACCGTACCCGGATTTGAAAGCTATTTTCACCCTTTCTATTCTGATATCGATACTGAGCTGGCACTAAAATTCTTTGACAACTGTAATCATCGTCGCGCCGGACACAATGTACCGGCGCACCCGGATGACTACTTCGTCACTGCAGAATTGGCCAGACAACAACGCTCCCCGGTGCCCAGTAGACCACTGGGTTTTGATCACGATTATGGCTACCACTTCGACGCCGCGCTACTGGGCGAGTTTCTCCGCGAACGCGCAACTTCGCGCGGTGTAAGGCACATCGTCGACACCATTTCATCGGTAGAGCTGGCAGAGGATGGCAGCATTGCCCGGGTACAGACCGCGGATCACGGAAGCCTGACGGCCGACTTTTATATCGACTGTTCGGGAATGGCCGGATTATTAGTACAGAAAGCCTTGCAAGAGCCTATGATCAGCTACAAAAAGTACCTGCGCAACAATGCCGCTGTCGCAATTCCAACAGCCCTACCTGATACAGAAAATATTTCTTCTGAAACCGTATCGAAAGCGCTGACCTACGGCTGGGCCTGGCATATCCCGCTGATGAGCAGATTTGGTAACGGCTATGTCTATTGTTCAGATTACGTCACCCCGGAAGCCGCCGAAGCCGAGTTTCGCGATTACCTGGGCGCCCCAGCGGCGGACAGCAAGGCCTTACACCTCGCCTGGGAACCAGGGAGAATCGAGAATCACTGGAAGAAAAACTGTCTGGCCATTGGCCTGTCCCAGGGCTTTCTCGAACCTCTGGAAGCGGCGATGCTAAATGTCATTCAGTTCAGTATTGAAAGCTTTGTCTCTTCATTCGCAGAGGGAGAGTTCACCGATAGACACCGGGTCTCCTTCAACGGTGGGGTCAATCAACTCATCGATGGCATCAGGGATTATCTGCAACTGCACTACAAATTAAACAGTCGACAGGACAGCGACTATTGGCGCGACTGCCGAGAGAACCCTGAGCTTTCAAGATACCTGGATGCCCTATTGCAGGCCTGGGACGGAGACGGCAGCTTTGATGAAGTAATGCGATCACAGCAGAACATTCAGGCGTACAAACGCACCTCATGGTATTGCATGCTGTCTGGCATGGGTCGCTACAAAGCGCCCCACCGAGAACCCAAAGGCTCCTCTGACAAATACGTGGCCTGGCTAAGGCAACAGACCGCGCCCCGTGCAGACATTTTCTACCCGCACGCTACAAGGCTGAAACAGGTCTACACAAACAAAAATTAGGAATGACCGTAACAACTCACTGTGACAGCACAGTCTCTTCTACGCGATCGATTTTACCCATGCCCCGGATCATCGCGAACAAGCTCACGGCACAGTAAGCCAGCAGCAGCAAGCCGATGGTGTACTCGAGGCGCAACAGATAACCCACGCCGAACATACCTGCGTACAAAGAAGTGGTGCCTAGCAACCAATAGGCCACTGACAAACCCAGACTACGTTCCGAGGGGAAGCCCGCGTTGTGCCCTTTCCAGAAACCCATGGGCCGAACTTTCTCGACAAACCGACGAATCACCGCCTCATCAACCGGCGCGGTCAACAAGGTTGCTACTACCGCGGCAGTAGCGGACACCAGGGATATCCAGCAGATGACATGAATCGCATGACTAGCCATAAATCGTGGCAGGATTGACATTTGGTCCGCCGGTAGACTGCCGTGATGAACAATCACGTAGTTAATCAGGGCGAGACTGAAGCCGGTCAGCATACCGACTATTTCGGTCCACGCATTGGCACGCCACCATAGCCAGCGCATCAGATGAGGGAGGCCCAGCCCCGCCATCATGCCACCGTACAACTCCCACATTGAGCCTACATTATCGATAAAGCTGGCAACAAATACAGCCATCAACGCAATCGCAAAGGTCGACAGCCGACTGACAAAAGTCAGCTGTTTTTCGGATGCTTTGGGATTAAGAAAACGCGCGTAAAAATCATTGACGATATAGGAAGCCCCCCAATTTATGTGGGTGGAAACTGTAGACATAAATGCCGCCATCAGCGCGGCCAACGCCAAGCCCATTAAACCGGCGGGCAGAATCTCCTTGATCAGCACCGGGTACGCGCGCTCCCGGTCATCTCGAAATACCTCAACCTCCTCGTAACTGGCCGTATCCCGGTGAGCAACGGGTAGTGGATTCAAGCCATCCACCTCCAGTGTGCCTTGGGTCCGATACAACAAGGCGTATTCGGTGATCTCACAACTGTAACGATTGTCCATACACCGATTCATTTGAACGCTGCACGCAGTCTTTTCATGCAGGCATTCGGTGAACTCCCGGGCAACAAGATCGGCATCCACTCGCGGAAAAATAACCAGAGCGGCCACCCCCGCTATTGCCCAGGGCCAGGACCGCAGCATGAAGTTGGCGAAGCTGTACCAGAGCGCACCTTTTTCGGCTTCAGCTCCATTTTGCGCAGTGTACAGTCGCTGCGCCATAAATCCGGATCCGTCTATGGTGCCATTAGTCCACCACATAAAGCCCAGGGTCAGTACAAACGCCGAGAACGGTATACCCAAAAACCCCACCAGCCCCTCGTCGAACGAGGGTATAAATGCCGACACCTGCTCATGCGTCAGGTACTGCTCCCCCGCCATACTCATCGCTGAACCGTCGGCGGGATATAGCTCAGCGAGACTGTCCCACATGGCTTCAAGACCGCCAATATGTTGAACGGCCATAACCGCCAACAAAATGGCCATGCCCATAGCCAGAATAAACTGCACCAGGTCAGTGATGATCACCGCCCGCAATCCGCCCATTGCGGAGTAACTAAGCGTTACACCCACCAATATCCAGATAGTAATGGTGTTATCAAGACTGTTGAAAATCATCACCTCTGGATAAATGCGCTCCAGAAATCCGTAGAGGCCGACACCCAGAACGAACTTCCAGTCCATAAAGGACTCTGAGATTTTCGCCATGCCAGCGAACACCCAACCGAGGATGATGCAGTTAACGAGGGTGGCACTGATAAACGCTTTGACCGAGCGCAACACCGCTGCCGGCTTTCCGCCGTAGCGCAATTCTGTCAACTCGACATCGGTTACCACGCCAGACACGCGCCACTTGCGGGCAAAGAATACGGTCATGGCAACGGTGCCTATCACCCCGCCCCACCAGAACCAGTTGCCCGCTATTCCGTATTGCGCAATCCAGCCGGTGATCGCCAGAGGTGTATCTGAGGCGAAGGTAGTAGCAACAATGGATGTGCCGAGAAACCACCACTTCATATTGCGGCCAGCGGTAAAGAAACCTTCCATGCCGCCTTCACTGGCCTGATCCTTAACCAGCACACCAACCAGTAAGGAAAATACGAGGAGCGCGGCGATCAGCGACCAGTCCAAAACCGTCAGTACTGTTGCGTCCATCTCCGCCCCTTAATCTACTTGCTAAGAGCTTGAAAAAAAAAGGGCCAATAGGCAAGCATTAAACTCACTTATTGGCCCCGAATAGGGGTAACCTTGTTGATGAGAAGCGAACCGCCGCCGCCTCCGGCTACCCAATTACTGGCAACAACGTTCTAGTAGGTGTAGTTAACACCGAGGACGAAGCGACGCCCGTTGTAGAACTGAGTCGCTGTGAGCTCTTGACCTTGAGGAGCTTTGTATATCGAGTCGATACTCTCTTCGGTCAAGTTCAATCCCTCGGCACGTATACTGAAGTTGTCGTTAATGTTGTAGGAAACCTGGGCATCCCACTGCTCCTGCTCATCGCCCCACAACTCGCCACTTTCAACGACTTCCCGGAAGAATTCGTCGCGGTAGCTGTAGCTCACTCTAGCGCTAAAGCGATCAGTTTCGTAGAAGCCTGTCAGGTTATACAAACTTTCAGAGGCAAAAGGAAAGGGCACCTCAGTTTCAGTCAGGGTCGCTTCACCGCCCTCCAAAGAGGCCGATTGAACCTTGGCCTCATCGATATCGGTGTAGGTGTAGTTACCGCTGAAGCCAAAGCCGTTTTCAAAGCTGTGAGACAGAATCAGCTCGATACCTTCCAGTCCTGCAGAAGGGCCGTTCTCCGGGCGGGTCAGGCGACTAATAAGCTGCCCATTAATCACCGCCGAGGTAGTGGTATTAAAGATGAAGTTCTCGATGTCCTTCTTGAAGAAGGTTCCGCTTAACATCGAGCCCTCACCGTAATACCACTCCAGGCCAAGTTCGTACTGGTTGGCAGTGAGCGGCTCCAGGCCGGGGTTACCCGTGGTACCGGAGCTGGTTTCTACCGTCAGGTTGACCGCCGAGGTTAACTGGAAAGGCGCAGGACGAGCCAAAGCCTTACCTGCCGCAACCCGCAACAACACATCATCGGTCATGTCGAAAACCAGGTTCATGCTGGGCAGCAGCTCGGAGTAGTCGCCGCTATCGCTGACTGGCGTTAGTACCGGTGCGGACAGGTCGTAGGCATTGGATGTAGTATCGGTCTGGACATAGCGCAGGCCGACATTACCGCGGTAGCGCTCACCCTCGAAGTTTGCCATGGCGTAGGCGGCGGTAATATCCTCTTCGATACCGAAGGATGACTCGTCCAGGAATTGACCTCTTGTGACACAGACATCACCTTCTCCCAGGCCCCCAGAGCCGCAGGTCGCTGTGGCCCGGAAAGCCGTCCGCATGGCAGATTCGTTGACATCAAAGTGAGTAAGTGTCCCCTGGCTTGTTTCATCGTGGTCCACCGTATAAGTACCTGCAGCGAATTCGCCCGCCGTACCCAGGCTTTGGCTAACATCGCCAACAACCGTATTGCTCAGCTCGTCCAGGTAACGATTCTGGGAAAATTCACGCGAACGATATTTAGCGCCAAACTTCAGTTCACTGATGGCACCGAACTCCACCTCCAGTGTCAGATCTGCCTGAATATAGTCCTCTTCGTCTTTTTGCTTGTTGGTCTGGTCGCGAATAGTCGTGAGCAGCATTTCGTCGGTTGGGTTGGTCAACCAGGGGCTGGGTGACCAATCGATGGATGGACTGGTACCGCCTGGGTTGGTGTAATCAAAGTTAATTCGCTCATCTTTACTGTAGGCAAAAAACTCATAAAGCTCGTCGTTATTTGTACCCTCACCAGTGGTGGTACCAATCTGACCATGTAAGGACCATTTTTCGCTGTGGTAAGTACCCTCGAGATCAATAATCTCCGTCTCCATGGAAGAACCGTCGCGAAAAATACTATCAAATGCGACGTGGTTCGCCCACACAGCGGGGTCGCCGCCCCTGACTTGCAGGTCGGTCACTACGCCGTTCTCGACAGTTCCCGTAGAGGGGTTGTCCGCCGCGAATAGCCCGCGAAAGGGAATGCCAATGAAGTTCTGGTTCTGGTTGTCTGCTTTGAGTTCAGAGAAGAAGTAGTGGAAGCTGGTCTCCAACTTCTCATTCGGGTTGAACTGGAAGTTAAAGTCCACCCCATTTCGCTCCCGCTCCTGTTGGAACAGTGCTGAACCCACACCCCATGGCACCATACCCTTACCTTCGGCGCCTTCAGGTGCTGCCAGAGCATCCCGGAAGCCCTCATCCCGATCACTGAAAGGGTTGAAATAAGCGGGAAACATCTCCGTAGACTCACGTCTAACGGTTCGCTCCTGGTGAGAGACTGCCAACAGCGCGCCAATTGTTTCATCGTCGTTTTTCCAGCTGTACATGGCTGAAACTGAGGGATCCCATTCTTCGGGCAGTTCGCTGTACTGGCCCTCTACGGAAGCATTAAAAGTATTGGCAGGAAGAGACAATGGCTGACGGGTATTCAGGATTACCGTACCACCGAGTCCACCTTCGTCGATATCTGCCTGTGCAGATTTGTACACCTCAATGCTACCGACCATTTCGGAAGAGAGCATTTCGTAGTTAAAGTTGCGCTCAGCGTCAGCCAGCACAAACCACTGTGCGGTACCCACGGCTTGTCCGTTGACCTGGGTAATGTTCAAACCGGGAGCCAATCCGCGGATTGTGACACCCTGGCCTTCACCAAAGTCACGGGAAATGGCGATACCGGGAATGCGGGAGAGAGACTCCGCAACGTTTTTGTCGGGAAATTTGCCTATGTCTTCAGCGGTAACCGCATCGACCACTGCATTATTAAAACGCTTAACTTCCATCGACTGCATCAAACTACTTTTGTAGCCGGTGATCACTACCTCTTCGAGCACTGCAGCCGGCTCCTGCGCGGCAACAGCGCCAGCCATGCCCATCGCAGCAAGAGCACTTAAGGACATGGTTACTGTAGACCGGTTGCGCGACTGCACCCTTGATCGGTTAACGGCACGAATAGCATTTCTGAGCTTGGACGACATAACTGAACTCCCGAGTTCCATAATTTATCTAATTGTTGACTGACAGGGTAAACACTGGGCTTCCGCTGTATTATTGATCTTGTTGGCTACCCCAATGGCAACGTTGTCATCATCGACACTAAACGCAAAAGACAACGTTGTCAACAATATCTTATGGAGATCGTTCATAGCGGACCAACGAGTCACCGATAGTATAAATCCGTGCCAGGGTGACTCAGACTTCACACCATATTAGCTGCCGCCCCTATGAACAAAGCAGCTCCCGCTAAAAAACCCGCATCAGACTCGCACCCGAGGCGGGATCTTGGCGACTCTACTGAGTACAGCCGGGACAAAGGCGTGGACTACCTTGCTCAAATCGTCAGCGATAATTTTGGTATTGAAAAAGCTATACCCTCCCGGGTATAGCCAGAGTATTACTCTCTACAGCGACGCTGGATTTTTCGCCTTGATCGAACCCCACTTGGCATCTGCTGACTCAATGCGTCCGGGTACATCCTTCAGCCACTGGTCCTGGATCGTGGAGTCGAGGTTCAGGTACAGAGTTCCGTCAATAACACGCCACACTTCGGGATCGCCGATGAACTTTTTACCGACAGACACGCCAAAGGCACAGAATCCATTGTACGCGGGCACATATTTCGCCGGCTTGGCGTTAAATGCATCGAGGTTCTCCTGGCTGGAAAACTGATAAGTAGCACCGTCGTATGCTGCAGTATAATGGCCGTTACCCCGGACCGGGCGTTTCTCGACTTGATAAGAGACCACATCATAACCTTGTACCGCAGGGGTGCTGTGAGCATAGTCGCCCGCCGCGGCCAGGCCGCTAAAGCCAATCAGGGCTACCAGGCCCAAAAGTACTGATTTCAATTTCATCTTTGTAATACTCCGTTAATTCCATAGCGATTATCGCTGGGTTAATGGCAAGTAAACAGATCTGTTTACCTGATGAAGTGAAGAGTAAACAGATCTGTAACCCCTGTCAAACATATTTATCGATTATAATGCCTTTATTGGATGCAATAACTGGAAATTTCTATATAATTGCTATTTAAATGTAAACAGATCAGTATATTAAATGTCTGAAAAACGCCAAGATCTTATCGATACCGCAATCGAGTTATTCGCCGAACACGGATTTCACGCCACCGGTATTGACCGTATTGCCGAGGTCGCGGGGGTTTCCAAAAAAACCCTTTATCATCACTTCAGGTCCAAGGAGGAGCTGATTTTGGCCGCCCTGAAGCACCACGACGGCCTATTTCGGAACTTCCTGATGAAGTCAGTCGATCAGCTTTCCGATTCACCCTACGAGCGACTGCTGGGGATATTCGACGTAGCGCAAGCCTGGTTCTCTGGTAAAGACTTCTACGGCTGCATGTTCATCAACGCTATAGGCGAGTATTCCCATGGCGACACCGCGATTCGTCGGGCCTGTCAGGATTTCAAAACGCAAGTCTCAGCCTATGTAGAACAACTTGCGGTGTCTGCTCAAATTGACAACCCCAAAGCACTCGCTGACTCACTTTCCATCCTATTGGAGGGCGCCATCGTCACTGCACAAGTGGCGGGCAACGCCGAGAGTGCGGGCACCGCCAAACGCGCAGCAAAGGTATTGATAGACAGCGCGCTGGATCACAATGTCGAAACTGTTTAACAACTTACTGCAGGAAGTTCGCGCCTGCACGATCTGTGCAGACTCACTGGTAGACGGGGTTCGACCGGTACTTCAGGTAAGTCCAGAAGCCAGAATACTGATTGCAGGGCAAGCGCCAGGCTCAAAAGTGCACGCGACCGGCATACCCTTTGATGACCCCAGCGGGGAGCGCCTGCGGTATTGGATGGGCGTTGATCGCGAAACTTTTTACGACGACCGGCGTATTGCCATCCTGCCCATGGGGTTTTGCTATCCCGGCAAGGGTAAGTCCGGAGATTTGCCGCCATTACCGATTTGCGCGCAGACTTGGCGCGAGCGACTGCTACAGCAGATGCCGCATGTCTCGCTGACGCTGGTAATTGGCCAGTATGCGCAAGGCTGGCACCTGGAAAATCCGCAGAAAAATCTCACCGAAACCGTGCGTGCATGGCAAAGCTACGGCAAGGCGCTACTACCCCTGCCCCATCCCAGTCCACGCAATAATATCTGGCTGAAGAAAAACTCCTGGTTTGAAGCCGAGGTCATACCGAACCTACGCCAACGGATAAAACGAGCGCTAAACGATTAGATAGTTAATACTACCGGGCTCCAAACAACGAGGATAAACATCATGACAACTGACTTTTCACAGCGTGACCCCATCGCCGGCCTGGATGAGCTTTTCTCTAACCGCTGGTCACCTCGGGCATTCGATGGTTCTGAAATCAGTCATGACACGCTGGCGACTCTCATTGATGCCGCGCGCTGGTCACCCTCATGCTACAACGAACAGCCCTGGCGCTTTTATACCAGTAACGCCGGTAACTTCGACGAGTACCTGAACCTCCTGGTAGAGGGTAATCAGGCGTGGGCAAAAACCGCATCAGTTATAGGATTTCTAGTGGCCAAAACGCAGTTCAGTTCCAACGATAAAGACAACACGACCCATCAATTCGACTGCGGAGCCGCCTGGATGGCAATGAGCCTACAGGCTCGCAAAATCGGGCTTTTTACCCACGGAATGGCAGGCATCAAATACGATGAAATCGCCAAGTATCTGCAGCTCGCTGAAGGCGAGGCTGTGATGATGGCTTTTGCGATAGGCCGCGAGGGTGATACGGCGCAACTACCGGAAGCCTTTCAGGCCAAGGAAGTTCCCACGCCACGCAAATCTCTGGATGAAATTTGGCTGGGGAGCTAATTACCAATATGGACGAGGCTGGCCGACCGGGGCCAGGCTCCTCTTGCTAAACCATAAGGTGCTTGGTGCTGCTGTACAAATACCGCAACAGGTCCTGACCCTCCGGGTCCACTCTATAGCCGGCGTAGTCTTTGATCAGCACACCGCGGCCAAGCAGTAAGTCCAGACCGCTATTTACAGCCTCCTCCAATTGATCCTCGCCGAATATCAACACCGCGCGAGCTTTCGCTAATGCCGGCAATAACTTGATCGCCGCCCGCAGTACATCCTCTTCAGATTGACTACCCTGCGGGCTGTTAATAAAAATTGTTGAAACCAGCGAAACCGGTAACACAGGAATGATGTCTTCTATCTGCCTAATGATTTCGTCGGCGACCGGTGCAACGATTTCGCGCTTCTGTAAATCGCCCATAGGCCTGACGATATCATTGCTGTGCAACCATGCGTTCATCGACAACGGCTCGCCAAAGCTGACCGCGGCGTTACCAAAAATAACCTTGCCACTGCGAACTCGTTTATAGATCACCGCCAGCACCGACCATAGGGTAGAAAATACTGTATACAGCTTGGAGCGCTCGCTAAACCCCTGCTCATGATTCTTGAGGAGAGCCTTGTCCTCAGGTACCTGGTCGTAATTAAACGCCACTGGAACAAACACAATATCTTTGACGTTAGGCTCTTCCATCGCACTGAGTATGTAGCTCATTAACCCCAGCTTCACCGACTGGATGCTGCCGTCACGTGTAAGCCCACCCTCCAGAAAAATACCCTGAGGCAGTTTGACCTTAACCATATTCCGCAGATGCATCGCCAGAATTTTGCGGTACAGCGGCAGAGGCTCTTTACGGCGGATAATGTAGGAACCCGCGAGGTGCAGTATTGTCGACATAGGCCAGGCCTTGCCCCACTCCCCGGCAGCAAATGAAACCATATTGGTGCGTGAGGAAATATACGCCAGCATCATCACGTCCAGATTCGAGCGATGATTACCAACCAAAACGATACTCGCATCCTCAGGAATATTGGCGATCGACGGCGGTGGCGGCTTTGCTATTTTTAATTCATACAGCAAGCGGATATAACTGCGCGCAAGCAGATACCCAATTTTGAAATAGAACAGAGAGTAAAATCCGGGAGTCAGTTCATTGGCGTATTCGAGAACCTTATACTCGAGCACTTCGCGCGTGCCCTGCCCCTGCGCCACCGCATCCGTTATAGCCTGTTTAACCTCAGGCCGACTGGCAAACAACTCCACTCTCGCCTTGCGCCCAATCTTCAGCACCTCTGGAAGCTGCCGCGAAAGATCCGATCGCAGCTGTACATTCAAATTGCGCTCACGCGCCCTGAGGTAGATTCTTGCGAGAGGGGCCAGCACATGGCGGTAAATACTGGCGATGGCTGCCACGCTCATTACGACGACCAACCAAACCGGTAACAGTACGCCTTCAGACATGCAGGCGACCTGTCGATGAACTTGCCATATTGCAGCAATCAATCATCGCTCAGAATCTCCTTGAGCCGGAATAAAGGCTGCGGCTGACGCATCATGCGCAGCGGCACCTCGAAATGCCCGCAGGGCCAGCTGTAACAGTTTTGGGCTGGCAATTCCCAGAACTTCTGCAACCTACGCCCGGACCGGTAAGGTGTAACATCATCACTGCGCCCTAAAACGCTAACAATATTATCGGGAGACATGCAGGGATCGCCGCTTGGATCGAGGCGCTGCATCCATTGTTCAGTGACTCGCCGACTCCAACCCAGTTGTTTCAGCGGCGCATGTAAATTCCAAAGATCTGCCAGATCGCCATCCAGCGCGACTTCCCACAAGTGTGCGCAGTGACCCATCAACAGTAGCGCATCCGGGCGCAAATACTCCGGCCAATCATTGGCACGAATAGCGGTCATCTGGGCTGATTGCGCCCCCAGACTACTGCCACCAATGGCGACTCGACCGGAACTGGTAGAGCGCGCCCAATTGATCAGGCAGGCCCATTCCTTATGCTGGGCGCTAAAAAAGTCGAAGCCGCTCATCGGAGTAGTAGAAAGGAAATACTCTCCGCCATAGAAGCCGTGGGGGACTCGCCGACCATGCCAGGGCGCCTCCGGGCGTATAACCCGAATACCCAACTGCGGTAGATACTTTACGATGTCGACCAGATTGCGCCAGTGATCAAACTCGACACCAATACCGTGACCAAAAATCAGCGTGGGCGGATTTACTACACCCAGAGGCTCCAGTACACGTGCGAACACGGTATCTCCCAATCGCTCAGAGGGACTATCAAAACTGAGCCAATAGTCCCTGCTGTGTTCTTTGTCGATGGATTGCGAAACCGAAATCTCTGGCCACTGTGTGGGAAGGTCGAATAACTTCGCATCCTCGGCAGCGTTTGTTCCATACAGATCGATCAATTGCTGCGGTGGAGAAAAACAGGCCTTTACCGACGAGCGCACGTACTTTCGCAGTGGCGCAAATTGACGCCGTGTCGCGTTGTATTCGTTGCGATCCTGCAATCGTCGCTTCTCAAGTTCATTCAGTTCAAGTGTGGAGCAAGTCCTGGCACCAAAAAAGGTTTCTCGCCACGCTATTTCGGTCGCCAGAATCATGCGACGTCGGCTGCCGAAATTGTCCAGCATGCACTGCACTTGATCCCGCTTACTCTCCACTGGAGGCATGGGCACTGCGGCAAAGAACTTGTCGACATCTCCCTCGGCTACAACCGCGGCAGCCCACAAGCGAGACAATGGAAAAAACCAATTTTCCAGCAGATATAGAATCGGGCGTTCCAGCCAGGATCTGGCTATTAACTCTCCTAGTGGCGAGCGCATCAGCCACTGCAGTTTATTGCTCGATTTAATCTGAGGTGACTCAGGCATATGGCCTCCAGTTACGGCAGGTCTTTCAGTTGTGATACATTATAAAATCTATATACGTTATTAACGTATCATTTATGTCATGCAATTAAAAGGCAAAGGCAACCGCGGTTGGGCAATGCTAGGATAGGAGCATCACACTTGAATTGGCTGCTTTGCAGGCCCAATTTCATGGCAAGCAACAGACCTGAGGTACAACATGAATCCAGAAGAATTTCGCCAGGCAGGTCACCAGTTGATCGATTGGATCGCGGACTACCGTCAGCGCATACCCGAATTACCGGTGAGAGCGCAGGTAGCACCCGGAGAAGTTAAGCGCTCGCTCCCCGCGACTCCTCCAGATACCAAGGTGTCGTTCAACGAGGTAATGCATGATCTCGACACCCTCATCGTTCCTGGCGTCACCCAGGTTCAGCACCCCATGCATTTCGGCTGGTTTCCCTCCAACGCCTCGCTGGCCTCAGTACTGGGTGACATCGCCAGTTCAGGCATGGGCACGCTGGGCATTTCCTGGGAAAGCTGCCCGTCACTCACCGAGGTCGAGGAAGTGGTTTGCGACTGGCTGCGACAGCTCACCGGTCTTAGCGAGCAGTGGCACGGCACGATTCACGACACCGCCTCCACCGCCTGCGTTACCGCTATGATTCTGGCCCGGGAAAAAGCCAGCAATATCAGTAAAAATGCCGGTGGCCTGCAGTCCGTAGCAGGCACTCTGGTGGTTTACAGTACCTCTCAGGCACACTCTTCCATCTCCAAGGCAGTGCAACTGGCCGGGTTCGGCAACGACAACCTGCGACTGATCGACGAAGAGCCTTTTACCAGGGCAATGAATGCGCAGGCACTGGAACAAGCCGTCGAAGCAGATGTCGCCGCAGGCAACATCCCAGCGGGAATCGTCTGTTCGGTAGGGGCGACGGGCACAACCGCCATGGATCCGGTTGCAGAGATCGCAGCTATCGCCAACAAACACAATATCTGGCTGCATGTAGACGCTGCTATGGCGGGCTCTGCCATGTTGCTGCCGGAGTGCCGCCATCTTTGGGAAGGCGTCGAACAAGCGGATTCTCTCGCCTGGAACCCCCATAAATGGATGGGCACTATACTCGACACCGCAATGTTCTACGTCCGTGACAGGCGCTTCCTCGAGCAGGTGATGTCCACCAATCCAGCCTACCTGCAATCGAACGCGGATGGCGAAGTGGTTCAGTACCGCGACTGGGGCATACCTCTGGGACGTCGCTTCAGAGCGTTGAAACTGTGGTTTCATTTGCGGCTTGACGGGCCGGAGGCCATTCGCGCTCGACTACGCAGGGACCTCGAAAACGCTCAGCGCTTTGCCGATATGGTCCGCGCCACTCCCGACTGGACCGTGCTGGCTCCGGTCGATCTACAGACTGTTTGCGTGCTCCACACACCAAGCAACGACAATGGGCAAAAACTTGCAGGCGAGGCACTGGACGGGCACACGCTAGACTGGGTGGAGCGTATCAACAGCTCTGGCAAAGCATTTTTATCGCCCTCCACTTTGGATGGGCGCTGGATGGCAAGAGTATCAATTGGCGTGGAAGGCACTGAATTCGAACACGTTGAGGCAATGTGGGACCTTATGACCAACACCGCAGCAGGCTAACTAATTTACCCAGGCCGAAAAAGGCGGCAGCTGGTAGCCAAGCATTTCATTTAATTTGAACGTGCCACGGCCGGCAAAGGGGATAATTCTGGCCATTGAGTCACAGGCCATAGCGCGCATGAATATGGCCGGTTTCTGCCGACCGGCTGGTAGATAGAGGCGCTGGCGGCGGCGCCCCGAAAACTCACCACGTTGATCCGGAGAATACAGGTAGAGCTCATCGTGGGCTCGATATTCCAGGTCAATCGAGATTAGGTGTGGACGCTGCGCCAGACCTGCATCACTGCAGGACGGCGCCACAAAAACACTGGCACCCACCTCATCAATGACATAGTAGTCGCCACGTCGCTCAACGTTCTTCAGATCCACAAACTCTTCGCTGGTCCCTGCGCTGGCGCGCTCAATCAGGACATCCGCCAATTGTCGTGGAATGAAATGAGCACCTTTAAATTTCTCCGCGCGATAAAGCACAGCGATGTCGCGCCAATACTTCGAGCGCAGCTTTTGCTTCAAATCACCTGCGGACAGCACCTGACCGAATGGTAGCTCTAACACCTTCCGATCCAGCAAGTAGGGAATCATTTTATCGCCCAGCCGCGTTGTATAGTGCGAGGATTCAAGCCAGTACCGACTGTCCAGAGTAAAGGCATTCAAGCCGGCAAAATCGAGCACCGGCGCAACTTGTACGACGCCCGCCAAAAACCGCTCCATGCGCCCAAGGTCTTGTTGAAGATACGTGGTGTAATGCAGAGGATTGAAGAACAGAGTTAAATCAAAACTGTGCTGTTCTGACAGTGCCACAATTTCTGATAAATCGGCAACCGCCTTGCTGACATAGTCTCCCTCACCCCAGTAGGTCGCCTGCACTGTCTCAAATACTTTTTTATGCTGGCTCGCATTCAAGAACTTTCGCCTGGCCTGATGACGCAACTGCGGTTGGTGATTTTGTGGGGAAATAACATACCAGTCATTGGTAATTCTAGGCGCGTGGCCATTGAAAACTTCCCAATCCCGGTACTCGGGAAAGTGTAGAAGGTAGGAAGCATGAAAGCTGACCCAGTCCAAAAAATCATCGGGCGGTGGTCGGCGCATTTTCTGGGTTTTACCCACGTCGGGGTCCTGAATGTAAGAGAACTCATCCAACCCCAAATAGACTGCCTTGAATTTTATTCCCGCTCTGGTGAACTGCCTCAGCGCTATTAGATGGTCACTGGGAGTGCCGCCGGAATGGGTAAAGTTATAGCAGGTTCCCGGGAACCGGCGAGTATCGATCATGTCCACCCGTGAGGAACCCATAATCAGGCAGTCGTAGAGCTCGGGATTGTCCAATACATGCCAGGTCTTCAGGGCAAACCGATTGACCTGGATATCAGCTACAAAATGCAGGCGATCTTCGCTGTAAACGCCCCAGCGGTCGTTAGTGAAATTGAACGCAGCAAGCAATGCCAATACCGCTAGTGCGGTAAGGCAAAGTGCTGGAAAAAATATGCGTTTAGAAGACAAAGTAAATGAAATCACTGGATGCACTACTGATCACCTTGGCAACAGCCACTCCGCCCGCGGCGCCCACCAGCAGAGCTCTGCCGGAACTCAAGTTCGCTCTACCAATGCGACCGTTGCGCGTCACCCCCAGAAACTCAAAGACATTGGGCAACAGGAAAACAACCAGTGCGCTGATTATGAGCCAAGCTGAGCCCTCGAGTAATGAAGAAGCCAGTACCGGACCGCCTCCCAACAGGTTGCCAGCAAACACCCCAGCCTGCTGCCAAACCAACCCCAACCATTCCCCTGCCTGCGCAAAACTGAGACTAAAAAGAATGTCATAAAAGCGAACCATGTCGTCTACCCGGGTCACTTTGAATGCCACTAGACTAAGCACCCAAAATGCAAAAGTGACAAAGCAGCAGAAAAAGGTGCTGTATATCCAGGTATTACGGAGGAATTGAAGCCCCATCCGCGACATCAGCCCTGGCCAGAACACCAGCCAGGCCATGGCACAACCTTGCATCAGCCCCCAAACCAGATAATTCCAACCAGCCCCATGCCAGACTCCACTAAGCAGCATGAGAATGACCACGTTGCGTACCGAGATTAACGAGCCACGACTGCGGCCACCCAGTGGCTTAAAGACATAGTTGCCGAAGAAGTGACCCAGCGTAATATTCCAACGGGCCCAGGTATCGTTGATGCTGGTGGCCTTATAGGGCGAGAAAAAGTTTACCGGCAATATAATACCGAACATCAAACCCAGCCCGAAGGCCATGTCACTATAGGCTGAAAAATCAAAGTAAAGCCGGAAGGTAAATGCCAGTATGCCCAGCCAGGCGGTTCGCGGAACCACATCGCGACCTTCTGCGTGCCGCTCAAAAATGGGCTCCGATATTTCGGCTATCTGATCCGCCAGTACGACCTTTTTAAATAGGCCCAGGCAAAAAATGGCCAGACCCAGCTGTATGTGCTTTGCGGTCACACTATTTAGCGCAGCGTTGCCAAACTGCGGCACCAGTTGTTTGTGGTGAACGATGGGACCCGCTATCAGTTGCGGGAAAAACAACACAAAGCAAAGGTACTTTTCCAGCGTGGTCTCTTTCATTATCGAGCTGTCGCGATAAACATCTACCAGAAAGGCTATTTGCTGGAAGGTGAAAAACGAGATCGCCAGTGGCAAAACCACGTCCAACAGTATCGGGTAATCAAGAAATAGCGAACTGACCGAGGCTACCGCGAAAGCGGAATACTTGTAGAAGGCGAGAAGTCCAAGATTGAAACAGATTCCTGATATCAGCGCCGCTCTACTTCGCCCAGGCGCCGCTCCGACGCCAGCCATGTAGGTACCCAGCGAGTAATTTACACCGATCGAAATTAATATCAGGGCGATGTAAACCGGATTCCACCAGCCGTAAAAAAACAGGGAGGCGGCAACTAGCAGATAGCGAGCCGCCCCCACCCCAACACCAATTCTCAAGCCATGGTAGGCCGCCAGCACAGCCGGCAGGAATAGAAAAACAAAATAGGTAGAGCTGAATAGCATGCCGGGTAGTAGAGAAATTCCGCCAGAAGTCCAGTGACGTCAGGCAAGTCTATAGCACTCCGGCGAGACCTCAAGCCTGTATTTCGGGTGGCGGCCTCGTGAATATGTCGGGGAAAGGCGAGCCTATGCCAACTTCTGCACATGCTACACTGCGCAGCGCTGGTAACTGCCAGCCTACACACATCATCAAATTCATTGCAGGGCGGGGCCCTTCCTCCTTGACCACTACAACAGATTCATCTTTTTCCACTTTGTCGCTACCACCTGCCCAGTTGGAAAATTTAACTGCGTTGGGCTACGAGCGGATGACGGAAATTCAGCGCACGGCGTTGCCTCTGGCACTGGCCGGGCGTGATCTAATCGCCCAGGCAAAGACCGGCAGCGGCAAAACCGCAGCCTTCACCTTGCCCCTGTTAACGCGCTTGAACCCACGTGACTTTGGCGCTCAGGCATTGATTCTTTGCCCAACCCGGGAATTGGCGACACAAGTAGCCAGTGAAGTACGGAGGCTGGCGCGATACCAGCAGAACATCAAGGTAGTCACCCTCTGCGGCGGTCAATCGATAGGCCCTCAGATCGGCTCGCTAGAGCACGGCGCTCATGTGGTGGTTGGCACTCCCGGGCGCATCAGCGACCATCTGCGCAAAGAAACGCTGGATATCAGTCGAATCAACACACTGGTTCTCGACGAAGCCGATAGAATGCTGGAAATGGGCTTTGTTGAAGACATCACCGCTATTATCAGCAAGACCCCGGACAGCCGACAAACCATGCTGTTCTCTGCCACCTACCCCGACGATATTCTCTCTCTGAGCCAGCGCTTTCAACAGTCGCCTGAGCGGGTCAGCGCAGAGGAAACTCACAATGTCGATGGCATTACTGAGAAGCTCTTCATTTGCAAGAAAAGTCAGAGACTGCGGGCTCTAGTGAGGTTACTGAGCCACTTTCAGCCTCAAGCTGCGGTGGTATTTTGCAATACCAAACAATTAGTACGCGAGGTTGAGGAGTACCTGGGACAACACAATATCAGCGCAATGGCCCTGCACGGTGACATGGAGCAGCGTGATCGCGACCAGGTGCTTACCCAGTTCCGTCAACAGAGCTGTTCTGTGCTGGTGGCCACTGATGTAGCCGCCAGGGGTCTGGATATTGATGATCTACCGGCGGTAATCAACTTTGAACTGCCGCGTAGTGCCGATATCTATGTACACAGAATTGGTCGCACGGGTCGCGCCGGAAAGAAAGGCCTGGCTATCAGCCTGTTTGCCGATTCAGAGCGATATAAGCTGAGTAACATTGAGGCATACACAGAACGTGACCTGCCCTTCCAGGCTATCGAGGAAGTACCCGATAGCCACAAAACCATGCCGCCCCCACCCTATGTCACTCTGTGTATTGCTGGCGGACGCAAGCAAAAGGTACGACCGGGCGACATCTTGGGCGCACTCACTGGCGACGCCGGAATCCCCGGTTCAGCGGTAGGGAAAATCCAGGTGACCGATTTCGCCGCCTTTGTTGCGATCGAACACGATCAGGCCGAAAAGGCCCTGCAAAGATTACTGGATGGCAAGATCAAGGGTCGCAAGTTTAGAGTACGGCGGCTATAGTCTCGATTATGACTGAATTACCGATAACGCCCGGAACCGCGTCCCGATGAAAACCCCTAAACGCCTACAGCCACTGGTCGCAGATGGCCTGATTGACGAGGTACTCTTCCCGCTAATGAGCGGCAAGGAGGCCGATGTGTTTGTGGTTCGATGCGGCACCAAAGAGCGCTGTGCCAAAATCTATAAAGACGCCGTTAAGCGCAGCTTCAAAAAAGCAGCGCAGTACACCGAAGGTCGCAAAGTTCGCAACAGTCGCCGCGCCCGAGCGATGGAGAAAGGCTCTCGCTTTGGTCGCCAGGAACAGGAAAGCGTCTGGCAAAACGCCGAAGTTGACGCGCTGTATCGCTTATCCGCTGCGGGTGTACGCGTACCAGAGCCTTTTGGTTGCGTAGACGGCGTGCTAATCATGGAACTGATCACCGATGAAGACGGTGACGTGGCGCCACGCCTGAACGACATCACCATGTCCGCAGAACAGGCCAGAGAAGACCACCATCTGGTTATGCATTACGTCATGCGCATGCTCTGTGCTGGACTTATTCATGGGGATCTCTCCGAATTCAACGTCTTGGTGGACCAGAACGGGCCGGTTATTATCGACCTGCCCCAGGCTGTGTACGCGGCGACCAATAATAACGCGCAAGAAATGCTGGAGCGCGACGTTGAAAATATGACCACATACTACGCTGCCTTTGCGCCGGATCTCGCGCAAAGTCACTATGCTCAGGAGATCTGGGCAGCCTTCGAAGCTGGCGACTTGCACCCGGAACTGGAGCTTACCGGCGATTTCGAACTGGACACCCATGAAGCGGATATCGATTCGGTGATGCTGGAAATCAAAGCCGCCATGGAAGAAGAGCAGGAGCGCCTGGAACGAATTCGGGAGGCTGATGAGCCCGAAGACTAGGCTAGGCTAGCTCCACGTTTCACCTTAGCCGGCTTAGTGATCCACCCTTGATCCTAGTCCGTACCTGATATACTCGTTCCTCACCATTGGGAACAACTTCCCACACCTATCGGTTCCACACTAATCAGCGAGATCTCATGCCAGAAAAATACATCCAGGCCAACGGCATCCAGCTAGCCTATGAAGAATTCGGCGCAGCAGACGACCCGGCAATCTTGCTCATTATGGGACTGGGAACACAGCTGATCGCCTGGCCCCTGACCCTGTGCGAGGGCTTGGCCGCGCAAGGCTTTCGTGTTATCCGCTTTGACAATCGGGACATCGGCCTATCGGAAAAAATGGATAAGGCCAAGGTCCCAAAAATCGTGCCACTGGTATTGAGGTCGAAATTCAAATTACCGATGCGGGTACCCTATACACTTCATGATATGGCCGACGACGCTGTCGGGTTAATGGACGCGCTTGATATCCCAAGAGCTCATCTGGTTGGCGTCTCCATGGGCGGAATGATCACCCAGATTGTAGGCGCCAAATACGGCAATCGAGTACTGTCTCTCACCTCTATAATGTCCACTAGCGGCAATCCTAAATTACCCCAGGCTCGCAAAGATATCATCAGCTCTATGGCCAAGAGATCTGTCGGTACGGAGGCGCCAGATTTGGAAAGCAGCATCGCTTTTTGGCGCAAGATCGGCAGCCCCGGCTATATCCCCACTGACAAAGAACTTGAAACCAAAATTCTCGCCAGCTATAACCGCTGCAACTACCCACAAGGTTATGGCCGTCATCTCGCGGCTATAATCGCCACCGGTAGCCGGGTTAAACTGCTCAAGAACATCACCGCTCCAACGCTGGTTATTCACGGTAAGGACGACCCTCTGGTACCGGTTGAAGGCGGCATCGACACCGCCAGACACATCGAGGGCTCAAGGCTCGAAGTGATAAACGGTATGGGGCATGACCTGCCAGCAGGCTTAATGCCGAGTTTCGTGTCCATGATTGGCGAGCACGCCCTGGCAGCCCAAGCCGGAGCGAACGACTCACCACAAGCCCAGGTCAGCTAGAGTCCCTGAGGGGGCACTAGCTTGCTCTACCGTGCTACAGAAGCAGGGTTAGTGTTTAGCTACTGCCAACTCACCATCATCCGGTCCATATTCCGAGCGAATCAACAATTCGTGATAATTGGAGCGGTCAATCACAGCACGCGCCGACTTGTCCGATACTGAGAAAAACCACGTAGTGATCATGGCCAGGGGCATGGTAAACAGTGCGGGATAATTGTAGGGGAACAGCGCTTCTTCAAAGCCCAGTACCGAGACCCAGACTTGCGGGCCGATTACAATCAGCACCACCGAAGAAACCAGTCCCACCAGCGCACCGAGGATGGCACCACGGGTGGTTAGACCCTGCCAGAACAGTGAGAAAAACAGAATGGGAAAGTTAACCGAGGCCGCAACAACCATAGGCATGGTGGCTATAAAGGCTACGTTCTCATTCTGAAATAGTATGCCCAAAAATACTGCAATTACGCCGATCACAATAGTGGTGATTCGCGTCAAATTAAGCTCCTTCTTGGGATCAGGCTTGCCATCGCACAATACTTCGGCATAGAGGTCGTGGGATATCGCGGCGGCCCCCGACACCGTAAGACCGGAGACCACTGCCAGGATAGTGGCAAAGGTCACCGCTGACATAAACCCAGTCAACAGATCGCCGCCAACCGCGCTAGCCAGATGTATTGCAACCATGTTGGTACCACCAAACAGCTTGCCATTAGAGTCAAAAAAGTCAGGGTTGTTATAGACCACCATAATCGAACCGAAGCCGATAATTATCAGCGTCAGATAGAAGTACCCCATAAAAATGGAGGCATAAAATGCTGACTTCTTGGCTTCCTGCATGGTTGGTACGGTGAACAGGCGCATCAATATATGCGGCAAGCCCAGCACACCAAACAACATGGACACCATAATGGTAGCTATCTGTATTGGATCGTCAAACAGTACACCGGGCGCCAAAATCGCCCTGCCCTGCGGGTGATTTTCAGTCGCAGCCAACAATAGTGTGTCGAAACTAAACCCAGCCTGAACCATTACCAGAAATGCGGTAATAGTGACCCCGATCAGCAGCAGGACCGCCTTTACTATTTGCACCCAGGTGGTGGCCAACATGCCACCGAAGGTGACATACGCAAGCACCAGGATGCTCACCGAGATCACCGCAACTTCATAGGGCAGACCAAACAACAGTTGAATCAATTTCCCCGCTCCGACCATCTGCGCAATTAGATACAGCAACACCACTACTATCGTACCCATAATTGCGACCAGCCGAATCGGCTTTCGATCCAGCCGCATGGAGACTACGTCGGTGAAAGTAAAACTGCCCAGATTACGGACTCGCTTGGCCAGCAGAAATAACATGATAGGCCAGCCGGCAAAAGCACCGATAGCCAAAACCAGGGCGTCGTAACCACCGAGGTACATGAGGCCGGTAATCCCCAGAAAAGAGGCGGCAGACATGAAGTCTCCTGCAATCGCCGTACCATTTTGCAGACCAGTTATTTCGCCGCCAGCGGTGTAAAAATCTTGACTGGTTTGGGTCCTGCGCGATGCCCAATAACTGATACCAAGAGTGGCTGCGACAAAAATTAAAAACATAATAATCGCCACTGGATTCAGCGGCTGTGTTTCGATCTCACCTTCAATGGAACCGGCGGCGCCCACCGCTCCGGCGAAGAGCACCAATGCGAGACCACTCACTATTGCGCTCGCGATGGAATTCATTTTGGTACGACGGCTAAAGACATTTATTTTTTGGTGGAAATACTCAACAGGACTCATATCGAGTCGCCTCGACTGTTCAGAAACAGGAACAGCACCTCTAGGGCAATAAATATAACAATGAGTGAGGGGAACAGCACCAGCGAGCCCGTTATCAGCGAATCGCCAATGGGCTGGCGAATAAAGCTGCCCAGGCTTGTGTAGTTCAACACTACGTAGGAGAAATAGAGCACCAACGTAATACCCGTAAACAGCAGACGGCGACGAGTCTTTAGCCTTATGGCCTCAATTTTATTCTTATCCAAGCGGTGTACTCCTGATTATTATTCTTAGAAACAACTATCTTCGCACCTTAGGCATCCAGACAACATCAATAGCCGACTCTGGCAACTGATCGTCGAAGCCAACTTGATGAAGGAAGCGGACATACTGCTAGTTTACTTCTAAAGAGTAAACATACCCTTAACATTAGCGGACAAACTGGAGCGTTGTATGCCGAACCACACTGCCCCGGTAACATCGACTATACTGCGAATTGGGTTCGAAGCGATTTACATCGCCATGGCCAGATAAACCAGTCAACAATAAGAAACCGGGAACGGCACCATGATGAAGTTATTCCTCAGCAGTAAAGAGGTGGACGTAAACAGTACCGCCTCTATCGCATCTATCATTTACCTCGCTGTGGTAGGCGTCTGTGTCTTCATTATTCAACCCGGCTTTGTGCAGGGCCTGGTTGAGACACTGGGTCTGAGCCCCGAAGAAGCCGGCTATATCGCTTCTGCAGAGATGTGGGGGCTGGCCGTCACCACGATCGGCCTGAATTTTATTGCCCACAAATACGACTGGCAGAAGCTGACTTTCTGGTTCCTGTTGATTGCTGTAATCGGCAATCTAGCTTCAATCGGTCAGACCGATCTGCTCACTCTTGGCATCATTCGTACAATCACAGGCCTGGGTTTAGGCGGCATGATTTCACTGCCGTTTGCGATGCTGGGTTTGACCAGCAACCCAGATCGGAATTTCGGCTTCACCATTGTTTGGGTGCTGGTGTATGGCGCGGTGGGCTTATTTCTCATTCCTTCGGCGCTGGCATCGATCGAAATGAATGGCATCTACGTATTTCTGGCCCTGTTTTGTGGCTTGGGTTTGGCCACTATCCGCTTCCTGCCCAAGCGCGCGGCAGATCATCTGAAGCAAGAACAAATTTCCGATCATCACTCAGTGCTGGTCAAAGCCTCTACTTTAGCCGGGATACTGATTTTCAATACCGCTATCGGCCTGGTCTGGGCGTATTTTTTCCTGGTCGGTGTGAATGGCGGCATGAGCGAACAGTCGGTTGCTAACGTACTAACCGTCTCACAGTTTTTGGGTGTGGCCGGGGCCTTTCTAGCCGCCATCTTAGCCGCACGCATTGGCCGGTCAGTACCACTGAGTATCGCCATCATAGGCTGCTCTGTCGGCGTCGCCTGGCTGTTGAACGACATGACTTATATGGTCTATGCAACTGCCATATATCTGTTCAACTTCATGTGGAATGTAGCCCAGCCTTACCTGCTGTCGGTGATGGCAAGTTTCGCCGATGGCGGAAAAATGATAGTCCGCGGCGTCTCACTGCAAATGATAGGCTTTGCCGTTGGCCCGTATGTTGGGGCAAACTTATTGGGAGCGGCGGGCCCCGAATCCTTCAATACCGTTAACCTCGTTGGCGCCGTGCTGTTCCTTGTTAGCTGGCTGCTTATACTTCCCGCGTTTATCGCCAAAAAATAGTGTCTCGCCACCTCAGCCCAGGTTAATCCAGGCGGTTTTCAGGGCAGTGTACTTTTCCAGCGCGTGCAGGGACTTGTCGTGCCCATTACCCGACTGCTTCATCCCGCCCAATGGGACAGTGATGTCGGTACCGCCATAGCAGTTCACATGAATCACTCCAGACTGAATACGCCTGATCATTCGATGCGCGCGGGCAAG
Source organism: Halioglobus sp. (assembly GCA_036961205.1). Classification (GTDB taxonomy): domain Bacteria; phylum Pseudomonadota; class Gammaproteobacteria; order Pseudomonadales; family Halieaceae; genus CALJFL01. The sequence goes on along the minus strand of JBALVI010000001.1, from coordinate 1,391,200 downwards.
GTCGGTGGTCCAGACACCAGCGGCTAAGCCATACGGGGTACTGTTTGCAATGCGTGCGGCATCTTCCTCGTCAGCAAAGGGAATAACACTGAGCACCGGGCCAAACACTTCTTCCTGGGCGATTCGCATCTCCGCGGTCACGCCCCTGAAAACGGTAGGCTGCATATAATAGCCACCAGTCTCTGTTAAAATACGTTCCCCTCCTGCACACAGCTGGGCCCCTTCCTGCTGCGCGGAATCAACATAGGCCAGATTTTTCTGCAGCTGTTCAAGGCTGTTCACCGCACCAATGTCAGAGGCGGTGTCCAGTGGGTCACCAACACGCAGCGCTGTAGCCCTGGCCACTACTTTTGACAGAAATTCCTCGTGAATATCCCGGTGCACCAGAAGTCTGGACCCCGAGACACAAACCTGTCCTGAATTCCTAAAAATGCCGTTAACAGCGGCTGCAGCGGCGGCATCCATGTCGGCGACGTCGGGAAAAACGATATTGGGTGACTTACCGCCCAGCTCAAGAAACACGTGTTTCATATTTGACGCGGCGGAATACTCCATCAATTTTCGGCCCACCATACCGGAACCGGTGAAAGCCAGAATGTCTACGTCATTATGCAGCGCCAGTGCCCTGCCCGCCTCGGTACCGAGACCGGTGACAACATTGAAAACCCCTTCGGGTAAACCCGCTTCCAGCGCCAGCGCGGCCAGACGAAGCAAACTGAGGGAGGCAGTCTCGGCGGGCTTAAGCACCACCGAATTACCGGCTGCCAGGGCCGGAGCGATTTTCCAGGCACCAATCATCAGCGGGAAGTTCCAGGGCACAATCACGCCAACCACCCCCACCGGCTCACGGTGAATCAAACCCAGTACCGTCTCGCTGGTGGGTGCAATCTCCCCGTAAATTTTGTCAACTGCCTCTGCATAATAGCGAAAGGTCCCCGCCGCACTGCCGGGCTCGGCCTTGAGGGCCATATTAATTTCAGTACCGTTGTCCCTAACCCCCAGTACCGCCAGTTCGTAGGCATGGGCCTCTATCAAGTCGGCAAGTTTCAGCAGTATTTTTTTCCGTTGCCCAGGTGCCATCCTCGACCACACCCCACTTTCAAAGGCCTGGCGAGCGCTACTGACTGCCATCTCGACTTCACTACTGCCACCGCCAGCCAGAGTGGTCAATGGCTGACCGTCTCTGGGACTGAGAACTTCGAGCACCTCGCCGCTCTCACTGGCAATGGACTTGCCGCCTATAAGGTGCGACTGCGGTGCCACCAGTTTCACTTTGAGTTCATCGATCAGGGCGATATCAACCATCTGTAGCAAAGCTCCTATTGACTTTTCTGAGTGGTTCATTATTATCACCACCGGTTCGTTTATTATGATGACAAGTTAGGGAGGAGGTCAAGTCTCAACATGCAAACAGTGGATAAAGCAGTCGAGCTGCTGGGTTTTTTCTCCGAAGCACAGCAAGAATTCGGTCTTAGTGAACTAGCTCGCACCGCTGGTTTTGACAAGGCCAGTACCAGGCGACTGCTGCTAGCCCTGATCAAACACGACTATATCGAGCAGAACCCGGCAACCAAAGCCTACCGCCTGGGCCCAGGGGTATTGCGGCTCGCCAGGGTACGGGAGATCAGTTCGCCGCTGATCTCAATCACCACGCCACTGCTGAATGAATTAGTAGAGCAAACCGGCGAAAGCGCGCATTTCTCCCTACTCTCTGGTGAACGAATATCGTCAGTCGACATTGTTGAATCACCCAAATCCAATCGCATAAATTTTGTTTTAGGAGAAGAAGGCCCGCTACACGCCACCGCGTCGGGAATCGTATGCCTTGCCTATGGCGGCGACGCACTGAGCTCGAGACTGCTCAGACGTAAGCTGCCTGCCTATACCGAGTACACAGTGACCGAGAAAACCCAGTTCGCAGATATGCTCCACGCGGTACGCGATAGCGGTCATTACATTAATCGAGAGCAGTACGAGTACGATGTCTGCAGTATAGCCGCGCCTGTCTTCAGCCAGACCGCGCAGCCGCTGGGGGCAATGGCGGTGGCCGCTCCCACCTCCCGCTTCAGTAAGGACCGACAAAAACTGATACTGGCTGCGGTAACCCAGGCAGCGGCCACAGCTTCACGCGCCATGGGCTTCAAATCACACACAGGGAATTCGTAATGACAGGTACACAGGCCCTCGTACTCGATTTTGGCGGCGTCATATCACGCACCTTATTTGAAACTCATGCACTGACAGAGGCTGCTTTGAACCTTCCTCCCGGTTCGCTTAACTGGCAAGGCCCTTTCGATCCAGACACTGATCCATTGTGGGTTGCCATGCAAAATAATGAGCTGAGCGAGCGTGATTATTGGGCACAGCGTACCCTGGAAGTCGGTGAGCTCGCAGGACAGCAGTGGACCGAGATGTCGCAGATGGTGATAGCGGCCCGTGGCGCAGATCCAGAGGCCGTCATCAGACCCGAGGCACTGCAGGCAATGGACGCAGCGGAAGAGGCTGGGGCCAAACTCGCCATTCTTTCCAATGAACTGGATTTATTCTACGGCGCAAGCTTTCGCGCCAAGCTGCCCTTTATGCATCGCTTTGAAACCATCATAGATGCTACTTACACAAAAATTCTCAAGCCGGACCCACGCGCCTACCAAAGTTGCGCCCAGGCGCTAGGCTTGCCCTGCGAAAACTGTGTTTTCGTTGATGACCAACTGAAAAATATTGTCGGTGCGCAGGAAGTGGGCATGCAGACTGTCCACTTCGACGTGCAACGTCCACAAGAAAGCTATCAGCAGGCAATAGCCATGCTAAAAGGAGATTGAAATACCATGAAGAACCGGGAACTGAATTACTGGCAGCCGATGGCCCATCCGGCCGCCAGTAAGAGCAATCCACCCAAGATAATTACTGCCGCGGAAGGTGTTGAGATCATTGACGTGGACGGCCACCGCGCGCTGGATGCGGTAGGCGGCCTATGGAACGTAAACCTGGGTTATTCCTGCCAATCGATCAAGGATGCTATCAACCAACAGCTGGAAAAACTCCCTTACTACTCGTCTTTTCCTGGGGCGGCGACAGACAAGGCCATTGAATTGTCCCACGCCCTGGGTGAGTGGTTTCACGAAGACGGCCTGCACCGGTCGTTCTTCACCTCGGGCGGCTCAGACTCAGTGGAATCGGCCTTGCGTCTGGCCAGGCAGTATCACAAGATTCGAGGCGACAAGGATCGCTACAAGTACATCAGTCTTAAAAAGGGCTATCACGGCACGCATTTCGGCGGCGCTTCAATCAATGGCAACGCCAAATTTCGACGCAACTACGAACCCCTGCTACCGGGATGCTTTCAGATCACAGCGCCCTGGACATACCGCAACCCATTCAACGAATCAGACCCGGCGATCCTTGCCCAGATGTGTGCCAATCTGCTGGAAGATGAAATTCAGTTCCAGGGCGCGGATACAGTGGCGGCGTTTATCATGGAACCGGTACTGGGTGCAGGCGGCGTGATAGTGCCTCACGAAACCTTTATGCCCATGGTCAGGGATATCTGCGATCGCCATGGTATTTTGCTGATTGCCGACGAAGTCATAACCGCTTTTGGCCGCACTGGCTCCTGGACAGGCTCGCGTTTGTGGGGTGTGAAGCCCGATATGATGGCTACTGCCAAAGGCATTACCAGTGGCTACTATCCCGTAGGCGCCACCATGATCAGCGACAAGGTCGCCGAGGTCTTCGAGTCCAACACCGACGCCTTTGGTGATATCGGCCACGGCTATACCTATTCAGGACACCCGGTGGGAGCAGCCGCAGCACTTGCAACGCTTAAGGAATTTGAAACACAGGATCTGGCTGCCAACTCCGCTGCCAGAGGTGCAGAGTTGAACGCTGGTTTGCAGAAGCTTAAGGAGACTTACGACTGTATTGGTGATGTGCGTGGTGTTGGTTTAATGCAGGCACTCGAGCTGGTGTCTGATCGCGACAGCAAAATGCCAATGGACAAGCAGACAATGAGCAAATTGCTCGAGAATGTCTATCAGGAGAACGTGATGGTAAGAGTTTCCGGTAACAACGTGATCATGTCACCGCCGCTTATCATCGACTCAGGTCACGTAGAAAAGATACTGGCCGCACTCAACGCAGGTTTAGGCGCGCTATAGCAGGAGCACATACATCATGTCACCCCAGGTAATCTTGATTATTGGTACGGCCGACACCAAGGCTGACGAACTCCTGTATCTGAAGTCGTGTGTAGAGCGCGCCGGGGCAGTGGCTAAAATAATGGATGTGGGCGTACTTGGGGTGCCGCAATTTGAGCCCGACTATTCCAAGTTTGACGTCGCCATAGCGGACGGCACTACTAACGAAGAAATTATTGCCCTGGGCGACGAAAACAAAGCTATGACCCGGCAGGCAGCTGGCGCCGCTGCCCTGGCGAAAACACTGCAGCAGCAGGGTAAGGTGCACGGCATGCTCGCCATTGGCGGATCCATGGCAACAGACCTGGCTCTGGATGTAGCCGCCGCCCTGCCCCTGGGCTTTCCAAAATGTATCGCCTCTACGGTCGCGTTCTCGCCCGTACTACCTCCCGAGCGCATGCCACCCGATGTAATGATGGTGTTGTGGGCAGGCGGCCTGTACGGACTGAACTCGATTTGCAAATCGGTATTGAGTCAGGCGGCGGGGGCTGTAGTTGGCGCCTGTAACACACGAGAGGTTCCTACCAATAACAAACCGATTATAGGCATGACCTCCCTGGGCAGCAGCACCCTGAAGTATATGCTGTACCTGAAGCCGGCACTTGAAGAACGGGGGTTTGAGCTAGCGGTTTTTCATACTACCGGTATGGGCGGACGTGCTATGGAGGCGCTCGCAACCGCCGGGCAGTTTGCCGCAGTAATGGACTTCAGCCTGGTTGAAGTCAGCAACCATGATAATGGCTCTGTAATCAGTGCCGGAGCAGATCGCCTGGAAGGGGCGGGCCTGGCGGGCGTACCCCAAATTGTTGCTCCCGGTGGTGTCACACTTATGGACTTTCAAACCTGGGCACCCCCGCTGGCCAAGCTTGGCACACGCACCGTGCACACCCACAACCGACTTATCGCCTGCGCGCAGTTAACGGTTGATGAAAAAATCCAGGCCGCCGAGACTATCGCCCGTAAACTCGGCAAGAGCACTGGACCTACCGCTTTCATTATGCCGCTAAAAGGTATTGATGAATGGGACAAGGAGGGCGGCCCCTTCCACGATGCGGAAGGCCTGGCCGAATTTGCCGACACCATACGTCACAAAATACAGCCACCAATTGAGTTGCACGAGATTGACGCTCACATCAACGATGAAGCCTTTTCCGAGGTCGTATTGGAGATTTTCGACAGATGGCTGGCAGAGGGTTTGATTACTGCCGAAGTATAATCTTTACTCTTGTTCGCCCTTTTGTTCTTCGCCCACTTTCTCTATGAGCTCGTCGAGCAGCTCGTAGAGAAGCTCAAGCTTGCCATAGCCAAACCGCTCGGTGATCTGATCGTAGCGCCGCTCCTGCAAAGGGGCTATCAGCTCAAACAGCGTCATACCGTCGTCAGAAATTGTTACCAAGGTACGGCGTAAATCATTCTCTGAAGGTACCCTGTTTACCAGACCGCGCGCTTCCAGATTCTGCAGAATGCGTGAGAGACTTGGCATTAACAAAGCGCAGTGATTAGCGATCTCTGTTGCATCCATGGTCTGCTCTTCTTCCAGCGCCCGTAATACTCGCCATTGCTGTGCCGACAGTCCGTGCTCACGCAGATGCGGTGTAAACTCCCGCATCACTGCCTCCCTCGCCTTCATCAGGGTCATTGGCAGCGAGCGATTAAAACGGCGCATAACTACACCGTTGGATCGTCAATAACGCCATTACTCAAAACTCCTATGCCCGGCACTTCTACCTCTACAACATCTCCTGGCGCCAGATACTTGGGCGGCTCAAACCGCGCGCCCGCCCCCAGTGGGGTCCCCGTGGAGATAATGTCGCCAGGTTTGAGTATATAGAATTTAGACAAATAGCTAAGTAAATAACGGAAAGGAAACATCAGATTAGCGGTTGTATCATGCTGCCGTTGCTCACCATTAACGCGAGTGGTCACTGTCATATTGGTAACATCAGCTATTTCATCGGCAGTAACCATCCAAGGGCCCAGGCCACCGGAATGCACAAAGTTTTTACCCTGAGTTACGTTGAATTTTGCGTGGCGCACCCAGTCACGCAGCGTACCTTCATTCATGATGGTAAATCCGGCGACATGATCCATGGCATCCTCTTCAGAAATTCGGTGCCCCTGCTTACCAATAATGATGACGATTTCGCCTTCGTAATCCAGTTGATGCGACTCAGGCGGACGCCACAGCGGCTGATCGTGTCCGGTGAACGAGTCGATAGTGCGCATAAACAGACTTGGCCACTCCGGATCAGCGGAATTATCCTTGTACTCAGCATTGCGGTTGGCATAGTTCACCCCGATACAGGCAATTTTTTCGGGAGTTGTAATCGGTGGCAGGTAGCTAATATCCGCGAGCGCGACATCTTCACTGAGGCCGGCAGCCGCATCCTTCATCGCCGCCAGTTTGTCATCCCGCAGCACGTCAAAAAGGCTGCCGCCGTGGCGTGCTCCAAGATCGATTACGCCGGTATCACTGGCAACACCCCAGGACTCGGTGCCATTGTGGCTAAAACTCAAAAATCGCATCTGGACTCTCCATTTATATTAACGCGTTAAATAATAACCCATCCTAGCATCGGCGGCAATAAGTGACAACTTCATATTCTATTTGCTTATATAGCCATAATAAACCGGCTTATTACGGAATATCACTAGCCCAAGATAGTCGTTCACATTTGACGAATTTTAATTAACACGTTATATTTAATTCCTCAATTCAGTGAAGAGGTGAAACATGTCGGACTTCAACAGCAATATGGAATCGGCGAAGCGCTATTTGCAGCCTTTTCAGGATAATATCACCGGCCATTACATCAACGGCGCCATGGTGGTACCCGAAGGTAGCAAGACCTACGACAACACTACCCCCACGGACAACACCAGTTTAGGAAAGGTGGTTGAAGGCTCTGCAGACGATGTCAGCGCCGCCTGTGAGGCAGCGGAGGCCGCCTTCCCCGAGTGGCGCGATATGCCAGGTGCCGAGCGTAAGAAGCTACTCCATCACTTTGCCGACAAGATTGTCGAGCGCGCTGAAGAGATCGCCCTGGTGGAGAGCATGGACTGCGGCCAGGCTATCCGTTTCATGAAGCAAGCAGCTGTGCGCGGCGCGGCCAATTTTCGTTTTTTTGCCGATAAGGCGCCGGAAGCTCGCAATGGCTTGGCCCTGCATCAGGAACAGCACACCAACTACACCCTGCGCACCCCAATCGGACCTGTGGGCATCATCACACCCTGGAATACGCCCTTTATGCTGTCGACCTGGAAACTTGCGCCTGCGCTAGCTGCCGGTTGCACGGTTGTTCACAAGCCGGCCGAGTTGAGCCCATTGTCTGCCATGCTGCTTGCCGATATCAGCAGGGAAGCAGGCATTCCCCCTGGCGTTTGGAATACCGTCAATGGCTTTGGCGAAGTTGCCGGTAAGACGCTGACTGAACACCCCGCCATCAAGGCGGTGGCACTGGTGGGAGAAACCGCTACCGGCAGTCATATTATGCGTCAGGGTGCCGACACACTAAAACGTGTGCACTTCGAACTCGGCGGCAAGAATCCGGTCATTGTTTTCGATGACGCCAACTTTGAACGTGCACTCGATGCGGTAGTCTTCATGATCTACAGCCTCAATGGTCAGCGCTGTACTTCCAGTAGCCGGCTATTGATACAAAGCGGCATTCGCGACAAATTTATCGCCGCCCTGGAAGAGCGTGTTCGGGCGCTACGCGTAGGACACTCGCTGGACCCCAACACCGAAGTGGGCCCTCTGGTACACACCGGGCATTTCGAAAAGGTTATGAGCTACATGGATGCAGCCAGAGAAGACGGTGCTACCGTTGCAGTGGGCGGCGAGCGCATGCCTGAGCTGGGCAATGGTAACTATGTGCAACCTACCCTGTTTACTAATGCCAACAACTCCATGCGTATCGCCCGGGAAGAAATTTTTGGTCCAGTACTCACGGCCATCAGCTTCGATACAGAAGAGGAAGCGATACAAATGGCCAACGACACTCCCTTCGGGCTTAGCGGCTACATCTGGACTGGCGACACTGGCCGCGCCATGCGCATGGCCAACAAAGTTGAAGCCGGCATGCTGTGGATCAACTCCGAGAACAACCGCAACTTGCCTTCGCCTTTTGGCGGCATCAAGATGAGCGGTATCGGTCGCGATGGTGGCGATTACAGTTTCGATTTTTACATGGAAACCAAAAACGTGTGCATCGCTCATGATACGCACACGGTACCCGTATTAGGACGCTGAGAATGAGCCTTTATTACGTACAAAAAATACTTTACAACCTGAACCGCGATGAAGCGCTGCAGAAGCAATTTTTTGCAGACAAAGACAGCGTGTTATCAGAGTACAAACTGAATGACGAAGAGACTGCAGCGCTGCGCAAGCCGGACATAGGCTTACTGTACATTCTTGGCGTCAATGGCCAGATACTGATGCACTACGCCGCCATGTGTGGCTATGCCTGGCCGGAATATATCAAGGCCATGCGCGATGCCCTGGATGAACACGGCAACGTGCGCGCCGGACTCTATGTAACCACCGACGGAAAGGGGGCTGTATGAGCCTGGTATTTGCGGGAGTTTGCTCCCATGCGCCGGGGATCACCGGTAGGAAAGAGATGGCTGATGGTGACGATGCCGAGACTCTATATGCCGCCATGGATGAGATGCGCGAAGCAATGGAAGCCACGCGTCCGGACGCCTTGATCGTAATAGCGGCAGAACATTTCGCCAATTTCTTTATGAATAATATGCCAGCTTACTGTGTCGGCATGGGCGAGGAGTATGAAGGGCCGATTGAAGACCCGGAGTGGCTGGGTATTGAGCGCACCACTGTTCCTGGCAACGCGGACCTGTCCAGGCGCATCATTGAAAGTGCAATGCAGGACATAGATTTGGCCTACGCCGAGGAGTGGAAGTTCGACCACGGCATTATGGTCCCCCTACACTTTTTAACGCCGCGCTATGACCTGCCAATCATTCCAGTAAACATCAATTGTCAGGGCCCGCCCATTACGCCCCTGCACCGCGCCTACGCCTTTGGCCAGGCATTACGCAAAGCCTGTGACGCAGTGCCCGAGCGCATCGCCATTGTAGGCACAGGCGGCATCTCCCATTGGCCGGCCACGCCTGACTCAGGCAAAATCGATCCCGAATGGGATAAGGATTTTCTCGATCGCTGGTGCAGCAATGACCGTGAGCGTCTGCTCGATTACACCGACGAGCAAACCTACTTTGAGGCAGGCCAGGGTGGCTTTGAGATCCGCACATTTATTGCTATTTCGGGTGCCACCGAAGGTTGCACAGGCACAGTGCCCTACTACCGCCCTATTCCCATTTTCGCCGTGGGTTGCACCGTTGGCATTATGGATCTCGATTCCGGCACTAAACGGGAGGGAGCCGCCTGATGGCGCATTTTATCTACGAATATTCGGCCAATTTGCCTGCAGACGTTTTGGACCTGGCGGGACTGATGGAAAAGATCCATCAGGCAGCGTCGGACAGCGGCGTATTTCCTGCTGCAGGCATTCGCAGCCGCGCCATGCGCTGCGATGAGTTTCGGGTAGGCGACGGCAACCCCAACAATGGCTTCCTCAATCTCAGTATCAAGCTGGGCCGCGGTCGCGACCTCGATACCCGCATGGCTATCGGTCAAACCTTGTTCGACATTCTCACCGATCACCTGCAACCCCTATTTGATTCGCAAGGCCTTGCCGTGAGTTTCGAAATGCGCGAACTGGAAGAGCACGTTAAATTTAACAAGAAGAACATCTAGGTCACAGGTAAACCAACATGCTAAGCGAAGATCAAATAGCCGACGCCGCCCAGCGTTTGTACCACGCGGAAAAAGCACAGGTTCAAATGCCCGCACTAACCCTGAGCTACCCCGACATGGATATGGACGATGCCTACCGGGTGCAAAAGAGCTGGGTCGATCGCAAGGTCGCTGACGGACAAAAAGTAGTCGGCTACAAAATCGGCCTGACCTCCCGGGCCATGCAAATGGCGGTCAAAATCGACACTCCGGACTACGGTGTGCTGCTGGACGACATGGTGTTCCCCAATGGCGGCACCATTCCCGCCAATGATTTTACCGACCCACGCATCGAGACTGAGTTCGCCTTCGTCATGAAAGAGCCATTAGCTGGTGCTGATGTCACCATCGAACAGGTTATAGCCGCTACTGATTATGTGGTGCCTGCACTTGAGCTTATCGCTGCCAGAAGCTTTCGGGTCGATCCGGAAAGTGGTTACACCCGCAAGGTCTACGACACCATTGCCGATAACGCAGCCAACGCTGGCATCATTCTTGGCGATACCAAAATTGACCCGCGCGAGGTCGACCTGCGCTGGGCAGGCGCCCTGCTCTATCTCAACGAACAGATAGAAGAGACTGGCCTGGCCGCCGGCGTGATGGATCACCCCGCCCACGGTATTCGTTGGGTGTGCAAACGATTCGCCCCTTGGGGAATCGGCCTTGAACCCGGCCAGATAATTCTCTCAGGCTCATTTACGCGGCCCGTCATCGTAACCCCCGGCGACAACATCCGCGCCGATTATGGTGACTTCGGCCAGATCGAGGTTGCCTTCAGCTAGGGCACCTCGAATCGTAAAACCTATTGCAAACGACCGTAGGCACTCACATGGAATTACCACGCAATAAATTCAAGCAAGCCCTCGCCCAGGGCGGCCCCCTCTATGGTCTGTGGCTGGGACTACCGGACACCTCTGTCGCCGAGATCGCAGCCGGCTCGGGCTTCGACTGGCTGTTAATCGATCACGAGCACGGCCCCTTTGAACTACGCGACATCATGGGTCACCTGCAAGCAGTAGCACCCCACCCGGTAGCGCCAATCGTGCGCCCGGTGGAAGGCAGTCCTGCGTTGCTGAAGAAGATGCTCGATATGGGCGTCCAGACTTTACTCATCCCCATGGTAGAAACCGCCGAGCAGGCCGCTGGTCTCGTCAGTGCGGTGCGCTACCCCCCCGAGGGCACGCGCGGACTGGGCACTTCAATGGCGCGAGCAGCACAATGGAACCGGGTACCCGGCTATCTAAAAAAAGCCAACGCCGAAATATGCCTGCTGGTACAGGTCGAAACTGCCAGTGCGATGAAAAATCTGGATGCCATATTGGCAGTGGACGGTGTCGATGGTGTGTTTATCGGGCCTTCCGATCTGTCTGCCTCAATGGGGTATATCGGGGACGCAGGGCATCCGGAAGTTCGCGAGGTGATTGGTACCGGCCTGGCCAGCATCAAGGCAGCAGGCAAGATAGCCGGACTGTTGTGCATGGACCCGGAGCTTGTTGCCGAATACGTTGCCCAGGGCGCGGATTTCGTTGGCGTGGGTGTAGACACACTACTTCTTGCGCAGGGTGCACAGCGATTGGCTCAGCGCTTTAAGTCTGGGGTAGAGCCTGACGAAGAGAAACCGCAGGCTGGGTATTAGTGATAAAAAAGAGCCTGGGATAGCGGATACAACCTGAGCTCCGGGCACACCGATAGCGTCTTTAAAGAATAGCGTTCCTGATCACAATCACCTCTGGTGGATGCGCCGCCACTTCCTCCTCGATCTTCTTCGCCCACACCTTGCGGAACTGTACGAAGGCTTTATCGGCTACCAACCCTCTGGGTTGAAACGGCTCTTCAAGCTCCAGATATTTCTGCTGTTCTTCAATATAGACTTTGTCTTCCATGAAACCCTCCAGCAGGCTGTCGCGTAAGGAAATGGAGGCGTTGGGGTCGTCCAAATTATAGTTGCGCAGGTAGTCCCAGAAAAAGTGCGTAGATCTGCGCGTTTCCGGTGTCATGTACTGACAGTTCTTATACTGCCTGACGCCCTCCATATCGCCACTATCCGGGTCCCAGCCCACCGGTGCGAAGGTAGTCTCCATGAAAAATATTCCTGGAATTCGCATTTGCACCGTGTTGCGGCGATCCAGGGCCGCAGGGCCATCGGGGTCGACGCGCTTGTGGTATGGCGGTGGAGGGCTGCCCTTATCCCAGCGTACAAAACTGAATCCGTCTTCTTCCCGGACCACTTCCTGTTCGGTGCTAAAGGCGTAGTCTTCTGAACCTCCAAGTGTATTGGTGTGAACAAAAGCCAGGTGAGAAAAGTCAGCGAGGTTGTCGACAATCAGCAACCAGTTAGCATCGTAGTGAAGATAAGCCTGCTGCGTGAGGCCAGCCCAGTCGGGGTCGGTGAGGTAGGGGAAGTCGTGAATCATGTCGGGATCGGCAAGTTCCGGGTCTCCCATCCATATCCATAGCAAATGCCCGCGCTCCTCAATCGGATAGCTGTGCACCCTGTGGTTTTCGCTAATCTTGTCCTGCCCGGGTATCTCGATGCAGCGTCCACTGGCATCGTACTTCATGCCGTGATACATGCAGCGCACACAGTCCCCTTCGATACGGCCCAGAGATAGGGGAGCTCCGCGGTGACAGCAGCGATCGTCCAGCGCAATGTATTTACCGCTCTCTCCTTTGAACATCAGGATCGGCTTTTCCAGAAGTGTACGCGCCAGCTTCTTACCGTCCAGGACTTCGTAGTCCCAGGCTGCGGCGTACCAGGTGTTTTTCAAAAACGGATAAGGTTGAGCTGCCATCGAGTTTCTCCGTGCTATCTTATAGCTATTAGTATTCTTACATGAGAATTGATTGGATGAATATTAGCCTCGTTTAGTTAACGTGTAAAGTATTTATGAGCAAATCCTTAGATGTTTTGGTGCTCAGAACGGTATAATTTAGTCTCACTTGAGAATAAGAATTCCTCATGGCTACAGCGGAACATAGATCCCTACTTCTGGGACAGTACATGCCCTACCAGATGGTGAACCTGGCCAAACGAGTCAGTGACGCCTGCAACACCAAGTACGGTGAGCCCTTCGGTATCAGCATAGCCGAGTGGCGGGTTTTGGCCCAGTTGGGGCAGCACGCAGAGACCACATCGCAGGGTTTGGGCGAAATTACATTCATGGACAAGTCCCGGGTTTCCAGAGCTTTGAAACAACTGGAGGACAAGAAGTACCTCTCCCGCCGGGCGGACCCGGATGACAACCGGGCCAGTTTTCTTTCCCTGACAAGCGAAGGGCAGCAGCTATACGCGAAGCTGGTACCCCTGGCACTGGCCTGGGAAGCCGAGTTTCTGAGTGCATTGGATATCACGGAATATCGCGACCTGTTATCTATACTGAGCAAGCTGGAGAATCAGCTAGGCAAAATGGAAGGTGACGTGGCAGGTGACAACTCAATGGGCACCCGACATGGGCACTGAATCTGCAGACCTCGAATTTGTATATGACCCCGCCGCATACGAGAGCGGCGCCCCTCTGGAAAAACTTGCCAAACTGCGCGATCAGGCACCACTGATCTGGGTGGACGAACATACTCTGCCCGACTGGCCCGGGGGCTCCGGCTTCTGGCTGATTCTGAGGCACGCTGAATGCGCCGAGGTGATGAAATCCCCCGAGATATTTTCTTCTCAGCTGGGCGGCACCCAACTCAGGGACCCCGACACCCCCGACGACCTCGCCTATGTTCAGCAAATGATGCTCAATATGGATCCACCGCGACACACTCGACTACGCCGACTCCTGATCAACACATTTACTTCGCGCGCAATTAAACAACTTGGCGATCAGATCGAACAGCACGCTGCCGATATTGTCGATCGCATTATCGGTAGCTCAGTTGAAGGTGAATGCGATTTCGTTAAGGACATTGCCGCTGATATGCCGTTGCTTTGCCTTGCCGACATTTTCGGTCTGCCCCGGGAGGATCGCTATCTGATGTTCGACTGGGCCAATCGAGTTATTGGTTATCAGGATCCCGACTACGCAGAATCCTCGGTGTTTGATCACAACAAAGGCACTGCCATGGCACGTGAGGCGCTGAAGTCGCGCCCGCGTCCAGACAAGAATGGCTTACTACCCAACCCTCGCTCACGGGGTGGCATGGATGATTTATACCGCTACGCCCACTTGCTGGCAGAGCACAAACGAAAAGAGCCGGGTAACGATGTGATGTCGATTCTGTTAACCCAGGTTGACGATGAAGAGGGTGCGCTGACCATCGAGGAGTTTGAAAATATGTTCTGGCTTTTTTCAGTCGCCGGTAACGAGACTCTACGCAATAGTATTCCCGGCGGCATGATGGCCATGCTCTCAAACCCGTCAGTTTGGAATACCTTGCGAGAAAACCCCGACAGTGCCGATACCATTATCAGCGAAATGCTGCGCTGGTGGTGCCCGGTGATGAATTTCCGGCGCACCGCGACCATAGACACCACGCTTTGCGGTGAAACCATTCGTCAGGGCGACAAGGTCATGGTGTCTTTTTTATCCGCCAACTACGATGAGCGTGTGTTCGAAAATCCATCGGAGTTCCAAACCGACCGTCATCCAAACCCGCATCTCAGTTTTGGCTATGGCCCGCATTTTTGTATTGGTGCGCAACTTGCCAGGGCACAAATGCAGGCGCTATTTACCCAGTTGGCGCAGAGAATGGAGTCAGTGGAGGCGACTGCGCCGCCGCGGTTTTTACGGTCAAACTTTCAGCGTGGGATTAAGTCGATGCCTATACGTTGGCGTGCGCGAAAGGACTGAGTTGGGTTGGTGGAATGAATTCCGTGGGGCGGCCTTCCGTGGGGCGGCCCTCGGCACTACAAGGGCTAAGGGAGGAAATCTTCCTGGTGACATTCTACGCAGTGGCGTAAGGGCCCGTGCTTTTCCTCTTTCTCGAGGGCCTTCTCCAGATGGCAGCCTCGGCAGAGATCGTGAAACTGTTGCTCCATAACCACTGCCAACTCCGGGTCCCTAAAATGACAATCGATGCAGAGCCCCTGTCCGGTGTCATCCTCAAAATTGTGATGGCAGTCTACGCAACGCTCTTGCGCATGATCCATATGGGCGAACTTCATTGGCAGAGGCGGAACCCACTGGGTCTGCTCCTGTCGCTCCCTATAGGTCGCGCTCGACAATCCCAGCATAAGCGCATACAAAGCGCCCACCAATATCAACAGTATGATCAGCCCACGTTTCATTGAAGCAAAAATTTAGCGCCGACAAACAGCGCTATTGCGGTAGCTGTCACTGCGACTGCAGGCAAAAGTTCAACAGAACGCAGACCGCGGTTTCGATGCAAGGGAAGCCACAATAGAAAAATCGACAAAGCCACTAGAGACAACCACTGCAGGGGGTGAAACACGTAAAATCCACTACCGGCGATATGGTGGACAGTGGCTGCCAACAGCACCATCGTCAATATCCGGTGCCAGCGACGAAAGCCCAGGTGATTGTGATAGTTGGCTGGGCGTAGATTGGGCAGCGAACTGACTATCAGCACCAACATCATCAGCAAGGCCAACCAAGCTGACCACATAGACCAGGAGGCCCCGGGCTTGGCGTATTCAATAGCAATGGGATCACCAACGAGGAACCATAGAATATGGGCGACCAAATACCCTAGCGCCAAATATCCAAGCAACTGGTGACTGCGTACTTTGCCGCCCCTACGGGTATCGATCAGCAGATACAACATCACCAAAAGCGCGGCAAAACCCAAACCGTTGCCTAATTCCCAGAACCAACCCGCACCGGGCCGACTCAGGGGAATCGACGCCACGGCAAAAAGGACCAAGGTAATTAGGAGGAAGGATTTATTCACACTGAATGCGAAGCTCAGTGTTGCCGCTGGTAGACAATGTCTCCGGCAAACAGAGTGTATTCAGGCGTGGTGTCACCGATAGCACTAATCGGAATTTCAAACAGATTGTGGTTGAGTACAATCAGATCTGCAGATTTCCCCAAGGCAACCGAGCCGGTCACATGCTCAAGACGATAGCTCCTGGCGCCACCCTGGGTCGCGATGGCAAGCGCCTGCTCAAGACTGATTGCCTGCTCCGGCCACAAAGTTTCAGCGTTTTCACTGTATGGATTTTTTCGGCTCACCATCGCCTCTAAAGCTGGCCAGGGATTCATATCAGTAGCGGCCGAAGGCCAGTCCGAGCCCATTGCCAGATTAGCCCCCGAGGCAATGAGATCTTTTAACGGGAAATATCGATAAGCGCGTTCGCCTACAGCGCCAACAATCGAATTAATAATTGGCCTCGGGTACCAAAGATACGGTGACAAATCAGCTGTCACATTGAGTTCAGCAAATCGTGGCAGGTCATCCGGGTGAATATAACCGGCATGGCCCAACTCAAAACGCAAACCACTGGCACCGTTACTCGCTCGCACCTTTTCGATAGCATCCAGAGCGATGCGTACCGCGCCGTCGCCAGCGGTATGTATCTTCACAGTAAAGCCGGCTGCATCTAAAGCAGTTAAATCAGCAGTCAAAATTGAAGGCTCAATCATCAGCGTACCAGTCGTACTCTCTGGAAATTCCTCGTTGGTCAGATACGGTTCAACCATAACCGCAGAACGCGATGCGGTAGGGACACCATCAAGAAACAGTTTCGCAAAACGGGTATGCAAATTGGCTGAAGAGCTGCTCTCTGCCAGCGTCACCAGCGACGCAACGTCCATCGGTTTGGCCCGCGTGCCCCGTGGTGTCTGCTGATAGGTAATAGTGTGGGCGGTTAACTCCCCAGATTTATCCAGATCTACATAGGCCGATAGTGCCTGTGGAGGGGTTCTCGCTTCTGCAACACCCGTAATCCCAAAACTGTTTGCCAATTGCAGCGCTCGGCCAATGCCGGCGACATTCTCGGCATGCGTAGGCGCAGGTAGTGCCGCCGAAAAGGCTTGAGTCGCACGTTCCAGAGCGATGCCATTCACGACACCCGCATCATTGCGGCGAAATTCACCGCCATCCGGATCCCTCTCAGTGTCTTCCACCCCGGCCAATGCCTGAGCTTTACTGTTAAACCAGGCATGGTGGCCAGAGTCATCTTCCAGATAGATTGCCTTCTCTACCGAGATTTCGTCCAGCCAATGTTTGGGTGACTCCATTGAATTAGTAATGAAAAAATCGCTGTTCCACTGACCCCCACTGATCCACTGAGCATCCGGGTTCGCCGCAATGCAGCCGCGCAGAGTGCTGGCGATCTCATCTGGCGTCGATGAAAAGCTGAAATTACATTCGTAGAGATCTTTAAGACCACCCTGCCAAGGGTGGGAATGCATATCGTTAATACCAGGCATGGCCATTTTTCCGGCCAGATCTATGTCACGGGTCTCGGCACTCCGAAACGGCGCAAGACCTGCTTCATCGCCTAAATAAACGTATTTCCCATCCCGCACAGCGACCGCCGAAACCCAGGGCAGTTCGGCCTCCATGGTGTAGATCTTACCGTTGTGAATAATCAGGTCAGCAGCAGGTATAGCCGCATCATCCTGCGCAAAAACAGGCAGCGCCGCCAACAGTGCTACAGAGGCCGCGAAAGTAGGGGCACTTTTCATTGGCAAACCTTAAGGCTTCAATTGACTGTAATACGCCACCACCGCGTCCAGATCATTATCACTTAAGCCCAGTACCGCATTTTGCATATGTGGATGAATTCGGGTCCCGGATTTATAGGCCTCAAGCTGTGTACGAAGATAGGTGGCATGCTGGCCAGCCAGGTTGGGCCACTCGCCATTGGCCGTCTGACCTTTACCTCCGTGACACGAGATACAGTAGGCGGCAACATTCTGCCCATAGCTAACGAGCTCAGGATTGCCATTAGCGGCGGCGCGAGTTTTTTGAGCAGAGAAATACGCGACTACCGCAGGCACCGCTGATTCCGGTAAACCAGCGATCATTGGCGCCATTAAGGGATTTACTCGAACGCCGCTGCGAAAATTACTGATCTGCATCGTCAGGTACTCCGCTTTCTGACCCGCAAGATTAGGCCAGTCAGGGTTACTGGAATTGCCATCCACGCCGTGACAGGCGACGCAAGCAGCAGCTTCCGGTGGCATCTTCTCGGCCAGCGTCCACGGGCTCAATAACGTGAGGGAAAGTAATAATATGGAATAGATCTTCATGGTGTCGTCGCCTGTTCTGAGCGTTGTTGGGCAATTTCCTGCAGCACATGCGCCCGATAATTAACTACTTCGTTAAGCGGTTTCATTCTCAGCGTGGACACTTCAGCCGTACTATAAGGAGTAAAATCTTTGGCCACACTCTCGCCCCCCATGCGCACTAGTATCCAATTGAGCACTTCCGTCAGTTCCGCATCTGCCAGCGAGGATGTCGCAGAACCGGGAACTCGCACCAGGTAATTGCGGCCCGCTTCTGTCGCCAGAAAGTGACCCACCTGGTCTTTCATTCTCGGAACATTACCGGACCCGGCCCCGTCTGGCGCATGACATCCTGAGCAGGCCATCTGATAATTGAATTTGGCCCTGGCTTCATTCAGTTCAAGCGCCTGAATACCGCTAGTGATCAGGGCCAGAATAATTGAAAGCGCGATTCTCACTTTTTGTCGAAGGCCAAACCAACAACGATCGCCGAGGAACAGTGATAGGTTGAGCTGGTAGTGCCCAGGCACCAGTTAACGTCATTCGTTTTATCCGAGCGATAGTGCGGACGATCACCCTCGTCTCGCTGACAAAGGCATGCCCCGCAGCCGGACTTGCCGCAACAGTCGTTGTAGGAAATCACGTAGTTCCTGCCGTCTACAGGATTGCGGCAAGTCCCTATCCAGGTGATAGGAGACATTTCCGTTCCCGGCGGGCAACTATTGGCAGTGCCACCACAACAGCTGCACAGGAAACCGTCGATAGCGCAATAGCGCCAATAATCGCAGCTAGCCTGGTCACCCTCTTCAAGAGGCGTGGTAGGGCCGGCCGAGGCGTTGCGAGCCACTGGCAGCAATGGCAGCACACTTGCACCCACCAAAAAGCCACCCAGGCCGCGCAACATACTGCGCCGCGAACTCCGTTGTGCCAGTTGACGCGCCTTGCGCTCAAACATCCGGTCTAATAATTTCATGCTTTGTCCGCCTCCACATAGTTCACGGCAGTTTTCTTATTCATATATTCCTGTATCGACGCCACTTTGCGCTCCTTGGCTTCAAACAAGCTCTCAAGATGTTCACGGGAATTGACTATACCCAGAGAAGCTATTTTCCCCTGCTCGTCGATTAACACCGCGTAGGGTAATTTGGAAACGCCGTAGGTTTTACCCAGTATTTCCGACACTACATAGGGAAATTTTTCCAGCCCTTTACTGGCAACGTAGGCCTGATGGTCATGCTCGTTACCGTCGCTCGCCACCACCGCATGTAGCCAACTGGCCTCTGCCGCCGCTGCAGATTTGAAAACGGCAGTCAATTCGCCGCAAACCGGGCAGTCGGGTGAGACAAAGAACAGCAACTGCGACTTGCCATCTCGAACGCCACCGATTTCCTCGATCGTTCCGGTAATGGTTTGCAGAGATAGAGGCGGTGCCTCGTTGCCCACTTCCTGCACCTGGTTGACCATTAACGCTCCTGCCGGGGCTACTCGTTCGTACAGCACCCCCACCTGACGAAGCAGCGCCAGATTAATCACCGCGAGCAGGACAAAGCCAATCCACAGCGCAATATTTGAAACCACCAACCAATCCATTAAAAAGCTCCAGCGTATCGTTGTGAATTGGCGATCAGTTGCTCAAACGCAACGTAAATCAGCACCAAGAATAAAGTAAGCAGCGCGGTAGTAAGTGCCATCGCGATGCTCCATATGAGTGCAGTGTCTGCACCTAGTGCCGCAACCGAGTAGGCGGCAGTTCCGGCGAGCACCGCACAAATCAGATTACGATAGACAAGACCCGCGCTAATTGAGGTGTCCGAAGCCGGGCCAGCGCAACCGCAGTTCATATCCGCACGACCACGCTGCATTTGCACTAGCATGATCAGTGCATAGCCCAGTAACAGCAGGCAGGCTAAAAGCAGACCGACTCCACGAGTAGCGGGGTGTATCAGCAATGCACAGCATAGCAATTCAGTCGCAGCGACCAACACCACAACCATGTGTGGGACAGCCCCGCGGTCGAAATACCGACCGATCAAATTGGCATACCAGGGAATAGCTCTAAGCTTTTGAATGCCCGCAACCGAGAACAACCAGAGGAAGAATAAAGCGATCGCTGTAACAATAAATTCTGGCATCAGGGATCTATTTTGAAGCGTGCAGCAGTAGCGGCGTTTCTGTGCCAAGGCCGGTGATCTTGCGTATAAACTCGCCGGTCAGGCCATCATACGTTTCCATCGACATATCCACCGGGTTGGTCACCATTAGTACCGGATTTTTACCGCGGCTTGCCGCCAGTGAAAGCCCCCACTCCTGCAATGCTATGCGTAGCACACGTTGTTTTTTCACCGGATCGAAAACCCACACCTCTGCGCCGCCGGTACCCTGCGAGCCGTCCAGACCTTCGGGATGCATCAATATATAGAAACGACCCAGTTCATCCTCAGTAATGATTCCAACACCACCAGGACGCCAGTTCTGACTACGCTCTTCATCAGTAACCAGCGACCAGGCTTCACCTGGTATTGCTTCATCGCCGGTCATATCAATCGGATAGAGCAGGCTTTCGAAGGAGGGGAAGTAAGCCACTCCATTTATCATCGCCGGGCGTTCAAAAATTGGGGTGTCATCGGAACTGAAGAAGGGCTCGCCTCGCTCTTGAGACCGTATTTGTCCGCTACCATCAAGTTGCACGGACATAAACCGGCCATCTGCACAAAGGGAACTAAAACCCATTTTCCCCGTGGGAAAGGCCAGGACGCAACCAGGAGTTGGTACCTCGTTGATAATTTCCCGCTTATCAACATCGACAACGGTCACCGAGGTGGCCGGTGAGAAATTGGCGACTATTATCCATTTACCTTCATTAATAGTTTGGATGCTGTAGCGCTGGGGCATGCCCTGATAGCGCTTCGGCTGCGGCCATATCACCTCGTCGAGCACAGTCAATGTAGATTTGTCCCAAAAGGTCAAAACATCAGTGCGCTGCCCACGAGGGCCGCGGGTGTTGAACGATTCGATAACGTAAATTTCCGGGCGATACGCTGACTCGTGCACACCACCGATAAACGACACACCAATAGAGCCTTGAAACTGCTCAGCGCTGGTTTCAGCATCCGCGTCGACAACCACGACACGTCCATCGAGCATATGGAAAAAGGTGGCATCGTGAACCAAAAACCAGTGCTCTGGATAAGTCTCCGGCAGCGTTTCTATAATGCCCATTGGCTCGATGGCTAGCGGCGGCGGTACCTCCTGCGCAACAAGCGAGCCTGATATTAGCGCGGCAAGCGCACCAGCTAGGAGTGAAGTGATCCCAAAACTATTATTCATGGTATTCCTTAAAGCGTTTTCCTTCGCCCACAGCTATTCACAGTCGCACTGTTGAGCTTTGTATTTAATCGTAAAGTCGCCAATCTATCTTGGCCCACAGCGAAAGTGCAACTTGACTGGCAGCGCACCCAAAAGCCTAAGCGCGCCAGATCTGTGGAAACAGCTTGTCGTCTGCCGGATAACTCCCGGGAGCCACCGACACGTCCTCGGCCTTAACAGTGGGGTCCGCCCCAGGCTTTGGCGTCCATAATGCATCGTCTCCCAACCAACGGGTGGACAGCGCAACACGGCGCTTACTTTGCGAGGCGTTACCCCTCGCGCCATGCAGCGTCCAGGCGGAAAATATAACTGCGTCACCCGCTTTTACATCGAAGCCTATTATGTCGAAATCAGCCCTGTTAGCCTCGATATCGGGCAGCTCATCGCCCTTCGCTTCCTCAGCCCAGGCGTTCGGATGCTCTTCACGCGCGTTGAAGACCTCGGGTTTATAGTAGCGGCCGTCAAGGTGGGAGCCGCGTACAAATTCCATGGCGCTCTGCTCAACCGTCGCGTCAGTCAATGCCAGCCATATGGAACAGACCTGCTTGCCCATAAAGGGCCAGTAGGGAATGTCCTGGTGCCAGGGTGTGGCGGCAGCAGTTTCCGGTTCTTTAATGAGCAGATGATCGAAATAAAACCGGCTGGAGGTCGCACTCATGGCCTGGCCGGCCAGTTCTGCGCAGCCACTGTGATGAATAAAATCGTTAATCGTCTGATTGGTCTGCCACATATAGCGCTCGGTAAACATGCGGTCTTTACCGGTGCCCGGACTACCATCGTTGACCCACTCGCCCGGGTTTTCCAACCGCTGGTCAGCCACTGCCAGCAGACGATCAATCCAGTCTCCATTCACAGCGGCCGGCACGTGCACCACGCCGTCTTCTCGAAAGCGGGTTATCTGTGGGTCAGTGAGTGGAGTCGTCATAGTTTTCGATACCTCGCCGGAGTCTCGCTAAATAACGCTTTAAAGATACGACTAAAATGAGAGGCGTCGTTAAAGCCAAAGTGATAAGCAATTTCAGAAGCAGAGTATCCTGCAAACGCAGGGTCTCTAAGGGCGGCCCCGCATGCTTCCAGTCGCAGACGCTGAATATATCGTGAAACCGATTCACCCTCATCGGCAAATAACATATGCAAATAGCGAGTCGAGATATTATGACTGCGGGCGATGTAATCCGGCGTCAATAATTCATCGGTCAAATGGGTGCGAATGAAGGACTTTATCCGCATCAGGTATTCAGATTTCACCCCACACGCCAGCAGATCATGCTTCTGGGTCTCCTGAGCGTGGCTAAGTGTGGTCGACAACAGGTCAATCACATTGGCTTCAAGACGTTGTGCCAGCACCCCGTCAAGATCATTTAACCTGGCGCCAATCATGGTGACAAACTGGGAAAACAAGCCGTTGGCTCCCACCTTGGAATCCATGCGCATGCCAAGGTGTTGTTCCGGGTGCCTAACGCATTCTTCCATCAGCGTTTGCGGTACCGCCAGCACCAGCTGGGAATAATCCTGTGCAAAATGTAGTTCGTAGGGCTCAGAGCTCAGGCAAATGGCAAAATCACCAGGACGCAGATGCGCTTCACGCCCGCGCTGCTTCACCAGACCCTCGCCACTAACCTGCACCTTAACCAGATAAGCCGCTTCGGTTGCGCGACTGATATCAGCTCGCCGTCTGTAGACGTCCAGCGGCGAGCTGCCAATTGAAGCCAGACTGGTGCGCTGTAGCTCGGTTAACTGAATATCGCCCGTGAAGCCGCCTTCGCCACGAGAACAGGGCTCTACCGCCATCGGGAAGAATATATCGCTAACCAGATCCGCGAACGAATCCAGGCGCTGAGCTTGCGGCAGGTGGTTTACTGTTTTTTGCTCAAACATTCGCTAAACCGTCGCTAGTGTGGAGACGCTAATACGCGCCAGTCCAAAGTATCAACCAATTTACTGATAATCACAATTCGACACTCGCAGCCGAATCACGTCCATTGCTAAGCTCGGGCATAGCGCTCGGCGAATTCCGGGGCCGGTCGCCCGACCACACCATTTTCTCCCTCCAACTCTGCGCAGATAAAATCGATAGAGGCGTCAGCGAGCGCGAGGTAAGCCTGCCCAGTTTGGTCTACGGCGTCTGTGCCCGGCCAATCCTTAGGCAATAATTCCTCGGGGATAGGCGTATCCTGTAATAACACCCGCCGGAAGTCGTGAATTAGCAGCGTGCGTGCAATAAAGGCCGATTCGGGTTCGAACTCCTTACCCTGGGCCAGGGCTTTAAAGAGTGGCTTGAATCGCTTCAGAAACTCTCGATAGTCGGTCGCAACCTCATCCAAGTGCCAAAATTCCTGCACCATCTCGCGCAGCAGGCGTGGCGGTGTCTGCGGCAACGTGTCGGCGTCCAAAACCAGTACTCGACCGGCAGCATCAAATTCATCAAGAGTCTCGAGCAGCATGCGACCACCGCTACCGGGCTTGGCAAAGGTGCCTGAGGTTATGGTGCGAAAGCCTTGCCAATGCAGGCTCCTCCGGAATTTTTCGCGAACCTCGTCGGGCAGCTCTAGCGGCACCAGAATTTGCCAGCGTCCATTCCAGGCCTCGTCATCCATCGCGTAAATACGCCTGGCTGCGCGCTGATACTCGTGACTGCCATATTCTGTAAACCGGTAGTAGCTACGACGCCCCACCCGCTCAAATTCCAGCCAGCCTTCCTTCACCAGGCGAAAGACTGAAGTTCGCACCAGGCGCTCATTAACCCCCAGCGGCGCCATCACCCGCACCAGACTCCCTAGCCAGATTGAGCCGCCGTGCTGAGACGCGACATCGCCAAAGATCGTAATAATAAGAGAGGTGGTTCGCATGGGACGGCGCGCGGTAAACCCGCTCACCAGTCGCTTGATTATCTGGGCTTGAGTCAAAGCTGTCGTCTACCTGTTAGTTTATTATGATACATAATACTTGATTTGTATCATTTTTGTGTATTATATTACGCGTTCTATAATAAAGCCAATCTGACCATCCGGGATTTATAATGAATAATCAACCCTGTCTTGATCCGCTACACGCTATAGAAACCGCAAGTATAGATGAACTACGCAGCTTACAGCTGCAACGGATGAAATCTACTCTACAGCATGTCTATGCCAACTCCCCGGTCTACAAGGCCAAATTCGATCAACATGGGGTTCACCCCGACGATCTGAAGACACTGGAGGACCTGGCAAAGTTTCCATTTACCGCCAAGCAGGACCTGCGGGACAACTATCCCTTTGGCATTTTCTCGGTGCCGATGGAGCAGGTAGTTCGAATTCACGCTTCCAGTGGCACCACTGGCCAGCCAACTGTAGTGGGCTATACCCAGGAAGACATAGACACCTGGGCCGATGTCGTAGCACGCTCGATTAGAGCGGCTGGCGGCACCTCTAAAGACAAAATGCATATCGCCTACGGTTACGGTCTATTTACCGGCGGATTGGGTGCCCACTATGGTGCAGAGCGTCTGGGATGTGCCGTCATCCCCATGTCTGGCGGACAAACTGAGAAACAGGTACAGCTGATTCAGGATTTTGATCCCGAGATCATCATGGTAACCCCCTCCTACATGCTCAACCTGGCAGATGAAATGGACCGCCAAAATGTCGACACCAAGAAGCTTGCTCTGCGGGTGGGGATATTTGGCGCTGAGCCCTGGACCGACGCCATGCGCACAGAACTGGAGCAGCGCCTGAATATTCAGGCGGTAGACATTTACGGCCTATCCGAAGTCATGGGCCCGGGTGTCGCCCAGGAATGTCTGGAAACCAAAGATGGCCCCACCATTTGGGAAGACCATTTCTACCCGGAGATCATCAATCCTGCAACCGGCGAAGTTGTGCCCGATGGAGAAGACGGCGAACTGGTCTTCACTAGCCTCACCAAGCAGGCCATGCCCATTATTCGCTACCGCACCAAAGACCTGACCCGACTGCTACCTGGCACCGCAAGAACTATGCGTAGAATGGATAAAATTACCGGCCGCAGCGACGACATGATGATCATTCGCGGCGTCAACGTCTTCCCCACACAAATAGAAGAGCATCTGCTAACAATTGACGGCTTATCCCCACACTATTACATTGAACTCAGTAAACAGGGCCACATGGATGCCATGGAAATCAATGTAGAATTGACCTCAGCGCCAACCGCAGAGCTGGAGAAACAGGTCATAAAAGAGCTTACTCATAGAGTCAAAACCTATGTCGGTGTGTCCAGCTCCGTACGTGTACACCCCCCGGGCGGCATACCCCGCTCGGAGGGTAAAGCCAAGCGCATCGTGGACAAACGCAGCTAAATATGGGACTTGAACCCGCTCTGTCACCCAGATTTATCGCTTATATTCGCGATTACTTAATGGACAGAGGGGTTGAGCCTGAGCCGCTGTTTACCGAGTGCGGCATCGACATCGAAAATATCGAGGAGGATGCCCTCCCGGTACCAATGCACAAGGTCGCGGCAGCCTGCGAAGCAGCCGCCACCGTCACCGGAAACAGCTGTGTTGGCCTGAATATGGCCCGCAACTACCACTACGAATCAGCGTCCGTTTTAATTCTGGCAATGCTCGCTGCCTCTTCGGTAGAAGAGGGGCTCATCTGTCTTTGTAGATACGATCAATACATTGATAGCGCCATTGAAACCCGGTTTCTGCCGAATCAGAACCCTGTGCAATTCCACGCCGGATTAATCAATCTCGATGGCGCCAAAATTGACCAACTCAATGAATATTTGATGGCATTTACGGTGCAGATTTTGAATACGGCCACGCGTCAAACCATGCCGGTAGAAAAAGTATGGTTCCAGCACAGCGACAATCGAAACAAGCGAGAGTTAGAGGACTTTTTCCAGGCACCCTGTGTTTTTGGAGAAAGCGAAAACCGTCTGGAATTTGATCGTGCTTTCATGAAGGAGCGGTTCATGACCAGCAACGGCCTGTTGTACGATATTCTGTCCGACGCCCTTAAAACCTACTTCGCAGTGAGCCCAGATCGTCACGGTTTTGTAGAGGCGGTCTCCCGTGAAATAATACGTGCGGACAGAAATGATCCCATGTCTATGGAGATGGTTGCCGCCAAGCTGGCGCTCTCTCCCAGGACTCTCAGGCGCCGGCTCTCCAGCGAAGGCTTCACCTTTCAAGAGGTGAAAAACCTTGCCACTGAACGGCGCGCAAAGTACTACCTGATAAGTACGTCGCTGAGTCTTTCCGAGATATCCTTTGAGCTGGGCTACTCGGAACTGAGCGCCTTCAGCCGGGCCTTTCGTACTCGCGTGGGAGAGACTCCGCAAACCTATCGCGAAAAATTAAAGCAATTTATTTGAGACCAAATAATGTCTGAAAATTCCAACCTATACGCGCTTTATGCTGCGAACTTCCCCGATGAGAAGACCCACCCGCTGCTAACTACTGCGGATGGCAGTGTGTTCACTTATCAGGCTGCCGAGCAAGAATCGGCAAGACTCGCCAACAGCCTGGTGGCACTTGGCGCTCAACCCGGCGACCGGGTGACCGTACAGGCGGAAAAGTCTCCCCGCTGTCTGTGCTTGTATCTGGCCTGCTTGCGCGCCGGCCTGGTATATCACCCCCTCAATACCGCTTATCGCACCGCGGAGCTGGAGTTTTTTCTGCAAAATGCCGAGCCCGCCATAGTGGTTTGCGGCAGTGCTTCGCAAACGATGATCGAGGATATAACGCCCAATACCGTACTGGCTGTATTGACGCTGGAAAACGACGGCAGTGGCACGCTGGCAGATCACTCGGCAAAACAGGCCGATGTACATGAGGTAGTAGCACGTGAAGAAAGTGACTTGGCCGCCCTACTCTACTCTTCGGGAACCACTGGCCGGCCCAAGGGCATCATGCTGACCCACGGCAATTTGGGCAGCAACAATCAAACTCTGGTAGAAGCCTGGGGCTTCACCAAAGAAGACTGCCTGCTGCACGCGCTGCCAATATTTCACGTGCACGGACTCTTTGTCGGCCTTGGCTGCGTATTAATGAGCGGCGCCAGCATGGTCTGGCTGGATAAGTTCGATATCGATGATGTACTAAGCGCAATGCCACGATGTTCTGTGATGATGGGCGTGCCCACCTATTACACCCGCTTACTCTCAGAGGAGCGCTTTAGCCGAGAGAGTTGCGACACTATCAGACTCTTTGTCTCGGGTTCTGCCCCACTGCTGGCAGAAACCTTTAGCGACTTCGAGAGCCGCACCGGTCATGCCATTCTGGAGCGCTACGGGATGACCGAAACCAGCATGAACACCTCCAACCCCCTAAATGGGTTGCGCCGAGCGGGCACCGTTGGCTTGCCACTGCCCAATGTGGATGTTCGAGTGGTAGGTGAGGATGGCGCCACCCTGGGTACGGGTAAAAACGGCGCGTTGCAGGTGCGTGGGCCTAATGTATTTCCCGGCTACTGGCGCCTGCCCGAGAAAACGGCCGAGGACTTCACCGACGACGGCTTCTTCGATACTGGCGACCAAGCCGTTATCGATAGCGACGGCTATGTCTCCATTGTCGGGCGTGCCAAAGACATGATTATCAGTGGCGGCTTAAACATCTATCCCAAGGAAATTGAAATATTGTTGGACGATATGTCCGGCGTAGCAGAGTCCGCAGTCATAGGTTTGCCGCACCCGGATTTTGGCGAATCTGTAGTGGCGGTTATTGTCGGCACGGAAAACGCGCCAGAATCTTCAGCCATAATCGCTCACTGCAAAGCAGAGCTGGCTAACTTCAAAGTACCCAAGCAGGTTCACTTTATCGACAGCCTGCCCCGAAACGCCATGGGGAAAGTACAAAAAAACCTTTTGAGAGAGCGTTACGCCGCAGACTGAGCGAGGTAAAGCCCAAACGCAAATGGCAGCGCGGTCGCCAGGCAAAGAACAAGCAGGTAACCGTATATCTGACGCAGCTTAAGGCCGGTGACAATCAACAGCGGGATCGAACAAAACGGCTGGATCAGGTTAGTCCACTGATCGCCCCAGGCGATAGACATAGTAATAATTGTGGTATCGACTCCCATCTGCTGGGCGGCATCGACAAAAATTGGCCCCTGGATAGCCCACTGTGCACCCCCGGAAGGAATAAACAGGTTGATCAGGCCTGCCGAGAAAAAACCCAGCAGCGGCAGCGTATCCGGTCCTGAGAGGGAAATAATTGCATCGGAGAACTGCTGGGTCAGACCACTACTCATCATCAAACCCATGATGCCGCCATACAAGGGATATTGCAGCAGTACTGCAGAACCTGCCCGCGCACCATCGGAGAACAGTTCGGCGTAATGACGCGCCGAATTTGCCAGCAACAGGCCTAGCGCCAGGAAGCTCCAATTGACCACGTTCAAGGACAGATCGAAGCCTCGGGTTGCAAACCAGTGCGCAAGATAAGCAAACAGCAGGAATGACAACACCAGGGATATGCTGCGGCCATCCTCTAATCTGCCCATAATTCCGGGGCGGCTTTCATCCTTCTTAACTACAGATGCAGCAACAGGCATTACGGCTTCAATCGGCTGGCTAACCTTCGGCCGCAAGAACAATACCGTCAGTATCACCACGGTGAGAGTGGTGGCTATTGTTAGCAAATTCCACCACGAGAGCAGGGTTTCCACCACCGGCACCGTGCCACCCAGCATCGCTTCCACCGGATTACCGGGCGTGGCCACAGCCAAAGCAATGGTCGACGAATAACCCATTTGCCACACCACAAACCCGCCAAAGGCAGCTGCCGCCAACAGTGGATAATGCACCTCAATCCCTTCTTCCTTGGCCCGAAGGGCAACTTCGCGCGCCACCAGGCCGCCGGCAATGGGTCCCAGGGGCCAGCAGATCAAACTGAATGCCGCCGCACACAAAACAACAAAAATATAGGCTTGGATTGGCGTTTTAGGAACCCTCCCTAGCGCCTTGAGCAAAGCCGCCACCGCGTTGGTATGAGCCAGCACATGCGCGGTTATGATGACCAATGTCATCTGCGTCATAAATGCCAACAAACCGTGCAGACCATCACCCCAGCCTTTAATCGACTGACCCGCAGTGGTGTCAGTCAGTAGTGCCACCAGGGCCATCAGGAAAATGGTCAGGATTACTGCGAACACCAGCGGGTCGGGACAATAGCGAACGACCGCACTTTCGAAGCGAGCAAATAGACTCTGGTTCTCGATAGAATTACTCATAACGGTGGTTGTTGTACCCCGAACCCCATAGCCTGCTCAAGCGCAAAAGCGGCCTGCAGGACAGAAAAATCGGCGCGTGGCCGCCCAACAATCTGCAACCCTACCGGCAGACCATCTGCGGTAAACCCACAGGGAATCGAGATTGCAGGCAGCCCAAACAACGTAATGACGCAGCATATCGACATCCAATCCAGATAACTGTCTAGCTGCTGACCTTCAATTTCGGTGACCCATTCCGTCTCAATATCAAAGGGGGCGACCTGAGTACACGGCAGTACCAGAAACTCATGCTCAGCAAAGAACTCGAGGACATTCTGATATAGGCGAGTGCGCAGCGTATCTGCCTCGATAAAATCCGCAACGGTAAGCGCTAGACCCGTTTCTATATTCTCAATTACGGTATCTTTCATGACCCCCGGATGACTATCCAGCAACGGCGCGCCAAAATTCGCATAGTAACTTGCTCGCAAAATTTTGAATGCATGCATTGCGCCCTCAATATCAGGACACTCATCAGTCACTTCAAAGCCACAGGCTCGCCAATGGGGCAAGCTGGTCTCACAAACTGATATGATTTCCTTTGCCACCGGCAAATGCCCCAGGTCCGGGCTCCAGCCAATTTTTGTGCCGGTGAAATCCCGCACCAAAGATTGCTGGAACAGTGCTCCTGGCTCCTGGATGGAGAAAGGATCACGCTCGTCGGGTCCGGCCATCGCTGAGAGCAGCAGTGCGCAGTCGCTAACGCTGCGCGCCATCGGCCCTTCTATACCCAACCGGGACTGCCAGGCCATGGTATTTGGCCAAACCGGAACTCGACCCATGGAGGGCCGCAGCCCTACCACACCACAAAATGCTGCGGGATTGCGCAGTGAACCGCCCATGTCGCTACCGTCCGCCAATGGCAGCATACCGCTGGCTAGAACAGCAGCCGCTCCGCCACTGCTACCACCCACCGTTTTTTTCAAATTCCAGGGGTTTAAGGTCGTCCCAAACACACTGTTGAAGGTGTGCGAACCGGTACCAAATTCAGGGGTGTTGGTTTTACCAATGACCAGAGCTCCAGCTTCTTTGAGACGCTGCACCAGCAGCGAGTCTTCCTCCGGCACATGATGCTCAAAGACCTTGGAACCCATGGTGGTGCGAATACCCTTGGTAGCAGACAAGTCCTTGATCGCCATAGGCAGGCCGTGCAACGGGCCACACCTACCGCCATTGCTGCGCTGCGCATCTGCTTCGATTGCCAGCGCCATCGCCTGCTCCTGGTCAATCAGGGTACAGATCGCATTCACCTGCGGATTACAGTGCTCAATACGCGCGTAAACACTGCGCATAAGCTCTTCACTGGATAACTCTTGCTGATCCAGTAAAGCCATTATATCGATAGCAGACGTGTAGTTTAGCTCGCTCAAAACCATACCCTTTATGTTGTTATGGATAGCGGAAAATCGCAGCTAAACATCATAACCAGCTTTGCGCCGCTGTAATTGACAAAACCGGACATAGTATTGACCTATTAATTTAAAGGACCTGCGACTCAACCGTCAATTGATTGGCCGGTTATGTCAATCGATACTAAAACCACCCAAGGTAATATCAGTGGGTATTAAAAGCATCAGCTACTAATAATCATAACTAACTGTCGGGAGCTTTAATCGTGACCAATAAATCTACTATAAGCACGTTCCGTAAATCCGTACTCGCCACCGCCCTTGCTGTGATAGGCAGCGGCATCAGTCAAACTGCATTCAGCGCCACCCTGGAAGAGGTGATTGTTACCGCACAAAAGCGCAGCCAGAGCGCCAACGATGTGGGTATTACGATCAATGCATTTACCGGCGATCAAATCCGTGACTTTGGCGTAGCAACGGCTGAAGACCTGGCGACCCTGACACCAGGACTCACCATCAACGAGACAGCTGCAACCGGCGTTCCCCTTTACACCATTCGCGGTGTCGGCTTCCAGGACTACTCCACTGCCGCGTCTTCCACAGTTGGCCTGTACTTCGATGAAGTCGCCATGCCATACACAGTAATGACGCGTGGGCTGGTATTTGATACAGAACGAGTCGAAGTTTTGAAAGGCCCACAGGGAGACCTCTACGGCCGTAACACCACCGCTGGCCAAATTAATTTTGTATCTGCCAAACCTTCCGACGAATTCGGGGGCGGCATCATTGGCAGCTACGGCAACTACGAAGCCTATACCATAGAGGGCTTCGTGACCGGCCCAATATCTGATTCGGTGAAAGGTCGACTCGCCTTCAAAACCAACCAATCAGGTGAAGGCTGGCAAAAAAGTACCACCCGCAATGACGAACTGGGTGAGAAAGACGCCACCGCTTTGCGCGGCATGTTGAGCATCGACTTTAATGACGACCTCAGCCTGTTACTCATCGGCCACTATATTAAGGACGAGTCGGACAATAGGGCAAACACCCCCTATGACGGCACCGACAACGGGCTGGCCCCGTTTAGCAATCCCTATACTCCACTGGAGGAGTATTTCCTGCCCTCGGGCAATAATTTTGGCCAAACACCTCCCTGGTACTCCACCGACAACGCTGAGGATGCTGACTGGACGAACAGCTATACCAGCTCGATCACCGGCCGTACCTTCGATCTGAGGCCAAAGCGAGACACTGAGTTACAGGGATTTTCGGCTAGATTCGACTGGGATATAGGCGAGATGACGCTGACCTCAGTTACCGGCTACAACGAGTTCGAGCGTGAAGAGGCGAACGATTGGGACGGCGGCTTTTTCAACGACTCAAGCAATATCAATACTACAGACCTCGATGTTTTCTCTCAGGAGATAAGACTCTCGGGAATCAGTGGCGATGTAACCTGGGTAGGGGGCCTTTATTATTCCAAAGACGAAATGGAAGAGTACTACCACTACTTTATGTCAGACTCAGTTTTCGGCCTGGGCTCAATCCCCTGGGGAGTCGACCTCTTCGCGGCCACACCTATACTGGAGCTCGACACCAAGTACGAGCAGGAGACCGAGTCAGCAGCAATTTTCGCACACATCGAATGGCAGTTTTCCGAGGAGTGGCGCCTCACTCTGGGCGCTCGCTACACGGAAGAAGATCGCGATTGGTCCGGCTGTACCTTTGTCGCGGATGACGGCAGCCTCGCGGGCTTCCTCAACGCGCAATTCGGTGCCTCACTTGGGCCTGGCGATTGCGGCACAATCGACGATGACCCCGAGTCGCCAAATTATATTTTTGGTCTTCTCGGCGGCCCGAATGTCAATGATGCCTTTCAAGTGTTCGAGGAAACCCTGGAAACAGACAAATGGATGGGCAAGATTGGCATGGACTACGCAATCAACGACGATGTACTCACCTACGGCACCATCTCTAGAGGATTTAAATCAGGTGGTTTTAATGGTGCGAACTCCAACACAACCCAGCAGCTTAAACCCTACAGCGAGGAAGAACTGACTTCCTATGAAATCGGCATCAAATCAACACTGCTGGACGGCTCCATGCAGCTGAATGCCGCCGCCTTTTATTATGATTACAAAGACAAACAGGAACAGGATCTCTCGGTTACTTTCGTGGGCAATATCTCAGGGCTGACTAATGTTCCGGAATCGGAAATTTATGGTGCCGAGATGGATCTGAACTGGCTGGTAACCGACAACCTGCAAGTTAACCTCGGAGTCGCCTGGCTGGATACCGAAGTCAAAAAATGGGACGCAGTCGATGGGGCCGCAAGTGCATGGCCCACTACAGTCACAAGAGACGTATCAGGGAGCGAACTTGCCCAATCACCTGAGTTATCTGTTACCGGCCTCGCCAAGTACGAATGGGCCGTAGGTGATCAAATGGTGATGGAAGTAGCAGCGGACTTCTCTTTTACCGACGATACCACTGGCGGCATCGCTCCAGAGGGCGCCACTGAAGACTATACACTCTGGAATGCTCGCCTTGGCCTAGGCAGTGCTGACGGCACCTGGCGTGCACTGGGCTGGGTCAGAAACCTCACCGACGAAGACTATTACCCCTCGGCCTATACCGGTGGTAATGGTCCCTATGTCCGTTCCTACGGTATGCCTAGAACCTACGGCGTCACCCTTTCCTACTTCTTCGGCGCGGGTGGCTAATTTTAAATTTGGGTGCGATTTTAGCCCGGTTTTTACCGGGCTCTTTTTTATGCGGAGAAATAATATGATTAAATCTGAGATACGCAAAGTACTGGGATTAGTTGCATTGAGTGCAGCCATCACAGCGTGCGATTCATCGTCAAACCCGCCGTCGACAGCAGAATCCAAGGCAACCCCTGCAGCAGACATCGTTTTGACTAACGGCAACATTTACACCGTTAACGCGAGCCAACCCTGGGCGGAAGCCGTCGCGATTAACGATGGCAAGTACAGCTACATAGGCAATGCACAAAGTATCGACAGCTACATAGGTCCGAATACCAAAGTGATCGACCTTGCCGGAAAGATGGCCATGCCTGGCATTAATGATGCGCATGTTCATCCCATGGAAGGTGCGATGAAGGATTTGTACGACTGCAACTTCCCCTTTACCGCAACTCCCGATGACATCGCAGCCACAATCAGCAAATGTGTGGCCGAGCAGCCCGAAGCAATCTGGATTCGTGGCGGCCAATGGGGCAGCGACTTTTTTGTAGACTATCCTATGGAGAGTCCACGGGAATGGCTGGACCAAATCAGCGGTGACAAAGCGGTGTATCTGGCTGACGACGCCCTCCACAATGGCTGGTTTAATTCAAAAGCATTGGAGTTATTGGGCATAGACCGCGATTCGTCTAATCCTCCAGGCGTAGAGATTTTGAAAGACCCTGATACCGGCGAACCCACCGGTGTACTGCTGGAGGTGTTTGGCTTTATGGGTGATGCCCTGCCAGAGCGCTCTTCAGAGGAATACCTGGCAGCTGCAACTTACGTGGTCGGGATCGCCAATCGTTTCGGTATTACCGGCATGAAAGGCGCCAGCGCCACCGACCAGCAGATTGGCGGGTTCATCGCACTGGATAATGCCGGCGGCATGACGGCTTACTATGCCGCCTCACTACAGACTCCCTACGGCCATCGGGAAGAACCACTGGACGTATCTGAACTGGAAGCTCGCCGCGATGCACAGGGCTCACCTCACGTCGATACCCGCTACGTAAAGCTGTTTATGGACGGTGTACCCACCGCTTCCAGAACTGCCGCTATGCTGGCGCCTTATCTACCTGAAACTCCAGATACGCCTGTCACTTCCGGCATGCTACACATCAATGAAGACGTGTTGACCACTGATCTGATCGCCATGGATAAGGCCGGCTTTACGGTGAAAATTCATACTGCCGGAGACCGTTCAGTGCAGGTGGCATTGAACGCGATTGAGGCAGCCAGAGACGCCAATGGCGACAGTGGTCTGCGGCACGAACTATCGCATGCGGGCTACATAGGACCCAGCGACGTTCAACGCTTCGCTGAACTCAATGCTGTGGCAGGACTAAACCCTTACATCTGGAGCCCCTCGCCCATAATTCAGTCGGTGATTAACGCCGTGGGACCACGCGCCGAGCAGTACTGGCCGGTAAAATCCCTGCTCGAATCGGGCGCCCCCGTATTGGCGGGATCTGACTGGCCAGCTGCCGCAGTCAACATGAGCCCCTGGGCCGCGATTGAAGCACTGGTTACCCGTGCAGATCCGATAGGCGACTATCCAGGACAATTATGGCCTGAAGAAGCTATCACTCTGGCGCAGGCATTGGAGATTTTCACTTTGCAAAGTGCGCG
This sequence comes from Halioglobus sp., assembly GCA_036961205.1. Taxonomy (GTDB): domain Bacteria; phylum Pseudomonadota; class Gammaproteobacteria; order Pseudomonadales; family Halieaceae; genus CALJFL01. The sequence continues at coordinate 1,355,720 of JBALVI010000001.1, read as the reverse complement.
TGCATTACGCCTTGGCGAACGCTCGGGATCAATTGAACTTGGTAAATCTGCGGACCTGATTGTGCTGAATCAGAACCTGTTCGAAGTTCCCATCAAGGCTGTGAGTGACACTCTGGTTGAACAGGTATTGTTCGAAGGGCACGTTGTGCTGGGCGACTAATCTCATCGATCAAAGCGGGTTCATAAGCCGCGGCATGGGGCTCAGCCAAGTAATAGCCAGGCGCCCGCCCCCATCATTGCCACGCCCGAGACTTTCGCCACCCAGTCTCCTCGTGGCGCAACCTTCTCCACCAACACGAAGATGGCCAGCCCCACAATCCACACCAGATTCATCACACCACCGACAAACAGCAGCAACATTAAAAACCAGCAACAACCTACACAGTACAAACCGTGATCGAAGCCAAAACGAAACGTTCCCCATGCACCGGTGCGCCAGTGGGCGCTAAGGTAGCTGGCTGGTGAACGGCAATGGGACAGACAAACCCGCTTCAGAGGCGATGTTTGATACACGCCTGCCGCCAGCAGAAACACACCGGAAAGAATCGGGCTGGTACTCCACATCATCATGCCGTGCACCAGCCCCAGCTGTTCCAGGCCCCAGTGCAAGCCAGTGGCGGCGAGGCTAAATAGTAGCCAGGAGACCAGATAACCACTGAGAAATGTCGCTGTGGGCACCACCCCCTGCGCCAACTGCCCATTTTTTTGTGAGTGTCGGTAAACACGGGCGTAGAGCAGAATCATGGGAGTGGCACTGGGCACCATCATGGCAATCATCATCACCCACCACATGAGGATCATAATCAGCCACCATGAAGCAGGCCAGGGGGTGCCGACAGTGTCTAGCGCAGGCGGTGGAAGCTCCCAGGTAGTCATCGCCAAAGTGCTCATGCCAGTACCGGCACCGGCAATGAGAAAGCACCAGCTCAACAGGCAGATAAGCACCAGGCCGGCAATGACGATCAACCGCTCCTGGCGCAGCAGGTGTTCTGCCGCGGTCTGCACTGTCGTCATCTGCGGTTCAGGCAGCTTGGACTGACATTGGACCATTGTTATTGATATGAAGATGGGCGAACTGTGCGTAACGGTCTTCGTAGGAAAGCGCGATGGGACCCGAGGTAGTAAAGCTTGAGGCACCCATTTCCGCCAGCGTGTACTCGAAGCCGTTGGGTAAGCTGATGCGTGAGCGCTGCGGCTCGCCGGAAACCGGATTGAGAATCGGCGTACCTCTCGTTTCGGCTATACCCTCCACCTTCACATGGCCGGTGCGCGCCTCCACATCAACTACCATATCAATAGGTTTGAATACGGGATCAAAGACTTCTTCGAAGGTCGCGGAGAAAACATTCCAGATGGTGGCTCCGGGCTCAGTTTCACCGCCACTGAGAATGGTAAGCAAGGCAGTACGCTGGGCCTCATCGGCTCTCTCGTCGATAACCATAAAAGCCTTGCCGCTACCCTCGTGAATAGCGGCAGGCCAAGCCATAATAGCCAGAGTGCGCAATCCATCCAGACGGGTCTCGCCGAAATAGCCACGCTTTATCTCAAAGCTTGATACTGCCTCGCAGCTGCCATGGGTTGGCAGTGCATTAAATTGACAGGGGCAACCATAAGCGCAATTGCAAACTACCAGTTCATCGGCTTCAAATTCCCAGGGTGTCATTAGCTGGATCTCCCACGTGTGGTCAGTTGAAGAATCTTAGTCCAGCAAGTGGTATCCCGCCAGTATCTGCAGATTCCCATCGTGGGGTCAGGTCTAGCCTTTAGAGTGCAGGGGCCCCAGCCATCGTGGGGTCAGGTCTAGCCTTTAGAGTGCAGGGGCCCCTGCACTCTAAAGGCTAGACCTGACCCCGTCACTTGACCCCTTCACTCTAGTTGAGAGATCCCAGAGAAGCACCCTCGTCCAGCAATTTGCGCAGCAGTGGCGCCGGTGCCCAATCCTCGTCACCAGTTGCGGCCTGTAACGCTTCCATGCGTGACACAACCTCTGCAAGCCCCAAGGTATCTGCGTAGAACATGGGGCCACCACGCCAGGCGGGAAAGCCGTAGCCATTGAGGTAGACGATATCAATATCGCTGGGGCGGGCAGCAATGCCCTCCTCCAGGATTTTTGCTCCCTCATTGACCAGAGCGAGCAACAACCGGTCGAGAATCTCGTCCTCAGCGATTTCTCGGCGAGGAACATTAAACTCGCCGGCAACACGCTCAATCAATGCATGAACTTCTTCGTCATTCACGCGCTTGCGAGTGTTGGGATCGTACTGGTAGTAGCCAGCACCGGACTTCTGCCCAAGACGTTCCATCTCTACCAGCGCATCCGCCACAGCCGCTTCCATTACCGACCCGGGCTCAATGCCCTGGTCCCGACGTGATCGATAGCCAATATCCAAGCCAGCGAGGTCGCCAACTGCAACCGGACCCATGGCCATGCCCCAGCCTTCCATCGCCGAATCAACCTGCTCAGGAGTAGCGCCCTCCAACAGCACCTGCTGTGCCTGGCGGCCGTAGCCACGGAGCATGCGGTTGCCCACAAAGCCGTGACAAACGCCTACGGCGACTGGAATCTTGCCTATCTTGCGGGCCAGTTTCATAAAAGTCTGGACAACATCAGGCGCGGTTTTCGCGGCGCGCACCACTTCCAGCAATTTCATCACGTTAGCCGGGCTGAAGAAGTGTGCACCTATTACATCTGCAGGTCGCCCGGTCACCTCGGCTATTTCATTAACGTCCAGGTAAGAGGTGTTGGTGGCCAGAATGGCGCCAGGCTTACACACAGCATCAAGCTGGGTGAACACCGACTTCTTGACTTCCATACTCTCGAATACGGCCTCAATGACCACATCCGCGTTGGAGATATCGCTGTAATCGACGGTGCCGGATATATTGGCCAAAAAGCCATCCACCTGGGCTTGGGTAAAGCGGCCACGTTTGAGTGAGGTCTCATAATTTTTGCGCAACACGCCCAGACCTCGATCGAGGTTTTCCTGCACCATTTCGACAATAGTCACCGGGATGCCCGCATTGGCAAAGCACATGGCGATACCGCCGCCCATGGTGCCAGCGCCAATAACTGCCACCGAATTGACCTCGCGAACGGCGGTGTCCTTAGGAATGTCTGGCAATTTTCCCGTGGCCCGCTCGGCAAAAAATACATGGCGCAACGCAGCTGATTGCGGTGATTTTTGGCACACTAAAAAGCGTTCGCGCTCTACTGCCTGACCGGCTTCAATGTCAGTGTTACAGGCCAACTCAGCCAGCTCAATAATATATCCGGGAGAGATCAGGCCGCGGGTTTTACGGGCGATACTGGCTGCGTATTCGCCATAAAACTCTGCCGGTGGCGCATCTTCAACCGTACGCTGGCCGGTGGGGCGAACCCCGGATCCCGCTGCGATCAAACCCTTGGCATACTCCAGCCCGGCAGCTTCCAGATTGCCCTCTACCAGCTCGTCTATGAGGCCTACCTCCAGTGCCGAAGCCGCTCCTATCGGTGCTCCACCGGTCATCATGTCCAGTGCTTTTTTAACACCTACCAGTCGCGGCAAGCGCTGCGTGCCACCCGCACCCGGCAATAAGCCCAACTTCACTTCCGGCAAGCCCAGCTTCGCGCTAGCCACGGCGCAACGGTAATGTGCGGCCATGGCAACCTCCAGGCCACCGCCCAACGCGGTACCGTGTATCGCAGCAATCACGGGCTGTGGGTGATTCTCCAGAGCGGTGATAACCTCAGGCAAGGACGGCGGTTGATGAGGCTTGCCGAACTCAGTGATGTCTGCGCCGGCGATAAAGGTACGACCCTGGCAAACCAGCAGCACTGCCTCACTGGAATCGCCCGCTGCGGTTGTCAGCGCATCACTAATGCCCGAGCGAACGGCTTGCCCAAGTGCGTTAACGGGGGGATTGTCTATACGAATAACGCCAATATTATCAAGAAGTTCGTAGCTGACCGGGTCATTACTCATGTCGGATTCCTTGTCTATACGGCTGTGAGCGCGGTCATCGCAGGCCACAGCATTGTCGGGTTGGAGAGTATAACCGCCAATCCCGCCCAGATACAAAGTATTACATAATTGTTTACTTAAACGTATTTTTATGTATCATATTAATCCGCTGAGACAATCCAAATAACAACGCTATTGAGAATACCCTTATGAAGTTGCAAAGCTATATCGCAGGCCAATGGATAGCAGGAACTGACGCCGGCAGGAAGGTATACAACGCCATCAATGGCGAGCCGGTATGCGAAGTCACTACCGAGGGCGTCGACTTTGCATCCGCCGTCAAGCATGCTCGCGAGGTAGGTGGCCCGGCGCTTCGGGCAATGACATTTCATGATCGCGCCGCGGCACTAAAAGCGATGGCCAAAGATCTAATGGCCAAGAAAGAAGAGTTTTACGCCGTATCTGCCAAGACCGGCGCCTCCCGTTCAGACGGCTGGGTCGATATCGAGGGCGGTATTGGAACCGTGTTCACCTACGCCAGCCTGGTGGCCCGGGAGTTCCCCAACGATGTAGTGATGGTCGAAGGGAACATGGAGCGCCTGTCAGCAAAAGGCACTTTTGCAGGGCGTCACATACTCACACCGAAGCCGGGCGTAGCCGTTCATATCAACGCATTCAATTTCCCCTGCTGGGGCATGCTTGAAAAAATCGCCCCCAGTCTTGCCGCCGGCATGCCAGTCATTGTTAAGCCCGCCACCCCTACGGCTTATCTCACCGAGATTATGGTGCGCGAAATTGTAAAAGCAGGGCACCTTCCCGAAGGTGCCATACAAGTTATCTGCGGCAGCGTGGGCGACTTGCTGGAACATCTCGACGAACAAGATGTGGTCACCTTTACCGGCTCTGCAACTACCGGCCGTAAGCTCAAGACCCACCCGAACATTATCGCCAATTCGATTCCTTTCACCATGGAAGCTGACTCCTTGAACTGCTGTATTCTGGGCGCGACCGTGCAACCGGAAGATGAGGAGTTTGGCCTGTTCGTAAAAGAAGTGGCCAGAGAGATGACCATTAAGGCCGGACAAAAATGTACCGCCATACGCCGGGTGATTGTTCCGGCAGATCGCCTTGAAGCTGTATCGGAAGCACTAGCAGCCAGGCTAGCGAAAACAACGCTAGGCGACCCCGCCAATGAAGGCGTGCGCATGGGCCCACTAGTGGGCGCGGACCAGGCCAAAGATGTAGGAGCGGCCGTGGCTCAACTGGCCCAGGAATGTGACGTAATCTACGGCGGCGGTAGCGAATTTAGTGTGGAAGGCGCAGACAACTCCAGCGGCGCGTTTTTCCCTGCCACTGTATTGCGCTGCAATAACCCCTTTGAACAGCGTTTAGTGCATGAGGTTGAAGCCTTTGGCCCTGTTACCACGCTAATGCCCTACGACACAGTAGATGACGCTATCGCCATTGCCGCTTTGGGCAAGGGCAGCCTGGTCGGTTCGTTGTTTACCTACGATGACGACGAAGCTCGAAAGATCATTCTGGGCGCAGCCTGCTGGCACGGCCGCATGCTGATTATCAACCGGGATTGCGCTGGCGAATCTACCGGTCACGGCTCTCCTCTGGCCAACCTGATTCATGGTGGTCCAGGCCGCGCTGGTGGCGGCGAAGAGCTGGGCGGTGCCCGCGCTATCAAACATTATATGCAGCGCACCGCTTTGCAGGGTTCGCCAACTACCCTGACTGCGATTACTGGCGAATATCATCCCGGTGCCAAGGTCTACACTGATAACGTCCACCCGTTTAAGAAGTACTTTGAGGACCTGAAAATTAGTGAGACTCTGATAACTCATCGACGTACTGTGACCGAGGCCGACATCGTCAATTTCGGCTGTATCAGCGGCGATCACTTCTATGCACACTTTGACGAAATCGCTGCGAAGGATTCATTTTTTGGCAAGCGGGTAGCACACGGTTACTTCGTGATCTCAGCGGCGGCCGGTATGTTTGTCGACCCTGCTCCCGGCCCGGTTATTGCCAATTACGGACTGGAGAACTTGCGCTTTATCGAACCGGTATGCCCAGGAGACACCATCCGGGCAAAGTTAACTGTGAAGCAGAAAATCAAAAAGGCACAACGCGGTGACGAGCAGCCCAACGGCGTTGTGGTTTGGGCCATTGAAGTGACTAATCAAAATGACGAGGCCGTAGCGGTGTATGACATCATGACACTGGTCGCGAGGCGCGAAGCATGAGCTACCAACATATAGAATTCGAAATCTATAAAGGCGTTGCAGTTCTTAAACTGAATCGCCCGGATTCACTGAACAGCTTTACCGCTGACATGCACGGTGAAGTTCGCGCTGTTCTAACCCAAGCCGCGGAATCTTCCGAAGTACGCGCAGTACTCATCACCGGTAACGGCAGAGGTTTTTGTGCCGGTCAGGATCTAAATGATCGTGCAGTTGCCCCGGGCGCAGAAATGCCAGACCTGGGCGACTCTGTAAACAACTATTACAACCCACTGATTCGCTTGATCACCACCATGGAAAAGCCAGTGATCTGCGCCGTCAATGGTGTAGCTGCAGGCGCAGGCGCAAACATTGCGCTAGCCTGCGACATTGTGATTGCTGCTCGCTCCGCCAGCTTTATCGAATCATTCTCCAAACTGGGCCTGATTCCCGATTCCGGCGGCACCTGGATTTTGCCGCGACTGGTCGGCATGGCCAGAGCTAAAGGCCTGGCTATGCTAGGCCCCAAAATAAAGGCCGAACAGGCGGAAGCCTGGGGGATGATCTGGCAATGCGTGGATGACGAAGAGTTGATGAGTACCGCCCTGGGACTGGCCGAGCAAATGGCAGAACAGCCAACGCGGGGGTTCGCCTTCACCAAGCAGGCCTTCGCCCTGTCTGCGGTAAATAGCCTGGACGATCAACTGGAAGTTGAAAAAGAGTTAATGCGCGCCGCGGGCAAGACCCACGACTACAAGGAGGGCGTTTCCGCCTTTTTGGAAAAACGCACACCAAGTTACAAGGGCGAGTAAGCGAAATGGACGCACAACAACTCGCCCAGGCCTGCGCCGAAGCCATGTACAGCAATGACCGAGCCTGCAAAGGACTGGGCATGGAGCTACCCATCGTGTCACCCGGGTTTGCCGAAATGTCCATGGCGGTTAGGCCAGAAATGCTCAACGGTCACGATGTATGCCACGGCGGATTTATTTTCGCGCTTGCTGACACCGCATTCGCATACGCCTGCAACAGCCAGAATTTAAACGCCGTGGCTTCGGGTGCGCGTATTGAGTTTTTGGCACCTGGACGTGACGGCGATATTTTAACCGCCCACGCTGAAGTTAAAGCACAGGGTGGCCGCACCGGTCTTTATGATGTGAGCGTGACTAACCAGGACGACAAACAAATTGCCTTGTTTCGGGGCAACTCCCACCGCATAGGCGGGACATTAGTTGACGATGGAGAGTCCAGTTAATGCAAGACGCGTATATATGTGACGCCATTAGAACGCCCATAGGCCGTTATGGCGGCGCGCTCTCTTCCGTGCGTACCGACGATCTGGGCGCTATACCGCTGCGGGAACTACAGGCGCGCAACGCCGGCGTTGACTGGAAACAAGTCGATGACATCTGGTATGGCTGCGCCAATCAGGCGGGTGAAGACAATCGCAATGTAGCCCGTATGTCGGCATTACTTGCGGGACTGCCCGTCGAAGTGCCTGGCGTAACCGTTAACCGCCTGTGCGGCTCCGGCCTCGACGCTCTGGGTAGCGCAGCACGTGCGATTAAATCAGGTGAAGCGCAACTCACCATTGCTGGTGGAGTTGAGTCCATGTCACGTGCACCCTTCGTCATGGGTAAAGCGGCCAGCGCATTTAGCCGCGAGGCACAGATCTACGACACCACTATCGGCTGGCGCTTCGTCAACAAATTGTTGAAGGCCCAGTATGGCGTTGACTCTATGCCCGAAACTGCGGAGAACCTGGCAGAGCAATTTAAGATCAGCCGCGAAGACCAGGATGCATTTGCACTGCGCAGCCAGCAGCGCACCGCAGCCGCCCAGGAGCAGGGCCTGTTCGACGAAGAAATAGTCGCCGTAGCAGTCCCTCGCCGAAAACAGGACCCTCTCATTGTCGATACCGACGAGCATCCCCGGGCAACCTCAATGGAGGCACTGGCCAAGCTGGGCACGCCCTTTCGCGAGGGTGGATCAGTTACCGCTGGCAATGCCTCGGGCACCAATGATGGCGCCTGCGCGATACTGGTGGCCTCTGAACAGGCTGCAAAAGAGTATGACCTGACGCCAAGGGCCCGTGTGGTTGCTATGGCAACCAGTGGCGTTGAGCCCCGCATCATGGGTTATGGCCCGGTTGAGGCGAGCCGTAAGGTATTGCGAATAGCCGGGTTAACACTGGCAGACATGGACGTGATTGAACTGAATGAAGCATTCGCTGTTCAGGCTCTGTCGGTTCTTCGCGGACTGGATTTACCGGATGACGCAGAACACATCAACCCCAACGGCGGTGCCATTGCCCTGGGCCACCCACTAGGCATGAGTGGCGCCCGACTGGCCACAACCGCTCTTTGTGAATTACAGCGCCGCCAGGCGCGCTACGCTCTGTGCACCATGTGCATAGGGGTAGGCCAGGGCATCGCCCTGATTATCGAACGCGTATAACCGCCTTAGGAGATTGACGATGGCTAACACCCAAACCGCCGAACAGCTTGAGCAAACATTTCAGCAGCGCATCGACGCTGAGGACAAGATAGAACCGAAGGACTGGATGCCGGACAAGTATCGAAAGAACCTGATTCGGCAGATGTCGCAGCACGCTCACTCAGAAGTGATCGGCATGCAGCCCGAAGGCAACTGGATCACCCGCGCCCCCAGCCTACACCGCAAAGCGGTGCTGCTGGCAAAAGTACAGGACGAAGGCGGCCACGGCCTTTACCTGTATAGCTCTGCCGAGACCCTGGGCATCAGCCGAGAAGAACTGACTGAATCTCTGCACAACGGCAGCGCCAAGTACGCGTCAATCTTCAACTACCCTACCCTGACGTGGGCGGATATCGGCGCTATTGGTTGGCTGGTAGATGGTGCAGCCATCGTCAATCAAGTCTCTCTGCAGAGGACCTCCTACGGCCCCTACGCCAGAGGCATGGTTCGAATCTGCAAGGAAGAAAGCTTTCACCAGCGCCAGGGCTATCACATCATGATGACTCTCGCCAAAGGCAGCGATGCACAAAAAGAAATGGCGCAAGATGCGGTCAACCGATTCTGGTGGCCCAGCCTGATGATGTTCGGGCCACACGACGCCGACTCAGTTCACTCAGCTCAGAGCATGAAGTGGAAAATAAAGCGCCAGAGTAACGACGAACTGAGACAAAAATTTGTCGACCAGACTGTCAAGCAGGCACAGGTTATCGGCTTGACTCTACCCGACCCGGATCTGGCCTGGAACGAAGAAAGTGGCCATTACGACTTCGGCGAAATTGACTGGGATGAGTTCAAACGCTCTATGACTGGAGGAGGCCCCTGCAGTCGTCAACGTGTCGCCCACCATGTTGAGGCTCACGAGGAAGGCGCCTGGGTAAGAGATGCCATGACCGCCTATGAAACCAAAAAACGCGCAAGCAAGGAACAGGCGGCCTGAAGCCGCGGAGAAATATCATGTCCGACCATATGCAGCTATTTGAAGTATTCATCCGCTCCCGCCGCGGCCTAGATCACAAACACGTAGGCAGTTTGCACGCAGAAGATCACGCGCAGGCTCTGGAATACGCCCGTGACGTATACACCCGCCGCAGTGAAGGCGTCAGTATCTGGGTGGTTAACTCCTCCGATATCGTCGCCTCACAGGAAGAGGATTGCGACAGCTTTTACGATCCTCTCGACGACAAACCCTACCGGCACGCAACGCACTACAAGTTGCCCGCCGAAGTCGACAACATGTGAGCACAGGTGACCCTATGACAACTACAGAAAATGCAGTAAGAGACTACGCAGTCAGACTGGGGGACGACTCTCTCATTCTGGGACACCGTATATCGGAGTGGTGTAGCCGAGGCCCTTTTCTTGAAGAAGACCTGGCTTTGACTAACGTGGCTCTGGATTATATTGGTCGTGCAAGAATGTTCTTTTCCTATGCAGCCGAGCTCTCAGGTGATGGCGCGACCGAAGATCAATTCGCCTACCAGCGTGACTGCCGGGAATTTACCAACCTGCTGATTCACGAATTGCCCAAGGGTGATTTCGCTTTCACCATGGCCCGCCAATACCTGGTTGACGTTTACAGCGTCGCATTTATGGCGGCACTGAAAAATTCCAGCGATGAAAACCTTAGCGGTATTGCCAGCAAAGCGATCAAGGAGTCCGAATATCATCTGCGGCGCAGTGCCGACTGGATTTTGCGCCTGGGAGGCGGAACCGAAGAGAGCAACCGCCGGCTACAGGATGCAGTCAACGAACTTTGGGGATTCACCCGTGAGTTGTTTGAACTGGATACTCTGGAAGCAGACCTGGTTACCGCCGGTATCGCCGTCGATGTCGTCAGTCTTCGAGACGACTGGGAACGCACCGTTCGAGCAACTTTCGCCGAGGCCGATATCACCATCCCCGAGGAGAACTGGCAAGTCAGCGGTGGCCGCCAGGGCAATCACACAGAGTGGCTGGGGCACCTGCTCAGCGACTTACAGTTTGTGCAGCGGGCCTACCCCGGACTGGAATGGTAACCGGGATGAACGCGACCACCCATATCCCGCTGTTACCCATCGAACAACGAGAGCGCCAGTTGCGTCGTCGAGAGTCGGCCACGCCTGAGCTATGGGACATTTTGGACAGCGTGATGGACCCCGAAATTCCGGTCATCAGCATCTGGGAGCTGGGTGTTTTACAGGATCTGCACGTGGATGACGGGTGCGTGGTAGTTACCATCACCCCCACCTACTCGGGATGTCCCGCAATGACGGTGATGGCCGAAGATATAGAGATAGCGCTTAAAGAAGCTGGCTACCAGGACGTAAATGTTCGAACACGTCTTTCACCAGCATGGACTACCGACTGGATGAGCAGCACTGCCAAAGATAATTTGCGCAATTATGGCATTGCACCGCCATCTCACACAGATGAACTGAGTTGCCCACGCTGTGAAAGCACCTCGGTAAAACGTATCAGCGAATTCGGCAGCACAGCCTGTAAATCGCTTTATAAGTGCGGCGACTGCGCTGAGCTATTTGACCACTTTAAAAATTTTTAGGACTTAACCATGGACGACCAACAACTACATGCCCTGACCATTGCCAGCGTGCAACCGGAAACTGATTTGGCCGTACGCGTAGGCTTCTCGGTGCCCGATAATTTGCGTGATGCCTTTAACTACAAACAAGGCCAGTACCTGACGCTGGAATCAGAGATTGAAGGTGAAGCTGTTCGTCGTTCCTATTCGATATGCTCCGGCATCAACGACAAAGAAATGCAAATCGCCATCAAACGAGTTGAGGGCGGTTTGTTTTCTAATTTCGCCAACGACACCCTAAGTTCAGGCGATACCATTCAGGTTATGCCGCCACAGGGCAGTTTTTACACCGAATTGGACGCTGAGCGCAGCGCAGATTATTTATTTATATCATCCGGCAGCGGTATCACACCCGTCGTGTCGAACATTAAGAGCATTCTGGAAGAGGAGCCTAATAGCAAAGTCACCTTGCTGTTTGGCAACCAGCGTAGCAGCAGTATTATGTTTCGTGAGACCTTCAGTTTTCTGAAAAACAAATACATGAGCCGCTTTCACTGGGTCAACATCCTGAGCCGTGAAGATCAGGGTTCAGACGTACTCAACGGACGCCTGAACAACCGCAAGGGTGCGGAGCTGAACAGACAGCTAATCAAGCTGGGCCGCTACGACGAGTATTTTATCTGCGGCCCGGAATCGATGATTTCTGAAATCTCCCGAGGCCTGCGCGGTGTTGGCGTAGAAGAAGAAAATATTCACTACGAATTGTTTGCCGCATCCGCTGAGGACGCCCGCGCTGTAGTAGAAAAGCATCACGCCCGCGCCAAAGCCTACGCCGGTAAAGTCAGCCAGGTAACCGTGACAATGGACGGCCGCGCGGTACAGCTGGAAATGACCGCCGACGGCGAGAACATTCTGGACGCCGGCATTAACAACGGCATGGACCTACCCTACTCCTGCAAAGGCGGAGTATGCTCAACTTGCAAGGCGAAGCTGATCGAAGGTGAAGTGGATATGGATATCACCCACGGATTGGAAGACGGTGAAATTGAGCAAGGCTTTATTCTCACCTGTCAGGCACACCCGATCAGCGATTCGGTGGTAGTGGATTTCGATCAGAAGTAGCTGCAGGGCGGCAGGCCGCCCTACATGGATCACGTATTAGAGCTTACTAATAGCCACTGACCCAATCAGGCAGAATAACGCCACTTTCTTCAGCGTATTGCTGCCATAGCACTTTCATCTGAGCAAAGCGTTCAGGCTCCGTAGAGGCGAGGTTTTCAGTTTCCCCCGGGTCGGCACTGACCTTATACAACTCCATCTCACCACTGGCGTATGGCGGCGCCATCACCAGCAGTTTCCAGTCACCTTGGCGCAGTGAGTATTTGCCGAACAACTCGGTGCCGACTACGCGACTGGCAAGCTCTGCGCTGGGGTCAATCAGTTGCGGCAACACAGAGACGCCCTGCATAGGGTGTATTTTTCGACCCTGATATTCCGCACCTGGATGCTCAACACCCGTGATCTCCAAAATAGTCGGCGCTATATCTTTTACCGACAAGGAGGAGCTGAGAATTGAGGCTGGCTTAATCGTGCCTGGAAGATGAGCGAACGCCGTTACCCGGGTACCACCTTCGCTGGGAAAGGCTTTATACATACGCAAACCTGCGGAACTGGCACGTGCCCAACCGGCGCCGGTAAAAGCGTAAGACCGGGGATGGCCGATGTTATCGAAGCTGAAGTCATGACGCTCATCGATCACTTTGCGAATTTGGGGATAATGTACTGGTGACCAGGTTTCATCGAGATCGTGGCCCTCGGGGCCATTGTCTGACATGAAGATAATCAGCGTGTTATCAAGTTGGCCGGACGTATCAAGGAAGTCGATCAGTCTGCCGGTGTTAGCGTCCATTTCATCGATCATGGCAGCATAAACTTCCATGTAGCGAGATTGGACCTTCTTCTCTTTCTCATCAAGACCAGACCAGGGAACCGCTTTCGGCGGGCGCGGTGGATCCTCAGCCATGGGTATTAAGCCGAGCTCTGCAACCCGCGCCCGTCGTTGTGTGTAGAGTAAGTCGTAGCCCTCGTCATATTTTCCGGTATAACGCGCAATGGCATCGGCCGGTGCCTGTAACGGCCAGTGGGGAGCGGTAAACGATAACACTGCGAAAAAAGGTTCGGCGCTGTCTTCGCCCAGATATCCCAGCAAGCGGTCGACATAAAACTGGGAAGAATACTGGAAATCTTCAGGGAGAGAACTGAGTGGTTTGTCGTCTTCTGTATACACGGCCTTACCGTTTGGATCCGGATCATAGGCCGGAAGCATATCGGCGAAGTGGCTAGCGCCACCGCTGCTGAGTGCAAACGAATGCTGGAACCCCTGACTTCCAGGTCCTTGCCCAGGGTCGCTGGCAAGATGCCATTTGCCAGAGAGATAGGTGCGATAGCCACTGTCTCTTAGCAAAGTGGCAACGGTTACAACGCTATCGTTGAGATGCCCCTCATAGCCCGGTTGGCCTTTCTGATTCGGTGCCAGCTCTTCGTACATATTGCCCACCCCGGCCAGGTGGGGGTCTACACCAGTAAAGAGCGCCGCCCGAGTAGGCGAACAAGCGGGCATTACATGAAAGTTACTGAACCTCATACCCTGCATCGCCAGTTTATCCAGATTCGGCGTGGCGATTTCACCGCCAAAGCTGCCCAGGTCGGTATAGCCCATGTCATCAGCGATGATGATAAGGACATTAGGGCGAGTGGCGGCCTGAGTGACAGACCCGACAAGCAGTAGCGCCAGGGGAAGAAATATTCTCGCAAGCGCTGACTGTTTCACTAGTCGATTAACCCTTCATCACTTTAACGGTTTGCAGTGACATGAACTCCTCCAGTCCATAATCACCAAACTCGACGCCGAATCCAGACTGCTTAACACCACCAAAAGGTGTATGCGGGTGCAGCACTGCGTGATCATTAATCCACACCGTGCCACATTCCAGCCGTGAAGCCAGAGCCGCCGCCGCTTCCGGATCACCGGACCAGATAGAGCCACCAAGGCCGGAATCTGAATTATTAGCGCGATCAATAACGTCATCTAAATTGGAGTACTTGATCACCGGCACGATAGGCCCAAAAGGCTCTTCGTCCACCAGTCGACTGCCGTCGGTAAGGCCGGTAACTACAGTAGGTTCAAAGAAGTAACCCGCTCCGGCGCGCGCTTCACCGCCTGCCAGAAAAGTACCACCATGAGCTTTTGCATCTTCGGCCAGAGATTTCACGATATTAAGCTGTGCCTGATTCTGTATGGGGCCAAGCTGGGTCGCCTCTTCCATACCATCACCAACGACTACCTCCCGCGCTTGCTGGGCAACCGCTTCGGCAACTTCATCGTAGATATCTTCATGGACATACAAGCGCTTCAGTGCAGCACAAGTCTGGCCATTGTTGTGAAAACAAGCCTGAAACAATTTGGGTGCGATCGCCTGCACATCAACATCGGGCATGATAATGCCGGCATCATTGCCGCCGAGTTCCAGCGTCAAGCGTTTCAAATTACCAGCGGCACTTTCCATGATTCGCTTGCCGGTACTGGTCGAGCCGGTAAAGACCACTTTATTGATATCGGGGTGACTGCTAATTGCCGCACCGACATCACCACCACCCGTGACTACATTCAGCACGCCAGGTGGGAGTATTTCGTTGGCCAGCTCAACAAACTTGCTCACCGCGACCGGGGTGTACTCGGAAGGTTTTATCACCACAGTGTTACCAGCGCGTAGCGCAGGGATAACGTGCCAGATAGAAATCATCAGCGGCCAGTTCCAGGGAGTTATGGAACCGACAACGCCAAGTGGACGACGATGTACTTCTATACGTGCTTCGTCATCATCCTGTAACGTATCAACGGGTATCTGCAGTGCAGCAGTCGCACCTATCCACGCCATCGCACCGCCAACTTCCATACCCGAGCCTGTACCGTTGAGGCCACCCATGGGCTTACCCGACTCGCGAGTAAGAATCTCCATGAATTCGGGCATACGGGCTTCCAGTGCCGGTATCAGCTCCAGAATTTTTGCGACCCGATCGGCGTCGGCCATGGAGCTCCAGGCCGGAAATGCAGCCCTGGCAGCAGCAACTGCCTGATCCACATAACTGGCATCGCCCTGCTGGCATTCAGCAAAGGCTTCACCGGTCGCGGGATTGATTACCTGAAAAGTCTGGCCAGCCGTTACCGGCTGACCATTGATTACCATCGAACATTGCAGCATTAAAGCTCTCCTAGAAGTAGTAGCCAGCGGTTAGACCATAAGTCATTGGCATGGCGTAGGTAGTCGTCGCACCGAGGATACCAAGGTCCAGAGCATAGCTCTTGTACTCTTCGTCGGTGAAGTTTTTCACCCAGGCACTTAGGCGAACAGAGCTTTCGCCACTTTCCCAGCTGACTCTCGCGTTGTGAGTATCGTAGGACGCCTGCAGAGCACCCGCCGCGTTGGACACTTCGAGATACTGCTCGTCTACAAACAAGCCGTCCACCTGGAAGGCAATATTTCCGCCCAGTGCACCCAGGTTATAGCGCACCAGGTAGTTGACACTGTAATCGGGTGTATTGGGCAATACATTACCGTCGAGGAAATCGATAGGCCAGTCGACAGAGAAACCTACCGGGGTAACCTGCTGCTGAGGGGTTTCTACGCCATCAACATCCGAATCCTGGAAAGATGCGCCCAGGATCATGTCCCAGTTCTCGGTAGGCGTGAAAATAAACTCTAGCTCAGCACCCAAGTTAGTCGCTTGGGCATTGGCGATACTGGGCGTGCCATCAGAGAAAGTAAAAGACTGGTAATCTTCGTAGTCGTAATAAAAAATGGCACCATTAAAGCGTGCTTTGCCGTCCATAAACTCGGTTTTCAAACCAAGCTCAAAGGCATGCAGCTTCTCTTCATCGTGGCGAATATTCTCCAGCGTAACGTTCGCTGACGGTGCGAAGTTGCCACCCTTAATACCGCGATTATAGGAAACATAGGCCAAGGTGTAATCATTCATGCGCCAATCGAGCTGGAGGCGTCCAGCCCAGTCTCCATAATCGACCTCATCATTATCGACGCCGGCAGCGCTAGCAGCATCCTGCAAATCGAACAGATTGGGGACAAAGATTCCGTCTGCTGCCGACACAAAACTCTGGGTGAAATCCATCTCCTTGTCATCCTGCGACCAACGTAAACCGACAATGACGGTGAAAGCATCATTAAGATCCCATTCACCCTGACCGAACACAGACCAGTTAGTCGAATCCAATGTATAGTCCTGAACAACTCCCGGGTTCGTCAGTGCCGAGGGGTCAAAACCTAAATCCACCGCTACACTGGCTACTGGCGCGCCGCGAGTAGTTACATCGCCGTTGGTTTCCATATCGAGATAAAAGCCGCCGGCAACCCAGCGAAAGGCATCACCCTCACCGGACAAACGCAATTCCTGGGAAAATTGGGTGAACTCTGCAACCGTTGTGAATTCGATGATAGGGACTGGAATACCATCGCCATCCTCGGTATAGAACTTGTCCAAATTGAAGTAACTGGTGATAGAGACCAAATCCATGCTGTCGCTTAGTTCCCAGTCAAGCTTGGCGTTGGCGCTATCGGTGTCACGGTTCATGAATCCTTCATAATCCGAATAATGCTCGAAAGGCTCAGGCGCATCGCCTTCAAATATCGTACGACCTGCCTCATCGACAGGCGTAAAGCACTCTAATTGGCTAGGACAGAAAAATACCGCAGCCGTGAAATCCTCAAGACTAAGCCCGCCCGGAGGGTCTCCTCCTTCGAGAATCACGTCATTGGTGAACTGCTGAAATTCTGGCGGTATATAGGCATCTGCCGAATCGGCATAGGGAAGAAAGTTATAACCGCCAGTTGGTACGTCCTCATCTTCCGTGTACTTATACTGAAGAGTTAGCAATACGTTATCGGTTACATCTATTTGCAGTTCGCCGCGCAAAGCATAGCCATCTGTACCACCCAGGTCGATGCCACTGGCCTCTAGTCCTGGGGGATTCCCACCTGGGCCAAACTCAGGAAAGTCCTTCGATTCAATATAGCCATCCATTTCAGCGGTACGCCCGGCGAGGCGACCACGGACTGTATCGCTAAACGCACCACCAATGGCAAATTCAACTTCCTGGCGATCGTAATTGCCGTAAGTTCCCTCTACGTAGCCGTTAAGTTCATCATCGTCGGCACCCTTGGTGAGATAGTGAACCACACCACCGGTTGCGTTGCGGCCAAACAGTGTGCCCTGGGGGCCACGCAACACTTCCACTCGATCTATGTCAAAGAGTTGGGCATTGATGCCATTCATGCTGGCCATATAAACGTCGTCGACGTAAACCGCCACAGGCGCTTCAAGGTTATCGGTGAAGTTGTTCTGGGAAATACCGCGAATATTAAAAACGGTCAGATTAGGTGAAAAGGCGACCATGGATAGACCAGGAACCTGATCGCTGATCTCAACCGTATTGGTCACGCCCAACGCCTTCATCTGATCGCCGGAGTAAGCAGTAACGGAAATACCGACATCCTGCAAATTCTGTTCACGTTTCTGAGCCGTTACCACGACCTCTTCGAGTAGCGCTGCCTGCGCCATGCCGCCTGCAATTGTCATGGCGGTAGCGGCTGTTACCGCCTGGGTGATTTTATTCAGTTTGAACATATCGGTGCCTCTCGGGATGGATTTTGAATTTATGCCTACTGCTTTAATGGAATTTATTTATCATGTTAACTATATAGCAATTTAGTTGTTGTGTTAACTATTACAGCAAACTAAAGGATGTATAACTTGGATAGGAGAGAAATCGCAAATTGACCAGCAGCGCAGAGGGAAATGTGGATTATTTACATTTTCCGCTGCGTGCCGTGCTATGCGGCCTATTCGAGCCCCAGATATTTGCGCGCCAAGCCACAGCATTTGCGCACCAGCATAGGCGTGAGCTCTTTAGCTGTCTGGGTTTCGCTACGGGTATGCACCCAGCCCAGATAGGTGAAGGAGCGGGCCAGGAAGAACAGTGGCATTTGCGCCACCTGCTCGTCCGGCAAGTCGCGGTGCTCTCTGTAGCCTGTAATCATTGCGTCAAATGCTCTGGGGAAGAAGTCCTCCTCCATCTCGAAATACAGTGCGGTAGCCAGCTCAAATAAATGCCAGCCGAAGCCGGCGTCATCGAAATCAATCAGACGGACAGTACTGCCATCCACCAACAAGTTTTCAACTACAAAGTCGGCATGGATCATGCTGTATCGCTGGGCGTTTTCAGGCTTTGCGGCGTAGGCAGCCAAATCTTCACGCACCCGATCGCGGGCGCTTATTAACAGTTCCCGCTCTTCACCCGTCAGGGCATCCAGTTCCCAAAACTCAGCCCAGAACGGGTGGTCACCCACCAGACCGTCGGCGTCCCAGGCGTGACGAACAAAACCTGCAGGCGGCTGCCAATCGACAGCCTGATTGTGCACCCGGGCGGCCAGCGTACCGATGGTGTGGTAATTATCTTCTGTGCCCGCTCCCTGATCATCCACACCCTCCTCCAGAGACCCAAGCTGTTCGCCCTCAAGCCAAGCCAGTAAATCTACCTGGCGGGGCTCGGGCACCTGGTCAACTTTTACATGGGTGAAGAACTCTCCGGTGATGGTAGGCAAAGCCTCGGGTACTGCGATACCTGCTTCGTCCAGAGCTACCAACCACTGCAACTCAGAACGCAATTCATCGTCACTGTGATAGCCGTAACGGTGAATGCGCAGCGCATAGCGAGTGCCGTCGGCAGTGAGCACTTTGAAGACAGCGTTTTCCCGATACTTGATCAGTTCGATCTCGCTACCCTGCAAGCCCCACTGCTCCAACGCAGCTGCAGCCAAAACAGCCATGGCCTGAGCCTGGCCCGCGTCATCCAACTGGTAAAATTCTGTAGCCATAATCACAGCTCCTGCAAGCATTCATCGAGCGCTGCGATCAGCAGATCGGCATGCTCGGGTTGGAACGGCATGGGAGGACGCATCTTCAGTATGTTGCCGTAAGTCCCTATGCGACTGATCAACACGCCGCGCTTACACATAGCGTTAATAAGCGCATTGGCCTGTTCCTCGGCTGGCGCTTTCGTTGCTCTGTCTGTGACCAGTTCAGCGGCGAAGAACATACCCTTTTGCCGAACATCGCCAATGATTTCATGCTTTTCCTGCAGCGCTCGCAATCCGTCGGCAACATAAGCGCCGGTGCTGACAGCGTTGGCAAGCAAATTCTCCTGCTCAAGCACATCCAGTACAGCGAGGCCGACAGCAGACGATACCGGGGTGCCTGCGAAGGTATTGAAGTACATGGCCCACTCACTGAAATCATTAACAAGATCAGCGGTGGCGACGACTCCGGCCAGTGGATGGCCATTACCCATGGGTTTCCCCAGAGTGACAATATCGGGAACACAGTCATAAGCCTGGTGTGACCACCAGTGGTCTCCCGTCCGGCCGAAACCGCCTTGCACTTCATCCGCTATATACAGACCACCCGCAGCCCGAACTCTGGCGATGGCCTGCTCAACAAATCCTGCGGGCGCATTGAGCAGGCCCTCGTTGGCAAACTCCGGGCAAATCAAAATACCCGCGGTACCGATACCTCGCTGGGCAAAGGTATCAATGGCCTGCTGCACCCGATCTACATAGGCTGCGACCAAATCTTCTTCACTTACGCCCGGCAAGCCGCGATAAGCATCCGGCGGCGGCACGCCGATCACCCGTTGGCTGATTGCCGACTCTGGCATAAACCCAGTACCAAGTTCGCCCACCGCTTCGGTGTTGCCGTGGTAGGCCGCATCGGTGACGATCATGCCTTGAGCGCTGGTAGCGTGACGTGCCATACGCAGGGCCAATTCATTCGCCTCGCTGCCGGTACAGGTCAGCATGGCCATAGAAAGACTGTCGTCGAACAGGCCGGTAAGGCGCTCCAGGTAGTTGACGACATTTTCATGCAGGTAGCGGGTGTGGATATTCAGGGTCGCCGCCTGTGAACTCAGCGCCTCTACAATTTTTGGATGACTGTGACCACAACAGGGCACGTTGTTATAAACATCCAGGTAACGTTTGCCGTCTGCGTCGTAGAGCCACACCCCCTCCCCGCGAACCAGTTCAAGAGGCTCTTCATAAAACAGCGGCGCATTTTTGCCAATGACATTAAACCGTCGCTGAAGAAGCTCACTATTCATCGTAGAAGCCATCCATTACGATCTGACTTTCCGGCAGCGTGGAGCCACCGTCGACCACTATGGTCTGACCGGTCAGATAAGAGGCCTCATCAGTTGCCAAAAACAGCATGGTATAGGCGATATCTTCAGGCACTCCCATTTTGCCCAGAGGAATACACTGCGACATCGCCTTCAATTCCTCCTCACCCCCCAATGCTGACATGGCTGCGGTGAGGATATAGCCCGGCTCTACACCATTGATGGTTATGTTTTCGCGGGCGTATTCCAGCGCTGCGGTGCGGATGAAACCATTCATACCGCCCTTGGACATGGCGTAGTGAGAGGTTCCTGGCATGGCGACACGAGGACCGGTAACAGAGGAAGTAAAAATCATCCGCCCCCCGCCCTGCTTGCGAAAGTGAGGAACGCAGGCCTGGGTCAACCAGACCGCCGCTTTCATATTCACCGACAGAGTCTGGTCGATCACCTCATCGGTAAGATCATCAATATTGTGCAGAGGGTAGATCGCCGCGTTATGGATCCCAATATCAACACGGCCATAGGCCGCAACCGTCTCGGCAACGACCGAGTCCACCTGCTCGTGCAAACCTACATCGCACTGCACCAGCATGGCTTCGCCACCAGCAGCAACAATGTCATCAACTGTTTCCTGGCCATTGCCCACACTGCGTGTGGCGACCACAACCTTAGCCCCGTGTTGAGCAAAAACCTTGGCTATTCCTTCGCCAATGCCCTGGCCCGAGCCGGTGACAATAGCGACTTTACCGGTTAAATCTCCAAACATTGCTCATTACCTCAGTGTTATCTCTTGAGGAAAGCATAGTTCATAGCGCAGGGAATAAACTATCAGGCAAAAGGATGAGGCCAGCCGCGATTCCCAAGTCGGGATTAGCTGACTAGCTCACCGAGTATCTGAGCACTGAGTGCGGTGCGCGAGGGCACTTCAACCTTCTGAAAAATATGCTGAACATGCGTTTTAACCGTAGCCAACCCAAGATCCAGCTCTCTCGCGATCACTTTGTTACTGGCACCGGCTACGATGAGTTCAAGCACGTCCAACTCGCGATCGGTAAGCTTGTAACGCTGCTGCACCGTTTCGCGTTGCCGATACCGCTTGGGCATATACACCGCGTTCAGCGTGTACTCCAGGAAGGGTTGCAGCTGACGCAGCAGCATCAACTCCTGATCACTAAACGGACCCGCAGATTCATCTCGAAGCATCGTTAATACGGCAATAATATCGCTGCCGTGACGAAAAAACATATCGGCCACATGACGGTGCTTGGCAGGCTTCATAAACTTCAGGTAGTAATCTGAGGCAAGCAATTCAGTTTCGCTCACCTGCTCGTCAATACAGGCCACCCTGACATCCGTGTGGGCAAAGAGCGCCGGATTGAGCGGATCAATGTCTCCATATTTAGTCGCGTAGTCTCGTTCTATCTCCGGATCGAGATTTCTCAATACCACACCACGATGACGCATATCCGCACCCACAAGGTAAAAGCCTGAATAAGTCAGAGGCAATAGACCATGAATAAGATCGAGGCTCTCGCGCTGAAAGCGATTGGGATAGTTTTCTGTCAGCTCGGCAGCGGTCATACTTTAGGCGGATGGTTTCTCGGTGAGTGCTGTCGCATACTAACTCGAATAACAATAGCAGGAACAGCCCATGTCCCAGCCTGGCAATGACGAAGTCGATGTAAACAGCAGCGCCTCTCTTTTCGCCGCCATATACCTGAGCGTGATCGGCGCGGCTGTATTTATCGTGCAACCAGGCTTCGTTCAGGGTCTGGTCGAGTTCTACGGCTTTAATGAGCAACAGGCCGGCTACATCGCCTCCGTTGAAATCTGGGGCCTGGCGCTAACCACCGTAGTCCTGGCACTGGGCGGACACAGCTACAGCTGGCAACGAATATTTCGTATTTCCATTGCATTGTTTGTCTTGGGCAACCTCGCCTCTACCCTAACCGACGACACCGTGGCCTTCGCCAGCTTTCGCTTTATCACCGGCTTGGGCGCAGGCGGCCTGGTGTCGCTCACCTTTACGATTATCGGCCTGACCCGCCAAGCAGATCGCAATTTTGGCTACCTCATTATGGGTGTGCTCACCTACGGAGCGCTCGGGCTGTGGGTATTTCCCGTCGCCCTGGCGGTCATAGGAATGAAAGGTATCCTGATATTTTTCGCAGTGTTCGGCGCCACCGGCTGGCTATTTCTGTCAAAAGTCCCCGACTCCGGAGCAGAGCACCTGCAAATTGAAGAAGACGCCGTTGACCTGACAACGCCTTTTCGGGTGCTGGCGATCTTCGCCATGTTCACCTACTTCTTCGCCCAGGGCGTTATCTGGGCCTATCTGTTTCTAATTGGACTTAACGGCGGCGTGAGCGAGCAAGGCGTGGCCAACGGTCTGATGATTTCACAGTTCCTGGGCATAGCAGGCGCATTTCTTGCAGCCATGGCGGGCCGACGTTTCGGTCGCGCCTGGCCATTGGCATTCAGTATAATCGGTGGCGCGGTAGTGTTGTTTGCACTGTTCGGGCAATTCACCGCGATGGTCTATGCGGTCACTGTGGGTGTTTACAATTTCTTCTGGAATCTAACCCATCCGTTTTTGCTGGGCGCTATGGCCAGCTTCGATCGTCATGGCAGAGTCGTGGTTTATGCGGTGGCGGCGCAAATGCTGGGCCTGGCGGTAGGGCCGGCCTTTGCTGCAACGATACTCGGTGATGGCAATTACGATGCGGTGATCATTGCAGGTATTTCGTTATTTGCGCTGTCCTACTTGTTGATATTAATACCGTTGATAAACCACTATCAGGCTATCAAGCAGGCTGAATAGTAAAACTACGGATTCCGGTAGCAAAATTCGATGACGCCGCTCTCCAATGGCCTATGGCCTATGGCCTATGGGACTGTTGCAGTCTAGCGGCCGCGGGCGGGACAGTGTTTCTCAGTCGCTCCACGATATTCGCTTGGTGAGAAACACTGTCCCGCCCACGTCCTCGGTTAGTAGTATCTTGCCAAACCGCAATATTCGTTAGAGATTTTGAAAAACGAATGTCTGGAATCAACCCGTCTACCCGAAGCACTACGATGATAGGGCTCGGAGGAGAATAACCTTTTCACCAAGCGAATATCGTGGAGCGACTGAAAAGGTTATTCTCCTCCGAGCCCGGCAACCCAAGCCGAACGGCCATGGCCCCATGGAATCTCGTCTACCAGATTCGTTTATCCCGGCTTCCAACTGGGTGCAATCATCCGCCGCTTGCCATCAATGGTTTTAGCGATACCGGGTTCATCCAGGTCGGTTCGATCCCACAATTCGCAAGTGACCTGCTTGTGCTTCTGATCCAGGCCCTCGCAATAATTGCTGTAGCGACAGATTATTACCTCTGGTCCATACCCCGTTTTAACCTTCTCAAACCAATCGGGGTCAGCGAGGGCTTGCCTCGCGAGGCCAATAATATCTGCCTGGTCGGCCTGTAGAACTTCTTCCGCTCTGGCAAAACCGTAGATTCCGCCAGCCATCACGATCGGTGTTGCCAAACCGTGGCTGCGTAAGCTTTCACGAATCGCAGCGGCGGGTTCTATATTGCGGCCAAAAGGGCCCTGCTCATCGGAGATATAGCCCGGCATGCACTCGTAGCCGCTTTGACCGGTGTAGGGGTACGCCGCCCAGCCCACTTTTGGCTGCTTCGCATCGTCAAACTTGCCGCCCCTGGAAAGAGACAAAAAATCCATGCCTGCTTCCGCAAAAGCTCGGCCAAAGAAACAAGCATCGTCAACATTGTTGCCCTGAGCAATAATCTCATCACTAAGAAAACGACAGCCTACGGCAAAGTTGGGCCCTGTGGCGTCACGAACCGCCTGATAAACCTCTAGCGGCAACCTGACACGATTTTCCCGAGCACCACCGTAGCCATCTTCGCGGGTATTGGTGGCCGACAGGAAAGAGGCCATGGTGTAGGCGTGGGCGTAGTGCAGCTCTACCCCGTCGAAGCCGGCTTGCTCGGCGCGAGATGCGGCACGGGAAAACAAGCCCGGAAGGGTTTGCGGCAACTCGGCGATAGCGGGTATCTGCACATCGGTGACTCGCTCGCGGTAGCCCAACTGCATGTCTTCCCATTCCTTGGTGGTCAATACATTCTCTTGCTCTTCTGCCGACAGCGCCTGCATGGCATCTCGCACCTGCTGCTCATCGGCGTCTGGCAGGCCCAGGGCCTCCCTGTGTTGCACGGTAATCGGTAGAAATCGCTGTAGAAACTTTTTTGGATCCGGGCGTCTGCGGATGTTGAGAAAATCAATAATCTGGATGAGCAAGCGGGTCTCGCCGCCGCTGGCTTCACGCACCACGTCAGCCAGTTTCTTCAAGCCCGGAATGTAACGATCATCGCCAATACGCAATAGCGGGCCACTGGCGATATTTCTGACGCCGGTGGCCTCGACCACTATCACGCCCGGCTTGCCTTCTGCAAACCGCCGGTACCACTGCAGTACGTCTTCGGTGACTTCCCCCTCCTCATTGGAACGCCAGGGCACCATGGCAGGCACCCAGGTACGCTGGGACAGGGTCATAGGGCCTACTTCAAGGGGACTGAACAGTTTGCTGGCAAGTGCCTCGCTGGCGCTGGGCCACTCATCTTCAACAGCGGTGTACTTGATACGCTCTGCGGGTTTCCACATGGTTATTGTTTCCTCTTAACAAGGAAAACATTTTAAGCTTAAAATGTAGTTCTGGCAAGGTACTATCAATCTTCGGCAAGAGCACCCTGCTTGACTCTCGCCAGTAGGGTCATCAACTGTTCGACCTCATCGAGTTCAAGATGCCCCAACATACCGATGACCCACCCCTCATGCTCTTCCGCCATTTTCCGGAAGGTACGCTTCCCTTTGGGCGTGAGCTTGACGATAAATGTCCGCCGGTTATCAGGTACAGGACTCCGATCTACCAGGCCCTCTTTTACCAATTGAGTGGCGATGCCGGAGACATTACCCCCGGATACCATCATCCGCTGAGATAAGGCCCCCATCGTTAAGCCGTCAGGCACCCTCTCCAACTGTGCAAGAAAATCAAAACGCGGGAGCGTGGTATTGAAGTTCTCTCGCAGCGCACCGCGCAACTCAGTCTCAATCAGGCTGGAACAAGTCAGCAGCCGCAACCAAAGCTTCAGCGAGTGGTGATCGTCCTCGTGCAACCGGGTTTCATGATCTAACGCAACACTCTTAGTATTACTTGCCATAGTCGGCCTTCAAAGATATTTTATATTTAAAATGTTTGCGCTATAATGCGCTCGCTTTAAGCTTAAACTATTGCTTGTGGCATGGCGAACCCGATTTTGCCCGATGCCCGCATAACGGAGATCTAAATGAAAATAGTCTGTCTTGGCGGTGGCCCCGCCGGTTTATACCTGGCCATATCCATGAAATTGAAGGATGCCAACCACGATGTCTCGGTTTACGAGCGCAATAAACCCGACGACACTTTCGGCTGGGGCGTGGTGTTTTCTGACCAAACGCTGGAAAACCTGATTGCCAATGACCCCGTAAGCGGTGAGGCCATGGCCAAGGAGTTTATCCATTGGGACATGATCGACTGTTTCGTCAACGGCGAACTGGAACGCTCTGATGGTCACGGCTTTATCGGTCTGGGCCGCAAGCGCATGTTGCAGCTATTACACCAACGCTGTCGGGAAGTGGGGGTGAACCTGATTTTTGAACACCAATTCGACATCTCCGATATTGACACCACGTTCGCCGATGCCGATGTAGTCGTGGCCGCAGACGGCCTCAACTCGTGCGTCCGCAACTCTGATCTGGAAACCTTCGACTGCAGTATCGATCTTCGGCCCAACAAGTTCGTCTGGCTGGGAACCAAGCAGACCTTCCACGACGCCTTTACCTTTATCTTCGAGGAAACCGAGCACGGCTGGATCTGGGCGCATTGCTATCAATTCGATAACGACACATCGACCTTTATCATTGAGTGTAATCCAGATGTGTACGAAGCTATTGGCTTTGACCATATGAGCCACGAGGAGAGTGCCGAAACCTGTCGTAAAATCTTCGAAAAATATCTGGACGGCAACACGCTGATGACCAATTCAGCCCACATCCGCGGCTCTGCGTGGATTAGCTTCCCCCATGTTCTGTGCCGCAACTGGGTAAAAGATGATCGCGTAGTGCTGATTGGAGATGCTGCACACACCGCACACTTCTCTATTGGCTCAGGCACCAAGTTGGGATTGGAGGATGCGATTTCCCTGGCCAATCATCTTGACGCAGACCCCACCATCGCCACAGCACTCCAGGCCTATCAGAAAGAGCGAGAAGTCGACGCCCTGCGCCTGCAAAGCGCCGCCCGCAACGCCATGATCTGGTTTGAGGATGTCCCCCGCTACGTCAGCGCCTTTGATCTCAAACAGTTTAACTACTCAATGCTTACCCGCAGTCAGCGTGTTAGTCACGAGAACCTGCGCCTGCGCGACGCGCCCTGGCTGGAAGGCATGGAAAAGCATCTGGCGAAAAAAGTATTGGGCGATGACTTCGACGAGGCTGTTCCACCCATGTTTCTACCCTATCAATTGCGCGACATGTCATTGATCAACCGGGTCGTGGTTTCACCCATGTCAATGTACAGCGCCACCGACGGCATGCCCGATGATTGGCACCTGGTGCACTACGGTCAGATGGCCAAAGGTGGTGCCGGTCTGGTGTATACCGAGATGACTGACATATCAGCCGATGCGCGTATCACCCCGGGATGCACCGGCATTTGGAACGACGAGCAGGAAGCCAGCTGGAAGCGCATTGTCGATTTTGTCCACGGCCACACGCAAGCCAAGTTTGCTATACAGCTGGCTCACGCCGGCCCCAAGGGCGCCACCAAGGAACCCTGGAACTGGGATCCGGCAATTCTCGATGAGCCCTTACCGGCAGGTGAGGATTGGCCTCTGGTATCGCCCAGCGCTGTTCCTTTTGATGCACACATGCAGGTCCCTGGCGAGATTAGCCGCGAGCAAATGGATGAGGTACGGGATCAATTCGTCGCTGCGACCAAGCGTGCGGATAACGCCGGTTTCGATATGGCTGAGCTCCACGCAGGCCACGGCTACCTGATATCCGCGTTTATCACCCCGGTACTCAACAAGCGCAATGATGAATACGGCGGCAGTCTGGAAAATCGCCTGCGCTATCCTCTGGAAGTGTTCGCTGCAATGCGTGCTGTCTGGCCACAAGATAAGCCCATGTCGGTGCGCATCTCGGCCGTCGACTGGATGGGTGAAGACGGCAATACTGCAGAAGATGCGGTAGCCATCGCGAAGGCCTTTTCTGACGCAGGTGCCGATATCATCGATGTGTCCAGTGGTCAGACTTCTCACCAGGCCTCTCCTCAGCCCGGTCGTATGTTCCAAACACCGCTGTCTGACAGAATCCGCAATGAAGGCCGTATCGCCACCATGGCAGTCGGCAACATTTACGAAGCAGATCACGTCAACAGCATCATCGCTGCAGGACGGGCAGATCTGGTCTGCCTGGCACGGCCTCATCTGGCAGACTCCAACTGGACTCTGCGGGCTTCAGCTGAGTTGGGCCATCTGGGGCAAGGTGTTGCTGAACAAAAGCAGTACTTTATGGGCCACCGTCAGTTACACATTAACTTGCAACGGGCGGCGGAAATGGCTGCGGCAAAGTGAGTCATGCCCTGGTCACCGGTGCCGGCAGTGGGATCGGCGCACTAATCGCCACCCATCTGGCGCAGGCTGGCTACAGTGTGAGCTTACTGGGCAGACGTATGCAGCCCCTCGAGGACACGGCGGCACAAATTCATGGCACGCCCAGTCAGGCAATCAGTTGTGACGTGGCGCTGGAAGCTGATGTAGCCCGCGCCTTTGCCGAGGCGAGCGCGACATTCGGTCCCATTGAAGTGCTGGTTAACTGCGCCGGTATGGCACCCACCGCACCTTTTCACAAACTCGATTCAAGCCAGTGGCAGGCGGTACTCAACACCAATCTCAACGGTGTTTTCAACTGTACCTCGCAGGTCATTGATAGCATGCGCGAACAGCAGAGCGGCCGTATTATCAATATCGCCAGTACAGCGGCTCTCAAAGGATATGCCTATGTCAGCGCCTATTGCGCTGCCAAGCACGGGGTTCTGGGTTTAACCCGAGCCCTCGCTCTGGAGACCGCCAAACTCGGAATTACCGTGAATGCGATCTGTCCGGGCTATACTGATACCGAAATCATTCGGGGATCGGTGGCTCAGATTGTCGAAAAAACCGGGCGCAGCGAGGAACAAGCGCTGGCCCAATTTACCAACACCAATCCGCAGGGACGGCTGATCCAGCCCGACGAGATTGCCAGCACGGTCTTATGGCTGTGCTCCGAGGCAGCGCGTTCGGTTACTGGGCAAGCCATTTCTATTAGCGGTGGAGAGACAATGTAATGCAGTTAACATCAATGAGCGATTATCAGGCCGAGCACTTCCTCTGGGAAGCCGGCAACGGCGTCGCCAACATCACCCTCAATCGACCGGAACGCAAAAATCCACTGACTTTTGATTCCTATGCCGAGCTGCGCGATCTGTTTAGGGCTCTGGTCTACGCCGATGATATCCACGCGGTAGTCATAAGCGGTGCCGGCGGCAATTTTTGCTCTGGCGGCGATGTACACGAAATCATCGGCCCGCTGACTAAAATGAATATGAAAGAGCTGATGGCATTTACCCGCATGACCGGTGATCTGGTGAAAGCCATGCGAGCCTGTCCGCAGCCTATCATCAGCGCAGTTGAAGGCGTATGTGCTGGCGCTGGCGCGATCATCGCCATGAGTAGTGATCTGCGTTATGCCAGTGACACCGCCGGTGTAGCCTTTCTCTTTAACCGGGTTGGTTTGGCGGGCTGCGATATGGGCGCCTGCGCCATTTTGCCGCGCATCATTGGCCAGGGTCGTGCGAGTGATCTGCTTTATTCAGGTCGCTCACTGCGCGCTGAAGAAGGTGAGCGCTGGGGATTCTTTAACAAGATCAGTGAAGATCCCCATGCGGATGCCAATGCGACTGCTGCGCGAATCGCCAAGGGACCTACCTTTGCCAACGGCATCACTAAAAACCAGTTACAGTATGAATGGAACATGTCGGTGGACCAGGCCATTGAAGCTGAAGCGCAGGCCCAGGCTATTTGCATGCAAACCGAAGATTTTGTGCGTGCCTATAACGCCTTCGTCAACAAAGAATCACCGGTTTTCCAGGGAGACTAACCATGGCCGATAACAGCTTTCTGCAATGGCCGTTCCTCGAAGATAGCCATCGCCAACTGGCCGCCGAACTCGACAGTTGGGCAAGCGACAATATTGAGGCTCTGGTTGCCAATGAGCACGAGGATCTGGACGGTACGTGTATCGGTATCGTTAGGGCACTCGGCAAAGCCGGCTTTACCAGCTATGCAGTTCCCGCCAGTGCAGGGGGAGCCACGGAGAAACTCGACGTACGCAGCCTGTGTATTATTCGTGAAACTCTGGGCCGCCATCACGCACTGGCGGACTTCGCTTTCGCCATGCAGGGCCTGGGTAGTGGACCCATTTCACTATTCGGTACCGCCGCCCAACAAGAAGAATATCTACGCCCGGTAGCCGTCGGCGAAAAACTCTCTGCGTTCGCACTGTCAGAACCGGAAGCCGGCTCAGACGTAGCCGCCATGGCCATGACTGCTACTCTGGACGGCGATGACTACGTACTCAACGGCCAGAAAACCTGGATCTCAAACGCCGGGATTGCCGACTTCTACACCGTTTTCGCTCGTACCGGTGAAGCGCCGGGCTCCAAGGGCATCAGTTGCTTTATTGTTGATGCCAGCAGCCCCGGGTTTGAAGTCACAGAGCGCATCGAATTGGTTGCACCCCATCCACTTGGCACCCTGACTCTCACCGATTGCCGTATTCCGAAGTCCAGCCTGGTCGGCGAATCAGGTCGCGGTTTTGGTATCGCCATGGCGACTCTGGATGTTTTTCGCACGACCGTTGCTGCCGCTGCACTGGGGATGGCCAGGCGCGCGATGAACGAAACCCTGGCCCACGTCAGCACGCGTAAGTTATTTGGCGGCACCCTCTCCGACTTACAGCTGGTACAGGGCAAGCTGTCGGATATGGCGGTGGCAGTAGATACCAGCGCCCTGTTGGTCTATCGTTCTGCCTGGACCAAAGACTGTGTCGCCGATCGGGTAACCCGTGAGGCTGCAATGGCTAAACTGCACGCCACCGAGGCTGCCCAGCTCGTCATCGACGCTGCAGTGCAGTTACATGGAGGTAAGGGTGTTACTAAAGGCAATATTGTTGAATCTCTCTACCGCGACATTCGCTCACTGCGAATCTACGAAGGTGCATCCGAGGTGCAACAAACTATCATCGCCAAACAGTCCCTCGCAGCTCTGTAATGTTTAAGCTCCGGGGGTTGTTTGCGTTACTGGCACTGGTAACGTCATCTGCCCTGGCCGGCAGTGATCAAGACTGGGCACTGCACGGTGAAGACACTGCGGAGACCCGTTACTCCAGCCTCGATCAAATCAACCGCGATAGCGTTGCCAACCTGGGCCTGGCCTGGGAACAGAGCGCACAGTCCCATCGCGGGCTGGAAGCCACCCCCATTGTGGTGGACGGCATCATGTACACCACCACGACCTGGTCCCGGGTAATAGCGCTGGATGCGACCAACGGCAAGATACTTTGGCAGTACGACCCCAAGGTTCCCCGCGCCTGGGCCAAGAAGCTTTGTTGCGATGTCGTTAACCGCGGTGTCGCGGTGCATAAAGGCAAGGTCTACGCCGGCACACTGGACGGTCGCCTCATCGCTCTGGAAGCAAGCTCTGGCAAACTCGCCTGGGAGATCAATACCCTGACGGACCGGGATTTGTGGTACTCAATTACCGGCGCACCACGCATCATCAAGGATATGGTACTCATCGGCAACGGTGGCGCCGAGTACGGTGTACGCGGATATGTGACGGCATATGATGTAGATACCGGCGCCCAACGCTGGCGATTTTTCACCGTTCCCGGATCAGCCAAGGGCCCCTTTGAAAATCCCGAACTGGAAGAGGCCGTCAAGACCTGGGATAAAGATCGTGACTGGACTGGCGGCGGCGGAACAGCGTGGGATTCCATGGCCTATGACGCCGAGCTGAACCTACTCTACGTCGGCACAGGCAACGGTTCACCGTGGGCCAGACATGAGCGCAGTCCGGCTGGCGGCGACAACCTGTTCCTGGCTTCTATTCTGGCACTAAACCCGGATACTGGTAGCCTGGCCTGGTATTACCAGACCACCCCCGGTGATAACTGGGACTTCACTGCCACCCAGCACATGATCCTCGCCGACCTGAAGATTAAAGGTAAGACCCGCAAAGTGCTGATGCAGGCACCCAAGAACGGCTTCTTCTATGTACTCGACAGGATCACCGGAGAACTTATATCGGCGGAAAAGTATGTATTCACCAATTGGGCCAGCCATATTGATCACAACACCGGCCGACCCGTAGAAACCGGCCTGGGCGATTACTTCGAGAATGACAGTTACGTATTTCCAGCGCCACCGGGAGGTCACAACTGGCAACCGATGGCCTTTAATCCAGATACCGGTCTGGTCTACTTCTCTGCTCGAGAATCGGGTTGGGTACACAGCAAACACGACGACAAGTGGTTCACCTATGGTGCGGAGAATCTTGACGCCTTAATCGGCGATCAGGAATTGCCGGAAAGCGGTGGATTCCTGAAAGCCTGGGATCCGGTCAAACAGCAGTTGGCATGGCAGCAGACCCTGCCCAACATCTGGAACAGCGGCGTTCTGGCCACCGCCGGTGGTCTGGTCTTTCACGGTACCGCCACCGGCGAGTTCTACGCGCTGGATGCCATCAGCGGTAAGGTCCTCAAACAGATCCAGATTGGCACCGGCATGATGGCACCACCCATTAGCTACAGCGTCGACGATACCCAGTACATAGCGTTCATGGCTGGCTGGGGCGGCCCCGCGTTTAATACTCTAGGGGGCGACGAGGCACTGCTGCAGTACAGCAACGCCGGTAGAATTTTGGCCTTTAAACTGGATGGTGACGAAGTTCCATTACCAGCAACCGTGGCTCCACGCGGCCCAATCCCCGAACAGCCCAAACTGACTACAGATGCAGCAACGATCGAAGAAGGGCGTCTGTTGTACGTGCGCAATTGTGGCAGTTGCCACGGCATGTACGGCAGCGATCCCATGCTCCCGGACCTGCGCAGAATGTCGGCAGCAACGCATGCCAATTTCAAGCGGATTGTTCTTGAAGGACTGTACGAGAATGCCGGCATGGCAAGCTTTGCGGATGACCTGGACGAGCGCCAGCTGGAAGCCGTTCGCGCTTATATTGTTTATCTGGCGAATAGCGCGACTCAATAGTCATAGCCCTGGTTAGCTTGTCCCGTCCGAATAGCCTGGTGCTTGCCGGCCGGACTCGCCGTTGGATGCCACTTCCCCAGTAAACCCTATCCAATCCCCGACTTGCGTCTAGACTTCGCAACCGCCATCATCCGATGTTCGAAATTTCATGGAACACAACATGGCGCTCTACTGGCAAGATTTGCAGATTGGTGACAGCTTCAACACCACCGAATCGCTGATGCTAACGCGGGAAGATATTCTCGAATTTGCAGCGGAATTTGATCCCCAGCCCTACCACCTGGATAAAGAAGCTGCGGAAGCCTCAATTTTTGGAGGCCTGTGCGCCAGCGGCTGGCAGGTATCTGCGCTGATGATGCGCCTGTTAACTGATACCTTTCACGCCAAAGACATCGCCATTCTCGGCGTTGCCTCGGTACAGGAAGTGCGGTGGAAGTTACCGGTATTCGCAGACGATAGCCTGAACGCGCAGGTCAGTATCACCGACAGGGCAGCAGAGTCTGGACAGCCGGGCGTGGGCACCGTCGATGTCACAGTAGAGGTCAGCAATCAGAACGATAGGCCGGTAATCAAGGTACAGAATCGGTTACTAATCGCGCACGAAAAAGCGGAGGTGAGCAATGCAAAATAATCCATTTATACGTAGCCGCTGGTTCGATGATATTCCAGTCGGGGAATTTCACGTGTTCGGCTCGCACACATTCAGTGAACTGGAAATAATAGAGTTCGGTAAAAAGTATGCGCCAGAAATTTACCACACCGACCCGGTAGCAGCGCTGGACACCTACCACCGTGGACTCATCGCCTCAGGCTGGCACCTCACAGCAATGTGGATGCGCATGATGGTCGACTACATGGAACATTTTGCCCGTGGCGTGCAGGACGGTAGGCGCAATGGCGCAGGGCTGGGACTGCAGGATCTGGAATGGTACGAGACGGTACGTCCCGGCCATACGCTGACCTACACTTACGAGATTATCGAGAAGTCAGATAAGGTGGTCCGTGATAAGTGGGGCATTATCAAGAGTCGGAATGAGGCGTTTAATCAGTACAACAATAAGGTGATGAGCTTCACCATCGATATTCTGGCGGAGCGAAATCCCGAATCGAGGAACGTTTAGATACCCGCCATTGCTTATCGGCTAACACCCTAGGCGACTAGACCGGCTCCACTTAAGATTACGCAGCAATAGACTGGCCGAAAGCATCACCTGAATCATCTTCAAGGGCAGTCTTACGCCAATCCTCGACACGTTCCGCCGTCACAGTCCCCTGCCCTTCAACACGAGAAAGAATCTCAATCATCTGCGAAGTAGTCCGCGCTCTGGTATCGCCATAGCCTTTAACCAGTCGCCCGCACTCTGCTAGCTCGTAAGCCAACGCTGGATCACTTTCAGCCGCCGTACGAACGGCCTGCAGCCAGCGCGCGATCATCGCGTGTTCGTGTTGAAATCCCAACATACCGCGACGAAAACGTTTCAAGCTCGCCATAAAGCGCAGCATGAGAAAAATGGTCACGGTATTGGTGCGCAGTTGTTTACCGCCGGTGAACAGGTTCAAAAACCGGCGCGCCATTGCAGAGTTGAGCATCCAGTTACCAATTGCAGGTGGCATCATCGCCGACATTTCTTCCACTCTGGGACGGAAAAACTCGGTCACATCAAAGAACTGATCCTCTTCGGCCTTCACCTCTTCACGGACTTTTTCCATACGCACAGCCCGAGTCTTGAACTGAGCCACTCTGGGGATATCCTCGAAGCACATCCACAGCGCCAGATAGCGAGCCGTTTCTTGTGTTAGTCGATATTCATGATCTCCCGAATCCAGCGCCGACACTGTTTTCACCTCATCAAGATACTGATGGGCATAGCCGTAATCCTGGTAGTCGACACATTTCTCGACGCCGTGATAGAGGTTCTTACGGCAGGACTGTGGAAACTCCTGCAAACGCTGCAGCAGTTTCTCACCGGCCGGGGTACTGGCTTTGGGCAGAACATCTTCGGGCTTGGGCGCTGGTTCAAACTGCTCGACCCCGCGAGAACTTGCTCGCTGATAACTCGCCTCAAATGCGGCCAAATTCGTTGCGACTGCCTTGCCGGTATCGGTGATGACAGCCTCGAAAGTCGCCTTGGCGAATGGCATTACTTCAGAGCCTGCCAACGCACCCAACATAACCGAGGAGATCACTGAATTATGTTTGTTCGCCAACGCCAGCATATCGTAGTGGATATAGTCCTTGGCGTAGCGACCGGCAATTTCTTGCAGCGCCAGTGGGTCAGTCGTGCCATCTCCGAGCTGGGATTTCTCAGCGATGCTGTAAACCCGATGATCAGAGGCAATTAATGTTGTTCGCTCTGCGGATACAAAACCCCGCTGCACCATGCGCGCGGCTTCTGCTACCTCTGAGGCAACAGCGATATCGATATCGCCCTGTGCTGGAAACAGAGACATCACTGGCGCTTGCTCAGCCAGTTGTTCTCGCGGGAAAAACTCCAGGTAATAGATTGTCGCGCCGGTTCGCTGGGCCACACCGGCCAAGGAGGTGGTCTGGCACAACCAGCCCTCACGCTCGGCAACATCAATCACCCAGTTGGTGAATACACCGCCGCCTTCTCCACCCAACGCGGCGGCGATCATATTAATGGTATTCAACTTGCTCACAGTGCACTCGTCTCCCGCTTGCGCTCGTCACGCTCCTGGAACCAGCCAATCACTGACAGACGAAAGCCTCCTATGAAGCGATCCCAACTGCTGGGGTTATACACCAGATCAACCCGGGAAAAAGAGGGACACAAAATGGCCGCATGTGCGTTGGTACCGCAAACGCCGCAACCTACACAGCTATTGTCGACGTAAGACACCGGATCCTTCCGTAACGGATCGGGATTCGGCTTTATGGTCAACGAAGGACAACCGGAGATTCGAATGCAGGCGTGATCGCCGGTACAGGTTTCGCTGTCGACCATAAACCGGGCGCGCGTGGTCCGTTTACCATCGCTAATCGACTTTTTAAGCAGTGGCTTGATTCGCCGCTGTCGATTCAACATGCACTCGCCTTCGGCGATAATTACTTTCAGGCCAGGCTCGGAGGTCGTTAAGGCGTCTCGAAGCGTGTCCTTCATAGTGTCGATGCTGTAGGTGCTCACGGTGCGAATCCACTTCACCCCCGCACCACGACAAGCTTCATCTATAGGCTGCTGGTCGTCCCGCACAGACGCATCAGAATCGATAGTCGTTGCGATAATTTTATTGGGTTCCACCAGAGACGGAATATCCTGCCCACCCGTGGCCGCCGCATAACCATTGTCTACAATAATTAAAATGCCGTCGTGCTTGTTAAATACCGCACTGGTGACGCCGGTGGTTAAGCCATTATGCCAAAACCCACCGTCACCCATAATACTGATGGCCTTGTGTGGCAGCGCATGACGAATAGCTGATGAACTGGCCAGGGATAGGCCATAGCCCATAATGGTATTGCCTAAATTAAACGGTGCCAGAGTGGCAAAGGAATGGCAGCCAATATCTGAACTGATATGAAAGGGCCCAAGCTCTTGCTGGACTTGTTTGATCGCAGAAAAAAGTGGCCGCTCTGGACAACCTGTACACAAGCCCGAGGGCCGCGGTGGCACATTATCCAACAGGGCATTGTGATCATCATCGCTAAGCGTGGACTGCAGACTCACTACCTGGTCGAGACTCAAAGGAAGTGTGATTCCAGCAAATCCTGCGCTCTCTACGAAGCGGGTAATGCCTAGCAGCATTGCCTGGCCGGTATACTCGCCCGCCATAGGCATAACATCTTTACCAAATATCCGGGTCTGCACATCCGCTCTACGCAGAACGGTGTTAATACCCTGTTCTACATACTCTGGCTGGCCTTCTTCCAACACCAGCACCTGCTTTTTACCGACGCAGAACTCCACCAACTCATCGGGGATCAACGGATAGGCGACATTCATGACATAAATCGGAATATCCGCGTTGCCGAAAACATCAGACAATCCCTGCCGCTGCAGTGCCCTGATAACTGTGTTGTAACAGCCGCCCTGAACAATAATACCCAGCTCACTATGCCGTCCGTCAAAGAACTCGTTGAGCTTCTCCTGCTTGATAAACTCAATAGCAGCTGGCAACCGCTCAGCGATTTTATCCTGCTCATGCTGGTAGACATTCGGCGGGAGAATTATTTTTTCGGCCTCCCTATTGGGAGTGACCGGATTGCGATCGCTAAATTGTGGCGCGCGATTATCGCGGGCGATAAACTCGCCTGTAACATGACAACCGCGAATGCGCATCATGTAAAAGAGCGGGGTGTTACTGGCTTCCGAGAGCTGAAAGCCCTTTTCTACCATATCTACTATGCTGGTGAGATTCGGCCGCGGATCCAATAGCCACATTTGCGCTTTCATTGCGAAGGCGTAGGTGCGTTCCTGCATAATGCTGGAACCTTCACCGTAATCTTCGCCCACAATAACTATGGCACCACCGGTGACCCCGCAGGATGCCAAGTTAGACAGGGCATCGGAAGCTACATTGGTGCCGACTACCGACTTCCAGGTAACCGCGCCGCGCAGTGGATAATTGATAGAGGCACTAAGCATAGCGGCCGCTGTTGCTTCGCTGCCACTGGCCTCGAAATGTACTCCTAACTCTCCCAGAATTTCCTGAGCGTCATTGAGCACATCCATGAGATGGGAGATAGGAGAGCCCTGATAGCCGCCCACGTATGACACCCCGGACTGCAGCAAGGCTTTGGTGATCGCCAAAATCCCCTCGCCCTTGAACACATCCCCTTCTCCGGCCCTGAGTTTTAATACCTCGTGGGCAAACGAACGCTCTGCCATTTACATTCAGCTCCCGGGGACCAGTGCCAGCACTCGAACTGGACTACCAGAGCCCTCGCGAATCTTTAGTGGTGCCGCAATCAGTACAGCGCCAGTAGTCGGGAGTTGATCGAGATTGCACAGACTTGCCAGACCGCACTTGTTGGCACCGTGCATCAGATTATGGCAGGGGAACATCGGGTCCTGACCCGAAGCTTGTCCGGAGTCTGTACCTACTGTTTCAGTACCGACACCTATTACATTGCGCTCTTCGGCAAGGTAGGTGACCGCTTCGGGCTCCCAACCGGGGTTGTGGGGGCCATCTTCTCGCGTATTCATGTATTCTTCCGGGTCGGTCCTTTTCGACCAATCGGTGCGATATAGGACCCAGGAGCCCTCGGGAATCAAACCGTGCTCCGCTTCCCAGGTCTTTATGAAATCCAGTGTCAGCAGGTAATCCGGATTGGCTGCGACCTCAGCGGTCGCATCTAGAACAACGGCAGGCCCAACAAAGCGCTCTGGTGGCAACGTGTCAGTAGCGTGATTTTCGTGGTCTTTGCCACTCACCCAGTGGATCGGTGCATCAAAGTGCGTACCCGTGTGCTCACTGCATTTAAAGTTATTCCAATACCAGGCTGGTCCTTTCTCGTCATACCTGGAGATCAATTCACTACTGAACGCCCAAGCCTGCCCCCAGCCGAACTCCTCGGGCAATCTCAGCACCGGGGTATTAGGATCCAGGGTCACAGTTAGATCCACGACCTTGATTGAGCCAGCTGACAGAGCAGTGGCGAATGACATCAATGCTTCAGTACTCATGTGCGTTTCCTCATTTATTGTCGCCAGATAAGATTTGTCTACAAAGCGCTTGAAGTCAAATTCACAATTGGCTGGAATATATTTTAAGTTTAAAATATAATGGACTAAATCGCAAACAATTACAGGCCATTCGACATGCACACACATCTTCTACCCGAGGGCTGGCCGCGACCCAAAGGTTACACCAACGGCATTCAGGCCACGGCCTCCAACCGGATCTACATTGGCGGACAAATCGGCTGGAATTCAGATTGTGTTTTTGAGACAACGGATTTCGCCGAGCAGGTTCGCCAAGCACTGATCAACGTTAAAGACGTACTGGCGGCAGCAAATGCAGGCCCCGAGCACATGGTACGGATGACCTGGTACATCACCGACAAACCGGCTTACACCAACGGCCTGCGCGAGATTGGCGCAGCCTATCGCGAAGTGATGGGTAAAAACTTCCCCGCGATGTCGGTCGTTCAGGTAGTCGCACTGATCGAAGATGAAGCCAAGGTGGAGATCGAAGTCACTGCCGAAGTGTAGTTATCCGAATGTTCCAGTAGATACATAATAAGACCAAAAGTATGACGTCAGAAAATCACACACAGTCCAGCACCCCGTCTACAGACAATTCTGCCAGCAGTGTCTACCAGGCTTTTACAGCCAGCTGCGCCTCTTGGGCAAATCGTCCGTTTTTACATATTCCCGCCACCGCCACTAAATCCTATGCCAGCAACGCCATTGATTTCACCTATGGCGAAGCGGCCGCGCAAGTGGAATCAAGGGTTAAAGCATACCGAGCAAAAGGCTATCGCAGTCCACTGCGGGTTGGTCTTTTACTGGAAAATCGCGCTGACTTTTTCTTTCATTGGCTGGCACTGAACAGCCTTGGATGTAGCGTCATTCCGTTACATCCCGACATGCCCACTCAGGAAATGGGTTACTTCCTTGAACATGGCGAAGCAGCTTTGGCTGTGGCATTACCCGAGGCAGTAAACCGCTTGCACAGCGCCTGCGCAGAGCTGGCTTCACCGCCAGCGATTGTAGCCAGCGACAATTTGGAAGATCTTCCAGCGGCACCCAATACCAAAGACGCCGAGATAATCAACGGCGCCACCGAATGCGCGCTTCTTTACACCTCGGGGAGCACGGGTCGCCCCAAGGCCTGCATTTTGAACAATGACTACTTTTTGTTCTCGGGCCATTGGTATAACACTATTGGCGGCATGGTAGAGGTTATTCCCGGGCAAGAGCGGTTACTGACTCCCCTACCCCTCAACCATATGAACGCGATGGCCTGCTCTACGATGGCGATGATTATGAGTGGCGGTTGCATCGTACAGTTGGATCGTTTTCACCCCAGTTCGTGGTGGCAGAGTGTTCGAGACTCCGGTGCCACCATCGTTCACTACCTGGGGGTATTACCGGCGATCCTGCTGGAAATGCCCGGGGCGCCAAC
Source organism: Halioglobus sp. (assembly GCA_036961205.1). Classification (GTDB taxonomy): domain Bacteria; phylum Pseudomonadota; class Gammaproteobacteria; order Pseudomonadales; family Halieaceae; genus CALJFL01. The sequence goes on along the minus strand of JBALVI010000001.1, from coordinate 1,315,792 downwards.
AGATGATTTTCGAGGGCAGATAAAGTTCGGCTTCGGCGCTGGTGTAAACCCCAAACATCATGCCGTGTTCGAGGAACGCTTTGGCTTTCCACTGCTAGAGGCCTGGGCAATGACCGAGTCGGGAACTGGCGGCAGCATTATCGCTAATTCGGAACCGCGCTATGTGGGCACAAGTTGCTTCGGCAAACCGGAAGATTGGCTGGAGATCCAACTGGTTGATGAGCGCAAGCAAGAAGTGGCCCACGGTCAGGACGGTGAACTGCGAGTGCGCGCCCGCGGCGATAACCCGGCAAAAGGATTTTTCTCCGGCTATTTGAAAAACCCGGAGGCCACGGCAGAAGCCTGGCAGGACGGTTGGCTCAATACCGGCGACGTGGTTCGCGAGAACCCCGATGGCACGCTCAGCTTTGTCGACCGACGCAAGAATGTCATTCGCCGCTCTGGTGAGAATATTTCTGCGCTGGAGGTTGAAGCTGCACTGGCAAGTGCTCCCGGCGTATCCGAGCTTATCGCGGCGGCGGTACCGGATGACATACGCGGCGACGAGGTTGCGGTCTGCGTCGTATTGAAGCCAGATCACCAGACTAATGAAGCCAGTGCAATTAGCATTGTGGAACACAGCCTGGAGAATCTGGCCTATTTCAAATGCCCAGGCTACGTGGTTTTCTGCGACGAGCTGCCAAAAACTGCCTCTAACAAACCCAAGCGGGCCGATGTCAAAGCGCTAGCTCGCGCCAGGGTTGCCTCTGGCGATTGCGTGGATACACGCCACCTGAAAAAACGGAGAAAAACTGCGTGAGAGATTATGCGGGAGTCGCGTTGCTGGCACCGGTTAGTCATGGCTACGCCAAACAGAGCCCTCACACCGCCCCGTGGTTTATTGGCAAGACACTACAGTTGATGCTTGCTCAGGCGGGAATCAGTAAAAACGAACTCGACGGCTTTGCGGTGTCAAGTTTTACCCTGGGTATCGATTCCGCAATTTCGCTGACCCAGCACTATCAGATAACCCCGCGCTGGATAGAGCAACTGCCCTACGGTGGCGCTTCGGGAGTTATTGCGATGCGCCGCGCCGCGCGGGCTATTCAGGCCGGAGACGCATCCGTCATTGCTTGTATCGGCGGCGACAGCGCCGCCCATCGGTCATTTGAAATGACTGCCGGTGAATTCAGTACGTTTACTATGGATTCCGCATTTCCCTATGGCGCGGCCGGGCCGAACGCCGCCTTTGCCCTGATCACCCAAAATTATATGGAACGCTATGGCGCCAAGCGGGAAGATTTCGCGCGCATCGCACTCGATCAGCGGTACAACGCCAATCACTATCCGCCAGCACTGCTGGGCCACAAAACCCTGAGCCTGGAACAATACCTCAACGCCAGGCCTATTGCCGGGCCAGTGCACATGTTCGATTGCGTGATGCCCTGTGCCGGAGGAGAAGGCTTCCTGATGATGAGCGAAGACCGCGCGCAAGCCACTGGACAACCCTACTGCCTGATCAAGGCCGCAGACGAATTACACAACGCCCATCGCGATGATCCCATTCAGGAACGCGGCGGCTGGACCGAATATGCAAGCAGCCTGTACCAACAAGCGGGTGTTCAACCCGATGATATTGACCTTGTCCAAACCTACGACGATTATCCAGTTATTAGCATGATGCAGTTTGAAGATCTTGGTTTTTGCGGCAAGGGTGAAGGCCCCGCATTTGTACAAAATACCGATATGCGCTTCGACGGCAGTGGCCCACAAAAGCGCAAACTGCCACACAACACCAGTGGCGGACAGCTATCTGTTGGCCAGGCCGGCTCTGCTGCAGGCTATATGGGCGTTGCCGAGACTATCCGCCAACTGACCGGCACCGCTGGTGCGAATCAAGTCAAAGGGGCCAGCCACGCGCTGGTCAGTGGCTTCGGCATGGTCAACTACGATCGCGGGCTATGCTCTGCGGCGACCATTCTTGCGGGAGCCAATGCATGACCACTTCCTCAAAAACGCAAAACCGGCACAAACTGAATCGACCCTCTTTACGCAAGAATGCCCGGCCACCGAAAAAGCGTTCACCCGTGGGGCAAACCTTTACCGCAGCCAATCTGGCCACCTCCCTCAGTTTGCAGCACTGCACAAGTTGCGGGCAGGTGCAGTACCCACCCCGTGAGTTATGCAGTGCATGTCTGGGGGACCTGGTTTGGCGGCCTACCTCTGGAAAAGGGGTAGTTACCAGCCGACTTGATTTACATCATAGTCTGTGGGAATTTTTTAAGCGTAAGCTGAGTGCGAAACCCTGGCCTATCGCCAGTATTACTCTGGACTGCGGTCCAACGGTGATTGCCCACCTGGACGTGGCCAGTTTTACAGCATCTCAGGCCCTGGATGTTACGCCGGGCACGACCGTGGAAATTTTCAGCCACACAGACTGCTCGCTACAGTGTGTACTGATTGCCACCGCTGCCGGACAAGAGCTTGGCAGCGCCAAAAACCGCTGCGAACGTGCCGAGCAATTGGAATTGCTCAGTCCGGCCCTGAAACCTGGAGGAATCTGAATGCCAACAGCCCACGATACGATAATAGTCACAGGCGGCAGCACCGGTATCGGTAGCGCCATCTGCAAGCAACTGCTGGACGAAGGCATGCAGGTCGTCAATATGTCGCGTCGCGCTGCTGAATTCACTCATCCGAAATTACACAATGTCGAGCTGGACCTGAGCGACCGCCAAGCCACCGCTGACGCCGCGGCAGACGTCGCAGGGAAATTCACGGTGACGGGGTTAGTGCACAACGCAGGCCTCATTCGCGCCAATCTGTTGGAAGAAGTTGATCTTGATGATTTCGATTACCTGGCACAGGTTCACATAGGCGCTGCTATTACCCTGAGTCAGGCGGTCCTGCCTGGTATGAAACAGGCCGGTTTTGGTCGAATTATTTTGATCACCTCACGCGCAGCTCTCGGCCTACAAACGCGAACCAGCTATTCGGCGACCAAATCCGGAATGATGGGCATGGCTCGCACCTGGGCAATGGAACTCGGTCAATATGGCATCACCGTTAATACCGTCGCTCCCGGACCTATTGCAGCCACCGAAATGTTTCACAAGGTGATCCCGGAGAACGATCCCAAACTCGACGCCATGGCCGCGAGTATTCCAGTGAAACGACTTGGAATGCCCGACGATGTTGCCAGGGCCGTATGCTTTTTGAATGATTCCGCCAACGGCTTTATCACCGGACAGACACTGATGGTCTGCGGCGGTGCCAGCCTGGGATCACTGGCGCTATAAATCAGCGGAGACAGTACTATGACCAAAGAAATCAGTCAGGAAGAAATCAACGCTCTGGTAGAACCTACACGCGTACATAAACGGGTGTACGTGGATGAAGATATTTTCGAGCTCGAAATGGAGCGAATCTGGGGCCAGGCGTGGATATTTATAGGCCATGAGTCTCAGGTACCCAAAGCCGGCGACTACTTCACTACCAACATCAACCACAAGGTCCCCGTGGTGATGGTCAAGCACAAGTCCGGAGAGGTTCATGTGCTCCACAACCGCTGTGGCCACAAGGGCGCCAAAATAGTTGAGCAGCGACAGGGCAATGCCCGCGGCGCATTCCGCTGCGCCTATCACGGCTGGACCTATGGGCACGATGGCATCATCATCAAGATTCCCGCCGAAGAAGGCTACGAGAATACCGGCTTCAACGTAAAAGATTCCTGCAATAATATGCAGCCATTGGCGCAGGTTGAAAGTTATCGCGGCTTTGTATTTGCGACGCTTTCAGAGACTATGCCTGATCTGAAGACCTGGATGGGCGGCTCCATCGCGTGTTTTGACAATCTGTGTGATCGTTCTCCTGAGGGCGAGGTAGAAGTTGCCGGTGGCGTTCTACGCTACGAGCACAGCTGCAATTGGAAGGCCATACTGGAGAATCTGAATGACACCATGCACCCCATGGTCGTTCATCAATCAGTGGTTCAGGCCGCCGAAGAATATATCAGCACGCTACCCGAAGCGGCCAGCAAGGAGCGTACCGAGGCAGAGATCATTCCACCCTTTGGCGCTTCTTACGAAAACTTCGAAGACACAGGGATTACCGGATTCCGCTTTGGTCACCACTATGACGGCGGCGAAACCAGCATACATGCCGACTATACAGTACAGCCTGCCTATCACGAGGTGATGGTCAAGGCGTATGGCGAAGAGCGAACTCGGGAAATCTATTCCTTCAACACTCACAACACCTGCTATTACCCGTCGCTGACCATTAAATCGGCAGTCCAAAATATTCGGGTAGTCAGGCCCATAGCAGTCGACAAATTCGTTGTTGAGACCTGGTCGTTCAGACTCAAAGGCGCGCCCGACGAGATGTTACAGCGCACCCTGCTCTATTCCCGTTTGATCAACTCATCCTGGGGTATGGTGGGACCGGACGATTTGGAGGTCTATCGCAGAATGCAGGAGGGACTCGAATCTGACGCTACTGAATGGGTGGAAATGCACCGACAATACGGCAGAGACGAAGTTCAGGAAGACCGGGTCGTGGGCGGAGGACTTAGCGACCTGGACATGCGCACGCAATTTAGCGCCTGGCAGGAGTACATGGCAGGGGAGGTTTCAGCGTGAGTTCACTCGATATCAGGAAAGTTGAAAATTTCCTCTATCAGGAGGCGTCCCACCTTGATCGTCCCAATCTCGACGCATGGATCGATCTGTACACAACTGACGGCACCTACTGGATGCCGGCCATGGAAGATCAAACCGACCACCTCAACCACATTTCTCATCTCTACGATGATCGGGTGATGATGGAAATCCGGCGGCGCAACTTTGTCCATCCGCGGGCGTCTTCAAAAGACTCGAATATCCGCTGCTCTCATATCATCGGTAATATTCAGGAGGCGGGTAAAACTGATAGCGGCGATACGATCATTACCTCAAACTTTCAGGTGGTGATGTGGTATCGAGAGGAGCAGCGTTTTTATGCGGGCACCTACGAGCATCATTTGCAGGAGGCCGGAGGAGACTTACTGATTCGGCACAAGAAGGTGATGTTAATGAATCCAGAAGCTGCTTTTCCCAGCATGGTTATCTATCTGTAAGTTAACTCATGGAAACAGGGATGTTCCGATTGAGATAACGGTAAACATAGATTTGAGCCACACCAACCAGTAATGCGACACCCCCATAGAGCAGGACGGTAGACAGCACCGCATCGCCCACTGGATCAGCCACGCCAGCCACCGCGGGAAACATCGACGCCTTAATCAGTAAGCCCAGGTTGCCATTACGCACCGTCACTTCGATATTAATGGCAGTGGTATCAGGTCGCGCCACCCGCAACACCCAGGGTATCAGCCATGATATGTTGGACAGAACCACCAGGAACAACAGCAGAACGGCGAGATTGTAGCCGCCGAATTCCGCCAGGTTTACCCGCCCTGCGCCTGTAGCACCGACGATAATAAGCACAATAATGAAAAGGGAGGCGCGGATAAAAAGTTTGGAGAGTCTTGGCGCAATCCCCGGAGCCAGCATCAGCAGGATCATGCCAAGTACCAGTGGCAGCAACAAGATCAGCGCAATCTCCAGCGCGATTGAAGCCGCCGGCATACTGAAGTCGGCTGGCATATGCTCAGAGATTAGAAACCCCAATACGATGGGCGTTGTGACCAGGCAGGCCACGGTAGTCACTCCGGTGAGTGCTATGGATAAGGCAATATGGCCCCGTCCCAAAAACGTAAATACATTCGACATGGTGCCGCCTGGAATTGCAGCACACAGTGCCAGGCCAATCGCTATACCCGTATCCAGTGAAAATACTGCTAGCAAAACATACGCCACCAGCGGAACAGCGAGCACCTGCACCACCACCCCCACGGATATCGCCCATGGGTTTTTTGCCACTGCCACAAAGTCCCTAACCTTTAATGTGGCTCCCATGCCAAGCATGGCAAGGGCCAATTGGGTCGCTGCGAACCAATATTCGTAATTCAAATAGAAATCAAACATCGGATCTCCGCTATCGAGCACCCAGTATCTGTTTTTGTAGAGCCATAACCCGTTTCGTAGCAGCAAAGACCGAGAGGCCCGGATCGGTGCGCCCCTCGCGCCCCAGCATATCCAGCTGGGCGTAGTACCAATACTGAACGGCGAAACCAGCCAACGCGCGCAAAGTATTTATTTTATTAAGAAACGAGAGCCAGGAGGGAAACAGGGCCAGCGTGTTTTCAAACCGCGGTAATTCAACCAGCCCAGCCAGCAGCTGAGCGGGAGCATCTGTCATCACACACATCGGCCGGCCCAGCCCTATCAGATGAGCGCCGCCTTCAGCCAGCGCCTGCTCCATCGCCGCGCGCTGGCGGAAACCTCCTGTCACCATCAGTGGAATGGATACTTTTTCCTGCATGGCCAGGGCGAAATCCACAAAGTAAGCCTCTCTAATCAGCGTAGATTCGGCCACATGCTGGACCTCCTCTTCCTCCAATCCGGCCATACCCATCAGTTTGGGTTGTTCGTAGGTGCCGCCTGAAATTTCGATCAGGTCTATACCCGCTTCCTCTAACCAAACCGACACTTGCAAGCTGTCTTCGAAGGCAAACCCGCCTTTCTGGAAATCAGCGCTATTGAGTTTCACTGCCACAGGAAATTCGGGGCCCACTGCCGCACGAACCGCAGCCACAGTATCCAGCAACGCCCTCGCCCTATTCGCCAGATCACCACCATATTTATCATCACGCAGATTGCTTCTAGGGCTGAGAAATTCAGACAGTAGATAACCATGGGCGGCATGTATTTGTACGCCGGTAAACCCGGCAGACTTTACCGCCAGCGCACAGATGGCAAACCGGGACACGATCTCTTCGATTTCCGCTATGGTCAGCGCCACCGGCTCACCAAACTGACCGCCTGGCAGATCAACCTTCACTGCAGAAGGGGCTTTCGGCGTCGGATTTACCACTTTCTGGGTCTGACGACCGGCATGGCTAATCTGCGCCCAAAAGTGATTGCCATTGCGTGTTCCCGCCTGCGCCCAGCGCGTCAGCGCATCGGCCATCGCCGCATCGGGCTCGCGATCAATAACAACATTACCGGGCCGCTCCAGGTGATCCGCATCCACCTGTATATTGCCAGAAAGCAGCATTCCCGCACCGCCATCACTCCAAATACCGTATAAACGCTCCAATTCAGCGGTGGGTATGCCCTGGGGACTAGCCAACCCCTCCGTCATTGCAGCTTTTGCCAGACGATTGGGTAGTTCCGCGCCACAGGGTAATTGGAGACTTTCCGACAATATACTTTGCATTTCGACCTACTGTGGATAACATTCAGGGGCGCAGTGTAGGTTAAAGATTCAACACGGGAAACCTGCAATACTCAAATATGAACTCTGGATTGGAGAATTTCCCGAGGCGGTTTTCACTATCAGGCCATGCATAACTTGTCGCTCTTATTAAAGGTGCTACGCCAAATTGCAGGGGTACTCTTAATTGAATGGCTTCACAAGCTTTCACGTAGGCAATTGGCACCCCTTAACATCGATTTCTCGCATATTTGATGTTTCCATTGCGGGTACGGACCCAGGGTGGTCTCATGTTCACAACGCTGTCCTGTATCGTGTATATAAAACAATTTCTCGCCCGGACAGATCTTGCTGTATTTTACCCTCACCAGAAATCGTGGAGCATAGTACAGTTGATAGTACCTGCAATCGGATTCGTTCAGCTAGCGCTCAACATAGAACCAACTCTTTCCGTTGCACAACAACATCTGGCGCGCTATGAGAACAGACTTCATGAATAACCTAGTAATTCATAGCCATAATACGAAGAGGCCTGGACAAGAGATGATGAGCTTTAAATTTACTGAAGCATGCGATTGAATCCCTTCCACACAATCCAGAAAAGCCCCAAATGCATCAACATTCTGATCGTTTCTGTACACCTATTTTTACTTATTACACTTTATGCTCAAGTGCGGCATTTCGACTACGTCTATTTCGATGATGATTCCTATGTACTTTGGAACACAGCTGTCAGGAATGGGTTGAGTCTGGATAGTATTAAATGGGCATTTACTAGTGTCCACGCCAGCAATTGGCATCCACTAACGTGGATATCTCATATGCTCGACGTGTCACTCTTTGGGATTGATCCCGGGTGGGCTCACGTACACAACGCTATCCTTCACGGATTGAATAGTTTACTGGTCCTGATGTTCCTCCTGCGAATTACTCAAAGCAAACTTAAAGCAGCGCTTTTTTCGTTAATTTTTCTCGCCCACCCCCAGCATGTTGAGTCCGTAGCCTGGATCGCAGAACGGAAGGATGTACTGTGTGCTTTTTTCTATCTTCTGGGGCTAATATTATATGACCGCTATCAATCTAGACCCACACTCTCGGGCTATATGATACTCATGTCACTATTTGTGCTGGCCTCGCTTTCAAAACCAATGGCGGTAACCTTTCCTGCAGTGCTTGTTATTCTGGATGTATTTCATTATCACAAGAAGCGATATTTTTCCGATATGGTCCATATGTTGAAGTACCGCTCAGCGCCTATCTATATCTTTAACAAGATACCGATGTTCATCCTCAGCTTCTTGGTTGGCGGTATTACTATCTGGGCTCAAAATCGAGGGGGCGCGGTAGCAAGCCTGGAAATGTTGCCCTACTGGGACCGCCTGCAGCTCGCCTCGATCGGGTATGCCATCTATCTCAGGCAATTTCTCATCCCTACCGATCTCGCCATTTTCTATCCTTTCGACAAAATATGGCAGCTGAAGGAACTGATACTACCTTTTGGTGTTCTGGCCTGTTGGGTCGGATTTTCCTGCACCCTATGGAGAAAATATCCTCTAATCATTGCGGGGCTTTGCTGGTACTTAATAACGCTCTTACCTGTTATTGGTCTCATGCATGTTGGCCTGCAATCACATGCTGACCGGTATATGTACATCCCCTCCATCGGCATTCTAATTGCCCTTAGCTATCTAGTGCCTTCTTCTACGAGCAGATATAGAACGATGGGGGTCAGTCTTATTGCAGTATTTATTTGCTATCTTTCCCTAATTTGTTATTGGCAAATTGGGTATTGGGAAGATCGGCGTACGCTTTTTACTCGAGCACTTAATATATCAGGACCTCATTGGCGTTTGCACGTTCAGATTTCCGAAGACTTTCTCGACCGAGGCATGCCATTAGAAGCTCTGGAACACGGCCGCAAGGCGATCATGCTGCGCTCAGATTCACCGCTGGCATTTCGTCAAATGGGGAACATTTACATGAAAATGAACAACCTCAAAACTGCTGAGTCCTACTACCTCCGTGCCATTAATCTAGGGTCAAGCGCTGCTATACTTTACAACAATTTGGGTGTCGCGCTTGGCAGGCAAAATAAAACGAAAGACGCCGTCATTGCGTTCAACATAGCTCTGGGAATACAACCAAACTTGTACACCGCGAAAATAAATCTCGAACGCTATGACCATGGCGGGGAATACAATACCGCCAAACCCGAAATAACAGCGGAGTAAGACGGTATTTTGATGCTATTTTCATGGTATTCATGGCCTCAAACATGATCCCGAACCGTGTGGAAATCTCTCGATACCTCATCTCTGGGATTATTGCATTCGCCTTCGATTTCAGCGTGTTCTATGCCGCCACTGCGTACCTTGGCTTGCACTATCTGGTCGCGAATTTTTTGGGGTTTCTGGTCGGATTGATCACAGCCTACTCTCTGAACATATTCTGGGTATTTTCCCACCGCCGTTACCAGCAACGCATCGGTACCGAGTTTATCATTTTCAACATCATCGTCGTACTGGGTCTTGGAGTAAGTCAGTTGGGTATGTGGCTTTTTATTGGTCTGCTAGGGTTCAATCTGGTCGCGGCAAAAATTCTGGTGAGTTTTTTCGTCATGCTTTTCAATTACACTAGTAAAAAGTTTATTTTGTTCAGCGCAGCTTCGTCCAGTGGAGCGATAAAGTGACTCAGGCCTGTCACAACTGCGGCACATATGATCTCGATGTCGTGTTCAACGCGCCGGCATTCGACACTTCCAGCCAACATGTGGGCGTGTATTACGATGTTGCAATCTGTAAGCAGTGCTCAATGCACAACACACTTGATCCTGATCAAGACATTGATGCAGCCTACTCAGATGAGTACTACGGCACTCCAGACAGCAAATTCCTAACACTGATCGAATCCACCGTATCAGCACTCGCTAACTCCAGAGCACGAAGTCTGCTGAGATTGTGGGGGGCGGACGCGCGAGAGCGCTCACAGTCCTCCATTCTAGACATAGGCTGTGGCCGGGGAGTGCTTCTTCGCGCCTTTAAGTCTCAGGGGGCGAGCGTTCTGGGGCTCGAGCGGGAGGGCTTTGTTACTTCACAGACCGGCATGAAGGAAATATGTTCAGGCTCAATTTATGACCCGGCATACGCGAAAAGGAAATTCGACCTGATTGTGCTCTGGCATGTCCTGGAGCATCTTGAAAACCAGGATAAGCTGCTAGATCATCTGGCAAGCGCGCTAAATAGTGGCGGGATACTTATCCTCGCAGTACCCAACTTCGGCAGTTGGCAACGGATGGTTTTCGGTAAATACTGGTTTCATCTGGATTTACCACGTCACCTGGTTCACATAGATGCCAATTGGCTTAGAAATGGCCTTTCGCAGCGAGGGTTCAATATAATTAGAGAGGGTCATTTCGATCTCCTTCAGAATACCTACGGGTTTTTACAGAGCGCCCTGAACACTATGGCGCACAAAAGACAGAATGCCTTGTATCGCGCGCTGAAAAATACTGAAGGTAAAGGACGATCGAGAATACTGTCGGTTCTGGGCTGGGGACTACTCGCCACGTTTTTGTTACCGTTTGCTCTAGCTGATTTGGTACTAGGCAGCCTATTCAAGAAGGGTGCCACGGTACAATTCATTGCAAGAATCGAGAAACCAGATGATTAAAGGGAAAAAACTTTGCGTCGTAATGCCCGCTTACAACGCCGCCGTGACCTTGGATCAGACCTACAGTGAAATTCCATTTGATATTGTGGATGCCGTCATTCTAGTGGATGACGCGAGCAGTGACGGTACAGCCGACATAGCCGAGTCCCTGAATATTGATCTGGTGATTCAGCATGACAGCAACAAAGGCTACGGAGGCAACCAAAAAACCTGCTACGAGGCGGCCCTCAAACTCGGCGCAGATATCATCATCATGGTTCACCCCGACTACCAATACACGCCAAAACTAATCCGGGCGATGGCATCACTGATCGCTGAAGATTTATTTGACTGCGTGCTGGGTTCTCGAATTCTCGGCGTAGGCGCTTTAAAGGGAGGGATGCCTTATCACAAGTATTTTGCCAACCGCATACTCACAATGATCGAGAATCTTTTAGCCGGTTATAAGCTCTCCGAATACCACACCGGTTACCGCGCATTTTCGGCAGAACTATTGAAGGGGCTGGATCTATCCCATAACTCCGATGACTTTATTTTCGACAATCAGATGCTTCTACAAATTATTGCCTCTGGTCATTCTATAGGCGAGGTCACCTGCCCTACTCGCTACACCACTGAAGCCTCGTCCATCAGCGGTTTACCCGCGATACGGTATGGCCTGGGAGTAATCTACGAGTCCGTAGTCTATCGACTGACAAAGCTTGGCTTAATGGACAGCATATATCGCTGAAATCCCCTGCGGCGGGATGGCTTCGGCTACTATATAATCTGCAGGCAATCACACACCGTACGTCATAAGGAATAACACATGATCAAGCAGGTATTACTGCTCATCGTCGGCCTTTCGCTGGCCAACACTAGCGTGTTCGCCGAATCCACGGTGAGGCTAATGGCCAATACGTCACCACCCTATACGGATGCAAAACTGCCCGAGGAAGGGCTGGCTATGGAATTGGTCAAGCATATCTACTCTCGAACGAGCTATTCTCCGGAAATCACCATTCAGGCTTGGTCCCGCGCAGTTGAGGGCGCGCAGATCGGTGTTTACGACGGGCTCGCCTCGGTCTGGTACAGCGACGCCCGCAGTAAGGATTTAATGTTCAGTGAACCCTATCTGAGCAGCAGACTCATTATGGTCAAGTTACGCGCCCGTCGTGGCAGCATACGCAGCTTGAATGATCTCGCTGGCCGACGCCTGGGCATTCGATCCGACTACGCCTACGGAGTCGATTTTGAAGCCATTCCCAATGTTCTTCTGGTCGAAGAGAATCACCTGATACAGAATTTGTTGAACCTGCTCAATGGCTCTGTCGATGTGGTCATAGGGGATCAACGCACAATGGCAATGCAAATCACCGAATACCTGGGTGATTCACGCAGTAAATTCGAAGTCTTAAAGATCGATTTGCCCGACGTGAAAAGACACGTGGCGGCCAACCGCGACCTGGCGGGTCACGAGGAGATGATAGCGGCCTTTAATAAATCGCTTGCTGAGTCTCGTAAAGATGGATCATACGACGCGATTATCAATAAATGGGATGAGCGCTACGGCGGTATTAAGTAGCACGTAATCACGTTAGGGCGCGTCCGGGAACGGCTATGTTTTCTGTAGGGTCGCCATCGGTCCTACAACAAGCTCTTGATGCACACTACCTAAAAAAGTGGCTCTACATACCGACGTGTTTTCATTGGTTCCTTGTCGTCGTAAGCTTCATCTTTGTTTCTCTTGGGTAGCGTGACAATAGACTGACCCAGCGGCTCGTAAGGTATTTGTTGCAGCATATGACTTAAACAGTTCAGGTGCGCCGCTCGTTTGTCGTCCGAGGGCACGACAGTCCAGGGGCTGAACTCGGTGTCGGTTGCATCCATCATTGAGTCGCGTGCGCGAGAATAAGCGTACCAACGCCGTCTGGCCTCCAGATCCATACCACTGAGCTTCCACTGCTTCTCTGGTCGCTTGATCCGGTCCTTGAAGCGCTTCTCCTGCTCGCCGCTACTCACTTCCAACCAGTATTTGAGCAGGATAATGCCATCCTGAATGATTTCAGCCTCAAAGCCGGGAACCACTTCCAAAAACCTGTCGGCCTGTTCATCCGAACAAAACCCCATGACCCGCTCAACCCCTGCCCGGTTGTACCAGCTGCGGTCAAAAACCACCACTTCTCCGGCAGCCGGCATGTGCTTGATGTATCGCTGCACATACATCTGACTTTTTTCCCGATCATTGGGCGCGGGCAAGGCAACCACCCGAAAGACACGTGCGCTTACCCTGGCGGTTAACGCCTTGATAATCCCGCCCTTGCCAGCAGCATCGCGACCTTCAAATACGATGACAATGCGCTGCCCGGTGCGCTTCACCCACTCCTGCACGGCCACCATTTCGGCCTGAAGTTTGCGCAACTCTTTTTCGTATACCTTTTTATCCACCGATAATCCTACTATGAGTTAGCTAGCTCTAGCTCTGTTTGTGCGGTGCAGCCATGGCCCGAATGTTACTCAGAAACCACCCAGACGACGCCGGGCTTTACTTCGCGCGATATCGATCTCTTCCTCTAACTCTTCCCATTCTTCTCGCTCTGGAGAAAGAGATTGGCCCTGCGCGATCAAGGTTTGAGCCAGGTCATATTGCTCGCTGCCAATCTCGGTGCGAGTGGCTTCGATATAGGCCTCGAGCAGTGCGTCTTTCAATTGGCTGGTTGTCGCCCGCAAGGAATATTCAACGGAGACTTCACTGTAAATCTGGTGAGCCTTACCCAAATCACCCGCCGCTATCGCCTGTAATCCCAGGTCAGCCGCATCGCCGGCCACCTGCTTCTGCTTGGCCTCCTCTGCCAGGCGGTTGTTCCAGGCTTGCTCCATGCTGGCAAGCTTCCCTTCTAATGCCTTGGCGCTCTCACTATCGGAATCCAGTTCCAGGGCCTGTGCGAGTAGAGTCTGCGCATCGTCAAACTTGCCTTGGTCCGCAGATTTCTGGGCCGCATTTACCAGGGCGCTGTGAGTGTCATTTAAACCGCGCTGAGCTGCCGCCGAATCCGGAGCCGCTACTAGCACTTCACGATAAACCTCGGCAGCAGCCACAAAAGACCCTTTTCTGAAAAGAGTCTGAGCCTCTGTGATGCGGGCAGCCATTTGGTTCTCGGATTTCCAGGCTTCTTCCAGCGCCGGTAACTGAGCTTGCAACTCGCCAAGGTCTTCCCTGCTGGGGGCTATTTCAATCGCCTCATCCAAATCAACGCTCGCAGCACTGAAGTTGCCTTTACCGATTGCAGTCTGGGCGCGAGATAACAGGCCTTGCACCACCGCCTCCATCGCTCCCTGAGCATCGGCGCTATCGGGTTGGATTTTCAGCACCACAGCCAGTTGCTGGGCTGCACTGCTAAACTCACCACTATCGATCGAAGCATTGGCAGCGGACAAAAGCTCCTCTACATTCTGATTGGCCAGCCAGTCGGCTTCCTGCGCAGCGAGATCACCTGACAACTGCTTGATGTCGGCACGTGCCGGCGTGACCTCCAACGCATCTGCCAGAGTATTTGCAGCCAGCACAAAGTCACCGGCAGCAATCGCACGTTTAGCACCGGCCAAATGATAGTCCGCCAAAGTATTGAGCGCTTTTTCAGCATCATTGTTGCCAGGATCCACTTGCAGCGCTTCCTGTAACAGTGTGAGTGCCGCGTCTGAGCGCGATGCATCCGTTGACAGTTTGTTTATCTCTGCCTGCGCGAGGATGATAATTTTTTCGGCTTTTTCTTTGCGCTCTACTTTCTTCAAGCCTTCGATATCCGCCATGCCCTTGAGCGCCGCTGCATTCGTTGGCTCTACCTCAAGCACACGAGTAAAGGCTTGCGAGGCGTTGTTCATATCATTCTCATTCATCGCAGTAAACGCTCGCGACAATTGAGCTGAAACCGTCTCGACCCCTTTCGTGGTCTCATCCTGCGTCGTTTGCCAATAAAAGTAACCGCCATATCCGCCGCCACCTAGAACCAATAAAAACAGGAACAGCTTGGCGAAGGTACCACCGCCGCCTGATTTGGCTTTTTTGGCAGCCTTGTATTCTCCGGTGACCAGGCGTTCGCGCTTCGACGAAGTTTCCGACAGTTTATAAGGCCGTGACGGCCGAGAAGATTGACTGACCTGCGTCGGATCAGTCCAGGCAGCTCCACTGCTAACGGCGCCTATCTCGACCGACGTTGCATCCTCGTCATCGGGATCCGCTTCCGCCCGGGCTCTGGCCGGGGTTAATACATCATCATCAGAGAATTCACCACGAACCTCCGAGAAAGCGGCGAACATCTCGCGGCCAGTTTGAAACCGTTCATCGGCGTCCTTGGCCAATGCCTTGTTAAGCCAGGGCTGATAGGCAGCAAGTTTTTCAGGGAGCGTGGGTATATCGGCGGTCAAATGTTTTACCGCAATACTGACCGCCGAATCCGCATCAAAAGGCAGTTCCTTGGTGAGCATTTCGTAACCCAATACCGCCATGCCATAAAGATCAGAACGACCATCTACTTCCACCCCACGAGCCTGTTCAGGACTCATGTAGCTGGGTGTGCCGACCATGAGGCCGGTCTGGGTCATCTGGGTCCCGGAATCCGCAGCTTTGGCAATACCGAAGTCGGCCAGTACGTAGTCGTCGCTGGTGCGCAACAATATATTGCTGGGTTTGATGTCGCGATGCACATAGCCTTTACTGGACGCGTAATCCAGCGCGGCGGTCATTTGCTCCATCAGGTTGTAAATCACCCGTTGCGTCATCGCGCCACGGATGATGCCGGCAAGGTCTCCGCCGCTCAGATATTCCATGGCGATGTAGTTGTGCCCGGAATGGGAATTGACGTCGTAGATTTGCAAAACGTGCGGATGGATCAGGCGTGCGGATATCCTGGCCTCGCGGATAAACCGTTCAGAAAAACTATCGTCAGAGCTGGAGCCCCGGTCCATGACCTTAATCGCCACTTCCCGGTCAAGATTAAGGTGCAGGGCCCTATAGACCGTAGCCATGCCGCCACGGCCCAGTTGCTCATAGAGCTCATAGCCTGGTATTTGCAGATCTGCCATTAATCTACGATCACTTCATCATCCATAACAATGCCAACATTATAGACACTTAGCGGGCCAGAGAAAGTAAGTAATATACCTCTCTGGGCACTGTTTTCTCTGCAGACTAGTGCCCCCGAACCATCAACGGGGCAAAAAGTGTTCGTTTTTTGTCCAGTGCGAGGCAGTTTTTGCCACTTGCAATGACCCTCTCATCGCGTAACATGCGCCCATTCGCACCTGCTGACAGTGCGTTATCAACGTCGGTATCCATGTTTTAAAGAGAAGCTGACGATGAATTTTGATGATCTCGGGTTGTCCGAGCCCCTTCTGCGCGCTGTCCAGGAGCAAGGCTACACCCAACCCTCCCCTATCCAGGCCAAGGCCATTCCGTTGGTACTGAGCGGCAAGGACGTGATGGCCGCAGCCCAGACCGGCACCGGTAAAACCGCTGGATTTGCGTTGCCACTGCTGCAGCGCCTGGCCTCAGGCAAAAAAGCGCCGCAGCGCAATGCCCGCTCCCTGATCTTAACCCCGACCCGTGAGCTTGCTGCACAAGTGGGGCAAAGCGTCGCTGACTACGGCAAATACATGGGAACATCCTCTACCGTCGTTTTTGGCGGCGTAAAAATCAACCCACAGATCAGCATCCTCAACAAGGGCGTAGACACGCTGGTCGCCACGCCTGGGCGGCTGCTGGACCTGCACAGCCAGGGCGCGGTGAAATTTGATAATCTCGAAGTACTGATTCTCGACGAGGCGGATCGAATGCTCGACATGGGCTTTATTCACGACATTCGTCGTATCGTGAAGCTGCTACCAAAGAAACGGCAGACATTGATGTTTTCCGCTACTTTTTCCAAACCGATTCGTGCGCTGGCAGCAGATTTTCTATGCCAGCCTACGCAGGTGGAAGTGAGTCCACCAAATTCTACCGCGGAGCGGGTTGAGCAATGGGTCTATCACGTAGACAAAAAACGTAAGCCTGAGCTGTTGTCACACCTGATCAAGGAAAACGACTGGCAGCAGGTGCTGGTTTTCACCCGCACCAAACACGGCGCCAATAAGCTTTGTAAACAGCTGGAACAGAATGGCATACGCAGTGCCGCAATTCACGGCAACAAGAGTCAGAACGCGCGCACCCAGGCTCTTGATGAATTCAAACGCGGCAAGGTACTGGCTCTGGTCGCCACAGATATTGCCGCCCGAGGAATAGACATAGACCAGCTGCCGCAGGTCGTTAATTTCGACCTGCCAAATATTGCCGAAGACTACATCCATCGTATTGGCAGAACCGGCCGCGCTGGCATGGCAGGCGGCGCGCATTCCCTGGTTAGCGCCGACGAAGCCGAAAACCTCTACGGCATTGAGCGCCTGATTCGTCAGGAATTACCACAACAACAGATTGATGGGTTTGAGCCAGATCATACTCTGCCGACCCGCCGTATAGCCACGCCCCGCCGACCTAGCGCCCCGGTTAAAAGTAGAGTCAATGCTGCAAACCGTGCACGCGGCAAGAACGGTACTGGCCAGCCGGGAAATAGTCGCGGCCGTACTAGAACGCGTTCGACGCAAGCCCGTTAAGATGATCAAGCAAACTATAGCCCGTCGCGTACTGGAGCTAGCAGGCTGGAAAATAGAAGGTGACCCGCCGACGCAGCGTCGTTTCGTGCTCATCGCGGCACCACACACCTCGAACTGGGACTTTCCGCTAATGTTGCTGTTCGCGACGGCTTTTGGCTTAAAGGTAAAATGGTTGGCCAAGGACTCCCTGTTCTGGCCACCTATGGGTTGGTTAATGCGATGGATGGGCGGCATACCGGTCGTTCGCAGCCGTAAGCTGAACCAAGTCGATGCGATGCGCCGTACCTTTGCCGACGGAAAAGATCTGGTGCTGGTAGTGCCAACGGAGGGCACCCGCAGCCTCACTGACCGCTGGAGATCAGGCTTTTATCACATTGCCAGAGAATCCCAGGTGCCGATTGTGCCCTCGTATCTCGACTATGGGAAAAAACGCGGTGGTTTTGGCCCACCCGTCACGCCATCGGAAGATCTCACTGCAGACATGGATATTTTCCGAAATTTTTACGCGCCCATGAACGGCAAGTTTCCAGAGCTGTTCGGCCCCATCCGCCTTGCCGAAGAGGGCACAGACGACAGCAAACAATCCTGAGCGCTTAGCTCAGTCGAGCCTGTCAAATTGCGGCGCACGACGAACAAATAGTCTAAGCTTGCGGGTGCGCTTTGCACACCGACTTGAGGACTGGCCTGCTATGAAAATTCTCCGCACTCCCGACGACTGCTTTGACGGTATCAACGATTTTTCCTACTCGCCGAATTACTTCATGGTGCAGGATGACGAACTGGGAGAGTTGCGCCTTCATTACGTCGATGAAGGGCCTGCAGACGGCCCCGTCGTACTCTGCATGCACGGTGAACCCAGCTGGGCCTATCTGTACCGCAAAATGATCCCGGTATTCGTTGCCGCTGGCTACCGGGTTCTGGCACCTGACCTGATCGGTTTGGGCCGCTCCGACAAGCCAGCCGAAGCCAGCGCCTACACCTATGCCGCTCACGTGCGCTGGGTTCGCCAGTGGGTTGAGGGGATGAACCTGCAGAACGCCACCTTCATTGGCCAGGATTGGGGCGGATTAATTGGCCTGCGGGTACTAACCGAAACACCTGACCGATTTTCCGCCTTCTCCATATCCAACACCGGGCTCCCCGTTCCGCACGAGGGCTCCCAGATACCGCCTGCTTTCGCCATGTGGTTGAAATTCAGCCAAAACGATCCTGAATTCGATATTGGCATGATCTGCAATAATTTTGGTCAGGGGCCGCTCTCGAAGTCTGAGATGGATGCCTATCGCGCACCCTTCCCCAGCGACGACTACAAAGTTTGCGCGCGCGTATTCCCGACACTGGTACCTCTAACCGCCGACAACCCCGCGGTGGCCGATAACATAGAAGCCTGGAAAGTTCTGTCCGCGTGGGAGAAACCCGTACTGCTGGCATTTTCCGACAAAGATCCAATAACAGCCGGTGGCGATCGTCCATTCCGGGAAAAAGTACCGGGCGCACAGGGCCAACCCCATCTGACACTGAACGGCGGGCACTTTATCCAACACGAAGACGGTGAGCGCTGGGCCCAGGCAGTGATCGACTGGCTCGCTGATTAATGCAGGGAAAGATTTCCACTTATGCGCCCTAGAGACGCCTCCACACTCATCATTCTGCGGAACGAGCGCGAGGTTTTACTCGGAGTTCGCACAGCACACCATGTGTTTCTGCCGCACTGCTATGTCTTCCCCGGGGGCCGCGTTGACCCTGGAGACTCGCGGGTAAAATCACCCTACGAATTGCAAACTCACGTGCAAGCACAGCTGCTTGAGTCGGTTACGCCGGCCAGAGCCCGAGGACTTGCCATGGCCGCAGTGCGCGAGACATTTGAAGAAACAGGCTTACTGCTGGGCGCTACACCAGCGCAAAAAATTCACACCCGCTCACCGCATTGGCAGCCGTTTTACCAGAGCGGTCTGGTTCCTGCTCTGGACAAGCTTAGTTATTTTGCCCGGGCGATCACCCCGCCTCGCATGGTACGGCGTTTCGATGCACGCTTCTTTACCGTAGATGCGCGGCATATGAGTGGCGAGCTGAAAAGTAATGGTGAACTGGAGGATCTGCATTGGGTTGATTTGGCCGAGGTTGAAAAACTTAACCTGGCGCCTATCACCCGCCTGGTTCTGCAGCTACTGCGCCAACGTCTGGAAGATAATGACGACACTCCCGACGCACTACAACTTTACCGCGACTTGAACCGCAAGGAGTTGTTTGACCATCGAGGTTAATGACATAACGGCAGTAGAGAGAATACTGCCATAGTCTGTGCAGGGCCGATGGGAGCGCTACAGGCGCAAACTATAAATTAAGAAGGCGCATCTCCCGCACCACCGTCTTCCGCTGCAATCACTTCCGGCACGGTCAGTGGATTACCATCGCGTATCGCACTGTAGCGCGGCGATGTAATCTCTACGTTGTGTCCGTGGAATTGATCCAGAATATTAGCGTGAAGATTTGAGTAAATTTTGGGAAGTTCTTCCGGCTTTCGAATCCAGCCGTTGATTTCGTAGCTCACGTAATAGTCGTCCAGCGAAGTCTGCAGCACAAAAGGTGTGGGCTCCGGCACGATATCCTCAGTTTCTTCTGCAGCAGCGATCAACAACTTATGCACCTGCTGCCAGGGTACGTCATAGCCTATAGTAATTTTGGTGTGCACCAGCAAACCAGACTGCCCCATATTCTGGCTGTAGTTAATAACATTGTTGGTCAATACCATGGAGTTGGGTATCGAAACAATTACGTTTTTCAGGGTCTGAATTCGGGTGACAAAAGTACTTCGCTCAACGATACGGCCACGCACATCTGCCAGTTCGACCTGATCGCCCACTTTAAAAGCGCGGGTAAAGGTAAGCACTATACCGGCAACGACATTGGCGACCGCCGTAGTTGAACCCAGGGAAAGCAGAACCCCGACAAAAATTGATATCCCCTGAAAAGCGGGGGAACTCGATCCCGGCAGGTAGGGAAAAACAATAACCGCTGTCAGCGCATAGATCATCAGCTTGATAATGCCCAGACTGGTATCAGCCCACTCGGGATAGAAGTTTTTCAGATAAATTCGTCGAGACTTAATGCCTTCAAATATAAGACTGATCGTTCTGATAACGAAACGGGCCAGCAACACAATGACAATGATAGTGAAAAGGTTAGGTAGGTAATCGACCAGACCGGTCCAGACATACTCAACTGCCGACACCACCATAATAATCAGCCGGGCCGCCAATGTGGTGGTCCAGGTTGAGGCCATCAGCACGCCGATAATGGCGAAGGTCGAAAACATCAGCGATAGCGCCCAGGCCAGCCAACGCCAGGCCGTGCACCAGAACAATTTCATATCTTCGGATGACATAAGATCCTGCGCTTGCCAGCGCAGCGGCCTAAAGTGTTTATCATCCAGGGCTTCCATGCGCTTGACTCTGCGGCCAATCAGAAACCGGATGAGCAAGAGCATCAAAACAGCGAAGCCAACAATGCCTGCCGCAATAGCCAGCCTCATCAAGGGTCCCGTTGCGTCCATCTGGTGAAAAAGTTGCAGTAGGGCACCGATATCTTCGGCGGCCTCGGCGGCAGGAATTGCGAGGTTACTCTCGCCTGGAATAGGGTCAGCCATGGCTACCTGGAATCTGTGAATTAACGTGGGCCTAAGTTTAGCATTAGAAAAAAATCGCGCCAGACAGCCGGAATGGAAACCTCCCCGAGGATCGCTAACCTGCCCATAATTGATTAAGCATTCGCTATAGTTTTAAACCGCCTAATGTCTTTTCATGAGCATAATTCGAGATATCTTTCGAAATAGTCTGCGGTGGTACATTTTTTGCCCAATTCTGGCATTGAGCTTCACCCGTAACCTCCGTACGGTATTCAAACGATCTTGCCGGCACCCTCACCGGCCACGTTGTTGCAAACGACATCATTATTATAAAAGAGGAACATCTATGTACACCTCATTCCGGATAACACCACTGGTAGCGGCCCTTGCGCTCGCAAGCGCCACTTCACTCACACACGCCCAGATGCTGGAGGAAGTCATCGTCACCGCGCAGAAACGCGCTGAGAGCCTGCAGGATGTACCGATTTCAGTATCCGCAGTACAGGGTGAAAAATTGCAGTCGGCGGGTATTGCCAATATGGCAGCGCTGGCGGATTACGTACCGAATCTGCACATTGCCAGTGCTTCTGTAAACACCAATATTTATATGCGCGGCATCGGTTCAGGTAACAACCAGGCTTTTGAACAATCCGTTGGTATGTATATAGACGGCATTTACATGGGCCGCGGTCGGCAGTACCGGGCCGGTTTCGTGGATGTAGAGCGGGTGGAAGTCCTGCGGGGGCCCCAGGGTACCCTGTTCGGTAAAAACACCGTGGCAGGAGCGGTTAACATCACCACAGCCTCTGCCGACCCAGGCGAAGAATTGAACGGCGAGATCGCCGCATCGGTTGAATCGTATGACGGCCGGGTGTACGAGGGTTACCTCAGCGGCTCCCTCAGCGATACCTTTGGCGCTAGAGTGGCCTTCAAGTATCGCGAGACAGACGGCTATGTTGAGAACACCTTGCTTGACGAAGACGAGGGTCAGATCGAGGAAGCGAATATACGGATCAGTCTCGCGTGGCTGCCTACTGACGATCTCTCGGTCAACTTTAAATATACCAACACCGATTTTGAACGAACCGGCGCGCCTTCCGCGACTCAACTTTATCTGGACCCAGCTGGCCGCGCGGCAGACTTCCCCAACCTCGGAACCTTTGGCACGCTGGGCTACCTCCTCACCGATGTTTTTTACCCTGAAATAGTTGAGGAATCTCAAAAAGACTTCTCCACATATAAAGATAATGGCTACGGACAGAGTCAGGCAGACGGCATTGGTATCGGCAAAAACCCGGATTCAAACGATGAAAATTTCAACACCTATGCGCTAAATATGGACTATGACATTGGTGGCATGACCATCACCTCCGTCACAGGCTGGACCGACTACCAATATGTTGATGGCGTTGACGTAGACTGGCTGCCGCTACAATTTATTCATCGTGATGATGATCAGGAATTTGACCAATTCAGCCAGGAACTGCGTTTTACCTCCCCGGGCGGCGAGTTCTTCGACTACGTTGCCGGAGGCTATTACGAGTCCAGCGAGTTGAGCTTTGATCGCCGGGTCACCATCGACGTTAACGTCGATGGGCTGGTGCCTCAGTTGCTGGGACTTCCCAGTGCCCTGCTAATCTCCACGGGTGGCCTATACGGCCCGGAACAGATTGCGCGAAATCACATCTATGAGCTCGACTCAGAGTCTTGGGCGGTCTTTGGTCAGGGTACATTCAATCTAACAGACACATTCCGGGTCACCGTGGGTCTGCGTTACACCAAAGAGGAAAAAGAGGTCGAAACACAACAATTCCTGTCCGACACAATTACAGGCGTTGGAGAGCCTAGCAACAGCTACTTTGCCGCTTTGGTACAGGCATCGGAATTTAACACCTATGCCTACAATATTGAGGATGACCGCAAGACTGATAAATGGATTCCTTCAGTCAATGTGCAGTGGGATGTAGGTGAGGACACCATGCTTTATGCCACTTTCTCCCAGGGTTTCAAAAGCGGCGGCTTCACCTCTGCCGATGACGGCGAGCCCGGCGGTATAGTTCAGGGTACCTTGCCCTGCGGGCCTAATCCCGACCTCACTATCACCATTGAAAATTGTTATGACCCCACGGTGCCCAATAGCGATTTCGAATTCGACGATGAAACCGTTGACGCCTTTGAACTGGGCGGCAAGCACACCCTGCTAGAGGGTGGTATGACCATCAACTGGGCGCTGTTTTATACAGTGTATGACAACTTACAAACCTCTATCTTTAAAGGCGTAGGTTTTCAGGTTAAGAACGCTGCGAGTTCAGAAGTCTACGGCCTGGAGGTCGACGCCCAATGGCAAGCCACCGACAATCTTCGCCTGGGCGGCAACTTCGCCTGGCTAGACGCGACCTACGATGACTTCGCGGACGGTCCCTGTACCGCCATCCAGTTAGACGCGGATGAGTTTTGTGGCTCTGACCTAGGCGTTACCAGCAATGATTTATCTGGTGAGCCAACGACGTACGCCTCGGATTACAGTGCAGCTTTGTTTGCCGATTATAACTATTTGCTCAATAACGGCATGGAATGGTTCCTCAGCGGCGATCTTAACTACCGGGATGACTTTAGCTCGTCGGGTGACAACGACCCGCTGGACAATGTCGACGCGTATACAAAGGTTAATCTGCGCGCAGGAATGCGCGGCGAGCAATGGGAGATCATGCTCTACGGTCGCAACGTGTTTGATGAAGCGAATCTTGCCCAGGGCTTTGATACACCGGTACTCGACGGCTCGCACACCTATTTCATGGAAGAGGGTGAAATCTGGGGAGCACGCCTGAAGTACTCGTTCTAGGCCTTCTCAACCCGCTAAAAAAAAGCTCGCCCCGAAAGGTGCGGGCTTTTTTATTTTGTGCTGTACTAGCGACCCGAAACCGGAGCACCCATGGAAAAATTTGTAGACATTCACCAGCGCGCCGCCAAACGCTACGGCGGCAAGAAAGCATTAGCAGAGCTTATGCCCGAAGTCAGGACCAAACGAGCACTGGCCGGCACCAAAGACAATCGCTGGTTATCCCAAATGGCGCGCTGCCTGTTTCAGGCCGGTTTCGTATGGCGAGTGGTCAATAATAAGTGGGACGGCTTTGAAGAGGTGTTCTTTGGTTTCCCGCCGGACAAAATCGTCATGCTAAGCCCGGATCAGATAGACCGATTTAGCCAGAACACGCTCATCATCCGCAATCGACAAAAGGTGATCGCAGTACAGGATAATGCCCGCTTCCTGTGTCAGGTTGCCAGCGAGCACGGCAGCTTTGGCAAAATGGTGAGCAAATGGCCGCAGGATGACTTGATCGGCTTGTTTGCCTATATGAAGAAGCACGGCAGCCGCCTGGGCGGCATGACCGGCCCACGGGTACTGCGCAATATGGGTAAGGACACTTTCCTGATTACTGGCGATGTAGCTCGGTGTTTACAAAACGCGGGGCTGGATATTAAAGACAATCCCAGCAGCCAGAGAGAGATGAGGCTGATTCAAGGTGCCTTTGATCAGTGGCATGAGGAAACGGGGTTAAAGTACAGCCATTTAAGTCGGATTGGGGCGTGTTCGATTTAAGGGGGAATAAGCAGAGTGAGCGTGGACTCACTTCTCCAACCAGCGAGCGAAATCCTCCGATAAGCCCGATAGTCCGCCTACATATCGTTGGTCAATAAGGCTTTCCACATCTGATTCAGAACATTTCTGTGCTGCCAACGTACGCAGCAGCGGCAAGGTAAAATCGCGGTGCTGTGGCTGCAATAAATAATACGTCAGTAATTGTGAAAGCTGATAGTGACTCAAACGTTTTGTCGCCGACCAGTCACTTTGCGTCGCTGATAACAACTCCCTGACAGAGACCACTGGCATAACGTTGCTTATCGTATTGGTCTTCCAACTCGCCAGGCGTTGATCCGCAACCTTCACCTCCAGGCTGTCCTCCTTTAGCACCTCAACGTAGGTCGCCAGTCCTTCATTAAGCCAGCGGGGTAATGTTCCAAATACCTGGTTGTTGATAACGTGAGCGACCTCATGATTCACGATTCTCAGGGTTTGCGCCTTATTGCCCGTGTGAAGAATCGCCGCCTGGTTTAAGCGCGCCACATAGAAACCCGGGACATCATCGGAGTCAGCGCCTACATATTTCTTTCGCAGAGCCGCGTATTGTTGCTCACTCGTATACAAGCGCAAATGAATTTTCGCACGACTCAACCACTTGTCGTCCAGCCAGGTACGATATAGCTCATAAGTTCGGGTGGCTTGAAGCCGAATGTCCTTTTCGGCAACCGGCAGGCGGCCGCCAGAGGGCATACTGATATCCAGGGAGAAGTAATCCTTGATGTCGGGAAAGAGACTGACCAGGTCTCGCCCTGCAGGTCGGGTGTCCCCGTGATAATCCTCGTAGTGGGTAATGCCCTTTTCATCTGTCCATTTAACGATCCCGCCGGCGGGGATTTCCCGAAGTGGTTCCGAAGATGGATCACAGGACTGCGTGTGGAAGCGGCGAGTTACTTGTGGATCTTTAGGAACAGGAATATTGACTGGGCGAGAGCCTTTTCCATTAGGCTTGATTGGGTTTTCTGGCTGCAGTGTTTCTACAATTGTTGGCCCCGCCGAGTCAATATCGGGCGGCGCGTCTGAAGAAGAGAATAGACCCGCGCCGCCCTGACTCCAAAACATCCAAGCCACCAGTACGACCGCAAGTAGACCGAGTGAGCGACTGTTCAGCACGCTAACGCACCGGCACGCGAAACAGGTATGCCTGATAAGTTAATACGACCTGTCCAGGTATGATCTTTTCCACCACCATGCCGGGCAAAACCTCGTCGCCTTCGTGCCATATCAAACCATTGATCTTGACCATACGCAGATCGGGATTCGGCGAATAGCGGTGAATCGTAAAAGCGAGTAGCGAAACTTGCTCCTGAATCTCCGGCGGCATATTGCGAAAGTGAGGAACTTGTTCCTCCAGCGGTGTCGGCACCTCAGGCGGTTGATCTACCTCGTCCTTTATCTTTGAACTCTCAGGCGGTAACGTCGACGGCGCTGGCACGTGCGCAGCTGTCAAGGAAGTGTCTGGTTCACTAACCTCAGGGACCAAGCCCTGCTCCCCCACAGGTATGTCGGGTGTCACTTCCACGCGGTTATCTGAAATCTCCAGCTCCGGAGCAAGCTGCTCCTCTAGCCTAGGCGGCACCTCTTCACCAGGGGTAATAACCAATTCTTCCTGGCCCACATCAGCACCGGCATTTTCTGCCTGCCCAATACTTATCGGCGACTCGGGTGCAACAGCCTTTGGCGTAGAGGGTTCCAAAGTATCAACGGTGGCGATGGGGCCATCATGCTGTAATCCAGCAACCCACCAACCGCCCAGTACCGCGATCAGGATGCCGGCCAGCAACAACAGAGGCTTGAAGTTGGCCAGGGATCGCGGGGGTCCTTCCCCGGGTGCCGGAACGGCGTGCACCGTCTGAAGATCTGGCACCTGCCGCCCCTCACGACTACGCTGGGCGTCTTTTAGGGCTTGTAGTATGTAAGACATCAGCTTGCCCCCGCGCCATCTGGCGCCAGCGTCGGACCAGCGCTCCCGGCGCTGTTTTGCAGAGCTATCACCGTCATCGGGCCGAGAATCCCGTCGGCTAGCAAGCCGTTTTGAGACTGATAGAGTTTTAACTTTTCTTCCAGGTCATCATCAAAGCGGCCCGTCTCACGGGCGTGCTCTTCATCCAACTGAATGGCCAGCCAGGTGATGGCTTCGCCAGTGGCTCCCTTACGTTGGGGAAACCGATAGCCCGAGGGAAATCGCCACAACACGAAGTACTCTCCGGACCAGGCTTCTTCCAATTTATCCACAGTAATAGTCTGTCGCTTGCCGTTCAGCCAGACCTCGGCCTGCAAACCGCGAACGGACAGGAGTGCGGCCTCAAAGGTATTCCCCAGGGGATCGTGTAAGGTTAATACCATGGGCCGATTCAGCTCCCGCAGCTGCGCGAGATTAATGCGCCCCGCCTGGCAGCCCAGACCATATTCTCTGGCGTACTCGCAGTTCGAGTCCTCCCGTACTACCGCGTAGTCGACTCCCCACTGTGCGAACAGGGATCGAAAAGCGAGTTCGCGAGATCGAGCGCTGTCGTTAAGTGCTGGAAAAACCAGTCCCAAAACCGGATCTTCGATAGCCTCCTGTTCATTGGGCACGATCTTCGCGCCAACGTCAGCGACATCGGTTTCGGTTTCGGTTTCGATTGCTTCGGCAGCGACAGGGTCTAGCACCATCGCGCCTACAACCTCCTCCAATTCGAGCGCAGTGGCCACAGTTTCAACCGCGGCCTTGCTAGTCATCTCACTTGTATTTTCGGTATGCGTTGTGGCTGCAACATTTACCGTAGCCGATGCATCCGATAGTGGTGCAGCGATGTACTCTACGGCGATGGGAGGAGACGACAATTCCCCGAGCACAGCTTCTGTCCTATCGGCCCTACCCAGGTCTGCAGCACTCTGCTCCACCGAACCAAGTTCCACCTGCGAACGCAGCAAGTAGCCGACAGCAACAGCTGCCAGCAGTAGCGCAGCCATACCCGCAAAGCGAAGATATTTTTGGTGGGAGTTCCCGGATGGGATCGCCCTCTCCCCCATGATCTCTTTTGCCGCGGTTCGCAGTACGTCTTCTTCTACCGACGTTTTACCCGACACAAATGCCCCAAGCATCGCCCGGTCACAGACAATGTTAATGATACGCGGCACGCCTTGGGTCAATTTCCACAATGCGTCCAGGCTGCGCTCGGTAAATATCGACTTGTCGGTTCCTGCGACGGCCAAGCGGTGCTCAACGTAGGCCGACAACTCGCTCTGTTTCAGGGGAGCGAGATGACAGCGCGCTGTAATTCGCTGCTTCATCTGTTCCATGTCCGGGCGGTCAATTATCGCCCCCAATTCCGGCTGGCCCACCAGCATGATCTGCAGCAGCTTTTTCTCTCGCGTTTCCAGGTTAGTGAGCAGCCTCAGATGCTCCATCATCTCCACATCGAGGTTCTGCGCCTCGTCCACCATCAACACGGTGTTGCAGCCTTTACCGTGAGCATCCACAAGGTAGTCGGCGATCCTGTCGGTGTAGTGTTTTACGCCACGGTTCTCTGCGCTGTAGCCAATACCCAATTCATCGCAGATGGCAGCAAGAAATTCCCAGGGCTGCAGTTTAGGGTTGAGGATGTAGGCGACGTTGGTATTTTCCGGCAACTGCTCCAGCATGCACTGGCACACCGTTGTCTTTCCGGCCCCGATATCACCAGTCAGCAGAACGAAGCCGCCGTTGCTGGTGACGCCGTACAGCAGATGCGCCAGAGCCTCCCGGTGGTTTTCTGTCAGGTAAAGATATCGCGGATCTGGCGCGATGGAGAATGGCGCTTCCTTCAGTTGAAAATGGTGTTGGTAATGCATGACTGGCAGTCTACCAGCTCAACGAGTTGGACTTCGCGAAAAAAAACCGGCCATAGGGCCGGTTACTTCAACGCATTCTTGTGCAGTTTATTCAAGGTCAGGATTTATCGGCTTTTAACAACTCGTCGATCGCTTCTGAGAACGCATCTACGCCCTGAGCACCCTTTATGTATTTGCTACCTTTGACCTTGTCAGGGTCTTTAGGGTCTGTCAGTCCGACCACGAAGCCGGGTGTGCCGCGAACACCCAACTTTCGGGCAGTGGATAAATTTGCCTTCACCTGGTCTTCGTATTTCTTTTCGTCGAGGCAGGTATTGAAGTCTTCGGTCTCCAAGCCGATTTCTCCCGCGTAGCCTTTGAGTTCATCGACACCCAGTTTCTTGTAATTAACGAACATGATGTCATGCATTTCCCAGTACTGTCCCTGGGCGCCAGCACAGAGTGCGGCCTGGGAGGCCCCCATGGCGTTCTTGTGAATTGATTCTATGGGGTTCTCCATCATTACAATTTTTGCTTTGCCGGTATCCACGTACTTCTTCACTAGTTCGGGCATGGTGCCTTCAGCATGTCGTTTACAGTAAGGGCACTGATAGTCACTGAATTCCACGATGGTGACGGTTGCATTTCTATCGCCTTTGACTGCTGTGCCCGCGATGGAAAAATCTTGAGGTTTAAACCCAGAACCTCCGCTGGGGCGAGCACCCTGCTGTACAAGTTTTTTGATTTCTTCCAGGTTTTTCTGCATGGCTTCCTGGCCCTTCTTCAACTCGGCCACGTCTTTTTGCAGGGCTTCAATATCGTCGGATGCTGCCCACGAAGTCTGGGCGCCCAATAACATCGTGAAACTCAGTACCGCCACGAAAAATAGTTTGTTCATTGATAAATCTCCAACAGAAAATTGACGAGCTTCGTGCCATCAGGAACCAATGCAGCACATTTAAAGCTTAGAACATAATTGTGGTTTGTAAAATAAATTCTTGTTTTTACTACATTTTTTACAAATTTTTCCAATAAAAAAGGCGCGTCGTTCTTTGCGAGGCGCCAGAAAAAACGGGCACAAGGCCCGTTGTATCATCACTTATGGCTCTAATTCATATCCACCCATCCATTGTAAAACTTCTGCTGCAAGCAGTATCAATTTCGCATCAGCGCTATTTCCTACCGGAGTGGCAAACGGCAAGCAATGGTTACCTTCTAATTTACGGTATTCACCGCTGTTGTCTGCAGGACGGCGGAACGGTAGAGTTCCAAGCTCTCAGACTCAGTGTAATTTTCAAATGCCCTTTCATGCTGAATTTCAGCTGGGTCCATACCTTGCTCAGCCAGCAGATTGGCGGCGGCCAACTCCCGCTCCACTTTACGCCGGAAGTTTTTCCAGCTCGCCCAACCTACGTGGACCTTACCATTGATTAAGATTCCTGGGGTTGCACGGGCTCCAAGTGCGTCTGCCAATGCGCCTTCCTGGCGGATTCGCTCTTGTATATCTGGATTGTTCATATCTGCCCTGAATTGATCCATGTCCAGATCCAGCTTCTGCGCATATCGCTCCAAATCTGAGACTTCCATCGTAGCGGGCGATGAGAATATCATATCGTGCATCTCCCAGAATTTGCCCTGTTGCTGTGCAGCGACAGCTGCCCGTGCCCCCGTCTCAGCTTTTTCGTGACTTGAAATGGGGTGATGCCAAACTTCGACTCTTACTTCTCCAGGAAATTCTGCGGAAATTTGATGAGTGGCCTGGGTGACCCGACGACAGTGAATACACTCATAGTCACTAAATATAATGACCCGTACCCTAGCGTCTTCGGGCCCATAGGCTGGCGGTCTGTCTGGGTCAGTGCTCCTTGATGCAACATCCGGGCTCATAACCGCAGGGCGGTCATGCACGTTTGTTGACTCGACGCCATAGGTCTCCGCCAAAAGATTGGGTACCGAACACAGAATAAGGGAAAAAAAGACCAGTCCCGCTTGAAGCAGTTTTTCTAAAACTCCATGTTTCATAATTCTTGATTTCATAAACAACTCACCCATTTTTTTAAGCTTCAAAAAACTCGCCCCGCGTCTGTGGGGCCTGAATATCCTCGGACGCTGCCCACGATGACGCGAAACCAAATAAAACTGCGACACGCATTAAAACTACGAAAAATGTTCTGTTCATAAATAGTTCTCTAACAGAGAACTAATTGATTTCGTACCTTAGTAAATCACGCCAAGTCCCCTTAAAGTCTAGAAGAAAACTGCGGTTTGTAAACTATATACTTGTTTTTACAGCTATTTTTCTGAAGTCCACTCACCAATCCTTTCATTCCGCCCACATCATATGGTGGATAACTGACACGCAAAAAAAACTGCGGGCACAAGGCCCGCAGTTTAGATGGTCAGCGAATAACGCTTAACTAGTACACGCTATTTACTAGTCCTCCTCAGTAAGGCAAACCTCGCCCTCAGCTGAACAGTGACCGTGGTCCTCGTGGTGCTCTGCATAGTCGCACAGGTCCAGTTCATCCAACGGTGCCGTGTCCATAGACTCGTTGAAGGCACTGAGCACCCCGATGCAGGCGCTTACTTCAGCCTTACTACCATCGGTACAAGCGCTCTGGGCTCCGCAGCAATCGATATAGATGTCCGAAGCATCTCGGCCATCAGCATCAAAGGCCTCCAGCTGCCCAGAACATTCACCGCCGTTCTGGTCAGTAACCGCGAAGTTAAGGACTGCCGCGAGACACTGGGCCTCAAGATTGCCTGACTGTCCGCGGAACCGGCTACCCTTGACGTCTGGACAACTCGTGCTGATGTCTTCACCACAGACGGACAGAGCCATACCGGTAGCCTCGAGATGCTCATCAACCACAAACTGCGATTCATAGGCATGCTGGGTCCAGTAACCACGGGTGTGGGTGTCACAGCCTTCTGCGTAACAACTGGGATCAACATCAGGATCATCCGCTGGAATGAGATCATTCACACAGCCAGTGGCCGGATCACAGGAGTCTACAGTACAGACTAAGCCGTCATCACAGTTGATATCGTCGTTGACACAGCCAGTAGCCGGATCACACGAATCAGCGGTGCAGGCATCGTTGTCTTCGCAGGAAATCGGTGCGTTGACACAGCCAGTAGCCGGATCACACGAATCAGCGGTGCAGGCATCGTTGTC
>JBALVI010000001.1:1261075-1283865 GCA_036961205.1 Halioglobus sp. | reverse complement strand
CGGTGCGTTGACACAGCCAGTAGCCGGATCACACGAATCAGCGGTGCAGGCATCGCTGTCTTCGCAGCCAACAGGCGGGTTAGAGCAAGCATCTACAACCGTCGTTGAAGCGCCTGGCGCTACGGGAAGCACTGACTCAATGTTACAGTTAACGGTCTCAGGATCGCTACAGGTATCCCTATACGTAAATAGGGCGTTATCAAGAATGAAACTAAGCCCATCCGTGTCCCCGGGCTGAAGTTGATAGGAAGAAGAAAAAACGACCTCAGTGTCCGCTGGAACCTCACACGGGGGGGCAAAAAAGCCGTCTCCGCCATTAATGCAGTTTGAGCTTCCTGCATCGGTCACAGACACTGGAACCGCTATTGAGCCTCCAGCGAGGATTATGTTATCGACACCCGACAAAAGCTCGTGGTTATCCCCGTTCGCATCAATATTGCCGTAAGTGATATCACAATTGACTGTGTCACTAATGTCCATGTTACAGACGTCTCCAGTACAAGCATCTTCATCTGAACAGTTTGCATTCGTCAGACAGCTCCGTACCGGATTGAAACACTCTTTCTGTGATGATATGCCGTGAGGTTGTGCTTGCGCAACACTGCCCATCATGGCACATACCATGAAGACTAGCGTTGCGAGGGTACACCTTGTGGCGGTTCCCCTGCGTGAGTTTGATGATCGGTTCATGGCTATTGCTCCCCAAGTTAACTATAAAGTTCCTGGCGAAACTTCCATTACTTGAGTTGGGGGTACGTGAAGACCAAGTTAATTGCCCCACGGGACAATGAACAACCGAGCGTCTCTCAAGCCCCCAACCCCGAAGTCCTTCCCAGGGTAGTGTAGCTTTTCGGTAACCTGGCCGTCTGGTACCTTTTCCCCTAGGGGGAGCGGGTGCCGCGATCCTTGGCTTTGCGGAAATAGGATGAAGGAAAATTCACGCCGGAGCGTATAACCCATCTGGGTACTTTCCCTTTGACCCATCGTGCCTTTTCGAAGCTTGTAATAGGTATAGTCCAGCACCTGATATCCAACAACTACCCATAAGTATTAGTCTCAACAGCGAGCGTGCTGGCGATAGGGCTGAATAGGCTATAAAAAAGTAGGGATTAAAATAAAGCATTGAAACTACTAGTTTTTTCTGAATTTCATTAACCAGCGGCTAGCGCGAAATATTTTATATGAGGGGGTTTTTTAGAAGAATAAGGTCTAACTAAAATCCTTGAAAAGCCTCACTTGAAGGACGAGAAGTCCACGTCCTTGAGCTTGGACTTATACTCTTCAGTGACAGTCCTGGCCTGTTCGGGGTTGGCCACGGCACTAGGGGTAATCAATACCACCAGCTCGGTTTTTGCCTCGGTGATACGCTTACTTTTAAAGAGCGCTCCCAGCACAGGAATATCCATGAGAATCGGTATGCCGCTCTCCTCCTCACGCACGCCTTCTTCTATCAAGCCTCCGAGTACGATGGTCGCGCCGCTCTGTACCGCCACGGTGGTAGTAATCTCCCGCTGCAGGATAGTGGGCGAATCAATACTAGAGGTGGTGGTTTCGTTCACGTCATCTACCCGCTGGGTGATTTCAAGCATGACCATGCCGCCGGCGTTGACACGGGGCGTTACCTCCAGGGTGACACCCGTATCCCGGTACTGAATCTGGCTGGTGACGTTATTGCCTATATTACCGTCGGGATCACTGATCGAACTGGCGGTATTAGTGGTTTCCTGGGTGCGGATTGGCACCTGATCACCAACGCGGATAACCGCTGTGTGATTGTCTAGCACCATAAGCGAGGGTGCTGAAAGGACATTTAACCTCGACTCGGCGGCCATGGCGTTGAGCACCGCTCGTGTCCCATTGGCGTCAAACAGGGCGTAAGTGAAGTTGACCGGATCTGCCAGGGCCCCGACCAGGGCGCCCTCCGCGCCAACATTACCGCTGGCTGGAATATTCAAGCCTCCCACCGAGTTGAAGTCCCCAGGCGAACCCTTGAAGAACCATTGCAGTCCGTACTCAAGGTTGTCGCTGAGGGTCACCTCTACGATAGACGCTTCTATTAATACCTGCATGGGCAACACGTCCAACTGCTGAATGGCCTTCTCTACCGCTTTGTAATCGGCCGGGTTGGCGGTGATAAGCAAAGCGTTGGTTTCAGCGTAGGCGACAATACTGACCTCACCCGCCTCGATTGTGGAGATCTCGGCGTTAACCCGCAGGTTGCCGTCCCGTTCTTCGCCAGACGATTCAGGCGCCTGCCTCGCCGCGGTCAACTGCCTGCTCACCGTAGACGTACGGCGCTTTTCTTCAAACATGCCATTCAGTAGCTCGGCGAGTCTCTCAGACTTACCGTTCTGCACATAGTAAACATACATGTTGAAGCCGTGAGGATTCTCGTTCTGATCCAGACGCTCTATCCACAGTTCAGCATGCTTGAGATATTCTTGCTGGGGCGTGATAACCATCAGGGCATTGAGCCGCTCGATTACGGTGAATTTGACCATGCCGGCCAGCGGGCCTTCGGCGGTGTCGCCGAATACTCTGTCTAGCTCCACCAGAATCGTGTTCGAATCAACGTTCTCCAAACGGAAGAGGCCTACGGACATGCCCGTTAACTGATCAACATCGAAAATTGAAATGGTTTTTCTAAGGCTAAAAAGTTCGCTCTGGGTGCCGGCAAGAATAATCAGATTGCGGAACTCATCCGCCTGCACCACCGCTTTTCCTGATTTGACCGGCTCCAGAATCCTGACCATTTCTCTGGCCCCAATGTAGCTTAAAGGCACGATGATCATCTGATAGCCTTTATTGGCGCTCAGGCGGAGTTGCGGAGATAAACTGGCGATCACGCCTTCATCGATAGGTACAATCTCGTAGAACTCGCCCGACTGTATCAGCGCGGCCCCGCTCAATTGCAGCAAGCTGTCTAGCGCCGGGATGAGATCATCCTCGCTGATCGGGCTGGCGGTACGCATGGATACCGAACCCGTCACACCCTCGGCGATAATATAATTCACGCCCAAAATATCGCCCAAAATGGCCTTGGCCACCTCTGCGATAGGCGCACCCTGAAAATTCAGGGTGATCTCGCCATCTGCAGCGTTGGTCACAGGTTCTGCCACCTGGCGGATAAAACTTCCGGTTCCCCGATGGATTTGCTCACGGGGACCAACGCTTGCTACCGCATCACCGCCGGTTTCGTCTTCGCTGGCATAGTAAGTGCCACCTGTCTCCGGGTCGGCCACCGCAGGCTGCGGTTTCAAAACCTCTGGCGGCTCCTCGACGACCTGCTCCATACCGGCACAAGAACCCAGCAGAACGGACAAGATCGCCGTCAAAAATAGGGTTTGACTCCGCTTGAAAAAATCCATCTGTGTCCGTGTGCCAGTCATATGATGATCTATTCCCGATTTTTTGGATTCTAACCTATTTAGCCAACTCGTTTTCACGTACGCGTTCGAAGAACGATTTCTTCTCGCCCTCTTCATGTTCCTCCGCCTCTTTTTCGGCGTCGAGTTGCTGAGGCTTGGACTTCGCCGTTTCGTTCGACGCTTCAGCCTCTGCCCGCTTGGCCAACTCCTCTTCGGACAGCTCAATGTCTAGAGCCTGCAGTTCCATTACTTGCTCTTTGTCGCCGTTGAGCAGAGTCACCGTCTCTTTCGCGATGCTCTGGATTTTTCGCTCGCCCAGGTACATTTCCTCTTCGAGGACGAGACTTTCGCCGCTTTCCTGATCGACAAATATGGCCATACTACTGCGACCGGGATAACTGACTATGCCCGACAGCTGCCACCCCGAAAAATCGGGCCCTTGCTCCTCCCCGGGTTTTTGCCCCGGGGTAATCGGCTGCCTGTTCCAGGCGAACAGCGATCGGTCGACCGACTCCTGAAAGTTATCTAGTGTTGGCAGAAACGCAACTTCGGTGGGTGTCCCGTCTGCCCCAAAACTGGCACCGCCGTCACTGCCCACATAGCCGGCGCCGGGTTGCAGCGACAGGATTATGACTTCTGCTAAAAGAATGAGTGCCAGGGCAATGATGACATACCGCAGCAGCCGCTCCAGAGGGCCTTTGGTTCCCGTGGCAACCATCAGGTTTGTTCCCCCGGTAAATAACCAACGATATTCATCCTGATGGCCAGGCTACCGGAGTGGCCCCTGGATGATTTTGCGCGCCGCTGCTTTCTTGAAATACCGATACGAGACGCACTGCTACTTACTGCAAAATCATCAATAAAGATCAGCGGCCTGGCGTTTTCCAACCTATAGAGAAGATCGATGAGGTTACGTACTTCTCCGCTGACCTCCAGTTGCAGACCCACCGGTGTCGCGGAGGGAACAGGTTGCGCCTCGTACTCCTGGCTGCTAATGAGTTGCCCGCCCGCAGCCTCCACGGTCTCGTTGACGAATTCACGCAAGTTGGCAGATGCGATGGCGACCTTATTTCCCTTCAGGAACAGATCGCTGTCTGCGGCCATGGCGTCGATATCGGCTATCTGCTCGTTGATCGCTGGCATTGTGGCGAGCAGGTGTTCGTATCGAGCCAGGCGCTCACCAAGTATCGATACCTGTGCCAGTTTATCTGTGTACATTTTGTACAGTGGCACCACCAGATAGGCGAACAGCAGGAACAGCGCCAGCGCTAACAAAGCGAGCGCCGCTGCACGGCTTGCTGAAGGGGATAGTGTCATCATGGTGCGATCAATTCCATGCGAATTTCGTAGCGATCCCGGTCCGACTTCGGATTGCGTGTAACGGGCGAGTCGAATCTTACGTTCTGAAATAATGAAGACTGATCCAAACGCTCGATAAGATCGGAGGCCTTATCAGACTCGCCAGCCACGCTAACAATCACACCGGCCAGGCTGAGTTTGGATGCCCAGGTATTGTCGGGAAATAATTGGGTGAGTTCCTGTATCACCTGTAGTTTGCCTGGCACTTGGGTCAGCCGATTCAGCAGTTGAGTCTGTGCACCCAGTCTCGCGCTCAGAATGGCTCTTTTTTCGCCAACAAGCGTTGCTTCGCCCTTTATAGCTTCCAGCTTTTCCTGCAGCACATTTTCGGCGCGGTTCAGCTGCCAGACAGGAAAAACAAAAACCAGTAAAAGCAATGCGGCCGCGACCAGGCCGGTGTTTCGGACTCGCACATCCAGCCACTCTTTCTTGTTACCTCGTTGCTCCCTGCCCAGCATGTTCAGGGTCGCAGAGGAACCGAGGTCCTCTTTGGATGATGGTGGATAAACGCCCGAGATGTTAATCCCCAGGGCAGTGAATTTTTCGATCAGGTGGTCAACGGATTTCTGCTCTGAGACTACCAGCTCCACGCGGATTTTCTCCACTTCGGGATAGCGCCCGAGAACCCGATAGCCATAAGCTGCCGCCTCGATCTTATAAGGGGTGAACCGGTCGATCTCGAAGCGAATTACCGAATCGAGATTCTGCTCTGTCGCCAGCGGCAACAGAATCTCCTGGCGCAACACTTTGTTGGCGGGGAGAAAGAGCGTAGCCGGATTGTTTCGAGGCAGAGCTGACAAGACAGCTTCGCTGTGCTCGTCGCCGGTGTGCGGTTCGAACTCATCGAGGTCAATGACCTGAATCGGGCGACTGTCAGCGGCTTGGGTGAGGAAGAAAGAGGCGAGCGAGCCGTCCAGGATAATCCTGAGTTCTGGCGCATCAGGTATGAGGTAACGAAGCACGCGCCTGGGTACGCACTGTCTTAACTCGCCGCTCCACCATGACCAGAATCGCCAAAACGATGCCTGTATATTCATATGGACCTTCCTTGCCGGTGGCATGAAATCATTCTTCCATACCCGTCCTGTCACCGACATTATCATGAGCGGAAGCCAATGTAATCTCCGCGCGTACATAAGGCTGCCAGTCCAGCGTATTGATTTGTGGCCGGGATTGTGAGCGACGCAGAGAGAAAGTGGTGGTGGTGCCGGCCTCTATACCCGCCTCTGATTTACCCCTCGCTTGGACCGTGTAGACAGTGCCCCGTCGCTTCAGCAGATATTGGCGTTGGACATGCGGCGCTGGCGGCAGCGGTAGGCCGTCGCGGTGATTTAGCCGACGCTGCTCAATATAGTGCTCCAACGACTGCGGAGAGTCATCCGAAATTGCCATCAGCACTTGCAGTGACGCGACCTCCGGGTTTACCCCGCGTTTAGAGGTATGGACCGTGACATGGGGCCGCATGACTTCAAAGACCTGTTCTGTCATACCGTAAACCCGGCGCAGTTCATCCACGCTGGCAAGCTTGCTATCTTTAGATTCCCAGGCAAGGTCTGCTTTAATGTAATCCTCGTCCTCCGCCCCATTGAGGTGTTTCAGGTCATCCTCATCCCGGTAGTCGGCGATGGCATCCGCCAGTGCATCGGCGTAAGCCGGTTCGACATCGAGGCTATAGAGAAACCTTGCCAGCAAAGACGTAGAAGCGCGGTTAAGATCAATCTTGCCATATTCGTCGTATACGGAGATCTCGACTACTCCCCCGGGAAGTGTCAGTTCAACCGTTTCACCATCCGCCAGTAGTCTGTCGGTCTCGATTTGAGATAATAGATTGGCCAGCACCAATTGCGCTGCTCCGTCTGCCAGATAACGCGCCTTGGTACCACTGACCACGCTGGACACTGTTAAAATATGCTGCCGGCTGGCGTAGGCCAGCCCGGTTGCTATCACGCTCAACAGCGCCACTAACCACAGCACCGAAATTAGCGCATACCCGGTTGCCTGCCTATGGCTTGGCTTAGATCGAATCATCGACCAGGGTGACTATTTGTCGGTGGGCAAATCTGGGCGCGATCGCGAGTTCGGGAAAAACCCACTCGTTCCCCGCATCGTCTGTCTCTGCAATCGTAAGCCGTATGACCTGTGGGGTCAGTTCAAGTGGTTCCCACTCGTCAAACCAGTGCTCCTCTCCCAGCTTGTCCCGGGTGTAGAATTCCATCGACACTATGACCACGTTTTCTGCAAGCACTATCGTAGTGGGCTCCAGGTCTTCGAGTTCTTCCTCGTAATTTTCCTCGACCAGGGTGGGTGTCAGCAGCAGGCTGCCATCTTCATCAATATCAACGAGGTCGTCGGAATAAAAGGGCCTATATTGAAGAAGCAGTTGATCGACTCCTGACTCTGTGTCGAACCTCGACATCAGGGTCCACCAATAAAGCTGTTTGTTATTGTGAAAGGTCGGGAACGGCGCAACATAGTGCAAGGCGTCCCTGCCGCCCAGGAAACTGCTTATACGCTGGTCGTCGATCATTCTCATCTTTACGAAACGTATACTAGTCAGCTGCCGCCTGAGAAACTGGTTAATGAGCAGGCGCTGCTCGGCTGTGTCCTGATGCGCCACGACTTTGGTCCAGGTTTGGGAAGCCGTTCGCAGCACCCCTGCCATGAGGACTGCGATCAGCGATAATAAAAGCAGCGCTATCATTACCTCCACCAGAGTGAATCCGGAAAATCGGCGAGCTCGAGTCCCACCATTCGGGTTCGCCATAACGCTCATAAATTTGGCCCCAGGTGAATGGTCGAGAGCTCGACTTTCCGCGGTTTGCTATCACCCCAGGAGACCACGACGTAGTAATGGTAGGGAATCAAGGTGTCGTACGGATTCACGAAAGGAGACGCGCCAGACAGTGGGTCGTCATCTTCCGCTACATATTCTTCGATACTGGCCTCCCACTGATAGTTGTCGTCGATAGTGCCGGAGTTGACGCTTTTGGTGTCGTCCTGAGTCAACAGCAGTGCCATTTGCGTCTCGGCGATTTGCAGGGCCTGATAGTAATTCCCGGATACTCGGGTAGCGCTAGTGCTGCCGACGAAAATCCTCAACACCGCAGTGACACACAGCGACATTACGACCAGCGCAACCACCGTCTCGAGCAGGGTAAAACCCCGCGCGCTAAAGCTTCGGGCGGACAACACTGACCCCTCCCGTCAACCAACTGACTTCTATATAGCGTTCATCGGTAGCAATCGACAGCTGACATACACCACCGCTGGTACTGCCATCGGGATAGAAGTGAATGCCACTGAGATTAATCACCGAAATCTCGCTCTCGGGATCGCAAGTCACCGACATCCCCTGGGGCAGCGGAAACTCTTTTTCATCCGGGTTAGTACGATAACCACCGATTTCATCATCGGCTTCTACTGCAAAGATGATGCCCTGCGACATCGAGCGCACTCGCAGTAGTCGCATAAGGGAAGTTAGTTTTCTGGCCTCGCTCTCCAACTGTGTGCCGGCGCTCCCGCGCTGCAGGTTCGCCGCTGTAATGCCGGCCGCAAGTGAAAGTACGATGACTACCACCATAAGTTCCAGCAAGGTAAAACCCGAGTGCCTCGTACAAGCAATGTATTTTCCTCGCCAGGCTTTGGGGGGACATTTATCTGAGTTAGAGCGGCAGTTCATTGATCGTCAGAATCGCTGATAAAATCGACATAATGATGCCGCCAATAACCACACCCAGACCGATAATAAGCACCGGCTCGATGACTGAAAGTACACGTTGAGTGGCCATCGATACTTCGTCGTCGTAGATGTCAGCCACCTTGATGAGCATCTGATCGAGCTTGCCCGACTCTTCGCCCACCTGAATCATCTGCAACGCAAATTCGGGGAATACGCCGGTACTCATTAACGGCTCAGCTAAGCCGGAGCCTTCCTTCAGGCTATCAGTGGCTTCATTCAGGCGGCTGGTAAGTAATCTGTTCTCGAGGCTGTCGCCGGCGATACCCAGGGCGGTCAGCAGGGGTACGCCACCGCGCAGCAGCGTACCCAGACTGCGGCTAAGTCGCGCCATCTCAACCTTGGCGACAAGGTCCCCTAGCAATGGCATGGAAAGTACCCGCGTATCCCACGCAAGGAGCCAGGCCTGGTCATCTCGCTTGTAGTTCACATACCACACTACGCCCAGGATCACTGCGAACAGGGCCCAGCTGTAGCGTTCCAACCAGCTCGCCACGCCCAAAATAAACGCGGTAGAAGCCGGCAATTCCGCATTCATGTCTTCGAACATCTTGGCGAATTCAGGTAGCACGTAGATGAAAATTACCGCCAGCGATACCAGCGTGACCAGGATTAGAATCATCGGGTAAACCAGAGCGGACTTGAGTTGTTCGCGCAATACCTGAGCTTTATCCAAATACTGAGAGAGATCGTTGAGGCTGGCCCCCATGGTTCCCGAATGCTCGGCAGCGCGCACAAAATTCACGTAGAAGTTGGAGAAATGCTGTGGAAATTGCTGCAGGGCAGAGGAAAAGGTGTCGCCTGCACGCACCCGCTCTTGAATTTGTTCAACCAATTCTACCAATGGCGGCAGGCTGGACACCGAGCAGATAATCTCCAGCGAGCGGTCCAGTGAAAGTCCCGCACCCACCAGTACCGACAGCTGTCGGGTGAGATCGACGATATCGTTGCGACCTAAGGTTTTTCGCGACCGCAGGCCTAGCGCCTTAACGGGCTTTGCCGACTTACTCTGGCCGCTGCCTATATGAACGACCATCAGGTCCATTAGTTGGATCCTGGCCACCGCCTCCTGCTCAGAAGCCGCGGTGATGGTGCCGGATTTGGTCTCGCCCTGCTGAGTGATTGCCTGATACTGGAATGCGCTCATCTCAGACCTCCTGGGTAACCCTGACCACTTCCTCGATGGTGGTCAGGCCCTGTACTGCTTTACTGCAACCGTCCTCGAACATGGAGCGCATGCCCTCTGCCGCTGCCGCGCGTTCGATTTTGCCGGCGCTAGCGTGTTCTAGCACCAACTCGCGAACCGTATCACTCATCTGCAAAATTTCGATGATCGCAATGCGGCCACGATAACCCGTGCCGGCGCAGCTTTCACAGCCCCCCGGGTGGTAGAGTTTTACCTCCTCGTTGGGCGCGAATTTATCCAGCTTGAATTCGCGAATCTGCCCTTCGCTGGGGGTGTAGGGTTGGCGGCAGTCCTCGCAAAGTAGACGCACCAGGCGCTGTGCCATGGCCATGTTAATGGTTGAGTTAAGGAGGTAATCGTCAAGGCCCATCTCCAGTAGACGAGTGATACTGCTTGCCGCATCGTTGGTATGCAGAGTGGATAGCACCAGGTGCCCGGTGAGGGCCGACTGTACGCAGATCTTTGCAGTTTCCAGGTCACGCATCTCGCCGACCATGATCACGTCAGGGTCTTGCCTGACGATGGAGCGCAGCGCACCGGAGAAGTTAAGACCAATGGAGGAGTTAACCTGAATTTGGTTGATGCCCTCCAGGTTGTACTCCACCGGGTCTTCAACCGTAATTATTTTACGCTCCTCTGTGTTGAGATCGTGCAGCGCCGTGTAGAGGGTGGTGGTCTTGCCACTGCCCGTTGGACCAGTGACGATAATCATGCCATGGGGCATTTGTAGAGCCTGCTGAATCTGCGTTTTCTGGTCGGCGCTCAAACCGAGGCTGTCGAAATCCAGTGACACCGCCTCCCGGTGCAGTAAACGTAATACCACGCTTTCGCCAAACATGGTGGGCATCGTAGACACCCTTATATCCATCTCTTCTCCGTGCACCCGCTGGTTGATACGGCCATCTTGAGGCAGCCGCCTTTCAGCAATATCCAATCCAGCCATAATCTTGACGCGAGAAATAATGGCGGATGCCATGGCTTTTGCCGGTGCCGAATCTTCCCGCAAAACGCCATCTACGCGGCTGCGAACTTTCAGGCTATGCTCGAAGGGCTCAATATGAATGTCCGATGCACGATAATCGACTGCCCGCTGGATAATCTGATTGACCAGGCGAATCACCGGCGCCTCGCTAGCCATGTCACGGAGGCGTTCAACATCTTCGTCAGCTCCCGGTTCTCCTCCGCCCTCCTGACCTCCCTCGCTATTGCCTGGGCCTGCGTAAAGGCGCTGCAGTGCCTCTTGAATATCAGCCTTCACTGCAATACAGGGCAACACCTTGGCATCGCAGGCCATCTCAAGTGCGTGTATTGCGAAGGATTGGGTCGGGTCAGACATCGCCACGCTTAAGGTGCCGTCTGCCAGAGCCAACGGCAGAATCATTTGGTCATGCAGAAAGCGGCTGGAAATAAGGTCTTCGGCAACTGGGGTTGTTGGGAACAGCGCAGGCTTACAAATCTCCAGGGGCAAGGCTTCAGCTAATGCCTGGGCCATCGCCCTTTCCGACACCATACCCAAACGCACCAATAACGATACGATCGATTCGTTCTCTACTTGCTCCGCGCGCACGCGCTTCGCCCTGGCGAAGTCCATTTCTTTAACGGCATTGGCCGCCAGCAAACTGTCCTTGAGTTCGCTTTCAAACAAGTCGTCATTCACCCTCTCGTGAATAGAGACTACTTTTTCAGATGCCATATGGGTGCTGAGTATCCCTGCGACAGTTGTATTAAGTATCGACCATATCCAACGTGCGTCAAGAAAGGGAAATTCGACCCAGCGAGCATGGGCCTGACAGGAGGGAAAATGTGCTGCGCGCCTTAGTTCGGGCACAAAAAAAAGGAAGGCCGCTAATGCAGCCTTCCCTTTGTAGGTCAGTCGTTGTTAGTTAGTAAACAAGCCTAGTTAGCGGCTCTAAGAACCAATTCAACGCGACGATTACGCTCTCGTCCTTCTTTGGTCGCATTATCAGCTACCGGAC
The DNA here is from genome assembly GCA_036961205.1 of Halioglobus sp. Lineage (GTDB taxonomy): Bacteria > Pseudomonadota > Gammaproteobacteria > Pseudomonadales > Halieaceae > CALJFL01. The sequence goes on along the minus strand of JBALVI010000001.1, from coordinate 1,272,240 downwards.
GCTCAAGACCAAAACCAACGGCCTTGACCTGATCAGGGCTAATGCCATGATCATTGATCAACATATCGCGTACGGATTCAGCACGACGCTCAGACAACCACTTGTTGTACTCGGGTGTGCCGGTGCTGTCGGTGTGGCCTTCAACAATGGCCTGTACACCTGGGTTATCACGGATAACTGCCGCTGAGTTGCCGATTTCGCCATCAAAGTTGCTGCTGATCACCGACGAGTTGAACTCAAACAATACGTTCAAGTCAACGCTGACTGCATTGCCGCCAGCATCCTTGTAGCGAGCACTGCTGGCTGCAAGCGCGGCTACCGCTCCTGCTGCTGCGGTATTGCTACCGTCGCTGCTGCCACCATACAAGCTGGCAAACAGGGCTTCTTTATCCACTTCTACCGCCGCGGGCGGCTCAGGTGGGCACAGAGCCTGACCGTTCTCGTCATTGCCACGACCAAAGTCGAGCTCCAGTTCGGCGATCTTATCTTCGTTGAGGCCGTTCACATCTACTGCAGCTAACAGCACGCCCATATTGGATAAGGTGCGAGCCTTGGCACCTACCAGGTCGGCGCGCGCGCTGATGTAGGCACGTTGAGTATCGAAGTATTCGTTCTGCGAGTCCAACAGGTCCAACAAGGTGCGCTGGCCCAAATCAAACTGGTCGTTATAGGCTCGGCGAGTCTTGTCCTGTGAGATCCGGTTTTGGTCGAGGAAAACGACCTGCTCTTCCAATGCGCTTATATCGTTAAACGAGATCATGGTGTTTTGACGGACGTTCAAACAGGCCTGCTTACGCTCTTCGATGGCAGCGTTATAGAGGTTGTAGAATTCACGCTTACGCGCGGCGTCGGCACCACCTCGGTAGAGGTTGTAGCTCAACACCAATTCAATGGCTTCAATATCGTAGCGACCATCAAAACCGTCGGTGTCGTGCTCTACTTCATTACGGTAGCGTAGATCCAAACGCGGCATCATTGGGGCATTGGTGGAATTCACCGCTGCCTGAGCTGCGCGAAGGTTCTCAATAGCTGCGTCAATTTCGGGGCTTTGATCGTAGGCAACCTGCAACACCTGCTCTCGCATCTCAGGCACCATCGCGGTAGATACTGAAGGCAGAGGTAAGTCCTCAGCCGGTATGCCACCGATAATACGCTGGAAGCGAACCTGCACATCGTGCAAGTTGGTCATTTCGGTCAACAGATTAGATTCGGCCAAGGCCACACGTGCCGCGGCTTGTTCCAGATCGACACCCTGGCTAACACCGCCACCGGTTCGCTCGGCAATTTTGTCATAAACCTGACGGTGAACGATGTAGTTATCTTCTGCAAAGCGCACCAGTTTCTGGAAGCGAACGGTATCCAGGTAGGCTTCGGTTGCCTCCAGCGCTGTCTCCTGAGAGGCCCGCTGCAGTTCATAATACTGATTTAGCTTCTCAAATCCGGCCTGACGTACCACTTCACGAGTTTCAAAACCGTCAAATAACATCTGGGTGATACTAAAGCGGGTGGCGTCACGAGAATAGTCACCGAAATCGACCAGTGGCGTTTCGCGGTCTTCCCGGCCTACATCGGCGAACACGTCTACGCTTGGCAGGTAAGCCGCCTGTGCGCCGCGCTGGCTCTCTCTGGCCGCCTCGAAGTTATACCAGGCCGCGTTCACCCGCGGGCTGGTCAATACAGCCTGCTTCACTGCCTGCTGATAATCGGCGACAGGCTGTGCCTGTACCGCCCCGACTAGCACCCCGCAAGTCAGCAAAACCGGTGCTACAAACGTAAATTTCCTTCTCATAATCCCTAGTCCCTACCAGTGTTGTTAATTCCAGATTAATACTATCCAGATATCTTTTTATAACCCCTTGGAGTATAGGCCAGTTTTCAAGCTTGCAAGAGGAGATCAATAAAATACTATGAACTGGGTCACAAAACAGAGAAGCGAACACCCCAAAAAGGGGTACACGTCGCAATTCTGAGTCGAAATATAGACTAAACTTGTGTATCCAACTGATAGAATCGCCAACTTGGTGAATTTTGGCACCGCTCTATAGTGCGTATAAAGCCGCACGAGGATGAAAAGAACACCGCATGGAGCACATCTGGAACCTGATTAAGCGTCATTCGCCTCACCGTTTAACCGCATTGGTAACGGTTTTAGTGGCGTGCAGCCTGGTTCTGGCCGTCCCTGACCTCGATAAGATGCAAAACATTGCCCTGACCCGCTACGGCCAGGAGACCGCCAATACGGTGACCGAATGGCGCGCCATGATCGATAAAATCCAGCCTCTGACCGATGAACAGAAGACTGTGGCCGTTAATGACTACTTTAATACCCGAATACGCTGGGTCCAGGACCCAGAGGCCTGGGGCCAAAAGGATTACTGGGCAACACCGCTACAAACCATGTCCAAGCGCATGGGTGATTGCGAAGATTTCAGCATCGCCAAATATGCCACCCTGATTCTGGCCGGGGTCGACGTCAACAAATTGCGCATTACCTACGTAAAAGCACGCATGGGTGGGCCCTATAGCAAAATCCATGAAGCCCACATGATACTGGCCTACTACCCAACACCCTCGGCCGACCCAAAAATTCTCGACAATCTTATTATGGATATTCGCCCGGCTTCCCAGCGGACGGACCTCACCCCGGTATACGGATTCAACAGTAATGGACTATGGGTGGGCGGTGCTTCGGCGCCGGCTACCAAAGACCCGGGCGCCAAGCTTTCACGCTGGCGTGACCTGCTGCAGCGCGCTGCGGCGGAAGGCCTGGGCTAAACGCATTCTAATGGAGCACTCTCATGTCGTTATTTAAGCAACTATGGCTGGCCATCACCCTAATGCTAACGCTGATATTCCTGGGCAGCTGCCTGGTAAGCACGCTGTCGGCGAGATCTTACCTTGAGCAGCAATTGACGATGAAGAATGCCGACAATGCCAACGCGCTGGCTTTGTCGCTCACCCAGCAGGGGGCAGACGATGTCATGCTGGAACTCACCCTCTCGGCTCAGTTTGATACCGGCTTCTACGAAATGATCAGCTTGACCGATGCTGAGGGCAACACGCCAATACATCGTATTGACGAGCAAGTCTCGGACGATGCACCCGCCTGGTTTATGGCCATGTTCCCGATTGAAGTGGAGCCCGGTATCGCTTCCGTGCAAAAAGGCTGGCAACAGCTAGGCACCCTCACACTGCGCAGCCATTCGCGCTTTGCCTATGGCGAGTTATGGGATAGCACCAGGAAGTTGGCGTTGGTGTTCTTTATCGCCATGATCGGTGCGGGCTTTCTCGGGAGCTTCCTACTGAAGCGGATATTGCGCCCACTCGAGGACGTGGTTGACCAGGCCCAGGCCATTGGGGACCGACGCTTTATCACCATCGACGAGCCCAAAACCCTGGAATTCAAACAGGTGGTTAGCGCCATGAATGCCCTGTCTGATCGCATTAAGCAGGTACTGCGTCAGGAAGCCAAGCGCCTCGAGAAGTGGCAGCGTGACGCCCATGTAGACAAAGTCACCGGGCTGATGAATCGCGAGCCGTTTATGCAGGCCCTGGATGCTGCATTAGAGAGCGACGATGTTAACTCCACCGGCAGCCTAAGCTTAATTCGATTGGCGGGACTGACTAACCTGAACCAGACCTACGGACGCAAAGCTATCGACAGTATGCTGAAAGAGGTCGGCAAAGAGCTTAATCGCATTGTGATGAGCCACAGTCGTTGGGCCGCATGCAGGATGAACGGTTCTGATTTCGCTATTTTGGCACCACGAGCGATGGAGGCTGAAAAAGCGGCGCTTGAAGCGCAAAAGGCCATTCAGGAGATCATCGAAAATCGAAGCATGGACAAAGAGGTAAAACTACCCGGGGCTTCAACGATCTACCATCACGGGGAGACTATCGGCGAAATGCTCACTCGCCTGGATGGAGCCTTACTCAACGTGGATAAAGAAGGTAATTCTGCGATCGCCCTAGCGTACAAAGGCGATATTCAAATGACCTCGGTACGCGAACAAATGGAACGCTGGCGTGAGGTCTTCGTCGCCGCCTTTCGCGACCACACATTTTCGTTGGTCGGCTTTCCCGTCATTAATACCACCGGGGAATTGCTGCATATGGAATCGCCGGTGCGATTGACGCACAAGGACGAGGAAATCAGCGCAGGCCGTTTTCTACCCTGGATAAATCGCCTGGAACTGTCCGGCGACCTGGACCAACAGGTCATCGACCTCGCCCTGAAAAAGATCGCTGCAAGCGGCGAACCAACCTGTATAAACCTGTCAGTTGCCGCGGTGGTTGAACCCGCATTTCTGACCTGGCTCAGCGAACGTCTGTCCACCCATCCCGAGGCTGCCGCCAAACTGTGGATGGAAATATCCGAGCCCATGGCCTTCAGGCACCTGACAGCGTTCAAGAAGCTCTGTAATCGCGCCAAGGAATTCAACACCAAGATCGGCATCGAACACATGGGTCACCAACTGTCTGAATTAGGCCAGTTGAGCGACGTAGGTGTGGATTACCTAAAAGTCGACGCCACCTTCGTTCGCGGTATCAACGAAAATAACGCCAATCAAAACCTGCTTAGAAACCTATGCACGGTGGGTCATTCCATCGGCATGCTGATACTCGGTGAAGGGGTTCGTACTGAGGAAGAGTGGGCGACCCTGAAAGAGATTGGGTTGGATGGCGCTACCGGGCCGGGGATTCAGTTGAGCTAGCCTGGCTGCATTGATAACCGCCAAGTTTTAAAGCTTGCCCGCTGCGGCCAGGGCAAATGACAAGACACGACCCCGTTACCCACGTTACTCAATAACACCGGGAGATCCCTCTCCACGGCCACATCTGGCCGAATCCAGGTCTGGCAAATTACCCTCGCCGGCTGAGATAGTGACTGTCAGCCATCCCCTGTGCGTGGCCTCTCTGGTTCGGTACAGCGACGAGTAGAGAACCCTTAATCCGTCATTGACGTATATGCAGTATGTACACCATAATCGAGACACCCACGTTCCGCGAGACCTCCGGTAAGCTCTGGTCGGATGATGAAAGAGACGATTTCTTCATTTGGCTGGCATCCAACCCAGCTAGTGGATCAGTAATATCTGGGAGCGGGGGTTGCCGCAAGGTCCGCTGGGCAGGAAATAGAACCATACCCTTACATATTCTTAAGCAAATCAGGAGCGCGCTGGAAAATGGCTAAGCTGTCACATGGTAAGTCGGGCGAGTATATCGGCAACGAGTTGCTGAAATCCGTGAAAGAAATGCAATCAGGACAAATTGCTGGCAAGACAAAGGTTAAGCCAAATGAAGTTGCTGCAGCGAGATTGAATACCGGCTTAACCCAGGCGCAATTTGCCAAAGCGCTACAAATTTCAGCCAGGACATTACAGGAGTGGGAACAGGGGCGCAGGCAACCTTCAGGCGCCGCCAAAGCACTGCTGCAAATTGCCTCCCGTCACCCGGAAGTCATCGCCGAAGAGTTTAGGCTGGCACAATAGTAGCAGCGAGTCTCGACCTAACAATGGCCACATCTGGCCGAATCCATTTCTGGAAATTCATCCTCGCAGGCTGAGATCGTAGCCAGCCAACTATGGTCGCATTTGATATGCCTATCAGTGCAAAAAGACAGGCAAACTACCTCCATAGACCAGAAAACTTGAACTACACGTCTATTGCCTTACTTAATAGTAAGGCATATTATTTCAGATACGATTGAATTGACGGAGGCAAAAATGCCTGTCGCGAAAATAACCAGTAAAGGCCAAATCACCATTCCCCGTAGAATAAGGAAGCTACTGAACTTGCAGGCGGGCGACAGCATCAGCTTTCTCGCCGACGCGGATGGCCGGGTATCATTTATGCCGGCAAATAAAAGTGTCAAGGCGCTGAAAGGAATAGTCCCAAGACCGAAGCAACCGGTTTCACTGGATGACATGAACGCCACTATCCGCTCCAGAGGTGCCGGTAGTGAAGGGCATTGATACCAATGTACTGGTACGGTATTTGGTGCAGGACGACGCCAGGCAAGCCTCGAAGGCAACTCACTTCATAGAAGAGTACTGCTGCGCAGACAATCCAGGTGTTATCGGTCACATTGTACTGGCTGAACTGGTCTGGGTTTTGTCTGGCAACTATGAACAGCCTCGTGAGGCAATAGCCGACATCATCGAGCAACTCCTCGAAGCCGATGAGCTTGACGTTATGGATGCTGGAGTTGTCTGGAAATCACTACGAGACTACCGCTCATCCAATGTTGATTTCTCAGACCACCTCATTGCGAGAAAGAATGAACTTGCAGGTTGCCTGTCCACGGTTACATTTGACAAGAAGGCTTCCCGACAACCAGCGTTTGAGTTGCTCTAAGTCAGTGTATAGGCCACCGTCAATCTGCCCGATTAATAGTTTTAGCGGATATTGGTCTGAAGAAGCATTAATTAATTGAACCTGGCAAGAAGACTCCTTATCAGGTCATTAAAAATCGCTGCAAGCTGCGAGCAAACCTGTATCAACCTGTCAGTTGCGCCGGTGGTTGAACCCGCATTTCTGACTTGGCTCAGCGAACGCCTGTCCACGGTCACATTTGGCCGAATCAAAGTCTCGCAAACTAGACCAGCCAACTGCGATAGTTCCAGTCGGCGGGCTATCTGACGCATCCCCACGAAAGCACATTCTGTGGGTGAGTGTAAGTCACAGGTGGTCACATTCGGCACACATTGTGATAAGGTTTCAATATGAGTTCCTTTTCTTGGGATCCTCTAAAAAACGAATGGCTGATTGCCAATAGAGGGGTGTCGTTCGAAAGGGTTGTATTACTTATCTATGAAGGTGCCATTTTGGATATCATCCAACACCCTAACTTCGCGAAGTATCCAAGGCAGCGGATATTCATCCTCAACATCGACGACTACGCACATTTGGTCCCCTTCGTAGAAACACCAGAGCAAATCTTTCTGAAATCGATTATTCCTAGTAGGAAAGCAACAAAGCAGTATCTCGGAGGTACATAGTGACAAACAGACTCACCAAAGCGGAGCAGGAAATTCTGGATTCTTACGAGGGTGGGGAATGGGTTTCCAGCAAGGAAAAGGGTGACTTCCAAAAATACCGGGCAGCGGCACTTAGAACTATCAAGAAGGATAAGCGTGTCAATATTCGGATCTCTGGTAACGACCTCGAACTACTTCAGCAACGCGCTCTTATTGAAGGGCTTCCCTACCAGACACTGATGTCCAGCGTGCTCCATAAATATCTAAATGGCAGGCTTATTGAAAAGCCTGATGATGCCTAATACTCCCGCACTTTTTCACCGACGGGCTTACAAACGATGTTCTTTTAAAGTAAAACCCTCTAATCGTCCCCCAACAAATCCAACTTGCCGCCCATCTTGCTACGCAGGCGCTGACGATAGAGCATTTTCTCTTGAGCAGATGCTGGTAGGTCGGTGAACAAGATCACGCTTTTATCGACCAGCAGTTGCACCACATCTTCCAATACCCGCACAAAGTCCTGATCGGTTGCGCTCAGGGATGAGCCACCCTGCCCTAGCCCCTCTAAGTAGGCCGCCAGCTCAAGATCATCCGCCGCCAACTCCTCATCGAACCCCGGCTCCTGCGTCTGACTGACCGCTAAAATACCGCCCTGCTCATTGCGCTTTACGAAAGGCATGATTGTTCCCCATAAAAAACCCCACAAACCGACGCTGGCCCCATTACGTCAAGAGAAGAAACCCTGCAGTATTGGAATAGTAACGGTCGCCACAGTCAGTGCCTGCATCCAAAAAATCAGCTTGAACTTCCCGTCGATGCGCTCAAAGCGTACGTCCACCCCTGCAAAGCGCTTATCCATCTTCGCCTCTATCCGCGTCTCGAACGCGTTGAAACGGGAGTCCAGATAATCCTTCGTCGCCAGGGCGTCAAAGTTGTGCAGAAACATGGCGGTCATGGCTTTTGCGTGCACCTCGGCCTGCTCTCGGGGAACACCCTCAGCTTCCAGCTGATGGGTATATTCCAGTGGATCGAATGCTACTGCCGCCATGGTACACCTCCGGTTTGCTGATACCAACCGTAGCAAACACGGGCTTGGAGGCGAACATCAGATCCGACCAGATTATACCCAGCCCCACGCAGTCACAGGTGCCGTCAAAGTGAAGGCAAGGAGACTGACCCCCGCTCCCTGCAAAATTAAATTGCGTAGTGCCGGTTATCGCCTTGTGTATCAGGTACGCGATAGTCAGTTGATTGTTTCAGTAGTAGCCGTTGGTAAGCGTGAGCGGAATGCTGTTTACAAGGCAGCGTCCAAGCGGCTTTAGTGACGGCCGAAAGTGCTAGTCGTCCCCCAACAAATCAAGCTTACCGCCCATCTTGCTACGCAGTCTCTGACGATAGAGCATTTTCTCTTGGGCGGATGCCGGTAGGTCGGTGAACAGGATTACGCTTTTATCGACCAGCAATTGCACCACGTCTTCCAATACCCGCACAAAGTCCTGATCGGTTGCGCTCAGGGATGAGCCACCCTGCCCTAGCCCCTCTAAGTAGGCCGCCAACTCAAGATCGTCCGCCGCCAACTCTTCATCGAATCCGAGTTCCTGCGACTGGCTGACCGCGGCGATACCGCCTTGTTCATTGCGCTTTACGAAAGACATTAGTGTTCTCCAAATAAAAATCCCCACAACCCGTGAGAGTTGTAGGGCTGAGTCTTCAGGCTCGATAGCTACAAATCAGTTATCAACGATCAGTTTACCAGCATTAATCATATCCTGGATTATGCCATCTAACCCGCTATCAAGATCCAGATTGGACACACCATCCAAGGTGATTTCATGGTCGACAAGCCCATCCAACTTGTCATTCTCCAAATTACCAGTTAACGAACCTGCTCGGCTTACATTGATAACAGTGCTTCCACTAACCTCGCTGACTTGAAGGAAGCTGTCGATGCTTGCCTCGGTTTCACCGTTGAGAATGTCGCGAAGATCAAGTGCGTCATTTTCAAGGACGTCGAAGCTATTGACTGTATAGGTCGAGCTCGTATCGGCCAGTTCGAAGACAAATATATCATCACCCGAGCTACCGACTAACCCATTCCGGCCTGCATCAAGAACTGTGGTGGGCTCAGGATATAGATCGATTGACAGAGGAGTTCCCGATACCGTGTCCTGATCAGAATCGGTGAGCAATAGTTCGAGCGGGTTGATACTGACGAACCTCTCTTCCCCGGGCGTAACCCCACCGAAGTCGCCAATAGAAAACTCGCCATTGTGATCGGGATCACCCAGATGAGCATACTCAACAGCGTTGTAGTTGGTGTCAGCAAGCACGGCTATTTCAACACCGTTGGCGGCCACCGGTATTCCCAATACGTCGGCAGTACCATCTCCGTTAAACACCACGTCCACTCCGTCCTGCGCGGGATCGTCATTACTAGTGAATACGAATTGGTTCAGACCATAACTAACAATAATGGATACAACGTTAGCACCAGGTGTATTGTCGGTGGTCTTTATAAGCTCGACATCGTTCGTGGGAGCGTCTGTCGCATCCTCCTGGAACGCAGTAACACGTACCGCTGTAGTACCGCTCTTCACAATTAAGGTAGCCGCGGCGCCGTTAACACCTACATGTTCACCGATGACATGATCCTGGTTTGTCGCAGCCGCAGCATAATCCTTGCCGCTTTCAGGTGTCCCGCTAACGCCTTGGGCGTAGTTGACACGAATACCCTCACCGCCAGGCACTCTGGGTCCTTGGTTAGTACCAAATTGGAAAGCGTTCAGGTTAACTGTACCTGTTAATTCCGTATTCACTGAAATAACGACACCATCATCATTTCTCGTTACAGCAACAGACAGCGGCGCTACCAGAATATCCGGAACCGTATCGTCGGGAGAATTGAAGAAGTTGTAAGATTGATTACCACCACTAACTTCAATCACATAACCATCATCTACCGAGAAGGGGGTGAGTTCCGGGTCAATTTTCTGATTCAGTAAAAAGTCATAAGTATCTTCACCGTCAGTCTGCTTCAAGGTAACCGTGAACACTACTTCGACTGGTTCATCGCCCGCGATGATGGGTGCGGCGGTGGCACCGTACAACACTGTGCCAGAAGCAGAAGCATACAGTTTGACTAAAACTCCATTGACCATAAGATCACGCTGTTGGTCATCTTCGTTTACACCAGTTGCCTGGCGGCCGTAGCCATCCTCACCAGGGCGATAAGCCTCAAAGGTCAGTACACCCGGTTGATCGGCTCCGACGTTATTATCAACATCAATATCCAGATCGAGTGCGACGCCTGTATCTATACGTAGAGCGACGTTTTCGAGAACTGCGTTGCTTGGGTCGAAAGCAATCGGAGCATCGTCATCGAACGTGATCGTCAGCGAACCTGTGGTGTCCTCTGAACCATCATTATCACGAGCCGTGATGCTCAGTGTGACCGTCGGATCCGACGCGTTCTCATCACTTGGAATCTCGTCAGCGTGCAGCACATTCTGCAGCAACGTCACCGTGTACTCGCCGGTCGCACCATCACCGTCAGTCGTAAACTCAACCGTGAAAATGTCACCACGTTCCGCACTGCTGGCCGTCAGCACATTACCCGTCCAATCGTAGGTAATCGTCTCTGTACCCAGCGTGTCACTCGCAAGCGTATTCGAAGTCAGGTCGACATTGACCGGCAAGTCGCCAGGAGCACTGAACCCTGCCAGGTTGCCGACAAAGACTGCTTCATCACCCAAGCCAGCACCACTATCTAAGGTGTCTGCATTCAGGTCATTAACATCGCTGATCGGGTTGCCATCAGCCAGACCATCGTCATCAACCGCAGCAACACCGCTACCAGCCGTCGGCTTGGTATCAATGTCGGCAGAAACGCCTACTGTCCGAGTAATAGTGTCGCCGTCAGCGTCTGTCACGCTGTAGGTGAAACTACCGCTTACAGCGACATCCAGTGCACCGCGAGTGACAACAATATTAATGCCGTCGTTACTCACAGCGGCCGTGGCGCCCGTCAGACCACCATTATTGATCTCAATCAGTTCAGCGATTGTCTGCTCTTCATCCGCGACAAAGACCTTGTCAGCGCCCAGGTCAATACCCAGACCTGCTATCGCAATGTCATACGTCAGAGAATCTTCTTCAATCGTGATCGCAGCTGGCGCGTCATTCGCA
>JBALVI010000001.1:1156716-1260975 GCA_036961205.1 Halioglobus sp. | reverse complement strand
GTCATACGTCAGAGAATCTTCTTCAATCGTGATCGCAGCTGGCGCGTCATTCGCAGTAGGACCATCATCCCCAAAGCTCAGTGCATAGACATCAGTCTCAAGATACGCATCGAAGCGTGCCTCCGTAAGATCCACGATGGCTATAGCCTCGTCGCCGTCGCCATCAGTTACTGTTTGTGTCAGATTAATCTGATACAGACCCGCAACAATTTGTCCTTCTACGTTGCCTGAGCCCGAAAGCGAAACAACGTCATCATGTTCAACCAGCGGATCATCGCCAGCGATCGGGTGCCAGATAGAGATCGGGTTTGCAGGTTCTCCCTCATCATCCATCATCTGGGTCAGAGTCGCCTGGCCGCTGCCATTAACAGAAACGGTGAAGTACCTAACATCACCCACCCGGCCCTCAATGGTGCCACCGTTGTTGTACAGCAGTATTTGTGGCCCCTGTTCAGGACCGCCATTGATTTCATCAACGGCGTACAAACCTGATTCAACCCCTTCGTTACCGCCGTCCGAAAGTTCTTCTCCATCGACAGTCAGATTCAGGTCGTAATCAATAGCCACATCCCCGGGACCATCTGCACCGAATAAAATGTCGTCCGCGGTGGTTACAGTACTGCTGTTGGTGTCAGTGGCGAAGTAGCCACTAAAGTCGGCACTTGACTGCCTGTCCCCAACATTATCTTCCGGGTTATCTTGCGCCTCATCAGTTTCATCCACCGCCAAGGTTGGCACAATCGCTTCTTCGATTTCGCTTTCAGAATCGAGCTGCTCGGGGAATTCGATAGTCTGAGTCACTGGCTCATCATCATCAAACGAAACCGTCAGCGTGCTACTTGCAATGCTGTTATCCGCATCAGTCACTGTGTAGGTAAGAGATACTGTCGGATCGACCTCGTTCTCGTTGTTCGGGCCCTGCTCATGTATAACATTGCGCTCGAGCGTTACTGTGTAAGCGCCCGTCTCAGCGTTAGTAACCTCTACAGTAAACAACGTCAGACCATTTCGATCGCCACCAACATCATTAATTGTCGCGGTAAGCAATCCATTGTCCGTGTCCGTGGCCGGCGTCCAGGCATAATCTACATCCTCCTGGCCTACCGAACCGGACGCGCCATTCATAGCCGCGAAATCCACGGACACAGGAATATCGAGCCCAGTGGTGATAGGCAGCGTGTCACTAAAGGTCGCACTCGCCGTGGTGGCATCATCGAACGTACCGCCGACGATACCTCCGTCTAGGCCCTCATCATCGACATTCGCTGTATCAGGGTTCGCAGTCGGTGCATTGGCATCCGTAACGTTGAAACTGATAGCGGCAGTTACCGTATCGCCATCACCATCAGTGATAGTGATTTCAGCGGAAGTTTCCGCCGGTTCGGTAACCGGGTTATTAGCCGTAAAGGAATAAGATCCGTCGGCCTTAATCTTGAGGAGGCCGTCGCCGATGTCCAGTGCCTGACTGAACCCGTCTTCACCGAATACCAGTGGGGTGCCGCCAATAGCCGTGACGGCTGCACCGTCTGCACCACCATCAAATGTGATTTCACCCGCGAGCGTATCGCCTTCGGCTACGTCCTGGACTGCTTCGTTACTGGCCGTCGGGCCATCATCACTAAAGTTAAAGGCAAAGATCCCACCTTCAGCACTGCCACTCGACAGGTCACCTGCCAGGTTGACAGTCTCGCTATCGTTATCACCCTCAGAGTCGGTTACTGTCTGGGTCAGGTTGATCTGGTAGAAGACCGAAGCTTCGCCCTCACCTGCACCTTCACCGGTAAGCGATACAACTTCATCGTAATTGTCTGGCGCGTCCGGATGGGCAATTGAGCCCACGTCGGTCTGCGTCAGGGTAATTTCTCCAGAGCCGGTATTGACAGCTACGGTAAAATAAACCGAGCCGCCAGCACGTCCCTCAATAACACCAGCGTTGTTGTGCAGGGTGACCTGCTCACCCGCACCGGGGCCGGAGGCCGCGAACAGGCCCGATTCAACACCCACGCTACCATCGGCAGGTATATCACTACCGCCTGTGGAGAGGCTTATTACATAGCCGACACTACCGGGGCCGTCTGCGCCGAAGACAACATCGTCATCTGCAGCTGCAGTGCTTTGGTTTGTATCGTTCGTGAAGAAACCGCTGAAATCAGCACTCGACTGACGATCGGCGTCAGTGTCCTCTGGATTAGCCTGCTGATCGGCAGTTTCATCAACGGTTACAATCGGAAGTTCACCATCAAAGGCTTCGCTGTTGTTAATCGCCTCGCCCAGCGCACTCAGCTGCGAATCTGGAACGTCGTCAATAATAGACACACTTTGAATATCAGACGCAGTATCGCCCTGGACATCGCCTACAACGATTTGCACGCCGACCACGACAGTATCCAGTCCGGCAACATCTTCCGGCTCACCGCTGGTGGTTACAATGTTGTCCAAAGTTCCGTTCAGCGTAGCGGTGTACTCAATGGTATAAACACCTGACACGCTTGGCGCCGAGACATCTGTGAAAACAATCTGGATTGGACCGATATTCACCGGCTCGCCGGTAAGAACAGCACCATCTACGATCGTAATCGGGTCACCAACAATCAACTGGCCAGCCACGATTGCGCCTGGCTGAATGGTGATGAAGTCCAAACCATCTTCCGCAGTTACGGTGAAGGATCCATCACGTGACAGGTTGCCATCTTTCTGCTCCGCGGGTAGTGCTGAGCGCCCTGCTTCCAGGAACTGCTCGTCAACTTCTGCACTGCCTCCTTGAACGTCCACATCGCCTGGTGGCGGTGGTGGTGGAGGTGGTGTTGGTGGCGGTGGCGGAGGTGGTGGGGGCGCAGGCACAAAATCATCAACAATCAGTATCTCGCCCTGTGGATCCGCTATTCCCGCATTAATCGGGTTGCTGAGATTTACAAACAGGTTTTCGGTGGGCTCTTCCAGGTCATCTGTGAGGGTGCTCACCTGTACTTCAATACTGGTAACACCAGGTGCAAAGGTGACGGTACCACTGGTGGAACTGTAATCATCACCCGCGTCGGCTGAACCGTCAGCCGTTTGATAGGTCACGGTGATGGGCTGGTCCCAAACCTTGGACAGGCTAATTGTAACAACCGCTACGTCACCCTCAGTCACGATGTCATCGTTGATACTGATCGTGGGTGGCTCAGGCTCTGGCTCTGGCGGCACGACCGGTGGCACAACTGGCAACTCGACAACGATAGTTACTACTGCGGTATCCCCTGCCGTGCCGGTTGGGTTTATCGCATCATAGGTAAAGGTATCGGTACCACTGAAGCCTTCATTGGGCGTATAGGTGAAGAGCATTGTCTGTTGGTCATACGACACCGTACCATTTGCGGCTTGGGTGAAATCGGTGATTATTTCCCCTTCCAGGAATATGTCATTGGCCTTAGCGGCAATAGTAACTGGCTCACCGCTACTGGTTTCAAAATCGTCGATGGCATCTACGGGTTGTAGCTGTTCTTCAACTGAGAGGACGGCCTCAGACTGGAACTGGGGAAGTACGCCCGACAACTCGGGAGTATCTTCGGATATACGGGCCAAACGGATAAAGCTTGAGCCTTCTCCACCAGGACCACTAGCAGAACCACCGGCAGCGGTAGCTTGCAGCACATCGCCGAGATCTTCACCGCTTTCCAACGCGGCCAAGATGGCATCAACCGATTCGTCTTCAATTGCGCTTTCGTCAGCGCCTGCGGCGGTTTCAGCCATCAGGTCGCGGGTGATGGCCATCTCTTCTACGTCACTGACTATGAAGGGGTTGCCATTGGTAAGTTCCAGCTCCACGCGGCTACCGTCAGGAGTGACTACCGTCTCTCCTTCTAGCAACACATCGCCAGGATTGAGTTCGCGCAGTTCACCGTCCGCATTGCGGGCGTAGGCCGTGCCGATCACTGCTACTACGTTTGCTATCGCTATATCTGCCATGATTCCGTTCCTTTTTAGCCCCCGTGGGGCAGCAAAAATATTACTGTTATAGACTTTGGAGACTCGATACTACGCCCCTTATATGGCACGTACATTGTACTTTTGGACAGGTAGCGGGGTGGATTTTTAGCTTTGTGAAGTGAGTCACACTACTGGCACAGCACCCCCAAACGAGAGTGTGAGCCAGGTCACACCAAAACCACCGGCAGAGCCTATTTGCCCACCAGTAACCCGGCAATACTAGATAACATTGGCAGGATCGGCCATGGCAAGGCGCGCCAACGGCATGGCTGCGTGCGACAAAAGACGATAGAGGGGTTGGCCTGGTACTTTGGTCGCAGGTGGCGAGCGATTTACAGAAGTGTGATTCAGTTCACAGTTGTATAGGTAGGAATGTTATTCATCGCCAGGGCCAATTGAACCCGGTCCCTGACTGCGAGCTTTTCGAAGATTGCTGAAAGGTGAGCTTTTACCGTGCGCTCGGTGATTTCCAGGGTCTGGGCTATCTCGCGATTACTCGCTCCTATCGCTACCTGTTCGGCCACCATTAGCTCACGGGAAGTCAGCGCATTGAGCTCGGTCTCCACGGGTATCGCTGTAGGTACCACCCGGGTGGACAGAGCGAGAAAGCGCTGTAGTAATTCCGGCAACATCCAGACACCGCCGTGCTCCACCACTAACGCTACTTCCCGCAATTGCTCGGGTGCTGCTTTCACGTGGCAATAGCCAACTGCACCAGCCGTTAAAGCCTGAAACGCTTCAGTTTCACCCGGAGTCGCGGCCATCACCACCACTGGCCAACCAAAGGAAACAGCTTCCCGTAAATCACGCATACGCTCCGCTGGGGCCAGTTTAGAAGTATCCAGCCAAAGCACCCCACGCGGCGCAGCAGATGCCGCCGGCACGTCAGCCATAGTCGCCACCGCAATGGCCTTGGGGAAGGCCTTGCTCCAGCGGTCTAGCAATTGGCCGGTTGGGGTTACAAAAAGCTGTTCCATCAGCGCTCCGTAAGTGCGTATTGCTTGGCGCGCAGTACTGGTTTCATCAGGTAGGCAAGAATAGTCTTTTTACCGGTAAGGATGTCAACCTCGACAGTCATACCGGGGATGATTGGCTTATCTTCACCCATATTCGGTTCTTTGGTGCGCACGTTAACTTCGTAGAAGGGGTTGCCCTCTTCGTCCACCACGGTATCCGCACCAATGTGCTCCACTGTGCCTTCCAGGCCACCGTAGACCACAAAATCATAGGCGGTAAGTTTCACCAGGGCTTTCTGCCCGGGGATCAGGAAAGCGATATCCTTGGGACGTATGCGCACTTCCAACAACAGCGTGTCATCCAACGGCACTACTTCAATGATCTCCTTACCCGGCAGCACTACGCCACCGATCGTATTGTAATAAAGCTGTTTGACCGTTCCGTTAACCGGCGAGCGTACATTAGTTTGTTTGACCCGATCAGACAGCCCTGTACCGGCTTCTTCCAGCGCGTTCATACGCGTGATGGTGTCCGTCAGCTCCTGGCGCACCTCGTTAACAAACTCCAGCTCCACTTCCTCGATTTTGCGTTCCGCTTCTGTAATAGAGGATTTGATCCGCTGTAACTGGGCCGCAGCCTGCTGTCGCTCGCCACTAAGTTCGTTGACCTGCCGCTCCAGGCGGAGTATCTCAATTTCGGACACCGCGCCCGACGCCATCATCGGGCGTGTTTTACTTAGTTCCCGTTGCGTCAGCTCCAGTGATCGCGCCATTTGCCGCTCACGGGCAGTGATCTCGGTGAGCTCTTCACGTCGCTGCAGCAACTGCTCCTGGGCGATCTGCACACGCAGGGATAACTCCCCCTGACTGGAGGTGTAAATCGCCATCTCCTGATTAACGATACGCGGCACCACCTTGACCAGCTCCGGATCCGGGACAAACTCGGTCTTGTCGACCACAGCACGCAAGCGAGCTTCTTTCACCGAAAGGGCCTGAAACTCAGCGCGGTTTTCACGGAAGGTTGACTCTGAGCGGGTCTGGTCCAGGCGCACCATCATCTGGCCCTCCTTGACGATATCTCCCTCTTTCACCAGGATCTCGGTCACTATGCCGCCGTCCTGAGAACCCACTACCTGTATTTGCTTTGAGGGTATAACTTTACCCTGACCGCGGGTTACCTCATCGATTTTGGCCAATGCCGCCCAAATCACCAGCGCCACCACAATAATAGCTACGCCATAGAGCAGGGCTCGCGCGCGCAGGGGCTGCTGCTCTACGAAGGCTCGATGGGCGTCGCCCTGCCAGTCGTAGGGCGTGGTCTGAACATCTTTCATCCACGGGGCGAACAGCTTATCCATAATTCGCCGACCAAGGCCCTTGGGCTTTGGCTCTCCGCCGAGCAGGTCTTCGAGGTTCATCGGCTCCTGGCTCATTGTGATTTACCTATCTTGCCCTGCTGCAGCGCCTGCACCACAGTTTCTCGCGGCCCGTCGGCGACCAGCTTGCCGTTGTCGATGACGATAATTCTGTCGACCATTTCGAGTAGCGAATTACGATGGGTAACTACCAGCCAGGTGCGGCCTTTCACATATTCTGCCAATTGGTTTTTCACCGCCATCTCGGTGGAGTGATCCATGGAACCGGTGGGCTCATCCATCATCAGGATGGGCGGATCACCAATCACCGCCCGTGCCAGCGCGACGCACTTGCGCTGGCCACCCGACAGCGAATCGCCACGCTCACTGACCAGCATGTCAAAGCCCTGTGGATGACGGTTGATAAACTCAGAGAGGTTGGCAATTTCCGCCGCCCTTACCAACGCCGCATCACTCACCTCACCCTCGGACAGGGTAAAGTTGTCGCGCAGGCTGCCGTAAAACAGGGTCACGTCCTGCGGTACATAACCAACCCGCGAGCGCAGCTCGGTGGGGTCCAACTGCCGCAGGTCAATGCCATCAATCATGATGGAGCCGCTGGTAGGCTGGAACAGAGCCATCGCCAGCTTCTGCAGGGTCGACTTACCGGAGCCCACACGGCCCAGTATCGCCACGTGCTCGCCAGCCTTAATACTGAAACTGACATCACTCAAGGAATCCATCTCGGCGCCAGGATAGGCGAACGACACGTTTTTGAATTCAATATCGCCCTTAAACATATCCCGGGACAGGAACTGGGCACCTTCGGGGCGCTCCAGCGGGGTAGCCATTACACCGTCCAATGATTTCAGAGCGATCTCGGCATTGTGATACTGGGTTACCAAACCGGCCACCTGGCCAAAAGGCGCCATTACCCGACCGGAGAGCATGCTACAGGCAATCAGGCCACCCATACTTAACTCGCCGGCAGTAATCAGGTAAACACCGGTGATGATGACAAACATGGTCACCATCTGCTGGCTCCACATGGTCACGTTGATAGTGGAGTTAGATAAAATCCTAAGTTGCACGCCCACATGAGCTAGGAAGGAAGTGCTCTCTTCCCACTTGCGCTGCATCCGCGACTCGGCGCCCATGGCCTTGATCGTATCCAGGCCTACCAGGCTTTCAATCAGGGTGGCATTGCGCTGCGCACCAGCGCGATAGGTCGTCTCAGACAGCTCTTTCAACTTACCCTGAACGATAAAGGCGTAACCCAGAACAATCACCACCCCGATGGTCAGGGGGATCAAAACCGGCCAGGCTATCCAGGCGATAACCGCCATGAAAATAATCGCAAAAGGTACGTCGATGATGGTCGCGATAGACGCCGAGGTAATGAAGTCACGCACGGTTTCAAACGATCGCAGGTTCACCGCATAGGAGCCTACTGAGGCCGGTCGATGTTCCATGCGAATGCCAAGCACCCGCTCCATGATCATGCCCGACAGCTTAACGTCGACCCGCCTACTGGCCAGGTCCAGGAAATACCCCCGCATGGTACGCAGACTGATATCCGCCAACAGGATAATGATGACACCCGCCGCCAGCATCCATAGGGTTTCAACCGCGTAGTTGGGCACTACCCGGTCGTACACATTCATGGTGAATAGCGGCAAAGCCAGGGCAAACACGTTGATAAAAAACGCTGCCAGCAACACATCTCGATAAATAGGCATGTTGGCGCGCATCGCGTCCCAGAACCAGTGACCGCGCTCGTTAGTGCCCGTTCGTGGAGTTCTGGCATCAAAACGGAACCGCGGTCGGCACACGATAGCCGTGCCGGTATCACGCCCCATTAAATCTTCTAAAGAGACCTCGACCACGGTCTCGTTAAGATCCGGATAAACCACCTGCGCCCGTTTACCGTCCGCATCCCATGACATCAACAGGCAGGCGCCCTGATCTTTATGCAGCAAAACTGCCGGTAACAGGGCTGGCTCGATCTCGTTGGCCGCCTTGTATATCACCCGGCTAGCAAGTCCAACCCGACTTGCCGCTCGTTCAAACAGTGAGGGCGTCAGTTTGCCGTCCTCAAGGGGTAAACCACCAGCCACAGCCTCAGCAGTCGACGCAGAGCCGTGAAAACGGCACAGGGCGAGCAGGCACTGTAGCAGTGGATCGTCTGAGCGTGCTGTCATTGTTCTTGTATTCCCTGGCCCGTTTTGTTGCGATCTATTATTCGATTACCCAGCTAAGCTGCTGAAATTTATGCTTTTTAGGGCTAAGGAGCATAAGGCAGATATGGGGCGAATACCACGGCATTAATGCGGGCACGGTCACAATTTCACCTTAAATAAGCAGACTGATTACCTATGTTAGCGATGACTAGAGTAAAAATTGGTGAATTTTGACGAAAAATATTTATTCCTGACTACACTTAACAATGGGTAAAGGAGAGAGAAAATTGCCCT
The DNA here is from genome assembly GCA_036961205.1 of Halioglobus sp. Classification (GTDB taxonomy): domain Bacteria; phylum Pseudomonadota; class Gammaproteobacteria; order Pseudomonadales; family Halieaceae; genus CALJFL01. The sequence goes on along the minus strand of JBALVI010000001.1, from coordinate 1,252,221 downwards.
GCAAGCCCTACCACTGGGCCGTTGCAGGGTTTTTTAGTGGGATCTATAGGGGGGTTTGTGATGGCGTTCACAGTTCCTGCACATATAGCCCAAATTGGGTCTATCAGGGGCTGATAAAATACTCATATTGGTTCAGACTCCTCCTCAACAACTAGAAACAAGTGCACGTAGGGGCAGAAATTATGTCAACAGAGAAATCAGTCTTCGAAACGAAAGACACCACACCGCCGCAGTTTGGGGTGCAAGAGTGCCAGGAGAAGAAGTACATGGGGCAAGAGAGGCGCCACGATAATCGCCGCACAGGGCACGATCGCCGACTGGATATACGTTTTGAAATTTCCGCTGAAGATCGGCGACAGAGTCACGGTAGACGCGAGTGTGATCTAGCGCCTACTTTTTGGTAGCGGCCGACATAGCGCCAACCCAATTTACGTAAAAAATTCATCAACTAACCAATCTACGGGCTCTTAATTTTAAGAGCCCGTTTTCGTTCTGCAGCAACTTCGGGCCGTCTACTTACCTTGCTTAGACTGTAGCGCATGGGTGGCGTACAGCGTGGCAGTTAACAATAGAACCGCGCCCGCCTGATGCCCCGCCGCTAAAGCAATGGGAACGTGCAGCAGCAAGGTACTGATGCCAAGAGCCACTTGAACGGTAAGCGCCAGCAGCAAGAAGATAATCGCCAGTCGGCCACGAGCTTCCACACCAGCGCGCAACACCTGAATCGAGAACACCAGGATAATCGCGGAAAGCGCATAGGCGAATATTCGGTGATTGAACTGGATGGTAGTGATGTCTTCGAACATTGCCAGCCAGGCCGGGGATGTTGAATAGAGGCCCTCGGGGACGAAAGAGTCACCCATCAATGGCCAGGTACTATAGGCGAAACCCGCGTCAGTGCCTGCAACCAGGCCACCGGACAGAATCATCAGGAACACCAGGCCCAGTATAATCTTGCTGAAGCCTGCAAAGCGGCCCTGGGCGAGGCCACGTTTAGGATGGCGCAGGTCGAACACCAACCACAGCATTAACCCGTATATGAGAAACGCCAAACCGAGGTGAGCGGTCAAACGATATTGGCTGACATCGGGACGATCCACCAGACCACTTTTGACCATGTACCAACCCATTAAACCCTGAGCGCCACCCATCAAAAAGAGCAGCCACAACTTGGGCATAATACCGGCCTTCACCCGCCCCTTGAAGGCAAAGTACACCATAGGGAAAAAGAAGATCACACCGATCACTCGACCCAATACCCGGTGGAGATACTCGAACATGAAAATGGATTTGAAGGCATCCAGGCTCATGCCTTTGTTGATTTTCTGATACTCGGGATAGAGCCTGTACTTGTCGAATGTCTCCTGCCACGCTTCCTGCGACAGGGGTGGAATTACGCCCATCAACGGCTTCCATTCGACCATAGACAAGCCAGAATCGGTCAGACGGGTGACCCCCCCAAGGACAATCATGCCGAAGATAACGGCAGCGCAGAACAGTAGCCAGTTGGATATTTGACGGTCGTACTGGGCGTATTGAACACTCAACATAGTTTTAGCGGCCCTGTTGGGGGCAGATCAGTTTTGAAGCGCAGAATGATAACCGAAATACGCGGGCAAGGAAGATGTGAGCTGTTTTTTTTGAGATCTTCGTCCATTAGAGGGGTACCTGCGGATTTTCTTCGGTATGCCGCCGGGGAGGGACGAGCACAATCTTTTTAGTCGCTCCCGGTGTGCCGGACCAACGAATTCGCTTGGTAAAAAGGTTGTGCTCGTCCCTCCCCTACCATCGCAGTGTTCCCAGTAGATCGGTCGATTTCTAGATAGTTGCCTTAAAACGCTTAATCGAATATTGCGATCGAGCAGGATTGCAACAGCCGAGGGCGTGAGCGCGAGAGTGTTTCTCACCAAGCGAATATCGTGGAGCGACTGAGAAACACTCTCGCGCTCGCGGCCGTTAGAACGCAACAAGCTCAAATATCCTGGAGAGACCGAGAAACACTGTCGCGCTCGCGGCCGCTAGAACGCACAGACCCAAATACCTGCAACATTGCCAATAGGAAAAGCTGACATCATCGCGATCTGCCGCCACAATCCCGCCCCATGCCACTACTACGCCTCGACCAAGTCGATTTACACTACGGGACCCAGGTTTTACTCGATGGCGTCGAACTCACTATTCGGCGCGGAGACAAACTGGGCTTGCTCGGCCGGAATGGCGCGGGCAAGACAACGCTGCTCAAAATTCTGGCCGGGGACATTACCCCCGATAGCGGCGAAGTCTGGCTGCGGCCTGGCACGCGACTGGCCCGATTGGAGCAAACTCTGCCCAGTTCTGACGATGCCAGTGTCTATGAGGTGGTTGCTGGCGGACTTGAAGAGGCCGGGGAATTTATCACTCAGTACCATCAGCTGCTGCTGGCGGGCGATGAAGTGGACATGAACGCGCTGTCACGGGTGCAGGCGAAGTTGGAAGCGGTGGACGGCTGGAATCTTCAGCAAAGAGTGGAAACGACGCTTAGTCAGTTACAGTTGCCGGCGGATGCCAAGCTTGCTGAGCTCTCTGGCGGCTGGCGCAAGCGTGTTGCTTTGGCCCGCGCACTGGTATGCCAGCCAGACATTCTGCTGCTGGATGAGCCCACCAACCATCTGGACATTCCGGCCATTGAATGGCTGGAGGCCCAACTCAGGCAATACCGTGGCGCACTTATCCTGATCACCCACGACCGGCGATTTCTGCAAAATGTGGTGACCAGTATTGCCGAATTGGACCGCGGAAACCTGACCCTGCTTGAGGGTGACTATCAAAGCTTTCTTAAGCACCGCGAACATGAACTGCTGTCAGAGGAACGTGCCAACGCCTTGTTTGACAAGCGCCTGGCACAGGAAGAGGTATGGATACGGCAGGGAATCAAAGCCCGCCGCACCCGTAATGAAGGTCGGGTAAGAGCCCTGGAGGCAATGCGCGGTGAGCGCAGCGACCGTCGAAACCGCACGGGCAAGGCCGCTTTCGGCGTTGAAGACGCCAGTAAGTCCGGCAAGATCGTGGCTGAGCTTAAAGGTGTGAACCAGACATATGGCGAGCAGCGGATTCTGCGGGACTTTTCCGCGATCATTCAGCGCGGCGACCGCATCGGCATTGTCGGTGCCAATGGCGCGGGCAAATCCACTCTGGTCAAAATTTTGCTGGGACAGCTGCAGCCAGACAGCGGCTCGGTAAAATTGGGCACCAAGCTGGAGATCGCCTACTCCGACCAACTACGGGATCATCTGGACCCCGAGCGCAACCTGATCGACAATATTTGCGGCGGACAGGAGTTTATCGAGCTCAATGGCAAGCGCCGCCACGCCATCTCCTATCTGGGCGATTTTTTGTTCAGCCCGGAGCGGGTTCGAACACCCGTAAAGGCATTGTCCGGCGGTGAGCAAAATCGCGCCATTCTCGCCAGACTGTTCAGTAAGCCTGCCAACTTATTGGTGTTGGACGAACCCACCAATGACCTCGATATCGAAACGCTGGAACTGCTGGAAGAGATTCTGCTGGAATTTGACGGCACGGTTATCCTGGTCAGCCACGACCGGGATTTTATGGACAACGTGGTTACCGGCCTACTGGTATTGGAGGGCGATGGCATCGTCACTGAGCACGCCGGAGGATATCGAGATTGGGAGGGGCGCGGCGGCAAACTACAGGAAGTGTTCGAACAAACCAGTGTCGCGGCTGTTAAAACTCAAGCTGAGTCACCGGCCTCCGAAGTAACGGCAGCTCCGGTAAAGCGCAAGCTGTCTTACAAGGATCAACGCGAGCTGGACAGTCTGCCTCTCACTATCGAAACCCTGGAAAACAAGATTCTGGAGCTGGAGCAAACCATTGCCCAACCGGAGTTTTATCAGGGGGACCGAGCTACCAACGAAGTGACCATAAAATCGCTGAGTGAATCACAGGCAAACCTGGAAACGGCCTTCGAGCGCTGGAGCGAACTCGACGGCTAGCTATAGTACGGCAGCCACGGCTTTAGCCAGGGCATCGATGTTGCTCGCATTAACCCCCGCCACGTTAATCCTTGAGGAGTCCAGCATATAAACGCTGTGGTCCTTACGCAGCCGCTGGGCCTGCTCAGCGCTAAGGCCAAGAAAGGAAAACATGCCCTTTTCTTGCTGGATAAAACCAAAATCCTGATTGGTCGCTGCCTGTAGCTTATCCACCAACTGCGCACGCAGACCATTGATTCGCTGGCACATTTGCTCGAGTTCTATTCGCCAATTGGCATTGAGCGTAGCGTCAGTCAGTAATCGAGCTGCGAGCAAACCACCGTGAGCAGGCGGCATGGAATAGGTCCGGCGCGCAGCTACCAGGGCCTGGCTGACCAGGGCCTGGGCATTTTCCTTATCCTTACAAACAAAAATCGCCGCACCGGTACGCTCCCGGTAGAGGCCCATATTCTTTGAACAGGAAGCGGCAATAATCATTTCTGGCAGGCGAGCCGCCAGTAAACGCAGCCCCGCAGCATCTTCGTCGAGACTGAGACCCAGCCCCTGATAGGCGGTATCTACAAACGGAACAAAGCCCTGGGCCTCAGCCATATCGGCAATCACGCCCCACTGCTCAAGGCTTAGATCCGCCCCGCTGGGATTGTGACAACAGCCGTGTAAGAGCACGACTTCGCCGGCTTTAGCACCCTTCAGATCTTCCACCATGCCCTGGAAATTAACCCCGTGGGTCGCAGGGTCGTAGTAACGATAAGTTTCAAAGGTCAGTCCCACACTGCCAATCAGCGGAATATGTACCGGCCAGGTCGGATCACTGACCCAAACCCGGGTACCTGGATTGGCCGCCTGAATGAGTTCCGCACCGATGCGAAGCGCACCGCAGCCGCCCGGGGTTTGCACACTGCCGATACGACCCTCCAGTAAGGGTGCGCTGTCGGCGCCCAGTACTAGTTTTTGCATCCCCAGGTTGAAGTCGGTAGCGCCGGCGGGGGCCATATAGGCTTTGCTGATCTCTTCATTAACAAGGGCATGCTGGGCCTGCTGAATTGCCCCAAATACCGGGCAGACGCCCTCCTCGTTCATGTAGATACCAAGCGTCAGATCCACTTTGTTGGGGTTCTGATCTGCTTTGGCCTCTTGGGCAAGGCCAAGTATCGAGTCCATGGGAAGTTGTTCGAGTACATCCAGCATAATTAAATTCCTTCGCTTACATTTCCGCCAGCAATGTCGTCAACAACTGCCAGAAAGAGGGTCACCGCTTCAATTTCAAGTCGTTTAGCCGGCGAATAAACGCCGCAAATCGTCGGTCCAACTGACAGTATATCCACATTTGCTTTCTCGCTGTTTAAAATTCCGCTTGAAAGGCCGCAGGGCAAGCTGCCGGCGCTGTGCTAATCTTGCCCGCTATCTGTCGAACACTAACATCGGGGCACTCGATTATTATGGAAAAACACTACATCAGCGCGCAGCAATTACTGGAAGATTCTTTCAAACTTGCCTGGCAGGTTTACCAGAGCGGCTATCGGCCCAACTATATCGTCGGCGTCTGGCGCGGCGGCGCACCGGTGGGCATTGCCGTACAGGAATTGCTGGATGTACTGGGTGTGGAGTCCGACCATATCTCGATTCGCACCTCCTCATACACTGGCATTGACCAGCGCAGTCGCCATGTCCTGGTCCACGGTCTGAATTATGTAATCAAGCGCCTGGAAGCAGAAGACTCACTTTTGTTCGTGGACGACGTGCACGATACCGGCCTGTCTATTCAGCAGGCGATTATTGATTTGAAAAGAGCCTGTAAAAAGAACACACCAGAAATTCGAATTGCCACCCCCTACTACAAGCCAACCAAAAACCAGAGTGACCGCGAACCCGACTACTATGTTCACGAAACAGATCAGTGGCTGATTTTTCCACACGAGCTTCACGGTCTTAACGCCGATGAAATTCGAGCCAACAAACCGGAGTTATTCGAACTACTACCCGAACTTGAGGAAACCCTGAAGCTGAAATAGACAGGCCTAACGGGCTTTTTTCACATAAAATGTAGGGATTTTTTACGCTACTTGTTGCGGCGGTATGACTACAATCCATCCTAGGAACACTGAATTGTAGATAGAGTACCCATGAAAAGACGTGACCAGGGCAAAACAACATTAGTCGATTTTATGCGCAGCATTAAATTTGCCCACGACAAACAGGATTCAGCCGATACCGAATGCGCGACCCACTTCGCACATTTCCACCCTCGCGCACGCGCGGGCGGTCCGGCTGCAGCCGAAGAAGCCAAGTTGGTTCGAAGCGCCAACTAGAAAGGCCTCCACCCTCACTGCACCCCTCGCGGGTGCATAGTCAGACCGAGCACCTCTGTGAGCGATAAGCGAGACACCCTTTACGCCGAGCCCCTTGCCGATCCCGGCTTGTTTGTGTTCGATGACAAAGTGGCCAGCGTGTTTCCGAACATGATCAAACGATCGGTACCTGGCTATCCCACTATCGTTGCAATGACTGGCTTGCTGGCTGCGCGCTACGCCACTGCCGGCAGCAACTTATACGATCTTGGCTGCTCTCTGGGCGCTTCAAGCCTGGCCATGCGCCAGAACCTGCAGGTGCCCGACTGCACCATAGTTGGTGTCGATACCTCCCAGCCCATGCTGCAGCGCTGCCGCAACATCATCGATACGGATACTCACGACACGCCGGTAGAGCTGATCTGCAAACCCCTGCAGGAAGTGGATATTACCAACGCCTCCGTAGTGGTGCTGAACTTCACCCTACAGTTTGTTGAGCAGGCACAGCGAGACCATGTCATTCGCAACATTTACCAAGGCCTTCGTCCCGGCGGCATCATGGTGCTGTCCGAAAAAGTCGTCTTCGAAGACCCCCACCTGGATCAACTCAACATTGATTTACACCACGAGTTCAAACGGGCAAACGGTTACAGTGATCTGGAGATCGCACAAAAACGTGACTCCATAGAAGATGTTCTTGTTCCTGAAACATTAAAAGAACACCGCCAGCGAATGTCCCAGGCTGGATTCAGCAGCTGCGATGTCTGGTTTCAGTGCTTTAACTTTGCCTCTCTTGTCGCGCTGAAATGATCGACTACAAAGCGTTGATCGCTCAGTGGAGCGAAGGCGATTTGGCTGCCTGGGCCGCTTTATTACCTACACAGATTGCAGCCGGACTTTCCAAAGAGCGCTATGGTGATCTGGCTCGCTGGCTAAAAGCCCTGGGCGACTTGCCGGATATCAACGTTGATACCGTGCAGCTCAATAACGCGAGAGTCGGCGCCAGTAGTCAATCGCCATTGCCAGAACAGCTAAATGATCAACTCGAAACAGCACTGAAAGGCCTACGCCCATGGCGTAAAGGCCCCTATGAACTGTTCGGCCAACACATAGACACCGAGTGGCGCTCTGACTGGAAATGGGATCGCCTGCGCGACAGCATCGACAACCTCACTGGTAGACGGATACTCGACGTTGGCTGCGGTAGTGGCTACCACTGCTGGCGCATGCTTGGCGAGGGTGCCCGCGAAGTCATCGGCATAGACCCCACCCCCCTGTTCGTTGTGCAATTCTGGGCGCTGCAAAAATACCTGCAACAAGACAACATCTGGGTACTACCCGTGGGTATCGAACGCCTGCCGCCCAAGCTAAAAGCGTTCGACACCGTATTTTCAATGGGAATTTTATACCACCGCCGCTCCCCCATGGATCATCTGATGGAACTGCGCGACAGTCTGCGCCCAGGCGGCCAACTGGTATTGGAAACACTAATTATCGAAGGCGGCCCGGGCGATACGTTGGTACCCGCAGGCCGTTATGCCCGCATGGGCAACGTCTGGTTTTTACCTAGCACTGACACCTTGAAAGTTTGGCTGGAGAAAGTGGGATTTGAAAATCCGCAGGTCATTGATGTGAATGTCACTTCAAGCGATGAACAGCGTTCTACCGATTGGATGACGTTTCATTCTTTGAGTGATTTTCTGGATCCAGATGATAGTTCGAAGACTGTTGAGGGATATCCCGCTCCGACCAGGGCCGTAGTGACTGCCACGGTTCCTGGGAAGTGGGTCCCACGCAGCTAGAATAAGACCCTCTGCATAGGGGTTCGGACAAGTCCCGAATAAGAAACAGCAACCCCTCAGACCATCTGAAGCGTAATCGATCAGTGCAAAGATTTATCCAACCGATGCTCATGGAATACGTACTCAAACACCTCGCGATAAGTCCGCGCAAAATGCACATTGATATTCTCACGTAGATATTCCGGCAACTCTTCAAAGTCCCGCTTGTTCGCATGCGGCAATATCAATTCCATGATCTTGCTGCGCCGCGCCGCGATCACCTTCTCGCGGATACCGCCTACTGGCAATACCTGCCCAGTCAAACTCAATTCACCAGTCATCGCTAACGGTCGTTTGATCCGCTCTTTACGAGCCAACGAGACCAACGCAGTAGCCATGGTGACACCGGCACTGGGACCATCTTTGGGAGTTGCGCCCTCAGGTACGTGCAAATGCACCATGCTCATATCGAAAAAGTCCGGATCGCAGCCATAATGTTTAAGGTTACCAACAACGTAGCTATAGGCAATTTCGGCGGACTCCTTCATCACGTCGCCAAGCCGCCCGGTCATTTTGAAACCGCGATTCAGCGTGTGAATTTGAGAGGACTCAATGGCCAGGGTGGCACCGCCCATGGATGTCCATGCGAGACCAGTGGCAACTCCCACGCCGCGCAAAGGCTTGTCTGGTTGAAACGGCGGCATGCCAAGCAAGCGATCGATATCCTTTTTGCCGACTCGCAGCTTCTCTTCTCCGCTCTCCAGAATCTGCATTATGGATTTGCGCATAATTCGAGACAGCTGTTTTTCCAGGGTACGCACACCGGCTTCCCGGCAATAGGAGTCGATCACGTATTTTAGCCCGGCATCATTGATCTTTAGCTGATCGTCAGACAGACCGTGGCGCTCAAGCTGTTTTGGCCACAGGTGTTTACGCGCAATGGACAGTTTTTCCTCTGCCACGTAACCCGACAACCGCAGGGTCTCCATACGATCCAGCAGAGGCCCGGGTATGGTATCCAGTTGATTGGCGGTGCAGATAAACAACACCTTGGATAAATCGACTCTCAGATCGAGATAGTGGTCGAGAAATTCACTGTTCTGTTCAGGGTCGAGTACTTCCAGCAATGCAGAGGCAGGGTCCCCCTGATAGGAAGCACCAATTTTATCGATTTCGTCCAGCATGATAACGGGGTTGGACACCTGTACTTCCTTCAGCGCCTGCACCAACTTGCCCGGCATGGCGCCAATATAGGTGCGGCGGTGACCTTTAATTTCAGCTTCATCACGCATTCCGCCCAAACTGAAGCGGTAAAACTCACGGCCCAGGGCATCGGCAACAGAGCGACCGATGCTGGTTTTACCAACACCGGGGGGGCCGACCAACAATAATATGGAGCCCGCTATCTCGCCGCGAAAAGATCCCACCGCCAGGAATTCCAGAATGCGATCCTTTACATCATCGAGACCCTCGTGATGTTCATTGAGCACCGTGCGAGCATGCTTCAGCTCCAGGTTGTCTTTTGACAAAACACCCCAGGGCACGGAGGTTGCCCAGTCGAGATAGTTGCGGGTTACGCCATATTCCGGCGAGCCAGATTCCAGCACCGACAGTTTGTGCATCTCGTCTTCAATGCGCTTTGCCACAGCCTCGGGCATTTCCAGATTGGTGATGCGCTCAGCGAACATCTCTTCGTCAGAGGTTCGGTCGTCTTTCGATATACCGAGTTCTTTCTGGATAATTTTAAGCTGTTCACGGAGGAAAAATTCGCGCTGTTGATCCGAGACCTTCTCGTCGACCTGACTGGTGATCTGACGCTGTAACTCAGCCACTTCACGTTCTTTACGCAGCAGCTTAAGTACCTTTTCGATGCGCGAACGCAGTGGCAGGGTATCCAGAATCTCCTGTAGCGAATCACCTGAAGCGGTAGTCAGTGCTGCCGAGAAATCCGCCAGTAAACTGGGTTGATTTGGATTGAAGTTGGCCAGGTAGGTTTTCAGCTCTTCGCTGTACAGTGGGTTGAGCGGGATCAGCTCTTTGATTTCCTTAATCAGCGCCATGGCGTAGGCTTTGATTTCGTCTGAGTCCCGGTCTCCCTGGCTGCGCGGGTATTCCACCTGCACCAGATAAGGAGGCTTGTCATTCAGCCAGCGCACAATTCGAAACCGGCGAACCCCCTGTGCCAAAAACTGGCCGACGCTTTCGCCAGGCACGGGCGGCTTATGGAGACGAACCGCACAACCAATTTCGGGAAACTTTCGTGTGTCTGTGCCGGCCGGATCAGCGCCCTCTACATACGACAAACCGATCAAGCCATTGCCCGCCGCATCAACCGCCTCCAAAGTACTGCCCCACTCAACCGGGTTAAGCGCTACCGGCTGGACTTGCCCGGGGAAGAACGGGCGATTGGGGATGGGCATCAGGTAAAGCGTGTCTGGTAGAACTTCGTCGGCCACCGCCGGGGTATGCGCGCCGGACTCTGGCTCAACCAATTCAGCCTCATCAGGCCGCTCTTGTTCACTCATTGTTAACAACCTCGATGTTCATTTTCATCCGGTAGATATGGGGGAGAGCGGGGCTTTTTCAAGCCGGATGTCAAATAGTTCCCTTACCGGTGCTCGCCGCGCGGCGGTATAATCGTTCGCTGAAAATTGTCATCATTCACTTAATAGTAGTACATAAAAGGATTCCCTAGTGCACATTGACCAGGCCAGCAAGGATCAGCTTAAAACCGAACTGAACGTACTGGAACGAGCGTATCTGGAGTTACAAAAACAGCAGCTCTCGCTGGATTTGACGCGAGGCAAGCCAGGCAAGGATCAGGTCGCCCTGTCGAACCCGCTAGACGGTATTCTCGAGGGTCACTATCTGAGTGCCAACGGTACCGACGTGCGCAACTATGGCGGCCTGGATGGGCTCGCCGAGGCGCGCGAGTTTTTCGGCAGTTTGCTCGGCTGCAACGCGGAAGAAACCTTGATCGGCGGCAATAGCAGCCTGGCGCTAATGTATTTCACCCTTGAGGTGGCAGTGCATCACGGACTGCGTGGACCGAACTCTGCCTGGAGTCGGCATAGAACTAACAAGTTCATCTGTCCGGTACCCGGCTATGACCGGCACTTTACGGTTTGTGAGCACCTCGGCATCGAGATGCTCACCGTCGATATGCTAGATACCGGGCCTGACATGGACGCGGTTGAAGCGCTGCTAGCCGCGGACGACAGTATTCGCGGAATGTGGTGTGTACCACGGTTTTCAAATCCCACCGGCTGTACCTATAGCGACGAAACTGTGGACCGTATCGCCGGGCTGGGCGCAAAGGCCGGGGAGGACTTTCTGGTCATGTGGGACAATGCCTACGTGGTACACACACTGTCGCCGTCTGCACCTGCGCTGGCGTCTATTCGGCAGTGTTGTGAAAAGCACGGCACCTGCGACTCCGTGGTTCAGTTTGGTTCGACTTCCAAGATTACTTTCGCCGGCGCCGGCCTGGCCTATCTGGCCAGCAGCAAAAATATTTTGGGAGCACTGAAGACGCAACTCGCGTTTCAAACAATTGGCCCAGACAAGGTTAACCAGCTGCGCCATCTTCGTTTTCTAAAAGACCGGGAGACTCTGGAAAGTCACATGGCAAAACACGCCGAGCTAATCAAACCGAGATTCGACGCCGTATTGCAGACGCTGGATGCAGAGCTGGCCGGCACCGGCATGGGTGAGTGGACCCACCCACTAGGCGGCTACTTTATCTCGTTCCAATCCCGGCCCGGCCTGGCTGCGGAGATTGTCGGCCTGGCAGCCGACATTGGCGTTAAATTGACGCCGGCAGGTGCCACCTATCCCTATGGCAAAGATCCGCAGGACGCTAATATTCGCCTGGCTCCAACCTTTCCGTCGCTGTCAGAAGTGCAAGCCACGGTTAAGGCGTTTGTGGTGTGTGTAAAGCTGGCGTCGGTCAGGCAGGCGTTGCGCTGATTGGAGTGCTGGTCGTTATCCGGCGAAGGTCGGTTTCTGGCGAATGAAAAAATGGACTCTGAAGGCAGCGTAGCTTATTCCTCGCTGCCCTGATGACCGGGCTGGATGCCGGCGAAAGGAAAGCTGGCAACATTGCTATCGCCGCTCTTGGTATCAGACACCTTACCGGTGCCTTCTTTGTCGACCTCATCAATCCGAATAATGGCTTGCAGTGGGATATAGCTGCGCTTGACGCCATTGAACTCGTTTTTGAGCTTTTCTTCGCTGGGATCTACCAGTATTTGTGAGCGCTCACCGAACAGAAACTCCTCCACCTCGATAAAGCCCCACATATCGCTCTGGTAGATCTGCTTGGCGAACACTTCGAACACCTGGTTACCGTTCTGAAAGATCACCTTGTAAACGGGATAATTTGCCATTCTTGCCTCATGCGATAGCGCCGTCGCGCCAGTTTTTGCCCACCCGGATTTCGAGGGGCGGCAATATTACCACCCCGGACAGGAAATTCCAGTCCCAGGAACCCACTCAAGCTGTGTTTCAAGGCGACAACTCTGTATAATTCGCTGCCCTTTTCCACCCCCAGAGGATAGGCCTGCGGCCCGCCGCGAGCAAGCAATCAGTGAGCAAGAAACTGTACATAAAGACCCATGGTTGCCAGATGAACGAGTATGACTCGGCGCGAATGCGTGACCTGTTGGAAGAAAGCCATGATCTGGTGCCCACGGATAACCCCGAGGAAGCCGATGTATTGCTGCTAAACACTTGTTCTATAAGGGAAAAAGCCCAAGAAAAAGTATTCCATCAATTGGGCCGCTGGAAACACTTGAAGCAAAAGAATCCAAACGTGATTATTGGCGTTGGCGGTTGCGTAGCCAGCCAGGAAGGCGCAGAAATTGGCAAACGTGCACCTTATGTCGATCTGGTATTTGGACCACAGACCCTCCATCGCCTGCCCGAAATGATGGAGCAGCGCGGACCCGGCGGCACTATGGTGGTTGACGTCAGCTTTCCCGAGATCGAGAAATTTGATCGCCTACCGGACCCGAAAGTCGAAGGCCCTTCCGCTTTTGTGTCAATCATGGAAGGCTGTAGCAAATATTGCACCTTCTGCGTGGTGCCTTATACCCGCGGTGAAGAAGTGTCCAGGCCAGTGGATGACGTGATCGCTGAAATCGCTCATCTGGCCGCCGGTGGTGTGCGTGAGGTCAACCTGCTGGGCCAGAATGTTAACGCCTACCGCGGCGATAACCACCTGGCCGAAATGGTCGACTTTGCCGAACTCCTGGCTCTGGTCGCACAGGTTCCCGGGATTGATAGAATTCGCTACACCACCTCTCATCCGGTCGAATTTTCCGACGCGCTGATTGATGCCTACGCAGAAATACCGAAGCTGGTGAACCACCTTCACTTGCCCGTACAAAGTGGATCCGATCGCATATTAATGGCCATGAAGCGCGGCCATACCGCTCTGGAATACAAGTCAAAAATCCGCAGGCTGCGCAAGATCCGCCCGGATATCAGCATTTCTTCAGATTTCATTATTGGCTTTCCTGGCGAAACTGAGGCCGATTTCAGTGCCACTATGAAACTAATTGAAGACATTGGCTTTGATACCTCTTTCAGTTTCGTCTACAGCGCCAGACCGGGTACGCCGGCGGCAGAGCTGCCTGACAACACCGACGAAGAGACCAAGAAGCAACGCCTGAAGATATTGCAGACCCGTATCCTCCAGAACGCGCAGAAAATTAGCAGGGACATGGTAGGCAATCGCGAGAAAATCCTGGTAACCGGCGTCTCCAAGAAAGACCCCGGCGAGTTACAGGGTCGCACCGAGAACAATCGGGTGGTGAACTTCTCCTGCAGCGATCGCAGCCTGATCGGCGACTTTACCAGTGTCGATATCTATGACGCGCTGCCAAACTCCCTACGCGGAACCCTGGCGTCCTGAGACGCTCAAAGTTGACGTCATCGAATTCCAGTATATCCTTTAAACTTATCCTTAATGCCGTACGCGGCTGCAGACTCATTTGAACAACGAACCCACTAAGCAAGCATCTACCCAGCCTTCGATACAGCAAGGCCTGACTCTTGAACCCAATGACAGCCGTCATCTGGCCATGTTGTGCGGCCAGCTGGATGCCCATCTGCGCCAGATCGAGCAGCGTCTGGGGGTTACTGTCAGTGCACGAGGCAATCAGTTCTCCATCAGCGGCCCCACAGTCAACGTGGTTGCCGCCAGGGCATTGCTGATACATTTGTACGCCGAGGTGTGCCAGGGCGTTGGCCTGACCCCCGAATCCCTACACCTGCAGTTACAGCACGCAGAACCGGATAGTCTGGTCACCGTCGACGATAACAAGCCGGTAGAGGCGATCCAGATCATTCGCACCAAACGCGCCACGATTAAACCGCGGGGCAAAAACCAGCAAGCCTATGTGCGCTCGGTCAAACACAACGACATCTGTTTCGGTATTGGTCCCGCCGGCACAGGCAAAACCTTTCTGGCCGTAGCCTGTGGTGTGGAGGCGTTGCTGGAAGAACGGGTGCGGCGCATTCTGCTGGTCAGGCCTGCGGTTGAGGCTGGTGAAAAACTCGGGTTTTTACCGGGAGATTTAAGCCAGAAAATCGATCCTTATCTACGCCCCCTGTATGACGCACTCTATGAAATGCTGGGCTTTGAAACGGTTAACAACTATATCGAACGCAATATTATTGAGGTTGCGCCGCTGGCTTTCATGCGCGGCCGCACACTGAACGACGCTTTTATCATTCTCGATGAAGCACAAAACACCACCCGCGAGCAGATGAAAATGTTCCTGACTCGCATCGGCTTTGGTTCTACTGCAGTGATCACCGGCGATGCCACTCAAACTGACCTGCCCCGGGGCATCCAATCCGGTCTCACCCACGTGAGCAAGATTTTGCCCGACGTTGATGGCATCGGCTTCACCTGGTTTGCCAATAAAGACGTGGTTCGTCATCCACTGGTGCAGCGCATCGTCGAGGCTTATGACGCCCACGAAGATAGCAATACGTCTCTCGACAAGACCCAGAGATGAATTTGACAGTGGATATTCAAAGCGCCAGCGCCGAACCCGTCCCCGAAGAGGGCGACATACGAAGCTGGATAAACACGGCCCTGAGCCACTGCGAGCCGCATAAAGAAGAAGCCGAGGTCAGCGTGCGCCTTGTCGATGAAGCCGAAATGGCTGAGCTCAACAGCAATTACCGCAATAAACCTGGCACCACCAACGTTCTTTCATTCCCCACCGATCTACCTGAAGATATAGATGTGCCCATGCTTGGCGACATTGTTATCTGTGCCCCGGTGGTGCGCGGTGAAGCACAAAACCAGGGCAAAAGCTTAACGGCCCACTGGGCACATATGACGGTGCACGGCACGCTTCACCTGCTGGGCTACGACCACATCATCGACAAAGAAGCACTTGTAATGGAAACCCTGGAAACGGAAATCCTCAAGATACTCAACTATCCCTGTCCCTATTCCGGCTATCCGAGCCAGGAGCACTGAGCACCATGAGCGAAGATCGATTTAACAGCGAACCAGAGGAAAAATCCTGGCTCGAAAAAATCTCTCATTTGTTCTCCAGCGAGCCACGTACCCGGGCGGACCTCGAAGACGTTATCTCCGTCGCTGCGGAAAATGAGGTTATCGATGAGGACGCCCTCAGCATTATCGAAGGCGCAATGAAGGTCAGCGATATGCAGGCGCGGGACATCATGATTCCGCGCTCGCAAATGGTGGTGATAAAAGCGGATCAAACTTTGGAGGAAATTCTCCCCCAAATCATCAGCTCTGCTCACTCGCGCTACCCGGTAATCGATGACAGTCTGGACGACATTCTGGGCATTTTACTGGCCAAGGATTTGTTACCGCAGATCCTTAATAAAGAGCAGTCCAGCCTGAAAGTTACCGAGCTATTGCGCCAGACTGTGGTGGTACCCGAAAGCAAGCGTCTGAATGTTTTACTGCGGGAATTTCGCGAAAAGCGCAATCACATGGCAATTGTCATTGACGAGTATGGCGGTGTCGCAGGACTGGTCACCATTGAAGATGTACTGGAGGAAATTGTCGGTGAGATCGAAGACGAAACCGACGCCCAGGAAGATCTGTTCATTCGCAAAATTAGCGACCAGGATTTCTTTGTCAAAGCGCTAACACCCATCGACGACTTCAACGACTATTTCGATGCCAACTTCAGTGAAGAAGAGTTTGGCACCATTGGCGGATTGGTGCTGCAGGCCTTTGGGCACTTGCCCAGCCGCAACGAAGTCACCAACATCGAAGACTTCGAGTTCAAGGTGATTAACGCAGACCAGCGCAAAATCCATAGCCTGCGCATACGTCCCCCGGAGTAACCGGCTGAATGGCGTCAGCCTCCTCACAACCCGCGCATAACATCAGCGCTCCCTCATTGCACCCGCTGCTGGTGCTGATACTGGCGCCAATGGCCGGCGCCCTGATCACTTTGTCGTTGGCACCCTTCTACCTGTGGCCGGCTGGCATTGTCAGCTGCATCCTCTATGGCTACCTGCTGTGTACCTGCTCCACCGGGCAGGCACTGTGGCGGGGCTGGCTGTTTGGCCTGGGACTATTTGGCAGCGGTGCGTCCTGGGTTTATGTCAGCATTCATGTATACGGTTTCGCCAGCGTGCCGTTAGCGGTGTTGCTCACCGCCCTGTTTTGCGGAGGCCTGGCGTTGCTGCACAGCCTTTTTGCCTGGTGCTATGTGCGCTGGATAAGGTCGCTACCCGGGGGCATGTTATTGGGATTTCCCGCGCTGTGGGTGGTGTTTGAATGGTTGCGCAGTTGGTTACTAACCGGTTTCCCGTGGCTCTATCTCGGTTATGCCCATGTCGATACCTGGATCGCGGGTTGGGCACCAGTACTGGGCGTTTACGGCCTGTCCTTTATCTGCGCCTTAACCGGTATTTGCCTGTTTCTGGGCTGGCGTAGCCGTCAGGCGGTGTCCATCATGACGTATATGGGCCTGATCGCCACGCTGTGGATAGGCGGTAGCGTACTCAAGCCCATTGAATGGGTGGACCGGGCCAGTGAATTTCCACTGACGGTGGCACTCTATCAGCCCAATATTCCACAACAAGACAAATGGGACCGGAGTAAATATGAAGCGATTCTGGCGCGCTACTCTAAAGCGATACGCAGCAGCTATGGTAACGACATCATCCTTTGGCCCGAATCCGCCATCCCCAACGCTTACCACCGGGCGCGGAATTTTCTCGACCCCATCGCCAAGCAGGCTGCGGTCACCGAATCCACCCTGATTACCGGCATTCCGACTCGCTCTGAAGATGGCGACACTTACTACAACAGCATCGTGTCCCTGGGTATGGGCGAAGGTAGCTACGACAAACAGCGGCTCGTTCCGTTTGGCGAGTACGTGCCCATGGAATCATGGTTACGCGGCCTGATCGCGTTTTTTGATCTGCCCATGTCGAACTTCTCCGCCGGGGCAAAAAATCAGCCGCCCCTGCGCGCCGGCGCCTACCGGGTTGCGCCCTATATTTGCTATGAGATCGTCTACCCGGATCTGGTCGCCAAAGGCGCTCGGGAAGCCGATATATTAATCACTATCAGTAACGACAGCTGGTTCGGCAATTCCATTGGTCCACTGCAACACCTGCAAATGGCGCAGATGCGGGCGCTGGAGAATGGCCGTTATCTTTTGCGCGGCACCAATAACGGGGTGTCCGCCATCATCAATCACCGCGGGCAAATTGTCGCCCATACAGATCAGTTCATGGAAACCACCTTGTACGGCGAAGCTGAAGTCATGCTGGGGCGCACCCCCTTCGGCAGCTTCGGCTCTACGGTAGTCATTGGCGGCAGCTTTCTTGGGCTGGTGTTGATGATGCTGATGTACCTGGTGTTCTGGCGCGAAGACGTCTGAGTCAGCTCACCCCGGATTCCAGTAGAAAATCTTCCAGTTTTTTGTCCACACCAAAAACGTGCCGGGTCAGCCATTCGGTCAGAAAGGTACCGATAATGTCGCGAAACTGGGCATCGTGTTCAGAACTGCCTAGCACCTCATCAATTTCCTGGCGAAAACGGTCGTGGGCGCGGATATGAGCCTCCAGATCCGGGTAAGCTAGCCGCCGCATATACTCTTCTTCCAGAGTAAAGTGCGTCTCGGTGTAATCCCGCAAACTCTGAATCAGCTGCGCATCCGCCTCCGGGCGCCGAATTCGATCGAGGATATCGAAGAGCACCTGGTGTTGTGAGTCCTGCCAAAGTACATCACTGGTCTTGCGCATAATGACACCATAATTGGGCGTTGGCATCGCCGCAACGACGCAGATCAACAAATGTGCAATTGGTCATATCGACGACCGTCGCCGATAGCCGCATTTGCTGGTAGAATTTCACCCTCATTTTTTACCGTGCAGAACGGGGCGGAGCGCTGACACAATCAGCTTTACGAGTCGACTGGCACGGTCTTTAGACACGGAAAAAAGCGCGATAATGGACCCCAAATACACCCCGCAAGACGTCGAGCAGACGGTCCAGAAACACTGGTTGGACAGCAACAGTTTCGCCGTCCAACGCGACGACGGACGGGAAAAATTCTACTGCCTGGCCATGTTTCCCTACCCCAGCGGCAAGCTGCACATGGGTCACGTGCGCAATTACACCATTGCCGATGTCATCGCCCGCTACCAACGTATGCTGGGCAAAAATGTGCTGCAGCCCATGGGCTGGGACGCGTTCGGTTTGCCCGCCGAGAACGCGGCCATTCAGAACAATGTACCTCCCGCCCGCTGGACCGCCGAAAACATCGACTACATGCGTGTCCAGCTGCAGCGACTGGGCTTTGCCTACGACTGGGATCGCGAGTTTGCCACCTGTAACCCCGACTACTACCGCTGGGAGCAATGGTTTTTTACCCGCATGTTCGCCAAGGGCCTGGCCTACAAAAAGCAGGCGGAGGTCAATTGGTGCGAAACTGACCAGACCGTGCTGGCCAATGAACAAGTAGTAGATGGCTGCTGCTGGCGCTGCGATAACCCGGTTGAGCGGCGCAATATCGACCAGTGGTTTTTCAAAATCACCGCCTATGCCGACCAGTTATTGAACGATCTGGACAAACTGGATCAATGGCCGGAACAGGTGCGCACCATGCAGCGCAACTGGATTGGCCGCTCTGAGGGCGTAGATCTGGATTTCACCCTCGCCGATGGCTCCCCTCTGAGCGTATACACCACCCGGCCCGACACCCTGATGGGAGTCAGTTATGTTGCGGTAGCCCCACAGCATCCGCTGGCCAGAGCCGCTGCCGAGACCAATCCTGAGTTGGCCGCTTTTATCGAATCTCAAAGCAATATCAAAGTGGCAGAAGCTGAGATTGCCACCATGGAAAAGCTGGGCATGGACACTGGCACCACTGCTGCCCACCCATTAACTGGCGAACAATTACCCGTGTGGGTCGCCAACTTTGTATTGATGAGCTACGGCTCGGGCGCGGTCATGTCGGTACCTGGGCACGATCAGCGCGACTGGGAATTCGCCACTAAATACCAATTGCCAATTTTGCAGGTAGTCGCGCCCGAGGGCGATGAGAGTTGTGATTTGGCAAGCGCCGCATTCACCGATAAAGGTGTACTGGTAAATTCTGGTGAGTTCACTGGTCTGCCATTCGAAACTGCTTTCAACGCCATTGCTGACAAATTGGAAGCCGATAACAAAGGCAAGCGCGCAGTCAATTTCCGTCTGCGAGACTGGGGGATTTCACGCCAACGTTACTGGGGTGCGCCCATCCCCATTATCAACTGTGATAAATGTGGCGCGGTACCGGTACCGGACAAAGACCTGCCTGTGGTGCTACCTACTAACGTAGAGTTCGAGGGAGTGGGCTCACCGATCAAGAAAATGACAGAGTTCTATCAAACGGAATGCCCCAGCTGTGGCGGTAGCGCAACCCGCGAAACCGACACTTTTGATACCTTCATGGAATCCTCCTGGTATTACGCACGCTATGCCAGCGCCGGCAACGATAAGGCGATGCTCGACAGTGATGCCGACTATTGGACTCCAGTTGACCAGTACGTGGGCGGTATCGAACACGCTATTTTGCACCTCCTATATGCGAGATTTTTCCACAAGCTGATGCGCGATGAAGGCCTGCTGACTTCGGACGAGCCTTTTATCCGCCTACTGACCCAGGGCATGGTGCTCAAAGACGGCGCCAAAATGTCCAAGTCCAAGGGCAATACGGTAGACCCCCAATCGTTGATTGATCGTTACGGTGCCGATACCGTGCGCCTGTTCAGCATGTTTGCGGCACCGCCTGAGCAATCTCTTGAATGGTCTGACTCCGGGGTAGAGGGCGCCAATCGGTTTCTCAAACGCCTGTGGAAACTGGTGGCCAGTCATCTTGAGGGTGATGCCTCTGTGGTCCTCGATTCAGCAGCGTTGAATGACGCGCAGAAAGCCGTCAGGCGCAAAACCCATGAGACTATCGCCAAGGTCGGTGACGACTACGGCCGTCGCCAGACCTTCAACACCGCCATCGCCGCGGTGATGGAACTGTGCAATGAAGTTGGCAAGCTGAATACTGGTGATCCGCAGGATCAGGCGGTTATCGGCGAAGCGCTGCATGCTGTGGTGTTAATGTTGTGTCCGATCGTGCCCCACGCCAGCCACTATTTGTGGCAGCAACTGGGCGGCAGCGGCGAGGTCATGAATGCCCTCTGGCCCGTCGTAGATGAAACCGCACTAACTCGTGACAGCATCGACATTGTTATCCAGGTCAATGGCAAGGTTCGCGCCAAGATGACCGTTGCTGCAGACGCTGATAAAGCGACCATCGAGTCGCTGGCACTGGAGCAAGACAATGTGCAGCGGTTTATCGCCGACGCCACGGTACGCAAAGTGATTGTCGTACCCGGTAAATTGGTTAATATTGTTGCCAACTAATAGCCTTCGAGAGCCCACCATGATTCAGCCACTGTCGCGCCTACTTTTGCGCCTGACTATGATTCTCGGCCTGACCCTGTTCATTACAGGCTGCGGGTTCCAATTACGAGGTGATAACACGGCGACTGCGCTGCCGCCCTCCTGGCAACAGATGAGTCTGGTCACCGCCAACCCCAACAGTGAATTCAGCCGCGAGGTACAGGCTCGCTTTTCCGCCAACGGCATAGTCTGGGTAGGCAAAGACGAAGCCGCCTATATTTTGAAATTGGGGCCAGAAGGTTTCAGCCAACGTAACCTGTCGCTCAACGCCGAAGCCCGAGCCGCAGAATTTGAGCTGACTATGAAAACGAACTTTAGTGTACTGGCCGCCAGTGGTGCTGAGGAAATTGGCAACTCCGATGCCATCGTTATCAAGCAGATGGAAAATGATCCGCGCAATGTTGTGGGTAAGTCCGAGGAAGTTCGAATTCTCAAAACCGAGATGCGCACCGAACTGGCCCAGCAAATTATGCGTCGCATAGGTTTCTACGCCGCCAGCACTCAATAATGCGCGTTTACCCCGACAAGCTCGCCGCCCAGCTGCAGCAACAATTGTTACCGGTCTATGTCGTTAGCGGCGATGAAACCCTGCTGGTACAGGAGTGTGCCGACCTGATCAGGCAGCACGCCCGCGAGCAGGGTTGCACCGAGCGGGAAGTGGTTGACGCCGGCGTCAGCCGCTTCGACTGGCAGGAAATTATGCAGCACGCCACCAGTATGTCCTTGTTTGCCGAGCGCAAGCTGGTTGAAATTCGCCTGCCCAGCGGCAAACCCGGGGCCGACGGCAGCAAAGCCCTGTGTGCATACCTGGAACTGGTCGGCGGCGACGATGTACTGATGTTGGTCGCCGGCAAAATCGACAAGCAATCCACCAACAGTAAATGGTACAAGGCCCTGGATAAGGCTGGCGCCACTGTGCAGGTGTGGCCGGTGGGTGCGAAGGAGTTGCCGCGCTGGTTGCAACAGCGGGTGGCCAATGCCGGCATGCAGATCGATCGCGACGCAGTGCAGCTACTGGCCGACCGGGTTGAAGGCAATCTGCTGGCGGCAGTACAGGAAGTCGAGAAGCTGAAGCTACTGGCACAAAATAATCACATCACCGCAGAGAACGTCACCCAATCGGTACTGGACAACGCCCGCTACAATCTGTTCGAAATGACCGATGCCGCTCTGAACGGTAATCCTGGCAACAGCCTGAAAATGTTACACGGCCTACGCGGGGAAGGCAGCGAACCGACCGTTATATTGTGGGCACTGGCACGGGAAATTCGCACACTCTACGAAGTACAAGTTGAATGCGATCGCGGCCAGAATCCGCAGCAGGCACTGACTGCCAAGCGGGTGTGGAACAACCGCATGGGGCTGATGCAAGCCGCCCTCTCCCGTCACACTTTGGAGTCTCTGGGCGCACTACTGGCCATGGCATCAAAAACTGACGGCAGTATCAAAGGCTTTGCCGACGGTAATCCCTGGGACAACCTCGAAGACCTGATGCTGGCACTGGCGCGCCCCTCTAGCTGAGCACCAAGGCACCTGCGCTGCAAGGCGACAGGTCGCGGGCAATGGCAAAATTCACAACGGCCTCACGCTTGCATTGGCGGTATTTTACATCTACTGTATATCCATACAGTGTATTGAGATATTCGCCTCAGAGGTAAAAAACCATGAACGACGCACTCGAAAAAATTGTTAATCGCCGTGATACCTGGCGCGGTCACCACAATCTCCTGCAGTACAGCGGCGACCCGGCCAACAGTGCCCGACATGGCCAAAACACCCTGTCCAGCGGCTACAGCACCCTCGATTCAGCCCTCTATCAAGGCGGCTTACCCATTAGCAGTACTATTGAGCTACTCAGCGACGGCTGCGGCATGGGTGCCATGGGCCTGTTCCTGCCCGCCATGGAAAAACTGAGTGCTCAGGGCCGCTGGCAGGCTTTTATTGCCCCACCCTATATCCCTTACGCGCCCCTACTGGCGGCACGGGGTATCGATACGCAGCAGGTATTACTGGTACACCCCCAGAATCGGGAAGATTTGCTGTGGAGTACCGAACAGGCCTTGCGCAGCGGCACCTGCAGTGCCGTCTTCAGCTGGCTGGGTGCCGATGAGTATCGCTATAGCGAATTACGCAAACTGCAACTGGCGGCCAGCAGCGGCGACGCTCTGTCGGTGCTATTTCGACCCAACCAGGCTGCCCACAACTCCTCTCCAGCCAGTTTGCGACTGCAGATGCGTGAATACCGCAAGGTGCATATTCTCAAGCAGCGCGGCGGCAAACAGGCTATCGATATAGATCTGCCGCCCTCAGAGGACGTACCGCAACAGCCTCAGCTATGGGAACTGCCGGTGTGGCAAGGCCAGGGCCAGGGACAGCCACAACCCTCTCATGGCGCCTACCTGTAAGAACGATCGCCAGGCCTGCCAACTGCAGGCCGTAAAGGTGGTTTCAGGGTTATACTGGTTGCTTTAAAGCATACCCCTGAGGACACCGTGCAGCCTTTTCAAATCTCGAGCCGGCAGCGAGCACAGTGCCGCCAACTACCGGCCGCAATCCGCCGCATCAACACCAGCAGCAACGGCCTGAGTTTACGCCAATATGGATAAGTGGCTATCCGATTACGGCGTCACTCTGGGCGTAGGCGCACTCATTCTATTTATGATTTTTATCGTCTGGGACCTGGCCAAGCGCAGCAATGCCGGCAAGTTCGGCACGATAATTCTGTACGTGGGCCTGGCCATGGGCATCCTGGGCTTTCTGATTAAAGTGATAATTACTTACCTGCTGGAGAACGCGGGCGTCTAAGAGGCCTTCACCTCGACAATCATCGCGTTAATTTTCCGCTCGAGCATGTCCAGCGGTACCGTTCCATCCTTGAGGACTGTGTCGTGGAAGTGGCGTATATCGAAGTCTTCGCCCAATTCAGCGCGGGCTTTTTCCCGCAGTTCAAGAATTTTCATCTTGCCAATCATATAAGCAGTCGCTTGCCCGGGTTGGGCAATATAGCGCTCAATCGACTTGGTCGATTCGGACACGGCATTGGGCGTGTTCTCTACCAGATAATCGATCGCTTCTTCGCGGGTCCAACGCATGCTGTGAATACCGGTATCAACGACCAAACGACAGGCCCGCCACAACTCCATGCTCAAACGACCAAAATCGGCGTAGGGATCAGTGTAGAAGCCCATATCCTTGGCCAGAAGCTCGGTATATAAACCCCAGCCCTCAGAATAGGCGGTAAAGCCGATGTACTTCTGGAATTCGGGCACCCCTTCAAGCTCGGCCCCAATCGAGCGCTGTAAATGGTGCCCCGGTAGGCCCTCGTGGTAGGCCAGACCCTCCATTTTATACTTTGGCATATCACTCATCCGGTACAGATTCGCATAGTAAATACCTGGCCGTGAGCCATCCGCCGGTGGCCCCTGGTAAAAGGCGGTGCCGGAAGAGCGCTCGCGGAATGCTTCCACCCGTTTCACTTTCAGTTTGGCCTTGGGCAGGATGCCAAAATACTCTGGCAGGTGTTCACGCATTACGTCGATTAGGCGAACAGCTTCGACAAGATAGGCCTCTCGCCCCTCCTCTGTATCCGGATAATAAAACTGTGGATCTTCGCGAATGAACAGGAAAAAGTCGGCGAGACTACCGTCAAATTTCACCCGCGTCATTATCGCTTTCATCTCATGGTGAATCCGCTCGACCTCGCGCAAACCAATATTGTGAATTTCATCGGCGGTCAAATCTGTGGTGGTGTACCAGCGCAATAACTCAGCATAAAAGGCATCACCGTTGTCGAACTTCCAAACGCCATCAGCATCCGAGGCCAGTGCAGCTTGTACCTGAACCTCAGCAATCAAACGCTGGTATGCTGGCTTAACAACCGTAAGTAAAGCATTACGGGCATCCGCCAATAGCTGCTCGCTCGTTGATTGCTCAAGCTCCAGCGCAGCCACCTTGCCTTGAAAGTCTTCCCAAAGAGATGAATCCTTTCCGGAATCGTCGTAGGGAGCACCGGTAATAACATTCTGCGCGGTCTCAATAATCTTCGGGTACTGCCAGTCTGCCAACAGGAAGTTCTTTTGCTGCCGGATTCGCATTTGCTCGATGAGTTGATCGAACCAGGTCCCTACATTATTAAGGCGGCCGATATAGGCTTCGGCATCGGCGACATCGGTAACCTGATGGATATTAATCAGATTACTAACCACCCCGATATGGGGGCCACTCTTCTGGTGAATCACCGCGTGATGATGACGAAAGTCGTCGCGGGACAGATTGCGCTCAAGATTAAGTTGATACAGTTCCCGGGACAGAGCAATAGAGCCTTCAAGGTTCTGCGGATCAAATGCGGCAAGTTGCGCCAACCGAGCCTCATTGATCTCACGGGTTTCCTGCAGGAAGGATTCAGCCGCAGAATTCCATTTATCGTATTGAGATTTATCGCCCCGATAGCTGGCTGTATAGGGGTAGCGCGCCATATCGACGGCATAGCTCTCATCGAGAAAGACGCGGAATTCGTCCGCCGCTGTTTGCTGAAGCGCAGGTACTGCCGCAGATTCAGTTTCGGCGGTAGCGGGTGTTTTTGCTGCGTCGTCTCTAGAGCAGGCGGTCAACGTCATAGCGCCAACACACAATAGCGCCAGTAGTTTGGGTGTACGATTCATATAGCACCTCTGTTAGGCAAAAAATAGGATGCCCGGGCAATCAAGGGTCCCACTAGGCGGGCGCGAATGATGGCGCAAGCGAGCGGCAATATCCACCATGAACTAATCTCATGGACAATGGGTAGTACTTCAATAATACTGTATATGTGTACAGTACTTTTAAACTATCATTACTGCCCTTTGCTTTTTCATGCCCACGCTCGTGGCGCCTGGATAACCTATGAGCCTGTGGTTATGCCTGCGCTTCAGCCAATTGCCCCTGCAGTGTCTGAACCGCTCTGAAGACCAACCCATAGTGGTACTTGCCCAGCAGCGGGTAATGAGAGCCAACGACAGCGCTGCCACTCTTGGTATCGAGCAAGGCATGGGCACCGCCACAGTGCGGGCATTAGCCGAGCCCCAGGCGGTGCAACTACTGGAGCGAGACACTGCCGCTGAACAGCGCTGCCTGCAACAACTGTGCTGTTGGGCCTACAGCATCAGTCCCAGCCTGCACCCCTGGCGAGAAGACTGCCTGCAACTGGAAATTGGCAGCTGTCTCAACCTCTATCGAGGTCTTGATGCGCTGCTGGCGGAAGTTGCCGGAGGTATCAGCAGCCGCGGGTATTTCGCTCAATACGGTTTGGCACCAACTCCAAAAGCCGCCTGGCTATTGTCTTTCGCGCCAGAGGCAGACGCTATGGCAATTGACCAGTCACTGGAGCAACGGCTGGCACCCCTCCCGCTCCAGTTGCTGGATGAATTTTCTCGCACAGTCGACTCCCTGCGCCGCGCCGGCTTACACACCCTGGGCGATTTACTGAACCTGCCCACTCAGGCGCTGGGGCGGCGCTGTGGTCAAGCCTTTACCCATTTCCTGCAACAGCTATTGGGCAAGCGGGAGGATTTGCAGCCAGACTATCAACCACCGGCCACCTTCAGTGATGCCTATTGGTTCGGCTACGAGGTCAAGGCCAACGATGAACTACAACCTGCAGTGGAATTACTACTGCAAGCCCTCTGCCGCTTCCTGCGTAACACCCAGCTTCGAACCAGCGGGATATGTTGGCAATTTATCGGCATAGACCGCAGCCTGCAAAGTATGACAGTGCGCAGCACCAGCAGTCACAGCGACTGGCAGAGTTGGTATGCCCTGACTCGTATCCACATGGAGCGTCAGCAGTTAAAAGTTGGCGTGGAAGGCCTGATGCTGAACTGTGAGCAACTACAACCCAACCAACTGGAGAGCGCTGATCTGTTTTGCCCCAATTCTCAGCGGGAACCGATGGACAGCCTGCTGGATCGCCTGCGCAACCGTCTGGGTCTGCAGGCTATCGCCAAGGTCGGCTGTCGCGATGAACACCTGCCGGAATACGCCGTACACAAGTTTTCTGGAGCAAGCAGCGGCGATTCGAGCGACCAAGGTGATATCGCTCCGGACTGTGCCCAGCGACCTTTCTGGTTAATGCCCAAACCACAACGGCTGGACCAGCGCGGCTCACAGCTTTATTGGAACGGCGCCCTGCGACTCATTTACGGCCCGGAACGCATCGAGGATAACTGGTGGGCTGATCCTGTCAGTCGGGATTACTATGTGGCGGAAGATGTCAGCGGTCAGTACTACTGGATATTCCGGGACAGAATGGCCAGGCAGTGGCACATTCACGGAATCTTTGCCTAGAGCCCTTCAGCCAATTGGCTCAATAGCACTGCCGCCGGAACCTCACTACAGGCACTGGCATTCTGGCCGCTCCACAGTGGCGTAAAATCGGTGGAGCCAAGAGACTCAGCAGCGCTACGTAGCGCTGACACGGCCATTGCTGCGGCCGGAAACACCGGAGCAGTCTGCGCAAAAGGACCCACCTCGCGAATCAAACGATTGACAATACCCCGGGCCGGACGTCCGGTGAAAA
Organism: Halioglobus sp.; assembly: GCA_036961205.1. Taxonomy (GTDB): domain Bacteria; phylum Pseudomonadota; class Gammaproteobacteria; order Pseudomonadales; family Halieaceae; genus CALJFL01. The sequence goes on along the minus strand of JBALVI010000001.1, from coordinate 1,224,643 downwards.
CATTGGTTAGCGCCGTGTGTCTGGCGGCATCACTCTTCAGTGCAGCGCGATGCAAAGGACTGGTATCGGCCTCATCACAGAGTAAGAACGCAGTGCCAACCTGCACCGCAGCTGCACCTAGTTTGAGTGCCGCTGACACACCTGTCGCAGTGGCAATACCACCTGCGGCAATCACCGGTAGGTCTACAGCCGCACAGATTTGCGGCACCAGCGCAAAGGTACTAACTTGTGTGGTCATATCATCGGTGAGGAAACTGCCGCGATGCCCTCCGGCTTCGAGACCTTGAGCGATAATGCCATCGGCACCATGTTCCTGCAGCCAGCGCGCCTCGGCCAGCGTTGTAGCGGTAGCAATCACACGACCGCCCCAGGACTGTATCGCCTTCACCGCAGCGGCTTCCGGCAGACCAAAATGAAAGCTGACGACAGCGGGACAAAAGCGCTCCAACACTGCCAGCGATGTCTCGTTGAAAGGCGCACGAGAACTCGAGCCATTGCCAGCAGGTGGCGCAAGCTGTAGCTCTTTGAAATAGGGTGCCAGTGTTTCTGACCATGCCCTGAGTTGCCCGACATCCGGGTCAGCTAGTTGATGGCAAAAAAAGTTTACGTTATAGGGTTTTTTCGTCAGTGCCTGCAGCTTGGTCAGCGCGACTTCCAGAGCCTCATCATTCATCATGGCGCAAGGCAATGAGCCAAGGCCGCCGGCATTGGACACAGCAGCTGCCAGTTCGGGGCCCTGCACACCCGCCATTGGCGCCTGAATGATCGGTAGTTCGGTACCCAGGAATTCAGTTTTCATATAGACACTTCATTACTCAAGTGAAACAAACGCACCCGCAGACTACTTGTCCTTTAACGTAATCCACAGCGATCGTGATACCGCCAACACCTCACCTTCCTGATTAGCGATAGCCGTAGCGCCCCAGGCCTTTCTACCTTCCCTGCCAAGAGGCCAGCTAAACACCACAAGCGGACGGTCGCCGGGAACGTCGGCAAAAATTTCACCCACAAGTTCACCCAGCAGAGTCACTTCCAGGTTCTCGCCCGCCGCCGCAAAATATCCAGGGCAATCGAGCGCCGACCAGACAATCTCCGGGCGCACGTTGCCGGCCTCGTCCAGCGTATTTTCGCTAGGTTGCCATGGGCAGGCCAATAAATTCCAGTCATCAACCGGACCTGGGAATAGGCACAGACCATCGTCAGGATGACGCTGAGGGCCACAGACATAGCAAGATGGGTACGCGTGATGGCTATGACCAATGTACCTCTCGCTGGCTGCCTGCGCCTGTGCCAAGGTCGGCGCCGGCGGTACTTCCAGTTCCAATACCGTAGGCGAGGCACTGCCCACCAGAGTCTCGCCGTCACGCATTTCCAGATGACCGTCATCATGACAGCTGACCGTCAGTTCCGTATCCAGCGGTGGCGGAGAATACAAGCGCACCTGAGCCGCACCGCCCAACATCACCGCCAGTACACCGCAGCTATAACCGCCATTACCAGAGGCCGCGGGGCCATTGTATTGCGATGCAATACTGACCGTTTCAGCAGCAGACATTAGCCGGTGCTCCTTTTACTAAAAGTGGTTACTTGGTGACTAACCAAAGGGCATGCAAGATTCCGGGTACGTAGAAAAACAGGCACAGGACGATATTGATAAGTAGATCCTTACCGGCACCGTTCTTCAGGAACACCGCCAGAGGTGGTAGCAGGATTGCGAGGATGATAAGTACGATTTTATTCATTATTGATCTCTTTTATAAGGTTTTGAAACACTAAAGCTAAAGCTTTAACCGGATACCGCTGAACTCTAGTTTGCCCTGCTCTGAGACCGCCCACAAGCCCCTGGCAGCGACCCCCTAGTCTGCGGCCGACTTGATTTCCACCAGCACAATTTTCACCGTGGTATCGCCTACATTCTCGGCAAAGTGCCGACCCAGGGCAGGCATCCAGGAGGCAGTACCTGCCTCTTCAGTCACCTCAAAAGACTCCCCATCGCCGGTGGTAATACGTAATAAGCCGCCACCGGTAATCACCGATACTTTGGCCGGATGGGTGTGCCAGTTGTCCCTCTCCCCCGGCCGCAAGTGATAGCTAACAATACGTACATGATCGTTTTCAAAGTCAATTTTGAATTGTGTGGGCGAGACTTCTACTGGATCAACCTGCTCTGCAAACTCCGCTGCCGCGCTGGGCATGGCGACGGCAAACCAACAAAGGGCAAAGATGAGAAGACCACAAGACCGGGTTTTACTCAACAATCGCTACTCCTCGCCAAAACGCAACGCGATCTTTAGTTTCGGCCGTTCAGTTTAAATCGAACCCGCGCTCACTTATCAGGATGTTTCGACGCCCAGATCGCCATCCTGTGCCGGATGGATTTCTGCGATATCTGCATTTCTGGCATTGGCGGAATCACTTTGTCGTGCACCAGTAGTCGATAGATATATTCGAGACGCGCGGTCACTGAATCGGTAGGTTCAAATTCAACGACACCGCGCTCCTCGCCATAGGCCATACCAAGCTCTATAGCCTTGCGCACCAGTTCTTTCTCATTCTTGAGCTTCTTCACGATCAGACTCCGACCTACTTCTAATGTTTACCTACCGAGAACGCGCGGCCTCAGGCCGGGCAATGAAATTCGATCACATTGTCATCCAGAGTAACCACGGGGCTCAAGACTCTGAGCCCCGCATGATTTATGCCCGTAATTTTTTTCATATCTATCAGGACCTGATTTCTACCCGCCAGGGTGGATGGAGCCGGTTCTCGCCCGCCCAGTACAACTTCACTTTATTCCCCGAAGGGTCGCGAAGTACAGCCTCGCGCCAGAGATAACTCTGGTCTGTAGGTTCCTGCTCAAACTGTATGCCTTTGGCTGTGAGCTCGGCAACCCACTGATCGAGCTGTTCGTGTTCGAAATAGATTACCGCGCCGTTAGCAAACGCCTCTGACTCCAGGGACAGCGAAAATGTAGAACCGCCATCGGGGCACTCAAACCGCGCATAGTGTGGAGTGTCCACAATCTGGGTAAAGCCCAGGCGACGGTAGAATCGCGCCGCCGCGGCCATGTCGCTAACGGGGAGGGTAATCTGGTTTAAATTCACTGTATCGGCTCCATGACTGGTGATTTGAAGTATCTAGGTAATGACATTGTCTGACCAGACCGCCATTTCATTACCGCTAGGTGGCACGTGGTGCGAACATGATAATTGCCATTCCAAGCAGTGCGACAGAAGCCCCTACGAAGTCCCATACGGTGGGGCGGATACCATCCACGGACCATAGCCACAAAATGGCCATAAAAATATACACCCCTCCATATGCTGCATAAACGCGGCCCGCAGCGGTTGGATGGAGGGAAAGCAACCACACAAAGGCGGCCAGACTCAAAGCACCAGGCACCAGGAGCAAGATGGACTTACCCTCACGAAGCCAAAGATATGGCAGGTAACAACCTACAATCTCCGCTAACGCGGTGATCAGAAAAAGACCTACTGTTTTCAGTTCAGGCAACACTATTCCCTCATCGTGAACAACGTCCACCGCCTCGTTAGTCACTCTCGCTGCCGAGGCTGAGCTTCATTTCGATCATACATGACGAGAAACCCACTTTTTTATACGCCCGGATTGCAGCTTCATTCTCTGCATAGACATCCAGGTAAAAATCCTCAGCTCCCTTACGCTTGCTCCAGGTAATAAGCCGGTCAATCAGTTTCTGGTTGATGCCTTGACCGCGATAATCCGGAGAAACAAACATGAATCCCAGATAGGAGTGTATCTGATGCCTGAAGGCCGCTTTTGACTTTCGTATTTGAGCGTAGCCCGTCCCTACAATGGATTCTTCACTTTCCACTACGATAAGATAAGAATCTTCGCTGGATAGTAAGTGATTCAGGTCGTAATAGAATGTTTTCCCAGGTTTTATGGCGGCGTTAAAGGGTCTCTCTGCTTCAATCACCAACTGCTCCAGATTCAGCAATTGCGGCAGATCTGACGGGCCAGCTTCTCTATAAATCAGTTTAGCGGCCGTCATCTTAGATGAAAATGAGCGCTGGCCCGGCCGTCTTGCACGGTGGGGCTTCGTTTCGACTGGGATCGCGGGTTATATTTCACCTTCAATCTCGCTTTAAAGTTCTCAAGGCGCATATGCCTTTAGTATAAGCATGTTGTTAACGTTTCGAATCAGAGGAACTGCACTGTAGCTTATTGAGCCTGCTCTGGCGCGCCCTCTAGATACTGTGGAACACCATCGGGAATAGCCTCCCAGCTGGCTTTTGAGCCAACATAGATATGACGACCCAACTCCACCTGCGGATCACCATTAACGCAGCCCAGAGTAACGCCGTGAATCGCGTCATCAAAAACACCGCAAAGTGTCGAGCCACATCTGCTACAAAATTGAAGACCGAAGCCGGCTTCACTCAGGTAGGACGTAAGAAGGTTTTGACCAGACAGCCAGTTGAAATCATCAGCATCAACAAGCGCATAAGCTGAAGCTTGCGAGCTAAAAGCCTTACGGCAACGAGAACAGTGGCATGACCTCGCATCGCGCAAAGCGCCATTTACTTCATAAGCGACAGCACCGCAAAAACACTCACCAGTAACCGTCAATTCAATCTCCATACTGCTTGGTGCCCCAGCGCCAAACTAGCAGTCTGAGAAGCAGCACTTTCAGCGGTTAGACCACGAAGTGTTAAAAATTCGACGCCTTGCTACTTACTAAAGAACAAGGTTTCTGGTTAAAACCTCTGCTGACTTAATAATTCGGCTTGTTCTGTAAAGCTCGGGATGCTTTTCTTCCTCAGAGTAGCCTACTGGTTCGCCAGCGCCTGTGTTTACGAACCAGGAACTCTCTGGGGTACGATCACCAAGCAGCTTTTTCAACTCAGCTGGCTTAACGCCTATCGCTTGGGCCGCTGCATTGTAGGTACAGCGAGTTTTAACATCGTTCAGGTATTCTCGTATAATCTCAACTTTATCTAGCATTATTAGCTTATCTCCAAAAAGTTAACGCCCACGCAAAAGGTCGAGCGTAGGCAAGACCCAGCGCAACGAGGCGGAGCGATTATTGATGCGTTTGCTATGGTGCAAACTCACACAATATTAGTATTTTAGCATCTCTCAGGCATTTCGGATCTACTTCGAAACGGAATTAGGCGCTGACCACGTGATAATTGGTACGGATATAGTCATTCGCAACGCCACAACGAACATAGCAATGGCAGAAATTCGGGTGTTTGCCGCGTATTAAGCAGGGCATTTCGCACGGAGAAAGACGCATCTTTGGTGTTGCTAGTGGACTTACGTTCCACCATGGACCATATAACCGACAGCAGGGACAGCACTATAAGTGCTGTCCCTGCTGTCTGAGCTTTTTACTTATCGCTGCTTAAAGCGGGACAACCTTGTTTGCACATGGGCCTTTTTGACCCTGGCCTACTTCAAACTCAACTGCCTGACCATCATTGAGTGTTGCGAAACCGCCGCCACTCTGTATTTCCGAATGATGGACAAAAAGGTCTTTGCCGCCGTCTTCGGGTGTAATAAAACCAAAACCTTTATCGGCATTGAACCACTTAACAGTACCTTTACTCATGTTACTTCCTCAAATTGGTGGTGAATATTTGTATCTATCCACATTCGAATTCACCGGATCGAAGTGGAGGTGTAAATCTTTTTACGTCAATTTGCTAGCTACCGTCACCGGTGGGAGCAGGATCGGCGCCATCTGTTGATGTTTCAGTATCTTCAGCTGTAATATTGCCAGCTTCGGCCTTTTTAAGGCGTTTTTCTTCTTTCTTTTTCTTCTTTGCGATCTCTTTCTGCCGCTTTTCAAAAGAATAATTGGGTTTAGCCATCTACATTCCTGCTTATCAATTGCACAAATTGAACATTAATAACAAACACTTAACGCCACAAGTAGCGGTGAGCAATAGCAAGCTCAGCCACAAACAGGCGCCACAGTGCGGACATTTTATGCGCTAGACCCGCATTAGTCTCTATAATATTCATTTTAGCCACTCAAATGCGGCTTACCCGGAATTACCCCAAGGTGATTTTTTCTCAAATGTTGAGAGATATAAGCTCTCAACTTTGTCTCTAGCCCACTGGGTCTTACGCAAGAACTTTAGTGATGACTTGATGGACGGATCACTCTTAAAGCAATTGATATTGATTCTCTGAGCCAATCCATCCCAACCGTAATGGTCAGCCAATCTCGTGACTACCTTTTCAAGCGTAACACCATGCAATGGATTTTCTGGTTGCTCATTCGTCATAATATAGATTCACAACCATTACTCCCAGTGCTTAAAACACATAAAAATACAGATTGTGGGGCAATAATGGTGCAATACATCCACTCTTCGGCTGAATTCCACTTCTCAGGGACCCACAAGTTTGGCCGGACCATCGATTTCCCGCACTGGAACATAACTTCCTCTTTTTATTTCCAACCTTGAAGCCAGTTGTCTTTGTTTTTTAGCTCTTCCCAGTCTATTGGCGCAGAGCGGTTGGACCGAACGGCTTCTATCAGGCAGCCAACAACGCCACCCTCCTCGTCCAATTCTAGCTCTGATATCAGAAAATGCTTCTCTTTGTTTACTGGATTAACCGCGGTCCATTTACTATTGAGTAACTTCTTGGGATTAAATTTATTCACCGATACTCTCTCATCGCTTACTAACGCTGACCGCACCTGGCGCGCTTGATCCACCATCACGCCTCGATTTGCGCTGAAACGGTAAGCCTGCTGTAGTTGATAGCGGATTTAGCACCAGCTTGCCTCATCTGTTGGATTTTTCAGTAACTCTTCCATGTTTGCCAAAAGCACGCGGTAACCGACATTGCCATACAGTGTTTGACGACCGCCATCGATGACATACGAAGGGCTTCCTTTTACGCCTTCTCGTTTCGATTTATGATAGTCACCCATCAATGCCGCCATCGCAGAGCCATCGTGAATGCTGCGTTCAACTTTATTACGATCCAGGCCATTAGTTTTAATCAATTCATAAAGAACATCGAGGCTACCAATATCGAGCGCATCTACAAAAAATGCTGATCGAAATTCCAGGGCCATATCTATACTCTTATTTTGGTCATATACAATTTCAACAGCCTTAAGCACCAAATGGGCACTGGCAGAGGAGGCAGGTTTAACTTCTGTCCATATTTTAGAGTTTAGGCCCGCGTCATCAAATGCAGATGCAGATTTCTGTACATGCTCTGCGAATCCAACATACCCCCCTTTTTGCTTCCACTGCGTGTTCATTTTTGTCGGCACATCACCGAAGACATCAACATAGCGATATCGAATCTCTATTTTATCTTCCAGTATTTGATTCAGCTCGTCGATACGCCGCTGAGCGATCCAAGCCCAAACACAAAGGACGTCCGAATAATAATCAATTACAAGAGGTTTGCTCATCCCGCCTGGTGCCCGCGCTCGGAGAGGCACTCAAGGCCGCCCATTTCAAATTCACGACAAATTAGTGGCCGCTTATCATAAATAGTACACAGCATAGTGCTTCGATCCAAAGCTGCGCACCATCCGTCATCTAAACGAGCCATGCTCATCCCTCCCCAGCTATCCAATTCAACATACTTTTCGGGTACACCAGTATCCGTAATTAGCATTACTTCCAAACGGCAGCAATTCGCCCTGCAAGTCGCACATGTGACTTCCTGGTCAGGCAGATTTACCACTCTAATTGTCATTCTTTATCATGCCCCGCTTTCTAGCTACCAGACATCTTTTAAAAATCGAATTCAAGGCCTAGAGAAGCTATGAGCTCGTAGTATCCAACCAGGACTAATACAAAAAATACTATCATGATGATCTCATGCTTAAAGCCATGACGATGAAAGAATTCCCTGTCCCTATGGTGAGCAACATCCATAAGCTCGTCAGCAATTTGAATGGACAGAAAGGTACCCACACCAGAGAGTATAATTACGCTCCAATATGGGAAAGGCATGGTAAGGATTGAGTGCAGCAGCTTTGTTAGTAGCGTGACTTCATAGTAATCGGAAAAATAGATCAACGAAACTACGTTTACTGAGATCGCCAAGGCCCAAACGGCCATTTCTGAAATCAACATCCGAATGCCAAATAGTAGTCGGAGTGGAAAGTCCAAGAGAAACCCTGCGTCTGCGATCGGTGTGCAAAGAACAAAAAAACTCCAGGTTAATATGGATGCGACGCCACCTGTTACTACGTCATATTGAATACTGAGATAGACAAAGTAACTCACAAGCAAGAAGCAGAGCAGAAAAAACTTGTAGACCGCCTGCCGCTTTGGGTGAGTGCCTTTTTCGGGTGAGAGAGTCGTCATCTTTAGAACTGCCTGTCCAATACTTCGCTTCAAGTTATCCAATGCGCCTGAATGTCCCCTGGGGTCGGAGATGGCGAGGCTGCATCTGCTAGTTAGTTTGCGAGCCTTGACGCTTTTTCCAAAATCCCAATCACGCTACTCCCTACCAAAAAAATTGAGAATATAGCCAACAATGAAGAACCCAAAAGCTACCAGACTTATAGGAGGCATCCCCGCATGCCAACTCTGTGGATCCAACCATCCAGAGTATCCCATAAACGCCAGGTGCAAGCCTCCCAGCAACAGCGACCAAATGAGAACTCGACGAGATGTAATAAAACCTATGAACGCCTTGTCTTCACGTAAGTTGGTCTGGAAGCTAAGATTGTAGGCCCATAAAAACGTAAATCCGAGAATACCTGCAAGCATACTGATACTCGCTACGCCTGTCAGAGTGCCGTTTGGAGAAAAGAACTTTCCAAAAAATGCTGGTGAAAATAGCATGAAGCTAATCAATACATGTATCAGGATTAATAGGAATCCACTCATGCCAAACGCCTTACGGGCGTTCAGCCAGGATTCTGGCACGGGCACTCCCAGATTTTTGGCTGGGCCTAAAGCAAAATTAAATGTGAGAAGGATGAAAGCGCCCAGACATAGCCCCTTATTAAGTATAAAGAGCGAAAAATCTTTCCACGGAACGTCTCCAGCTATGTGATAGCGTAAAATTGCATAGCCGATCGACAGCGCTACCGTGATCCAAATAACTGTCCCGCCAACATTATTAATCCTGGCTTCGTTCATAGATATTCCTCATTAGCTCCGGCTGACGCCGTAAACTGTCGCACCTGGCAGTTAGAGTGCAGTAAATTAGGAGATGCTCGTTTTACCGAAAGCGTATTACAAATCCACAAAGCGACTAAGGCGGCGCTCAAGGTAACGATTCTTTTCTCGCAGCTGTTCCACTTCATCCAGCAATTCTATCGCCAGCGCAATCCCCGCCCAATCTACATTAAGATCACGGTGCAAGCGCACGGCCTTTTTTGTCAGAATAAGCATCGCAGGGCTAAATTGCCATTCACCAGGTGAGTCGCCGATCGGCTCCATAATACCCTGCTCAACAATTTCGACCACAGTAGCCTCCGCTACGCCGGTTTGCAGGCAGACTTCGGTGAAGCTCAAGTATGTTGTTTGTGTATCGTTCATGACGCTTCACTCCACTCTGCTCGAGGATCGAAGGGACTAAGCTCCGCCAACTGCTGCCACTGGTCCTTAATAGACTCGTTGCTTGAAGTCGGCATCACAACTTTTAACACCGCATAGAGGTCGCCCTGCAGCTGCTTGCTTGGCAGGCCCTTGCCTTTTATTCGCAAGCGTTGCCCACTCTGGCTGTTCGCCGGAATTGTTAACTGGATCTTGCCCGACAGGGTGGGCAGAGTTACCTTGCCACCCAAGGCCGCCTCCCAGGGCGCGATAGGGAGGGTAATAATGAGGTTATGCCCCTCTACATCAAACAGCGGATGGGGTACCAATCGAATTCGTAAATACAGATCCCCGCTAGGGCTCTCTCCGATACCTGAAGCCCCCTGACCTTTCAAACGTATACGGTCACCGTCCGCTACCCCGGCCGGTATTTTCACATTGAGCGTTTTATTCACCTCGGTGACACGCCCCTCATTATCATAGTGAGGTAGATGGTAGGAGATCGTCTTGGAGTATTCAGCAAGCGTGTCCTCAAGGAAAATTGGCAGTTCTGTTTCAATATCCTGACCACGCTGGCCAGAACGCTGACGACCGTTAAAACCACCGGCTTGAGCGCCACCTGCACCGCCGAAAATGGACGAGAAAAAGTCCGAAAAATCCTCTTGGTAGTGGCTTCCCGCACCGCCCTCGGCAGAGCCAGATGGCTGCCAGTCCGGCGGCGGGTGAAACTCCTGTTGCGGCCCACCGTACTGACGTATTTCGTCATACTCCGCCCGCTTTACGCTGTCTTTCAGTACCTCATAGGCTTCTGCAACTTCCTTGAACTGAGATTCCGCATCATGCAGGTCACTGACATCTGGGTGATACTTTCTGGCCAGCTTTCGGTAGGCGGTCTTTATGGCCTTATTATCAGCCTCAGAATCCACACCCAAAATCTTGTAATAGTCTTTGAATTCCATAATGTGTCCAGCGTCGCTAACAGTTTATTTATGGCTACCATCACACATTGGTTGTGATGCTGTTTGTTTACAGCCACAAAAGAAAACCTTTTTAGACTCACCTGCATCAAACTTTACTGGCGTGAAATCTGTGCCTTTATGAGATCCATCGCAAAATGGCTGTGACTTACTTTCACCACATGCACACCAGAAATACGACTTCCCGGCTTCAACTTCAACAGCATAAGGTGTATCAGATACTCTTTTTGGATCGCTCATATTTATCCCTTATAGATGATTTTTGAATATAACGCCTAAATAATTAGCGCAAAAAGCAGAGCCTCTTGCGACCAGTCGAAGATGATTATAGATTAACTTGTTAGGAGTGGGCTTGCTGACATATTTCAGCGATAACTCCATTGGTTAGTTGTGCCAAATCAACAGGACTCAACTCTATTTCCAATCCTCTGCGGCCAGCGCTAACGTAAACAGTGGCGTAGTTCTTGGCCGATGAATCAATAATAGTTTTAAGTCGCCTCTTTTGCCCGAGCGGACTTACTCCTCCCAGTACATATCCTGTCGAACGTTCAACATCGGACTTGTCTGCCATAGCGGCTTTTTTGGCTCCCGCAGCCTTGGCGATGAGCTTCATACTCAGCATAGAAGAAACTGGAATTACGCCGACGACAAGCTCTCTATTGTCCAGAGATACCACCAGGGTCTTGAAAACTCTTTCCTCAGGAACTCCCATTTTCTCGGCTGCTTCAAGCCCATAAGATTCACTTGCTTCATCATGAGAATACTCATGTACCCTGTGTGAAACATTATTATTTTTGGCTACATTGATTCCTGGTGTCATTCCAATCTCGAGTTTCTAGCGCAAAGCCAAGAGGCGACTAAACCAAATATTTTGCCGTTCTGTGGAAACCCATAGGGCCGATGTGCCCCCGGGAAACTTGTTATTCACTTTCATGAAACCAGAACTCAATTTCGTCTGTTTCAACCTCAAATACCGCTGAATGCTCAACATGTGCTGGCACATGATACCAATCACCCGCTGATACCCGCGTAGTAGCGCCATTCATAGTCAGTAATAGTTCACCGCGAGTAATGACACCATGATTATCTGTATCGTGTACGTGGGGAGGAATAGAGGTTCCGGCTGGATAGGAGGCAAGTAAAACATCACTACCCTTTGCTTCAAGTTTATATGCATCAAACCGACCATCGTAAAGAGGGAGTGATTTGATTCTCCCTGGATATTTCCCCGCCATTAATTCCTCCTAAGTATTTGCACACGCAACTTCAAAATCAGTATGTCGAATTGGGGGTATTTTCGGGGTTTATTTCGCCATAGACTTCATCTGGGTCAACATCATTGATCAATAATATTTCTCTAACCGCTTCAATATGATCCAGTATTTTTTGGACGCTATCGCCATACTCATATTTAGTTACTTCAATCGATTTTGGCATGTAAGTAAACGCAATTTTCAACGCGTTTAAAGTAGATTGATTCATTTTCTCACTCATTCCAACACTCATTTTCTAATTTATCCATACTCCACTGGTTACCTGACAATCTATAGCATCCAGGGCCATATGCACAGATAAGCCAATACCGACGAGTCTTATCTTGGGCATGTTTGGCACAAAGCAAAGCGAAATGTAAACAAAGACAAACCACAGTTCATGTAACGGATGAAACCCTATACTACAGCGACCCGGGTCATATATCGGATTAGCAATTAAGTGGTCGATATCTACGACCATAGTGGCGATCATTATAAAGTAGGCTAGCCCCCAGTATTTCCTAAAGAAAAGGCCAGCTAGTACGGCTGGAGCTACAAAATGTAAGGCTAAGTGAAACATGTGTCCCTGGAGCTATCTGTTGGGGCCTGAAGGGTCAGAGTGAACTTTCATTGAGTTTCTATATGCCATTTATTTGGTTCCCCATATTTTTGAAACAGCACTATTTGAACCAAGCGCGCCCACAACGACTGCGACCATACCCGCACAGAAGAAAATTATCATAGGGATAAATGAACCTACCCCACCAGTGGAATAGGCTGTCACCGCTGAGACGAGCGACAGGAATATGAATAGGCCGCCCACCCCATTTAGGGCAACTCTGTGTGACTTTTTATAGTTAACTGGATCATCGTCTGTTTCAAAGAACTTTAGTATTGGCCAGAACATTCTCGTTAAACCATTTTTCATAAAATCTCATCTCGTTACCAATAAAAGCAATCCAATCTCTGTCAACACGTAACGCCTTCGGTGGCGGAGTACTAATTGGCTCTGCCCTTTCGAAAATACCGTCCATTCTCAAAGCGCGAAAAAACTTGCGTCACCATTGGATGACTGATCGGCTCGACACTCGTATCACGCTCCAGATTCTTCTCAGCTACGTAGGTGCTATGTGCCGCTCCATCTACTAGAACGTGGTACCAAGGCTTGTCTTTCGGGGGACGCGATCTGGCAACCGTCTCGTACCACTCCTCCGTCGATTGAAAAGTAGCATCAACATCTACTATAACGCCTCGATAGACGAAGAGCTGATGACAAACCAGATCACCAATGGAAAATTTAGCCCTGCTAATGTTCGTCACCGTACCCATAAATTCCTTAACGCGAAAGCAAGTAGCCAAAAAAATATCCAAGTACAGGTGTTAGTAGCCGTGGTAACAGTGCCAATACCACCTGACCGAGCCTATTAAGAAATTCTGTGTGCACCATCTATGCGCTCTTTCTAACCGTGTATGCACAGTTCTGCAATTTTCCCAGCTTTTTCAATGTCGATACCGTCCACATAGTCCTTGTAGAGCTCATGCTCAGCCTCAAGAATGGCAAGATAGGGTCGATCCCCTTTTGGGCGGGGACGAACATCTGTCGCAAGTGCATATGTATTCTGATAGTACGGCAGAGAATTGCAGAACCAGCCAAAGTATATATCACCCTCTATTGGCTCATCGTAGTTCTCCACGTAGTGCTCAAAGCTCTCTTCACTAAGGGAAACCCACACACCCCATAGAAACGGATCATTAGCGCCGTGTATCGGTATCTCTAAAACAACGCGCACAAAGTAATGCAAGCCATCTTCATCTTCAAATTCGCACAAATCTGTACCAAGTTTTCCAGCTTCCCGGATTTGATCCGATTGTTCAAGATACGGGTCTGGTGCTTTAAAACTGAAGCTTGGGGAACCTTCATGAATTTCCCCGCAGGAGGAGCACTTGAACGAAAATATTGCGACCATGTTGAATTTATCTCCACTCGGGTAACGCCTGGTAAATACGCAGTATGTTGACGACGCCATGCTTTACGCTGCATAGTCGCAGCCGATCAATGCGCACGCAGCCGCGTCGCCTTCAGCTGCCATCAGTTTACCTATTTCCTACCGCGCTATCTGTGCCATTTCCGCGACTTTTATTTCATAGAGTTCTATGACATTGCCACAGGGGTCACGTCCGTAAATAGCTGAGGCGCTATCACCAAAATGGACAACCTCGCCGACGAATACCATCCCGTGGGTCTTCAGCCTTTCATATTCCATCTGTATATCGTCAACCTGTAAAGCAAGATGGGGGTAACCATAGTCACAAGGTCTGGAGCGTAAATCTTCTGGCGGAGGATTACTGTACTGCCACAGTTCCACGAAGGCATTGGACGTTTTTAACATCGCCATTTTTGCCTTTATAGCATCGAGACCGATAGCCTGATTGGCAGCTTCATCGTTATCAAACTCGCTTTGCTGGACCACCTCAAAGCCTAGACCTTGGGTATAAAATTTAAGTGCTTTATCAAAATCGTTCACGCTTATTGCGACATGGTGCAGACCTACTATCATTGTGTTTTCCTCGAAGTGAGCCCCAAGACTCTTTATCTAAGTGATGCCTACAACACGCATAGTATTTTTCAAATACCTGTTTGTGACACATAACGCCTGGCGCAACGGCGCACCACACAGTGCTGAGTCCGGCGCGCGCAGTGTGCGTATTGCCGCCACTTGTTATGTGTATGCATCATTATTTATACGGACCATCGACTAATCGCTGAGAAACCCACCAAATATTGCCAAAGGGGTCTCTTACCCCGCCTTGTCGATCATCGTAAGGCATATCTACTACTTCCATTTCCAGAGTTGCTCCAGAAATCATTGCCTGGTTCATAGCTAAATCTGCATTCTCTACATAGACATAGTATGCAGAAGGCATAGCGGGGTATTGCTCGCTTGCTTCACTCAGCATAAACATCGAAGAGCCAATTTTCATCTGGATATTAGCAATGACGCCGTCTGGTCGAATTGTCCTTAGCTCTTCTACTGCTCCAAATGCCTCTACTAAAAACGCGCTAAAGTCACTCGCGCCTTTGACAAAGATATATGGAAAAATTGTTCCGAAACCTTCAGGTATATTCATGACCTCTCCTCAACACATAACGCTTACAACTGAGGCGGCGGCAAGGCCGTCCTATCAGCTTGTACTTGTTAGGCGCCATTGGCACCCAACTTACGCTTAATCTGTGCAATTGATAAGCCATGAACCTCGATAACTTTTTGCTGAGATGTCTTGCCCGATGTGACGCTGACGTTTTTCTTTGAGAGACCAAGACTCTTGGCTAGAAGAGACACTACTGCCGAATTAGCCTTTCCTTTCTCTGGCTGAGCAGCTACGCGGACTTTCAGCAGGTCTCCAAGCCACCCGGATACTTCAGATTGCGACGACCCTGGAACCACTTTCACTTTCAGCTTTGTCGGTAAGTCAAACGAACCCACTTTAGATGTCATGCTACGGCGCCTAACAGCTAATTCTAGGGAAAAAGTCCATGTATGCAGCATGCTTTTGTCGTAGATTTTCCGCTCTGCTTTTCAAAGCTAAACTCCCTAATATTTCAACTTGTTATCGCAATGTACTCCTAACCCCCCTTCGTAATCAATGCGCATAATTCATTGTGTGCCACAGGAATCGCCTGCCTTCCGGCACAGCTTTGCTACCCGGCTCCTTGAGAAGGGCTACGATATAAGAACAATCCAAAAACTTCTGGGGCACAATGATGTGCGCACTACGGAGATTTATACCCACGCTCTCGGTCGCGGGGCGATGGGCGATGGGCGATGGGCGATGGGCGTAATTAGCCCCGCTGACGGATAGGCTGCACACTTATCTCTTTCTATGTGCTTGTTACGCGTTATTTGGCAGCTAGAGGATAGCGGTCTGGATTCTCGATTGTGTCAATACTAAGATCTACATCGAGATCCGGCCAGTAGAAGTAGCCTGGGGTAGGCTCTTGAATATTAAGAATTTTTCCTACAGGTACATCCTTGAACCACGGAAACTCTTCATAAGAAAGAAAATATTCCCGGTCGTTTGAGAGCAACCACAGACCGTGGCCAGAGATGTTAGTGATCTCAGAGCCGGAAGAAGGAGTCCCATGCACGGGTGAGTTCATCGTAGTGCTCCTCAACGAGTCCTTCGATTTTAGCTAAATGTTGATCGGATAGCCCGTAGTTTTTCGCCAGCTCGATCTCGGGTTCAAGCCAGAATTTGGCCTCGCCGTCAGCGCCATGAACGTGTTTTCGAGTTTCCTCTCTGGAGAAGAAATAGAAACGGTAACCCCGCTCACGAAATACCGTCGGACTCATCCTTGATCTCCAAAAGCAGAATACTCACTTCAACTTTCGACCGTACCGCCAACAATCACTTTTGCTATACACCTGCTCGCTTTCACGGCGTGAGCGTTTCCAGGCATCCATCTGCTTGCCCGAGCCACCGGCGCGCCGCTGATTGTCGTAGCGCTCTATTTTGTCTTTAAGTTTCTGGCACTCCTCCACTGTGATCTTCTGCGCCTGACTTACCGGAGACATAAAAGCACTGGCGATGACTGTAGCGAGTACTGCTGCATGAATTACTGTGTGAGTTGTTTTGTGAGTTGCTGTGTGAACTATTGCTTGGGATATCTTCATTGTGGGCACCTCCTTGTGCATCACTCCAATTTATACCTGTCGCTTGATGGGCGAAACGGTCAAATTCAGCCACCCACCTGTAGCCCACACAGGCATATACATTCACCAAATGCGGCCTGAGTCTTGATTTCTGCCCAAACCAGACTACTGTATATATATACAGTTATTATGGAATGCTTCACCCTGATTACTCATGTCCTACGCCGAACTTCATTGCCTCAGCAGTTACAGCTTTCTGCGCGGTGCCTCTCACCCCCACGAGTTGGTGGAGCGAGCCGCGGAGCTGGGCTATGGCGCGCTGGCTATTACCGACGAATGCTCTCTGGCCGGGGTAGTAAAGGCTCATGTGGCGGCCAAGGAGCTTGGGCTTAAGCTACTTATTGGCAGCGAACTCCGGCTAGAGGAAGGTATCAGTCTGGTGGCACTGGTGCCCTCGCGGGAGGCCTACAGCGAGCTGTCGGGGCTGATCAGTATGGCCAGACGGCGAAGCCCCAAGGGGGAGTATCGCGTTACCCTTCGCGATGTAATATTTCACCTTAAACGCTGCTTACTGATCTGGCTGCCCGGCGAAGTGAATGATGGCAATCGTGCCTATGGCCTGCAACTGGCAAGGCTGTGCAAGCAGCGTCTGTGGCTGGGAGTCACCCATCTACTGGGCAATAACGAGGTAACACGCTATCAGGCCCTTTATGACATGGCCTGTGAGTTACACCTGCCCATGGTCGCCTGCGGTAATGTGCTAATGCACTGTGCCGCTCGCAAGCCCCTGCACGACGTATTCACCGCCCTTAAGCACAACACCAGTATCGGCCAGTTGGGCCGGCGGCGAATGGCCAACAGTCAACAGCATTTGCGTGCTGTCAAAAAGCTAGGGCAACTCTATGCCCCCGCGCTGCTTGCCGAAACCCTGGTTATTGCCGATCAATGCAACTTCAGCCTCGACGAGTTGCGCTACGAATATCCCGAGGAAGTGGTACCCAAGGGCCACAGCGCTACCGCCTATCTCAAAGAACTGGTGGCAGCGGGCACTCGCACCCGCTGGCCCCGGGGTGTACCAACAACAATCCAGAAACGTATTGATACCGAACTGCAACTGATTGAGGAGCTTAACTACGAATATTATTTTTTAACGGTGTACGACATTGTGCGCTTTGCCCGGGAGCGCGACATTCTCTGCCAGGGCCGGGGTTCGGCGGCCAATTCGGTGGTGTGTTATTGCCTGTTTATTACCGAGGTGTCACCGGAGCAGATATCGCTTTTGTTCGAGCGTTTTATTTCCAGGGAGCGGGATGAACCCCCGGATATCGACGTCGACTTTGAGCACGAGCGCCGCGAAGAAGTCATTCAGTACATCTACCGCAAATACAGCCGCCGCCGCGCCGCCCTTGCTGCCACGGTAATTACCTATCGCTCACGCAGCGCCGTGCGCGACGTAGGCAAGGCCCTGGGGCTGGACCCGGTATTTGTAGACGACCTGGCCAAATCACTGGCCTGGTGGGATCGCACCAAAGACCTGGCCAAGCGATTTGAAGAGCAAGGGGTCGCCGGTCACAGCCAGCAGGCCGAACTGTTCTATAAACTGGTACAGGAGATTCTCGGTTTCCCCCGGCACCTGTCACAACATGTGGGGGGCTTTGTAATAACCCGCAGCCCCATCTCCACGCTGGTCCCGGTGGAGAATGCCAGCATGGCTGATCGCACAGTGATTCAATGGGATAAGGACGATATCGAATCCATGGGGCTACTGAAGGTAGATATTCTCGCCCTGGGCATGCTGTCGGCGATTCGCAAAAGCCTGCAGATGGTGCACCGCTATCAACCCGCTATTGAGACCATCAGTGATATCCCCAAGGAGGATCAGGCCACCTATAAAATGTTACAGGCCGCTGATTCACTTGGGGTATTTCAAATCGAATCTCGCGCGCAAATGTCGATGCTACCGCGCCTGAAACCCAGTCGCTTTTACGACCTGGTGATTCAAGTCGCTATTGTTAGACCAGGGCCTATTCAGGGTGACATGGTGCACCCTTACCTGCGCCGCCGGCAGGGACTGGAGGCGGTAAGTTACCCCAGCGAGGCGATCAAGTCGGTGCTGGAACGCACTTTGGGTGTACCCATTTTTCAGGAGCAGGTCATTCGGCTGGCCATGGTCGCCGCTGGCTTCAGCGGGGGCGAGGCCGACCAGCTGCGCCGAGCCATTACCAGCTGGGGCAAGAACAGCAAACTGCTCAGCTTTGAACAGAAGCTGACCAGCGGCATGGTTGAACGCGGTTACGATGAGGATTTTGCCCGCCGCCTGTTTGAACAGATCAAGGGCTTTGGCGGCTATGGTTTTCCGGAGTCTCATTCTGCCAGTTTTGCACTGCTGGCCTATATCTCGGCTTGGCTCAAGCGCCATCACCCGGCGGCCTTTTTCGCCGGCCTGCTCAACAGCCAACCCATGGGGTTTTACAGCCCATCGCAGTTAATTCAGGATGCACGCCGCCACGGTGTCGCAGTACTGCCTATCGATGTAAACCAAAGTGATTGGGATCACCAACTATTGGATGCGCGTTCCGGGTCACAGCAACAGCCACCTATGCGTCTGGGTTTGCGGTTGGTTAAAGGCTTGAGTCGCGCTGGCGTAACCCGCTTACTGGAGGCACGACGCCAGTCGCCATTTCGCCAGATCAGTAATTTGCGGCAGCGCGCGCAGCTGGACCGGCGCGATATGGAAGCGCTCGCCGACGCCGATGCTCTGGCCTCACTCAGTGGTCATCGCCATCAATCCCAGTGGCAAATTATGGCGCTGGAACAACCCAAACCCTTATTGCAGGAAGAACAGCGTCAGACTGCCAGCTACTTCAATGACGAAGTGCAACTACCCGCTCCCGCTGTGGCTGAGGAAGTATTGGCGGATTACCGCGCCACTGGTGTCACCCTGCGAGCACATCCCATGAGCCTGCTACGCGACCGCTACCCCTTCAATCAATGCAAACGTTACGCAGACTTGCCCGATATCGGCAATAACCGCTTCATCAAAATTGCCGGCCTGGTAACTTGCCGGCAACGGCCGGGCAGCGCATCTGGCGTATTGTTTCTAACCCTGGAGGATGAAACCGGCAACAGCAATATCGTGGTATGGCAGCGCACCCAGCAGCATTTCAGAAAGGCACTGATGACCGGGCGGTTGCTGCTGATCAAGGGCACTCTCGAAACCAAGGATAATGTCACCCATATTATTGCTGGCGCTCTTTATGACTACACAAATGAACTGGAATCGCTGGCGGTGAAGTCACGCGATTTTCACTGAGCAACACTAAGTAGTAACGACTTAGTACAAACAGGCCAAGGCTGGAGCTTACAAGGCCAACCTTTAGCAGCACCCTGGTATTTTGTAAATCACAGCTTTTCTACTAGTATGGAAATTGAAACAGCAACTTGCACTACTACAAGGAACTCCTCCATGAAAAATCTTCACGCCAGTCTGCTGGTTGCCGGTGCCCTCTCTGTTGCGCAGCTCGCGCAGGCCCAAGTACCGGTACCGCCCAGCAACAAGCTGCTGTCACCCAACTACACCGGCACCGCTTATTCACCCTATTCCGGGCGAGATTTTGCCACCGGCGTCTATTTTGGCGATACGCACTTACACACCGATATCTCTATGGACGCAGGTGCTTTTGGTAATCGCCTGGGGCTGGATGAGGCCTATAAACTGGCAAGAGGCGAGCAAGTAAACTCAAACCATGCGGGGCCGGTTCGCCTGTCCCGACCGCTGGACTTTTTAGTTGTGGCAGATCACTCAGATGGCATGGGCTTCTTTCCAGACATGATGGCCGGAGCACCACATATTCTCAAAGACCCCACTGGCAAAGACTGGTATGACAGAATTCTGGCGGGCAAGGGTGAAGGCGTGGCGCTTGAGCTGATAGGTATGTTTTCTCAGGGCAACCTGCCACCGGCACTGACCTACGACCCCGACTCCAAGCCATTTAAAGATGCCTGGAGCAGAACGGTGGCTGCCGCAGAGCGCTACAACGAACCCGGCCGGTTCACCGCCTTTATTGGCTACGAATGGACCTCTCTGGTACGCGGCAATAATATGCACCGGGTAATCGTGTACCGTGACGGCGGCGACGTAGGCGGCAAAATCATGCCCTTCACCGCTGGACCGCCAAAGGGTAGCACCACCCCCCGCGACCTGTGGGCCTGGCTTGAAAATTTCGAGGAAGAAACCGGGGGTGACGTGCTCGCCATCGCCCACAACGGTAATCTATCCAACGGAATCATGTTCCCCATGGTTGAGCAAAGCGACGGCGAGCCACTGGACGAGACCTGGGCCCAGCAACGTGCGAAATGGGAACCACTGTATGAAGCGACCCAGATTAAGGGTGACGGTGAAACTCACCCTCTTCTGTCACCCAATGATGAGTTTGCCGATTACGAAACCTGGGACATTGGCAACCTCGATGTCTCTGAGGCCAAAACCAACGATATGCTAACCGGTGAATACGCCCGCGAAGCTCTCAAGCGCGGCATGCAGCTGGAGTCAAAATTCGGCACTAACCCCTACCAGTTTGGCATGATCGGCTCCACCGACAGCCATACCTCGCTGGCCACCGCTCAGGAGGATAACTTCTTCGGCAAACATGCCGGTGCAGAGCCAGGACCGGACCGGATGACTCATGCGTTTATGGAGACCGAGGAAGGCACCATCATGGGTTGGCAGCAGGTAGCCTCGGGATTGGCCGCGGTATGGGCTAAAGAGAACACCCGCGAGGCGATATTTGATGCTATGGAACGCAAGGAAACCTACGCTACAACGGGATCCCGTATGGCTGTGCGCATGTTCGGCGGCTGGAGTTTCACCCTGGCAGATATGAATAACCGTCAGCCAGCTTTTGCCGGTTACAACAAGGGTGTCCCCATGGGCAGCGAACTGCCGGCAAGAGGTGCGCGTATGAAAACCGCGCCAAGCTTTATGATTTACGCGCTGCGCGATCCACAGGGAGCAAATCTGGACCGTATTCAGGTTATTAAAGGATGGCAAGCCGATGGTGAGTTGCACGAAAAAGTGTATGACATTGTCTGGTCTGGTGGTCGTACGCAAGGCGAAAACGGTAAACTCCCGGCAGTGGGTAATACGGTAAACGCCGCCCTGGCCACCTGGTCCAACACCATAGGCGCCGCAGAACTGGGCACGGTATGGACAGATCCGGATTTCGATGCTTCGCAAAAGGCGTTCTACTATGCGCGGGTTCTGGAAATCCCCACGCCACGCTGGTCCACTTACGATGCCTTCCGGTTCGGTATCGATATTCCCGAAGGCGCGCCGGTCAGCACTCAGGAAAGGGCTTACACCTCACCCATCTGGTACAAGCCGTAAGGTAGTAGCAGACAAAAACAACAGGCAAAAAAAACCGGGCTCCTGGAGGAGCCCGGCATATAGACCTGAAATTTAACTAGCCAACAAACGCAAGCCGGGGAGCAGACACACCCTCTGACTCAACGCCCTTCAAATACGCCATCATGGTGTCGGCATCAGAGACTTCAAACGGATCGGATTCGCAGTTGTCGTCAAAGCCTTCTTCAACAAACATCTTCTCGATGTTGCCGTCGTCGACCACCATGGAATAACGCCATGAGCGCATGCCAAAGCCGATATTGGATTTGTCTACCAGCATGCCCATTTTACGAGTGAACTCACCGTTACCGTCTGGCAGCAAAGAGATATTTTTGTTGCCCTGCTCATTGCCCCACTTGAACATAACGAAGGCATCATTCACTGATACGCAGATAATTTCGTCCACGCCCTGAGCCTGAAACTCTTCGAAGAGTTCCTCATAGCGAGGCAGGTGGTTGGAGGAACAGGTTGGAGTGAAGGCACCGGGCAGGGAGAAAACAACAACTTTCTTGCCACCAAACAGGTCCTGGGTCGTTTTATCTTCCCAGCGGTAGGGATTCTCGCCCGCTACAGACTCATCGCGAACGCGAGTCTTGAACACAACATTGGGTACACGGTTGATAATGGTCATAACAAGCTCTCTATATTGTAGGTTTAAATATTAGTTTAAGTTTCGATGTTGGAGCTATGATAGAGCGATCCATAAAATAGATAAAATCATATATTATTATTGTTATGATAGTTTTTTTGTATCGTATAAACCCACGTAGCTACGACAGCCAGTTTTCCTCAACCCCACGTTTATCGCATCGCTATAGACGCTGATAAAGGTCCAACTGAAACGACAGCTCCAGCTTCAGGCTGTGCAAATTTTCAAGCACTGCCCGCCGATCTCGATGACCCTTGTGAGCGAAGGGCGTCATCGCCACCAGGTCTTGCAGTAGCTGGTCTGCGACTTCAACTTTGGATTCAACCAGCTCCGATACCGGTGCCCGAAAGCCCTCAGGCGGTCCGGCATTAGGTTCATGAGCGCGTGGCTGATCATAAAGCAGCTCACGCAGCCCCCACAAATGGCGAGGTCCGGGTGTGACCTTCATATAATACGCGCCAGATGGCAGCAAGCGCGTCAGCTCATCATCCGCATGTGGCGCAAAGACACTGAGCAATAAGTCGACCGCACCCGTTGCCAGCGGCACATCAAAAGCGCTGGCAACGGCAAACTCCAGTTGCTGACAACGGCGGGCCGCGAGACGAACTGCAACCTTGGATATATCGACACCCACGACACTCGCCTCAGGCATGGCCTCATGAAGTGCAGCACTGTAATAACCCTCACCACAACCGAGATCAAGCGCAGTATTCACCGAGCCAAGTCCCGCCGCAGTACGACCAATAGCCGAAGCCAACGGCTGGTAAATTTGCGCATCAAGCACTCGACGCCTTGCCGCTATCATTTTTTTACTGTCACCCGGCTCAACTGCGCGCTTACTATTGGCTGGCAGCAGGTTCACATAGCCTTCCTTGGCCCGGTCGAAGCGATGACCATTATCACAACCCAGAGAGGCTGACGTTAAGTCAGTAATCAGCGGTTGTTGGCAATGAGGGCAAATCCAGTTCAAGGGGGACCACGCTAAAGTATTTTTGAGTAGCGCCATGGTACTTCAACGCGGCCTGAGGTGTACAATTACAGAGCACAAAGAGGCCATTCCAAGTAAAAACCTTCCCCCTAAAAAAAATTGCAGGCAGATAAATGAAGCTCCTAAAACTCCTCCTATGCACCTTCCTGTTGGCGGGCACAGTCCAGGCCGCTGGGCCGCTCATCACCGACAAGCCAATCGATACCGACCTTATACCCGACCCCAGTGGCGATGCCTCTACCACCGAGCGCCTGTCGCGGGCACTTATACACTCTAATGAACCTCGCAGTCAGGTAATGCTGAAATCCGGTACTGCCTGGAATGGCGAGCAATTCCATTACCCGGAAGGCGAAGCGGAATTGACGGCTGTTCGAATATCTATGCAGCCAGGACATCAGGCCGATTTTCACTGCCATCCCATGCCCACTTTCGGCTACGTCGCCAGTGGCCGTCTGCGGGTAGAGACACGCAGCGGCGATACCGCTGAATTTAAAGCCGGAGATGTATTAGCGGAAGTGATGAATAGCCTGCATCGCAGTACGGTTTTGGAAGGCCCAGTCGAACTGCTGGTCTTCTACGCCGGCGTTAAAGGACAGCAGACCACGTATGTGGAAGAAGCGCCTGGCGACCAGCCCTGCGAAAGCTAGACGCTGACCCGTCGCATAGCGCTGGTAGTGAGATCGCGTAATGTCTGGCGCAGTTTTCCCGATGCGGCCCTACGCGCCCTTAATCCAGCCGCGGCACCGAAGCCAACAAAGCTTTGGTATAGGGATGCTGAGGGTTGGTAAGAATTTGCTCAGCACTACCCTGCTCCACCAGCTTGCCGTACTGCATCACGCCCACGTGGTCCGCCAGGGTGGGCACTATCGATAAGTCGTGGGTGATGAACAAATACGACACACCCTCTTCGCGCTGTAACACTTGCAGTAAATCCAATACCTCAGCGCGAATGGACACGTCCAGCGCGCTGGTCGGTTCATCACAAATGATTAACTCTGGCTCTACCGCAAGCGCTCGGGCAATCGCAATACGCTGCAACTGGCCGCCGGAAAATTCGTGCGGGTAGCGGCTGGCGTGCTCAGGCAACATTTGCACACGCTCTAACAACCGTAAGACCCGCTCCTGCCGATCTGCGGCGGTGCTGACCACACCCAAACTGATCATGCCCTCGGCAATGATGTCACCCACCGTAAGGCGTGGATTCATCGACGAATAGGGATTCTGAAATATCACTTGCACACGCTTGCGATACGGCAGCATGGCGCGCCTGGCCATATTATTGAGGGCGACACCCTCGAACTTTATAGTACCGCCTACGGTGGTTTCGAGATTGAGAATGGCACGCCCCAGCGTTGATTTGCCACTACCGGATTCACCGACCAGCGCGTAGGTTTCACCGCGGCCGATGCTTAATGACACACCATCAACAGCTCGGGTGTAATCGACCACCCGTTGAAACACGCCCTTGCGAATGGGGAAATGGACTTTCACATCCTTCAGTTCGAGCAGCGGTGTGCTTTCCCGTTCAGCTTTGAACTGACTTAGATCGGGCAGCGCGTCGATCAACTGTTGGCTGTAAGGCTCCTGCGGCGCGTGAAAGAAATTATTCACTGATGCGCGTTCAATAATCTCACCGCGATACATCACACCCACTTCATCGGCAGTTTGTTTCACCACACCCATATCGTGAGTTATCAGCAGTACCGCCAGTTGTCTGGAGCGAGTTAACTCGCGAATCAGTTCCAGCACTTGCTCCTGAATAGTCACATCCAGCGCGGTCGTTGGCTCATCGGCGATCAGCACTTCCGGTTCGCAGGCCAACGCCATGGCAATCATCACCCGCTGTTGCTGCCCGCCGGATAACTGGTGAGGAAAGAATGAGAAACGCTGGGCGGGTTCAGGAATGCCCACCTCTTCAAACAGGGTTTCTACCCGGCTACGTAATTTGGCTCCGCTTAGCGTCGTATGCAGACGCAAGGTTTCAGCAACCTGATCACCCACCGTCTGCACCGGGTTAAGGGCAGTCATGGCATTCTGGAAGATCATCGCTACCTGGCGGCCGCGCACATCCTGCATTTTCGACTCAGGCAGGGCGAGTAGATCGGTATCATCTACGAAAACGTCGCCGGCGCTTATCTTTAGCGCATCCGGCAGTAACCGCATGGTTGCCATGGAGGTTACCGACTTACCGCTGCCAGATTCACCCACCAAGGCAAAAATTTCTCCGGCTTTCAGGTCGAATGAAACACCTTTGAGAATAGACTCACCGGTGGCCGCAACCCGAACCTCCAGATCGCGTATGCGCATTCTCACACGACCCTTCTCCGGTACCGGATGACTCATGCTTTGGCCTCCTGCGTGCTGGTTCGAGGATCGAAGGCATCGCGCACCAGGTCAGAGAATAAGTTAGCGGCCAGCACCAGCACGAACATAAAGAAGAACGCACCGCTGAGTGTCCACCATATGGCGGGCTCTCGCGACAACTCAGCGCGGGCACCGTTAATCATATTGCCCCAACTACCCATTGAGGGGTCTATGCCAACGCCAATATAAGACAGCACTGCCTCCGCCAGAATGAGCGCACTGAAGTCGAGCACAAAGGTGATCAGGATTATATGCACCAGATTGGGCAGAATGTGCCGCCTCAAAATCCGCCTGTGGCTCACACCAAAGGCATGTGCTGCCTGCACATACTCAAGCTGGCTAATTTTCAGGGTTTCTGCCCGAATCAGCCTACACAGCGTAGACCAGCTGGTAATACCCAGAATGAAACACAGAGCGATGAAACGCGCATCTGCCTTTTCAATCCCAAGAGAAAAGAAGTCCGGGTGGATATCGATATACACCTGAAACAATAGTACCGATGCCGCAATCAGCAGAATACCGGGAATGGAACTGAGAGTGGTATAGAGATACTGCACCACGTCGTCGACCCAGCCTTTAAAGTAGCCCGCCATAACGCCAAGAGTCACCGCAATAGGTAGCATTACCAGCGTTGCCAGGGTGCCTAGCAGCACGCCCGTGCGTACACCTTTGAAGCTCTGATAAAGCACGTCTGTGCCACCTTTATCAGTGCCCAGCACGTGGTAGAACTCGCTGACTCTGATCAGGATTACGGCCAGGGAAACAATCACAATCTGAGTTGCCCACGAGGCGTGCCACGGGAACTGACTTCTCCGCAGCAATAGCCATTGGGGCAACACGATGAGCAGCCCCAGCAAAATACCGGAGAGCAGAAACTCCAGTGATTTTGACAAAATATCCGCGCCTCGCTGCCTGGGATCACTCAGGTGGCGGCCCGCGTGCTTAAGATCCGGGTAATCGCGCGTTTCAATTCCCTGATCATCTTTCATGGTTTGCTTTTCAAATGACTTGAGCGCAAACGGAGCGGAATAGGTGCGCTCGAATCGATCCCCCATACCCATGAACAACACATCCAGCGCGCTGCTGACCTTGTTGTCGTAAAAGACCTCTTCAGTGACCAGCCCCTCGGGCGACGGTAACGCACGGCGAAAATGCAGGGAGTCCAGCAGCGCAACCGTCACATAGGCAATAATCACGGTAAACGTCACCATGCCCAGGCTCGATGAAAACACCTGCCGCCAACGCTCGCGGGTCTGCAGATCTTTGCGTAACAGGTAGAAAAAACTCACCAACGCCACCACCAGCAGAAACACCAGCGCATCGGACCACAACACTACTAACTTCATCGCCGCAAATTCCTCAGTTCAACCGCACCCTGGGATCGGCCCAGGTATAGGAGATATCAGTGAGTATCAAACCGAAGATGTAGAGAATCGAGCCTATAAACACCATGGTGCGAACGATGGCAAAATCCTGCGAGCGGATTGCGTCGAGCATGTAGCTGCCCAAGCCCGGTATGCCGAAAAAAGATTCAATTAACAGGCTGCCCATAAATAAGGCCGGGATCACAACTACCACGCCCGTCAGAATAGGGATCATCGCATTGGGCAGTATGTGCCGAAACAGTATCGCCAGCTCGGAACAACCCTTCGCTCTGGCGGTGCGCACATAGTCCTGATTGGACTCTTCAAGAAACAATGTTCGGTACCATCGCGCACCGGTACCAATCCCTGCGACAACCCCAACCAACACCGGCAGAATGAGAAATTTCCAGGCTTGCCCGTCGGCGTGGAAGCCGGAGATAGGCACCAACTTCCAGGTTTTTGCCACCATGTACTGGCCACCAATGATGTAAAACAAATAGGAGATAGACATCAACACTACAAACATCAGCACCGCCCAGCGATCAAGGCGGGTGCCATGGAACATCACCACCATCAGCGCGACGCAAATATTGATGCCTATGCCCACTATAAACGTGGGCAGCGCCACCGCCAGGCTGGGCCACATGCGGGTCGATACATCACTGGTGATATCGCGGCCACTTTCAGAACGGCCGAAATCAAAGGCAAATAAACGGATCGATTTGGTGAAGAATATAGTCTCGGTCAGGCTACCCACGCCGTTAGCCTCGCCATTGATAAACAACGGCTTGTCGTAGCCGTTTTTACGCTTCCAACCGGCTATGGCCTCGGGCGTTACATACTTCGCCCCCAGTTGTGACACGGCCATGTCATCGGGCGAGTTCACCACAAAAAACAGGGCAAACGTCAGCAGATTGACGCCCAATAGAATAGGGATTGCATACAGCAAGCGGCGGATTATATAAGCGAGCATGGGAATTCCTTAGCGGGCAGTGGCATTTTGCCGGCGGCGATACGCATTAACGCCAGGGAGCAAGACACTAGCGAGCAGTAAACCGCCCGCGTACAGAGGCCAGGTCGTAGGCTGATTCCAGGCCAACTGTTTTTCACGGCGCACGTCCGGCTCCAGGCGTACATATTTAAGGGTTCCCTTGGTGATACCGTGGCGTTTGGTATTGTGAACCCAGCTGTTGTTCAGAAAAATATCCTTGGGGAAATAGGCGAACATCCATACCGCGTCCTGACGGTAGAGTTCCACCATACGCGCAATCAGCTCAGCTCTCTTCGGCCCCGGTGGCAACAGTCGCATCTCGGTAAAGAGCGCATCGTACTCTGCACTCTCGTAGTTTGAGTTGTTGGTGCCGTCGCATTCACACACTAACGGACTCTCCGGACCGTTGAGCAGGAACAGGAAGTTCTCAGGATCGGGATAATCCGCCAGCCAGCCGAAGGCGTAAATTTGGGAATTACCGGTGCGCAGTTTCTCTCGCGTGCGGTTCCAGTCAGCGGGGCGAAATTCAACCTGCACGCCAAGAGGGGCGAAACCGCGTTCCATCCAGTTCATCAAGGTATTACTGATCGCCTGTGACTGCACGTCGAGAAATATTTTCAGGGGTTCACCCGTGCGCGCATCACGACCATTGGGGTAACCCGCTTCCACCATTAATTGCTTGGCATAGTCGATGGATTTACGCTGCGGTGCACCGTCTACCCAATCGTATACGTAAGGGTTGATACCGGCCTCTCCCAGAAGGTGACCTGGTATCCCCGGAGGAATGGGTGAGTGCCCTGGCACACCATTACCTTTGTAGAATATGGCCAAATACTCCTCAATGTTAAAGGCAATCTGTAGAGCCTGCCGCAACTTACGCCGCTCCTCGGTATAGCCACCCAACACCGGATCGCGCATGTTAAAGCCATAATATTGGACTGCAGGCTTCACATCGGGGCTCATGGTAATCCCGTGGTCTGAGATGCCTTTCGACATTTCAAGACCAGAGGGACCCACCACAAACGCTTGATCAAAAACCCGTGTGGTATGACCGTGGCCCTCACCGGAGCGATCGTAATAACCCTGAAGAAATTTTGACCATAGCGGCAGCACTTCCTTTTCCAGCCGGAATACCGCTCTATCAATAAACGGCAGGCGCTTGCCCGCGTCCGCCAACAAGCCGGCCTCGGCATCCCCCGGCTCACCTTCTGAGGGATAATAGTCCTCGCGGAAGTTAGGATTGCGCTCCAGCACAATCTCGCTATTGGGGTCGTTCTTGACCATCATGAAAGGACCACTACCAATGGGCCACCAATCCATTGTCAGGTTGCGCTGGGCAAAACCGGGATTGTGATAGAAGCGGTCTGCTTCCATGGGGACGGGCGCAAAAAAGTTCATGGCCAACCAAAACTTGAACTGGGGATAGCGGCCATTAATGGTGATGGTAAAGGTTTGCTTATCAATGACCTTGAGGCCCTGCATATCAAAATCATCGAGATTCAACCAGGCCTCGCGCTGCTGCTGCCCCAGCGTTTGGGAAAGCTCTTGTAAGCCGACGATATATTTAGACATCAATCCCAGCATAGGTGAACCCAGATCGGGATCGGCCAGCCGTTTGATGCCGTAAACGTAGTCCGCCGCAGTAACAGGGCGCGAGCCGGTCTCGGTGAAATCGGCAATCTGGCGGTAACCCGAAGTCTGGGCAGCGTCATCAAAAAGATAGATAGGCGCGCCGGCATCATCTGCGGCAAAGGCCGGGTGCGGCTGATAACGGGCGTCTTCACGCACATGCAGGGTGTAGCGGGTATAAGCAAGCTGGTCGCTGTCTGCACTGACTTGCTGTCCGGCTGTATCCAGATACGTCAACTCTGGAAAATCGCTAACCCCCAGTGGCTCCAGCTCGTAGGGTCGCTTGAGAAAGTGGTAGCCCAGTGGCGGCTCAAAGATTTGCATGTGGAACAGGCTTTCGTCGGCGGCATAGGAAATCGCCGGATCCAGATGTTTGGGCGGTGCCGGACTCATTACCGACTGGTAGACAATCTTATTATCTGGTTGCGGTGGATGTGGGTCATTCCAGGGGCCTTGTCCACAGGCTGCAATAAAAGGCAGTAAAAGCAAAAAACACGATTTCAAACCAGCGCTATGCAAAGTTGCCTCTCGTCTTGTTTGTCATGGCCCTGACACTGCTATGGCTATTCATCTTCACTACGCACCTCTAGCTCAATCTGACCTTGGCCATCGCCGGACAGAATAAACACAATGGGTCGGCAACACACCTGGCAGTCCTCGGTATAGCTGGACCCCACATCACCCGGATCCAACAAGACCTCAAGTGACTCACCACAATAGGGACAATGCACCACGTACTCTGATAAGACGGATTCCACCTTTAAACCCCCAATGCCGCGGCCAGATTAGCGCTTATATCTGATAATCGGATATTTGCACTTCCTTGCCATAGTCACCGTAATCACCCTGGGCGCGCAAGCGCCTGAACTCCTCCCAGGGTACCGGGGAGTAATTGGCCGGCTGCTCTGGACCCAACAGTGCCGCCAACGGTTCCGCCACCGTGGCGTAAGCAGGGTTAAAAAAATAGGCGGCGCTAGACCGCGATCTCCCACCGCTGGCCCGCACCCGATGCAACGGCGCCTGATACTGATCGTTGGACCATACCTGCATCATATCGCCGATATTAACCGTTAGTGCGCCGGGCAAAGGATCGACGTCCTTCCAGCCATCGGCCTGCAATACCTGTAAACCCGGAACTTCGTCCTGCATCAGTAGCGTCAGTGCCCCGGCATCCGTGTGTTCACTGATGCCAAACGGTCCGGCACCGGGCAGGTCGGCTGCCAGGTCACGCTCATGCGGGTAATAGTTAAGGCGCAGAAATCCGCTATGCTCGGTACTGAAATACGGCGATAGAGCGTCACTCTGGCCGGTCAGGCCCATGCAACACAGCTCGAGGAGCCTTAAAGCCAGGGAGTGACATGCCTGGGCATATTGTTCCAACACCGAACGAAATTCGTTGGGCGTTGCTGGCCAGGGAGTATCTTCTACAGGGGAATAATCAAAAATCTCTTTGCGGTCGCGCAGGTTCTTGGTCAGTTCCCGGTCATAAAAGCCGAATGGGTTATCCTGGGTTCGCGACACCTGTCGTTTGTTGCTGGCAGGCTGTGCGAAAAAAGCAGCGCCAACCTCCGCTACCTGTGACATCAGTTCGGGTGCAATGCCGAAATTGACCACTTGAAAAAAACCCCACTCGCGACACGCTTTGGCAATATCTTCAGCGCAATCAGCGGCGGGACGTTCAAGATCGATCACTGGTACCAAGTTTTTAATCTCCCGCTATTGCGACAAGAGCAAGCACCACAACTGGGCAAGTGCCGACTTCACTAGGCACCACTGGCGGAGTCGATCTCCACCATACGATCCAGCAGAGCATGATAATCAGTATCTACAATCAACAGTTCATGGTGCACAGGTTTCACAAACTGCTCCGCCACCATATGATCCAAAAATTGCAGCAACTTATCGTAGTATCCCTGGACATTGAATAGGCCCACTGGCTTGCGGTGAAACCCCAGCTGATTCCAGGTCCACACCTCGAACAGCTCCTCCATGGTACCCAGACCACCCGGTAAAGCGATCATAGCGTCGGCGCGCTTGAGCATGGCCATTTTGCGTTCATGCATGGAGTCCACTACCAATAGTTCGGTAAGACCATGGTGTTCCACCTCACGGTCTGCAATATCGGCGGGAATCACCCCCACCACCTTGCCACCAGCCTCTAGTGCCGCATCGGCTGCAGCACCCATCAGGCCAACATGGCCACCCCCGTAAACCATAGTCATACCGCGCGTTGCAATTTCTCCACCCACCGCCCGGGCGGCGTTCAGGTATTCGGGACGCGTTCCGGCGCTGGCACCGGTGTAGATGCAGATAGAATCAAGGGCCATGATGTTCCTTCAATGTGATAATTGCGGGCTCAGCGTTGCAGCATTACTACAGCGGGCTGCGCCCACGATTAGCCGCAATGCGCAAACGCAGGGCATTGAGCTTGATGAAGCCTTCAGCATCCGCCTGATTGTAGGCGCCGGCGTCGTCTTCAAAGGTGGCAATGCTCTCGTCAAACAGGCTGTCGGCCGATTGCCGGCCCGCCACAATGACATTGCCTTTATACAACTTCAATCGAACCCTGCCGTTAACCGTCAGCTGAGACTGGTCAATAGCCGTTTGCAGCATTTGACGCTCGGGCGACCACCAGTATCCGTTATAGATCATCAGCGCATAGCGAGGCATCAGATCGTCCTTCAGATGCGCGACCTCACGGTCCAGTGTCAGCGACTCAATGGCGCGGTGCGCTTTCAGCATGATAGTGCCGCCGGGGGTCTCGTAGCAGCCACGGGATTTCATGCCTACGAAGCGGTTTTCAACGATGTCGTCACGCCCTATGCCATTGGCGCCACCGACCTTGTTGAGGTACTCAAGCACTGTCGCCGGGCTCATCGCGACACCGTCGATCGCAGTGATATCGCCGCGCTCATAATCGAGCTCGATATAAGTGGCCTGGTCAGGCGCCTGCTCTGGGCTGACGCTCCAGCGCCACATATCGTCCTCGGCTTCGGCCCAGGGATCTTCCAGAATGTCGCCTTCGTAAGAGATGTGCAGCAGGTTGGCGTCCATGGAATAGGGCGATTTTTTCTTTGAGCTGGAATAATCCACCGGAATATTGTGCTCCGCACAATAGGCCATAAGGGATTCCCGCGAGCTGAGATCCCATTCACGCCACGGGGCGATGACCTTGATGCCCGGCTTAAGCGCATAGGCACCCAGCTCAAACCGCACCTGATCGTTGCCCTTACCGGTAGCACCGTGGGAAATAGCATCAGCGCCGGTGTCATTAACGATTTCGATCAGTCGTTTGGCTATCAGAGGGCGAGCGATAGAAGTACCCAGCAGATACTCGCCTTCGTAAATGGTATTGGCGCGGAACATGGGAAACACGAAATCGCGAACAAATTCCTCGCGCAGGTCATCGATATAAATTTCCTTGATGCCCAGAGCCTCAGCCTTGGCACGGGCCGGCTCAACTTCTTCACCCTGGCCGATATCGGCAGTAAATGTCACCACCTCGCAGTTATAAGTGTCCTGCAACCAACGCACGATCACCGAGGTATCCAGACCCCCGGAATAGGCCAGCACCACCTTGCTTACATCAGACATTTATCGCTCCATCCACACCGCGTCAAAAGGCCGGCTATTCTACTCTCGGCAGGCACTAATTTATAGCCTAGCAACGCCTCGGGAGCGCTGCTTGTTTCCGCGCCGCCGGGTTTGCGGTAGCATTCCCCCCCTTCCCCACGAAAAGCTTAAGGGCACCCGTGACAGAATTGACGATAACCCGGCCCGATGATTGGCATGTGCACCTTCGAGATGGCGCCGCCCTGAAGCACACCTGTGCGGATATGGCCCGCTACTTTGGTCGCGCTATAGTGATGCCAAATTTGGCGCCACCTAGCCGCACGGTGGCCGAGGCAGGGGCTTACCGAGCACGAATACAGGCCGCCAGCGCCGGTTTGGCCAGGCAGTTTGAGCCACTGATGACTCTATACCTGACCGATCAGACCGATGCTGAGGAGCTGCGCAAGGCCGCAGCTAGCGATTTCGTACATGCGGTAAAGCTGTATCCGGCGGGAGCCACGACCAACTCCGATGCCGGTGTTGCCGATCTGGACAGCCTATACCCGGTGTTGGCGGCCATGGAGGAGGTCGATCTGCCGTTGTTGATACATGGCGAAGTCACCGATCATGACATTGATATTTTTGATCGCGAGAAAGTATTTATCGACCGTCATCTGGCGCCCATTGCAGAACGGTTCCCGCAGCTGCGCATTGTGCTGGAGCACATCACTACTCGCGACGCCGTAGAATTCGTCAGCAATGCCGCTGGCCGGGTGGCCGCAACCATTACCGCACATCACCTGATGTTCAATCGCAACGATATGCTGGCAGGAGGAATCCGCCCCCATTACTACTGCCTGCCAATTCTCAAGCGTAACAGCCATCAGCAGGCGCTGCGCGAGGCGGCATGCTCGGGCAATCCTAAATTTTTCCTGGGCACCGATTCGGCGCCACACAGCACGGACACCAAAGAAAACGACTGTGGCTGTGCTGGCGTATATACCGCGCATGCAGCCATCGAATTCTACGCCGAAGTGTTTGAAGAGCTAGGCGCCCTGGATAAGCTGGAAGGCTTCGCCAGTCATTTTGGGCCGGACTTCTACCAGCTGCCACGCAATGCGGACACCATCACCCTACAAAAAGACGCATGGCAGGTGGCGAACGAGATACCGCTGGGTGACGCGATGCTAACGCCGTTACGCGCCGGTCAGGCGGTTCACTGGCGGGTCCTGGAGAACGCCATGGAGAATGCGCAGTGAACGACTCCAACGAACATCTCATAAGTGATCGCTTCCGCGGTTTTTTACCTGTTGTCATCGATGTCGAAACCGGAGGTTTTAATTCATCCACGGATGCCATTCTGGAAATCGCCGCTTCTACCGTGCGCATGGACGAATCCGGCCTGCTCAATGTGCACCGCACCTACAGCTACAACGTCAGCCCATTCGAAGGGGCTAACATGGAACAGGCGGCTCTCGACTTTACCGGCATTGATCCCTATCACCCATTCCGAGAGGCGGTTCCGGAAGAGGAAGCCCTGGCAGAGATATTCAAGGTGATTCGCAAGGAAATTCGCGACCAGAACTGTACGCGGGCCATTCTGGTGGGCCACAACGCCCACTTCGACGCCGGCTTCGTCAATGCGGCGGTGGAGCGTTGCAGCATAAAGCGCAACCCTTTCCACCCTTTTTCCTTCTTCGACACCGCAACGCTTTCGGGGCTGGCTTACGGACAAACGGTGCTGGCCAAGGCTTGCGCGGAAGCGGGCATCGCCTTCGATAACGCCGAGGCTCACTCCGCCGCTTACGACACGGAGAGAACCGCCGAATTGTTTTGTGACATTGTTAATCGCTGGAAGGAATGTGGCGGATGGATGCCGGCCTTTCAGTAACGGGTCTTCAAGGCGGGCACTAGTCCTCGCCACTGATCTGATTGAGAATGATGTCCAATTCCCGAACCAGGGCGTCCAGGTTCTCAGAGCCCAGTAATTCGTACTTGAGGCTCTCGTCCAGTGGCAGCAACTGCACTAGCGAGTAAGCCACCTGCCAGCCGTTGTTGTAATCTATATTGAGGTTCATCTGCTGCACATGGGGATGTGTTTCCAGGCTTTGCAGCACATCGACCAGCGATTGCAGGGCCGGTAATACCGGCGACGACTCAGGGCTAGCGTGCATGCGCGTTTTGCCCATCACCAGGCCAGTGGATGCGCGGGACACTTCGTCCAGCTCGAAGGTTTTAGTACCCTGAATCGTAATACCTAGAAGACCGTTGTCGAGTTGATCCCAGTCAATGATGCGGGCATAAGTACCGTAATCGCCCAGATCCGGATCGGCCATACCCTTGCTCACCACCTCGGCGCCCGTTCGAATCCAGACCACGCCAAACCCGCTGTCGTTTTTCATACAGTCACGCACCAGATCGAGATAGCGCCGTTCGAAAATCTGCAGGGGCACCTGGCCAAAAGGCACGAGTACTGACGACAGTGGGAACAGGGGTATTTCAATGGCGTTGTTATGCAAAATATTCATCCGGGGTCACTGGCAATTTCAAACTGCTGCAAATTATTCATGGCTTCCTGTCTATTCAAGCCACACCACTCAGGCTCCGCCTGAAAGGCATCGCACAAAGCAGGTCGGCGGCTATCGCCAAATAGGGCACAACGATAGTCAGTACCCAGGTGAACACAGGTCACCCCCGCCGGCTTGCCCTGGGGCATACCGTAAAAGGGCTGTGCAATAGAGGGCGCAATACAGCACGCACCACAGCCCTCGCGGCAGTTCACCTAACCCTCTGGGCCCAACGGCCGAAACAGGATAATCAGCCTGGGCAACAACAATAGAGCGCCCAAAACAGCAGCTATCATAGCTAATACGGTAAGCAGGCCAAAGTAGATGCTGGGATTGAAATTTGACAGGGTCAACATGGAAAAGCCGATCACCACTGTCATCGTGGTGTAGTACAGCGCCCTGCCGATACTTGCATGACAGCGATACATGGTGGCTTTGTAATCACGGTCCTGGGGGAACTCACGTTGGTAGCGATGCACATAGTGAATGCAGTTATCCACGCCAATACCCACCACAATGGCGGCAATGGTGATGGTCATGATATCCAGCGGAATACCCACTGCACCCATCACCCCCAGTACCAGCCCTGCTGCCAGAACATTCGGAGCCAGGCCAATCAGTGCGAGGGAGAAGGATCGGAACAACAACCAGAGCATAATCAAAATTGCTATAAACACCGCCCCCAGGGTTAAAATCTGTGAGCGAAACAGGCTTTGCAGTACGTTGTTATACAGCACCAGCATACCGGTGAATTGCACCTGCTCAGGCGCCAGGCCTACCTCCTCAACGAGATCACGGCGCAGTTCGTTGAGAAATTCGTTACGGCGTAAATTCTCACTGGTCTCCATGACCCGTGCACTCACTCTGGCCTGCTCAATATCCTCGGCAAAATAGGGGTTAACCATCAGCCCTTTGATATCCGGCGGCAGGCTTTTCTGCACCAGCGCCAGCTCTACCGAGCCT
Source organism: Halioglobus sp. (assembly GCA_036961205.1). Classification (GTDB taxonomy): domain Bacteria; phylum Pseudomonadota; class Gammaproteobacteria; order Pseudomonadales; family Halieaceae; genus CALJFL01. Next base: position 1,187,772 of record JBALVI010000001.1, on the reverse strand, counting down.
ATATCATCGCCCAGCAGATCTTTAACGACAGAGAAGGTGGTAGACAGGGACAGAACTTTGCCAGTTTCCGGTCGACTATCGACATAATTATGGACTGCATCCAGTACCCGCATGCCCTCAAGACTAAACCAATAACTGGGCACGAAAGCGTCATCCGAGGGCGCTGAAAACTCGTCAAAGTCGGCGCTGAACTCATCGTCAAATTCGCCGGCAAATTCGTCAAAGACCTCGCCTCCATCGGCGGGTAAGGCTGGCGTCTGAGTGTCAGCGCTGAAGAAATCATCCTCTTCCAGAAAGGGGTCGTCCTGCGCCACAGGTACTGGTGCAACCGCGCTGGCAACTTTCTCCAGACCCGGTAGCGGTTTATCGCGATTTGGCGGCGCCAACACAATATCCAGAGGAATGGTGCCGCCCAACTTTGAATCCAGCAATTCCATACCGCGATAGATCTCAGTGCTCTCATGGAAGTAATCGATAAAGCGATTCTCCACTTTCAAGCGCGACACACCCCAAACAATACCCGTACTCAACACCAGGCAGAAGACAATAATAATGCTGCCAAACCGGTCGGCAATGCGGGCGAAACGCATGGTCATCGCCTCACTGGCAACAGCATAGACAAAGGGTCGTCCTTTGGGCCATACCAGCATTAGACAAGGCACCAGCACAAACGACAGCAGCAGTGCGACACAAATACCGACCGTCATCATCCAACCAAAATCAATCACCGGCTGAATGCCCGAAACGACCAGAGAAACGAAAGCAACAATGGTGGTAATACCGGTGTAGACGCAGGGCACGGCCATCAAACGCACGGTCTCAAGCACCCGCGGATGAAGATCGCCTCCAGGATCGGCGGCATCGAGTTCACGGTAACGCACAATCAGATGAATGCAGATGGCCAGCGTAATAATCAATAACACGGCCACAAAGTTGGAGGAGATTACGGTCATCCGCCAGTCCAACACCGCCAGTAATCCCAGCATCACCAACACTGAACTGCTGCAGGTAATCAGTGGAATCACCACCCAGCGCACGCGGCGGAAAATTAACGCCAGCACCACCAACATGACACCGAGAATCGCGCTGCCAAAGAGCACCAGATCCGACTGGACAAACGCGACCATATCGGCGGCGATCATCGGCACACCACCAACAAACAGCTTGCCGTGTTCCTTATAACTTGCAGCGACGACACGTACTTCGGTTACCAACTGGCTCTGCCTTTCCTGAACCTCAGCCGCGAGAATTTTGAACTCAGCCTCCACTGCGGCCAGCTGAGCGTCACCTTCTGCAGACAGTGGCGCATTGCTGCGCTGCGCACGCAGCGCTTCTCGGGTATTTAACAGTTCGGAATAGCGCTGGTCCCGCTGCAGATTAATCTGCACCGCGGTCACCGAGCCGTCTTCGCTGACCAGCAAACTGGAATAAATGGGACTGGTGGTGAACTCCGCAAGCGCCAACGCCCGATCAAGACCAGGAGTGTCCAGCGAGGGTAAAGGGTCGTCTGAGGTGATATCCCCCAGTGTTACCGGCGGACTTTCCAACAGTGGCACATCCCACACGGTGGTTACCGACGATACGCCGGACAAGGCGCGCAGCTCATCTGCCATTTGCCGCAACGGATTAAGAGACGCATCGCTGAGCAATTCGGCGTAGGGCTGCCAGGTTATGATCAAAAACTCTTCTGAGCTGTAGGAGTTGCTGACCTCGCGGAAAAAGTCCAACGCCGGGTCTCCCTGCAACAACAGAGAGTCAGCGGACGCGTCCAACTTTATCTTGGGCAGTTGGCTGGCACTCAACAGGACCAATAGCGCCACCAGCGCCAGAGACAGCTTGGGGCGACGTAGTATCAGGCCGTCATAGGTATTTAATAGAGAGGTGAACATCAGTTGTCAGTCGCTTCCAGTTGCGTCAGCACTTTCTGGTGGATTCCGCCAAAACTGCCGTTGCTCATTATAACCACCCGATCTCCGGGACTTGTTTGCTTGGCAATGCGCTGTGCCAACACATCGATATCCGTTTCCAGACTCGCCGCAACCGGGCTGTCAGCCAGCACCGACTCCAGCGACCAGTCCATGCCTGGTGGCTGGTACCAGTACACCTGATCAGCATCGGCGGTAGCCGCGGCCAAACTGGCCTTGTGTTCACCCCCGCGCATGGTATTTGACCGTGGCTCAATCACCGCCACCAACTTGCCCGCCTGACCACCGGCCCGCAAGCCCTGCAAAGTTGTAGCTATCGCTGTTGGGTGGTGGGCAAAGTCATCGTAGACTGAAACCCCGGCAACTGTACCTAGCAACTCAAGCCGTCTTTTGACACCCTGAAATTGTTGCAGCGCTTCAGCTGTAACGGTCTCGGGCACGCCCACATGATGGGCCGCCGCCGCCGCTGCCAGTGCGTTTTCGACATTGTGACGACCACAATGGTTCCACTTGACCTCGGCCACCTTGCCCGCAGGAGAGCGCAATTCGAATTCACAGCCGTCGGGCTGCAGCAGCCGTGCACTCCAACCGCTTTCCAAACCTGCATCTGCACTGAATTCAGTTACTGGGGTCCAGCAACCCATCTCCAGCACCTGATCGATCGCCGGCACCCCTGCAGGCTTTATTACCAAGCCTTCACCGGGAACACATCGAACCAGATGATGGAATTGCCTCTGTATGGCAGCCAGGTCGGGGAAGATATCGGCATGATCATATTCGAGATTATTGATGCACAGAGTTCGGGGCCGGTAATGGACGAACTTGGAGCGCTTATCAAAGAAGGCAGTATCGTATTCATCTGCCTCCACGACAAAAAAGTCGGTGTCGCCGCTGCGTGCAGACAGGCCGAAGTCTGCGGGCACACCACCGATCAAAAAGCCGGGTGCCATCCCCGCATATTCCAGAATCCAGGCCAGCATACTACTGGTGGTTGTTTTACCGTGCGTACCGGAGACCGCCAATACCCATTTATCGCGCAGCAGGTTCTCCGCCAGCCACTGGGGGCCAGAGGTATAAGCCAGACCCGTGTTGAGCATATATTCCACCGCTGGATTGCCACGAGTTAGCGCGTTACCCACCACCACTTGATCCGGTGCCGGCTGCAGGTGTTCGGGATGATAACCCTCCATTAACTCGATACCTGCGGCTTGCAGCTGAGTACTCATGGGGGGATACACATTGGCATCGGAGCCCGTCACTCGATATCCGCGTTCACGCGCCAACAAAGCGATGCCTCCCATGAAGGTGCCACAAATACCCAGAATATGAATGTGCTCTTTCAAATGCGCCTCCTCCAACAAAGCCGCCAATATTAACATTGCGCCCGCGAGATGCGGTAATACTGCCTGCGGGTGTCTACAAGCTGCGGCTATTACCGTAAAATGCCGCCTTCGCCTAAGCTCAGGACGGCCCGCTCGTCCCCTACCTCGGAAATAAGATTCTTCAATGGCCAGGAAAAATGCCTTCTACGCACAATCCGGTGGTGTTACCGCCGTTATCAACGCCTCCGCCTGCGGGGTCATTGAAACAGCACGCAAACATCGCGATCAGATCGGTAAAGTCTATGCCGGCCGCAACGGAATCATCGGAGCGCTACGCGAAGACCTAATCGATACCAGCAAAGAAAGTAAGGCCGCTATTCACGGCCTGCTGACTACGCCCGCCGGTGCCTTCGGGTCCTGCCGCCACAAGCTCAAAAGCCTGGAGGAGAATCGCGGCGAGTACGAGCGGCTGATTGCTGTCTTTAAAGCGCACAACATCGGCTACTTCTTTTACAACGGCGGCGGCGACTCTGCCGACACCTGCCTCAAGGTCTCTCAACTCAGCCAAAGTATGGGCTATCCGCTGCAGGCCATTCATATACCAAAAACCATCGATAACGACCTGCCGCTAACCGACACCTGCCCCGGCTTTGGCTCGGTGGCCAAGTACACCGCCATCTCAACCCGGGAAGCGGCCATGGATGTGGCCTCCATGTGTGAGACCTCCACCAAAATATTCATCCTGGAAGTAATGGGCCGCCACGCCGGCTGGATTGCCGCGGCTTCAGGTTTGGCAGCACAGCGCGACGGCGACGCACCGCACATCATTCTGTTCCCCGAAGTGGCCTTTGACCGCAAGAAATTTCTCGCCAAAGTTCAGCGCACTGTCAAGAAAACTGGCTACTGCGTGATCGTCGCTTCTGAGGGCGCCCAGTACAAAGACGGCAGTTTTCTCTCCGATACCGGGGTCGCAGACGCTTTTGGGCACTCGCAACTCGGTGGCCTGGCCCCGTCCCTGGCGGAAATGATCAAATCGGAACTGGGCTACAAGTACCATTGGGCAGTGGCTGACTACCTGCAGCGCTCGGCTCGCCACATCGCCTCACAAACCGACGTTGATCAAGCCTATGCTGTCGGTGCCGCAGCCGTAGAATTCGCCCTGGCGGGCAAAAACGCAGTAATGCCCTGTATTCAACGCGGCTCCGGCAAGCGTTATACCTGGTCGATTGGTGAAGCGGCACTGGACCAGGTGGCCAACCAAGAGAAAATGATGCCCCGCAACTATATAAGCCGCGACGGTTACGGCATTACGGAAGCGGCTCGCGAGTACTTGTTGCCGCTAATTGCCGGCGAGGCCTATCCCAGCTATACCCGAGGTATGCCCAATTACGTGCAGCTGAAAAACGTTGCAGTACCGCGCAAACTTAAGGCTCGCTTCAAAATTTAAGTCACACCTGAATAGTGCGGTGACCGCGTTTCCCCCAAACCTTTGGGCCTACTGCATTCTAGCGGCCGAGAGCGCGGTAGTGTTTCTCAGTCGCTCCACGATATTCGCTTGGTGAGAAACACTACCGCGCTCTCGTCCTCGGCTGCTGCAATCCTGCTTGATCGCAGTATTCGATTAAGCGTTTCAAGACAAACATCCTGAAATCGACCGGTCTATTCGACTTACCGCGATGGTAGGGGACGGACGAGGACAACCTTTTTACCAAGCGAATATCGTGGAGCGACTAAAAAGGTTGTCCTCGTCCGTCCCCGGCGGCACTCACTGACCTCAGGAACATACCGAAGCCAAGCCTCTAAAAACTTCCCAGGTAGCCCCCTAATGCGCGAAGAACCCTATTTTTCACCCTGCGCAAAGAAGATTTTCTGCACCGCGCCCTGTACACTGCGCACCCCTATTGTGACAGCTCCCATTTGAGGTAAACCATGTACGAGAATACCGAATATAACCGCTGGCGGCGCCACCCGTGGCACGGCTTACACGCCCGCTCTGACGAGTCAGTGCAGGACGTTGTTCAGGTCTATGTCGAGATGACACCGTCCGACGTGGTCAAATATGAAGTCGACAAGAACTCCGGCTTCCTGATGGTAGATCGGCCGCAGCGCACCACCTCCAGTCCTCCCGCGTTATACGGCTTCATCCCTCGCACCTATTGCGCCGAAGAAGTCGCCAAGCGTTGCAAAGATGTGGATGTCGCCGATGCCGACCCGCTGGATATCTGCGTCTATTCCGAACGCCACATCACCCGTGCCGATATTATCCTCAATGCCCGTATTGTTGGCGGCATCCAGATGATTGACGATGGCGAGGCCGACGACAAGATTATCGCGATACTGGAAGGCGATAATATTTGGGGCGATGTCATGGACATCAAAGACCTGCCGCCGATTAAAATCGAACGCCTGCAGCACTACTTCTCGACCTACAAAATGCAGCCGGGCAAAGAAGTGAACGTTAAAGTGGACTACGTCTACGGTCGCGATGAAGCCTTAAAGGTCGTTGCAGCTGCGGAAAAAGATTACTGGAATCACTACGGCAATCTCCACGACGCAGCCAAACGCTAGTATAAGCTGCACTGTTCTCGCTCTGGCCGGCGCTTAGTCTGGCCGGAGCGGAACTCCCCCCGGAACTCTCTAAAGACTAGTAATTTGCCGGACACCAGTCCGGTGCCACGGCAACATAGCGCGCCAGAATTTTCTCTAGATCTACCTCAACCAACTCCCGCATTACCAGACGTGGCTCCTCAGCAATGCTATCCCAGGCCGCCCGCAGTGTGCTTACCGACAGCCCGGATTCGCAGGCTCGGGCCACCGGCGCATAACTCAAATGCCAGCGCTCGGGCGCAACACCACCGCGGTCAATCGTATAGGGACGATAGAACCCATAAGACTGACCCGTCGCCATCCGCTCATCCAACCAGCAATGTAGCGGATCAAACACGCCTCCCGATGCGACCTCCTGAGGTGTCAGCTGTACCTGATAATCACTGGCTACCGCAGCGGCGTCATACACATCAAGGTCTGAACCCCAGTGATGCCGCGAGGTCCCGGGAAGTGCAGAAAACCGCAAAATTGCATGTAGCCACTGCTCCTGACTGAGCTCACTGCGCTGCAAAAGCACCCCGGAGTCATCGTGAACAGCACGCTGCCCCTGAGCCTTGCCATTCCATATTGCACACTGCCGCTCGAAAGACCGGAAGCTGCTGGCGATGGCAAGATCGAAGCCGGCGGCACTGGCGTCGGTTTTTAAATCAGCAAAGGACGCTGCTACCTGCGGCAATAATCGATGACCATCGGTCAACTTCACCAGCCGGGATTCATCACGACCCGTGAGATAGGCCTGGTCTGGCTCAAATTCTGTCAATAGTGTCGCCCGCTTGAGTCATCTGGACCTTGCCTTCACCGTGGATATCACGACAATAGCCGTGCCCTATTGATATCCTAACGCGAACCCAGGCAGAGCGACATCTTATGAGCCGAATCGGACACCTCGAGGATTTTCCGGTCAATGAAACAACTAGCCTACAGGTTGATTACCTGGAGCTGCTGGTGGTCAATCGCAATGGCGAATTGTTTCTGTACGAAAACAAATGCCCCCATGTGAACGATAGCCTGGATCCCCTGGGCGGGTCAGTGGCGAGAGCCGCAGCTCAAATGGTTTTTTGTCAGCGTCACGGCGCTGAATTTTTATCTCATACCGGTGAATGCGTCTCTGGCCCCTGCCTGGGCGAGTTTCTGAACGTCATTCCATTTACCCTCAGCAACGGCGACATCTATCTGGACTGAGGTTTACTAGTCGGGATCCAGGGTAAAGGGCAGGCGCTCAGCCAACACCATCCCCCGGGTGCTGATATCGACTCCCCAGGCCTGCACCTCAACCCCTGCGCTTAGTGCCTCCTCCAGCGCCGCCCGATAACGAGGATCGATGTCACCCGCCGCGCTGACCCGCTCAATCCCGGTGTGAAATACGCAGAACAGCATCATCGCCCTGGTGTTCTCATCCACAATGTCCCGCAATTCCTCAAGGTGCTTGCGACCGCGTTCACTGACCGCATCCGGAAACACCCCCTGGCCGTGCTCCCGGCAAAGAGTGACAGATTTCACTTCCACAAATACCCGACCGGGCGGGCCGCTCAACAGTAGGTCGGCGCGACTACCCCGACCATACTTTACCTCTCTGCGCACCTCTGGATAGCCCTCAAACCCAGGCAGCCCGCCACCTTCAAACGCTTCCGCCACCACCTTATTGGCTCTTGCCGAGTGGATACAGGTCAGCCCTGCAGGAGTTTCCACCAGCTCCCAGGTGTGAGGGTATTTGCGGGTTTTGGAGTCGCTGCGCGACAGCCAGACCGTGCCTCTGTCGGGAGTGCAGCCGGTCATAGCACCGGTATTCGGACAATGCACGGTGATCACCTCACCGCTGACCAGCTCGACATCGGCGAGAAACCGCTTGTAGCGACGTAGCAGCACGCCCTGCTCCAAACCAGGGAAATCCACTAGCACAGCTCCTGCGGAGCTCGAGTGCCTACGAGGAGCTCCCGTCGAAGAAACTTCCCATCGACAAGAAACAGTGTTGTGCCAATTCGCAGGTGATATGTGTATCGGGACATGGCGTCTACCAAAGGTGCTTAAAGGGAGTATTCTACCAAAGGGTTTTCAGCAGCTGCAGGCCAACTCTAAAATTCAAATTTTAGTAGCACGAGACTTTGATTTCTGGTAGTTTCTCCGCCCTTCGATGACAGCCAGCCCATTACCTGAGGGCATTTCATCGCCAAATTCGTAAAACAACTCGTATGGGAAACTAACCATGCCAACAAAAGCAGCACCTAAAACCGCCAAGAAAAAAACGGCCGCCAGAAAGACATCAAAATCTGCCGGGTCGTTGATTGAGTTCAGCAATTTTGAACCCTACAAGCCCAAGCGCGGTGAAGAATACATGAGTGAGCCGCAGCGAGAGCACTTTCGCGGCATCCTGCTCACGTGGAAGTCCGAACTGATGCAAGAAGTTGATCGCACCGTCAGCCACATGAAAGATGAGGCGGCAAACTTCCCCGATCCGGCGGATCGTGCAACTCAGGAGGAAGAGTTCAGCCTGGAGTTACGCACCCGCGACCGCGAGCGTAAGCTGATCAAGAAAATTGACAGCATGATGGAGCGTATCGATCAGGACGATTACGGTTTCTGCGACGCTTGTGGTGTCGAGGTTGGCATCAAGCGCCTGGAAGCCAGACCAACAGCCACGCTGTGTATTGACTGCAAAACCCTGGACGAGATCAAAGAGCGTCAGGTACTCGGCTAAGCACTGAGCCCTTGGCGCCCGGCGCCATGAGCACAGCCAACAAAGTCTATAGGGGGCGTTTTGCGCCCTCTCCCACTGGCCCACTTCATATGGGCTCACTTATCGCAGCACTCGCCAGCTTTCTGGATGCGCGTCACCAGCAGGGTGAATGGTTACTGCGAATAGAAGACCTGGACCCGCCACGCGTAATCCACGGCGCTACAGACCTGATTCTCACCAGCCTCGATCGCCATGGCCTGCATTGGGATGGCGAGGTCATGTGGCAGGGACAGCGCAACGAAGCCTACGAACACGCCTTGAGCCAACTCCGTGAACTGGGTCTGTTATTTCATTGTGATTGCACACGAAGCCGCCTGGGCCCTGACGGAAGTTGCAGTGGGCGCTGTCTGCCCCGGCAACATGAAGTGGTGCAGCCCACTGCATTACGAATAGCAGTCCCAGAGGGGACATCTCTGGAATTTGACGATATCTGGCAGGGCCAACAGCGTGTAGCCCTGGGTCGGGATACCCCGGACTTCATCCTAAAACGTAAGGACTCCCTCTACGCCTACCAACTTGCGGTGGTGGTAGATGATGCGGAACAGGGCATTTCCCACATTATTCGAGGCTCGGATATTCTGGACTCCAGCGCACGCCAGCTTTACCTGCAGCAAACCCTTGCCTATCCCGCTCCCACATATGGCCATATCCCATTAATCAGTGATTCAATGGGACAGAAGCTGAGCAAACGAAGTTATGCGACGCCACTGGATGATGAACTCGCCTGTACCAATTTGCGTTATGCGCTGGCCTTCCTGCAGCAGGCACCGCCTGCAGCTGAGCTGGAATGCCCTGAAGAGTTACTCAAGCACGCTGTTCTCGGCTGGTCCCGCGATGCCGTACCCACCGAGATGTCAATCCAACAGCACTGAACCGCTTTACCGCTTATCCCAGCTTCAGTAGTATCGGGAGCCTCATCCGTCTGGGAAGACTATCACCATGTACATCAACCGAGCCCTGCTGATGATCTTGGGGCTTGCGCTTATTTTTCTGCCCTCGATTGAAGCATGGGCATTTACCGGTGGCGCCGTCTGGTATCGGCCCTACCTACTCTGGCTATTGATGGTTCTTGCTGCTTACTGGAATCAACGCAGCCGGTATCCTGATGAGCTTTAGCTTTAGCCTCAGCCAGATTGTTCTGGTTACTATCGCCTACCTGTCCGCCATGTTTCTGGTTGCACTGGCCGCCGACCGCGGCTTATTGCCAAGGCGTATAACTCATCACCCCGCAACCTATGTGTTATCACTAGGGGTTATCGCCGGCGCTATCGCCACCAATGGCGTGTTTGCCCTGGCCGCGGAGTATGGCTACAGCTATCTGTTCTATTACATTGGCGTAGTCATAATGTTTATGCTGGCCACGCTTCTGCTGCTGCCAATTTTGCGCCTTTGCCGAGTCTATCAATTGGCCTCAATGGCCGATGTCCTGGCATTCAGATTTCGCAGCCAGTGGGTAGGCGCTGCGGTTACCCTAGCCATGTGTGCGACGCTGCTACCGTTACTGGCACTGCAGATTCAGGCGGTTGCCGACGCCATCCATATTTTGGCAGGAGACGATGCCCGCCTGCTACCGGCCACCGATCACCAGGATGGGCTGGCGCTGCTGTTTTGCATCATCATTACAGCTTTCTCGATTTTCTTTGGCACTCGCAATGTCTCAACACCCAATCGCAATACTGGCATGGTTACCGCCATGGCCTTTGAGTCACTGGTAAAAATGACCGCCATGCTGGCGCTTATGTTCATGGTGGTAGATCAGGTGTTTGGCGGCTTCGCCAATATGGAGGTGTGGCTGTCCACCCAGCCACAGGTTACCGCCATGCTTGAACGCCCGGTTAAAGGTGAATCAGCCCGCACCATGCTGCTGCTGTTTTTCGCAGGTGCCGTCTGTATGCCGCACATATTTCATATGGCGTTCGCCGAGAACACTGACAGTCAGGACTTGAGGGTCGCCAGCTGGGCACTGCCACTGTACCTGCTGCTGCTGAGCTTGCCAGTTTTACCACTGATCTGGGCGGGCATGAAACTGGGCCACGACTTGCCGGTGGAATATTCAGGAATCGCTATTGGTCTGGCCCTGGAGTCGACCGCCATTAGCGCCGCTGCCTTCGGCGCAGGCCTCTCGGCTGCCAGTGCCGCCATCATTGTCACCACTCTGGCGCTGGCCAACATGTGCCTCAATCACCTGGTATTACCGCGTACTGTAATGCAGCTGCATCGCGATCAAAGCTTCTACCTACAGTTGAAGTGGCAACGCCGCGGCTTGATTACCTTACTCATCGGCGCCGGTTATTTATTTTTCATCGCACTCAATGGTCGTCAGAGTCTTGCGGAATTAGGCTTCGTCGCCTTCAGCGGCACCCTGCATTTTTTGCCTGGCATTGTCGCCACGCCCTACTGGCCAGGTGCCAATCGCAAGGGCCTGCTTGCGGGGCTAGCGGCAGGAATTTCTGTATGGATCCTTACTTTATTACTACCGGTGCTGGGCGGTCCTCGCCCGGAGTGGCTGTACTCCTGGGCCAATCAATGGTTTGGCGGATTTACTAACACCTGGGCAGCGGAGAGCCTTGTCGCTTTGTTGCTCAATGTTGTCGTATTCGTAGTCGTCTCTGTTCTTACCCGGGCCAGCAAAGAAGAACAGGTGGCTGCAGAAATTTGCTCCATGGACGATAACAAGCGAGCGCCAAGGCAAACCCTCGCTATAACCAACGCCGCTGAATTCGCCACTCACCTTAGTGAGGGTCTGGGTCAGGAAATCGCCACCACTGAAGTTAACCAGGCACTCGCTGAGCTGCAGTTTGATGCCGGTGAATCCCGGCCCTATGCGCTGCGTCGGCTGCGGGTCAGGCTGGAAACAAATTTATCGAGGCTGCTGGGGCCCGGTGTAGCCCTAAACATGATCAACCGCTGCCTGCCCTACCAACCTGAATTGCATGACACACCGGAAGACTTCACCCAACTGGAGCGCAAGGTTGATAAGGCCCAGGGACAATTTACCGGCGTGGCTGCTGACTTGAACAATCTGCGTCGCCATTATCGCGAGACTCTGGACAATCTTCCCATGGGCGTCTGCTCGTCCGCTGATGACGGCGAAGTTCTGCTATGGAATCGCAGCATGGAACAGATTACTGGCATTCCCGCGAGCGCGGTTGTGGGCGCCGTGCTCAGTTCTATGAACTCCCCCTGGCGCGAAATAATAAGCGATTTCACTGGCGCTGACTCCGAGGCTGTAGCGAAACGCGAAGTAGTACAGGAAAGTGGCAATTCCCGCTGGATCAGCCTGCATAAAGCCTCTAACACCGGCACCCGGGATGATGCCGACCGGGTGATTCTGGTGGAGGATGTCACCGACTACGAAGTGCTGCAAAGCGAACTGTTACACAGTGAACGCCTGGCTTCCATCGGCCGCCTGGCGGCGGGTGTCGCCCACGAAATTGGCAATCCGGTTACCGGCATCGCGTGTCTTGCGCAAAATTTGGCGTATGAAAACGATCCCGAGGAAATACGCGATACCGCCGAGAGCATTCTCAAACAAACAGATCGGGTGACCCGTATTGTCGAGTCGCTGGTTAACTTCTCGCATGTGGGGTCAGGCGCAGGCGACCTGAGGCTGGGGCCCTGTAATCTGGCAGACTGTGTGGATGAGGCCATTCACCTGCTACAACTCGACCGCCAGGCCAAGCACATTAATTACCAGAATGAATGCGACCGGGAACAACTCGTTCTGGCAGACAGTCAGCGCCTGTTACAGGTATTTATCAATCTACTGTCCAACGCGCGAGATGCCTGCGATGACGGTGGCATTGTGAACATCAGCGAGGACCTGCAGGATGAAAAAGTAGCGATCTCGGTTGAGGACAATGGCTCTGGGATTCCCGCTGAGGTAATGGATCGTATCTTCGAACCGTTTTTTACCACCAAGGATCCGGGCGAAGGTACGGGCCTGGGTCTGGCGCTGGTTTATAGCATTATGGAGGATATGGGGGGCGCTTTGCAGGTCCACAGCCCTGCGACGGAAGACCATGAAGCAGGTACCCGCGTATCGCTGGAATTACCCCACAGCAATTACGGCAGCGCTTTCGAAGTGTAACCCGGTGACACTCCAAGTTCCTGTATTTACTGGAAAAGTAGAATTAGGAAGAGTATCTTGTGTCTCTAAGCCTCGATAGGTAACACCTGATGCAGCAGATTCTTGTGGTCGAAGATGAATCGGTAATCCGCACCGCCCTGCGCCGCCTACTGGAAAGAAACAACTACGAAGTCGCCGAAGCGGCTTCGGTGCAGGAAGCCGAGAACAAGTACTCACTTACCGACTACGATCTGATTATCAGCGACCTGCGCCTACCCGGCGCACCGGGCACAGACTTGATTAAACGAGCGGGCGATGTGCCGGTATTGATCATGACCAGTTACGCCAGCCTGCGCTCCGCCGTCGACTCAATGCGCATGGGTGCCGTCGACTACATCGCCAAACCTTTTGATCACGGTGATCTGGTCAACGCTGTGCAGCGGATCATCACAGATCACCCAATAGTCAGGGACCTCGAGCCAGACAGCAGCAAAAGCCGGGGCAAGAATAGCAAAGTCAAACTCGTGGGAATCATAGGTAACTGCCCACCCATGGTCACCCTGTTTGACCATATCGAACGATTCGCCCCGACAGACTCTACTGTCTTGGTACTGGGTGAAACCGGCACCGGCAAGGAGCTTGTCGCACGTAGTGTGCACGAACTTAGTCAGCGCGGCGCCAAGACACTGATCTCGGTAAACTGCGCTGCAATTCCTGAAACACTGATTGAGTCCGAGCTGTTCGGCTACGAGAAGGGAGCCTTTACCGGCGCCAACGCCAGTCGCATGGGCCTGATTGAAGCGGCGGATGGCGGAACACTTTTTCTCGACGAAATTGGCGAATTGCCCATGGAAGCACAGGCTCGCCTGCTGCGCTTCATTCAAGAAGGTGAGATACGGAGAATTGGCTCGGTGCACTCGCGCAAGGTCGATGTACGATTGATATGTGCCACCCACCGCAACCTGCCAACGCTGGCCGCTGAGGGTCAATTTCGCCAGGACCTCTACTACCGCATTAACGTCCTGCGATTGTCACTGCCGCCACTGCGAGAGCGGGGCAAAGATATTCTGCATCTGGCTGAACGCATGTTACAAGAACAGGCCGCGCGCCTGTCACGAGACAATTTGATTCTATCGCCTAGGGCCATCCAGGCCATTACCACTTACCAGTGGCCCGGCAATGTACGCGAACTAGAGCATGCCATAGAGCGCGCCGTGGTACTTACCGACGGCAACGAGATCGACAATGAAGCGTTGGGCATTGACCTTGAGTTGGTCAACATCAATCGGATACGCGGGCAAGCGGGGATCGGGGTGCAACAACAGTCCCGCGAGCCGCAAGTTAGAACCGACCCGGCAGAAGACTTGTCACTGGAAGACTACTTCCAGCGTTTTGTACTGGAGCATCAGGACTCCATGAGTGAAACCGAGTTGGCACAGAAACTGGGGATCAGCAGAAAGTGCCTATGGGAGCGCCGCCAGCGGTTTGAAATACCGCGCAAGAAGGCTGGAGGCAGCGCCAGTCGCGGCAAAAAAGTTGCTTCCTGAGCGTTACCTGCACCCGGATACCCCTGTTATTCCAGAGTAGAAAGGTAACAAATAGCCCTCCGGGATGAGGGTGAATATTCACACTTTATTGTAAGCCGTTGTTTTAAAAAGCTTTAAAGATAGTTGGCACGCACACTGCACTATGTGAGGCAGCTACAACAATAAAAATAAAAATCTGCTGTAATAACAATAAGATACTCACTATGGACCTGGATGGGGAAGTTTACTTCCCCTTCAATTTATTGCCGTCGTTAGACGCTGCCAGGCGAGCCCAGTGTTACCTTTCTCGCCATCTTTCTGACATATAGACCACTTGTTTATATACCAGTTTGATAGAAATAATCAGGACACTTGAACAAGACCGAACTTTCTTGTGTCCCAATAACAATAACGATACTCAGAAATAACAATAAAACTCGAGAGAGACCTGGATGGGGGAAACGGCGTTTTCCCCATCAACTTATCAACCTTCCGAATTTCTGTCTGGCCTACACCGTCAGTTCCAATGTTTATGCTAAACTCCGCGGCTTCTGACACATCGAAATAGGCATGATTGCTTGAAGGTAATCCCACGGGATCAGCACTGCGTATCCCGAAAAAATATAAGCGACAGTGCCTTAAAGGTAATGTCCCGGCTGCGCAACGGTGGCTTTCAGGCCTATCTGGTCGGCGGAGCTGTTCGCGATCTACTGCTGGGCGGACACCCTAAAGATTTTGATGTCGCCACCGATGCGACCCCCGAGGAGGTGCACGAGCTATTTCGCAACTCTCGCCTGATCGGTCGCAGATTTAGAATTGTGCACGTACGGTTTGGCCGAGAGATTATTGAGGTCACAACCTTCCGCGGCCACCACGACAGCGACGAAGAGCAGCCCTCCACCGGCCATTCTCGCCAATCTGACAAAGGGCTACTATTGCGCGACAACGTCTTCGGAACCCTGGAAGAAGACGCCGTTCGCCGGGACCTCACAGTCAATGCCCTTTATTACGACTCCGCTTCATTTGAAGTGTATGACCACGTAGACGGCCTCGATGATCTCAATCGAAAGAATATCGCCATTATCGGTGATCCAGCGCAGCGCTATCGGGAAGATCCGGTGCGTATGTTGCGGGTCGTGCGATTTGCCGCCAAGCTCGGTTTTGAAATCGAAGCGTCTACTGCTGCAGCCATACCTGAATGTGCCCGACTCCTGGCTGAGATTCCTGCGGCACGCTTATTTGACGAATTTCTCAAACTGTTTCTCGCCGGTTACGCCGAGCGCACATTTGAGCTGCTGCTTGAGTACGATTTACTGCGCTACCTGTTCCCATCCAGCAATGAACGGCTACGTGCCGACCCTCGCTCCCTGATACTGGTGCAGGCGGCGATGGGCAATACCGACGCGCGGCTGAAGGCTCAAAAACCGGTTACTCCTGCATTTATAATTGCTGCACTACTGTGGCCGGTAACCGAGCGCCTGGCTGAGCAGTTGCGCGAGCGCGGCGACTCCGCTCACGGAGCCCTCCATAGCGCCGGTCAACAAACCGTCGCTGAGGCAGCACAGTGGATTTCTATCCCCAAACGATTCAGCATGCCCATGCGAGAAATCTGGGAATTTCAACTGCGGCTGGAGAAGCAAACGGGACGCCGGACGGCCGAGTTGGTTGATCAGCGCCGTTTCCGTGCGGCCTATGACTTTTTGCTGCTGCGCGAGCAGGCGGGCGAAGACACAGGCGGGCTGGGCGATTGGTGGACCGAATTCCAAACGCTACCGCTGGAACAACGATTGGAGCAAGCCGGCTCAGGCGGCAGCGGCCGCCCCAGACGCCGTAACCGAAGCCGGAAACCGCCACCGCCAACATGATTCGCACGTACCTCGGTATGGGCTCCAACCTGCAGGAGCCGAGCATACAGTTGGCCACCGCGGTAACCGCCCTTTGCAAACTCCCCGGGACCAGCGATCATGCCGTGTCTCGGGTCTACCGCAGCCCTCCTATGGGCCCGCAGGATCAGCCAGAGTACCTGAACGCAGTGATGGCAATGAACACCACACTGGCGCCGCTAGCACTGCTGCGGGCCCTGCAACACATTGAACTGTTGCAGGGCAGAGAACGACTGGAACGCTGGGGTCCGAGAACACTGGATCTGGACATTCTGTTGTACGATGGCCAAGTAGTAGACCTTCCCGATCTGCAAATCCCTCACCCCGGCCTGGCCTTAAGAAAATTCGTGCTACAGCCCCTGCTCGATCTTGCGGACTCGAAATTGGTGCTGCCCGACGGGAAAGAACTTGGTACATTAGCAGCTGACTGCCCAGGGGAAGATCTTCAGCCAACCTCGCAGCAGCTGGAAATTTGAATTTACTGCAATGGAGAGCCTTGGATTGATTGAACAAAGCGGGGCAATCAACGTAGATTTGAAGGGTCGTACGCCACCCGCCTTCATCGCGGTCGAGGGCCCCATTGGGGTCGGCAAGACCACACTGGCCAAGCGACTGGCCGATAGCTTCAACTACCAGACGCTGCTTGAGGAAGCCGAAGAAAACCCTTTTCTGGAGCGGTTTTATCGCAATCGCAAGCAGGCAGCGTTGGCGACCCAACTTTTTTTCCTGTTTCAACGGGCCCAAAAAATCCAGGATTTACGTCAAGCCGACATTTTCGAACCAGTGCGAGTCTCCGATTTCCTGATTGAAAAAGATCCGCTATTTGCCCGTATCAACCTCGACAGCGACGAGTTTCAGCTCTACGAAAAGGTCTATCATCAGCTCACCATAGACGCCCCAAAACCCGACCTGGTGATCTATCTGCAGGCATCTACAGACGTTCTATTATCGCGTATTCAGAGCCGTGGTCACGCCTACGAACAGACCCTGGACCGCGACTATCTGGAGCGCTTGAACGAAGTGTACAGTGAGTTTTTTCTGTATTACGATGGCGCTCCGCTGCTGATTGTAAACGCCAGTGAGATCGATCTGGTGAACAGCCAATCAGATTACCAGCACCTGGTTGATTATCTGTTAGACATACGCAGCGGACGCCACTATTTCAACCCCACTTTCTTTGGATAGCCACGATGGGTAAAGTTACAGTCAGCACCCTCGACAAAATGAAGGCCGCCGGGGAAAAGTTTGTTTGCATTACCGCCTATGACGCAACCTTTGCTCGCCTGGTGAGTGAAGCCGGCGCTGAAACTATTCTGGTTGGCGACTCGCTGGGCATGGTTTTACAGGGCTACGACAGCACCATCCCGGTTACCGTAGAGGAAATGGTCTATCACACGGCCTGTGTGACCCGCGCCCAACCCCACTCTCTGGTCATGGCCGACCTGCCGTTCATGAGTTACACCACGGCTGAGCAAACTATGGAAAACGCCACCGCGCTGATGCAAGCCGGCGCCCAGATGGTAAAAATGGAGGGTGGTACCTGGCTCAGCGAAACCATCAGTATGCTGGTTGAACGGGGCATCCCGGTGTGTGCACACCTGGGTTTGACGCCACAATCGGTGAACACCTTTGGCGGCTTCAAAGTCCAGGGCCGCACCCCCAAAGAAGCGAAGTCTATTCTGGCCGACGCTGTGGAAATTCAGGATGCCGGGGCCAGTCTACTGGTGCTTGAGTGTATTCCCTCTCACTTGGCCAGCGACATCAGCGAAAAACTCGATATTCCCGTCATCGGTATCGGCGCAGGACCTGGCACCGACGCCCAGGTATTGGTAATGCACGACTTGTTGGGACTTTCGGAGCACTCTGCCCGCTTTGTTCAGAACTTCATGACCGGGGGCAACACGGTCCAGGACGCGCTAAAAGAGTTCGTAGAAGCCGTTAAAGCAGGCACCTATCCCCGCGAAGAGCACTCCTACAAGGCTTGATAGCTGGCGCGAGCGTTATTCAGTCACAGATAAGTGTGAATATTGAATAAAAAGCCGTTGCTGGCGCATATCGCATCGGGCATAATTTCCTGCCCGCACCGGTGGCAGCTGCTGAGCATGTTGTAGCTACCCCGGGGTTTAGCGTCAACCATTTCCGCTAATTGGAGATAGGGAAGATATGCGAACTTATACAAAAAATTCGGCCCTGAAATCGGCCCTGAACAAGGCTCGTGACGAAGGTCAAAGCGTTGCATTCGTGCCGACGATGGGCAATTTGCATAACGGCCATCTTCAGCTGGTGCGCAAGGCGCAGACTCTTGCTGATCTGGTCGTCGTCAGCATTTTCGTCAATCCCCTGCAGTTTGGCCCCAATGATGATTTGGACGCCTATCCGCGCACGCTGGCCGCTGACAAGGAAAAGCTATTTTCAGAAGGCGCCCATCTCCTCTATGCTCCCGGGGTCGAGGAGATCTACCCGGAAGGTATGGACACACAAACCCAGGTTCAGGTACCCGATTTATCCGAGACCCTGTGTGGCACCAACCGACCTGGCCATTTTGATGGTGTTTCCACCGTCGTCAGCAAGCTATTTAATATTGTTCAGCCCGACGTAGCGCTCTTTGGCGAGAAAGATTTTCAGCAGCTCTCTATTATTCGCAAGATGGTTAAAGATCTGTACATACCCATCGAAATCGTTGGCGTGGCGACTGCCCGCGCAGAGGATGGCCTGGCGCTGAGCTCGCGCAATGGATACCTCAACACCGAGCAGCGCGACCGCGCTCCTATCCTGCACCAAACCCTGATGGACTGTCGCGAAGCCATCGCCTGTGGCTTCGATAACTTCCTGCAATTAGAGTCCCACGCCCGCATGCGCCTGCTACAGGCGGGATTCGAGCCTGACTACTTTGCCATCCGCGACGCCCAAACCCTGCGCGCGATTAACGAAGATACGGAGGAAGTCGCAATCCTCGTAGCTGCCAAGCTGGGCAGCACCCGGCTGATCGACAATGTTCGTCTGGCGCTCAACCCCGTATCAGATTGGGGCATGCTCGCCACGCAATAAACCGCCTGGCGCAGTACCCATATTCTTTCAAGCCTGCCTTGCGAGCGCGAGTCCGCTTGGTATCACCCCCATTTATATTTTCCCTGACGAGTAGCAATCATGTCCAAATCTTCTGTCTACCCGGTTCCAGCTTCATTCGCCGACGCACATATTACTGCCAAGAAATATGACGCCATGTACCAGCGTTCGCTCGCAGACCCTGAGGGTTTCTGGGGCGAATTAGCCACTGAATTCCTAAGCTGGGACGCGCCCTGGAGCCAAGTGGTCAGCTACGATTTCGTCAAGGGCGAAGCAGCCTGGTTTACCGGCGGCAAGCTCAACGTCAGCGTCAACTGCATAGACCGTCATCTGCCCGAGCGGGCCGATCAAACCGCCTTCATCTGGGAAGGCGATGACCCCGATAACAGCAAACACATCAGCTATAGCGAGCTAAAAGACGAGGTCTGTCGCCTCGCTAATGTCCTGCGAGCGCGTGGCGTCAAAAAAGGGGATCGGGTTTGCATCTATATGCCGATGATCCCGGAGGCCGCTTATGCCATGTTGGCCTGCACCCGGATCGGCGCCATTCATTCCGTTGTTTTCGGCGGTTTCTCGCCCGGGGCCCTGAAAGATCGCATTCTCGATTCTGATTGCCAGACTTTGATCACCGCTGACGAGGGCCTGCGAGGCGGCAAAGCGGTGGCGCTAAAGGTGAACGCCGACAAAGCCCTGGCAGCCTGCCCCAATGTGCACACTTGTCTGGTGGTGAAACGAACCGGTGGCGACATTGAATGGCAAGAGGGCCGAGATGTCTGGTATCACGAAGCCACCGCCGACGCCGAAAACGAATGTGAGCCCGAATCCATGGATGCCGAGGATCCGCTATTTATCCTCTACACCTCTGGATCGACCGGTAAACCGAAGGGCGTTTTGCACACCACCGGTGGCTACCTGCTGCAAACTGCCATGACCTTTAAATATACCTTCGACTACCGCGAGGGCGAAGTCTTCTGGTGCACTGCAGACGTAGGTTGGGTGACAGGCCATACCTACATTGTTTACGGACCCCTCTGTAATGGGGCCACCTCACTCATGTTTGAGGGCATACCCACCTACCCCGATGCAGGCAGATGCTGGGAAGTAATCGACAAACATCAGGTGAATACTTTCTACACTGCACCCACTGCAATACGCGCCCTACACGCAGTTGGCGACGAGCCAGTGACCCGCAGCTCACGAGCCAGCCTGCGACTGCTAGGCTCGGTCGGTGAACCAATCAACCCGGAAGCCTGGGAATGGTATTACCGAGTCGTAGGCGACTCACGCTGCCCTATCGTCGATACCTGGTGGCAAACTGAGACTGGGGCACAGATGATCACGCCACTGCCCGGTGCTACCGATCTAAAACCGGGCTCGGCCTCGTCACCGATGTTTGGGGTAGAGCTGGCAATACTCAATGAAGAGGGTGCCGAGATCGAGGGAGCGGGCGCCGGATATCTGGTCATAAAGTCCTCCTGGCCTGCTCAAATACGATCAATCTACGGCGATCACCAGCGCATGATCGATACTTATTTTAAAAATTATCCCGGCTATTACTTCACCGGCGACGGTGCCACCCGCGACGAGGACGGTTATTACTGGATTACCGGGCGGGTTGACGATGTACTCAACGTCTCCGGTCACCGTATGGGAACGGCGGAGGTTGAGAGCGCGCTGGTGTTGCATGAGGATATTGCGGAAGCTGCAGTAGTCGGCTTTCCACACGATATTAAAGGCCAGGGTATTTACGCCTATGTGACGCCGATGAATGGCGTGGAGCCAACTGAGGAGTTGCGCGCGGAGTTGATCGCGCTTTGTGTCCGTGAGATTGGACCTATTGCCAAGCCAGACGTCATCCAGTGGGCGCCAGGGCTACCCAAAACCCGCTCGGGGAAAATCATGCGGCGTATATTGCGTAAGATCGCTGAGAATGAGCTCGATTCACTCGGTGATACAAGTACCTTGGCGGATCCAGCGGTGGTGGACGATTTGGTGGCTAATCGGGTGGGGTAAACAGCGGCTCAATCGATACAAATTGAATCCCCGAATGACCTAAATGTATTCGCCTGACTATCCTCGGGCACCTTGTAGCGCCGGCAAGTTCGCTGGATAGGTCTGGCAACGGCCATTGCTCGCGTCCACCAATCGGCGGCTGCACAACTCGACTAGTTTGCTGTGCAAAAATCTGGACTCGGACAGTGCTCACCGAATTCCCGATCGATCGGATGGAAGTACGCGTCGCTCATGGAGCTTCGCAGTGCCGGCAGAATTGTGTGCCTGGTACGGCAACGGCCATTGCTCGCGCCCACCAACCGGCGGCTGTGCAACTCGACAATTTTTGCTGCGCAAAAATCTGGACTCGGACAGTGCTCGCCGAATTCCCGGTTGGTGGGCGCGAGCAAAGCATGGCCCGATTGTTGCCGTACCAGGCACACAATCCTGCCTCTCATCGAGTGTAATTCCCAAGCAGCTCTCCGATGTTCGATGTTCGATGTTCGATGTTCGATGTTCAATTAAAATGCCGAAGATTCGCTTCAGATAACTACTAATTCTGCGTTGGAAAAATCATCCACTGCCAAAAGTTACTACGATCTAAGGCCCTCTCTCTGGAGGCCCCTAGCGAAACCATCAAGGGCACGCTCAAGCGCGGTGAAGGCCTTGTGCGTTTTCAGCGAGCACTGTCCGAGTCCAGATTTTTGCACAGCAAAAATTGTCGAGTTGCGCAGCAGCACAAGGCCTTCACCGCGCTTGTGCCCTGTTTCGCTAGGGGCCTCCAGACAGAGGGCCGCCTACGAAGCACGAAACGCGAAACGCGAAACGCGAAGCATAAACCACAAAATCGAGACGAAAAAAAAGCGCCCCCTTCGGAGCGCTTCTTCATCAGAATAGCGAGCTGAAAGTTACTCAGCAGCTTCCTGTACTGGTGCTGCTTCTGCAGGTGCCTGGTCTTCCAGCAACTCCTTGATGGAGAGCTTGATACGACCGCGCTGATCAACGTCCAGAACTTTAACGTCAATAACCTGACCTTCACTCAGATGGTCGGTAACATTCTCAACTCGCTCATTGGCGATCTGGGAAATGTGAACCAAGCCGTCTTTGCCGGGCAGGATATTAACGAAAGCGCCGAAGTCGACTATGCGAGCTACGGTGCCTTTGTAGACTGCGCCGATTTCAGCTTCTGCAGTGATCTCTTCGATCATCGCTACCGCGGCGTCACGTGCTGCCATGTTCTGGCCGAAGACGCGGACGGTGCCGTCGTCGTCGATATCGACAGTCGCGGTAGTTGTCTCGGTGATAGAACGGATAGTTGCGCCGCCTTTACCGATGATGTCGCGGATTTTGTCGGAATCAACTTTCAGAATCACCATGCTCGGTGCATTTTCTGAAGTCACGGTGCGAGCAGTCGGCATTACTTCGTTCATCTGGGCGAGGATGTGTAAACGAGCAGCCTGCGCCTGGTCCAGAGCAATTTCCATGATCTGCTCATTAATACCTTCGATCTTGATATCCATTTGCAGAGCGGTAATGCCTTCAGCGGTACCAGCAACTTTAAAGTCCATATCGCCAAGGTGATCTTCGTCGCCCAGGATGTCAGTAAGAACAGCAAAATTATTGCCTTCTTTAACCAGACCCATAGCGATACCCGCTACTGGTGCACGCAAAGGTACGCCTGCGGCCATCATGGCAAGTGAACCAACACAAACTGACGCCATTGAGCTGGAGCCGTTTGATTCAGTGATTTCCGATACCAGACGAATGGTATAAGGGAAATCTTCAACTTTCGGCAATACAGCCTCCAGACCGCGACGTGCAAGACGACCGTGGCCCACTTCACGACGGTTGGTAAAACCAACACGGCCCGCTTCACCTACTGAGTAGGGAGGGAAGTTGTAGTGCAGCATAAACGGATCGCGACGTTCGCCTTCCAGCGCATCGATAATCTGAGAATCACGGCTTGAACCGAGTGTCACAGCGCCTATGGCCTGAGTTTCGCCACGGGTAAACAATGCTGAACCGTGAACCTTGGAAAGGATATCGGTTTCGCAGGCAATCGCGCGAACAGTACGGTTATCACGGCCGTCTATGCGTGCTTCACCAGCGAGGATACGCTTGCGTACGAGGTTCTTTTCGACGCTCTTGAAGATATCTTTGACATCGTCAGCTGAAGGGCCACCTTCAACGGCAAGTGCTGCGGTACATGCTTTACGCACTGCGGTTACACGCTCGTAGCGCTCTGCCTTCTCGGTGATACGATATGCTTCGCCCAGATCGGCTTTAACGTGTTCTTCTACCGCTGCCAGCAGATCCTGGTCTACTTCAGGTGCTTTCCAATCCCAACGTGGCTTGCCAGCTTCGGCGACCAATTCGTTAATGGCCTGAATAACAACCTGCATTTCCTGGTGGGCAAACAATACCGCACCCAGCATCTGATCTTCGGTCAATTCCTGCGCCTGTGATTCCACCATCAGGACTGCGTCCTTGGTGCCGGCAACGATCATATTCAGCTTGCTATCAACCAGCTTGCTGTAAGTTGGGTTGAGCATGTAGCCGCCAGCTTCGGTAAAGCCAACGCGCGCACCACCAATGGGGCCATTAAACGGGGCACCGGAAATAGCCAGAGCCGCAGAGGTACCGATCATCGCAGGGATATCAGGATCGATATCTGAATCGGCAGACATTACGGTACAGATGACCTGTACTTCGTTCATGAAACCGTCTTCAAACAGCGGACGAATCGGGCGGTCAATCAGCCTGGAGGTCAGTGTCTCTTTCTCGCTGGGGCGTCCTTCACGCTTGAAAAAGCCACCGGGGATTTTACCAACCGCGTACGCTTTTTCGATGTAGTGGACACCCAGGGGGAAGAAAGGCTGGCCTGCTTTGCCAGTTTTTTCCGCCACAACGGTAACCAGTACCGAGGTGTTTTCTACTGTTACTAATACTGCGCCGGTTGCCTGACGCGCTATACGACCTGTTTCCAGAGTGACCGTTTGGCCTCCATACTGGAATGTTTTAGTTACTGCATTCACAATTATTCTCCAATTCTTGACGTGAAAACCGGGGCCCATGCCCCGGCTTCGAGTACCGTTTGCTTATCGACGTAGACCTAAGCTTTTGATCAGGTCAGTGTAACGAGTTGCATTTTTACGCTTGAGGTAATCCAGCAGTTTACGACGCTGGTTTACCATACGGATAAGTCCGCGGCGGGAATGATGATCGTGAGTATGCGACTGGAAGTGTCCCTGTAACTGCTCGATATTTGCAGTGAGCAGTGCTACTTGTACTTCCGGGGACCCTGTGTCGCCATCACCTTGCTGGTACTCTTTTACTATTTCTGCTTTCTTTTCAGCATTTAAAGCCATTTTCTTTCTCCTATTTAACCTGCAAAGGGTGTTTTCCACCCCATTTCGATAGAGCCTGTCCGTGCAGATTTACAGACAGGTTCGTGTCACCTATTGGTGACAACCAGTCGACGCGGCGCTACACGCCCATCGTCCAGTATTTCTGCCACTCCCAAAAACTCACCGTCAGGAAGGGCGACGCGCACCATACCACTACAGGGCGCGTTTGGCACTAAAACCGGTTGACCCTGTTGCAGGTAGAAACCCGCTGATTCGCTCAGTGTCACCAGTGGTAAAGTACCCAATGCTGCATCAGCTGGCAGGAGTAATTGGTCCATCTCTGCCACCTGGTCATTGTCTTTTAAAGCCTCCAGAGTGGTTGGCGCCACACTGTCCGCCAACGTAAAGGGCCCGGAGCGTGTTCTGCGCAGGGCGCTTACATGGGCGCCGCAGCCCAGTGCTTTACCGATATCTTCGGCAAGGGTGCGCACGTAGGTCCCTTTGGTGCACTCTATGCTGACGTCTATTTCGGCTTGCTCGCCCGGGCGAAACGCTCTCAGCTCGAGGGTCTTTATAACCACCCGGCGGGCTTTGCGCTCCACTTCCAGGCCCTGCCTGGCCAACTTGTACAGGGGCTGACCATTCTGCTTGATGGCGGAATACATGGGCGGCACTTGATCCAACTCGCCGCGAAAGGCTGCTAGTGCAGCACCAATATCGGCCTCGGTCACACCAGACGCATCAACAACTTCAAGAGTCTTGCCCTCTGCGTCAGCGGTATCTGTGGTTATGCCCAGGGTAAATGTACTGTCGTAGCCTTTGTCGGCATCCAGTAAGTACTGCGAAAACTTGGTCGCCTCGCCGAAACACAGTGGCAATACACCGGTAGCTAAAGGATCGAGGGCGCCGGTATGGCCCGCTTTTGCCGCGCCATACAAACGTTTGGCAATCTGCAGCGAGCGATTTGAGCTTTCACCCAGAGGTTTATCGAGAACCAGAATGCCACTGATGGTACGGCCTTTACGCTGCCTAGCCACCGTTACTGGCCCTCATCACCTTGTTCGTCGTCACGCAATCCCAATTTACGGTCTGCGTCAGCGGCCTGGCTAATGAGGTCTTCCAGGTATCGTCCGCGGCCTACACTATTATCAAAATGAAAGCGCAGCTTGGGAATAGTGCGCATATTGCTGTCCTTGGACAACTGGGTGCGCAAAAATCCTGCCGCTTTATTGAGTACTTCAGTAGATTCCTTGGCTTCTTGATCAGATTCACAGCCCAGCAAGGTGTAAAACACCTTGGCGTAACCCATGTCCCGACTCACTTCAACCTCGGTAATACTCACCATACCCAGGCGCGGATCACGCACTGAATGCTGGATCAATCCAGCCAGTTCGCGCTGTAAGTGGTCTGCTACCCGCTGGGTACGGCTGTACTCTTTTGCCATTGGTTGCGACCGCTACAGAGAGCGGGCGATCTCCCTAACTTCGAATACTTCGATCTGATCACCGGCTTGCACGTCGGTGTAATTCTTCACGCCAATACCACACTCGGTACCATTGCGAACTTCGCTAGCGTCGTCTTTAAAGCGACGCAGAGATTCCAGCTCACCCTCGTAGATCACCACGTTATCGCGTAATACACGAATCGGCTTGGAGCGAGAAACTGTGCCCTCGATAACCATACAACCAGCGATTTGACCAAATTTCGGCGAGCGGAATACATCCCGCACTTCCGCAATACCGACGATCTCTTCGCGCAGCTCTGGCGCCAGCATGCCGGTAAGCGCCGCTTTGACATCGTCAATCAGGTCATAGATCACGTTGTAATAACGCATATCAATGCCTTCATCTTCAACAACGCGCTTGGCGGAGCCTTCGGCTCGAACATTGAAGCCGAAGATAACAGCATCGGTAGTAAGAGCCAGGGTTACGTCGGTCTCTGCAATACCGCCAACACCACCGGAGACGATGTTGACCTGAACTTCGTCATTACCCAAATCCAACAACGCGCCCTGAATAGCTTCCAGTGATCCGCGCACATCGGCTTTCACAACCACGTTGAGAGTCTTCTTCTCTCCGGCAGTCATGCTCTCGAACATATTGTCGAGTTTCGCCGCCTGTTGGCGCTGCATCTTGGAGTCGCGGTTCTTTTCTGCACGCGAATCGGCGATCTCACGCGCTTTCTTCTCGTTTTCTACCGCGGCAAACTGGTCGCCAGCATCAGGCGTTCCACCCAAGCCCAATATTTCTACTGGAATACTGGGACCGGCTTCATCAATAGGTTTGCCATTCTCGTCAAGCATGGCGCGTACTCGCCCGTACTGAACGCCGGCAAGAACAATATCGCCTTTGCGCAGTGTGCCGCTTTGAATCAGCATAGAGGCCACTGAACCACGGCCTTTGTCCAGGCGAGATTCGATCACAATACCCTGTGCTGCGGTATCGCGTGGCGCTTCCAGCTCAAGCAGCTCTGCCTGCAGTAATACTGCGTCGAGCAGATCACTCACGCCGTCACCGGTAAGCGCAGACACAGGAATAAATTGTGTATCGCCGCCCCAGTCCTCGGGGATCACATCCTTCGCCGACAACTCATTCTTGACTCGCTCAGGGTCAGCGCCTTCTTTGTCCATCTTATTGATGGCAACAATCAAGGGCACGTTTGCTGCGCGTGCGTGCTGCACAGCTTCTTCCGTTTGTGGCATTACGCCATCGTCGGCGGCCACTACCAGAATAACGATATCGGTACTCTTCGCGCCTCTGGCACGCATCGCGGTAAACGCGGCGTGTCCTGGTGTGTCCAGAAAGGAGATCATACCGTGATCAGTTTCAACGTGGTAAGCGCCAATGTGCTGGGTAATGCCGCCGGCTTCACCCGATGCCACCTGGCTCTTACGAATATAATCCAGCAGCGAAGTTTTACCGTGGTCAACGTGACCCATGACGGTAACCACCGGAGCGCGAGGCTCAGGCGTACCTTCTTGCTGAGACAGTGTTTCTTCCAGATCGTCCTCGAGAGCATCGGCACTGACCAGCTTGGCAGAATGACCAAGCTCTTCAATAACCAGAATAGCGGTATCTTGATCAATCATCTGGTTGATCGTTGCCATTACACCCAGCTTCATCAATTCCTTGATCACCTGACCGGACTTGATTGACATCTGCTGTGCCAAATCGCCAACGGCAATCATGTCGGCGACTTCTACTTCGTAAATCTTCTCTTGGGTAGGCATTTCAAATCCGTGCTTGCCATGTTCTGCGTGGGTTGCCTTGATCTTCTTGCGACCGCCGCGACGACGCGACACTCCGCTTTCTGCTGCATCCAGATCTGATAATGACAGGTTGTGGCCACGCTTCTTGCCGCGACCCGCCGGTGCATTACGATCCATGCGGCCTCGGGCTGGTTTGCGGGGCGCATTTTCTTTGGCAGCCGGAGCATCATGAAGTCGCTTGGGCCGCTTGGTGACATCGGCAGTGCCGGTTTCTTCATCAACCGTCACAGCTGAAGCATCCGCTGCAGCTTGCTTGCGCTCTTCTTCAACTTTGCGAGCTTCAACCGCTGCTTTCCTGGCGGCTATGTCTTGCTCTTCTTTGAGCTTCCTGCGTGCAGTAGCGCGCTGTCGCAATACTTCTGGATCCAGGGTACTGGGATCTTCTTCAATCTCTGGCTCGGGAACCACTTCCGGCTCAGGCGCCGCTTCAACAGGTGCGGGAGCCTCTGCAACCAGCTCTTCCACCACCTCTTCAGGTTCTTCTATCCGCTCTTCCAGGTCGACTTCGCCGGCTTCGGCCAGTGCCGCCAGTTCTTCGGCGTCACGTTTAACGTAAGTCCGCTTTTTACGAACCTCTACATTAACCGTCTTTTTGCCTTGAGAGCCACTGGTACGCAAGGTACTCAAGGTCTTACGCTTCAGCGTGATCCGCTTGGGCGCAGCTGTCGATTCACCATGGCTACGCTTGAGGAAGCTCAGCAGTTCCTGCTTGTCTTCCTCGGATACAGCCTGCTCCGCTTCGCTGTGAGGCAAGCCGGCTTCTTTCATCTGCGCTAACAGACGATCGACCGAGGCCCCCACGGTTGCTGCGAGTTGCTGTACTGTCACCTGTGACATTCGTTCTCTCCTTAATACCCTGTTGTCTTACCGTCGCTACTTGTTACCTAGTCGCGAGCCGAATCACTCGGCTTCCTCGGCAAACCAGGGCGCACGTGCAGTCATAATCAACTCTCCTGCACGCTCCACTGTCATATCTTCGATATCCATCAATTCATCCACGGCCTGTTCGGCGAGGTCTTCCATCGTGATGATCTCACGGCTGGCCAAAATGTAGGCCAGATGACGATCCATTCCGTCCATGGTCAACAAGTCTTCAGCGGGCTCATTAGCACCCAGCTGTTCTTCCGATGCAATCGCCTGAGTCAGCAGTGCATCTTTAGCTCTGGCTCGAAGTTCTTCGGCGATTTCTTCGTCGAACCCTTCGATAGCCGTCATTTCTTCCAGCGGCACATAGGCCACTTCTTCCAAGGTGGTAAACCCTTCTTCGACCAGAATATCTGCAACATCTTCATCGATATCCAGAGCTTTACAGAATGTCTGTATCACCTCACCGGCCTCGGCTTCGTGCTTGTCCGCGGCCTCGTCACTGCTCATCACATTGATGGTCCAGTTAGTGAGCTGACTCGCCAGCCGAACATTCTGACCGGAACGGCCAATGGCCTGCGCCAGATTTTCTTCCGATACGGCGACGTCCATGGTGCCGCGATCTTCGTCGACCACAATGGATTCGACTTCTGCAGGCGACATGGCGTTGATTACCAACTGGGCGGGGTTATCGTCCCAAAGCACAATATCCACACGCTCGTTATCGAGTTCGTTGGACACTGCCTGAACGCGAGAACCTCGCATGCCGACGCAGGCACCGACCGGGTCGATACGCTGATCGTTAGTTTTCACGGCGATCTTGGCGCGCGAGCCAGGGTCACGGGCTGCGCTTCGAATCTGAATCACTTCTTCAGCAATTTCCGGCACTTCAATCTTGAACAACTCAATCAGCATCTCTGGGCATGCGCGGCTCAAAATCAGCTGCGGCCCGCGGGTCTCTTCACTGATCTCAGTCAGAATCGCACGGACTCTGTCGTTCACCCGAAAAGTTTCGCGACCGACCAATTGTTCGCGGGGCAACAGGCCTTCAGCGTTGTTGCCCAGATCGACAATGACGTTGTCTCGTGTCACTTTTTTCACTGTGCCAGCAATCAATTCGCCCACACGGCTGGTGTATTTTTCCACCACCTGAGCGCGCTCAGCATCACGAACGCGCTGCACAATAACCTGTTTGGCAGTCTGCGCAGCAATCCGCCCAAAGCCTATATTCTCAATAGATTCCTCATGAACATCACCGGGCTTGAGGTCGACGTTCGCCTCTATGGCTTCCTCGGTAGTGAATTGAGTCCCGAGCAAAGCCATCTCGTCGTCGGGTACTACCAGCCAACGGCGCACAGTGACATAGTCGCCAGTCTCCCTATCGATGGTTACTTCGATATCGGCCTCTTCGTCGTAGCGTTTTTTAGTGGCCGTTGCCAACGCTAGTTCAATCGCCTCAAAGATGATGTCTTCCGACACACCTTTTTCGTTCGATACCGCTTCTGCTACCAACAGAATTTCTTTACTCATCTCAAGCCTCGTCTGTTCTACGTACGCGTCTATATACGGGGTTCTATACGCGCTTTTTCAATTGCGCTATGAGGTAACAAAAATTCGTGGTTATCGACCTGCACCACAATATCTTCGCCCTCTGTTCCTTTTAAAATTCCCTTGAATTTGCGTCGGCCCTCGAAGGGGCTACGCAAACGTAAATCTATTACTTCACCGGTATAGCTAGAATACTGTTCCAGTTTGAACAGTAAGCGATCCATGCCTGGAGAAGACACTTCCAGGGTATATTCCCCTGCAATTGGCTCCTCAACATCGAGCACCGCGCTTACCTGATGGCTAACAGCCACGCAGTCATCAACACTGATGCCCTGCTCCGCTTCTATATAAACGCGCAACACGCTGTGCCGGCCCTGGGAGATATGTTCAAGCCCCCATAGGTCGAAACCCATGGCTTCCACGGTCGCTTCCAGCAGTTGATGTATCTGTTGGGCTTTAGTAGCCAAGTACTCTCCACCGCGGTATCCCGCCGGAAACTTTTCCTTCAAATACGAAAAAGCCCCTAAAAAGGGGCTTAATACGTCGTATTACCTTAAATCTGGAGCCGGTAATACAATATTGGTAGCGGGGGCCGGATTTGAACCGACGACCTTCGGGTTATGAGCCCGACGAGCTACCAGGCTGCTCCACCCCGCATCAAAACTTCCTCACTGTGAAGGCCCCTTGGCGCTTCACTTCGACGTCCGTTACCGCTGGGCGCCAAATCGAGGGAGTGCATTATAGGTATGCACCCCCCTAGGGTCAACCGCAGAAAAGACGAAAAACAAGGTATTTTTAAAGGCCGGGACCGGCCCTCGTAACCCCTACAAAACAAATACTTCAACAGAACTTTTTAATTGTAAATGGTGCCGAAGGCGGGACTTTGACGGGGCCGCCTAGGCCCG
>JBALVI010000001.1:0-1156616 GCA_036961205.1 Halioglobus sp. | reverse complement strand
CACGAGCACTCTGCAATCGCAGAGGCTTTTGATTATGGTGCCGAAGGCGGGACTTTGACGGGGCCGCCTAGGCCCGCACGAGCACTCTGCAATCGCAGAGGCTTTTGATTATGGTGCCGAAGGCGGGACTTGAACCCGCACGAGCATAGCTCACCACCCCCTCAAGATGGCGTGTCTACCAATTCCACCACTTCGGCTAAAACTTTTTATTTAGAGACCCGGAACATCGCCCTCAGAACTGACAGCGGCCGGCGCTTCACTTTCCAATACAGGAAGGTCGGATTCCAAAAGTGGCGCAGCGGGTGCTTCCACCGCCGTCGGGATCGCAAGATCAAGATCATTGACCGCCACCGTTTTCTGGTTGGCAATCAGGGCCAGACCAAAACTGCTGGAGAAAAACAACACAACCAACCAGCCTGTAGCCTTGGTTAACACATTGCCGCTACCATCACTGCCAAACAAAGTCTGGGAACCGCCGGCGCCAAATGACGCGCCCATATCTGCGCCCTTACCCTGCTGCAGCATGATCAAACCGATGATGGCCAGGGCCACCAGCAGATGTACCGTTAAAATAATCTGTTCCATAATTTCCTACTCCTCTACGGAGCGTTCCCAATCTCGTTAAGCCTGACTTATGCCGGCTATTACTGTGCGGCTGCAATAATCAGCCGAAACTCTTCTGCGTCTAACGCTGCGCCGCCCACCAGGGCACCGTCTATATCTGCCTGACTGAACAGGGTGACCGCATTGCTGCCCTTCACACTGCCGCCGTATAAAATTCTTGTGGCCGATGCTTCTACGCCTGCCACTTCTGCTAGCCTGGCCCGGATAAATGCGTGCATATCCTGCGCCTGCTCAGGCGTTGCCGTCAGCCCGGTACCGATCGCCCAAACTGGCTCGTAAGCAATAACGAGGCCTGCGAGGCTGGCCTGACTATCCAGAGCGCCTGCCAATTGGCTGGCTACTACCGATTCTGCCTCACCCTGTTCGCGCTGCTCTCGGGTTTCACCGACACAGACAATGGGCTTAAGTCCAGCATCCACAGCGGCAGTTAATTTTGCCGCTACGGTGGCATCCGATTCCGCGTGGTACTGGCGTCGCTCTGAATGTCCCAGAATGACCCACTCGCAACCCATATCCGTCAACATCGGCGCCGCTATCTCGCCGGTAAATGCCCCGGATGGCATATGACTGCAATCCTGCGCTCCTACCTGAACCTCACTGCCGTTACAGCGTGCTTCTACCTGCGTGATATGAAGCGCCGCGGGACAAACGACAATCTCAGCGCTAGCGGTCACATCGACAAGCCCGGCGAGCAATTCCTCGACGCTGGCTCGCGTACCATTCATCTTCCAGTTGCCTGCAACAAGGGAACGCAGCATGTCGATCTCCCAGCTAAAAAAGCGGCCGCAATCTTACCCAAGATACCCGGTAGTTACAAGACGCTGCGGCGTTGCATTCAGCCGAGAATCTCACCTACAACCAAGGCAAGCTCCTCACAGAGCTGCTTTACTTCCGCGGCGTCTTCACCTTCGATCATCACCCGCACCACCGGTTCCGTACCGGAAGGCCGCAGCAACACACGGCCGCGCTCGCCCAACCGCTGCTCGGCAGAGCCCACGGCCTCATCCAATGCAGGAAAGGCTGACAGGTCCGGCTTGCCCGCGACTTTGACGTTAATCATGGTCTGGGGGTATTTTTTCATGCGATGGCGCAGCGTGGCCAAATCGGTGTCCGCTTCGCGCATTGCCAGCAATACCTGCAGTGAGGCGACAATGCCATCACCGGTAGTGGTGACATCCGAGCAGATGATATGACCTGAAGATTCCCCGCCCAAGCGCCAGCCATGGACCTCCATCATTGCCTTGACGTAGCGGTCGCCAACATTGGCCCGGACGAACTGCAGCCCCTCTTCGCGCAGCGCAACTTCCAGCCCAAGATTAGACATTAGCGTGCCAACCACACCAGCATCGGCCTTACCGGTGGCCAGGCGATGACTGGCGATTATGTAAATCAGCTCATCGCCATCCACCAGTTCCCCCTGAGCGTCAACCAACAACACCCGGTCGCCATCACCGTCGTAGGCGATACCCAGGTCGGCTTTGTGTTCGATCACCGTCTCAGACAATTTGGCGGTATCGGTTGAGCCAACACCATCATTGATATTAAAACCGTTGGGCTGCACGCCCAGGGTTATCACTTCGGCACCCAGTTCACTCAACACACTGGGGGCGATGTGATAGGTAGCACCATGGGCGCAATCAACTGCAATTTTCAGACCGCGAAGGCTAAAGCCTTCCGGCACGGTGGATTTGCAAAATTCTATATAACGGCCAGGCGCGTCAACCACCCGCACGACCTTACCGATATCGCGGGATTGCGCAGTCACCAGTTCCAATTCCAATTCGGCCTCAATTTCCAGCTCGACATCATCGGCAAGCTTGGAACCGGAGGCTGAGAAAAATTTGATGCCGTTATCGTAAAACGGATTGTGAGATGCACTGATAACGATTCCCGCATCGGCATTCTGGGTTCTTGTCATTAACGCAACTGCCGGGGTGGGCATAGGGCCCAACAATTTCACATCCACGCCAGCGGCCACCAGCCCCGCCTCCAGGGCAGACTCAAACATATATCCGGATACACGGGTATCCTTGCCGATGATAACGGTGCAGTGGCCCTGTTTATCTGCATGCCGGGTGAATACCCGGCCGCAAGCCCAGCCCAGTTTCAACATAAAGTCCGGTGTTATAGGCGCGTCGCCAACAGCACCGCGAATACCGTCAGTTCCAAAATATTGTTTAGACATCAATCCCCCAATTCCCTCAAAGCCACCGACATTGCCACCGCATCTACGGTCTCCGCAACATCGTGAGTTCTAATTATGGACGCGCCACGCTCAACCGCCAGTACGGCCAGCGCCAGACTGGCGGGCAAGCGCTGATCCATATCGCGCTTTAGTAGCTTCCCGATCATCGATTTGCGTGAAAAGCCCACAACTACAGCTTGGCCAGTAGCGGTCAGCTCTGACAAGCCACCCAATAGCTGCATATTGTGAGTCACACTCTTACCAAACCCAAACCCTGGGTCGATCAGGATTCGCGCACTGTCAATTCCAGCCCGCTGGCAACGCTGCACTGCTGCGACCAGAAAGGACTTCACCTCGCAGACCACATCCTGATACGCGGGGGCTTTTTGCATAGTGTCAGGCACGCCCTGCATATGCATCAGGCAAATGGGTAAGCCGGAAGAGGCTGCCGCCTCCAGCGCCCCTTGCCGACTCAGAGCACGGACATCATTAATGATGCCGGCACCGGCGGCTTTGGCCGCCAGCATCACCTCGGGTGAACTGGTATCCACCGAGGTAATCACATCCAATTCGGCGGATATCGCGGTTATCAAAGGAATAACTCGAGCCAGCTCCTGATCAAGGGACACAATGTCGGCACCGGGTCTTGTTGATTCACCCCCGATGTCCAGAATTGCCGCTCCGGCATCGACCATAGAGCGAGCTCGCTCCATGGCTTGATCCAGGTTCAGCTCTCCCGCCAGATAAAGGCTGCCGCCGTCAGAAAAGGAATCCGGCGTGGTATTGATCACTCCCATAACCTGAGGGTGGGACAGGTCCAAAACACGCCCGGCGCAATCAAGCGCCGGGACAGGAGTAGCAATAGCTGGAGTCATGGTGCGATCGAGGTCAATGTTCGCCGGCTGGGCCACCTATGGGGCTGGCAGAGTCAGGCTTCTCATCGGCGGCAGGTTTGGCACCTGAATCCTGATCGTCGGACTTTTTCTCCCAATCTTTGGGTGCTCCAGGCTCGCGCCCCGACATGATCTCTTCGATCTGATTCGCATCGATGGTTTCGTACAGCATCAAGGCATCTGCCATCGAGTGCAATTTATCAAAGTTTTCCTCTAACAACCGCTGGGCAATGCCATAGCACTCATCGATAATCCGGCGGACCTCCTCATCGATCGCCTTGGCGGTTTCACCAGAGACCGACTTGACCGGCTGGCCGGCGCTGCGACCCAAAAATACCTCTTCACTGGCATCGTCGTACATCAGTGGGCCCATTTTTTCCGAAAGACCCCACTGAGTCACCATCTTGCGAGCAATATCCGTGGCCCGCTGAATATCATTAGATGCGCCTGTGGTTACGCCATCTTTACCCAGAGTCATTTCCTCAGCAATGCGGCCGCCGAACAGGCTACAAATCTGGCTGATGATATGCCTGCGGCTATGACTGTAACGATCCTCTTCCGGCAGGAACATGGTCACACCCAGCGCCCTACCACGAGGAATAATACTGACTTTATAAACCGGGTCATGCTCTGGCACCAGACGGCCAACAATCGCGTGCCCAGCCTCATGGTAAGCCGTATTGCGCTTCTCGTCCTCAGACATCACCATCGACTTGCGCTCTGCGCCCATCATGATTTTGTCTTTGGCTTTTTCAAATTGCTCCATGCCGACTGTGCGCACATTGGAACGCGCGGCAAACAGCGCGGCTTCGTTTACCAGGTTGGCGAGATCGGCACCGGAAAAGCCAGGTGTTCCGCGAGCAATTTTCGAGGCCTCTACATCTTCAGACAACGGCACTTTGCGCATGTGTACTTTTAGAATCTGCTCGCGACCGCGGATATCCGGCAGGCCAACGACAACCTGACGGTCGAAGCGTCCGGGGCGCAGTAAGGCTGGGTCCAGTACGTCGGGGCGGTTGGTAGCGGCGATAACGATGACGCCATCGTTAACTTCGAAGCCATCCATTTCTACCAGCAACTGGTTGAGCGTTTGCTCACGTTCATCGTGACCACCACCCATGCCAGCGCCACGGTGGCGACCCACCGCATCAATTTCATCGATAAAAATAATGCAGGGAGACTGTTTCTTGGCCTGCTCGAACATATCGCGCACTCGCGAGGCGCCAACACCGACAAACATCTCTACAAAATCAGAGCCCGAGATAGAGAAAAACGGTACCTTTGCTTCTCCGGCAATGGCTTTGGCCAGCAGGGTTTTACCCGTACCGGGCTGCCCTACCATCAACACACCGCGAGGAATCCGGCCACCCAATTTCTGGAACCGACTGGGATCGCTAAGAAAATCGACCAGCTCCTTCACATCTTCCTTGGCTTCATCCACGCCAGCCACATCGGCGAAAGTCGTTGTAATTTGGTCTTCGCCCAGCAAACGGGCCTTGCTCTTGCCAAAGCTCATCGGGCCGCCACGGCCACCGCCGCCGCCCTGCATCTGACGCATGAAAAACATGAACACCGCGATAATAATAAGTATCGGGAAGCTGGCAACCAGCAGCTGCGTCCAAACGCTCTGCTGCTCTGGCTTGCGGCCTTCCACTTCAACATTGTGCGTCAGCAGGTCGTCGATCAGTTTGGGATCTTCGACCATAGGACGGACTGTCTCAAAGGTAGAGCCGTCATAGCGCTCACCAGAGATAGTCAGGCCATCCACGACGACCTTTTTGATCCGCTCGGACTGAATTTCCTGAATAAAATCAGAGTAGCCAACCTCTTCGGTCGACTCTTGCATATTGAAGTTGTTGAACACTGACAACAACACAGCGGCTATAACAAGCCACAGTAGTAAATTTTTAGCCATATCTCTCAATGCTGCTTCCTCACTAATTCACCGCCCCGTGACGGGTGTGGCAGCTCCTGCTCCCTAAGTATAAAAGGATTATAACCATTTACCTCGACAATCTGGGGCAATTGGCCCGGCAGCGTTTGCTGCCTTTGGGTTGTATACGCATGAACACGGGAAATCTATTTGTTCAATTTACTACAGTTGGGGCGAGGGCTCCATGTTTCAACCCTCTTTGAAGTCCTGGGCCACAAGATAAACCTCACGGGATCGCGGCCTGGATGCTTTAGGTTTGCGCGTCACTACCTTACCAAAACTACCACGGGCGTCCCTCACCAGCTGATCGAAGCCCTCCCCCTGGAACACTTTGGCCACAAATGACCCGCCCGGCTTGAGGACACTGCGCGCCATATCCAGCGCCAGCTCTACCAAATGCATAGATACAGGCTGGTCAACGGCCGCCATGCCACTAATATTAGGCGCCATGTCAGACACCACAAGATCAACAGGGCTCTCCCCTACCTCCGCCAGAATCCGCTCAAAAACCGCGTCCTCAGTGAAATCTCCCTCGATAAACTCAACTCCGGCCAGGCCGTCCATGGGCAGAATATCTGAAGCTATCACCCGCCCCTTGTGCCCTACCAGATCAGCGGCAACCTGCGACCAACCGCCAGGCGCACTGCCCAGATCCATCACCGTCATTCCCGGTCGTATGAGCCGGTCGCGCTCCTGCAGTTCAAGCAACTTGTAGCAGGCACGGGAGCGATAGCCATCACGTTGGGCCTGCTGGACGTAAATATCGTCGCGATGTTCTTTCAACCACGCTTTGCTGGATGAACGTTTTTTGGCCATATTGAGGCTTTCAATTGGTATCAGCGGAGCAGAGGCTTGTGTAGAATACGCGCCCCCATGGACCCGCCATTGTAACTCGGAAACCCTATGAGCAAGACAAACAATCAGGCCAAGCGTCAAATGCGAGCGATTGGCCACAAATTAAAGCCGGTAGTCACTGTCGCTGGTAAGGGCCTGAGTGACACTGTAATCGGGGAGATCGACCGCGCCCTGTCGGACCACGAACTGATCAAAATCAAGCTCGCTGTTGGCGGCAAGGAAGAACGCACCCAGGTCAGTGAGGAATTATGCAAGCGGACCAAGGCGGAGATCGTACACAGCATTGGCAGCATGATTCTTGTATTGCGACGCACCAAAAACCCGGATCCGCGCAAATCTAACCTGATGCGGCCCGTCTGAACGGCTAAGTAGCACGCCATTTTGGCTGGTACTTCGTAGTTCGCTGCAACCCGGCAATCATATTCCCCGGGGTTCCGGTCAAAGACGTGAGAACTTCCCTCCCCCGCAAGCAATCGCTATCATGGCAAGCAAGCCCATAGATCGGGAACAAAATGTTATGGGGGATATCCTCGAATTCCCATCGCAACAGGCCAAGGGCCTCGCTTTTCTGGATCGCGAATTACGCTCCCTGCTGGAGGCCAAAGGCGCCGACCAACTGCTGATCGATTTCGCTGCAACTCAACTTACCCAAACTTACGCGCAACTTAGCGAATCCGAGCAATACAGCTTTGAGGTAGACCTGCCAAAGAGTTTATCGGTTGAGCAAGGGTCAAAGCTCGAGGAGCAGATTAATACTGGGCTTGAGGGGGTACGTAAGGAAAATCATGCGTTGCTGCTCAAGCTCATAGCGCAACTGGTACTGGCCGAGGTACGCCTGTTCCAGCGGCAAAGAGACTGCTAGCCAGAACCTATATGTGACGAACCTGGTCGATCTCGTACTCGATATCGCCACTGGGGGCTTTTACCACAACCACATCCCCCTCTTCCTTGCCGATAAGCGCGCGGGCTACTGGCGAACCGATTGATATCAGATTTTTCTTCACGTCGGCCTCATCTTCACCAACGATACGGTAGATTTTTGTCTCGTCGGTTTTGGTATTCACCAAATCAATGGTGGTACCGAAAATAACCTTGCCGGAAGGCGCAATGGACATGACATCGATGATCTGAGCATTGCCCAGCTTACCCTCGATCTCCATAACCCTGCCTTCGTTAAAACTCTGCTGCTCGCGGGCGGCGTGGTATTCAGCATTTTCCTTGAGATCGCCATGGGCGCGGGCCTCGGCAATAGCGTCAACGACTCGCGGGCGCTCGACTTTTTTAAGTCGATCCAATTCCGCGCGCAAAGCGGCCTCACCGGCCACTGTCATCGGAAATTTACTCATCCTCCGATACTCCTGTGAAGATCCTGCAGGCGGCTAACATGGGTCTGATCACCTTCAAGTTTCAACGACATACAAATCGCCTCCGCCGCAGTTAAAGTAGTAGTGTAGAACACTCTGTGCGCCTCGGCACTGGCTCTTATCGGTGCCGAGTCAGTAATCGCCCGGCGGCCCTCGGTCGTGTTGATGATCAGGTCAGCCTCATCATTTTTAATCATATCGACAATATGCGGTCGCCCTTCCAGCACTTTGTTGACCCGGGTTACCTCCAGGCCTGCCTGTTCCAGCGCAGTCGCCGTGCCGCTGGTAGCTGCAAGCTTGAAGCCCAGAGCATGCAGATCACGCGCCACTTCGATGGCCGCAGGCTTATCAACATCGCGCACACTGATCAGCGCTGTACCGTGGGTCGGGGGGGCATCGCCGGCAGCTAATTGCGCTTTGGCAAATGCGCTGGCGAAGGTCTTGCCTGTACCCATGACCTCGCCTGTGGATTTCATTTCCGGCCCGAGAATCGGATCTACGCCAGGGAATTTGTTAAACGGCATTACCGCTTCTTTCACGCTGTAATACGGCGGCACAATTTCTTTGGTGAAACCCTGCTCGGCCAACGTTTGCCCAACCATGCAGCGGGCGGCAATCTGCGCCAGAGAGACGCCGATACATTTGGACACAAAGGGCACTGTGCGAGAGGCTCTAGGGTTCACTTCGATAACGTAAATCTCGTCATCCTGCCAGGCCAGTTGCACGTTCATCAGGCCGCGCACGCCCAGCTCAATCGCCATCTGCCTGATTTGCTCACGCATTGCATCCTGAACCTCAGGCTCAAGGCTATACGGTGGCAGCGAACACGCTGAATCGCCAGAATGCACCCCAGCCTGCTCAATGTGCTGCATGATGGCACCAATCACTACCTGCTCACCGTCACAAACCGCGTCCACGTCGATTTCGATGGCCGCGCTGAGAAAGCTGTCCAGCAACACCGGCGCATCATCGGACGCCTGCACTGCATCGCGCATATAGCGCAGTAAATCTTCTTCTCGATAGACAATCTCCATGGCGCGACCGCCAAGAACATAAGACGGTCTCACTACCAGGGGATAGCCAATTGTTGCCGCCGCCGCCATCGCCTCATCCGTACTGCGCACGGTAGTGTTGTGAGGTTGCTTTAATTTCAACTTTTGAATCATTTTCTGGAAGCGTTCGCGGTCCTCGGCCCGATCGATCGCGTCCGGACTGGTACCAATAATGGGTACACCTGCCGCCTCCAGGTCTCGAGCCAATTTTAACGGGGTCTGGCCACCAAACTGGACAATCACCCCCTTGGGCTGCTCCAGCTCTACAATCTCCAATACATCTTCCAGCGTGACCGGTTCAAAATACAGGCGATCAGACGTGTCGTAATCGGTAGATACCGTCTCCGGATTACAGTTGACCATAATCGTTTCGTAGCCATCTTCGCGCATGGCTATAGCCGCATGAACACAGCAGTAGTCAAACTCAATACCTTGGCCAATTCGATTCGGTCCTCCGCCCAGTACCAGGATTTTGTCCCGACCGGTAGGCGCCGCCTCACACTCCTGCTCATAGGTGGAATACATATAGGCAGTAGCCGAGGCAAATTCCGCGGCACAGGTATCAACGCGCTTATACACCGGGCGTATGCCGAGACTGTGCCTGTGTTCACGCACCTCGCGCTCGTCACGTGCCAACAGCACCGCCAAACGAGAATCGGCAAAGCCCTTGCGCTTGAGGCTATACATCGCAGCGTAATCAAGTTCGGCCAGTTCCACCCGTTTGAGACTATCCTCGGTCTGAATGAGGTCCTGAATCTGCACCAAAAACCAGGGGTCAACGCCCGAGTAATTGTAGATTTCGTCGATATCCATACCCGCGCGAAACGCGTCGCCCAGATACCAGATCCGATCCGGACCCGGGTTAGTCAGTTCGGCAACCAATTCATCGCGCAGATCGGGGTTTTCAACATCCATCATGTGCTCGAAGCCGGAGCTGCCTACTTCCAGGCCACGCAGCGCTTTTTGCAGTGACTCCTGAAATGTTCGGCCAATGGCCATCACTTCCCCGACGGATTTCATTTGGGTGGTCAAGCGGGAATCGGCTGCGGGGAATTTCTCGAAGGCAAAACGCGGAATTTTAGTAACCACGTAGTCAATGGACGGCTCGAACGATGCCGGCGTAGCACCTCCGGTAATATCGTTCTGCAATTCATCCAGGGTGTAACCGATGGCAAGTTTGGCCGCAACCTTGGCAATTGGGAAGCCTGTGGCTTTGGACGCTAGCGCAGAAGAACGAGATACCCGCGGGTTCATCTCGATAATCACAAACCGGCCGGTTTCCGGATCCTGTCCAAACTGCACATTGGAACCGCCTGTTTCTACGCCGATCTCACGCAGCACCGCCAACGAGGCGTTGCGCATGATTTGGTATTCTTTGTCGGTGAGCGTTTGCGCCGGCGCAACAGTTATTGAATCCCCCGTATGCACGCCCATAGCGTCGAAGTTTTCGATGGCACAGACAATAATGCAATTGTCGTTTTTGTCCCTGACCACTTCCATTTCGAACTCTTTCCAACCGATCAAGGACTCGTCAATCAGCAGTTCCTTGGTCGGAGAAAGGTCGAAACCCCGCACGCAAATCTCTTCAAATTCGTCACGGTTATAGGCGATGCCGCCACCGGAACCGCCCATGGTGAAAGAGGGACGGATAATGCAGGGGAAGCCGATAGTATCAAGCACTTGATACGCTTCTTCCAGGCTGTGGGCGGTCGCGGAGTTCGGCGTCGCCAGGCCAATACGTTTCATCGCATCATCGAACAACTGGCGATCTTCGGCCATGTCGATAGATTCTTTGGTGGCACCGATCATCTCCACGCCATTGGCTTCCAACACGCCCTCGCGCGCCAGATCAAGCGCGCAATTTAGTGCGGTCTGGCCACCCATGGTAGGCAGCAAGGCATCGGGTTTTTCAATTTCAATAATCCGCGCAACCGTCTTCCACTCAATCGGCTCGATATAGGTGGCATCGGCCATCGCCGGATCAGTCATGATGGTGGCAGGGTTGGAATTCACCAGAATCACCCGGTACCCTTCCTCGCGCAACGCCTTGCAGGCTTGTGCGCCAGAGTAATCGAATTCACAGGCCTGGCCGATAACGATAGGGCCGGCGCCAAGAATCAATATGCTTTTGAGGTCAGTTCTTTTTGGCATGGGTGCTTAGCCTTTTCCTGCTCTGGCTGTGATCAATTCTATGAAGTGATCAAAAAGTGGCGCGGCGTCATGCGGCCCCGGGCTTGCCTCGGGGTGGCCCTGAAAGCTGAAGGCGGCTTTATCAGTTCTGTGGATACCCTGCAGCGTGCCATCAAACAGTGACTTGTGGGTGATGCGCAAGTTGTCGGGTAAGTTGGCCTCATCGACAGCAAAACCGTGGTTCTGGCTGGAAATCAACACGGTGTCATCGTCAAGATTTTTTACCGGGTGGTTGGCGCCATGATGTCCAAATTTCATTTTCATGGTCTGTGCGCCACTCGCTAACGCCAGCAGTTGGTGACCCAGGCAAATGCCAAATACCGGAATATCGGTTTGCAAAATCTCATTTATGGCGGATATCGCGTAATCGCATGGTTCCGGATCACCGGGGCCATTGGATAGAAATACGCCGTCCGGGGCCATGGCGATGACCTCTGCCGCAGGTGTCTGTGCTGGCACCACGGTGAGACGGCAGCCGCGATCAACCAGCATTCTCAAAATATTGCGTTTGACCCCGAAGTCGTAAGCCACGATATGCCAGTTCAGGTTTTCAGCTGCTGGTTCGCTGTGGCCCTCACCCTGCACCCAACTCCCCTGG
This sequence comes from Halioglobus sp., assembly GCA_036961205.1. Lineage (GTDB taxonomy): Bacteria > Pseudomonadota > Gammaproteobacteria > Pseudomonadales > Halieaceae > CALJFL01. Next base: position 1,144,922 of record JBALVI010000001.1, on the reverse strand, counting down.
GCCCAGGCATAGGCTTCCTTGGCCGAAACCTCTTTCGCCAGATCCATGCCCTTGAGACCTGCGAACTCCTTCGCTGCTGCAATCGCGGCGGCTTCATCGAGTTCGTCTCCGGCCATCAGACAACCATTCTGTGTGCCTTTCTCCCGCAATATGCGCGTCAGATGTCGGGTATCAATATCGGCAATGCCAACCACATTGCGGGATTTCAAATAATCGCTCAAATCCTGCTCGTTGCGGTAGTTGCTTGCCATAAGAGGCAGGTCACGAATTACCAGGCCCGCAGACCAGATCGAATTCGACTCCTCGTCCTCAGGGTTAGTGCCGGTATTGCCGATATGAGGATAGGTGAGCGTGACAATCTGGCGAGCGTAGGAAGGGTCGGTGAGAATTTCCTGATAGCCCGTCATGGCAGTATTAAAAACCACCTCTCCCACTGAAACTCCCTCAGCGCCTATTGCGAGTCCTTTGAAAACGGTGCCGTCTTCAAGGGCTAATATGGCAGGACTGGACAATCAAACCTCCGTTTTTACTGGTTTTAGCTACGCTTCGCGCGCCCGAAAAAAAGCGAGATGGGAATCCGCATCTCGCTTTAATTCATAGTTTCTTCTCTAATATCAGCTGTTGTCACACGGCTCCCGAAGTACGCTCAGGGGTGTGAAATCTGGCGAAAGATTGTAGGGGATCGCCTAGATACTGTCCAGTAGCCAGCGCCCGATTAAGCGCTTATTACGGCACACCTTTTTCATCTAAAGCTGAGCTTGAGAGCCTACAGTCCAAAATAAAGCATTTGCTTTAATTGGACCTTGGCCTATTATTATCGCTGTCGAGATCCGAAGGACGAATAATGAGTTACTTTGCAGGAAAACGGGCAGTAATTACCGGGGCCGGCTCAGGCATAGGGCGCGCGTTAGCACTCAATCTCAATAGCGCTGGCTGTGAGTTATGGCTGAGTGATATCAACCAATCCGGGCTGGATGAAACCATCGCTGCCATGGCCAATAGCGAAGTGCCGGCGCACACCGCTATTTTGAATGTTGCCGACAAAACAGCAATGCATGCCTACGCCCAGGAAATAGCTGACCAGCAGGGCCACGTTGATGTGGTGATCAACAATGCAGGGGTGGCACTGGGTTCTTCCGTCGCCGATATGGAATACGACGATTTCGAATGGCTGATGGGCATCAACTTCTGGGGAGTCGTCTACGGCACCAAGGCATTCCTGCCTCTGCTGAGCAAATCGGCAGCAGGCCATCTGATAAACATATCCTCAGTGCTTGGCATCGTCGCAATTCCGGGGCATTCAGCGTATAACGCCGCCAAATTTGCAGTCAGAGGATTCACCGAGACGCTGCGGCAGGAAACGGCGGGCAGTAATATCCATGTTTGCTGTGTACACCCTGGCGGCATCAAGACCAACATTGCCCGCAACTCTCGAGGAGGCGAACTGATTATCTCTGCCGACGAGCGCGCCCGGGAGTTTGATAAATTTGCCCGAACCACTGCTGAATCAGCTGCAGCACAAATTCTACGCGCCGCTCAGAAGCGCAAAAAAAAGCTGTTAATCGGGGCCGATGCCCATTTTATTTCAATCATCAGCCGGCTGTTCCCAGTAAATTACGCACGCTTGCTCCCCAGTCTGGGAAAGATGGCTTCCGGGGAAACCGAAAACAATGAGCACTAGAACTCTGCGCACGACCCCCGGCGGCACCAGAGGACGTACCAGCCAGAAGCTACTGCTGACCGCACTTCACCTGTACGCCGAGGAAGGCCTGGCGGCAGTGTCTTTGCGCCGCATTAGTGCCGAAGCCGGGTCGCGTAACTCGGCCGCCATGCATTACCACTTCAGCAACAAGCTAGGCGTTATCCAGGCCCTGGTCGAAATGATCGCTGAACAACTGGACAGTATTGCCCGCAGGATTCGCGAAGAGGAAGGTCCAGATAAGGACTTGCGTGGTGCATTCCGAAATACTCTGCGACCACTCGCAGAATTACCCCAGACGCAGCCCTGGGGCGCCGATGCCATCCGTTTTATGTCGCGAGTAATGAGCGAGAACAGTCCCGACCTGGCGGAGGTCATAAACCCCATATACCAGCCTTTCTGGCAGCGCATAGACCAACGGTTGGCTAATTTGCTGCCGGACATCCCGGAAGATGTGCGACGCCTGCGACTGATGTTTATGTCGGTCAACGTATTTCACGGTATGGCAGAGGTCGCCGCCCTGTCCCATACCCCCCTGGGCGACCTCAGTCATATAGACAACAGTACTCTGCTGGATCATCTGGTGGATTATCTGATTGGCGGACTCAAATCGCCCACCCCATTACAAGGAGCAACCAAACAATGAACGCCAGCGCCCAACCCGGCCTGTTTGATCTGACATTAAGCGAAGAGCAGCGCATGAACCGCGACAGCGTTCAGCGTTTTGCAGGCAGCGAAATGCGCGCCATCGCCATGAGCGCCGATCAACAATCCTCTACACCCGAAAATTTTTACCACAAAACACTGGATCTCGGGCTCGCCCTGATGCCCATTCCCGAGGCGCTCGGTGGTGCCGGCGTGGACCGGGCAGCTCTGTCCAATACCCTGAATCATGAGGACCTGGGCCAGGGCGATTACGGCCTTGCCCTGGGCGCTGTCAGCCCCCTGGCTTTCGTAAATACCCTACTGGATCAGGGTACCAGCGCCCAGCAAGAGCGTCTGTTGCCGCGATTTTGCGGTGAGCAATTTGTGCCAGCCACCACCGCCCTTATGGAACCTCGCGCAACCTTTGAACCTAGCGAGCCCGCCTGTAGCGCGCGACGATCCGACCAGGGGTTCATTCTCAATGGCCGCAAAACCCTGGTACCTCTGGGCATAACCGCAGAACTGGTGCTGGTAATCGCAAATCTCGAGACTGAGGGTCCCGCAGCCTTCATTGTAGAGGGAACCCCGGAGGGCATGTCGCGCACAGTCGAGTCGCATATGGGCTTGCGCACCCTGGAACTCGCGAGCCTCGAATTCAACAATGTTGCACTGCCGCGCGAAGCGCTACTGGGCGACAAAGTATTCGATTTAGAGCGGTTCCTGGATCTTTCCAACATCGGTATCTGCGCGCTGGCCGTAGGCACCTGCCAGGGTGTGCTCGAATACGTCACGGAATATTGCAACGAGCGTGTCGCCTTCGGCGAACCTATCAGCAATCGGCAATCAGTCGCCTTCATGATCGCCGACATGGCCATCGAACTCGAAGCTATGCGATTAATGGTTTGGCGGGCCGCCTCGCGCGCCGAGCAGGGTTTGGAGTTTCACCGCCAAGCCTATCTGGCGAAGACCTTTTGTGCCGAGCAGGCAATGAAAATTGGTACCGACGGGGTACAGCTACTAGGCGGCCACGGCTTTTGCCGGGAGCACCCGGTCGAAATGTGGTATCGCAATCTCAGGGCCGTTGCCCTGCTCGAAGGTGTAGCCAGCGTATGAATACTCCAGGGAGCACGCACATATGATCAATCTCGAACTGTCCCAAGCCCACCAGGAAATCTATCAAGGCCTGATGCAAGTCTCGGAGCACATGATCCGTCCCTACTCGCGCAAATACGATCGCGAGGAGCACACGTACCCAAAGGAAATGGAGGAAGTAGCCAAAATATTGGGAGATGCACGCGGCGGCGGTGGCAAAAAGAAAGGCCGCGACGAGTCCACCGCCGTGGTAAACGGCTCCAACCTGAGCGCGGTAACCGGCTTGGAGGCTTTATGCTGGGGCGACGCAGGGTTGTTTCTGGGTATGCCTGGTAGCGGCCTGGGTAACGCAGCAATAAGCGCTGTTGGCACCCCCGAGCAGGTTGAAAAATACGGTAGCTCCTACGCAGCGATGTGCATCACCGAACCGGGCACCGGTTCAGATTCGGCCAGCATTAGCACCACGGCGGTGGATGGAGGCGATCATTGGGTACTCAACGGTGAGAAAATTTACGTGACCGATGGTCAGCGCAGCGACACGCTGGTGGTGTGGGCCACACTCGACAAATCCATGGGCAAAGCGGCGATTAAGTCCTTTATTGTCGAAAAGGGGACGCCAGGCTGCGAAGTTACGCGACTTGAGCACAAGATGGGAATCCGAGCCTCAGACACTGCCGCGATAACATTCGCCGACTGCCGTATACCCAAGAAAAATGTCCTGGGCTCCGCAGAGATTGCCACTGATGCTGAAGGGCGTAAAAAGGCCTTCGGCGGCGTCATGCAAACCTTCGACAACACTCGACCGCCCGTAGCGGCTATGGCCATAGGCGTGGCTCGCGCTGCGCTGGACCTGACCGAGAGTCTGCTAGAGGCGGAGGATGTAACACTTAACTTCGACCGGAAACCCGGTAATCTTTCCGCGCTGCAAGCGGAGCTGTATCGCATGGAAGCGGATTGGCTGGCGGCAAAATTGCTGGTGCAAAAAGCTGCCTGGATGGCGGATAACAAGCAACCGAACTCGATGGAAGCTTCCATGTGCAAAGCTAAAGCCGGGCGGATGGGAAATTATGTGACCCTGCGCTGCGTGGAGTTGTGTCAGGGTCTGGGCTACAGCGAAGAGAATTTACTGGAGAAGTTCGCCCGGGATTCCAAGATTCTCGATATCTTTGAAGGCACCCAGCAAATTCAGCAACTGATTGTGGCACGCCGTATACTGGGAAAATCGTCCAGCGACTTAAAGTAGCGCAATGACAGAGGTCCCCTCTCCCCAATTGAGTCGACACCATCTTGCCATTCTGATTATGGCATTGATGTCTGTCGGCATTGGCCAGTCACTGGTTTTCGCCATCCTCGCGCCGTTGGGGCGAGAGGTTCAGCTCAACGAACTTCAAATCACTTCTATCATCGCCTCGTCGGCACTGATATTCGGCGTAGCCTCAACATTTTGGGGCCGTTTTAGCGATCGGGTAGGACGCAAGCCTGTAATCATTATCGGCCTGGTGGGTTACACCATAGGCACGCTGATATTCACCAGTGTTTTTTATGCCGGTCTGTTGGGGGTGCTATCGGGCTTATCACTCTATTTCGTCGCCCTGCTGGTGCGTGGCGCGCAGGCGCTGATCATGTCCGCTACCAGCCCCGCTTGCACCGCTTACGCAGCTGACCACACTGGTCGGGAACAGCGCACCGGCGCCATGGCAAAACTGGGTACCGCCAATAGCATGGGCATGATCCTGGGACCTGCAGTAAGTGGTGCGCTGGCAACGTTTGGCCTGCTGGCCCCACTCTACTTTGCTGCGGCCCTCGCCGCATCTGCGGCGCTACTGGTCTGGTGGCAATTACCAAAGACACCCCCTGAAAGTCTGATGGCCCGAGAAAATAGAGTCCGCCTCAAATTCACCGATCCACGGCTGCGAGTCTATCTTTTGTCTGCGGTCGGCCTGTTTGTCGGATTTTCCGGGATTCAGCAAACGCTGGGGTTTCAGGTTCAGGACACGCTGCAATTGAATGGCATCGAAACCGCTCAAATGACCGGCGCCGCGCTGATGGTCTCTGCAGCCTTTACTTTCCTGATTCAGATCACGGTTATGCAGCGGTTGAAGCTAAAGCCGCTGATGTTTGTTCGCTTGGGACTGGTTTCAATGTTGTTGGGTGCGATTATCATCGCCAGCTTCGAAACCTTTGCGGTGCTCGCTTTGGGGCTAGCCTTCGTCGGTACCGGCCTGGGCTTATCTATGCCGGCCATTTCAGCGGGTGCGTCATTAGCAGTGTCACCCGAAGAGCAGGGTGGAGCAGCGGGCCTGGTGGTTGCCTGTCCGGCGATTGGCTTTGTCGCAGGTCCGGTTATTGCCGGTGCGCTGTACCAGATTGATGGGGCGCTGGCGCCGCTATTCAGCGCCAGTGTATTTTTTATTGTTTTAACAACGCTCGTACTGAAGGATCGTTAGACCGCAAGTTTCTCCAACGCGGTTCGCAGATTTTCTGGAATCGGGACGGCTTTGTTGCTCGCACGATCGACAAACACGTGAACAAAATGGCCGTTTGCGCAGCACTGCTCCTCGCCCGCCCTAAAGATAGCGATGCCATATTGCACCGAGCTGCTACCCAACCGATCTACTCGCAGGCCGGCTTCTATGGCCTCCGGATAGGCAATGGGGGCGTGGTACTCACAGCCAGAATTCACCACGAAGCCGACAACACTGCCATCTGCGATATCCAGGCCGCCCTCTTCTATCAAGTAACGGTTGGCGACGGTGTCAAAGTAGGAGTAATACACCACGTTGTTGATGTGGCCGTATACATCGTTGTCCGCCCAACGGGTGCTCAGCGGGTAGAAAATCGGGTAGTCCGAACGTCCAGGCGGGGCATCACGGGTCATGGCTACTAGTCTCTATAGGCGGCTTGATAGATGCCCAGGGCATCTTCGTAACTCACCTCACGGGGATTATTGACCAGCAGGCGCTGCTGCAACATAGCATCCTGCGCTAACATTTCAAGATCGTCCTCTTTCACCTCTGCCTGCCTGAGGGTCAATGGCAGACCGACATCGACAATCAATTGCCGCAGCGCGTCAATCATCTCCCGGGTTTTTGACTCGGGGCTACCAGACAGCGGCTTGCCAACAATAATCGGCGCAAGCTCGGCGTATAAATCGCTGGCGGCCTCCGCATTGAAGGCCAGTACCGACGGTAATACCAGTGAGTTACTCAGGCCGTGTGGAATATGGTAAAAACCACCCAGTGGATAGGCCAAGGCATGCACCGCAGCAACCGGCGCATTGGCAAAGGCCTGACCTGCAAGTGTAGCTCCAAGCAACATATTTGAGCGCGCTTCCCTGCTACTACCCTGATGAACTGCTGTGCGAATACTACCGCCCAGCAGCGCCAAAGCCTGTCTGGCGAGATTGTCCGAGATCGGGTTTTTCTTGTGCCTGGAAGTATAGGCCTCTATCGCGTGCACCATCGCGTCGATACCGGTCATAGCCGTGACCGCAGGGGGTAATCCCAAGGTCAAATTAGCGTCCAGTAGCGCGATGTCGGGCAACAATACCGCTGACGAAACACCGGCTTTGGTAGTAGCGCCTATGGTAATTACCGCAACAGGGGTGGCCTCGGAACCAGTACCCGCAGTGGTCGGTACAAGAATCAGCGGCAACCTGCCGCCACCCACATTATCAACACCGTAAAGATCCATCAGGGGCTGTTCACCCCCTAGCAGGACAGCCACCACTTTGGCGACATCCATGGAGCTGCCGCCGCCTACGGCGACCACACCATCGGCGCCTGCTTTGCGACCAAGTTCGGCAGCCGCTAAAACAGTCTCCTCGGGAGGGTCCTCACGCACCTGGTCGTACAGCAGTACATCCAGACCCACATCTTTCATGGCCAGGATAACGGGCTGGATCAGTCCAATCGACATCAGGCCCGGGTCTGTAACCAGCAGAGGTCGGCGCATACCCAGACTCAGGCAATGCTCGCCCAGTTCCAGTGCGCAGTCTGGACCACTGCGTAACTGCGGTACGGTATTGAAGACAAATGGCTGCACTGGCAGTTTCCTAGTTGGTTAAAATAACCTTACCACGCGCCTTGCGCTCCACCATCAAGGTGAATGCCTTTTCATACTCTGCCATTGGAAAAGTATCGGTTACCAGCGGCTTCAGTTTACCTTCGGCAAACAGTGCCCAAAGCTCTTCAATATTCTGTGCATGGACCGCCGGTTCCTCAGCCGTAAAACGTCCCCAGAATACGCCTACCAAAGAGCAACCCTTCAGCAAGGTCAGGTTAAGAGGAATCTTGGGAATAGGACCACTGGCAAAGCCAATCACCAGATAGCGGCCGTTCCAACCCATACCGCGTATGGCCGGCTCCGCGAAGTCACCACCGACCGGATCGTAGACCACATCCACACCCTTGCCACCGGTCAATTCCTTGATCGCATCCTTCAGCGAAGTCGTGCTGTAATTAATGACCTCGTCTGCACCCAGTTCTTTACACAGCTCAAGCTTTTCATCGCTGCTGGCCGCGGCAATCACTTTCGCACCCATTAGTTTGCCCAGCTCAATGGCGGTAACGCCAACGCCACCTGCAGCACCCAAGACCAGCAGAGTTTCGCCTGCCTTGAGTTGTGCGCGCTGCTTCAATGCATAGTAGGAAGTAAAATAAGTGACACCCACGCCTGCTGCCTGTTCGTAGCTCAAGCTCTCAGGCATAGGCAGCGCTGCCAGTTCATGCACTGCTACCTTTTCTGTAAACGCACCGGAACCACACATGGCAACGACCTTGTCGCCCACTTTGTACCGTTCGACTTTTGAGCCAACCGCGATCACATCACCGGCGAATTCCCCGCCAGCAACGAACGGCATATCCGGCTGCATCTGGTACTTGCCCTGAATCATCAGTACGTCCGGAAAATTCAGGCCTGCCGCCCTAACGTTAACCAGGACCTCATGATCGCCGGCTACCGGCTCTGGCCAGTCCTGGTCCAAGGTTAATTTGTCTGCCATTCCGTGTTCTTTGCATACGACTGCTTTCATGTTTTTGCTCCGCTAATGTTTAGCCAATATTTGTCAGTTTCAGAAACAAAGACGGCGCCCGCAGGCGCCGTAGTGTTATAGCCTAGTATTTATGCAACCTCAAACAGGCCAGCCGCGCCCATGCCACCGCCCACGCACATGGTAACCACCACATACTTGACGCCGCGCCGCTTACCTTCGATCAGGGCGTGCCCAATCATCCGCGATCCGCTCATGCCATAGGGGTGACCGATGGAAATTGCACCACCATTGACGTTGAGTTTGTCATTGTCGATGCCCAACTGATCGCGACAATAAATAACCTGTACGGCAAATGCCTCGTTCAGCTCCCACAGGCCTATATCGTTAACAGAAAGACCGTGCTGTTTGAGCAGCTTGGGCACTGCGAATACCGGGCCAATACCCATTTCGTCTGGCTTACAGCCAGCAACGGCAATACCGCGATAGATGCCCAAAGGTTCAAGACCTTCCTGCGCAGCAACCTTGGAATCCATGATCACCTGGGCAGAGGAACCGTCAGAAAGCTGTGATGCATTGCCGGCGGTGATGGTGCCACCTTCAATAACCGTTTTCAGATTAGACAATCCCTCCAGGGTAGTTGCCCGCAGACCTTCGTCTTTGGCGACAGTCCCTTCGGCTTCCGAGGCATCTCCTGTTTCCTTGCTCCAGATAGTGCGCTTACACGTTACTGGAACCAACTCGTCATCAAATTTTCCTGCCTCGTAAGCCGCAGCGGTTCGTTGCTGTGACTGCAAACCGTACTCGTCCATAGCGTCGCGAGAAATATTGTAACGATCGGCTACATTCTCGGCAGTTTGCAACATGGGTACGAAAATATTGGGCTCAATAGCAAGCAGCTCTTCATCAACCATACGGTGCAGGTTCATGTGCTCGTTCTGAACGAGAGAAATGGAATCCAGGCCGCCACCGACCACGCAATCCATACCGTCATATAACACTTGCTTGGCAGCAGTCGCTACTGCCATCAGGCCTGAAGAACACTGCCTATCCAGTGTCATGCCAGCTACAGTGACGGGCAGACCGGCACGCAGGGCGATTTGGCGCGCCACATTGGAGCCTGTTGCGCCTTGCTGCAGGGCCGCTCCCATGACTACATCATCGATACGGGCGGGATCAATACCCGCTCGCTTGACCGCTTCCGCTACTGATGCAGCACCCAGAGATGCGCCACCCAGGTTATTGAAGCCACCGCGATAGGCTTTGCCAATCGGGGTCCTGGCTGTACTTACGATAACTGCTTCTTTCATGCTGTTTCTCCTCTGTGCGGGGTAGGTAAGCCTGGCCACGCAAAAAATAATTAGTCCAGTGACACACCCAGGCCTTCAGCGGCCTTGATAATGAACTTCATGGTCTGCTCGCCTCCAGACTGTGGCGCTTTCTCGCCTTCAGCGGAACTGATTGCATCCCACGCCGCGGCAATGCCTTCAGGCGTCTGATCTTCCGGCGGCAACCAGGTGCCGTCAGTCTCCACAATCTTGGAGACCGCAAAAGCGCCAGCACCGGCACACAAAATAGTCCGGGTAGGAGCATCTTCGCTAACCAGGTAAAGCACGGCTGGTGTTACTGTTTCCGGCGTCAGCAGGTCAAAAGCTTTCTCCGGAATCAGACCTTCAGTCATCCGCGTACCCGCTGTTGGTGCCAGTGCATTAACCTTTATATTGTACTTGCCGCCTTCCTGAGCCAGCGTATTCATCAGGCCGATAACGCCCATTTTAGCGGCGCCATAATTACTCTGACCGAAATTGCCATACAAACCTGACGATGAAGTGGTCACCACGACTCGGCCGTAGGCCTGCTCGCGCATAATTTCCCAGCAGGCCTTGGTGCAATTGACAGTGCCCATGAGATGCACGTCCACCACCAGTTTAAAGTCGTCCAGGCCGCCTTTGGCGAAGCTCTTGTCACGCAGGATGCCGGCGTTGTTCACCAGAATATCGATACGGCCCCAAGCGTCCATGGTTTGCTTGACCATCGCTTCGACTTCATCGTACTTGGCAACGTTAGCGCCATTGGCAATGGCTACTCCACCCAGAGCTTCAATTTCAGCGACTACGCCTTGAGCCGCTTCGCTGGACCCGCCGGTACCGTCTTTGGCACCGCCAAGATCGTTGATTACAACTTTGGCTCCACGCTTGGCTAACTCGATCGCATGGCTGCGGCCCAAACCCTGGCCGGCGCCGGTAACAATGGCAACTTTACCGTCATAATTAATAGTCATTCAGTACATCCTCTCTCAACAAATTTTTTAAAAGGGCGGTTCAGCCGCAAATCATCATGCCCAACCACTCGGCGACCAGCGCCGGGTTGTCTTCACCTTCAATTTCAACGCTAATACCCTGCTTGATAAGGAAGCGATTATCACCTTTCTGATCGACACTCAAAACTTCAAAATGCCCTCTGACACGCTTACCAGACGCCACCGGAGTAAGAAAACGCACCTTATCAAAGCCATAGTTCAAACCCATAATGGTGCCTTCGGGTACGATGCCATTACCCTCAGCCATTTTTGACAGCAGCGACAGGGTTAGGAAACCGTGGGCTATGGTGCCGCCAAAAGGAGTCTTTGCGGCCGCTTCAGCGTCTATGTGGATAAACTGATGATCTTCGGTGCAATCAGCAAAGGTGTTGATTCGATCCTGGGTAATTTCAATCCAGTCGCTAGGCTCGAATTTACTACCTACTGCTGCCGCCATTTCTTCTTTAGGTACAATCTGTATTGCCATGTTGAACTCCTGCTTGGTGAATCATTCGGGACTAAAACCGATCTTGGTTGGCTACGCGAGATGCCTGCGTTGGCTGCACATACCCGCCGATCTCGGTGGGGATTACCGTAATTCTGGATGGTGCGAATTAGGGGCACACTCACCCCAAAAAGCGGATTTGAACATACAGTATGTATTTATTACATTCAAGTATTTTTTGACCGACAGCAGCTACTACTATCTCTCGCGAGGAAGCCATTGCAGGGGGTAAAAGTGGTGTGAAGGAATCACGACTATTGAGTGCTTTTGAAAGAACGGCCGTTGAGTTTCACCAGACGATGGCAACGACCTTACAAGAATGAGTTTTGAAAGGTGATCGCCAACAGCACGACACACCCTTCATCACTACTGGGTATTAACCGTCGCGAAAGGTAGCGTTGACTACACTCTGACCGGTGTACTGTTTGAGCTCGTGGCGACCAACTACCATGCGATGAACCTCGTCCGGGCCATCGGCAAGGCGCAAGGTTCGTTGCCCCATGTACATCGCAGCCAACGGCGTATCCTGGGAAATACCCAGGGCACCGAACATTTGAATGGCCTGATCGATAATGCGAATGGTGACATTGGGCACTGCGGTCTTGATCATTGAAATCCAGATTCGCGCTTCCTTGGCGTCAACGTTATCCATCATCCATGCAGTCTTCAGCGTGAGCAAACGAGACTGCTCGATGTCCATGCGGGCATTGGCGATGATATCAACATTACCGCCCAGCTTGGCCAGTGGCCTACCGAAAGCGGTACGGGAAACAGCGCGCTCGCAAAGCAACTGCAGGGCGCGCTCTGCGGCACCAATAGCGCGCATGCAATGGTGAATACGGCCAGGCCCCAAGCGACCCTGGGAAATTTCAAAGCCTCGGCCGGCGCCCAGAATCATATTCTCTTTCGGTACCCGCACATTGGTGAAACGCTGGTGCATATGCCCGTGTGGTGCATCGTCCATACCAAAGACCTGCATCGGACGAATATTTTCAAAGCCCTCTGCATCTGTGGGCACCAGTATCTGGCTTTGCTGTGCGTGCTTGGGCGCGTCCGGATCAGTTTTGACCATAACGATCATGATCTTGCAGCGGGAATCACCAGCGCCTGAAATATAGTGCTTCTCGCCATTAATTACCCACTCATCGCCATCTAATACTGCAGTGGTGCAGACATTGGTCGCATCAGAGGACGCAACACCCGGCTCGGTCATCGCAAACGCCGAACGAATTTCACCGGCAAGCAGAGGCTCCAGCCATTGCTTCTTCTGTGCTTCGCTACCGTACTTATGCAGCACTTCCATGTTGCCGGTGTCCGGCGCCGCGCAATTGAACGCTTCCGCAGCCAGATGTGAACGGCCCATTTCCTCAGCGAGGTAGGCGTATTCAACCGTGTTCAAGCCCGAGCCACTGTCGCCGTCAGTGAGGAAAAAATTCCACAAGCCTGCGGCCTTGGCCTTATCCTTAAGACCCCCGATGATCTCCGCCTGACGGTCGTTGAGCGACCAGCGGTCTCCGACATCGACCTGGTCGTGGTACTCCTGCTCTACCGGCTCAATATTCTCGGTAATAAAATTCCGTACCGCCTCTAGTGTCGGCGCTACATTGGCGCTAATACCTAAATCCATTGTCTTTCTCCCTTATCCGTTACTGTTGGTCGTATAAATGATATTGAAACTGTTTGATCTAAGAAGCTGCGGCCAGTACTTCCGCGTAATCTGCCTTCAGCTGTCGTTTGAATATTTTGCCCGAAGCGATACGGGGCAGTTGTTCATCCCGGAACCAGATATGGGCCGGAATTTTAAATCCCGCGAGTTGGTCAACCAAAAACCCTGCTAGTGTCGCGGCATCTAAACTCGCGCCCGCCTTTAGCACTACAGCCGCTCCGACGCTCTCCCCCAAACGCTCGTCCGGCAAGCCAAAAACGGCCGCCTCAAGAATATCAGGGTGGGTATAAATGGCCGCCTCGACCTCTACGCAGCTGATATTTTCACCGGCGCGAATAATGATTTCCTTAATTCGGTCAACAATGTAGATGTAGCCATCTTCATCCATATACCCAATGTCGCCAGTGTGAAACCAGCCGTCGACAAAGGCCTCTGCAGTTGCCTCGGGTTTGTTCCAGTAACCCAAAACATTGGCGGGCGATTTTATACAAACTTCGCCACGCTCCCCCAGTGGCAGGGACTGCTCTTTATCATCGACAATCCGAAAATCCGTGACTGCTGGCACTACGCGGCCAGTGCTGTGCGGATTCGCCAGATAAAACGTGCCGCTGTTTACCGCGCCAATTGCATTGGTTTCGGTCAGTCCATAGCCGATACCCGGAGCCGATTTTTTAAAGGTACCGGCCAGCTTGTTGACCTGGTCGGGAGGTCTGGCTGCACCGCCGGAAAACACTTCGGCCAGTGACGAGATATCTCGATCTGTAGTTTCCGCCGCTGCTTGCAGCTCGGCGGACATGGTCGGCACCCCGGTGAACCAGGTTATTTTCTCCAGCTCAATCAGCCGCAGGGCTTCCTCGGCGTCCCACTTGTGCAAAATCACCAGCTTGCGGCCGATTATAATGGATAACATAAACGCCGAGTGGCTGGCCGTGCAATGGAATAGAGGCACGGTTAGCAGACCGACGGGGGGCAGTTTTTCCCCGCCCTTCTCGTCCGGTGTTTGGCTGGCTTTGGTAGCGAGCCCCATTACCATCCAGCTGTACAGGGCCGCTAGTACGCCGCGGTGAGAAGACAGCGCGCCCTTGGGATGCCCCGTAGAGCCCGAGGTGTACATAATCGTTGCGTAGTCATCTGCCGCGACGTCTACCTCGGGCATGTCACGGCCGGCAAAGTCTGCCAGCAAATCACCGCAGGCCGCTATCGGCACTTCCAGGCCAACACATTCATCCAAGCCAATTAGTGACAGGCCAAGCTTGTCGACTATAGGTGCCAGGCGCTCCGCTCGCTGTCTATCGACAAAGGCCAACTTGCTACCACTGTCTTTAAAACCGTAATCAAGTTCATCGGTAGTCCACCAGGCATTCATCGGAACCGCCACTGCACCGACAGATACACAAGCGATGAAGGCCATCATCCACTGGGGATTGTTACGGCTCAAAATCGCTACCCGATCGCCCTTTTTCACGCCATAGCGCTCTACCAAAGCAACGCCCAGTTCTGCAGCGTGTTGGTAGGTCTGGGCAAACGTATAGCGCTCTTCGCGGTAAACGAGGAATTCTTTGTCACCCTGGCGGAGCATAATTTTGAAATACACACCAAGGTTAGCCGACATCTCGGCATAATTGCGGTACTCCACACCCTGCACAGAAACGGTATCGAGAGCGAACGCCTGACCGGGGGCAGTGAGTGCCGCCACCTGCTGGTCAAACGCCTGTAGTTCAGGATTCATGGCATTACGCTCCAGATTAAAAGCCGCTCAGCGTAGCATAGCGATCCAGGTGATAGTTGTAGTCACCCAGGGTTTGCTGGGCAACTCTGGCACGCTTGATATAAAAGCCGATTTCGTATTCATCGGTCATACCGACACCGCCATGCATTTGAATACCTTCGTTGGTGGCCCGTTGGGCAACCTCGCACAGCTTCGCCTTCGCGGCGCTCGCCAGTAACGGCAGTTTGTCATCGCCTTCATCAATCGCCTGCAATGCCTGCAGTACGATTGAACGGGCCAGTTCCAGCTCTGCATAAAGTTCGGCCGCGCGATGCTGCAGACCCTGAAATGAGCCTATTATCCGGCCAAACTGCTTACGCTCGGTGAGATACACGACTGTTTTCTCGAATGCGGCGGTCGACAGCCCCAACAACTCGGAGGCGAGACCAATATTGGCAATGTCCAGTGCTCTGGCGAGGCCTGTCCATGCATCACCTTCACCGCCCAACAGACTGTCCGACGCAACCGACACATTCTGCAAGTGAACAGTACCGGAGTTTAATGAATCGACCATACTGCGGCGCTCTATAGTCACGCCATCGGTACTGGCCGGAACTAGAAACGCACTCAGACCCTGCTCATCCCCGGGACTGCCGGCGGTGCGGGCTATAACGATAAACTGATCGGCAACTCCGGCATCCAGCACCTGGGTCTTACTGCCGCTGAGCGTATAACGGTCACCATCGCGACTCGCAGTCAGTGCTGTCTTGTGAGGCGCGTGATGATTGCCTTCCTGCAGCGCCAGACTGACGAGACTCTGACCGGCCGCAATCGCGGGCAGCAGGTTCTCTTTCTGTGCGCCTGAACCCAATTCGCTGATGACTGTGGCGGCGACCAGCACCGTAGACTGCAGGGGCGACGGGCTCAAATTGCGGCCAACCTGCTCCAGCACCAAGCCAAGTCCGGCATAACCATAACCAAGACCGCCAAATTCTTCTGGAATGGCAATCCCGGCCCAGCCCATTTCGGCCATCTGCTGCCAGACCTCATCGCTGAAGCCGCGCTCGCTACCGCTGTCGCGCAGCTCACGCAGGTGCGATACCGTTGCATTTTCCGCCAAAAATCCCGCTGCAGCGTCTCGCAGCATCACTTGTTCTTCGTTTAATACCAGTGCCATGTTGATGTCCTCTTTGGTCGCGTGTACTAGTGGGTCAAGCGTCGGGTAAACCGAGCACACGCTTGGAGATAATATTCAGCTGCACTTCCGACGTGCCGCCCTCGATGGAGTTGGCCTTGGAGCGCAGCCAGTCGCGACTGACCTTGCCATCGTCGTAGGCCTCGCCTTCCCACCCCAGAGCGCTCTCGCCGCCCACTGCCAAATTCAGCTCGTTACGGCGTTTGTTGAGTTCGGTACCGTAGTATTTGAAGATGGACGAGGCAGCACCCAGTCCCTGGCCTGACTTGGTTTCGTCACCAATGCGTGACAGCGTTGCGCCAAAAGCCTGCGCATCCAACTGGTACTGTGCAATATTCTGGCGCAGCACGGCGTTGTCGAGTCGGCCGGTCGCGTCCAAACCAAACTCCGCCACCGCCATTTCACCCATGGACACCTTGGACGCAGCGCCAAAACTTGAAATCATTTCCCGCTCGTGCGTCAGCAGATACTTGGCGATTGCCCAGCCCTTGCCCGCTTCGCCGATCAGGTTTTTCTTCTCCGCGCGAACATCGTCAAAGAATGTCTCACAAAATGGGGAATTGCCGCTGATCAGTTTGATAGGCTTCACCGTAACCCCGGGTTGGGCCATATCAAATAGCACGAAGCTAATGCCCTCGTGCTTGGTACCGGTGTTATCGGTGCGAACCAGACAGAAAATCCAATCGGATTTATCTGCATAAGAGGTCCAGATTTTTTGGCCGTTAATGACATAGTGATCGCCGTGATCGTCAGCGCGGGTTTGGAGGCTGGCAAGATCTGAACCAGCGTTGGGTTCCGAGTAACCCTGGCACCAGCGAATTTCACCGCGGCAGATTGCCGGCAAATGCTCAAGCTTCTGCTCTTCCGTGCCGAACTCCAGCAGCGCGGGCCCAAGCATAGATATGCCAAAACTATCCAGGGAGCGGCGCGCACCAATGGCCGCCATTTCCTGATGTAATATCTTCAGCTCGTCTTTATCCAGACCACCGCCACCGTATTTCTTGGGCCAGTGGGGCACAGTCCAGCCGCGCTCAGCCATGCGATCACACCACAGTTTCTGGTCCGGGTGATCAATCTCCGGGTTTCTACCTCCGCTATAAAAATCGTCGAAACCCTTTACTGGTGTTCGCATAGCAGTGGGGCAATTTGTTTCCAGCCAGGACCGGGTCTCTTGGCGAAACTGTTCTTGATCACTCATAAATTCCTCTCAGACAAAGCAGTGATGGCGAATTTGATTGTCACCCACAGGAAGGCACCATTGGGCGAGCGCAAAACGCATTTGAACATACAGTATGTTTTGCTTTCCCTCAAGTATCCTAGCCGTGTTTCGACATAAATTTGCCCTACCGCAATCCGCCCAAACTGATGCGGCATATTGTCGCAGGTACTACCTGCTCTACCCGTGAATGCATACACTTCGAGCTGTCTATCAACCTCAAAGGAATTCTTGTGCTCAGAAAACCGCTAGTCATCGCTATCTGCGCCTTACTCAGCTCCAGTTTTTCCCTGGCGGACCACATCGAGGAGCTAGTGATTGTTGGCAGTCACAATACGCGGACCATCGATGTTAATTCTGCGCTGATAATTTCGCCTGACACCTCGCAGCTGTTGCGTGCTGCGCCGGGAGCCAACATCAATGGCAACGGCCCGCTCACCGGCATTCCTCAATACCGTGGCATGGTTGGCCCGCGTATTGCGACATCGCTGGACGGCCATCAATTATCTCCCGCGGGGCCTAACTGGATGGATCCACCGCTTTCCTATGCAGCGGCAGGTCAGTTGGAGTCACTGCAGCTCTATCGCGGCATCGCGCCGGTCAGCATTGCCCAGGAGTCAATTGGGGGCGCCATTAGGGTGGTGTCCAACAAAGGCGATTTTACCGAGACAGACAAATTTGAATTTGACGGGCGATTAATCGGCAGCGCCCAGTCGGTTAATAGCGGTACCCAGCTCAATGCAGCCGTAGTCGCCAGCAATCGTCACAGCAGAATCAAAGTGGCGGCAATGACTGAGCAGGGACAGGATGCCAAATTTGCCGGGGGCGACATACTACCCAGCGAATACGAGCGCCAGAGGTATGCGCTGGGCTATGGCTTTCGCAACGGCCCCCATACCATACAACTTGACTACACCTACAGTGATACCGGCGATGCGGGCACACCGGCCCTGCCGATGGACATCGCCTCTATCGAAGGCGACATCTACAGCCTGGACTACCAATTCAATCCCAGCGAAGGTTTCACCCTCAATGCCAGTCTGTTTGGCAGTATGCTCGACCACGGCATGACCAACTACCACTTGCGACCTGTGCCGCCAACGGCACTGTGGCGCCGCAACACCACCGACTCGGAAAATGCGGGCTTCAAGGTCACCGTTAATCTGGAAGATGATTCAGGCCAATGGGCGATCGGCGTCGACGGCTACGAGGAGGACCACAATTCCGATATCGACAACCCCAATAACCCGATGTTTTTTGTTACCGCGTTCAACAATGCCCAGCGACAGATTATCGGCGCATTTATCGAACGAGAGCAGAGCTGGGGCGATGCATGGCGATTCGAGCTGGGTGCTCGCTATAACAATGTGACCACCAATGCCGGTGTAGTAGATGGCACGCCTGCCATGATGATGCCTCCCGCCCAGATGTTACGGGATACTTTCAATAATGCTGACCGTAAACAGACTGATGACAATCTCGATCTGCTCGCCAAAGCCTGGTTTGAGGCCAGTGAGCATATCCAGCTGTATGCGGGCATCGCGCAGAAAAGTCGAGCACCTGCGTATCAGGAACGCTATCTCTGGCTGCCCCTGCAAGCCACAGGCGGGCTTGCTGACGGCTTCACCTATACGGGCAATATCGAGCTCGATTCAGAACATTCGCGGCAATTGGAACTGGGCCTGGATTTTCGCAATGGCGCACTAAGCCTTTCTCCGCGATTTTTCTACAACGACGTGAAAGACTATATTCAGGGCACCTCTGGCGAAGTCGCGCCGGCCAACATGTTCGTGCAGATGATGAATAATGCTAATAGCAGCAATAACCCTGCACCACTGCAATTTAACAACGTGGATGCACAGCTCTATGGTTTCGATATGGATTGGGCGCTGCAACTTGACCAGCAATGGCAGCTCTCAGGGCTGCTTAACTATGTGCGTGGCGAGCGCGACGACATCGAGGATGACCTTTATCGTATAGCACCGGCCAACACCAGCGTTAAACTCACCTTCGCCGCGGGGAAATGGAATGTTAGCGGCGAAAGCGTGCTGTACGCCAGTCAGAACAAAGTCAGCGAAACTAATGACGAACATGCCAGCGCGGGCTACGGCATCTTTAATCTCCGCGGCAGCTGGCAGGCCACACCCGCACTGCAACTCGCCGCCGGCGTAGATAATCTGTTTGATAAGGAATATGCGGAACATCTGAGCGGCATCAATCGGGTGAAAAATTCCGATATCGCCAATGGCGAACGCCTACCGTCCTACGGGGTCAATATATTCGCCCGGGCTGTCTATGTGTTTTAAGGAATCACCGACTCAGTGTAAATCAGTACCGGTATCCAATAGAACGTAGATTCCCACGGCGATCATGATCCAGGGCACCAGGCGTTCTCCTCTATCCTGAAGTTTGCGCACCAGTAGCGGTTGCCGCGATACCAGCCTGGCGATAACCGCCCAAATCACCGCGCAACCAGTAAATGTCACCACCACCACAATGGCAGAACTGGTGTTACTCTCGGCCAATAACGGCAAAATCAACGCCAGAGTATCGCCACTATTGGCAAACAGTAATGTAGTGGTGGAGAGCCAAATAGCCAAGCTACTGCCAGACTTCGCGGGTGCGGCTTCATCCCCGGTAACCTGCACCATGCGCCCGGAGTAAAATAAGGTATACAAACCAATGCCTATCGGGGCCAGCCCCAGGTAACCGATTACGCCGGCATCTATTGTTCTGCCAATGGTCAGGGCCAACAGTGAGACCAGCAGAACCAGCAGCGCTGCCGACACCATACCCAACTGCAACGGCAAAGGCTTATCGGGACGAGAGCCCAGAGCAACAACCGCCAAAATAAGATTGTCCAGATTTGTAAAAATAAAGCTGACGACAGTCACCAGACTTATGGCGAGAAAATCCGAACTTCCAGTTAGCATCAATAAAACCTCATCGGCCGCGAAACTCCCGCTATGGCACGCTCACACATTCGGATCGGTAAAGTGCGCCGGCAAATTTTTGCGCACATCCTCAATAATGGGTTCCAGGTAGGCTTTACCCGAACTAATGTCAGCACTACTCAGGCCGGTGAGCTCATAGGGCAATACCAGCCAGTTCTCAGTCTGGTGCAGGCAGTAATCGGGCTCTCTGGTGGTGCGGTTTTTGCCAACGCGCTGCCACAAAGCGGCCACGCGAGTGTCCGCTGGCATATTGCGCTTGATCTTGCCGCTGAGCTTACCCAGCACCGCCTCAATATTGGATCCGGAGCTGTACACATCATCCACAATCAGCAGATTATCGTTATGCTCCAGAGTTTCGTAGAGATACTGCATCCCATGCACTGCGATGGCGTGGCGCTCTTCACGCATTTTTCGATAGCTGGCTGCGCCTTCATAGGATGTACGCACCGCGATATGGCGTGTCTGCACCCCCAGGTATTGCAAACACTCCTGAACATAGATGCCTACGGTACTGCCACCGCGCCAGAGGCCGACAATAACATCCGGGCGAAAACCACTGTTATATATCTCGATCGCCAACCGAAAAGAATCTTCCAGTAGGTCTTGCTCATTGATGAACTGCTTTTCCATTGGGAGTATCATTCTGAGTGAACCTAAAAGGGTAACCAGAAACCGAACCTTTTGCATCTGTTAACAGGAAGTATCAATGTCCGAAAAACTTTACTTGGATGCTCAAGAGCTGCTGGAAGACTCCTTCAGGCTCGCCGCCAACGTGGTAAAAAGTGATTTCCAGCCAACCTTTATTGTCGCCTTGTGGCGTGGTGGAGTGCCAATGGGCGTGGCGGTACAGGATTTTTTACAATACTTCGGCATTAAAACCGACCATATCGCCATTCGCACTGCCTATTATTCGCAAATAGATACCAAGGCCGAACAAGTGGCTGTATACGGCATGAATTACCTGATCAAGAAATGCCGACATGACGACAAACTGCTATTCGTTGATGACGTATTCGACACCGGTAAAACACTGCAGGCGGTGATTTCTCACCTGAAAGCTATCGCTCGACGAAATACGCCTGAAGACATCCGCATTGCGGTGCCCTATTACAAGCCGACCCGCAACGAAACCGATATCGTTCCAGACTACTATCTTCACGAGACCGAACAGTGGCTGAAGTTTCCGCACTCTTTGGAAGGGCTGAGTATGGACGAGGTGACCCAGCATCGGCCGGCATTGGCGGCTATTTTAAAAACTGCAGTTCCGCCACCGTCTTAAGCTTAGGCGCAGTCATCAAGGTTTAGCAATTCAGCGCGGAGATTCACCCATGACAGACACCGAGTACAGCAAACAGATTGCCCAGCACTGCGGCGATGTCGACCTGGATTTCTGGCGTAACCCGGAGGGAGTCTCTGTACCCGACGACGAGCTGAGCTTCCTGCTGGTACCAGACGCAGTAGAAAGTGCCGCCATCGCAGATGTCGCCAAGCAGGTGCACATCTACCAGGCCGCAAACCTGAACAGCGAAACTATGATCACACGAGCGCTCATTGTCACTATGGGCGGCATGCTGCCGGGAGTGCTGCTGTTTGACCATTTGGTAGAGGGGCGCGGACCCGGCTTGCCCAAAATAGAATTTGGCACAGTCGGTGTATCTCTCTACAAGGGCCCAGGCGTGCGTTATGACAACCCTCTGGTTGAGCACGGCATATCCATTCCCATCAGTGGCGAAACCGTACTGCTGGTAGACGACCTGGGCGACTTCGGTGGCACCATGAAATTCCTCACAGGCTATATCAAGGACAGTGGCGCCAATCACGCCCTCAACCTGGTGCTTTATATGAAGCCCGCCGCTAAAGAGAACTGCTGCGCTGACTTTTACTTCGGTGAAACACCGCAGGACACCTGGATTATTACGCCCAGGGAAAGGGTTGAGACTCTGGTCAAGCGAGTGCCTGTATGGAAGGAGCGTGGTGCGTCACTGGCAGAATGTCAGCGCAGGCTGGTGGATGTTATTGGCTATCCACCGTCACTGGTAGCAGATTATCTACCGGCTGTTTTTGCCAACGCGCAGTAGCAACCCACGCTTATCCCACTGACGAGCTTCCCCACTCAGTCGGGGTCTGCGGCGACGTAAATTGCGCGAAAGTCATTGACGTTGGTGTTGGTCGGCCCAGTGACAACGAGATCACCCAGGGCATCAAAGAAACTCCAGGCGTCGTTGTTGTTCAGAAAAGCTTCCGCATCCATGCCCAGTTCCCTGGCCCTAGCCAAGGTGCTGGCATCGATGATACTACCTGCATTGTCTTCGCTACCATCGATGCCATCGGTATCGCAGGCCAATACGGTAATACCACCCTCTCCCGCCAGATTCAGCGCCATGCCTAAATTGAATTCCGTATTCGGCCCACCTTTGCCGCTGCCTTTAATCGACACTGTGGTTTCACCGCCAGACAAAATGACACAAGGTGGCGCCACCGGCTGACCATGGAATTTGGCCTGCCGGGCAATCGCTGCGAACGCAGTACCGACCTCACGGGATTCACCCTCAACGGAGTCGGACAGAATGAGCGGTGTCACACCAAGAGTCTTGGCCAGTTCAGCGGCTGCCAGCAGGGACACCTGCGGGCCGGCGATTATCTGCACTGTATTGTTAGTAAACAAGGGATCGTCTGGAGCGGGTGTTTCCGCCTCTGGCGTTTGCAGAAACCGCTCAATACTTGCCGCTGGCTGCAGCTCATAGCGCTCGATAATTGCCCGAGCTTGCGCCGCCGTGGTCGAGTCGGGAATGGTTGGGCCGGAGGCAATAAGCTGCGGATCGTCACCGGGCACATCGGAGATCAGCAGTGTCACCACTCTGGCAGGTGCACAGGCTGCCGCAAGCCGGCCGCCCTTAATCGCCGACACATGTTTCCGGACGGTATTGATCTCGGCAATACTGGCCCCGCAATGAAGGAGCTGCCGATTCAAGTCCTGTTTGTCAGCCAGGTCAATATCACCGCCGCCTAGTGACAACAAGGCTGAGCCGCCACCGGAAATCAGGCATAGCACCAAATCATCTTCAGTGAGATCGTCACACAGGGCGAGTATGCGCTGCGAGGCAATCCGGCCATTCTGATCCGGCACAGGATGCGCTGCTTCCAGAACCTCAATACGACCACAATCCTGAGCCTGCCCATGGCGGGTAACCACCAGACCGGTCATTTCGCCCTGCCAATGCTCGTCGACAACACTAGCCATGGAAGAGGCAGCCTTGCCGGCGCCAAGCACCAGCGTACGGCCAGTCGGTGGCGCGGGCAAATAATTCGCCAGTACCTGATCCGGCTGAGCGGCCTTTACCGCTTCATCGAACAGGCGCTGAAGAAAATCTCGGGGTTGTAACATTGACACTCCGCTGGGGCTTAACGCGCCTTCAGGCTACTGTAAACATCGCCAATAGCTCAAGTACTTTTACCAACGCACAGCAAGACTGCTCACTGCCAAATGCTAAGACCGATCATCCACCTGCTCCAGGCAATGCAGGGTTTCAATATAAGGCACAAACCTGGAGAGGTAGGCGGGAGAAAGATCGCCCAGTGTGGTGAGTGACCGAATAGCTAGCATTTGAGGGTTTAGCGGGCCGGGGTCGTCTGGCATCGAAGCGATCGCTTGAGCAATCATTTTATCAACTCGCCGCTTTAGCATGGACTCCCGGAGCTGCCTGGAAGATCTCAGCTCGGCTGTATCGGCCGATAATTTCGTCGGCGTAGCGCAGAGGTCGGACGTCATCGGCACCTCAGCTTCGGTGACCTCCCGCTCCCAGCGCAGGCACTGCTCTTCCAGGCTGATGCCGTTGTCCCGGTCAGGCTCATTACCTTTTTCAAGCTGCTCCGTCAGGCCCCTGATCTGATCAATCGTGAGCGACGCCTGCAGGCGAGCTACATGCCTGCGAAGTTTTCGAAACTGGTAGCTATCAAATTGTTGTTGCAGTTCTGCGGCCGAATCGGGGAACTGCTTTACCGTCAGGCTTACAAGTTCTTCGGCTTCTTTGCGCGCCTGTAAGAGCTGACCTTGATAATCATCCAGAGCCTGCAGCCCTCGCGACACTAAACGCTGTTGCGGCGCCTCCTTGAACTGACCAGCTTTCTCCGCCAGTGATTTAATGTACTGGAAACCCGCAGGGTTAAACGCATGCCCCCCCGCTGTGGTTATGGCGGCAAGCCTTTCGAGCAGAAGTGTTGCAGGCGTTTTTATAGCTGCACACCTCTTGGTACCGGTGCCATTTCTACCCGGCGATTTCTAGATCGGCTGGCCTGATCCTGATTGGGTACCACTGGCTGTTGCGCGCCAAAAGCTGCCGCAAAAACAAGTTTCGCTGGCATGCCCTCTTCTATCAACACACGCGTAACGGTTAAGGCCCGCTGGGCCGACAGCTCCCAGTTATCTTCAAACTTACTATTCCCCCGCTGAATAGGCAGGTCGTCGGTAAAACCGCTGACCATCAGTATTTCTTCGCGCTCCCCCAGATAAACCTCAAGCGGCGCGACCAACATTTTCAGCAGTTCCCTGCCCTCGCTCTGCAGCTTGTCGGAATTCAGCGCAAATAACACGCTGCCACTAATCCCTATGCGACCGTTTTGCAGCGTTACGCGACCACTGGCCAACGGCCCGGCCAATGCGCTTTCCAGCTCCATGCGCCGCTGTTCCTCACGCTGACGCATTTGAATTTCGTTCTCAAGTGATTGCGCCAATTCAAGTTGCATGCCCAGCGTCCATACTAAAATCAGCACGAAGACGCCGACCAAGCCGGCCATCAGATCGCCGAAGATGGCCCATACTGGCGTGTCATCTGCGCCGTTTTCCTGCAGCTGTTCCACTAGCTGGCCTCAGCCTTTGCCAAAGACTCGGCAACGCCCAGTTGCCTCAGCTCCTCAAATACTTCACGCTGTGACAACAAACTCTGATCAATTATCTCCCTCGCCTGAGCCACGTAGTAGCTCATCTGCTCATCACTGCGCGAGCTTGATTTGTCCATTGAATCTTCGATCCGTGACAGGTTTTCAATGAGTGCGGAATTGGACTCGTTAAAAAGGCTAATGGCCACCGTAAACGACTCCCCGAGGCCAGCAATTTGGGCTGTGCTGCCGGCGAAATGATCGGTCAGGGCGGTTATCTTGCTCAACCCGGTATCAACCTGGCCGCCAAACTGACCGCTCACTTCCTCCAGCCTCAGCTCAGAAGCAGTCACCAGACCTTCTACCGCATCTCTCTGTCCGCGGGCGGCCTCGGCCAATTCAACTGACAGCGTAGTCAGGTTTTTCATGATCTGCCTGCGCTCCTCCAGGTGCTCATTGTCGCGTGCCACTGTCGAGGCAATTTCCTCACGCAGCTGGCTGATAACTTCCGCCGCCGCCCGTGGTGTTTCTGAGGCGGTCTTGATCAACCGGGTCATAGGCTCTTCCAGGCGCCCCCCGAGATTGGCCAAATGGTTGGCGACAACCGATTCGAGTTCCGCTAGCCGCGCCACAGCCGCCTCACCACGTTCTGCCTCCTCGGTACGTAGCATCTGTAGTTGCCCGCCGGTTGCCAGGCTAAGTTCCGCTAGCCGCGCCACCGCCGCCTCACCGCGTTCTGCCTCCTCGGTACGTAGCGTCTGTAGTTGCCCACCGGTTGCCAGACTCAGTTCCCCTAGCCTCGCCACTGCCGCCTCACCGCGTTCTGCCTCCTCGGTACGTAGCGTCTGTAGTTGCTCACCGGTTGCCAGGCTAAGTTCCGCCATCCGCTCACTGGTCTGCAACCACTGTCCACTGAGGGTTTCGGACAGTGCGGTAAAGGTCTCTGTGGTAGAGGTATAGGTCTGCTCCTGATGTGTCGCCAGCTCCCGTAATTCATCGGTATAAGCCCGGGACAATGCAACGAGCTGCTGCGCGGACTGGCTCTGTGATTCAGTCAGGGTATCGTGCCAGCGCTCAAGTCGCTGCTGATCCTCTCCTTGCTGTCGTGCAACCCAGGAAGAGGACATTTCGCCAAACTGCGATGCCAGGCCCTGCAGTTGAGTATCGGCTATTGTGGTCAGTTGTTGATGCGTGTTGTTAACTTCCTGTGTTATCGCAGCTACCGTGTCCTGCAACAGCGGACCGATGCTCTCACCGGTAAGCCTGGCGGTCTCGGTAACACTGAGCTTCAGCGAGCTGTCGACCGAAACAGCCAACTCTTTAAAATTTGTAGTCATGGCTTGGTGAAACACCTGCTGATTAGCGAGCAGGTTCTCGCTGAGCTGCTCGGACATTTTTCCCAGGCGGTCCGTCAAGGTACCAAGCGTGACCACCATCTCAGGCAGTGCATTGGCCTGATCCAGCATCGCGTTATAGGTGTCGCGGCGCTTAACAGTCATCGAAAAATCCCGAAATACCCGGGCGGCCTCTGTATCAAGCTGGCGCGTGGCGAGCATACGGTCGCGGCGGGTCACTGCAGAGGCTAGACCCAGCATTGCCGAGGCGGCAATACCGGCCACAGAAGTACCGAAAGCAAGACTCAAGCCATTGATGGGTGCAGCCAATCCGGCACGAATAGCCGACAGTTCGGTGGTGCCTTCTAAAGCGACGACGGCGCCCTTGAGGGTATCCACCATGCCAACAAAGGTACCCAATAGTCCCAGCATTACCAACAAACCGACTAAATAGGGCGTTATAACAGGTGCTGGCAAGCCCAACTGCGCGCCTTCTACACGAGATTGAACCGCGTTGTGCAAAGACGGATGCAGCTTGTCCAACCAGCTACTCAAATCGGGCGCGGAATCGGAGGCGGTCTGGCGTAACTCACTCAAGCCCCGATATAAGCTGGCAGTAGCATTGTGGAACTGCGCCAGCTCGACGAAGCCAATAACATAGACTCCGGCGATAACCAGCGTAATGATGAGTGCAAGGTTGTCACTACCGACAAAATTAGCGCTCATGGCAATAACGGCGGCAGTGCCCAGTAAAAAGGCCGCAACAAACAGTAGTCGAGTCATAGAATGAAGTCTTTTAGTAGGTAGATAGCTTGTGTTAATCCCGCAACAGGTAGCTTGCTCTGGGTTCCTGGGGCCTGTTACGCAAAAGGAAGGGGTACGCCAGAGGCGGGGCATTATCGCTGATTGGCAGCAGGATTCAAGGATAGCTATACCCTTTGGAACAATCCATCAACCCAAAGCCCAGCCTGCGTAACTAGCCGGTTTTGAACCCGTTAGGCGGCATCGTCCGCTTGCTCGGTAATCGCTTCAACCAAGCCCTGCACCGGCAGCAATCGGGTATCCAGCTCGGCCAGCAGCAATCCGCGCATCTCTACCTGCAGCTGCTTAAGTCCGGCCTGCTCGACCACCTCCATCTGCGATTGATCCTGCTCAGGCGCCAATAGGCGGTATCGGCTGCCGACCAACGTCGGCAAAACGGCAAAACACTGGCGAGTTCTCACCGCGAAAGTCTCTGCCAGAACCCGGTCCAGCTCGGCAAGACGCGATAACTGCCCCGGAAACCGCTGCGCATACTCTCTGGTCCGAACCTGGAGTCCTTTGATCCGCAGCTCCATTTCCCGCTGGTGTGCTCGGTAAAACCTGACATAGGGCTCATGGCGAGCTTCATTCGGATTTGCGCTGAACTGGCCCGGTTCGGGCAGCCTAATGCGGCTGCGGGTTTCGTCTCGCACAAAGCTACCCATAATCCCTTTAACGAGATTGGTACGAACTCGCAAAAACTCACCCTCGGGCTCCCAATCAGAGCTGTCCGTGATGGCCGCCGCAACAGGTGCAGAATGACGTAAGGTCTCAGACAGTGTTAGAGCATCAGCAAGATCAATGAGCTGACCGAGGCGCTGCACAAAACGTGCGTGCGGCAACTGCTCCTCCGCCACCTCAAGCTCGGCTAAAAATCGGATCAATCTCGAACCGTGCGGCGCCGCACCAGCGCTCAAGAAAATGCCTCTTTAAGCAGTTCAAAGGAACGCTTTCTGTCCTCAAAATAATACATATTGGTGACCGCCATCACCTCATCTGCGGCGAAAGTGTG
This sequence comes from Halioglobus sp., assembly GCA_036961205.1. GTDB lineage: Bacteria > Pseudomonadota > Gammaproteobacteria > Pseudomonadales > Halieaceae > CALJFL01. The sequence goes on along the minus strand of JBALVI010000001.1, from coordinate 1,116,931 downwards.
CGCCAGTGCTGTGACTTTCTCACGCACTTGCTCCGGGGTACCGGCTGCCCGGCTGTTGGCCCGGCTGGCGATAAAAGCTCTCTCCTGACCGCCCAGGGGATAGAGCTGCGCCTCCTGAGGAGTCAGCGACTGGCCGTTGGATTGGCCGGTAAAAAAGCGAAACAGGTTGATATCATGAGTGAGCTGCAGAGCGAGTGCCTGCTCTTCGGAGTCTGCACAAAAGACACTAAAAGTCAGTATGGCATAGGGCTCGGGTTGCAAGGCGCTGGGCTGAAACTGGCGTTTATAGTACTCAATTAATTGGGTATCAGCCTGCGGGTTGATGAACAGACCCAGGTTGTAAGGCAGGCCTCGCTGCGCCGCCAAAATAGCGCTATCGGGGCTGGAGCCCAACATCCACAGGGGCAAACCCGCTGGCGGCTTGGGACTGACCACCGGTGTTGCGTCATCCCGCCACAGATATGCACTCAGCTGCTCTACCTGCTGGGGAAACTTGTGAAAGTCGGGCCTACCGCTAGTGGCCAGAGCGGTGGCAGTGGCCATATCCGCGCCAGGCGCTCGGCCTATGCCCAGGTCGATCCGATCGGGGTACAAATTGGCCAGCAGTGAAAACACCTCGGCGACCTTATAGGGGCTGTAGTGAGGCAGCATAATTCCGCCGGAACCCAGGCGTATGCTCTTGGTAGCGGCTCCCAGGGCCGCCAGTAATACTTCCGGCGCGCTACCCGCCACTGACGGAAAGGCGTGGTGTTCAGACACCCAAAAGCGTTCATAGCCTAGACTCTCACTAAGGCGAGCCATTTGCAGAGTTTCCTGCAGGGCCTGCGGAGCCTCGTCGGCCGAACGGGCAAGAGATTGATCGAGAACTGAGAGTTTTATCGTCATAACCTGTGATCGGTGTGCAAAAAGGGGCCCACTTTAGCAAATTTCCGTCAGCTGCACTCTTCTGAGCATCGCCTTTTTACAGATGCTGCATCATTCTAAATCAGGCCTGGACGCCTTTAATAGAACCATAGGCTGACAGCGCTGCCTCCCTCGCCTCCCTATGATCAACAATAGGGTGCGGATAATCCTCACCTAGTGAGATACCGGCGGTAGACAGTATCTCAGCGCTAGCCTCCCAGGGTTGATGCAAGTACTTGTTGGGGAGGCCGGCGATTTCAGGTACCCAATGGCGAACATAATCACCCTGTTTATCGAACTTTTCCCCCTGGATGATGGGGTTAAATATACGAAAGTAGGGTGAGGCATCAGCACCGCTGCCTGCGACCCACTGCCAACCACTGGAATTACTGGCAAGGTCAGCATCCAGCAGGGTATCCCAGAACCAGTTCGCCCCGGCCCGCCAGTGAACCAACAGGTGTTTGGTCAAAAAGGACGCCACAATCATCCGTACCCGGTTGTGCATATAGCCGGTATGCCACAGTTCACGCATGCCAGCATCAACAATGGGATAGCCAGTTTGGCCGCGCTGCCATGCAGTGAGCGCTGCCGGTGTTCCCAGCCAGGGGAAGGCCGTGAACTGCGTCTTAAAAGGTGCCTCTGGTAATTGCGGGAAGTGACTGAGTAAGTGATATGAGAACTCTCGCCAACCCAGTTCACTCAAAAACTTGTCAACCTGATCCTGCTGTACCGACTGCTCATGCAGCGCATGCATGGCTGCCTGCCATATCTCTCGCGGAGAAATTTCACCAAAATGGATGTGGGGAGATAAACGAGTGGTGGTCTCAAGTGAAGGGTGGTTACGCCCTTCACTGTAATTCTCAATGCTGACTTTAAAAAAGTGCTGGATACGCGCATCTGCGCCGGCCTTGCCTGGCTGCCACAGCGACTCAAAACCTTCAGCCCAATTCGGGCGCTTAGGCAACAGTGCCCAGTCCTCAAGTTGTTCACTAACAACCGGGTCTGCGTGCCAAACGGTATTTTCAGGTTCTGCCCGGGGCAAGTCCACACCCTGCCGCCTACAGGCGCGCCAGAATGGAGTGAATACTTTAAATGGCAGACCCGACTGATTTTTGATGGACTCTGGTTCGAAGAGCAACGATCCGGGGAAGCGCTTTAGATCTACCGCACTTTTTTGCAAAAATTCGTGGGCAGCGTTTTCCAGAGCAGCAGCCCAAGGCTCATATTGACGTGAACAATAGATGGCTGTCGCGCCGGTTTCGGCCACCAACGATTCCAGTACGTCCAATGTACGCCCGCTACGCAGCACCAGGCGACCGCCTATTCGGCTCAGATCGGCCTGCAACGACGTTAAGCTGTGATGCAGCCACCAGCGACTGGCACTGCCCATCGCCCACTCGCCAGGGGCCTCGTCATCAAGGACGTAGCAGGCCACCACAGGTCGCCCTGTCGCGCTTGCAGTCAGCAACGCAGGCAAGTCAGATAGTCGCAGGTCCTGTCGGAACCAGTAAATAATTGGTGAGTTCACAGCAGATATACGTGCTGCAGGCTCAGGGAGATCACCATGGTGCTCACCTTCTACGTACCGCTGATGATGGTTGGGCCAGGTTAGTGTTTAGCCGCCTGCAAAGCAGCAATACGCTGCTCAAGCGGCGGATGACTAAGAAACAATGCGGCAATTCCACTCTTGGTCCTACCACTAATACCAAACGCAGCCATTTGTGTAGGTAAATCTTCGCCCGAGCCACGCTGCAAGCTTTGCAATGCCGCGATCATTTTATCGCCCCCGGCCAGCTCAGCCGCACCGGCATCGGCACGAAACTCCCGTCGTCGTGAGAACCACATGACAATTGTGCTGGCCAGAAAGCCCAGCACAATTTGCGCCACGATCGAACTGATGAAATAGCCAATGCCCAGGCCCCGTTGATTTTTCAATATTACGCGGTCGACGAAAAAACCGACCAGACGAGACAGGAATACAACAAAGGTATTCACCACGCCCTGCACAAGGGCCATGGTCACCATGTCACCATTGGCAATATGACTCACCTCGTGAGCAAGTACCGCTTCGACTTCGTCCTGACTCATCGTAGCAAGCAGTCCACTGCTAACTGCTACCAGAGCATTATTTTTGTTGGCACCGGTAGCAAATGCATTGGGGCCGGCAGAATCAAAGATTCCCACCTCTGGCATACCGATATCTGCCGCCTGTGCCTGTCGCTGCACCGTGCTGATCAACCAACTCTCTGTGCTATTGCGCGCATTTTGAGCATCGATCAGTTGCACGCCCATCGAACGCTTGGCCATCCACTTTGACAGCATCAAAGAAATGAACGAGCCAGCAAAGCCGATCACGGCAGACATAATCAGCAGTGCCTGCAGATTAAGGTCAGTGCCGTTTTCAGCGAGAATCCCGTCTAGACCGAGGACCCGGAAAACGATTGATATAACCACCATGATGGCGACGTTAGTGGCTAGAAACAGTGCAATTCGTAGCATGAAGGTACCTGTAAATTCGATTAAAACATTAAAGGCCGAGAACAAATCCAGGCAACTCGTGTAGACATAATTCTGGGGGCGAAAGTTCCGAATTCAAGAGCGATTGTTACCGCCAAATTCCACCTAAAAGTCGGGGTCATCTTCCGGCATCCAGTCTACCTGGGTATGCTTAGCCCGACGCTGATTTCCATCGCTCGCAATGAGGACCAGACGACATCTGGAATTACATTGTGCGGTTACAGCCTGCATCCTGTTCTATGTGCAGACATCGACATCATAGCCGCCAGGCCACACAGTATGGGTGGGCCCGATTTGTCGTTCCCTGAAGGCGAGCTTCGACGGCCTGGGAGGTCATGCGTTGCTCACAGTCGAGCAACACTTGCACGAGGAATGACCGCGTGAAAACCCTTAGAAAACCGAACCAAAATGAAGCACAAATAACTCTACTTGCTCCAAAATGACGCATCTATTCGAATGCCAGTCGCAGTAAGATCTTTTGCTGACGAGAACCAAACTGCCTGCTAGTCTTGGCCGCCATGTGCCGTTATAAAAGCGCACGTACTACTAGCGACAGAATTCTGGCTGACTATCAATGAATAGAGCGACAACGCCCCAGGGCTGGCAGGCCCAACTGGATCTGGCGTACGGCATGCGGGGCGAAAAAACCTGCCTGATTAATAAGCAACAGCGTGGACCACTTACACTGCAGCGCTCTTTTTATCCTGAGGGCGAGGTCTGTCACAACTATATTTTGCACCCCCCGGGTGGAGTAGTAGGCGGTGACTCGCTGGAGATCAATGTAGATGCCCAAAGTGGCGCACATGCCTTAATAACAACGCCCGGAGCTGCCAAGTTTTACCGCTCTCGCGATAAATTGGAAGCTACGCAATATCAGAATTTCGCTGTCGCCAATGGTGCTGTTTTGGAGTGGCTACCGCAACAGAATATCTTCTTTTCGGGTGCCAATATAAAGCTCGCTACCCGCATCGATATCGCCTCAGGGGGAAAGTTTGCGGGTTGGGAAATGCATTGTTTTGGTCGCCCGGCGAATGGTGAGCAATTTACCTTCGGCACACTACACAGCCGAACCGAGGTGAGACTCGCCGGTGAACTGCGCATGCTCGAACAACTCAACACCATCGCAGACGAAACGCTGTTATCGGCAACGGGTCTGCGCGGTATGGCCATGCAGGGGTGTTTTATCGCAGCGCCTTGCACCGAACAAGAGCGCGATCTGCTGGCGCAGGTTTTGCATGGAAGAAACGGCACAGACTACCCGCATCCCATTGGCCTCACGCTGGTCGACGAGATACTCGTGGTGCGAGCATTGGGAGATCAGGCCGAGCCGATGCATAACATATTTAGCAAGCTATGGAGCACGCTGCGTGGTCAGTGGCTGGACAGGTCACCTTGCGTGCCTAGAATCTGGGCAACATGAAATAGAATATTTACGAGAGAGCAATCCCGATGGAACTAACACCCAGAGAAAAAGACAAGCTGCTTTTGTTCACCGCATCGCTACTGGCCGAGCGACGCAAGGACCGCGGTCTGAAGCTCAACTATCCGGAAGCCATCGCCTATATCAGCGGCGCGATTTTGGAGGGCGCCCGCGATGGCCGCACCGTGGCTGAATTGATGGATTACGGCCGCACACTACTGGGCAGTGACGATGTTATGTCCGGCGTTGCATCGATGATTCACGACGTTCAGGTCGAGGCGACCTTCCCCGACGGCACCAAACTGGTCACCGTCCACGACCCTATTGTCTAGGAGACAGCGATGACGCAGAAAAACATCATACCGGGTGAGTTAAGGGTCGCCGATGGTGACATCGAACTCAACGCAGAGCGCGCGCTAGTTACGGTTAAGGTCGGCAACACTGGCGATCGCCCGGTGCAGATCGGATCTCACTACCACTTTTATGAGGTCAACGATGCATTGGTCTTCGAACGGGAATTGGCCAGAGGTTACAGGCTCAATATTGCCTCTGGCACGGCCGTACGATTTGAACCCGGACAAGAGCGCACAGTAGAGTTGGTGGCGTATGCCGGCGCACGCGAGGTCTACGGATTTCAGGGTAAAGTCATGGGCAAGTTGTAGGGAACATATTATGGCAGTAAAAATATCGAGACAGGCCTACGCTGAAATGTTCGGCCCAACCACCGGTGACAAATTGCGCCTGGCTGATACCGAGCTGTGGCTTGAGGTAGAGCAAGACTTTACCAGCTACGGCGATGAAGTGAAGTTTGGCGGCGGCAAGGTTATCCGCGATGGCATGGGTCAAAGCCAACGGCCCAGCGCGGAAACCGTTGATCTGGTCATTACCAACGCTCTGATCATCGACCACTGGGGTATTGTCAAAGCCGATGTAGGAATCAAGAATGGGCGTATTGCTGGCATCGGTAAGGCCGGCAATCCAGACACCCAACCCAACGTTGATATCATCATAGGCCCGGGCTCAGAGGTACTTGCCGGAGAAGGCATGATTCTCACAGCAGGCGGCGTCGACTCTCATATTCACTTCATCTGCCCGCAGCAGATTGATGAAGCACTGATGTCAGGCGTTACCACGATGTTAGGCGGCGGCACAGGACCGGCCACCGGCACCAACGCCACCACCTGCACCCCGGGACCCTGGAATATTCATCGCATGCTGGAAGCGGGAGATGTTGCGCCGATGAATCTTGGCTTTATGGGCAAGGGTAACGCCAGCCTCCCCGAGGCGCTGCACGAACAGGTGGCTGCCGGAGCCATGGGACTGAAATTGCACGAAGACTGGGGCACTACCCCCGCGGCGATAGATCAGTGCCTGAATGTGGCGGATGAAACCGATGTGCAGGTGGCAATTCACACCGACACCCTTAATGAATCGGGCTTTGTTGAAGCAACTTTGGCCGCCATTGGCGGCCGCACTATCCACACTTACCACACTGAGGGCGCCGGCGGTGGTCACGCTCCCGACATTATCAAGGCAGCGGGCGAGCCGAACATATTGCCCTCATCCACCAACCCCACCCGCCCGTATACTATTAATACGGTAGATGAACACCTGGACATGCTGATGGTTTGCCATCACCTGGATCCCGGAATCGCTGAGGATGTCGCTTTCGCCGAGTCGCGTATTCGCCGCGAAACCATTGCCGCCGAAGATATATTGCATGACTTGGGCGCCTTCTCGATGATTGCCTCAGACTCGCAGGCCATGGGCAGGGTAGGCGAGGTGATTATTCGCACCTGGCAGACCGCACACAAAATGAAAGTGCAGCGCGGGGCTTTGGCCGAAGATAGCAGCGCGAATGACAACGAACGCATTAAGCGCTATATCGCCAAATACACTATAAATCCAGCCATAGCTCACGGGATTTCCCATGAGGTAGGCTCGATAGAACTGGGCAAACTGGCCGATCTGGTGTTGTGGAAGCCGGCTTTCTTCGGCGCAAAGCCTGCCGTCATCGTTAAAGGCGGGCTCATTGCAGCAGCGCCCATGGGCGATCCGAACGCCTCCATACCCACGCCACAGCCGGTACATTACCGACCCATGTTTGGCGCCATGGGCAGAGCGTGTAACAGCACCTCAATGATTTTTATGTCAAAGGCAGGGATTGCGGCGGGTATTGCGGAACAACTCGAACTCAAAAGTTTGATTGGCACTGTTAAAAATTGCCGTAACATCGGCAAAGTGGACATGGTGCGTAACAGCTACCAGCCGACCATCGAGGTAGATTCACAGACCTATGAAGTTCGCGCTGATGGCGAACTACTGGTCTGTGAACCGGCAACCGAACTACCACTGGCACAAAGGTATTTTCTATTTTGAGAATGACGCGAGCTTGAGGCCCACACTATGATTCGTATAGAAAAACTGCTGGCAGGAAAAGAGGCCCATTGCGCCACCTTGAGCTTGCCCATAGACCAGCGCCAGAAAAGTCGTCTGAAGGTCATTCTGGACGACGGTCGGGATGCCGGGCTATTCCTGCCGCGTGGGCAGGTCCTGCGTGGCGGCGACCTGCTACAAAGTACTGAAGGCTTAGTGGTGATGGTAGAAGCGGCCGCTGAGAGCGTTTCTACTGTGAATAGCGAGGACGCTCTTGCTCTGGCCAGGGCTTGCTATCACCTGGGTAACCGACATGTACCCTTACAAATCACAGCAACTTGGGTACGTTATCAGCACGATCATGTGCTGGACGATATGGTGGTTGGTCTGGGCCTGCCCGTTACGGTTGAGCAGGCACCCTTCGAGCCTGAAGGCGGCGCCTACCAGACTAGCGCCCATGCCCATGCCCATGCCCATCACAGCGATCAATAATCCAGTGCAGCACCTGTCATCCAGTCACAACAAGAGGTCTTTATGAATACAGACGTATTAAATTTTACTGCAGCAGCTTCACTGCTGGCTTTGGCTCCAGTCGTATCAGCCCACGATGGAACTAACTCATCAGTATCTTTACTCCATTATTTCAGTAGCCCCGACCATGTCCTTGTATTCTCTGGGCTGGCCGTAGTCGCACTAGCGGTTGCTCTGCACTTTAAACCGGTATTGACTAAAGTAATTGCGCGCCAAAAGAGAACTCCGAAAGACTAACCATGCTGCCGGATTTACGCCTCTACCAACTAATCAGTCCCAGCCTGCCCGTGGGTGGGTTTACCTATTCACAGGGACTGGAGTGGGCGGTAGAGGCACGCTGGGTACACGACAAAAACACCCTGGAAGAGTGGCTGAACGGGCTATTGAAGCAGAGTGTAGCGACTCTGGAATTACCCATACTACTGAGGCTTCAGCAGGCCTTTGAGCATGACGATGAACTGAAAATTGCCCGCTGGCTCAGTTATTTAATCGCCAGCAGGGAAACTTCAGAACTGCGCAAGGAAGAGCGTCAGCGCGGCGCAGCGTTGGCCGTGTTACTACCCAATCTGCAGGTGCCCATGGACGCCTCGCTAAAGCCGTGGGTTGTCAGTAGTCAGCTCGCCGGCATGGCGCTGGCAGCAGTGCATTGGCAGATACCTGCGCAGCAGCTTCTGGCTGGCTATGCCTGGAGCTGGCTGGAAAATTCGGTAACCGCAGGAGTGAAGTTGATTCCCCTGGGGCAGACCCACGGACAACAAATACTCATGCGACTGGCGCAAGACATCCCGGCTGCAGTTGCCAGTGCCAGTGAGCTGCAAGACGACGACATCGGTAGTTGCACCCCTGCGCAAGCGATTGCCAGCAGCAATCACGAAAGCCAATACACACGATTATTTCGCTCCTGAGGAACACGCACTATGAATCAAACAACCACCCCACTTCGCATCGGTATCGGCGGCCCCGTCGGTTCCGGTAAAACTGCACTGCTGGAAGTGCTTTGTAAAGCTATGCGCGATGAGTACAACCTGGCTGTCGTTACCAACGACATCTACACCCAGGAGGACGCGATTATTCTTACCAGAGCGCAGGCATTGGATGCGGATCGCATCATCGGCGTGGAAACAGGCGGCTGCCCGCATACCGCAATACGCGAAGACGCCTCAATGAATCTGGCTGCTGTTGAGGAAATGACTCAGCGTCACCCCAATCTGGATATTATTTTCGTCGAAAGTGGCGGTGACAACCTGAGCGCCACCTTTAGCCCGGAGCTGGCTGATCTCACCATCTACGTGATTGATGTGGCCGAAGGCGAAAAAATCCCGCGCAAAGGTGGCCCCGGCATTACCCGCTCCGACTTGTTAATCATCAACAAGATTGACCTGGCACCCTACGTTGGGGCTGACCTGGGCGTGATGGAGCGAGATACCAACCGGATGCGCCCCAATTCTCCCTGGGTCTTTACCAACCTCAAAAAGAAACAGGGAGTCGAAGAAATTATCGCGTTTATCGTTGAGAGAGGAATGCTGAGCGCAGCGGGAGCGTCTCCAGCTAGCCATCACGCGGTAGTTTGAAAGCTGATCACCGATGAACCTCTCTTCCCTATTTATCAGCGCGCATTGACTGCACGAAGGCAAAGATCATGAAAATCTCTATCCGCGAATTGAAATCACAAGGTCGTGTCGAGCGGGTTATCATCCAATCCGTCGATCTGAGCCTCTATATCGCGTTTGCAGTGTCAGGAGATACAGAGCTACTGATAACTGACAGTGACGGCAGCAGTTTGAAAACGCGTAATCTACTCAAAATGAAGGAGTTGTTGTCCCCTTTAAATATTGAAAGCCTGGTGCTACGACAGGCAAGCCCCTACGACGAAATGGTAGGGCAAAGTGCTGACAAGATTGATAACTCGCTGGAAGTGAGTCTGTCGACTGAGCTTTATCCGGCGCCGGCGAGGACGCTCCACTAGGTTGTTTCATTTGACCTTTATCGGTGACGCCCGTTTCTTTGCGATAAGGAACCTACCTCTCGCCCCCCACCCTATCTGGCATGCATCTCAATAAGTTCGATCTTGTACCCGTCGGGGTCTTCAAGAAAAGCAATATTTTCACGGCTTCCGGTCTCGTCCACCGCATGAGTCATAGGCCCCGCATCGCGCGCGATTTCAATTCCCATACCGTTTAGCCGCGCGCAGGCGCCGTAAATATCGGCAACGCCCAGCGCAACATGCCCATATCCGCTGCCGTGGGAGTATTCCTGTTGGTCCCAGTTCCAGGTTAGCTCGATTGTCGGTGCATTCTGGTCATTTTCATATCCCATGAAAACCAGCGTGAAACGACCATCGGTGAAAGTTTCCCTGCGCAATTCGCGCATGCTCAGAGCATCGCGGTAAAAGGCAATGGATCGGTCGAGATCGCTCACCCGTATCATGGTGTATAGAATCGATGCGGGGAGCGCAGAGGGCTCGGATAATGTGTTCATTCTTTCTCACTATATGAATATGTTTGTATGGGCTGGCAAGCGGTAACACACCGCCCGCCAGCAATGGCCTAGGTGCAGCCCGAGGGCAGCGCGCAGAACTATTTACAGATTGAGCCGGTGTAGCGGACTAGCCCGACGAGATTGTCTGGATCGCGCAAGTCCACCAGCCCGTAGCTATTGAACTGCCCTTTATATCCTTTGAGCGTACCGCGGGTGACATTCTCTTGAATATGATAGGTGATCTCGAGCATATATCGCCCCGGCTTGCCCGGAACGGCGGTAAGAACGCCCAAATCTTTGGTCTGGAATGCGCCGCCATCATCCTTTCCGAAATAATGTTCCATATCCATTTCCAGCCCTGTGGGGGTCTGCCTTTGCGCGGTGATCTTGCCGGCGGCATTTTGCACGCTACCGGTCAGCGCTGCGGAAATTATCATCGGCTTGCCCTCTCCTTCGGAGAAGAAATTCGGTATCGCAACGCCGCCGATTGGCATGCAGCTTTCGGCATGAGCGGTTGCAGCGAAACTGAGAGCCAACAGGGAGGCGGCAGTTATTTTAAGATATGGCATAAGTTTTCCTTTATAGGTTGGTAAAATGTATTACTGTGTCGCAGTTATATAGTGATCGTTATATAATAAGCTTGGGCACACAATATATAGTGATCGTTATCTCGTCAAGTAAAATATAACGACCGCTATATTAAAATGAAACATCAACGAGGGATTTGAATTTGGCAAAGCGGGGTGAACGCAAGCAGGAGACCCGACGGCGTATGCTGGAAGCAGCAGGGCGCGGTTTCCGGAGTCAGGGATATGACGGCATAGGAGTCGACGGGTTGGCAAAAGGGGCCGGCGTTACGTCCGGTGCGTTTTACGCGCATTTCGGTTCAAAAGCTGCGGCATTTGATGCGGCGCTTGCGGCCGGTCTCGATGAAGTCATCGCGGCTATCCCCGAATACCAACTGAAGTATGGCGATGCCTGGGCGAAGGCTTTCTCCGACTATTATCTTGGCAAGGCCCACCGCGATGATCTTTCCGGGGGATGCGCGATGGCCGCCTTCTCGCCAGAAGTTATCCGTACAAGCAACGAGACGCGATCACTATATGAGCAGAAGATGAAGACGATTGCCGGTCTGATCGCAAAAAGAATGTCCGGAAATACCGAAACAGAACGTGTCGCCAATGCCTGGTCCTATCTGAGCAGGTTGATCGGGGGTGTCACACTGGCCCGGGCGATGAGCAGCCCTGCACTTTCAAATAGAATTCTAAAAGCGGCCAAACAGATTTGAAAACCCATACGAATATCGGGGACAGACCACGATTAATCGAAATGGAACCCAAGGCGTAGGGGACCCATTAATACCCTCCAAAATTGTGGTCTGTCCCGGATTGCCGCCATCGGTCCCAGTGCGGCACGTCACCTCCCAAATGCTCAATCATAAAATCGATAAAGACGCGCACTTTTTCCGGCATATATTGTTTTTCTGGGAAGACCGCATAGATCGCCTTATGCGGCATCGCATAATCAGGCAGCACAGGAATAAGTTTTCCCGATACGATATCCGCACCGGCAACAAATGTCGGGAGGCGGCCAATTCCAAGCCCCTGAAGCAAAGATTCATGCAAAGCTTCGCTGTTATTCACCTGATAATTTCCAGATATCCGTACACGCCCCTCTTCACCATTTCTGATAAATATCCATTCATTCATAGTCGTGTGATAAGTGTATAAAATGCAATTATGCCACATCAGTTCTTGCGGTGTTTTGGGCATCCCGTGCTGCGCGATATACTCTTCAGACGCGCAAAGAACGCTATGTATGGGCGCGAGCTTTCTAGCGATGAGCGATGAATCTGGCAGGTCTCCACCTCTTAAGGCAATATCAAACCCCTCCGCAATGACGTCGTGGGAAAGATCACTCATATCCATATGAATTTGAATTTGCGGATATTGCTTGAGAAAGAGCGGAATAATTGGCGCAACATGAAGCCTACCAAAGGACATTGGGGCGCTAATACGTAGCGTCCCTTGAGGGATTTTTTGCAATTCAGTGGCGGCATTTTCCGCATCCTGCGCGGAACGGAGCGCGTACACGGCATGCTCGAAGTAACGTTCACCCGCCTCGGTTAGGCTTAACTTACGGGTAGAACGCTGGAGTAATTTAACACCTAATTGCGCCTCTAATCCACTTATCCGCTTGCTCACGGCAGATTTCGTAATGCCAAGCTTACCCGCGGCTTTGGAAAAACTACCCTCTTCAATCACGCAGGTAAACACAGGAATGGCGGAAATATTTTGCATAGGGCCTCCTATTGTCAACTTAAACTCAACAATAATGTTCTCACAAGCCATATTATCAGTCAAAAAAAAACAAAATAGACTGTAAGGACAACTTAAAACTTAAAGGAGAAAAAAATGATCCGTTTAGAACATGTCAATTTAGTCGTCAAAGATATGGACGCAACACTCGACTTTATCCAAACAGCTTTCCCAGACTGGAAAGTGCGCGGGCAAGGTGAAAGCGAATGGTATGGCAAAAAGCGTAAGTGGCTGCATGTCGGCACAGATGATAATTACATCACGCTGAATGAAGGTAGAGATAACGATAATCGTGACCTGAAAGGGCATTCTCCCGGCCTCGCCCATATAGGTTTTGCCGTTGATGATGTGAAAGGCATATCAAACCGCTTGCAAAAAAAAGGGCATGGAATTGCCACCATCGGCGCAAATCATCCGCACAGAAAGACCATCTACTTCATCGATCCGGCCGGGTTTGAATTCGAGTTTATTCAATATTTAAGCGAAAAGCCGGCAGAGAAAAACATGTATGGCGGTGAAACATCCGGTATCACCCGTGTAAGTACAGCTGTATAAGGAGAGAATACAATGAATACGACAGATTTTATCAAAGACCTCTATAGCAACGCTGTTGATGACAAGAACGTGGAACACCTATCCACATTTCTATCGGATAATGTACTTTTCCGAATTGGGAATTACGATCCGGTGCGGGGAAAGAATGCGGTACTGGAAGCCAACCGAGCGTTTTTCAACAGCATCACCAGCATGAAACACCAAATTGACAATATTTGGTCGCAAGGTGAGGACGTCATCTGCAACGGCTCCGTCCATTATATCCGGCTGGACGGCAGTACGCATTCCGCCACTTTTGCAACGACGCTTAAGCTGAAAAATGAAAAAATCTCCGACTATCTCGTCTATGCCGATCTTTCACAACTTTAAAATATCTATAAAAATGGCAGTGCTTGTAGTTTGTCGCTAACTTTTCTCTGAAAGTTAACGTGACAGTGCCAAAATTATTATTTCTTTCGCAAAATTGGTATTTTTAGCCCTGCTTCAGATGAATCAATCAATATGCCAAGCCTTCTTAATCGTGTTTCTTCTTTCTTGGCGCTCATTACCCACCAGATAGAATCTCTTTTATAGGATGGTGCTAAATTTGTAAGAAGTATAAGAAAAACAAACGGCATATAGTGGAAAAAATTTCTTTCCAAAATCCCGCTGCTCTGCAGGAATTGATCGCTGGATGGCCGCGGGGTTTGCTGAAATCTCGCTTGCATGGGCCCACTTGCAGATCTTTTGTGGTCGTTTCCAGGCCGTAGCCCACAAGAACCTATACCCATCTGTTATTCAGTGGCGTCACTGGTGCTTGATCTATGAATAAGCGGGTTCTGCTACCGCGCGCCTGCTACCGCGCGCCCTTCCCCGCGAAAAGGGGCAACGCGCCCGGCGGAGCTCGGGTGGGTGGCACCAGGAGCGCGTCTTCACCTACTGCAGCCAACCGGTGGCACCAGGAGCGCGTCTTCACCTACTGCAGCCAACCGGTGGCAGCATCAAAACAATGGCTGGAAGTCGGTCCGGCGCAAGCTGGACGTGCCCATCCGGGTACACGACTTGAAACACACATTCGGTCGCCGCTTACGCGCGGCCAGGGTGCCATTGGAAACCCGAAAAATACTGCTAGGCCACAAGAACGGCGATATCACCACCCACTACTCCGCGCCGGAGTTGGAGGAGCTCATTGAGGCGGCAAACAGGGTGTGTGAAGGAAAGTCCGGCAAAACCCCGGAACTGGTAGTGCTGAGGCACCGGACGCTGAACGCGGTAACCCACTAAGCACTTGATAGAAAAAAGGAAAATGGTGGGCCGTGCTGGATTCGAACCAGCGACCAATTGGTTAAAAGCCAACTGCTCTACCAACTGAGCTAACGGCCCCGGAAGAAGGAGGGTATAGTACGGATTTGAAGGCAAAACTCAAGGGGTTTGTCGGACAAATTCTGAGCGTTAACTCAGACGGTATAGCGGGTTGTATCTTCTACGCCTGCATCCATGAAACCCTGACTCCGCAAGCGGCAGCTGTCGCATTTTCCGCAGGCCAAGCCGGTTTCGCTAGCCTGATAGCACGACACCGTCAGCGCGTAGTCTACGCCCAGCTCGATACCAAGGTTGATAATTTCGCCTTTGCCCATGTCCATCAGCGGTGTATGAATACTGAGTTTCTGACCTTCGACACCCGCTCTGGTAGCCAGGTTTGCCATAGTCTCGAAGGCCGCGATGTATTCCGGCCGGCAATCGGGATAGCCCGAATAGTCCACGGCATTAACGCCGATAAATATGTCGTTGGCGCCCAGTACTTCTGCCCAGCCTAGCGCTATGGACAAAAATATCGTATTACGGGCAGGAACATAGGTGATTGGAATGCCCGAGGTCTCTTCCTCTGGCACGGCTATATCGGTATCGGTCAACGCCGAGCCGCCTATGCTATCAAGATTGAGTTTGACGACCTTGTGCTCGACATCGCCCAGCGCAATAGAAACGCGTTCTGCGGCCAACAGCTCCGCTCGATGACGTTGACCATAATCAAAGCTCAGCGTGTAACAGGCGTAGCCCTGTGCCTGTGCCATGGCCAACACGGTGGTTGAATCCAACCCTCCGGAGACCAGAATAACCGCTCTCTTATTTACTTGGTCACTCATCAGTGCCCCGGCTCATCATTCCACAAAAATTTATGCAGCTGGAGTTGCAGACGTACCTGCAGATTGTCTGCGAGAATCCACTCCGCCAGCTGCTTCCCGGAAAGCTGATCATGGGAGGGCGAAAATAGCACATCCGACACTTGGTGCAGGTGTGGGTATTCATCCAGCTTGAAGCGCGCCCACTCATAATCCTCGCGGTCACAAATCACAAACTTAAGCTGGTCCTGGGGAGTCAGCAGAGGAATATTGCCGTAATCATTGCGGTGCATTTCACCGGAGGCAGGTGTTTTCAGATCCAGCACCTTGACCACTCGCGGATCAACCTCCGCTACGGGCATTGCACCGCTGGTTTCCAGAGAAACTTCATAGCCCGCGTCACACAGCCTGGACAACAGCGGCAGGCAATTTGGCTGCGCCAATGGCTCACCACCAGTAACTGTGACATACCGTGGTTGATAGCTCGCCACCTGTGCCGCAATGTCCTCGATACTCTGAATCTCGCCGCCACTGAACGCATATGCGGTATCGCAGTAAACACAGCGCAGGGGACAACCGGTGAGGCGCACGAACACCGTGGGCAAGCCTACGGTGCGTGCCTCTCCCTGAAGAGAGTAGAAAATCTCGGTGATCCGAACAGAATCAGAGTTTGAAGTGTGGATTGTAGACACGCTGGGTTCCGCCGACTAAGCAATCAGAAGTTCTCGTTGATAAAGTCCTGTGCCAACTTAACGGCGGAACTGTTGGTAGAGCCGTACTCACTTATAACGCGATCCAGGTACTCTCGAGATTTCTCACGATTCCCTTTCATAAAGTGTACGCGGCCCAGTTTGTACAGTGCATCCGGCACTTTTGCATTACCGGGGTACCCCGTCAGCAATAAACTGAACGATTGTCGTGCCTGTTCCAAATCTGGCGGATCCAGTACCAGGAACAATTCACCCAGCCAGTAATGGGCATTGGGCGCATAACGACCGCTAGGGTATTGCACAAGAAATTGTTGAAAGGCGCTAACCGCATCATCGAACTGTTGCCCTCTCACCAGCGCGTAGGCCGCGCGATAAGCGTCGCCCTCGCCAGGCTGTTCTGCGCCGCTATTGGCAGCACCAGCACTAACCGTTGGCGTAGTTGTCGCAGCAGGTGCCGTATATGTACTACCGCCACCCGAATAACCAGAGGCTGCTGGTGCAGTCGAGCCACCGCCAGCTGCCGCACTACTGCCATAGCTGCCAGTGGAGTTTCCCGCTGTACTACTGTAAATGGAACCGGATGCGCCTATCGGTGGTAGTGAGCCACCCGTGGTCAAGGTGCTAACCCGGCGATCCAAATCAACATAACGCTCCAGGCTCTGGTCTTTCAGCCGCCGCAGTTCATGGGACTGCTCCTCGACCTTACCGTTGAGCATCCTTACTTCCTGCTGGAGTTGCTGCAACTGAACCAGCATATTGCCGACACTCTGGTTTTGGCCAGTATCTCCGCCAACTGCAGCAGCAGGCGCACTCACCACTGCCGGGCCAGCAGGGGCACTATTCAAGCCATAGCTGGTTGTTCCGGTAGGTTGGACTGTCGGCGAATCGACAGAGCCAGCATTTCGCTGGGCTGCACGCTCCGCTTCTACGTCAACATATTCCTGAGCCTGCACCGTTAAGCACAACGGGCCGACCAATAAGGCCAGCCCGCTCGCTTGCAGCGCTATACGCACGCCTCGCATAAATTACCTATTACTTAAGTTCGACCCGACGGTTCTGGGCCCAGTTGGACTCGCCAGAGCCGTAGGCTATGGGCTGTTCTTCGCCGTAGCTCACAGTTTCGATACGATAGCTGGCGACACCATTGACAACCATATAGTCGCGAACGGAATTGGCACGACGCTCGCCCAGGGCGATGTTGTAGTCGCGCGTACCGCGCTCGTCGGTGTGACCTTCGAGGCGAACAGTGTCTTCATTACCCTGTAGCAAACCAATGTGCGCATCAAGCGAGCGCTGGGCATCGGATGTCAGAGCTGAACTGTCGTATTCAAAATAGAAGACACTGCCAACAGCCATGGCAGCTTCGCGCAGCCGTGTCCGTTCCGCGGTAGCGGCTGCAGAGGCAGCTGATTCAGCCTGCGCGGCTTCAGCTTGAGCGGCGGCAGCGGCAGCAGCAGCTTCTTCGCTTTCCTTTGTATCGCTGCTGGAGCAGGCGACCAAAAACGCTGCGGTAAAAAGTAAAGTAATCGCCTTACCGGCAACAGGTAGATGCTTCATAGATCCCTTCCTCACAAAGGTAGATGTTAAAATTTTATTGTGTCGCCTTAGCGACTCATATATGGCGACCAGGCTGGTTCTCTGACATCGCCCTCGCGGGCGGGCAGGCGGAACTTGACCCCACCATCAACGGAAACCGCGGCTAGAATGCCCCGATCACCCTGTTTCGTTGCGTACAATACCATAGAGCCATTGGGTGCGATACTGGGACTTTCATCCAATTGGGTGGAAGTTAGTACAGTCAAACGATTGCTCACCAAATCGTGCAGGGCGATGTGAAACTGGCCTGAACGCTGGTGCACCATCACTACATTTCGGCCGTCCTGGGCGACCCGCGCCCGGGCATTGTAGCTGCCCTCAAAAGTGACCCGCTCAGTACTGCCAGATTGCAAAATATAGCGGTATATCTGTGGTCTACCGCCCCTGTCCGAGGTAAACAGCAGTGATTTTCCATCGGGCATCCAGGCGGGCTCTGTGTCAATGGCATAGTGCTTAGTGACCCGAGTCAGGCGCTTGCTGGCCAGATCCATCAGGTAGATGTCCGGGCTGCCATCCTTGGATAGCACCATTGCCATGGTCTTACCATCCGGAGACCAGGACGGGGAACTGTTAATTCCCTTGAAATTAGTGAGCTGCTCACGGGCACCGGTATTGAGATTCTGGCGGTAAATGGCCGGGCGGGTAGTCTCAAAAGACACATAGGCGATTTCCGAACCGTCTGGAGACCAGGTCGGCGCCAACACCGGCTCGCGAGATTCGAGCAGGACGATGGGTCTGGCGCCATCGGAATCGGCCAGGGTCAAACGGAAGTAATCCTTGCCATCGGGCACCCGCGTCACCGACACGTATAAAAGACGGGTAGCAAAGGCCCCGGGGATGCCGGTAAGCTGTTTGTAGATTGCATCACTGACCTGGTGGGCCAACATTCTGGCCTCATTAACCGGGCCCTCCACCACACCTGCAAGCACTTTGCTCTGACTGGTGACGTTAAACAGTTCATATTCTATGCGCATCTGATCCGTAGCAGAGACGCGACCGATCAGCAGGTACTCTGCCTGCAGTGCCCGCCAGTCACGATAGAATATCTCCTCTTCCTGACGCGGGTAGCCCAACATATCCCGGCGGTCTACCGGGTCGAACTGACCTGAACGCGACAAATCACTGTTAATAACTGCGGAGATGTCCGCCGGTGCAGTACCGCTGCCGCTCCATGCCAGAGGCACTACGGCTATGGTAGTGGGGTTATCAACGCCCTGGGTTATTTCGATGACCAGTTCCGCTCGCAGGCCGCAACTTGCAACCAACAACGCCAGCCCGGCCAGTAGTTTGCTAAAAGGTGTCATTAGTAACGTAAATCCTCTGGTCTGAATAACAGGCGGAAGCGCCTGAAAGTTCGCTCAAATTCTCTGATAGGCAGGTTTTTCAATTCCGGAAAGCTGCCCGCCTTTTCCACCGCATTGATCGCTGAGCGGTCAAAAGCGCCATTGCCGCTGCTTTTTAGCACAGTAACACTGACGATGTCTCCCGTTGGAATCAACTGAATAGAAAGCAACGCCTCCATGCCATTGCGGGCACTGGGTGGGCGGCTCCAATTATTTACCACTGTGCGCTGAATCAAGCCGGCGTAGCTGGCCGACATTTCCGCAGAGCTGGCCGCCATCGCTCGATCGGCTTCTTCCTGCGACCTGCGCCAGGCCTGCTCTGCCTGTTGTCGCGCTGCCAGTTCCGCGCGCTGTCGGTCGGCCTCCCGAGCTGCCGCCTCACGCGCCCGCTGCTTTTCCAATTCAGCTTGCGTGGCCGCGTCCTGCACCGCTTTGTCTTTGGCTTTTTGCTTGGCTATCGCAGCTTGCTTAACCTTTTTAGCTTCAGCCTGTTTTCGCTGCTCGATCTTTGGGTCGACCTTGGGCTTGGGCTTGGCCTTCGGCGGAACAGGCTTGGGCTTTGGCTTGGGCCGGAACTCATCAATACTAACCAGCGTGGCGTTTACTATCTGCGGCGGGATAACGGTAGGCGTGATGATGTTGTCTTCACTGCTTTCCCAATTGGCGGTCAGCGCCATAATCATCAGGGCGTGCATAATAATGGTGGCCGCGGTCGGCCAGAACATAATCCTTGGCGCCACCGGTCTTGCGTAGATCGATCCGCTCACTTGGGGGTCTCGGTCACCAGGCCGACGCTGGGTGCGCCCGCCTCCTGCAGCGCCGCCATCAAGGTCACCACTTCGCCATAGGGTACCGCGCGGTCACCCCAGACCAGCACCGGTTTATCAGGATTGCGCCTGATAACCGCAGAAACCCGTTGTTTGATGGTTGCCAGTGACAGCACCTGATCTTCGACCGAGCCCAGATTCAGGAACAATTGGCCGGTGGCGTTAATCGATACAATAAGCGGTTCGCTGTCCTGGTTTTCGACCGGTTCGGTATTAGCCTCTGGTAAATCGACCTGCACCCCCTGCATCAGCATGGGCGCAGTAACCATAAAAATGATCAGCAGCACCAACATCACATCGATGTAGGGGACCACGTTGATTTCAGCCATGGGCCGGTGTTTACCGCGCCCTCTGGCTCCTCCGGCCACTACTTCTTGCCCTTGGACTTCAAGGAATACGCCTGGCGGTACAAAATGCTGGAGAATTCGTCGACGAAAGTGTCGTAGCGGTTGGTGAACACATCCACCCTGGAGGCAAACCGGTTATACGCCATTACCGCCGGGATCGCGGCAAATAGCCCCATGGCAGTCGCTATTAGTGCCTCGGAAATACCCGGTGCCACAGTTGCCAGAGTTGCCTGAGTGGCATTGGCCAGACCGCGGAAGGAATTCATGATTCCCCAGACAGTACCAAACAAACCGATATAGGGGCTGGTTGAACCGACCGACGCCAGGAAAGACAGATGCCGCTCCAGCCTCTCTTCCTCGCGCATGGTGGCCACGCGCATCGCCCGACGCGAACCCTCGATCATTGCCTCGGAGTCCATTTCGCCTTGCTGGGCCAGGCGAGAAAATTCCTTGAACCCGGCGCGAAATATGCTTTCCATACCAAAGGCTGAGCGTCCGTCGGAAACCCGTTCATTACCCTCGCGATAGAGCTGAGACAAGTCGATGCCTGACCAGAAGCGCTCCTCAAATTCATACATCTCATTCCGCGCACTGCGGAAATAGATGAAACGCTGGATGATCATGTACCAGGAAAACATGGACGCCAGGAACAGAGTAACCATCACCAGTTGTACGGTAATAGTGGCTTCTAAGACCAGGCCGATAAGACTAAGTTGTTCTTCCAATTTGGGTTTCCTTTAGTGCCCGGACAGCTGCGTGCGCCGCAGCTTATCGATTATTTCTCGCGGAATTCGCCGCGGTTTTAAAGTGCTGCGATCAACGCAGGCGATAGTAACATCTCCGCTCACCAACAACTGCCCCTGACGCCGCACTGACTGCTGCATTCGCATGGTCGCGCCGCGCAGTTCCCGCAGCTGCACTGTCGCCTCAAGTTCATCATCCAGCACCGCCGGTTTCAGGTACTTCACAGCGACATCGTGGACTACGAACATCAAGTCGAGATTAAAGATGTAATCCTTACCGTAACCCTGGGCACGCATGTATTCAGTGCGCGCCCGCTCCATAAATTTGAGGTAATTAACGTAATAAACGATACCACCGGCATCGGTATCCTCAATATAGACCCGCAGCTTAACGGAAAATTCCTCACTGCTCACGGTTCAAGCTCGTCAGCGGGGCCTGCGCCTTGATCCGATGCCGGCGGCAGATCAGTGCCACTACCGGTTTGCGGTTGCAGACCAAAGTGAAGATAGGCGTTACGGGTGACCATGCGCCCACGCGGAGTGCGCACCATAAAGCCCTGCTGAATCAGATAGGGCTCGAGCACATCCTCGATAGTACCGCGCTCCTCCGAAATCGAAGCCGCCAAACTATCGACTCCCACCGGACCGCCGTCAAATTTTTCGATCATCGCCAGCAACAACCGACGATCCAGGTGATCGAAACCGTGCTGATCGACGCTGAGCATGTCCAGAGCCCGATCAGCCACTGCCGCGGAGATGTGGCCATCTGCTTTCACCTCGGCGTAGTCTCGCACGCGCCGCAGCAAGCGATTGGCTATTCTGGGTGTACCCCGGGAACGTCGCGCAATTTCGGCCGCGCCTTCACTGTCGATACGCAACCCCAAAATACCGGCGGAGCGCTCTACGATATGGGCCAGGTCTTTTGCTGCGTAAAATTCCAGCCGTTGAACGATGCCGAATCTATCGCGCAGGGGCGAAGTTAACAAACCGGCCCGAGTGGTCGCTCCCACCAGGGTAAAGGGTGGCAGATCCAGCTTGATCGAACGTGCAGCCGGACCCTCGCCAATCATAATATCGAGCTGGTAATCCTCCATTGCCGGATACAGGATTTCCTCCACGAAAGGACTGAGGCGATGGATCTCGTCGATAAAGAGTACATCCCCAGGCTCCAGATTGGTCATCAGGGCGGCAATATCTCCGGCTTTTTCCAGCACCGGGCCTGAGGTGGTCTTCAACGCCACCCCCATTTCGTTGGCGATGATGCAGGCAAGAGTGGTCTTGCCGAGTCCAGGAGGGCCAAATATCAAGGTGTGATCGAGCGGCTCGCTACGGCCTTTGGCTGCCTGTAGGAAAATCGCCATCTGATCGCAGACTCTGGGCTGGCCGACATATTCAGCCAGGGATTTGGGGCGAATAGCTCGATCCATTGCGTCTTCGCGAGCGGTAACGGGCTCAGCGGCGATTAAGCGATCGGTTTCTATCATGGTCTTGCCCTGCTCACTTGCTCACCCATTTACCTGCTAACCATGGATTTCAGCGCACGACGAATCAGTTCCTCGCTGTCATCGATACTATCGTCATTCACCGCCGCCACCATGCGACTGGCCTCCGCAGGCTTATAACCCAGAGTGATCAGGGCGCCTTCGGCGTCGGCAACGATATCCACACGCGGCTTGATCGCAGCAGCGTCCGCAGAGGTCGATCCGTCACCAGCCTGAACCAACCAGTCCTTCAATTTATCCCGCATTTCTATCAGCAGCCGTTCGGCGGTCTTTTTCCCTACGCCAGGCAGGGCCACCAGAGAGGCAATATCATCCCGCTGCACGCAACGCGCAAAACTATTGGCATCCATACCAGACAAAATGGTCAGGCCCAGCTTGGGACCAACACCACTGACGCGTATCAATTGCCTGAATAGATGACGGTCGCGTTCATCGATAAAACCGTAAAGCAGCTGGGCGTCTTCGCGCACCACAAAATGGGTAACCAGCGAGACATTTTCACCCACCTCCGGAAGCTGAAACAGCGTGGTCATGGGAACCTGAATTTCATAGCCCACGCCGCCCACTTCCACCAGTATGTCTGGGGGTTGCTTGAGCGCGAGCACACCGCGAATTCGTCCTATCATGGATACCCTACTATTATCTTAGACGCCCGCGCCTGACAGATTTGGCGCCAGCCATATTGATCATACTTTGTTGTGTGTGCGCGTGACACAGGGCTGCTGCCAGCGCATCGGCGGCATCCTCGCCCGGTTCCGCGGGCAATTTAAGTAGCAGTTTCACCATGTGCTGCACCTGACTTTTGTCAGCGGCCCCGGTGCCCACTACCGCCTGTTTTATCTGCCGGGCAGAATACTCCGAAACCTGCATCTGCTGTGCCACACAGGCGACAATGGCAGCGCCTCGCGCCTGCCCGAGCTTTAACGCAGAGCCGGCATTTTTGGCCATAAAAACCTGCTCTATCGACAGTTCCTGCGGGCAGTGCAAGGCCACCAATTCAGTGACACCTTCATAAATAATTCCCAGACGCTCAGGCAGGTCTGCCTTGGGCAACTTGATCACGCCGCTGGTAATGTACTCACTCTTGCCGGACACATAATTGATAATGCCAAAACCGGTTTTGCGCGAGCCGGGGTCTATCCCCAGGATGACCGCCATAGATTCTTCCGCCCCGAAGCCAAGGTTCTTATTATGTACGAATCCACAGCATTGTCAGCAACTGTGTAAGGGTTCAATCGCCCCGACGACTAGAGCGCCGCCAAAACCTCATCGGGGATATCGACATTGGTGTACACATTCTGCACATCATCATTTGCCCATTTACTGTGGCCAGCCATGCAAGTCTTCCCTCTTTATATACCTATTCGTCGGCGGGCTTGTCTTCCGGCGTCGGGGTCTGGCGCAGACGAATGTTCAGCTCTCGCAGTTGGTCCGCACCGACATCGCCCGGAGCGTCGGTCATCACGCAGTGTGCGCTCTGGGTCTTGGGGAAGGCAATGACATCACGAATAGATTGGGTGCCGGTCATCAGCATAACCAGTCTGTCGAGACCAAATGCCAAGCCGCCGTGAGGGGGCGCACCGTATTGCAGCGCTTTCAGCAAAAAGCCAAACTTCTCTTCCGCTTCGGCATCATCGATACCCAGAATGCGGAATACCGTTTCTTGCATGGCGCGCTCATGGATACGAATGCTGCCGCCACCAAGCTCAGTGCCATTGAGCACCATGTCGTAGGCCCGGGAGAGGGCCTGCTCAGGATTAGCTGAAAGCTCTTCTGGCGAGCAGGACGGCGCGGTGAACGGGTGATGTAGTGGTGTAAGGCCACCTTTGCCATTTTCTTCGAACATTGGGAAGTCCACTACCCACAATGGAGCCCAGCCATCTGCAACCAGACCCTGGGCTTCGGCCACTTTTATGCGCAGCGCACCCAGCGCCTCGTTCACTACTTTGGTCTTATCGGCGCCGAAGAAGATAATATCGCCGTCGGCGGCCCCAAGGCGCTCCATCATCTGTTGAACAACAGCCTCAGGCATGAACTTGAGAATGGGGGATTGCAGGCCTTCAACACCGGCGGCGAGATCATTGACCTTGATCCAGGCCAGTCCCCGTGCGCCATAAATGGAAACATACTTGGTATAGCCGTCAATTTCCTTGCGGCTGATGGAAGCACCCCCGGGAACTCGTAAAGCCGCGACTCTACCCGCGGGATCGTCTGCAGGACCTCTGAATACTTTAAAGTCGACCTGTTGCATCAAATCGTCGACGGACACCAGTTCCAGGTCGATACGCAGGTCCGGCTTGTCGGAACCATAGCGATCCATGGCCTCTGCATACGCCATATGGGGGAATTCACCCAATTCAATTTGCAATACGGACTGAAACAACTCCCGAATCATACGTTCGGTTATTGCCATGATCTCTGCTTCGCCGAGAAAGGAGGTCTCAATATCTATCTGAGTAAACTCAGGCTGCCGGTCTGCCCGCAAGTCTTCATCACGAAAGCATTTAGCGATCTGATAATAGCGATCAAAGCCGGACACCATCAGCAGCTGCTTGAACAACTGGGGCGATTGCGGCAATGCGAAGAACTGGCCGGGATGAGTTCGGCTGGGTACCAGGTAATCGCGGGCGCCCTCGGGTGTTGCCCGGGTCAAGATTGGGGTTTCAATATCCAGAAAGCCATTGTCATCGAGAAAATTACGCACAGCTGCGCTGATTTTGGAGCGCAGAATCAACTTTTGCTGCATTTCCGGGCGGCGAAGGTCCATGTAGCGGTAACTCAGGCGGACATCCTCACCAACCGAGGTGTATTCGTCCAACTGAAATGGTGGTGTGGCCGCCTCGTTGAGGATTTCCAGTTCTTTGCCCAGCACTTCAATTTCGCCAGTGGGCATATCCGGGTTTACAGTGCCGTCAGCCCTAGCCCTGACCCTGCCAGTAATCTTGAGTACGTACTCACTTCGCACTTTATTGGCTCGCTCAAAGTGCTCTTGGGTGTCGGGGTCAAACACCACCTGGACAATGCCCTCGCGATCGCGCATGTCGAGGAATATAACGCCTCCGTGGTCACGGCGACGGTCAACCCACCCACACAAGGTGATGGTTTCGTCGATATTGGCTGTTCCCAAGGCGCCACAATAATGACTGCGCATAATGTTTTGTTCCGTTTGTCAGGCTAATGGCCCCTCGGGCCAGGAATTAGGCAGTGGTGCTGCTCGTGTCAGTTTTTTTGGTACTTGAAGTTGAATCTGCAGGCTTTTTCGCATCGGGTTTTGCTGCACTGTCCGATCCCCCCGCCAGGTTCTTCTTATCGCCCGTTTTAAAGTCCGTTTCATACCAACCGCCGCCCTTCAGGCGAAATGCGGCCGCAGAAACCTTCTTCTTCAGCGCCTCTTTGTGGCATGCCGGGCAAATTAGTAGCGGATCGTCGCTAATTTTTCGCAAAGCTTCCAGTTCGTGGTTACAGGCTTGGCACTGGTATTCATAGATTGGCATTAACTAAACTCGCCCCTGTTGATCACAGGTCGCTGAAAATTGAGGCGCGAATTTTACCCTATGCGGCCGGACAGGCCAAGCAGCTGGGATATGGATTTTAGGGGATGTGTAGTCCTGCGCAGATATCGCACAAAACGGATGGGATGAACGCTCCACCCAGTAGGGCTGGTATGGAGCGCGGAAACTCTACCCTTTAAGAGGTAGCGAATTCCTTCATCTTCTTTAAAGGCCGAACTTTCACTGCCACACTGGCAGGTTTAGCCTTAAATACAGTGGCTTCACCAGTGAAGGGATTTATACCCTTACGTGCTTTTTTAGCTGGCTTCTTCACTGTAGTGATCTTCATCATTCCAGGAATGGTGAATTCACCAATAGAGCGCTTCTTGATGCTTCGCTCGATCAGAGAGTCCATTTCTTCAATTACTGACCCAACCTGCTTCTTGGTCAGGCCCGTACTTTCAGAAATACTCGCCAGGATTTGGCTCTTGGTCATTTTTTGCTTAAGAGCCGGAGCTGCCTTTTTAACAGGAGCTGCCTTCTTGACTGCTTTTTTCTTGGCTGGAGCTTTTTTTGCTACTGCCTTCTTCTTTGCTGGTGCTTTTTTCTTCGCTGCTTTTTTAGTAGCCATGTTATTTTCAACCTTCCTTCGTAATGAAATGGAACCTGTATTAAACCCGGACGACTCGTCTCCCCTATACACGAAAACTTGCAGCCTCAAGCCTCAAGCAAATTTATAATCCATGAAACACTACAATACAAGTGTTTTCGGACGTGTAGGGCAAAAAAACCCCTATATTTACCGACTATTCACTCAATTCTTTATTTCAAACCGTCTTTAGTGCTTTCGACCCACCTGCGCTGCCAGAGACTGCAGACGGATCATAACGTTGTATAGCGAGGCCTATCACACGTAAACTAGCGCCACTTATTGTTCTGACTAAGCGAAGTATTTCATGCGTACCAGTAATTTTCTCATCGCAACCCAAAAGGAAACTCCCGCCGACGCCGAGGTCATCAGTCACCAGTTAATGCTGCGTGCTGGCCTGATTCGCAAACTGGCTTCGGGTCTATATACCTGGTTACCCCTGGGACTACGCGTTCTGAGAAAAGTCGAGGCCATCGTTCGCGAAGAAATGGATCGCAGCGGAGCTCAGGAAGTGAGTATGCCGGTCATGCAGCCGGCGGAGCTCTGGCAGGAATCCGGTCGCTGGGAGCAGTACGGGCCAGAATTATTGCGGATTCAGGATCGTAACCAGCGGGATTTCTGCCTGGGACCAACACACGAGGAAGTTATCACTGATCTGGTGCGCAACGAAATCAACAGTTACAAACAACTACCGCTCAATTTCTACCAGATACAAACCAAAGTCAGGGATGAGATCAGGCCACGATTTGGCATCATGCGCTCGCGGGAGTTCTTGATGAAGGATGCTTACTCCTTTCACGCCAACGAAGCATCGCTTGAGTCTACCTATCAGCTTATGCACACGGCATACACACAGATATTCACCCGTCTGGGCCTCGACTTTAGACCCGTAATCGCTGACAGCGGTAGTATCGGCGGCAGCACCTCTCACGAATTCCATGTACTGGCTAATTCGGGTGAGGATGACATCGCCTTTAGTGATAGCAGCGACTATGCCGCCAATGTGGAAATGGCCGAGGCTATAGCGCCTGCGAAGGAAAGAGCTCCGGCAAGTGCGCAAATGACCGACATTGCCACACCGGGGGTTAAAACCATCGACGACTTGGCGCAGTTTCTGAGCATTGACCCCGGGTCCACCATCAAATCATTGGTGGTGGCGGGAGAAGGCGAGGGTGAACTGGTTATGCTGGTAGTGTGCGGTGACCATCAGTTAAATACGCTCAAGGTGGAAAAACTGCCCGGTATCGCCAGCCCTTTGCGTATGGCAGAAGAGAAGGACGTAGTGCAGGCCTGCGGCGCCGGCTTTGGCTCTCTGGGTCCAGTCGGGCTAACGCTACCGGTGATTGTGGATCGCAGTGCTGCGGTTTTGAGTGACTTCATTTGTGGCGCCAACCGCGACGGCTACCACTTGACCGGAGTGAACTGGGAGCGGGATCTACCCCTGGCCCGGGTTGAGGATATACGATCAGTTGTTGAAGGCGACCCCAGCCCCGATGGCCAAGGCAATCTTCAGGTCAAACGCGGTATTGAGGTAGGCCATATTTTTCAACTGGGCACCAAGTACTCCGAGGCAATGAATGCCAAGGTACTGAATGAAAATGGCAAGAACATTCCGGTGACCATGGGTTGCTATGGCATAGGCGTGAGCCGGGTAGTGGCGTCGGCCATAGAGCAAAATCACGATGATAAGGGCATCCTCTGGCCGGCCGCGATGGCGCCTTTCGAGTTGGCTATCGTACCGCTGAACATGCATAAGTCCGAGGCAGTCGCGGCATCCGCAAACACCCTTTACCAGGCCTGCCTCGATGCGGGTATCGACGTTTTGCTGGACGACCGCAACGAGCGGCCAGGAGTAAAGTTCGCCGACATGGAACTAATCGGTATTCCTCATCGGCTGGTTATCGGAGATCGGGCACTCGCCGAGGGCAATGTGGAGTACAAAGGCCGCACTGAGGACGATTCTCGTCTGCTACCAGAGGGAGAGGCGCTTGAATTTCTCCGCCAGTTGCTGCAGTAAGTCGGCCAACAGGTGCCAGTCAGCTATTTCTTGAAAAGCATCATCGGCAACACGCTTCCTCGGCTGTTGCTACTCAGCCTATTGGCTGTGTCGGCTACGTGGGCATTTGCGCAGCCCAGCGATGAACAGGAACGGGCGGAGCTGCGCAATTTTCTGGACAGCACTATTAACGGTGCTGACAGTTTTCAGGATCGCTACGATGCCGAGGTCTGGCTGGTTGATATGTCCGCCAGACTGGCTCGCTTTATCGAGGACCCCGCAACCAGGCTCACCCTGTTGCGTCAGATTCACGCGGCAGCGATTCGCGCCGACCTGCCGCCGGAGTTAGTACTGGCATTAATTGAAGTAGAAAGCCATTTCGATAGATTTGCCATCTCCAGTGCGGGTGCTCAGGGGATGATGCAGGTAATGCCTTTCTGGAAAGACGAGATCGGCCGCCCCGACGACAACCTGACCATCAATAAGACTAATTTCGAATACGGCTGCCGCATCCTGCAATTTTATCTGCAGCGAGAAGATGGCCGCTTACACCTGGGACTGGCCCGCTACAACGGCAGCGTTGGTAGCCGCCGCTATAGCGATAAGGTATATCGCGCCTGGCAGGATCACTGGCGCACAGACGCACTCAGCTGGGCCGAAGAGCCCTAGCGGTAACTTCCCGGCGACTGCCCCGTCCACTTCTTGAAAGAGCGATGAAAGGCGCTGGGATCGCTGAAACCGACCTGCTCAGCGACCTGACTAACAGTGAGTTTGTCTCGACTGAGCAGGCCAATAGCCACATCCCGGCGAGCATTGTCCTTAATTCGTTGGTAGGAAGTGCCCTCTCTTTCCAGTCGCCTGCGCAAGGTGCGGGCCGACATGCCCAACAATCCGGTTAACTGTTCGAAACTCGGCAACTCTCCGCGAAAATCATCTCCCAAAATCGCCCTGATTCGATAGGTGATACTCCTGTCGCTGGCACGGGGCTCGATCACAATGTGATACGGCGCCAGTTTGAGAAACTCATTCAGGTCTGACTCAGACCTGATCAGCTCCGCAGTCAGGTGCCGTGAACTGAAGGTGACACTATTCTGATCTTGATCATAGAGAACAGGGCAGGGGAAAAAATGTCGAATGCCCGCCATAAAGGTCGGTTTTGGGCCCGAGCAGCCAGCGCTAATGATGTCGATGTGCTGACCAATAAGCCAGCCGCAAAACCTCAACCACATCGCCAGGCTGCACAAGACATTGTGCTGGTTGTCGGGATTGTCTCCCTGCACGAAATAGCTAAGACTCGCTTCCTTATGGTCATCGTTGACCCGCAGTTCATTGAGAACGATGGCTCCCTGACGCACTCTACACACTGCATTGAATTCAATGGCACGGCGCAAAGCGGACTCGAGGTTGTCGCTGTTCAGCATGCACAGGGCAATCATGCGGGTAGTGCCCACTGGCGTCTGGACGTCTGACATGGCACCCCCGCTCTCATCACCCAGATAACGAAACAACGCCTGGCAGAGCCGACTGTATTGTTCCCGGGATACATAGGCGGTCTGCACATGCTGCCTCAGCGGGTCAAAAGGAAACCTGGCCTCTCGCAACATTGCATCCACGTCACCGCGTTGCGTACGCGCATGGGTGAGCAACGCGCGGGTGAACTCAATGGGCACCGCCTCGTTATAAATTGCCGCGTTGTCGGGTAATCTGATCACTTAAAGCTCTACCGCTAATACACGCCGAATTATAACCTGTTGCGGCCAACAGAAAGGAATGGTGGAGATCATTTGACATCTCTCAAGCGCCTGCCCAATATGACCGCAGGGGAACGGTGCCATTAGAACTACTACATGACCGATATAGCGCAACTCAGCAAATGGAATAGAGATGTTTCGCGGGCCATTGCCGCCCTGGGAACAGACGATTTTTTCGCCGCTCTCATTGCCGCCGTGCGTGGCCAAGTGCGTATAGACCTGCCGCAGATATGGCTGTATCACCGTGATCTTCCGCCACGCGTTCTCTACCACGAAATTGCCGAGGAGCACGTTGCCTCGCAGATTGATCAGTATTTGGATGGGCCCTACCGTGAGGACCCGTTCTACCAGGCTTCGATGAATCAACCCAGGGCAAAAATTTATCGCCTGTCGCGGGTAACCACTGGCAAATTGCGGGACTCGGCTTACTACAAAGATTATTACGCGGATACCGGCACCGCCGACGAAGCCATTTATTTGGCCAAGCTGGGGGGCGGCAACGTCATCAACTTAAGTATGATGCGCTTACCGCAGCACGGAGAATTCAGTGAGAAAGAGTACGAGTCGCTCTATCTGCTGGCGGAACCGGTTTCGGAACTACTGAAATCCCACAGCGAGCACGGTAGTTTTGCCGTAACCAACCTGTTGCAGCCGGGTATAGATCACCAAATCGACACGGCTTTTCGCACCTTTGGGCAGTCCATACTGTCGCCACGGGAAAAAGACGTGCTGGAATTAATGCTGCGCGGCTATGGTACAGACACCTCCGCGGAGCGCCTGACCATCGCTGTTGAGACTGTTCGCCGGCACCGCAAAAGTATTTATCGCAAGCTCGACGTTAACTCTCAAACTGATTTGTTCTCCCTCTTTATCAATGCGATGTCCTGCGTCGGTGAAGCAGCGGGGAGTGACCCCCTCAGCGTTTATATGGCACCGCGCTAAGCGGCGAGTTTGCTGCCCTAGTTGGGGTATTGCTAGCACAGAGCTGATCAAGGATAGTGCACGCTTACAGGCAAATGCTCGGTGCAAAGATGTCCCTGGAAGCGGACTGGTTCCTGCGGGCCCACCCCGAAATCACTACAATTGAAGCGCTGTTGCCGGATTGCAATGGCATCATGCGTGGCAAGTGGCTACCGCGGCATAAACTCGCAAAGATCTTCGACGGCGAGCTCAAACTCCCCAAAACCGCCCTCAGCCTCGACATTTGGGGTCGCGACGTGGAAGAGCTCGTATTCGCTTCGGGAGATGCCGATGGTATCTGCCGCCCGGTGGAAGGATCCCTACTGCCAACACCCTGGTCGCCACAGGCGCAACATGGCCAGATCATGCTGTCCATGTTCGACGGCGACGGCACTCCCTACATGGGCGACCCCCGCCACGTTTTAAAACAGGTGGTATCGCGTTTTCAGGAAGCCGGCTGGAAACCCGTCGTTGCCGCAGAGTTGGAATTCAGTCTGGTCAACTGGGATGACAAAGTCCCCACACATACCTGCCCTTCCCCGGATGGCGGCGCGCCTATAGGCGGCAGCATGTACAGTCTGGACGTATTCAATCATCACCAGGAAATGATGGAAGACCTGCGCCTGGCCTGCGAACTACAGGATCTGCCCTTTGACGGAGTGGTCAAAGAATCGGCCCCCTCCCAGTACGAAGTCAATATGCATCACGTCGACAGCCCAGTACTGGCGGCCAAGCAAATCATGATGATGAAACGTTTAATCAAAGGCGTGGCCGGCAAATACGGCCTGGTAGCCAGTTTTATGCCCAAGCCCTTTGAAGTCGAGGCCGGTAATGGCATGCACGTGCACTGCAGCGTGCTCGATGATCAGGGCAAAAATATTTTTGACGACGGCACCGAACGGGGAACGCCTCTATTACAACAAGCCATCGCCGGTTGTCTGGAGCATATGGCTGACTCAGTCGCTATCTTTGCCCCCAGCTTCAACGCCTACCGCCGATTTCAACCGGGCTCTCACGCACCCACTTTCCCCAGTTGGGGCTATGAAAATCGCACGGTGGCCGTCAGGGTGCCTGCGGGCAACCCCGCGGCCAGGCGGCTGGAGCACCGGGTAGCCGGCGCCGATGCCAATCCCTATTTGTTGTTTGCTGTGCTGCTGGCCTCAATGCTGGATGGTATCGAGAAGAAATCCTCGCCGCCCAAGCCAATAACCGGCGACGGTTACTCCCAACAAACATCAGTACTGCCGGTCTATATGCAGGACGCCCTCGCCCTGTTCCGAGACTCGGAATTTATTCGCGCCTCACTGGGCGGCGAGTTACAGCGCATTTTCACCCTCACCAAAGAACAGGAAGTGGCTGAATTTCGCAAACGCATTACCAATCTCGAGTATCAAAGCTACCTCGAGC
Source organism: Halioglobus sp. (assembly GCA_036961205.1). Lineage (GTDB taxonomy): Bacteria > Pseudomonadota > Gammaproteobacteria > Pseudomonadales > Halieaceae > CALJFL01. The sequence continues at coordinate 1,084,412 of JBALVI010000001.1, read as the reverse complement.
GCCTCTAAATCTCCGAAATGTAAGTAGGCGTCGCGCTGGACCTCACCGGATCAGAGTGCCAGAATCACAGACTTAAGCATTCGGCATTCATTTCAATGGCATTTCAGCGGAATCATCTACGCGAATTTAGCGTGCTCCTCTCCTTACTGGCGGTTCTTTACTGCACGGCCGGCACTGCCGCGGGCGAAGATATTCACGGATGCCGTGAGACATTGGGCCAAACTGTCAATAAAGGCACGCTGCCCCTGGGCAACTCTTTGCAGATTCTCAGTTGGAACATTCAGAAAGCCGGCAGCAGTGGCTGGGTGGACGATTTGTTCAGTCTTGGCCAGGATGTGCAACTGGCATTTATTCAAGAAGCCTCTCTTCAGGCTCCCATTGAGCAAACTATTCCGGTGCCGCTGTACCAGGCATTCGCGGCCGGCTACACCACTGCCAGCCTGGCCACCGGTGTTCTGACGCTCAGTAGCGCCGCCCCCAACGCGCACTGCGCGATTACCACATGGGAACCCTGGCTTGGCACGCCAAAAGCTACCAGCATTACCGAATACACTCTCAATGGGGCGCAACGCCTGCTGGCCGTCAACATGCACGGCGTCAACTTCACGCTGGGGGTGAATGACTTTCAACAACAGCTGAATGATCTCAATAGTTTACTGGCAGACCACACCGGCCCGATTATCTTCGCCGGCGATCTCAATACCTGGAGCGAAGCCCGCCAGAATTTAGTCGACGTGTTCGCCGTAAGACATAATCTGCGCCCGGTGGCCTTTGACCCCGATTTGCGTACCCGCGCGTTCGGCCGCCCCCTGGACCATATTTATATCCGGGGCCTGCAACCCACGTCGGCCCAAGTAGTGCCGGTAAGCAGCTCGGATCACAACCCTCTGCTGGTGCACCTGGAGGTACACCAATGAGTCATAGCCGTGGGCCGCAGCTGTTGGTTTCTGGCCTGACCCTCGCAATCGCGCTGACTGTTGCCACTCCACTGCGGGCCGATGAGGCCAGCGCCACGGAAATAGGCTTACTGCTAGACTTTGTAAGCACCAGTGGTTGCGATTTCATCCGCAACAACAGCCGCCATGAACCGGAGGAAGCGGCGGATCACTTACGGCTGAAATACAGTCGAGGCAAGCGCTACGCGGATACCGCGGAACATTTTATCGACAGGCTGGCCAGTAAAAGCTCCTGGAGCGGTAAGCTTTATGAAGTGGACTGCGAGGATGAACCTCCGCAACCGGCAGGCCCCTGGTTACATCGGGCACTCGCCGACATTCGTGTGCAGCCGGATTCCTGACCTCAGTTTTCGGGGGCGCTATCGGATACTGCAGGCTTGTAGCTGCTCTCCAGGTTCTTTGCCAACATAAACGCCGCAATCATTGCCAGCACACCAAAAGCTACCGATCCTATCGCCTCGCCGGCAAATACGCCTTTGGCGCCATACCACTGTGAGCCCAAATAGACCGCGGGAATAACCCCCAGCACGACCTTGCCAAAATTGAAGGCGGTTGCCCATCTGGGGTGACCGAGATTATTAAAGCAGGCATTGGCGACAAATAAAGAGCCGTTGAAAAAAATGGCTCCCACCAGCCAATGGGTATAGAAGATGATAAGGCTCGCCGCCGTATCACTGGCTGAAAACACACGGATGACCAGGTCAGCACAAGCAATCAGTAGCCCCCAGACCAAACAGACATAAATCGCATTGAATACCAGTGCGTCGCGCAGGGTGCTGCGCACCCGGTGATACAGACCTGCGCCGGCGTTCTGTCCGATAATTGGGCCAACAGCGCCAGACAGTGCGAACACTGCAGCGAAAGCGACCGGCGCAATTCGCCCCATAATCGCCGCACCAGCCACCGCGCTGTCACCAAACTCTGACATGGTGCGCAGGACGTAGGCGCTGCCAATAGGCGTCGCCAGATTGGTCAATACAGCCGGACCCGCAATCGCCATGATAGGTCCCATATCCTGGCGAAACTCCTGATAGCTAATCCTTCGGGGCAAGCGATGTACCGAATAAACCGCCCGCCAGGCCACCGCCAACACCGCAAACCTGGACACCACTGACGCCCAGGCTGCCCCTTCTAACCCCCAGTTGAAGGTGAAGATAAAAATTGGGTCCAGAACCGCATTGACTATAGAGCCGATGATTGTTGCCCACATTGCCCGTCGAGGATCACCGACCGCTCTAACTCCAGCAGCAGCGCTCATGCCCACCACCAACACCGGAATACTAGGCAACAGAATTGCCGCATAACGCGTGGCATAGTCCAGCGTCACACCCTTGGCCCCCAGCAGGGCCAATAGCTGCGGCAGGAAAATCCAGCCCAGAATACTGATCACCAATGACGTGCCACCATTGAATAGCAGAGCACTACTACAATATCGGCCGGCCAAATCCCGACGGTGGGAGCCCTCTGAGCGAGCCACCAGTGCACCCAGAGCGATTTGCAAGCCAATACTGACCGACACCAGGAAGTAGACGAGGGTACCGGCGAAACCGACGGCTGCCACCAGGGCTTGCTCACCCAGCAGCGTCAGAAAATACATATCAATCAAATCCACGCCAAACATGGCCAATAGGCCAGTTGCGCTGGCCATAGTCATGGCCAGCACGTGTCGCATTGTGGATCCGCGGGTAAAAACCGCGTGGTTCATAAAGAAAGGCCGCCGGTCTGAGAGGAGGCTGGCCATATTGAGCTGGCGCTGGCGCGCATCGACACACTCTTCGATAGTAGGGCACGCCATTCTACTGCAAATAGAGCGCGCAGCGCGCCGCAGAATTGCATGAATCTACTGCTACTAGCCAAGCCGCCAGCAGGATGCCAAACTGGTCGGTGTGAAAGACAACGGTGCCTGAAAAAGGTACCATCCGCAGCGATTTTTATCCGAGGCCTTACACTGACCATGAACGAACCGACCAACAAACCACCGCTGATCCTCGAAAACGCGATTATATTCCTCGGTTTCCCGATCGCAGCGATACTGTTGGTGCCTTTTTGGGGCATCTACCACGGCTTCGACGGCAGTCAGTGGCTATGGGCACTGGCTTTCCTGTATCTCAATGGCATGTCGATCACCGGCGGCTATCATCGCCTCTGGGCCCACAAGTCTTATGAAGCGAGTCCGGCCCTGAAATGGTTTTACGCATTCTGGGGCGCAGGCGCACTACAAAACAGTATCCTTGTCTGGGCCTCGGATCATCGCAATCATCATCGCCATGTGGATGACAATAAACTGGACCCTTACTCCTCCGGCCGGGGCTTGTGGTTTAGTCACATCGGCTGGGTACTACGCGAATACGACAGTAACGGGCAGGATTTCAGCAATGCTAAAGATCTACAGCGCGACGCCATCGTGATGTGGCAGCACAAACACTATGTGGCGCTGACCCTCTTTATGAATTTGGGCCTGCCAGTACTACTGGGTGTTTGGCATGGCGACATCATTGGCACAGTACTGCTGGTTGGCCTGCTACGCCTGGTGGTAAATCATCACGTCACCTTTTTTATCAACTCACTGGCCCACTACTGGGGAACCCGCCCCTACACAGAAGAGAATAGCGCCCGCGACAATGGTTTCCTGGCTTTTTTGACCTACGGCGAGGGCTACCACAACTACCACCATATTTTTCAGACCGACTATCGCAATGGCATTCGCTGGTGGCAATGGGATCCCACCAAGTGGATGATTAGCCTGTGCTCCCAGGTGGGCCTGGCGCACAATCTCACCCGTGTACCGGACTTCAAGATTCAACGGGCAATCCTGGACGCCGAGTTTCAGCGTGCACGAAAAGAGCTGGATCTCAACAATGGCGACGCCTCGCTGCGCGCCACGCTCGAGCACGAGTACCAACAATTTACCGCCTCGGTGAATCAGTGGAAGCTGTTGCAAGCCGGGCGCTATGAGCGCAAGGTCGCGGAATTGGAAGACGCACTGGAAGAGCGTAAAATGCGCCTCCAGCAAAAGTGGGAGCACGCCACACTGCGCACCAAACTAAAAGAGCTGGAGTATTCGCTGAAAATGCAGCGCAAACGCCTCAGCCTGCTGGTGGAGCAAGTGCAACTGCAATCTACTTTCCCGCAAGCTGCGTAATCTAGGGCACCAGTGACTAATCGTCGTAACAAAGGAATTTAACATGAGCGAAAACGTTTTCGATTTTACCTGTCAGAGTGCTTCCGGCAGCGACAAACCCCTAAGCGAGTACAAGGGCAAGGTCATGCTGGTGGTCAACACTGCATCGAAGTGTGGCTTTACGCCGCAGTTCACAGGCCTGGAAGAACTGTATGGAAAATATCGCGAACAGGGCCTGGAAATACTCGGGTTCCCCTGCAATCAGTTCGGCAAACAAGATCCTGGTAGCAATGGCGAGATCACCGAGTTCTGCCAGCTGAATTACGGGGTCAGCTTCCCAATGTTCGGCAAGATTGAAGTCAATGGCGGTGGCGCTGACCCACTGTTCAAACACCTCAAATCCGAGGCGCCAGGCGCATTGGGTACAGAATCCATCAAATGGAATTTCACCAAGTTTTTGATTGATGCTTCAGGCAACGTGGTCAAACGCTATGCGCCAAAAACCAAGCCCAGCGAAATTGCGGCAGATATTGAAGCTCTGCTCGCTTAAATCAACCGCGGCCGGTAGCGTAGGCGCCGGCCTAGTGTTCTCGAGTGGCTCGGAATTCAATATCCGGCCAGCGCTCTTCCATTAAGGCCAGATTGACCCGGGTGGGCGCAAGGTAGGTAAGATACTCACCTCCGTCGACTGACAGGTGTTCGGCTGCTTTCTTGCGAAACTCTTCGAGTTTGCGCTCGTCTTCACAGTATACCCAGCGCGCCGTATAGACGTTTACTGGCTCATAAATAGCCTCGACCTTGTACTCGTCCTGAAGCCGATAGGCCACTACATCAAACTGCAGTTGCCCCACGGCACCGACTACCAGGTCTGTCGTCAGCAGCGGCGCGAATACCTGCGTTGAGCCCTCCTCTGACAACTGCTGCAAACCCTTTTGCAATTGTTTCGATTTCATCGGATCACGCAGGCGAATCCGGCGGAACAACTCCGGCGCAAAATGCGGGATACCAGTAAATTGCAGCTGCTCACCCTCGCTGAAAGTATCTCCAATCTGAATAGTACCGTGATTGTGGAGACCAATAATGTCACCGGAGACCGCCTCTTCAACCAGCAACCGCTCGCCGGCCTTGAAGGTGACGGCATCCGCTATTTTTACGTCTTTGCCGACCCGCACATGGCGCATTTTCATACCCTTGGCATAGCGACCCGAACAAACTCGCATAAAGGCGATGCGATCCCGGTGCCGGGGGTCCATATTGGCTTGAATCTTGAACACAAAGCCGCTGAACTTGCGTTCATCGGCATCGACCTCACGCTCAGCAGTAATGCGGTTCAACGGCGGCGGCGCCCAGGTAACGAAATCATCCAGCATTTCCCGCACCCCGAAATTACCCAGGGCAGTACCAAAAAACACCGGTGCCAGCTTGCCTTCCAGGAAGGCCTGCAAATCGAATTCATGGCTGGCACCGCGGACCAACTCAACCTCTTCGACAAATTCTTCGTAGTCCTCACCCAGTAAATCCCGGGCTTCATCGCTGTCCAGACCTACAATGCGGTCGTCAACAGGAAGGACCGCACCTTGACCCGGGGTATATTTGTGAATCACGTCGGTGTAAAGGTTATAGACGCCTTTGAAGAAGCCGCCCATGCCAATGGGCCAATTGATCGGCGCACCCTGGATATCCAGTACCTCTTCAATTTCGTCCAACAGATCTATAGGGTCGCGGATATCTCTATCCATCTTGTTCACGAAACTGAGAATAGGCGTATCCCGCAAACGACAGACCTTCATCAACTTGATGGTTCTGGTCTCTACGCCCTTGGCGCCGTCGATAACCATCAACGCAGAATCGACTGCGGTCAAGGTACGGTAGGTATCTTCGGAAAAATCTTCGTGCCCTGGAGTATCCAGCAAATTCACAGTGCGTTCGCGATACGGAAACTGCATCACCGAGGAAGTGACCGAGATACCCCGTTCCTGCTCCATACTCATCCAGTCGGAAGTGGCGTGGGGGCCTTTTTTACCTTTGACAGTTCCCGCCACCTGAATCGCATTGCCCAACAGCAGCAATTTTTCAGTGATCGTGGTCTTACCCGCATCCGGGTGGGAAATAATGGCAAAGGTTCGCCGCGATGCGATCGCCTTTCCTAGATCTGGCATGGGGTCCCCCAATACAAAAAGCGCGGATTATACGCCCTTTCGGTTCAGTTCACAGGGGCCTGATAGCAGCTAACGCACCGGTAGATCGCTTACTCTTCGCTTTTGGCAGCGCCGTATTTGGGCAATCGCAGGTCAAAAAGAATCGCCGAGGCGCGCAGCGCGAACGCAAGCCCAATAGCCACAGGTACCGAAAATCCCGGTACCGGCGAGTACGCCTGCATCAAGGTATAACTGAGAGCCCCGAGTAGCGCCGCGCTCACATAAATTTCAGGCCCGAGCAGCACCGGGTCTTGATTGAGCAATGCATCGCGAATCATTGAGCCAAACGTAGCGGTCATAACACCCATGCCTACCGCGACGATGGCCGGTGCGCCCAACTGTAAAGCCTTTACCGCACCTAACACGCTAAACAAGGCCAAACCCACTGCATCCGCCCACACCAACAATTTGCGTAAGGAATGGAACAAAGGCGCCAGAAACCAGGTCGCCACTGAGGCCAGAACGCATATCCAAAGGTATTCAGTCTGACTAAACCAAAAGACCTGATCAGTTCCCAAAAGTAAGTCACGCACGGTGCCACCACCAATCCCGGTGATCGTTCCAAATAGAACAAACGCCAAAATATCGTGCTTCTGTTCCGCAGCCGCCAGCGCGCCGCTGATCGCAAACACGGCAGTTGCCACGTAATCCAGGTTAGTGATTAGTTCACCCATGGGGCGAGCCTGGCAAGTTCTAACAAGCTGTCTGAGACTCTAAACATAGTCGGGGTCCTGATCTGGTGTTGGTGCCGGCTCCAGTGCCGTGGAGATGATCTCGGCCAGCTGTTGGCTAATGTGCTGGATATTTGGCACCTCGCCCGTTAGACAGCGCGCCATCGAAGTCACCTGCAGTCCTTTGTAACCGCAGGGATTAATACGCTCAAAGGGCTCCAAATCCATATCCACATTGAGGGACAGGCCGTGATAACTGCATCCCCGGCGAACTCTCAGGCCGAGAGCGGCGATCTTGTCACCGTCGACATATACGCCGGGGGCATCGCGTCTGGCAGCTGAATCAATCCCATACGCCGTCAGTAACTGGATAAGGCTCGTCTCGATAATATCCACCAGCTTGCGCACCCCAAAATCGAGGCGGCGAATATCTACCAACAGGTATATCACCAACTGCCCAGGACCGTGATAAGTAACCTGACCACCCCGATCCACCTGAACCACCGGAATTTCTCCTGGCGCCAATAAATGCTCTGCCTTGCCAGCCTGACCCTGAGTAAAAACCCGTGGATGCTCTAGCAGCCAAAGTTCGTCGGGAGTTTGGGCGTCACGTCCATCGGTGAATGCTCGCATAGCGTCCAGCGTGGGCTGATACTCCACCAACCCAAGATTCCTGACCACAGGCGCTGGCATCGGGCTCAGGTCAGATGACCATCTGCACGAGTCCCGTGGCCATAAGGTCCTCGTGCAGGGCCTTGAGCTGTTCGGGACCAGTTGCGGTGATGGTGATGTTGAGTGAATGGAAAGTGCCCTTACTACTGGCCTTAATCGTGATGGTCTCCCGGTCAAAGCCAGGCGCGTGCTGTTCGAATACGGTAATCACCACATCAGTGAATTCGTCGACACCGCGGCCCAAAACCTTAATCGGATAATCGCAGGGGAACTCGATTTTGGGGGCTTCAGGCTCCTGAGTCATCAATGTTTTCTCACGCGCTGAACAATTTGGCGACCCACATTAAGACCATATCCCAGAGTCGCGCGAAAAATCCGCCGGGCTCGACTGCGTGCAGAGCCACAATGGGGCTTTGATAGATGATTTCACCCTCGAGGCTCAAGGTCACGGTGCCCAACTCATCACCAAAGGCTACCGGAGCGACGATTTCATCGGGCAACTCAATTTCTGTTGTAAGGTTTCTCTTCTGGCCACGAGGTAAGGTCACCAGCGCCGCGTCAGCCAGACCAACCGACACATAATCCTGCTGCCCTTTCCAGATTCGCGGCTGCTCCAGCTCTTGTCCGGCTTCGAACAGGTTGGCGGTTTCAAAGAAACGAAAACCGTAGTTAAGCAGGCTGCGGGCTTCATTCTTACGCGCATTGGGACTGGTAGTACCCATGACCACAGCGATAAGGCGCATATCACGCCGCTTGGCCGAGGCCACCAGGCCGTAGCCGGCCTCTTTGGTATAACCCGTCTTCAAGCCATCAACTGAGGGGTCCTCACCCAGCAGTGAATTGCGATTGTATTGCTTGATATCGTTGTAGGTGAACTCACGCTCTTTATAAATCCCGTAGTGACCCGGGTGCTCAGTGATAATCGCCCCCGCGAGTGTGGCCAGGTCCCTGGCGGTAACTACATGCTGGGGATCGGGCAAACCGTGAGAGTTTACAAACCAGGAGTCATTCATGCCCAGAGCCTCGGCATGGCTGTTCATCATATCCGCAAAAGCGGCCTCACTGCCGGCCAAATGCTCGGCAACGGCAACAGTGGCGTCGTTGCCAGAGGAAATCACAACACCCCTCTCCAGGTTCTCGATGGATACATCCTTACCCGGTTCAATCCACATCAATGAAGAGCCATTAAATACCGGGTTTTGAGACCAGGCATTGCGGCTGACGACAACCATATCATCGCGACTGACCCGGCCCGCATCGATCTCCACTGCCAGCACATAGCTGGTCATCATTTTGGTCAGGCTGGCGGGCGGCAACACCATATCGGCATTTTGTTCTGCCAGTACGGCACCGCTATTGGCGTCGACGAGAATATAAGCCTTAGCCGCGACTTGCGGCGGGGCGGGCATGATGTTGGCGGCAGACAGGTGAAAAGACAGCAGAGCCAGCAACAATAACAAGGGCAGACGAATCATATAGTGGAAACCATAAATGATGATAAATTGAGCGAAAATGGTAACCCATGCCCAGTCGCAGCGAAAGGAGACTCGCCACTTACTGGCAGGTATTACCAACTGTGTTCAGGGCAGAGGCTGACCGGCACCGTAACCACCGGCTTCCAGTTGCTGCTGGACCGTCAGCAGCTCGGTATTGTCTGCGACAGGCCCCACCCGCACGCGATATAACAAATTGGCGCCGGATTGGACCGGACTGACAAAAGCCGGCACTGAGAGGATGGATGCCAATTCATCACGCAGCGATTCTGCCGACGCCTGCGAACCGTAAGCCCCGAGTTGCAGAAAGCGGTAATCTCCGCCTATGGTACCGCGGCGGTCATCGACCCCAGTCACATCTACCACCTGCACCTCGACCCGCGCAGTACCCTTTTCCATATAGCCCAGCTTGACCGCAGCTCCGTAGGACAAATCTATGATGCGATCCGAGTGAAAAGGCCCGCGGTCATTCACCCTTACGATCACCTGCCGTCCATTATCGAGATTAGTAACCTTGGCATAACTGGGAATGGGGAGGGTCTTGTGCGCAGCGCTGGCCGCGTAGAGATCAAATATTTCTCCGTTAGAGGTTTTGTGGCCATCAAACTTGGTTCCATACCAGGAGGCAAGACCCTGCTCCCGATAACTACCATAGTCTTGCAAAACCTTGTAGCTGACACCGTTGACCGTGTATGGACTTTTATTGCCGGCGCTGAGAATAGGGTCTGCGCGGGGCACTGCATCGGCCACATCTTCAGGTCCAATCGACTTTACCGGGGCACCGTCATGGGCATTGGGATAACGCGACACGGTAGGCGTTGAGTCCGGTCCAGGACTGGTACAGGCAGCGATCATTATCGTCGCGCCTGCCGTCGCAACCAGCCCAAGCTTCAACAGGCGCTTCACTCGCCGGTGCCAGCGGCAATGCGTTGACTCAACTGGTAAACGCTCATAGCGTACATTGCACTGTGGTTATAGCGGGTGGTGACATAAAAGTTGTGCAGGCCCAGCCAATATTCAGTGCCCTGTTCTAGCTCGAATTTCATCGCCACCGCGCTGGCCTCGGGGCTGAGTTCATCCGTCGACTCAATGCCGGCTGCAGCAAATTCGGCAATCGTGTACTTAGGGATCAAGTCTGCGCGACTACGCACAAACCACTCATCACCAACCTCGCCACTAACGGTGGCAGGGGCTACAACCTGTTCACCACTGCGCCAACCGTGCTGCTTGAAGTAATTAGCGACACTACCTATAGCATCCACCGGGTTGTTCCAGATATCAATTATCCCATCGCCATCAAAGTCCACCGCATAGGCGCGATAACTACTGGGCATAAATTGACCATAACCCATAGCCCCGGCGTAGGAGCCCTTAAGAGTCAGCGGGTCCTTGCCCTGCTCGCGAGAGAGGATAAGAAAGTGCTTCAGTTCTTTGGTGAAAAACTCCGAACGACGCGGATAGTCGAAGGCCAGAGTAGAGAGCGCGTCGATCACGCGGTAACTCCCGGTAATACGTCCATAGTAGGTTTCGACGCCAATAATAGACACTATGATCTCGGCGGGAACACCGGTTTCTTGCTCAGCTCGCTCCAGGGTTTCTCGGTGCTGCTGGTAGAACTCCACGCCCTGCTGCTCGCGTTTATCGGTGACAAAAATTTCCCGGTAGTCATACCAGGGTTTGGTTTTTTCCGCCGGCCGGGACATAGCCTCCAGAATACTGTCTTTTTTCTCCGTCTGGTCAAACAGCTCGTTCAGGGATTCACGATCAAAGCCCTCTTCCGCGACCAATTCATCGATCACCGCCTGGGTCGCCTGGTTGTCTCCATAGGTTTCAGCACCCAGGGACAGGGCGGACCAGAGACTGGACATGGCAACCATCAATTTCATAAATTCAGGCATAAAAAGAAGCTCGTTTTCTCATAGTGAATAGTTTAATCCGCGCGGACTGGATGCCCTCGTTAACGCACAACATGTTTTCTCTCGGTACTGACGGCCATCAACAGACCAAAGCCCGCCATCAAGGTTACAACCGATGTACCTCCGGCGCTGACTAACGGCAGGGGAACACCAACCACCGGCAGTAGCCCCGCGACCATGCCCATGTTAACAAAGATATAAACGAAAAACGTCAGCGTGAGGCTACCGGCTAACATTCTTCCGAAGCTGGTCTGTGCGTACAGCCCGATCCAGAACCCCCGCAACAAAATCAGCAAATAGATCCCCAGCAACATCAGGACGCCCCGCAAACCAAACTCCTCCGCCAGCACCGCAATGATAAAATCAGTATGGCTCTCCGGTAGAAAGTCCAGCCGTGACTGAGTACCTCCCAACCAACCTTTACCCTCCCAGCCGCCAGAGCCAATAGCTGTTTTGGATTGGATAATATTCCAACCCGCGCCCAGCTTGTCGCTCTCGGGGTTGAGCAGGGTCAAGATGCGCTGTTTCTGGTAGTCCTTGAGTACGTAGATCCAGACCGGCCACGCCGAAGCAAAGGCGGCAACCACCGCACCCACTATATAACGCCAGCCTATACCGGCCATGAACACCACAAACATACCGCTAACCGCGATCAGCAGCGCGGTGCCCAGGTCGGGCTGACGCAAAATCAACACAGCGGGAATGGCGATGATGACCAGCGACGCAGCGATATACTTGAACCGAGGCGGCAGTATCCGCTCGGAGAGATACCAGCCCACTGTCATTGGCACTGCCAGTTTCATTATTTCGGAAGGCTGAAATCGAAAACCGCCGAGGTTCAACCAACGCTGGGCACCTTTGGCGCCCACCCCGACAAAAATCACTGCCACTAATAAGGCCACTCCCCCCAGATAAAACCATGGCGCCCAGCGCATATAGGTAGCCAGGCTCAACTGCGACGCCGCAATCATCACCACATAGCCGACGAGAAAATAGCGGCCCTGGCGCACTACCGCCCCCATATCTTGACCGGAGGCGCTATATAGCACCACTAAGCCATACGCGGTAAGCAGCAACAACAGAAGTAGCAGAGGAACGTCGATGTGGAAACGGGCAGCCGCACTTGGCCTACGTGCCAGATCGCCCGAGCCCTCAGGTAACTGACGTACATAATCGCCCATCAGCCGGCATCCCCGAGCAGCCAGGTATCAATGACTTTGCGGGCTATCGGGTAAGCAGCGCTGCTGCCGCCACCATTTTCCACGATAACCGCCAATGCGATAGTGGGAGCGTCATAGGGTGCAAAAGCGATGAACAGACCGTGGTTACGATGGCGCTCGGCAACCTCCTCTTCCTTATAGATCGCATTCTGCGCAATTCCAATCACCTGAGCGGTGCCCGTTTTACCGCCCATTTCGTAGCCGATGCCCTTGGCAATTTTGCGAGCGGAGCCGCGGCTACTATGAACTACGGCGTGCATGCCTTCATGTACCGCCTGCCAGTTTTCTGGGGCTCCAGGTACTTTTTCGAGAATGGGCGCCACCACCGGTTCACCATTGATGGTTCGAACCAACCGTGGAACCCGGTGCTCACCACGGGTAGCCAGCACGTTAGTGGCCACCGCCAGTTGCATGGGGGTGGTGAGCATATAGCCCTGCCCAATACCAGCGCTCAGCGTTTCGCCCGGGTACCAGGGTTGGGCCATGTTCTCCCGTTTCCACCGTGTTGAAGGCAGCACACCGCGGCGCTCGCTGGTGGTATCCACGCCAGTACGCTCGCCCAACCCAAACGGGTGGAGGTAATCGTACATCCTGTCGATGGTCAACCGGCGGGCCAGATCATAGAAATACACATCGCAGGATTCTGCGATAGCCATATTGAGGGCCACCTTGGGGGCATGTCCGGTGCCACGAATTTTAAGAATCCAGTCCCGATAGCGCCGTGAATCGCCAGGCAGGCGATACCAACCGGGATCAGCCACCGTGTACTCAGGCGTCACTAACCCCGACTCAAGCCCCGCCATCGCCATCATCGGCTTGATCGTTGAACCCGGAGGATACTGGCCCTGCACAGCCCGATTAAACAGCGGTACGTTGGGTGAATCGCGCAGCGCGCTATAGTCTATGGTGCTGATGCCGTTGACGAACAGATTAGCGTCGAAACCAGGAGTCGAGACCAGCGCGAGCACCCCGCCAGTCTGCGGATCGATGGCCACTACGGCGCCGCGCAGACCTTGCAGTGCCTCAAAGGCAGTGCGCTGTAACTCGATATCCAGATGTAATATCAGATCTGCGCCGGGATTGGGATCAAACCTCTCCAGCACCCGCAGCACTCTGCCGTGGGCGTTGGTTTCAACATTCTGGTAGCCGACATCGCCGTGCAGTAAATCTTCGTAAAATTTCTCTACGCCGACCTTGCCAACATGGAACGTTCCTCGGTAGTCCGTTTCATCAAGATCCCAAGACTCCTGCTCGTTGATGCGACCGACATAGCCCAGGGAATGAGAAAACAGTTCGCCGTGGGGATAATGCCGCTGCAACTGGGCATCAACCACCACCCCCGGCAAACTGTGCCGGTTCACCGCCAGCCTGGCGCGCTCCTCCTCAGTGAGACGAAAGCGCAGCGGCACGGCCTCATAGGGCCGACTTCGCGGCAGCTTTTTACGAAAGTTCTCAATATCCGCTGCGCTCACCGGCAGTAACTTCTGCAACTCCGCCAGAGTCTGATCAAGATCCTCAACACGCTCTCTGACAATCGACATGATGAAACTGGGGCGATTGTCAGCTAGCAGCACGCCATTGCGATCGTAGATCAGGCCGCGCTTGGGAGGTAGTGGCTGTAATTGCACACGGTTGCGCTCAGACTGGGTGCTATAGGTTTCATAGTCGGTGATCTGCAATCCGTAGTAACGAATCGTTAGCAATGCCAACAGACCAAAAACGATGGCGATGGCCGTCACCGTTCTGGCGCCATAGATGCGGGCTTCCCGGTGCTGATCCTTAAGAGTGATGTGTTGAGACATGAAGGTGTTGGCCCCGCCTCGAGGCGCTACAAACTAATCGCGATGATACGGGTGGTTGACGGTGATTGTCCAAGCCCGATACAGCTGCTCCACCAATAAAACCCTGACCAGCGGATGTGGCAGGGTCAACTCACTGAGGGACCAGCGCTGATCGGCCCTGGCCAGACAGGCTGGCGAGAGCCCATCGGGGCCGCCTATAAGCAGACTGATGTTATCGCCGGACATTTGCCAACCGCGTAACTGGTCGGCCAACTGCGGTGTAGACAAGGCTTTGCCTTTGACATCCAGAGCAAGCACTCGATCTCCAGAGGGCACTGCTTTTAACAGCTGCTCACCTTCCTGCTCGCATAGTTTCTCTGGTTTGCTGTCTTTATTGCGTTTGGCGAGGGGGATTTCGCGCCACAACAAGGATAACTCCCTGGGCAGACGCTTCTGATACTCGTCGACGCCCAGTTTTACCCAGTTGGGCATCTTGCCACCCACGGCCAGCACCGTGAGACGCATTACTCAGGGTTGTCGTGCTTGACCCAGAGCCTCTCCAGGTCATAAAAATCACGGGTGGCGGGCAACATAACGTGCACTACGACATCGCCGAAATCTACCAGCACCCACTCACCAGCACCGTCGCCTTCTATGCCCAAAGGCATCATGCCGCGTTTTTTCGCCTCCATACTCACATTGCTGGCCAGCGATTTAACGTGCCGATTAGAGGTGCCACTAGCTATCACCATATAGTCCATCACATCGGTCAAGTCGGTCACATCGAGAATAACGGGGTTCAATGCCTTGAGGTCCTCAAGGGCTTCTAAAACTAATTCTTTCAAGGTAGCTGCGTCCATAGGCGAGTTATGCGCCTCGTGAGTCGTTCATACTGCTCGATCTCTTCTCAAACATAGAGCTCATTGCTCTGGATATAGTCCAGTACCGACTCTGGGAGTAGATAGCGGGCTGACTGACCGGATTGTAACAGGCTGCGAATCTCTGTGGAGGAAATTGGCAGCGGGCGAAGCTCCTGAAGCCAAACATTACCATTGGGCAGCTCAGTAATGGCGTCCCGACGGTTGGTTTTGTGCCGATCCAGCCACTCGGCGACCTGCCCCTGGGCGGGGAGCGCCCAACCGGGCCTGGTCATTACCACGATATGCGCATGGTCCAGTAGGGATTCCCAGCAATGCCAGCTTGCCAGTCCATGCAAAGCGTCAAGGCCCATGGCTAGTGAAAGGCTGACGTCAGGACCCAGCTCTTTGCGAAGTTCACTCAAGCTGTCGATTGTATAGGAAGGACCGGAGCGCTTCAGTTCTCGTTGATCGCAGCGCAACAGTGATTCTTCGGCAACCGCCAATTCGACCATCGCAGCACGATGGCTGGCGCTGCAGCTGGGTTGAGCCCGGTGCGGCGGCTGGGCGCTGGGCATCAGTCGGGTCTGCTCCAACCCGAGTTGTTCGGTAAGCTCAATGGCGCACCGCAGATGACCAAAATGTATCGGGTTAAAGGTGCCCCCGAGGATCGCCTGAGGGCCGGATCCCGTCGTGCTGTTCAACGGCGCACCTGCCCCTCTCCCAGCACGATATACTTCTGCGAAGTGAGTCCTTCCAAACCCACGGGGCCGCGTGCATGAAGCTTATCGGTAGAGATTCCAATTTCTGCACCCAGCCCATATTCAAAGCCATCGGCAAATCGGGTGGAGGCATTTACCATCACCGAACTGGAGTCCACCTCCCGCAGAAAGCGCATCGCCCGGGGATGATCGCGGGTTACGATAGTGTCCGTGTGTTGAGAGCCGTACTGGCTAATGTGCGCCATGGCCTGGTCAAGGTCATCCACAATCCGCACCGCCAGCACGGGGCCGAGATACTCTTCGTACCAGTCCTGCTCGGTGGCGACAACCAGGTCAGGCATCAAATCACGGCAGCGCTGACAACCGCGCAGCTCAACACCGGCCTGCTGATATTTTACTGCCAGCAGCGGCAACACCGCGCTCGCTTCAGAAGCGGCAATCAGCAAAGTTTCCATCGTATTGCAGGTGCCGTAACGCTGAGTTTTGGAATTGATCGCAATCGCCTGCGCCATCTCCAGATCGGCCCCGGAGTCGATGTACACATGGCAGACACCGTCGAGATGCTTGATAACTGGCACTCGAGCGTCTCTACTGATGCGTTCGATCAACCCTTTGCCACCTCTTGGGACAATTACGTCGACAAACTCCGGCATGGTAATCAGTTGCCCTACCGCTTCGCGGTCAGCAGTTGCCACCACCTGCACCGCCGCCTCTGGCAGGTCAACAGCACGTAAACCCTGCGCCAGGCACTCGGCAATAGCGCAATTGGAGGCCAGTGCTTCTGAGCCACCGCGCAGAATAGTCGCGTTACCCGATTTCAGGCAGAGACTGGCTGCCTCCACCGTCACATTGGGCCGTGATTCGTAGATGATGCCAATAACACCCAGCGGCACCCGCATCTTGCCCACCTGAATGCCGGAGGGCAGAACATTGAGATCACTGATACTGCCAACCGGGTCAGGTAGCGCCGCTACCTGGCGAAGCCCTTCGAGCATCGTATCAATCCGCGCCGGGGTCAATTCAAGCCGATCAAGCAGCGGCGCAGAAAGATTATTGCCACGACCCCGCTCCATATCCTGCGCATTGGCCTCAACCAGCGTGTCGCGGGCGCCATCAAGGGCCTCTTCCGCGGCCAGCAAAGCGCGATTGCGCTGATCTGTAGAGGAGGCTGCAACCTGCCGGGACGCCTGCCGCGCGGCAGTGCCCAAACCTGTCATGTACTGCGCGATATCCATGGAGCTGTTACCAAATTTAGTAGAGCCGCGATTATACCCGAAGGTTCTAGCCGCTGTGCTAAGCTGAGCCGCAAAAATTACCGGGACAAATCGATGGCCAGCACCCCCAAGTTTGAATTTTTCTATGACTGTTCCAGCCCCTGGACCTATTTTGCCTTCGCCCGCGTGCAACCGATACTCGCAGCACTTGAAGTACCCATTATCTGGAAACCGATTCTGGTCGGTGGCGTATTCAATGCGGTAAACCAGCAGATTTATGGCGCCAGAGAGAGCATGTTCGCCAATGAGCGGCGGTTGGAACACTATTTCAAAGATATGCAGGACTGGGCCGAGCTCTGTGATATTCAGGTAGCGCACCCCACAGTGTTTCCGGTCAATAGCGTTAAAGCCATGCGCGGGGCGATCTACGCCGAGGAACAAGGCAAGCTTGTAGCTTTTTCTACAGCGGTATTCCATGCCTATTGGGGTCAGGATCTGGACGTTTCCCAAGATGCGATACTTATGGACCTCTGTGAGCAGGTGGGCCTTAACGGCCAGGATCTGCTGACGGCAGCCGCTGAGCCTGACTATAAGGATCAACTGCGAGCCAATACCGAGGAGTTGGTTGAGCGCGGTGGCTATGGCTCCCCCACTATGTTTATCAACGATAACGACATGTATTTTGGCAACGATCGCCTGCCTCTGGTACAGCGCAAACTGAAAGTACTGCTAGCTGGCGGGTAATTTGAATGGGCGCTGGCGAATCGCCGTGCAGCCCTGAGTCATAACAATAGAGCCAGCCCCCCAAAATCTAAATATTGTTGACAATCATTCTCATTAGCATTAACGTTACGCTCAAGCTTAACGAGAGCATGAGACATCACCCATGTACGTCTGCATCTGCAAAGGCATCACTGACACCCAGATCCGCGCCGCGGTTCAGGACGGTGCCAGCTCTTTGCGTGATGTGCGTAATACTCTCGGTGTTGCCAGTCAATGTGGTAAATGTGGCATTCTGACCAGCGAAATCGTACGCGAATCTCTGGACGACCAAGCGGCCTCTCAACAACTGTTCTACGCAGTCAGTTAGCCCGCACTCCACTGGAGTTCCCAAACTTCCTGTGGTACCGCCATCAGCCTTGTACGAAATATCTCCCTAGCTAGCCGCCCTCTATTTATTGAGCTCTCTGCTGCGCTCAACGCAGCCACCACCAACGCTAATCAAGATGATAATCATTGTGATTATCATTCAAAATAACCATTAGAATCAATAACTTAGATTGACTTCAGTGGCGCTGCAGTTGATACTGTCTGCCTATCTATTGAGGAGCACTATCATGAAAGGCGACGCCAAAGTAATCGAACACTTGAACACTATTCTGGGCAATGAGCTGGTGGCTATTAACCAGTATTTCCTCCACGCGCGCATGTATAAAGACTGGGGCCTGCAGGAACTGGCTGATCACGAGTACCACGAGTCTATCGATGAAATGAAACACGCGGACAGCCTGATCGAGCGGATTCTCTTTCTCGAAGGGCTGCCCAATTTGCAGGATCTGGGCAAGCTGATGATTGGCGAAAATACCCAGGAAATGCTGCAGAGTGACCTCAACCTGGAGCACGTAGCCCATGCCGACTTGAAAGCAGCAGTAGCCCACAGCGAGACGGTTGGTGATTATGTTTCGCGGGACCTGTTCAAAGACATCATGGCGGCGGAAGAAGACCACATTGACTGGCTGGAAACCCAACTTGGGCTGATCGACAAGGTCGGCCTGCAAAACTACCTGCAAACTGCCATGAACACAGTTAAACCGGCATAATCAGGAACTGGAAGTTGCGGGTTTAAAACCCACTTTTACAGAAGAGCATTGGCGCCAAACAGGCACCACTAACTTACTGGCTCACTCGGCGGGCTGGGCTGCAGTAGTTTCCGTGATCAGGGTCTGCAGCTCGCCGCTGTCAGCCATTTCAGTGACGATATCGCAGCCGCCTACAAGTTCACCACCAATCCACAGCTGGGGAAAGGTTGGCCAGTTGGCGTACTGGGGAAGACTGGTGCGAATTTCAGGGTTGCTGAGAATATCGACATAGGCGAACCGCTCGCCACAAGCCATCAGCGCCTGGACTGTACGGGCAGAAAATCCACACTGAGGCTGATTGGGCGAGCCTTTCATGTATAACAGTATGGTGTTGCTCTCAATTTGTTCTTTGATCGTATCTAAAATATCCATCTCTCAACCTGTTCTGTTCAGTACTTCCGCGGTAATAAGGCTCTGATTAGCCCCTTGCGCGGCGCGCCATTCTATACCGTCTGACCGTAAAAATCTCGCTTTGATCCTCACGGTAGTACCCGTCAATTTACAAGTGTTGGCAGAATCGCTATAGTTCTTTATTAACAGGCAGCTACAGCTGCCTTTTTGCGTTTCTGGGAGGTAACAAACATGGCCGCGCTGATGCCAACATACGCGCGTTTACCGGTGACTTTTTCACACGGTGAAGGCTGCTACCTGGTCGACACAGAGGGCCGCCGCTACTTCGACGCACTGTGCGGCATCAGTGTCACCAATCTCGGTCACGCCCACCCGGCAGTCACTAAAGCCATTGCTGAACAGTCAGCCAAGCTACTGCACACCTCCAACTTGTACCGCATCGGCGCGCAGGAAGCGCTGGCAGACCGCCTGACAGCGCTGGCCGGCATGGACAAGGTCTTCTTCTGCAACTCCGGTGCCGAAGCCAATGAAGCAGCGATCAAGCTCGCCCGCCTCTACGGCTCCCAAAAACAGATTGAGCGCCCCGCCATCATTGTGCTGGAAGACGCTTTTCACGGCCGCACTCTGGCTACGCTCAGCGCCACCGGTAATCGCAAGATCCAGGCAGGCTTCGAACCTCTGGTCAGCGGCTTTATCCGGGCGCCTCGTAACGATGTCGAAGCGATTCGACAAATCGCCGCCAATAACCCCAACGTGGTCGCTATTCTCGCTGAGCCTATTCAGGGGGAAGGTGGTATCCGGCTGCTAGAACAGGGCTACCTGGCCACTTTGCGAGAGATTTGTGATCAGCAGGAATGGCTGCTGATGTTCGACGAAGTACAGACCGGCAACGGCCGAACCGGCACCTATTTCGCGTATCAGGGGCTGGACGTCATGCCCGACGTTGTCAGCACCGCCAAGGGACTGGGCAACGGTGTGCCCATCGGTGCCTGCCTGGCGCGCGGCGCAGCGGCGGAAGTCTTTGGACCCGGCACACATGGCACCACCTATGGTGGCAACCCCCTGGCCTGCGCCGCCGCACTAGCGGTGATCGATGTGATCAGCCAGGACAATCTCTGTGAGCGCGCTACCGCCCGCGGGAAACTCATAGTCGATACACTTCGAGCCGAACTCGAGAAGCCGGAGGCGGTGGTCGAGATTCGCGGACGTGGTCTGATGCTGGGTATTGAGTTGTCCAAAGACTGCGGCGAATTAGTCCCTGCTGCGCTAGAGGCTGGTCTGCTGATCAATGTCACCGCAGGCAATACCATTCGCTTGTTACCGCCGCTGATCATCTCAGAGGATGAAGCCCGAACCCTGGCCCGCACCCTCGCGGGCCTGATCGACGATTTTTCCTGAGCTACGACTCTTTCTTACCATCCCCTTTGTACAGGTAGACGGCCATGGCCACACCACAGCATTTTTTGACTCTTCTGGACTTTTCTCCGGCGGAATTACGGGTCATTATCCAGCGCGCCAGCGAGATGAAGCGCGAGCACCGAGAGGGCCTGGATCAACGCAAATTTCCCGGAACAGTAATGGCGATGGTTTTCGCCAAGTCCTCTACCCGGACCCGCGTGTCCTTCGAGGCCGGTATGTCGCAACTGGGCGGACACGCTATGTTTTTGTCGCCACAGGACACCCAACTCGGCCGTGGTGAACCGATAGAAGACAGCGCCCGGGTGATCTCATCCATGGTCGATATAGTGATGATTCGAACCTTCGGCCACGACATCGTCGAGCGCTTTGCCAGCCACTCCCAGGTGCCAGTAATCAATGCCTTGACCGATGATTACCACCCCTGCCAACTGCTGGCTGATATGCAAACGTGGACAGAGCGACGCGGCAATCCCAGTGGCAAACGCGTGTGCTGGGTGGGTGACGGCAACAACATGTGCCAGTCCTACATCAATGCCGCTCGCCAGTTCGATTTCGAGTTGAGTATTGCCTGCCCGGCCGGTTTCGAGCCCAGCGCAGAACTGCTTGCCGCCAACCGCGACCGGGTTCACGTAGAGCACGATCTGGTCAAAGCCGCTGCCTCCGCTGATCTTGTGGTCACCGATGTCTGGGCATCGATGGGGCAAGAGGAAGAGCAGATGGAAAGAGCAAAGCTCTTCGCCCCCTATCAGGTCACGGCAGAATTGATGAGCCACGCCGCCAGCGACGCTCTTTACATGCACTGCCTGCCCGCCCATCGCGGCGAGGAGATAAGCGCCGAATTGATGGACGACCCGGATACGGTTATCTGGGAGGAAGCGGAGAATCGCCTGCATGCTCAAAAAGCACTAATAGAAACACTGCTGCTGGCCAATCGCCGATAATTTCTGCCCCTGACAGCGGCATCTGGCGAATACAGCGGTGGGCGCCCAGCTCTAAATAACCAGAACCTCTAATGGCTCGGCTTTTTATTCGAAATAAATCATTCGGCCGGGTAATTGGGTACTTTTTACCAGCCCTCACAGGGCTGTTTCAAGGATCGTAAGGGCTGCACGGTTAGTGCTTACAGACAGGCTCTTCTGCCCACAAGTTATCCACAGCATAAACCCAACCTAATCCCCTTGCATTGTGTCTGGGACCGCATTATCTTGTACTCAAGTCAGCGGTGTACCCCAACATATTGGGTGTAGCGGTGAAAAAACGACCAAGAACGCCTCGACAGATGTCATCAGTGCGCGGTCTGACTTAAAAAAGGAGTTCATAGTTCCAGAACAAAGCTCTCGACCATTGAGTTTTGTCGCCACTTAACAGTGCTGGATCATATGACCAGGGGGATACAGCTACGTTCAACTCTGCAGGCCACGCGGTCACACGACCCGTTATCGGCCATTGTAGTGTCGTCACCGGCATGAGCTGGGGTACCTCACCCTGTTGCGCTTTGACCGCAGCAATTAATGGCCAACAAACAACT
This sequence comes from Halioglobus sp., assembly GCA_036961205.1. Classification (GTDB taxonomy): domain Bacteria; phylum Pseudomonadota; class Gammaproteobacteria; order Pseudomonadales; family Halieaceae; genus CALJFL01. The sequence continues at coordinate 1,062,434 of JBALVI010000001.1, read as the reverse complement.
AAAAACAGTACGTAGAGCAGTAGCCCAAAAAGAATAAGGCTAAACGCCACAACTTCGGAGAAGACATGCAAACAGAGATCAATCCGCGGGGAGCCTCCGCCGGGACCCCGAGCCCGGTCGAGACGACCACCCCCGTCAGCGCCAGTATTGCCGCAACAGCACCGGGGCAGGTGCGTGTTATCAAGCGCAACGGCACCGTCGTACCTTTTGAAGCCAGCAAGATCGCAGTGGCAATCACCAAGGCATTTTTGGCGGTCGAAGGTGGCACTGCCGCCGCGTCCAGCCGTATTCATGAAACCGTAGCTAAATTGACTGACATGGTCGCAGCTACATTTCAGCGCCGCATGCCTTCTGGCGGCACGATTCACATCGAAGACGTGCAGGATCAGGTGGAATTGTCACTGATGCGCGCTGGCGAACATAAAATTGCCCGCGACTACGTAATCTATCGCGAAGAGCAGGCCCGCAAACGCGCCGCCAAGCAAGCACTCTCACCGGCCACTCAAAAAGCCGCCAATGCCATTAATGTTATCCAACTGGACGGCAGTAAGGCACCGCTGGATCTGGATCGCCTGCATACTATTGTTAGTGAAGCCTGCGCCGACCTCAGTGACGTCAGTGAATCAGCGATTCTCGATGAAGCTCTGAAGAATCTGTATGACGGAGTCACCGCGGAAGAGCTGAGCATCTCTCTGGTCATCACCGCCCGTACCCTGATCGAACAGGAACCCAACTACAGCTACGCTTCCGCCAGATTGTTGTGTGACAACCTGCGGGCTGAGGCGCTCAATTTCCTCGGTGTGGCCAGCAGTGCGACCCAAACCGATATGACCACACTGTACCCCCGGGCCCTGCATGCATACATCGCTAGAGGCATCGAACTGGAGCTACTGGCTCCTGGCCTGGCAGACTACGACCTGGTTCGCCTGGGCGAAGCTCTGCTGCCGGAACGAGATCTGCAATTTACCTATCTGGGTTTACAGACACTGTACGACCGCTACTTCATCCACAGCGATGAAGTGCGTATCGAACTGCCACAGATTTTCTTCATGCGCGTGGCCATGGGCCTGGCGACCGAAGAGGACGACAAGAACGCTCGCGCGATAGAGTTCTACCAGTTGCTGTCTTCTTTTGATTACATGAGTTCCACCCCCACCCTGTTCAACTCTGGCACGCTGCGACCCCAGTTGTCGTCTTGCTACCTGACCACGGTGCCCGACGACCTCCACGGTATCTATGGCGCCATTCAGGACAATGCCATGTTGTCAAAATTCGCCGGCGGCCTGGGCAATGACTGGACTCCAGTACGGGCCCTGGGTGCTTACATCAAAGGCACCAACGGCAAGTCACAGGGCGTGGTGCCCTTCCTCAAAGTAGTCAACGACACCGCAGTCGCGGTCAATCAGGGCGGCAAACGTAAAGGCGCCGTGTGTGCCTATCTCGAAACCTGGCACCTGGATATCGAAGAATTTGTCGAGCTGCGTAAAAACACCGGTGATGATCGCCGCCGCACCCACGACATGAACACCGCCAACTGGATTCCTGATCTGTTTATGAAGCGGGTCTTCGACGACGGCGAGTGGACCCTGTTCTCTCCCAACGATGTCCCGGAGCTGCACGACCTTTACGGCAAGGCATTTGAAGAGCGCTATCAGCACTACGAGGCGATGTGCCGCTCCGGCGACATGAAGCTGTTCAAAACTGTGAAGGCGCAGAACCTGTGGCGCAAAATGCTGGGCATGCTGTTTGAAACCGGCCATCCGTGGATGACATTCAAGGATCCATGCAACCTGCGTTCGCCGCAGCAACATATCGGCGTCGTACACTCATCTAACCTGTGTACAGAAATCACCCTGAACACTAACAAAGATGAAATTGCCGTTTGCAACCTGGGTTCGGTCAACCTGCCCCAGCACGTGGACGAAAACGGCTTGAACCTGGAAAAACTGCGCAAGACTGTGACCACCGCTGTGCGCATGCTCGATAACGTAATCGACATCAACTACTACTCGGTACCGCAGGCGAAGAATTCCAACCTGTTGCACCGCCCGGTAGGCCTGGGCCTGATGGGCTTCCAGGATGCGCTGTACAAGAAGCATCTAGCCTACGGCTCAGAGGAGGCAGTAGAGTTTGCTGACCGCTCTATGGAAGCGATCAGCTATTACGCTATTGCAGCCTCCAGCACTCTGGCCGCCGAGCGTGGTCGCTACAGCAGCTACGAGGGCTCGCTGTGGAGCCGAAGCATTTTCCCCATCGACTCTCTGTCCATGCTCGAAGAGGAACGGGGCAGCGACTACATTCAGGTGAATAAAGATCAAACTCTGGATTGGGACAGCCTACGCGCCATCGTGAAAACCACCGGTATGCGTAACTCCAATGTAATGGCTATCGCACCGACCGCCACCATCGCCAATATCACTGGCGTATCGCAATCGATTGAGCCGACTTATCAAAATCTGTATGTGAAGTCGAACCTCTCGGGAGAGTTCACCGTGGTTAACCCCTATCTGGTCAAAGACCTGAAGGACCGGGGTCTATGGGACGGTGTAATGGTCAATGATCTGAAGTATTACGACGGTAGCGTGCAGGCGGTAGAGCGAATTCCCGCAGACCTGAAGGCTATTTACGCCTCGGCCTTTGAGGTTGAGCCACGTTGGTTGGTGGAAGCCGCCAGTCGCCGGCAGAAGTGGATTGATCAAGCTCAGTCGCTCAATCTCTACATCAACAACGCCAATGGCAAGAAGCTCGATATCACTTATCGAATGGCTTGGTACAGCGGCCTGAAAACCACTTACTATCTGCGCTCTTTGGCAGCAACCGGTACTGAGAAATCGACCATAGACACCGGCACTTTGAATGCGGTATCGAGTGAGGCAGAAGTTTCCACACCGGCACCCGTGCCCGATGCCTGCTCGCTGGATGACCCGGATTGCGATGCCTGTCAGTAAGCTGACGAGCCCGCTATAACATTAACGCCATGAACAACAAGAAACAGAACGTCAGGGGATTACCACCATGTTGAATTGGGATGACTACCACCAGGATGAATCTGCGGCTGCGCCAGTTACGGCCGCCACCGCAGCACTGGTGACTGCTGAAGCCGCCGCCGCGGTCTCAGAGCCAATAGCTGAGCCAGTAGCGCCTGCCGCCAGTCTGGACAGTGCAGAGCCAGCTGCCGCGACCGAAGTAGCAGTACCGGTCAATACCGATGCGGCAGAGGCTGCCGCCAAAGCACTGGCAGCACTGGATGTAACACCGGGCCTGGAAGAACTCGAAATGGGTGCCTCGCGCGTTTCGGTTGACGAAAAAGCAATGATCAATTGCCGCGCCGACCTCAACCAACTGGTGCCTTTCAAGTATGACTGGGCCTGGCAGAAGTATATCGACGGCTGTGCCAATCACTGGATGCCACAGGAGGTCAATATGACCGCCGACGTGGCGACCTGGAAAAACCCTGAGGGTTTGACTGACGACGAGCGCCGCATTGTTATGCGCAACCTGGGCTATTTCTCCACTGCTGATTCGCTAGTGGCCAATAATCTGGTACTGGCTATCTACCGTCTGATTACTAACCCGGAATGTCGCCAATATATTCTGCGCCAGGCTTTTGAAGAGGCGATTCACACCCACGCATACCAGTACTGCATCGAGTCGCTGGGCATGGATGAGGGCGAAGTCTTTAATATGTACCGGGAAGTGCCCTCGGTGGCGAAAAAAGCCGCCTGGAGCCTCAGCCACACTCACGAGCTCAGCGATCCAACGTTTAATACCGGCACCCCCAAGGATGACCAAACCCTGTTGCGCAATCTGATCGGGTTTTATGCGGTTACCGAAGGTATTTTCTTTTATTGCGGCTTCACCCAGATCCTGTCGATGGGCCGACGCAACAAGATGACCGGCGTCGCCGAGCAGTTCCAGTACATTCTGCGTGATGAATCCATGCACCTTAACTTCGGTATCGACGTGATCAACCAGATCAAGCTCGAAAACCCGCAGTTGTGGACAGAGGAATTTCAACAGGAAGCCATCCAGATGATTCTGGAAGGCACCGCTCTGGAAATAGAATATGCCAGAGACACCATGCCGCGTGGAGTTCTTGGTATGAATGCAGCGATGATGGAAGAATATCTGCATTTCATCGCCAATCGCCGTCTTTCCCAACTGGGACTGCCGGAGCAGTTCTCAGGTGCCCTGAATCCTTTCCCCTGGATGTCGGAAATCATGGACCTGCGTAAAGAGAAGAACTTTTTCGAAACCCGGGTGATCGAATATCAGACCGGTGGCGCACTGACCTGGGACTAAGAGTTAGCGTCGCCACTCCATGAAAGGGGTGGTCGGCGTGCTAATTAGTAAAACTTAGAGAACGCTAAAGCGGCTTCCTCACGAGGGATCACCCATGGACAAGAACGATAAGAACGGCAGCGACAACGAGACCATCCTGATGGCCCTGGATCAAATCAGCCAGACCATCGATGTGATGACCAGTGTCGTGGGCCGCCTGCGTACTTACATGCAGGAACAGGAAGCGGCAGCCACCACCGACCCTTCCAAGGAACTGCAGGCTGAAATGCGGCCGGATCGTATTTTGCACTAGTCGCTCAACACGCCTTTAATTCCCCCATGGCCGGTTCAATGCCGGCCCGATGCACCTTTCCCCCAAACTTTCTCGTCTGAACCCGCTATAATTTTCCAACGCTACACAATTTGCCTGATGAGTGGCCCAGCGTTTATGCTGTGACCAGCTATAATTATCACTGACCACCCTATCCACAAGGACGTCTACAAGGACCCTCCGCTATGGCAAAACGAATCCTCCTGCTACTACTTATCACCTTCATCAGCCCCGCATTCGCCGATGGCGTCCTGCGAGTTGGCCTGTCGGCTGATTACCCGCCGCTGCACTTCAAGCAAGATGGCAAAATTGTCGGTCTGGAGGTCGATAACGCCACCGCCGTCGCCAAAATTCTGGGTAGAAAGCTGGTGATGTTCGAATACAGTTTCCACGAGTTAATGGAGGCCCTGGAACAGGGCCGTATCGACGTCATTATGTCCGGTATTAGTGTGACCGAGGAGCGAGCCGAGATCATCAGTTTTGCAGATCCCTATCTGGAAATTGGTCAAATGGCGATCTTCCACACGGACAAAATAGGCAGCTTCGCCCAACCCGGGGCGATTTACCGTGACAATGTCCGCGTAGGCGTCGAGCCAGGTACCACCGGGGCCAGTTTCGCCAAAAAAGAACTACCCGAAGCCGAGATTACCTTTTTCGTCAATCCCGCAGCGGCCTTTTATGGCCTCAGAAACGACACTGTGGATGTCTATATACACGACGCCCCTACCAGTTGGCATCTGGCCAGCTCAGCCGGCTTCGACGACCTGATCAGTACCTACAAGCAGTTGACCACAGAATCACTTGCCTGGGCGGTAGCACCCGGCAATACCGAACTGCTGAATGAATTAAACCGCGCACTTGCCATGATGAAGTCACAGGGCACCCTTGATTACATTATAAATCGGTGGATTCCAGTGCAGGTGAATGTCAAGTAAGTCTCCGCCCCCGTAGCCCTTACAACGCAACGTTGACGGCGCTGAGACGCCTTCAGTGTGGGGGTTCGAAGAAAAATAGTAGGCATCAACAAACAGTTCACGTCAGCGGCGTAGACCGCTACAATAGCGCCCCGCTGTTGACTCGGATGCCAGTACCTCCGTCCGCAGCGAAGCAGTCCCCTTTCATTGCTACAGGACACCACTATGATTTACCAGAGTGACGCGCTGACAGTTACGCGCCTTGACGGCGACATTGCCGAACTGAATTTCGATCTCCAGGGCGAGTCTGTCAACAAATTTGACCAACACACGGTAGAGAGCCTAACGGCTGCTCTTGACGCAATAGAAGCCGAAAGCGGATTAAAGGGCCTGCTGGTCAGCAGCGCCAAGCCGGTCTTTATTGTCGGTGCAGATATCACCGAATTCACTGCTATCTTTGGCGCTGGAGCTGACGACATCGCGGGCTTTACCCGCCAGAATAATGACAACCTGAATCGCCTGCAAAACCTGCCCTACCCCAGCTGCGTGGCGATTAATGGCTTCGCCATGGGCGGCGGTCTGGAAATCTGCCTGGCCTGCGACTTTCGGGTGATGAGCACTGCCGCCAAAGTCGGCCTACCAGAGACTAAACTGGGTATTCTCCCGGGTTGGGGCGGTACCGCCAGACTGCCGCGAATGATAGGCGTAGACGAAGCAATTATGTGGATTGCCACCGGCAAAGATCAAAAGGCCGAGGTCGCGCTGAAAGTGGGCGCCGTGGATGCCATTGCAGCCCCCGACCAACTTCGCGATATTGCATTGAGCACTCTAGGCCAGGCGGTAGCCGGCAAACTGGATTTTGAGACGCGCCGGGTCGCCAAAAGCAGCCCGTTGCCGATGAACGATACCGAGGCCATGCTGGCCTTCTTTACCATGAAAACGATGGTAGGCCAGCAAGCCGGCAAGAACTATCCCGCCCCGATCAAGGCCATCGAAGTAATTGAAGCCGCTCGCGGTATGAACCTCGAGGACGCTTTGGGAGTAGAAGCGGCTGCCTTCGCTGAACTCGCCACCACGGATGTCGCCGCGGCACTGGTGGGCGTTTTTCTGTCGGATCAAATGCTGACAAAGAAAGCCAAACAGTGGGAAAAGAAAGCGAGCAAGAAAGTAGCCAGCGCAGCGGTTCTAGGCGCCGGCATCATGGGTGGCGGTATTGCCTACCAATCTGCCTACAAGGGCATACCCATCAAAATGAAGGACATCGCCCAGGAAGGTATAGATCTGGGACTGAACGAAGCCAACAAATTGCTGGCCAAGCGCGTCAACAGAGGCGCAATGACGCCGCAAGTCATGGGTGAAGTACTCAATAGCATCGACCCAATGCTGACCTATGACCGTTTTGACGAGGTCGACATCGTGGTTGAAGCGGTGGTTGAGAACCCCAAGGTGAAGCACGCCGTACTGGCGGAAACCGAAAAGCATATTGCAGACGATGCCATTCTGGCTTCCAACACTTCCACTATTTCTATCACCTATCTGGCTGAAGCCCTGCAGCGCCCGGAAAACTTCTGCGGCATGCACTTCTTCAACCCGGTTCACGCGATGCCGTTGGTGGAAGTTATCCGCGGTGAAAAAACCTCTGACGAAGCTATTGCCCGCACCGTGGCTTATGCCAATCGTATGGGCAAAAAAGCCGTGGTAGTGAACGATTGTCCAGGGTTCCTGGTCAACCGCGTATTGTTCCCCTACTTCGACGGATTCTCCAAGCTGCTGCGCGATGGTGCCGATTTTCAGGCAGTCGACAAAGTCATGGAGCGCTGGGGCATGCCTATGGGTCCTGCATACCTGTTAGACGTTGTGGGCATAGACACCGGAGCGCACGCCGGTCAGGTGATGGCCGACGGCTTCCCCGACCGCATGAAGCTGGACTTTAAAACCGCCACGGAAGTGATGTTTGAAAATGACCGTTACGGCCAGAAGAACAGCAAAGGCTTCTACGATTACATTCCCGACAAGCGCGGCAAGCCAAAGAAAACAGTGTCTGAAGAAGCCTATACATTGATCGAACCCGTCTGTGGTGAGCGCACCGAATTCGAACGCGAAGATATCATCGCCAGAATGATGCTGCCCATGGCCACCGAAATGGCTCGTTGTGTTGAGGAAGGCATCGTAGAGACACCCGCTGAGGCCGATCTGGCGCTGCTATACGGACTGGGTTTCCCCCCGTTCCGAGGTGGTGTATTCCGCTGGATGGACTCAGTTGGCCTGCAGCACATCGCTGAGGCCTCGGCCAAATTTGCCCATCTGGGTAAAACCTATGAATTGACTGACGGTATGAAGGCCAAACTGGCTGCCGGCAAAACCTACTACTAAACGGGCTAATAAGGAGAAATACTGTGAGTTTGAATCCAAGAGACGCAGTGATCGTAGACTATGCCCGCAGCGCAATGGGCAGATCCAAAAATGGCTGTTATCGCAACGTGCGCGCCGATGACATTTCAGCCTCGGTAATCAATGGGCTGCTGGCCAGAAACGACAAGCTCGACGTCAACGAAATCGACGACCTGATCTGGGGCTGCGTATTACAGCGTGGCGAGCAGGGCATGAACCTCGCCCGCACCATCCTGCTGCGCGCGCAACTGCCCTTTACCATTCCTGCACAAACGGTAAACCGCCTGTGTGGTTCCTCGATGTCGGCCCTGCAAACCGCCGCTGCCAATATCATGGCCGGTGTGGGCGACGTCTACCTGGTAGGCGGCGTTGAGCACCTGGGCCATCTACCAATGACCGCAGATGTCGATATCAACCCAAAGCTAGGCCTGAACGTAGCCAAGGCGGCCGGCATGATGGGCATGACCGCAGAATACCTTGCCCTGCTCCACGGCATCAGCCGTGAGCAACAGGATGCCATGGGCCTGCGTTCGCACCAGTTGGCCCACAAAGCAACCATAGAAGGCAAGTTCTCCCGGGAGATTATTCCGATTGAAGGCCACGATGCAGCCGGTGCGCTCACCTTGGTTGAGCATGACGAAACCATTCGTCCTGAAACAACACTGGAGGGCCTGGCAGCATTAAAGCCCGCATTTAATCCACAAGGTGGCACCGTTACCGCTGGTACCTCTTCGCAAATATCAGACGGCGCTTCTGCCATGCTGATGATGTCTGCAGAGCGCGCTCAGGCTCTGGGAATGACGCCCATCGCCAAAGTTAAAGGCATGGCCGTAGCTGGAGTCGATCCCTCGATAATGGGCTATGGACCCGTGCCAGCAACCCAGAAGGTATTGAAGAAGCTGGGGCTAACTGCCAGTGATATCGAAATGATAGAACTGAACGAGGCCTTTGCCGCGCAGGCAATACCCGTGCTGAAAGATCTCGAGTGGCTTGACGACATGGAAGATAAGGTCAACGTACACGGTGGCGCTATTGCCCTGGGTCACCCGTTTGGCTGCTCCGGCACGCGGATTACCGGATCGCTGCTCACCGTGATGCAGGATCGTGATTTGACCTTGGGTGTATCCACCATGTGTATTGGTTTGGGTCAGGGCATCACCACGGTGATCGAAAGAGTCTAGGCAATAGGTCTCCGGTAAGGGTGTCGATCCCCACCGGAGACAAGCGCCACTTTCAACCGCCGCTAGCTCCGGCTGCCGCTATCCCCAATTGGCTTTTGCATATTGTGGCCTACCGTTTGATAGCCAATGCTATTATACAAAGCGATTGCCGCTGAGTTACCTGCGAAAACGTGCAGACCTAAATTTGTTGCGCCCAAATCCGCGACAATTTTTTCAATACGAGCAAGTGCCAACTTGGCGTAGCCTTTCCTTCGAGAAGATTCGCCTATCTCAATGTCGTAGATGAAAGCAGATTTGGTACGAATGTTATCTTCTATTTTCACCCAGATATGACCGACATTGCTGCTTTCGTTGTCGATAATATTGAATAAGTAGTTATCCCTGGTTTCTATGCCATCGGGTAAAAGGGATTCATGGGCCTTTTTTGATCGTTCCAGTGCATCAGCTTGATCCCATCGACCTGCGTCAACATTGTCCTGGGCATAGGCTGGAATAGCCAATGTCAGATAATTGGAAAATGCCTCTTCATTCATCGCTATCAATGATACTTGCATGTTTTCGCTATTCTCGATGACAGTGCTCAGCGTCTCTGAAGTAGACCAGAGCTGGTTGGCGAACTACTTATTTAAATGAGAGATAACTTTTTGGGCTGCGGCTTCTGAGCTGGCAGGATTTTGGCCTGAGATGATCAATCCATCTTGCACGGCCAAAACGTTCCAATCTTCCACTTTTTGATATGCGCCGCCTCTCTTAATCAATTCATCTTCCAACAAGAAGGGTACGACATCAGTCAATTCGACTGCAGCTTCTTCAGAGTTACTGAAACCAGTAACCACACGGCCTTTAACAATTGATTCACCCGCTTCATCGCGCGCGTTCAAAAACGCAGCACTGGCATGACAAACAGCAGCGACAGGCTTTTGTTGCTGCAAAAACTGCTCGATTAGCTTAATCGATACTGTGTTTTCAGTGAGGTCCCACAAGGGGCCATGACCACCGGGGTAGAAGACTGCGTCATAATCAGACGCATTGACGTCGCTTAATTTCATGGTTGCAGCTAATTTCGACTGGGCCAGTTCATCGCTGTCGAAGCGAGCTGTCGCAGATGTTTGAAAATCTGGGAGCTCGCTCTTTGGATCAATCGGTGGTTGTCCGCCGGCAGGAGAAGCAAGTGTGATGTCAGCGCCCGCATCCAAAAAAACGTAGTACGGGGCCGCAAACTCTTCAACCCAAAAACCTGTTTTCTCACCCGTGTCGCCTAGCTCTGAGTGAGACGTAAGTATCATTAATATTTTATGTTCAGCCATTTTTTAATCCCTAGTAAGTGCGCAGTTCGCGCCTTGAACATTTTTTCCCATCGTGTTCCGCAAGCATCTCGACTGTGAATTCCCTTTAGTAGCAGAACGAACACCCAGGCCAATGATCGCAAACCGAAAAAATGAGAAAGATTACTATAACCAACACCCCAGCGCCTATATATTTCGCGGCCCGCGCTGACAACCAAAAGCCTAATGCTGCGGTAAACGCCAGCCCAACCGCAGGTTTAGCGGTCCGGTGGAGGCACGAAATTCATTGTGTGTCACCAGGCATCTATAACGGATCTACCCCGGCTTCGCACCTATCGGGCTTGGTCATGTGCCCTGCCTCTCAGTCGCTCTCGGTGAGCAACTCGTCGATACGGCCCAGGGCCTGGAGCAATGCATCGGAAGGTAATCCGGTGCCGCGAAAATATTCTTCGGCAATCGGTACGATGCCACAGCGCTGCGGCAGGCTCTGATCGGATTCCAGTATCTGGTAAATGGCGGGAAGAAAGATAAACTGCAACCATTGGGGCAAGGTCAGGGTATCGACACAGAAGGGTTGATCCGAAACAAGCGCCTGCTCAGAGGGTGGGATTTTTCCCCATTGCCCCAACTGGCGAAGCTGAGCTTCTATATCAATCAGCACTTCGGCAACGGCGGTTTGTAACATAACTAGAAGTCCATCATTTGTTATTCACCCGGGGGCTTCCCATCCCATCGGTCAATCTACTTTAGCATGCAGTGACACGGACTTACTTTGACCCTTACCCGGGATGCCGTTACTCTTGTGACCAGACCAGACATGCGGGTATCGTATATCGGTATTACCCTAGCTTCCCAAGCTAGAGAGGCGGGTTCGACTCCCGCTACCCGCTCCAGCCTCCAACATCTCTATTTCTGCTTTGCCAGTTCCCGTCGAAATGGCGGTAGCGAATCCAAAATCGCGCTGCCGTAACGGCGCGTAACAATGCGTCTATCCATCAACGTCACTCGGCCGGTATCTTCCTCGGTGCGCAGCAAGCGGCCACTGGCCTGCACTAACCTAAGCGCCGCGTCGGGTACACTGATTTCCATAAAGGCGTTGCGGCCCTCTGCTTCCACCCATTCTGCCAGGGCAGCTTCCAAGGGGCTATCGGGTACCGCGAAGGGGATTTTTGCGATCACCACATGGCGACAGTAATCCCCAGGCAAGTCCACACCTTCCGCAAAACTGGCGAGACCGAAAATGATACTACCGCGGCCGCCGTCTATTGCCAGCCGATGGCGGCGCAGTATTTCCTGTTTGCTGTAATCGCCCTGCATCAACAGTTGGTCACCGAAAGTGGTGCTCACTCCCTGGAAGACATCCTGCATCTGGCGCCGCGAAGAAAATAACACCAGACTGCCTTCACTTCGATCCAGCAAGTCCGGCAGCTGCGTCACAATGGCCTCGGTGTGCGCCTGAGCGTCGCCAGGATCACAGTCCATGGCCGGCACGCTGAACACGGCGTTGCTGTAATCGAAAGGGCTGGCGACCACCTTGTATACCGCATCCCTTGGCGACCCTGAATGCAGGGTGAATCGCTCAAAGGAGTTGAGCGCGGTAATGGTGGCGGAGGTGACTACTACACCCGCCGCCCGGGACCACAGATACTCCTGCAGAATGTCCGCCGCCAGAATCGGGCTGCAGCGCAGGTCAAAACCAAATTGGCCGTTGCTATTGAGCATGATAATCCAACGGGCTTTGGGCGGTACATCGTCTTCGCCACTAACTGCATATTCCTGCCACAGCGCCAGGTTGCCTTCAGCACGGCCCAACATGGCGCCTATGTTTAGGTGCCATGTTTCGATATCACCTTTATCGAGACCGGCGACATCATCCTCCAGCGCCGCCTCCAGCTCCTCTTCCATACGCGATAAATTTAGAACCAGCTTTTGAAACTGGCCAGACAAACCGAGAGCAGGGGAAACCAGTTCCTGGGGAACATGGCCATGTTCAAAGCGAAGTTGTTGATCGTCCCGGCGCTCATCGACTTCAACATCCTCGAACAGTCTGGCGACCAATTGCTCCACCACCTGCAAGCTGGCAACTGTCTCGTCCATTTCTGCCGGCAACTGACCCAGGGGCCGTTGCAGGCTGACCATGGTCGACAGCACAGGCGCCGCCTGCGCCAACAGCTTTTTACTCTCTCCTAACCATTGCATGGTGGTGTGCAAGCGGCAAAAGCTGGAGAAATGCGAGAGGGCTTTATCGGGCAGGTGGTGACCTTCATCGAAGATATAAATGCTGTCTTCCGGGGCGGACAATATTGCACCACCGCCCAGCGCCAAATCCGACAAAGCAAGGTCATGGTTGGTGACAATGATATCCGCCGTTTGCAGTTCGTCGCGGGCACGATAGAAGCTGCATTGGCCTATGTTGGGACATCTGCGGCCACTGCATTGGCTGTGATCGGTGGTGACCCCAAACCAGATATCGTCGGCGATGGTTTCCGGCCAGTTGTCGCGATCGCCATCCCACTGGCCACGCCCCAAGGCGTCTATCATGCCGTTATAGACCGGCATAGCGTCCGCACCAACCGGCACGCTCAATTCATCAGGATACAGTGGCAGTGCGTCATTGGCGCCCTGACCACTGGCAAGTACCCGGTCGAGCTTGGACAAGCACACATAGCGCCGTCGGCCTTTGGCCAGTACGTAGCTAAATTCGAGGCCACTACTCTGGCTGATATCGGGGAGGTCTTTATTAACAAATTGTTCCTGCAGGGCAATCGTGGCTGTGGCTACAACCAGCCGTTTACCCAGCGCCTGCGCCACTGGAATAGCTGACACGGCATAGGCAATGGTCTTGCCGGTGCCGGTTCCCGCTTCGATAACACACACCGCGGGCTCGCCAGAGGGGCTTTCACCAGGGCCTGGGATACGCCCCAGGGCATTGGCGATTTCGGCAATCATTTGCCGCTGACCCCAGCGTGGAGTCAGTCCCTTGCTCTCCATAATTGCCGCATAGGCCTCACGTATTCGGTCTTTCAGCGGATCGCTTAACAAAGGTCGACTTAGTCCCGTGCCAGGGCGAGTTTACTATTCACCGCATTGGCATAAATGGCGAGAGCATGCGAACGATGCCCTGCCGGCATGGCATTTATCCGAGCAACGAAAGTATGACGGTCCGTATCACCGTCCTCCAAATAAAGATCAGGGGGAATCTCTGCATCTTCGCCATTGAGCATACGGTAGGCAAACAGGTTGGTCGGGTGTAGGCAGTAGCCATTGATGATCTGGCGATCAACCTCCGCCGCTACCGCTTCAGCTGTTTCGAAACCTCCAGCCAACGGTGTACCGAAGCTGACATGAACGCGGCCCTTGCTGCCCGCTATACCATAGCCAATTGAGGCCACATCTTCCTGCTCACCTTTCTCGTAGCTGCCGCTGGTTGCCAGGGCATCCATCTCTTTTGCCTTGAGGGCATCGCAGGGGTCCAGTTCATAGGAAATGGCGATAGGCACAATATTCAGACCCTGTATGTGCTCAGCAAAACTGGTCACAGACTTGTCCCTGCACAGGGACAACATCTTGATCACTGCGGGTTCAGTTCGATCTACACCGTCTTTGGCACGGCCCTCGCGCTGGGCAATCCAAATAGGCACATGCTCCTCCTGAATTGAATGACGAATGTAGGAGGACAGTAATTTGGCGGCAGCCAACAGCTCCCGGGGACCACTGAGATCACGTTTGACAATAAAACTTTTGTTCAGCCTCATCACATCCGACACCCAGGGTGTGGTGAGCAGATTATCGCCGATGGCGATTCGTGTGGTCTCGTGATCCTGGAGGTGCAGAGCGTAGGTTGTCAGTGCCGGGTCCATGGCAATATCACGGTGATTGCTCATAAAGAGGTAGGAACGGTTCGGGTCCAACTGATCCAGACCAGACACACTAAAGCCACTGGTGGTCTGCGCGATCATTTTCGCCATGTAGCCCTTCACTACCATCTGCATACCGTGCACGTCCTGCACACCACGAAGTTCGCGGTTCAGATAATAGTGGGCAACCTTGCGCCACAGTGGTGGACACACGCGTGCAATGGCGCCCAGTCGCAGCCTTGCCAGGGAGGTGAGAAATTCTTTATCGTGCAGTAGCCGAGTCAGTACGGCGGGAACTTCCTCATCCCGATAGGGGCGTATATCCGCGAAAGGGTCGGTCAATCAGGCATCCTCAGTTGGCAAGCGCCACACCATACCCAAATTACGCGATCACGTCATCCAGCGGGGTTTACTGGGACTGACTACGCGGACTCTTTCTGCTACGCTGCTGCCGCGTCAAAGATGAATTTATAGAAAGGAGAGAAATATGGAAGCGGCTAACGCGGCGATGTTGACCTTTGGAGTAGCGGCCCTGGTTGCAAGCTGGGTGGTACTGTTGGTTGAATCCTGGAGTGATGATTACAGTTGGGGACTTTGTACCCTTTTACTGCCACCATTTTCTTATCTATACGCGCTAACACGACTGGAACAAACAGCAGGCGCTTTAACGCTTGCCGCTGTCGGCTGGGTATTGGTGTTCCTGGCTCTGTAAAATCTGAGCCCCAATCCTCAGGCGCTGCTTTACGCCTCAACATAACGACTACGCAATTCTTCACGGTCGCCAGGGGTAAGCCCCATGGCCTCGCCCAGGTACCTCTCAATAGAGCCATACTGGCTGTCGATGGTGTCGAGCGCCTTGTCCAGATAGACCTCGTGGACCTCGAGCATCGGTAAAATGGCCTCTTCTGCCAGGTCTTGCATATCGTACTTACTGCGAATTCTGGGCAGTTCGTCTGTCGGCAGAAAAAACTGCCGGGTTAGCATGTAATCACGCATCACCAGATCGCGTGACACGCCCAATGCCAGGAGCATAATCGCTGCGGCAAAGCCGGTGCGATCCTTACCCGCAGCGCAATGGACCAGAAAACGCGCCTGCTCACAATCCAGAATTGCGCGGAACATGCGAGCATAGGGTTCGCTTTGTGATTCGGCAAAATCCTGATTGATGTCTACCATGAAGTTGAACATGGGCTCCGCGCCACTCCAGCCTTGCTCTGCTTCTTCAAAAAAGCGGGAATTGCTACCTGGCACAATAGGTAAGCTGACCGTATTGGGTGTGTTGTGCGCAGGCAACCGGTTGGGATCATTGAGTTGCTCATCCTCGCGCCTGAAATCACAAACCAGGTCCAACTCCAGCGCTGCCAGCAACGTAATGTCTGTCTCAGTGAGTGCTGAGAGTTGCCCGGCGCGAAACAGATATCCCCACTTCACCCTCCCGCCCTCTCCTGTGGGGTAACCGCCAAAGTCGCGAAAGTTAGGCGCACCCTGAAAACCGAGGCGGCGCTCGCCAACAACGATTTGATTGCCCTGTTGATCATCCAGACGAAACTGGTGCCTGCTGTCAGTGGCCAGGCCGGTGACCTTCACTGAGGTACGGTCGGCTTGCGGGTACTCGAGCTTCGCGCCGATGCTCAACGGCTCGACAACAACCTGCGTTGCCGGCTGGGTAGTTTCCCAGGCGACGTGATGAACACCGTCGGAATTTCGCCAGACGTGGACAGAATCAAGGTCTAAAGACATGTCGTTATAACTCAGTTAGGGGGTTCAGAAGAAAAACTTCGTCAATTGCTGCCGCGGTACTCAAAAACGGCCTGTAACAGCGTTTTAATCAGGCTCAGTTGCTTTTCCAGAGCCTCCTCGCCATAGGGGTCCTGATCGAGAAAATCGCGGTACATGGGCGCCATTGTGACATAAGACATCACCAGGTTGTTAAAGGCCATCACCGCCCAGGGCTGCAGACCGCTGTCACCGAGTAGCGAAATGTCCTCTCCTTCGATGCGCGCATCAGGCCTGAACATGGGCCGGAAAAACCGGTCGATCAGTTCGTTCACCTGCGGCCCACCCGACAACGCCGCGTGCTGCAACAAGCGCGCCAGATTTGGGTTGGCGTGATGTTTGCGGACAATAGCTTCAATCCACTCAAACACCCGATCAGCGGTCACCGGGCCACTGTTCAGCTCCTCACTGGGCTGTAAAAAGTCGTCTAACAGGCGCTCCAGCACGGCACCGTAGAGCGCTTCTTTGTTGCGGAAGTGGTTATAGAGGCTAGGTGAACGAATGCCCACCTGGTCGGCAACATCGCCTAGCGAAGTCGCGCTGTAGCCGCGCTGCGCAAACAGGCTCTCTGCCGCATCCAGGATACGAACCGCGGTCGAAGCGTTGAGGGTGTCGGGCTTAAGCTGGGGTTGTTTTGTCAAAGTGGGTTTCGACATGTGCCAATTAGACTAATGATCGTTAGTATACATCAGTGAAGATTGCATCTTAAGCCGGCAGTGACGCCGTTTTGCGGTTGACAAGGGAGGCCGTTATGTGAATAATCGCGCCTCCTGAATTTCTGACCCCTAGAGGATACTGACAGTGGCTAATTCACCCCAAGCAAAGAAGCGTGCCCGCCAGGCGGAAAAGCGTCGCACTCACAACGCCAGCCTGCGCTCTCTGGTTCGCACCAAGATCAAGAATGTTGTTGCTGCCATAGGCAGTGGCGATGTAGAGCAAGCCAAAGCCGCATATGAGAGCGCGGTACCGGTCATAGACCGCATGGCTGACAAAGGCATCATTCACAAGAACAAGGCTGCTCGCCACAAGAGCCGCCTGAACTCTCAGGTAAAAGCAC
Organism: Halioglobus sp.; assembly: GCA_036961205.1. Lineage (GTDB taxonomy): Bacteria > Pseudomonadota > Gammaproteobacteria > Pseudomonadales > Halieaceae > CALJFL01. The sequence continues at coordinate 1,045,360 of JBALVI010000001.1, read as the reverse complement.
TCGCTGCCTGAGAAATAGTTTCTATGCCATAAAAAAAGCCGGCTCTGAGCCGGCTTTTTTTATGGCTGGCAGTTAACCCGGCCCGGTAACCGGGCCAGCCACTGCCAATAGCATGAACAGCGTCCGTTAACTGGCCAGCTTCTGCTCCTCTTCAGATTCTGCTTCCTGGCTGCTCTTATGGAATTGGCTCAGCATGCTCTGCTCATAGCTCTGTGCCTCTTCCGTATCCAGCGGGCGCTCCAGCGCTGACCAATCGATATCACCATCGGTGGTCAGGTTCTCGAATTCCAGAATACCCAGCTCTTCAAACTTAGGGCGGATCTTGTCTGTGAGCAGCCCAATACGACCCAGGTTGGGAATAACGCGTTGGAACAACAGATTGCGGAATGTAGACATCACGAAGCCTTCCAACACTTGCTTGCGAGCCTCCTCGACATCCCAGCCAAAGTGGCGGAATACATCGGTAGCCACCAAGCGCTCACGACTGACCACGCAAGCCTCATAGGCAAACTGCGCGCGCTCTTCACGCTCCTCTTCGGTCAGGGTTTTTACAAAATCCTCAAGGTAGTTAACACCGAAGGTGACGTGACGGGCTTCATCGCGGGTAACCAGGTAAACAATGTCTTTCAATACCGGGTCCGGGGTGGTTTCGCGAGTCGTGTTAAAGGCGGAAAGCGCCAGCCCCTCAATCACAATTTGCATACCGATAAACTTCATGTCCCAGCGCGGGTCGGTGAGAATTTTGTCAATGATGCTTTTCAGGTGCGTGTTAATCGGATACATCATGCCTATACGTTGCTGCAGGTACTTGTTAAACACCTCTACGTGGCGCGCTTCATCGAAGGTCTGAGAGGCAGCGTAAAGCTTGGCGTTAAAGGTAGGAGCACAAGAGCACAACTGCGAGGCAACCAGCAAAGCACCCTGCTCGCCATGAAGAAATTGCGATATGCTCCAGGCGTTCATGTGTAGCCAAAACTCATCTTTGGTTTTGTCGTCCATATCCAGATAAGGCTGATATTCGTGCAGGTTCATCAACTCTGGCGCGCGCTGCTCCTCCGGCCAGGGACGGTCCCAATCGATATCCATCTCGGGGTCCCAATTCAGCTGCTTGCCCAGATCGTAAAGCTTCTTAATACGATCATCCTGAATCTTGTAGTCCCAGTTGTAGGAGCCGGTCAGCGGGGTTTGAAAAATTTCGGCAACATGATCGACCTGCTCACTGGTTAACACTTCTTCCAGATCCGGATTCTCTCGGGGATAGTCAGCACCAGCGTATGTTTGAATCTTGCGGGGTGTGCTCTCGGTCCACTCAACTTTCATTTGCGATAACTCCAACGTTTGCGGGTATTTGCTCACTATGGAAGATGCAGTGGCAGGCAACAAGGTAAAGTATTGTCATTTTCGAGTCATTTGTGGCCAAATGGCGCTATGCCGAAAACCACCGCACCAGCACAATACGTTCTTATCCTCATCGGTATGGTTGAAGAGCAGGGCCACGACCGGGAAAAGCTGCTCGCCGGAACTACTCTCGCCGAAACAGGAATTTCCGGTATAGGCGCACGGGTCAGCGAAAGCGACTTTGCGCAACTGGTCGACAACGCTCTAACACTGACCACCAACCCCTCACTGGGACTGGATTTGGGCATGCGACTCAATCTCGGCGCTCACGCCGTGCTGGGGCAGGCCTTTATGACCTGTAAAGACCTGCGGCAGGTCATGGACTTATTCCTCAAGTATTATCATCTGTTGTCCCCCGCGCTCTATCTTGAATTCGAGACAGTCGGTGATCGCTGTATTTTGACCACCGTTTCAACCCCGGAACAAAACTCTGTCCATTTTGCTTACGAGCTTATGTACGCCGCGATCCTCAACACCCTGCGCGGCTTGCTGAATCGTGACGACCTGAATATCGCTCTGGAAGTCCCCTACGCTGCACCTGGTCACGCCCAGCGCTATCACCAGATTTTCGGCGACGACGTAAGCTTCAATTGCTTTCGAGGACGCATCAGTTTCGACCGCGCCCTGCTGGATGCCACTTTGCCCTCTTCCAATACCGCGCTCAGATCGCTGTACGAAGAGGAGTGCGCGCGACTGTTGGCAGACTTGGAAGAGGCAGACTCTATCGCGGAACAGACCCTGAGACTGCTGCGTAAACTGGAGGGGCAATATCCGCAAATGCCGCGGATTGCACAGATGCTTAATTTCAGCTCGCGCACCTATCGCAGACGACTGGAACAGGAATCAGAATCTTATCAATCACTGCTGGACAAGGTTCGGGCCGAACACGCCACCCGCTACTTGCAGAACACCCGCCTGCCCCTGTCTACGATCGCCTATATGATCGGTTTCAACGACTCCTCAAATTTTCGCCGGGCTTACTTCAAATGGACCGGGCGCTCACCCCGAGATGTCCGTCATGGCAGTTAAAGCGCTACAGGTTTGCCTGGGGAAAACTGCCGCCGCAAAGATAGCCAGCGAGGGCTGGCAGCCGGAGCATTTCAGCCTGCTGATTGGCGCCTCGGGAGGGCCCAAGTGGTTCATCCTGAGTCACCTGGATCGCTTCCTGTTTGGCGACTTCCTGCAGCGCAGTGATCAGCCCATCACTGCCCTGGGGTCATCAATAGGCGCCTGGCGCAATGCATGTTTTGCTACCGCGGATCCAGCCAGCGCCATTGAGCGCCTGGAGCAAGAATATCTGCATCAACATTACGACGGCCGCCCGACACCGGCTGAAGTGAGCGAAGTCAGCATGGGAACCCTGCAGCAGGTACTTCAGGATCATGGCACTGAACAGGTCATCAACAATCCGCGAGTTGCCACCCATATAGTGACCGCGCGTGGCCGTGGGCCCACCGGTTCATCATCAACTCCTATCCTGGCCACTGGTATGGGCGCAGCGGCGCTGGGCAATGCAATTAGCCGCAAACTACTCAGGCATGCCTTTCAGCGAGTGGTGTATCACAGCGGCACCCATCACAACGCGAATCTTAACTTCGATGATTTCCAAACCGCCTTTGTGCCACTGCAGCAAAATAGTCTGGCCCCGGCACTGCATGCCAGCGGCGCCATTCCTTTCGTACTGACTGGCGAACGGGATATTCCAGGCGGGCCTGCGGGCAAGTACTGGGACGGCGGCATCATCGATTACCATTTCGACCTGGGGCAGTATCGAGGCGACGGGCTGATTCTCTATCCGCATTTTAGCGACAGTGTTATTCACGGTTGGTTTGATAAGTTTCTGCCCTGGCGCAAAGCCAGTATTGCGGAAATAGACAAACTGGTTTTACTGTGTCCCACCCCTGAATTGGTGGCTGACCTCCCGCACGGGAAAATTCCGGATCGCAGAGATTTTACCCGGTTGGAACATGAACAGAGAATCAGCTACTGGCAGGTTTGTATTGAGCGCAACAAAGCGCTGGCAGAGGAATTCGCCGCTTTGATCTCTGGCTCGAACCCCTTGGAAGGTGTGAGGGTGCTCAGCTGATGTATTCGTCCAGATAGCGTTCAACTTCATTTTTCAGCGGACCTTTGAACGCGCTGGCAAGCATACCTAACTTGACCGAGACATCGATCAAATCATCGTGAAAACTCAGCGTCCCATCAACTCCGGCGCCCTTAATACGCACCGTATCGCCCTGCCAGGAAGAGCGCACGCCATGACTGCGCTCTAGGGCTTTGGCCAGCCCTTCGGCGGCTGTGCGCACCTCATCCTTGTCCATGGTATAGGGTTTGGTTACTCGAAATCCGGCCATGAATTACCTCTGTTTGTTATGCGTGTCAGTATAGATCAGCTACGCGCCCGGCGCATAACCAAGCCATTGCCCAGTAACACCAGCACCAGACCGCCGGCAGCGACCAAACTCCACTGATAATCTTCAAAAACGGTGGATATAAGCAGCGCAACCACTGGAAATAGCAAGCCGGTATAGGCGGCACGGTCGACTCCGATGTTAGCCACCAGGCTCAGATACGCCCAAAAAGCGATCACCGACCCAAAGATGGACAGATACGCCAGTGACACCAGGTAAGAGGGACGCCAATCAAAAGCGATTGGCTGTCCCAACAGCAAAGCCGCCAGATAGAGTGTTACCGCCCCGTACAACATGCCCCAGGCATTACAGGTCAGCACCGGGAGCCGTCGTGCCGAATTCCGCGAGGCGACGATATTCCCCAGCGAGGCCAGAAAAGTACCGGCCAGACACATCAACAGGCCCTGGATAACTTCGTCCGATAAACTGAGGGCCTGCAGTTCCGGCCAGAATAGTCCCAGCATGCCCAGTAAACCAATGCCGCCACCCACAAGGACGTTTTTACTGACAGGTTTGCCGAGAAATATCGCACCGTTGACGATATTGAAGAAAACCATAGTCGAGAACACCACGGCCACCAAACCACTGGTCAGTATTCCGGCAGCATGGTAAATGAAAATATAATTGAGGCAAAAAAGAAACATTCCCTGCAGAGCGACAAAGCCGTGATCACGCCAGGCCAGGCGCATATCAGCGGGGCGGCGCAGCCACAGATAAGCAAAAATGACGACGGTAGATAGCATAAAACGGTGAGCGATGGAGACCAGTGGCGACACTTCACCCAACTGGTAGCTGATACCAAACCAGGTAGAGCCCCAGATCAGCACGGTGAGAACATAAAGTGCAGAGTTGCTCATCTGGCCACCAGCGAAAATAAAGCGGGCACTATATCAGCTAGGGTGCTGCCGCATTAATAGGTAGGCCCGAATTTATTCGGCTGGGCCGCCTTCAGCCAGAGCAGCTAGGTTATAAATTCGGAGGCGTACCAGTTCATCATTTCCAGCTTTTGGGTTAGCGAATGATCCGGCTGTAGCGCGTACACGTCGCGAAAAGCGATAATAACATCGGTGACACCCAGAGCCTCAAGCTGTTGAATACCTTCAGCAGTAAAGGCGTTCTGGCCGGTGGTGTAAATTCGAAACGGCCGATCGCCGGTACCGTAGTCTTCTCGAAACTGCATGATTTGCCGAATATACTCACTCAATTGCGTCATATCGGCCCCGGCACACATCCAGCCATCGCCGATGCGAGCAGCGCGGCGTAAAGCCGGCTCAGCGTGTCCGCCGATCAGAATCGGCGTCGCCACCTGGGGCACCGGGCACATCTTGCTTGCCGGCAGCTGATGCAATTCGCCCTCATAGCCGAAAAATTCACCCGTCTCCAGCCCCCGAATAATCTCTATCTGTTCGTCAAAACGTTTGCCTCTTCGTGCCCAGGGCACACCACAAATCGCGAAGTCCTCCTCCCAGGGGCTAATCCCAACCCCAAAATCAAAGCGGTTCCCGGACAGCAACTGAATACTTTGCACCTGCTTGGCCACCACCGGCGCCTGACGCACCGCAAGCTTATAGACAAACGTAGCGAAGCGAATGGACTCGGTAGCCGCCGCCATTGCACTCACCGCAATCAGGCTTTCCAGAAATGGCACGCTCTCCAAAAATTCCCGACTGCCATCCTTATTGTATGGATAGCGAGAGCTGCACTCCTGGGGATAACAAATGCTGTCGGGGATAGTAATACCGTCAAAGCCCGCTGCCTCCGCCGCCCTCGCCAATGGCAGGTAGTGATCCGCGTCGCTCATGCCCACCTGATAACTAAATTTCATGTCCAACTCCCTATGGCCGTTCTGGCCAATCTCGCACACACTGTAGCGGCTGCCACTGCCGGGGTCATGACCAGCTTGAAAAATCATCCGGTTGGCCTCAAATACTGAACCTGACCGAGAAGATTTACCTACCACTGGACTACAATGATTCTATGAAACCTACACCTGCACCCCCCAGCGATTCAGAGGGCGACCGCTCTGTCCGTTTTTTGTTTGATAACGCTGATGTACGCGGCGAAACCGTGCACCTCCAAGCCAGTCTCAAAGACCTGCTTGAGACGCATCAGTACGCCCCCGGTGTCGCCAGGTTACTCGGTGAATTCCTGGCTGCGGCCGTCCTGTTGAGCACAACGCTAAAGTTTGAGGGGAAAATGATCTTACAGGCTCGCAGTGAAGGCCAGGTCCCTCTGCTCATGGCCGAATGCAGCAGCGAGCTGAAGCTACGCGCCATTGCCCGGGGAGCGCAGCAGGCTACTTCGGAAGAATTCGGCACGCTATTGGCCAGAGGGCAACTGGCGATTACCATAGAGCCGGACAAAGGCCAGCGCTACCAGGGGATTGTTCCGCTGGTGGAGAACTCGCTGAGCCGCAGCCTGGACGCCTATTTTTTGCAATCGGAGCAACTGTATACGCGGTTCTGGCTCACCTCGGACGGTGAACGGGCCGCCGGCATGCTATTACAACAACTGCCGGCACAACTACAAACTGAAGAGGCCGCGCGAGAAGAACAGTGGCAACACCTGTGCTCGCTGGCAACCACTCTACAACCCGCTGAGCTACTGGGCCTTAACGCTGAGAAGCTACTGTTTCGGCTCTATCATGAAGAACCAACAAGGGTGTTCGAACCGCGCAGGCCCGAATTTAGCTGCAGTTGCTCGCGCCAGCGCTCGCTGAATGCGCTGATAGCCATTGGGCCAGAAGAAGTCGAGTCTGTGCTAGTGGAGCAAGGCTCCATCACCATGGATTGCGAATTCTGCAATCAGCGCTATGCCTTTTTAAGGGAAGATCTTGAGACCCTGTTCAAGCCGGCTGACGACTCTATGCTGCACTAACTGCCCTCACGCACAAGCACCTCCAACGTAGGACTAATTTTTATTGGCCTGACGTTCGCAATAACAGTCGATTCTGACATAATGGCGCCCCCAAAAAGCTCGGAAAAAGGCGACACGGCCTCCTGAAAATACTGCCGTATCGCATAAAAAGACACAGGACTCACTCCATGACCGCTAACATTTCCACCCCCCAGGTACTTATTGATCTGGGGCCCGCTCAACTGATAGAAGAATCCCTGCAACGCGGCGAAGCCACGCTGACTGACAGTGGAGCGCTGCTGGTGACCACCGGCAAACGCACTGGCCGCTCTCCAGCAGACCGATTTATAGTGCGCGAGCCCAGCACCGAAGAATCCATAGACTGGGGTTCAGTCAATCGCCCCTTCGATGGCGACAAATTTGACGCCCTGTGGGAGAGAGTGGAAGCCCACCTCGCAGGACGGGACAGTTTTGTTGCCCATCTGCATGTGGGCGAGCACAGCGATCACTACCTACCAGTTAAGGTGTCCACCGAAACCGCCTGGCAAGGCCTGTTCGGGCGCAATATGTTCATCCGGCCCAATCAATACAACGGTGGCCGTAAACCGGAGTGGCAAGTCATCAATGCCGCTGGTTTCGTCTGTGAGCCCGAACGCGATGGCACCAACTCCGACGGCGTGGTCATTCTCAACTTTGCCCAGCGTAAAGTACTGATTGCCGGCATGCGCTATGCAGGTGAAATGAAAAAAGCGATGTTTTCCGTGCAGAACTTCCTGCTGCCCGAGAAAGACGTAATGTCGATGCACTGCTCGGCAAATGTCGGCGAAGACGGTGATACCACTTTATTCTTCGGTCTTTCCGGCACCGGGAAAACAACACTCTCGGCCGATCCCGACCGCTACCTGATAGGCGACGACGAGCACGGCTGGGCCAAAGGCTCGGTGTTTAACCTGGAAGGCGGGTGTTATGCCAAGACAATCGACCTGAGTCAGAAAAATGAACCGGTTATCTGGGACGCCATCCGCTTTGGCTCAATTGTTGAAAATGTGGTGGTGGACGACACTCGCCTGGCGGACTACTGCGACACCAGCCTGACTGAGAATGGTCGTTGCTGTTACCCGTTGGAGCACGTCGAGAAGCGCACCGAGACCAACGCCGGCGGCGAGCCCAGGTGCGTCATCTTTCTGACCTGTGACGTATCCGGGGTACTGCCACCGATTTCCATCCTGTCCAAAGAAGCCGCTGCCTTCCACTTTCTGAGTGGCTACACTGCGCGGGTAGGCTCCACCGAATTGGGCGCCGAGGCTGGCATCCACCCCACTTTCTCTACCTGTTTCGGCGCGCCCTTTATGCCCCGTCCAGCGGGTGATTACGCCGAGCTACTGATGAAGCGAATCGACGACTTTGAAAGCCAGGTATATCTTATCAACACTGGCTGGAGCGGCGGTTCAGGTGCTCCAGGGGGTTCTGGTAAACGCTTCCCTATCCCTGTAACACGCGCCATCGTGGCGGCGGCGCAGAGCGGTGCCCTGCTCAATACAGCCACCGGCCACCTGGACATCCTGAACCTGGATTTTCCACTGGAGATTGCCGGTGTTGACAGTCAGTACGTCAACCCACGGGCAGGCTGGAATGATGATGCGGCCTACGACGAGCAGGCCAGTACACTGGCGGTGCTGTTCCAGGAGAACATCAAGAACTTCGAGGTATCCGACGCGATTGTGGCCGCAGGCCCCAGCAAATAAAGCCCGATAGATTCAAAGCCCGCGTCGCTGCGGGCTTTTTTTTGGCTGAATCAAACGCCCTGAATGGCGTCGGGTACGTTCTGGCCGCGGTGTAGTACGTGGGTAGAAATCTGGCAGCCAAACAAATACAGGCATGGCACCAAAATCAAGGTCACACCGGTGGCAAATAGCACGCCAAAGGAGAGTGAAATTACCATGGGTATTAGAAACTGCGCCTGCAGACTGGTCTCGGACATAATGGGTAGCAAGCCAATAAAGGTGGTGAGTGAAGTCAAAATAATAGGTCGGAACCGGTCTTGGCCGGCTTGCAGCAGCGCCTCTGAGGCCGCATGACCGCTGGCCCGTAACTGGTTAATCCGATCTATCAGCACCAGGTTATCGTTAACGACCACCCCGGCGCAGGCGATTATTCCCAGCAGGGATAACATACTCACCGTCCAGCCCAGTATCAGGTGCCCGAAGATAGCGCCCATTATTCCAAAAGGCACCGCAGTTAGTACCAGCAGAGGTTGCCAGTATGAGCGAAAGGGAATTGCCATCAGCGCGTAAATAACCAGCATCGCCATCGCCATATATTTGAGCATGGCATTGAGGAAATCAGATTCCTCCTGCAACTCTCCATCCAGCGCCATGGTGAGGCCAGGGTAGAGCGCCTGCCATTGGGGCAAGTGTTTAGCTACGACATCGTCAACGATCACTCTCGGATTGGACGTGCCGGCAGCCACTTCAGCAGTGACCTCCAGCGTACGTTTACGGTTGAGGCGCTCTATGGTGAGATAGCCCGGTTGATAGTTCACTTCGGCCACGGTATCGAAGGGCACCTCATCACCACCGGGAGTTCGAACCCGCATATCGCGTAAACTATCTACCGCAATTCTCTCCTCGGATGGGTAACGAACCATCACCCGCACATCTTCACGCGTTCTGGGGATACGCTGCGCCTCAGCGCCATAGAAAGCCTCCCGGACCTGCCTGGCCAAATCTGCCAGCGTCACAGACAAGTTCTCAGCCGCCGGCTTTAAACCCAGTACAATCTCTTCTCGCGGGGCTTCCATGGTGTCGTTGATATTGAATACACCGGGATAGCTCTGCAAAATCACGTCAAGCTCGGCCGCGACCTCACGCAAGTGTTCCGGTGACGGGGCAGCCAGCACCAGGCTTATGGGCTTACCCATATCATTCACGGTGAAATCGACGCGGAAACTTTCTGCCGGGCTGACGTCGCCAATCTGTTCCTGCCACCGACGCGCAAGTTCTTTCACGTCGACCGCATCAGACGTGGACTCCATAAGAATTCTGATTTCGTTTTCACGACCGCGTGAGCCAATGTGACCAATCACCGGTGACACACTGGCAAATCGCTCATCGCTGTTGTATTCAGCCTTTATTTGTAAAGCGGCCGATTCGACCTGCGCCAGAATACGTAAGGTATCAGCGTAGGCGCCACCCTCGGGCAGGGTAACCCGGGCAATGACCAGGTCTGAATTGATCTGCGGGAAAAAAGCCGCCTTTACCCAGCCGCCACCGTAAATGGCGAAGCTGATAAACAGTACCGAAAGAAAAGATGCGATCACTAGCGTGTTGGCGCGCAGGCAACGGGCCAGAAAAGGTCGAAAAACTTCGCCGGCAAACCAGGTCATACTGTCTGCACAGCGTAAACGCATGGCCTCCAGACGACGTAAAAAGGCATACCGACTGGCCCTGGGCGGACGCATATGGGCCAGATGCGCAGGTAGAATCAACAGGCACTCAATCAACGAAAACGCCAAGGCAATAATAACTACCGTGGGTATTTGAGCGGCGATTTGCGCCATATCGCCAGGCATAAACAGCATAGGCACAAAGAAGATCATAGTGCTAATTACCGCGAACATGACCGGCTTGACCACCCCCTGCACACCAGCCAAGGCAGCGCGGGCTCCTCTGTCACCAGCCATTTGCCGGGAGTGGATCGACTCACCGACAATAATCGCGTCGTCGACCACAATTCCCAGGATCAACAGGAACGAGAATAACGACATCATATTGAGGCTGACCGAGGTGTACTGCAGCACGAAGAATGTGCCCATGAAAGACACAGTAATGCCTATGCACACCCACATGGCCAACAATGGCCGCAGAAACAGCACCAACACCACAAATACCAGAATCAGTCCGCCAATACCGTTTTTAAGCAGGGTATCCACGCGACCTTTAAAGGGCACGGCCATGTCTCGCCATATCACCAGCTCCACTTCCTCAGGAAGCTGTGCTTGCGTACGTTCAACCCATGCTGTCACTGCCTCGCTGGTACGCAGCGCGTTGGGTTTGGTGGTGACATACACTTCCAGGTTCAGTGATGGCTTGTCATTAAAGCGGTTCCGTAGATCAACGTCCTCGAATGCATCAACAATGGTAGCGACATCACCCAGCTGTATCTGCGTACCCTCTCGGGTTGTCATCAAGGGAATTGTTTCAAAGTCACTCCTGTTATAAGCCTGACCTCGAGTTTGTAGTTGGATGTCACCAGCGGCAGCTTTAATCGCTCCGGCGGGCAAATTCAAGGAAGAATTGCGGATAGCGGCAACCACTTCAGAGAAGTCCAGGCCGTAGCGGCGCAGTGTATATTCGGATATCTCGACTGACACTTCATAAGCCCGCGGCGCGGTCAATTCGACCACCGCTACATCGGGTTGTGCCACCAGGTCGTCACGCAGGCGTTCGCCCAGTTCTTTCAGTTCGCGCTCACCAATATCACCGGCAAGCGTCACCACGGCCATAAAGTGGCGATGGGCAAGTTCAGCAACTATCGGGTTTTCGGCGTCAACCGGGAAGGTAGTGATCGCATCCACCCGGTTCTTGATCTCGGCGGTCAGGCGCTGCATATCGTAGTTTGGCTCAGCTTCAATCACTACGCTGCCAACGCCCTGGCGCGCGGTTGAACGGAGCTCTTTGACCCCGTTTAGATCGTGGACCGCCTCTTCTATGCGGATGACAATCTGCTCTTCGACTTCCTTGGGGCCAGCACCAGGATAGGCCAGGGAAACATTAACTTTGTTGACTTCAAATTCAGGAAAGAACTGTTTGTCCAATGCGGGTAGTCCTGCGGCTCCCCCCAGTAGCAAGAAGACCATCAGTAAATTGGCGGCTATCGGATTATCGATAAACCAGCCCATAATCCCTTTCATGCTACTTGGACCTCTCAGCGATGCTGGATGAAGGTTGCACCGCGACCACCATACCCGCCAGTGTTTGCCGCGACTCGGTCACTATAACCCGGTCGCCTCTGACCAGACCCTGCACCCAGGCCAGGCCCGCACTACTTTGCAGCATGGTTACCGGTTGCAAACGCGCGAGATCACTGGCATCGGCAAGCATCACCGCGCCATCATTACGCAACGCGGAGCGAGGTATCTCAGAGACAGCGTCAAACGATCTGCCGTTAATGGTGGCGCTGACGAACATTCCCGGGGACAAAGGCGGTCGCTCGCTGCCAGGAACTCGAGCAAAGGGACGTTCCACGGCCGCTACGGCATAGACAACCCGGCTATTGAGATCAATGTTGGCCTCAGTACGGACAATATGGCCCTGCCACTCCCAGGCTTTGTTGGCAAATCGGGTGCGCAGGGTGACAACTGCACCCGGCGCTGCCTCAACGCCGCTGTTATCGTAGTTTAAAGGCAGATCCAAAAGCCCCACCTGCCGGTCGGTAAGAGGCAGTCGAATCTCCGCCATATCCGTTGCGTAGACCTTGGCGATGGCGGTGCCAGGGCTTACGTACTGTCCCACGTCGACATACTTCTCACTGACACGGCCATTAAAAGGCACACTCACGGCGCTGCGTTCAAGGTCGAGTTGCGCCGCACCCAAGTCTGCCTCTGCGGCCAGCAGAGCAGCTTCGGCAGAGGCCAGCTGGGGCTCGCGCAGAAACAGATCATTGGCCTCGTCGCTACCCAGGTCGCGCCACTCCCGCTTGGCCTGCATGGCCCTGCCCCGCTCTTCAGCAACGCGCTGGCGGGCTGCGGCCACCTGGGACTTTGCCCTGGCAATAGCAAATTGATAGTCCGCATCTTCGATTTTTAGCAATGGAACATCAGCAACAAAAAAGCCACCGGCGGCAAACGCGTTGGCCACTGATTCAACACGCCCGGCAACCCGGCTGATCAGGTTGATTTCGCGCTGGGGGCGCACAGTGCCCTGAGTTTCTACTAACAGAGACCGTGACTGCGGTCTCGCAACTACCACCTCAACACGCACTGCAGGCGCGGCGGGAGCGGCTTGAGTCTCCGGCTTGGGTTTACCCGTCAGCAGAAGGTAAGACAACCCTATGCCAACGAGCAGCACTACACCGGCCATAAGCCCGTTCTGCCGCCAGTTTGATGTCATTTGATTCCCTTTGCTCGATTTCCGCTGACCCGCTTCAGGTTACTGATGCTGTCTGAAACCGGGCTGAATTTCTAGTGCCACAATACGACCCTAAAAAAACCCTACAGTTCCTATCGTTATCAGTAATACCAAGGCTTCCACGGTCACTTACGCAATATCAGGGCCGCTGGATGAGAATGACCTGTTTAGTATGTTTATTCTAATTTTTTACCGTAATCTCTACCTCAACTGATGCCCGCATTGGGTATTTCGCACTACCGAGGAATTGAATCATGGCCGAACAGATCAAGACTGCAGCAAGCAAAGCTGCACCCAAGAAAGCTGCTGCCAAGCGCAAGCCTATCGCACGCAAGACTGCTGCCAAGAAAGTTGCGCCCAAGAAAGCCGCAGCCAAGAAGACCAGCAAGAAAGCTACCCCTGATTTTGCCAACCGCGCCCAGGAAGCTGGCCGCAACGCATTCCTCGCCAGCCTGGGCTTCTACGGCAAGGCTTTTGATCAAGTGCAGGATCAATTCAACACTCTGCAGGATCAACTGGAAGAGCGTCGCGCCAAAGCTGACAAGTCTTACAAAGAGCTCGTTAAGCGTGGAACTAAAGTAGAGAAAAACGCCAAGGGCGCGATTAAGGACATAGAGTTCCCTAAATTCGACCTCGACAGCCTGACTGATCGCGCCAAATTGGAAGCTCAGTTGGACAAAGCAAAAGCTCGATTTGAAGAACTGAAAGAGTCAGTTAGCTTCAAAACTGCTGCCTAGCGCAGCACCATCCAGGTTACTTATCCCCGTTTTACGGGGTTTTGCGGGGGTCACAATGTGGCCCCTTTTTTTTGTCCAAAAATCTGTTTTAATAGCTGGTTACCGCAAGGTTCTCGGCTGATTTCAGCCGACAGAAGGAGGACATCAAATGAGCGAAAAGAAAGATAAAGTTGCAGATAAAGCCGGCGAAATCGCCAAAAACATCTGGCTGGCAGGCGTTGGCGCCTACGGCAAAGCCGTTGACGATGCCCAGGACAGACTCGAAAAAGCTGGCGTAGAGACCCCGAAATTGTTTCGCGATCTGGTCAAGGCCGGCACCATGCTGGAAGAAGAAGCCAAGGATGCAATCCAGGCCAGCCAGGCAGCGCGTCACTCGGTGGAGGATAGAATCAATCGGGTTCGCGAGAATTTCAACCTACAGCGCCCCGCCCGCGGCGAAGACCTGTTGGCGCTGCACGAGAAGATCGACCGTCTGTCCAACCAGCTGGACACGCTGAGCACAGCGCTCAGCGATCAAGGAATTTTGAAACCCGCCAAACCCAAAAGTCGTAACAAGAGCACCACCAGGAAAGCCACCACGCGGAAAAAGCCAGCTGCTGCCAAGCCCAAAGCCGCAGCCCAAAAAACGCCTGCCAAAAAGACCGCCTCCAAGGCCAAGGCAAGAGTTCGCAAGAGCTGAAATAGAGCCGCTGAGGATCAATGAAAACCCGAGATCGCATTCTGGTTACCAGCCTGGCTCTATTTAACGAGGAGGGTGAAGGCAGTACGACCACCATTGATATCGCCAACGAGCTGGATATCAGTCCGGGAAACTTGTATTACCATTTTAAGGGCAAGGACCAGATCATTGCTGAGCTTTTCCAGCAGTACGAGCAGGCCCTGAGCGGGACGCTGGCGGCACCGATTGAAGCACCGCTAAGCAGCGAAAGGGGCCATGTAGAGGACAACTGGTACTACCTCTATGTGGTGATGGAGGAGATGTTTCAATACCGATTTATCTACCTTAACCTGGAGGATATTCTTCAGCGCTATCCCGATATTGAGCGCAAATTCAAACGCCTGATCCAGCTCAAGCGAGCGGCATTGTTTGCGATATGCCAGACGCTGCTGCAACAATCTGTTATCGACGCCCGCGACCAGCAATTGCTGGGCCTGGTCGATAATATGACCCTGACTCTGACCTTCTGGTTTAACTACCAGCAACTGCTCCATGCCGGCACCAGCCCGCAAGTCACCATCCACGGTGGCGTGCTGCAGTTACTCACCATGGTGGCGCCTTATCTGGGCGATGAGGAACTGAGTTTCTACCGCGACTGTGAAGCCATTTACAGCAACATGCTGGAGCAGATCGAAGAGGATTAATGCGCTTTTTACAGCAACATTGCATCCTGCCCAGAATTCAAGCGTCGCAGAAATTGCACAGAGGGCAGTGCGGTTTGCCTGTCATCTGCTATTATTCTGCTTCATTTGGAAACCCCCTAAATTGAGGAAACTAATATGGCTATTAAAGCCGGCGACACAATTCCCGCTTGCACGATGAAGACCATGGGTGCTGAAGGCCCAACCGATATAACTACCGACGAGATTTTCAGCGGTAAAAAGGTTCTGCTATTCGCTGTTCCCGGCGCATTCACCCCCGGTTGCTCGATCACTCACCTGCCCGGTTACGTGGTCAATGCCGACAAGATCAAAGCTGCCGGTGTCGACACTATCGTCTGCATGGCTGTTAATGACGCCTTCGTCATGGGCGCCTGGGGCCAAGCACAAAATGCTGAAGAACTGCTGATGCTGGCCGACGGCAATGGCGAGTTCACCTCCGCTTTGGGTCTGGAACTGGACGGCACCGGCTTTGGCCTGGGTCATCGCAGCCAGCGCTTTGCCATGTTGGTGGATAACGGCACGGTCAGCAATCTGAATGTTGAGCCCGGTGCCGGTGTGGACGTAAGCTCCGCCGAAACTATGATGGCGCTGCTCTAGGGCGCCTCTGCGGCAGCGGTGATGATCTGCACCGCTGCTGCACCATTTTCCCTATCCTCATCCGTAGCCGGCACACCGGTTTCGTAGAAGTACTTCATCCCCGCCGCGATCTGCACCAGGCTATCTTCCATTATGGGAAGAATAATCCACTCCGCCAGCGTGTCTCCCAGCCAGCCCCAGGGCATACGGAAGGCCAACTCAAGCTGGATCTGAGTACTATTTCCAGCTACTGGCGCAACGGTGTAAATGAATTCTATTTGCTCGAATGGAGCCATCGGTTCATCGCCCTCATGTAGGTCGAGTGTAAACCCTTGCCCCTCGCGCCAAGATGTTATGGTCTCTTCGAGGTAATCACCTTCTGCATCGTAGACCCTGCGATGAGCGCCCAGCCCACTTCGCGCTGCCGACACTATCTCGGTGCTGGATAAACCGGGCACATAGTTGTGAGCAAGGGAAAAGTCCTGCAGCAGTTCCCAGGATTGATCGTAGGGCAGGTCAGCCTCAACCTGAACGATCGCGCGGTGCTGGTCGGCCCACAGAGCGGGTGCAATTATCAGCAGACCTAAAACCGTGAGTACCCGCTTCACCGGGAAGTCTCGGCAGGTTCCTGCAGCAACGCCGTTGCCGCCACCGAGAACAAACAGTAGGCGAGAAAGAAATAAAACCCTCGCTCCAGTTCAGCCCCCATAATCAAAAGTTCATCCGCCTCGCCAGCCGCCTGACCTGCCATATAGGCAACCAGTAAGGCCATCACAAATACATCCGCCATGGACCACTTACTCAACTTGGCATTCAGCCAAAGCACCGGGCGACGCATCGCCGCCGACGGCAGTAAGATTGAGCCAGCTTGAAGCAGCAGTTTGAACACCGGCACAACCAGGCTAAAAAACACAATCAGGAATGCCACCGGCAAATTACCGGTACGGGCCAACTCCTCCACCGTACCCCAGATCGAGCGTGTACTGCTGTAGGCCAGCAACCGGCCTTCCATTTGGTCAAGCCCCAAAAAACTGGTGATCATCGACAGCATTTGCCGGGTCTGCGCATCGGCCTCTTCTCCTGCAATGAGGTCAATGCCCAGCGCGGCGATGCGGGACTTTTCTATCTCACCGGTGAGCGTTAGTACTGGCTGGGTTACACCGGGGTACAACAATCCCAGGGCAATTAAAATTAATAGCACAGTAGTCATTTTACGAGCAGTGTTCATGGGGTGTCTCCGTAGAATTGCGCGTACCACTTACGAAATTTTGCTATGGGGCCATCGCCATCACATAGAATGGGCAGCGGCCTGTAGATTTTGTGCTCCCAGATCGGCTTGTCCTCCTCCATCTGGCCAACAATGTTGGCGATAATGGCCGCATTCACGCCACCACTTTGTACTTCACCTCCCCGCTTTGGCTGAGTGAACGCAAAGCGTACCTTTACCCGGTCTTCATCAATCGGTGTGGTCAGCCCCATCAAAAAAGTTTCGGCGATGCCTTCAAACCGCGTGTAACCCTGACCGGGACCCCGGGAGCCGGTGTGAATTGCACCTTCTACCTGACCCCGGGGGGTGGGCATACTGGCACGCTGCACCCCGCTAGAATCGGGGCCGTCGTAGACAGTTTCCCACTCGGGCAGATTGGCCGTGCGGTGAACATAAAGGAAGTGTGCAGGATCAGCCGCATTCTCAGCCATTTCCTGGGGATGCGTGGCAATCTCCCACTCAAAGCGTTGCAGTGGGGCCCAGTCGTCGTGACCTGCTTCTGGATGATCCAGTACCTGCCAAAGGGGGTCCGTATTTTGCGGGTGATACCAGACCCAGATCACTTGATTGGCTTCAGTCACCGGATAAGCCAGCTGACACTTTTCCTGCTGCGCTTTCGCAGGGATATTGCGGGCATAGGGAATATCCGTGCAATCACCATTGCCGTTAAATTTCCAGGCGTGAAAGGGACAGGCAATAGATTCCCCTTCAACCTTGCCGCCACCACCGGCTTGCTCGTGAATGCCGTGACCGAGGTGGGCGCCCAGGTGCGGGCAATAGGCGTCGAGCACGCAGGCGCGCCCAGACTCCGTGCGGAAAATAACCAACTCCCGACCAAAATAATGTAGCGCCCGGGATGTGCCCACCGCCAGCTCATCGCTATAGGAAACGGCGAACCAACCAAAGGGGATTGGCATGGGGTAACGTTGACTCATAGCATGTCCATTTACAGCATCAGGTAGCAGACCAGGGTAATGACCACCACCCCAATGAAATTCAAGGTAACCCCCTCCCGGGCCATTCGAGAGACCGTGATCAGACCGCTGCCGTAAACCACCGAGTTTGGTCCCGTGGCAACCGGCAGCATAAAGGCACAGCTGGCACTCATGGCTGCTGGCACCATGACCACCTCCGGTTTGATACCTGCCGCCAGTGCGGCGGCCGCGAGCAGAGGCATCAGTAGGGTCGTGCTGGCCGTATTCGATGTGGTTTCGGTCAGGAAAGTTACTACCAGGCAGACCAGCGCCACCAGTATCAGTGTTGGGAAGACGGTCATACCCGCTAACCACTGCCCCAGCAGATCACTCAAACCGGAGTTAACAAAACCCTTGGCCAGACAAATACCGCCGGAGAATAACAACAACACCCCCCAGGGTATGGTCACTGCACGTTCCCAGTCCAGCAGGCGTCCACCCCGACCATTGGGTACCAGAAACATCACGATCACCGAGATCAGGGCAACCGACGCGTCATTGGCCTGGGGTAAATCCAGCCAGGCCCGCCAGCCCCCAAAGGGCTCGCTGCGGGTAATCCACGCCAGTGCTGTGAACAGGAACACCCACATAACCCGTTTTTCGTCGATGGACCAAACGCCGACCTGAGGCAGTTGAATATCCAATGGGCCACCAAGGCCACGAGTCAGCACCACGGCCATCAATGGCACCATAATGACCACCACCGGTACGCCCCATGTCATCCACTGGGTAAAGCCGATCGTATTCCCGGTATAGTCCTGATAGACCTGCATAAACACCAGATTAGGTGGAGTACCGATCGGGGTACCCAGACCGCCGACGCTAGCGGCATAGGCAATACCCAATAACAGAGGTATAGCCAGGCGTTCACGCTCGTCAGCGCCATCCAGTATCGCCAATGCGACCGGCAGTAGCATCAGCGTAGTGGCGGTATTGGAAATCCACATGCTGAGCACCGCGGACGCCGCCATAAAGCCCATCACCAGCCGGCGACCGCTGGTGGCGCCAAACAGGTTGACCATGGCCAGGGCGAGCCGGCGATGTGCGCCGGAATGCTCCATCGCCTTGGACAGCATAAAGCCTCCCAGGAGCAGCAGGATAATAGGAGACCCGTAGGCTTGGCCGACCTCAGTTGGCGTCAGCACACCCAGTAAGGGCAATAGAGCCAGCGGCAACAGCGAGGTAACCGGAATGGGTACCGGTTCGAATACCCACCACAGCACACAAATAACCGCGACAAAACTGACAATGCCAATATCGCGGGGATAACCCGCAGCAAATAGCGACAGGGCTACGATAAGTGCAGCGAGCGGCCCCAACCACAGCATATAGCGGCGCACCGCAAGGGTAGTTTGCGTTGTTTCAAGCAAGTTTTGATCCATTGTTATTGGCGTATTTCAGGTCCGACTCACATCCTGTCGCAGACCGACGCGCCTGTAAAGGCCACTAGTCTATGCAGGCCTGAACGACTACAATCCAAGCCACTATGACAGACTTCCCTCCAGCCTTGATAGATCAATTCCAACGTCGCGTTGATTACGTGCGCCTCTCGGTGACCGACCGCTGCGATTTCCGCTGTGTCTACTGCATGGCGGAAGATATGACGTTCGTGCCCAAACCGAAAGTACTGACCCTGGAAGAAATTTATCAGGTCGCGGTCGCCTTCACCGAGTTGGGCGTGCGCAAGATACGTCTCACCGGAGGCGAGCCACTGATACGCAATAACATTCTGTCGCTGGTCGAGCGTCTGGGCGCGCTGCCCGGGCTAGACGAGCTGGTAATGACGACTAACGGCTCACAACTGCAGAGGCTGGCCCGGCCACTGCGAGACTATGGCGTCCGCCGGCTGAACATCAGCCTGGACAGCCTGCAGGCTCGCAAATTTCGGCACCTGACCCGTCACGGCAATCTGGATCAAGTGCTGGCCGGCATCGATGCCGCAGTAGACGCAGGCTTTGAGGGTATCAAGATTAACGCGGTGGTTCTCAAGGGGCGCAACGACGACGAGGTTGTCGATCTGGTCAACTATGTCCGCGAGCGTGGTATCGACCTGGCCTTTATTGAAGAGATGCCTCTGGGCAATATCGTTGAACATAACCGCGAACTGAGTTTTTGCAGCAGTGCAGAACTGCGCGCCATGATAGAACCCCATCACGCTCTTCAGTCAGACGGAGACCCCAGCGGTAGCCAGGGGCCAGCTCGCTATTATCGAATGGCGGATAGCCGCTCGCGGATCGGGTTTATTTCACCCCACAGCGAAAATTTTTGTCATCTGTGCAATCGCGTGCGAGTAACCGCTGAGGGCCGTTTGCTGCTGTGCCTGGGTAACGAGCACTCGGTAGACTTAAGGTCGGTATTACGAGACGGCAACGCCAATATCGACACCCTTAAACACGCTCTGGTAGATGCGATGCAATTAAAACCAGAGCGTCACTACTTTGACAATAAGGACGAGCCTGACATCGTCCGTTTTATGAACATGACTGGAGGCTGAGAGCCTAGTCATACCCCGCTATTCGCGTACAATGCCCGATCATTCTTTGAGGTAGCACCGTGAACACCCTGGACTTCCCACAACTTGCGAGCGTGGAAGAAATCGAACGTGGGTTCGAATCTTTCGGCTATATCTGCAGCCCCAAAATTGCCACGGCGGTATTTCTCGCGTTCAAATTGCGCAAGCCGATTTTGGTAGAAGGTCCACCCGGGGTTGGTAAAACGGAACTGGCCAAAACCTCGGCCATGCTACTGGACCTGCCGCTGATTCGCCTGCAGTGCTACGAAGGCCTGGACGAGGCCAAGGCACTCTACGAATGGAAATATGGCAAGCAGCTACTCTACACCCAGGTGTTGAAAGAAAAACTGGGGGATTTACTACAGGGCGCTACTGGCCTGGAGGAATCCGTTGAACGCCTGCACCAATTTGGTGACATTTTTTACTCTGAGGACTTCCTGGAGCCGCGCCCCCTGCTGAAAGCTATGCGCGAGGAAAAGGGTGCCGTACTGCTAATCGACGAAGTCGACAAATCCGATTTCGAGTTTGAATCCCTACTATTGGAGATTCTTTCTGACTATCAAGTGTCCATCCCTGAGATCGGCACTATCAAAGCCGTCACCTCGCCCATGGTATTCCTCACCAGTAACAATACGCGCGACATTAGCGATGCCCTTAAACGGCGTTGCCTGCACCTGTATATCCCCTTCCCCAGTGTCGAGCTGGAAGAACGAATCGTGCGCAGTCGCGTCCCCGAAATCGATGAAGTTTTGCGGCATCAGTTGGTGGCATTTGTCCATTCCCTACGCGAACTGGATTTGAAAAAGTCACCCGCAATTTCCGAAACTATCGACTGGGCCCGAAGTCTACTACTGCTGCACGCAGAGCAGCTCGATGAAGAACTACTCAAGAGCACGCTCAATGTACTACTCAAGTTCGAAGACGATATTGAAACCACCGAAGCGGAGCTTCGCACTCTGCTCAAGCCCCCTTCCCGCTAGCTGCAGCAACGCGCTCAATTAGGGTAAAGTAAGCGCAAACAGGTAAGTGCAAATGGGAGAAATGCAGACAAATCTCGTTAACTTTATTCAAGTGCTACGCAGTCACGACATTCGTGTTTCTCCTGCCGAAACTTTGGATGCGATGGATGTTGCCGCCAACCTTGGCTACGGCAACCGCATTCGATTGCGCGACGGTCTATCCATGGCGCTGGCCAAAACCCCCGCTGAGGAACTGGTGTTTGATCGCTGTTTTGATCGCTTCTTCACCGTCGAACTGGCTGATTTTTCAAGTGACCCTGACGACCATCAGTCAGCTGACGACGGCGCTGACAGCGAGGCCTCTGACGAGGCTGCAGGAGACGAGAGCGATTCAACAGCCGACGAAGCGGAAGATCTGCTCACCGAAGCGGCCGCAGAATCCCCTCAGCTGGACGCCCTATTGCAGTCTGAGCTCATGCAAAACCTGCTCAGCAATGACCGCAATGCACTCAGTCTGGCAATGACCCGCGCTGGCGACTCGGTAGGTCTCCAGCAAATTCAAATGTTCACTCAGCGCGGTCAGTTCACTCGCAAAATTCTCGACCAATTGGGCGAGCAACACATACGCCAGGCAGTCATTGAACTGGAACAGCTGAACAGCCCCGCTCTGGCCGAATTGCAACGCTATCGGGACATCTTGAGGGAGCAGGTGCGCGACTATGTAGAACGCGAGTACTTGCTGCACGCCGAGGGCCGTAACCGCCAGTTCATGGAAGAAATTCTCAGCAAAACCCGACTCAACAATATTGAGCGTCACTACCTTGATCGGGTTCACGCGCTGATCCAAAAAATGGCACGCAAACTGGCGGCCCGCTACTCCCGCAAGCAGCGATCGACCAAGCGCGGGCAGCTCAACATGGGGAGGACGTTGCGCAGCAGTGCCGCCACCGATGGTGTACTGTTCAACACCCATTGGCGCAAAACCCGTCGCAAAAAGCCCCAGATTATTGCCATCTGTGACGTCAGTGGGTCGGTAGCAGCCTACGCCAAATTTTTGCTCATGTTTCTATATAGTCTTCAGGATGTGTTGCCCAAGGTACGCAGCTTCGCTTTTTCCAGCCATATGGGCGAAGTCAGCGATCTATTCAAGGAGCACGAACTGGAAAAGGCCATTGAGCTGGTAAACTGGAAATATGGCGGGGCCACTGACTACGGTGGCAGCTTTGAAGATTTCGCCAGGCTGGCTCTGGACGATATTGGCAGCAGTACCACGGTGATAATTCTTGGCGACGCCCGCAACAACGGCGGCGATCCGAAACTGGAGATCATGCAAAGCATCTATCAACGCAGCAAGCAGGTTATCTGGTTAAACCCGGAATCACGGCGTGCCTGGGGCACCGGCGATTCGGAGATGTTGCGCTATCAAACAACCAGCCACTTCACCGCCGAGTGCAACACACTGAAGCAATTGGAGCGCATCATCGACCAATTGCTCAGGAGCACCCGCTAATGGCCTATGTATGTCGCGATTGCAGCTACCGTGGTGCAACGACAGGACCGTCTGGCGAGTGCCCGGCCTGCGATTCGTTCAACTTTGGTCGGCAGCAAAAAAAAGAGACTGCTCCCCAAAACAGTAAGCTGCGGGTGCAAATACTAATCACCGTGTGGGCGATATTTATCGGCATGATTATCTGGAAGCTGCTGGAGTGAGTCTCAAGGCAACACATATTCCGCTGTCCTGCTCAATCCGTAGTCAGGTCATCCAACGGTACGCAGAACGTTCGGGCGGAGAAGCTAACGGCGACTATCTGTCACTGGAAGAATTAGTGGCTTATCTCGCCACGATCTCCGATTTCGACCTCAATCTGGTAGAGGCAGTGGGCCAGCAGACCGAGGCGATTGGCGACCCGGCGATTCCGCAGCCAGAGCACCAGGCTATTTTGCATTGGGTGAGTGAGGCCTGGTCTTCCTGGGAGAAAGATTACTCGCTGGACGATTTACTTGCCGCACCTCTGAAACAACTAATGCCATTGACGGCAGCCATGGCAGTTAGCGACGTCGCCTTCTTCACTCCCGGCGTGCACCCGCTGCACCGCATGCTGGATGCTATCCAGAACAACGGGGTCGGCTGGCAAGAGAAGTTGGGCCGCGCAGGGCAAGCACTCAAGGATCAGGTGGAAACTTCTGTCGTTAGCGCGCGCGGCTGGTTTGATAATCACCAGCTTGAGCTCGAGATAACCTGCTCCGCTGCCGTCACCATGGCAGAGCGTGACCAGACACGCGCTTTGCGTATGGCAAGGCGAGCAGTGGAAACAGAATCAGGCCGCGACCGGACTCTGGCATCGAAGGCAGAGGCGGCTAGAATGATTAATACCTGTCTCGACGAACAGCCGCTGCCGCCTGCCATCAACCAATTTCTCACCTCCGACTGGTACGAAAGCGCTCAGCTGGTACTGCTCAAATTTGGCGTGGCGTCTGCGCAGTGGCAGCAAATGCAAGAAACCACGCAATCGCTGGCGGCGTCGGTGCAGGCCTATGGCGCCGACGACGGAGACAGACGCAAACAGCTGTTTGAGCAAGCGACTCAACTGCCCAAGAGTCTGCGCCGCTGGCTGCTGAGCCTGCAGCACGATCCAGAAGCGGTGTCCGAATCTCTGGGGCTGGTAGAATTTGTGCACCTGCGCTTGCTGCGGCAACAGGACATGGAACGACAGCCGGCTGAGCTTCTGGTCATTGCAGAGGAAGATAGTGACGAAGCCGACACTGATATTATGGCGGCCGTAAATTCCCTGAAAGCGGGACGCTGGTACCAAATTACTGGTAATGAAGAATCGCTGCGTTTGAAACTAGCGATGAAGAATGAAGCCAGGCAACAGCTGATGTTTACCAACCGTTCCGGCGTAAAAACACAGACCATAAGCTTTACGCACTTCGCTGAGCTGTTATCCGCCGGGCAGGTGGTTGCACTTGGACAGGGAGCAGGCTTTAGTCTTTGCCTGTTGCGAGCAGCTGGCCTGGTGACTGAAGACCAGCTTGCCGAACTGGTGCAGCAAGGCAGCGAGCCAGAGACCGATACAGACCTGATACCGCAGGATATTGATCCAGAGCCCGGTACAGATCCGGTTATTCAAGACATTGAGCCAGCGCTCGATACAGACCCGGTAATACAGGACATTGAGACAGAGCCCGATACTGACCCGGTAATGCAGGACATTGAGCCAGAGCCCACTGCGGATCTGATGCAGCTGGACATTGGGCGAGAGTCCGATAGAACTCTTTCACCAAGCATTGACGCCTCACCCACGCTTGCGGCGGACATTCCCGCAACGCTAGGCGAATTCACCACAGAGAATCTGGCCGACAGTGAGTCACTGGAACTGGAGCTACCTGATTTGGATGATGATGCACAGCCAGACGCGCTGAGTCAGCCACCTGCAGTCGCCGACACACCCCCTGACACTATCGGGCAGGACGAAGAACTCAACTTAGATCAGCAACGCTGGCTGCAGCAACAGTCTGAGAAAGTAAACACCGATGCAGTCGACTTGGTGCCAGCAGTGGCTACGCCCAAGGCTGGAGCTAGTATCAATACCAGCGAGGGTCATACCCTGATCGCCATGGGCACCTGGCTCGGCTTCCATGATGGCGAGACACCCATCATGGCCAAACTTGCCGTCCATGACAGGAAGCTCAACAGCTACATTTTTGTCAATCGCGAAGGTATCAAGTTACGACAGCACACTAGAGAAGAGCTGTCAGAGCTTTTCGACCAGGGACTGGTCGATATTCTGGAGACGCACTCGAACTTCAGAGAGGAAGTCGACCGGGCCCGACGTGGCCAAAAACCCACCTGGGAGAATGATGAAAATGACCGATGAGCAGCGAAAATATCTGCGCCTGAGCCTTGAGAATACCGTTTTTCTGGAGCTCAAATCATCGGGCTCAGGGGTCGGTGAAAGCGCCGAGCTAATGCGCTGCAAAACGCTAGACATCTCGCGCGCGGGGCTGCGGTTACAATTGGATAAGGCGGTGACCATCGGTGCGATCCTGCAGATCGGCGTGGAGCTTTCCGCGAACGAGGGCACACTTTATCTGGCGGGAGAGGTCAAATGGTGCCTACCAGTAAGAGGCTCAGATGACAGCTGGACTGCGGGTTTCGAGCTGCTAAGCGCCAGCGACACCGACATCGATCAATGGTACGAACTAGTCGCAGAACTGGAGGACTAAACCACCTGCGGCTGATCAATACAGAGTGCTTTCTTCCTCTTCCAGGCTTTCCAGGCTTAGCCCCATGGAGTTATCCTCCTCAGGATCACCGCCCTCTTTGGCAAACTTGATTTTAAGACGCACATTATTGACTGAGTCGGCATTGCGCAGGGCCTCCTCCTCACTAATTAAACCCTCTTTGTACAGATCGAAAAGAGCGCCGTCGAAGGTCTTCATGCCGATATTACCGGACTTCTCCATCACCTCTTTAATGCCGTCGATATCGCCTTTCAACACCAGGTCGGCAATCATCGGTGTACCCAGCAAAATCTCAATGGCCGCACAACGCTTACCATCGAGAGTGGGAATCAGTCGCTGAGAAACTATCGATTGAATATTCAGTGACAAGTCCATTAATAACTGCGACCGACGTTCCTCGGGGAAGAAGTTAATAATACGGTCCAGGGCCTGGTTGGCGTTATTAGCGTGCAGCGTGGAAATACACAGGTGACCGGTTTCCGCGAAGGCGATGGCGTGCTCCATGGTCTCGCGATCGCGAATTTCGCCGATCAGAATCACGTCCGGAGCCTGCCGCAGCGTGTTTTTCAATGCATTGTGCCAGCTGCGCGTGTCGACGCCGACCTCACGTTGATTGATGATCGATTTTTTGTGGTTATGAACATACTCAACCGGGTCTTCGATGGTGACAATATGACCGCTGCTGTTGCTATTGCGATAATCGATCAGCGCCGCCAGGGAAGTGGATTTGCCGGAACCTGTCGCCCCCACAAAGAGCACCAGGCCACGCTTGCGCATGACCACATCTGTCAGTATTTCCGGCAGACGCAGGTCCTGCCAGTGAGGAATGTCGGCAACAATATTACGCGCGACAATAGCCACTTCATTGCGCTGCATGAAGATATTGACGCGAAAACGCCCAAAACCGGAAATCGATAGTGCCAGGTTCATTTCCAGTTCCTGCTCGAATTCAGCGGTCTGGGTAGCGTCCATGATTTCGTAGGCGATCACTTTAATGTCGCCCGGCTTCATTATTTCACTGTCTATGGGTTTTAACTCGCCCTGGAACTTGGCACAGGGGGGAGCTCCGGTACTCAGGTACAGATCCGAGCCACCCTGTTCTGCCAGGGTCTTCAGCCATTTATGGATACGCAAGGATATTCTCCGTCGATCCCGGAATAGTATTCCGGGAGATAATCTACAGTCGGTTGCCGCGCGAGTTTCAGGCAGCGACAGCGCTAATTCAGTAGCCTACTTTAGCAGCTTGCGCTGTCTGGGCAATACTGTGTCCAGCAGAATCTGGCGATAATCAGTGATCCTGCCAGTACCGCCAGCGTTACACACGGTATCTGTACTCCGAACAATGCTACATATACACTTGTTTGCCTTTTTTGGGGCGCTGCAGAACTTCTGCCATCGAAGCTCTACAAAAACTGACTACGAGGAGTAGTGTTTGACTTCCAATCTGGACCAAAAACTTGCGGCGCTGTCGAACCCCGACAAATATCCGCTGCTGACCAAAATTCAGCGCGGTATAGAGAAAGAGAGCCTGCGAATTACGCCTGAAGGTAAATTGGCGCAAACACCACATCCCGTGGCTCTGGGGGCAGCACTGACCCACGGCTCCATCACCACCGATTACTCAGAAGCACTGCTGGAGTTCATAACGCCCGTCAATCCCAGTATTGAGGGCAGTCTGGCTCGGCTGGAGGACATCCACAGCTACGTCTACCAACAATTGGACGACGAAATTCTGTGGGCGACCAGTATGCCCTGCGTGGTCAGTGGCGACGACAGCATTCCTGTTGCCCAATATGGCAGCTCCAATGTCGCTCGCATGAAGACTGTATACCGCTATGGCCTTGGCAACCGTTATGGCCGCATGATGCAGGCCATTGCTGGCATTCACTATAACTTTTCGATGCCCGATGAATACTGGCATGCCGCCTGGGAATTCAGCGGCAGCGAGGGCGAGCTCCAGGAATTCATCACTGGCCGCTATCTGGGCATGATTCGCAACTTCCAGCGCTTTTCATGGCTGCTGATATACCTGTACGGCGCCTCACCCGCGGTATGCTCAAGCTTTTTGCGCGGCCGTGACGATCACGGTCTGGTACCTTTTGACGAGAAAGGACGTAGCCTCTACCTGCCTTACGGCACCGCCTTGCGCATGGGTGGGCTTGGCTACAATAGCGATGCCCAGAAGAGTCTCAACGTATGCTACAACTCACTGGACAACTACGTGGATGCATTGAGCCACGGCATCATGCAGCCCCACCCCGAATACAGCAAATTCAAAAGCGGTGAGAACGGCGAGTACGAGCAACTCAATGACAGTCTGATACAAATTGAAAACGAGTTTTACAGCCCGATTCGCCCAAAGCGAGTAGCCAACACCGGTGAGACACCGATAAGTGCCCTGCTCCGCGGCGGCATCGAGTACATCGAAGTGCGTTGCGTCGATGTGAGTCCGTTCAGCCCGGTCGGGCTGGACGCTGAGCAAGTCAGGTTTATGGATACCTTCCTGCTGTACTGCTTGCTGGAGGATAGCCCGCCCTGTGATGAGGCGGAGCAGACTCTGCAGGCCGCTAACATGGCGGCGGTGGTCAGCCGTGGCCGCGAGCCCGGACTAATGCTGAAAACAGCCGATGGTGAGTCATCTCTGGTAGATCAGGCCAATAAACTGCTGACTCAGATGGACGGAGTGGCCTCGGTACTCGATCTGGCCCACGGCGAAGCTCAATACCAACAGGCTCTGACCCAACAGGTGCAAAAAGTCCGTGATCCGGAGCTAACCCCGTCGGCCAGGGTACTGCGGGAGATGAAGGAACAGGATCTGCCGTTTTTCCGTCTATCCATGAACTACAGCCTACATTGGGGCGACCACTTCCGCGCGCGCGAGCTTAGCCCCGAGGTGGAGCAAGCTTTCCAGGCTGAGACAAAGAGTTCCCTACATGCTCAAACGGAGCTAGAAGAAACTGAGGATATAAGTTTCGAAGCCTACCTGGACAAGTTTTACGCCCAGTACCGGGCACTCTGACCTCCAGGCGGGTGACCGGTGAACTTTCTCGCCCATTTTCACCAGGCCTGGCCTGACGAGGGCCTGCTCGTCGGCGCGCTGGAGGGCGATTACTACAAAGGGGTAATTGGCCAGGAGTTACCCGCCGATATTGCCCAGGGTGTTCGCCTCCATCGTGCCATCGACGCCTATACCGATAGTCACCCCCAAATCGTCGCCTTGCGGGCGCAGTTTCCAGCCGGTCTGCGCCGCTACTCTGGAATACTGCTGGACCTCAGCTTTGACCATTATCTGACCCTGCATTGGCGTCAATTTAGCGACCATCCTCTGACACACTTCAACAATCAGGTACTGGACGTGCTGGAGGGTCACACCCAGCACCTGGGCAGCGCGACCCTGATCATGGTGGAGCGCTTACGGGAATACGACATTCTCAACCGCTATCACGACTGGCAGATGGTGATAGGCGTAGCCGCACGCATTGGAGAACGATTTTCCCGCGGCAACCCCTTGCTCGATATCGATGAGGATGTGGCGCCGCTAAGGCCGCAGATCGAACAGTGTTTTCTCGAATTTTATCCACAGCTACAGAAATTTACCGGAGATTGGTTGGCGCGCTGAACTAATGGCCGCGGTCGCCATCGAACGTTGCACTAGCAGGCAAAACCCCCTAAATTGGCCGCCTGACGAACTTCTCAAATATTGACGGATCACAGCCATGCTGCAAGCGCTTTCACCCCGACTGGTTTTTTTTGGTATTGCCGCCGTCGCCACCCTATCCATGCTGTTCGCCTATTACCTGGAGCACCAGCTAGAACTCACGCCCTGCCCATTGTGTATGAGCCAACGCGTTTTTGTGGTGTTAACAGGCCTGATCGCTCTATTGGCTGCCCTGCACAACCCCGCCGGCTGGGGTAGACGTGTATACGGTGGGCTCTGTGCGGCTGCAGCCATTACCGGCGGAGCCATCGCAGTCCGCCACGTGTGGCTGCAACACCTCCCCGAAGATCAGGTTCCCGCCTGTGGCCCTCCTTTGGAGTACATGCTTGAAACGCTACCGTTCAGCGAGACTATCAGCCTCGTATTGATGGGTGACGGCAACTGCGCCGAAACCGTGTGGACACTGCTGGGCTTCAGCATCCCCGAGCAAACCCTCGCCCTGTTCACCGCCCTTCTTGCCGTTAGCGCCTGGCAGACACTGCGCCGCTGAACCACCCTTGCCCACACCGCCTCGCTAAGCTTATAGTTGAAGCACAGGGGCAAGCAGGGTAAATCTTCATGCCGAATCGGCAAACCGATCCAATTCAGCAGTTCGCTATGGTCGATGGGCTGCTAACACGCTGGTTGCGCGAGCGACGCTCACTACTGACCAGCTACACCAAAATTGTTGTGACCCTGGATAGCGAGCTACCGCTGGACGCACTAAAAAAACGTCAGGCCGATCTGTGCGGCCGCCTGGTGGACTACGTTTCCGCCGGGCACTTCGAAGTTTTTCACGAATTGATCGACGAGGCAGAAGTTTTTGCCGACGGCAGCGACAAACTTGCCGCCACTGTGATGCCTGCCATAGCGGATACCACCGAGGTGATCATGGCCTACCAGGAAAAATACAGCAGTGATGATCAGTCCCAGGACACGCTGGAGCGCGACTTATCGGTGCTGGGCGAACTGCTGGAATCGCGGTTTGTGCTGGAAGATCAGCTTATTGCTGGCCTGCATAATTCGCATAGGCGGCAGGTGGAGCAACCGGCACAGCGGGTTTAGGTGCGTTCTAGCGGCCGTGGGCGGGAGAGTGCTTCTCAGTCGCTCCACGATATTCGCTTGGTGAGAAGCACTCTCCCGCCCGCGTCCTCGGCAAGTACCAACCCGCCGAATCTCCAGTGTCGATGATATGCTTTATGACAGCTTCTAGGGAACCAACCTGATAGCTCGGCGTCCCGAGATGGTAGGGGATGGACGAGCACAACCTTTTCACCAAGCGAATCACGTGGAGCGACTGAAAAGGTTGTGCTCGTCCATTCCCGGCGCTAAAGAATCGATCTCCGCAGTCAAAATGTTCACCAACCTTCGAAAAATCAGATCCCTCGCTACTTACTTATGCGTAGAACCAAAAAAGGGGACTCACCTACGGTAAGTCCCCTTTGGAATCGACCAAAAGTTTAGTCAGCGGCTGAATCTTCTGCCTGACTGGGTATAGAAATCAGCTCAACATCAAACACCAGAGCAGAGTTCGGTCCAATCATTTGACCAGCACCACCAGCGCCATAACCGAGGTCAGACGGAATATACAACTTCCATGTCGAACCCATAGGCATCATCTGCAGCGCTTCAGTCCAACCGGCGATGACTTGTCCTACGCCAAAGCTGACAGTCTCACCACGGCTGTAAGATGAATCAAACTCAGTACCGTCGATCAGTGTGCCACGGTAGTGAACTTCAACCGTATCATCAGCGCCTGGTATCGCGCCGTCACCCGCTTCCACAATCTCATATTGCAGACCTGTTTCGGTGACTACAACACCATCGCGAGTGGCGTTCTCAGCGAGGAATGCCTGACCCGCTGTCTCATTGGCCGTACCGGCCACCGCCTGCTCTGCTGCCTGCTTGGCCATAGCCTGCTCTTGATAGGCAGTCAGCTCAGCAGTGATCTCTTCCTGAGTAAGGCGTGGTTCAGCACCGGTTATTGCATCACTGATGCCTGCGGCGAACGCATCGATATCAATGGGTAGATCCTCAGCAGCCAGACGCTGGCCCAGTCCTAGTGCCATGCCGTAGCTCATGCGCTGTTCCTGGGTTTCGAGGCTTACTTCGGCTTCTTCTGCCGGCGCGGAGGTTTGTTGGTCACAGGCTTGCAGACCGATCATGGCGATCAGTGCAAACGGTAGCGCTATCTTGTTCATAAATTCTTCCATTTGAGGTGAGATAAGGGCGTGCAGAATACCCGAAACTTTGACTGGTTCAAAGTCCTACCGGAGACCGTCAACATTGCGCCAGCACCAAACTTCCTCTTGTGGCCCAGTGAACAATAGGTAGAATCCGCCACCTGATGATAATTCTTCGCGATATAAGCCTGCGCCGCGGCAGTAAAAACCTGCTAACCGGCGCCAACGTCACTGTCCAGCCGGGGCAGCGCCTGGCCCTGATTGGCGCCAACGGCAGCGGCAAATCCAGCCTGTTTTCCCTGCTGCTAGGGGAGCTGGGGGCCGACAACGGCGATATCGAGGGCATGAGCAAGCTTCGCCTGGCCCACATGGCCCAGGAAGTGGAGGCCACAGATCTAGCCGCCGGAGAATATGTACTGACCGGAGATACCAAACTGACGGTCCTGCGGAACCGGTTGGCCGAGCTGGAAGCTGCCGGCGATTTTCAGGCCAGCGCTAAAATTCACGCGGAGCTGGACGATATCGATGGCTACAGCGCAGAACGCAAAGTAGAGCGGCTACTGCAGGGGCTGGGTTTTGCCGACAACGCCAGTGGTCGCCCGGTTGGCGATTTCTCCGGCGGCTGGCGGATTCGCCTAAATCTGGCCAGAGCGCTGATGACCCCATCGGACGTACTACTACTGGACGAGCCCACCAACCACCTGGACCTGGACGCTACGCTCTGGTTACAACAATGGTTACAGAGCTACCCCGGAACCCTGGTCATGATTTCGCACGACCGCGACTTTATTGACGCCACCTGCGAGCGCATTCTGCAGATTGAACATCAACAGCTAAACGCTTTTAAGGGTAATTACTCGGATTTCGAACGCCAGCGTGCTGAGCGCTTGGCCAACCAACAGGCGAATTTTGAGAAACAACAACGCCGCGTTGGTGAAATCGAGGACTTTGTTCGCCGGTTTCGCTATAAAGCCACCAAGGCAAAGCAGGCGCAGAGCCGTTTGAAGGAATTGGAGCGCATGCAACTGCTGGCGCCGGCGCATATCGATTCGCCCTTTGATTTTCACTTCCTACCCGCGGGCCGCACCAGCGACCCAATTTTGATACTGGATGAGGCGGATCTGGGCTATGGCGACCAGCCTATACTCGAGCAAGTCTCCCTGAGCCTGCGACCTGGGTCCAGATTGGGTCTACTAGGCAAAAATGGCGCAGGTAAGTCCACCCTGCTCAAGGGTCTCATCGGCGAGCTACCGCTGCTGGCCGGGCGCAGAGTCGCCGGTGAACATTGTCGCGTCGGCTACTTTGATCAACAACAGCTGGAAGTTCTGGACCTTTCGGCGAGCGCCGCGCTGCATTTGCAACGGCTCTCTCCGACAGCTCGAGAGCAGGAGATTCTCGACTTTCTGGGTGGCTTTAATTTTCGCGGCGAAAGCGCTACCAAGGCTATCGCTCCGTTCTCCGGGGGAGAAAAAGCACGACTCGCCCTCGCTCTGGTGGTCTGGCAACGGCCGAATCTGCTGGTTCTGGATGAGCCGACCAATCACCTGGACCTGGAGATGCGCCACGCCATGGAGGTTGCCCTGCAGAGTTTCGACGGCGCCCTCATTCTGGTCAGTCACGACCGACACATGTTGCGCAATACCGTGGAAGAGTTGTTATTAGTGCACGATGGCAAGGTCGAGAACTACGAAGACGACCTCAACGCTTACGAGAAATGGATTCTGGCCAGTTATAGCAGCGCTGACGGATCTGCGGCGGGCGCCAGCGATGGCAACAGGAAGGAGAAGCGTCAACAAGCTGCGGCTGAGCGCGCCAAACTGCGCCCACTCACCCAACAGTTGACCAAAGTCGAAGCAGAGATGGAGCAACTGGGCAAAACCCTGAGTGACCTGGAGCAGCAGTTGGCTGACCCGGAGATCTATGAGCCGGGCGAAAAAGCCAACTTGGCGGAGCTGTTAAGGCAGCAAGGGGAAACAAAGAGCCGCGCGCAGGATCTGGAGGATCGCTGGCTTGAGCTGCAAGAAGAGCTGGAATCACTCACGAGCGAATAAGTTTTAATTTACCTGCTCGCGGCAGTCGCTTGATCGCGGCTTCGCGCTGAAGTGCGGTGCCACGCCCGGCGGCAGAATCAGACCACATTAGCCGCACCGGGCGCCTGCCGCGGGTATATTTGGGACCGCCGACAATCTCACCATTGTGCTGCCGTAGCCTTCGGCTCAAGTCGACAGCAATACCGGTATAAAGTGTCTTATCGGCACATTCGAGAATATAGACATGCCAAACTTCATCTGTCACTAGCGACAACACCCCTGATTAACGCAAAAACCGATCATTTGTCGGTGCTGAACTGTAGCAAGGTCGCGTACAGGCCAGCCAATATAGCCGGCTGTACTATGAGCATACCGAAAAACTCTAGCACCACCGTTGAGTCCACCGGCACCAGTGGTATGATTGCCACCCTGTTGCACTGCAGAATTAATCTGCAAACTTATGGAGACAACAATGAGTGAACAAATTGTACACGTCACCGATTCGACCTTCGATGAAGAAGTGTTGAATTCTGACGTGCCCGTATTGGTCGATTTTTGGGCCGAGTGGTGTGGACCCTGCAAGATGATTGCCCCGGTGCTGGCTGAAATCGCCGAAGAGTACAACGGTAAATTGAAGGTATGTAAGGTCGATGTGGATTCCAATCCAGACATTCCGCCCAAATTTGGTATCCGCGGAATACCAACTCTTATCGTCTTCAAGAACGGCAATGCCGAGGCCACCAAGGTCGGCGCACTGTCCAAGACCCAACTGACAGAATTTGTTCAGGAAGTAATATAAATTCTGCGGAACCTCGCCGCTGGCGTGGTTCCGGCGCTTTCGCCGACCATTTTATGAGCTGAAAAAGCGCTAGACGGGTCTTCCGTAAGGTGCTACATTTCAACCCGTCGCACATATCTGTGCCACAATAAAAAACTCTACTATCCAAACACTAAAGCAATCTGCGTCATTAACTGTTGGCTTTGCCGACTGACCCTCACGTTGATACTTCTTTCTCTTATGTAACTCCTACGCCAGTAATTTTTTATGAATCTAACCGACCTTAAAACCAAATCCACCCAGGAACTTATCGATATTGCCAAAGAAATTGGCCTCGATAACATGGGCCGTTCCCGCAAGCAGGATATTATTTTCGCCATCCTCAAGCGTCATGCTAAAAGTGGCGAAGACATCTACGGCGACGGCGTACTGGAAATTTTACAAGACGGCTTTGGTTTTCTCCGCTCTGCGGACAGTTCTTACCTCGCCGGACCCGACGATATTTACGTTTCACCCAGCCAGATTCGCCGTTTCAATCTGCGCACCGGCGACACCATCGTTGGCAAGATACGGCCACCCAAGGACAGCGAGCGCTATTTCGCACTCCTGAAGGTCGATCAGGTTAATTTCGACAAACCTGAGAATTCCAAGCACAAAATCCTCTTTGAAAACCTCACGCCTCTGTTCCCGGATCAACGACTCACCCTGGAAGTAGGCAATGGCAGCACCGAGGACATGACCGGCCGCATCATCGACCTGGTAGCACCCATAGGTAAAGGCCAACGCGGCCTGCTGGTAGCGCCGCCCAAGGCCGGTAAAACCATCATGATGCAGAATATCGCCCAGTCCATCATCACCAACAATCCTGAGTGCGACATCATTGTCTTGCTGATCGATGAGCGTCCAGAAGAAGTGACCGAAATGCAGCGCTCAGTAGGCGCACGCGGTGCCGAGGTAGTGGCATCGACCTTCGATGAACCCCCTTCGCGCCACGTACAGGTCGCCGATATGGTGATCGAAAAAGCCAAACGCCTGGTAGAACACAAACGCGATGTGGTGATACTGCTGGACTCCATCACTAGGCTGGCACGCGCTTACAACACGGTTATTCCAAGCTCAGGTAAAGTGCTGACCGGTGGTGTCGACGCCCATGCATTGGAGCGCCCCAAGCGATTTTTCGGCGCTGCAAGAAATATTGAAGAAGGCGGCAGCTTGTCTATTATCGCCACCGCTCTGGTTGATACCGGCTCCAAAATGGACGAGGTGATCTACGAAGAGTTCAAGGGCACCGGTAATGCCGAACTGCATCTCGATCGAAAAATTGCCGAGAAGCGTGTTTACCCTGCTATTAATATTCGTCGCTCAGGTACCCGCCGCGAAGAACTGCTCACCGACGAAGACGAACTGGCGCGGATGTGGATTTTGCGCAAACTGCTACACGGCATGGAAGATTTGGCGGCTATCGAGTTTTTGTCTGATCGACTCAAGGATACCAAGACCAACGAAGAGTTCTTCCTGTCGATGAAGCGTAAGTAGAGTTCACACCTCAGCCAATCGGCAACGTCGGTAGAGGCTACAACACGTTATAATGTCCTGCCAGAGTGCATGAGGAAGTGTAAACGTGGCCATCGAATATTCTGATTTACGCGATTTTATCGCCGCCCTCGAACAGCGTGGCGAACTCAAGCGGATCAGCGTAGAAGTTGACCCCCATCTTGAAATGACCGAGATCGCCGATCGCACTCTGCGCGCTGGCGGTCCGGCCCTGTTGTTCGAAAATCCCAAAGGTTTTAACACCCCCGTACTGGCCAACCTGTTCGGCACCGAACATCGGGTGGCGCTGGGCATGGGCGCGGAAAAGGTCTCGGCTCTACGCGAGATAGGCGAACTGCTCGCCTATCTGCGACAACCGGATCCGCCTAAAGGCATGCGCGACGCCATCGATAAGGCACCGATACTAAAAAAAGTTCTCACCATGAGCCCCAAACTGGTGCGCAACCCAGTCTGTCAATTTCACCAGCGACACGGTGACGACGTCGACTTGTATCAGTTACCAATACAGACTTGCTGGCCCGGTGACGCCGGCCCGCTTATAACATGGCCGCTGGTGATCACCCGCGGGCCCGAGAAAGAACGTCAGAATCTCGGTATCTATCGGATGCAACTGATTGGTCGCAATAAACTGATCATGCGCTGGCTCTCTCATCGGGGCGGCGCCCTGGACTACCGTGACTGGCAATTAAAGAACCCAGGCAAGCGTTACCCGGTAGCGGTTGCTCTAGGCGCGGACCCTGCAACAACCCTGGGTGCCGTCACCCCCGTCCCAGACTCTATCTCTGAATACGGCTTTGCCGGCTTGCTGCGGGGCAAAAAAACTGAAGTAGCCGAATGCATAACACCACTGTGTCGCGAGCACGGCCTACAGATTCCTGCCAGCGCTGAATTTATTTTGGAAGGCTATCTCGAACCCGGCGAGATGGCAGACGAGGGTCCTTTCGGGGACCATACCGGCTACTACAACGAGGTAGAATCTTTCCCCGTGTTTACCGTCGATGCGATCACTACCCGAGAAGCGCCGATTTACCACAGTACCTACACTGGGCGACCGCCAGATGAACCGGCGGTACTGGGCGTTGCCCTGAACGAAGTATTTGTCCCAATTCTGAAAAAGCAGTTTCCGGAAATCAGTGATTTTTACCTGCCGCCCGAAGGCTGCTCCTACCGAATGGCAGTCGTCACCATGCGCAAGGAATACCCGGGACATGCCAAGCGAGTGATGCTGGGGATCTGGTCCTTCCTACGCCAGTTTATGTATACCAAATTCATTATCGTCACTGACGACGACGTCAACGCCCGTGACTGGAAAGACGTGGTCTGGGCAATGACAACACGCATGGACCCACGCCGCGATTGCGTGTTTATCGACAATACGCCAATAGACTATCTCGACTTTGCTTCACCGGTTGCGGGACTGGGTTCAAAAGTAGGCTTTGATGCGACCAACAAATGGCCTGGCGAGACGGACAGGGAATGGGGCACACCCATCTCGATGGACGACGCTACCCGTGCCCGGGTCGATGAGCTTTGGGATGAGTTGGGGTTGGACGCTAGCTAAACGCTCGCTGTTTACCTGCGCTGCAATTGGTGAGAACGAGAAATCGCCTGAACCGGTAGCGGCAATTCCGGCAAACTCGCCTCATGTGATAGCAAACCCTCACGAAAGTAGGCACCACTGGAGCGGGTTTCGCCAAGGGCTGCCAACAACCGACCCAACTCCGCACAAACCTCCGGAGAGCGGCGTAACTTGTAGCTACTTTCAAAATAGTCCCGGGCCTTGCCCCACAATTTATTACGGGCTGACAGGCGACCCAGGGTCAACATCAGCAGTGGATCACCCTCGTGACCACTCAGCCAACTTTCAGCCAGCGCTAGCTGGCGAGAGGCATTCGCACCTTTGACCAAACCGAATAATCGCACCAACTCACTATTCCAGTCCTGCTTTAGCGCCCGAGTCAGTACTTTCTCGGCACTGGCATGTTCATCTTTTTCGATCAGCATCGCGACATAAAAATTGAGCAAGGCTCCGTCGCGCTTAAGATCAGCCGGCAGCGTTTTCCAGCGCTGATGTAACTCTGCGGCGGCATTCTGGCCGTCACCCAGGCCCTCGCGTAATAGTTGGGTGTGCACTTTACGATTGAGCGCCAACAGCTCAGCCTCGGGCATGAGTTGATACTTCTTCAGCTCCGGCAGTAGTTCAGACAGGCTTTTCCAGTCCTGCAGGCCGTCATAAGCCTGGCACATAAGATCCAGCACATGGGGGTGGCGGCCCGCGTTACGCCGAGCTCTGACCAACGTGGCCAGAGCCTGTTCGTATTGGCCTGCCGCCAACTTGAGCTCCGCCTGGGTCAACTCCACAGCAATACCCGCTTCCGAGTCGGAGGCTTCGGCAGCGCTAAGATACTCACGCATTTTTTCGGGTTCGTTCAAAGCATAGCTGGCCCGCGCCGCCATCAGGTAGTTGAGCAGAGGAGTTTCATTGTTACGAGCACCGCGCAATAACTGCCGCCTGGCCTTGGACCAATTGCCCTCAATGAAGCTGATCAGACCACGACTCGTCAGCCTGGAGGACTGCCGCGTTTTACGCGAGCCAAGCCAGCTGAGCAGAGAGCTTTGACCGGAAAATATTTTGCGCGTTAGCCGAACAACGCCATAGACCAACAGGGTGAACACCAGCAGCAACAGCAGGCCGACCCAGAGGCTGGTCTCCAGAGTATAGTTGCCGTAAGACAGCAAAACGTAACCGGGATCGGTTTCGATGACGGCCACAATGCCTACGCCCAGCAGCAGCGCGATCAGAATCAGGACGAACAACTTGCGCATCTGTTAGCCCTCGCCGGTCAATTGCAGGCGCGAAGCCATAGCGTCATCCACCGCCCTCAGGGAGCGAGAAATATCTGGTAGTTGAACTTCTATCACCTGGCTCTTCAGGCCGGCTAGTTCGCGTGCAATGGCACGTGCTGCGGCCTCATCGGATTCCAAAAACTCTCCAACCCAGTGTTCTGCTCGCTTTAGGCTCTCGCTGTAGAGCAACTGATTGCCAGACAATAGAGCGACCTGCGCCTGCTCCAGCAACATGCGCAAGTTCTGGCGTACCAGACCCTCCCATTGCGGGTCCATCAGCGCCTGCATGGGCGCATCGCGTCGGCGAATAATAATGTAGTCGGACAGCTTCAGGAGCGCTGACTCATAACCTTGCTGCAACCGGCCCTGCCAATCTTCAGCAGGAATGTCACCGGGTTGCGCCTCGACATCCGGCAATTCGAAAATAACTAAGCCGCCGGCCTGATCTGCCAGCGCAGCAAGGCGCAGATAAATGCCTTCTACATCACGTTGCGGCACCGCTCGTAGTGCCGCCAGATCCGCAGCCACTGCAGCTCTGGCCCCGTGTAAGCCGACATCGTCCAGCTGTAATAAAACCGCATCGGCGCTACTTAACAAGGCTCTGGCGGCCTCGACATCACCGGTCATAATTAAGCGTTGATTAGCCAGTCTGAGCAAATATTCTGCCTCGGCCAACAGCCAGTCTTCGCGGTCCGCGGCACTGAAGCGGGCAATTTCTGTACGCTGCTCCAACAGCTGTGCCTCCAATTGGACAAGTACCCCGGCCTGGGCTTCCGCCATCGTGGCCAGCACTTGCACATCGGTGCCCAATTGAGCCTCAAGGGCGCTTATACCCTGACCCAACTCGCCCTGCAGCCGTTGCCCAATCTCATTGAGATTGGCCTGCTCGCCAGCGGCAACCGATTCCAAACCGGCAACCCGCTCGATGAGTTTAGCTTCCCGCTGCTGGGCCTGTTGCACCGCGAAAACGGCGCCAGCCGCCAGACCAACGCCCAGTAACAGCGCCAGCCAGGCAATAAAGCCACCACCGCGACGACCCGAGGGCGCCGCCGGTTTTTTACTTTCGACCACGACTGCCGGTGTAGGTGTAGGTGTAGGTGCCGCTGGCACCGATTCCTCACTGCTTTCTTTGTTATTTTCTTGTTGTTCGCTCACTCAGCTTTCCCCCGAGCCTGACTGCCAGTTATCTACCGCCTGCATGACTGCAGCATCCGATGCATTTTCAGCCAATATAATGTTTGTAAAGCCCATTGCCTCTGCCTCTCGCGCGATACGGCGGGAGGGCACCAACAGCGCCATACTCTGTAAGTTAGTGGTTTCTTGCGGGCTAAGCAATGCCAACATATTGGTCAATCCCTCTCCGCTGCTAATCAAAATCAGACCAATCTTCCAATCTCTGATATTTTGTGCCAGCTCACCCGCCGCCAGACTTGGGCAGATTCGCCGATAGCAGCGCAGCTCGTTGAGCTGGGCGCCTCTGTTTTCAAGGGTCTCGCGCAGCGTAGCGCGCCCGCCCTCACCTTTAACGATCAGCACTTTATCTCCCGCCACCGCATGCAAAGTAGGCAGGGCCAGCAACCCCTCGCTGGTCATTTCCGACGCCGGCGATAACGGCACCACACCGTAAGCCGCCAGCGACTGCGCCGTACTGGCTCCTATCGCATACCAGTTAATACCCACCGGCAGCTGCGGCCAATGGGCAACGACACGCTCCATACCAAAATGCACGGCGTTGCCGCTGATAAAAATAATATGCTGATATTGATCCAGATTCTGGAGGTACTGCTGGTCGGCGGCGGCCAGTTCAGGCAGCGCACTGAGCTCCATCAGCGGCTGCGTATGCACCGCATAACCCTGTAATGCCAGAGCGGCGCACAACCTGGCAGCCTGCCCCTCAGGCCGGGTCACCAACACTGCGCTAGCCGTCATAGATTTCCGCCAGAATTTCGGCAGCACCCTGAGCCAGCAACTCCTCGGCCACGGCCTCGCCCAGAGCCTCCGCTTGAGCCACTGGTGCTCGCTGTTCTGCGCGCAGCAATAAAGAACCATCTGCTCGCCCCACCAGGCCTTTGAGGAACAGTGTGTGGTCGTCTTCAAGCTCGGCATAACAGGCTATGGGAACCTGGCAACCACCCTGCAGGCGCTTGTTCATGGCACGCTCGGCAACCACGCGACTTGCAGTAGCGGCGTGGTGTAGAGGCTGTAACAGATCAGCAACGGCGGTATCGGCGAGGCGCAATTCAATGCCAACCGCGCCCTGCCCGCCCGCCGGCAGCGAATCTTCTGTGTCGATGTATTCTGCAATTCGACTGTTGAACCCCAACCTTAACAAGCCAGCACTGGCCAGAATAATGGCGTCGTATTGCCCCTCATCCAGCTTGCGCAAACGTGTATTGACGTTGCCACGGAGAAATTTGATTTCAAGGTCGGGACGTCTGGCGCGCAACTGACACTCCCTGCGTAAGCTGGAAGTGCCGACCACGCTACCCACGGGAAGCACGTCTATAGAATCGAAGTCATTGCTGACAAAAGCGTCGGTAGGGTCCTCGCGTTCGCAGATTACCCCCAGACCCAAGCCTTCAGGAAACTCCATAGGCACATCTTTCATGGAGTGCACGGCAATATCCGCACTGCCATCGAGCAATGCATTTTCAAGCTCTTTGACAAACAGGCCTTTGCCGCCCACTTTGGCGAGCGGCACATCCAGTAACTGATCACCGCGGGAGGTCATGCCCAGCAGCTCAACCTCTAATCCCGGGTGGGCTTTGAGCAGCGCCATGCGCACAAATTCTGCCTGCCAAAGAGCAAGCGGGCTCTCGCGCGTGGCGATGGTAATTTTACGTGACATCCAGCGGCTCCCCCGGGCTGTTTCTGGCGGCGAACATCATAGCAGCCGACGCTAGTTGCGGCGAACCGCGGCATTATATTATTCAGCCCTATCGCGAATTCAGCGCTGTATCAGCCGCTCTTTTACCTCTGCCAGATGACGCCTACTGACTGCCGGTCGCTGACTGCAATCTGACAGCTCCACAGTCCAGCCATCGTCATCACGACTGAGGCGATCGATATAAGGAAGTGCTACCAGAGCATTGCGATGCACTCGCACAAAATTCTCCGCAAATTCCTGCTCCAGATCCTTAAGCGTATCCGGCAGTAGAAGCTCGTCAGCAGCAGAGTGGGCAGTAACGTATTTTTGACCGGCTATAAAACAGCGAATATCGGCTACAGGCATAGTTTCCAAACCGCGGTGAGTTTGGCTACTGACCTGACGGCGGGACTCTCCATCACCGCTCAGGGCCGCTAGCTGCACCCGATTGAGCTTGCTGGCGCTGCCCAGAGCACGAGTCAATTCCTCTTCCCGCACCGGTTTCAGCAGATAAGCCACAGCCTGATGCTGCAACGCCTCCAGGGCGTACTCGTCATAGGCGGTGCAAAAAATCACCGCCGGGGGGTTCTCCAGCGCCTCCAATCGGGTTGCGACCTCGATACCGTCCATACCCGGCATTCTAATATCCAGCAATAGCAGATCGGGCTCGGCCACCGCAACTTGCTGCAAGGCTTCTTCACCACTGCCTGCAAGCAAGCACTCGGCGTCGGGGTGTATGGATCTCAGCAGTCGCTGGAGACGCTCTCGCGCCAACGGCTCATCGTCAACTACCAGTACTTTCACGACAGTGCCTCCAATGGATAGCTTAGCTGAACCCGATAGTTTCCATTGTCCCGGCTTAGCTCCAGCGTTGCTGCTCCATCGAACAAACCCTGCAAGCGCTGCTCAATATTCGCCAGCGCCATATGCAGGCCAGAAGTGTGTTGGCTGCTCTCTGGTACAGGGTTGGTAATCACCACCTGCAGTCGCTCCTCAATTCTGGCTACCTCAATGGAGATAACGCCGCCCTCGGGCAGTTGGGCGATCCCATGGTAGACCGCGTTCTCCACCAACGGCTGCAGTAAAAGTCCCGGCATAGGCAGCGCGCGCAAACTCTCATCCATTTGCCACTCAACCTGTAGGCGTTCACCCAGGCGCAATTGCTCAATACCCAGGTAGAGCTGGCACAGCCGCAGTTCATCATCGACCGTTGTGCTACGAAAATTGTCTTGCAGGCTGGCGCGAAAGAGCTCGGACAAATCTAACACCGCCTGTTCGGCATCTGCTGGCCTGGAATCGATGAGGCTGGCAATACTGTTCATCGTATTAAACAAAAAATGCGGACGAATACGCGCCCGCAGTGAATCCAATCGGGCCTGCATCTCTCCGCGCTCGCGCAACTTAACCTGCTGCTGCAGGTAAAAATAACGCAGCACCAGACCACTGATGACGGTCGCTACCAGCACGTTGCGCAATACCCACCAATTGTCTGTGCCGCCGATAAAGAGAAGCGGGTAAAACATCAGGGTGAGATAGCTACTTAATGCGGTAACTGACAATACGATTGCCATGCTACAGGCAGTAGCCGCCTGTAAGCTAAGTCGACTAAAAATCGAGCGCATCAGGCAAAGTAGGGCCGCAC
The DNA here is from genome assembly GCA_036961205.1 of Halioglobus sp. GTDB lineage: Bacteria > Pseudomonadota > Gammaproteobacteria > Pseudomonadales > Halieaceae > CALJFL01. The sequence goes on along the minus strand of JBALVI010000001.1, from coordinate 1,002,320 downwards.
TTAACAGGACCACCCACTGTACAAACAGAGAACTGATGGCCAGTAGGTCCCAGTTGAAACGAGGTAAAGTGCTGTCCGCCAGCGCATAAACCAGCACCAGCAGTTCAGACAGCAGTACCATAATAAACACGGACCGCGGGCTACACAGATCGGGAATAAAGAATTCTCCCGAGCTTTCCTGTTCCTGCCTGGGTAAAGAACCTACCCCAGTACCTGCCATGCTCCCGCTCCCTCGCTGACTTAGCTGGTATACTTGCATCCTTGATTAACACGGACAAGCCCTAAAGTTCTAACGCCTTCAGGTAGAACACTCGCTTTACCGGGCAATGACCGCACAACATCGGCAACAGGAAAGCATCAGGCATGAGTAAAAAACCGGACACCAGCAAGCTGTGGGGAGGCCGTTTCACCGAGGCGACCGACAGTTTCGTACAGCGCTTTACTGCTTCAGTTCAGTTCGATCAGCGTATGGCGGCACAGGATATACAGGGGTCGCTGGCCCATGCTGCCATGCTCAACGAAATCGGTGTGCTCAGCACACAGGAACTGGAGCAAATTCAGGCCGGACTTGCCCAGGTGGCCGAGGAGATCACTAGCGGCACGTTCAACTGGTCGATTGAGCTGGAAGACGTGCACATGAACATCGAGGCGCGACTGACCGAATTAATTGGGGTTACCGGCAAGAAACTACACACGGGGCGTTCCCGCAACGACCAGGTTGCTACTGATATACGCCTGTACCTGCGAGCAGCTATCGACCGCATTGGTGAAGAGATAACACGACTGCAGCAGGGCACAATCGAACTGGCCAGCCAGCATACGGCCACAGTGATGCCCGGCTTCACCCACTTACAGACAGCGCAGCCAGTAGCTTTTGGCCACCATTTGCTGGCGTGGAATGAAATGCTGGAGCGAGACTATGGCCGCCTCATGGACTGCCGGGTGCGCCTCAATCAAAGTCCGCTGGGCGCTGCAGCGCTGGCCGGCACCACCTACCCCATAAAGCGGGAGATGACTGCCGCGGCTCTGGGCTTCGATGCGCCCACCCAAAATTCGCTGGACTCAGTGTCAGATCGAGACTTCGCCATCGAATTCTGCAGTTTTGCCGCCCTGCTGATGACGCATATGTCACGGATGTCTGAAGAATTGGTGCTGTGGGCCTCGGCGCAATTTAATTTTATTGAATTGCCAGACCGCTTTTGTACCGGCTCATCGATCATGCCACAGAAGAAAAATCCCGACGTTCCAGAGTTGGTCAGAGGCAAGGTCGGGCGGGTCAACGGTCATCTCATATCGCTGCTCACCCTGATGAAGAGCCAACCGCTGGCCTACAACAAAGACAATCAGGAAGACAAAGAACCGCTGTTTGATACCGTGGACACAGTACTGGATTCACTGCGGGCATTTGCCGACATGATACCGGCGATTCGTCCCAAGGAAGACCAAATGCGCGAAGCCGCTCGCCGCGGTTTCTCTACTGCCACCGACCTGGCCGATTACCTGGTAGGGCGCGGTCTGCCCTTCCGTGATGCGCATGAGATAGTTGGTAAGGCCGTCGCCCACGGATTGGACAGTGGTTTGGATTTGGCCGATATGGAGCTGACCACCCTGCAATCGTTTTCCCCGGAAATCGAGCAGGACGTGTTTGATGTGCTAACTCTGGAGGGCTCTTTAGCCGCCAGGAATCACCTAGGGGGTACCGCGCCTAATCAGGTGGCTGAAGCTGCGATCAGAGCGCTCGCGCGTCTTGATCTGCGACCGGGGCGCGTCTAACCGCCAGGTCGGTAGCGCAGGCTGGCCTGGAAGCTGACATCCGGGGCAGTCTCCACCCGAACGTCTTCGACCACGCTTAAATCCACTGCCCAGTCCCGGCTAAATCGCCAACGCCCACCCACTGTGAGCATAATCGCCTCATCACCCAGGCCACCAATGGCACTGTCGGCGGGGGCTGCGTGCGCATCTACCTGTGCTAGCAGAGACCACCGCTCAGCAATTCGCCAGTCCAACGCGAGACCGGCGAACCACAGATTTTTTTCCTGAATATCGCCCAGAATGCGGGTATCGCCGGCACGTAAATAGCCCAACTGTCCGTGCCAGGTCAGAGGTAAATCTGCCTTGTGCTGGCCCGAAAACCGAAGCGTCGCAAACACGTCATCCGCACCACTGCCGAGGAAATCCTCTTCTTCGCCAGTAGCAAACTTATAGCCCAGGGCGATAGCCGCCGTCGACCCGGCGTCCCGATAGAGTACACGGCTCACACTCAGGCTTGTGTCGCCGATTCCAGAGACGTCATCCTGCAATTGAAAATTTTCTGCCGCAGAGGCGTAGTGAAAGTCGAGCACATCGGCGGGCGCTTTTGAGCGTCCACCATCAGAGAGTCCCCAGAAGTTATGCCAGTCGTCGATCAGACTATCGAGCTGTCCGCCACTGTGATCTAACCAGGGCACCTCAAGTTGCAGGTCCCAGTTATCGGTCAGGCCATAACGCCACTCGAGAGCGAGGCGCTGGCTTTCGCCGTCAAAATTAAGAACCTCAGCGGACTCACTGTCGGAGACATAGTGACTCGCTACACTGCCGTGAAGTGCCAAACTGCTAACGCCTGCACTCCCAATCCGGGCTGAGCGCTGGGCAGGCAGCCCAAATAGTCCGGCCACAGGACTTAAGTTCTTTGTATAGAGTGGCTCAGAGTCTGCCATTGCCTCAGGCAGCGAGGCGATGATAAACGGGGCTGACAATAACAGCGCCTGCAGCGGACCACACGCCCGGCCCAAACTAGGCCAGCCAGCTGAATTCAATGCCACCCTGAGCCTGCATTTGCTCAACAACGAAAGGGGTGAACAGTGTTGCGTCCCGGGTATTGCGCCAGTCCTGTGCCTGCTCGTCAAACTCAAAGTGAAAGCCACCGGCGATTGCCGCCATCCACAGCTGTCGAGTTGGCGGCTGTCGGCTAAACACCATGGTAGTGCCATTGACAAATTGCACGGTGAGCACACCGCCACCCAACTCGTAGTCAATATCATCATCGACTTCATCAAGCGACAATTCCAGACGCTCGAAGGTAGTATCGATCAAGTCGTTAAATTCAAATTCTTTCATGGCGCATGCACTTACTAAACAGGGGAGCTGGCATGATAAAGGCTGCTCGCGCAGCATACTAGTGAACTGTATACTTGCGCGTTTTGCGACCGGATAAAGCACATGCTACAGCTGTTCATGGCCCTGCCACTCACCGCATTGCTGCTTGCCGGCTGCGGCCAGACAGGCCCCTTATTTCTGCCAGGCCAGGCTACTCCGGACGGGAGCGCTGACGCCCAAGCGGACAATGGCGTCTATAGCGAGGTGCCGGAACAACCGGCGGCTGTATCGGAGCCCGCAACAGACAACGGCGAGACAGAGTAAGCGAGAGTATTTTTCATGGACCATTTTTCCTATCAACAAGGTGAACTGCACGCAGAAGACGTTGCCTGCAGCGAGATTGCCGAGCAATTCGGCACACCTACCTATGTCTACTCCCGATCCGCTCTGGAGTCAGCCCTCGGTGAGTACCAGGCTGCACTCTCGGGCTGCCCGCATTTGGTCTGCTATGCGGTAAAAGCCAATTCAAACCTGGCAGTACTGGACGTATTGGCACGTCGCGGTGCCGGTTTCGACATTGTCTCGGTGGGCGAACTGGAGCGGGTAATAGCCGCCGGCGGTGATCCCGGCAAAACAGTATTCTCGGGGGTAAGCAAGCAGGCGCCTGAAATTGCCCGTGCGCTGGCACTCGGTATTCGCTGTTTCAATCTTGAGTCCGCAGCGGAACTCGAATTGATCAATGACATTGCCGGAGACATGAAGTGCATCGCTCCCGTATCGGTGCGGGTCAACCCCGACGTCGACGCCCAAACGCATCCCTACATTTCCACGGGGCTGAAAGAGAACAAATTCGGTGTGGACGTGGAGGAAGCGCTCGCGGTCTACCGTCGCGCTACCGCCCTGCCTAATATCGAGGTCGTTGGCCTGGACTGCCACATCGGCTCGCAGCTTACTCAGATCACCCCCTTCATCGACGCCCTGCATCGTTTGCTGGCTATTGTCGATCAACTGGCCGCTGAAGGAATTACCCTGCGGCACCTCGACCTGGGCGGCGGTTTGGGGGTGTGCTACAAAGATGAAACACCGCCTAGCATCGCGGAATACATAGCCGCTATCCGAGCGGAGTTGGGCGAACGTGAGCTGGAACTGGTGTTTGAACCGGGCCGCTCCATTGCCGCCAATGCAGGCCTGTTACTGACCCGTGTGGCCAACGTCAAATCAACCCAGGATCACAACTTTGCTTTGGTTGACGCGGCCATGAACGATTTTATCCGGCCCGCGCTCTACCAGGCCTGGGTAGACATTCGACCCACCAGCGAAGCCGGCGAAGGCACCACAGCTCGCTGGGACATTGTTGGGCCAGTCTGCGAGACTGCCGATTTTTTAGGCAAGGATCGTGAGTTGACCCTGGCGCCAGAGGCTCTACTGGCAGTATTTGGAGCCGGTGCTTATGGTTTCGTCATGAGCTCCAATTACAACACTCGCGGTCGCGCCGCCGAGATCATGGTGGATGGCGGTGTTGCCCACCAGGTGCGTGAACGAGAGACCTTTGCTGATATGATTCGCACTGAACAGCGCCTGCCGGATTAGAGCGACGCCAACGGACCAGTCATGCAACTGAAATTCACTAAAATGCACGGCGCTGGCAACGATTTCGTTGTCATCGACCTGATCAGCCAGCGCTGTAAACTGCGCCCCCGTGATATTCGCTTCCTGGCGGACAGGCACTTCGGCGTGGGTTGCGACCAGGTGTTGGTGGTGGAGCCTCCCGGCAGCCCGGACGCAGATTTTCGCTACCGAATATATAACGCCGATGGCGGCGAGGTTGAGCAGTGCGGTAATGGCGCGCGCTGTTTTGCCCGCTTTGTGCGCGAAAAGCGCCTGACCAGCAAGCGGGTCATCACCGTTGAAGTCGCCCACGGCACCATTGAACTGCGTGTCCGTGACAAGCATCAAGTCGAGGTCAACATGGGTCTGCCTGTGTTTGAGCCGGCGTCCATCCCCTTCGCAGCAGACCAGCAGGCAGCCAGCTATTTCTTGAGTGTTGCCGGCCAGGACCTGGAGATTGGCGCTGTGTCCATGGGCAATCCGCATGCGGTGCTGACCGTAGATAACGTAGATACCGCCGATGTGGCCGGCCTGGGCCCAAAAATTGAATCCCACGTGCAATTCCCCGAACGGACCAACACCGGCTTTATGCAATTAGTGTCGCGCTCAGAGATACGATTGCGGGTGTTCGAGCGCGGCGCAGGGGAAACCCTGGCTTGCGGCACCGGTGCCTGTGCCGCTGTAGTCTACGGTATCAGCCGCGGTTGGCTTGAGGATACCGTGACAGTTGAGCTGACTGGCGGTAAGCTGTCCATAGCCTGGTCCGGCGAAGGCCAGCCGGTATTAATGACCGGCCCCACCGCCGTGGTCTATGAGGGCAACATAAGAATCTGAAGCCGCACTATAAAAGTGGCACAGTGAGCAGCAGGTCTGACTAATAGGGGAACAAAGATAATGCCCGGGACGAATGAACAAGCCACTACCCCCGATCTGGAAATCAATGACGAGCAAGTCAGGGAATATCTGAAAGTCCACAATGATTTTTTTCAGCACAACCCCGATATGCTGGACTCCTTACATGTATCTCACGCTTCCGGCTCAGCTGTTTCACTGGTTGAAAAGCAGGTCAGCGTGCTGCGCGAACGTAATATCGATATGCGTCACCGCCTCAATACCCTGACCGCTAACGCCCGCGACAACGACCGACTGTACGAGCAAACCCGTAGCCTGATACTGCAGCTACTGGAAGCAAACTCCGCCAGCGAGCTCTATCAGGCCTTCCGCCAATCAATGAACAAAGATTTTGAGGTCGAGCACGCCAGCATGATTCTATTTGGCGAGCCCGGCAGCGAAGGCGACTGCCGCGTGGAGTCTATCGAGAGCGCCAAGATCGAGATCGGTCCACTGCTAAAGGGACGCAAAGCCATCTGCGGCCCCCTGCGCAAGGAGGAGCTGGTCTATCTGTTTCCTGAAGCTGGCGACGTTGGTTCGGCTGCCATGATGCCGCTACACCAAGGGGAAGACCTGGGATTGATCGCCGTGGGAAGCTCGGACGCAACCCGTTATGGCTCCAATATGGGCACTCTGTTTCTACACCATATTGCCGATGTAATGGTGCGCCTACTGCCACTGCTGCCGCGGAGCAGCGCCAGCTAAGCCGGTGGACTCCCATGACCTGCCAACGTCGATAGGCCAATTCCTCGATTATCTGCGCGACGTTCGGCAACTCTCACCCCACACTCTGAGTAACTACCAACGAGATCTGAGGTCCCTGCAGGGCTACTGCCAGGAGCACAGCATTCACCGGGCAGACAAAATTGTTGAGGCCGACATTCGCCAATGGGCGAGTCAGCTACATCGCAGGGGCTTGGCCGGGGGCAGTATCCAACGAACGCTGTCAGCGGCGCGCTCGTTTTTCAACTATCTAGGCAAACAGGCGGGATATCCACGCAATCCGGCCGCCAGCGTGCAGGCGCCCCGCAAACCCCGTAAATTGCCCCGCACTCTGGATACAGACCAGGTCAGCCGCTATTTAATGTTTGAAGATGATTCGCCGCTAATTCGCCGCGATCGGGCTATGGCCGAGCTGTTTTATTCCTCTGGCCTGCGCCTGGCGGAACTGGCCGCCATCAACATCAGCGATTTGGACGCAGGCTCTCGCCTTATCACCGTGACCGGTAAGGGCAATAAAACGCGCACTGTACCGGTGGGTGCAGCCGCATTGGACGCCATAGCCGGTTGGTTGGAGGTAAAACCCGAAGTTGCCGATAACGAGGACTGCGCGCTGGCCATGTTCACCAGTAGTCATGGCCGACGGATCAGTGTCAGGAGTATTCAGGCAAGACTCAAATTGCAGGGCCGACGTGCCGGCATGCCCCAGGATGTGCATCCTCACATGCTCAGGCATTCCTTCGCCAGTCATATGCTGGAGTCCAGCGGAGACTTGCGTGCGGTGCAGGAATTACTTGGCCATGCCAACATCGCAACTACCCAGATCTACACCCACCTCGACTTTCAACACCTGGCCAAGGTCTACGACGCCGCCCATCCCAGAGCCAAACGCCGCAAAAGCGACTGACTGTTTATGACGATTAAAGTAATCACCTTTGACCTGGATAATACCCTCTGGGACGTTGAACCTGCTCTCATTGAAGCGGAACGAATACAGCGTGAATGGCTACTTGAACACCGTCCCGGGACTATCGAACACTACGATCACGAGCAATTGTGGGAATTCAAAAAAGGGGTGTGGAAGCGCAACCCGCAACTGGCGCACCACATCAGTGATATTCGGGTACAAATGCTCTACGAGTTACAACTGGCGGCAGGCTACCCTGAGCAGGAAGCTCGCACCGGCGCAACCGCTGCCTTCGAGGTGTTTCTGGAAGTACGCCATACGGTAACGCTGTACGAAGAAGCGCTGGACGTTCTCAGCCTGCTGGCCAAGGATTACACCCTGGGGGCCCTAACTAACGGTAACGCCGACATTTACAAAACCGATGCTGGTGAGTATTTCGACTTTGCTTTTCTGGCAGAAGACATCGGCCTCAGTAAACCTGCCCCCGATATGTTTCACGCCGCCCTTGAACGCGCCCAGGTGAGTGCCAGTGAGATTATCCATGTCGGCGACAACCCCGAACACGATGTATTGGGCGCGCAACAGGTTGGTATGCATACAGTGTGGATGAATTCGCAGGCTCAGGAGTGGCCTGGCGGTACCCCAGCGGACAGGGACATCAATAACCTGCAACAATTGCCCCAGGCAATTGCCGATATTGCGGGAAGTTGAAATGGCGCCGGACAGAAAGTCCGGCACCAGCGGTCTACGGCCTTAGCTATTTCTTCAGAATATTCTTCTTGGTAGCGTTGTATTCTTTTTCGGTGATCACGCCAGTGTCATAGGCTTCTTTCAAGTCGATTAGCTGCTGACCCTGTGTTTCACTTTGGACACTGGTGGTGGTGCTGCTACCGCAAGCTGCCAGAGTGAGTGAGAGGGCAATAACAGTAGCGCCGAGAATAGTCTTGTTTAACATGCTGTAATTCCTTTTTTAATCGTGTGATATATCAGGTCTAGATAGCGTCTTCACCAGTTTCACTGGTACGGATACGGATAACCTGTTCTAGATCCGAGACGAATATTTTACCGTCGCCTATTTTACCGGTGTTGGCAGTTTGCACAATAGCCTCAATCACAGCTTCTACCTGGTCATTGCCAACGGCGATTTCAAGTTTCAGCTTGGGCAGAAAATCCACCACATATTCGGCCCCGCGATAGAGCTCAGTGTGACCACGTTGGCGGCCGAACCCTTTGACCTCCGTGGCAGTCATACCCTGAACACCGATATCTGATAGCGCCGCGCGCACATCATCCATCTTGAAAGGTTTGATAATTGCGGTAATCAATTTCATGACGGAGCGCCTCAGCGATTGCACAGCCCCGTATTATGGGACGCACACAGATAATCGCAAGGCAAAAAAGGATCATCGGCCGCTGCGATAAGGCCGCATGTCTCACGGCGATAACAGAGTTTTGTTGAATATCTTGGTTTTGCGCGTTGAAGCGCCCGCGGGCAGGACAGTGTTTTTCAGTCGCTCCACGATATTCGCTTGGTGAAAAACACTGTCCTGCCCGCGGCCTCGGCTCATGCCATCCGATCTGACCTGACCTGACGTGACCTGATCGGAGTATAAGGATGGGAGGGTGCGGGCTAGCGCCGCCTTTTCACCAAGCGAATATCGTGGAGCGACTGAAAAGGCGGCGCTAGCCCGTACCCGGCGACCAGCACCAATCTCAAACCAAAAAAAAGGGGCCCGAAGGCCCCAAAAACGCATCGCAAAATGCGCTCGCAAGTCTATTTCGCGCTGATGAACTCCGGATAGGCTTCCATACCACACTCGGCAAGATCCACGCCTTCGTACTCTTCTTCCTCGGTGACACGGATTCCCATGGTCGCCTTGATAATACCGAAGGTAATCAAGCTGGCACCAAAGACCCAGACAAAGATGGTAGCCGCACCAATCAACTGGCCGCTAAAGGAGGAGTTCTCGCCGTTGGTGATAGGCACCAGCAGCAGACCCAGCAAACCAACCACACCGTGAACTGAAATCGCACCTACTGGATCGTCGATTTTCAGCTTGTCCAGAGTGATGATGGAGAACACAACCAGCACACCACCGATAGCGCCGAACAATGTTGCCACTAGCGGTGTTGGGGTAGACGGCTCAGCCGTAATCGCTACCAGTCCGGCCAGTGCACCGTTAAGCGCCATCGTCAGGTCAGCCTTACCAAACAGAAGTCTGGCAGTCGCCAGAGCGGCAATCAGGCCACCGGCAGCAGCAGCATTGGTATTCATAAACACCACCGCTACGGCATTGGCCGATTCAATATTGGAGGTAGCCAGGACCGAACCACCGTTGAAACCAAACCAGCCCATCCACAAAATGAAGGTACCGAGGGTAGCCATTGGCAGGTTCGCACCTGGAATCGGCTGCACCGAACCGTCTGCAGCGTACTTGCCTTTACGAGCACCCAGTAACAACACACCCGCAAGAGCAGCAGATGCACCAGCCATGTGCACGATGCCGGAACCGGCGAAGTCGGAGAAGCCCAGGTCGCCCAGTGTGTACATTCCAAATACTGACATGCCACCCCAGGTCCAGCTGCCTTCCAATGGATAGATAACACCCGTCATCACCACCGCGAAAGCCAGAAAGGCCCAAAGCTTCATGCGCTCGGCAACTGCACCGGAGACAATCGACATGGCGGTTGCTACGAACACCACCTGGAAGAAAAAGTCTGCTGAAGGCGCGTAAGTTGCTGGCTCTTCTGCACCGGTGACGCCGTCGCCGACAATTCCGCTGAGGAAGGCTGTGAATTCACCACCGCCGTACATAATGGAGTAACCGCAAACCATATACATGATGCTGGCTATGGCGTAGAGGGCTACGTTTTTGGTCAAGATTTCGGTGGTGTTCTTGGAACGGACCAGGCCCGCCTCCAACATGGAGAAGCCTGCGGCCATCCACATCACCAACGCGCCACACACCAGAAAGTAAAAGGTGTCTAGCGCATACTGTAATTGAAAAATATCGTTTTCCATGGGAAATACTCTCGTCTAATAGTCTTTGCTGATGCCGTGGACGCCGAAGGCGACCGCCTAAATGGCTTCTTCGCCGGTTTCGCCGGTACGGATACGGATAACCTGCTCCAAGGCAGATACAAATACCTTGCCGTCACCAATTTTTCCGGTGTTTGCCGCCTTAGTAATTGCCTCAATGGTCGGCTCTACCACGCCGTCCGCTACCGCCACTTCAATTTTCACTTTTGGCAGAAAGTCGACAACGTATTCCGCGCCGCGATAAAGCTCGGTGTGCCCCTTCTGGCGGCCAAAACCCTTGACCTCGGTGACGGTGATGCCCTGCACGCCGATCTCGGATAGCGCTTCGCGCACATCGTCCAATTTGAATGGCTTAACAATAGCCGTAATTAATTTCATGTTGATCTCCTGGTGTTATGTTGGCGCCCCGGCCCATAAGGACGGGGCACCCGTGCTGTTGTAGTTCGAGCGGACTTACATGCTCTTGGAGATAGTAAAAACAAGCTGGTCGTCACCCCATTCGGTGTCAAATACGTCCTCTTCATCAAGATCGGTGCCAACGTAGGCCAGAGACCAGTCGACCGCTGCCCAGGAGGCGGTAATGCCAACGGAATAGTCGATGTAGGAATCTTCGTCAGTAGCGAGGAAGCCGCCGTTCTTTTCGAGGTCGTTGTAACCTACGTGGAAGTCGATTGAAATCGTGTCATTGATACCGAGGCTGTAATCCACGTAGTAATACATAAACGTGTCAGTTTCGGCGTAATAATCATCTGAGTAAGCAACGCCCACTGCCAGATCATTCCAGGACAAGCTTCCGTATAGCTCCTGATAGTCTCCCTCTACACCGTCATCTCCGGGATAATCGTAGTAGAGGTAGCCCACATCAATAGCGAAACCGCTGTCACCGATGTCACTACCCCAACCAATGTAGTAATCAAGCTCAAGGGAACCGTTCAGACCACCGTCGGCGCTGGAAACGTCAAAATCTACCGTCGAACCCCAAGTGCCGATATAGATACCGTTTTCGAAGGCAACATCAAAGCCGCCCTGAATGGCAATATCTTCATTAGACTGGGAGATACCGCGGAATTTGTAATCGCTGGTCAGGGCGACGTTGCCGCTAATTTCTATCTCAGCCTGGGCTGAGGTAGCAGCGCCGGCCAATAGAGCGGTTGCGAGGGCTGCGGTAAGGACTTTCTTGTTAAGCATGTTTCATCTCTCCTAAACTCGGGTCGCCGGCCCCAGGATGTAAGGAAACACCTGGTTAAAACCGACAGACATGTTCTGTGAAATCTGCGAATGATCTTTTGCAGGGCCTGTGCCAATTCTTATTTATCCCTTTAATAACAATGAGTTAATAGATTTTTTGAGCTACTGAAGGTCATAAAAGGGGCAGAATGAAGCGCTTTGCCCGCGATTTATTGGTGCGCAGCACCATATCGGTGCACCAGTAGACTCTGTGACCAGGAATCAAATTCCACTACACTGCATTCCCCTATTGGCGCGCAGGCAGATCCTCCCATGGCATTGAAACCACCCCCCCTAGGCGAAGTGTTGCAGCAGCTCAGCGAGTTGGTTGGAGACAGTGGAATAAAGGGAGAGGTCGACAAAAGCGTCAAGTCACTGGCGCAATCGGCCCTGCAGCGACTGGACATGGTAAGCCGGGAGGAATTTGACGCCCAAAGCGAGATTCTACAGCGCACTCGCGCCAAGGTCGGTGAGCTGGAATCTGAGCTTGAGGAACTGGGTCGAGAGCTGGAAGCCGTTAAATCGAACTGAATTGTAGTGACGCCTTGCACAGTAATGGTGTGTGCTGGTGCAGGAATATCCTCTAGACTGAACATCTACGGCCAAGGCACTCTTGCCGCCCCTCCGTGCTCAAGGATGAGCGATGGACCTATCACTTGTTTACAGCCGGGCCAATGCCGGCCTTGATTCCCCACTGGTGCGGGTGGAGACACACCTGTCTAACGGACTGCCGGCGTTTCATATTGTGGGCATGGCGGAAACCGCAGTTCGCGAAAGTAAAGATAGAGTGCGCAGTGCCCTACTGAACTCTTACTTTGATTTTCCCGACCGGCGCATCACCATCAGCCTCGCACCCGCAGACCTACCCAAAGAAGGCGGGCGCTTCGATTTGCCCATCGCCCTGGGCATTCTCAGCGCCTCGGGACAGATTCCACAGGACGCTCTGCGACATCATGAGTTTTACAGTGAGTTGGCGCTGGATGGCTGCCTGCAGAGTATTCCCGGACTGCTGCCGGCAGTCATGGCTAGTAGCGCAGCTGGAAGAAAAGCGGTAGTCGCTAGCGCCTGCGCTGCCACTGCAGCCAGAGTGCCCAACAGCGAGGTCATTGCTGCCACCGATATTCTCACGCTCTGTGCTCACCTTAATGGTGCAGCACCCATCGAGCCTACACCCGCAGCTGCATGTGTCGAAACCAACGAATACCCGGATCTGGCAGACATATCCGGTCAGGCCTTGCCTAGGCGCGCTCTGGAAATAGCCGCCTGCGGCAACCACAATATTCTGCTGTTCGGACCCCCGGGTACCGGCAAAACTATGCTGGCCAGTCGGCTGGCAGGCATTTTACCGCCACTCGATCAGGACGAAGCCCTGATCGCCATGGCACTGGCAGACTTGGCGGGCGATGAAAGTAATGGCTACTCACGTCCGTTCCGCTCACCCCATCACAGTGCCAGCGTTGCCGCACTGGTTGGCGGAGGCAGCAAACCCCGCCCCGGTGAAATCTCCCGAGCACACGGCGGCGTACTATTTCTGGATGAGCTGCCGGAGTTCTCAAGACAAAGCCTGGAGGCACTAAGAGAACCATTGGAGAACGGTCGCATCACCATCTCACGTGCCCTCCATAAGATCTGCTTTCCGGCACGCTTTCAGCTAATTGCTGCAATGAATCCCTGCCCCTGTGGACACGACGGGGATTCTGAAACAGCCTGCCGCTGCACCATCAGCCAGATAGAGCGTTATCGGAGTCGAATTTCGGGGCCGTTGCTAGACCGCATTGATCTGCACGTGCCCGTGCCCAGGATTCCAGCGGCGTTACTGCTGCTCAATAAAACTGCAAGTGAAGGTTCACAATCCGTCCGTGCCAGAACCACGAAAGCGAGAGAACGTCAGCTCAGCCGCCAGGGCATGGCCAACAACCTACTGAGTTCAGAAGAAGCGCTTGCGGTTGCCCAATTGGATCTTGCGAGTACCGCCTGGCTGGAATCCGCTGCCACCAAACTCAAACTGTCAGCTCGGGCACTGCATCGCACGCTTCGGGTATCGCGCAGTATTGCCGACCTTGCCGGTGAGGAAGTCGTTGGAATCGAGCAGATAAGTGAGGCGCTGGGATTCCGTAATCCGAACCTGAAATTGTAGGACCATTGCTCCGCAGGCCTGATCCCCAATATTGATCACGGTACCAATACTTGTCGCTCCCATTGACCCTCAGAGAGTAAATACAGATGTCTTTCATGTAGTCGATCGGAATCCGAACTATGCCAGGTCTCGATGTATGTCGCTTTAATCGAAACCCCTTTCGCGCTGTTCGGAAAGGGTATGTCTTGATCGGAGGGATACTGCCTTTTCAATGCGTCGATGCCTGCAAGCAATGACTCTCTTGAGTCTATCGGGCTGGTTTGAGGCTGAACCCCAACATAGAAGTGATCAAGTATTTTAGAGTCGTACGGCTTCTTCGCCCAATGACGTTCCATTGTTGGCGTAGAGAGTTCGGAAAGCTCCCCACGTATTCTATATTGCTGCATCAGCGAGGGCCAAAAAACCAGTAATTCGAATTGCTTCGAGTGCTCGAGGTGATCCCATTTCGGCGAAGTATCACTAACAAAGATAACAAACGAATCCTCGGTCACTTCTCTCAAGACTAAAGTTCTTACCGATGCTTGACCCGTGTTCGACACTGTCGCGAGTGAACAAAAGGGCGCGTTGGAATCACCTAGTGATTTGGCTTTTTCCCAATTTTCATCGAATATTTCTATGGGATTACGCATGTAAATACTCGATGCCTCTAATTCCGACCGTTAATGGTTCAGCAGCTCAGCATTCGTTGGGTATTGCTCAAGTAATTCAACAAGTTTCCTGGCCCCATCTATCGGCTTAAGATGGGTAAGTGCTCGCCGCAAAACCCTTACCTTTTCGATATCTTTCGAATTTAGAAGAAGCTCCTCACGGCGCGTGCTGCTTTTAGCAATGTCCAGTGCGGGAAAAATCCGCTGCTCTGCAACGTCCCGTGATAAAACCATTTCCATGTTACCGGTGCCCTTGAACTCTTCAAATATCACCTGGTCCATCCGGCTTCCGGTATCCACTAGTATCGTCGCTAGAATGGTAAGCGAGCCACCATTCTCAATTTTTCTAGCGGCGCCAAACAGTTTTCGTGGTATTTCCATGGCTCCAGCGTCTAGCCCGCCCGACATGGTTCGACCGCTGCCCTTGCGCCCTGCATTATGTACGCGTGAGAGCCTGGTCAGAGAATCAATAACAATCATTACATCGTGACCTTCGCCCGCCTGCCTACGAGCGGTGCTAAGAAGATCATTGGCAACACGTACATGTTGCTTATAGCTTTCATCCGATGATGAGGCGTGTACTTCTGCCGGCACGCTGCGCTTAAAATCGGTCACTTCTTCCGGTCGCTCATCAATGAGCAGCGCATAAAGCTTCATCTCTGGATAAGCTTCTCCAACTGCCTGACAGATATGCTTTAAAATGGTCGTTTTTCCGCAGCCCGGTGGCGCAACAATCAAACCCCGCTGTCCCATTCCGACCGGCGTGAGCAAATCCATCGCTCGCGCTGTAAGTTCCTGAGAACCTGATTCCAGGCGAATGCACTGAGAAGGATTAATGGCTATGCCATTTAAGAAACGCTTTTCCGGGTCACCATGAGATGCATCCTTGACCACCTCATCTACTTGTTTAGAGTCTTTATCTCTCTTCACTTTCAAAGACAATTTTTTTCGCGTCATGGTATCGATTTATAGCCCTGGAGGATTAAGTGTTTTTAACTATCTGTTAGGTAGGTTAGACATTCATTGTCTCATGAATTAGCAGGCGCTAGCGGCAAGGAATGCCACTTACCCATCACCCCTGAGTCTTCCCCGGTACTTACTCTTCGCCAGCTTCTGCATATCCTCTACCTTATCGCTTTCATCCATGATTTCGCGACCCAGCATGGTTTCAAGAGCATCCTCAAGGGTGACAATGCCCGCGGTCTGACCGTATTCATCTTCAACCAGAAATAGGTGCTCGCGGCGGGTGATAAACAGATCCAGCAGTTTCAATACCGGTAACTCTTCAGAGACCCTGAAGATATCAGAGGCAATATCACTGAGCGGGCGTTCATCGCCCTGATCATGGTGGGCCTGCAGTAGTACTGGCCGGAATACCAGACCGACCACGTTGTCGAGATTGCCCTCAAACAGCGGAATGCGGGTAAACGGCTTTTCGCTTAGCTCGCTGAGTGCGGCGCTAACCGTGAGAGTAGAAGGCAGCGCGGTTACCACCGAACGAGGCGTCAAAATTTCGCGGGTGCGAGTTTCGCGCAGTAACAGAATATTCTCTAGCAGCTTACTTTCCTGTGCACCCAGGGAACCCTCTTCCGCGCCCATTTGCGCCAGCGCGGTCAGCTCTTCCCGACTGACCAGCGCGTTATCGCCCTTGGAAAACAAACCCGTCAGCTTTGACGACACCCAGACAAAGGGAAACAACAGTTTAATCAATGCGCGTATGACGTAGGCCGCGGGTATAGCCAGTTGCCGCCAAAAAGTAGCACCCAGCGTTTTGGGGATGATCTCGGAAAAATACAGGATCGCCAAGGTCAGCAAAAAGGCAATCAGAGTCTCCCATTGGGCGCCAAATACATGAGACGCCTGGGCACCCACCCCCGCTGCACCCATGGTATGGGCAAAGGTATTGAGAATCAGGATACTGGAGATCGATTGATCAAGATCGGTTCGAACCTGTTTGAGAACTTTTCCGCGTCTAGGCTTGCTGCGCAGCTCTGTTTCGACGAATACAGGGGACACGGACAGCAGCACAGCTTCCAGCACCGAACAGACAAAGGAAACGCCGATGGCAATCAATAAGTAAGTGATGAGCAGTGTCATAGAGGGTTGTCATTCTGTGGTTGTGGGGGCCATTGTACAGAATCTGCACCGAAGCAAACCCCATTTCAGCGCGCAGCCAAAAAAACTGCGATGCGACAGAACCCCTGTGCTAGCATTGACCCCTCGCTAGCCTGTATTGCTGGCGTGACTAGCCGCAATACCATCCTTGTAAACGATTAAAAAGACCCAGCGAGCCACTGCCGTGAACCAGCTCAACCCCAGACAACGCGAGGCCGTACGCTATATCGACGGCCCTCTACTGGTGCTTGCGGGCGCCGGCAGCGGAAAAACCAGCGTGATCACGGAAAAGATCGCCTATCTGGTAAACACTTGTGGTATCAACGCCCGCCACGTCGCCGCTGTAACCTTCACCAACAAGGCGGCACGGGAGATGAAGGAACGGGTGGGGCGGCTCATCAGTGGCAGCGCGGCCGAAGGTCTCACGGTCAGTACATTCCACCAGTTGGGCCTGACTATCATTCGTACGGAGCTGAAAGCACTGGGTTTAAAATCCGGCTTCTCTATTTTTGATGGCCAGGATACCCATACCCTTATCCGCGACCTGCTGATTCAGGAGCACGGTACCGAAGGCGACAAAGCCGACACCATCCAGCGACAAATCTCCCAGTGGAAGAATGACCGTATTCTGCCAGAACAGGCGGTTGAAGGCGCGACCAGCCCGGCAGATATGCTCTGCGCCCAGGCCTACCTCAGATACAAACGGGCGCTGCGCGCGTACAACGCTCTGGATTTTGATGATTTAATCCTGCTACCAACCATATTGTTTGAAGAACACCCCGATATACTCGAGCGCTGGCAAAACCGCCTGCACCACCTGCTGGTTGATGAATATCAGGACACCAACTCCAGCCAGTACTTGCTGGTGCGGCAACTGATTGGAGTTCGCAGTGGCCTCACTGTGGTTGGCGACGACGACCAGTCTATTTATGCCTGGCGCGGAGCGCGGCCGGAAAACCTCGCACAACTGGAAACTGATTTCCCCAACCTGAAAATCGTCAAACTGGAGCAAAATTACCGCTCTACCTCCCGCATTCTGAAAGCGGCCAACACCCTGATCGCCAACAACCCTCATGCCTTCGAAAAACAACTGTGGAGCGAGTTGGGCTATGGTGATCCGCTGCGGGTAATACGTTGTGCCGACGAGGTTCAAGAGGCGCAACAGGTGGTGGCGGAAATACTCGATCATCGGCTGCGCAAGCGCACTCGCCTGGGAGACTACGCGGTACTCTATCGCGGCAATCATCAATCGCGCATGCTTGAGTTAGCTTTACAGCAGCACCAGGTGCCCTACCACATGAGCGGCGGCACCTCCTTTTTCGCGCGCAATGAAGTTAAAGACATCATGGCCTATCTGCGCCTGATTCTGAACGAGAACGATGACAATGCTTTCCTGCGCATTGCCAATGTTCCCCGACGTAAATTAGGGGCATCGACACTCGAAGCGCTGGGCAATTTCGCCAATGCGCAACATTGTAGCCTGAACCAGGCCTGCGACCGGATCGACAGTACACAGATCGCGGATGCGGGTCTGCGCCGGTTGCGGGAGTTCCATAGCTGGATGGCGGAAACCCGAAAACGATGCCGGGGTGAGAGCGGGGTTTCCGGTATTCGCCAGATGATTCGCGATATGGACTACGAAAAATGGCTAAACCAACTCAGCTCCAGTGAAGACGTTGCCGAGCGACGCATGGCCAATGTTCACTTTCTGTTGGATAGCCTGCAGCGCCTGATGAAGGACGACCAGGTACCACTGGACGAGGCAATTTCAAGACTGGTACTGCGCGACCTGATGGAGCAGCAGGAAGAAGAGGACGCCAGTGATGATTCCGTACAGTTAATGACTTTGCACGCCTCCAAAGGTCTGGAGTTCCCCCATGTCTTTATTATTGGCATGGAAGAGAAACTGCTACCTCACCGGGTTAGTGTCGAAGAGGGCAATGTCGACGAAGAGCGCCGCCTGGCTTATGTCGGCATCACCCGTGCACGTCAAACCCTATGTATGACGCTGGCTAAAAAGCGGCGTCAGTTTGGTGACACCATAAAATGTGAGCCCAGTCGCTTTCTCGATGAACTGCCGGAAAGCGATCTACAGTGGCAAGGGGGCGAGGAAGAGGATCAGGAAGCCAATGAAGAGCGCGGAATGGAAACGCTGGCAAGCCTGAAGTCTTTATTTGCCGATTGATGGGCAGGCGACAGATACTGAGCTAGGCTTTAATTCATAGATCTTGGTAATCGCTGGGGAAACCACCATGAAAAGGATTGTTGTCTGTGCCGATGGTACCTGGAACAGACCCGAACAACTGGGCAAGGATGACCACCCAACCAATGTGCTCAAGTTGGCCCGGGGTATCGCGCCCAAAGACAAAAACGGCGTAAAGCAGGTCGTCTTTTACGACTGGGGCATAGGCTCTTACCACGACAAGCTTACCGGCGGCGGCATGGGCGAGGGCCTGGAAAAAAATGTGATGGGCTGCTATCGCTTTCTGGTTCACAACTACGATCCCGGCGACGAAATATACCTGTTCGGCTTTAGCCGCGGTGCCTACACCGTAAGAAGCCTGTGCGGGATGATCAACAACTGCAGCCTGCTAAAAAGCGCTGAGGGTAACCTGATCGAAAAGGCCTTCGACATTTACAAAACCAAAAAATATAAACCCCGCGATAAATACTCAAAAGACTGGCGCAAAGCGCATTCCATTAGCGATGTGGTTAAAGTTAATTTCGTGGGCGTGTGGGATACCGTGGGCGCGATGGGCCTGCCCTTCAGTATTTTTGGTCTGATCAAAGACAAACACCTGTTCTACGACCGCAAGCTGGGTAGCAATGTGATCAAAGCTCGTCATGCACTGTGCCTGGACGAATTGCGCGCTGATTTCGAACCCACAATCTGGGAGCCACGCAAGGAGGTTGATCTGGAGCAAGTCTGGTTTGCTGGCGCGCACTGCGATGTCGGTGGAAGTTACAGACCGGGCGACGATGGCAGCAGTTTGGCCGATATCCCAATGAGGTGGCTGGTAAAAGAGGCGCAGGACGGGGGTAAGGGATTGGAGTTTGAGAAATACTTATTCAAGCCCAAGCTCAACCCGCTGGCCCGCCAACACAATGAATACAAAGGTAAATACAAACTGCTAGGTAAGCGGGTGCGCGTTATTCCGCCACCGCTGACAGAGGAGCAGAAAGAAAGGCAGAAAAAGAAGAAGCGAAAAAAGCTGCTTGAAAACAAAACCTGGATTCACCACAGTGTTAAAACACGCTATGAAAAAAGCCAATACAAAAGCGTAGCTATCGAGAATTACGTTAGCAAACAGGGCAAGTGGCCACCGATTTGGACTGCCAAATAGGCCGGAGCACCCAGCCTATAGGTAGCTCAACCACCAACTGCAACTGCCGATAAGACGCGGGTATAATCGTGAACCGGCAGAGACTATGTAAAGATGACCGAAACAACTGACATCGCCTATTCGACATCTACGATAAACCTGCGTCGACTCGCCATGATCCGCAGTATTCTGGTTGGAGGTCTGCTGTGTCTTATTGCCTACGCCTATTTCGGTCTGGGCGCGTCTCTCAACTACACCGCCCTGTTGGCTATATTGCTGGCAATGGCCGGCGGCAATGCACTCACCCTATGGCTTAGCCGACAGACCGCATCAGTTAATGACCGGCTCTACTTCTCGCACCTGTTAGTCGATGTACTCGGTCTAAGTGCCCTACTCTATTTCACCGGCGGTGGCACCAACCCCTTTGTTTCCTATTATCTGGTGCCGCTGTGTATTTCGGCGGCGCTGTTGCCCGCCCGATTTACCTGGGCGCTGGCAGCGACTTCCCTGGTCGCCTACAGCCTGCTCATGGTGCAGTACCAACCGCTACAGGCGCTTACCCCTGATAGCGGTATGCACCATCAAACGTTCAACGTGCACATCGTTGGCATGTGGATAAATTTTATGGCCAGCGCGGCGCTAATCACCTTCTTTGTGGTCAAAATGGCAGAGACTCTACGTGACCAGCGTCAAGAGCTGATCGACAGGCGCGAACGCGCGATGCGCAACGACCATATTATTTCCATTGCCACCATGGCGGCAGCCACTGCTCACGAACTGGGCACGCCCATGTCTACCATGTCGATTGTGTTGGAAGACATGCTTGCCGACCCGGTCTATCCAAAAGAAGATATTGAATTGCTGCAGCAACAACTGGCCCACTGCAAGCAGCGCCTGCAGCAACTGGTGGTCACTGCAGAAAGCCACCAACACGGCGAGCGAGGGCGAATCCCCCTCAATCAATACGTCGAACAGTTGCTGGAGCAATGGCAGCTCATGCGACCCACGGTGAAGTATGAGCTTAAACTAGCGAACAGCGGCGTGGCGCCCGAGGTTCCATTAGACCCGACCCTGGGCCAAGCCATTACCAATTTATTGAATAACGCCGCAGAAGCCTGCCGACAAAGTGTTTCTATCCGATGCAGCTGGGACGAGCAACGCTGGCAACTGGAAATCATCGACGATGGCCCTGGCATCGCGCAGACGATTGGTACTGAATCAAGCCTCCCAATTACTTCCACGAAAAAGGACGGCATGGGACTGGGCTTGTTCCTCAGTAACGCCATCATTCAACGCTATGGGGGTGAGCTATCCATTGCCGCGATTCCTTCAGGGGGGACCCGTGCATTCATGGATCTGCCTATAAATCATGCCTGAGACCGCTACAACAATCTTGATCATCGACGACGATCCAGTATTTTCCGAAGTGCTGGCAAGATCTCTGGGGAAACGCGGTTATCTGGCAATCACAGCCAACACCAGTGATACGGCGCTGCAACAAGCGCGCGCGCACCAACCCACAAAAGTGATACTGGACTTGAAGCTGGTCGGAGAATCTGGCCTTACTCTGATACCGCAATTGAAATCGATGATCCCCAGAGTCGAGATATTGATGCTCACCGGATATTCCAGCGTGAGTACAGCAGTAGAGGCTATCAAACTCGGCGCAGTGAATTACCTGTGCAAGCCCGCTGGCACTAGTGAAATTCTCGCGGCGCTAGAGCCGGCGGCTGGGAATGCTGAAGCGCCAATCGCTGACACACCGCCCTCTGTTGCACGCCTGGAGTGGGAACATATTCAGCGGGTGCTGCAGAAAAATGATGGCAATATATCGGCTACCGCCCGAGCCTTGTCAATGCACCGGCGAACATTGCAACGCAAGCTGGATAAACGCCCTAGTAAAAAATGAGCCGTCAAATGTACGTGTAGGCACGCTTCAGAAAGGCCGTCATAACGTGTAGCGAATATCCTCCGCCCCCATTATGGTTCGGAGGCGGGCAGAACCTTGCCCTTAATACGCTCTCGCAGTCCCTGCACAATGGCGTAGAACCCAGGTATGAAGAAGGTACCTACCAGCAGCGCAGCCAACATGCCACCTAGCACGGTAATACCAAGAGAGCGCTGACCGAAAGCTCCCGCTCCAGTGGCCAGTACCAAAGGCAGGATACCGAGAATAAAAGACACTGCGGTCATGCAAACCGCGCGAAAACGGAGTCTTCCGGCCTCTCGCGCTGCCACCAGAATACCCTCACCTTCCTGCTCCCGACGATGGCGGGCAAACTCGACAATTAGAATTGCATTTTTGGCCGCCATCCCTATCAGTAACACCACCCCGACTTGCGCATACAGATTAAGAGCGACACCGGTCAGCAGTAGGCTACCAATAGCACCGCCAATGGCCATGGGAACCACCAGGATAATGGCAAAGGGGATAGACCAGCTCTCGTACTGCGCAACCAGAAACAGATAGACAAATATCAGTGCCAGACCATAGGCGAGATACGCCGTATTTCCTGCCTCACCCTCCTGATACGCCATGCCAGTCCACTCAATGCGATATCCATCTGGCAGAGTTTTCTCGGCAAGCTGCTCGAACGCTGCCATTGATTCACCGCTACTAAAACCATCTGGCGTATTGGCCCGAACCGAGGCGGATCGATACAGGTTGTAACGCTGTGCCACCTCGGGGCCTAATACCGGCCGGGTGCTGACCAGCGTACTTAACGGCACCATCTCACCACCGCTGGACTTCAGATAAAAGTGATCAAGGTCAGACAAATCCGAACGGAACTCGGACTCGGCCTGAATAATTACCTTGTAGGTCTGGCCGAATTTATTGAAGTCGTTAACGTAGAGAGAACCCATTTGGGCCTGCAACGTCATAAAGATTTCGTCCAGGGAAACACCCAGATTCTTCGCTTTGATCCGATCCACGTCCACAAAATACTGTGGCACATTGGCGCGATAGGTACTGAAAACCCCGTTGAGGCCTTTAGTCTGATTACCATCCACAATCAGGTTATTGACCACAGACGCCAGTTCGGCAGGCGGTCTGGACAAGGTGTCCTGCAGCATTAACTCCAAGCCACCCACGGAGCCCATACCGGAAATCGCCGGTGGAGTGATAGCGAATACCTGGGCTTCCGGTACTTCGCTGAACGCAATCCTGTTAATACGCTGGGCCACATTAAACACGATATCCTGCCGTTCGGTACGCTCATCCCAAGGCTTGAGTACTACAAACAAGGTGCCACCATTGCTGCTCATCGCCCCGGTCAGGATAGAGAAACCGGTTATGGCAGTGGCAGTCTCAACGGCCGGGTCGGCCAGAATAATGTCGGCGACTTTATCCATGGCCGCCTTAGTGCGATTGATGGACGAGGCGTCGGGCAATTGCACGTTCACAAACAGTGCGCCCTTATCCTCATCCGGAACAAAGCCTGTCGGGGTGTTCATCACGCCTATGGCCAGCGCCGCCATCCAGGCAATAAAGATAAAAACCACCACAGCCAGTTTACGCAGCACCCATTGCACACCGCGGTCATATTGATGAGTTATAAAACCAAACCCCGATAAAAATTTCTGGTACCAGAGTGCCTCCTTCTTTTCGCCGGATTGCAGCAACAGGCTGCACAGCGCAGGGCTGAGAGTCAGGGCATTTACGGAAGAGAACAGCACCGCTACGCAGATGGTAATGGCGAACTGGCGATACATCTCACCAGTGATGCCCGGCAACATTGCCACAGGAATAAACACCGCCAACAACACCAGCGTAGTGGCCACCACCGCTCCCCCCACTTCCTGCATGGTCAGCAGGGCTGCATCCTTGGCCGACATAGTGGGGTCTTCCCGCAAATGTCGGTCGCAGTTTTCGATGACCAAAATGGCATCGTCAACCACAATCCCAATCGCCAGAATCATGGCGAACAGCGTTACCGTATTGATCGACATATCCAGAGCCATCAACACCGCGAAGGTCGAAATCAGGGATACAGGAATAGCGACGGTAGGCACCAGCGTGGCGCGCCAATTACCCAGGAATAAAAAGGTAATGGCAATCACCAGAGCGACCGCCTGAAACAGGGAAATCACCACCTGCTGAACCGCTGCCGAGACGTAGCGGGTGGTATCGTAGCCAATGACGTAGTCCATTCCCGCGGGGAAATTCCGGGAAAGTTCTTCCAGCATGGCATCAACTGCGGCACCCGACGCCAATGAGTTGGCGTCTGCCAGTAGGTAAAGCGACAGGTTTACAGCGGGTGTGCCATTGGTTTCGCCATAAAAGTTATAGTCTGCTTGCCCCAATTCTACTCTAGCGACATCGCGCAAGTAGATTGCCGAACCATCGGAACGCGCACGCAGGACGATATTCTCAAACTCCGCAACCGTCTCCAAACGACCCTTGGTCTGCAGGGTATATTCAGCCTGCAGCGGGCCATCAAACGGAGGCGCGCCTATCTTACCGGCAGCAACCTGCACATTTTGTTCGCGCAGCGATGCCGCAACATCGGCCACCGAAAGTCCGAGATTAGCCATTTTGTCCGGGTTCAACCACAGCCGCATGGAATACGCCGCTTCCCCCAGAATATTGGCCTTTGAGATCCCCTCCACGCGCGCCACAGCACCCTGTATGTTGATCTTCACGTAATTGGAAATGAACTTGTAATCCAGGGAGCCATCGGTGGACACGAAGCTGATGATTTTGAGCATGTCCGGCGAACGCTCTTCAATGTTGAGGCCCATAGCGGTTACCTCAGCTGGCAGCGAGGGCTCAGCCAGTTTTACCCGGTTCTGTACCCGCACCAGCGCCATATCGGGATCAGACCCGACGGCGAAGGTAACAGTCAGCGAATAACTGCCATCATTGGCGCTGTTGGACGACATATAAATCATGTCTTCCACGCCATTAACCGCATCCTCTATGGGCGTGCCCACTGTCGTTTCCACGACCTCGGCAGAGGCGCCCGGATAAACCCCGCTCACCGAAATATTCGGCGGAGAGATGGCTGGATACTCGGTAACCGGCAACAAAGAGATCGACAGACCACCCATGAGGGTAAGAACGATAGCGATTACCAGGGCGAATTTGGGGCGCCGAATGAAAAATGCGGAGAACATTTCAGCTATCCTCAGCTGCGGCGTCGACTTCGGGTGCCGGCAGCGATTTCACCTGCACCGGCATGCCGGCCCTAACCTGCTGCAAACCCCGAACGATAACCCGATCACCCTCTTCAACCCCCTGCTTGACCAACACCAGATCGTCAAACCGCTCGCCCAAATCGACGTTATGGCGCACCACCGTGCTACTGCCATCGACGACCAGCACAAAGCTCCCCTGCTGGTCTGCCTGCACCGCGGCCTGCGGGATAAATAAGGCTTCCAACAATTTGGAATCCTGCAAAATCACCCGGACATACTGACCAGGAACCAATGCACCCGAGGGGTTTGGGATGCGCGCCCGGGCTTCCAGCGTCCCGGTGGTGGTATCGATTCGGTTGGCAAAATAATCCAGGCGACCCACCTCGGGGTAGAGCACGCCATTGGTCAGTTCAAGGGTCACCTCAATATCTCGCTCATCATTCAAATCATCAGCGTGGGCGCCCATGCGCTCGCTGAGAACCGCAACATAGGTGGCCTCGCTCACCTGGAACATTGCCTCTATCGGGTCAATACTCACCAAGGTAGTGAGATCACCCGTAGTCGGTCCCACCAAATCGCCGACACTGACTGTGCTGCGGCCAATATGACCACTGATAGGAGCGAGCATGGTGGTATAACCAATGTTGACCTCGGCACTGGTTACCTGCGCTTTGGCGGCCTCAATACTGGCGTCAGTATCCAGCTTTTGGGCGGTCAGGCTGTCCATCTCGGACTCAGAGATCGCGCCTTGGGGCAACAGGTCCTTGCCGCGCTTGAAGTTGCGCTGAGCATTAGCCTGATTGGCAATCGCCGCCGCCAAATCGGCCTTGGCTCTGGCCAGGGCCGCTTGGTACTCAGAATCGTCAAGGGTATATAGCACCGTACCGGCTTCTACCAACTGCCCCTCTTTAAAGTCCCGGGACAGCACATAACCGGTGACCCTGGCCTGAATCGCCACATCATCCTTCGCCAGCAAGCGACCCACATATTCTATTTTGGGCTGGTAGGGCTGTTGTTTGACCAGATCTACCACCACTTCAACCACTCGCTGGGGAGGCGCGTCCTCAGTACAGGCGCTGAGCAGGGCAAAACAAGCAAAAATGGCAAAACTGTGTTTCAACACGGGGGAATCCTCGTTGGGGGCAGCGGTCACGACCGCCATGACAAGCGTTCAACAGCATGGCATAGGAAGCAGATATAAAAAAGCCGCGCTGCCTGGGCAGCGCGGCTTTAGGTAATCAAACGACTACTGGCTGCCAGCGACCATAAAGTCGACAGAGGCGTGAATTTCTTCATCGGAGCAGGCCATACAACCCCCTTTGGCGATCATCCCTGTACCCGGCACACCCTGCACACCGCTAACGTAGAGTACGTCCATACCCTTGCCGATACGATCGGCCCAGGCCGCGACATCACCGACTATAGGCGCTCCGCCGGCACCCGTACTATGGCAAGCCATACAGGCGGCATTGTAGACATCTTCACCAGAGCGCGGACCAGTGCTGGCAACAACTGCAGCACCGCCACAACTGGCATCTCCCTGCATACAGACCTCACCCACGGGCTTAATCCGCGACTCAATATCTGCACGCTGGGCATCGGTTAAGTCGGCGGCGGTCGCTGACAGAGCCAGACTAAGAGCAATAGCTGCTAAAGCAATTCGTCTAATCACATTACAATCCTCATTCAGTAGGACGCGCATTATAGCTAGTTATGTCAGTGGGTAAAACTGGGAAGTTGGAGCTCCCCCGCGCTGGCAAGGAACAAGGCCGCACTATCGACAGGAAAAACCCGCCAAATCTGCTAGCATGACTGCCCTTAAAACTCGCATTTCACACCACTTAGGAACCCCAGCGCCATGAAACTATATACCTTTGACCCCGCCCCCAACGCCAGACGCGTAGAGATGTTCGTAGCTTACAAAGGGCTTAGCATCGACACCGTACAGATTGACTTCATGGCCATGGAGCAACACAGCGAGGCTTATCTCGCAATTAATCCCCAGGGTACGGTGCCCGCACTGGTGCTGGACGACGGTACCCTGCTAGCCGATGTTACGGCTATCTATTGCTATCTCGAAGCAATGTATCCCGAAAAGCCATTAATGGGCCAAAGTGCGCTGGAAAAGGCCAAAATTATCGGTTGGTTGCACCGTCTCTACTTCAGTCTGTTCGCACCCATCGCCGACGCTTACCGCAACGCACATCCCGTCTTCACTGGCCGAGCTGTCCCCGGCACTTTATCGCTAGAACAAATTCCCGCATTGGCTGAGCGAGGGCAACAGCGGGTGGCCGCCATCTGGCCAGTAATTGATGCTCACCTGGAAAGCACTAAATTCGTTGCGGGAGAGAATTTTAGCGCAGCAGATATTGACCTTCTGGCGATGATCGGATTTATGCGCATGGCCAAACTATCACTGCCTGAAGGCTTGGCAAATGTGGAAGCCTGGAAGGAACGCGCCAAGGCGCAAATGCCTCAGAAATAGAAACCCACTTGCACAAACAGGGAGGGGCCGGCGCTTAAGGCCAGGTCCTGCCCTATTTCCAGACCACCGAATTCAGTACCCTGGGCACCAACGGGCAGGTTCAGGGATCCCAACACCTGCCAGTTTTGTGCCAAATCCCATTGTGCGAGCAATTGCGCCAATGCTGACTGATCCCCAAGGTTTACAAAAACACTGGGGGTGAGGTTCAGCAGGGGTGTGACCTCTACCGTCACCGATCCGGCAGCATAGTGCCGGCCGATGGTGAACAACTCGCCGCGGCTCAAGCGTCGCGCCAAATCTTCTGCCTGCGCAATTTTTTCTGCGCTGTAATCGTCCTGCCGCAAGCCAAACCCGTTGAAGAAATACTCAGTTATCGCACTCACGTTGTAGCCCCCCCACACCCACGAGTAAGACCAGTTGAGCACCAGACTGCTGACCCATTCCTCCTCGCCATCGGTCAGCACGAGATCGCCACGGACAACGGCATCTCCCAAATTGGTGGAGCCGCCCAGCGCAAACATTGCCTGGTCGTAATGCTCGGCCAGCAGCACATCGTATTCGCGCTCCAGCGCGAAACCGTGGAACTTCAGAGCGGTAGAGCTGACTTCGTTGGTGTGATCCCCCTCTGAATCGCGGCGCTGCACAGAGACCGCCTGCCAATCACTGCCGCTATCGAGCAAATACTGCCCATACAACATGTCGTCGCCGAGCTTGTACTCGGTATCAACTGCGGCAGGATCAAAGGGATTGAAAAAATCCATAGGATTATAAATGAGCCCGTTGCCCCAACTCACCGCTTGTCGGCCAAAACGGAACACCGTTTTTTCGCCTCTGTAGTCCACATGCAGGCGGTCAAGGCGCTGGCTGAGCAGACGGTTGTCGCCGTCGCTGATTTCGTGGGTGAGATCCCACCAACGACGCTCATCCGAAGGTAAAGTTTGGGTGGGCCGAAACACATTGGCTACGTTATCACCCAGTTTCAGGCCATCACCAAAACGTGCCAGCAGCTGGTAATCTGCGGCAACACTCCAGCGGTCCATGGAGGTACTAAAGTTCAAACGGAATTCAGCACCCTGATCATTGGCCACCGCACCCAAAACATCGCGAAACAGACTATCGTCCGGGTAACTGGCACTCAGCCACTGGCCTTTGAGGTGACCCCGATCAAAAAACGGAATGGTGTCGTCGGCTAAGAGCGGTATGGCAGAACATGCCGCCACCACCACAGAAGCCGAAACAAGCTTCCTCATTTACACCGCCATGTCTTGCGGCTCCTGCCGCTCGTCGCTGACCACCACACCATCCACCATCTTGATCAGGCGGCGGGCATAGGCCATCACCCGTGTGTCGTGGGTGGCGATGACAAAGGTAATGCCGCGCTCGTTATTCAGTGCTACAAACAGGGCCATTAGTTCAGCAGCACTTTTGCTATCCAGATTAGCAGTAGGTTCATCGGCCAGCACCAGTTCCGGTTTGCTGACAATCGCTCGTGCTACGGCCACACGCTGCTGCTGGCCCCCGGACAACTCGGCTGGCAAACGATCGGACATGCCGGTTAAACCGACCTCCTCGAGAATGGCCTCGGCGCGCTGGTGTCTGTCTGCCGTCGGCACCCCCTGTACCTGCATCACAAATTCCACATTCTCCCGGGCCGATAACACCGGTATCAGGTTGTAGGCCTGAAACACAAAACCAATATTGTGCAACCGCAGATCCGCAAGAGCGCCTTTGCCCAACTGGTCAATGCGATGATCTCCTACCGTTATTTCGCCGCTATCGGGGGTTGCCAGGCCCCCCCAGGCATTCAATAACGTGGTCTTCCCTGACCCAGACGGGCCAGACAGGCACAGAAATTCGCCCTCCTCCACCTCCAGGGATACATTATTGAGGCCAGTAATTATTTCCTCACCCTGGCGGAAGGTCTTGCACAGTGCCTGACAACGGATGGCGTTCATATGCTAATACTTGCTCCTGTACGGGTATAACTTTTGCGTATTTACGTTCTGGCCAAAGCGGTAATGGGATCCAGGTTGGCGGCGCGCCATGCGGGCAATATGCTGGCCAGCAAGCCCAAGCCGAGCACGACGACAGTCGCCATTATCATGTCCTGTATCTCCAGCGCCGGATACAGGGTGGCACTCATACCCGCCATTTCGAGCCCGTCACCCATACTCGACACATCGATTCCGGATTCCAGCGGTTTAATTGTTAACCAGGCGGATAAGTTGCCGGCGAGTAAGCCCAGTACCAACAGGTAAATACTCTCCAATAGTATCTGCGCCAGAATCAGGCCTGGCCGCATGCCCAGCGCCTGCATCAGGCCAATCTCGCGTACCCGCTCAAAAACCGCCATTACCAGCGTATTAACCAGACCAAACGACAGCACCAGAAACACCACGACAATGAATATCAACGAGAAGCCATCCTGTACTTTCAGCGAAGTGCCAAGATAGGCGTCCAGTTCCGGCCAGGACAAAACTTCCAATTGCTCCCCGGCAGCCGCGGCTATGCGCGGATACCATTGATTCACTGATCGATAGTCGTCGGCGGTAGCAGCTATTTCGGAAATATCTTCGCCTATACCCAACATGGACTGCACCGGCCGCAGCCCACCATAGACGTAAATATCCTCTGAGGCCCGCAAACGAGCGCGGTAGATTCCAACGACCCGCACTCCCCGGTCCGCTACATTGTTGTCTGGATCCTGTGACATCAGAACAACGCGCTTACCCAACCGGGTCTCGAGACGACGTGCCAGGCTGGCCCCAATTACCACCCCGCGATCGTCGGCCGATTCCAGAAACCGTCCTTCGACAATTTCGTCAGGCAGTGAACCAAGCAGTTTCTCCGCGACGGGATCTATACCAAGTAGCACCACTCCCCTGCTGTCGCGCTCGCTAGATACTACCGCCGGCACTTTGACGCGTGCTGACCAGGCCTTGACCGGCGGCAAATCGAGGGCCGCTTTCAGTTCAGCCGTTGGCGGTTCCATACGATTGACCACACTCGGGTCGCGCCGATAGTCAGGATGATGAATCTGTACCTCCCCGGGGAGCACATTTAAACCGTTGGTCACCACTTGATCGGTCATGCCGCGCATCATCGCGGTCATAAAAATCATCGCCCACACGCCCAGGGTGATGGCCGCTAGCATAATCAGAGTACGTCGATGATTGCGCCACAAGTTGCGCCATGCCAGCGTTGCCACCGTAGCCACAGGGAACGTCACTACACCGCCCTCATAGCATCGACGGGCTGCAGTTGATAGAGCCGCATTGCCGGATAGATGGCAGCGAACAGTACACCGAGAAAAACAGTCCCTGGCCCCCAAAACAAAGATAAGAAGCTGATCTCAGGATACATCCGGCCCGGCAGGTTAAAGCGCGCAGCCATCTCATCCATACCTGGATAGTAGAAACCAAAGACGTTGAAGTACCACGCCACCATTGCGCCAAGCAGCACACCGACGGTCAATCCCAGTATGGCCATTAACAGCGTCTCTATGCCAACCAGGCGTGCAAGTTTTCCCGGCGCCATTCCCAGCGCCAGCATCACACCGAATTCCCGGGTGCGCTCAAGCACAGACATCAACTGGGTATTCAATACCGAAAACGCCACCAGCAAAATAAGAACCCCATACATAAACCAGGCGCTGGTCATATCGCTGGCTATCGCCTGCTGCAACCCGGGCAGGAGCGTGTCCCAATCCAGCGCGACCAGATTAGCCTCGCTCTCTATATGCGCCTGAACCTGCTGCAGCGCAGCTGGCACCAGATCAAGATCGGCAACCTGTATCACCACAGCATGGCCGTGGTCGCCCATGGCAAAAACCTCCTGAAACCAGGCCAAAGGCACCTGCGCGACACTGCGGTCAACCGGATCGATGCCGGTTTCAACAATACCCACGACTGTTGCCACCGCTGCCGCAAAGGAGCCATCGAGACCACTGCCCAGAAGGGTTATTTCGTCGCCCAGCTTAACTTTCAAATTCTCCGCCAGCACGGCGCCGATCACAACTTCCGACGCCTCACTACCCTGAAGATAGCGTCCGCTTTTAACAAGCCCGGGGAAAGTGGATACCTGTGTTTCGAATTCCGGCTGCACGCCACTCACCTGAATTCCGAATGAACGCTCTTCGCTAGAGGCCAGGGCAAAAGCACTGGCCCTGGCCGCTACTGCTTGCAGGCCATAGCGCCCGCGCAGACTGTTTGCCAGTTGCGAAACGCCAGGCACGGTCTGCCGCATTTTCTGATCATCAAGATAACCCTGATGCTGCACCTGAATATGGCCGGTAGAAGCGTTGAGCGTATTTTCAATCATCATGGTGTAAGAGCCCAACTGCAGGGAGATCAAAAACACCATTAACACATTGCAAAAAATCATCGCCCCCACGGTCAACCAGGTACGCCGCTTGTGTCGCCACAAATTACGCCAGGCCAGCCGCAAGGTGATATTCAATTGCGCGGATTTCTAAGGTTGGACAGAGTGAACAAGTTGGCCGATAGCTCTATATCAAACTCAATCTCAGCAGTGCGTAGCTCTGTCCATTCTTCAGGTGTCTCCCGCTTACTCATACGCAAAACCGTCGGCACCGCGCGGCCAGATTTTGTCTCGATTTTTTTCGCCTCAAGCGTTTTCACCAACACGCCGTCTTGATCCCAGAACTGTTGCGTCAGCAGCACCCAATCATCGCGAACTGCCAGGACCTCCTTGCCCCACACTACCGCTGCCTCTTCGTGAGGAACAGACTCGATAACATATACCGTATGGCCGTCCTGCTCTCGTTGCTCCAGAATGGTGTGGTTGTACTGATCAATAATATCGGTGTTTTTGCTGACATCCTTATTGGAGAAGTCGCTGCCCATCCAGTTTTGCCCCATCATTGAAGATGGCACTTTAATTACGCGATTGATTTTCGGGGTAAAGGTCCACATGTTGCCATCAAGCGACAGGGTGCCATTGCCCGCATCTTTGCGCGGCTCCAGCACCCTCACCAGCGTCTGTTTGTCGCCTGCCGTCCACGCCTTCATGGTCATACTGCGCTGCCACTCGGGGCGGTTAATGACCATCGTCATTTCTGAATAGGAGGTTAGCCCGCGGGAGTGATCCATGGCGCGCTGGATGATGTCCCGTGCCGACGATTTTTCTTCAGCTACCGCCGACGGGAGTAGACAGCATAGCAATGTAAACGTGGCAATAAATCGCATGGTCAGATTCCATAGATTGGGCAACTATAGAATGGCGGGGATTGGCGCTGTGAGCAAGCGACCACTGGCTGTAAAAATGATGTGCCACATTACCATTTTTTCACGTATAACCATTAACGGGTCCGAGCCAGCCCATCGAATTACCCTAGGTCAATATTCATGTTTAGGCAATTTTATCGCTGTACCGCCGTTCTGTTTGCAGTCGCTCTGATCGGGTGCGGACCAACAGGCCCTGAGGCCGCGTTGGTTGACTATAATCAGCGACTGCAACGCACTCTGGGGGTTGATCCCGGCACGCTAAATAGGCTTATGCCCTCTATCCCGCCGCGCTCAGGGGAATTACAGCTGGATATCCGCTCGGGTGACATCGGTACGCTGGATTTTATGGCCCTAAGCGGCTGCGCGGTACAAACTAACATCGGCAGGCGCAACAGCAGTCTGGGGCGTGTAGCAGCACCTTCCCAGCGGCTGCTGCTGGATCTGGAATTTTTAATGCTGGCACCCGCATGTGTCGCGACCATGACCGAGCGTGGTGAGACTGAACTCGCGACTGCTCTGGCCGCAGCATATGACGAGAAGAAAACACAACTGCGCAAGCGAATATTCAACGCCACCTTGGGCGGACCTGAATATCGACAATTGTGGCGCAATCAAACTGAACCAGCAGATTATCCCGCCAATACCAGTAGCGCGGTAATATCCGCTATGGAGGCTATTAACTCTCTAACCTCCCGTTGGTTGGCAGGTGACTACCGCGCCGAAAACCGGCAGTTTGAAATTTACTTGAGCGAGGTCGCTGCCGGTGACGGCGGGGAACTATGGCGCGCTCTGGCGACACAGCAGGCGTTGTTAAGTTTGGCTGATGAAATGTTGCAGGTACGGGCAACCCAGGATCCCCTATGCCAGCCGGGCCGGTATCTTCCAGAAGCCGAGATTCTAAAAACCGTGGTTCACAAGTTTTTCATTGGCGAGGTTCAGCCTCATTCTGCCGCGCTGGCGAGGCGTTATCACAAGCTATTGCCACCAATACTGTCAATGGAGCAGCAGGTCGTAGACGCGCTGCCCCAACTTTATCGACAGTGGGCCGACACCCGAAATCAACAGCTGACCAGCATGCTGATCGCCCCCAGGCTGCACGTTGAGCAAATAAAGGGGCTGCTAGATCCCTGCAATGCAAATTGAACCAGCCAGCACAGCCATTGGCAGTGAACAAGAGACCGTGCCAAGCGTCAGATAGTTGGTTACACTGGCTCCGCCAAACATATCACTCGTTTATCCGCTAATTCGGAGTTAATTATGAAGATCATACTCACCCCAGCACTACGCCTGGTTACCGCTTTACTCGCCCTGGCCTTTCTCGCCGCCTGTGCCAGTGCGCCGCCCGAGACCAACGTTGACTTCAAACCTGATTTCGATTTCAGCAACGTGAAAAAAATAGGTTTCTACAAGAAATCTGGTCAAGTGTCCGGTGACAACCCGCTGCAACTCAGCGACATGCAAAAGAACCGAATTGACACTGCTTTACAGTTTGCCCTCGAGAACAAGGGCTTCCAGGTTGTCGATGACCCGAGCGAGGCCGATTTACTGATCAGCTGGCACTTGATGACCCAGGAAAAAACCGATGTGCGAACCTACCAGACGGGCAGCTCCACGGGGTATTATGGCGGCTACAATCGCTATAACCGCCACAGCGCTTACAACTGCTGGAACTGCGGTGGGCAAACTGAAGTCTCGGTAAAGAACTACACCCAGGGTTCTTTCATCGTGGATATGATCGACCCTACGCTGAAGCAATCTGTATGGCGCGGCGTTACCCAGTCGAAACTAAAAGGCAAGCACGAGGAAGATCAGGGCCGCTATAACGCGGCTGGTACCCGGATTTTTGCTGAATTTCCTCCGTACTAGTCCGACAATGTTTGGGCGACTGGGACCTACCCGGTCGCCCTACTCCTCCACAGTAGATAAATAACTGGTATTACCAGCAGTGTCAGCATAACGGTACTAATCATTCCCCCGACCATGGGTGCCGCCAAACGACTCATAACCTCAGATCCTGTACCCGTGCCAAACAGTATGGGCAGCAAACCAACTATCGTTGCCGCAGCCGTCATCAGCACGGGACGCACTCGCAAACCTGCTCCGTTAAGCACGGCCTCCTTCAACATAAGCCTGTCTATGGCCGAGGGCTCACCGCCGTGATCATCCAGCAGCGCTTTCCAGGCCTGATCCAGATAAACGATCATAATCACCCCTGTCTCCACCGCGACACCAGCCAACGCGACTATCCCGACTCCTACGGCGATAGAGAAATTGTAATCCAGCAAGTACATCAACCAGACACTACCCACCAACGCTAACGGTAAAGCCCCCATCAAAATCCCAACCTCTACAAAACTGCGGAAATTCAGGTAGAGCAGTATTAAGATGATGGCCAAAGTTAGAGGAATTACATAACTCAGACGAGCTTTGGCCCTCTCCATATATTCATATTGACCAGACCAGCTGATGGAGTAGCCTGGCGGCAACTTCACCTCAGATGCCACGATCTCCCGGGCATCTTGCACATAAGTACCCACATCGACTTTATCCAGATCAACATAGGTCCAGCCATTCAGACGCGCATTTTCACTCTTGATCCCCGGGGGGCCATCTTCGATCAATATAGTGGCAACATCACCCAGGGCGATACGCTGACCGGCAGGGGTCACCACGGGCAGTAAAGCGAGACTTTCAGGAGAGTCCCGGTAAGATTGAGGGTAGCGAACATTGACCGGATAGCGTTCCAGACCCTCTACGGTCTGGGTGATATTCATACCGCCAATTGCCATGGCAATTACCTGCTGTACGTCCGCGATATTAAGCCCATAGCGTGCGGCCTTGGCCCTGTCGATATCAACCTTGATGTAACGCCCGCCTGCCACACGCTCCGAGTAAACCGAGGCTGTGCCGGGCACGTCTCGAAGAACATCCTCTAACTGCTGGCCTATCTCCTGAATAACACTGAGATCAGGGCCAGCCACTTTAATACCTACCGGAGTTTTAATCCCCGTAGCGAGCATGTCGATGCGCGTCTTGATGGGCATCACCCAGGCATTGGTCACGCCCGGAATCTTCACCACGGTATCCAGCTCCTGTTTCAACTTTTCGGTGGTCATTCCCGGGCGCCATTGGTCGCGCGGTTTTAACTGAATGAACGTTTCTATCATGGTCAGAGGTGCTGCATCAGTAGCGGTTTCTGCGCGTCCGACTTTTCCAAACACCGTGTCAACCTCAGGCACAGTGCTTATTAAACGATCGGTCTGCTGCAACAGCTCTCTGGCTTTGCCGATGGAAATACCAGGGTAAGTGGTAGGCATGTACATCAAATCACCTTCGTCCAACGCGGGCATGAATTCACTCCCGATACGACTCAGTGGCCACAGGCTGCTAATGACTGCCAGCAAAGCAATCAGCAGTGTAGTCTTGGGGAAATTTAGCACTTTCTTAAGGATGGGCATGTAGCCGCCAATCAATAGCCTGTTTACCGGGTTTTTGTTTTCGGCAAGAATTCTGCCCCGGACAAAATAACCCATCAGCACAGGCACCAGGGTAATAGCCAATATGGCCGCTGCTCCCATGGCATAGGTTTTGGTAAACGCCAGCGGAGCGAACATACGCCCTTCCTGCGCCTCCAGCGTAAATACAGGAACAAAGCTTACGGTTATAATCAGCAGACTAAAGAAAAGGGCCGGACCTACCTCTACCGCCGACTCCGTTACAATCTGCCATCGGTTTTCGTCAGTCAGTGGTGTCCGCTCGATGTGTTTATGCATATTTTCGATCAACACAATGGCACCGTCTATCATTACTCCTATAGCGATTGCTATCCCCCCCAAAGACATAATATTGGCGTTCAGTCCCTGCAAGTACATCACGATAAATGCCATCAAAATACCGACAGGCAGGCTCAAAATGGCAACCAGAGAGGAGCGCAGGTGAAATAGGAATATCAGACAAACCAGCGCAACCATCAATAACTCTTCAGCCAGTTTTTGCCACAGGTTTTCTACGGCTCGCTCGATAAGGCCTGATCGGTCATATACAGTAACTAACTCCACGCCCTCAGGGAGACTGGATTCAAGTTGTCCCAACTTTTCCTTTACCGCATCGATAGTGGCTTTTGCATTTTCGCCGTAGCGCATAACAACAATGCCGCCTACAACCTCCCCTTCGCCATTGAGCTCAGCAATTCCCCGGCGCATTTGAGGGCCCACTCCGATTTCTGCAACATCTTTCAGCAATAGTGGTGTGCCATTGTCATTGACACCCAGTGGAATGTTTTGCAGGTCCGCAAGGCCTGAAATGTAGCCGGACACCCGTACCATATACTCCGCCTCGGCCATTTCCAGAACGGAGGCGCCCACCTCCTGATTGGCCTGGAGAATCGCTTTTTGGATGTGCGACAAGGGGATATCGAAAGCTCTCAGCCGATCGGGATGTACCTTTACTTGATACTGCTTGACCATTCCGCCCACGGTTGATACTTCGGATACGCCCGGCACACCCTGGAGCTCGAATTTGAGAAACCAGTCCTGCAAACTGCGCAACTCACTAATGTCATGTTCGCCGCTGCGATCTGTCAGAGCATAGATATACACCCAACCTACTCCCGTCGCATCGGGTCCCAGCTGAGGACTCGCGGTGGAGGGTAAAGAAGGCGCCACTTGGCTGAGATACTCCAATACCCGGCTGCGCGCCCAATACAGATCCGTGTCCTCATCAAAGATAACGTAAACGTACGAAGCTCCGAAAAAGGAGAACCCTCGAACAGTCACTGACCCGGGTACCGATAACATGGCGGTGGTCAGTGGATAGGTAACCTGATCCTCTACAACCTGGGGTGCCTGCCCCGGGTAACTTGTCTTGATAATGACCTGTACATCCGACAGGTCAGGAATGGCATCGACGGGCGTATTTCGCAGCGCAAAAATCCCCGCGCCTATGATTACCGCTGTCGCCAGTAGCACAAAGAACCTTTGGGTAACGGACCACCGGATGATAGCTTCAATCATCGCTATGTCCTTGCGTAGAAGTCGTCTGTTTGCGCAGGCGAGAGTCCATAGATTCACGGTGCATACGTTTAAAATCCGAGGTTCGGCTGGATTCCGAATCGAGCAGAAACTGGGCCGAGGCAACAACTGTATCACCGGGATCCAAGCCATCCAGGATCTCCGCGTACTCACTGGAGTAACGGCCTGATCTCACGGCGATGGATTTGAATCGCCCCTCTCCCAGCGCCAGGACAACCCGGTCCTGTTCACCCGTGCGTATCAGCGCCTCCCGCGGAACAACCAGCGCTTCACCGCCGCCATCAGCATGAATAATCACCTGGGCAAACATATTGGGGCGCAGCTTGCCTCCCTCGTTACTGAATCTGAGCCGCACCCGCAGTGTCCGGGTCTTCTCGTCCAGGGATGGATATACATAATCAACCCGACCGGTCCACTGCTTGGCGGGGAGATAATCGAGCCTCATGGTCACTGGCAGCCCCTCCTCAAGGCTAGCTGCCTGTCGTTCAAACACCTCAGCCTCAACCCACACATTGTCCAATGCACCAATGGACATCAGCGTAGTCTTTGGCCCGACAAAAAATCCCTCCCTAATATTAAGATTATCCACCACACCACTTTGAGGTGCCGTGAAGGTAACCGTCTGCTGAACCTTCTTATCGCGCTTCAAGCGATTAACGAAATCTTTAGACAACTGTAACGCCAGCAAGCGGTCCTCCGCTGCCTCTACCAGGCGGCTACTATCGCGGCGTAAAGCTAGCACCAGTTCTTCCTGTGCATTCACCAATTGAGGCGAGTACAGGTCATAAAGTGGCTGCCCCTCAAGTACAGGGTTGCCCTCAGCCTTGACATAAAGCCTCTCTATCCAGCCCTCCACTCGAGGGTGAATGTGAACCAGATTATCCTGATCATATTGAACATACCCGACCGTACGGATATCGGCCTGCATACTCTGCATTTTTGCAACCGCTGTTCTTACACCTAGATTATTGACGACTTCAGGCGAAATTCTCACAATGCCGGGCGCATCATCATCGGTCGCATAAACGGGCACAAGGTCCATCCCCATGGGAGACTTTCCTGCGATGTCTCGACGATAATTCGAATCCATTGGAGCAACCCAATAGAGCGGCTTTTTGGCCGCTACTCCCTCAGTTTCCATCATGTCGTGTGCACCGGTTTGCGATTGCCATATCAAGGCGGCCAACGCTCCGACCATGGCAGCCGTACCGACTAAGAAAAGAGTTTTTAATGACGGCATCATTTTTTGCCTCCCGCACTTACGCTGGCAGTAGCGAAGAAATAATTGAGTTGGGCGATAATTTTAAGACGGTCCACATCGATATTCAGAGCATCAACGCGTGCATTGAGTTCGGCAATCCGCGCCCTTACCACCTCGGCAAAATCACCGTCATCATTGGTGTAGGCGGTCAGGGATGCCTCGGCCTGCTCGTGTATTTCCTCCAGTAAACGCGTGCGATACAGCTCCCTACGTTGTTCGAGGCGGTGCAGCCGCGAGCGCTGGCTGTCAAATTCGGCAATCATTCTGCGCAATATCAATGCCCTCTCTGTTCGTACTGACTCCGACTCAGCCGCCGCGGATTGCACCTGCTGGTCCTGACGTTTCGAAGTGAACAGCGGTAAGTCAAATGCGACCCCCATAGAAAAGAAGTCTGACCTGTCATTGCCCATCGGGTCGTCATCCCTATAACCGTAACTTGCGTTGACCCGCCACTGTGGCTGGTATTTTTGCTCGGCCAGTTCAATCCCGGTCCGGCTTGCAGCAATTTTCTGATCCACTCTCAAAATCGCCGGATGGCGCTGCAGAAAATCTGCCATGTCTTGTGGCGAGATTTCAGTCCCTTTTTGGAAGAGGCCTGGATTTGTAAGAACAATCTTCGGCAACTGATCCGGGAGTGTTTCCGACTTAACCTCCATCATGACTCCGTCGGATGAAAGCAGCCATTCTGTCAACATGGAACGGGATACCTCCAGCTGCTCGTGCAGCACGGTCAGACGATCTTCCAGTAGAGTCAGTTCCAGCTGCGCGCGTACCAGATCCTGCTGGCTCGTTCCCGCGAGGGCCGTCGAGTAATTCGACTGAGCAACATCCACCAGGTGTTCAAACAGACCTCGGTCTTTTTCGATCAAGCGGATGGATTCACGCGCCCGGTAGGCGTCAAGCCATAGGTGCGAAACCCTAACGGTAACCTGCGCTCGCCGGTCATCCCGGTGATATGGTTGCTCTCCACCCATCAGCCGCAGCTGTTTTTGCTGTAGTCCCCTGCTGTCGCCGCGCGGGAATACCTGAGATAGACCGAGCTTAAATTGGGTCATCGCTTCCTGATTAAAATCAAAGCTGTCTGTGGGCAAGTTGGCAAAACCGGCACTGACCATAGGGTCAGGAAGGCTTCCCGCAGATATGCTTTGCGCCTCCAGCGCACGCTCCCGATGTTCGCTGCCGACTAGCCAGGGATCATGTTGCTGTGCCATCGCGATCGCACGCTCAAGGCTGAGGGAAGCCAGCGCTGGCGCGGCCACCATAAATCCTATGATCGCACCCAATACACATATTTTCAGTCTGCCGTAGCGGCTCAACTGGCCGGCGTTTATTACAATTTCCACTATGAAACCCATTTCAGTTTTTACGTTGGCCACGCTAAAAATCCGAACAGCTGACGATCAGTTACTACCAGTGCTGGTTTGCGAAGCGTTTATAGGTTGGATGACAGGAGTAAGGCGCCAATATTCAGGCGCACCTGTCTTGTGTTAGCTGGAAATGGGGGGGCGAAAGTCAGGATTGGAGAAATGGCTAGTGGAGGACACTACCGCGTCCAACCACAGTCGAGTTGGAACAATACCATCGCGAAGGCTTGCAGTATCAGCAAGCCCTATCGGCGATACACAACTTGAAACGGAACAATAACCATCCCCGCAACAGTCATTTTCTGTCGGGCTACTGGGGCCAGGTTCCATGTTATGGCCAGCGTGGGCTGAGTCCATAGCGATATCGGAGGCAGTGCCCATGGACATGCAAGGCACAGCAGAGGCAAACGCAGTCTGACCGACAAATATCATTGTCAGCAGTAGCGTGAATCTCAAGCCCAGCTTCCTCATCAAAAACACCACCCGTGGCAGTACGCAATAAATCAACATCAGTGTTACCCGAGTCTACACCCTTACTGTACTGGAAGGTCAAGCGTTGTGAAAACCACGTGTGGATAGAGAATTGGCAAATAAACCAATAGATCAGCGATTCATTCGACCCACCACCGCACCCAACAAGGGCTCAAATAGCTAGAAATAACCCATTTCAATTAAATTGATCAGCCATTACAATTGCGCTCCACCAATATATCCTCACCAATACGCGCCCATAGCTCAGCTGGATAGAGTACCAGATTCCGATTCTGGGGGTCGCAGGTTCGACTCCTGCTGGGCGCACCATTTTCTTAAGATGCTTACAACGACACTACCAGATCTTGCCTTTGACCCACTCTCGATCAGTTGACGCGGTGTCTAATAGCTAGACCTGACCCCGTTGGTGAGCCCACTGATTGTTACTTCTTTTGCACGCTCAACGATCCACATCAATACAATTAGGTGAAATTTATAGACAATACGCTTTAATGGGCATCGAGATCGACAGAACCGAATTCACTGCGGCTGACTACAGTGCTTTCGAAGGCCAACTGGAGAGGAACCTCGCAGAGTTGCAGGTGCTGCTAGATGACTCGAAATTTGGCGAGGGCCCTGCCTCGCTGGGTGCCGAACTTGAAGTCTACATTGTGGATGCGGCGGGCGATCCTCTCTTTGCTAACCAGGAGATCCTGTCGGCGGCGGCAGACCCACAGCTAACCCTGGAACTGAATCGCTACAACCTCGAGTACAACCTGTCACCCTGCACAATTTCCAACTCTGCATTTGCTGCAGCCGAACGCGAGATTATTGATCGACTGGCACACCTGCGGTCTGTAGCTGCACCTCTGGGCGGTCGCATCGTGCCTATCGGCATACTGCCTACGCTGCGCCAGTCAGACTTTGGCGCTCACTCTATGACAGGACGACGGCGCTACCAAGCGCTGGTCAATCAGCTCATTAAACGTCGAGGCGATAAGTTTCACATCGACATCAATGGCGAAGACCCATTGAAGCTCGAGCTTGGCGATATTACGCTAGAGGGTGCCAACACTTCTTTCCAGGTTCACTATCGTGTCAGGCCCGCTGAATTCGCCGACACATTTAACGCCATCCAACTCGTTACCCCGCTTGCCGTTGGTATTGGTGCCAATTCACCCACTTTGTTTGGTCATCGCCTCTGGCATGAAACGCGTATTCCGTTGTTTAAGCAGAGCATTGATACACGGCATATAGATCGATACAGCTGGCGCGAACCGGCCCGGGTCAACTTTGGTCAAGGTTGGGTCCGACGCGGAGTTGCGGAGCTTTTTAGGGAGGTGGTGAGGATTTATCCACCGCTGCTGCCAGTATGCAGAGAACAGTTACCGAACGATAAACCGAAGGATGGGGTAGCGCCCGCTCTGGCAGAACTGCGTCTGCACCAGAGTACGGTGTGGCTGTGGAACAGGCCAGTATATGACGATGCGGAAGGTGGCCACCTGCGCATAGAAATGCGCGCGCTGCCAGCTGGTCCGACTGCCATCGATATGGTGGCCAATGCCGCCTTCCTTATTGGCCTGGCCGAAGGCATTCGCCCGCAGTTAGAGGAACTACTGCCGGCGCTGCCGTTCCCGAAGGCTGAATACAATTTCTACCGCGCGGCCCAGCACGGATTGGACGCGAGACTGCTGTGGCCAGATCTAAACCAAAGCGGATACCGAGAGCAGTCTCTGGGCAACATAATTGAACGGCTGCTCCCCGTTGCCCGAGAAGGTCTGGACACCATCGGCGTGAGCACTGCCGAGTCGGAGAGGTATCTCGGGATAATCGAGCAGCGGCTGCGGCATCGACAAACGGGCGCGAGCTGGCAGCTGAGAAAATTGCAGAACCTCCTGCGTAAAATGTCTCTGGCGAAAGCGCAGCATGCGCTACTGGAGGAATATTTGGAGCACAGTGTGGCAAATCTACCTGTAGCTGAGTGGCCGCTATGAGACGATTCAGATTTATCCGCGACCCGAGTGCGGTCGGCGCTGGCGCTAACGTGGAAGAGTTCCTACGTGAGTTGGGCGGGCCGGCGTGCCTCTTTTTGACCGGCCAGGACACCAGTCGTACTCGCGCTCTGGTGACTCTATTACACGGCAACGAACCCTCCGGTGTGATAGGGCTGCACCGCTGGTTAAAATCGGGGCAACGCCCGGCGGTGAATGTAGTCTGTGTTGTGGCATCTGTAACGGCCGCACTGACTTTTCCTCTGTTCAGCCACCGCATGCTGCCCAGAGCACGCGATCTAAATCGTTGTTTCCGGCCGCCGTTCGACGACACGCAGGGAGCGCTGGCCGAAGAAATACTGGAAATACTGCGGGTACACCACCCCGAAGCAGTAGTAGATATGCATAATACCTCGGGCTCAGGACCACCCTTCGGGGTATGTACCTTTATGGATAGGCACCACGATGCTCTGGTATCACTGTTCACCCAACGACTGATTATCTCCAATCTGGGCCTGGGCGCACTGATGGACATCAGCGAGGACAGTTTTCCCACTGTAACTATAGAGCTTGGGGGTAGGCTGGACGAACAGGCACATGAACTAGCCTATGAAGGCCTGTGCCGGTACTTTACAGAGCCCACCGTACTCGCTCAGGGCAAGACCGACTGGGGACTGGAATTGCTCAGAGACCCGATTCGACTCGAGCTCAATGACAAGGTGACGCTGACCTATGCCGACCAACCCCGCCCCGATTACGACATCACATTGAAAACGGATATCGAGCACCACAACTTCGGCAACGTGTCACCACAGACTCTACTCGGTTGGGCACGCCGACCCGAACGCGACCTCTTCTCCGCACTGGACGCGGATGGCGACTGTGCCGTTACTAGATTGGTACGCATTGAAAACGGTGAACTCTTTCCCGCCCAATCGCTAAAGCTTTTTATGATCACCAATAACGCGGCTATTGCTGAATCGGACTGCCTGTTCTATGCCGTCGCCGATGACGGTAACGAGTGATGGGGTCAGCAATAGTCTAGGACTCTTTCTGGCCTAGCACTAGACGGAACTGACTTACGACTTCATCTATGTGATCGTCCAGAGTTTTCATACTCCACTGGCTTGTGTCGATTGGCGGCAGCACTTCTACGTGCACTGTCGCTGGGCAATAGTATGACTGACCTTTCGGCTGAGCATCAATTGAATTGTGAATGACAATCGGTATCAGAGGGACCCGGGTGCGCATGGCAATCAGAAAGGCACCTTTCTTAAA
Source organism: Halioglobus sp. (assembly GCA_036961205.1). Taxonomy (GTDB): domain Bacteria; phylum Pseudomonadota; class Gammaproteobacteria; order Pseudomonadales; family Halieaceae; genus CALJFL01. The sequence goes on along the minus strand of JBALVI010000001.1, from coordinate 958,365 downwards.
TCGGCCAAGTTGGGTGGAATGGGATCTCCTGCCCTCGGGGAAAATCGCCGCAGAGAGCTGGTTCTTACGAATTGCCTCGATCATGGCTGTCGCAGCATTGCTGGCTAGTGTAGGGTCACTGCGATCCACGAGAATCAGCCCGCCCCACTGCATGAGCCGGCCCCTTATACGCTGCTTCGACAATTCCGCCTTACCCAAGTAGGCGATATCACTGCGAATGAGCTTTGCCACCAGAAAGCCATCTGCATTACTCTGATGATTGAGTATAAACACAGCTGGTCGGGGTGAACGGAGGTACTCTTCGCCCGTAAGCTCCACCTGAAGACCGATCAGGGCACTACTCATATCCGCCCACAACCCGGTTGAAAAGTTAATGGCACTCCGGCGAGACCCGCTCAGAAGAAGAACAGGCAGACCCGCCAGCACGGCCAACGGCATGGTCGCGGGCACCAGTGCTGAACGCAGCTTGTGAAGTGTAATTGCCATGGGACAGTGTACTCCGAAAAATGAACCGCTCTGCTACCGTAACATTTTGATTACCTCGCTTGATCACTCGGCACCAACATCACAATTCATCACATTTTTGCCCCAGAAATGACAGATTGATTGATTATTCTCTATTCAATTTAACGGGGAGAAGAGTCATGCAGACGCAGCTTGCGATAAAGGTTGGAGTGATTTTCGGCATAGCACTACTGATACTCATACCCATTAGTATGGTCAAGTCGAAAGTATACGAACGACAGCTGTATTTAGAGCAGGCCAAAGCAGCAGTGACTCGTAGCTGGACAGGACCACAGTTGGTGATGACACCAGTGATCGTTATTCCCTATACACAGCACGCGGTCCCGATGAAATCAGGGTTCTACACGGATGCAAAAGGACTCAGCGAGAAAAGAAACAAATTCCTGATGCCTGCAAGGTCGGAGATTGAGGGCGTGGTGGAGAATAGAAATTTGCATAAAGGCATTTACGACATCCCTGTCTATGTGAGCCGCTTGAATTTATCTGCGAGCTTCAACGGTGAGCGGCTGAAGAATGAGCTCTCTCGCCTCAAGGAAACGAGCGGCGTGGACGAGGTGCAGACGCCTTATATTTTATTGCATATTTCTGATGTTCGAGGCATTGATAGTGAACCCCTACTCTCCGTTAACGGCGAACAGCTGACGCTTGAATCCGGCAGTCGCTTGCTGAATCTGCCTGGTGGCCTCCACTCGGAACTACGCAGCTTTCATACTGTAGATAAGCCATTGGAGCTGTCTATCTCGTTGGTCCTGCGCGGGCTTGAAAGCCTGGCTTTTGTCCCCCTGGGTGACTACGCCGCACTGTCAATACAATCGAACTGGCCTCACCCCGAGTTTGTTGGGGCCTCATTGCCCAGGGAGCGCTCGATAAGTGCCGAAGGGTTCAATGCACAGTGGCTGACTACAAAGTACGCCAACCGCACGCAAGGCGTCTTTGCAAGTTGTGCCATCGACGGGCAATGCGACAGTTTGTTAGGCAGCAGCTCCGGTGTCCGATTTATCGAACCCGTAGATATATACCTTCAATCAGAACGCTCGATAAAATACGCGATGCTTTTCATTGGTTTGAGTTTTATTAGCTTTTTCGTCTTTGAGAATATCAAGCGGGTGCAGATTCATCCCATCCAATACACCTTTGTTGGACTGGCGATTGCTATTTTCTATCTGTTGCTGATATCACTGGCAGAACATTTGGCTTTCGCTACTGCGTACACCATCGCCGTTGCCTGCTGTGTTGGCCTGTTGCTATTTTATGTTCGCTACGTGTTCAACAGCCTGGCCTCCTCGCTGTTGTTCTCAACTTTAACCGCTGGTCTCTACGGGCTTCTGTACGTCATTATCCAGGCAGAAGATTTTGCATTACTACTGGGTTCTGTTCTGGTGTTCACAGTACTGGCAGCAGTGATGTTTATTACACGAGATATGGACTGGTATGAGCTGGGTGGATCAAGGAAAAGTGGAGGGAACGCATCTGCCTCTATAAACTCTGGCACCGATGACGAATAATTGAATGCGTCCCCATTGTACACTGGAGCTACCCTATGCCAGATTACCCAGCCTCGTTCGATCATATGCTTGCCGCTTGGAACGAGCTTGGCCTCGTAATCTGCGTGATTGGCTTCTTCGGTCCAGTACCGGAGTAGTAAACTGCAAGATATAACCAAAAGGAATGTTGCGAGATAACATTTCGCTATTTGCAATATTTCTCATTGCTGTCCAGACTGGTAAGAAGGGCGTTGGTTGACAAGCCAATTTAGAGAATTTGTGAGAAGGCGCTGATCGAAGCTCTTGAGAGGCCTTTCAGGAGGTAAATTATGAAGAATTTGTTAACGTGTTTTATTGCTGCTGCATCGATCATGGCAGGGGCTGTTACTGCCGGCCCGGTGGTGCAGATTAAGGGTGGTATGACGACTATCATTCTGGATTCGGGTCTCATGCTCTGGTTAGATTTGTGTGAAGTGGAGCGAATCAAGCCTGCTGTGCACCGGCCTGACGGCTCGCGCTGGGGTTTTATGGTGTCCGGTGGCGTGATCGACATCGACTTGTATGCGGGTGAACTGGAGCATAGAGGTGGCGTTTCGATTTCTTGTGGGGCAGATCCTGAAAGGACTGTTTCTATTCAGAACTTGCGGGTTGAATACATCGCGGAATTGCCAGTAATCACTGGCGTGGTAGTGGTTGACGATGAACCGTTGATACGCCAGCCACTCTTTACCCCTAGCGGTAACGAGATCGAGACAAGCGTTTCCAATGGCGGTGTTATTAGATTGAGCGGTGTAGATTTGGAGCTAACAGACTATGCCGCAAGTTTGCTCAATTCGTTGCTAGGCTCTGCATATATTGCCGGGGACCCCATCGGTGAAGCCATATCCCGCATCAAGGTGCTGCCCAGCGCAATCCGCGGTAACGGCAAGGACAAGATTAAAGATAAAGACGATGATGATGATGAGTTAGAGGAAGACGACGATGAGGAAGACGAGTTAGAGGAAGAGGTCGGCAGCTGATCGCCTGACTCTGTCCTCACTATAGGCAGAAAAAAGAGTGCCTCGGAGTGGAATCACCCCGGGGCTTTTTTATGTGCTGCGCGCACACTGCAGGTCTAGAAGTATTTGGTCAGGCAAGACCTGACGTCGCTGGCTCTCAGCTTTGCTGTTGATCGGCTTCAGTTTCGGCATCGCTATTGAAATCAATGTTGCACGAAAGACCTGCTGGCAACTTGCCTTCAGGATTGGGTAACACCACCCTCACCCGAAACGTGCCACTCGCCGCATCAATAATACTGTCTACGATGTCGACATGGCCCTTGAAGGCACCCCCAATTGGCTCTTCTGGCATGACCGTCGCAACACTGCCCGATTCTATCTGGCCAAAAGCTGTAGAAGGCAAAATGACTTCCACGTGCAATGGGTCGAGATTTGCGAGCTTCATGATGAACTGATCCTCGGTAACCAATTCACCCGGCTCAATCATCCGGTCAACTACGATGCCCGCGATCGGGCTGCGTATAGTGCGCATGGACAGAACGGCCTGCGCCTGATCCAAATTCAACTCTGCCAGCACCTTATTCTCTCGTGCTTCCTCCCAATTGCTTTCAGCTATTGCAGCCTGACTCTCTGCCTCCTCCAGCTGTTGCTGAGAAATGTTCTTGTCTATATACAAGCCCTCGAAACGCGTGAGCAATTTTTTTGCCAACTTCATGCTCTCTTTTGCTGAGACAAGCTCAGCCGTGTTTTTGCTGCGGGTACGGGCCAGTTCCACCGCCGCCTTCTGCACAGCTGACTCGAGGTGTACCAAAACATCTCCCTTGTTGACAGCCTCTCCTCGCCTAACGAGCACCTCATCAGCAACGCCTCTGATTGAACTGCCCAGTTCAATCGTTTTACTGGGCTCAATCAGGCAATCGTAGTCCGAGTTTTCACCTATTTGGGCCTGAGAGGCCAAAGGGCCAAACAGCACGATCGCGCAACAAGCTGAGATCGCACGTAACACCTTAATCATTTTTTTCTCCATTCCTATTCGGGCCGCCCGCTAAATGCCAGCATATCTCCGAGATTGTCATCCTGTTTAAGCAATTCGCGCCTGATCTTACGGTTATGACGCTCTGCACTTCGCTGCGCTATTAACGCTACCAACTTCCCCAGCCACGCATTCAGCGGCTTACCCTGAGGCCAGCGGTCGGTTAGCATAGCGACTAAACGCGCTGCAAAAAATCCGCTAAATAATTCGTCTTCCAGCGAGATAATCGTTTGATAGGAGCCCGAGTTGCCTTGCCGGCCACCGCGGCCAAACAATTGTCGATCTATCCTGCTCGCATCGTGCCGGCAGGTGGCCAGCACGAATAAACCGCCCAGCTCATCAATGCCGTCATCCAAACGAATATCCGTTCCTCGCCCCGCCATGTTTGTTGCTACGGTGATACGCCCCGCCTTACCGGCCTGGCCAATAATCTCTGCTTCTTCCTCATCCTGTCGGGCATTCAATACATAGTGCGGTAATCGGGCTTCACTGAGTAGTCTGTCTAGCAGTTCGGAATCTGCCACCGAGCGAGTGCCTATAAGTACAGGTCTTCCGGCCCGATGCAGCTCTCGTACAGATGCGACGACCGCGCCCCACTTCTCATCCGCTCGGGCGAACACGATGTCATCGACATGCTGTCTTCGCAAGGGAAGGTTGGTAGGGATTCGCACCACGCTAAGCCGGTAAACGGACCAGAGTTCACCGGCAATTTCCTGGGCAGTACCTGTCATTCCGGACACCCGTAAATAGCGCCGGAAAAATTTCTGGTAACTGATTCTGGCCAAGGTCTCCTGGCGCGCGCTGATATCGCACCCCTCCTTCATCTCGATCATCTGATGTAAGCCACGCTCCCATGAACGGTCGGGCATAACTCGGCCCGTATACTCATCAATAATCTGTATTTTTTCTTCCTTCACCAGGTAATGAATATCTGGCAGATAAAGATGCAATGCCGCCAGCGCTTGGGCAACCAGTTCGTTACGCCGTTTCTTGCCAGACCAAACCCCACCAAGACCCTTCGCCCCGGCGACAATACCGGCCTTGCCGAAATCTGTAAGCTCAACATGTTTGTCTCGCGACCGAAGGGTGAAATCCCTTTTGTGCGCCAGGCTTCGCGCTATTCGAATAGCCTGCTCGTGGTTGTTTGTCTCCGAGGAAACATCACCCTGCTTGGAGATAATCAGCGGCGTACGTGCCTCGTCTACCAGCACACTGTCCGCTTCGTCGACAATGGCATAACACAGGCCACGCATCAGCAACCGGCTGGTTCTTGGCTTCTCTTTATAGAGTCCCTCTAGCTGCATATGCAGACGACGACTTTCCTGCCCCAGCAACAGGGTATCTTTGAGATAATCAAATACCAGCTGCTTGTTTGTGCAGTAGGTAATGTCGCAGCCGTACGCCTGACGACGCTGCTCCAAATCCATTTCCTCAGTAATGAATCCAACTGTCAGTCCCATCGCCTGAAATAATGGACGCATCCATTCCGAGTCCCTTGTTACCAGGAAGTCATTCACGGTAACAATGTGTACTGGAATTCCGGCGAGGGCGGCGGTACATGCCGGCAGGGTTGCGGTCATCGTCTTACCCTCCCCCGTCTCCATTTCCGCAACCATACCGTTGAGCATTACGTACCCACCGAAGAGCTGCACATCGTGATGCCGCATACCCAGACAACGGGAAGAGTACTCACGGATCAAACCGAAAGATTGGGCAACCAGCTCGTCTTTCAGCCCCTCGCTGTAAAGACGACGCCTGAGCTCGACAACAGTGGTTTGCAAGTCATTCTCAGCGAGTGCAGACAGCCCATCAGATTGCGCGTTAATGCGCTCAATAAATTTCGCATAGCGCGAGTCTCGGCCCTTTATATGTTGCCGCAGGAATCCACTGGCTCTAGCAGCCGTTTCGTCCAGCCAACTATCGCGGGTTTCATCACGTTGCGGATAGGCACCTACCAGGGGGCCAGGACGCAGCATAGCTGAGCTAGCTGTCATAGCAGCTCCTCCCAGACACCATGCGCAGGCGCTATGCACAGACAACTGCAGCGCCACGGGAATAGTTCTGAAGCGCCCTTAAACACTAAATCGACTCAGGAATAATTTTCTCAAGGCGCGATACATTTGCATTGCCAAAGGCATATAGCCATGATCAAAACGCACATGCATACGCTGCCCAAGGAAATACGAATCTGCCTCCGGTGGGAGGCCAACATCGATCTCAAATATTCGCTCAATGCTGGTGATATCGTTACCGGCGCTGGGGTCGACAATCACTCTTCCACCGCCCTGCACTCCCAGCGCTGCGCTGGGCAATTTGTTAGTGCCGCCCGGCACCTCGCGCACGATGACAGAGTCATAGGACCGGTAATCCCAGTCGGGAGAAAGCACGGCCACACTGCGGGTGCCGTTGTGGATAAGACCCACCTCGTCGTGCGCAACAACAACGCGTACCGTTCTAAAATCCTCGGGCTCTACCACGTAGGCCAATAGCTGACCCTGGCGTACAAATCGTCCCACGGCATCCTGCTCGCCGGGAAGAATCAACTTGCCATCTCGCTCTGCACGTATCAGCAATTCGTCCGATCTCTCCTGAGCTCGCACAAGATCAGCGGTCACTGTCGCCAGCTCTTCACGGATCAACGCCAATTGCACGCGGTCGGTCGCCCTGGCATAGGTCTGCTGACTTTTCAGCTCACGCTGGCGCGCCTCTAGAAGGGTCACTCTGGATTCAAGGAAGGGATCGCGCAATTGCACCAGCGCCTGATCCTTTTTCACCCTGGCACCGCTAGCTGAAAACTGTTCGACAAAGAAACCATCGGATCCAGCCCGAACCTGGGCCTGCTCGCTTGGCCAGATCACTCCTTCGGCGCGGGTCCAAAAGGGAACAGGTATGGCAAAGAACAATACGGCAATAACCAGAACTACCACAGCCGACATGCCCAGACTGCGACCTCGATTGCGGTTCAGGCGAGGGCTGGTGAACAAGAAAGAGAGGTGTTTTCCCATGGGAATTAAAACCTGTGTAGTGATTGACCACGCTGCCAGCAGCACGCCGATAGTAAAGAACTTGCCACCAATGTAGAGAATGATGACAAACATAATAAACATTCGATAAATAAACGCCGAGACCCCATAGAGGGTAAACCAGAAACGTTCTCCCGCAGTGTTTGCAGGAGACTGAGCACTAGCCAGCCCAAATAGATAACGCTGGATCAGGTAGCCTAGATACTGGTTGGCGCGAACCCCCAGGTTCGGAATCTCCAGGGCGTCGGACAGCACATAGTAGCCGTCAAACTTGAGCAAGGGGTTGCCATTGAATAGCAAGGTAGAGACACCACTGATAAGCATTACGTTGTAGGCGATGGCATGGACTGCGCCAGATTCGACATTGAGCCAAACAAACAGAGCCAAAGCACCCAGGAATAGCTCTACCGCAATACCCGCAGCCCCAATAAGCATACGCTGGTACTTTTCCCTGACACCCCAAGCGGCAGATGCCTCCACGTAAGGCACAGGGATCAAAACGAGTAGCATGATGCCAATTTCATGGACCTCACCACCGGCATGCTTCATGGCATAACCATGACCCAATTCGTGAAGCGCCTTAACGACTGGATATACCAACCATAAAATCAACAGGTTCTCTGGGGTCAGCGCTCGGTCTACAACATTCTGGGTAAGATCACCCCAGTGCGTGGCGGCAAGTACCGCTGCGGTGCCCACTACAAGTAACCAAAGTAATGCTCCCACCCAGCTAAACAGGAAACGAAACCAGGGGTAAGTGCGTTCGAGAAACCGTTCCGGGTCAAACAGTGGAAAGCGTACCGCCAGTGGCGACCAGAAACGCTGCTTAAGTTTTTGCCTGTCCTGCTTCTTGAAACGACGAAATAACTCCTCGCTATCGGGCACAACATCGCAAATTAGTGCGTCTGCAGCATGTAGCTGTCCCAGCAGCCGGATCACTTCATCCTGGGTAGGCGCCTCGTCACCAGATTCATTACTGATCTCGTCCCATAGCTGCTGCACCGTTCGCTTACCATCCGTCAAGCCTATAAAGCGATAGGCCGCGGGAGAGAAGCGGTGGGATTTACCACTGGCGACATCTTGGAGTACGTACCACACCCGGTCGCGGTAGACATGCCGGCCTAACCGAGCATGGCTGCGCAGTCGCGGCTTCAGCTCGGCAACGCGGTACCAGGATGCACTGTAAAATGAGTCAGACATACGCGATCAAGCCTATGGCCACCACGACCATACGAGCATACGCCACCAATGGCTGATCTTGTGCGTCCAAATCCAGATCAACTTCTGCTCTGAAACGAGAACCTTACCAACGCCTTCCATCCCCGGGCGTAACGTTGCCTGAGGGTCGCCCAACAAATGGGCCTCAACTTCAAAGAAATTTCTTCCCTCCTGCGCCGTGGAAACAGGGGTGACTTTCATCACCTCGATGGGTAAGGTTTCTCCTGGCATGCCAGTCAGTGCAAGTTGCCCGGTCTGGCCCACTAACACGGCGCTGATATCGCGTTCATCAACAGCAAGAATGACTCTGTACGAGTCCAGTGGAGCTACCTCAAACAGTATGTCGCCGCGTTCGACAGGCGCGCCCAGAGACTGGCTGAGATCACCAGATACGACAAAACTATCAAAGGGTGCCGTGACCTTGATACGGCCCAACTGCTCCTCTACCAGCGCAATTTGCGCCTCGGCTTGTTCTATCTGCGCGCTGAGAATATTGACTCTTGCACGCTCATGTTCAGCCAGAGCCTCGCTGTATTCCCTGCGGTATTGTGATTTCTGGCCCAACCACTTCAAACGCTCTAGACGCAGGTCGCGATCATCCAGCGTAAACATCACATCCCCAGCCTTAACCGTATCTCCGGCGCGCGCATTGGCCTCCGCGATAAAACCGGAGATCGGCACTGCCACGACTCGTTGAACGGCTCCCTCGAGCGTCGCATCGGCCGTTACCCTGTATTCACCCGTGGCGAAGCTAAAGAACAACAGAAGAAAAAGCGATATCGCCGCTGTAAGTTTAAGCGCGGTATGCTCAGGACCAACGAGATTACGACCTGTCTGTTTCACACTGTCTAGCGCCTTGCTGGGCAACCAACGGTCGTCCCGACGCCGTACCTCGAGCACTGGTCCCAGCAAAGAAGCCGCATGTTCGCAAAGCTTTATCGTTTCCTTATCAAACAGCTCACCCACTGGGCGCTCAAGAGTGATCGCACCCAGAATTTTATCGCCGTCAGCAAAGGGGACTGTACACACTGCCCCCTCTCCCTGTGCTCTTATCAATTCTGCATGGCAGCGAGTCACCTGTAACTCTGCGGCAGTCAGAGGCGGATAGACCACAGTCGCCTGCTGATCTATAGATTCATCCATGCAGGCACCAATATTCTGAATAATATTGGCCTTCTTGCCGAAAGACGCACTATGCGACAGGGCGCGTACATGGGCAGTCTTACCCTGTATAAAGCCTATACTCACACGCTCACATCGCAGTATTCCGGCCAGCTCTGTGGCCACTGCCGTAGCCGCAGCCTGGAAGCGGTCGTAGTGTAGGCTGGTGGCAACAAGATCCAGTACGGTCACCAGTCGATCTGACGAAGCGCTGCTAACTCTGCGCACCAAGGCCTCCAGCGATACCATCGCCCATCCCAACTGCCTTACTACCTGCTGAAGTTGATCCTCGGGGACATGTTCAATATCGAGGGCAACCGCACCACTCACGCTGCCATCCACTATCAAAGGGCAGACCACGGCATTTCGCGGTTGTGGCTGCCCGTTAAATGTGACCGAATGGCGTTGTTGCTGAGGCTTTCTTTCCGAGATGGCCGCTTCAATCGCTGAGGTGATCAGGGGCGTGCCCATGCCCCCCTCGGGCCACACTGCTACGGGCGCTAAACCCGCACCCGGCTTGGCCAATACCACCACACCCAGGTGCACGTTAGCGTCGACAAATTCACACAGAAGATCTAACCAGGCAGCTGCGAAAGCACCCGGCTCCAGTGTGTCTTTAAGGCTCTCCCAGTTCGAAGAACCCGCAGAAGCATCGGCTGCCGAGGGCTTTCCCCCGGAGTCGGTAGTCTCTGACATTGTTATCCCCTATCTCATTCATACAAGCCTTCCACGGAAGGCCACCAGCATACCCATTCAGGCGGATCTGCGGGTTATATTATGGTATTTACGAAGACTATCGACGCTGACGCTAAAAGCGCTACTTAAAAACGCAAAATGTGCAGCCGAAAACGACTGCACATTGGAATGGCCTGACTCCCGCTAGTCACTGCACACTTTCGGATTCTAACCAATCTCCCACTGACAAAATAGCACCGGGATTATTTCTTCTTGTCTTTACCGTTACCGGGCTGTGGATCGGCCGGACCACCGGTCTGGTCCTTGGTTGTTAATCCAAGCTCGCCATCAGGCTCGGTTAAGGACTGATCTGCACCGGCTGCCTCAGCAAGCTCTGTCACATAAGCTCGAATCGCAGGCTGAGGGCTTCGGCTGACAGTACCGGCACCGAAGGGAGAGAACGGCACAATGTAGCTGTTGTACTCGCCGTTCCAGTCAATCAACCGATCATTTGCAGTATTGCCTATCAGCACATCACGATCACTGCCGCCGAATGCGATGTCGTCATAGGAGGGATGCGCCTCGGTATCATCATTACCCGATGAAGAGTCGTGATCGTCATCGACATTGAGCAAATCAGAGCCTGCACCGCCGAACAGCTGATCTTTGCCAGTGCCGCCAACCAGCCAGTCATTGCCGTTATCGCCGAAGATGCGGTCATCGCCATCTGTGGGAATTGGCTCATCCGAGTGAGTGTCTAGTACTGATGAATCGTTGGCATCGAAGTTCAGCAAGAACTCCTGCACCTCATCTCCTTCGCCAACCAGTATTCTGGGACGAGGGTTATTCTCATCGTAGGCCTCAAATTCCTCGACCTCGGCATTGTAGTTCAATACATTGCCAGGATTGGAGGGATCGTTGTAGAACTCTTCAAGAGCTTCCGCGCCTGACATGGCATCGTCACCAGCACCGCCGTGGAGGAAGTCGCCACCCAGGCCGCCGTAGATGATGTCATTGCCACCCGTCTCAAACGGCGTCAGGTTAACGCGCTTGTTCAACTCGCCATCCTTATAGACGGTAGACTGCTGCCATTTGCCGCCGTTGATTTCCAGATCCACTGTCACGGTAGAAATACCGTAGAGAGACTCTCCCACGATATCCGAGTTCCGGCTGGTGTAAATCCGGCCATCGTCACCCAACACACCGTCACTGCCGGTACCACCCGAAATCCAGTCGCTACCAACACCGCCGATCAAGTCATCATCACCGGCGTCGCCGAACAGAACGTCGTCGCCGGTCATGCCGTAGATGAAGTCATCGCCTGACTCCCCGCTAATTGTATCGCCTGCACCGATGTCAGCGCCTGCTCCGCCGGGTGTGTAATTGAGTAGTTCGGCAGCCCGCACAACAATCTGCTCACCGTAGGTATTGTCATAGTTGAATGACAAGGGTATTGAAACGCCCCCCACATCTACTTCAACCAACCGATAAATATTGCCGTTGTCTCCAAGAATCACATCCGAGTCACGGGCATGCAGCTCGTCACCGAAGGTATTGCGGCCGATTTGATCGCCGTTACCGCCAAACAAGGTATCGTCGGCATCCGGTCGTTGAGCGGCGTTACCAAGGTTGTAGAGGCTGGAGCTGCCGCCAACAATATCGTCCTGGCCAAGACCACCGTAAATCGTGTCGCTGCCACCGTTACCCTCGATGTAGTCGTCACCACCTGCATCGGAGTCGGTAATCGTTGCAGCCAGACGACCCAGGTTTACGTTTCTATCAGTGATTGTGATTGCACCATCGCCATGAAGCGTGTCGTCGCCGAGTTGGCCGAAGATCACATCATCGTCGGCGCCGCCGGCGATGATGTCGCTGCCAAAGTTACCGACATGGTCTCCGTTAGAGTGATCAAACAACTCGACACGTCGGGCTTCCACAGCGTCAGGGTTAGCGCCATTTTCATTACTATTGGCTACCTGAACAGTATCTTCACTGCTGTAGATCTCAGAATCGCTGAGAACGGTGAAGCGTGGATCGGTCGCACTTGCGGTGCGCTCGATCAATCCGTTGTCTCCCAGCACTACGTCGTTACCTGCACCTGCGTCGATAACATCGCCCGTATCAGAGCCACCTGCAACGTTGTGTCCGCCGTAGATATCGTCATCACTACCACCGCCGTAAATCGTATCGGCTTTCTGCTGACCGAGGATGATGTTGTTGCCAGAGGTTGCATCACCGTCTGCAGCTGAGCCGCCATACAGCGTATCTTCACCCGCCGAACTATCAGCGCCTGCAGAAATATCCGACGTATAGCTAAACTTGGCATCTACATTACTCACTCCGGCACCATCTTCCTGACCGATGACTGCGAGATCGATCGATGCGCCTGCGTTTCCAGCGACGGAACCAAAGTCGCCGAAGATCAGGTCACTGCCTTCATCGCCGTAAATCTTGTCGCCGGAGTTGCCGCCAAACAGCAAGTCGTTCCCGCTATCACCATGAATGGTGTCCATACCACCATCGTCAAGGTTGACAGTCTCCGCCCGCAATACGTGATCCGTAGTTTCGATACGACGGACATTTGCGTCTTGCGTAATCACACCGTGATCACCGAACACGATATCGTTGTCATCACCAGCGTTGATAGTATCGCCCGCGCCAACGGCACCGGTTACTACTTCAAACATATCGGCATCGGCTATGAGTACACTGTCATCATCTTCAGCCAATTGATCGGCTGTGAATGCCTCCAGGCTTACATTGAATTGTGAATCACCGTAGATGTGATCATCACCCGCTTCGGCATTGATCGTGTCGGCTCCGCGACCACCGGCAATATGATCATCGCCCTTGCTTCCGGTGATTTCATCATCGCCATCACCGCCATAAATAACCAATGCGGCAAAGTCGTCGTTTGGATCAACCATGTCAGAGGCATCGATGGTATCGCCCGCCGCATTGTCAAATGATGTACCGCTGTCGCTCGCCTCACTCCCGCCATTGCTATAGCGGCTGCCATCTTGAGAGGTATCGCCGTAGATCACCAATGGGCCATCGCCACGACCGGTTACGGTAATGGTGTCGCTACCGCCACCGCCATGAATGGCCGTGATCGTGGCCGGATCTACCAATATAGTGTCATCGTCCGTGGTGTCGGCGTCTGACTCTGCAGGCTCAGGCGCGGGTTTTTCATCTGCGTCACCCGTATCCGAGATAGTCAGAGTTTCGTTGCCACTGCCTAAAAGCACTTCTAGTGATTCGAAGCCGTTGAACGTGATGCCAGCTTCAAACCTCAGGTCGGGGTTAACACCCCCAACCTTAAACGTTTGATAGTTATCCTCCTCTAAAAAGGCACCCGTGCCAAAAGCACCCATGCCAAAGCCGGTAAGCGCTAAACCACTATTTTCAAAGTCGCCATCAGGGCGATAAGAAAGATCGCCCGTTTCATCATCGGCATTGTCCGTGTGATAAACCGTTACGGTATCGATATCATCCGTTTCGTCGCCGCCGCCCCCTATTTGTTCGCTAACGTCGTTCAGCTCGCGTGGCAGTAGCACAGGCGCTTGCAATGCGCGCGAGGCGCCTTCTGGGCCAACGCCACCTTCAAGTATTAGTGCGCCCTTAATTGCAGCCAAATCCTGATCTGGCGTTGTAAAACCATCTTCAACAAATTCACCCGTTTCTAACAGGCTCGCAGTACTCGCAATTTCTTGCGTGATGTCTCCAGCAACACTGATAGTGTCGTTGCCCAAACCGCCGATCACGGTAGTAACGACAGCAGCATTGGTACTGCGCACGTAGATGTCGTCATCTCCCTCGAGAGTATCGAGTTCAACGCTCTCTACATTCACATATTGGATAAACAAACCAGCGCCGTAGACACCCTGATCGGTGACCACGAAGTTATCGCTGAACGGTGTTCCCAGCACGACGAGGGTGTCAAAGCCAGCACCGCCGTCTATGTCTACCTTCGCGTTCTCGGTGTAGTTGATAATGTCATCACCCCCACCTGCCGCTATATTGGTATTTTGCTGATCTTCCGTTGATGAACCTTCCAGATTGATACTCACAAACGCCCGAACCGTGAAGTTGTCGTTGTCGTCTCCACCTTCAAGCTTTAGCTCGGCCTTGTTCTGGTAAACAGTGAATGAGTCATTGCCAGCATCGCCACGTACCGTGGTTGCGTAGCTCACGCCATCACTGACATAAGCCACACCGTCCAGCGCCTCACCTTTCTCATTCTGAGCATCGACCGCCGCAGCGATAGCGGCTACATCTTCAGGCGGTACGCTGTCTGCCAGAGGATCAAACGTTGTAGGATCAAACAGGTTGTTGCCCTCTGAATCAACAATCTGCCCAATCACTATCGCGGTTGTATCGAACCGATCGTCATCCGCAAGCCCCGCTTTCGCATCGCGCGGCGTACCAAACACCTGGCCAATCTGGAAGGTGTCGTTGCCCTGGCCACCGTCAATTGTGGTGATCGCGCTGTTATCATCCGATACTATCTTGTCATCTTGACCCAGCGTATTAATGAACAGGCCACCCTTGTCATCATCCTGCTCGTTGTCATCATTGATGTCTGCGTTGTAGTTCACACGCTCGGCCGTGCCGGTTCCGTCTGTGCCGCCATTTAGCAACGCCACGGTGTCAGCACGCATCAGGATGTTATCGACGTTCTCAGTACCGTTAATGGTTAGCGTATCGAAGCCGCCAGTGCCGTTGTCCAGTACATTGATCAGCGCACTACCTGTGCCCGCCAGATTCACTGTCACGTTATCACCACCGTCTTCACCGTGGATATTAAGTGTTGCGTCAATTCCGTTAGCGAAGGTTCTAGAAAAGCCGCCAGCGTCGTTATCCTCAACATTGACTATTACAGCGTCAGCACCGCCCTCGCCGTGGACGGTGGTTTCACCGCTGATGGTGTTGATCGCAATAGTGTCATCACGTTGCGAGGCCAGACCATCGCCTGCATAAACATCTGTGGTGCCGGCATGCGTGCTGTCTACCAGCAGAGTATCCGCTCCAGTCCCGAGACGGATGTCCAGAGCTTCGATTCCAGCGTAATCAACACCAGCTTCCAGGTCCAAACCACTTAGATTGCTCGAGGTAAGCGTGCCTGCCTTTGATTCAATATTTTGAGCGTCGTTGACGTTCAGCGTGTCGGTGTTAGCACCGCCGTCAATGCTAACCAACCCATTAATATCATCAATATTATTTAGCGAAGCAGACGAGATAAGAGTACCCAAATTGCTCTTGACGACCGTTTCACCCCGTAGATTTATGGTATCTGCGTCATCACCGGTATTAATATACGTTTCCGTACCAGCCAATGTGCCCAGTACGTTTACTGTATCGGCTCCACCAAACGTGTTCAGGGTGAGACTGTCGCCTCCCCCTGTTGCCGCTGATGTCGCATCAAACACACTTACCTCAAAGGTATCATTGAGAGTAAGTAAAACTGAGTTGACGGTTTCGGTATCCACTGATGGAGGAGTGATGATGATGTCTCCGAGAATTTCATTTCCCTCCTCGTCAAAATCAACTTCATACTCATACTCTCCCTCGAGATTCCCGGGATCAAGCGCCACGGGAGCCAATGAGCTATCGGTTCGAAGGTTGGCAACATCAGTTCCGCTACCCGCGTTGACTACAATAGAATCCTTTTGATTATCATCCCCCAGATCTACTGAAACCCGCCTCAGATCGCTGCCGCTGACATCACCAATTGTTATGGTGTCGGCCTGATTGCGCCCGGTAATATTGAGTCGCTCTACCTGAGAAGCAGACAGCGTCACACCACCTACCGCCACATCAAAGCCAGTACCGCTCGCGGCTTTTGTAACTTCCGCCACTAATGCCTGACCATTTTTACCTACGGTTCGAAGAAGGTCGTTTCCGCCACCCCCGTCAATACTGGCGTCCTGCCCGTCGCCGATATTCCAGATAAAGGTATCTGAACCGTCTTCGATACCTCCAGTAAGGGTGTCTACGCCCAAGCCCCCATCGATAATATCGTTATCTTTGCCACCATCGAGCGTATCGCCGGCGGTACCGCCCTCAAGCCTGTCATTCCCTGCGTCACCAAAGGCAATAACAACTGCGGTGCCCTGACTCCGCAGCGTATCCCGTCCGTCACCGAAGTGCACTTCTACCGGAATATCCACTGAGGAGTCGATTACGACTGTATCCTCGCCGCCGGACATATCGCGGATCAGAACGCTGCCAATCTCTATTTGCCCCTTGTTAACATCTCCGTATTCTTGTGTTACACCAAACATGGTAACGGTAATAATGTCACCGACTTTGGCGATAGTGACGTCTTCGTCCTTCTCCTCAAACAATAGATTTCGGGCGGCGGCGGCGGCTCCAGCGTTGATTTCAAGTACACCATCGCCATTATCATCTTGAGCCAATATTATGGGTGGTGGTGTTTCAACCTTTAGCGTACCCACTGTGAATGTGTAAGTTGCCTCTCTGAAATTGGGGTAAGGAACACACGCCTCTCCGAGGAACCCAAGATCTACACATGCCTCGTCCCAGAACGGCTCTGGATAGCCTACACCAACGGTGATCGCTCCCGTTGCGCCCACATAACCTACGTCAAGAGCTGCGAGTGTTATATCGACCTTGGGGAATGGATCAATGTCTATCACCAGGCCTACGTCAAGCGAGCCGTCGACATTGAGCTCCTTCGCTTCAGTTCCGCCCGACGCTCTGCCGTTCTCGTCGAGGTAACTGATTTCGAGATACGCACTACCGTTAATATTTATCCAATCTGGTCCCAGCTGCACATTGCCATCTACGGCAACAAAGAACTCACCTTCAGAGCTAAAGAATACCGTGCCGCCCACAGAGGCGCTGGCAAGACCCAGGAAGTCACCGCCTGCGTAAAAATTCGCTTCGAGACTAAAGACGCTGGAGCTGAGTAAGACATGTCCAGACACATCGAATTCCAACACGCCTAGCAGGTCCATACTCCCCTGGAGGAACACAACGCCGTAAGCACCCGCTGCGCCCTCCGTCCATTCCGGGCTTCCATCAAGCAGTGCATTCAGGCCAAGATCGCCTGAGCCACTGGACGGCGCCGCTAATATGCTGCTTGGGTCCTGAGGTGCAGCTCTTGGAATAGTAAAAACTGTGGGCACGTCGCCCAGGTTGGCATTAGGACTGGGCGGTACCTCGAACGAGATCTCTTTCCCCGTGGTATTGACCACCAAAACAGCAACCGCCTGAAGCTCAGCCAGCCCGAATAAGTCGGCTTTACCGGTCAAACCAAGATTGGCAGCAATACCATCCTCGCGAATCGCGAGGAATCCGAGCACCCCGTACTCAAGGAATCCGTCTGGGCCTATCTTCAAAGTCGCGGGGTCAATGACTCCACCTTCTTCTGAGAATATTGCTACGTTAAAGCCCTGAGCCCCGGATAGCTCGAGAACAAAAGTGCCATCGATCTCAAAGGCCCTGTTGCCGCTGATCTGGAACTCCACATCTCCATCAAGTCGCAGTGCAAAAGTGCTCTCAGGCAAAGAGACTGGTATGTCCACGCCTTCAGAGTTCATTAGCACTTCAGTAGGTTTAACACTATCTGTGGTGTTAATTTTAAGAAGACCGGCAACGTCTGTGTAAAGACCAAAATAGTTAAGGAAGGTCTCGTCCACGGTGAGAATGGCGGCGCCCCAGAGCTGAATATCGCCGTCGCTTTCGATTATGAGGTGAAATCTGCCGTCGGCAAGGCCAATAAGGCCAGAAAAGGTTTCGGTGAGGCTGACATCAAATGCCAAATCGATGCGCGCATCACCGTCCTCGACACTAAAGTCGAAATCGACATTGCCTTCCAGAGTAACGGTCGTCAGGGGGTCCGACTCACCGGGGTTCGGTACGTTTAAATCTACCCCGCCGGTGTAATCAATACTGAACCCATTACTGGTTGCGGCAAACTCAGCTACACCACGCAAAACTAAAACCGGCGTGATGGCGGTGCCACCAATCGAACTAGGTAAATCGGCCAGAATAAGGAACTTCGCCGAGACCGTTGCGGCCGAAAATTGCCCGAACAATTTAGCCGGGGCAGTGATCTTCGCCTGAGGAATCCCATCGTTGACTACCAAAGTACCCGCCAGCAACAGACTGACCCGCAAGTCCTCCGGCGTCGTGGCATTCTCCAAACCAAGCAGCACACTGGCCTCGACCTTCAGTACATCGCCATCAATGCCGGTAAAGCTCACGGCACCACCGCCACCGAGGATTACGTTATCGAGTAATGCGCCAGCATTGATCCAGCTGGCACCCTCTGCTATTTGGGTTTTAACGGCCGCATCAAGCTGTGTTTTCCAATCATCAACATCACTCGGTGGCAGTATCCCAGTGGCTAATCCTGGGTCTCGTAGATCGAAAGGATTTTTGATCGTGAGTCTCACGATCGCTGCATTTCCAGAAAATGCCCCTAGCCCAGAAATGGCGGTGTAAGTGACGTCATCTCCGTCTACGCTTGCAACTTCGTAAACACCGTTGTAATCAGTAAATCCCGGGTTTTCGTGGGTTAGACGAAATTCGTCGCCTGGATCAAAGTCATGATCTGCCAGAGTAAGCGTGACCTGATCGCCCGCAGGATCAGCTGCAACCGAAACATTTACCGCTGCAACCGTGTAGTCAGTGCCTGTTTGAAGGCCTTCAATGGAGGTACTGAAACGAACACCGACATTCAGCCCGCTAATGACATAGCCCTGGCCCTGAATATCAGGCAGTGTGTTTTCACCGCCAATGTATGCCTGTAAAGGTCCCCGATCAGAGATCGCGAAGCCAAATTTTGGCTCTGGAATCTTCGGGGGGGCTTCACCTTCAGGGACTTCTATGCCTAAGAACTCAGGCGTAAGTGAAATCGAGGCATCAATCGCCAGGTACTCTGCAGTCTCATCTGCGTCGGCACCATCACCCTGTACTACCGCGTAAATAAACTTACCTGAGAAGGAGCCGATACCGGGAAACGTACCGGCCACGCCTAGCTCAAAAGCATTAATACCAGACTGAACAGCTGCTGCGAAGGCGCCCCTAATCGCTGCCACCGCATCGCCAGCCAACGCCGCTTGTGCCGCTACTTCAACCTCATCGACAGCAAGGGTAAGGTCGAGGTCTGCATCAATTTTAAGGGCAAACCCTAACTCTGATTTGAGCAGGTTATTGATGGCAACATTGCCAGTGTCAACGGCGTCTATGGCCAAGTTTAGCCGAAGATCATTGATCTCATCACTGCTTCGGAAATCGTCGAAATTTACCGATATCTGATTGATCGAGAAGGTGAACAGCGTTGGCAACCCAAAGGTCTCTAGATTGAAATCATCAATATTGAGTGTTGCTGAGTTTCCTGTTTCCAGATCGATAGTACCGGTTACCGCGAACACGTCTGGATCGTCACCTTCCTCAGTGCCATCGTCCACCAACGAGATATTAAGTAGGCCGGAAAATAGCGTCCCGCTAATCGCCTCTACAACAACATCTCCGGACCAGCCGGCAGCGCCGCCATCAACGAGGTTTGAAAACCGCAGAGTAACGCCTTCAAGTAGAAGATCCTCTCCATTATTCAAAGTCTTACCGATTGAAATCGTTTGACCAGGCTGTGTCGTATAGACATAGGCTCCACCGGCGGGCGCGGCACTGAAACTGCCAAGAATAGAGTCAATTACCTCATTAAGCGTGGCAGAGTTTTCAGGCTGAAGGCGAACGCCTTCTGCCAGGGTCTCGGACATCAGCTCGTCATTCTCCGCTGAGTGATCCAGGCCCAATATATGCCCCACTTCATGCATGACTACGGTGAGCAGGTCGATATTTTCGGCAAAAGCTAAAGTCTCGTCGTTGCCAGTGTCGTCAGTGGCATAATCGTCATCAGCGTACCAACCGTATCCGGCTGCATTATAGTCGATGGTGATTGTAGTTCCGGTCGTAGATGCCAGTAGACCAGGATTGCCAGACAACTCTCCGGGGACAATAGTGATGGTATCTAGAAAGGCCTGAAATTCGGTGCTGTCATCAACCAGAGGCGAGGCGCTCCACCTGCTTTTGGCTTCAGTCAATGCCTTGGTCAACTCATTCTGATCGATTGAGTCAGAGGAGGCCGGGCTGTCTTGTACGCCTGCTGCACGCAAATGGTGCGTCGCGCTTTGGTCGCTTACATTGTCGGCGGTGTTGGTCCACTCATCCGGCCACGCAACAGTGAGGTCTGCACGATCCGGTGCGTCGCCGCCAATTCCGGCTGTTAGCTCGTTTGCCGCAACATGATCCATTTCCTGAATAATGACCGAGAGGGCTTCGGCCTCGCTGCCACTGCCATCATCTTCTACCCAGCGGGCAAGCTCCGCCAGTACCGGGTCCCCAGACAGCAACAGTCTGGGTTCCAGTGACTCAAGACGAAATTGACTAACCTGATTACTGATCTCATCCTGTGGATTCTTAGGTCTCTCTGCTTGCAGCTCTTTTACCCAACTACGCACGGCACTAGCCAATTTGTTTTTCATTAAATAATTCTCTTAGCTAGGGATAGCGTTGCTTTACTGGCGGAATGGAAAGGGGTTATGGCGGCAGGTCGCCGCAGTAATTGCTCACGACTTAGTCTGAAGATGACAGTTGTACTCATAGCTTCCTTGCACTTGTTATTTTTACTGGGCATCGCAGCTGAGACACCTTAGAGAAAAACCAAACAGTTGGTTGTTTTTTAACCGGGAAAGCGTGGTTTTCTCTTCCGGTTAACTGTAGCTCATACAAACTACCTTTTCCAATTTACAGGTTTTCACACACAGACAATAGCAGGTAATAGCTCCATATCTAGTAGACGATGGTCTACCGGAATACAGACTTTAGTCTGTATTGTTTTTTGGTCCACCTGGAGTTGCAACTTGTAGTAGAATTTTTAGCCGAAAGAACAATAGTGACGCAATTTTGCACGCACCCCGATATAAGACCAAGCAATGAACACAAGCATAAATTCGACCAATAGAATTCTAGTAGAGCAGATAAAAACGCTCTACGAATCTATTGCATCACTGGTCATGATCAACTTCGTTGTCAGCACGGCGCTAGTCTATGCTTTTTGGGACCTGGTGGCGCATACCACCCTGTTGGGCTGGATGGCGGCGATGCTACTCATGCTATGCGCCAGGCTGTCGGTCTACTTCCTGTTCAAACGACGCTTTGACGAGAGCAAGCTCAAGCGATACCAGACATTCCTTATTCTGGGCAGTGCCTCTGCTGGTATCATTTGGGGAGCTGGGGGCCTGATTATGTTCTTGCCGGATCAGCTGGAATACCAGTTGCTTATTCTATTGAGCCTGCTTGGCATGGCAAGTGGTTCAGCCTTCTCACTCAGCATCTACCTTCCGGCATATTTCGCCTTCGTACCCTTAATGTTAATGCCAATAACAGTTCAACTGCTGCTTGGTGGCGACAATGTTCATATCGCGCTCGCCAGTGTGACTTTGATATTTCTGGTCGCGCAGACCATTTTTAATATGAAGATCAATAAAGGCCTCACTATCACTATGGCTCTGCGCTATGAAAACCTTGACCTCATTGATCAGCTCCAGGAACAGAAAGTTGAGGCCGAACGAGCCAATAATGCCAAATCCATATTTCTAGCGGCTGCCAGCCACGATCTACGTCAGCCCCTTTATGCGTTGACCTTATTTACATCTGCGCTTGAAGAGCGTACCGAGTCAGCCGATGATCGCAAAATCGCTAATCAGATCAAACGCTCCGCGGAAGCATTACAAAGCCTTTTTGATGCCTTACTGGACATATCCAAACTCGATGCAGGCACTATCGATATTCAGAAAACCGAGTTCTCCCTACAACCAATGCTCGAGAAACTGGCGCACGAATATGACTCTCAGGCCACTGGCAAGAATCTGACTATTGATTGGCCGCGAGAATCATTCGATGTATGTAGCGACCCCATTCTTCTGGAGCAAGTTCTGCGCAACTATCTAGCCAATGCGATACGTTATACAGATGCTGGTGGGATTGCGATTGCTTTAAAGGCTAGTGATCATCACATAAAGATAGATATAGTTGATACAGGGATCGGCATTCCCGTTGAAGATCAGAGCGTAATTTTTGAGGAATTCCAGCAGCTTGGAAACCTTGAGCGAAACCGCCAAAAGGGACTCGGGCTTGGACTGTCCATTGTGCAGCGAGCGGCCGGGCTGCTGGGACACGAAATAAATGTAGTGTCACAGCCTGGGCAAGGTTCGACTTTTTCCATCACGGTCGATAAAGCGACAGGAATAGTGTCACAGATCAGCGACACTACGACAGCGACCCCCAGCATTGGGAAGTCACTCATTGTTGTCATTGACGATGAAGAGAGTATTCGTGAGGGTATGCAGCAGCTGCTAGGCCAGTGGGGTTGCGAGGTAGTCGCAAGCGCCAATCAGGAAGAAGCGATTGCCAAAATTAGTTCTTATCAAGGGGAGCCAGATGGCATTATCTGTGATTTCCGCTTACGTGATAATAACAATGGCCTCGAGGCGATTGAGGCCATTCAGCTTGCCTGTGGCTATAAAATTCCTGCGCTTATTGTTACTGGAGACATAGAGAAAGCGCTGCTGATTAAACTAAAAAACAGTGGCCACCAGGTTTTGCACAAACCAGTTCCACCCGCGAAACTCCGAGCATTTCTCCGTAGCTTGCAAAACTCATCTACGCCGACATCTAGTTAGATGCCTTCTATAGACTAAATAAGCCCCTGCCCAGCTAGTGCGGCCTGCGTGCGGTTTTGTACTCCAAGCGCTCTGAATATCGAGGTTACATGCATTTTAGTGGTCGCCTCGGCAATGCCCAGTTTCACGGCGATTTGCTTGTTTGAATAACCGCTTACAATCAGGGCAAGCACCTGGATCTGGCGCGCAGTCAAAAGAACCTCTTGACCCTGCTCCTGTTCCACTTTGCGCGCTAGCAGCGTGGCCGCTGGCGGAGTATATAGGCCACCCGCCAACATTAAACGGATCGCACCCAACATTACCTTACTGCTTGTGTTCTTGTGGATATAACCCATTGCAGAGGTTGCCATCACTCTGTCTACGTCCTCTTGATGGGCGGATGCGGAAAGAATGGCTACCGGTATGGTTGGGTATGCTTTGTTAACTGATTCAAGAATTGAGAATCCGTCAGTATTTGGAATATTGAGGTCCAAGAGCATAAGGTCAAGATCCGGATGCTCAGATAGCGCCTCAAAAGCCGATGCTGAATCGCTAGCCTCGATAATATAAGCGTCTTCAGACAACTCACGCAGCAAAAGGCATACACCTTCGCGAAACAAAGCATGATCATCAACCAGGAGAATTTTCATGCGTGGAAGTCTACCTGTTAACCTGACGTGGATCATCATTAAACCGGGCGAAACTGCTATTTCAGGTTAATCTGCCGTGAGTTCTTAAACGCAACAACGGCAGCTTAACTTCAGGTTTTCCACCAGCACCTAATGAAACCGCGCTACCCCTGCTTCTTGTTCCTCAGCCAGACACATTGAGAAATGAAACCGACGATGAACACCACAACAAACCCCAGATAAAACATTTTCAGTATAGGATCTTCGGGATTAGTCAGTACCGGGTCGCCTATAGGAAGGCGCAACAAGCCATCGGTTATTGCCGGGATCATGTGGAACAGCAAGGTGCCTGAAAAGCAAAATGCTTGAAAGTAATCAGCGATGGCTGAGAACGCGGGAATTTTGGTGATCAAAAATCCGCCCACTAATGCCAGCAGGGTGAGCACAGCAAGGCCATGTGCCGGCCCAAACGTCCCGCGCTGGTAGATCATTAGCGCCGTCACCGCTGCGATGAGGGTGCAAACTAGATAAATTTGACCGGTTTTTTGTTCAGTCGTAATAACTTTATGAACAACCAGAGTGTAGTAACCGGTAATAAGTGCAACGATTGCGATTATTGTGTGTATCCAACCGAGTAATATCATTTCAGGCATGGTGTTTTCCTTTTGTTATTCAGAGTTTTTAAAATTCGCGACATGCAGGCATGCCTTTTAAAGCATATCTATTTTTTGATTAACGATGTCCTGTAGTAACGGACTTTGAGCCGCTCTTTCGAATGCGGCATCAATCATTTTTGCACGGTACTGAACTACGGGACGGTAATTGGGGTGGGTAAATACGTAAAGCTCTCCGGCGCTGAGCGCTTCAACCAGGCGCTTGCCCACTATCGACGCGTCGATTCCGTTTTGTACCGCCGCCTTAGCCTTTCCCAGCACACCACTTTTATCAGTCGATTCAGCTCTATCAGACGACTCAGCTTTATCGGGCTGATAGCGGGTCTGTCGATTTCGGTGAGAATCATAAATTCGAGTTTGTACAAACGCGGGGCACAATACTGACACGGCGATACCATCGCTTTTAAGTTCGCCAGCCCAGCCTTCGGATAGGGCAACTACCGCCGATTTTGTCGCGCTGTATGCACCGCCGTAAGGAACGCCGCCCATGCCCGCCATTGACGCAACGTTCACCAACCAGCCACCATCGCCGTGTTCTTTGATCAACGGCACCATGACCTTCGCGCCAAAAACCACGCCCATCAGGTTTACGTTCACAGTCCATTCCCAGCTTTGAGCATTCTGATTCTCTATAGACCCGGACTCCCCACCCACCCCGGCATTGTTTACCAGCATGTGGATACTGCCGAAGCGATCCAATGCTTGCCTGGCAACCTCCTGCCACTGCGCTTCTTCCGCCACGTCCAGGGTAACGGCCAATACCGGCACTCCGGCCTGCTCCAGCTCTGCAGACGCTTTCTCCAGATTCCCCGCATCAATATCTGCGAGCACAATATTCATTTTTTGCTCACCCAATGCTTTAGCGATAGAAAGACCGATGCCTTCCCCGCCGCCACTGATTACGGCGGTTTTCCCTGCAAACTGATTCATTTTCTTTCTCTCTTCAACATGTAATGAGTAGGTTCAAGCACTCTTAAAAAGGCTATTCATCATTGCCGGTAGCAATTTATCAAACCCGAGTCCCTGAGTAAGCTGGCTGGCTAAATCCAGAGACACCAGGCCGTGAATACAAGCCCAGAATGTGTGCGCCAATAAGGTTGGATCACCTTGAATATCACCAGACTCGACCCCCCGGCGGGTGGCTTCAAATAGAGTTTTTCGCGTTCGTTTCTGCGCTAGCTCTGTTTCGGGATAGGTCTGCGCTTGATGGCTGTGTATTACATAAAGTAAGCGATAAGCATGGGGCTCTTCGTGCGCAAAATTGGCGTAAGCCCTCGCCAGTGCTTGCAAGTATTCCAGCGGCGCAAGAGTCGCAGGCACATCCTCCAGAGCCTGGGCCAAGCGGTCAAATAGCTTCGCACGAAGTGCGGCGAGAACATCTTCTTTATTTTGAAAGTACCGGTAGGCCATCATTGGGCTACAGCCCATGACTTTGGCAATTCCCCGCATAGTTACCGCATCGTAATCCTCGCGCTGATAGAGCGCGTAAGCCGCTTCGCAATAAGCGTCACGGAAACTATCGATATCAACTTGGGATAGGGGCTTTCTTGGCATTTGTTTATATTACACTGTATATTTTACAATGTAAACACTACTGCAGCGCTACCCAAGGAAAGCTCCAGGGTATGTAGGCTACATGTAAACCACGAGGCCGCTATCTTACGCTTGATGAAATCTCGAATAGTTACCGCTTTCACAACGAGTAGAGACTTTGCCGATTGTAGGACCAAATTTGAAGAATTCACTGCGCGTGCTGGTTTACCAAATAGCGAGGTTAATAGTTATGCTCCGTGACTTTACAGTGGTACCGCATACTCAGGCGAGGCCCGCATTTTCTCCACACCATGCCGCGAGAGCCAACTTACAATGGCGTGGCGAGTGCCCCTGATGACTGGCAGGGCGGTATGTAAGTAGCGATTATCCGAGGGGAAGTAAACAAGCATCCCGGGGCTGGGTTTCAGCTTGAAATCAAAATTTGTGAACAGTATTTCTCCGCCCTCGTAGTCTTCATCGAGGTAGAGCAGTAAGGATATGTCCCGGTCTATGACTCTGACAAACGCTTCTTTGTCCTGATCGTAGTTTTCGCTATCCGCATGCGTGTTGTAAAACCCGCCCGGCTCGTACTTGAGAACTTGGGGTTGCTCAAACCAATCAAAGGTACACCCCAGATTCGGCCCCATGATGTCGGTAATAGCGCGAGTCACCAGATCGTCCAAAATACTCTGATGATCAGACATATCGACGCGCTCCGTCACCCTGCTGTCGTCATACTTCCTGACGATCTCCTCCGCTGTGGACCTATCCTGATCTATCAGTTTTAGTCGCTCGCTTGTTCGGGTACCTGCGATCGTAAGAATCTCTCTACACTCTTCAGGTGACGCAAAATCATCCACCACAATGATGCCTTGAGGCGCCTTTCGATTCACATCGTGTGAACCACAGCAGCGTTTAAAACGTTGGCCGCTAGAGCAAAAGCAGGGGTCGTTGCGGCCGATTTTGAAGGGTTTTTGCAGCATGCTCACTAATTTACTTCCTCAACAAATAGACGGATCCGATCAATGGCTTCCGCCGACCACATAATTCACTAGCTACCAGTTTACCAACTCTAATTTGAGGATTACACGTCGAATTGATTTTCTCTGGTGCAGCGCTTAACCGACAGGATCAAATGCTTCTTACCGGCTCAAAATTAAACATGGGATAACTGCCGAGTTGATAGCTCACACGGTAGCCTGCTCCTTCGACTAAAGGCATCAGCGCATGACATTTCAGTGGCAGGGTTATCTGGGCTTCATAGTCGTTCAGGCAATACTCACCAAAAACCGAGATGCGGGTAAACAACGCCGCGTCCAGTCCATTAAAGTCCACATCTGCGGGAACGGATACCACCTGCGGTGCCAGTTCCAACTTTTTGGTAACAGCGTTGAGACTGGCCAATCGCAGCTGAGCGGGGGCCTGCTCCGGCGAAAGGGTAACCAGGGTGGCAATCCGGTAACGCCTAACTGGCTCTTTAAGTGTGTTGGTATTACTTTGCTGCCCCTCAGTAAACATGGACTGTTCGGTTGCCAGGTCCGCCAGGCACAAGTCCACCTCTATTTCCTGTGGAATAAAGACACCCGCCGGCAGCAACTGCGGTGCCAAATTTGCAGTAACTGCAAACTGTGGCTCCTGCTCCAACGCTTTCTGCAGAGTTTCAGCGACTACCAGGTGCAGCTTTTCGGGGTGTTGGTAGTGGCAGGCATCGCCCTGAATCAGGTTGATGCTGTATGCGGACAATCCAAATCGGCTTACCAGCTGCGCCACACTATCCAAAGATTCTTGATGTGTATCCAGCAAGTTTACTCTCAGCTCTTGTGGGGCAAATTTCGCCAGCAGCGGCAGTAGCAAAGTGCCATAGGGTCCGCAGCCCGCATAGAGAATTTCCAGCGTGGTATTTGGAAATCGATCACAGAGGTCGATCAGTGCAGCATAGACTCCTCGGATAAAAACCACCGTGCGCTGATAATCCAGCGCGCAATGCGCCGCTGCCTGTGGATTGATCGCGACCCCACTGTCCAATAGTGAGTCTTCGGCCCAGGCATCGAAACTGGTGTCGGGTGTTATACCAGTGGCGGTACTGCAGATTCGCACAAACGCGTTGATAGCGCCGGATAGGGTCTCGGCCGAGCTCGTTTCATCCAGTATTTTGTTGCCGATAGCTTCGATGGTCATAGAAGGAGCTACGCCAGATTGATTGAGAGTTTCATGGGGATCGTCGGCCTGCCTTCTCTGTGGTCACTATGGCCTTTCCAAGTAGCGCACTGGCCTTTTGACAGGCTTTCTCGGCAGCTGCACTATGGGCGCTCATAATATCAGGAGACAAGCTTATGTCAGCACCAATTCTTGCACCGGCAGCCATGTTGGTACTCTGGTCCATGGTCGTTCTATTCTGGGTCATGTTTACCCGCTTCCCCGCGTTTAAGCAAGCGGGCATCGACCTGGGAGCATCACCTCCCGGCGGTCGCTATCAGGACATCCAGGGCGCCATGCCAGACCGGGTCAACTGGAAGTCCCATAACTATACTCACCTGATGGAACAGCCGACCCTGTTTTATGCCGTAGTAGCCGTGCTGGCACTGGCGGGGGATACCTCGACACTGAACACCAACTTGGCGTGGGCCTATTGCGGCCTGCGGGTGATGCATAGTATTTGGCAAGGCCTGTTCAATACGGTCCCGGTACGCTTTACGTTTTTTCTGTTGTCCAGCCTTTGCCTACTTGTGCTCGCGGTCAACGCCGTGAGGATCACCCTGTTCTGAGCGCTTTAAGTCTTACGCTCAGAAACTCGCTAGACGCCGGCTGGCCTCTAGCGAGCGGCCTCAAAGACGTAAGCCGATAGCGCGTCTATCTCCTGGCTGTTTAACTGACTGCCAAAAGCCGGCATGATCCCAACTCCCTGAGAAACAGCCTGCTTCACATTGGCCAGGGACGGGTGTAATTGATCAAGATTCGGACCGACTGCTCCCTGTACCCCGGCATCCTCCAGCGCATGGCAAACACCGCAACCGGGCTGCACCCCATTAAGGAAAATATCACGACCCCGTTGTGCCGCGGCCGACAGTTCTTTCGGCTTGTTGCTCACAGGAACAGCTTGTATTGATTTCTGCACTACGGGCTCGACGAAAGCCGGAGCCGCCGGCAGCTCGGCTAGTGCCTTAATGGTGAGGCCATGATCCAACCAGCCATTGTGCCCATAACCGCGCTGATTCTCGACTCTTTCACGGGGCTGCCACTCGCCCTCCCCATCCTGGGCCCGGCAGAAAACACGGTGTTCGCCCACCGCCAATTCAACCGGATACTGAAATGCGCGCCAGGCGTTAACACCCAGGTCCGGCCCTACAAATTCAGCCGGCTGCCAGTGCTTACCCTCATCAACCGATACTTCAACCCGCTTGATTCCGCGCTCACCCGAAAAGGCCACTCCATAGAGCACCTGCTTACCCGCCAATACCGGCTCATCGTCGGCGCCTGGCCCATTGATCCAGGACTTGACTGGCATACGGTACATGGAAGGATGCTCAGGACTGCCATCCTGCCCAATTTCCCGCAGCCGGTAGCCTGACTGCTGAATCTTCGCGGCCGATTCCTCACTGGTAGCCGCCAAGCGTTTCACCCACTTAACATTATTGACGCCAAAATACCCGGGGACGATCAGTCTCAACGGGCCTCCATGAGCCAAAGAGATAGGCGCTCCGTTCATTTCCCAGACAAGCATGCAATCTTTTAACGCCTTATCGATGGGAACTGAGCGCTCAACGGCTACCGCATCTTTATCAATACCAGCGGGGATTGTTTCGCCGCCAGTGCTGGTAACAAATGGCATGCCACTTTGCGCTCCACCAAAGCGCTCGAGCACATCGGCGACTGACACGCCTGTCCACAATGCACAGCCGGCAGCTCCAACACTCCACTGCGAACCCGAAGGATGGTGTGGGTAAAACGCTCGCCCATTACCAGAGCACTGCATGACAGTCGCGACAGTTCGCAATTCCATCGTCTTCAGCTCTCTGAGCGTGATACTACCCGCTTGCTCTACGCCTTCTATTTCCATACGCCAGTCATCGCGCTGCCGGATAATTTCGGCACCAGGCATAGGAAGATTGTTACGGACAAAAAAGTGAGACTCTGGCGTGATGGGTCCAAAGCCAAAACTGGAGCGACGCGTCTCTAGTGCCCATGGAATATCGTTATGACGCAAAAAATCGGCGCCCGCTTTCGAGCCAGGCATAGCTCGTGGCTGAGTAGCACCGAAGGCCAGCTTAGCCAGCGGTGAGGCCAGCAATCCTGCCCCCGCAACCGACTTGAGAAAAAATCGACGATTTTTTTGTCCGAAATTCATGGGGACATCCTTGCGTTCAAATAAAGGGGCACTAGCACAAACTGAGTGCTAGTCGGGAGCTGGGCTGACCACTAGCGGACGTCAATCGGTTGCTTACCCCAGGGCGTGACGGTCTCACCAAAGTTCGCTTGAAAGGCGGCCGGCAGCTCTTCCGTCATATCGAGCGTAGCTGCCACGCGACCCATACCCACATAAAGGGCGAGGTGGAGCAGCAGTTCCATGGTCTGCGCCTCACTAAAGTGCTCTCGCAGCGCGGCGAATCGTTCGTCGGTTATAGACAGGTGATCGGTAGCGAAGCGATCGGCAATATCGAGTGCAACACGTTCCGTGGCACTCAGGTCGCCTGCTTCCTGGGGTTTTTCAAGCGAACATACAAGATCTTCGCTCACCTCGTTTGCTGCGCTCGAATATCGAATAGCCATGCAGCTGCGACACTGGTTATGAAAAGCCACGCGCAAGCGGACCAGCTCAATCAACCGCTCTGGTAACGTTCTGTTCATAGCAATGGACGCACCAAACCCGATAGCACCTTTGGCCATTTCGGGGGTGTGGGCCAGCATTCGCGTAATGCCTTGCTCAATATCGGTAGCGGTATCGCCGGCAGTCATTGTCACTAACTCCGGGTCCCAGTGCTGTACGGGGATTTTACTAATGCGGCTCATGGGTGGATCTCCTGCATGTGTGGCTGAACTAGGGCGGTATTGCTGCGGCGCAACTTATGTGTCGCAGCTTTATTTGGGATAAGAGTATAGATGTATACGACTAAACTGTCCTGCGGACAGCGGCAATTGTCAGCACGAGTAGCGACACAACTTTTCTATGAACCTGTACCTATCCAAGGTCACCTGATATAGGATGCCGCTATGATAGCCGCGCTACCCATCGTACTTGCCCTTGTCGCATTCGGACTGTATTTCTACATTTCGCGGTGGCGCAAGCGTGCCCTGCGGGATAAACCCTTTCCCGCGTCCTGGCTTAACGTTCTCACCAGTAGCCTGCCAATCTACCAATCGCTTCCGCAAGAAGAGCAGGCGCGCCTGCAATATCTGATGAAGGTCTTTATCGACCAAAAAGATTTCTATGGCTGTGCCGGGCTAACCATCACAGAGGAAATGAAGGTGATGATCGCAGCTGAGGCCTGTCTATTACTAATCAATAAGGGTGGTAGCGTCTACCCGAAGTTAACAGCGATACTGGTTTATCCATCAGCGTTTCGAGTAGAACGTGATGAACACCAGGCCGATGGCACAGTCACCAGTGGCGAACATGGCTTGCTGGGCGAGTCCTGGGGTAACGGCCGCGTAATCCTTTCCTGGGACGATGTCGAAAAAGGCGTTGGAGACTTCACCGACGGTCATAACGTTGTGCTGCATGAATTTGCTCACCAGCTGGATGCCGAGTCGGGCTCTACCAATGGCGCGCCGCCATTGCGCCGTAATAGTTATAAGTCATGGGCCGCGGTGTTTTCCGAGAATTTTGAGGATTTGACCCTTCGCAGTATTAAGGGAAGCACAACTGTCATGGATGATTACGGCACCACTAACCCTGCGGAGTTTTTTGCAGTGGCCACAGAAACTTTTTTTGAGAAGCCGGAGCAGTTACACAAAAGACGGCCAGAGCTCTATGAAGAGTTGAAAACTTATTATCAGGTGGATCCGAGAAACTGGCACCAATAGGTAAACAATGCGTCAGGCACACAGAGCATTGAAAAGGTCATGAGATGACGAATATAAAAAAAATCCATCATATAAATTTTCTCGTCAAAGACATCGACGAGGGGATTAGCCGCTACCGTGACTTGCTGGGTATAGAGGATTTCATCCGAGAGGAAATCCCTGGACGCGGAGTCATCACTGCCAGAGTAGCCCTTGGCGAGCAGTGGTTGGTGTTGGTGCAGCCGGTGGACCCAGACGGAACGCCAGGGCGGCATTTGGCGGAACACGGTGAGGGATTTTTTTTGATCTCCTACGCCGTTGACAGCTTGCAACAGGCCGCCACCAGAGTGACAGACCATGGCTCAAACATGACCTCGACCGCTGCACGGCAAGGCTTGCTGGATTGGCAGGTCCAGGATATAGATATTGAAGACACGCTGGGTGCTCAAATACAGTTTTGTATGAAAAATGGCCTTCAGAAGTGACTGGTCATAATTCTGGACGTATGCCCGCTTTTTGTTGCTTTAACGGAATACAAAAATGACAGCTTCACTCAAAGCCCTCCGTCTTGCTGCAGTTGCAGTTGCAGTATTGAGCGTCGCACCTACCTTCGCACAGGAGTCCGAAGCAACCGACTTCACCAGCATGCTCACCGAGGGCAAAGCTTCATTTGATTTTCGCTATCGCTACGAGTTTGTTGACGACGAGAACTTCAGCAAGGATGCCAAGGCTTCCACATTACGCTCACGACTGACCTTTGCTTCAGCTGCCTATAGAGGTTTTTCATTTCTCACAGAATTTGATGATGTTTCAACAATCGGCAGCGACAACTACAACTCCACCGCCAATGGCAACGGCGAATACCCTACTGTTGCCGATCCCGAGGGCACCGAGGTAAACCAGGCCTGGATAAAGTACACCGTGGATAGTTTATCTGGCAGTTACGGCCGTCAACGAATACTCCATGGGGGGCAGCGCTTCGTTGGCGGAGTCGCCTGGCGTCAGAATGAACAGACCTATGACGGCTTTCGCGCTTTATATAAAGGTGGTTCCAGTCTGACCCTGGATTACGCTTACGTTTATAACGTCAACCGGATTTTTGGGCCAGACGACAGTACAGCACAGCCCGCTGACTGGGGCGGAGAAAACCATCTCGCCCGAGCGGACTTTAAATTTGCGGAGAACCATACCCTGAGTGCATTCGCCTACGCGCTGGACATCGACGAGCGCAGCGGTTGGCCCGCGGACAAATCAGTGGACAACTCCACCGACGCCTACGGCGTGGAATACAGCGTTAAAATTGGACCAGTCACCGCCAAAGCAACTTACGCCAACCAGTCTGAGTCCGGCGACAGTAACCTGGATTACAACGCGAGTTATTATATGGTCGAAGGTGGCTTGACCGTTCTGGGCGTTAAGGCGATTTTGGGCTATGAAGTGTTGGGCGGCGACAATGGCGTCGGCTTCAAGACTCCGCTGGCCACATTGCACAAATTTCAGGGTTGGGCCGACAAATTTCTGACCACTCCCGGGGATGGCATTGAGGATCTATATGTAGGCGCCAAAGGCGAATTGGGCCCGGTGCAATTGGGGGCGTATTACCACGACTTCCAGGCTGAGGATTCCAACGCCGACTTCGGTACGGAAATCGATCTAGTAGCTTCCTGGCCCGCCACTAAAAACCTGAAACTGGAGCTCAATTATGCAAGTTTCTCTACCGACAATAAGGTCCGCTATTCCGATACCGACAAAACCTGGCTAACGGTAATCTTCAAGATCTGATCCAACGGCGATCGTGTTGGGAAGCAAACGAGCCAACTCTGGTAGCGAGTGATTTAGCCCGGTAAAATTTTCCACTGCGCCAATATCGTCTTCAACACACTGACAAAGGCAATAGGTTCATCCAGCATCAGGTGATGGCGAGCACCGGGTATTCCAATAATGGGAATATCATCGCCGCCGCACTCCCGAATATAGTCCGCAGAATCCTCATCGAATAAGACGCTATCCTGACCGTAGACAATAACTTTTCGGCCCGGGGCCTCCACGATGAACGGTCCCTGTCTGAGCACACGATCCTTACGCTCAAACCCACTGCGAAATACGCTGGTATCAAACTTCCAGTTCCATCCGCCTTCTACCTGTCGTAGCGAGTGATAGGCCATATAATCAAACAAGCTGGGCACATTCACCGGTTGCGGCGGTGAAAGTACGAATCGGGCCTTCGCCGCCTCGTAATTCGGATGAATACGTTTGGGTCGGTCAGGGTCTGAGGGCAAGGGTTTTTCGCTGTTAAAGTGAGCCTTCATCCGCTCGGGCCGCAAAGCCATCAAATCACAGATTATTACGCCATCAAACAGTTCGTGATGATCAGCCATCGCCGTCAGCGCTACGTGGCCGCCATAAGAATGTGCAATCACGACCGGTTTTTCGGCATGATTAAACAGTCCCGTGGCACGCGCAACGTCCACTACTTCGGTGGTCCGCACGGCGTCGGGATAAAGGTCTCTGATTCCCGAGTCACCCATACCCGACATATCGTAGGCGACAACATGATAATCCTCGGCCAGAAAGGGTGCGATAAAAGCGAAGCAGCGCGCATGCGCAAGGAATCCGTGCAGCAGAAGGAGGCCGGGCTTGGACGGATCCCCCCACCGAAAGTAATGGATATCGCAACCTTGCGATTCTACCCAACCCTCTTCGCGCGGGACCAACAGCGCCTCTTCAAGCCAGGCAGGCACATCAACCGCGTCTGGCGACAGCTCGGTGTCGAGGTCGGGAATAGTATTTACTTCTTTATTCATAGCATCGCGTTTAAGGCTGAGATCAACAACCGCGCATTATAAAGGGTCCCGACCCATTAATCCCGCTCGATACGCTGACGAATCGGTGATCCAACCCATCGTTGAGGCGCCTGATGGGATTGAATCCAAGCACAGGTAATGCCAAGATGGGGCGGTGAATATATCAATTAAGGGACCCTGGTCTCATCGCGAAATCGAGCAATACCTAGGTTTGCACAAATACCCTGTGCGGCTGTCGGCTGTTGGGGAAGACGGCTATCCACGCGTCATTAGCCTGTGGTACCAATATCGGGAGGGAGCGATGCACTGCGTCACCCACCGGGATTCAGGTGTGGCGTCGCTGCTGGCAGCCAACAACCGGGTCGGATTTGAAGTCTCTACCAACGAACCCCCTTACCATGGCGTACGCGGGCAGGCATTGGCGACATCAAAGCCACTGGGAGATAGCACGGTACTGCGAGATTCGCTCAACGATTATCTGGGCGGGCTGGATTCCCAACTCGCCACCTGGCTACTTTCGCGTAGCAGTGAAGAGCTATTGATTACCTTGGAATTCCAGCGGCTATACAGCTGGGATTATCGACAGCGAATGCAGGCCGGCTAATAGCAGATCCGCTACACGCCTCCCTCTGGCACCAGATAGTGGAAGAGTAGATTACGACCTGGCTTTTTCTAATTGCCACCTAAGGCGATCTACACGCTGCTGGGCGGTCTTCAATTCTTCCTCTGCTTCTTGAAGCAGGCTGGAAATTGCCTCAACCGGTTCCTGCTCGGGCTCTTCTGGGGCATGAGCTGCGGGATTTCCGTGCAATATATTACTTACGCGCTGCTGTAACGATTCCTGGCTTTCCTGCCGAGACATCATCGACTCCCTCCATCTTTCGGATACTACTCCATGCGCACACTGATTTTTTCTTATCCTTCAAAGTGTAGGCCAATGCCCTCATAGTGCAAATTGAGACTGGCCCCAAGCCCTCTTTTGATCGAAACTGATGCCTATTCCAGCCTTGGCTAGCCATTTTTGAGGAATTGCACCATACGCTGGCGGGTTTTTTCATCGGGTAACCGCCCGAACCCCGCTCCAATATTGTCTAGCGCATGTTTGGGGTTCGCGGTCTCCGTCAGTACACAGGTCACTGCGGGGTGTGAAAGTATGAACTTCAAGGAGAACTGGGCCCAGCTTTCACAATCGAACTCCGCCGCCCAAGCTGGCAAATCTCGGTCGGCTACGTGGGAAAAATATTCGCCGTTGATAAAAGGCCTGTTGATTGTGACCGCGACACCCTTATCGAGCGCCATCGGCAGCACTTCCTCGTCTGCTTTTGTTTCCAACGGGGAATAATTGACCTGCAAAAAATCGACGGTACCCGTCTCCATCATCTTCATCATAGTGCCGTAATAACTTTCGCTGTGCCTGGCCACACCGATATATTTCGTTAAGCCCTCGTCCTTCCACTTTTGGAACATTTTCCAGTTAGGTTCGGCAAACTCAGTATAGGAGTGCACCAAATCGAGCTGCTTCTTGCCCGTAATCTTAAGTAGATGTTCGATGTTGTCGCGCATCGCTGCTTCGCTTTTATCTGCGAAGTAGGTGCCTAGGAACAGCTCATTACCAACTTCTAAAGATTTCGCCACCTCCGCCACCACAAAACGGCTGCTACCCATGCAATCCACGTAGGCACCGCCGTGTTGGCGAAAAAGCTTTATTAGTGCAGAGGACACAGGGACGTCTTGCTGGCGAAAGGCGTTGGAATTTCCCAGACCAACAACAGGTAGTGAATCACTGGTACCCGGGATTTCTCGCCTGGGTAATTGCCGTTGAGTCGCCGCTGCCGTCGACCAGGACACTGGCAAAGTGAGTAACGAAGCCAATGCAGCTGTTTTGGTGAAAAATGCTCTTCGTGTTGTCATTACTTAACTCCAATACTCTGGTAACACTCAGACTAGTCAAAGAACAGACAATCAGCAATGACAAGTTTATGATGCAAACTTACTTTTCTAATTAGCGATATAAGGTGCAATTTGATGGCATCAGGCACTCACCAATACCACCAGGATCCTCGAAATCAGGACATATTAATCAACATCAATGACGAGCTTTTCCCGAGAAGCGAGGCCAAGATTTCGGTATTCGATAGCGGCTTTATTCTGGGAGACGGAGTCTGGGAAGGACTGCGCCTGCATAAAGGTCGATTGGCCTTTGTTGAGCGGCATATGCGCAGATTATTTGATGGGGCAAAAGCTCTGGATATGGATGTCGGCGTATCGCCTGAAGATCTGACCGAAAGGGTGTATCAGACCTGTCGAGCCAACAACATGGACGACGGTGTCCATATCCGCCTAATGGTAACGCGAGGCATTAAGGCGACGCCCTACCAGGATCCACGCGTCACCATCTCCCCAGCCACTATCGTTATCATTGCCGAATATAAAACGCCTCTGCGGCAAACAGAATCTGAGGGCATCTCTCTTTTCACCTCTCACGTGAGACGCGGCTACCCTGACGTACAGGACCCCAAACTAAACACCCATTCCAAACTCAACTGTATCTTCGCCTGCATCCAGGCCACCAAAGCCCATGCCGATGAGGCTTTGATGCTGGATCCCCACGGTTTCGTGGCCACCTGCAACTCCACCCATTTCTTTATCGTGCGCGGAGACGAGGTGTGGACATCCAGCGGCGACTTTTGTCTGGATGGCATTACCCGGCGCAACGTCATTGATATGTGTAAGGCTGAAGGTATTGCAGTATTTGAGCGCAACTTTTCACTCGCGGATGTCTATGGCGCTGACGAAGCGTTTATCACCGGGACATTCGCAGGACTATCCGCAGTGAAACAGGTAGATGGACGACAGATTGGGGACGGCTCCTCCCGGCCCATGCTGGCACGCCTGCAAAAGTGCTACTTGAACTTGATCGATGTCGAAGCACAAGGCTAATCACGGTGACGATTCGGATAGCAATGTGGTCGGGGCCGAGAAACATTTCTACCGCCATGATGCGCAGTTGGGAGAATCGTCCTGACACACAGGTGGTAGATGAACCGTTCTACGCCTACTACCTCGACCAAACCCGGAGTCCGCACCCCGGCTTTGAGGAGGTTATGGCAAGTCAGAGTCACGACTATCAACAGGTGGCATGTGAACTTACCGAGGGCGAATGCCACAGCACCATAGAGTATCAAAAGCACATGACCCACCACATGCTAGACGGCGTCGATCTGTGCTGGACGGCGCCACTAAAACATTGTTTTCTGATACGCGACCCCGCGCAAGTTGTGGCGTCTTATACGAACAGCCGCGGAGTTTGCAGCGTGGAAGATATCGGAATCATCCGCCAGGCTGAACTATACAAAAAAATCAGTGAGATCAGCGGTCAGGATATTCCTGTATTGGATTCCAACGATGTACAAAACTCACCCGAGGAAATCCTCGGCAAGCTCTGTGACCGCTTTGAACTCCCATTCTTGGACAGCATGCTCAACTGGCCCAGCGGCCCGCGAGACAGTGACGGCGTGTGGGCAAAGCATTGGTATAGAAATGTTGAACGCTCCACTGGTTTCAATCCGTATGCGCCCAAGGTGGTCGCATTGGATGACATCCAACTGGAAGTTGTTAATCAGGTACAGCCTTACTACGACCGCCTCTACAAGATTAGAATTTCGTAGACGACAACCGTGCTAACTGGGCCTCAGATAACGCGCGAATCATACGCCCAGTGCAACAGCGCCTGACGTTGTTTGCGGCGACAGTTACAGTCACCCGGCTCGCAGTTTTTGCGGATAGCCCCCGCATGTCGACGAATCCCTTTCCAACGCGCAATCTGTCGTCGGTCCTCACCGGGTAGCCGGCGCCCACAGAAATACCGGCAATACCACTGAAACCAACCGCGAGGATCCTGCGGCGACAACCACCCTTTGGCTCGCCAATGAGCCAGCGGCAGCGATGCGTCCACCGCAAAATAATTCAGGCTAATGTCCTTCTCATTGGTGCTGGAAAACTTCGCCTTGGAAAACCAGTCAGCGGGAAACTCATCAACGCAATCGCGCATATAGATACCGCCGAAAACACCCAGCGCCAATATCTCTCTGGGGCTCAGCTCGGGTTGAAACTCGGGATCAAAGCTTTTACCTTCGGGCTCAGTAAGTTGATATTGATAGCCGCTTTGCATGCGGTCCTCAACATTGACCCAGACAGTACTCATTCGATTAGATACACCGTGGTAACCGGGTAAATAGCATTAACATCACGCAATTTCAGAAGCACTAAGCATCATCAATGATAAGCAACGCGGATTTGCTACCGTGAAGATTCTACAGCAAGGCTCTGCTAGGGCTTATGCACAAAATTTTGCATAAGCTCAGCTTTGCCGGCCACGTTGCGGTTGTAGTATTCCCCACTTTGAACCGACTCAGCCGGTGTTACCAAAGTAATCAAGTACTTGTAGTTATCGCTTTCAAACACCAGAAACTGAACTTCCTGATCGAAAGAATTATTTTTCAGCTCCGCCGCTATAACCATATCCCTGGCATTACGAAAGCCAGTGCCTGTGATGGGTATATTCTTCTGGCTACTGATAAATTCACCCAGGGTGTACCCTTTTTTGTAAATTGATGCCGTTTCGAAATTCACCACTTGCTGGTACCAGGGCGCCGCATCAGCGGGCGCACCACTCAAGTCGAACGAGGAAACACGTAAATAGCCATATAGCGAGCCTTCGACCACCAGGGTCATCTGACAGCGCCGAATCGTATTGTCGTTCGTCTCCAGAGACGCAATAAGCCAACCACTGGGCGGTGTCATGGCCAACTCAGCCACTTCACAACTTGCATCGGCAGTACCCAAACCCTGAGCAACTCGGCCACTCTGTGCTGTGCTTACAAGGCTGTTGAGCAGTAACGTCGCAATCAACATTGCCTTAAAAATATACCCGTATCGCATAGTTGGGACTTCCTCAAAAAAAATTTAATAATATAAGAACCCAATTATCGGCTATCAGACCATAAAAAAGCCAGCCCGACGCGCCGATATCCAGCTTTATGAACATCCGACCAGACCAGCCCCCACGATCGCAACAATGGTGAAGCTATGTACTTAGCCTAGAAGTTTCGCGCAAGGAACTGTAAGCCGCATAACTGGGCCACAGCACTTTCAACTGCTCACGGTCTACGACGGCTTCCGCTGCTACGTACGATTTTCGATAGTGAGCAACGATTGTTGCTTCATTATCTGCATCCAGCTCTGCGAACTTTTTCGACTGATTGACCATTTTGCCGAAATCGGGCGGTGTATACGGTACACCCAAAAATTCGGTAATACCCCGAATGCTATTCTCACTAAAAAGATCTTCATAAAGTTGATAATGGAGCTCGTCAGGAGTAAAAACCCGCTCAAGGTTTGCAATCGTAATTTCATATTTTGATCGTATTTCTACATCACGCCGCCGGCAATACTTCCTCAATTGCTCACTCTCCTCCTCCGACCTTCTCATCGGTACGTTCTTCTGGCGCTCCATTCTTAACGCAGACCATATACGTTCAACCGGGTCTCTCATGATGAAAATGACCCGCACTTCAAAGCCCAACGCTTGAAGCCTTTCTTTGATCTCTTTGTAGACCGATGCAGGCAAAGCGCAATAAGACGGCGTAATATCGCCAACCAGGGTTGTGGTCTCGCTTTTCAACGCGAGGTAATCGAAATATTCATAGTAGTTATTGATGTTTCGATAAAAGTTAAGGCGCGTTAACAGATTGGGGTAATTCGGGGACATGAAGGCGTTACCGTCTAACAGCTTTTTCCCCTTGTTCGCCATGAATTTCAAATCGGAATGACAGTCGGGCAAATGGATCCTGTCAAATACGTGATATTCCTTGTCAAAGCCAAAGTCGGTACTGGGTTGGGCACTAAGATAGTCGTGTAACCAGGAAGTCCCTCCCTTGGGGCAACCTACACCGAGTAAAAATGTTTTCTGCTTTTTGGCCGACATAGCCTCTCCTAAGTTCATACCATGCCTAAGATAGGCTAGCGGCAGAGACAATCCTACTGTATCTATCGTCTAAACGGCATTTCGGTTTCTCAACTGATCAGCTACTCTTCTATTGTAGATCACAGGATCCAGCAATCATGAAATTTCGTTACAAAGTCGCCACTGCCCTACTCTTCGCAATTGTTAGCTCACTCTCTGCGCTGGCACTGACAGTAGGCTACACCTCCGCCTGTGAACCTGCCGCCAACTCTGCGCCTAGTGCGGCGACCATGAAGGCGATAAGTTATCGCTGCTATGGGCCACCGGCGGTACTGGAGTACAACGATATTCCAAGACCCGAACCGGGTGATACCGAGCTGCTGGTAAAGGTCGCGTCAGCCTCGGTCAACCCGACGGACTGGCACTACATGCGCGGATCACCCTACCTGTTGCGCCTCATGAGCGGCATTGGCGCGCCTCAGGACAGTCGCCTGGGTGTCGACTTTGCAGGCACCGTAGAAGCCGTAGGCAATATGGTGGCCAAGTTTAAGGTGGGCGACCGTGTATATGGCGGTACCACTGGTGCCTTCGCCGAATATTTAACGGTCGATCAGAGCAGATCCGTAAGCCCGGTGCCTGATGATATTTCCTTAGCGCAGGCCTCGTCCGTACCCATTGCTGGTGTCTCGGCATTGCAGGCCCTGCGTGATAAAGGGGGACTGAAACCGGGGCAGAAAGTACTAATCAATGGCGCCTCGGGGGGAGTCGGCACCTTCGCCGTACAGATCGCCAAGGCCATGGGCGCCGAGGTCAGCGGGGTCTGCAGCACCAGAAACATTAAACTGGTGAAATCCATAGGCGCCGACCACGTATTCGATTACACCCGCGAAAACTACACTGAGAATGACAAGAAATATGACCTGATTATCGACAATGTCGGCAACCATTCCCTGCTGGCAAACCGCAGCATACTCACACCCAATGGACGCCTGGTCATAGTTGGCGGCGCCAAGGGCAACTGGATAGCGCCATTGATCACACCTATCAAGGCCATGATCATCTCACCATTTTTCGATCAAAAGTTCCTCAGTTTGTTTGCCAAAATGAATCAGCAGGATCTGACGATTTTGGCAGAGATGATGGACTCAGGCGCAGTCGTGCCCGTAATTGATGTCGAGTATCCTTTAGCAGAAGCCGCCGACGCGATAGCTTATTCTGAATCAGGAAGGGCCAGAGGCAAAATATTGCTGACCATGTAACCAGCAGTACAAGTGGAATCCTCGAGCCAAGTCCGTTGACTAACGCGGCTTTGTTATACACAACATCTAAAGAGTATTGACCATGAAACCAGCTCTATACCTCCTACTTTCTATCTTTATGAGCACTGCGCTCGCTGGCCCGTCAGATGACTTCAACAATCTGGTCGAAGACGTATGGAACTGGGAACTCGAACAATTTCCTGAAAGACGCACCAGTCTGGGCGTGGGTGGAGCTAACGATACGTGGACACAGCTTAGTTTGGCGGCCCATGGCGAGAGAGACGCGCGCAGAGGTGGTTTCCTCGACGCCCTTGCCGAACTCAACTCCAAGGAGTTGGGGCCCGATCAGCAACTGACCTACGCCATGGTGCAACGAAGGCTGGAGGAAGCGAGAGAATACTACGCTCATGGCCTGCACCTGATGACGCTAAACATGCGCACCGGGCCGCAGCATCGCCATACCATTGCGGAATACTCGCCCTTTGAAGGCGAGGAAGACTACCGGGACTGGCTGTCTCGCATGGAAGGTATCCCAGCGCTGCTTGCTGATCATACGGAACTGCTAGCAGAGGGAATTGCTCGCCAGCGCGTGCAACCAAGAGACGTGCTGCAACGCGTACCCGCCCAGTTGGATAATGTTATCACCGACCAAGCTGAGAACAGCCCGTATTTCAAGCCTTTTAAAACCATGCCCGACACTATTACTCCGGCCACCGCAAAGAAGCTTCAGCAGCAGGCACGCAGCATAATCGACAAGCAAGTGACTCCGGCCTATCGCGAGTTCCAAACATTTTTTGTAGAGGAATATTTGCCGGCCTCACGACAGGCTCCAGGAGTAGGATCACTGCCAGGTGGCAAGGACATCTATCGCTTTCTGGCGCGCAGCTTTACTACCACCGACAAGAGTCCGGAGCAGATACACGAAATCGGCAAAGTGGAGGTGGCACGGATACTGGCCGAGATGGAACTTGTGAAGGACAGTCTTAATTTTGAAGGTGACTTAAATGCGTTCAATAACTTTTTGCGCACCGACCCACAGTTTTACTACGACTCTCCCGAAGCGTTATTGGAAGGCTACCAGGCAGTGTCCAAACGACTGGACCCAGAACTGGTAAAACTGTTTGGCAAACTGCCGCGCACACCCTATGGCGTGAAACCG
Source organism: Halioglobus sp. (assembly GCA_036961205.1). Classification (GTDB taxonomy): domain Bacteria; phylum Pseudomonadota; class Gammaproteobacteria; order Pseudomonadales; family Halieaceae; genus CALJFL01. The sequence goes on along the minus strand of JBALVI010000001.1, from coordinate 915,533 downwards.
ATTCCGACAGAAACTGCACCAGACACCACAACCGCTTATTACATGCGACCTGCAGCAGACGGCTCCCGCGCGGGCTATTACTACGTAAACCTCTACCGCCCCGAGGTACGACCCAAATATGAGATGGAAGTACTCAGCGTGCACGAAGCAGTACCCGGACATCACCTACAAATCGCGTTGGCTCAGGAGTTGGAAAGCTTACCTGCAATCAGACGCCAGAGCGGTGTAACCGCATTTACCGAAGGTTGGGGGCTTTATTCTGAAAGCCTGGGGTATCAAATGGGTTTATACACCGACCCGTACTCAAAATATGGCCAACTGACCTACGACATGTGGCGGGCCGTGCGGCTCGTCGTCGACACCGGCATTCACTATTTTGGTTGGGAGCGGCAACAGGCCATCGACTATTTTCTCGCTCACGCGGGTAAATCAGAAGCCGATATTATCAACGAGATCGATCGCTACATCGGTTGGCCGGGTCAGGCTCTAGCCTACAAAATTGGCCAGATGAAGATGCTGGAGTTACGAGCTCGTGCTAAAAAGGCGCTGGGCTCTGATTTCGATATACGTGACTTTCATGACGAACTTCTGGGCGCCGGTGCTATTCCACTGGATGCGTTGGAGGCTCGTATGGATGCGTGGATCTCAGCTCAAAGTAATTAATGCCCCTATTGTGGCGGCGCTAGCCTAGGTCTGGCGCCGTCATTCTCCCGCAAATGACATAAATTCCTGAGTACTGTGAAGCTAATCACACATTTCGCCGGTTTTTCCTATACCAGGCGGAAATCGCCTGCCTATAATTGGTTAAAAATCGATCAATAAAAAAGGCGACTGTGATGGCTGGGGTTATTTTTAGGGAATTGTTATCGCAAAAGGTAGTAGTTCGGGCGCTCGGACTCGCCCTTATTTTCGGGGCAAGCACCACATTCTCGGCCCCTCCTGCCGAGGTCCCCGGCAACGCCGTGGGCAGGCCTGACTTTCCTGAGCTCTCTTTCCAGGGCCGCTCTAACGGTGAAAGTGCCATCGGGCGATTAGGTGCGAAATTGCCCGACGTCGCAGCCTGGTATCGTATGACGCCGGCGCAGTTTACTAAAATGCTCAGGGAAGACAGTACCGCCTGGATAGATATGAAGGGGCGATTGCTGTTTATCGACGTACTTGAGGATGAAGCTGAGACCAGCGAACTACCCGAGCTCCTAGGCGCCGCACCTTTCCCTTTGGAAAACACCTTCACCCTGCACAGTCGCCCCGGGGCTAACCGGATCATCTATCTGGACTTCGATGGCCACGAGACCAGCGGTACACAGTGGAATTCAAGCTCGGGGATTGACCCAATATTTTCACCGCCTTACACCCGCGATGGCGACAGTAATTTCTCTGACCTGGAAATGGAATATATTCAGAAAATGTGGCGCCAGGTGGCCGAAGACTATGCGCCATTCAATGTAGATGTAACGACTGAAGATCCTGGTGAAGCAGCACTGCTGCGCTCCAGCTCTGGCGACTCGGATTACGGCGTTCGGGTTGTGATGACCCAGGACAATTTTGAAAGCTGTGGATGCGGCGGTTTTGCCTATGTGGGAGTGTTCGACTCCTACGGCAGCATAAATTACAAACCCGCGTTTGTATTCAATACCAGTCTGGTGGGAGCCGGCGAAGCCATCACCCACGAAGCCGGCCATACTTTAGGGTTGAGGCACGACGGTATTATCGGGGGAGCAACCTATTATTCAGGCCATGGGTCGGGCGCAACCGGCTGGGCCACCATTATGGGTGCTGGATATAGTCAGCCCCTGGTCCAATGGAGCCGTGGAGAATATGCCGGCGCTAACAACCAGGAAGACGACATCAGCATCATCAGGAACAATGGCGCGCCCTTTATTAGCGATGATCATGGCGACGACAGCGCCTCAGCGTCTGAGCTCTCGTTCACCACAGACGGCACCACAACAATCCTTTCAGGCTCAGGCCTTATCAGCCTCGAGGATGATCAGGATGTGTTCAGCTTTGTCGCTGGAGCAGGCCCCTATACGATCAATGTCGAACCGGCGTCTTTCAGTCCGAACCTGGATGTACTGGCACAGCTAAGAAATGGTGTCGGTGCGCTGGTGAATGAATCCAATCCTGTCGATTCACTGCCAGCCTTGATGAGTGGCACACTCACGGCCGGAGAGTACTTTCTACATATCGATGGTGTAGGCAAGGGCAGTGTCGGTGGCACCGGGTATAGTGATTACGGGAGTCTGGGGAATTACTCGGTTAGCGGAACGGTAGCCGACGCGGCTGGTCTTGTACCGCCGACGGCAGTGGCTGCGACCGACTATACGTCGGACGTTTCTCTGGCAATAGTAGCCTTTTACGATGGCGGCTCAAGTCCCGGCGATCCCGCAGGTTCCATAGAAGACTACCAATGGGACTTTGGTGACGGTGCTACAGGTAGTGGAGAACTGGCCAACCATATTTATAACTCACCCGGCAACTATCAGGTGACCCTAACCGTTAGCGACAACAATATACCGCCACTGACAGACAACGACAGCCTTACCATTGAAGTGCTCAATCGCGGCCCGGTTGCGGTTGCTGACTTGTCATCACCCACAGGTGGTACCGCACCCCTAAACGTAATCTTCAGTAGCGAAGGCTCGAACGATCCAGACGGCAACATAGCCTCATACTTCTGGAACTTTGGCGATAACAGTTCTTCCACGGAACCCAACCCTTCTCATCAATATTCTACCTGGGGCAATATTACCGCCACCCTGACAGTGACCGACAATCTTGGCGCCACCAATCAGGATCAGGTGCAGCTAACTATTGACCCACCAGCAGTTATCGATCAGTCATCCAGCTCCGAACAAGTCGTGGCAGGCACCCTCACCGGTGATCACACCCGCACCCATGACAACGACGGATTCGAGCAGGCGATAAGAGAACGCGAATCCGGGGGCAAGAAACGAGATCGGCACAGCTTTCTGGAACACCGTTGGAACTTTGATGTTAGCGCCGGCAATAGTACGCGGCTGGATATCAAGGCGAGGCAGAGTAATTCCAGTGACGGCGATAGCATTCAGTTTTCTTACTCCGTAGATGGTGGCAACTATCAGCCTGTATCATTCTCCAACACGAATACTGGAGTACAGAGCTTTAATCTCGTCGGTAATCCATCAGGACAAATCGTCGTGCGAGTAAGAGACAGCGACAGGTCGGGTGGCAATAGAGCGCTGGACACTTTCTACGTAGACTACCTGAATATTCACACCCAGAATGACGGAGGCGGGGTGGATCCCGACCCCACCGCACCCGATGCTGCAAGTTGGGCAGCCAGTACGCCCATTGTTGTCAATTCCACTTCCCAGATCACCTTGAATTGGAACGACAACTCGAGCGATGAAACCGGCTTCAGATTGGAGCGTTCTGAATCAGGAGGTTCTGTTACCGATATCGATCTGCCAGTAAATGAAACCGCTCATAGCGACATCGACCTTAAACCGGCTACCACCTATTCTTATCAGATCTTCGCCTACAACGTGGTGGGAGATTCGGCGAGTTCAGGCACAATATCCGCAACTACCGACGACGAAACAAACCCACCCCCACCCACCAGCGTTGTATTGAGTACACGAACGTTCAAGCAGAAGGGTGTCAAGCATGTGGAGCTTGACTGGACGGGTTTAGCTGACAGCGATGCTACTGTTTACTTTAACGGCACCGAACTCATCACTGTGCAAGGATCTAACTATGTCCATAACCTGAATAGCAAAGGGGGCGGCAGCTACACCTACTACGTATGCGGTGCCAATAATGGCCCATGCTCCGATATAGAAAACGTGATCTTTTAGGGACACCAGGAGGTAACTGTAAACCGTGAGGCGCATCACAGTTTTTTTGGCAGCCGGCTTCATCCCAAAGCTGGCTGCAGTTCCAGGCCCCTATAAAAGCGCATATAACGCTTTAAATTACGTGGAATTGCCAACCCCGTCACGCCAATCCACCACGCCTCTTCACGCAATCAGGTACTATTTATCCAACAGATTCGATAAAAATCGAAAAGGTAAATTGAGATGCAACGCAACGACGACAGCAAATCCAAAGTTCATTTTCGGACCGACCGTATCTTTGAGGCCAACGGGCACTGGTACTTTCTGACCCGTGAAGACACGGTAGAGGGACCCTTCGGCGATGAGCTGGAAGCCAACACCCAGATCGAAATTTATATCCAGTTAATGAATTCCGGGATGCTACCCGCGGTCAATAAGATGTCACTCGAGGGGTCTGCTGAGAATATTGAGGCTGACGAAAATGGTATCTTCAGCACTAAAGAGCCATCGAGCTCCACACTGGTATGGCGTGGTCTTCGCTAAAGCTTCGAATGGAATGAAGTTATGTAGGGTCTGAGGCGACCCTCCTAATACCCAGCCTGTCCCTCTACAAGTAGTCGATAAAATTTCTTGTCCAACAATTCATATGCAGAACTGCGTGGTTTGCGCACATAAATTGTATCGTCAGCGATTTGATCGCGATGGTAAGCCTGCTCCCGCAGCTCACCTTTTAATAATTTGAACGTAACCGTGGTCTCGGCATTGCGCAGCAAACGGATAAAAACCGGCTGAGCATAGGCCGGTAGCTCACGTTCAACCAGAGCCTGAAAAGCCTGAACATCAAACTCGACATCATCAGCCAACTCAAAAGCAACCATCCCCGCTCGGCCTTCAATCCCAGGCACTTCAACACCATACACATTGGCCATATCGATCTGGGGGTGGCTATTGAGTACTTCGGCGACTTCATTCGTTGAAACATTTTCAGCCCGCCACCGGAAGGTATCGCCGGTGCGATCAACAAATTGAAAATGCTTGAGCCCCATGGCAAAACCCACATCGATCTGCCGAATCAGGTCACCCGTGTTAAACCACTGATCGCCGTTCTTGAGTACATCGTGAACGATCTTGCTCGCAGTGGCCTCAGCATTGGTATAGCCATCAAATTCTGTAAGGGCAGTAATTTTAGCCAGCAGCAACCCGGGCTCACCCACAGGCACCTCTATACAATGGCCACGGTCGTTACGAATAATCTCGTCGTTCTCGTTGTCGTAGGCAACCAGAGCCACCTTTGACAATGAAGCGCCTATTGTCTTGTCCTTGTTCAGAAAATTCATGAAGGACACATTGCCCTCGCTGGAACCGTAGAGCTCGCAGATACGCTCCACTTGAAAACGATTCCTGAACTCATCCCAAACGTCTGGGCGAAGGCCATTGCCGAGCATTTTCTGCAGAGGGTTATTACGCTCCTCTTCGCACACTGGCTGCATAGCCAGATAGCGACACACCTCTCCAACGTAAACAAAGCAGTTGGTCTGATACTTTCGCACCTCCGGCCAGAAGCTTGAGGCCGAGAAGCTGCGGCGCAGATACACCGATCCACCCGCGAATATAAAGTTTATCAAACCAGGCCCCATGGCGGTTAGATGGTAGATGGGTAAACACAGGTACAACCTGTCTTCTGGCTGGGTGAGAAACCCAAGTGCACCAGTACCCTGCCCCACCGCAACTATTTTCTTGTGCTTTACTACGGCCGCCTTGGGCAGGCCGGTGGTGCCGGAGGTATAAACGTATAGCGCAGCTTCGCCGGCGGTAATTTCCTTTGTCTGCGGGAGATTTTCTGTGGGCATGGACTCCATTTCAGCCCGGGCATCCACTGCCCACTGTGGGGCCTCTCCCTGTTCGCTCTTCTGATCCCCGGCATCAGCCAGCCAGTAGTAATCGCTACCCTGTACCAGTTCCAACTCTGGCAAAACCTCTGCCAGTACCTCCGCGCGTTCCCCACCGACAATACACGCGTTGGCAGCGGCGGCCTCGATACAATGAATCAGGGCAGCACCGCTGAGGCTGTTATTGATCAAACTCGCTGCCGCACCGATTTTAACTACAGCCAGCATCGCCAGAACAAATTCTGCCCGATTTTCCATAAACAGGGCGACAGTATCTCCCCGCCCCAAGCCACGCGCCGACAGCAAATGTGCCAACCGATTCACCTCTGCGTTAAATTCAGCGTAGGTCCATTGACTACCCTCAAACAATAGCATCGTATTATCAGGGTACCGTTCCACTGCACTTTCAAAGACCGTGCCCAGAGAAATTTTTGCCTTGGAATTTGCCAGCCTGAGCTTCAGCCCAGGGGCCAGCTTTCTAAGTTCCCGCATCACCCGAGCCACTTCTCGTGTTTTACTCAACAACGCCATACATCATCGCCTTTTTGTACTGGGGCTGCCTGCCTGCTAACAGCCATTGTCATATCAAAACCATAGTGACATTATTGCTGCCCGAATTCATCGCTTTAGCAGTCATTGTCGGCAATCTGTACTTCGTTGCCGCCTTAGAACTCTCAATCAGGGACACCCAAAATGACCGAAACTGAATCTACGTATGTACCGCCTCGCGTCTGGACCTGGGACACGGAAAGCGGTGGGCGATTCGCCAACATCAACAGACCCACCGCCGGGGCCCAGCAAGAGAAAGAACTACCAGTCGGCGAGCACGCTTTGCAGTTGTATTCTCTGGCAACACCTAACGGCGTAAAAGTCACCGTGTTACTGGAAGAGCTGTTGGCGATTGGCAGGACAGGTGCCGAGTACGACGCCTACACGATCAACATTGGAGACGGCGATCAGTTCGGCAGTGGATTCGTTGCTGCCAACCCGAACTCAAAAATCCCCGCCCTGGTAGACAGAAGTACCAACCCACCGACCAGAATTTTCGAATCCGGTGCGATCCTGGTTTATCTGGCGGAAAAGTTTGATGCCTTCTTGCCAACTGAACCGTCGGCACGCGCGGAATGTATGTCCTGGCTGTTCTGGCAGATGGGTAGTGTGCCCTTTCTCGGCGGCGGGTTTGGTCACTTCTATGCCTACGCACCTGAAAAGTTCGAGTACCCGATCAACCGTTACTCAATGGAAGTCAAACGCCAACTCGATGTGCTGGATCAAAACCTCGCATCGCGACAGTTCCTTTGTGGCGACGAGTACAACATCGCCGATATGGCCAATTACGCCTGGTATGGCGCGCTGGTGCTGGGCAAATTGTATGAGGCTGCGGAGTTTCTTGACGTTGAGTCGTATACCAACGTTCTGCGCTGGGCTAATGAAATACACAACCGACCCGCAGTACAGCGCGGCCGTCGTGTCAATCGCGTATGGGGACCTGAGGAAGCACAGGTATTGGAAAGGCACAGCGCCAGCGACCTCGACTAGTGGCCACTTAACAACTACCAAATATGGGACAACCGAATGACGAATTGTAAAATAATAATTTCCGGCCTCCTGTTGACCGGGTTGTCGCATACAGTAGCCGCGCAAGAGTCCTCTCAGTTGCTGTTCGGCGATACGCATTTGCACACCTCGTATTCCTTCGATGCCTATCTCAACAAGAACCAAACTGCCGATCCGGATGTGGCCTACAACTGGGCCAAGGGCCTGCCTGTAATTCACCCACTGCATCGCGCAAAAGTGCAGATAGGTACACCGCTGGACTTTCTGGTGGTTTCGGACCATGCCGAGCTGATGGGCGTTATTCGAGCGATGAACCAGGGTACCGCCGCAAATGAAGACCTTGGTCTGTGGGGCAACCTGAAACGTTGGATTTCACTTTTCATGCTCAATCGCGCGATGGAAGGCGGTAGCGGCTCAGATCTGTTCAATACATTTCTACCGGTTCAGCCGCTCAACCCTGGCGGCGACCCAGTGGCAGACCCGGCAAATGCTTTCCCGGCGAACCCCTTTGGCGATACGCAAACCACCGAGAAAAACGCCTGGCACGAGATCGTGGAGTCCGCTGAGCGGCACAATAATCCCGGCGAATTTACCGCCTTCATCGGCTGGGAGTGGAGCTCGATACCCTCAGGCGCCAACCTGCACCGTATTGTATTCACCCCGGACGGCGGCGATAAAGCCCGCCAGTTTGCACCCTACGGCTCCGACCAAAGCCAGTATCCCGAGGATCTCTGGCAATGGCTTGAAGAGACCCGCGATGCCACAGGCACCCGCTTCATCGCCATGCCCCACAACTCTAATATCTCCAAGGGGCATATGTACGCCGACACCACTCTCAAGGGCGAGCCGATTACTGCAGAATACGCCAAGCGGCGCATGCAGTGGGAGCCAGTGTCGGAGGTTACGCAAATCAAGGGCGACTCTGAAACACACCCCAGCGTATCTCCGGATGATGAATTCGCGGACTTCGAAACCTACAGCCACTACATCCAGCAAACCGCCCAACCCTATTCACCTCAGCCAGGGGACTATGCTCGCTCTGCGCTGCGCCTTGGACTGGAACTTGAACAGAAAATCGGGGTTAACCCCTACCAGTTCGGCATGATAGGCTCCACCGACTCCCACTCGGGCCTGTCTTCCGCTGAAGAGAATAATTTCTGGGGTAAATTCGCCCGTGACTCCACCCCGGAAACCAAACGCAGCGAGGATAAAATTAGCGGCGGCGACGTCACTGGCTGGAGTATGTCAGCCTCGGGGCTCGCTGCAGTGTGGGCCAAGGACAATACTCGCGAAGAAATTTTCGCCGCCTTTAAACGCAAGGAAGTCTACGCCACTACGGGTACTCGCTTACAGGTTCAGGTGTTTGGCGGCTGGGCATTTGATGAAGACACCCTAAACAATCCGGATTTCGCCAACCTGGGATATCAGCAGGGAGTACCTATGGGCGGCAACCTGATCTTACCGGCCTATGATGATGCCCCAACTCCGCAGATGCTGATCCGTGCGTTCAAAGATGCTAAAGGTGCCAATCTCGATAGAGTCCAGGTTATCAAGGGCTGGCTGGACGCGGCAGGCGAGCAACACGAGCGGGTCTATAACGCCAGCTGGTCAGGTGATAGGCAACTGGACGGTAACGGCAACATCGCCGCAGTCGGCAACACTGTAGACCTGGAAACGGCACACTACGAGAATTCGATTGGTACTGAGCAATTGTCGGTGCTGTGGACTGATCCGAATTTTGACCCCGGTCAAAAGGCGTTTTACTACGTGCGTGTACTGCAAATACCAACACCGCGGAATTCTCTCTACGATGCGCTGGCTTTACAGTCCGACATCCCGGAGGAAGGCCCGGCCACTATTCAGGAGCGGGCTTATACTTCTCCCATCTGGTACTCACCGCAGCCCTGATCTCAGAGCAGGTGCCTCATCAAAAATGATATGCGCCCCTCTCCGGAGGGGTCTTCTATCCCATAGACCGGGTCAATCGCGTAGATCACATTCTCCAGACCAACAGCCTCAGCCCTTTGCTGTAGGGCGAGTGTGTGGAGCGTATGGTGTAGAAACAAATTTACAAAGCTATCGCGAAAAGGCTCATTGGCGTTGAATGCGTAAATAGGGGCGTCCCCGGAGTCCATAAGCTCCAGAAAGTCGATGTTGGCCCGGTAGGCAATATTTTCCTCCCCGAAGATTTCCTCATCACTGGTAACTCCCAGAATCGTATACAGGAAGTCAGTTGCCCCCAATGCCGCCGCTACGACCGTAATTTCCGTCGAGCCTCCCAGTACAGGTGCCAGCGGGTCAAGAATGGGAGCCAGCACTTCCTGCCAGCGCACTATGTTGAGCGTAGACTGCGTAAACAGCGCCGCAATGGCATTGACCCTCGTCGATTGCTGCAGTACAGGATCTTCATTGTTGGGGTCAGCGGAGTCGTCGTGGGTTGCCAGCCACAAGCTCATGCTGGCGCCGGCAGAAACACCGTAAGTGACAACTTGCTCAGGATCAATGTTCAAGCTGTTGGCGTAATACCGGGCAAACTGTAACGCTCTTGCGCCATCTCGCAGAGGCCGAATGACCCCGTCCGGATCCAGGGGCGGTTCCGCGCTCAATAAGTGATAGTTCACCGTGGCATAGGCAATACCAGCACCGAGGAACTCTCTGATATCAGCGGCGTAGACATCGTAGGCGAAACTCTTATCGCCACCAGTGAAGCCGCCACCATGGAAAAATATCACCAGCGGCGTTGGGGTATCGCTGTCCGGCAGGAACACATCCAGGACATTGCGATCTCCTTCGCCGTAGGCAAGATCGGCCACAAATTGCGCCGGCGTATCGGGAAGATCAATAGGAGCCGCAGAAAAGCTCAGGTCCAACTGTGGACCGGGATCAACAACCTCAGGCGCAGCACTGCCACCCCCGCTGCTGCCCCCGCAACCCGAGAGCGTAAGCAAGCCAACCAACAAAATTAATACCGTTATACGCACAAATTTATCCTATTCAAAATTTGGAGCGATGTTAGCATGCGATACATAAGCGGCGCCTTGTACCATGGTACAAATATGCAGCCTTACGACGGCACTTTATGATCAACAAGGACCAACATGACCACTAATGAGGATCTGGTAATCTCGGACAAGGACGAGAGCCCCGATACACTCCGGGCGCGTTTTCAACAATATGGCTACCTACATTTCAAACACTTTGTTGGGCGGCAAGAGTGCGAAGCGTTGCTCGAAGATATTCTTGGGCACTGCGCGCCCTATATACAACGCCACGAGGAAGACCAACGGCCCATTCTGCAGGGCGATCCTTTTTTCGAAAGCGACCCTACCTGGAACGAAATTTATCCAAAGATCCAGTCGCTGGAAAACTTTCATCAATTCTTCCACCAGCCCGATATCCTGCAACTAATGGAGACCTTGAGCGGCGCAAAGCCTTTCGTTTATCCAATGAAAATGGCCCGCATTTCCACGCCAAAAAAGATCGGCTATGAAACACCGCCGCACCAGGACGCTCATTCCCATCAAGCCGGCGATACCATGGCCGGCATGTGGATTGCTTTACAGGATATCAACGAGAATCTGGGTAGATTGAAGTTACTGCCCTACTCGCACAAACGCGGCGTGCGAAATGTGTTTACCGCGGACGGTGTCGGTGGTGTGCAGTGTGAAATTTTTGCCGACGAACAAACCTGGCACGTATCAGACGTTGAGCAGGGTGACGTCATTATTTTTCACAGCTGCTGCGTACATAAGGCAGAACCAAATCGCAGTGAAGACACTGTTAGGTTCAGCGTTGACACACGTTTTTGTGATTACGGCGCGCCCACGTTTATCAGCAATCTGGAACCCCATTACGGCAGTCACATTGAGGGTCACAATTGGGAATCGGTATACAAAGACTGGCAATCAAAAGAATTGCAGTATTACTGGCGGGACTATCCAGCAGTGTTCAGTACACTGTTGGAACGCTGAGCGCCGGGTCACAAAACTGATCGGCCGGCGAAATTCATCTCCGTTAGCTCGTCTCCGCCAAATTGAATAACTGCGTATTGCCCCCTTTCGCAACAACGTTATCGGTGACAGTCTTTTCAGTCGCAAAGCGCAGTAGGTAATGTGGCCCACCGGCTTTTGGCCCTGTTCCGGACAAGCCCTGTCCGCCAAAGGGATTTACCCCAACGACTGCGCCCACCATGTTGCGATTGATGTACGTGTTGCCTACCCGAGTCTGGCGGAACACGTCTTTGGCGAAACCATCGATGCGACTGTGCACGCCCAGAGTCAGGCCATAACCTGAGGCGTTTATATCCGCCAGAACCTGTGGTATATCAGCAACTTTGTAGCGGATGATATGCAAGATAGGGCCAAACACTTCTTCTGCCAGCTGTGACAGTTGCTCTATCTCATAGACGCATGGTGCCACGAAGTAGCCCTTGGCGTGACGGCTATCCAATTCACATTTGGCCAACAATTTGGCTTCGGCATTCATTCGCTGTTGATGGCGCTCTAGCATCTGACGCGCCGCCAAACCAATAACCGGGCCGACGTCGGTGGCCAGCGCAGCGGGGTCGCCCAATTCCAGCTCTTGCATCGCTCCAGCGAGCATTGATATGACGTTATCGGCAATGTCCTCTTGCAGATACATTACTCGCAATGCCGAACAGCGCTGTCCTGCACTTTGGAAGGCTGAAGTAATCACATCATCTACCACCTGCTCCGGCAGAGCGGTGGCATCAACCAACATTACGTTAAGGCCGCCAGTTTCGGCGATCAAAGGCACGATAGCCCCCTCACGGTCCGCAAGCTGTCGGTTAATCCTTTTAGCCGTAGCGGTACTGCCGGTAAACACCACCCCCGAAATGCGCTGATCATCAACCAGAACGCCACCCACCTCAGCACCCGGCCCAGGCAGCAGGTGAACAACGTCTCCGGGAATACCCGCCTGTAACATTAGCTGTACCGCCCGCGCGGCAATCAGCGGCGTTTGCTCCGCCGGTTTTGCTATCACTGCATTACCCGCTACCAGCGCCGCTACAACTTGTCCCGTGAAGATCGCCAGCGGAAAGTTCCACGGGCTGATGCACAGGAAAGTACCGCGACCATGTAAGGACAACTCATTAATTTCTCCAGTAGGGCCAGGCAGAATTTGCGGCGCAGCAAAACGCAGGCGTCCCTGCTGGGCGTAGTAGCGACAAAAATCTATCGCTTCGCGTACCTCAGATAGGGCGTCTTCAATAGTCCGGCCCGCTTCTCTCACAATAAGACCCATCAGTTCGTCGCAGTGCTTTTCCATCAATTCAGCAAGGCGGTCCAGACAGGCCGCACGTGCATCAGCGCCCACAATATCCCAGTCGTGTTGGGCAGCTTGCGCCCGTTGCAAAGCCTCTTCGATAGCATCGCTGCCCGCCACAATCACCTGACCCACCACTTGGCCGTGATCTGCCGGGTTGACCACTTGTTGTTTTTGCCCACCCAGCATTACTCCGCCCACTATCGGTGTCGCCAGCAAGATTTCCCCTGCAACCGGTTTCATGTTCTGCAACAAGCCAGCAACCGATACCGGGTCTGCCAGGTCGATTCCTCTGGCATTAAGCCAGGGTGCCACCTCTGCTAGATACAGATCGCGCGGGACAGGAATCTGCGGATGCCTGCCCGCTGGCAGTGATCGAGCTTCCGATACTGGATCCTGTAATAACTCCTTAGGTGAAACCCGCGCATCGAGAAAACGGTTCACGAAAGAACTATTGGCGCCGTTCTCCAACAACCGTCGCACCAGATAAGGCAGCAGGTCCCGGTGGTTGCCGATGGGCGCGTAAACCCGCACCGGCGTATCGGCGCTGGTATTGTGCAACTCATCGTAAAGCAGGTGGCCCATGCCGTGCAGGCGCTGGAACTCATATTGATCGTCGTCGCCCGCCACTTCACGAACAAGCGCAACCGTATGCGCGTTGTGCGTCGCAAACTGCGGATAGATGGCATCCTGAGCGGATAACAAACGTTCGGCGCACAGCTGGTAGGACACATCGGTATGGCACTTACGGGTAAAAACCGGGTAGTCAGCCAAGCCCTGCTCCTGAGCGTGTTTAATCTCACCGTCCCAGTACGCACCCTTTACCAGACGAACCATAAAACAATGATTGGTTTCCCGGCCCAGGTTAATCAACCAGTCCGCCACCTGATGAGCTCGCTTTTGATAAGCCTGTAAAACAAAACCAAGCCCGTCCCAGCCGGCCAGCTCGGGGTCGCGCGCCAGCGCTTCAAACAAGTCCAGGGACAGATCGAGCCGATCACACTCTTCAGCATCGATGCTGAACCCCAGACCACCGCCCTTCGCCATCAGTGCCAGATGCCGGACTCGCGGTAACAGTTCCGCAGTGACCCGTCGCTTCTTCTTAAACTCGTAGCGCGAGTGCAGGGCCGACAACTTCACCGAAATCCCGTTGGCCGCAATCACAGTGGAATCGCAATTAAAAGACGCGATGGTTTCAATGGCCTGAGCATAGGCGTCAAAGTAGCGACTAGCGTCGGCCTCGGTGCGCGCGCCCTCCCCCAACATATCGAAAGAAAATCGGGTCCCCGGCTGATTGTCCGCAGCGCCCTTCTTCAAGCCTTCTTCAATGCTGCGCCCCAATACATACTGACCGCCCATAATTCGCATGGCCTGCAACACGGCCTGCCGCACCACCGGCTCACCAAGGGTACTAACCAGGCGCCGCATCCAGGACGCCGTTTCACTGGTGATTTCTGTATCCAGGCGCACTACGCCGCCGGTCAGCATCAAGCCCCAGACTGATGCATTCACAAAGCGTGAGGCCGACTTGCCCTTATGAGCGCCCCAGTCGCCGGACTGAATCTTCTCGGCAATCAAGCGATTGGCCGTTTCCTCGTTGGGCACTCGGAGCAACGCTTCTGCCAGGCACATTAGAGCGATGCCCTCATCATTGGACAGACCAAACTCCTGTAGAAATGCATCAAGGGTTCCCGCCTTGTGACTCATTTCACGACAACGTTCAACAAGGCTCACCGCCTGCTGATGAATACGCTGGTGCTGCTGGGCATCAATTTGGCTCGCCGCCATCAGCTGGTCCATAACGGCCTTTTCGTCCGCGTGGGTGGTTCGGCGTATGTCGCTACGCAGTTCGGTCAGTATTGAGGTCACAATCACAGCTCCAAATATTTATATCGGTATTTTATGAATTTTTCGCCATATTAGGCTCTATAAATCACCTATAAACAGTGTAATACTCTGTTTTTACTCGATTGATAGTATTTATACCTGCCATGCCAAAAGACAAAGCTCTGGACCGAACCGACCGCAAAATACTGGAGCTCCTGCAACAAGACGGGCGTCTATCTAACGTCGACCTGGCAAGATCTGTGAACCTCAGCCCCACACCTTGTCTGGAGCGTGTTCGGAAGTTAGAGAGGGACGGCTACATCACCGGCTATGTAGCGCTGGCTGACCCCGCCAAACTCAATGCCAATACCGTAGCCTTCATTCAGGTGCTATTGACCAACACCAGCTCCAGCAATCTGCGCGAGTTCAACAAAGAAATGCGGCGCCTACAGGAGGTGGAAAGCTGTCACATGGTGGCTGGGGGCTTTGATTATTTATTGAAAATCCGCTGCGCCGATATGATGGACTACCAGCACTTCCTCGGTGAAAAACTGGCAGCTATTCCTTTGGTGGCACAGACCCACACCTATGTGGTGATTGAAGAAGTGAAATCGGAGACGGCGATTTCACTGGCGAACTTATAGGCACTCATCAGCACAGGCAGAGCGGCCAAACCCGGGATCAGAGCTGCCGTCTACCTAGTTGCCAATGGTTCACGCAGGGCTCGCCGGTGAAACCAGGGACTCTATAGGTTGATAATCGAAGTCGAAGCCAAAACAACGCGGCGCGACGAAATCCAAAGCCTTCGCTGTGCGATAGAACGCCGGGCAGCCAACGCCATAAACAGTTACTCGCTGGCCGAATCGTAGTCGTTCTGCGTTTATTGGCGTTGAAGTTTCGTAATCGAGAATAGTGATTAGATCGGGTACCGAGGCCACGGTCTTACCGTCTATCCGTGCTACCAGATATTCATTTTTGATATCGATCTTCAGTGGCGAACCAGCGCCGTCAAAACTGGCGATGGTGGCCTCGCCAATATCAAAACCACCGACGATTTTGGTGGAGCTATCGACGACTTTTCCGGTATACAGATGATGGATGTCACCGTAGATTGAATCAGCAAACAACGCTGACAGGGGCTCAAATATTCGGTGAGCGTTGCCCCGGTATTCACGCAGAATACGGCCCAACTCGATAGAAAAAGTAATGGTGCGGGGAACAATAGAGTCCTTAAGCTGGCGACCGCTCATTGGATGTTCTGCACACGTAACCATGCCACCATTGGACAGTGCGCACTGCCTGACCTGTTTCTCATATTCCATAATATCTTCGGTCTGGAATTCGGTAACGTCACCTTTGTAGTCGCAGGCAATCGCCGGGCAGGGCAATACACCAGAAATTGGATAGGTCATCATTTGGGCCTCGGGCAAGGCCCTGCCCATACCGTCCCCGTCGATCACGGGGATACCCATGCAAGCCGCAGCCACAATCGGGATCAGCGAGTTACCGCCACCGATTTCAAAAGAGACCACTGCGTCAACCTTGCGACCCACGTGATCTTCAAACGCTTTAACCGTATTCACGGCTTCATGCATAGAGGGTAGTAGTTCAAGACTTACTGTGGGGGCACCGACACCACCAATCGCAACAACAAAAGCGTCATCATGGAGATCGTCCGGATCCAGCAGTTCCACCGGGCCATATGTGTTCAACGCTTGCTGGGCAATCAACTGATGAACATATGGGTCGCCACCGCCTCCGGTTGCCAGAAACACAGCACCTGCAGACAGGTCATTCAGGGATTCACTTCCTAGCTTAGCCATTTTTCATCTCTCCTTTGTGCCGCGCGCAATATCGCCGACCGCCTTGATTCGTACTTTGGTGGAGCCTTCTGCCATATAAGAAATAGTGGTCTCTTCGATATCCGCAATGCGGATAGTGTCAGGGTCGGCACCAGCAGCGACTGCCCGGGAGATAGCCTCGTCGGATATCTGTTGGATTGCCTGGTCCCTGGGAAGATCGCGATAGGACACGAGGCGCTCTACTTCGCCGCCGATTTGAGCGATGGCGGCACCAATGGCATTGGCCACACCAGAGTGCTCTGGGCAGAGCATTTCCGACGCGGCAGTAAGCTTCTCTGAGACTAGAATGGCACCGCCGCCTACCAACACCACTGGCAGCGGATCACTGCTGGGCATCATTTTTTCGATGCCCAGGTTCAAGGTCTCCTGAATAGTCCGCAGACCATTGGCTATCGTTTCTGCAGGCAAGTTCACCGGCTGTTGATTAGGCCCTACATTCGTTAAGCCGGCAGCCACCAGGATATCCGTTGCAGTTAGCGTCGACCCGCCAAAAGCCAGGCCCTCGGTAACCAGGTTGTGACCCACCGATTGCGGCCCAATAGTTTTGCCCTCATCACTAACAAGACTGCCGCCACCCAGGCCTATGGCAAGAATATCCGGCATTCTGAAATTAGTACGTACGCCACCCACATCGACCACTATGTTCGACTCTCGCGGAAACCCATCCTGTAAAATACCGATATCCGAAGTCGTGCCGCCTATATCTACAACAATGGCATTGTTCAGCCCAGTGAGTTTGCAGGCACCGCGCAAAGAGTTGGTAGGGCCTGAGGCAAAGGTAAGAGCGGGGAACTGCCGCACAAACTCCGCATCCATCAAGGTACCGTCGTTTTGAGAAACGAAAAACCTACAATTCAATCCGCGCTGCCGCAGCGCATCGCCGAAGGCGGTGACGACCCGGTCGGCAAACTTCAGTAGCGAAGAGTTCAACAACGCCGCATTTTCACGCTCCAAAAGTCCTAGCCGGCCAATTTTGTGGGAACAGGTGATATTGATTCCGGGAATAGCAGTGCGCAGCTGTTCAGCCACGATCAACTCAGGCTCAGGCGCCATAGGCGAGAACGCCGCGGAAATCGCTACCGTGTCCAGTTTCTTTAACTTGATATCGGCGATAATACGGTTAACCTCCGGCTGGTCGAGTTCTGCCACCGGACGGCCATCATAAAGAGTGCCACCACGCACCGTATAAGTGTGATCACCAAGACATCGTGAGATATCCACAGGCCAACCGACTTTGGGAGGCAAACCGTCACCGGATGGCAGGCCGATGCGAATCGCTGCCACCTCAGACAACTGCCGACGTTCCACCACCGCATTGGTGAATTGTGTGGTGCCTAGCATGACCGCTTCGATGGCATTCTCCTTCACACCACTGTCGGACAGTATATTTTCCAGTGCCTGCAAAATACCGGTGGTTACATCAGCTGAGGTCAGCGCTTTGGTTGAAGAGACCACGGTGTCGCCATTCAGCAAAACTGCGTCCGTATGCGTGCCACCTACGTCTATGCCTATTCTCATTAAATACCCTCCTTTCTTGAGTGAGTGCGCGCCATTACGCCCTCCCCCTTATTTTTGCCAGTAGAAAATACGTTGCTGCCGACGCCAGCATTGCGTCTATAGCTGCGATACTGGTAAATGATATCCAGCCCAGTGAGCCTGCCAGCGCAATGCAGGCGCCCAGGGCCCAACTAACGACTGCCTCAGGGCGGAAGTTCTGCTGTAATTCAATCCGTTGCTCGTGATAAGCGCTGCGCCGCAAGACGAGATAGTCAACGGCAATCACACCGGCCACCGGCACAAAAACAATCGCCAGGTAAAACAGGAAGCTGAGAAAATAATCGAGTATATTAAGGAAGGCAGCGATCGTTCCGAGGCTACCCAGCGCAACTATCAGAGTAAAATTGTGGAGATTCGGCACGGTGGACTCTACGCTCAGCGTCGCACTGTAGAGGTTGAGTGAATTCAGCACCCAGCTACCAAAAATAACGATGGCAAAAGCAGACCAGCCAATACCCAGAGTGATCATGATATTGAGCAAATCGGCTTCGCCCATTGCCGTTGCCGCCAGGCCGCCGGCGCAGGTGACTATGAGCGCAATCACCAGATAGGAAATCAGTACCACATAAACGCCACCACTCCAGTGACGAATAAAGCGCGTGACATCCGGCAGAATGACCGCACCAATAATTACCGCCCCGACCACCGCCGACACACCATCCCCAAAATTTAGCTCACCGCTTGATGGCTGTGCCATCAACTCGTCGAATGAACTGACCCCTAAAGACCCAGCAATTAGCTGAACAGTCACCACCACCAGCACCGGCACCAGCAATATTGAAAGAAAGTTAATGGCGCGAAACCCGAAAACCGTTGTGATAGTCATCACTAGGCCGGCAAACAGTTCTATAGGCCAACTGGGCAGGGAGTAGTCGAACACGTCAACCGCCAGGCGTTGCACAGTGCCGGCAAATAAATCGATATTTACACCAAACCAACCCAGCAGCGATAAGGCAAACGCCAGATTGACCAGGGCCGCGCCTCGGTCGCCAAATGCAACTCGGTTCAACATATAGGAATTCAGGCGGGTACTGGCGCCGATGCCAGCGGTAATGGAGCCAATGACTGTCAGTATTAGGAAGCCCACCAGGAGCATCTCAAATGCCCGCCAGGGTGTCGTGGCCACCGCCACTTCTACACCGGTGAGAAACGTTGGCAGTGAAAAAGCCACCATGGCAGCGACAAATGCCACCCTGTACCAGCTGACCGTGTGGCTGTCTGGTACCGGTTCAGTTGCAAATTCGCCGCTTTCTGAGCTCATAGCGTCTTGTTATCCGTGTCTGCAATGGTGCGTGCATTATGCCAGTTAGCGTAAAGAATGCCCTATTGAAGTACACCTCCTATGCTTTAGACTCTCTTGTATCGCACCCAGCAAACAAAACAATCTACTGTTATGCCAACTAGCAAGCCAATCAAGCTCGATGCCATCAATCGCAAGATCCTGGCTATAATTCACCTGCAAGCGGATATAACGAATGCCAAGCTAGCGGAAAAGGTCAATCTGTCACCCGCCGCATGTTCACAGAGAACCACGGCGCTGAGAGAGGCAGGCTATTATTTCAACTCTCACGCTGAAGTTGATCTGGGCCGGATCTGCGAGCACGTCATTGCGTATGTTGAATTCACACTGACTGATAACAGCCCACAGAACCGGCATAGGTTTGAGGCCGCGATCGAGCTGCTTCCCGAATTTATGGATTGTCTGCGGCTGGCAGGCGAAACGGACTATATTAGCTTTACCTGCTGCACCAACATTGCCGAGCTCAACCGGCTTTGCGATGAGATAAGTGCAGACACTAGCCTGAATATTCAGAAAATCGTCACTCGCGTGGTCCTGGAACGGCCAAAATTTTATTTGGGTTATCCCATCGCCAAATTAAAGTGGCTCGAATAGCACCAGCTGCTCTGCCACCAAACTGACCGTCAGTTTTCGTGCGACCCACCAAACTGGCTTCGGCTATGCCCCCGAAATTCAATACCTAATTTTGTGCCACATCCTTATACTGTGTGGCGCTTAGCGGGAATGTGGGGGGCGGAAGGCCACCCAACGAGAATCCGTCCGTTACAACATGTTCGATATCTGGGGACTAGACTCCGGACACCGAAAATCATTTAGGGAACAATAGTCATGCAGTTCAGCCGAGCCAGCAATCGAATGGCAGTGGACACTTCTACTCTCTGGGGCGTCCACGACAAAGCCTGCGCCCTGCAAGCGGAGGGTGAGGACATTATTCTGTTCTCGATCGGCGACCCCGACCTTCCCACGCTGGACATTATTTCCAATCACGCCATCGAAAGTCTGAAAGCAGGCCGCACCCACTATTCGCCCGGTGCGGGTGAGGTTGAGCTACGCCAGGCGATCGCGGATATCGAAGATCGAGCCAGCGGTAAGCGCACCCAGATTGATCAAATTGTCATTCACCCGGGGGGCACGAATGCCATCTACACCACGCTTTCCTGCCTGCTGGATGAGGGCGACGACATTGTTATTCCATCGCCCATGTATGTGGGGTATCAGGGTTTATTAGGCGCGCTGGGCGTCAATGTAGTCCATGCACCACTTGATACCGCGAATAATTTCGCTCTGGACGTGGACTCGGTAAAGCAGGCGTTCACTGCCAATACCCGTGCTTTATTTTTAAACACTCCGGGTAATCCCGGCGGCAATATGATCTCCGGCGAGCAGCTGCGTGACTTGGCCGCCTTCTGCCTTGAGCGGGATGTCTGGATCATCTGTGATGAGGTCTATTCGATGATCACCTTCGGTCAGAACCACGTCTCATTACTCAATGCCGCCGAAACTCTGGAGAACGTCATCGTCGTTGATGCTCTGTCGAAATCACACTCAATGACGGGTTGGCGTATGGGTTGGACAGTATCGTCTGCGGCCACCGCCCAGCGAATTCTCGACTTCGGATCCGGCACCATTTTTGGCTGCTGCCAGTTTGTCCAGGACGCCGCGGCCTTTGCTCTGAAGAACGACGAAGAGTACATGCGTGCCATTGCCGACGAATACCGGATGCGCCGGGACTATGCGCTTGAGCGTATCGGCAAAATACCAGGACTGAATGCAAACTCTCCCGACGCTGGCATGTTTGTAATGATGAATATTTCTGAGGTAGAACCCGATGGCCTAAGGTTCGCAGCGGGCCTGCTGGAAGAAACCGGTGTTTCAGTTTTGCCCGGCATCGCCTTCGGTGAGATCACTCGCCACTTTGTCCGCCTGTCCCTGACCCACCCCGTGCGGGTTATGAGTCAGGCGTTTGACCGTATAGAGCGCTATGTCGCTTCACTAGATTAGGACACATGCTATGGCTACTTGCGGCGAAGTACTGGTCAAGTTATTGGAGGCCTACGAGGTCAACACGGTGTTTGGTATCCCCGGTGTACATACCGTGGAGCTATACCGCGGCCTGCCTGATACCGAACTACGTCACATAACACCGCGCCACGAACAGGGCGCGGGATTTATGGCAGACGGTTACGCGAGGGTTACCGGCAAGCCTGGAGTCTGTCTGATCATTACCGGTCCTGGCATGACCAATATCGCCACCGCCATGGGTCAGGCGCTGGCCGACTCCATACCCATGCTGGTGATTTCATCGGTCAATCGCACCCATCAGCTGGGCCTGGGTGAAGGTCGCCTGCATGAAATGCCCAACCAGCGAGCAACCATATCCGGGGTATCGGTATTTAGCCATACGTTGCTGCGCGCGGATGAGTTACCGCAGGTGCTGGCTCGGGCCTTCGCCGTATTTACCAGTGAACGCCCGGGGCCTGTGCATATAGAAATCCCGATAGATGTCATTACCCAGAACGCCGATCACCTGGATACATCCGCTTACATCCCCCCCAGTCCACCAGGGCCGGCCAGAGAAGCTATCGAGCAGGCAGCTCGGGTACTGGCAGCGGCCAAAAGGCCACTAATCGCGCTGGGCGGCGGTAGCATAGGCGCGGCAGCAGAAGTGGTTGCGCTGGCAAAAACTCTGGGCGCACCGGTAGTTAACACCGTAAACGCAAAGGGCGTTATCCCCTATAGTCATCCGCTTGCAGTTGGTGGGTCAGGGTCTTGCCCACAAATTCGCGAAGAGTTTGAACAGGCCGATGTGGTTTTGGCGGTGGGTACCGAGTTTAGCGAGACCGATTACGACTTCTTCTTTACCGGACCCGTAGTTGTGCCGGGACAACTTATTCGAGTGGATATCGACCCGCGGCAGCTCACCCGAAATATTCGCGCTGACATCCCTATTGTTAGCGATGCCCAGTTGGCCCTTTCAGCACTGAACGATGCGCTTTCATCACACATCAAGACCGACGCGAGTGGTGAGCAACGGGCGGAAAAGCTGAAGTCGTCGTTGCGCGGCGAGCGCGATAAAAAGTACTGTGCATTTTTTGATGCCGTTCGAGAGGCATTGCCTGGCGTTATTATCGCTGGCGATTCCACTCAGCCCACCTATTACGCCTGGCTTAATTATGAAACTGAAGCGGCCAGACGCTACTTTCATTCGGCCAGCGGTTTCGGCACCCTCGGTTACGCAATTCCTGCGGCCATCGGCGCCAAACTTGGCCAGCCGGATGCCCCAGTCATCGGCCTGATCGGCGATGGCGCCGCCCAATTTACCATTGGCGAATTAGCCAGTGCTGTCGAGGCTGAACTACCGGTCATATTCCTGCTGTGGAATAACAGCGGATACGGCGAGATAAAGCGCTTTATGGTGGAAGGCAATATCCCTGAAATTGGGGTAGATATTCATACACCCGATTTTGTAGGACTGGCCCGCGCCTTTGGCTGCCAGGTTGCAGCTCCCAGAAATCTGGAAGAACTCAAATCCGAATTGAGCATGGCCAACGCGCGGAATACGCCCACGCTTATCGAAATAAGGCAGGAAGATTTTGTTGATGGGTATCCAATGCCTTAAGAGTCCGGAGTAAGGACTTACCAGAAAAAGGCACAAAAGATTGCTGGACAAAAAGTACCCGCCTATTTATTCTCTGCCGCTGTGATAAACCGTTGGCAAAAATTTAGCAATAAACCCATGCTCTGGACGCTCTTGTGTCTAGGGCTGTTTTTGGGTGCCCAGGTATTGGAGGTCAGCCATGTCCACGACTCCGGCATTGCCCACACCGAATGTACCAAGTGCCAGAAAGACTCTACCAAAGCTATTCCAAGCGCTGGTATCCAACTAGCAAGTTTCACCGTTACGGCACAACCTGTCGTCGCCAGTACAACCGACGCTACCAAAGCACAGTTCGATTTTGCCCCGATAAGAGGCCCACCCGCGCAACTCCTGTAGACCACTAGCACCCAACCCCCGCTATTTCGTTTTATTGGAGTTTCACATGTATAGAGTACTGCCTCTGGCCCTGGCGATTGCCGGCGTCAACGCGTTTGCCAACGAAAAACAGATTGAACACGTATTGGTTTCTGTTCCCATTCACAAAAAAGCCGCTGAAACAGCGCTCTCCGTTACGGTGTTGAGTGGCGACGAACTGCGCCGACAAATGTCCTCGAGTATTGGTGAGACCCTGTCAAAACAGCCGGGGCTAGCCTCCGCCTCTTTTGGACCCGGAGTAGGTCAGCCGGTTATTCGGGGGCAACAGGGCCCGCGAACACAGGTGCTTCAAAATAGCACTGCCAGCGCCGATGTCGCTGCGCTGAGTCCAGACCACGCAGTTGCCGTGGAGCCAATGCTTGCCGATAGTATTGAAGTGCTGCGCGGTCCGGCGACCTTGTTGTATGGCGGTGGAGCCATAGGCGGCGTGGTTAACATCATCGACAATCGTATACCGAGCAACCTACAAGAGGGCATTGAGGGCGGCCTTGAATACCGCCACGATACGGCCTCAGATTCTGACACAGTGGTAGCTCGTATTGATGGCGGCAGCGGCAAGTTCGCTTTTCATCTGGACGGGGTGTTACGGGACTACAACGATCTCGATATTCCCGGAAAAGCAGTCAACGATTCTTCCTCCGACCATGATAACGATGATGAGTACATGGGCGCCGATGGCAAGATTGGCAACACATCGGGCGATAGCAATAGCTATACCGTGGGTGGTAGTTACCATTTCAGTGAGCTCGGCTTTGCCGGCTTATCGATAAGTCATCTGGAAAGTAACTACGGCATCCCCCCTGGATCACATGAGCATGAAGAAGAACATGGGGAAGAGCACGAAGAGGAACATGGAGAAGAACACGAAGAGGAGGAAGAGGAGGAAGAGGAAATAGTGCGTCTGGACATGGAGCAGACCCGCTACGACGGTGCTATTCATATCCACGAGCCGTTCGACGCTATTGAGATGCTAAGAGTCTTTGGCAGCTTTACCGAGTACGAGCATGTTGAGCTGGAGGGTGGCGAGATAGGCACCCAGTTCGATCGAGAAACGCTTGAGACCCGCATTGAACTGGTACACAAACCAATCGGCAACTGGCACGGCGTATTCGGCGTGCAATGGCGACAGGGCGAGTTTGAAGCAAAAGGTGATGAGGCTTATGTACCGGCGACCGACAGCGAGGACCTTGGTGTTTTTCTGGTCGAGGACTATCACTCTGGCGACTGGACGTTTGAATTGGGCGCCCGTCTGGATCGAGCCGAGCGCAACCCTGACAGCGTAGGCGTCTCAACCGAGAGCTATACCTCGGTCAGCGCGTCGGCCTCTGCACTGTGGAACTTCACACCGCAGTGGTCCACCAGTCTGGCGCTTTCTCGCTCAGAGCGGGCACCGGTAACACAGGAATTGTATTCAAATATTGAAGCTACGGACCTGGAGTCACTGGTAACCCATGTGGCAACCGGAGCCATTGAAATTGGCGATCCGGAACTGGACACCGAATCGGCATTAAACGCCGACCTGTCTCTTGCATGGAATGGCGACACCAGCTTCGCGGAACTCACAGTTTTCTATAATGATTTTCGTGATTATATTTTCCTCAGCAACGACGGGCAGGAGCGCGATGAAACCCCAATTCTGTCCTATGCACAGGAAGATACTGTGTTCTACGGAGTAGAATTCGACAGCAATATACCGCTGGGCATAGTGCTTGCCGGCACTATGGAACTTCGCGTTTTTGGCGATATGGTCATTGGCGAGTTTGACGACAGCGGCGATGTACCCCGCCTGCCCCCCGCACGCATTGGTTCAAGCCTTGACTGGTCAAAAGAAAATCTCACCATTTGGACTGACGTGGTGATCGCCTCTGATCAGGATGAACCGGGCATCAACGAGGTCGAATCCGACGGTTATACGCGCTGGGATGCTGGCATAGATATCCAGTTAAACGCAGGGACGCTACCGCCAATCGAGCTATTTCTAAAATTGAAAAACATTAGTGACGAAGAGATTCGACTGAGCACATCGTTCCTCAGAGACATCGCTCCGGAAGCCGGCCGATCAATAGAGGCAGGGGTGCGTTTCAACTTTTAGAGGGACCAGGCATACAACCGAATGCTCTGCTCCTCGCCTGGCAACCGCACCATAGACTCATGGTGCATACCCAGGTTTTCAAGCAGAGTAATGGAGGGCGCATTGCCCGGAGAGACGATGGCGACGATACGAGTCAGACCCAACTCTCCCCGGGCAAAATCAAACACTGCGCGAGCTGCCTCCCGCGCAAAACCATGCCCTCTAGCGGCAGGCAAAAACCCGTAGCCGATATCGATGTCTTCCAATCCCGGACGCTTTACCAGCCCGCACATACCAATAGTCTCGCCATTATCCAATCGCCTTATCGCATACATGCCAAAGCCATGCTCGCGATAACTGGCTATGGGGCCATCGATCAGATACTTCTCGGCTTCTGGAATAGTACGCAAGCCACGGTCTGCGACATTGGCAATAAAGTCAGGGTCATTAAGTAACGCCAGCGCGAAAGCGGCGTCTTCGGGAACCAGTTCCTCTAGCTTCAGACGCTCTGTCGTCATTACGGTCATCGGGCTACCTGATTTAAAATGATACGTAGTAACACTCTAACCGATAGTCAGGCTGGAAAGAAAATTCCGACACCGCATGGACAGTAGGTGTGCCTGCGATAAATCAGGGCTGTGCGTTAATCCGCCAGTCATACTCAACAAATTTCACTTTGTAGCCCTCCGGTATCGGAGTAGTCACAAACTGATTAATGTAAGTGGGCAGATCTCTGGCTTTGCCCGAATCGACAAAGTCCTCAGTGTAGAAATCTAATATCGAAGATACGCGGATCAACTTTTCCTGGTCGACAATTTCAAGCTTGCGTGGTTCGCTGAAAAACCCCACCGTCGCCTGCTCTAGCTGTTGGTCCAGCTCTTCAGCGGCAAACACCTGTTGGGGCAATCGCGGACAATCGCGCACCATACAGTTAAGTACAAAGTGCATTCGCGGCTCATCCAGTGGCCGTATCACCTTGTTTTCATAATCGTACAGATTGGTTTTTTTGCCCGCAATCATCACATCACGGAATTTGAAAAAGGTGGCACGCTTAAAAAAATTGGTGAAGCCTTCAGGAATTCCGCGCTCAATGACGCCCCACATAGCCAGCGCATTGTAGGTGTTGGCATGATAGGCAAGTACCTTTTCGCGATCTCCAAAATCCTCGGGGTGTGACAAAGGGCCATAGCCAGCGACCACCTCGACATAAAGCATCAAATCAGCTGGCTCTGTCGCCACCGCCTCGAAGTCGATTCGCCCTTGTTCATCGACATGCTCTACCAGCACTCTTGCCCAGGCATCCAGAGCTTCCGTGTAGTCATCAGCGTTGTTCGCAAAAGCCGACGGCGCAAGGGTCACGCTGAATGCCGCAATAAGAATTTTTGTGTATTGGCTCAGAGAACTATTCAAGAAATTGCTCCTGCAACTTGTATTTCAGCCCAGATCAGGGGCTGCTAGTGTTGTAACGAGCCTTCGGCGAGCTCGGGTCTTTGTCACATTATCCCCTGAAGTACGGCGTTAATGATCCGTACATCGCTATAAACCGGGCCGGTGGTTTTATGACCCCCCCGGTAGTCGAAAAGTTTCGTACTCCGGTATCTTTTATGGTGAAACCGGCCACCGCAATGCTGTCTTGAATTTCGGGCTTAGCCCAAATAGAGACGCCCGACCTCAGGCAACAGCGATCGAGCGCGCGGCGACGGAATTTGCCACATAAGCAGCAAGGTGATCGCTTATATCCCTGGCGTCGTCACCGGCACCAAAAATAAACGACGATTTCCGGCGACGCATAAACGGCAAACCCATAGCGTACAAACCTGGCGATGCAGTTACGCCGCCATCGTGGACTAGCTGGTTTTTGCGATTCAGCACCGGTACTTTGAGCCAACTGTAATCCGGTCTGAAGCCACAAGCCCAAACCACGCTCTTGATCTCACCGCTCGCCAGGCTCATTGAAAGCGCCTGCTTGCTGCCGCTATTGGTAGCAGAAAATTCTTCGGCCGGCATGGACAGCTGATCTTCGCCTTTCTCAGCAATCCAGTCATCAATACTTCGCAGTAACCGGTTCATTTTCAAATCGCCCATTTTGCAAACATTGCTTAGAGCGCCAGAGAATTGCACCTTGTTATTGTGCAATCCCGCCATGCGGCCAACGAGATTGACACCCGCCCTGGTGAGGCTGTTCAGATCGAGGTCACCGTGGCTGGCTGAACCCACCAGTTGTGCCGAAGGTACTCGGCGCGCCCGGCTGATATCATCGACTTCGCGATAGCTCTCGTCTAGCAATCCCAAACAATGCATCCAGTGCAGGATATCGCGACCGCGATAACGTCGTGGCAACCGCACATGCTCTCCTACACAGAGTGTCACCGGGCGACCACTTTGCTGTATTTCGCGCGCCAACTGTAGTCCAGTGGCCGAAGCCCCGACTACCAGGACACCGCCCTCTGCCATCTCATCCGGGCTCCGGTAGTCGTGGGGAGTCAGGCTTTCTATCCCTGTTGGCAGAGCACTGGCAAAACGCGGCAACACCGGAATATTGAAAGCACCGCTGGCCATCACCACCGTGCGGCAATGCCACACGCCACGATTGGTGTTCACTCGATACCCATCATCCATCGGCGAGACCGATTCCACGGTGGTGCCGGTAACAATAGGGGCACTGATACGCCTCGCGTAGTCATCGAGAAAACTGACCAGCTCAGTAATGCCCATAAAACCATCAGGGTTGTCACCCTGATAGCCGTGACCGGGCAACACTGTCTGCCAGTTGGGAGTCAGCAGCTTGAGAGACTGCCAGCGTTCTTTGCGCCAGCTGTTGGCTATCTCACCACGCTCAAGAATCAGGTGATCTATGCCACGTTCATCCAGGCAACGACTGGCAGCCAGGCCGGCCTGACCCGCACCAATTACTATTGTGGTGACATCGCCCACCACCGGTGGGCGTGTCTGACCATTACTTATTTTCATTTTACCGTCACTTCAACCTGAGTTGGATTGGTAACAATGTCGAATACCGCAGAGCGCTTCTGGGATTGGGCGACAACCGCCTCAATCTCTTCCGTCGTAGCATCAGCATCAATTTCGAACATCACACGTATGCCGTCATAACCATTGCGAACATCACTGTCGATGCCAAGAATGCCCTGAATATCCATATCACCCTCAACGATGGCGCGAACGCTGCGTAATTGAATGTTGCGATACTGAGCGACTGAAGCTATACCCGCGGTAAGGCAACTGGCCAAACCCACCAGCACGTACTCAACCGGGGTAGCGCCTTTGTCTTCTGAGGCGAAAACCTCGGGGTGATCGGCATCAAACTTGAAGTTGGTCTTACGGCTCTGCTCTTCACCCAAACCGAAGAAGCCTTCAACACTCGTGTTGCAATGAGTACCGTTGACCCAGTCACAACTGGCGCGCCATTTGAACTGGGCGCCCTCTGGCGTTTCGGTAAGCGCCTCTCGAGCACCAACCAGCGCTTCGACATTGACTCCGTTATTAGCTATTTTTGTATACATGTTCATGGTGAAATCCCTCAACTGTTATGGTTTCTGTGATTCAGCTCACTGGCTGGACAACTACAGAATGACCAGGCAGCGTTGAACCCACCGTTGAAGCGTTCGTGTTTTTTCGCGTTGGATTATTCGATGGGCTGTAGTAACTGGGCCGACCAGACTCGAGAAAAAGGCACCTTCGCCTCATCCTGGGCCGCGCGCACGGCTTCCGCATCCGGGGCGTTGTAGAGACACAACATCCGTGTGTGGTCGACAGAGAAAAACGTCTTTACGAAACGGACATCGCGTACATCCAGGCAGCCGGCGCCGGCGTCTTCCAGGGCCTGGATCGACTCCATAGTCACCGCCTGTTCGAAATCTCGTTCCACCACCACGTTCGGCGTCAAACTGGCATTGGAACCTGTGTGTATGGTGGCGGGCCACGCCGTCCGAACAACGGCACCCATTTGATGAAAAGCAGTGCGCGCAGATTCTGTGTCTGGAGCGCTGAAGTAGCAAACCATTTTTCTGCCGTCATCGGCCAAATAGCTGTTTTGCCAATTCATTCGGTAGAGCTCAAGGCAACCACCGGCCTCAGCCGTCATCGCCGCCACCTGCTCAGCAGTAATAGGGTCTGCAAAATCTCGCTCTAGGATAACATCCGTCACGGCGCGCTCTTCTCCATTAATAGCAGCGGCTCTGCTCTCTCCCGGGCCCACCTTGCCACACCCAGGTTCTGCATTTCCCGCAACTTGGTCAGTTGCAACAACATTTCATCGCGCTCATCGAGCGCCTTATAGGCGAGGGCCAGGGTCGTTCTGGCAAACATCATCTCCGACGCCCGGGCCAGCGCTTCAGTACAGGCCAATGCCTCGGCAGCATAGCTTATTGCGTCCTGCCAGTTCCCTAGCTCAAGGCCCAGCAATGCCACTCTGTTAAGTATGTAGGATAGTCGAAATTTGGCATCGACCTTTCGCAGGTCCTCTAAACTGGCCTCAAGGTCCGTAGATTCTGCGCCCGCTGCTTTTTGCAGCAGGCAATTCATCGCCTGCGCATAGGGCAACTCGCTGCCCTCGCGCACCTTCGCACCAAGGTCCAAAAGCGATTGGCAGTGGAATTTAGCACCACGAAAATCCCCACGCTCGAGACCTATCATCAGCAGGTACTCATTCGCTGCATATTCGTTGAGCCGCTCCCCCTGCGACTTGAACTGGGTTCGGGCCTCCTGCAGCAGTTCCTCGGCATTATCCAGTTCACCCTCGTAGTACCGCAGAATTCCGGAGGCATAGGCGATCGATGGCGTGACGATATTTTTTCGGGACGCCAGCGCCTGCGCCTCCATCAGCATAGCGTCCGCCTGGGGCAGGTCTTTTTCCAGCAGCGCCAGGCATTTTGCGGTTTCGGCCATGCCGATGATGTGTTCTTCGTCGGTGGCACCGCGAGTGACACGCTCCGCCTGTAGTGAGTTGTGCCTGGCGCGGTCCCAGTCGCCGTGCATCCAGCGCAGAGTGCTCGCCAGTTGATAACCCAGTCTGGCGAAAGGCAGGGCTCCATGGTCCAAAGCCTGCTCGGCCAGTTCTACATATTCTTCAGCTGCGGATTTCCAATCGGAGACAGGGGCCGCCGCAACCCGCACATCACTCAATTCCAGGGTGAGACACACCCGGTCTGCATCAGGCAGAGTTGCCGCATGCTCCAATCCGATAAGTGCCAGATTCAGCGCGTCGTCATTGGCATAAAATCTTAGACAAAGGCGCCCAGCGGAAACCATGGCACGAGCAGCCAGAGCTCGATCTCCACTTTTGGCAGCATGGTGGGCGAGGTCCGCCGCAAGTTGCAGGTTTAGAGCTGTTTCCACCTCTAATTGTTCGGCAATACGGAGGTGCATACCCTGCTGCCTCGACGGAGATATTTCCTCGTAAACACTGCTGCCCACAAGGTCGTGGGAGAATCGGAAGCCCCGCTCTGCGGGTACCAGCATACCCTGGGTCTGGGCGGTATCCAGCGCCGAATCAAATCGGGCGGGTGGGATACCCACCAATTTTTCCAGAGATTTTCGGTCTATGTTTGGCGCTAGAACCGAACTCCACAAAACCAGTTCCCTGGCGTCTTCGTCCAATCGCGACAGGCGCTCACGCACCAGTTCTGCTAACGAGCCGCCAATATCACCGGCTGCCTGCGCCCTGGCCAGCTCTATCGCCAACAAGGGATTACCGTGGCTCTCTTCAGCCAACTTCGGCGCATCAATCTCAGGCGCAGCTGATTTGATCAGTTCGCAAATCGCCTCGTTGCCTAACGGGCCGAGGTGAAACTCCTGCAGCAGGCCTTCATGACGCAAACCGCGCAGCGCCTGGTTCATCGCCACATTGTCGCGCAGCTCCGCTTCGCGGGCACTGGTGGCAATAAACAACGGGCGATCCCGGTTCATTCTCAAAATGTAATGCAAAGCAGCAGCGCTGGACTCGTCACACCACTGCAGATCATCAAAACAGATGAACACGGGGCGGTTGGCACACTCTTGAGCGACGATATCACTGAGACTGGCAAAAACCAGATCTCGCGCCACCGGTGCCTCGGCACTGAACAGCGCTGGCACCTCGAGCGTGGCATGACGTCGAATAGCGTCGCTCCACAGCGCAAAGGGCCGCACTATTTCTGACTCGAACGCATCTGCCTGCAACAGGCAGGTATCTGCCAGTTCAGCCATTTCCCGACCTAACTGTAACAACCGACTCTTGCCTATCCCCGGTTCGCCGCGCAGTAGGACCAAGCGCGCCTGGGACAAACGGCAGGTCTCATTAAAGCCCGACACCAGTTCTGTAACCTCACTATCACGACCCAGGACCTTGCCACGCACAGTCTTGACTGCTTCGCGCTGGAAGGCTGGCAAAGGCAGAAGGGTCGCACCGCGCTCTTTAGCGGCGTTTGCCGGCGGAGTCGATGGTAGTTTACTCGCCACCCTGGGGGCGAATTCGATACCCACTTCCCGCAACAAGTGTTGCGCCATTTTCTTCTGCTGATTGGCTTCCTGAGTGTGGCCGGTAGCCACCAGCAATTCGATCAAACCAAGTTGAGCTGTTTCATCGTGAGACGCCAGGGAGGCCAGCTGTCGAGCATAAACCAGGGCCTGCTCGGGCTGGGTGGCGAGACGCCGCAGCAGCGCCTTAAGTACCGCAACCTGAGCCTGCGAAACCTGCTCACGCTGACCCACACACCAGGTATAAAATTCGTGAAAGTTGTCGAGATCCAGACCTTCGAGAAATTCGCCATTGTATAGCTGCACCGCAGCTTCAAGTTCATCGAGAGCTACCGTATCAAGGTCGGCATCAACCAGCCGCAATAGCTTGCTCACGTCAATTTGGGCGCCATGGGCGTCAAAAGTCACATGACTGCGATCTGCATTGATCCGGGCGTGTTCCTCGTCATCCACCAGGCGCCGTAACTTCGACAAGCTCCAGCGCAGTGACCCCCGGGGATCGTCCGGAATCTCCCAGAGCAGTTCACAAAGCTGATCACGGCGAAAACTACGGGGATTAAGGGCGAGGTAAGCGAGCAGGCCGCGGGTTTTGCGAGAGGGAGGCAGGGCCAGTTCTTCAGCCCCCCGGAAGATCCGGATTTCGCCCAGAAACTGGAGTTTCAGTTCTTCCACGCGCCCTCTGCATATTATTGTTTAGCTTAATCAGCTTAGCCCCAAACACGGTAGGTACAAGCCCTGTGGGGCTACAACAGTAAAATTCCACGAAAAAAATCGCAATTACCACGCTAACTACAACGCTCACTTCTTCGCTGTCAGGTCAAACTGGCCCCACTGACACTAATACAGCACTGGAGAAAAACATGTCACGTTACAACAATATACTGGAAACCATTGGCAATACTCCCTTGGTCAAGCTCAACAAATTGGCCCCGGAGGGCGTGAATGTCTATGTAAAGGTCGAAGCCTTTAATCCCATGGGTTCAATCAAGGACCGTATGGCAAAGGCCGTGATTGAGGCCGCCCAGCGCAGTGGCGAACTGCAGCCCGGTCAGACCGTGATCGAAGCCACCAGTGGCAACACTGGCATAGGCCTGGCGATGGTCTGCGCCCAGAAAGGCTACCCACTGGTGTTGACTATGGCCGAAAGCTTCAGTGTTGAGCGCCGCCGACTGATGCGTTTTCTTGGGGCCAGGGTTGTACTGACACCGGCAGCGGAAAAAGGCACCGGCATGTTGGCCAAGGCGGTAGAACTTGCCGAAGCCCACGGTTACTTCCTGTGTCGCCAGTTTGACAATGAAGTCAATGCGGACGTTCACAGCAATACGACCGCCCAAGAGATCCTCGACGACTTCGAAGGTGAAACCCTGGACTACTGGGTCAGCGGCTTCGGCACCGGCGGCACCTTGAAAGGCGTTTCGCGCCGCCTCAAGCAGGATAGCCCCAATACCCGAATCATTGTCGCCGAACCGGACAACTCTCCGGTCCTTGCCAGCGGCGTACCCCAACCCCGGGATGCCAACGGCGACCCCAATGTCAGCCACCCCCACTTTCGGCCCCACCTCATGCAGGGCTGGAGTCCGGATTTTATCTCCAGCCTGACGGAAAGCGCGGTGAAATCCCAATGGGTGGATGACATCGTACCCGTGGCCGGCGATGAGGCCCTACGCTTGTCCAGGGCCCTGGCGCAACAGGAAGGAATATTTACCGGCATCTCCGCGGGTGCCACCCTGGCTGCGGCACTGGAGATTGCCAGGGATGCGAAAGCCGGCACCAATATCGTGGCCATGCTGCCCGATACCGGCGAGCGATATATGTCTACACCCTTATTTGAGGACATTTCCGAGGAGATGAACAAGGAAGAGATTGCCCTTTCTCAGTCTACTCCCTGTGCTCAGTTTACCGTCTCGACCGCGCCTACTGTGCAGGCGGTTGATACAAGCGACATGACTGTCGACCCCAAGGCCAGGCAGTTTGTAGACACCGTTGTGCGTGACAATTCAGTGGTCATGTTCGCACTCGAATGGTGTGATTTCTGCTGGTCAGTGCGCAAGCTGTTTAAGGAAATGGGTATCGACTATCACAGCGTGGATCTCGATTCAGTGGCACTGCAGCCAGAAGATATGGGCGGCAAAATTCGCAAGGTACTGTTATCAGATATTGGCGTGCCCACCATACCGCAGATCTACATAGGCGAAACTCACATCGGCGGTGCGACCGAACTTTTTGAGGCATACGAAAACGGGTCTTTGCAGAAATTACTGCAAGCGACTGGCGCCTCCTATGACACCCACGCGAGGCCCGATTTGACCAAGTTGATGCCCCAGTGGCTGCAACCTCGGCAGACAGCTTAGGGCATCGCTATGGATTATCTAGCATTACCCGTCGTCAATTTCGCCACCCTGGGCCAGGCGGACACACTGCGCGCCCTGGATAGCGCCTGCCGCAACTGGGGAGCCTTCCAACTGGTGGGCCACCCTTTTTCCCAACCGCTGCAAGCCAGGCTGGCTGAGTCGATGACGTCATTCTTCCACCAGCCACAGGCTGTTAAGAAGCAGGTTGAGCGCTCGGAGAGCAATCCCTGGGGCTTTTTCGACCACGAGTTAACCCGACAGTCACCTGACTGGAAAGAGGTCTACGACTATGGCCCTGCAGATGGGATGACTATCGAACCACAGTGGCCAACACAGGTTACCGACTTTGAGGACACCGTGACGGCTTACTATCAGGCCTGTGAGCAAATTTCATTCGAATTAATGGCGGCGATTGCCGGTAATCTCGGCACGCCGGCGGAGCAGATACAAAACTGCTTTCGGCCGCAGCACACCAGCTTCGTGCGCCTGAATTACTACCCACTGTGTGAGCAGCCGGCATCACCTCGCGGCGATGAAGCTGCGAATGAAGGGTTTTTGGGTGTAAACCCTCATACCGACGCCGGAGCCATCACCCTGCTGATGCAGGATCAACAAGCCGGCCTGGAAATCTATCGCCAACAGCGGTGGCACAAAGTCGCGGGAGGCAGTCTTGTGGTTAACCTCGGGGATATCCTGCAGGTCTGGTCAAACGATCGCTATCACGCGCCACTGCACCGGGTCAGAGCTAATTGTGAAGCAGAGCGATTTACCGCGCCCTTCTTTTTCAATCCAAGCTACGACACCCAATACCGGCCCCTGCCCTCCACGGTGGATCAAAAACATCCCGCGCGTTACAAGGCGATCGAGTGGGGGGAGTTTCGCCGCCAGCGCGCAACCGGCGACTACGCCAACCATGGCCAGGAAATCCAGATCAGCCAATTCCAAATATAGGGGATTCAGCGTGGCATTTATCGAGACAGTAGCAACGGAAGATTCCTCGGGCATGGTCCGGGAAATGTATTTGCGACAACAGCAGCCCTGGGGAGTTGTCCCCAACTACGCCAAAGTGTTTTGCCACCGCCCGCAGGTGATGCAGGCCTGGGCAGACCTGCAGCGCACTATCGCACAGTCAGTGGATGCAGCGACCTTCCAACTGGTTACCCTGGCAGCGTCACAGGCACTGGGTAGTTCCTATTGCTCGCTCGCCTTCGGTAGCAAGCTGAGTGAGGGAGAATTTTCAAGGGAGCAGCTAGAGGACATCGTCAGCAATGACAACAGTCCGCACCTGAACGAATTGCAGCAAGCCTGCATGACTATGGCCCGCAAGGTCGCTCGCAACTCAAACGCGGTCTGCCAACAGGATATCGATCACCTGCGGGAGCTGGGCATGGAAGACGCGACCATTTTTGACATTATCGCAATCGCCAGTGCGCGCTGTTTCTTCGCCACCCTGGTCAACTCCCTGGGGGCTCAACCCGATTCCCATTTTCAGGAGATGACACCCAGTCTTCGAGATTTACTGTGTGTAGGGAGAGCCATCAGCAGTGCGGAGGCGCAGCGACTGGAATGAGCCAGCCGTGACGCTGGTGGCTCACTATGTGGATCATTACACCAATCGGAGTAACGGGAGACTAGAGATGGATAATTTACAAACCTATTCCGCGATGGCAGAGATTTTCAGCGCAATTACCATCGTGCTGGGTGCGGCATTCGCCGCCTTTCAAACCATTGAATATCGCAAGCGGCAGAAAAGCCAAACCGCAGCAGAGCTCTGCAAACGATTCGCGGAGCCAGAATTAGCCAAGGCAGTGACATTGATACGCCAACTCCCCGACAATATTGGCTTGCGCGAATTACAGGCCATGGACGCCGAATATGAACAATCCGCCCAGGTAGTCGGAATGACTTTTGAGACCATGGGTCTTCTGGTTCACAAGGAGATGGCGTCTTTCACTCTGACTCAGGAACTGGCCGGTGGCTTGCTATTGATGATGTGGCGAAAGCTGGAATGCTGGTTAACTGAAACCCGTGTTGAACAGGACAACCCCCGATTTGGCGAGTGGGTACAGTATCTGGCCGAACGCATGCAAGACTGCGAGATGGACATGGTGCCTGCGTACCAGGCCTACGGCTGCAAAAACAAACCTCAGGCGACTGCTTCAGCGCAAACTACTATTGGGCAGATTGTTAGCGCCGGCGCCTAGCAGCTCGAACGCCCAGCAGAGTCGTCAAATAGTCTATAATCCTGCAGCTAACTTGCAGGAGTCTCCATGAGCGAAAAAATTACAGTCAGCAGCCCCCTGGTCGTACTACATGGCGATGAGATGGCACAGGTCGCATTTGAGCGGATTCTGGAACAATTTGTCACCCGTAGGCTCGAATTACCCATGGTGGAAATCGATCTGTCTGCGGAGAAACGCCTGCAAACCAACGGCCAGGTGGTGCGAGACGCCATCGAAGCACTGCGCAAACACGGCGTGGGTGTCAAGAACGCCGGGATGACAGTCAATCGTGAGCAATTAGATGAGCTACTGGCCAAATACCCCGAGGTTGCTGAGGCAAACCTGGACAAGCTAGCCACCAAATCCCCCAACGGTGCTATCCGCAAGGGAATTGGCGGCAATATCACCCGTGAGGACATCCAGTTCCGCAACATCAAGAGCACGCCGCCCCAATGGATAGGTCGTGACATCGACGTGGATACCATGCCTAGTGGTGGCAACAAATACAGCTACAACGCCCTGTCACGGGCCACCGGCATCGCCAAACTGGTCTTTGTAGGCGCCAGCGGTGACCCGGTGGAACTGCATCGCAGGAAGCTCAATCTCGGCGATCCCTACATGCTGGCCACCAACGACCATGCCGCAATTCAGGCCTGGGCCCACCAGTTTTTTGAGCGTGCCCTGAGCGAAGGCCGCGACGCCTATGTTGGCCTCAAGGATACCGTTATCCCTGGCTACGATGGTGTTATGCGGGACGTAATTGAAACCATTTTCACTAAGCAGTATCAGGGCCGGTTTGAACAGGCAGGTCTCAGTTATCATTACGAGCTGATCGATGCCCAGGCCGCTCGAATCGTGTCAAACCCGCCGGAGCGCGCTCTCTGGGGGGTTCCCGATAACGCCACTGGCAGGCGTTTGTTCAAGCTGGTGAATACGCTGAAAAAATACGGTATTCCGGACCGCAAGTTCCATGTGTCCATTTCCCGTATGAGCGCCGGTGGCGGTGACCAATACGGCAGCTTCAATATGGCGGCGCCAGAAGACGGCATTGTTAAAGTAATTGTCGACGGCGAAGAAAAATATGCCCGCGAAGTAAAGAAAGACGACCCCATGCTGTTTATGTCCAACGACCGGGTGGCCATTCGGGACTGGATTATGCAGGTGTTTCGGGATGCCTCACTGAACGACAAAGAAGTATATTTTGGTCTCAAGCGCGAATATTTCGAATACGACGAAGTCTTCAGCGATGTAATCAACGAGGTTCGGGTAGCATTGGTAGCTGATCAAACCGAACCGCCCTCCTTTATGATTATGCGGCCATCCAATCAACTGAAGAAAATGATCACTGACCCGCCGCGTAATGCACTGTACCCGGCTCAAAATTTGGACGGTGACATATTTTCCGATATCGCCGCGGCTCTGGGTGGCAGTCTGGCCACGGCCAGCTCGATTATCGAGAGTAAAGACGGCACCATGTTGTACGAAGCCCCCCACGGCACTGCGCACGATCTATATCTGAAGTACCAGGAGAGTGAGGGTGACATCGCCATTTTCAACTCCTCAGCGCTGATTTACGCGCTGGCTAATGCTCTGGAAACTCTGGGTACCCGAGAATCCAATACCGCGCTAGTCGAATACTCTGAAAAATTGAAGACTGCACTCATCGATACCGTAGATCAGGGCACGATAACCGGCGACCTGAAGGGCAAAACTACCAGGCCGGACAACGAAACCGTGGTCGACATGCAGGGCTTTCTCGATGCCGTCGAAGCTAACCTTCCCCGTTAATCAGGCGTAAAAGATACCGTGTTTACCTATTTAAACCCCGATATCCGCGAACGTCTGATAGCCACGGGGAAACTGACCCGTATCGACTCTCACGGCAAATCGCTGGACCCACGCACCGCTCCCCCAGCAGATGAGGTCGCTCTCAATCTGTTGGGGCCAATCCCGCTGCCGTTGGGTATTGGCAAGCACCGGCCTACAGTGAAGTGGTATGCGGCCGTAAGAAGCACCGAAATGGGCGACGTGGAATCGCTTGCCGGAACACTTCGCGAAAGCGGCGGCCAGCACCTGTTTTCAACTCTGGTATCGCCGGTTGCGGTAAATAGTGTACTGGTCATAGGAGAGCCCTCCGACTCGCCATTAATTAGAGTGCATTCCTGTTGCCTGACTGGAGATATTTTTGGCTCACGGCGCTGCGAATGCGGCCCTCAACTTGAGGCTGCCATTGACCGGATTGCTGAAGATCCTGCGGGAGGGTATCTGATTTACATGGCCGGACACGAGGGTCGGGGTATTGGCTTATGGGCAAAGGCTGCCACCTATCTGCTACAAGACGAGGGCGAAGACACCTACCAGGCCAATCGCTCTTTAGGCCTTCCGGATGACTCGCGTGACTTCAGCGACGCCGCCACCTTGCTGCACCATTTTGTTGGTGACGAACCTATGCGATTGTTGACTAACAATCCCAAGAAAATTGCCGATTTGAGTGCGCACGGGCTGAGCCAGATTACCGCGGAAAAGCATATTATCGGGGTGGACGAATGTAATCTGCGCTACCTTTCCGCCAAGGCGGATTGGGGGCATAAGATATCTCCGGAAGACCTCGATTAAAAAAAAGACTGCTGTAGCTTCCTATCAGGAAAAACGCACCCCGGTTACAAACTGCCAACCGCCATAGTCTCCGCCTTTGCTATAGTATGGCGTATTGTTAACTCGACCAGCACAGGGATTTTCAGTTGGACGAAACAAACACTGCTGAGGCCAAACCCATGGCCACCTTACTTTACGACCCCGCTTTGGAAGATCTGGGTCTCAAGCCTGAACAGCGTGAGCAGCTAAAGTGTATCTCTTGGCCGGATCGTGCTGACATTCCTGCACAAGCGCGCGTCCTGGTCTGTCTTGGGGACGAGAAAATACGGGATCTGGTCGAGTTGGCGATGGAACGCAAATGGGAGTTGGGCGTACTCCCACACCCCGACGCTACCGAGGCAATGCGCAGTCTGGGGGTAAAGGGTTCTGCCACCCAACTATACTCACACTATCTGGATTCGGACGCCATTGATGCAGATGTTCTGCTGTGCAACGGGCAGGTAGTGTTCTCCTCCGTGGTTGTCGGCAAAGTGATGTCACTGCGACCCACAGACATGGACAAGCCGGTCACCGATCGCAGCTTCCTTTTCGGCGCACTAAAGGGGCTGGGCTCACTGCGGCTGAAAGACTTCCGCTTACTAACCGGCAAAGACCAGACTGTGCAACTGGCGGCGCTGGGCGTGGTCGTATTGGGCTATACCCAGAGCTCCCTGATCGGCAAGTTTATAGAGGAGCCGTTGAGCCTGCGCAGCGGTCGATTAACGCTGCTCGCTTTTGCACCCAGAAGTATTATCAGTTATTTATGGTTTCTGCTTCGACTGGCCTTGGGCTTAAAAATAAGCCTGCAAAAACTTCCTAACGCCATCGGTACAGTGCAATCAAAGAGACTTGTAATAACCTCGTCTGGCGGTATGGAGTTATTGCTGGACAGCAAGCCCATATCGGCGGACGAATTAGTCTTCGAGATTAACGAGCAGGCACTGCGAATAATCCCTGGACCAATGTTGCAAGAAACATCCAGCGCCAGTAAGCCCGAGAAAGATGTAATACGTACTAAACACGTTCCAGTGAACGAGACTGCGCGCGAATTTTTTGATAAACCATTGCCATTGTTTAGTCATGCCTCCGAAGCAGAATATCGCGAGCTCTTTGTCTCCCTAAGAATAAATGCCAGTCCAACACATTCCTTTCAGGTACTAACAGTACTGAGTGTACTGCTGGCGCTGGCGGGCCTATATGCAAATTCAGCACCTGTAATTATTGGTGCAATGATACTGGCTCCGCTGATGTCGCCAATTATCTCCCTGGCAATGGGCATGGCACGAACCGATTTTACGCTGCTGCGTAACTCGCTGATAACACTGGCTGTGGGGGTCGGCTGGGGACTGGGTTGGGCAGTGGCGGTGGCGGCAGTGTCGCCGCTGTCTATTGTGACACCTGAAATGGCTGCCCGTATGTCGCCAACCCTGCTAGATCTTTTTATTGCTGTGATATCCGGCGTTGCAGGCGCCTATGCTTTCACAAGAGCTGAAATCGCCAAGAGCCTGGCAGGTGTAGCAATTGCGGTGGCGCTAGTACCACCTTTGAGCGTAATGGGTATAGGCCTGGGTTGGGCCAATTGGGACATGGCGCTAGGTGCGGGCTTATTGTTCACCACGAACCTGGTCGGCATATCGCTGGCCGCTAGTGTCACTTTTCTGGTACTTGGATTCGCGCCCTTTCACCTGGCGCGCAAGGGCCTGACCCTGGCACTTGGCATGATGGCTGTCATTGCCATTCCGCTGACAATCGCATTTTCCGGCCTGATCCAGCAGGGAACATTACTTAATCGGGTGCCCACCGGCACTATCGAGGTCGATGGGGCGCAAATGCAGATAGGGCACGTTGAAGTTAGACCCGGATCCCCGCCTTTGATCCGCATACGCCTGAGCGCAGCGCAGCATCCTGATGAACACCAAATTGATTCTCTCAAGGCGATAATCACTGAGCGTGTCGGTGAGCCAATTGTACTGGAAGCCGACTTTATCTTACGGCGATGAGTAGCAGGCCTTTGGGTAGCGAGGCCTGACGTCAAAACCCTTTTTTTAGACACAGTGACCGCGAAAGATTGCACCTGTTAAACTAACTCGCCCCTCTAACTGCGGTTTGAACTAGCCACTTGAAACAGCTACCTCCTACTCTCATCCTTTTTCTGATTTGCGCGCAGGCCTTCGCCAGCGATGAGCAGGTGAGTCTGGCTAACCTCGAGCCAAGCCTCAATATTCTCACACCTCTGGTTAGAGTAGACACTCTTATGACCGCCCAGGGAGAGCCCATTGTTGGGGCCAAGGTATCTCTGGCATCGCTGGCTGGTGAAACTATCTCTGAGGGAATATCCGCGGATGAACCTCACCATCTGGCTGATGGCGACATTCCAGTTGGCCAAATACTGCTGACCCGAGCAGCACGCTTTCACACCGGCAGCTATTGCCATATTCGCA
This sequence comes from Halioglobus sp., assembly GCA_036961205.1. GTDB lineage: Bacteria > Pseudomonadota > Gammaproteobacteria > Pseudomonadales > Halieaceae > CALJFL01. The sequence continues at coordinate 874,211 of JBALVI010000001.1, read as the reverse complement.
CTAGCGGCGGCAGCTATCTCGCCACTATTCGCGGCAAAAATTTTCGCGTTGTTAACGACACGGCACTGGAGAATATCCTGCCTTGCTCTGCGGTGCTTGGCGTCGGAAAACAAAGTGATGCGCTTACTCCCATATTTAAAGTAAATCGAGTAACGACAGCGATTGTTGAAGCGTTAAGGCTAAGTGCTCCGCTGGTCGATTATCGCAAGGTTATCTTGCCTCTGCTCGACACCGTCAGTAACGGACTCTTGCAGGATCCAAAATATGACCTGGATGGCAACGGAAAGGTTTCCTACACAGAATTCAGTTCTGCACCTAGGGAGGCCCTCGAAAGTCTGGAAATAAGGCAAGTCTATGAGATAACGCGCGGTGCGGCGCAAAAATATCTAGATCTAAAACAACACGCGAGACCCAATATAATTCTCATTGTTGCCGATGACATGGGCTACGGTGATGTAAGCGCTTTCGCACCAAGTGGCAATATTGCTACTCCCAATATTGACCAAATCGCTGCACAGGGAGCTGCATTCACTAATTTTCACGTTTACCCGGTGTGTTCATCTACAAGAGCCTCAATGCTCAGCGGAAAGTTTTTGAGGGATATTAAAATCCCGGGGACCGGTGGTCCCGCCAAGGCAGGTATACCACGGTCCTCAACAATCATTCCCGAGTATCTGAGTCAGGCCGGATATCGCACCGGGGCTTATGGCAAATGGCACTTATCTGTACGCCCCGGCTTTTTACCCGTCGATCGTGGCTTTGAGCAGTGGTTAGGATTTTACGGCGGTGTCACCGTCTATAGCTTTAAGGTTATTCATGAGTTGGTTGACACGTTCTTTTTTGAGGGCAGGTCGCCCTACCGCCAGACGTCGGGCCACGTTACCGATTTGCTTGCAGACCGCGCAATATCTTTTATCGAAGAAAACCAGGACGACCCGTTTTTCCTCTATCTTAGTTTCAATACCGTACATACGCCGCTGTGGGGAGAGCAGTACCAAGTATTTTCGGCGAGAGAAGACTGGTTGGATAAGGTCAGGGAAAGTGGCGTCGAGGGTGAAAGAAATCAGGATTATATTGCGCTCATCAGACATATGGATGATCGTATCGGAGATCTTATAGGCCGATTGAATGAGCTGGAGCTAACATCAAATACGTTGCTTATTTTTACCAGCGACAATGGCTCTGATCTGTCGGTAGGAGAGGACCCCAACAATCCAACAGGGAGTAATGGCCAGTTTAGAGGCGGCAAGAGCACCGTATACGAAGGAGGTTTACGAGTACCGCTGGTCGCCCAATGGCCGGGAACGATACCGCCAAATCAGCAGATCGACGAATTTACGATGTTGGTAGACCTCTGGCCCACCCTGCGTGAGGCTGCCGGTTATAAAGTACGGCCAGATGAACTGGATGCGCCACGTCGTGGAGTATCGCTGCTACCCATGCTAACGGGTAAAGATGAAGTCGATCTGGGTGAGCGTCTCGGATTTTTTCACTTTGTTCTCGGTGGCGCCGCCGTTATATCTCCACCATGGAAATTAGTCCGGACTGTCCAGGGCACGGAACTGTATCGACTGGACAATGATCCGCAGGAGACAATTCTCCTGAACAAAAAGTACCCCGAAAAGCTGGCCGAATTAGAACAGCAACTGCTGGGTTATCTTTCTGGGAAATAACCGTAGCCACGCTAAGGCTTCACACAAATCACGGCATCCTGGCCCGTCATGGACCAGCGGTGGCCCGCCCATTGACCATAGAATGTGTGCACGTGTTCTAGCGGGCTCGCCGCGAGGATCTCCTCCAAGTAAGACTGCTCATAGGCCACCGCAGTTTCAGGATGCAAGGAATCGTCAACAAAGACATGTCCGTGCTTGTGCGCAAAGGTACGTCGTGTCTCACCATTTTCAATCTGAGTGCGGGAAAAATTATTGAGCACAAAAAACGTTGTCATCAACATCCCACCAGGCTTTAGCACTCTGGCTATTTCACTCAAGTAGGCCGAGACATCCTCCGGCATCATGTGGCTAAACACCGAGAACATAAACACCACGTCAAACTGCTGGTCAGGTAGATCAAAGCGCGCATCAGCCGCTGCCTGGCTGGTGTCTGCATTGTAAATTCCATTGTGAACGTCCAGATGCTCGAATGTGAATTGGTCAAATTCATTGCTTATACGCTGTCGGCAATCCACTACAGCATCTTGCATTACATCGATCCCAACATAGGATCCATCGGTGGACAAGAATCGGCTTAAAGGAATCGCCAGCCGACCATAGCCGCTGCCAATATCCAGTACGGCTGAGCTGGGACTTATATTCGTATAGTTCAATAGTACTCGTAGCGATTGCAAACCCAGGTGCTTAAACTCTCGCAAGGTATTTATCGGTCCGATTTTACGAATATCTTCCCGACTCGGGAAAATTGGATCTTTACCCGAAAGCGAGCGACCGATCTCGTTGACCAGCAGTTCGTTACTTAAGTAATGAGGCAAACTCACTCCACGCCCTCCGTACCATCGACTTGAGACTCTGGCGGCCACGCCAGGTTGAAGTTGTCAAAATCTCTCGTGAGATTTGGATTGTAATTGGAATCTGACTGCAGCCAATCGCCCCATCGACGATGCATATAATCCCGTTCCAATATAAATCGGTTACGCTTTTCCTCAGTGACATCATATCCCCTGGAATACGATTCATAGTGATACATCTGCGCATAGGGCGTCCATAGGTTAAGGTAGCCAGCCGCGCGCAATTTCAGGCAAAAATCGACGTCGTTAAAGGCAATGGCAAGGCTCTCTTCGTCCAAGCCTCCTACCTCCAGATATAGCTCTCGATTAACCGCCAGACACGCGCCGGTATTCGCATGATACTGCTGAACTAATCGCGTTCGCCCCATCGCACCAATTTCATCTCGATGAAAGCCCTTAAATGCATGTCCGGCAACACGATCAGGCCCCATACCCAGAAGCACCCCAGCATGTTGAATGCGGCCCTCGGCATAAAATAGCTTCGCCCCTACTGCTCCGATTTCCGGCCGACTCACCTGAGACACCATTTCGATAAGCCAATCTTCGTTACATACCTCAGTATCGTTATTAAGAAGTACCAATATCTGTGCTTCACTTGCCTTGACGGCGTAATTATTAATCGCGGAAAAATTAAATTCCGACTGATAGCGAAGTACACGGATACGGTGATCGTGAATCGCTGCGAGATAATTAAGCGTAGCAGGATCATCGGAAAGGTTATCGACAATCAGTATTTCATAGGCAGGATAATTTGTTTTCTCCAGCAGGGTCTCCACACAGTTTTTCAGCACCCTCAAACTGTTGTATGTTGGAATGATAATTGATACAGAAGGCGGAGGATCGGGCAACTGATACGTAATACGATAGCCACCAGGTACTTCAGTATGTGTCGCAACAGCCGACAAATTGCGGCGTTGAAGGTGGTCATTTATCGCGCTTCTAGCTACCTCTGGGTTGTTACTTTCGAAGGCATTTAAATGCTCCGGCAACTCATCCGCACCAGCGCTACGGTGGTATAAAACTTTCGGGATATGCCCGATTTGACTTGCCGAGGCAGATTCAACAACTCGCAAAGTAAGATCCAGAATTTCAGCGCCCTCGAATTCAATCCGCAGTCCTTTACATGCCATCACTTGGCTTTTGGCGATCACTAGAAAATGGCACACATAATTTATCGAGAGGAAAAGGTCATAGTTCCAATCTGGCTTGAACTGCGGTGCCAATGGCACATTTCCGGCACCGATAGCGTCTTCATCAGAGTAGACCATTAGCAACTCGGGCGAATCGCTGATACACAGAGCAACTTCAAATAATGCATTAGCGGCCAACTGATCACCGGCTTCCAGAAAACCAACAAACGCTCCCGTAGTTTCGGCGAGAGCATCGTTTACTTGGACTATCTGGCCTTTATCGCCACTCCTATACCTGCTGTTAATTCTCGGCTCTCCAGCCATGAGCTGCTGCAGATACGAGTCTTCGCGAGAGCCCGGCATTATATCGCCGCAAACGTATAGCTCCCAATCCGCATACGTTTGCGCCAGCATAGAATCGACTGACCTCGTCAATTCGGGTAACAGCTTGTCACCGACCATAAGAACAACAGAGATGGAGAGAGTCTGATCGAGGGTGATGCGCTCTGCAGATCGAGACACGCCCCTGGACAGAGTTCTCTGTGCGTCCAGTTCATTCGAACTAGTCTGTCCGTAGAGTTTCCACCACGTTGCGTAGCTGTCGTCTTTGCCGCCGCTAAGCAGTCGCTGAACCCAAGCCTTGAATTCATCGAGACTGCGATTCCACGTCCAGTGTGCCCCAAATATCTTGACCCTGACAAAGAGCTCACCATAAATATAATCTCGGGCAAACGAGTTAATCTGCCTCAGGGAACAATCAATGATCTTAATGTCACAGGGAAGTCTGCTGGGATAAAAGTTCAGATACTCAATATCATCAATGATGAGTACCGTGCCAAAAAATTCGCTCTGGTCATGGCTGACAAAAGTGTAGATATGATCGCTGGTTTCAAATTTGGGCCGAGCCGCTGTCAGCCTCGGCCCAAGAGGTACAGAATCGCTTGTGTATTTTAAGCTGAAGAAATACAGACCCCGCTTTAGGTCGCGCACATCAATTGGAATGTAGCTAGCGGCAGATTCAATCTCGCCGGGCTCAATACACACCTGGGCACTAAGGTCTGTTTTTGGCAGCATTAAGCCTGAAATCGCCCGCTTGACCGCCTCCAAGGACTTACCTAAATGCATTCAGCAATGCGCTCCTGAAGAATGACAGTAAAAAGGCAGAATTATAGTATGCAGCACTGGAATTCGGAATACTGCGCTAACCATGGTCAAGCGACCATCTAAATTGAAGCCTATAAAATCTGTCAATCAGTGCTATTGATTTCGGCTTGTATGCCACGAAGGAAAGTTACTATATCATTGCCACAAATGTGGATGAAATGTCTTTTACCCCGTACTTTCCCACAACGCCTACGGATGCTTACCCCTTGCAAAACCGGACCGTCTACATCGCCACCGTACACTGGAACTCAGACACATGGGTAGAACAGCAGATTGCCCGTTTGAAAGCCTACATAAAGTTCGACTTCCAAATATTCGCTTTCATGGATGGGGTCAGCGAGGCGCTCGCAACACAGGTTGACCACGCTTTTTACAATGATGGATTTCGGCATCATGAAAAGCTCGACTTTCTCGCCCAGGAAATTTCGCAAGTCGCCGATGATAACGATTTGATTTTATTTATCGATGGCGATGCATTTCCAATTGCCGATTTAGGTCGAATATTCGCCTATCTGGACCAGTACCCTCTGGTTGCGGTAAGGCGGGATGAGAACTTTGGAGACAAGCAACCTCATCCCTGCTTCTGCCTCACCTCAGTCGATTTCTGGCGATCCATCTCCGGAACCTGGAAACCCGGGGTCCAATGGATGCGAGACGATGGCAATATGGGTTCGGATGTAGGGGGCAATCTATACGGCGCTTTGAGAGACGCCGACATTTCCTGGAAAGCCTTGCTGCGCTCCAACCCAACCGATCTCCACTCACTATTTTTCGGTGTATACGATAACGCGGTATATCACCACGGTGCCGGATTCAGAGACAAGTTTTGCCGCCACGATAAGCGTCTTGGCATCGACCTTTATTCCGCCAAATGTATTCAGTTCGCAGATTATCTTAGAAGTAAACCCAACCTGGCGTTACTGCATGCCTGGACCACAAAACATGTAAAATGGTATATGCGGCGTAAGAATTCGCAGTTACACCAGAAAATAATGGAGAAAATTCTGGCTGATGAAGATTTTGCATTCTCTTTAAACTTTGCAAAATCCACACAATAAGATAACTCCCTGCTACCGGCGTACCTATGCAGCGATATCCGAATACAATGCGCTTTAACACAGCGTAAAGGCAAAACGTGAATACGGAATACTCCGATTTAGAGAACCCCGGAATGTTCGCGCTAAACTGCGAGCAGCTCGAGACTGGCTCCTACGACCGCAAGACCTTCATTGTGCTTGGGGCCCCGCGCGGCGGCACGTCTGCAATAGCGGGCGCACTGGCGGCACTTGGGCTCTTTATGGGAAAAGGGGCAGGGGCGCCCGTTTTTGAGAGTCTGGCACTGGCCAACGCCATCGAAAAGCGTGATGACGATCAGGTAAGGGAATTAATCTCGGAATTTAACAGCGAGCATGATATCTGGGCATTTAAACGCCCAGGATTTACTCGTTTTGTGGCCGACTACCACCCATTTTTCCGTAATCCAGTCTATATCATCATTTTCAGGGACCCTGTAGCTACAGCCAGTAGGAGCCTGGTTTCCGGTCGCTTGAAGGCCAACTATACGAAAAAGCTGGAGCATGTACTTTCGATCTACAATCGTATTATCGAATTTGTGAACACATCGCAGGCGCCCGCCGTTTTCGTTTCCTATGAAAAATTACTGGGGAACCCAACACAGTTTCTTGAAGAGCTGACTAGAGTTATTCACTTGCAGGCATCGGCGGAAGCATTACAGGATGCAGCCAACTTCGTAGAGCCCAGTCCCGATCACTATCTGGAGGCATCGCGGGCAAACCGAATTGAGGGCCGATGGCAGATCTTCAGTGCCAGAAAGATCTCGGGTTGGGCGCGCTATGTCAACAAGACCATGATGATCCCGCCAAAAATTGCCCTATACCGGTCGAGCCAGGAAATTGCCACGGTCGCGGCAAATCTACCGGCACAACTCCCGGAAGGAGTCACTGCAGACGGCCGAAATTGTGGTTTTGAATTCGATCTGGAGAAACTAGGTATATCGGTAAGTACTGAATTGCGCGTGCGCGTGCTTGGAGACATCAGGGATTTCGATCCGCCCGCCTACACAGGCCCCTCCAGCTTGATGCAGTGGCTGGTAAAGTTTTTTACTCTGAAGCGTAATAAACCATGATCCGCAGCGAGTACTCAATGCCATGCCCTTGGTAGCGAAAGCCCAGCAAGACCGGCTAGTTTATCTAGACGCTGTTAGAGGAATAGCGGCCCTTGCAGTATTGTGGGGTCACGCCTACCTCGCGTTTGGGCACCAGTATTTTCAGCCGATTATGCGCACGCCACTACACCTATTTTTCGACGCCTATGCGGCGGTGACCGTATTCTTTGTATTGAGTGGTTATGTGTTGTCAGTTCGATATTTGGAACTGCGTCGCTTTGAATCGTTTAATATTTGGGCATTTTACGTAAAACGATATTGCCGCATCGTATTACCCTTTATTGCCGTTTTGGTTGTTAGTTATCTGGCTAGAACATGGTTTTACCAATTTTACGCGGACAATGATCCCGCTCTAAGCAAATGGGCGCAGAGACTTTGGTCTGACAAGAAGGTAGACCTCCCTCCCCTGGAATATCTGAAGTCGGCATTGATGATTCTACCCGACACCAAATTCCCCCTGATTCCACAGGCGTGGACCTTGCGAATAGAAATGGGCATGTCGCTCGCGCTGCCTTTCATGATTCTAATCGCCTGTCGAAGTTCGTGGTGGCTGGTGCTTTTCACGTTAGTTTTCATACAGTTACTTGGCGTGTATGTATTTGCAGCACACTTCACGATGGGGATATTGCTCGCCAAACATCAGGAATACATCGTTAATTTGATCCGCTCTAATCGCCTGCTGGCAATCGCGACGCTTGTTATAGGTGTCTTGCTACTAACCTATAGGCTACCTCACGAATTAATCGCCATGAAATTGTCTCCGAAGGCGCTCCGGTTCGTTACTGGCATTGGGGCACTCATGTTGCTAGCGTGGATTATGGCCAATGCCAGAGCACAAGCCATTCTGAGTATTGCCCCGTTACAATTTCTCGGCAAGATTTCCTATTCCTTGTATTTGGTACATCTGTTGGTAATGCTGACTGTGGCGCAGCCAGCGATTCATTGGCTAAATGTAATTGGTATTGAAGGTAGCTACAGTTACTGGCTCGCTCTAGGCATTACCGCAGCCGCTTCAATTATTGTTTCCAGCATCTGTTTTTACCTTATTGAACAACCGTCAATCCGAATTGGTGCGATAATCTCAACAAAGATCCAAGGCGCGCGGTCTGTATGAATAGAGTAGGCAGCGCACTGCCGATAACTAAGGTGTTTGTATTCCATGAACCATCTTGAGCAATATTTTCTCAACAACCCCGGAAACATGATCAACAAATGGACACACTATTTTGAGATTTATGACTCCCATTTATCCCCGTATCGCGGAACCGATGTTCATATTCTCGAAATCGGTGTACGCCATGGCGGCTCATTGCAAATGTGGAAGGACTATTTTGGGCCCGCAGCAAAAATATATGGCGTCGACATTAACCCCAGAAGTCGCGAGTTGGAGGAAGAACAAATCGAGATTTTCATAGGTGACCAGGGTGACCCCGAGTTTCTGGCGGAGTTGCAGGCCAAAATTCCCCGCATCGATATTTTGCTCGATGATGGCGGGCACACCATGAAGCAGCAAATATTAACTTTTGAAATGATGTTCCCACATTTGTCCGAACGCGCAACGTATATTTGCGAAGACACACACACTTCATATTGGAATACCTTTGGTGGCGGATTCAGGCGGGATGGCACGTTCATGGAAACGGCCAAAGGCCTGGTGGACGACCTTCACGGCTTTCATAAAAGAGGACGCAACGAAAACTTTCGCGTAACCGATTACACCAGGTGCATCGACTCTCTTCACTTCTATGACAGTATGGTTGTCATCGAGAAAGAACAAAGAAACCCGCCTGAGTCGTTACGCTCTGGCAATCCCGTTTTATAGGCCACCCTCAATGAATGATCTAGAACGCTACTTCAATGACAATACTGGCAACCTCATAATGAAGTGGAGCCACTATTTTAAAATTTACGAGAGGCACTTGTCTCGGTTCCGGGATTCGGATGTCCATATACTTGAGATAGGCGTTCGCGACGGCGGATCACTGCAAATGTGGAAGAGTTACTTCGGCTCTAGGGCGCACATCTACGGCCTCGACATCGACCCTAACGCCGGCCAGCTTAATGAAGACCAAATTGAAGTTTTCATCGGTGACCAGGAAGACAAAGACTTTCTCGAAGTCTTGAAAGAGAAGATACCAAAAATCGATATCGTTATTGATGATGGCGGCCATACCATGGACCAGCAAATCAACACCTTCGATGCCCTGTTTAGCCATGTCTCAGACCGCGGTGTCTATATTTGCGAAGACACGCATACATCGTATTGGGCCTCTTTTGGTGGAGGCTATCGCAAACCCGGAACTTTCATCGAATATGCCAAGGACAAGGTCGACCTTCTAAACGCCTACCACAATCGACATGGAGAGCCCGGCTTTGATGTTACTGATTACACCCGCAGCGCCGCCTCCATGCACTTCTACGACAGCATGGTCGTCATCGAGAAGGCTCCAACAGAAGAACCCGAGCTGACCCACACCGGCAAAATGCGGTTGCCACGATTCAAGGCAACACGCCTCCCCAAGGGAGGGTAAGCCCTCAAGGCTGTTAGCAGTCAGTCCTCATGAAATGGAGGCCATGCCAGCTCAAAACAGTTCTGATCGCGCCTGAAGCTCGGGTTGTAATACGGATCCTCTTTCAGCTCTTTCGCCCAACGCTTGCGCATGTAATCAGCCTCCGCCGTATAACGCTCAATCTTGTCGGCGGCGGCGTCTGAGCCTCGGGTATAAGATTCGTAATGATAGAGTTGTGCGTAGGGGGTCCAAATATTCTGATAACCCGCGGCCCTCAGTTTCAAACAAAAATCTATATCGTTGAAAGCCACCGCCAAGTTCTTTTCGTCCAGGCCACCCACGGCCAGATACTTCTCTCGCTTGACCGCCAGGCATGCCCCAGTAACGGCACAATACTCCTGCACCAGTCTAGTTCTGGCTAAAGATCCGACTTCATTTTTGTGGCGGCCTTTGAATGCGTGACGCGCAATTTCGTCTGAGCCCAGGCCCAGCAGAACGCCAGCATGCTGAATTCGGTTATTCGGATAAAGTAATTTCGCGCCCACCGCGCCAACCTGCTCACGCATCGCCTGACTGACCATTTCGGTCAGCCAATCTGCATGCAATACCTCCGTATCATTGTTAAGAAGAACGATGATCTCAGCATCACTTTCGGCAACCGCACTGTTATTGATCGCAGAAAAATTAAACGGCCTATCATCGGTAAGCACTCGCACCGATGGTTCGGCTTCCAAGTCAGCGAGAAATTCCAGTGCTGCGACATCATCGCTGCGATTGTCGACAATAAGTAATTCGAAATTAGAGTAATCGGTGAGCTCAAGCACACTGCGAACACAGTTTCTTAGAACACGCAGGTTATTATGCGTGGGCACGATTATTGACACACTGGGCGCCGGTTCAACAAGCTGATAACGTACGCGATACGCCGTATTGATTTCTGAGTGTTCGGCAACCGCGTTGAGTTTCATACGTTCCAAATGTTCCCCCAGTGCGCTAACTCCTGCTGCAGCAGCATAGGGTTTGTTGGCACCATCCAAAGCAGTAGACCCACGCGCTGCCCGCCAATGATATAGAACCTTGGGTATATGGTGGATGGTGCTGCGGTCCAGGTCTTCGGTGAGGCGAAGGATTAGATCAAAGTCCTGCGCGCCTTCGAAACCTTCCCGCAACCCCGATTTTTCGACCAGCAAATCCCGCCGCACAACAAGGAAATGGCAGACATAGTTAATCGATCGAAACAGGTCCTGGTTCCAATCCGGCTTGAAGTGCCCATTGATGGGGATACCGGCCTCACTAACAATATCCTCGTCGCTATAAATCAGGTCCAGCTGCGGATTGCTTTTTATTGCCAGTGCAACTTCATAAAGAGCATTGGGCGCGAGCTCGTCATCATGATCAAGAAACCCTACATAGCTACCTGTGGAAATTTCCAGAGCGTCATTGGTGGCGGCACTGATATGCCCATTACTCTCTCTTACCACAAATCGTATGCGGTCATCTTTGGCTGCAATATCACTAAGATAGTCGGTCAGCTCGGCTGAGTTGGACGCATCATCGCAGATGCACAATTGCCAGCGCGAGTACGTCTGGGCCTTAACCGATTCAACTGCAAGTCGCAGCAGTGACATATCCGGAGAGTACGTCGGTAACACAATCGAAAATATTGGGCTCGATGTTAACTGATTAGTCGCTGTCCGCTGCTCTTCCAATCGACTCTCTGAACAGCGGCTGTAACTCCGCCACCATTCTGCGTATCCTGACTCGCGCTTCCCTCCTCTGACCTGAAGTAGAGATTTTTTCGCATCCTGAAAAAAACGATTTGCTAACCATGGCAGACCGAAAAGCTTATATTGCACATACGGGACACCGTAGATATTCTCGCGCGCAAATTCAGTGATGGGTCGAATACTTGCGCCTTTGAAGCTGATCGCAGACTGCAGGCGACTGGGGTAAAAGTGGAGACTGTGCACTGTTTCAGTGAGTAGAACCGTACCGAAAAGCTCAGATTTGTTCATTGCCTCGAACAGATAGACCTCGCTGCTTCCCTCACACTCATCGTCCTGCCACTCGACTCTAGGACCCACCAATAATGGCTGTCCGATATATTCTAATCGAAGAAAATACAGGCCGCGGCGTAAACCGCGCACGTCAAAACTTACCCGATCCCGGTGGTCAGCAATCTCAAACTCCCCATTCGGCAGAAAAGATTTCAGGTTCACCTTTCGACTGAGGATAAATGCGAGAGAGTGTTTGAATGATGCTATATTCTTCGAAGACATAGGTAGTTGATAAACTCACCGGCGAATACGCCGCAATAACCTATATTGTAAGGTAACAGTATTAAAAGAGTAGGCAAATGGAGAAAATTATAACTAATCCTGCGCTTTACCTGCGTAGAACGAAGGAACCAGCACTCTTCAAACCAAGTGAGTACCACTCGTCGCTATGAGATTCATCAATTCTGCATTTCTCGCGATTATTCTCAGTGGCATATTACTACTCAATGCGAACGCCGCGGTTGCGCAGGCTCAGGACGGCAAAGCGGCAAAGAGGCCGCCGGAATATGGCCCAACGTCCCCTCACTCTTTGATGGCCGTCGCCAGCCGGAAAGATCCCGGGGTCATCGCCGCAACATCACCCAACCCCAGTAAGGCGCGCTGGTGGTTGAAGCGTCATAAGAAGAAAGTCACGCAGGCCGCACAGGGACGCGCTGAATTCGTCATGATAGGTGATTCCCTGGTGCACAATTTTGAAAAAAAAGGCATGCGCATCTGGACGCTGTTCTACGGCCGCTATCAACCGCTAAACCTTGGCTTTAATCGGGATGCCACAGAGAACGCAATCTGGCGTATAGAAAATGGCGAGTTAGACGGTATTTCACCAAAGTTAATCGTCATCATGATAGGAACGAACAACGGCGGTCTGAGATTCGACCCTGCAGAACAAACTGCCGATGGCATACAGCTACTCATTCAGACGATACAATCGCGACAGCCCGCATCCCAGATACTGCTACTCGGAGTTTTCCCCAGGGGGGCGTTGCCGACTCACCCTCTGCGGATATTGAACGCCGAGGTAAATGCCCTACTGCCGGGTTTGGCCAATGAACTTGGTGTTCACTACCTGGATATAAGCCCGAAGTTTCTAGATCAAAACGGTGTGCTACAAAAAACGATAATGCATGATTTTCTTCATCCAACCATAAAGGGCTATCAGTTATGGGCTGAATCAATCGCTCCTGTGGTAAACCGACTGCTATCGCCAACTGAGTAGCAAACCCGGATCATCTTTCAAGCAAATGCCCAGTTTGGCTGCCAGCGCAAGCTCACTCGTTCGTATTGGTTGCAGTACTGACTCGTAAGTAGTCTTCTGGCGCAGGACGTATCGAGGTTATTGCAGCTTGGCGAACTTCATCAGTGGGTTTCAAGCCAATCGAGTCAGCCAAGAGATCAATTACATTTTCAGGATAAGCCAAAAGCTTCTCGTAAGAAATAACGACACTGCGGTAACGCCCCGCCGCCAGAAATTCAATGATGCGCGAATACTCTTGGGTCTGGCGCTGCAAGATAGATAGAACGTCGCGATCAGCGGACAATTTGGCGCGAACAGCTATTGCCGCCAGATCGCGAAAAACGACTACAAAAATTGGATTTCTTAAGACCTGAGCAATATCTTCGAACGGGTGCGTGATGGCATTCCCTTTAAAGCCCCAATTCGAATGTGCCTCATTGTTAGCCAGCGCACGCTGCTTAAACTCATCCATGCCCTTGGCGAGCGCGCGGTTTATTCCAAGATCTTCATACAGAGGCGCCTTACCGGTGCGACCCATATGAACACCAAATTCACTAAGCAGTCCGGCAACCGCTGAAGTACCTCCACGGCTTACCCCCAAAACAACATAGGTCGAGTCGTTGTTCGCCGCCACCGACTCCCACGGGCCAATAGCGCTAACGCCAAAGTTAAAGCGATCGGAGGAGACATCAAAAGTTTTTGTATCAGTCACAGCAATTTACTGTAGCCATAACGTGCAAAGTCTTCTGCATATACAGCTACCACTTTCTCCATTATCTCCTCATTATAAAACGCGTTAAACGCGGGGTACACGTCTTCCTCGGTGCGGAGAAAAGGTGTATCACCTACAAATTGTTCGCTGGAGGCGCGCTTGGTATTGTGGTGGGATTGACTTAATTCAGCAATCGACGCTGGTGCAAGTTTGTAACGACGGATAAGCGGGCCCCATTCGCTCTCCAGGCTTTCCAGGTGAACAACGTCATCAATAGCAATCAACCCGCTAGTTTCCAAAATATGCGCCTGTTGCTTATAGTGTATATCGCAGCGAGAAACATCGGTGGCCAGTAAGAACTCACAGAACTCGACAAAGGTCAGACCGGGCTGGTCTTCGACATCCCGACCCAGGAATTCGTTTAGAGGTCGATGAAAGGCATGGTCGCCAACCGTTCGAACCATATGCAGGTAGCTGCTTACGGCTCTCGAAAATGGATTTCTGACTAGTCGAACATAGCGCATTTTCCCGTATTCAGCCCGGTGAACGCCCGCCATAAATTGGTCTGACTTTCGGTAAACCTGAGTTCTATAATCGTGGATCCAGGACGAGTGAGCAATTGCCTCCGACAACTGTCCGCGCTGAGAGAAAAACCACTTTACCGCGAAGGTACAACCTGACTTTGCGGACCACATCACCGCAACATCTTTGTTCTCCAGGAATAATGGGTGATTGGGACCCAAACAGGCTGACCGAATTTTCTCTCGTTTGGTCGGATTGAATCGCATCCACTGTCTGTCGATTGATGTTATTAGGTTCAAAGCGCTTTATCCCCAGAATGTGAGGGCGGCCGGCGACGTGGCAGTATCTGGTACATTTTTAATGGCTCCCATAGCTGATCAATTTCGCCCTCACCCAATCCAACTCGAATAGGTGGTCTGTTAAGTGTTGAGTAGCCCGCAATATAACCCGTTTCAGAGTCGCCGTTACTGAGGTACAAATAATTTCTCCAGCCACTTTCATACTTATCTTCGTCCTGCCGTAGTCGGAATAGCAAACGGTCCCAGCGTTTCATGGTGACTGAAAACTCAAGTAAAAATAATCTTTCTGGTTTCAGTCGCGTCCAAATTCCAGGTCGGTAATCTTTGACGTCGTCGCCTCGACGCAACTTGAACTCACCTCCGTCCACCAGGACTCGACTTTTCTGCCCTTTTGGCTGAACCACAGTGGCATCTCGTAATCTATTGGATTCACGCAATGACCGCACGAAACGAACGGGTAGCTCTATAAGTCCCTCAGCCTTAATCACCTCAGTAAGATATTGCAGATCATTCGACAACTGCCGCTCCTCCAGATCTGCCAGCGAATTCGCGGTCACCAGTCGACCGAAACCCGATGTACCCGGTTTTGCGCCGTTGATAATTCTGGCCATATGATCCCCTACTATTGAGGAATAGTGACTGGTTTCCTTCCAGTAGCCATTATCGGCTGAGTATCGATTGAGTCCCGTAAAGTCAAAAAACGGCGCGATTTTTGAAACCTGCTGCTTGAAATCGAGGTAATTTGCATAACGGCGGGTGAAATACGTTTTATAGTGTAGCGGATTAAAAAACAGAACGATCTCGATGTTGTGCTGCTTTGCCAGCCTAACAAAGCGTCTTACTGATTCGGCAGCTGCATCGCCATGATAGGCCCCCGCTGAAAGCGTGCTACGAAGGTCTCTGAACTTCTTATCCTGCTCTTCAGGATCCTCAAGGAACTCCAGGGATTCTGAGTTAATCCTCTCCCAATCCAGATTGGGATCAACGACATGCCAGGCCAGTTTTTTTCGCTCTACTACACCACTGGCCAACCCCAAAATTTTGGGCTTCACCGGCTGCAGTAAGTAGAATGCCTGCGCGTCAATCCAATCAACTATAGAAGTAGGATATCCTCGACGCATGTGTTGCTGTTCACCAAAATTTGGATTCCACTGATAAGAGATATCATCCAAGCCAAGATAGATCCGGTCTAATTCAAGACCACTGTCCAAAAAGCTTTTAAGGGCGGTTAAGTGATTGCTGGGCAACCCGCCTGAATGAGTGAAGTTATAGCAATTCCCTTCCAGCTTGCGCGCATCAATAGCGGCCACACGAGAGGAGCCAAATAAAATACAGTCGTAGGAGTGGCTTTCATGCAGCAGGTAATCCGTCTTCATCCAATGACGATTTGGTCGAATTCTAGGATGGAATGTCTGGTAATCGTCCGCGTAAATGCCCCAACTGTTTGCTTTGAAGTTATATAGAGCAGTAACAGCAAGTACGATGAGCCCAATGCCAGTAACAATAATCAGAAATTTTCGTGCGGAAATATCTATCATTGCCAACACAGCGACGCAGTTGGTGCTAAAGCGGTTACTTCATCCACCGTGGGTGGACCCTGTCTGATTTTCATAATCAATTTTGTAAGTCTTTAAGCCCTGCCATTTTATATCAGCATCTCCTCCGCCGAAGCGGACTCGGATAGAGGGGGAATCCACAGAGGCATAAGCCAACAAGGTGCCTGTATTTTTACCGGGCTTTATTTGGGCGTTAAATTCACCATACTTACCTTCGTATAGATCCTGATCATGAGAGAGTCGCACCGAGAGCATACGACGGCGGCGGCTTTCAAGTTCATATTCAATAACGAAATAGTCCCCTGCTTGTAATGCAGCAGAGGCCGCTCCAGAGCGGGGTGGGTTCTCCTGCCCAACTGCGCGTCTTATTGTGATCTTAGCGTTTTTATGGATCGCCATCTGACCTTTACCGGAATGGGGACGCATACTCACCAGCTTCAGCATTTTTCGCTCTTCCCAGCGATTCATAAGCCGTTGGGGAATGGGCATCATACCTTCACGCTTAGCAAGCATGGGCATAAACTCTATATCCATATCCAACTGCTCTCGCTCCAGAGATTCTATATTGTTCATATCGACTTGCCGGCCGAATCCCTCATTCGACACCGAGGGTTCGCTCAGTAAAATAGAGATGACTTGATCGCCAACGGTCGCAGAAAAATGACTGGTTTCACGCCAATATCGATTATCGGTGGTGAACCGATTCAAACCTGTAAAATCCTGAAACGGCATCACTTTCGCTATAGAAGACTTGAACTTGAGGTACCAGGGGTAATTTCGGCTAAGGTAGGTTTTATAGTGCAATGGCAGGAAAAACCCTCGCAATGCAAACTCATGTTGTTCTGAGAGAGTCTTCAGCTCCATAAGCGCTGAAACAGCAGTCTCACCAAAATAAGAAGTTCCCTCCGGCAATCCCCGCAAACGCCGAAAGCGAATATCAGTGTTTTTGGGATTGTCATAGAATTTCTGATATTTCTGCCGAATACGATCCGTATCCAGATCCGGGTTTCGAATAAACCTTGGAATTTCCAGTTTCGGATTTCTCCCCGAGACCAATGAAAGATCCGTAAAATCAATCGGCTTCAACAGGAAAAGGCTCAGAAAACCAGCCATCTCCAGGTAGTTATCCGGATAGGGGCGGCGCATATGCTGTTGATTCGAGGTGTCCGGTTCAACGTTATACGACAAATCATCAAAAGCGATGTAAACCTTGCTTACCGGCAGTCCGGCAGCCAGTAATTGCTTCACCGCTCTCAAGTGATCTGACAGTACTCCTCCAGAATGCGTGAAGTTATAACAGTTCTCTCCAATATGTCTCGCATCAAGAGCGGCCACTCGCGAAGAGCCAAACACATAGCAAGTGTATTCATGCTGATCGTCGATCAAAAATCTCGTTTTTAAATAGAGCTTGTTGAGCAGTATATGCTCATGAAACCACTGAAAATCCCGTGCAAAAACTCCCCAGCGATCCGCTCGAAAGTGAAAGGCCGCCATCATCGCGATGGTGATCATCAGAGCAGCCAAGGTCACAACAATGTGTCCCACGGGTCGCAAAATCAGTACTCAGAAGGCAAAGTAAATAAACTCCTTTGCCGTTGAAGAAAGAACCAAAACAATAGCCCATGCGCCCAATACTCCAACAATTAGCGCGCTTTTTATCGTTAGTTTCTGCACCGCTTCATCGCTGTCTTCATCAACATTGAATAGCTGGTAAGTGTTTGGCAAACAAAAAACAACAAATAGCGCGAGTAACAGGGTGTTGGTCCACGCCACTTCATCGACCAGGTTCACAGACAAACCCTGCGACACGCGGTCGAACAGGCGCAGATTCTCGTCAATATAAGTCGTGGAGATGGCGGCAATACTTTGCAGGTCTATCGACAAGATTTGAACCCACAGATAGAGCATGTCATCGAGCTCGGTCAACCTGAACACAGCAAACAGCATCATTATCATCACGAATAGGTATAGGCGACTGATGAATACGGTGAACAGCTCTCCCGCCCGCGTAGCAATTAATATTGCCTTAATCCTGTCCTTACCAGGAGACATCAAGCGTTCAGCAACCATTACAATACCGTGGAGAAAACCCCAGACAATAAAGTTCCAGCCGGCACCGTGCCACAATCCACTTAGTGTCATAACGATCACATTATTCATATTTGCACTAAACTCGCCCTTGCGGCTGCCGCCAAGTGGCAGGTATACGTAGTCCCTGAAAAAGGCTCCAAGGGTTATATTCCATCGACGCCAATATTCACGAACCGAGCCCGATTTATAGGGCGAGTAAAAGTTAATGGGAAGTCGGATACCAAACATACGACCCAAGCCGATGGCCATATCGCTATAGCCAGAGAAATCGAAATAAATTTCCAGAGTATATGAGAGCAGAGCCGCGATCGCTTCCGGAGAACTCAGGTTGTAACCATTCTCCAGGCGCTCGAAGTAATGCAGAGAATAGTCACCGAGACTGTCGGCAAGAGCTACTTTTTTGAACAGTCCGATCAAAAATATGGACAGACCTATGGCAAATTCATGGGTTGAAAACGGCGCTGTCCAAGCCTTCCGAAATTGTGGCACCACTCTTCGATAATGGACAATGGGGCCAGCGATAAGCTGGGGGAAAAAGGTTACAAACAGTGCATACTCAGCTCGACTGCCGCTTACGTTTTGCAGTTTTCCACTATAGGTATCTACCAGGTAAGCAATTTGCTGAAACGTGAAGAAGGAAATAGCAAGGGGCAACACCACATCCAGATCCATGGGGTTGATACCAGACGCATAAACGTAAGCGTTTGTTAGCATCTGAGAATATTTAAAATACCCAAGGAGTACAACGTTGAAAGCAATCCCAAAAAACAGTAGCTTCTTTCGATGATCAACCCATTTTGTTGCGGTGGGACTTAGCGTCAGGCCGATCGTATAGTTCGCCAGCATGGAGACGACTATCAGCATTGTATAGGCGGGTTTCCAGTAGCCGTAAAAAGCCAGGGAGGCAGCCGCCATAAAATAGACCGTAGGGCCATATCCGGCAAATCGCAGTAACAAAGCGAAGCCACTGAATATAATCGGTAGATATATGAAAATAAATTCGAGTGAATTAAATAGCATCCAAATTAGCCTATTGCCTAATTCCTGTCATGTCTGTTGCTCCAACCTCTCACTCAGTGCTGTATTTTTAAAACCTTAGCAAGTAGTTCACGCTGTTCTTCCAACTCTCGCTCCAACTTTCCCAGCCGCCGAATAAGGCGAATATTTACTTTCTCCTGATGGGCATGCATACCTAGCAGTAGCTTGGATATTCTTTGCGGATCGAACTCTTCGGAGGGTTTTGAGTATATTTCATGGTCCAAAGACGGGAAAAGATCGGCTGTGCCTCGCCCAAGAAAAGTAGATAGAATGGCCTCATTCGACTCTTTAAATTGATCAAGAATCTGCCTTCTGAGTTCAACAGAGAAGAGGCCAGCCGTATTGTACGCCGGGTCGCTGTCGAGCATAGCAAAGGATTCAGAAACTGCTGTAACAAAACGCCGCTTGGCCGCATCACCTGCCTTAAACCCGCTGACGTTATCTATCAAAGTGAGAAGATCATAGGGCAGAGCCGGGTTGATACTATTCTCGTCCAAACTAAGCTGGTCGATCTGTAAATCTAACTGCTTACAAAGGTCCAGCGCAATGCCACCCTGGCCCAACGACTCATAAATCCGAACGTCCACATTTTCTGGGCCAAAACTATTTCCCCAACTTTCGAGAATCTCAAAGTAATCCAGTAACTTCAATCTGGGTTCAAACAAGGCGTAGCGTTGCACATCGTCATTCAGTGATACCTGTTCTCGCTTTACTTCCTCACAGAAACTGGACGCAATGACATGATCCTGCCTGCGGATATACGCGACCACCTTGACCGTATAATCCTCGCCAATATCTGCTTTCAATTCGCCAGGATCGCTGAACCAGAAGTTTTCAGAAGAAAGAATTACTGAAGACACCCCGGCAGCGGCAACTTCCTCGCCTAGCTTTCCCCACAACGCTTGCGCGTCAATATCAGGCAAACTAGCGTCTTTGCGCATCTGTTCCGAGTAGGCATAGGCAAACAGATGTGAGGACAACTGGTAGTTACCCGTTAGCGGATATAAGAGATCTTGGTCCAGCAAAGCCTTTCTGTTCTTCATGAGGAAATGCTGTAAAGCAGTCGATCCAGTTTTAGGTCGACCAATGTGCAGGTACAGACATGGTTTCATAGTTGCACCTTCAGCTGTTCACTGAACAGCTGGTCCAATTCTTCTGCTTGTTGATCGAAATTCTGCAATCCTTCGCGATAGGGATTTTCATACTGCTGCCAATCGCGCTCAGCCGCGCTTTCTATGGCCAATTGCAGCCCAACGTGACTGCCGTCGAAGGGAATGATGGTGCCATTCTCACCGTCGACAATATCTTCAACCGGCGCACCACAGTCAGTGGCGATCACCCATACGTCTCGCGCCAGGGCCTCGCGAACGGTGAGGCCAAAACTCTCCTTCCACTGTGATGGGAAGAGTAAGACGTCAATTTGAGCGAAAAAGTCGTCCATATTCTCCTGACTGTAGGCGGGAACAAATTCGACCTTCACCGAACTCTTCCACTCTTTCGAGGACTGCCAGGAGGTACCCAGATTTTGGGCGGAGTCGACCACCTTAAGGGAGTAATCGGTGATGGCTGAATTTTCGAAAGCCTTGATAATGAACGGAGCTCCCTTGATACGCCCTGGGCCGCCGGTAAAACCAAAAACAGTGTGCCGGCGACTGCGCTGGCTGTTACCACGTTTACTCAAATAATCCGGTTGCGGCAGGTTGATGCCATTTTTATGAACACGGGATTTCTCCGCGTCAAATCCGCTATCGACATGCAGGGTGCGATGAAAGTGACTGGGGTACAACAGCAAATCAGCCAGATCCAGTGCAGCTCTGAGCGTCGCATCGCGCGACAAAAACTCGGGGAAATTCGCCGTACAATAACGACACTGGTCGTGGGACACGCTGCTTTGATTGCAGTAATTACCGTCGCTATTGATCATAAACTGCTGGTCACACAGCCACCAACAATCGTGCAAGGTGATGGCCAGTTTGCTGCCTACGCTGGCGATGCTATCCAACCACGAAACACCTAACCCCTGCACCGCGTGGAGGTGACAGAGCGCCGGCTGGACCTGAGCCACCACCTGTCTGGCTATGGCATCAAACCTGGGGTTGGTGAACTCCGTACGATAGTCCGGGTCGGAGTTGATAACCACGCCGATGATATCAATATCCTTAATTGCATACCGTCTGAGGGTGTATTCTGGCAAATTGTAGTCCCGCACCGCTGTCAGCACCACAACCCGCCAGCCATGGTCCGCCTGCAATCTCTGGGCGAGAGCCTCCGCGACCACCGTGCCGCCGCCGAAACTGAAGGGTGCATAGTGGAGGTTGACGACTAGTATTGTCTTGTTAGGGTCAGCTGGCATTACTGGCGACCTCGGCAAGATGTGAAAAATCAGCGCTTAATAGATCATATCGTTCATTAACGAGGCACTGCGCCGCTGAGCCAATTGTCTTGCGCAGTGCTGCATCGTCAATCAAAGCCGTAAGACTTTCCTGCCACTGCTCAGTCGTCGCACATAAATAGCCCGTCTCTCCCGACGCAATCATTTCAGTAAATTGCCCGACTCTACTGGCGACGGTTGGTACACCACACAAACTGGCCTCCAGATAGCGTATGCCGCTTTTGCACTGATTAAATTTGTCCATGAGCAGGGGGACCAGATTGATGTCTGTGCTTCTCAAATTATCCAGATAGGCGGGATAACTCATAAAACCAATCACTCGTATTCTGCTGCTAAAATCTGCAAGGCTACTCGGCAACACGGTATAGCCACCAAAACAGAGCTGCAGCTGAGGATAGCTCTGCAATAGGCTAGACAGCAAAGGTGCGATCACTTCAAGATCATGATCGTGCGCTCGTGAGCCGGAGAAATACCCCAGGATCACTATCGCCTCATCTTTTTTCATCGCGGGCGGCAACTGTTCAAAAGCACTTCTAGTTGCGCTGTCTATTAAGTTCGGCCATACCAGAATCTTAGTTTCAGGTGCGATTGTTCTCTCGGCCAAATCACGCATCCCGACCGTACTGACTATTAATTGACCTATTTGCTCCATCACTACCTTGTAGGATGGGATCTGCGCCAGTAAATAGCTGCGTTCACTGGCAGCGATTGACTGCAGGTTAGCATTTTCATTATAGGCATCATGATCAAAAATAGGATCGTCAATGTCGTAGTACATTTGCAACCCCAGCCGTTTCGCTTCACCTATCAACGCGTCGGCTTGCAGGCCCGCCGGAAGACGATAAAATATTACCACTGTGGCCAATTGCATGAGACTGAAGGCTCGATTCAGATCCCTATACTCGGCGTGCGTGCAGGAAATGTTCCTTCGCGAAAAGAACTCCACCTTTTGCATCACCCGATATTTTTTGCACTGAGGAATATCCATAGCCCCTACTATCACAACGGAAGCGCCTTCAAATAGCGATGCGGCAGGCTGACAGCTGTCGGTGTCGTAGCGGCCAAACCAGCTTTGGTAGCGATCTATATCAAAGTTGACATCTGAACGGCCAAGTTGCGCCACGGCTTTTTTGAGCGTGACTCGCATGCCGGATTCACGGAAGTTATTGATGAGCAGCGTTACCAGGCCGCTCCAGGTAAGACCGCGTTGCTCGAGAAACCTCATGGGCAGTCCACAGCTATAGCTTGAAAGAATCGAGCATACCGCGGGCATGCTCTTTGAGGATTTGACCCCGCGCCGGAGAAACGGCGGTAAGAAAAACCAGTTTCAATAGTGTTTTGGGGAGATCCCTGAGTAGCCACCCCCATTTCGCATAGGGCTGACGATACAGGAACAGGCGATTTCGCGTCATGTAATAATACCGCAGAGGTTGATGGGTTCTTACATTAATTCCCAGCACGGGCACGCGCACTACGCCCGCGCCAATCTTCTGATAGATAACCGAAGTTTCGCACCCTGCAAGGTTCCAACCCTGATCCTTGGCGCGGAAGGACCAGTCCAGGTCGACGCTGTCGATAAACAAATCCTCGCGCATTGCGCCAACCTCCTCAATACACTTTACCGACATGATAGTGCCAGAGGTTATTAAAAAGTCAGCCGGGCTGAATGGAAATTCAAAACTCTCGAGCTTGCTCTTCTGCCACGGGAAATCGAAACAAACAAAGGGCTCATAGCTATCTCTACCGACATCAAAAACCTTGGCACCCAGCGCACCCAGCGCAGTTTGGGAGACCGACAGTTGCTTGAACTTCCTCAGCATTTCCCCGGCATAGCCATGGGTAAAAAGGGCGTCCTGGTCAATGGGCATAATATAATCTGCTGACAGGTTGCGAGCGCGCTGCACCAACTGATTTACCGCCGTCGCAACGCCCATGTTTTTACGGTTATAAATGACTTCAATATCAGCTTCGTCGGCAAGCTCCTGCTGTATTTCGGCAGAATTGTCTGAGCCATTATCAATGATGCACATAGAGATGCCATCTTCCTGGAGCAGTCGCTGGAGTTCGCGCAAACGATCAATGCTGGGGTTGAACGCTATTACACCCACGACCATGTCAATCATTCAGGCACACCAGCTTTCAGCAAAATCTATATCCATAGCGCGCAATGCCTGCAGGTCGTCTTCGAGCAGAGGGTAGAAATGATCCTTTATCCATGCGGGCCTCGCCTTTGAGCCGGATGCGTTTATCTTTCGATGCAGCTTGGCGGGCAAATACTGATGAGGCGGGATGTCGAGAAATTTCTCTACATCACGCAGAAGGCGCTCCGGGTCCTGCAAGATTTTCTCATAGGATACCAGCATGATTTTGTCTGGATCGAAATTGGCAAAAAGAGGCCGCATATTCTCAGCATATAAAGAGTGCCTAAGCAGATCCTCTTCCCGAATTTCAGCCTGCTGCAGATAAGACTCAAGTGTCATTACCTTTTCCAAATCGTCAATCGTGTGATAGTGAGACTTGAGCTGTGACCAGATACGGTCAAGCGGGTCACGCAAGACATACAAGATACGAATTTCGTCGACTCTGGTGACCAGATCAGCCCAATCCTTGCCGCCCATTAACACCGTTAGATTGCTAAAATCCGCACAATAGCCATCCGGACTGACTCCGCTGAAACGGCGGGTATACCACCGCCAGGTTCTTGGCATAAACAGGTAATCGAGATACCAGCAAAGCTGTGAAAAATTCATCGCTCTGCCAGCTTTTGCTGCCTTGGTGCGAGCAGCGCTAAAGCGACTGAGTCGATAGCCAAAACGAAGGTTCTTGCTGTGACCGGCAGCATCCGCGAGGTAATGTATTTCCTTCTCTGGGCTGAAGTTGATTGCAGGGTGCTGCTCCAGCTGCCGATACAGCCAGGTTGTGCCGGATTTCATGGCTCCAACGCTCAAAAAAAGCTTATTTATTCGAGCCAAAGCCCACTCCCAGTGAAACCGGTCTACTTATAATTCTTGTTATCGGCATATCTTGCGAAACGGCGAAAATGGCAGATTTTCAACTGCGGCCAATTCTACCAGCCACCGACCATGTTACAAGCACTGAATCCGCACCACCACTGGCCTGAGGGCAAACGACCATTACCTTCAGGACTAGGCCCACTGCTCTGGAATATGACCCAATTCTATCCGGATACGTTCCTTGTCCTGGTCATATTTTTTGCTCAGGAACGTATATATTTCCTCATCAAAGCTCAGCGGCGCACTGGTGTTAATTTTTTTGTTCAACCGCTCTTCTCCAAGGTCGAACAGTTCAATATCGAGAAACTCGCAGACGCTCTCTATTGCTGCACGTTTCTCGGTCATCACGTCTTCATAGAATAAATAAAGCACATCCTCAGGGTTAAAACTTTGGCTCAACTTCGCTATTACGCTGGGATAGTCTGAGCGGCCCGCAAATAAACGGGAATTCAACAGTGACTTTATTTTCCGATTCGACATCTGCCCAACATCAATGTCTCGATTCTGATGATAATAGCGAAAAGCCGACAGGGATCTTTCCACTGGGTCGCGCATTATAAAAATAACCTTGCGCTGTTTTGCCAGCCGCTGGGTAGCCTTTAAATCCGCGGCACTGAGCAACGCATATTCCGGCGTAAAGTCGGCACAATAGCCCTGGTGTTGCCCAAATTGATCGAAATACCACTGATCATCCAGGATGGACTTGATTGAATGCAAGGCCGCCTTTTCTCCGCCTGGCAAGCGGGCGAGGAATGAATCTTTGGGAAGACCGAATTGCCGGGCGACCGCAGCGAGCAGATGTTGCGGTAGTTGGTTGTTGAGGCCTGCCCGCATGTCCAGATAGTGTATTTCTTTCAGCCTCGAAAATTTGATATCGGGACTGCGCGTCAACATATTGTGGAGCCAGCTCGTCCCCGCTTTTTGCGCACCCACGCACAGCAATAACTTTTCCAGCATCAGGGTTTTGCTCGAACCTGGGCTGAGCCAGGTGCAGTAGTGAATTGCTTAAACATGTCGATCAAGCTTATAAGGCAGTTGGAACCGCTATTTTAGCAAACTCCCGGTCAGTTTGTCGGCCCGCTGGACTAGATCAAAGAGAACCTTTTTATAGTCTGGCAGTCATATCACGTGTAGCTGTTTGGGCCACTATATAGCGTGAAGCGCTACCCGGACACGACCAGCTTAATCAGCGGTTAGCGAAATTCTGCTAATCTTGCGATATCAGCAAGTCGCATCAAAACCTGAAGAGAACCATCGAAATGCTTAGGCCAATTGTCATTGTAATCGCCATCCCGGTAGTACTTTTGGTACTGGCGGTAATTTTACTGCCGCTGCTGATCGATCGCGATCAACTGTTGGCTATCGCCACCCATGCGGTGGAGGAGCAAACCGGGGCCACGCTAAACGTAAAGGGTGAGGCCAAGCTGTCTATTTTTCCTACTCTGGGAGTATCGCTGGGCGAAGTCAGCCTCGAACTGTCAGGAGAGATCCCACAAACCCTACAAGCCAGAGCCCTGCAAATCGGTGTGCAACTGTTGCCGCTGATATCCCGCGAGATTGAAATAGATGCGCTGAGTATCGACGGCATGCAGGCCAACGTCCAACTTCCAGTTACTGCAGAAGCAGAGCAAGAGGTTCGCACAGCTGAGCTGAGTGACGAACAGTTGGATGAATTTTATGCCCGTAGGCGTACCGCCAGAACCGATGCTTCGCCTGCAGAGGCCGGTGCGGCGATTTTTGCCGCCCCGCTAACCCTTAATATTGGCAAACTGTCGATAACCGATTCTCAACTCACCCTGAACGACCCGGTCAGCGGTGAGGTGACGGAGGTCAATATAGAAGCCCTGACCGCCACCAACATCAATACAGAGGGATTGCCGATGACGATTGCCCTGCGGTTGCAACTGCCGAAGGCGATTGATGAGGAGACTCTCGCAGTCACTTTGGAGAGTGAACTGCGGGTTGACCTGCCCTCGCAACAGGTGACACTCGAGGCACTAGAGATCTCGGTGGCTGGCGCAACGCAGGAGCCTCTATCCCTGCAAGCAAGCGGCGTCGTTGAATTGGCGGATCTGGTTGCCGATCTTGAGCTGCGAGTAAGCAGCGGAGATATCGAGGGGCAAGGCCAGCTCCGCTACGCCAGCCTAGGTAGCCCGCAAATTGACGCTAATATGGCTTTTAACGTGCTGAACCCGGCCCTGCTGGCCCTCGCGGGGCCTGAAGCCGCGACCGCAGGGCCTTCCGCTGCCGCGCCTGGCAGCGATGACTTACCTCTGGACTTGCTGCGCAACATTGATACGCGACTGAATCTGCAGATAGAGCTAGCGGTAATGGGCGAGTACTCGGCTAAAAACCTGCAGCTGCAGCTTAGGGCGGTGGACGGCGTCCTCGACGTAAGTGAACTCAAAGGTGAGACCCTGAAAGGTAGCTTCGATCTAATAGGTAATTTCAATGCCAAATACAATAACACCACACTAAGCACCACCGGCTCGATTGACTCGGTCGATCTTGTTCAAATGCTGAAACTTGCCGGGGTCGACGCTGACGCCCAGGGTAGCGCCACGGTCGGCTGGGAAGTTTCAGCGGCCGGCGCAACGGTTTCCGCGTTGATTAACTCAGTAGCAGGCTCTATCTCCGCGAAACTGGATGAAGGGTATTATCAGGGCCGAGCGCTTAAGCTTGCTACCGACGGGACTATCGATCTCAGCCGTGAGCTGGCCGACTTGAATCTAAATTTTGGCCTGGATCAAATGACAGGCTCAGGCAAAGTGCGTTACGCCGCCAAAGAGAGTCCGCAGATCGATGCGACCCTGACAATGAACCTACTGGACCCCGCGCTCCTGGCTTTGGCCGGGCCTGAGGCCGCCGCCGAAGCGCAGAACGGCACCCAATCAACCTCGGATACGGGTGATGAGCCCTTACAACTGCAGGCGCTCCGTGCAATCGACACTCAAGTGGAGATAAAAATCGATAGGGCGATCTATCAAACCCACACCATAGAGAACTTGCATGTGCAGGCACGAGGGGTGGACGGGGTCATCAAGATCAACAGCCTCACCGGCACGCTACATGGCGGCGAACTGCGCATGGGTGCGACTCTGAATGTCACTGAAGACATCACCAAAATCGCCAGCAGAGGCTCAATAAAGGGGCTCGATATCGCAACTATGCTGGTTGCGCTGGAATCCGACCCCGTTATGTCCGGAGTAGCCAGCGTTAACTGGCAAATCAACAGCCGAGGAACCACATCAAACGAGTTGTATGGCAGCTTGCGAGGCCCCGCGAAATTGAACACTGAAAATACAGTATTGAAGGACATTGGTATCGAAAAAATGTTGTGCCAAACAGTGGCGGTGGTCAACCAGCAAAAGCTGGCGGCCGAATTCCCCAGCGACACCGCCTTCAAGGATCTTTCCATGGACATTCAACTGGGCAATGGTCTGGCCAGGCTTAAACCCTTGCGAGCCGACCTTGAGGATGTGACCTTGCGAGGTCAGGGGGAACTCAACCTGCTGACCGATAAGTTCGAGGCGGAATTTGCCGCCCGGCTTAGCGTAGGGTTGGCCGAGCTCGACCCTGCCTGCGCTATTAATCAGCGTTATACCGCCATCGCATGGCCAGTGAGTTGTGAGGGAGATATCACCGGTGATCCGGCTGATTGGTGCGGCGTTGACTCGGGCAAAATTATAGAAGAGCTGGCCACTAATGAGGTTAAACGCAAGGTTCAAAAAGAGGCGGGCAAGCTTCTGGAAGGGCTATTCAATCGCTAAAATCAGGCCCTGTAACAGCTTGCGAAGATACTTTAGTTGAGGACCTTATAGCCACGACCGCGCAGGCAGTTCTTGACCACCTGGACTTCAGACTGCGCACCTTGTGAGACGCCTCTGGCACCACCGCTGACAGCACCCGCCCCGGCGCCACGCTGAGCGCTGCGGCTGTCTCCCACCGCTGCGCCAATAAGTCCACCAACAACCGCTCCCGAAGCGGCGCCGCGAGCGGCTTTCTCGCCGGTTTTTACCTGCTCGGAATAGACCTGGCATTGTTCCAGATCACCTTGGTAGCGGGTCATATTAACCCCCTGTTCATCAATAATGATTTCGTCGGTAGTGGTGCACCCGACCATGACAAGGCTGAAGGCTATTGGGGCAAACCGTTTAATCATTCATCGCTCTCCGGGCGCTGCCCCTTGTGTCCACGGGGATTATCCTGTCGCCATTGGTCCATTTGATCCTGCTGGGAATCGCTCAAGACTGCTCTGGCATCCTCGCGACTACCACCATTTTCACGGATTTCCCGCATTTGTGACAGCTGATCGTCACTTACACCAAATTTTTCCTGCAGATGCGTTGCGTGGCGCTGGTGATTTTTGTGTTTACCCGAGCCATTACTGTCACTTTCTGCCAGTGCCAAGGAAGATGCGACAACCAGCGCAGCTACTATAGGTACGATTCTTAATTTCATCTGGGGTTCCTCTCATCAGTGGATATAACAGTATCCATTTGATCAAAACCACAGGTTAATCTGGGTAGCGATCTGGTAAAGAATTGTTAAGCCGGTCCCCACGATGTCCTCCCGGGTTCAAGTACCGTGAGTAAAGGTGGCAGCGTGAACATTCGCTCAGACATGATAGCCTTAGGGAATTAATAACAACTAGTTCGCCGCTCTCGCCATCTTCACGATAGGGACGAACATCGGGCACGGCGGGGTCTACACAATGGAAAATCTGCTCTATTTGATACTTGCGTTGCTTGCCGGGGCTGCGTTCCTGGGGGGCCTTTTCAGCTGGGTCACCTATGCCCGCCTAAGGCGCCTGGAACAAAGGCTTGAGCAGCTACATTTGAGTTTCCCCCCGACTGCTTTAAGCGTGGCAGACGCAGACCCCTGGCTAATCTCTGACCCGGGTACACCCGCAGTATCGCAAACGCTGCCAGATGATCAGACAAAATCGACTGCCCAACCAGAAAACCCTGAACCCGTGGCCCCCAGACAGCACGCCAAGCTGACACCACGCGAGGCGATATGGTGGAACCAAATCCGGCAGAACTGGATGATCTGGCTGGGCGGCCTGTGTATCGCCCTCGCCGGCATCTTCCTGGTTAAATACAGTATGGATGCGGGGCTGCTCGGGCCTCGAGCCCGGATAATCCTGGCTTGTCTAATCGGTATCAGTCTGCACGGTGCTGCCGAGTACCTGCGTCAGCGCACCGGTGAAAATCACCCCTCATTCGCCGCCCTGGCCGGCGGTGCCAGTATCACCTTGTATGCAGCGATGCTGGCGGCGTTGCATCTCTATCAGCTGATGGATGTCGGTCTGGTGTTTTTGTTATTGGCCGTCATTGCCCTGATCACCATGGCACTGGCCGTGATTCACGGGCCGATACTGGCAGTCATCGGTATCCTCGGCGCCTATGTCGTCCCAATCCTTGTATCCAGCGGGCAAGGCGATATCGTCAGCGCACTTATTTACAGCCTGATCATCAGCGGTGCCGCCCTACTCCTGCTGCGCTATGTGTATCGTCCCTGGCTGTGGTTTGGCACTGTGGCTGGCGCTATTGGCTGGTGGCTGATTTCCTTTGAAAACATCGAGGCTGAGGCAGTCCGCGGTTACTACCTGGCGATACTCGCCTACGGCGTATTGGCCATCCCGACGGGTGACTGGCTGTTGCAGGGCGCCGGCAAGAGCAAGCTAGCCGACACACCAAATCCCACGCGGGCATCAATATCTATAATGGGGTTCTCAAAGCGGCTTAGATTCAAGGTGCCCGTTATCACCCTGACCCTGCTAGTCATCACGTTGGCGCAGGCCTTTTCTATCGCCAGCCAGGGTTTTGACAGCGGTGCTTTCAGTCAATGGTCACCTTTGGTATTGATACTTGTGTTGGCTGCCCGGTACCAACTGGAGCTTGCCGTCCTACCCTGGATTTCCCTCGCCTGCCAGTGGTTTGCCTGGCTGATCAGTACCGTCGAATTCCAGCAGGGACAATGGCAGCTGGCTGGAGTTGCAGAGGCCAATCAGGATCTATTCCTGTGGTATGCCGCCTTTATGGCCGCCCTCTACACTGGCCTCAGCCTATGGCTCAGTCGCGGTCAACCCTACCAAAGATTGAGCTCCTCTCTGGCAGCCCTGGCGCCGGTTTGCTGGCTGGCGCTGGCCTACTTACTGGTATCGGACCTGGCCATAGTCTGGCAGTGGAGCCTGATCAGCATGGCAATGGGTCTCACCTCAATCATTTTGTCGCAGCGGCAATTACGCCGTCAGACACAGGAGGAAAGCGCGGTCTGGCTGATACTCGGAGCTCATCTGGCCTATTCCCTCGCCGTTGCCATGTTGTTCCGTGAAGCCACATTGACACTAGCCCTGGCGGTACAACTGATCTCGATTACCTGGTTGATTAGACGCTATCAGTTAGAGAGGTTGGATTGGTTGGTGAAAATGGTGCTTGCGCTGATCGTCATCAGACTGACCTTCAACCCCTGGATGTTGAGCTATCCGGCAGACATTCACTGGTCGCTCTGGACCTACGGCGGCGCCATGCTGTGCTGCATTGTTGCCTCTGTGCAGGTGCCCGCATCGGCCAGGCTGAAGCCCTGGCTGGAAGCGGTGAGCTTACAATTACTGGTGCTGTTTGTGGCTGCTGAAACTCGCTACCAACTCTACGACGGCCAGATATTCAACGCCGAGTATTCACTCACCGAGGCCGCCATTAACACGGCGTTGTGGTCCGGGTTGGGCATGGTCTATTACTATCGCGTCAATTTCAGTGCTGTGCTCGCCACGTTCTATACCAAGCTGTCCACTGTTCTGATGATCATGGCCTGCGCCAACTACTGGCTGGTCCTGACACTGTTAAATCCACTGTGGGGTGATCAGAGCGTCTCCCAGCGACCCGTATTCAATCTCCTACTGCTGGCCTACGGGCTGCCCCCGGTGATCGCCTTGCTCGCTTATCGATATTTCCAGCCTCGATTCCAACGCGTAGCGGCTGGCATAGCAGCCATAGGGGGGCTCATTTTTATTAGCATGGAGATCAGGCACCTCTGGCAGGGCCAACTGGCTATTCGCTGGCATACCAGCGATGGCGAGCTCTATACATATTCAGCAGTCTGGTTGGCAATAGCCTTTGCCGCCATCCTTTACGCCAGTCGCAGACAGCTGGACTCACTCTACAGAGGTGGCATGGCACTGTTGATTGTCGTTATTGCCAAACTGTTCCTGATCGACATGGCCGGCCTGGAAGGCTTGTGGCGCGTGGCCTCTTTTATGGGCCTGGGGCTCTCACTGCTGGGGCTGGCATTTTTGTACCAGCGCACCAGCATTAACGATCAGCCATTGAGCTCCCAGGAAAGCGCCGGAGGCTAGGCCGCTCGCAATGCCCGACCCAGCGCCTTACTTCCCAATACCTCGGTAAAGTCGTCCCCCTGCCAGACAATTGCACCGTTGATCAGCACATGACTGACAATACCTTGCGGGCGGTTAACCATTTGTTGGTGGGCAAAGATCTCCCGATACTCCAACTTCCGCGTGTCGTCGGTATGCCAGGTTTTGAGAGCCTCGGGATTGATAAGCACCACGTCTGCCTGGGCGCCGAGCTCGAGGCTGCCGACATCGAGACCAAAAAATTCAGCGGGCTCCCGGGTCAAGCGCTTAACCATAGTACTTACCGTCGCCAAGCCCTGCTCCTGAGCGAGCTTAAGCGACATCAAATTGACGTCAAAAAAGGCCATATTAGTGATGTGTGCGCCTGAATCGTTAAATCCCGGAAGAGCATTTTTATGCAGTAAATAACCCAGTGTCGCACGATTGCCCTGGTTGGCGATGTCCACCCAGAAGCGGAAAGATTTATCGTAGGCTCGCATCATGTGCAACATGAATGCCGCGTCATCATGCAGCGGCTTGGGGAACTGCGCCAGCGCTTCAGCCTCCGCCGGTGACCGCGACTGCTCTGCCAGCCCACGCTGATATCTCAGTACTCGATCGAACACCTGCTGCATGGTTTCTCCGTTCCACTCACTGACCGGTGCGCCATCGAACACCATTTTTTCGAGGTCCCTGACCACGAGTTTGTCCGGCACTCCCAGTTTGGCTTTAAAGGTCGCCAGGTTGTTACCACCGCGTCCGTAATGCCATTCCCGCCGAAACTCTTCGATAAACGCCGGATCATTCAGCAATGCCAGACGCCCCTCTACATCGTCGTACTCTTTAGCAATCAGGCGACAGGTCGTACTCAATTCCTCGTACAACGGACTGACAATTCCGTCTGACCAGATTCTAAAATTTGTGCCCAGTGCCTGGAAGTGCATATTGCCCTTGAACAGCCAGCTGTTCATCAGGGCGGCGAAACCAAGAAAGGCCCGGCTGGTTTTCGGGGCCAGCACGAACTCCATGACCGATAGCGCCGATGTTTTCAGCGTTCCGC
Organism: Halioglobus sp.; assembly: GCA_036961205.1. Taxonomy (GTDB): domain Bacteria; phylum Pseudomonadota; class Gammaproteobacteria; order Pseudomonadales; family Halieaceae; genus CALJFL01. The sequence goes on along the minus strand of JBALVI010000001.1, from coordinate 841,366 downwards.
CGAACAAGCGACCACTGGTGAGCATAAAATAGAAAAAGGCCATGGCCTTATTCTCGATAATGGGTGTGGTCTGCCACACGCGATTACGCTTGCGTACAACCTTCAACAATCGCTTGAGTTCGCCAAAACTGGCTGCCTGCGTCGGAATACGTGTATCAGTGTTGGGGTCATTAGCCAGATAGTGAAACGGCAGGCCATCTGTACTCATTCCCAGATAGCCTTGATCCATGGCTTGAGACAGCAAAGTTTCCATCTTACTCAATTCGGCCTCAGTCGGGTCACGGGAAATACTGGCCTGCAAACCCATGGCCTCTATCCGGAGCATGGAATGCGGCACAAACGCTGCGACATTGGGCCCCAGAGGGATATTGTCGAGATGGGCCAGGTAATCGCCGGTGTTATCCCAATCAATAGCCTCCACACACTTGTTGAGAACAGATTTGGGGATGTTTTCTACTCGGGTGAAGCAATCGACGATAGGATTTTGCTCGCCTCCCTGCTGCTTGCCGAAGCAGGTACCCAGACTACAGTTACCCACCACCACAGTGGTGGTGCCGTGACGAACCACCTCGGGCAAACGCGGGTCGAGATCAACCTCGAGATCAAGATGTGTATGAATGTCCAGGAGGCCAGGCATCAACCACTGGCCCTGTGCGTCAATTAACTCCACTGCCTGGGTTTGCGGCAAGCCGGACCCTTTGGCGGCAATTTTGCCATCCTTGATACCAATATCCATTTGCTGGGGCTCAGCGCCGCTACCGTCAAACACCAGACCATTGCGGATCAGGGTGTCCCATGCTCTTCTCGTCGCCATTATTTAGTTCCTTAAACTGTTATCGCAGCTGTAATCATATTGGTAAACATATGGATAGGAGGCCACTGCCGCACGGTCATTGGTTCTAACCACCCAGCAAATCGTTAACCATAGCTAGCATACTGCCGAGGATCGCTGTCATAGTCCATTGATCTCCAATTAACGTACACTGCATCACCTGTCTGGAACATTCCAGCTTAGCCAACAAAGTGACGTTTTTCGTAATGACTGCAACCCCCGCCATCCCCTTTGACAATAGCTACGCACGCCTGCCTGAGCAATTTTTCAGCCGGCTGCAGCCCACTCCAGTTTCCCATCCAGGCTCTATACGAGTGAATACAGCGCTCGCGGAATTCATCAACGTCGATGCCCAGTGGCTGGCGTCTCCTGAAGGGGTAAACGTCATCGGAGGCAATGCGGTACCCGCTGGCGCCGATCCGATTGCGACCGTTTACGCCGGACATCAATTTGGCAGCTACAACCCACAACTGGGTGATGGCAGGGCTATTATGCTTGGCGAGGTGGTGGCCAATGATGGCAAGCGCTACGACATTCAACTAAAAGGTTCGGGGCCAACGCCTTATTCCCGCGGCGGCGACGGTCGATCGCCGCTGGGCCCGGTGATACGCGAGTATATAGTCAGTGAAGCCATGCACGCCCTGGGGGTGCCGACCACGAGAGCGCTAGCAGCGGTAACGACGGGCGAGCAGGTTGTAAGGCAGGAATTTGAACCTGGAGGCGTATTGGCCAGGGTAGCCAGCAGCCATATCCGTATCGGCACTTTTCAGTTTTTTTCTGCGCAAAAGAACACCGAGGCACTGACAATACTGACGGACCATGTGCTGGAGCGTCATTACCCGGAACAACTGAACGCCGAGAATCGCCCTCTGGCGCTACTTCAGTCGGTGATCGCTGCACAAGCCCACCTCATCGCCAAATGGCAGTTACTAGGCTTTATCCATGGGGTTATGAATACCGACAACATGCTGGTCTGTGGCGAAACCGTAGACTATGGGCCCTGCGCCTTCATGGACGGTTTCCACCCTGACACAGTATTCAGCTCGATAGACCAGGGCGGTCGCTATGCCTACAAAAACCAGCCCGGTATCGGCCACTGGAACCTGACCTGTCTGGCGCAGTGTTTGCTGCCCCTGCTTCATCAAAATAGCGATACGGCAGTCGAACTCGCCCAGGGAGCAATCGACAGCTATCCCGGCCTGTTCATGGATGCCCATACCGAAGGCCTGGCCAAAAAACTCGGCCTCAGTGAGATAAAAGCCGAAGATACCGAGCTTATTGAGGAGCTTTTCGACCTGATGGCTAAATCTCGCACTGATTTCACATTAACGTTCAGGTATCTGGCGGACGTCGCGGATCCCGAATCAGGCAAGCCCCCTATCACGGACATCTATCAACTTCCGGAGTCCATGCAAGAATGGCTGGCGCGCTGGCAGCAGCGATTGACGGAAGAAGAACTTGCCCCAGCACAGCGACAAGCGCAGATGTATGCGGCTAATCCAGTGTATATCCCCCGCAATCATTTGGTGGAAGAAGCTATTCGCGCTGCTGTTGACCACGCCGATTTCAAGCCCTTTCACGCGCTGGCAGACAGATTATCCCAGCCCTTTGAATTCGAGCCCGCAGACTCCCGCTACGCGCAACCACCCCGTGACGAAGAACGTGTAGGCGCCACATTTTGCGGCACCTGATAAGTGCATTGCGCCGGCTTGCAATTGTAGAGCCGGGGTCAACGGCCGTATAATTGCGCCTCCATTTTTCGGTCTCGCGAGACCTTCAGGTTGGTTCTAAAATTGAATATTGAATTTTTTGGCAAGACCCTCTCGGGCCCCTTCACCATACCTTCGGGTATTGTGACCACCGCTACGCCGATCATTCAACATATCTTTGATCACATGCCACAAGTTGGGGTGGTGACCACCAAAAGTATCGGGCTCAAGCCCCGAGACGGCAATCGCGAGCCCGTTCTCAGCCAATACGCCCCAGGGTGTTTTGTTAATGCAGTAGGCCTGACCAATCCAGGGGCAGAGAAATCCCTGGAGCTCATGTCGGCATTGAAGGTGCCAGCAGATCGTTTTTTACTGACCTCCATATTTGGCAGCAGTATTGAGGAGTTTGTTGAGGTCGCTCAAATTCTGGCGCCGGTATCCGACGGGCTTGAGCTTAACCTGTCCTGCCCACACGCACAGGGCTACGGTATGGCGATGGGACAGGATCCAGAAATGGTGAAAGCCATCGTGGCAGCGGTCAAAGCGGTTGTCGATATTCCGGTTATTCCCAAGCTCACTCCCAACACCCCCTCCATAGGCGATATTGCCAAAGCTGCTGAGGAAGGTGGTGCCGATGGCTTCTGTGCCATCAACACAGTCGGGCCAGGCTTTACTTCTGCCCACGGTGAGCCCGTGCTCAGCAATGGCGAAGGCGGTATGTCTGGCAAAGGCATCCTCCCGATAGCTCTCAAATGCGTGCGCGAAATTGCGGCCGTCAGCGATCTGCCTATCATCGGTAGTGGCGGCGTCAGCAGTGCCGACGATGTGCGCGCATTTTTCGATGCGGGAGCGTCTGTGATTAGCGTTGGATCGTCTCTGATTGGGCTCACGACTCAGGAAATTTCTGACTACTTTGCTGCCCTGGAACAGGATATGGAAAGTAGCCAAAACAGGGCGGAAACCCACATTCGCTACGACGTGGATATGGCATATCGACCGGTAACACTGGTCGAAAACAAGCGTGTGTGTGACGACATCACAATTCTGGTCTTCGACCGCAAAATCAACGTACAGGCCGGAGAATTTGTCTTTCTATGGCTACCCGGCATTGGCGAGAAGCCCTTCTCGGCACTCACCGACGACCCATTTTCACTCGTGGTCATAGACGTTGGTATCTTCACCCATACTTTGATGAGTCTGCCAGTGGGCACCGAAGCTTACGTGCGAGGCCCTCACGGCATCCCCATCGCTCCTGGTGAGGATCAGAAAATCATGGCGGTTGCTGGCGGCACTGGGCTGGCGGCGGTTTACCAGGCGGCAAGGGATTTTGGCAACGCTGAGATCTTCACGGGTGCGCGTACCGCAGAGCGACTCTACTATCTGGAGGAATGCCGACAGGTGGCCGAGGTGCATGTGGCCACTGATGACGGTAGCGAAGGCTACCAGGGCTTCGTCACCGAGCTCCTGCGCGAGCGGCTACAGAGTATGGAGCCAACGGAGCGAGAAAAGCTGATATTTTATAATTGCGGGCCCGAAGCTATGGTGCACGCGGCGATCGCGGTACAGCGAGAGTTCTGTGAAGACCGGCAAATTTATAGTGCCATCGACTATCTAACCAAGTGCGGCGTCGGTATCTGTGGCTCATGCGCCACCCCCGACGGCCGCCGGCTTTGTGTCGACGGCCCTTTTCTGGAGGTCGTGTAGCATGCCCAAGAAAGGTGTTTACACCGCTCCCTGGGAGCGCGCTTTCGAGAGCTTTCTGACCCCGCTGGAAGAATTCATCCATCGCCAGACCACCAGCGGCATCCTACTGATGATTTGCGCAGTGGTTGCTCTGGTGCTGGCCAATAGCCCGCTTCGCGAGAGCTATGAACATTTTCTCCATGTTGAACTGAGTTTGGGTTTGGGTAGCGGCGTATTTTCCCTGTCTATCCATCACTGGATCAACGAAGCGCTAATGGCCTTGTTTTTCATGGTGATGGGCCTCGAATTGAAGCGAGAGTTACTGGTTGGAGAGCTGTCCTCTCCACGACAAGCCCTGCTGCCTATCATGGCGGCTATCGGCGGCATGGTTATTCCCGCTTTGTTTTACGTGGTTTTTAATCGCGAAGGGGACGCGTTGAACGGCTGGGGTATCCCCATGGCTACCGATATCGCTTTTGCGATTGGTGCTTTGAGTTTATTGGGAGCCCGAATTCCAAAGAGCCTGATCACCTTCCTCATTGCACTCGCAATAGTTGACGATCTGGGCGCGGTGGCAGTAATCGCAGTGTTTTACACCGCCGACCTGAACCTGCAAGCTCTTGCTTACGCAGCTGTGTGCACCGCTCTGCTGGTGGCTCTCAATCTGGGTGGTGTGCGACGTTCAGGCCCCTATATTTTTGTCGGGATATTACTGTGGATGGCTATGTTGGCTAGCGGCGTTCACGCCACGATCGCCGGCATCATTCTCGCTTTCACTATTCCAATACGGCCGAAATTTCAGGCACAAACCTTTATCAGCCGGGTTAAAGATACCACTGTCAAAATGGAGCAGTCGGTGTTGGAAGATCCCGATATTATTCACAACAACCGGTTTCGCAGCCTCGTTTCATCACTCGGTGACGGCGTAAGCTTGGTTCAGGCACCAGCTCAGCGCGCGGAACATACCCTACACCTGCCGGTAGCCTACATTGTGATTCCTATTTTCGCTCTCGCCAACGCGGGCATCCCCATAGACTTCGCCGGTTTCGGTAGCTACCTGAGTCACCCCATTACTCTTGGCGTGTTGGCAGGTCTGGTGCTGGGCAAACCTGTAGGGATAGTTGGCTTTACCTGGCTAACGCTGAAAATGGGCTGGGCCGAATTGCCCACGGGAATGAATATGAATCACGTATTCGGTGTGGGACTGCTAGGCGGTATCGGCTTTACCATGTCGATTTTCATCGCCGATTTGGGCTTCGTGAACCTGCCTGAGGATTTGCTGATGGCCAAGACCGGGATACTACTGGCCTCTGCGATCGCCGGCTTTAGCGGCTTTTTTTGGTTAATGGCGCACACCAAGAAGCCTGACTAACGCTTTCTATCAGGTACATACCCTGGGATTCTGGTCGGTGTGAGAGGATTCGAACCTCTGACCCCTTCGTCCCGAACGAAGTGCGCTACCAGGCTGCGCCACACACCGATCTGTTGACGGAGAAAACACTATCAAAGCACCACAGCTTCGCCAACGCCGCAACAATAGACCAACGGTCTAGTAAATGCCGGCCCACTGCGTCAGTAACTGACTAAAAATACTGAGTAGAAGAACTACTGAAAACAGGCCCAGTAACAGCCGTAAGGGTTTGAAGGGTTTCCGCTCTACCGAGTTAATCCCGCTGGACACGAACTTGTCGACCCTGGCCTGATCTTCGGGGTAAAGTCGATTTTCTTCAGCCGTTGGCTGACTATCATTTTGCTCAGACATAATAAATAACGGAGAAAGAACCGGAACCGCTATTCTCTCCCCAGAACGCGGGAATGTCACCCTTTAAGCGTGATATTCCCGAGCCGCAGCAGGCTAGAAATCGAACAATGCCTCGGGCATTTCCATCAGATTTTCCGCACCAGATTCCAGCGATTTTTTGTGCGCCAGCGTACGGGGCAAAATGCGATCAAAGTAAAAACGCGCGGTCATCAGTTTGGCCTCGTAAAACGACACATCGCCATCTGCCTGAGCAATCTTCTGGCGAGCGAGAACCGCCATTTTTGCCCAAAAGAAAGCCAGAGTGACATAACCGCTGTACATCATGTAATCAACGGCCGCCGCGCCAGCCTCATCGGCATTTTCCATGGCACGTTCCCCGATTTTAAGCGACATTTCCAGCCACTCATCCTTGTAGGCTGACAGTACGCTAATAAATTTAGCATCCGCCTCATCAGCATTGGCGTCACAGAAATCACCGATCATTTGGGTGAAATTCATCAACATCTGACCGCCGCTGCCCAACACCTTCCTACCGATGAGGTCCATCGCCTGGATGCCGGTAGTACCCTCGTACAACATGGCAATACGGGCGTCACGGACGATCTGCTCCATGCCCCACTCCTTGATAAAACCATGACCACCATAGACCTGCACTCCGATATTCGCAGATTCGTAACCAACCTCGGTGATAAAGGCCTTGGCAATGGGTGTCAGCAGCGCCATCAGATCATCGGCCGCTTTGGCACGCTCTTCGTCGGCAACATCAACTACGTCGCCAAGTTGCGCCAGGTAGTAGATAAATGCGCGACTGCCCTCAACAAAGGCCTTTTGGGTCAGCAACATTCGCCGCACATCAGGATGGACTATTATCGGATCTGCCGGACCATCAGGGTTCTTCGGGCCGGTCAGGCTGCGCATGGAAAGGCGTTCGCGGGCGTATTCCAACGCGCCTTGATAAGACAGCTCCGCGTGGGCCAGGCCCTGTATTGCCGTGCCAATTCGGGCTGTGTTCATGAAGGTAAACATGCAGTTCAGGCCGCGATTTTCAGGCCCAATCAAATAGCCTTTGGCGCCATCGAAATTCATCACACAGGTAGCTGATGCCTTGATACCCATTTTCTTTTCGATCGAGGCACAGTGAACCGTGTTGCGATCTCCCAGACTGCCATCCTCGGCAACATTAAACTTTGGAACAATGAACAAGGAGATTCCCTTGGTTCCCGCTGGCGCGTCCGGCAGGCGGGCCAGTACGATATGGATAATATTCTCCGCCATATCGTGTTCACCAGCACTGATAAAGATTTTGGTGCCGGTAATGGCATAGCTACCATCGGCAAGAGGTTCCGCTTTGGTGCGCAGTAAACCGAGATCACTGCCACAATGTGACTCCGTCAGGCACATGGTGCCAGTCCAGTGGCCATCAACCAGTCGTGTCAGGTATTTCTGCTTCTGCGCCTCATCCCCATGTTCTTCAATCGTCTTGAGTGCTCCATGACTCAGCCCGGGGTACATGAGCCAGGACCAGTTGGCAGTCCCGGCCAGTTCATTATTGACGATACCTACCAGGTTGGGCATTCCCTGACCGCCGTACTCAACGTCAGCAGACAGTGCGGCCCAGCCGTTATCGACATATTGCTTGTACGCTTCAGGGAAACCGGCGGGCGTTTTAACACCCTCTTCACTCCAGGTGCAGCCCTCTTCATCACCACTTTGATTAAGAGGAGAAAGCACATTTTCCGCAAATTTAGCGCCTTCCTCGACGATGGCAGTCATAAGATCGGCGGTCGCCTCTTCATATCCCGGCAAGGACTGATAGAACGACTCGGCTTCGAGCAGCTCGTGCATAACAAAATTCATATCTCGCAAAGGGGCTTTGTAAGCTGGCATGGGGTGGTACCTCGTAATGGCCGTTTCAACTCAGCACGGTAGCTGTGGCTAGGCCTATGTGTTCGGTGCACACATTTTGCGCATAACCACCCCAATGTCAAATATCTTTTAGGGCTTTTTTCTTATCAGGGCAGTTGCTCCGGTTATAACCGGAGCCATTGAGCTTTTAGTAGTAAGTACTTACACACCGCTTAGCGCTTAAATAACAGCAATACCCACCGCAAACCTGTTGGAGACGGGCTCCATGTGCGGGTTTTCCAAAGGGGTGCCGGCAGCAGCGAGATGAACCCTAACCGCTGTAAGTCCTCTAGTGGGCAACGTTACCAGCTGGGGTTACGCTAGTTGAGACGGCCTCGTAAAAGCGTGGGTCGGGGGCTACCGGCACCTCCGATACAGCACGTCGCTCCGGCTCGATGCCCAGGCGCGAGAACAAAGCCATATCCGAGTTAGCCTGAGGGTTCGCTGTGGTCAAAAGTTTTTCGCCATAGAATATGGAGTTAGCACCGGCGAAATATGCCAGCGCGTGCATTTGCTCATTCATCTCTTCCCGGCCCGCAGACAGACGAACATGAGAGGCCGGCATCATAATACGGGCAACCGCTATGGTGCGGATAAACTCAAAGGGGTCAAGGTCTTCCTCATTAGCCAGCGGCGTGCCTTCGACTCGCACCAGCATATTAATCGGCACACTTTCAGGGTGCTGGGGCAAATTGGCCAGCTGCTGTAGCAATCCGGTGCGACCAGCCTGCCCTTCGCCCATACCCACGATGCCGCCGCTACAGACCTTCATACCGGCAGCGCGCACGTGGTCGAGTGTATCCAGTCGGTCCTTATAGGTGCGGGTGGTGATAATCTCGCCATAGTACTCGGGCGATGTGTCGAGATTATGGTTGTAGTAGTCCAGACCCGCCTCCGCGAGTTCATCCGCTTGTTCTTCCGTCAGCATCCCCAACGTCATGCAACTTTCCAGACCGAGTTCGCGCACGCCCTTGACCATCGCCACCACGTAGGGTATATCCCGGTTTTTCGGTGAGCGCCATGCCGCACCCATACAAAAGCGGGTCGCACCACTCGCTTTGGCCGCGTTCGCCTGCTTCAGTACCTGCTCAACCTCCATCAGCTTTTCAACCTCCAAACCCGTGTCAAAGCGATTGCTCTGCGGGCAGTAAGCGCAATCTTCCGGGCAGGCGCCGGTTTTGATGGAAAGTAGTGTGCTGACCTGCACCTGATTTGGGTCAAAATATTGTCTGTGTACCGTTTGTGCCCGAAACAGGAGGTCGTTAAAGGGCAGATCGTACAAGCTTTGAACTTCTGCGCGCGTCCAATCGTTACGGATAGGCTCCGCGGTGGGCATTGGCGTAGTGACGGACGATATGACAGGCATTGGTATTCCACTGGCTGATTCGGAGAAAGACGTATGATAAAGGCAACACAATATCTGTCAACCTCGGGCGAGGCTCATGGTTAACAGCTTTCCAATGACAATTCTGGATGCGCTCTTTCCGCTGCGCTGCCATCTCTGTGGTCTCGCCTGCAAAACGTCCGTGCCACTGTGCAGTGATTGCGAGCTGGCACTGTCACCCAATAACTCCCCCTGTGTCCGCTGCGGTCTGCCATTGCCACGCCTTTACACCACGGTTACAGCGCCTGATCCGATCTGCGGCGCGTGCCAACGCTGCCGACCCGTGTTCGATGCTGTGAAAGCGCCCTGGCTTTACGAGCAGCACATCGGCTACCTCATTGGACAGTGGAAATACCAGCGTAACCAGCGTCTGACTGCGCTGATGACACATTTATTTTTAACGGACTTTGCCGCGGCTACACCAGACCTGATTGTCCCTGTGCCACTGAATTGGCGGCGACAGCTGTGGCGGGGTTTTAACCAAGCGGAGCGACTCGCACAGGGTCTGGTGGACCGCCACCCCCGATTGAAGCATGCCCTGGCGCGTGGCACCGTGATCTGTAAGCGCGGCTCAGCCGAAATATCACAATCGCACCTCGGGGCTAGACAGCGCGCAGCACTGGCGCGCGACACCTTTACAGTTGCGGGGCGCTGTGACAATCTCAGGATAGCCATTATCGACGATGTACTCACTACCGGCGCCACCGCCAATGCCCTGGCAACTGCCCTGCGCAAAGCCGGTGCAGACCATATAGAGGTGTGGTGTATCGCCAGAACGCCGGCCCCCGGCAATTAAATTGATATCCAAATTCGGAGAGATCTTCCACAGCAATGCAAAAACTTCTACTGTGCCTGCTGTTATTAGCTGCTTCCACCCAAGCCGGCCAGGAAGTCAGGGTAGCCGTGGCAACGAACTTTCGCGCCACACTTGAGCAATTGAACCCTGCGTTTGAGTCGCGTACTTCTACCAAGGTTATTTTAAGCAGCGGATCTACTGGCGGGCTCTATCACCAGATTCTCAGTGGTGCCCCCTATGATGTTTTCCTCGCCGCGGACCGAAGCAGTGTCGATCGCCTGGTCGAAAAATTATCCTCACAGCCTGCCACAAGCTTCTGTTATGCAAGAGGGAAACTGGCACTGGTAGGAGGCGATCGCTCGCTGCGCCAACTAGCTGACCCATCAATGAGCGTTGCCATAGCCAACCCTGTGACCGCGCCTTACGGAAAGGCGGCAACAGAAGTTCTCGCCTTACCACAGTTTGCTGAAAGTTCGCAGCGACAACTGGTAAGAGGCAGTAATGCAATGCAGGCCTACCAGTATTGGTATACCGGTAACGTGGAGCTGGCGCTGGTTCCCCTTTCGTTAGCGGGCAGTGCCGGCACGCTGATTCCAACAGACTGGTACAGCGCCATCGAACAGCACGCTTTGTTACTGCCAGCCAGCCAGGAAAAACCTGCCGCTCAGGCTTATATAAGTTGGTTGAATAGCCCCGAGACGCGGGCCAAAATCACTGCGGCAGGCTATGATCCCTGCCCATGAACGATTCCATTCTCAATGCCATCTGGCTAACTGTTGCTCTTGCAGGAACAACCACAGTAATTTTGCTTTTGCTGGGCACGCCGCTGGCCTGGTGGCTCTCGCGCCGCCGCGGCACTATGGCAGCGCTGGTCGAGGCACTCGTCGCACTGCCTTTGATATTGCCGCCCACCGTGTTGGGTTTTTACTTATTGATAATGTTTGCTCCCGATTCATCCCTGGGTCAACTCTGGCAACAGTTAACAGGCAGCCGACTAGCGTTCAGCTTTAGCGCGCTGGTCATAGGCTCAGTGCTTTACTCGCTGCCGTTTGTGGTGCAGCCGCTGCAGCAGGCTTTCGCCCGAGTGCCAGCGGAACTGCTGCAGGCGGCGGCAACCCTGGGAGCCACGCCGTGGGATCAGTTTCGATCCGTGGTGGTACCCATGAGCCGGCGAAGCTTTTTGGCGGCGGCAACACTGGGGTTTGCCCACACTGTTGGTGAATTTGGGGTGGTGCTGATGATAGGAGGAAACATTCCTGGCGAGACTCAGGTGCTCTCCATTGCGCTCTATGACTACGTTGAATCTCTGCGATTTAGCGAGGCCCACCAGCTCGCCGGTGGTCTGGTGGCATTCTCGGTAGTGACGTTATTCCTACTCTATAGAAGTAATCCCGAGGCCGGCTGGCGGGTGCGTCTGTGACCACTCTGGCCCTTGATATTCGCTGTGCAATGAGTGACTTCACATTGCAACTTGCGTGCGAGCTCTCGTTGTCTGGAGTCACCGCCATCTACGGCCCAAGCGGCAGCGGCAAAACCACACTGCTTGAATGTATCGCCGGGCTACGCCCAGTTCAAAGTGGCAGCAAAATTCTATTGAACCACCAAGTGTGGCAATCGGGCGATAAGACGCTGACCCCCTGGCAACGGGACATTGGCTTCGTGTTTCAGGACGCTCGCTTATTCCCCCACCTGTCCGTCAAACAAAATCTGTTATATGCGCAGCGGCGCAGCCAAAAATCAACCCTGACTTTAGCTCGAGTAAGCCAATGGATGGAACTGGAGGAGCTTTTGGAACGCAGTCCCGCAGAGCTCTCCGCCGGACAAAAACAGCGGGTGGCTATTGGTCGTGCACTGCTGAGCGAACCTCAACTGCTGCTGCTCGATGAACCACTGGCCAATCTGGACTCCGCCGCCCGCAATCGGTGTATACAAGCGCTCAGGTCCATCCAGGAAGAACTGGCGCTACCTATGTTGTACGTAAGCCATGATATAGAGGAAATCTGTCAGCTCGCTGAGCACATACTCGTTCTGGATCGGGGGCTACTTCGAGAGCAGGGACCGTTACTGGCAATAACAAGCCGTCTGGACACTCAGCTGGCACATCAGGAACGGGCAGCAGCGGTCGCTCTGGGTTGTATCTCACACCACGATGAAGCCTTTGGCCTCACCGCTCTGGATGTGGAGGGTCAGACATTGTGGGTCAACCACCTGCCCAGTGAACCGGGTTCAATGCGGCGCATAAGAATACCCGCACGGGATGTTAGCGTATGCAGGAACCTCCCCGAGGGCTCCAGTATTCTCAACATACTGGCAGTGACGCTGGTGGAGATTGAAACCAGTGGTGATGCCCGAGTATTGCTTCGCCTACAACTGGGAGAACAGTTTATGCTGGCCCGTATCACACGAAAGTCAGCAGTGGAGCTGGATCTTAATCCGGGTGATCGCCTATACGCCCAGATTAAAAGCGCAGCTCTACTGACCGAACCCCAGGATATAAATTGAACCAACACCCTTACGACAAACTGACACCCGATACGGTAATTGACGCCGTAGAATCTGCGGGTTACCTCTGCGACGCACGTTTGCTGGCCCTGAACAGCTATGAAAACCGGGTTTACCAGGTAGGCATAGAAGACGACATCCCGCTGATCGCCAAATTTTATAGACCCGAGCGGTGGTCGGTCGATCAAATACAGGAAGAGCATCAATTCAGCTTTGAGCTACAGGATGCGGGTATTTCGGTGGTGGCCCCACTAAGGAACGAGAGTGGCGTCAGCCTGCATCGCCATCAGGAGTTTATGTTTGCTTTGTTCCCCCGCCGCGGCGGCTACCCGCCCGAGCTGGATAACCTCGACAATTTATTGGTGCTGGGCAGAACTCTAGGGAGAATTCATCAAGTGGGCCGCAGCAGCGCCTTTGCACACCGTGGTGAAATGAACGTAGACAAAATGGTAGCCCGCAGCCGGGAGTATCTGCTGGAAAATTTTATCCCCAATGCGCTGGAACCGGCTTACCGCACTCTTACTGACGATCTGTTGCAGGCAGTCTCGGAGATCTATGCCTCAGTAGACAGCGCTTCGATGATCCGTGTGCATGGGGATTGCCACGTAGGCAATATCCTCTGGCGCGATGATTGCGCACACTTTGTCGACTTGGACGACAGTTGTATGGCGCCGGCAATACAGGATCTGTGGATGTTTCTTAATGGCGAGCGTCACGACAAGCAACTACAAATATCCGAGCTGGTTGAGGGGTATAGAGAGTTTTCAGACTTCGATGCCCGCGAGCTACGCTTGATCGAAGCCCTACGAACCATGCGGTTGATTCACTACGCGGCTTGGCTGGGCCGCCGCTGGCAGGACCCGGCGTTTCCCAAAGGCTTCACCTGGTTCAACAGCGAGCGCTATTGGGCCGAACACATTCTTGAACTGCGCGAGCAACTGTTCGCTTTGCAGGAAGAGTCGCTACAGCTGATTTAAACCCGGTAATTATGGTCTGGACGCGGGGTAAACCACCGCGAACAGCCATCGCCAAAAACTATTGTCTGCCAGAACCTGCTTGTCGACTTCATCAAAGAAATTGTCCAGGCCCGCCGGATCGGCATAATAGTCCATGCGAGTTGTAATCTTTCTGTCCGGATCAAGCTCCTTGACCACTTTCGCCGGATTACCCGCGGCAATAACATTGGCGGGAATGTCCCGGGTCACTACTGCCCGAGCAGCAATGACACTGTTTTCACCCACTGTTACCCCTTTGAGCACCGTGGCATGATCGCCTAACCAGACATTATCTTTGATAACCACCGGTGTGGCCCGCTCATCCCTTTGGGTGCGATCATAAACTGTATGCCAGTCAGAATCGGTAATATAGGTGCCATTCGCCATCATGACACCATCGCCTATAGTGATCTTGTCACTTGCACTCAACCGGGTACCCGGACTCATCAGCACGCCGTTACCTATTGAAATCGCACCTTCACCCGCGGCTCTTCCCCAGACGCCAACTTCGACCCGATGCATTGGCTCGCCGATCGCGGTAAAGCATTCACCTACTTCGATATTGGGCCCTGAGATATGCACGTACCATGGTTTCATCACGTTGTCGTAAGGCCCCATTGACACACACTGAGGCCGCAGGAAAAAGTCCGTGTACCAGCGACGGAACCTCAGGTAATTTTTTTTCAGCCAATAGGGCCGTAGGTCATCGCGCATAAGTCTTTTAGGGTTTCATCGCTAGTAGTAAAAACTTGTTGAGGCCCTTATGATCGCAGGGCTTTCCGATAACATCAAATCTAACATGGCCCACGCCAGCTTGCTGCAACAGGGAGTTTATCATCAGTGCAGGTTGATTCATTAAAGGTCAGCAGCAACCAAAGCCACATCCATCCGGATCTGCCCGCGTTGTTACAACGCCATACAGCCAAACCCTGGCAGCCGCCGATCGCAGCATTCAATCAACGTGCCTTCAATAAAATTGAAGCCAGATTGGCTGAAAACCCGCAGCCACTGATCCTGGATTCATTTTGCGGTACAGGCCACAGCACGGCCAAACTCGCTGCAATGCATCCCAACCACCTGATAGTTGGCATCGACAAGTCGGCACACCGTTTGGCGCGCCACCCCGAGCTACAAACGTCAAATTACCTGCTACTACAGGCCGAATGCGAACCACTGTGGATGTTGCTGATAGAGCACGGCTTGCACCTCGACTTTCACTATCTACTTTACCCTAACCCCTGGCCGAAAAAAGCGCACCTCAAGCGCCGCATACATGGTCACCCCGCCTTCCCTATGCTACTGACATTAGGCGGACGGGTGGAACTTCGTTCCAATTGGCAGATCTATGTAGAAGAGTTCGGGCTGGCCATGCTGCTGTCAGGCGTTAATGGATGCACCCGGAGGCTACCTCCCCAAGAGCCATTGACCTTGTTTGAGCGCAAATACCACAGTAGTGGTCACGACCTTTGGCAATACACGGGAACCTGCTGAATTTTGATGAACTATCTTTAACTATGGCGAAGTGACGAATTTGTGGCGATAGGCTAAAGTGCAGGGCTGACCAAGAGGCACCATTATGTCATCAACGAAAGAAAATAGTGTGTGGGCGCGCATTAGTGCGGAGACCTCACGCCACGCCTCCGAGGAACCGATCTTAACGAGTTTCCTGCAAGCGACCATCCTCAATCACTCCAAGCTCGAGGGTGCACTCAGTTTTCACCTGGCGAATCAATTAGATAATGCGACAGCATCTTCCCTGTTGCTGCGCGAGGTTATGCTCGAAGCGTTCAAGAAGGATCCAGAAATTCTGGATAAGGTGCGCGCCGATTTATGCGCCGTCATGGACAGAGACTCTGCCTGCCATGAAATGTATATCCCATTCCTCTATTTCAAGGGCTTTCACGCGCTTGAAACTTACCGTGTGGCGAATTGGCTGTGGCGACAGGGACGCGAGTCTTTAGCTTTGTTTTTTCAAAACCGCATGTCCGCGGAGTTTGGCGTTGATATCCATCCAGCAGCCCGTCTGGGACATGGCATTATGCTGGATCACGCGACGGGTCTGGTGATAGGCGAGACCGCTGTGGTCGGTAATAATGTCTCAATATTGCAGTCGGTTACGCTAGGCGGCACCGGCAAGGATGAAGGCGACCGTCACCCAAAAATTGGTGATGGCGTGCTAATCAGCGCCGGAGCAAAAATACTGGGAAATATTTGTGTTGGCGAAGGCGCCAAAGTCGGTGCCGGCAGCGTGGTACTGGATGAAGTGCCACCGCACACCACAGTCGCCGGAGTACCTGCCAAAATCGTCGGTCGCCCGGCGTCAGAACAGCCGGCATTGGAAATGGAGCACGATTTTTGCTGCGATGAAAATGCCGCAAAGGACGAGCAGCAGAAAACAGGCTGACGATTTACACGCTCTGATGGTACTGCGGAGAGAGCTCCTGGACGGCATCGACAAACGCGGTGACATGATCCGGGTTAACCCCTGGCGTAATACCGTGGCCCAAATTGAAAATGTGGCCGCTGCCACTGCCGAAGCCGGCAAGAATATTGGCCACCTCCTGGCGAATACGCGCCGGAGAGGCGAACAACATCATAGGATCCATATTGCCCTGCAGGGCCACCTTGTCTCCCACTTGGGCTCGCGCTGTCGCGATATCAGTGGTCCAATCAATACCTACAGCCTGCGCACCGCAGTCCGCAATCGTAGGTAACCACTGCCCACCGCCCTTGGTAAAGACGATCACTGGTACCGGTCTACCGTCAGCTTCGCGGGGCAGTTGCGCAATAATTCGCTGCATATAGCTTAGGGAAAATTCCTGGTAAGCCGAGGCACTGAGAGCGCCTCCCCAGGTGTCAAAAATCTGCAGAGCCTGAGCGCCGGCAGCGACCTGGGCGCAGAGATAGTCGGCAACTGCATCGGCCAATAGCGTCAGTAACTCATGCATCAATTCGGGCTGATCATAGGCCATGGTTTTAACCCGGCTGAAATCTTTGGAGGAGCCACCCTCAACCATATAAGTTGCGAGGGTCCATGGACTACCGGTGAACCCTATCAAAGGCACGCTGCCGTTCAATTCGTGTCGAATAGTCTTCACCGCGTTCATCACGTAGCCCAGATCATCCTCTGCACGAATTTTGTTAAGTCCTGCCAGATCAGCGGCACAACGAACGGTCTTGCGAAATTTCGGCCCCTCACCCTCCTCAAAATACAGGCCCAGACCCAGTGCATCGGGGATGGTGAGGATATCGGAAAACAGAATCGCTGCATCCATGGGATATCGGCGCAGTGGCTGCATGGTAACTTCACAGGCCAGTTCAGGATTAGTACATACGTCCATAAACGAACCCGCCTGTTTGCGGGTAGCGCGGTACTCCGGCAGATAGCGCCCAGCTTGCCGCATCATCCAGATCGGCGTTCGATCTACTGGCTGGCGCTGTAGTGCGCGCAAAAACCGGTCATTCTTAAGATCAGACATTATTTCCTCAAACTTCCAGGTAATCGAGAATGCCCTCGGCGGCCTGGCGGCCTTCCCAGATGGCGGTCACCACCAGATCTGAACCACGAACCATATCGCCACCGGCAAACACCTTCGGATTGGTTGTCTGGAACTTATACTGCTGTTCTTCGGCGGCAATCACCCCGTCCCAATCGTTGGTACCAACCTCAACGTCGGCAAACCATTCTGGTGGGTTGGGCTGGAAGCCAAATGCGATAATCACAGCATCCGCCTCCAGCACTTTTTCACTGCCAGCGATCGGTTCGGGTCTGCGACGGCCATCGTCTCCAGGCTCGCCCAAACGCGTTTCTATCGTTTTAATGCCGCAAGCCTGACCAAAATATTCAACTACCTCAATCGGCTGGCGATTAAACAGGAACTCTACCCCTTCCTCGCGGGCGTTTTTAACCTCGCGCCTGGACCCGGGCATGTTCTCTTCGTCTCGCCTGTAAGCGCAGATTACGTGTTCCGCTTGCTGGCGAATCGCGGTGCGGACACAGTCCATCGCTGTATCGCCACCACCCAACACCACCACACGCTTGCCCTTTAGGTTTACGTAGGCATCCTGCTCCTGCTCAAAGCCGAGGTTATTGTTCACGTTGCCTACTAGGTAAGGCAAGGCTTCGTAAACTCCTGGCAGATTTTCACCGGGGAAATTGCCTCGCATGTAGGTATACGTGCCCATTCCCAGAAACACTGCATCGTACTCAGCCATGATCTCGCCAATGCTGACGTCCTTGCCAACCTCAGTATTCAGGCGGAATTCGATTCCCATGTCTTCGAAAATCTCCCGACGGCGGGTCATGACCTCCTTTTCCAACTTGAACTCGGGAATCCCGAAGGTCAATAAGCCACCTATTTCAGGGTACAAGTCGTAGACCACCGCTTTTACGCCGCCGCGCGTCAGAATATCCGCGCAACCCAAACCAGCTGGGCCGGCGCCAATAATCGCCACCTTCTTGCCAGTTGCCACAACCCCCTTCAGATCCGGACGCCAGCCCATGGCAAGCGCGGTATCAGTGATGTATTTTTCAGAAGCGCCTATCGTTACCGCACCGAATCCGTCATTGAGCGTGCAGGCGCCTTCACAAAGACGATCCTGAGGGCAAACCCGGCCACAGACTTCCGGCAGGGTGTTAGTTTGATGGCTCAATTCAGCCGCTTCGAACAAATTGCCTTCGGCGACCAGTTTTAGCCAATTAGGAATAAAGTTGTGTACCGGACATTTCCATTCACAATAGGGATTCCCGCACTCCAGGCAGCGGTATGATTGATCCGCCACCTGCTCTTGGGTGTACGGCTCGTAAATCTCCACATACTCGGTTTTGCGCGACTCGGCTGCTTTAACATCCGGATCACGGCGACCCACATCGAGAAACTGAAAATCATTCGACAGGCGTTTTGTCATAGCTCTATTCCTGCGTGTATCCGCTTAGTCAGTGTTACGTAAGCGCGACAGAAGACGATCGAAATCTGCGGCCTTGGGTTTAACCAACCAAAATTTACCCACATAGTCTTCAAAGTTATCCAGCAGATGGGCGCCCCATTGCGAGCCCGTTTCCTCGGTAAACTCACGGATATTGTTGCGCAGGTGAAACCGATAGGGCTCCATATATTCCGCGCTCACCCGGTGAATTTCGACCAATTCGCTGTTGTACTTATCGATAAATGCCCGGTCCAGATCGAGGACATAGGCAAAACCGCCAGTCATACCCGCGCCAAAGTTGACGCCGGTGGGGCCTAATACTGTGATATTACCGCCAGTCATGTATTCACAGCAGTGATCGCCAGCGCCCTCTACAACAGCGTGCGCGCCACCGTTGCGCACGCCAAAGCGCTCTCCCGCGATTCCGGCCGCAAACAGGCGGCCGCCAGTTGCGCCATAGAGACAGGTGTTGCCGATAATAGACGTATCCTGTGACTTGAACTCACTGACTCTAGGCGGATAGATCACCAATTTTCCGCCGGCCATACCTTTGCCGACATAATCGTTGGAGTCTCCTTCCAGGTACATGTGCAAGCCTCCGGCATTCCAAACACCGAAGCTCTGTCCTGCCGTGCCGGACATACGCAACACTATCGGGTTGTCGGCCATGCCGTCATTGCCATATCGACGGGCGATCTCCCCTGACAGACGAGCGCCAATAGAGCGGTCACAGTTGGTCAGCGAAAACTCAAATTCTCCACCGGATTTACTTTCAATAGCCGGCAGCGCTGCTGCCACCATTTGCTCAGCTTTTTCACCCTGATCGAAAGGATCATTAGAGGCCACCTGGCAAAATTCTGGCTGACCCTCGGCGTCCGGGTGCTTGAACAAAAGGGGTGACAAGTCCAGTTTGGCCTGTTTATCAGTTTCTCCCGGCAAACAGGTAAGCAGGTCGGTACGACCAATCAACGCCTCAATAGACGGAACACCGAGACGGGCCAACCATTCACGCGTTTCAGTGGCAATAAAAGTAAATAGATTGATCACCATTTCGACGGTGCCGTTGAAATGATCGTCGCGAAGTTTCTGATTTTGGGTGGCGACGCCTGTCGCGCAGTTATTCAAATGGCAAATACGCAGGTACTTACAGCCCAGCGCCACCATAGGTGCAGTGCCAAAGCCAAAACTCTCAGCACCCAATATGGCCGCCTTGATCACGTCCAGACCGGTCTTCAAACCACCATCAGTTTGCAGTCGAATAGAGCCACGAAGACGGTTGCCACGCAGAGTTTGCTGGACTTCCGCCAGGCCAAGTTCCCAAGGGGAGCCCGCATAACGGATGGATGTCAACGGACTAGCGGCGGTACCACCGTCGTAACCACTGATGGTAATAAGGTCGGCATAGGCTTTAGCCACACCGGCAGCAATCGTCCCTACGCCAGGTTCAGACACAAGCTTCACCGACACTAGTGCCTCAGGGTTAACCTGCTTGAGATCGTAGATCAGCTGTGCCAAGTCCTCGATCGAATAAATATCGTGGTGTGGCGGCGGCGAAATTAGGGTCACACCCGGAACGGAGTACCGCAGCCGTGCGATCAGATCATTAACTTTGCCGCCGGGGAGCTGGCCTCCCTCGCCGGGCTTCGCACCCTGCGCTACTTTAATCTGTAGCACTTCAGCATTCACCAGGTAATGAGGCGTTACACCAAAACGGCCGGAGGCAATTTGCTTGATCTTGGATACACGCTCAGTGCCGAAGCGAGTCGGATCTTCGCCGCCTTCGCCCGAATTCGAGCGCGCACCCATTCGATTCATCGCTGCTGCCAGACCTTCGTGAGCCTCCGGGCTCAATGCGCCCAGTGACATACCGGCAGAGTCAAAACGACGTAGTATCGTTTCAATAGGCTCAACCTGATCCAGCGATAGCGCCTGCTCAGCTTCAATCGGCTTCATCAGATCGCGTAGAGTTGCAACTGGACGCTCGTTAACCAAACGAGCATAGCGCTTATAGGTGCCGTAATCGCCGGTAGCAACCGCTTCTTGCAGCGTAGTGACGACATCGGGATTGAAAGCGTGGTACTCCTGGCCGTGCACGTATTTGAGCAAACCACCTTGTTCAATGGTTTTTCGGCTGATCCAGGCGCGCTTGGCGAGTACTTTTTGGTCCTCTTCGAGCTCAACAAAACCCGCTCCTTCTATGCGACAGGCAACGCCGCAAAAAGCGAGGTCCACGACTTCTGTGGACAACCCTATTGCTTCAAACAACTGAGCACCGCGATAGGAGCTGACCGCTGAGATGCCCATTTTGGACATGATCTTAAGTAGCCCCTTATTGATGCCCTTGCGGTATTTCTTGTAACTCGCGCTAGGTTCACCCAGCAATTCACCGCTTCGAATGAGCTCATCCAAAACACTGTAAGCGAGGTAGGGGTAAACCGCGGTAGCACCGAAGCCTAAAAGGCTAGCAATCTGGTGGGAGTCGCGCGCACTGGCAGACTCTATGACGAGGTTGGCATCGCAACGCAGTCCCGTACGGATCAAATGATGGTGCACTGCGCCGGTGGCCATCAGGCTGTGAATCGGTAGCCGCCCTTGGGCGATCCCCCGATCTGAGAGAATCAAGATGGTGCTGCCATCGCGGACAGCCGCCTCAGCGCGAATGACCAGCTCTTCCAGAGCAGCTTTCAGGTCAGTAACATCGGCATCATAGGTGCAATCGATATCTTTGGATTCAAAGCCCGGTCGGTCGATATTGAGCAGAGTATTAAACTTTCCCTGAGAAAGTACCGGGGAGCTCAGAATGACCCTGCTAGCATGTTCAGGGCCTTCGTGGAAAATATTTTTCTCGCCACCCAAAACAGTTTCTAGCGACATCACTATAGTTTCACGCAGCGGGTCGATGGGCGGATTGGTTACCTGAGCAAACTTCTGCCGGAAATAATCATAGAGCGACCGCTGCTGGCGAGACAACACTGCCATCGGGGTATCGTCGCCCATGGACCCCACAGCCTCATTGCCGGTCTCTGCTAGCGGCCGCAGGACCTGGTCACGCTCCTCGAAGGTAACCTGAAACATCTTCATGAAGCTATCCAGCTTCGACGCATCGATGCCAGGAGCAGCTTCTCCGCCAAAGGTCCCCTCTATCCGCCTGGCCTTTTCTTTCAGCCATTTCTTGTAGGGATGCCGCGACTTCAGTCGATTATCTATCTCATCGGATTCCAGCAGCTCACCGGTCTCCGTATCGACCATCAATATCTGCCCGGGACCAACTCGACCCTTGGCGATGACATCCTCATTTTTATAACCGTGGGTGCCCACTTCCGACGCCAGGGTGATAAAACCATCTTTGGTGGTGACCCAACGCGCGGGGCGCAGACCGTTTCTATCCAACAGACAGACGGCATAGCGGCCGTCGGTCAGCACAATGCCAGCAGGACCATCCCAAGGCTCCATATGCATGGAGTGGTATTCATAGAATGCCTTGAGATCGGGATCCATAGACTCAATATTCTGCCACGCGGGCGGCACCAACATACGTAATGCACGTGCCATATCGACACCACCGGTTAGCAGTACATCGAGCATATTGTCGAGACTGGAGGAATCCGACCCGGAACGGTTTACCAGAGGTGCAATATCTCTAATGTTGGGCAATTTATCCGTTTCAAAAGCGGCGGTACGCGCGTCTGCCCAATTGCGGTTGCCATCAATGGTATTGATTTCGCCATTATGGGCCAGCAGCCGAAATGGCTGGGCCAGAGGCCACTTGGGCATAGTATTGGTAGAAAAACGCTGATGAAACACACAGATAGCAGTGGCCAGGCGCTCATCACTGAGATCCGCGTAAAACCGGGGTAGGTCAACCGGCATGACCAGCCCTTTATAGACGATTACCCGTCCAGAAAGGCTGCAGATATAGAAGTCTTCATCTGCCTCGGTGGCCATTTCGGCCTTTCTTCGGGCAACGAAGAGGCGCGTGGTTAGCTCGGCATCAGATAAACCCGGCGCGTCAATAAATACCTGCTCGATGATAGGCAATGTCGCCAGGGCAATTTCACCACAGATACTTTGGTCAGTTGGCACTGATCGCCAGCCAACCACTTCAAGCTCCAGGTCAGAGAGTACCTGCTCTACTGCCTCGCGCGAGGCCTGTGCCTTAGCGGCATCGGTGGACAGAAAAATTTGGCCAACGCCAAAGTGATCGCTGAGCTCTCGGTCAAAATTCTCTTTTGCCAAGGTTCTCATAAAAGGGGCTGGCATCTGCATCAACAAGCCGCAGCCATCACCCGTCTTGCCGTCCGCCGCAATACCACCACGATGAGTCATGCAAGTGAGCGACTCAATAGCTGTTTGCAACAGCCTATGGCTGGCTTCGCCAGATCGATGGGCTATTAGACCGAATCCGCAATTGTCACGGAACTCTTCAGGTCGGTAGAGGCCTGCACTCATAAGTCGTCCAGAATATTAGAAAAAACAACAAGTTACCGCGACGAGCCCGACGCTACTGATAGCGTCTGAGCAGAAGGGCTGTGTATTCTACACAGATGTCCGGAAGTGGACAATCGGCTCCTATGATGGCCCTAACTAGGACAGTAGGGAGATTAGCTCCGCATCGGAGACATCGTCAACGGTCACCGCTTCACCAATACCGCGCAACAGAACCAGTCGCAACCGGCCGTCGATCACTTTCTTGTCACGACTCATCAGATCGAGAAACTGATCGCTGGACATATTTGTTGGGGGCACTGTGGGCAGCTGCATGGTCTGCAGTAACTGCTCTAGCTCACCAACCTGCTCGGTAGCCAGCCAACCCCTAGCGGCAGAAAGTTTCGCCGCCAGTAGCATACCGGTCGCCACCGCTTCCCCATGCAGCCAGGTACCGTAGCCCTGGGCAGTCTCAATTGCGTGGCCGAAGGTGTGGCCGAGATTCAAAATTGCTCGTATGCCGCCCTCGCGCTCATCCATTGCAACAACGGCCGCCTTATTCGCACAACTGCGCTCTATCGCTTCCGCCAGCGCTGCCTCCTCGCGTGCGAGCAGCTTTGCCATATTGGTTTGTAGCCAGTGGTAGAACGGTTGATCGCGAATTAACCCGTATTTCAAAACCTCCGCCATGCCGGCCGCGAACTCTCTGGCGGGTAGGGTGTGTAGCGTCTGGGTGTCGATCAGTACTGCCTGGGGCTGGTAAAACGCCCCTATCATATTTTTTCCCTGAGGGTGGTTAACCGCGGTTTTTCCACCAACGGAAGAATCAACCTGGGCCAGCAAAGTGGTCGGAATTTGGATGAAATTTACGCCCCGCTGATAACAGGCCGCGGCAAAACCGGTAATATCGCCCACCACACCCCCGCCAACGGCGATGAAGGTCGTGCTTCGGTTGTGCCGATCTGCCATGACTTGATCAAAAATCTGCGCCAGTGTGTCCAGGGACTTGAACTGCTCTCCGTCGGGAAGGATTATTTCAGTCACTACCCGCTTATCAGACAGTGCCTTGCGAACCCGCTCCAGATATAGGGGCGCCACGGTATCGTTGCTTATCAGAACAACCTGCGATCCGAGAACATGTTGGTCAAGAAGTCTGGAATCGTCAAATAGATCTCTGCCTATATACAGAGGATAGCTGCGCTCGGCCAGATCAACGTGAAGTGTGTGCATCAGGAGAGACAAAGAACGTCCTCGGATAATTTCGGGGGATTATCATACCGCCGACAGCGAGGCCTGTCTTTACTGCAGTTCTTTGACCAGTCGCTGCGCGACAGTGCGTGGGCTGCAGCCGTCAGTATTGATGATATGGTCCGCTATCTCGCGGTACAGAGGATCGCGTATAGCCATCAACTCCCTCAGAGTTTCCTCTGGGTCATCCGTTTGCAGCAAGGGACGCCGGCGGTCACGCTGAGTTCGCCTGGCCTGTTCATCAACTGTCGCGTGAAGATAAACCACAAATCCACGGCCGGCCAGTGCAGTTCTATTCTCAGATTTTAGTACTACCCCGCCCCCTGTAGCCAACACCAGGTCATCCCAGAGTGTCATTTCAGCGACCACCTGCTGCTCACGGTCGCGAAAGCCCTGCTCACCTTCGACATCAAATATCCAGGGGATATCGGCACCGGTGCGCTCTTCGATTTCGGAATCGGTATCGGCAAAATCCAACTTGAGCTGTTGCGCAAGGTATTTACCAATAGTGGTCTTGCCGGCCCCCATGGGACCGACCAGGAATACTCGGTGAAGGGCAGGCATTACAGTATTTGTAATACCCTAATCAAGTAATGTATCGGCGAGGATACGTGGGGTGATAAAGATCAGCGTTTCGGTTTTGGTCTTGGAGGTGGAGTTGTTCTTGAACAATGCACCAACGTAAGGGATATCACCGAAGAACGGCACTTTAGTCACCGATTGAATATCTTCTGTGCGGAACACACCACCTAGCACCACTGTCTCCCCGTTGCCAACCAATACTTGAGTGGTCAGCTCGGTTGTATCAATCGAGGGAATAAAGCCGCCCTGGCCACTGGGTACCAGATCACCCACAGAGTCCTGGGTAATAGTCAGGTCCAGGATGATCCTGTCGTCAGGTGTAATGTTCGGCGTTACATCCAACTCCAATACCGCTTCTTTAAATGAAGTGGTGTTCTGCCCACTGAGAGAACCCTCTTGATAGGGGATCTCGGTACCCGACTTGATCGTTGCCTGCTGTTTGTCGCCAGTAATTACTTTTGGCTGAGACACCACCTCGCCTTCGCCTGAGGCTTCCAGCGCTGAAAGCTCCGCGGTCAGAAATAAATCTTCAGAGGTAAAACCAAGTGCGAAGCTGCCGGACGCTGCACTAACCCCTAGATCTACCAATAGAGCGCCTGGGTAACTGACCGCTGACGGAGTACCACTGATTGCCGACTGATTTAAACCAGCTACATTGGAGGTATCACCGGAGGCCGATAGAACATTGCCATTAAAGTCGGTATCTATAGCGCCACCACCCCATTCAATCCCCAATTCTTTCTCAAGGTCAGACTGGGCGATAACAATTCTCGCCTCAATCATGACCTGGCGAATCGGTATATCGACCAGATCAATCAAATTTCGAATTTCTGCGAGCTTCACCGCAGTATCGGTGACAATAATAGAGTTCGTTCTGGGGTCTACCACCACTGATCCGCGAGACGATATGAGACTGCCGCCCTCTTCCGAACCTGCCTGAAACAATGCAACCAGCTCAGAAGCGGTTGCGTAGCGGATGCGAATAAACTCCGACTGCAAAGGTGCAAGTTCAGCAATCTGCTTATTGGACTCAATTTCCTGCCGCTCTCGCTCTGCAATTTCAGCGGCCGGGGCTACCATCAAAACATTGCCCACCTGACGCTTGTCCAGACCCTTTGTTTTCAGCACCAGTTCCAGAGCTTGGTCCCATGGCACGTTCTGTAACCGCAGCGTGATGCGGCCCGAGACCGTGTCACTCGCGACCAGGTTCAGTTCTGTAAAGTCTGCTATAAGCTGCAGTACAGCTCGAACTTCAATATCCTGGAAATTGAGAGATATCCGCTCTCCCACATAGCTAAATTCGTCAAGTCTGGCATCCCGCTCTTTCTTACTAAGGGGTTTGATGCTCAATACGTACTCGTTGTCGGTTTGGTAGGCGAGGTAGTCGAAATCCCCTGTGGTCTTAAGCGTCAGCGTGGCACCGCGCTCAGAAGTATTAACATCGACAGAATCGACGGGGGTGGCAAAGTCCGTAACGTCGTAACGACGCAACAGGCGCTCCGGCACATCAGTATCCAGGAATTGCACCGTAACATTGCCGCGCTCACTAAATACATTAACATCAACGGAAGGATTGGTGAGCTGCAGGGTTAGACGGCCTTCCCCGTCACCAGATCGCTGGAACTGCAGGTCGGTAATTTCTGAGCTGACGTCTGTGACCGCCTCTACTTTTGTCGCGAGCCGATTGGAGTCTGTCGTTTGTTTAACGTATTCGTTGCCAGCGTCCTGCCCGACTTCAAGATAGAGGCTGTTGCCATCTACGCGCGTTTTATAGGGGACCAGCTTCACCAGGTTAACCACCAGACGAGTCCTGTCACCAGACTCCAATACGACCACTCCTGAGGCATTGCCATACGGTAGCGAGTAGCGCTTTTGATCGAGCTGGCTAGTGGTATTGGGAAAGTCGATTGCTATTCTGGCCGGCTTTTCGATTGTGTAGGATTTCAAATCCGCCGGTGGCGGCTCATTAAAGTCCAGCCTCACTTCAAATTTGCTACCGGGGCGCGAACTGAACTCGATATCCGTTACTGCCGGGGCCGCCTGTACTGCAATAGCGAACAGTGCCAGCACACAACCAAAAATCCATTGCTGCGGCAGTCGCACGTACGTATGCCTTCCTTTTTTCACGCCCATTATCCCCAAATTGCACATTATTCTTGTCATGGCATCACCACTATTTTGCGGACTAAATGCCGCTTAATTCGATTGTTCTTGGGCGCTCGACCCAGCCCTCTTCGGTGCCATCGCTAACGATCTCGACCACCGCAACATAGCTGTCGGTCATTTCAACCACTTTGCCGTGGCTGCGTCCCAAATAATTCCCCACCGAAACTCTGTGCACACCGCCTTCTGGATCCTGCACCAAAGTCCACTCATCACCGCCTCGCTCCAGAGAGCCCACCATGGCGAGAGAGTCAAAGGTAAATTGCTCTAGAAATTCTTTTGCTCGATCGTTGTCCGGCTTAATCGTGCTTACTGCTTGTAACTGAGTAATCTCTCGCACTTCTATCGGCCTATCGAAAGGACTTCTCAGCGTAGTAGCGCTGTAAGCGAAAGCCTCATAGGCCTTGAAGGTTGGTATGGGAGCAATAATGCCGCCGGGCCGGGCACGCTTTTCAGCCATAAAAGCATCCAGATCGGAAAAATCACGACCTCCACAGCCACTCAAAACTGCCCCGCTTATCAACGCAACGAGTAACAATCTGAATACTGAATTCATCATTGCGCTGCCTCGTCCTTATACCGATAAGTTTTGGCGACGAGACTCATACTCAGCATATTAGTGTTACTGCCACTAATAGAAATCCCAAAATCATGAAGGGTTACGATTCGCGGCAAACCAGCCATACCGCTAATAAATGCGCCCAAATCATGATACGAGCCTTGTGCCTGTATGGCGATCGGTAATTCGACATAGAATTCTTTCGCCTGCTCTTTGTTGAGTTTGATACTGGCAATTTCGAGGCCATTGAGCAGCCCCTTATTGGTTATATCCTCGAGCAGTCCTGGCACCTCGGTATCGCTGGGCAACTGACTCACCAATGCTCCAAATGACTCCTCCATTTCGACCATTTGTTGGCGGTACGCTTCCAGGTTTGCCGCCTGAAACGCTTTCTTTTCGAAATCCTCCTTCAGTGCAACCTCTTCAGCCTCTACCTTGGCGAGCTGTATCTGCAACTCTTCAATATTGTAGTAGTAGCCCGCGACGGTCACGCCAATCACAATCAGCAGGCATATTATGAACTTGATTGCGCCAGGCCACGCCCCAACGTTGTCAAATTCAAGGTCATTGATATTAAACTCTCGAAGCGAACGGAGTGTATCTTCCATAGCCATACTCTATTAACCCCCCTCTTGGTCTGATTTCGGCAGCTGGACCTTAACCGAAAGTTGAAATGAGTTCGCCTGATCCCCATAAGCGGTAGCCGCGGTAACTCCCGTTAAATTCGGATTTTCCAGCCAGTCGGACGCATCCAACCTACGCATCAGGCTGGATACACGGTTATTTGACTCAGCGATCCCGTTAATCGAGATCGTACCTCCACTAGCACCAATACCCGTGTAGAAGACTCCATCGGGAACCGTTCTCACCAACTGATCCAGCACCCTCACAATAATCGGCCTATTACCCTGCAGGTCCTGTATCACCCGCATTCTATCAATGAGTTGGTTACGCTTACGCTGCAGATCCTTGATCTCCGCAACCATTTTATCCAGTTCTTTAATGTTCTCGGTCAGATACTGATTGCGCGACTTTTGATTATCGATCTGCCCGTTCACTACTAGATTGGCCAGCAGCACAAGAGCGACACCGAGCGCAAAAACCAGGCCCAAAACCATCAGGAACTCTTTTTTCTGCTCCTGTCGGCGGTCATCACGCCAGGGCAGTAAATTAATCTGCGCCATTAATCGAAGCTCCTCATGGCCAGTCCGCAGGCAATCATCATCGCTGGCGCATCACTACTGAGCGCCACGGCATTAACCCTGGACGAGATTGTCATTTCTGCAAACGGGTTGGCTACTGCTGCCGGGGTACCCAGCTTATTCTCAACCAGTTCAGGTAGTCCATCCATCGAGGAAACACCGCCCGCGAGAATAATGTAGTCGACATCGTTGTACTGGCTGGAGGAAAAGAAAAACTGCAGCGATCGCGCTACCTGCTGTACCACCGCATCTTTAAAGGGCTCAAGCACTTCCGGTTCGTAGTCGTCGGGCAGGCCGCCCTGCTTTTTGGCCAAGCCCGCCTCTTCCAGCGGCAACCCGTATCGGCGCATAATTTCGTCGGTGAGTTGCTTGCCGCCGAACAACTGCTCTCGTGTATAGATAGTCTGACCATTATTGAGCACGCTGAGCGTAGTCATCGTTGCGCCTATATCAACCACCGCTACGGTGCTATCTTCCTCTAGGTCCAACTGATGCTGAATCAGTGAGTAAGCCCGCTCCATGGCATAGGCTTCTACATCCATTATCCGGGCGGTGAGTTCCGCGCCCTCTATGGCCTCAACTCGGGAATCTATAGTTTCCCTACGGCAGGCAGCGAGCAGCACTTCCACTTGGTTATCTCTCTCGGCCGAAGGCCCCTGCACCTCGAAATCAATGGCGACTTCTTCCAGTGGGTAAGGAATGTACTGGTCTGCCTCCAGCGTTAACTGGGTTTCCATATCATCATCGCTAAGCCCCTCGGGCATATCGATAATTTTGGTGATCACTGAAGAACCC
The DNA here is from genome assembly GCA_036961205.1 of Halioglobus sp. Taxonomy (GTDB): domain Bacteria; phylum Pseudomonadota; class Gammaproteobacteria; order Pseudomonadales; family Halieaceae; genus CALJFL01. Next base: position 811,898 of record JBALVI010000001.1, on the reverse strand, counting down.
GCGACCGCAGCGGCCACCGTTTTCAATTTAGTCCGAGATGTGGCCACGACACTTCTGACAGCATTGGAGACACCGTCAATGTCGTTCACATTCTTTTCGATCACAGCATCGTGGGGCAGTGAACTAACTGCGTAGCTCTCTACCCGATACCGGTCCCCTGAGTGGCTCAACTCCAGTAATTTCACTGTCGTTGAACTGACATCCAGCCCCAGAACCGCTATTGCTTTTCTCTTCCCTAATATACCAAGCAATTTATTTTCCTATAAGTATCACTAACTTAGCTTTTTTTTATACACCGATACATTAATATTAAGATACAACCTAGGCGCCAATGCAATCAAAAACCCAAAAAAAGTTATAATTACCAAAGGCACGGCCCCTACTCCTATTAAAAGTAATACAAGCCACTGTTTTGTAAAGGGATAAATGAACTTCCTACGACTTATTTTGCGCATTTTCGTTCTTGGAGCCCTAGCGGGCACTTGGCTGCTGGCCGGGGTTTACCTTTATCTGAGCCCTGGCCTGCCTGATGTCGAAACACTTCGCGACGTACGTTTGCAGACTCCAATGAGGGTTTATACACGCGAGGGCGACCTGATCGGGCAATTTGGTGAACAGAAGCGCACACCCCTGCTTTTCGCAGAGATTCCACCGCAATTCGTAGATGCCCTGCTGGCAGCAGAAGATGATAATTTTTTCCGCCATAACGGTATCGACGTGCTCGGCTTGGCCAGGGCAGTCTCAGAACTGGTGTTGACTGGCGAAAAGGGCTCTGGCGGCAGCACTCTAACAATGCAGGTAGCACGTAATTATTTTCTTTCGCTGGAAAGAACCTTCATGCGCAAGTTCAATGAAATATTGCTGGCGATCGAAATAGAAAGGGCGCTCGACAAGCAGGAAATATTTGAACTCTACTTCAACAGGGTCTTCCTGGGCCACCGCTCCTACGGCTTTGAAGCTGCCTCCCAAGTCTATTATGGCAAGAGTATTCGAGAGCTGAATCTGGCCCAACACGCCATGTTGGCAGGCATCCCTAAAGCGCCCTCCAGAAACAATCCGGTTAGTGGCCCCAGCGCAGGCGAACAGAGACGCAACTGGATTCTGGGGCGCATGTTCGACCTGAATTATATCGATCAGGATCAATATGCCGCCGCGATGGAGGAACCCGTCACCGCCAGACACCATGGTGCAAAACTGAGCTTTGCTGCCCATTACGCTGCCGAAATGGCCCGCCAGCAGATGCTGCAGCGCTATGGCATCAATGCGTATAACGATGGTTATCACGTCTACACCACGATCAGCAGCGAGCTACAGCAACGGGCCCAGAAAAACGTTATAGACGGCCTCATTACCTACGACAAGCGACATGGGTTCCGCGGACCGGAAAGGCGCTTGCCCATTGCAGACCTAAGCGTCGATGAACCCCCGACCGATCAGTGGCTCAAGGCTCTGGGCGAGATGCCTGTTATCGCCGGCCTTTCGCCAGCGATTATTACCGATATTGGTGAGGATAAGGTCAGTTTCCTGCTAGCCGATGGCTCAGTTCATGACCTCCTGTGGGAAAACGGTTTGCGTCAGGCTAATCGCTACCTTACCGAGAACTCTCGCGGCGGGAAGCCCAAATCGCCCGCGGACGTGGTCTCAGTGGGCGACATGGTGCGCGTAGTGGAGAAAGACCCGGCGCAGTGGTCTTTGACCCAGGTACCGGCCGTCCAGGCGGCACTGGTGTCGCTCAATTCTGACGATGGTGCGATCAGTGCGATCGTTGGCGGCATGGGCTTTGAGCTCAGTAAATTCAATCGCGCCACGCAAGCTCAACGGCAACCCGGCTCCAACTTTAAGCCCTTCCTTTACAGCGCGGCTCTCAACCATGGTTTCACTGCCGCCAGCCTAATCAACGACGCACCAGTAGTATTGGAAGACAGCTCTCTAGAGGATATCTGGCGGCCGGAAAATGACGGCGGCAAATTTCATGGGCCAACTCGGCTGCGCTGGGCGCTAACCAAGTCTCGCAATCTGGTGTCTATTCGCCTGCTGCAGCAACTGGGTATAGAGAACCTGATCAACTATGCGCAGCGTTTTGGCTTCGACACCGATAACTTTGCCCGAGACCTTTCACTGGCCCTGGGCACTCATGCTATGAGCCCATTAGATGTCGCTACAGGCTATGCCATGCTGGCCAATGGCGGCTACAAGGTTGAGCCCTATTTGATCAGCCGAATTGACAATATTGATGGTGAATCGGTCTACGTCGCAACACCTGACACAGTTTGCAGAAATTGTGACGAACCTGAGCTGATCGATGAATCAGAAATGAGCATGGCAGAGATTCTGACTCACGCACAGGATTCAACGCCAACCCTGCCAGCCGCTGAGCGTATTATGGACGAGCGGGTAAACTTCATTATCGACAGTATATTGCGGGATGTGATCACTCGCGGCACCGGGCGCCGAGCGCTCGTTTTGGAGCGCAATGATCTCGCCGGTAAAACCGGCACTACCAACGGACCGATGGACGCTTGGTTTTCAGGTTACAACCGCGACGTGGTAACCACTACCTGGGTGGGGTTTGATAACTACACCCCACTGGGGCGCAAGGAATTTGGTGGCACTGCCGCACTACCGATCTGGATCGAATTCATGCGTGAAGCCCTCAAAGACAGCCCTCAGAGCGAACGGCCGCTACCACCGGGAATCGTCCATGTCAGAATCGATCCAGACTCCGGATTGCTGGCGGAAGCCGGCCAGCGTAATGCTATTTTGGAGTATTTCCGAGAAGAGCATGTACCAAGCCAGAATGGCGACGACGGCGGTACATCAGCGGGCACAAATGGCACAGACGATCTAGTTAAAGATATATTTTAAAATCCCGCGGGGAAGAGCCCATCATACCGACGGGTTGTAATTCTCCGGCATTGGCAACCGCGCCACGCCACTGTCTACTGCTGCCCGCGCAACGGCTGGCGCCAATCGCGTTAAAAGCCTCGGGTCCACCGGCTTGGGAATAATGTAATCCGGGCCAAAGCTCAGCGAGTCAACCTGACAGGCCACCAGGACCTCCTCAGGTACAGGTTCTTTAGCTAATTCGCTCAGCGCTTTCACGGCAGCGATTTTCATCTCTTCATTAATGGTGCTGGCACGAATGTCCAGCGCACCCCTGAAGATAAAGGGAAATCCCAATACATTATTCACCTGATTCGGATAATCAGATCGACCGGTGGCCATGATGACATCGTCTCTGGTCTTCTTGGCCAATTCAGGTTTGATCTCTGGGTCGGGGTTTGAACAGGCGAATACAATCGGGCGAGCTGCCATGGTCGAAAGCATCTCTGCACTGAGCAAATCGGCGCCGGACAGACCCACAAAAACATCTGCACCGTTAACCGCATCACTTAAACTGCGCTTGTCCGTGTGATTTGCGAACTCTTCTTTGAAGGCATTGACCCCTTCCCTACCCGCATAAATCACACCGCGCCGGTCCAGCATAAAAATATTTTCTCGCCGTGCGCCCAGGCTAACAAGTAGTCGCATACAAGCTATCGCAGCAGCGCCAGCTCCCAGGCAGGCAATCACAGCCTCTTCAATTTTCTTGCCCTGAATTTCCAACGCATTCAACATGCCAGCTGCGGTGACAATAGCCGTACCGTGCTGATCATCGTGAAAAATAGGGATGTTGCATCGCTCGCTCAGCGTTGATTCGATCTCAAAACACTCAGGCGCCTTGATATCTTCCAGATTGATGCCACCAAAAGTATCGGCGATACGCTCAACCGTATCGATAAATTCAGCCGCGTCTTCGGTGTCCACCTCGATATCAATGGAGTTTATGCCGGCAAATCGCTTGAATAAAAGTGCCTTCCCCTCCATCACCGGTTTACTGGCTAGCGGACCCAGATTCCCTAGCCCGAGAACCGCAGTGCCATTACTGATAACAGCGACCAAGTTGCCCTTACCTGTATACCGATAAGCTTCAGCCGGGTCTCGCGCAATTTCCCGGCAGGGTTCGGCAACCCCGGGGCTATAAGCCAACGCCAAATCCAACTGCGTCTCAGCAGGCTTACTCAGCTCTATAGATATTTTCCCGGGCACAGGCTCGGCATGATACGCCAGGGCGGCTTCTTTAAGATCAAAAGACATAGATACACACTGCGCTTTAAGCGCCTGCCATCGAGAAAATGGGCGTTGAGGATATATAAAAGCCCTGTTTGTAACAAGGCGGAATTTGTCGCTTATCAGAGCCCTTACACCAGTGATTCGCTGAAAGCAGGCAAAAAAAAGCGCCTATCCCGTAAGGATCAGCGCTCATATTTGATCAGTGTCGCTAGCAATATAAGTCTAGCGCTTTGCTCCGCGATTGCCGAAACGCTTGTTAAAGCGATCGACGCGACCACCGGTGTCTACAGTTTTCTGCTTACCGGTAAAAAACGGGTGGCAGTTCGAGCACACGTCGATGTGAATATCTTCGCCCATCGTAGAGCGGGTCTGGATTTGGTTGCCACAGCTACAGGTAGCTGTCACGTCCTCATACTTTGGGTGTATATTTGCTTTCATTTTCAAATGCTCCTTGATAGTAGCGCCGCCACTCGGTCGTTGCCGAGCACCGCACCTGGATGCCATATTCGACCACCCAACACCTGTGGGTAGGTCAAAAAATAGGCGGGCATCTTACCAGACATCCCAACAGACGCAAGCACTCGATTTCTTTTGCTACAATGGTCGATTGTCGTAAATTTCCGCTCACAAGGGGCGCAATGTCCATACTCCGCCTGGCAGTCCCTACACCGCTACGCCGTCTTTTTGACTACCTGCCGCCCGCAGACCTGTCAGAGGGAGGCGCCTCCCTACTCGCGCCGGGGATGAGGTTTTTGGTGCCCTTCGGGCAGCGCCAGCTGGTCGGTTATTTGATCAGCGTAGAACCGGAATCTGACCAGCCCTCAGGGAAAATGAAGCGGGCGATAACCCAATTGGATTCGAGTACCTTACTTTCCCCGCAGATCCTGGCACTTTGTTCCTGGGCGCGCAATTACTACAAGCACCCCCCGGGAGAAGTTTACGCAGCGGCCTTTCCCAATCGCATGCGACAGGGAAAGCCGCCGCCAGCCAGTAATTTGACGCACTGGCAGCTCACCACTAAAGGCAAAGGCTTACCAGGGGGCGCGCTCGCTCGCTCGCCCAAGCAAGCGGCGGCACTGCTGCTGTTGCAACAGACCTCCTCTGTCAGCAAAGACGCTTTCATCGCTGAAGGGATTACTAGCACCGTACTACGGTCACTGCGCGAAAAAGGACTGGCCGAAGCGATGGCTGAGCCATCCCAGTCCACTGCTCCCGTGTGCAAGCCCGGCCTCAGCCTCAACGAAGAGCAACAAGTCGCCCTGGCGTCACTGGAACCCAGCCTGGGGCAGTTTGGATGTCATCTCCTTGAGGGGGTAACCGGCAGCGGGAAAACAGAGGTCTACTTGCAGCTGATAGCGCAATGCCTGGATCGATCTGAGCAGGCTCTGGTACTAATACCGGAAATAGGTCTGACCCCACAGACCCTGCGCCGCTTTGAGCAGCGATTCGACGCGAGAATTGCGGTATTTCATTCAGGTCTTACCGACACAGAGCGCTATCAAGCATGGGAGGCATCGCGAACCGGCCAAGCCCATATTATTCTCGGCACGCGCTCTGCAATCTATACGCCAATTAAAAATCTGGGCGTGATCATTGTCGATGAAGAGCATGACGCGTCTTATAAGCAGCAGGATGGGTTTCGCTACTCTGCGAGGGACGTGGCGGTGAAACGAGCACAGCTGGAGCAATGTCCAATCGTCTTGGGCAGCGCTACACCGTCGCTTGAGTCCTTGCACAACGCTGACAGCGGGCGTTATAGCCACTTGAAACTGTCCCAGCGGGCGGGCAGCGGCACCCTACCGGTCATATCGGCCCAGGATGTCAGAGGTCAGTCTTTGCGAGGGGGGCTGTCGACACCTCTTATCGAAGCTTGCGGGCAGGCTCTGGCGAACAACGAACAGGTGCTGTTGTTCCTGAATCGACGAGGCTACGCCCCCAGCCTTTTGTGTCACGATTGCGGCTGGATAGCCGAATGTGACGCTTGCGATGCCCGCCTGACCGTTCACCGCCGACAGAAACAACTGCGCTGTCATCACTGCAATGCCGGACGACCTCTGCCAACCCCATGCCCTGTATGCCGCAGCAATCGCCTACTCACCAACGGCCTGGGCACAGAGCAAACCGAAGAGACTCTCAATAGCCTCTTTCCCGGCGTCACCATCCACCGCGTCGACAGTGATTCAATCCAGGGCCGCACCGCTATGGGAGAGCTTGTGGATACTGTTAACGAGGGCAAACCCTGCATCCTCCTGGGCACTCAGATGCTGACCAAGGGCCATCATTTTCCAGCAGTAAGCTTGATTGGCGTCATCGATGCAGACGCGCTGCTGTTCAGCGCCGATTTTCGAGGCGAAGAGCGTATGGCGCAATTGCTGACCCAGGTGGCCGGCCGCGCGGGCCGTGCAAACACTCGCGGCACCGTAATGTTACAGACCCACTATCCTGATCACCCGGCAGTGAGGGCCATGATTACCGAGACATTTGCCAGTCAGGCGCGCGAACTGATGGTCAAGCGCGCTGAAACCGGGATGCCGCCCTTCAGCCAGCTTTTAATGCTGCGCGTCGATAGTGTCCAACAAGCCGATGGCGAACGGTTCCTTCAACAATTGAGGCACCAGGTCACCAGCTTATTGCCAGCCGACGTTTTTCTTATTGGCCCGTTACCCTCAGCAATGCCGCGCCGTGCCGGCAAATTTCGCAGCCAGCTGATGATGCGGGCCCCCGACAGAAAATCAATTCAGTACTGCGCGGGTCAATTGGTCACTGCGGCCGAATCAATGCGCCGGCCACGCGACCTGAAATGGTCGCTGGATATCGACCCCTCCGAAGTAATGTAGCCATTGCCCTAACTGGCCATTGACGGCCGATACAGGGATAATAGCCGCGGTCGTCGGCCAACAACAGATCAACTCAGGTAAGCCCCCCTACAATGAAACAAGAATTGACCCAGCTGATCCAACAGGCGCTGGATACACTGATCGCTGAAGGGCATCTGCCAGACAGCATCACCCCAAAAATCCAGATAGACCGGACACGGGACAAGAGTCACGGTGACCTGGCCTCCAATGTTGCCTTGACTCTGGCAAAACCGGCTGGCAAAAATCCACGACAACTGGCGGAGTTAATCTGCAAGGCACTACCGGCAAGCGACTTTGTTGCCAGTACTGAGGTTGCCGGGCCTGGGTTTATCAATTTCTACCTTTCCAGTAGTAACAATCAGGCAGTAGTGGCTCGCATTCTGGAGGCGGGGTCAGCCTATGGCACCTCCGACACCGGCTTGGGGCGCAAAGTACAGGTCGAATTTGTCTCAGCAAACCCAACCGGGCCATTGCACGTGGGTCACGGTCGCGGCGCTGCAGTAGGAGACAGCCTGTGTCGCCTAATGAAAGCCACCGGCTGGGACGTTACCAGTGAGTTTTACTACAACGATGCTGGGCAACAAATCACTAACCTGGCGCTATCGGTGCAAGCTCGCTTTAAGGGTTTAGAGCCAGAGGACCCAAGCTGGCCGGAAGATGGCTATCGTGGGGACTACATCACTGACGTCGCTCAGGCCTATCGCCGCGGTGACCAGATTGAAGCTGCCGATCAGCAAGTCACAGGTATGGGTGACCCGGAAGATTTGGACGCTGTACGCGAGTTTGCGGTCGCCTACCTGCGCCGGGAACAAGATCTTGATCTCAAAGCTTTTGCCGTCCACTTCGATAACTACTTTCTTGAATCCGCCCTCTACGAGGACGGAGCTGTCGAGAGCACCGTATCCCGCCTGATTGATAGCGGTCACACCTACGAGAGTGAGGGTGCACTGTGGTTACGTACCACCGATTATGGCGATGACAAAGATCGGGTGATGCGCAAATCTGAAGGGGGATACACCTATTTTCTGCCCGACGTCGCCTATCATTTAAACAAGTGGCAACGCGGCTTCGAGCGGGTCATTAATGAACAAGGCGCCGATCATCACAGTACAGTAACCCGGGTGCGGGCTGGTCTGCAGGCGCTGGAGCAAGGCATCCCTCAAGGCTGGCCAGACTACGTTTTGCACCAGATGGTTACCGTAATGCGTGACGGGGTGGAGGTGAAACTATCCAAACGCGCCGGTAGCTACCTCACTCTACGCGACTTGATCGAAGAAGTAGGCCGCGACGCGACTCGTTACTTTCTGGTCGCGCGAGCCGCCGGTTCGCAAATTACTTTCGATATAGATTTGGCTTTATCCCAGAGCAACGATAACCCGGTGTACTACATTCAGTATGCGCACGCGCGGGTCTGCAGTGTCATGCGCAAACTTCCGGAGCTAGGCTGGACCTGGGACAGTACCAATGCCGTGACGCACCTCGACCAGTTGCAGCAAGAATCCGAAAAGGCACTGCTCCGTCGCCTGGATCAATACCCGGAAGTAGTCGCCAATGCAGCCACCAACAGCGAGCCACATACTGTCGCAGGTTACTTAAGAGAGTTAGCGGGCGAATTTCACTCTTACTACAACGCACATAAAATGTTGATCGACGATCAGCCGCTGCGTGATGCTCGTCTGGCGCTGAGCGAAGCGGTACGCCAGGTGCTGGCAAATGGTCTGGATTTACTTGGCGTTTCAGCACCCGAGGCTATGTAGAAGTGGCTCGAGATTACGCCAAACAACGCAAAGCAGCGCCTAAACGAGCGCCGGCGAGGAAGTCGGCCCCTGCACGAAAGAAAGCTAGCTCCAGCAATACGGCATCAAGTCCATGGCGCTGGTATGGCTCCGGGCTTCTCAGCGGGTTCTTTCTCAGCTTTCTGCTCTACATGGGAACGCTACCGCAGAGCGTGGACAACATCTCAGAGGCAGCGCCAGCTGTGGCTGAGCCAGTAGCTGCAACACCCCCCAAACCGCGCTTCGATTTTTACACTCTGTTGCCTGAGCAGCGCATCGAAGTCGATGTAGACCCGGCGGAGGTTACCCAGAAGCGCCCGACTTCCGCTACTGAGACCTATGTCCTGCAAGCTGGATCGTTCAAACAAAAAGACGATGCTGACCGTAGGCGTGCAGAATTACTATTGTTGGGGCTCACCCCCAATATTGAGGAGACCAACGGCGACAACGGCCACTGGTATCGCGTATATCTCGGACCCTTTGTTTCTCGCTCCACAATGGCCAAGGCTCGTGGACTGACTGCTGCCCAGAATATCGACACCCTGTTGCTAAAACGCGGCGCACCCTGAAATCATCCCCCGGCTTGAAAAGGCGGACCTTAGCACCCATATCTGGCCAACCAGGTAGGAGGAATATTCGTGGAACAATTTAGAGGTACAACGATTTTATCGGTGCGTCGTGGCAACAGCGTTGTTATTGGTGGCGATGGTCAGGTATCCATGGGCAATACCATCATGAAAGGTAATGCCCGCAAGGTTCGTCGCCTGTACAAAGATCAGGTTCTCGCTGGCTTTGCGGGTGGTACGGCAGACGCATTTACTCTGTTTGAACTATTTGAAGCCCAATTGGATAAACACCAGGGCAACTTGGTAAAGGCTGCCGTAGAACTGGCGAAGGCCTGGCGCACTGAACGCGCTCTGCGACAGTTGGAAGCCCTGTTAGCCGTAGCCGATAAAAACACTTCATTGGTCATTTCTGGCAACGGGGACGTTATCGAACCGGAAGACAACATGATAGCCATTGGCTCAGGCGGCTCCTTCGCCCAAGCGGCAGCTCGCGCTCTGTTAGACAATACCGAGCTCAGCGCACGAGAAATCGTCGAGCGCGGGCTCTCTATCGCTGGTGACATTTGCATCTATACCAATCACCAGCAAACCATCGAACAACTGGATTTTTAAAGCCCATGTCAAATATGACTCCCCGCGAAATTGTTCACGAGCTCGACAAGCATATCATCGGTCAGGAAGATGCCAAGCGAGCGGTCGCCATCGCGCTGCGCAATCGCTGGCGTCGCATGCAACTCGACGAAGAGCTCCGTGCCGAAATCACACCCAAAAACATCCTCATGATCGGTCCCACCGGGGTTGGTAAAACCGAAATTGCACGGCGGCTAGCCCGTCTGGCAAATGCCCCCTTTATTAAAGTGGAAGCAACCAAGTTTACTGAAGTCGGTTATGTGGGGCGCGACGTGGAATCCATCGTTCGCGACCTGGCTGACGTGGCTATTAAAATGTACCGCGAACAGGAAATGACTCGGGTAAAGTTTCTGGCGGAAGAGGCGGCCGAAGAGCGCATTTTGGACATACTGCTGCCCCAGGCCCGAGATACGGAGACAGATAGCAATTCCAGCACCCGGCAATTGCTGCGCAAAAAGCTGCGGGAAGGAGATATGGACGATAAGGAGATAGAGGTTGAGCTGAGCGCCAAGTCCGCAGGCGTGGAAATTATGGCACCTCCTGGAATGGAGGAAATGACCAACCAGTTGCAAGGCATGTTCTCCAACATGTCCCGCCAGCAACAGAAAACCAGCAAAATGACAGTCAAAGCCGCTTTTGAAGCCCTGTGTGAAGACGAAGCCGCCAAAATGGTCAATGAAGATGATCTGAAGCAGAAAGCCATTGATGCAGCGGAACAAAATGGCATTGTCTTTATTGACGAACTCGACAAAGTTGCCAAACGTAGCGAGGGTGCAGGCGCCGATGTGTCCCGGGAAGGCGTGCAGCGGGACCTACTGCCACTGATAGAGGGCTCAACCGTGTCTACTAAACACGGCATGGTCAAAACAGATCACATGCTGTTTATCGCCTCCGGTGCGTTTCACCTGGCCAAGCCTTCAGATCTGATTCCCGAACTACAGGGCCGGCTGCCCATTCGAGTCGAACTGAAAGCTCTCACCCCTGAAGATTTTGAGCGTATCCTCACCGAACCGGACGCCTCTCTCACCGAGCAGTATCAAGCGCTGCTTGCTACTGAAGGCTTGCAGGTCGAGTTCACTAAAGATGGCCTGGAACAGATCGCCAAAACCGCCTGGCAAGTGAACGAGACAACCGAAAATATTGGAGCCCGCCGGCTGCATACGGTGATGGAGCGATTATTGGAAGAAGTCTCCTTCGGCGCCGCCGACGCAGGCCTGCAACAGGAGAAAATTGAAGTCGATGCCGCTTATGTCGACCGCGAGTTAGGCGAGCTAAGCGGCGATGAAGACCTGTCACGATTTATCCTTTAAAAGGCCATCAAATTGAGTTCTGAAAAACGCCCAAGCGCAGTCAACTTTCACGCCCGGTCCAGGCAACTGGAACTCGCCTATGGCGATGCCGAGGCGTATTCACTGAGCTGTGAATACTTGCGAGTCTATTCACCTTCAGCAGAGGTTCGAGGCCACGGCGCAGGACAGGAAGTGCTTCAAACCGGCAAAGCGGGAGTCAGCATTAGCGCAATAAAGCCGGTAGGACATTACGCCTTGCAATTGGTTTTCGATGACGGCCACGACACAGGGCTGTATAGCTGGGACTATCTATACGAATTATGTGCACACCAGGATGCTCGCTGGCAGGATTACTTGTCCCGTCTCGACAAAGCCGGCAAGAGCCGCGACCCGGATGTCCAGGTTATCCAGTTTGATCCCTGAAGTGCTACTGACTGTCTGAATTACTCTTGGACTACGTAAAGCGGATCAAAGCCACCCGCCCGAACCGCATCATTCACGCCTGACCACACCGCCACATCAGGTTACAATACGCCGCTGTACTGATCGCGGAGCGCCCATGAGCGAGAAAGAAACCACCCATTTCGGCTATCAAGAAGTCGACCCGAAGGCCAAAGCCGGTCTGGTCGGGGAAGTATTCGACTCCGTCGCCGCCCGTTACGACCTGATGAATGACCTGATGTCGGCGGGCGTCCATCGCATCTGGAAGCGCTTTACCATCGAGCTCAGCGGAATACGCAAAGGCAACGCTGTGCTTGATATCGCCGGCGGTACCGGTGACCTGGCAGCCCGCTTTGCCGAACTGGTGGGCCAGGAGGGCCGAGTGGTACTGGCCGATATCAATGGCGCCATGCTGGAGGTAGGCAGGGATAAGCTGCTCGACAATGGCCGCCTGGCAAATATTGAATTCGTGCAGGCCGATGCGCAGTATCTGCCTTTCCCGGATGACAGTTTCGATTGCGTCACCATAGCGTTCGGTTTGCGCAACGTTACCGACAAGGATATGGCCTTGCGCTCTATGCTGAGAGTATTGAAACCGGGCGGGCGCCTGCTGGTCCTGGAATTTTCCAAACCCGGTAATTCCATGCTTAGCCGGGCCTACGATACCTATTCGTTCAAAATTTTGCCGCTGATGGGGAAACTGGTCGCCAACGACAGTGACAGCTATCAATACCTCGCGGAGTCTATTCGTATGCACCCGGACCAGCAGACTCTGAAAGAAATGATGGAAGATGCCGGGTTTGGTAGCTGCGAGTACCACAATATGACAGGCGGAATTGTGGCTCTGCACCGCGGCGTCAAAACCTGATATGAGTTCAGGCATTAATCCCACTCTGCATACGGCTGGCCTGGCGGGCCTAGAGGCGGTTATCAATAGGGCGCTGGACCTTGCACCTCGGGCCCGCGCAGAGTTGTGTGAGCTGGAAAACAACGTGTTCGCGCTGGAATGTACGGCACCCCTATTGGATGTCTATCTCCAGACCGGCAGCAACGGTGTCCGCCTAATGGGGTTTTATGACGGTCCGGTGACTACCCGGGTGCGGGGTACAGCGTCGGATTTCACCGAGCTTGCCAGCTCAAAGGACCCGGCTGCCAGTCTGATTAATGGCCAGCTTGAACTTGAAGGGGACAGCGCCCCCCTGCTAGAGCTGCAAAAAATCCTTGGTTCTGTTGATGTCGATTGGGAGGCACCATTGATCAACACACTGGGCGATGTCGCTGGCCATCAGCTGGCGCAAGTATTGCGAGCAAGCTTCGCCTGGGGGCAACAGGCCTCGACCAGCTTCACCCGCCAGCTTGAAGAGTTTATTCACGAAGAAGCGAGACTCAGCCCACCCGGACTGGAACTGGAGGACTTCTATCGTGACGTGCAGGAACTGGCCCAACGTACAGAGCGTCTGGAGAGTCGCGCCAAGCGCCTACGCCAGAAACTCAACGAGCTAAAGGCCTGACCGTCAATGTCCAGACTCGCCCGCCTCCTCACAATCTCCAAGACTATCGGTCGCTATCGTGTTGATGAGCTAATCGATGTCGACAAACTCCCGCGGCTACCTCGTTTGGCACTGAAGCTATCGCCCTGGCGCTTGCGGCCGGTGCCTGCCATGACCAGGGGCGAGAGAATTCGCCGCACACTTGAGGAGCTGGGTCCGGTATTCATAAAATTTGGCCAAATGCTGTCCACCCGGCGAGATTTATTGCCTGAGGATATCGCCGATGAATTGGCAAAACTGCAGGACAACGTGCCCCCGTTTCCCGAACAGCAGGCCATCGACATCATTGAGGCCGCACTGGGCAAGCCTATTGATCAGATATTTGCCACTTTCGATCGAACGCCAATGGCCTCCGCCTCGGTAGCGCAGGTACACAGCGCCACCCTTGCCGATGGCAAGCAGGTAGTTGTTAAAGTAGTACGCCCCGATATTGAGCCAATAATACAGCAGGATATTGCGCTAATGATGACCCTGGCGCGACTGGCGAAAAGGTATCTGCCGGACGGCCGTCGGTTGCGACCGGTTGAGGTTGTCAGCGACTATAAATTAACCATCCTCGACGAATTGGATCTTGCCCGTGAGGCTGCCAACGCCTCGCAACTTCGCCGTAACTTTGAAGGCAGTAATCTACTTTATATCCCCGAAGTCTACTGGGATTATACCCGCCGTAATGTCTTTGTTATGGAGCGCATATATGGCATCCCTGTCACTGATTTAGAAATCTTAAGAGCGAAAGGTGCCAACCTAAAAGTTTTAGCCGAGCGGGGAGTAGAGATATTTTTCACCCAGGTATTCAGGGACAGCTTCTTCCATGCCGACATGCATCCGGGCAATATTTTTGTCGATGCGAGCGATCCCGAAAATCCAAGTTATATTGCTGTCGATTGCGCCATCATCGGCAGCCTGAGCGACGCGGATCAGTATTACCTGGCACGTAATTTACTAGGCATTTTTCAGCGAGATTATCGGGCCGTGGCTCAATTGCACGTCGAATGCGGCTGGGTTCCGGCGCACACCAGAGTGCAGGATTTTGAATCGGCGTTGCGCGCAGTGTGTGAGCCGGTGTTTGAGCGACCAATCAGCGAAATTTCCTTCGGACAATTGCTGATATACCTTTTCCGTACCGCCAGACGTTTTGATATGGAAGTTCAGCCCTCCCTGGTGCTGCTACAAAAAACCCTGCTCAACATCGAGGGCCTGGGACGGCAGCTCTACCCACAGCTAAATCTATGGGATACCGCCCAGCCCTTTCTGGAGAACTGGGTACAGGAGCGCTATTCGCCGCAGTCCATGATTCGTCGTCTGCAGCGCCATGCACCGTCCTGGCTAGAGCAGTTGCCACAGTTACCTGACGCGGTATTGGAAAATCTTCAGCACTCACGCGAAAGTCAGGAGGGCTCGCAGGTCCAGGCAGAACAGCTGCAGAAATTGCAGTCCCAGGCGACCGCACTGGCCAGTAAGCGAAAACGACAGCTACTGGCGGCAGTGGCCTGCATACTGGGCGCTATCGCTGCCTTTCCCGGTGGCTGGGAACTACTGTCAAGCGCACCTGCCATCAGCTGGGGTCTAGCGGGAATTGCTTTCATCCTGGTGTGGCCGCGCTCGCCAGAGGCTTAATGCGAGAACGAGGCCCCCTGTGCGATAATGCGCGGCCGGCTGGCAGGAATATCATGACTGAGAACAAAGACATCACCAAACTCATCAAATGGAATGACCAGGGTCTGGTGCCTGCCATCGCCCAGGACTGGCAAACCGGTGAAGTTCTTATGCTGGCCTGGATGAACCTCGAGGCCTTGCAGTTATCACTGTCTGAGCAACGGGCTATCTATTGGTCCCGGTCCCGAGAAGCGCTGTGGCGCAAGGGTGAGGAATCAGGCCATGTACAACAGTTGAAGGAATTGCGTATCGATTGTGATGCCGATACGGTATTGATGAAAGTGGAACAAATCGGCGGTATCGCCTGCCACACCGGGCGCCGCCACTGCTTCTTCCAAAAGATTACAGACGCCGGGATAGAGATTACAGATAATGTCATCAAAGACCCGGATACTATTTATCAGGATAAGAAATGAGTGATGTACTAGAGCAATTAACGCAGACTCTGGCGGCGCGAAAATCAGCAGATCCTGCGGAGTCTTATGTTGCCAGTTTGCATCAGCAGGGTCTGAATAAGATTCTGGAGAAGATTGGCGAGGAAGCGACCGAGGTCATTATCGCGGCCAAGGACTGTGATTCCGAAAAAGGTCACGAGGAATTAATCAATGAAGTGGCGGATTTGTGGTTTCACTGCATGGTGATGCTGTCACATCTTGATGCTGACGCAACAGACGTGATGACATGTCTAAGCAAGCGTTTTGAAATATCGGGCCTGGCTGAAAAAGCCGCGCGCGAACCAATAAAGTAACGAGGAGAGGATTATGGGTATAGGTGGCATAAGCGTTTGGCAACTACTGATCATACTGGCGATAGTCATCATGCTGTTTGGCACTAAACGACTGCGCACTCTGGGCGGTGATTTAGGCAGCGCAGTTAAGGGCTTTCGTAAAAGCATGCAGGACGATGGCGCCGCCGGCGGTGATGCGGCAAAGGAAGAGACACCTGCCGACGGCAGCAGCGAACCTGAGAAGGATAAGTAAGCCGACCCATGTTCGATATAGGTTTCGCCGAGCTCATCATAATTGGCGTGGTGGGATTGCTAGTCATTGGGCCCGAGCGTCTGCCGGGCGCTATTCGCACAGCATCTCTGTGGCTGCGGCGCATCAAACGTGGTTTTAACGATATTCGCCAGGAGGTCGAGCAAGAGATTCACAATGACGCGGTCATGCAAGAGCTCAAAAAGACCGGCGATCAGTTAAAAGACGAAGTGGAGTCAGTAAGCCGTGACATTAAGACGGCCGTAAGTGACGGCGATCTGCCCAGTGATGATTCTGCCACTACACTGAAAGCGGACACTACGAAAGCGAGCAACCCTTGAGAGACGTTGATGAGGGTCAGGACCAGCCACAGCCGCTTGTTGCTCACCTGACCGAACTCAGGGATAAGCTATTACGAGCGTTGCTGGCGATACTGGTCGTGTTCATCGGGCTATTCCCCTTTGCCAATGAGATTTACACCTTTGTTTCTAAACCACTACGGGAAATCTTACCCGAAGGCGCGTCAATGATCGCAACGGAAGTTGCCTCGCCCTTTCTCACCCCATTCAAGTTGACCCTGGTCGCGTCCATCTTTCTGGCCATCCCCTATGTGCTCTATCAGGTATGGAGCTTTATCGCACCGGGCATGTACCGCCATGAAAAACGCTTTGCGATTCCATTACTGGTTTCGAGTATTCTTCTATTTTATGGCGGCGCGGCGTTCGCATACTACGTCGTATTTCCTTTGATCTTCGCCTTTTTCACCAGCGTCGGGCCTGAAGATATCACTATCATGACCGACATCAATCGCTATCTGGACTTTGTGCTGAAGCTGTTCTTCGCCTTCGGACTGGCGTTTGAAATCCCCATCGTCGCGGTATTGTTAATCTGGGCCGGTATAACAACTCCCGATGAATTGGCCAAGAAACGCCCTTACATAATCGTCGGCTGCTTCATTTTTGGCATGCTGTTGACACCTCCCGATATCATTTCGCAATCACTACTGGCGATACCCATGTGGGTTCTATTTGAGCTCGGCGTATTTTTGGGTCGCTTTATCCATAAGCGCCAAAGCGAGGACGATGACGAGGCATCTACCAACTAGCCGCTGCCAGCCTCGACGGGGTGCGATACCATTACCTGCAACATGCCATTACACTGATACCAGCAATCTGCCGCGATCACGGAACATTTTCGTATGAATTACATTCTTTCACTAAACTCATTATTGGGTCGTTTTCTCTTACTACTGGCACTTGTAAGCGCCACGGCGAACGCACAGGAAAATGCAGACAGTGCCTCGATGCGCGAAATATTGGAGGCGGAGCAAAAGGCGGAGCAGCTAGTGGAAGAAAAGGAGCGATCGGATCCCGATGGCTTCGAAAGCCCAACGACGCCTCTAACTTCAATGCTTGGCCTGCGCAGTGCCATGCAGCAGTCAAAGTACTCCAAGGCTGCAGAATTCCTGGACACCCGATTCCTGCCAGAGGATTTGGCGGAATATAAACCTGAGGCCTTAGTTAAAGCGTTGTCTTACGTCTGGGCCCAGCAAAATATTGTTGACCTGGCCGCACTCAGCGACGAGCCAAGTGGGCACCTGGATGACGGACTGCCAAGCTATCGCGACCAGATAGGTTCCGTCACTATCAGTACCGGGGAAGTACCCATTTATCTTCAACGTGTCCCCGATGGCAATGGCGGCAAGGTGTGGAAGCTTTCCAACGCCACCGTCGCCCGCATCCCTGAAATGTGGGATGAACTCGGGTACAGTCCAATCGCCATAAAGCTGAGCACAGTCCTTCCCGACTTCAAGTTTATGGGTATGGATAACTGGCAACTCATAGCCACACTGATATTTATGATTGTTGCATGGCCACTTGCTTCTCTGGCAAGTACGATTTTAATGCGTCTTGCCCTGCTCATACCCAACCGGTTCCCACTCGGAATCCAGAGTTTCTTCCGCGGCCCTGCTCGATTTTTCATATTCGTTTTTCTTGCCCGAATATTGATGAATCAGTTGGGCTTATCACTGACCGCGCGTGTTTATCTGGAATCTTCAGGCGTTGATTACATCGCCTATACCGTACTGCTACTCGGTTTATTATCCCTGGTGAGAGATTACCAGATAAGGAGAATGGAGCACGCCGGCAACGCGCATTATGCGGCTTTGCTGAAACCACTGACCACCATTACCAAGGTTTTCGTCGTCGTCATCCTGGCTCTGATCTGGGCGGATCAAGCGGGCTATAATATGTCCACCATTATTGCGGGCCTGGGGGTAGGCAGTTTGGCAGTGGCGCTAGCCGCACAAAAAACACTGGAAAACGTGATAGGCGCCATTACGTTATATACGGCGCGACCGGTAAACCCCGGCGACCTTTGCCGTTTCGGCACCGTAACCGGCAGGGTAGAGGAAATCGGCTTACGCTCAACTCTGATCAGAACGCTGAACCGAACCATGTTAGTGATACCCAATTCCGTATTCTCGGCGGTCGAGGTCGAGAACTTTTCCTCCCGGGATCGCATACGGTATTTTCGCAACGTCGAACTGCAAATGGCAACGGCAGACCAGTTACGTCTAATTATGGCTGAACTGCGACAGCTGTTTTACTCTCACCCCATGGTGATGCAAGAAACAGTGAGCGTACGGTTTGAACGCATAGAACAGGCCACTGCTGTACTTAGGCTCGATGCGGGGGTTCCGACCACTGACTTCCAGGAATTCTTGGCCGTGGCGGAGGATTTGAATCTTCGTATTGTAGAGCTGGTACATACTGCGGGTGCCATATTTAGCGGGCCTGGCCAGGTATTACAATTGCGGGAATTCAAGCAGGCATCGGATGAGGAAATGGCTCAAATAAGCGCGATGCTGCAAGACTGGCGAGAGCAAGACAAGCTCCCCTTCCCCGACCACAGCGCCGCCGATAAAGAAGCTTTCAGGGCCTCTCTGGACTACCCACCCCAAGGCTCACCCGGCTGATGGCAAGGTCCGGGGCCGGCGGCCTAGCGCCTCTCTGGGCTGTATTGGGCTACCTGTGGCCCTACAAACCGCAAATGCTGGGTGCGGGCGCCGCCCTGCTGTTTACCGCCGCTGCCACACTCACTCTCGGCAAGGGCTTACAGCATCTGATTGACAACGGTTTTGGTGGCGGCACCACAGCAGACCTGAGCCAGGCTGTTCTGGTCATTGTTGCCATCAGCGCAGTAATTGCTGTCGGCACATTTCTGCGCTTCTACCTGGTTTCCTGGTTGGGCGAGAGAGTGAGCGCGGATATACGCAAAGCTGTTTTTGAGAACATTATTCACCTGCACCCGGGCTTTTTCGAAACCAACCGTTCCGGCGAAATCATGTCGCGACTGACCACCGACACTACTCTGTTACAGACAATTATTGGTTCATCTTTCAGCATGGCGCTGCGCAGCAGCCTAACGTTAACCGGCGCGCTGGTGATGATGTTTATCACCAACTTGAAACTCAGCCTTATTATCGCCGCCACGGTGCCGCTTGTTTTATTGCCCATCATCATCTTCGGTAGGCGTGTACGAGCACTGTCCAACCTGAGTCAGGATAGTATCGCCAGTGTCGGTAGTTACGCCGGTGAAATCATCCAGCATATAAAAGTGGTACAGAGCTATACCCGCGAGGGGTTCGAAATAGATGCCTTTGACATGGAGGTGGAGCGCGCCTTCGACATCGCCAGGAAACGTATTCGGCAGCGCGCATTACTTATCTGCGGTGCCATATTATTACTCTTCGGTGGCATGTCTGGAATGCTGTGGAGCGGCGGTCAGGACGTAATAACCGGTAAGATGACAGGCGGAGAACTAGGCGCCTTTGCCTTCTACGCGATTATGGTAGGTTCAGGATTCGCTACGATTTCCGAAGTCTGGGGTGAATTGCAACGTGCCGCCGGGGCTGCCGATAGGCTGCTAGAGCTAATTCATACCGAGAGCATTATCGCTGACCCCGAGGTTGCCGACATACTGCAGCCTGCGCCGGAGATGGAGCTACGTAATGTCAGCTTCGCCTATCCAGCACGGCCCGAACAACTGGCCATCGACAATCTTTCGTTGCACATCGAGGCGGGTAAAAGTCTGGCGCTGGTTGGGCCTTCCGGTGGTGGCAAGTCGACTGTATTCGAACTGCTACAACGATTTTATGACCCTCAGCAAGGCAGCCTGCTGCTGGATGGGACAGATGTTAAGGACCTCAGTCTTAAACAACTTCGTTCGCAGACCGCATTAGTACCTCAACAGCCGGCACTGTTCACCGCCGATGTACGCTATAACATAGCCTATGGAAGTCCAGCGGCCACCGATGAAGATATTATCGCGGCCGCAAAAGCGGCCCACGCCCATGACTTTATCAACAGTCTGCCAGAGAGATACCAAAGCCATTTGGGGGAACAGGGGGTACGACTGTCAGGCGGTCAGCGACAGCGCATTGCACTGGCAAGAGCTATTCTCAATAATCCCCGTATCCTGCTGCTGGACGAGGCCACCAGTGCCCTGGACTCCGAAAGCGAACATCAGGTACAGCTCGCCCTCCAGGAGTTAATGAACCAGCGTACCACCGTGATTATCGCCCACCGCCTGTCTACCATTCTTCACGTAGACAAAATCGCCGTGCTCGATCATGGCAAGGTAGTTGCAACAGGGACTCATGCTGAGCTACTGCAGAACAATCCACTTTATGCACGTCTTGCCCACCTGCAATTCAGGGAAGGTTCAGAATCGTCTACAGAGCCTACCCCACTGCAGATAACACCTGTCAGCTAGAATTCGCGGCTATAAAAACAAACACTGATCGGTTAATGCGAGCAATATTTAGAGAAATCCCGAATAGACCAGATTAACTCATCGCTTATTCTTACAGGTCAGGTTAAATTTTAGGGAGAAACCACAGTTGAACCGCTGCACATCTCAATGCCATGATTTCAGAATTCTCCCGTTTGGGGGGATGCGATAATGCCAAAACCTTTTCTAACTCTAGCTATTCTATTCTCGCTGATAATTCCGGCTCTCTCGGCCAACGCTGTAGAGCAGCTGTCAATGAAAGAGCTCGCCCTACACTGTAATCATTTTGCCGATGACCCTGAGGGCAAAGACGCCATTTTTTGCGTACGCTATATTCAAGGTTTTATTGATGGTGCGGTGGCGACGGACGAAAGAGTCGCAGTCAATGTTGCAGCGGAATACGAAGCAAAGGAAACCTACATTGAGCGCGCCAAGCGCACGCGAGGCTCTAACCGGCTCTCGAAATTCGGACCTACCGTCTACGCGGAATTTTGTCTAGGCGCACCGGTACAGCTAAAGGAAGTGGTCGAAAAAGTGATCACTGATCTGGAGACCTGGAACAATTCAAATGAACATGTATACGCGCGCTCGGCGGTCTATCAAACTCTGCGTGACCATTATCCCTGCGATACGGATGACGATAGTTAAACGACCTGCTACTGACACGAGACCCACACAGTGACCGATTCCAGGCATGGTTCTACTGCGTGGTCACGCATACTACTGTTGCTAGGCGTCCTCGTCGTCATTTGGCTACTCTGGTCTGGTCTGTTTTCGCCACTCCTGCTCGGGCTGGGGGTATTCTCCTGTGGTTTAACTTGCTACCTGGCATATCGAATGGGGTATTTTGATAGTGATGTTTACGCTCTCCACCTCAACATGGAATTGCTAGGCTACCTTGTTTGGCTGAGTCGGGAAGTTCTGCGCTCCAGTCTCGACGTATCTCGCGTAGTACTGAAACCCAAAATTGAAATAAGTTCTCGCATTATTGAAATCGATGCAAGTCATCTGCATCCGGTGTATCAGGCTATTCTTGGTAATTCAATCACGCTGACCCCGGGAACGCTGGCCCTGGACCTGCACGAGGGCATAATTAAAGTTCATACTCTTACCAGTGAAGGTGCCGATGAACTGATCGCCAGCGAAATGGCTGAGCGTGTCACCGCACTCAGTAAATCCTGACTATGTACTACGTTGTGACATTCGCGACACTCGTCACCATGGGCCTGGCACTAACGCGGGCATTATTGGGGCCCAGTATTTATGATCGTGTGCTGGCAATGAACATGTTCGGTACCAAAACAGTATTACTTCTTTCAGTTATTGCTTTTTTATATGGCCGACCAGACTTCCTGGATCTTGCGCTTGCATATGCCTTAATCAACTTCATCGGCGTTTTCGCGGTATTGGAGTTTATTACAGCCCGCACCTCCAACCAACCGTTCGATCGATAAGGGGTACGCAAGTTGAGCGGGTTCCTGGACATCATCAGTTGGATACTACTTTCTCTAGGAGGCATGTTTGTCTTCATCGGCGGCCTGGGGGCCTTGCGACTGCCTGATCTTTACAATCGAATGCATGCGGCGAGTGTCACGGATACAATGGGGTCCGTGCTAATTATTACCGGTGTCATGCTGCAGGCTGGAGCATCTCTGGCAAGCGTTAAACTATTTCTCATACTATTGTTTTTATTGATAACCAGCCCTACTGCATCCAATGCTCTAGCCAGCGCGGCCCTGCTGTCGGACGAGCGCGCCAAAGCCAACCCGCAAAGTACTAGTGAGTCCATCGATTGATTGAGCTGTTCGGCATTTTTTTGCTCTCGCTAATGGTAATTACAGCAATCGCCATCGTTCAAACTCGTCACCTTTTTGCCGCTGTCATTCTCACCGGTGTGTTCAGCCTTCTCATCGCCACCAATTTTTTCCTCCTGGACGCCGCCGATGTCGCGCTTACCGAGGCCGCCATTGGAGCCGGCATCTCTACCGTGCTATTCCTCAGTGCACTCGCGCTTACCGACGAGCATGAACGATCATCGTCGGCCAACAAATATGTGGCGCTTGCTGTAGTCGCCGTCACGAGCCTGATACTAATTTACGCCACCTTTGACAAGCCGCGCTTCGGCGATCCTTCGGCGCCGGTTCATCAACACGTTGCACCCTGGTTTATTGAGAACACCTCCTCGCAGATTGGCATCCCCAACATGGTTACCGCGGTGCTAGGCAGTTTCCGGGGTTATGACACTCTGGGAGAAGTCTTTGTTGTCTATACAGCAGGCATAGGCGTTTTGTTTCTTTTCGGTTCACGACGTACCAGGCAAAACGGTGAGCCTACCAAGTCAGGGCTGGACCCCAGTGAGGGCCTGCGCCACTACCTCATACCCCGAATAGTTGGGCGCCTACTGATCCCGTTCATTATCCTGTTCGGCCTTTATGTTCAGTTCCACGGCGAATATGGACCCGGCGGTGGCTTTCAGGCAGGTGCCATTATCGCTGCCGGCATCATTTTATATGCGCTACTGGAAGGTGAAAAACAGGCGCTTCGAGTATTGCCCGATCGTATTTTGACCGGCCTCATGGCGGGTGGCGCGCTTCTCTTCGGCGTCGTTGGCATATTCGGGATACTGGCGGGCGGCAACTTTCTGGATTACTCCGTCTTGTTTGACAATCCGATGACCGGTCAGCAGATCGGAATCCTGCTTATAGAGGCTGGAGTCGGCATGACAGTAACCGGCGTGTTGCTCAAGATATTCCATGCGTTTGCGGCACGCGAACACATCTAATGGAACTTCTCGGTCTTTTCCATTACTGGGTCTTCGCCATTCTATTAATGATTGGTCTCTATGCTGTAATCGCTAAACGCAATCTTATAAAAAAGCTCATCGGCCTATCAATTTTCCAGGCATCTGTATTTCTGCTCTATATCACTATGGGCAAAGTTGAGGGAGGCACGGCTCCAATTATTCAGACCGGAAGTGCCGAGCAGCTCTTCTCCAACCCGTTACCGCAGGTGCTGATACTGACCGCTATTGTGGTCGGTATTTCGACCATGTCCCTGGGCCTGGGAATTGTTGTCCGTATTAAGGAAGAGTACGACTCGATAGAAGAAGACGAAATCCAGGAGGCCAACAAGCAATGACCGACTGGGGCCCTCATCTCCCGGCATTGCAAGTGATCTTGCCAATGCTCGCAGCGCCGCTAATCATTGCCTTGCAGCGGCACAGACTGGCGTGGGTTGCTGCAACCATTACAAGTTTTTGTTCATTTGCGATAGCGGTAGCGCTGACTCGTGGCGTGCTTGATGGTCAACAATACGGCTATCTTATGGGCTCCTGGCCTGCGCCCTATGGGATCGAGTTACAGGTCGATGCTTTCAGCGCCATCATGCTACTGATAATCACTTCTGCTTCGAGTCTCGCTTTACTAGGTGCTCGCGATAGCCTGGACGTCGACATCGAGAATCATCGGCAGCCTTTATTTTACTCCGCCTGGCTACTGGTGCTGGCCGGTCTCTGCGGGATGACAGTCGCTGCTGACGCTTTCAACATCTTCGTCTTCATGGAGATTTCATCCCTTGCCAGCTACATATTGATCTCTGGCGGTTCCGATAGGAGGGCGTTGCCCGCAGTCTTTAACTACCTGATTATGGGGACCTTGGGCGCGACATTTTATCTCATCGGTATAGGCCTTATTTACCTGATGACAGGCACCCTGAACCTGGCTGATATGGAGCAAAGAATCCATGAGGTGTCTGATCTTAAGCCGATTCTCGTCGCCGCAGGGTTCATTACTATCGGCCTGGCCCTAAAGGCGGCGGTGTTCCCCCTGCACGGCTGGTTACCTGGCGCCTACACTTTTGCGCCTCATGCGGTTACCGTATTCCTCGCAGCTTGCTCGACAAAAGTCGCTTTGTATCTGCTGCTACGATTTGATTTCTTTGTTTTCCAACCGAATCTGTCTGGACATGATATCCAGTTCACCTATTTTTTAATGCCGTTGGCAGTGCTGGCAATAATCATTGGCTCACTGGTCGCGCTATTTGAGCAAAACCTGAAGCGGTTATTGGCCTACTCATCGATCGCCCAAATTGGCTACATCCTGCTCGGGGCCAGTCTGGTCAGCAGCGCTGGTCTGACGGCCAGTATCGTACATTTTTTTAATCACGCCTTGGCCAAAGGAGCTCTTTTCCTGGCAATCTCCTGTCTGGCCATCCGCTGTGGCGGAACGCTCATCAACGACATCAATGGCGCTGCACGCACCATGCCCTGGACTTTCAGCGCCCTGGTAGTCGGTGGCTTGAGCCTGATCGGCATGCCCGGGACCGCCGGGTTTATCAGTAAATGGTATTTAATTTCTGCAGCATTGGAGCACGGTGGTATTGGGATTGCGCTAACAGCGGTCATTCTGGTGAGCTCGCTGATGGCCGTGGTTTATATTTGGCGCATCGTCGAGGCCGCCTATTTTCGGGAGCGTGAGATAGCAACAGCCGCTCCACAGGAAGCGCCACTATTGCTACTGTCCGTAACCTGGACCGCTGCTTTGCTCAATATCTATTTTGGCTTGATGCCCGAACTGCCCGTCACTCTGTCTATGTCAGCGTCTGAGCTTTTGTTGGAGCACATGCCTTGAGTCCCGAAAGCGCGATGCTACTCGCAATTATCATCCCGCTGGTGGGAGCGGTAGGCATCGCAGTAGCAGCGCGTTGGCATGTCAATCTGCGCGAAGCGGTAACACTGCTAACAGCTGCCGCGCTTGCGCTCACGGTGTGGAGTCTAGTGCCAGACCTGATGGAGGGCGCAAGGCCATTCCGTCACCTGACCGAAATCGTCCCGGGTATCGAAATCGCGCTACAGGCAGAGCCACTGGGCATGCTGTTCGCCGCACTCGCCTCGCTGCTCTGGATCATCAACTCCATCTACTCGATCGGGTATATGCGAGGTAATCGGGAGCCCAACCAAACTCGCTTCTATATCTTTTTCGCCATCGCGATTGCCGCTACCATGGGCATCGCTTTTTCTGCCAATCTGCTGACGCTATTTCTATTTTATGAACTGCTGACGCTTTCAACCTATCCCCTGGTCGCGCACAAAGGCGACGAAAAGAGCATGCGTGCTGCACGCGTCTATCTCGGTATTTTACTGACTACCTCCATCGGCCTATTACTGCCAGCAGTTATCTGGACTTACGTGGTGGCAGGGTCTGGAGAATTCACTCCCGGCGGCATACTCGCCGGCAAAATATCAGGCCCGGCGGTAGGGCTATTGCTTGGACTGTTTGTTTTCGGCGCGGGCAAAGCCGCAATGATGCCGCTACACAAATGGCTACCGGCAGCGATGGTTGCCCCTACCCCGGTCAGCGCATTACTGCACGCTGTGGCAGTTGTTAAAGCTGGTGTATTTACCATTACCAAAATCATCGTCTACATTTTCGGCATCGATTTTCTGTTTGCCGAACCCAGCAGTAGCTGGTTGTTGTACGCGGCCGCTTTCACCATCATTGCCGCCAGTGTGGTTGCCCTCAGGCAGCAGAACATCAAGCGGATGCTGGCCTACTCAACCATCGCCCAGCTCTCTTACATAGTTATGGCAAGTGCCATTCTTAAACCCCTTGCGGAGATCGGCGCCGCCATCCACATGGTTTCGCACGCACTGGGTAAGATAACCTTGTTTTTCGCAGCGGGTGCGATTTATACCGCCGCCAAGAAAACAGAGATCCATCAGTTGCGCGGTATCGGTAGGCGCATGCCCTGGACAACAGCGGCCTTTACTATCGGCGCGCTCAGTATGATTGGGGTGCCACCTACAGGCGGCTTTGTGTCCAAGTGGTATATCCTCGGTGGTGCCATTCAGGCAGATAACTATGTAGCGCTGGCCACGATTATTTTGAGTACAGCGCTTAATGCAGCGTATTTTCTGCCCATCGTTTATCTCGCCTGGTTCGCCCAGGAGGAGAACTCGGACAAGCTCACCCATGGTGAAGCGCCCCTACCTATGGTGCTTGCATTAACGATTACCGCCGCACTCACGGTGGGTTTCTTTTTCTTTAACAATCCAGTCCTCGAGCTGGAAGCGCAGCTTGTGCGAGGCCTAACATGACTGACAGTGACCACTGGCTGGTAAGGCCGGCAACCATCAAGCGCCTCTGGTGGATATTCTCCGCCATATTAGCGCTCACCGTAGCTGCACAGTTCGTATGGGGATCAAAGGGGTACTTTGGCATCGATGGTTGGCCAGGCTTCGCTGCCGTCTATGGTTTTCTGGCTTGCCTGGTAATGGTGTTGGTGGCAAAGCTACTGGGCAAAGTACTAAAACGCGACGAGAGCTTTTACAACAGTGAGGACGATAGTGCCTGAGTTCTTGTCTCCCGCTCTCATTCTGCTAGCCGGCGCCTTACTTATTGGACTGGCCCGCGGGCATTGGCGATCGGCCGTAGTATTGGCTGCGCCACTTTTGACGTTGTGGGCGGTGTGGCAAATACCCGATGGCGTAGTGAGCACCCTGCCCTTCCTCGGTTATCAGATAGAACCCATCGAAGGCAGTCCTTTGCGCCGGCTTTTCGCCAGTGTATTCGCGCTAATGGCATTCGGCGGCGGCCTCTACGCTTTCCGCCAGGCCCGCTGGTATGAGCTCGCTGCCGCCTACGCTTATGCTGCGGGCGCTATCGGTGTCTGTTTTGCCGGCGATTTGATCACATTATTTCTGTATTGGGAGTTAATGGCCCTGTTTTCTACGGTCGTCGTCTGGTGTGGCGGTACCCCCGGCGCCCGGGCGGCCGGCATCCGCTACGCGATTATGCATCTGCTGGGCGGAGTTATTCTAAAAGTCGGCATCGAGGGTATCGCGGTCCATACCGGCTCTGTCGATATCAGACCGCTACTGGCCACCAATTTCGATACCTGGATGCTGCTAACTGGCATTTTGATTAATGCCGCGGCACCGCCGGTGTCAGCTTGGCTGGCAGACGCTTATCCGGAATCAAGCCCCACGGGATCAGTATTCCTGTCAGCCTTCACCACCAAAACCGCTGTGCTGGCGCTAATATTACTGTTCCCCGGTGAACCGGTGCTAATCGCCGTTGGCCTGTTTATGGTGATGTATGGAATTATCTACGCTCTATTGGAGAATGATGCCCGACGCATCCTCGCCTACTCCATCGTCAATCAGGTTGGGTTCATGGTGTGTGCTATTGGAATCGGCACAGAGATGGCTTTAAACGGAGCGGCTGCTCACGCATTTGCACACATCATTTACAAAGGACTCCTGTTCATGAGCGCGGGCGTCGTGATATACCGCACCGGGTTTAGTAAATGCACTCAACTGGGCGGCCTGTTTCGAACGATGCCGCTTACCGCTGTCTGCGGCATCATCGGAGCATTGGCGATCTCCGGCTTCCCACTCACCTCTGGCTTTACGACCAAGACTATGATTTCACAGGCCGCGGCCAACGAGGGCCTGGTCGCTGTTTATTTCTTGTTGGCAGCTGCATCTGCAGGCGTTTTCCTGCACGCGGGAATCAAGTTCCCCTGGTTTGTTTTCTTCCAACGAGATTCAGGTCTGCGCCCCAAAGACGCGCCCTGGAATATGGCGGCGGCAATGGTGCTGTTTGCCTCCTTGTGTATGCTGATCGGTATATTTCCCGGATATTTCTATCAATTCCTGCCTTACCCCGTGGACTATCAGGCCTATACAGTTGGCAAGGTGCTGTTTTATTTGCAGCTGCTCCTGTTCTCTGGCCTGGCATTCTTTTTGCTGTTGCCACTTATGCGGCGTACCGAAACCATCAGCTTGGATACCGATTGGCTTTGGCGAAAATTTCTATTTCGAGCATGCCGCAGTACGCTGGCAAAACTCTCTGTGGTGGCGGCACGCTTGGAAAAAACTAGCCGTACTGCAACGGCAAGCATCGGGCGAGGATTGCACAGAAAATTTGGTACATCTGAAGGGGAAAGCCATGAACGGGGAAGTTTTGCCAACGACTGGTTGATCGGAACAACTGCACTGTGGATAGCGGTTCTGCTGAGTGCCTACGTGCTTTTCTATCTTATTTAAACTCAGTGCCCTGCCCAATAAAAACGCCGGCACAGTGGCCGGCGTTTAAAGGGCAGTTTTGCAGTCTAGTTAAATTCTCGCACCAGCCCACCAATCGACTCTTTAGCATCGCCAAACAACATCCGGGTGTTCTCTTTGTAGAACAGCGGATTTTCAATTCCCGCAAAACCTGAAGCCATGGAGCGCTTAAGCACAAATACGGTTCTGGCCTTGTCCACATTGATTACTGGCATACCGTAGATCGGGCTGCCCTCGTTCTCTCGTGCCGCTGGGTTGACCACGTCGTTGGCGCCGATGACGATAGCCACGTCGACGTTCTCCATACGCGGGTTGATTTCATCCATCTCGAGCAACTGGTCATAGGGTACGTCGGCTTCAGCCAAAAGAACGTTCATGTGACCCGGCATCCGACCGGCAACAGGGTGAATACCAAAATTCACTTCTGCACCGTTCTTTTCCAGGATCTCCATGAGCTCCTTCACCACGTGCTGAGCCTGTGCCACCGCCATGCCGTAACCGGGGATAATGGCCACATTACTCGCCGCTTCAAGGATGTAGTACGCATCTTCAACCGAGATCGGCTTGATCTCCCCCTCAACCTCACTAGTGTCAACCACGCCGGAGCCGAAGCCGCTGAATAAAACGTTGCTAAGCGAGCGGTTCATCGCCTTACACATAATCTGGGTCAGGATGATGCCCGAGGCACCAACCAGGGAACCTGCGACAATCAGGATATTGTTATTAATCGCAAAGCCCGCCGCACAGGCCGCCAGGCCCGAGTAGGAATTCAGCAGGGAAATCACCACCGGCATATCGGCGCCGCCAATAGGAATCACCGCCATCACCCCAAACACCAGTGACAGACCTATTACGATATACAGCCACTGAGCGTTCTGAGGTTCCAGGCAAAACATCACGCCACTGCCCAGGATACCCAGCACTATCAGACTATTGACGATCTGCTGACCTTTAAACAATATGGCACCGCTGCCAATCGTTTCGCTGAGCTTGCCATAGGCAATCAGGGAGCCGGTAAAAGTCAGGCCACCGATCAGAATCGACAACACAATGGTTACCAGAGTAAAGGTGTCGGTTGCTGTGGCAATCGCTGCTGCGCCCACCAGCAGGGAGGCCATGCCACCGAAGCCGTTAAACAGCGCTACCATCTCTGGCATGGAGGTCATCTGCACCATCCGTGCCACTGCACCACCAATCACACCGCCTACCACAAAGCCCAGCAGTATCCACTGATACTCGACAATGCCCTGGTCGAGCAACGCTGCAACGATAGCGACCAGCATAGCGATAGCTGACAGCATATTGCCCTTGCGCGCGGTGTCCGCTGATCCAAGACCTTTCAGGCCAAGGATGAACAGCCCAGCTGAGACCACATAGGCCAGTTGAATCAGGATTTGCATCGTATCCATGATCAGCTCTCCTTCTTCTTGAACATAGCCAGCATCCGGTCAGTTACCAGATAGCCACCCACGACATTAATAGATGCAAGCGCGACCGCAGCCGCCCCCAGCCAGTTGGACAGATCCTGCTGGCCAGTACCAGCCAGACCAATGGCACCAACCACGGTAATACCGGAGATCGCATTGGCCCCCGACATCAGCGGAGTATGTAAGGTGGCAGGCACCTTGGTGATCAGCTCAAAGCCCAGAATGATGGCGAGCATGAGAATAAATGTAAGGAATATCGCATCCATATCAGTTGCCCCCTTCCAGAATGTTTTTAATGGTCTCGTTGGTCACTTCGCCACCGTGCGTAATGATGCAACCGGGGAGAATATCGTGCTCAAAGTCGATGTTGAACGCCTTGGTTTCTTCGTCCCAGCTGTCTTCCACCAGGTTAAAGAGGTTGGAGGAGTACATCTGGCTGGCATCTCTGGCCACTTCGTTGGGCCAGTTGCCTGTACCGACGACAGTAACGCCGTTGATGACCACAGTCTCGTTGGGGACAGAGCCTTCCACGTTGCCGCCATTCTCGGCGGCCATATCCACTACCACAGAGCCAGGCTGCATACCTTCGACCATATCGCGGGTGATGATGACGGGGGGCTTGCGGCCAAACAGCTGAGCAGTGGTGATGACGACATCAGACTCAGCAATAGTCGCTTTTTGCGCATCGCGCTGCATTTGAATCTGTTCCGGGGTCAGTTCCAGTGCATAGCCGCCGGAAGTCTCGCCAGTTTCGCCCAGATCGATATCCAGAAAGGTTGCTCCCAGGGAGTGAACCTGTTCCGCCACGACAGGACGGGTATCAAAGGCGGTAACCTTGGCTCCCAGACGCTTGGCAGTCGCAATGGCCTGCAGGCCAGCAACACCCGCGCCGATAATAAACACTTTGGCAGGCTTCAATGTTCCGGCGGGTGTCATCATCATGGGGAAGATGCGGGGCAAATGGGCCGCTGCCTTCATCACCATCACGTAGCCGGCGAGGTTAGCCTGAGAGCTCAAGGCATCCATCTTCTGGCTGCGGGTGGTGCGAGGAATCATCTCCATACTGATACTGGTAATGCCGCGCTCTTTGAGGGCATTGACCAGCTCGTGTTCGTTGAACGGATCCAGATAGCTGATGTGCACACAACCGGGCTTCATCAGGGGAATCTCGTCTATCTCCGGCTTGCGCAGGCGCAGCAGCATATCGGCACTGCCGAACAGTTCAGTGCGATCCGTGCTGACAGTGCAGCCAGCCTCAGTGTACTGTTCGTCGGCAAAGCCCGCACCGGTGCCCATTCCGGCTTCGATGACGACTTCAGCGCCCAATCGGACCAGCTTTTTGGCCATATCGGGAATGATTGGCACCCGGTTTTCCCCGGGGTGGGTTTCCTTAGGTATTACGAGACGCATAGCGGTTGTTACCCCTACCTTTAAAATTCTGGGTTAATCAGATCGGTCCAAATGACCAGTAAACGGCCACTGCGGACCGCTTCCTCTCCCTTCAACTCAACGTGCTGCAGACAACAGCCCACATCAGCAGAATAAAAGGGTTGCAGACTTTAGCATAAGCGCATCGCTGCCGGAATAATGACTGATATTCATTTGGTGAATGAAAGCGCCGCAAACATACTGGATGGTTATGAGGCGATCAACTGTTAACGCTGAATTAAAGTGCCAGGGGAGTGGCAGGAGAGTCCGGGAAAAGGTACTGAAAAACCATTTTGAATCGCATGAATGTGGCTACATTTGGCCGTTCCGGACAATTCAGGGAGGAGCAACTCGGGTAGAAAATCAAAAAGGGCGCCAGTCAGCGCCCCATTTGAGTTGGTTTAGCCCGCATGCAAGCGCAGGAACGGGTTCATCCAGCGATACTTCCACCCGCTAAACTTGAGGGGCGCATCCAGCACCGCCAGGCAGATACAGTCTTCCGACTGGAGGGCAGTAGGAGCATGAGGATCATTTGTCTCACGATAAACAAAATCGCCTTGATTGTAACTTCCGTTCGCGTCGGAAAATCCGCCCTGTAATACCAGTGTCATTTCCGAGCCGCGATGGTCGTGGTCCGGAATTCGGCCACCCGCCTTAATGTGATACAGGGCAAACTCATACCCCAAGTCCCCTGTTTTCACGTAACTGATGCTGAGGCTCTTGGTGATTTTCTTCCAGCTGAGGTCACTGAAGTCGCCCTTCATCAAGCGGCGCAGTATTGCCGGTGTCTGACCAGCGAGTGACGGTTGAGCCTGTGAATATGCCAGCGGCGGCTTTTCATCGAGTCGCGCCAGAACCGAATTCAGCAGCGCTTCGCCTACCGGCTGAGGGTCCAGCCTTTCCAGTAAAACACCACCGACGTCCTGCAGTTGACTTGCAGTTTGCTGGCACTGGTCACAGTAGTAAAGATGCGCTGACACACACGCAGCCTGCGCTAGAGGCAAGCCGCCAGCAGCATATTCGCTTAGCAGGGAGAGTTCAGGGTGATGCTTAGTCATATTTTTCATTGTCTTTCTAACTTAATTTGAAGTTTCTTAAGGGCCAGGCGCACACGCGACTTGACCGTTCCCAGGGGCAGATCCAATTCGGAAGCCGTTTCCGAGTGAGATTTGCCTTCCATATATACCTTGGCAAGAATCTGCGCTTGATCGGCAGGTAAAGTCGCCATCAATTCGCGTACCTGCTCGCCTCCCCTACGGCTTTGGAGCAATGCAAACGGCTCCTCGTGCTCGGTGTCAGGGGTAAAGTCCTCCTCGGCCAGTGGCGTATCGAACTTTTGAAGGCGCCTGAACATGTCTGTTCGGCAGTTGCGCGCAATAGTGTAAATCCAGGTACTCGCAGCGGCCTTTTCCGGGTTATATCCAGCTGCCTTCTGCCAAGCTTTGAGCATTACTTCCTGAACTAGCTCGTCTGCATGCATTTGAGACATGGTCGACCCTGACAGAGCGAAAGCCTTGATCAATGGTGCAAAATGGCGGAACAAACGGGTGAATGCAGCTCTATCCTGGTTCTCAGCTATCAGAACCAGAGACTCGCTCCACTCGTCATTGCGGCGTCCTGAGACATTGCCTCCAAGATGCACAACTTCTTCGTTTTGCTGTTTTTCCAATGCCTACATCCCAATTCATGTTCCGTTACAAAAGAGTATACGCCACTATTACTTTACTGGATCACCCCTGCAGACAACCGGATCAACCGCGCCAATTGATCCACTGCCACGGACAGGGCGTACATTGGGCATATAGCAGCTTGGGCGTAAGAAGCTTGAGCGTATATTTTTATGACATGAGGTGCAGATTGAAAGTAGCGATTATTGGTTCTGGGATCTCTGGGTTAGCGTGCGCTCACTATCTCCAGAAAGAGCATGAGGTCAGCGTTTTTGAAGCAAGCAGTCAAGTCGGCGGCCATACGGCGACCGTGGATGTGAAGCTGGGAACACGCCGCTTTGCAATCGATACCGGCTTTATTGTGTTCAATGACTGGACCTACCCTAACTTCATTAAACTCATGGAAGAGTTAGGCGTTAGCTATCGCCCAACCACCATGGGCTTTAGTGTCAACGACCCGGAAACCGGACTGGAGTACTCAGGGACCAACCTGGACACGCTTTTTGCCCAGCGAAAAAATTTATTGTCACCAAAGTTTATTTCCATGGTGCGAGATATCCTCCGCTTCAATAAAGAGTCAGTTGCCGACCTTGAATCAGGCACTTTGAGTGTCGAAGAAACCTTAAGAGACTATTTACAGCGAAATCGATACGGCGAATTTTTCAAACGTCAATATCTGGTGGCGATGGGGTCGGCAATTTGGTCTGCAGACAGCACTACTATTATGGACTTTCCGGCAGCCTTCTTTTTACGCTTTTTCAAAAACCACGGTTTGTTATCCGTCAAGGACCGCCCCCAGTGGCACGTTATTGAAGGGGGCTCCAGAGAGTACCTGGCGCCGCTGGTGCAGAGTTTTGAAGACAGAATTTACACTGACTCAGCGGTAGTAAACATCACCAGGCCCGTAGGCGGGCAAGTAAACATAACCCTGCACAACGGACAGGAGCTACAATTTGATCAGGTTGTTATCGCCACTCACTCAAATCAGGCCCTGGAGATACTGTCAGAACCCACGCCGGCGGAAACAGATATACTGGGTGCACTGCCTTATCAGGCCAATGAGGTTGTGCTGCACACAGATACCCAAATGTTGCCGAAAATAGAAAAGACCTGGTCGAGCTGGAACTACCGGATGGCACCGGGCCAACAAAATGCTACCGTCACCTATAATATGAACATATTGCAGGGAATAGACGCTCCAGAAACCTTCTGTGTCACCCTCAACGATTCTGAGGCAATCAATCCTCACAAAGTACTAGGCATTTTTAGCTATGAACACCCGGTTTTCTCGGTCCCCGGAATAAAGGCTCAGGCGCGCTGGCAGGAAATCAACGGGCCTCTTAATACCTGGTACTGTGGCGCCTACTGGCAAAATGGCTTCCATGAAGACGGAGTAGTCAGTGCGCTACGTGTCGCCAATGCACTAAACGGGCAAGGTCGAAGCCAAGGATGAAGTCCAGAATCTATACCGGCCTGGTACGCCATCGGCGCCATTTACCTAGACCCCACAGTTTCAGCTACCGGGTGTTCATGCCTTACATCTGCCTGGATGAACTGTCATCGATATTCAGCGATAACCGTTTCTGGTCTGCAACGGGCCCTGCCCTGGCAAGATTCAAGCGCAGCGATTTTCTGGGTGACCCTGAGCTTCCTCTGGATCAGGAGGTTCGACGGAGAATCAAGGAAGAAACCGGCGTCATTCATCGGGGCCCCATATTCTTGCTCGCCAACATGCGTTACTTCGGTTTCCAGATGAATCCGATAGCTTGTTATTACTGCTACAGCGAGGATGAGAGCAAACTTGAATTTCTGGTCGCCGAAGTCACTAATACTCCCTGGAACCAGCGCCATAGCTACGTGCTACGTGGCCCCGAGCAGGGCAACTGGTTGCAAACCGAGTTCGACAAAGAATTTCACGTATCGCCCTTCATACCCATGAATATGCGTTACCACTGGCGAAGCAATGCGCCGGACAAGCGGTTGATCCTCCATATGGATACTTTGAATACCGAGGGCAAGCTGTTTGACGCCAGCCTCACCTTGTCTGCTGAGCCGATGACACCAAAGTCGCTCAACAAAATACTATTGCGTTTCCCATTGATGACCACCAAGATCGCATTTGCAATTTATTGGCAGGCCCTGCGCCTGTGGCTGAAGCGCATCCCCTTTTTACCGCACCCCGACACAAGAACATCTGGAGCATAGCGTGAGTATTACAAGAGTAAACCCCATCAACTTACTGCCGCAGGCCTGGCGATTAATGAGTGTAGATACGCTGTCGCGGAATGTATTCGCAAGGGTCTTGAAAAACATCCAGGTGGGGAGCCTGACCGTATTCGACGGAGATGAGACCTTACAGTTCGGAACACTGGGAATAGCGGGTGAACCTCAAGCCCAGGTGACCATTCACAACCGCAGGGTCTTCACTAAAACCCTCACTGGCGGCACCATTGGATCAGGTGAATCCTATATGGACGGTGATTGGTCATCCCCCGACCTGACAGCAGTTACCCGGCTATTCAGTGCGAATATGGCGGCGATGGATGACATGGAGAGCGGCCAGAGCTGGTACGTGAAACTTGCACTTAATATCTCACACCGCTTGAACCGTAACAGCCGTGATGGTTCGAGAAAAAATATCTCCGCGCACTACGATCTGGGCAATGACTTTTTCCGCCTGTTTCTGGACCCCACAATGATGTATTCATCGGCAGTTTATTCAGAACAGGCGAACACTCTGGAACTGGCGGCCCAAGAAAAACTCGCTGAGATATGCCGACAGTTGGATCTCTCTGCAAACGATCACCTACTGGAGATCGGTACCGGCTGGGGCGGCATGGCGATCTATGCGGCAACACACTACGGCTGTCAGGTGACCACCACCACCATCTCGCAGGAGCAATACAATCACGCCACAGCGCAAGTCAAAGCGCTGGGCTTAGAGCAGCAAATAACCGTGCTCTGTGAGGACTACCGCAATCTTTCTGGCAGCTACGACAAACTGGTCTCTATCGAAATGATCGAGGCTGTGGGGCACGAATTTTATAGCAGCTATTTTGAATGCTGTAGCAAACTGCTCAAGCCGGAAGGGAAAATGGTCATTCAGGCCATTACCATGGCCGATCAGCGCTTTGAAAGCGCCAAAAATAGCGTGGATTTTATCAAGCGTTACATCTTCCCAGGCGGATGTCTTCCTTCCATAAGTGTGATCGCCCACCACATCGCCAAAGATACCGACATGCAGATTGTACATTTGCGCGACATTACGCAGGACTACGCGACTACCCTGGCCGATTGGCGAGATCGCTTTACTGAGCAGATCCCCAAAATCCAGGACATGGGTTTTGACCAGCGCTTCATTCGCATGTGGGAATTCTATCTCTGCTACTGTGAGGGTGGGTTTCGCGAACGGATTATCGGTACGGTACAGGTCGCCTTTACCAAGCCAGGCTACCGACTCGCTCAGTGAAACGGTAACTCTTTAGGGCTCTGCGGGTCGCTCAATGTAGTGCCACCAGGGCGCCAACAATTGCCGATAATCCATCTGTCGATAACGGCTATCGATGAGCAGCGCGTGCCCCCTGTCGTCGCCGTCGCGAATTACCCGTCCCAGAGCCTGATTCACTTTTTGCAGCCCGGGATACAGGTAAGCGAATTCAAACCCTCGCCCATACTCCTGCTGAAAGTAATCGCGGAGCTGCTCGGTTTCCTTTCCGAACTGAGGCAGGCCCACGCCAACGATCACCACTGATGACAGAAGCTCGCCGGGCAAATCAATACCCTCGCCATAAGCACCTCCCAGAATGCAAAATGCCACCACATTTTTCTGTCGTGCAAGTAACTCCGGGAGAGGCTCACTGGTCTGGGTCTTGGATCTGGGTCTCTGCACCCATTGCGTACGCTTCGACAGATTCGATGCATGATCTTCCAGCAGAGAAAGACAATTCTGTAGATAGCGATAAGACGGAAAGTAAACGATGCAATTACCGCCGTGCTCGCCCAACCAGCTATCAATCCGCTTGGCGAGCGAAGCCAAAGAGCGCTCGCGCTGGCGATATCGTGTGTCGATGCTTTGATCAATTGTTACTTGCAACTGCTCGGGTAAAAAGGGCGATCCCAATTGTCGGCACACCGCGCCCTCACCTAAGCCAAGACCAGAGCGCAACCAGTCCGGCGGCGACAGCGTAGCGGAAAAATTAATGCTTGCGTGCAGCTGGCCCTGTCGCTCCGCCAGCAACCGCGCCGGGTCCAGACAATTCAGCTCGACTTTAAGACCCTGCTTGCCAATGCCACGACTCAGTTCAAAGCGAAACTCTGGGCCCCATTTTTCAGCCACACGCAGAAACTGCAACACCGAGAAATAAAATTCCATAAGTTCGGGGTTTCGCTGCAGCACGGTTGCATCCGCCGCCATCCTGTCCCCTGCACTGGACACGAAATCCTGCAAGGTCTGCAACAACTTTTCATCGATGGCATCTTCGCTATGGTAATCCGGCTGCAGCCAATCCTGTCGCTGTAAGCTTAGTAGAGCACGATTGACGCGGTCCAGCGCCGACGCCAGGCCTGGCACAGAATTTCGGCGCGCCGCCATCAGGTCTGCTTTCGCCAATGACGCTCTAAACATGCTCCGCGCTCTCATCGGGAGATTGTGGGCCTCGTCAACGAGAGCGGTCCAACGCAAACCATCACCGGCCAGCTGTACTGCGAGCGTCGCAGTGAGGCTATATAAATAGTGCAGATCGGCAATGATTAAATCCACCCAGGGAATGAGATCAATTGCCAACTGGTAGGGACAAAGCTTGTGCTCTGCGGCAACGATTTCAATTTTTTCGCGTGTAAGCTGGCCCTGATTAACCGCTGCCTCTCTAGCGGCTGGCAATTTGTCGTAGTACCCCAGCGCATAGCGGCAATCGTCCGCATGGCAGGCTTTGCCCGGCGAAAAGCAAATAGAGTCTTTCGCGGTGAGGGATAAGCTGCTTATTTGTAAACCCGCAGACTCAAAAACCTGCAGTGTTTGCTCGGCAGTACGCCTACCAACGACCTTGGCGGTGGAAAAAATAACGCGATCGTGTTTTCCCGTAGCCAACGCTTTTAGCGCGGGGTAGAGCACCGCAGCAGTTTTGCCAATGCCGGTGGGAGCTTCCAGCATGAGCTGCCCCGACTGATCGATACATTTGTAGACAAGCTCCGAAATATCCCGCTGGCGTGGGCGAAAATCGGTGTAGGGAAAATTCAGTGCATGCAGGCTTTTATCCCTGGCTTCACGTAGCTGCGTCAACTGCAGCAGCCACTCACAATATGTGTCAACACAGCGCTGAAGAAACACTTCCAGTTCATGGCTGCTGTACAACTGCTCAAGCGGATACTCAACATCTGAATCCAACTGCAGCCAGGTCAGACGTACCAGCACTTCCGGTAATTGCTCCTGGGAGCAAATAAGCGCCGCGTACAAGCGAGCCTGAGCGAGGTGTAACCGGGTTACTGATTCCGGAATGGTTGAAGGTTTCACGCGGCAGGTTTTGATTTCTTCGACCAGGCCCTGGCTAGCATCAAAGCCGTCAGCGCGACCTCGCAGATGCAATTTGATGCCAGCCACCGTGTATTTCTGGGAAACTGAGAACTCCGGGGAATAACTATCAGGGCGGCGGCGATAAATGCGCTGATGGCCCTCAGTACCTTCTGCACCTGTAGGAGACGGTGTAAACCGGTGATCGATGTCCCCGTTTCTCTCACAAAACGTCGCCAGTTCGGTAACTGATACCGTGTACTCAATCATCAGACCATGTTACCTGCGCCACAGCGGCGGGTATATTTTGCTGTTGAAAAAAACGCAGCCAGCGCTTCTGACTTTCCTGCAGCTTGTCTCCCGGACCTTTTACCTCGATCATTGTGTAGGCCCCGGGCTGGTCACCAAAGGCGATCAGATCAGGAAAGCCGCGTCTGTTTTCTCCGGGATCAAATACCACTCGCCGCCAGATAGCGAGCAGGTGCTGCGAAGGAATGCAGCGCCCGGCTTCTGCGACCAGAGATTCTGGCAGCCATTTCCAGTTAACACCCGAGCATTGATAGCCATAAAATTTCCTATATGCAGCTAGCAGCTCCTCCTGCAGGTTTAGTCGCTTAAGCGACGTAAACCTCGCCTCTATCTCCAAGCGACGCCGAACCAGGAAACCCTGCTCGTTGATGTCCCTGGGCCCCCTCTGGTAGGGGTTGGAAAATACCCCGGGCACAGGCGCGAAAATTTGTTCCCAAAAAGCCAAGGCGAAAAGCAAGTTCATCAAACTATTTTCGACGTAGTGCACCTGCGACCAGGTGTCGCGAAGCGCTGCGGCGGCAGCCAGCTCCACGGAGCTCACGCTTGGTGCCACTGTCAGTCTCAGCTCCTCAAAATGATCCTGTCGTCTGGGAGGAGTCGGCCTGTTTATCTTTTTACATAGTCGGGGATAAATTCTACTGACAGCATCCAACTCATCCTCACACCAGGGCTCACGACGAATAGATTCGCAATGGTCCAGAGCCTGCTGCCACTCGCCCTGCGCCTCCAACACCCGAACCAAACGCTCCCGTGCCGGGTGGAGTTGACTGCGCCGGTAAACAGCGAGCGCCTGATCCAGTTCCTTTGCACGCTCCAAATCCCGGGCCACTCTATTGCACAGGCGATACCAGCGATGTTCGCTGGCAGGAAACTCGAATTGTATCTGTAGGAGCAGGCGGGCGAGCTCTAGCAGCGTTTCCGGATCACGAACTGCAGTCCACTCATAATGACTGTTACTTAGATCACCACAGGCGACATATTCATCGACTGCTTCACGGCTGATGAAGAAGCGATTTTCGCGATCAATAGAATACGGGTAGTAACTGGCCACTCCCAGATCGCTGAGTACGAAATCTGTTAAGCCCTGCCTGCGATTACCGAAAAATAGCAGTTCAAGAAGTGTGATGATTCCCCCGCCCAGAGGCTCAAGAATGGCATCCCCGGTTACTTCATGAATTAGTTGCCAGTGGTCTTCAGGTTCGAGTTCTAAAGCTTCTACCAGCAGCAACAAATCAGCTTTACTGACCTGAGAACCAAGCTGGGGTAGTCGCCGGGCATAGATCGAGTAGAGTTCGCTGCGCGTAAATAATTGGCCTACCTGATCCACCTCCAGCTTAGTAAGCCATTGCAAGACCCCCGCGGTGGCCAACGCCTGTGCCGCCGGTTCTATCTCGCCGCATTCCTTATAAGACAACTTCGAAAGGCGAAACAGCGGCCCTACTCTGGAAACCAGTCTGACGTAGAGGCATAACGGAGCCTGTGGTAAATTTTGCAAGCACCGAAGAAAGTCCAATTCCCCTGTGGACAATAGATCAGCGTATTGGCGCTCCACCGAGTCACACAGCCGGAGAAAATTGTGGACATAGTAAAGAGGGTCGAGCTGGTTCTCCGACGATTCAGCAAAGTCGCTGATCGGGAGATCATCCATTACGGTTTGCGGGCGCCTGTGCCTGCTGCAAGAGCACCGCCGGAATTATTAATGCCAGACCAACAAGCGTCGCCGGATGAACAGCTTCATCGAGAATGAGCGCGATAAACACTAAGGACACCAGCGGCGATAAAAAAATAAGATTGGCGACCCTAGATACAGCGCTGCTCATTCGCAGCGCCGCAGACCACAACGCAAAAGTAACCCCCATTTCAAATAGACCAACATAGACGGTAGCCAGCGCACTGCTGACACTGGCAATTTTCAGCGTCGAAAATACAGCACAAATAATCAAAGCAAACGGCGCAGCAAAAAGAAAATTCAGACACAGTGAAACGATAGGATCACGCTCATTGCGGGTGTTGAAGATCCAGTAAAAAGCCCATAAAACCGTACTCGCCAGAGCCAGAGCCACACCGGAAAAACTGTCGAAAGATAACGTCAACAGGTTACCGCGGGTGGCGATAATGAGTACGCCGATATAAGCCAGGCAGACGGCAACAAGATCTCGCTTACTGAGGGAATGGCCGAGTAGTGGCACAGCCAGTACCGACAGCATAATGGCCCAGGTGTAATTGATCGCCTGCGCCTGCTGTGCGGGCAACAAATCATACGCGTTTAGAAGTATCAGGTAATACGCGAGCGGATTGAGTAATCCCATGCCCAAGAAGTACAGCGGGCTGGCGCGGCCGTACTCGATAAGCACCGCAAGCTTGCCCTGAACTGCAACAATTATCAGCAACGCCAATGCTGACCAGGTGACTGAATAAGCCACCAATTGCAGTACGTTCAACTCGCGCAAGGCAAGCTTAAAGGCAGTGGCCGCCGTCGACCAGAGCAACACGGCCGCCAAGCCCAAGAACAGGGCTTTTCGGTCATTGCTCATAGTGAAAAAACCGGTGTGGAAGGAGACCGGATAGCCACGAATACTGGGCGCAACAACAATGAACCTACCTCTTTAACAAAAGCTTAGACACTAAACACTGGGGGAATCGATATCTTACGTGATGATAGCGCGCGTCGCAGCAGCCAATGAGAGTGTATACACTCACTGTACCAGAGCTCTAATTTAGGGCATTCTTCAAAGCAATATTCAGGTAAGCAGCGCAGGTGCCGCATTTTCGCATGCCGGCAGCCCGTATGGGAGCGATCAAAGATTTGAGTGGCAACAGGCACGAAAACCCAAAACTGAGCCCGTTACTGGCGCTTACCCCCATTGTGTTCCTGATTGCGCTGTTGGCCTGCTCGGTGTACCTGTTTGGCTCCGACTCCTCCTACGGTGCCAATCAAATTGTGCTGGTGATGGCGACCTGCATAACGGCCATTGTCGGCTATCGCACCGGCATATCATGGAACCACTGTCAGGAAGGCATTATCACCGGCATTGTCACCGGCCTGGGGCCTTGCCTGATTCTATTAGCGGTCGGCATGCTGATAGGGACCTGGATACTGAGCGGGACCGTGCCCGCGATGATTTACTACGGCGTGGAAATACTCAACCCCAGTATTTTTTACGCCGCCAGTGCCTTGATATGCGCGGTTGTCGCTATCAGCATTGGCAGCTCCTGGACGGTTGCAGGCACCCTGGGAATCGGCCTGATGGGCATTGCAGGCAGTTTTGATTTATCACCCGAAATTACTGCCGGCGCCATCATATCCGGTGCGTATTTCGGCGATAAACTTTCACCGATGTCCGACACTACCAACCTGGCGTCCGCCGCCACCGGCGTCGACCTGTTTGATCATATTCGCCATATGCTGTGGACCACCATTCCCAGTTTCGCTATTGCCTTGTTGATATTCTCACTGCTAGGTAGCGGCGATGGCGCGACTCCCGAGGAAATAAAGAAACTGCAGGAAAGTTTGCTCCAGGAATTCACCATTGGCGTTCATTTACTGGTGCCCTTGTTACTTATGTTGTTCCTGGTTTTCAAGCGC
Source organism: Halioglobus sp. (assembly GCA_036961205.1). Classification (GTDB taxonomy): domain Bacteria; phylum Pseudomonadota; class Gammaproteobacteria; order Pseudomonadales; family Halieaceae; genus CALJFL01. The sequence continues at coordinate 769,258 of JBALVI010000001.1, read as the reverse complement.
TTCCCGGCCTACCCCGCAATTGTGATCAGCGCCCTTACCGGCGCGCTGTTTGCGGTGGTGTTTCAACCCGGGGTAGTGATAACGCTGGCTGGGGATACTGCCAATATTCCTACCGCCCTGCAGCTACTAAAAGGTATTTGGATAGCACTGTTTGACGGCTATACCGCCACTAGTGACAACGAGTTTCTCAATTCGCTACTCAGTAAAGGCGGCATGAGCAGCATGCTCAATACGGTCTGGTTGATTATCTGCGCACTGGGCTTTGGTGGGATTCTGGAGCGCACCGGCATTTTGAACTATCTGTTAACCCAGGCCTTGCGCGGCGTAAAAAGCAACGGCTCACTGATTACCACAACCGTCGTCACCTGCATCAGCACAAATATCCTGGCGGCTGACCAGTTTATCGCGGTGGCACTGCCCGGGCGCATGTACAAGGATGAATATGAGCGTCGCGGTCTATCCCGCCTCAACCTGTCTCGCACCCTGGAGGATTCTGCCACCCTGACCTCAGCGCTGATTCCGTGGAATACTTGTGGCGCGTATATGTCGGCCACCCTGGGCATTGCCACCGTCAGTTACGCACCCTACGCCTTCTTCAATTTCTTGTGCCCAGTCATCGCTATCTTTTACGGCTTCGCCAATATCGCGCTCAAGCCGCTGGAGCCTGCAACTGAACCTCAGGCTGAGGCCGCCTGAATCACGGTGCCAACATTGGATCATGACTGGGATTTCCCCGATCCTCATACGATCGGGGTCACCGTCGCGGCCGAAGATATCGACGGCCTGCAACATACCAACAATACGGTTTATATCCGCTGGTGCGAACTGGCGTCCTGGTCGCACTCAGCCTCCCTGGGGCTCGATCTTGCCAACTACCAACAACTGGACAGGGCAATGGCGATGACCCAGTGCGAGTACCAATACCTGCAGGCGACCAGACAGGAAGAAGAGCTGTTGGTAAGCACCTGGATCACCACCTGGGATCGCCGCCTGACGATGCAACGGCGCCTGCAAATTATCCGGCCGGCTGATGGTGCCACCATTTTGCGGGGCTCCATGAAATTCGTATGCATTGAATTGAGTAGTGGCAGACCCAAGCGCCTGCCCCCGGAGTTTATTGAGGGCTACGGCCCGGCGGTAATCAGCAACGATCCCAGCTAAAGCTCAGGGTCTGGCTTATATCGTCCAGACCCTCTCGCAACATTAGAAGTCGATCCAGACCCAGCGCTACACCGCTGCAATCCGGTATTCCAGCCACCATAGCCGCCAACAGCTTCTCATCCAGTGGCCGCGGCTCAATGCCCTCTAGGGTACGCTGCTCATTGTCTCGCTCGAAGCGCGACCTTTGCTCCCCGGCATCGGTCAGTTCAAAGTAGCCATTAGCCAGCTCGAGGCCATCTACATAAAGCTCAAAGCGCCTGGCCAGATTAACGCCATCAACCATATCAACTCGGGCGAGCGCTGCTTGTGAGGCCGGATAATCATAAACAAAGACCATACCGCGGCCCCCAAGACTCGGCTCTATTTCGTGGGTTAGTAGGAGATTCAACCAGCAGTCCCGATTGCCACGCAAGTCACCCGGATCGGTAATAGCTCTGACTCTGGCCTCTAGCTCTGCTATCTCGCAGGTAAGCGGATCCAGATCAAGCACCTCCAGAAAAAGCTGGCGGTAACTGAGCTTCTCATAACCTGAGCGGTTGAGCACAGCGCCCACCAAGTCCGCCACCTGATCCATTAGCTGATGATGGTCAAAACCCGGTTGATACCACTCCAACAGGGTAAATTCAGGATTGTGTCGCCGTCCGACCTCGCCGTCCCGGAAGGCCCTGGCGATCTGATAAATGGGACCGGAGCCAGCGGCCAGCAGCCGCTTCATCGCGTATTCAGGGGAGGTTTGCAAATAGCGCGACTGAGAAACCGAATAACCGCTCTCAACTAAAAGCGGCTCGATAAAAGGATCCGTAATCCCTGAACTGCAAAGCAGCGGAGTTTCGACTTCAAGGACGCCGCGATTAGTGAAGTATTGCCGGATTTCCTGATAAAGAGCAGCGCGAGCCTCGAGTGTTGCTAGCGCCGCGTTCGGTTGCCAGTGGCTCACCCGCGCTCAGGACTTCCCAGCGCGACTGACATACTCACCAGTGCGAGTATCTACCCGGATAATTTCTCCCTGGCTGAGGAACAGTGGTACTTTTACTACAGCCCCTGTGCTCAAGGTCGCCGGCTTGGTGCCGCCCTGGGCGGTATCGCCTTTGAGGCCGGGGTCGGTTTCTGTAACTTCCAGTTCAACAAAGTTCGCCGGGGCCACTGACAGAGGGCTGCCATTGAAAAGAGTGACTTCACAGCGGTCCTGCTCCTTGAGCCAGAGATAGGTGTCACCTACGGCTTTGGCGTCCGCCTGATGCTGCTCAAACGTATCTGGCTCCATGAAATACCAGAATTCACTGTCGTTATAGAGATACTCCATGGTGTGATCCATAACATCGGCACCTTCCAGACTTTCCCCTGACTTAAAGGTTCGATCCCAGACTCTGCCGGTATTAAGATTGCGCATGCGAACGCGATTAAAGGCTTGCCCCTTACCGGGTTTAACCAATTCATTTTCGAGTATGCTACAAGGCTCGCCGTCGAGCATAATTTTGAGGCCCGAGCGAAATTCATTGGTAGAGTAGTTCGCCATGGTGGTCGCATTCCTTTGATCCTGAAGGGCGCTAATCATACATCACTGGTGGTAATTTTTGCAGCAGGCAGCATGGACTGGCAAGGATCTTGTGAGATGCGCTATCCTTAGTACAGTAAGGCTGATATTTACCAATACATTATATAGTCGAGGCCTTTAAAAAAATGGCGGAAATTGCGCCCATTAAGCTGCAGCTGCCAGATCAGGACTTGGAGAAATTCGAGTTCTTTGAGCTGACGGCGGAAGCCGCCCACCGCTGGATTCAAGAGCTGCCAGGGGCCAACGCGCGACAGAGCGTACAACAGCTGCAACAGGTAATATCTCAACTAAATCGGCTGAAGCTGTCGCCTGGCGTGCGTTTTAACCTGTTGGAAGCAATGCGCGCAACCATTCTGGTTGCAACCTCCGGATTATCTCGCAATATTTTGAATCAGCCACTGGCACTGCCTGAAGAGGCGCGCCAATTGGCCCAAATGGCCGATACCCTGTTCGGCCTCGCGGGTACCGGCTATGCCCTCGCCGCGGTCCACACGATCCAGCAGCGCGACACGGTTCGAGACGTTAATCCGGCCCGTCTGGTCTGTGAGGCCTTGCATCGCGCCATCTCTTTTAACAGCCGCAAAATCTTGCAAAGCTATCAACTCTACCAACCCATTGAATTGCAGGGATGGTTGTCGCTGCATCAGCTCTATGCCCTCGCCGAGCGCCAACAGCTGGCACACCTGCCAATTATTGACCCCTTGGTAGGCGATACATCTATAACCGCAACCTATCTACAGCCTCTCTTAATGGCTTGCTGCAAGCCCAATCAGCTGCGCCAAAGTGACATCGCTGGTGTATATCGAGGCCTGCGCGAATGGAGTGAACTGGCGCGCATCGACGACCCTGCGACCGGTAAAGGCCTGTTTCTTATCGACCTGAATTCGGACCAACCACCATTCTACAGCGAGCTATTCGCGAATCACCCCGGGGCTCAATGCCGCTACGTTGATACCGAAGCTTTGGTCGCCAACCTGAACAAACTCAGGCGACAGGATAAGCAGGGGGGTAATAAGGGAATATCATTCGACAAAGACACCCACATTCCATCCAACCTTCTCGACCACCTGATTGGCTCCATGGGGGCCGTCAGCAAACGAAACTTCAGCCGCAGCGAGTTAGGCAACAAGCTCTGGATAGGCGTAGGCCTGAGCAATGTGCACTTTCATCTGGCTGGCGGCGTTATTTTTGAAAATCTGCTCCACGGGGCAAGCTACACCGGCTCTGTAGGCGAAGACGTGATTTCTAATCAATTCATGGTACCGCAGCAATCGCGTGACCTCTGGGGCCAGGCCAATCCGGAAGAAGATTATGATCGCAGTGAAATACCAGGGGATAACGACAGTCCGCTGGCCCACGAAGTCAGTGTTGATGCCTCAACCTACGCTGTCTTGGAACATCAGGAAGCAGACACCGGCCCGGACATCCTCTATCCGGCGCACCCGGCAAGATCTGTCAATGCGAGCCCCGGGGGCTACTGCCTGGAATGGGAAGCGGCGCTGCCTAGAGATATTAAGATTGGCGATCTCACCTGTGTCAGAGAGGACAATTCGAAGGAGTGGGTGGTCTCAGTCATACGCTGGATAAGCCAGATACAGGGTAGCCAACCCCTTATGGGCGTTGAACTGCTAAGCCCGCGCGCCATTCCGTACGGTGCGAAAGTGAGACAGAAAGACGGCTCCGAATCACAGCCTATGCGGGCCCTGTTACTGCCGGAAATCAAGCTGGTGGGACAGCCTCATACCCTGATCACGCCACGCTCAGGCTTTAAAGAGCGGCAGAAGATCACCCTGCTCAGAGATGGAGAGGAGTTTCTGGTGCAGTTGCAACGTCAGGTAGCGGCTACCAGTACTTACCTGCAATTCGATTTTCGATACATCAAGCAGCTAGAAACTGTCAAAGCGGAGCAGTCGGGGAGTACGCTCGCCGCCACGAGCTTCAATTCAGTCTGGGACAAGCTCTGAGCTGTGCTGCTCAGGGTGAGTTCTGGTAGCGGTCCGAGATCCCCAACAGGTATAGAATAGCGTCCAGGCCCAGGGTAGAGATCGACTGCTCCGCCGATTGCTGAACCAGCGGCTTGGCCCGAAAAGCCACCCCCAGACCGGCAATACTGAGCATCGGTAGATCATTGGCCCCATCACCCACGGCAATCACCTGCTGCAAATCAATGCCCTGCTCCCTCGCCAGTTGTCGCAACAGGGTAGCCTTGCGCTCGCCATCGACGATTTGTCCTTTGACTTCGCCAGTCACTTTGCCGTCTTTTATATCGAGCTCATTGGCGTAAATGTAGTCAATACCCAGCAGTTGCTGCAGATGCCTGGCAAAATAGTTGAAGCCACCAGAAAGGATTGCGGTCTTGTATCCCAAGGCGTGCAAAGTCGAAATCAAATGTTCAGCACCCTCGGTAATTTTTAATTTTTGCGCGATATCTTCCAGCACAGATTCGCTCAAGCCCTCTAATAAAGCCACCCTCTCCCTGAAGCTGGCCGCAAAATCCAGTTCTCCTCGCATAGCGCGCTCGGTAATGGCACTGACCTGATCACCGACCCCCGCCGCCTTGGCCAGCTCATCAATGACCTCCGCTTCGATCAGCGTAGAATCCATATCGAAGGCAACCAAACGGCGATTGCGGCGATACATGGTGTCCTGCTGAAAGGCCAGGTCCGCGTCCAGAGCAGCAGCCACCTCCAACAGTTGACGGCGAAACTCTTCCGCATTCGGCAAATGACCCCGCACCGAAAATTCGACACACGCCTTGCTCAAAGGAGGCAACTCCCCCAGCGGTATTCGTCCTGACAAGCGACTGATGCCGTCTATGTTCAAACCATGGCGGTGCACAACCGTGCTGACTCTGGATAGCTGGTCGGCGGTGATCTTGCGTGCCAGCAAGGTGATGATATGTCGGGAGCGTCCCTGGGCTTCCACCCATTCCTGGTAACTGGCATGAGAGACTTCGCTAAAGCGAGCCATCAGGCCTCGCTGTTCAGCGAATGTCTTCAACGCCGCGGTAATTTCGCTGCCATGCTCAAACCCGGGGGTTTCCACCAGCACGCCGATGGATAAGGTGGCGTGAATCACTGCCTGGCCGATATCCAGGATGTTTACCTGGTGCTCTGCCAGAATTGCCGCAATCCCCGCCGTCACACCAGGCTGGTCCTCGCCCGACAGGGTTATCAGCTGAATATCGCTCACAAGATGGTATCCACGGATTAGCAAAGTGCCCTATTTTACCTGTAGCGGCAGTACGGAGGAAACCACACAGGCTGAATAAGAGGCCCGATAGGCCGGTTCTGGTTTATACTTGGCCGCTTGTTTCAGGGGACCTACTATCTCGCGTGAAAGATCGCATCAAAAATACCAGCTTGAGCCAACTATTGGCTTTAGTGACGGCGGGCTTTTGTCTGTTGGTGAGTCTCGCCCTGGTGGTGCTCGCGGCAACCTCCAGCCAGCACATGCAAGAATCGCAGCAGGCCGGCTACGGTAAGGCACTGGCCAATCAAATTGCGCGCCGCATAGGCACCGCCATGGAAGCCGGCGACCTACTCAAGGTCGCCGCCTCACTGCAAAGATTTGTTGAAACCTCCTCGGCCGAGCAGGTCGCCATTTTTGATGTGGAAGGCAAAGCACTGGGTCAAGCTGGCACTGCCCAGGGCAAATCTCTGGAACAATACAGTGCCCCGGTGCGCATAGAAAATGACGTCGCTGGGGAGGTCGTTATTACCATCAGCAACGACAACGCTGAGGCGGCGCGGCTAAGGCTATTACTAAGCCTGCTGGGTCTGGCAATACTACTTAGCCTGGCGGTATACGGCACCAGCCATCAACTGGGGCTTAGATTTGCCGAAAGATTAAACCGATTATCTCGCCGATTAGAGCTGGAAGGCACAGAAACCAAAGGCGAGCCGGTGAATGAGCTTTTCCAGCTGACCAACCGGGTTGATGCATTGCCCATGGATTTACTGCGCACCCGCAGCTCTGCCGGACCGCGCGACGAACATTATCGCTCCACTGCGGCGCTCTACCTGCATCTGCAAAGCCTTTCTCACTACGTGGACACTCTGGACGAGCACAGCCTGCACCGCTATACCGACCGCCTGCACCGGGTTATTTACGCTGCAGCCGGTTTTTATGGCGGAGAGCTCCAGGTGAGCCGTCAGTTTGGTCTGGTGGTCTATTTCAACGGCGATACCAGCGCTGGCAGCGGGCCCTTCCGAGCCGCGTGCACAGCCTGGCTGATTAAAGCCGTGTGCCACCAAATGGAAAAGAACATGTCGCTGTCACTGTCCATCGCGATGGCCATTGGTTCCAGCGAATTGGGTGTTGGTGATAGTGCTGATATCTACCCGGGGCTTTACATGCAGGCAACACTGGATGAATTACAAAACGCCTGCACCGAGGCAGGTGACCGGGTTTTGCTGTCGCCTGTAATCAGTGATGACGTGGACATCAGCGCCAGACTGGAACAACGCGCAGACGCCTGGGGCCAGTACAGTGCGCTCAAAAAGTTTGCCGGCCAGTATCAGGACCTGCTGGAGAGACAATTACGGCTGATCCTAAAACGCCTGGAAGAGCCAGCCTGAGGCCAGCCAAGGCTGGGCTTCAGGTCTCTAACGCCATCCTGTCTACTTTCTGGAAGCCCCTGGGTAATTTGTTGCCTCTTCTGCCACGCTCACCTGTGTAGTGTTCCAACTCGGAAAATTTGAGATTCAGATGGCGCTTGCCGGCATAAACCACCAGCATATCTTTCTCGTTTAACACCTGAACGCCAATCACAAACTCTTCGCGGCTCTGTACCCTGGCACTGGGAATACCAATAATTTTATTGCCCTTGCCACGCCCTAACTGCGGTAAATCCTGCAGCGGGAAGACCAGCATGCGGCCTTCATTAGTGATCGCCGCCACCCAGCTGCCCTCTATTGAAGCAATGGGTACGGGCTGCACTACCTGACTACCTTTGGGCAGAGACAAGGCCGCTTTGCCCGCGCGGTTCTTGCTTTGTAAATCCCCCAGTTTGGCGACAAAGCCGTAGCCGGCATCGCTGGCCAACAGATACAGTTGATCCTCTGCCCCCATCATCAAACCTTCAAAGGTCGCTCCTGATGGTGGATTGATCCTGCCAGTAACCGGCTCACCCTGCCCTCTGGCGGAAGGCAGATTATGGGAAGTCAGCGAGTAAGCCCGGCCGGTAGAGTCAAGAATTATCACAGGCTGATTACTGCGGCCGTGGATAGACATCTTGAAGCCATCCCCGGATTTATAGCTCAGACTTTCCGGATCTATTTCGTGGCCTTTAGCGCTGCGAATCCAACCTTTGTCAGACATCACCACGGTAATAGGGTCGGCAGTAAGCAACTCCAGTTCGCTAAAGGCCTTGGCTTCATCCCGGTCAACCAGTGGCGAACGCCGGTCATCGCCATAGCGTTCCGCTACTGCCACCAACTCCTTTTTAATCAGGGTTTTCAGCCTGGCTTCGCTGCCCAGTAGTTTCTGCAAGTGATCGCGTTCTTCAGCCAGTTCATCCTGCTCACTACGAATAATCATTTCTTCGAGCTTGGCCAGATGGCGCAGCTTCAAATCCAGCACTGCCTCGGCCTGGATATCAGTAATTTTAAATCGCTGGATCAACGCCGGCTTGGGCTTGTCCTCAGTGCGGATGATGTGAATAACCTCATCGATATTGAGGAAGGCAATCAGGTAACCTTCCAAAACATGTAAGCGCTTGAGAATTTTTTCCAGCCGGTACTGCAGACGACGGCGCACAGTTTCGGTACGAAATTTGAGCCACTCTCTGAGAATCTTGTCCAGCGATTTAACTGCCGGACGGCCGTCTATGCCGATAATATTGAGATTGACCCGGTAGCTTCTCTCCAGATCGGTGGTGGCAAACAGATGGCTCATCAAACTCTCAAGATCCACCCGGTTGGATCGAGGGATGATCACCAGCCGGGTGGGGTTTTCGTGATCCGACTCGTCCCTTAAATCTGCCACCATCGGCAACTTCTTGGCCTGCATCTGTGCCGCTATCTGTTCCAACACCCGCGAACCGGATACCTGATGAGGAATGGCGTTGATTATGATATCGCCCCCCTCTTTCTCCCAGACCGCGCGCATGCGCAGGCCTCCACGGCCACTTTCGTAGATGGCGAGAATATCTTCCCGGGAGGTAATGATTTCAGCCTCTGTGGGGAAATCAGGCCCTTTCACATGCTCGCACAGCTCCGCCAACGTAGTCTTGGGGGCTTCGAGCAGACGAATCGCAGCGGTCACCACTTCCCGCAAATTGTGCGGTGGGATGTCAGTAGCCATACCCACTGCAATACCCGTGGTGCCATTGAGAAGTACATTGGGCACCTGAGCTGGCAGCACCGTGGGTTCATCCAGGGTGCCGTCAAAATTGGGTTCCCAGTCGACAGTGCCCTGCCCCAGTTCAGCCAACAATACGTCGGCATAAGCGGTGAGGCGGGACTCGGTGTAGCGCATGGCGGCAAAGGATTTAGGGTCATCCGGCGAACCCCAGTTGCCCTGCCCATCTACCAGCGGATAGCGATAGCTGAAACTCTGAGCCATCAACACCATGGCCTCGTAGGCCGCGCTGTCGCCGTGCGGGTGAAACTTACCAATGACATCGCCCACCGTGCGGGCAGATTTTTTAAACTTGGCGGAAGCTTTCAGCCCCAGTTCACTCATGGCATACACGATGCGCCGCTGCACCGGCTTTAGGCCATCGCCAATATGCGGCAAGGCGCGATCGAGAATGACGTACATGGAGTAATCCAGATAGGCCTTCTCTGCATACTCTTTCAGCGGCACCTGTTCGATGCCGTCTTCGTCGATTTGCTCAATATCAGACATTAATCACTGATCCGTGAATATAGTTGTTGTTCGCCAGCAGCCGATGTCTCTGGTAGAACAGGGCCGCTGTACACATAGTTGGTTGATTTTTTTCGTTTTAGCCAGGGTCCGTATCCGAGCGCAGGCCCACTAGCTGATCGTTAAGATTAACGATGGAATTTGCCATATCCACAATCAGGCTGTGGATAGTCGCAGGATTGCTTTTTATCAAATCGGTAAACTGCTCTTTCGGAACCTTTACCACCGAGCAGGCTGTTTTTGCCCGCACCGTTGCACTCCGGTCAGCGTGGGTGAGCGCCGCCATTGCACCAAAAATTTCACCCTCACCGATGCGCCCAACTATGACGTTATTCACCAACACGTCAGCAACCCCTGAGGTCATATTGAACACGTAATCGGCACGCTCCCCCTGATGAATAATTACATCACCGGGCTCAAACAGTTCAAAGCCGGGAGTGGATGAGGTTTCAAGGCGAGTCTGGGCCGCCGTCAGGCGCAGCATCATGCCCGAATAGGTAATGAGCATGCGGGTCCACAGTTTCACTCCCGCGGGATCGCTGAACACGCGCTGCATAAATTCCAGAGCTGAATAACTGTATAGGGTCGCCCCCGCTTCACTGCCGTACATTACCGACAGATCCTGCTCGCCGCTGCCACCGATGTCTGGCAACAGCATGTCTCCTTCCTCGAGGATAAATATAGTGCGGCCCTGGTAGCGGGCGGTAATCGAGCCACTGTCCACGACATAGAACTTGCCGCCGTCGAAGCCGCGAAAGTTGCCAGCGGGAGTGGCTTCAACCTCTACCCGCACGGGCGGCGCATCAACGATCTCAATCAGCCCCCCTACCAACTCTTTGAATTGTTGGTTGAGAACCGAAAAATCTTGCATTAATTCAGCATTTGCCAGCATGGGCATGCCCTTGTTTGGTGTTTATCGGAAGCTCTTGTGGCCCGTTTTTTTACGTCTCGACAGCGGCTTTGATGGCCGCGGTCACCCCGACCGACTCAGCACACTATACTAACAACTAAACTGATCGTGTAGAACGTACAAAAGCAGAAAATGTTGGCCACTGGGGCTACCCCCAGAAATGGCTTGAGCGTACTATAACGCCCGAATTTACTGAGACTGAACCCATGGAAATTGCTGCTAAAACGGTCGCCAGCTTTCACTACACCCTCTGCGATGAGCAGGGCAAAGAGCTGGAATCCTCCCGAGATGGCGAGCCCACCGCCTACCTTCACGGTGCTAACAACATCATTCCAGGATTGGAGCGCGCCCTGGCTGGTTGCAGCGGTGGTGATACGCTGCAGGTAGAAATTAAACCGGAAGACGGATATGGCCTGCGCAACCCCGAGCGCGAGCAGAGAGTCCCCGCCAAACACCTGTTACACCAGGGTAAGTTGCGTCCAGGGATGACCGCACAACTCAACACCAAAGAGGGACGGCGACCAGTGACGGTAATTAAGGTAGGCAGGCACAGCGTTGACGTCGATACCAATCACCCGCTGGCTGGCCAAACTCTCAAGTTCGACATCGACATTATCGAAGTGCGAAACGCCAGCGCTGAGGAAGTCGCTCATGGTCACGCCCACGGCGCCGGAGGTCACCAACATTGAGTGCATCGATAGCATGGGCTACGAGCACATTCAACGAGCTTAGTACTCATGCCCTCTATGGGATCCTTCAGTTGCGCCAGAACGTATTTATTATCGAGCAGGACTGCCTCTACCCTGATCTGGATGACCTGGATCAGGATGCCATGCATATGACCGGCAGAAACGGAGAGTCACTGCAAGCCTACCAGCGCTGCCTGGCTCCGGGAGTCTGTTATCAGGAAAGCTCCATAGGCAGGATCATCGTGGCGCCCTTCTCGCGCGGCACCCAACTGGGCCGGGAATTGGTGCAGCGGGGAATCGACCACAACCGAAGCCAATGGCCAGATCACGGCATTCAAATCGGCGCGCAGGCGCAGCTGACAAAGTTCTACAGCAGTCTGGGCTTTGTCAGTCTGGAGGATGAGTACATGGAAGACGGTATACTCCATGTGCACATGCTGCTGGAGTAACGGCAGTACCTCTGAGTGATTGGCACAGTCATTACCGATCTATTGGGAGGTTATTCGGAACTTATTCTAAGTTGCGCTAGTTACAATTCGAGGAGAAAAGTCACCGGGCCATCGTTGATCAGGCTGACCTGCATATCCGCGCCAAATATTCCCGCCGCAACCTTATGGTGTTTCTCGCGCAGCATTGCCAAAGCATCATTGTAAAGCGCCTCGGCCACGATCGGGGGCAGTGCCTCTGAGAAGCTTGGGCGCAGTCCTTTGCTGGTGCTTGCAGACAAGGTGAATTGGGATACCAGCAAGACACCCCCGCTGACATCCACCACACTGCGGTTCATCTTGCCCTGGCCGTCCGCAAATATCCTATAAGCGAGCAGCTTGTCCAGCATCCGCTCCGCCATGACAATGTCGTCGCCCTTGTCCAGACCCAGCAGAACTAACAGACCAGCATCTATTGCTGCCACCTGCTGACCGGCGACACCGACACTTGCCTGTGACACCCGTTGCAGCAGGGCTTTCAAGGTCTATCCCCCGCGGCTGGCGCGCCTGCGCTCGTGTTCCTGCAGCAACTTCTTACGTAGGCGAACACTTACCGGCGTTACCTCAACCAGCTCGTCTTCCTCGATAAACTCGAGAGCCTGCTCCAAGGTGTGGCGAACGGGCGGTGTCAGGTTCAGGGCTTCGTCGGTTCCCGATGCCCGCACGTTCGTGAGCTGCTTGGCCTTGGTGGGGTTCACCGTGAGATCGTTGGTACGACTGTGCAGACCGATAATCTGGCCCTCGTAAACATCGATGTTGGGATCGATAAACAGGCGGCCGCGATCCTGAAGATTAAACAGACCATAGGCCAGGGTCTTACCCTTGACCATGGACACCAGCACGCCATTCATTCGGTGAATAATTTCCGCCTCTTTAACCGGACCATAGTGATCGAATACATGGGTCAGGATGCCACTGCCGGATGTCAGGGTAAGAAACAACGAACGGAAACCAATAAGGCCTCTGGCAGGCACGATAAATTCCAGCCGCACTCTGCCCTTGCCGTCAGGAACCATGTTCTCCAACTCCGCCCGGCGCTGGCCAAGCTCTTCCATAATCGCGCCCTGGTGCTCAGCTTCACAATCCACCACCAGCTGCTCGAACGGCTCCTGGGTCACACCGTCGACTTCACGCTGAATAACTTCTGGTCGGGAAACACCCAACTCAAAGCCCTCTCGGCGCATGGACTCGATCAGCACTGACAGGTGTAACTCGCCGCGACCAGAAACTTTAAACTTGTCCGGACTGTCGCCTGGCTCAACTCGCAGAGCAACATTATGGATAAGCTCTCGCTCCAGTCGCTCCTTGAGATTGCGAGAGGTAACGTATTTTCCTTCCTTGCCCGCAAATGGCGAATCGTTGACTTGAAAGGTCATACTTACCGTCGGCTCATCAACGGTCAGCGCCGGCAGCGGCTCTGGTGTATTGGGGTCACATAGCGTGTCGGAGATGTTGAGTCCCTCAATACCGGTGATGCAGACAATATCGCCAGCCTCTGCGCGATCCACGTCAACTCGCTCCAGACCCGAATGGCCCATCACCTGCAGTACTCGACCATTGCGACTGTGTCCCTCCATATCCACGACTGATACAGGGGTGTTAGGTGTCAGCCGGCCACGTGTAATACGCCCGACCCCAATAACACCGACATAGCTGTTGTAGTCCAGGGCGCTGATCTGCATTTGCAGAGGCCCATCGGGATCAACCTGCGGCACTGGCACCTTGTCGATAACAGCCTGAAACAGCGGCTCCATATCGGTAGCCATATGCTCGTGGTCATTCCCGGCAATGCCCTCGATCGCGGAGGCAAATATCACAGGAAAGTCGAGTTGCTCCTCGGTCGCACCGAGGCGGTCAAACAGATCGAAAACCTGATCGACAACCCAGTCGGGGCGAGCGCCTGGGCGATCGCACTTGTTCACTACAACAATTGGGTTCAACCCGCGCTCAAAGGCCTTGGAGGTTACAAAGCGGGTCTGCGGCATGGGGCCGTCGACCGCATCAACCAGCAACAGCACTGAATCAACCATAGACAGTACCCGCTCCACTTCGCCACCAAAGTCGGCGTGTCCCGGGGTATCGACGATATTGATTCGATAGTCCTTCCATTTTATCGCCGTATTCTTGGCCAGGATGGTTATACCGCGCTCACGCTCCTGGTCGTTGGAGTCCATGATGCGCTCAGCCCCCTCAGAACGGCGGTCGAGGGTGCCCGACTGGCTAAGAAGGCAATCGACCAGGGTCGTTTTACCATGGTCTACGTGCGCAATAATGGCGATGTTGCGAAGATTATCGATCAAGGGTATTCCTCGGACTGTTGGGGGCTGTAAAAAGGGCGCGGATTATACCCTAAAGGTTCAGCGGCGACAGTACGGAAAAATGCCGTTCTCGGCTTGATCACCAAGCGCGTAGATCTTCACCTGCAGATTGCCGGTTTCCGCCAGAGAACTGGGGTGTAATCGGCGCAGAGCGGGTTTGCTTTTAGTGCTGATTTCGGAGAAATACTTGACAACAAATTTCATAGCGGCCATAACAATGGCCGTCTTAACGGTGTCGATTGTGTGCACCTGCAGCTGGCCCAGCCAGGCAGAGTCGCCCAAGAATGCACCATATTGGGGCATTCGCGCTCTATATTGGTGCAATACTATTGCATGCTCAAAGAGCACTAACCAAAAATAGTTATTTATCAACGTGTTAGCGCTTGCACTTTATTGGCACAGCTTTTGCTGTATACAGGGCCTGTCATCAAGAAGCCGGTTTGAGCCGGGCTCTGAGCTCGCTCAGAGAACCAGAGATTTACAACACGGGTCACTGTTTTGGCCCACTTAATATCCTTATTGGAGGACCAAAGATGTCCGAGCAAACTCTGAACCTGATAAAAGAAAACGAAGCCCGCTGGATCGATTTACGCTTTACCGATACTCGCGGTAAAGAGCAACACGTGACTATCCCTCACGGCGAAGTCGACGACGACTTTTTCGAAGGCGGCAAGATGTTCGATGGCTCCTCTATCTCCGGCTGGAAGGGTATCAATGAATCAGACATGATCCTGATGCCTGACGATAGCAGCTCAGTGATGGACCCGTTCACCGATGACGCGACCGTCATTTTACGTTGCGACATCGTCGAGCCGATGACCATGCAAGGTTATGAGCGTGACCCCCGCTCAGTTGCCAAACGCGCTGAGGAATACCTGCAGTCTACCGGCATCGGCGACACCGCCTTCTTCGGCCCGGAACCAGAGTTTTTCGTTTTTGACGACGTTAAATGGCATTCAGATATAAGCGGTGCCGGCTACAGCATCAACTCTGAAGAGGCCGCCTGGGCATCCAGCCATACTTTCGAGGACGGCAACACTGGTCATCGCCCCAGCGTCAAAGGCGGCTACTTTCCTGTGCCACCGGTCGACTCTCTGCACGACATTCGCGCGGCCATGTGCACGGCTATGGAGCAAATGGGCCTGCATATTGAGGTACACCACCACGAAGTGGGTACTGCTGGCCAGTGCGAGATCGGGGTTAAATTTAATACACTGGTTAAGAAAGCAGACGAAGTTCAGATTCTCAAGTACTGCGTTCTCAACGTAGCTCACGCTTATGGTAAAACAGCAACGTTTATGCCTAAGCCACTGGTAGGTGATAACGGCTCTGGTATGCATGTTCACATGTCTATCATCAAAAATGGCGAGAACACCTTTGCCGGTGACGGCTATGCGGGACTCTCAGAGAACGCACTGTTTTACATAGGCGGTGTTATCAAGCATGCCCGTTCGTTGAACGCCTTCACCAACGCTTCGACCAACTCCTACAAGCGCCTGGTCCCAGGCTTCGAAGCGCCGGTAATGCTGGCCTACTCTGCCAGGAACCGCTCTGCTTCGATTCGAATCCCGTACGAGCCTAGCCCCAAAGGCAAGCGCGTAGAGGTTCGTTTCCCAGACCCAACTGCAAACCCCTACCTTTCTTTCGCCGCCCTATTGATGGCCGGCCTTGATGGTATTCAGAACAAGATCCATCCTGGCGACGCAGCAGATAAAGACCTTTACGACCTGCCCGCTGAAGAAGCCCTGGCTATTCCCACGGTTTCATCAAGCCTGGAAATGTCACTGGCCGCATTGGATGCAGACCGGGACTTCCTGACCACGGGTGGCGTGTTCACTGATGATATGATCGATGCCTACATTGCACTGAAGAATGAAGAAATCGAGCGTTTGAACATGACTACTCACCCTGTAGAGTTCGATATGTACTACTCCCTATAAGGGTTTACGCAATACAGACAAAGCCCGCCTCGTGCGGGCTTTTTTTTGGCAATAGCGATGTACATGCCCGCGGCCATTCTCACGCCGGGTCATTTTCTGCTAACGTAGCACTGTCAAGTTCCAAACAGAGGTGTGACCATGGCCCGAATTCTTTCCCTACTGAGTTTGCTAATCGCATTCAGTGCAAGCGCGCAGGTCTATCGAACCACAGATGAAAACGGCAATGTGGTTTTTACCGACCAGCCCCCGAATAGTAACGCTGAGCAGATCACTATCAATCCGACCAATACCGCGCCGGCCACCGAAGTGCGAGTGGCTACCCCGGGGCCCGTAAGTCCTCTGAATGAAGAAGAAGGGGAAGTCGACTATAAGGTAAAGGTCACAGCCCCGGAGGAAGGCAGCACAATCCCCATGGGCACCGGCAGTTTTACAGTTATTGCGTCGGTGAGCCCCTCCCTGGAGGATGGCGAAACCCTGCAGCTGCTGATGAACGGCACAGCCCACGGAGAGCCCCAGAGTCAGAACAGCTGGGACCTGGTGAACGTGCGTCGCGGTGAACACAGTATAGTGGTAGCCCGCTATGACGCCGACGGTGATGTGCAGGCCAGTTCTGACGCTGTGCACGTTTTGGTACTACGCCCTATCGGTAGGCGCTAGCAAGCAGCTAGACACTCACGACCACGTGCACCATAATGGTGCACTGCTATCTATAAATTACTGGGAATACAACCTGCCGGGCAAAGTCTCCTCTTTTTCGGCCATGGCCTAAATTATAGTTGGCACTTACTTACTTGGTAGCCCCTTAAAAATAGAGCTCTGCAAAAATTTTAGCTCAGGACTGTGTTCTGGCTTCATTATTGCTAACTCAGTAAGCCTACCGTAGATCTGCGGTCAATCATGGGGCAGCATGCCAGCAAACAAAAATATTCTCGATTCGATCAGCACCGGCATCATTGTGCTGAACCAAGCGGTAGCAATCACCTCGATAAACCCTGCTGCCCAGGATTTATTACACGTTTCAGAAGCTCGATCCCTGGCAACCAATGCCTATGACCTACTACCCAGATCGCCCGAATGGACAGCAACGCTGGAGCAGGCCTTGGGTGGAGCGGGAACCACGGTGCGTCGTAATATCACCCTGTTTCTGGTCAACGGCCAGGAGATCCATGTGGACCTGTTTACCTCGCCGCTCACCCCCGGCGAGGGAGGGACAGGCCTCATTATTGAAATACAGGCGGTTGATCGCCTGCTGCGAATCAGCCGCGATCAAAGCATGCAACAGGCTCAGCAATCCACGCGGGCGGTAATTCGGGCGCTCGCTCACGAAATTAAAAACCCGTTGGGCGGAGTCCGCGGAGCGGCGCAATTACTGGATCGGGAACTGCCCGATGAAAGCCTTTCTGAATACACTAAAATTATCATTCAGGAGGCTGATCGCCTGCGCGACCTGGTCGATAGGCTACTCGGCTCACATACGCAATTGACGCTAAGCCCGTTGAACATCCATGAAGTGATCGAGCACGTGCGCAATTTGGTGAGCGCTGAATCAAACCGACAAATTCGCTTCACCAGGGACTACGACCCCAGTCTGCCCGAAATCCCGGGTGATAAAACCCAATTGATTCAAGCCGTGTTGAACATAAGCCGTAATGCGCTGCAGGCGGCGAAGAGTCCCTCCCAGTGTGAAATTACCCTGCGCACTCGCTCTCAGCGCCAGTTCACTATAGGCACGATTCGCCACCGGCTGGTATTGAGGATAGATATCATCGACAACGGTCCCGGGATCCCCGAGGAACTTAAGCACTCGATTTTTATACCGATGGTCACTGGCCGCGCCGATGGCACCGGCCTGGGCCTTTCGATAGCGCAATCTATCGTGAACCGACATGGGGGCGCACTCGAATACGAGAGCCAGCCCGGCCAAACCCGATTTACACTTTTCTTACCGATGGAACAACAAAATGAACAAACCAGCTAAAGTCTGGGTAGTAGATGACGACAGTTCAATTCGCTGGGTACTGGAGCGCGCGCTCAGCCAGGCGGGCATCGACAACGAGTGCTTCGAAAGCGGCGATTTACTACTGGCCAGAATCGGAGGGGAACAGCCCGACGTTATTATCAGCGATATCCGCATGCCTGGAATAGACGGGCTAGCACTGCTGGCAAAGATCACCGAAGATTTTCCCGCCCTACCCGTTATCATCACCACCGCGCACTCGGATCTGGACAGCGCCGTAGCCTCCTATCAGCAGGGTGCTTTCGAGTATCTGCCCAAGCCCTTCGATATCGACGAGGTGGTCGCCATCACCGAGCGGGCCCTGGCGCAGGCCAGAGAGAATCAGGGTGGCTCCTATGTTGATGCTGAGGAACTGCCGGCAACAGATATAATTGGCGAAGCACCCGCGATGCAGGAAGTATTCCGCGCCATCGGCCGCTTGGCTCACAGTAATATTACAGTGCTCATTAATGGAGAATCGGGAACCGGTAAAGAGCTGGTCGCCCGCGCATTACACCGGCATAGTCCACGGTCACAGCAGCCATTTATTGCGCTGAATATGGCAGCGATACCTAAAGACCTGATGGAATCGGAGCTCTTTGGCCACGAAAAAGGAGCGTTTACCGGCGCCAATACCAAACGTACCGGCCGCTTCGAACAGGCCGATGGCGGCACCCTGTTTCTGGATGAGATAGGCGATATGCCTGCCGACACCCAGACCCGGCTACTGCGAGTACTGGCCGATGGCGAGTTTTACCGCGTTGGTGGCCATACGCCGGTGAAAGTAGACGTTAGAATCATCGCCGCCACCCACCAGGATTTGGAGGCGCTGGTCCAGCAGGGTGCGTTTCGCGAGGATTTGTTCCACCGCCTCAACGTCATCCGTATTCACATCCCCAAACTTGCGGAGCGGCGCGAAGATATTCCTCTGCTCATGCGTTTTTTCTTTAAGCAGGCTGCGGAAGAACTGGGCGGCGAGCCTCGGATTTTACTGCCCGAAACGGAAAAATTTCTGGTCAACCTGAGCTGGCCGGGTAATGTGCGTCAGCTCGAAAATACCTGTCGCTGGATCACCGTAATGGCCTCGGGCCGCGAAGTTCACCTGGGCGACCTGCCTCCAGAGTTGGGCCGCGCAGACGTTCAGAGTGCTCCCCAGGAGCGATCTGACTGGAGCGAAATGCTTTGCGAATGGGCTCAGAACGAGTTGATCCAAGGCAAGCAGCACATATTACGGCAGGCCATCCCCGCCTTTGAGCGCAGTATGATCAATGTGGCCTTACAGCACACCCAGGGGCGCAAACGGGACGCTGCTGAACTGCTGGGCTGGGGCCGAAACACGCTGACCCGGAAGATGAAAGAACTGGAAATGTAGCCGGCTACGCCTGAGCCCGTTAACATGTGCAGATGCTGCGAATCGTTTTATACCAACCGGAAATTCCGCCTAACACAGGAAACATTATTAGACTGTGTGCCAATACGGGCTGCTCATTGCACCTGATTGAACCGCTGGGCTTTGATCTGGAGGACAAAAAGATGCGCCGAGCCGGCCTGGACTACCGTGAGTTTGCCGAAGTCGCCCTCTATCCCGACCTGGCCAGCTTCAGTGCCAAAAATCACCAGCCTAAAATCTACGCCATTAGCACCAAAGGATCGCAACCATACACCAGTGCAAGCTTCAGCGAAGGCGACGCGATTCTGTTTGGGCCAGAAACCCGGGGTTTACCCGAGGACATTCTTGATCAACTGGGCCCGGATCGCTGCCTGCGCATCCCCATGCTGGCTAATAGTCGCAGCCTGAATCTGAGCAATGCAGCCGCGGTGATCGCTTACGAGGGACTACGCCAGTTGAGCTTCCCCAACCTCAGCTGAGTCAGACATACGGCGCTCTAGAAAACAGCCACAAAAAAGGGGCTCGCGCCCCTTTAGACTAAATTCAGTGTTACCGAATTAGTGTGTAGCTGCCTCGCCACCGGACTCTTGGGCCTTTGCCTGCGCCAAAGCCTGCTGATAAAGCGCATCAAAATTGACCGGTGCCAGCATTACAGGTGGGAATCCGCCTTTAACGCACAAAGAATCGATGTTCTCACGGGCATAAGGGAACAGTATATTGGGCGCAGCAGTGCCGAGAATCCGACGTAAATCTTCGCCTTCAAAACCTGCAATCATAAAGATGCCAGCCTGCTGAACCTCCACCAGGAAAGCGGTTTCCTCTTCGACTTTAGCGGTAATCGTAATGGTCAGGACCACTTCAAAGTTGCCCTGCTCGTCCACCTTGTCACTTTTGGTGTTGAGATCAACGCTAACCTGCGGCTGCCACTGCTTCTTAAAAATAGCCGGCGTACTGGGAGACTCGAACGAGACGTCTTTGTTGTAAATGCGTTGCATCGCAAACTGTTGCTGCGGTTGCTCCGGGGTTTCTGCTGCTACTGCTACTTCTTCTTCGGCCATTGAACCGTCCTCCACATTATTGCTGAAACGCCTGGGGCGTCAGTTTAAGTAATTCGTCCAGGCGGCCCTGACGCTCCAGCGCCGCCATATCGTCATAGCCACCCACATGGGTGTCACCGATCCAGATCTGGGGAACCGAACTGCTGCCGCTGAGATTCATCATCTCACGGCGTACGCCCGGGTCCGCGTCCACACCAATATCCTTGTAGCTCACGTTTTTGCTGTCCAGTAGCATGCGCGCGCGTATGCAGTAGGGGCAAAATCTTGTGCTATACATTGTTACTTCGGCGGTCATTGCTGATTTTTACCTTTATTTGACGGTGGGCAACTGTAAGTTACTCCACTCCATCATTCCGCCAGACATTTTAAAAACCTGTTCAAAACCACCGGCCTTCAGCTGTTTGCCTGCGGCTGCGGATTGCTGACCCATCTTGCATACCAGTACGATGGGGTTGCTTTTGTATTTTTCAAGTTCCCCGAGGCGAGAGGTCAGTTTTGTGGCGGGAATATTCAACGCACCAACCACGTGCCCTTCCTTGAAAGCGCCAGCATCTCGCAAATCGAGAAAGACACCTTCCTGCCCATTGACCATATTAATAGCCTGTTGCGGACTCAAACTCGGACCTGACTTGCGGGTCTCATGGAAAAACAACATACCCAGCGTCGCCAGTAGGCCAGCGGCAAGTAGCCACTGCTGAGTCAAAAATTCTATAAACAATTCCATGCTATGTAGGTCTGCTGTTGCCTTTCGGGGGTGAATAAAAGCGGGACTATGCCAATGGCGGTTGCACCCGGGGCTGCTGCACCCGGCTGACCGGCAGCGGGAGCTTGTGTCTGCCCAAAAAAGGCGCAAGTATACAGGGTCTGGCTGAGGCGCTCCAGCCCCGCCCCAGCCACTCTTTTTGGCAGCAAAACCATCAGAATGCAGGTGCCACCGGGGCGACTAGAGGGTAAAATATCGCGCCTCGGGGCTGCTGTAGCCCGCGCCCTCACTTTAGCGACATGAGCTGGAAACCAAATGACTGATACTGGCAAAAAATCGACCGTTTTGATCATTCTTGACGGCTGGGGATACCGGGTCGAGACTCGCGACAACGCTATCGCCCAGGCTGATACCCCGGTCTGGGACCGTCTCTGGTCAGAGGCGCCTCATACGCTGGTCTCCGCCTCGGGCGGGGATGTGGGCCTGCCAGCAGGCCAAATGGGCAATTCTGAAGTAGGCCATATGAGTCTGGGCGCAGGCCGGGTTATTTACCAGAATATCTCGCGGATTGACCAGGCCATCGGCGAGGGCAGCTTTAATGACAACCCGGCCTATACCTCCGCCATCGATAAGGCCGTTAATAACGACGGCGCAGTACACATTTTCGGATTGCTCTCCTCTGGAGGTGTACACAGCCACGAACAGCAGATTTTTGCAGCGATTCGACTCGCTGCAGCGCGCGGAGCAAGCAAACTCTATCTACATGCGTTCCTCGACGGCAGGGACACACCGCCACGCAGCGCCGCCAGCTCTCTGGAAAAAGCCGATGCCCTGTTCACTGAACTCGGCAAAGGCCGAACTGCCAGTATTTGCGGGCGCTATTACGCCATGGACAGAGACAATCGCTGGGATCGAATTGCCAGCGCCTATCAGCTGCTCACCGAAGGACAAGCCGAGCACTACGCCGCCAGCGCTAGCGACGGCTTGCAGGCTGCCTATGCCCGCGACGAAAACGATGAGTTCGTGCTACCCACGGTAATAGGTGCAGACAGCGCTGATGCGGCAAAGGTTGAGGATGGCGATGCGGTCATTTTTATGAATTTTCGTTCGGATCGCGCCCGCCAACTAACCCGGGCATTCATTGCCCCTGATTTTGACCAGTTTGAGCGCCACAGCGTGCCAAAGCTCGCTGATTTTGTGACGACCACCGAATATGCAGAAGATATACACACCAGTTGTGCCTTTCCACCGCTGCCACTGACCAATGTCCTGGGTGATTACCTGGCGCAGCGCAATATGACACAACTGCGCATTGCAGAAACCGAGAAGTACGCCCATGTCACCTTCTTTTTCAGTGGCGGTCGCGAGGCCCTGTTCGAGGGGGAAGAGCGCATCATGGTGCCCTCGCCTGACGTGGCGACCTATGATTTGCAACCGGAAATGAACGCACCTGAGCTCACGGAAAAATTGGTGGCCGCAATTCGCTCCGGCAAGTTTGATCTCATCGTCTGTAATTATGCCAATGGCGATATGGTCGGACATACCGGGGTATTTGATGCCGCCGTCAAGGCTGTCGAGGCGCTCGACGAGTGCCTGGGCAAGGTGGAGGCGGCAGTGCTGGAAGTAGGCGCTCAGGCTCTGGTGACTGCGGATCATGGCAACTGCGAACAAATGCTCGATTACGAGTCAGGTCAACACCACACCCAGCACACCACCGAACTGGTGCCGCTTGTTTACATCGGTGATCAAAATCTGCAGCTTGCGCAAACAGGCTGCATTCTACCCGATATAGCGCCAACCCTGTTGGCGTTGATGAATTTGCCGCAGCCACCGGAAATGACCGGTAACAATCTGGCTCAGCCTGCTAGCTGAATCGTGGCTTTGCGCCTTCAATCACCGCGAATACTATGGCCAGTACTGCTGGGGCTTGCGCTAGTATCACTGCTAACACCTGCGCTGATCTCAGCGCAGGATCAATCAGAAAAGGAACAGGCGCGTCGTGAACTGAGTCAGTTGCAGGCCCAGATAGATAAAGTCAGCGCAGAAATAAGCAGTGCCAGGACCAGGCAGAACAAATTACAGACCGAGCTTAAAAACAGCGAAATGGCACTGGGTACGCTGCAAAAAAGCTTACGTGACAACACCGCAGCAATCGCCGATGCCAGCGCAGAACTACAGCAATTACAGACACGAAAAACAGGCCTGGAAAGTGCCCGCCAGGACCAGCAGACTCGAATCGCCAGCGAATTGGAAACGGCCTGGAAAATGGGGCAGCAGGGCCAACTCAAAGTTCTGCTTAATCAGGAAGATCCCGACACAGTGGCCAGAACAATGGCCTATTATCGCTACTTTTTTGAGGCACGCACTGAATTACTAGCGGGTTATCGCGCAACCTTGTCTGAACTCGAACAGGTGGCGCAGGGCATAGTCGCAACCACAGATACTCTGGAGTCCCGCCAGAATGAACTCCGGCAACAGCAACTGGAATTAGTTTCCGCACAGAATAAACGCAAAGCCACCGTCGCCCTCCTGAACGCCGATATAAAGTCCAAAGGCGCGTCCCTCAAGAATCTGCAGCAAAATCGACTAGAGCTGGAACGCCTGTTAGAAACTATCGAGCAGGCGGTAGTAAATCTACAGATCCCAGACAATTATCAACCCTTTGCGGCCGCCAGAGGCATAATGCCCTGGCCGGTGAAAGGCAAGAACAGCAACCGCTTCGGCCGACCTCGCAACGAGGGCAAAATGAAGTGGCAGGGAATCAACATCACCGCCAAGGAAGGCGATACGGTGGGCGCCATACACCACGGCCGTGTGGTTTACGCCGACTGGTTTCGCGGTTCCGGGTTATTGCTTATCGTAGATCACGGTGACGGTTACATGAGCCTGTACGCCCACAACCAGGCACTGTTGCGCGAAGTAGGCGAGTGGGTTTCTGCGGGCACTCCCATCAGCACCGTTGGAGATTCAGGAGGTCTGACAAAAGCTGCCCTCTATTTCGAAATTAGACACAATGGAAAACCAACCAATCCCGCCAACTGGTGTCGTAGTTAGAGGGTTTAGCAAGTCCTCCCGAGGATGCGTTACACTACACAGTCACTATTTGTTAAGGCTTGTCAGCCACCCGGCGGTAATCATGCGATATCAATTTTTTGGGCTCACCCTCTTGTCTGCACAGGCAGCGATCCTTTCACTACTGCTGTCTACCTCCGCGGTGGCGGTGGAAGAGGATGTTGGCGCGCTACCGCTGAAAGAATTGCGCACCTTTGCCGATGTTTACAATCAAATCAGAGTTGGCTATGTCGAAGAAATAGACGATAGCACCCTGCTGGAATATGCGATCCAGGGCATGCTCATGGGCCTGGACCCGCACTCGACCTACCTGACCAAAGACGCCTTTGAGAATTTACAATCGGGTACTAGCGGTGAATTCACCGGCCTCGGAATTGAAGTCGGAATGGAAGATGGTTATATCACCATTATCTCACCTATCGATGGCTCTCCTGCCGCGGCCGCGGGCCTGCAATCGGGCGACGTTATTCTCAAGCTCAACGAAAAGCCAATCAAAGGCATGAGCCTGAACGAGGCTATCCAAATAATGCGAGGGCCCAAGGGCAGCGATATCGAACTCACCATTGGCAGATCCGGAGACTCGCAACCCTTTGACGTTACCCTGACGCGAGCCACCATCAAAACAGCCAGTGTCAGAGACCGCTGGCTTGAGCCTGGCTTTGGCTATATTCGCATCGCACAGTTCCAGAGCCGCACCGGTGAGGATGTCAGCAAGTCGCTAAACAAATTAATGGCCGAGGAAAGTCTGAAAGGGCTGGTGCTGGACCTGCGCAACAACCCCGGTGGCATATTGCGCGCCAGCGTCGATGTTGCAGGGATGTTTATGACTGGCGGCACGGTGGTATACACCGAGGGTCGGCTGGCAAATTCCGACATCAACTACGAGGCCACAGCCAAAGACGACTCTGAAGGCATACCGCTGGTGGTGTTGATCAACGGCGGTTCCGCCAGTGCATCGGAGATTGTCGCCGGTGCGCTGCAGGACAATTCCCGGGCAGTGATCATGGGTACCAACAGCTTTGGTAAAGGCTCTGTTCAAACTGTGTTGCCACTTTCGGAATCCAGAGCGGTGAAGTTGACCACCGCTCTTTACTTCACTCCCAACGGCCGCTCCATTCAGGCTGAGGGTATTGAACCAGACGTCTGGGTCGAGCGCGCCAAAGTCACGACATACGATAGCTCCAGCCGTATCAGCGAAGCAGACCTGTCTGGCCATTTGGATAACGCCAATGAAGGAGACGAAGAGGACAGCCGTTCATCCACTAAGCTTGCCGATGAACTGCTGTCTACCGACAATCAATTATACGAAGCCCTGACCTTGCTCAAGGGAATCAACATACTGGGGATGCGTGATAAAAACCATAAGGCAACCAGTGCAGCCACCGAGGACACAGGCGAATCCTAGCAAGGCCAGCCGCTTCGCCATAAGAGTAGCGGCGGCAGTTGCGTTCTGTCTTATTCCGACGCTCGGTTTTGCCCAGCCGGCCACTGCCACAGGCCCACTGAGTACTAAGCAGCAAGCGTTAGAGGCAATACCGGCCATTGGACCGCAAGCTGCACAACTGGTCATCATCATCGACGACCTGGGGCATGAGCTGCGCAGAGGCACACTGGCCACAGAACTGCCGGGCAACATCACCCTCGCTGTGTTGCCTTATACACGCCATGGCGATCATCTGGCCCGCGTGGGTCATCAGGCTGGCAAAGAAATTATGCTGCACGCACCGATGAGCACACTCAACGATCAACACCTGGGTACAGGAGCGCTTACGCTGGATCTCAGCGAAGCCGAATTCCGCGCCACCCTCAACGCCGCCATCCTGCAAGTACCACACCTGCAGGGCGTCAATAATCATATGGGCAGTGAGCTTACCCAACATCCACAGCAAATGGTTTGGTTGATGGACGAGTTGAAACGGCAGGGGCTGTATTTTGTCGACTCCCGGACCAGTAAAGAAACCGTCGCCGCCCGAATAGCACAGGAGCAACGGGTAGCGAATTTATCTCGACAGGTTTTTCTCGATAATGAGCGTACCTCAGAGGCTATAGAGGAACGCTTTAATGCCGCCTTGGCAATAGCGCGGGAAAGCGGACTGGCGGTTGTTATTGGGCACCCACATCGGGTAACACTGGAGTATTTGGCGCAGGTTCTACCTGGGCTTGCCGAGCAGGGAATTGCATTGGCGTCTGTATCGGAAGTACTGAGCCAGCAGAGCCAGGGAAATTCCCCCGCCGGTGTTATCACCGATAGCCCGGAGCCAGAAGACGAAGTCTTAAACGAAGAAGTACAAGAGGCTCAGAGCCTAACTTCTATCCCACGTGAGGCCATGTAAGCTTTGGCCTGCGGCACCGTATATTCCCCAAAGTGAAAAATACTGGCGGCGAGCACCGCATCGGCACCACCGGTGAGCACGCCCTCCACCAGGTGATCAAGATTGCCGACACCACCAGAGGCTATCACCGGAATATTCACCGCATCTGATATCGCCCGGGTCACACCCAGTTCGAAACCATCGCGAGTACCATCTCTATCCATACTGGTCAGTAAGATTTCACCCGCACCTAACTCGGCCATACGTTCGGCCCACTCAACGGCATTAATCCCGGTGGGCTTGCGACCACCGTGAGTGAATATTTCCCAGCGCGGTTTGCCGTCCACGTCATCTACACGCTTCGCGTCGATGGCTACGACAATACATTGGGAGCCAAAACGGGCGGCAGATTCACTGACCAGCTCAGGGTTATGAATGGCCGCCGTATTAATACTGACCTTGTCCGCGCCGGCATTTAGCATGGTGCGAATATCTTCCACTGCACGAATACCACCGCCCACTGTCAGCGGAATAAAAACCTGCTCGGCAATTTTCTCTACCGTATGAACCGTGGTCTCACGACCTTCATGACTGGCAGTGATATCGAGAAAAGTGATTTCGTCTGCGCCCTGCTCGTTGTAGCGCATAGCGATCTCAACCGGGTCACCCGCATCACGGATGTCGACAAAATTCACCCCTTTGACAACGCGGCCATTCTCCACATCCAGGCAGGGAATTATTCGCTTGGCGAGCCCCATTTCAGCCAGCCTCGTCGCAAATTTGCTGGGCTTCGGCTACATCCAGAGTACCCTCATAAATTGCACGTCCGGTAATCGCGCCGGTTATACCCTGTGATGCCACAGCGTTCAGGGCACGAATATCATCGAGGTTAGTAATGCCGCCAGAGGCAATCACCGGAATACTGGAAGCCTGGGCCATGGCTACGGTCGCCTCAACATTCACGCCCTGCATCATGCCATCCCGAGCAATGTCGGTATAAACAATGGCGGATACTCCGTATGTTTCGAACTTTTTCGCTAGATCTGCAGCCATCACATCGCTGACCTCGGCCCAACCGTCGGTGGCTACGCGGCCGTCTTTAGCGTCCAGTCCAACAATCACTTTGCCGGGAAAGGCTTTGCAGGCCTCTGCGACAAAGGCTGGTTCTTTCACCGCTTTGGTACCAATGATGACGAAGTCGACACCGGCGCGCACGTAGTGCTCGATAGTCTCCAACGAGCGAATTCCGCCGCCGATCTGCACCGGCAAATCAGGATACGCTCGCGCGATGGCGGTTACCACATCACCATTCACTGGCTCACCGGCAAAAGCGCCGTTTAAATCTACCAGGTGCAGGCGGCGACATCCGGCATCCACCCAGCGTTTTGCCACAGCCACCGGGTCATCGGAAAACACGGTACTGTCATCCATCAGGCCCTGGCGTAAACGCACACACTGGCCGTCTTTGAGGTCGATGGCAGGAATTATCAGCATTGTCCGTTCCACTCCAAAAAGTTACTCAGTAGTTGCAGGCCCGCAGTGCTGCTTTTCTCGGGGTGAAACTGCACTGCAAATAGATTGTCTCTAGCCAAGGCGGCATCGGCCTCGACACCGTAGTTAAGGCGCCCCGCCAACAAAGACCGATCGGCAGCGCGCACATAATAGCTATGTACAAAGTAAAATCGGGTTCGGTCTGGAATCCCCGCCCACAAGGGGTGAGCCATAACCTGCTCAACTTCATTCCAGCCCATATGCGGCACTTTCAGACGTTCGCCCTCAGCACTGCGCATGTCGTTGCCGAAGTGACTTACCTCCCCTGGCAGCATGTCGAGACATGCAACGCCGCCGTTCTCACTAGAGTGTGTCATCAATGCCTGCAGGCCAACGCAAATGGCGAGCACCGGCTTGTGCTGTTCGATTAACGCGGCTTTGAGTAACTCATCGCAGTGCAGGCGGCGAATTTCCGCCATGCAATCGCGAATACCGCCAACACCCGGAAATACCACCCGGTCAGCAGCCCGGATTATTTCAGCATCATGAGTAACCAGCACCTCGTCAGCGCCCACGTGCTCAAGCGCACTGGCGACAGAATGCAAATTACCCATGCCGTAATCGATGACCGCGACGATACCACTCATAATTGCTGCCTAGAGCACACCCTTGGTAGATGGTGTAATACCGGCCATCGCCGGGTCGGCAGACAAAGCCATACGCACAGCGCGACCAAAGGCCTTAAATACAGTCTCGGCCTGGTGGTGACTATTTTCACCCTTAAGGTTGTCGACGTGCAAAGTCACCAGCGCGTGATTGATAAAGCCTTGGAAAAACTCGTGAAACAGGTCAACGTCGAATCCGCCCACTGCAGAACGGGTAAATGGCACATTGAACTCAAGCCCCGGGCGACCCGAAAAATCAACCACTACGCGTGACAGAGCCTCGTCCAAAGGCACGTAGGCGTGGCCGTAACGCATAATGCCCTTCTTGTCGCCAACCGCCTCGGCAAAAGCCTGGCCCAAAGTTATACCGATGTCTTCCACCGTGTGGTGGGCATCAATGTGCAGGTCGCCTTTGGCCTCAACCTTCAAATCCATCATGCCGTGGCGGGCGATCTGGTCGAGCATGTGGTCCAGAAAGGGTACGCCTGTGTCGAATTCAGACTGTCCAGAGCCGTCCAGGTTTACCGTGACGGTAATCTGGGTCTCCAGTGTGTTGCGACTGATTGTGGCTATGCGATCCGCCATTGCGGTCTCCTACTTGTCCAAGGGACACAAACGGGGTCTGCACCCCGAAAAAACGCGCCATTATAAAAGAAACCGGCCCCGAATTCACTGGCGGTTTGCGCTTTGGGAATTTACCCTAGTTAGCTCGAATTCTTGCTGCCACCCACCTCTATGACTAAAACCGCCGACTTTTCCGCTCGAGTACTAGACTGGTTCGAGCATCATGGTCGCCACGACCTGCCCTGGCAGACGGATATAACACCCTATCGGGTCTGGGTGTCGGAGATCATGCTGCAGCAAACCCAGGTCAAAACCGTCATCCCCTACTTCCAGCGATTTATGGCGACCTTTCCCACGGTAGAGGCCCTGGCAAACGCACCATTGGATCAGGTTCTACACCTGTGGACAGGGCTGGGCTACTATGCAAGAGCGCGCAACTTACACAAAACGGCCATCTCAGTCGCTTTGGACATGGGTGGCCAATTCCCGCAATCAGTAGAGGCGCTGTGCGAATTACCCGGTATCGGCAGATCTACTGCCGGGGCCATCAGCAGTATTGCCTGCGGACAGCGCGCGGCCATTCTTGATGGCAACGTGAAACGGGTCTTGGCTCGCTACCATGCGGTGGACGGTTGGCCGGGCACCACTTCGGTGCACACGGCATTATGGGTAATCGCAGAGAAATACACGCCCAAAGCCCACTTTGCCGACTACACACAGGCCATGATGGACCTGGGCGCTACTGTCTGTACACGCTCATCCCCAGGCTGCGAAATATGCCCATTGATAAAAGATTGTGAGGCTTTTAGCCAAGGTAAGCCGCTGGCATATCCCGGGAAAAAGCCACGAAAAGTCCTGCCTGTCAAAAATACGACTTTTCTGATGACGCGCTCAAAAGGCGGAGAAATACTGCTGGAAAAGCGACCGTCTCAGGGTATCTGGGGCGGGCTATGGTGTTTTCCAGAGATTGAGGGCGCGAGCCAGGCATCAAACTGGTGTCTGGACAATTGCCAGTCTGAGCCCAGCGCCATTGATCAGTGGCAACCGTTTCGGCACACATTCAGCCACTACCACCTGGATATTACCCCGGTACTGGCTCAGCTTGAGGGCAACCCCGCAGGGGTGATGGCCTCAGACCGACAGCTCTGGTATAACCTTCGCCAGCCTCAGGAAGTGGGCCTGGCAGCACCCGTAGCCAAGCTGTTATCGACCTTGAATTAATTTAAGAAACACACTCGGAGAGTCACCATGGCGCGCAACGTATTGTGCAAAAAGTACCAAAAAGAGATGGAGGGTCTGGATGCCCCCCCCTACCCTGGCCCCAAGGGACAAGACATATTCGACAATGTCTCGAAACAAGCCTGGGCTGATTGGCAGGCCCACCAAACCATGCTGATTAACGAAAAACACCTCAGTCTGGTGGACCCTGAGTCCAGAAAGTATCTGCAGCAGGAAATGGACAAGTTTCTGTCTGGCGATGACTACGACAAGGCCGAGGGTTACGTACCCCCCAGCGAATAGCTCAGGGTCTTGACTCTCAGTGCCTGTGCGGTTTTAATACGCCCCCTTCGCCAACAGGCGAATTTGCGAAAAACGCCCGGATAGCTCAGTCGGTAGAGCAGGGGATTGAAAATCCCCGTGTCGGCAGTTCGATTCTGTCTCCGGGCACCATATTCGACTTAAGAGCCTCGTCATCGTACGAGGCTTTTTTGTGGGAAATGAAACGACTGCGCCTCTAAAGTTTGCGGACGCCAAATAGAACGTCGTATAGCTCATGTCGGGATTTCTTTCGACAGATCTCTGATAACGACGGTTCCCGCCAGCTTGTCATGAAAGCCCTGCTTTTTCTTATCGATCCCTATCCAGATAAATCCGAGCATCAGAGGTAATATAGAAACGTAGTAACCAAAGTACCGGCCAATGGCCTGTGGTGTACTGAGTGCCTGTCCGGTTTGGGCATCAACAACACGAAGCCGGAAAACCATCTTGCCCGGAGTCCCTAAATACTTGGTCCAGAACCAAACGGTAATAACTATGGGAGCCACATACTGAATCATGACATCCCCGAATCCTATAGCAGCTACTGGAGTACTCCAGTATTCAGAACCGTAAATTAGGGTCAGAGGGACTGAAATGACCAGCAGCAAGAGCAAGGAATCTGCTAACGCCGCCCCCAATCTGACCCAAAACCCAGCATATTGTTGATTTTCCACAGTACCTACTTCTCCCCTTATTGCTAAAAGCATAGCAATATTTTGAGGGCTTCGCGCCCAGTTACTTTGCCGCAATATTTGTTTGGCTACCGGGAAGTATGGGGCAGAGCAAATTTAAGGATGGCAAAGGCCTTCCAACAGCAACGAATTTCAGTATTATCTAGACATAATTCGGGATAAGTTGAATCCGTTCTGAATTGAACGCATTCATGAGAAGGTATCCGCGATGAACCTGTTCACCCAATTACTGTGGCGACTGATGCCGGCGACCGAGCGTCGCATGCTGCTTTCCTACGCACCACAGTTTCAACAACGACACATTGAACGCATTTTGAAGGGTCGGGCAGTCTACCCACCCTGCTTCGACGAGCACAGCGCGCTATTCATTCACGTGCCGAAGTCTGCCGGGAGAAGTGTTGTGCGCGGCCTGTTCGACATCAAGTCCGTTGAGCATGCCCCCGCCAATTGGTACCAACAACTCGACAGGGATAAATTCGATCGCTATTTTAAATTCACTTTCGTCAGAAATCCCTGGGACCGTGCAGTTTCAGCCTACACCTATTTAGCGAAGGGCGGTTCCGCTGCCAGCGAAGATGACCAGTACTGGACCCAATTCATCAACAGCTTTGAATCCTTCGATGATTTCGTTAGCCGCTGGATGACTGCGGAGAACATTCGCCGTAATGCTTTATTCACGCCACAGATCGACTACCTCACGGATTCTTTTGGTCGCGTGGATATCGACTTTATTGGCCGCTTCGAATCTCTTGAACAAGACTTCAAGACCATCGCTGAAAAACTGCAGGTTGCAGCCTCTTTACCCCATCTCAACCAGAGTCGGTCCCAGCCCTATAGCGAATTTTATACATCGAGATCCCGGGCCATCATCGAGCAACTGTACGCCCGGGACATCGCGGAATTTGACTATAAGTTTTAGACGCGCAAAAAAAAGCCCACCATGCGGTGGGCTAAGTAGGGATTCTTTCTCACACTTACTAGGACCTGGATGGATGTAGCGTGTGGGAGTAACTATAGGTAAATCAGCTCAACAGAGGCATGGCCAATCGCGACAACAGCATGACCGTTTACGCCATGTGCAGAGTTATGGCGCATGGTGGTCCAAGCAACCTATTTAGCGAGCATTTATTAATAAGACGTGTTTTTGAAGAAAGATGCGGGTCATGAGCATGACCCGCATCACTTACTATTGTTTAAGCCGCTTTATCGCCAGCGGCTTCGTGCTCTATTGCATCAGCATTCTGGTTGATCTTAATACTCTTGGGCTTCATCGCCTCGGGTACCACTTTCACCAGACTGATTGTCAGCAGGCCGTTGGCCAGATTCGCGTCTACAACTTCAACGTGATCGTCCAGGTTGAACTTGCGCTCAAAAGTGCGATTGGCGATGCCCTGGTGTAGGTACTTGCGTTCCTCGGTGCTCGTTTTTTCACCGCGAACAGTAAGCACACCGCGCTCCACGTTGATGTCCAAGTCGCTTTCAGTAAACCCGGCCAGCGCCAGTGTTATGGCGTAGTGGTTTTCCTCGAGCATTTCAATATTGTATGGGGGGTATCCAGGCGCGCTATTTTCGGACGCCAGGGTTCTATTCAGCAAACTGGCAAAACGGTCGTAGCCTATGCTGCTGCGGTACAGGGGGGTTAAATCGATTGAGCTCATTGTTAAATTCTCCATAAGAAGCAATTAAGTTAATACCATTGAAAGTGCCGTCGATAATCTCTGGGAGACTTATCCCGACACTACATATCTATGGTCAACTAAGTTTATTTCAACCCACTGCTTACAGAATTATTCTGAACTATCTATCAAACGAAAATGAACCGCTGCCGCGACAGGCAATGTAGAAAAACACAAAGCAATACAGAATTGAGGCATCTCCGCCGTTGATGGCGGGGAAGAATTCCGGCAGGCCCTGGAATTTCCAGTGAAACTGGAAATAGGCGACAGCCATGGTGCCGCTAGCGAGAAAGGCCGCATAGCGCGTGTTAAAGCCTACGGCTATGGCGATGCCACAAACCAATTCTATAAGGCCGCCAAACCATAGTTGTGTGCCAATATCAGGCTGGTAAGTGGCGGTATAGCCGAAGATTTTTTGTACACCGTGAAAGGCAAAGAGTGCACCTGAAAAAAATCGCAGTAATACGTAACTGAGGTCGGTAAAGTTTTCCAGAAATTTCATGTTTTTATATACCAGTGGTTTAATCTTCTGGGGAATGTTCGCAGTACTAGCGACTGAAGTATAGACCTCAATTTTCTCGCGGGGTGCTCAAATCGCGCGAACGCGTTAAAGTAGGCGAAAAGACTTCGAGACAAAGTTCGTGCTAAAAGTATTTCTGATAAACTGCCTGGTTATCGCCGTCACCGTAATCATTCATTACGAGTTTCTTTATCGGTTTACCAATTTGATGCCCAAGCTCGTCATTCGCCATCGTTTCCGCATCGTGTTCGGTGTTTTCGCCGCGCTCACCGCACACGCATTGGAAGTATGGATTTTCGCCGCCTCCTATTATTATATGCACCATGCGGAAGGCTGGGGACACCTTGAAGGCAACCTCACCGGTAGTTTTCTGGACTTCGTCTACTACTCCTTTACCAGCTACACCACATTGGGTACGGGTGACATTGTCCCTTATGGCGATATACGGTTTCTCTCTGGCCTCGAGTCACTCACCGGCCTGGTGCTGATTACCTGGACAGCTTCTTTTCTGTACCTTGAGATGACCCGCTACTGGGACTCCGACTAATGAAACTATTGTGGTTAGCCATTTTTTTCGCCGTGCTGGTCTGGTCTGGTATCGCGCCAAAGGACTACTTCACCTGGATACTGGAAGTAGCGCCGGCGGTGATTGGTCTCGCGGCTCTTGTCTACACACGCAACAGCTTCCCGCTGAGTAGTCTGGTTTACGCACTAGTTTTAATGCATTGCGTTGTGCTGATGGTTGGCGGGCACTACACCTATGCCGAAGTACCACTATTCGATTACCTGCAACCCGTATTGGGCTTTGAGCGCAACAACTACGATAAGCTTGGGCATTTCATGCAGGGCTTTGTCCCCGCGATGGTCGCGCGAGAAATTTTGATCCGTAAGAACGTGCTAACAACAGCGGCCTGGCGTAACTTTTTTATTGTGTGCTTTTGCCTCGCCTTCAGCGCGTTCTATGAATTGCTTGAATGGTCGGTCGCGATTGCCATCGGCTCTGACTCGGACGCTTTTTTGGGTACCCAGGGTTACCAGTGGGATACACAATCCGATATGGCGATGGCGCTGCTGGGCGCGGTTGCGGCACTGGTGTTTCTCGGTCGTATTCACGACCGCCAGCTCAGACAGGTCCGTTTGACTAAAAGAGGATATTAACCGTGGAACTAAAAGCTTTTGCCACCGTGTTTATTGCCGTATTTATCGCCGAGCTAGGCGATAAAACGCAACTGGCGACCATGCTCTTTGCTGCTGACAAAGAAGTCAGCCGGATGACCGTTTTCCTGGCGTCTTCAGCAGCACTCGTTGTCGCCGCCGGGCTGGGAGTTCTGGCAGGCAGCTTGTTGGCTGAACACATCAATACCCGTTACCTGTCGTGGCTAGCGGGAAGCGGTTTTATCGTGATCGGGGCCTACACCCTGTACCAGGCATAAGGAAATTCCAAGGTGACAAATCTCATTATCCGCGCGGCTGAGCCCGGCGACGTTGCTACAATTCTAGAATTGATTCGCGGCCTCGCAGAGTACGAAAAGGCGTTAGACGAGGTCGTAGCGAGACCCGGAGACATTGCTAGAGCATTGTTTTGCGACCACCCCACTACTCACGGACTGATCTGCGAAGATGACGGAGTCGCGATTGGGTTTGCGGTGTATTTTTATAATTATTCTACCTGGACGGGCAAAAACGGACTCTTTTTGGAAGATCTGTATATACGGCCAGAGCACAGGGGCAGTGGAGCGGGCAAGGCCTTGCTAAAGCACCTGGCTCAACATGCCGTAACAATGGACTGCGCACGTTTCGAATGGAATGTATTGGATTGGAACGAACCGGCGATAAAATTCTATCAATCCTTTGGCGCCGAGCCACAGAACGAATGGGTAGGTTATAGATTAAGTGGCCAGGCCCTGCAGGATTTCGCTACCAACGCAGACTAAAGAGCCACACACTAAGTCAGTGATAACTTAACAGTGCTCTAGCGCGTTTAGTCAGCTGCAATAAAGGTGAATCTGTTTTGCTCGCTACCCTCGTGCATCACCGTTTCAATAAACATCGCCAGCGGCCTGACCCATAGGCCACCCTCACCGTATAACGGGGTATAGACCACCAGCTTTTCTCCGCTTTCGGAATGTTGGGCGATACCCTGAACACGATACTCTCCGCCCTTGTAATGGCGGTATCTGCCTATCTCTAAGCTCATATTATCTGCTACCGTTTTTGCGAAATGAGACTCAAACGTTTTGCTGAGCCCACTCGATGATTTCGGCTCTATCGCCGCTAAATACTATCTGCTCAGCGCGACGCGACAGCTGATAATCGTACATGGGGTCGTAATAGGTCTCGAGCAGCACCTGTATCCACTCTCTGTGCACGCTCAGATCGCCTGCGGCATGCTGCAGCGAGAAAGCACTGTCCATTAGCGCGGACACGATCTGCTCGCGCTCACCGCCCAGTCGCTTTTTTATCTGGGCCAGATCGGCCTGCAGCTTTTCACAGTGCAGGCGGGGGCCCTCATCGCCATAGCGTTTCGCATAGCGTTGCCCCAAATCCAGTACATAATCTTCTAGCACTACCTCAACTCGGCTGGCGAGGCTTTCCTGTACAACCGCAAGCGGCATCAGCTTCATTCGCTCCTGCATGATTACCGGTAGCGCGACTCTGCCTATCAATCGGCCTTCATCCTCCAGATAGAGTCTGTTGCTGCTGCCAGCGGCAAGGCTCTTCATTAGCCCGATGCAGACCGCATTTTCAAAATCAATCTGACTAGGCTGAGGCTCCAGTATGTGGCCGAAGGTGGAGCCGCGGTGCCGGGCCAGGCCCTCAAGATCGACACTGGCTTCCAAAGCGGCGATAACCCGGGTTTTACCCGAACCGGTTTTCCCGCCGATGAGCACCATGTCGGTCGAATCGAGGATACGCTCCAGTTCTTCAATCAGGAATCGGCGCATTGCCTTGTAGCCACCCTTGATCAGCGGGTAGTCGCAACCGCTATCTCGCAACCATTGCTGCACCGTCTGCGAGCGCAGGCCTCCGCGAAAACAATAAAGGTAGCCGCTTGGGTGAGTGCGGGCGAACTGCTGCCACTGGTCTAGTCGTTCTGCTTTGGTCTGGCCGGAGACAATTTTATGGCCCAACGCAATAGCCGCATCCTGTCCTTCCTGCTTATAGCAGGTGCCGACCTCGGCTCGTTCTTCATCTGACATCAAAGGCAGGCTGTGGGCGCTGGGAAATGCCCCGCGCTCAAACTCGGTGGGCGCACGCATGTCCATCATAGGTGCGTCGTGCAGTAACAACTCGCGATAATTCTCTGTATCCGGTCGCTGGGACATAGGCAATGTGTACTAGTCGGCCTCGCCACCGAAAAGAGTCATGACTTTTTCCTGTAGTTCGGTTATCGCATTGGCCATAAGAGCAAAATCCGCGTCGATACGCGCGTCCTCGTCATCCTCGGGGAGATCTTCGTTTTCCTTCATTAATTCGTCCGCAAACTTGAGTCGGCGTAAGCAGAGGTCTTCTGCCAGTACCAGACTGAGCCGCTCATCCCAGTGCAACGCCAAACGCGCTACCTGCTTACCCGCATGCAGATGAGTTTCCACCTCTTCGCTTAACAAATCAACGCCACGGCAGCGCACCACACCACCGTCTTCCACCAGCTCGCGCAATTCGCATTCCATTCCCAACTCAAAACCCTCGGGCACATTACTATGCAGCAGCCAGTTGGTCATAGACGTCAGCGGCGCATTATTTACTTGCGGTAGCACCACCGGAAAGCTGCCAATGCAGTCACGCATCAGGTTTAGCAGCTCTTCCGCCCGGGAGGCGCTTGCCGAGTCCACAAAAATCCATTTGGCACGAATATCGATATACGCATGAACGGCAGAGGATCGCGAAAACGCGCGAGGCAGGCAATCCCGAATAATCTCATCCTTCAGATCCAGCCGTTCCTTGCGATAAACCTTGCGTGCCTCTTGCTGCTCAATTTCGGCGACCCGTTCTTCCAATTGTTCCCGTACCACCGTTGAGGGCAATAACTTCTCTTCCCGCTTCAGTTTCAACAGAAACCGGCCGTCAGCCGCGTGCACCAACGCCGCCTCTTCACCACCCACAGGCGGTACCCAGCCCATCGACATGGGTTGCGAAGGGGTACAGGGAACAAACCCGCGCTGCTGTAGTTGCTCACCCAACTGCTCAGGCGTTTGAGTAAAGGGCTGGGTCAGCCGGTAGGCACGTACATTTTTAAACCACATGAGGGATTGGCGTCCAAAAAAGGAACGGATTGTACCGCAGCGCGCACGCAATGACAGTGAACACAGCGTAAAGCTGGCCCCTGGAGCAGTAATTTTGAAAGCACTCGCAAGAGTGCAGGATCGCTCTGAACTGCGGCAACTTTCGCTCTCCCGCGATTACATTGACTGGCTCGAGATTAGTCTACAACTGTCGGCATCAGAAAAATGTGCAGCACGTTCAACTTGTTGACCCAGCCGGTGTATGGATTCATTGCCAGTTTTGGGCGAACACGTTTTAATTTCCCCCACTGTTTCTCAATGTTCGCTTCACCAGGTACTCACCAATGGCCAAAGCCAGCACAAGCAAGCCTCTACGCGCCAGTTCAGTTACAACTTGGGACATGGAAACCCAAGTCGCCATCATTGGTTTCGGTGGAGCCGGTGGCTGCGCAGCCATTGCAGCAGCTGACGCGGGAGCTGAAGTAACCATCTTTGAGTTGGCCAGTGCCAGTGGCGGCTCCACTGCTCTGTCCAGCGCTGAAATCTACATGGGCGGCAGTGGTGGCACCCGTGTACAGCAGGCCTGCGGCTTTAACGACAGCACCGAGGATATGTTTAACTACATGATGATGTCGGCCGGCCCATCCGCCGATGAACTCAAGATTCGCAACTACTGTGAGCATAGCGCCCAGCACTTTCAGTGGTTGGTGGACCTTGGCGTACCTTTCAAAGACAGCTTTCACGAAGAGCGCGCCATAATGTGTCTCACCGATGATTGCCTGCTCTACACCGGTTCAGAAAAGGCCTACCCCTTCGCGGAACATGCCAAACCGGCACCGCGGGGACACAACCTGCAGGTAGATGGCGACAACGGCGGTCCGCTGTTCATGAAAATCGTGACCGAGAATGTTGAAAAGCGCTCGGCAATATCCGTGCAATACGAGTGTCGCGCTCTCACGCTCATTATTGATGATCAGGATGCAGTGGTCGGCGTGGTCATTCGCAAAGACCAGCGGGAAATTAATATCAGAGCGACCAAAGGCGTCATTCTTTGTGCCGGTGGCTTCGTGATGAACGAAGAGATGGTGCGGCGCTATGCACCGGGCTTGGCCGCCGGCAACGTTCCCATCGGCAATCCGGGGGACACCGGCACCGGCATTCTCATGGGTATGGGTGCCGGCGGCGCGGATATTAATATGCACGAAGGGTTTGTCAGCCTGCCGTATTACCCGCCGGCGAGTATGACCGAAGGCATAGTCATCAACGACAAGGGCCAGCGCTTTATCAATGAAGACGTCTACCACGGGCGCCTGGGCTCATTCGTGCTGCAGCAGCAATCTGAACGCATCTATTTCATTGTCACCGTCGATCAATATGGCGACTACGAACAGGTGAGCTATCTGAACGCAGAAGTGGCTGGTACGGGCGAAACGATTACCGAGCTGGAACAGGAGCTGGGACTGCGGACGGGAACGCTGGAACAAACCCTCACTATCTATAACGAGGATTGCGTAACCGGCAAGGATACCCTGTTCCACAAGGCGCCACAGTGGCTGAAACAACTCGCTCCACCCCTGGTAGCGCTGGACATCACCCCCGGACGCGGCGCCTTCATTCCCTACTTCACGCTCGGTGGTTTGGACACCCTGCCCACCGGTGAGGTGGTAAATGCCTCTCGGGAACCAATATCGGGCTTGTATGCCGCTGGCCGCACCGCCTGTGGCGTGGTCAGAACCGGGGCCGGCTACAGCAGCGGCATGTCGGTGGGTGATGCAACCTTCTCCGGCAAACTCGCCGGGCAACAGGCCGCCAGCCGCTAAGTTATTCCGCTTGCGGTGCTTGCCAGCCCGCTCTCACACTCCTAACATGGTTAAACTCGGCATTGTGCCGGGCAAATTCTCATAGCCGGAAACGGCCCCAATGGAATACGCGAATGAAATATCTTCACACCATGATCCGTGCTCGGGATCTGGATGAAACCCTGAACTTTTACTGCAATAGCCTGGGTCTGGTCGAGGTCAGTCGCTACGAAAGCGAGCAGGGACGTTTTACGCTGGTTTTTCTGGCAGCCCCCGACGATGTCGAGGCGGCGCAAGCGGGAAGCAGTCCACTGGTTGAAATCACCTGGAATTGGGATCCTGAAGAGTACGACGAAGGGCGAAACTTCGGCCACCTCGCCTACCGTGTCGATGACATCTATGAGCTGTGTCAAAAACTAATGGACGCTGGCGTTACTATCAACCGCCCTCCCCGTGACGGTCATATGGCGTTTATTCGCTCGCCAGACGGCATATCTATAGAGCTACTGCAGGCCGGCGATGCCCTGCCCCCGCATGAGCCCTGGGCATCTATGGAAAATACCGGCTCCTGGTAGACATCTATGCGAAATAGCATCGCCACTCGCCTGATCGTCGTGCTGACACTTTGCTCGGCACTGATTATGAGTGCCAGCATGTTATTTGATTATCAATTCTCCAGAGAGGAAATTCTCGAGCGAGTCAGGCTCGAGGCTCAGGAGACCGTCGGCACCGTCATAGTAGATCTTGAAAATTTGCTGGAAGGCGTGGAAGGTTCCACCTTGTTTCTGGGGAAAATCCTCGAGCAACGCGAGTATACGCGAGACGGTCTGGTGCAAATGCTTAAAGACATCGTTGAAAACAACGACGATATCTATGGCTCCAGTATTGCCCTGAACCCCGAGTTTCTCGACGAACCCCTTGGTTTTGCCCCGTATTACTTTTATCAGGAGGGCTTTCTGACGTTCGCCAATCTGGCGAAAGCTGAAAACAACTACCAACAGCAGCCCTGGTTTATCGACACAGTTCGCGTGGGGCGCCCTCTGTGGATAGAACCTTATTTTGACGAGGGAGGCGGTGAAGTGGCAATGACTACCTTTTCGGTGCCGGTATTTCGTCTGGATCCACAGGGCCAACGATTCCTTTACGCAGTGGTAACCGCCGATGTGGCACTAAAGACACTAGACAGCTATCTGCAACGCCTGCGCCTTGGCCAAAACGGATTCGCTTTACTACTCAGCAAAGACGGTACCGTGATGAGTAACCGCAATGCGGCTTATGTTATGAAGCACTATCTCGACAGCGCCAGCAGCCCGGGGGACAGAATAATCTGGCAGGAGTTGTTTGAGCAGGCAACCGCGCGGAATAACCCGATCCGGGAGTTGGAGTGTGAAGGAATTGACGGTAATTGCACTATCCGCATGGCTGTTCTGGAGACCACGGGGTGGCCCGTGGGGGTACTCTTTTCTCAGCGGGAGGTGCTACAACCTCTGCAGGACTACCAGGTAAAAACCGCCTTACTCGCTTTGCTCTCGCTGTTGGTAATGGCTCTGGCAGTATTCCTGGTAACTCGGCGAATAACCCAGCCTTTATCAGCTCTGGCACATGCCGCAGACGGCTTTGCCCGCGGCGAACTTGGTTCACCTTTGCCTCGAGCAAGAGGCGGCGACGAAGTTGCCCGGTTAATTCGCTCCTTCAAATCCATGGAGCAGGACCTCAAAGGTTATATCGCAAATCTCGAGGAGGTTACCGCGAGTCGCAGCAGGCTGGAAGGTGAACTTGCAGCCGCCACCGAAATACAGATGTCCATGCTTCCGCAGGGCGGAGAGGCCACTGAAGATACCCAGCAGTTCAACTTGTGGGCCAAGGTTCGGCCAGCGAAAACAGTGGGGGGCGATTTGTATACCTACGCCCGGGCCGGTGACATGCTTTACATCTGTGTCGGGGACGTCTCGGATAAAGGAGTGCCGGCGGCCCTGTTTATGGCCAAAGCCATTAGTCTGATTCAGCAGTTACAGTCAGAATTTGCTCAGCCCGCGCAGGGCATGGCGCTGCTGAACAATGCTCTCGAAGCGGGCAATGACAATTGTATGTTTGTGACTCTATTTTTTGGCGTACTGGATTTACGGGACTA
The DNA here is from genome assembly GCA_036961205.1 of Halioglobus sp. Taxonomy (GTDB): domain Bacteria; phylum Pseudomonadota; class Gammaproteobacteria; order Pseudomonadales; family Halieaceae; genus CALJFL01. Next base: position 727,499 of record JBALVI010000001.1, on the reverse strand, counting down.
CTCACTGCGCTTTGTCAGTGCTGGGCATACTGCTCCCAGTCTCTACCGCAACGGCGCTGTCGAGGTTGTGTTGCAGGAATATGGTGCTGCTCTAGGCCTCATGGCTGGCCTGGTCTATGAGGAAAATGTGCTGCAGCTGTCCCCTGGTGACCGCCTCGCGATTTATACAGACGGCATCGATGAAGCCTTTAACACTGATGCCCAGATGTTCGGGACAGAGCGTTTCAATGAGTGCCTGAGCAATTCCGCGAGCTCATCTCCGGCGGCGGCTGGCACCTCAATATTTACGCATATCAATGAGTTTGCCGGAGAAGCGCCACAATCAGATGATATAACCCTGCTAATTCTGGACATTCCAATCTCCACGACCGCAGCTCAAAGCTCGGAGCACTGTCAGAACTTTCCTCTGGATGAGCAGTTGCACAGCAGCGTATGCCGTTGGCTGGAGCATTTGCTGGAGCAAGCCGAAACACAACCAGACCTCATAATGGAGTTAACCTTAGTGTTGGAGGAGCTGGTAACCAATGTCAGGAAATACTCCGGCATGACCGAGCGTGATGTCGTTGAGGTCAAGCTCAGCATGAGTTCAGCGGCCATTGGTCTGCAGATTAGCGACCTGGGCAAGCCATTTAATCCTCTGCTAGAGGGCCATAGATCAACATTGGGCGCAGACATTGAAGCTGCCGAGGTCGGAGGTCTTGGTGTACACTTGATCACCCAGCTCACCGACGAGCAGACCTACCGTCGCGAGGCTAACAAAAATATTCTGCGGGTTATAAAGTGGCTACCCGAGGGCTCATCCTGAAACTTGCCGCGCACGAGATAAAAGGGAACCAATGCAATGAACCTGACTACTAGCGTTGCCGTTGATGAAGAAAAATCTGTCGCCCGGGTTTCACTCAAAGGCGCACTGAATACGGACACCGCCCCGGTGTTCGAGGTTGATTTGCAAGCTGCGATAGCGGCAGGCCACCAACTGACAGTACTGGATATGAGAGATCTCGATTACATCAGCTCAGCCGGCCTACGGGTAATATTCAAGGCGGCCAAACAAGCAAAAGCCGACGGGCGCAGACTGGCGGCGGCAAATCGCAAACCACACATCGACAAAGTATTTGAGATTCTCAAGGCGTTACCGGACATGGCGGTATTTGCCAATGATGATGAGCTGGATGAGTATCTGGACGCCATGCAGAATCAGGTCAAGGGTAGCTGACAGGCCTCTGAGCCCTGCCCCTCCGGCGTCGCTGCAGGCGCTAACTCTTTAGAAAATTCAGAATCCAATGGCCAATACGCTCATTTTCAGGTGAGCTTGCCAGCGACGCGACGCCATTGCTGTACACCTCCTCACCAATCATTTCCCGTCGAAACTCGATGATCTCCCGGGAGTACTCCGGCACAAATTCGGGGTGACCCTGAAAGGTGAGAATGTGATCGCCGATCTGGCATACGGCATTTTCACAAAATTCACTGCCCGCCAGCACGGTGGCACCCTCGGGCAACTGCGTCACTTGATCCTGATGACTCACCAGAATATCAAAATCTGCTTCGCCCTGATCGTGCCAGGCCGCTGACCGGTTAAATTGGTGAGTGTGCAAACCCACTCCCCAGCCCTTGGAAGATTTTTCGGCCACACCGCCGAGAGCTCTGGCGATGAGTTGATGGCCGAAGCAGATACCAACCATCTTTTTTTCACGATCGTGTAAATCGCGAACAAAACCTTCCAGTTTCCTGATCCAGTCTTTGTCGTCATAAACACTGCTTTTGCTGCCCGTGATCAGATAGGCGTCAACTTCATCCGGGCTCTCCGGGAATACACCGGATTCAACATCGTAGGTCACAAATTCTATAGCGGGGTCCAGGCTGCCCAGCAGTGCGGCAAACATATCGGGATACTCCCCGAACTGCGGAACCCACTCGGGTCGAACCGTATCAGTTTTCAAAATTCCCAGCTTCATAGTTGCCCCTCGCTAACGGGCCAGCGCAATAATCAGGGCCGTATCATAGGAAGCGCCGGAGGGCATGTCCATAACACTTAAGGGCAGGTCAGTCTCTACTTGGGTGGAGGGCCAAAGTGCGTTAGCCTTTGCTTTCATTTATTACAAGGCAGCCCATGTCGCGTTCTATTCTCTACTCCGCAGCTTTTACCTTGCTAAGCTGTCTCTCTCTGACTGTGGCCGCTCAGGAGTTTGTAGGTTCCAGCCAATGCGCCTCTTGCCACGCTGACGAGCATAAGCTGTGGCAAGATTCCCACCACGACCTCGCCATGCAAGTCGCAACTCCGGACACCGTGTTGGGCGACTTCGACAATGCCTCTTTCATCTATAACGGCATCACCTCCACCTTTAGCAGGGATGGAGGCACGTTCATCGTGACCACTGATGGCGAAGACGGCGTACTCACCAAATTCAAGGTGAAGTACGTGTTCGGCGTCTATCCACTACAACAATACCTGCTGCCACTGTCACGGGGTCGATTGCAGGCCCTGAGTATCGCCTGGGATGCGCGACCAACAGCTGAGGGCGGGCAACGCTGGTACCACCTGTATCCCGACGAATCAGTGGACGCCACTGATCCATTGCACTGGACCGGCCCCTACCAGAATTGGAACACCCGTTGTGCGGAGTGCCACAGTACCGACCTTGAAAAAAACTACGATGCGGCGACGCGCTCTTTTGATACGGTGTTTGCCGAGATCGACGTCGGCTGTGAATCCTGCCACGGACCCGGCAGCAAGCATATCGAACTGGCCAACAGCGACGGCTTGAAACCCGAAAAACACGGACTGCCAACTGACTTGTTACAGCGCGGAGAATGGGCTTTCCCGGAAAATGAAGCTATAGCCAAAAGAAGTCAAAGCCTGTCCTCAAACAGTCAGATAGATAATTGCGCGCGTTGTCACGCCAGGCGAGGCACTCTCGGTGACTACCACTACGGGGCTGACCTGCTGGACACCCACCGCCTGTCACTGCCGCAATCGCCTCTGTACCATTACGATGGACAAATCCTTGATGAGGTCTACGTTTACGGCTCGTTTGTGCAGAGCAAAATGCATATGGCTGGGGTGGTGTGCAGCAATTGCCACGAGCCCCACAGCCTGCAATTGCGAGCTCCAGGCAACGGTGTCTGTGCCCAATGCCACAAACCGGAGAAGTATGACTCGGTTGAGCACCACCGCCACCAGCAAACGTCCAGTGGTGCACAGTGCGCCAACTGCCACATGCCCGAGACCACCTATATGGGAGTTGACCCCCGGCACGACCATAGTTTTCGCATTCCGCGCCCGGATCTGAGCGTTGTTATGGGTACACCCAATGCATGCAACCAATGCCACATGGACAAGGAGCCAAGCTGGGCGCTGGATGCGCTTAGAGATTGGGGTGTAAATTTTCGGGACACCGCCACTCATCCTGCCAGAGCATTCATGCGGGCAGACGCCGGCGATACCCGGGTGCTACCCCAGTTAGCCACCATCGCCCAGGATGTGGCTTCGCCGCCAATCTGGCGCGCTACCGCCATAGAAGCGATTGCCAATAACGGCGGCAGCGCTCGGGATACCCTGCAGCTGGCAAGCCAGTTTCTTTACGACGACAACACCTTGATACGCACCAGTACTATCCGCAGTATTGAAGGTCTGCCCCTGAACCAACGCTATCAGTTGCTACGGCCTTTGATCGAAGATGATGTTGCCGGGGTAAGGATGGAAGTGGCCTCCTCTCTTGCAGGAGTCCCACTGGACCAGATTAGTCCCGAAGACGCTGCCCGACTATTAGCACTGTTTAAAGAATACGAATCTATTCAGCGTAAACACGCCGACATGCCCGGCACACAGATGCAATTGGGCGTGTTCTACTTTAACCGCGGCGACCTTCCCTCCAGCGAAAGAGCCTATCGGGAAGCGCTGACTTTGAATCCGCAATTAGTGCCTGCCTATCTTAACCTGGCCGATCTATTGCGCTCTGCCGATCGCGAAGCGGAAGCCAAGCAGCAGCTCCAGGCGGCATTAAAGATAGCCCCGGACAATGGTCCTACACTTCACTCTATTGGCCTGCTTGAAACGCGAGGGGGTAATACCGAATTAGCTCTGGATTATCTGGGACGCGCAGCTGCGCAGGAAGAAGTGGGCACACGTCATCGTTTTGTTTACGCTATTGCGTTACATGATCTTGGGCAACCACAAGCCGCGGTAGAACAATTGCAAAAGCTGCTGCGCTACTATCCTGAAAACCAGGAAGTATTGCTGGCCTTGGCCAACTACAGCGATGAATTAGGTCAACGAAAGCAGGCCAATGATCACGTAGACTCGCTACTAAGGCTAGCGCCAACCAATCAGACTTATCAGCAGCTAAAGCAACAACTAATGGGCGCTACCGGGGCATCCAGATAATCTGGCGCGGTGTTCACTGGCCAGTTCAGGCGGCAGGCACAAATACCAGATAGATTGAAACGGGTACTGCTGTACTGATCGACTTCAGACCAGCAATTTCGCGCAGGGCATTCACGCCATCTACCAGGCCAAACTGTTTAGCGTCCAGTATCACTGGCTGAGAACTGAGCACCCGCAAGGTGCCACTGCTATCGGCAATCACTACCACCGGAATATCCATGGCTACGCTGTGATCGTGCAAGCTCAGGTTCACCGAGATGTCAGTGGTAACAACGCCACCTTCGGCCAACGCGGCCAGCATCTCTGGTTGTACCTGTGAAGTAATGTTGGCCGCTGGAAAGCGGGCAGTGTCGAATAACAGCTCGCGCACCCGCTCATTGCGGATGGGGATCATGGTCTCCACGCTATCGAGATCTACACCCAATTGTACTTTGCCGTCGGCGCCAATATAGCCAACCAGAGACGTAAAACTGTGAGTCTCACCGATACGGGAATTCTTGACAGAGATAAAATTCACCGTCGACCGAGCGTTGTCCAATTCCCATTGAGCAGTGGCGCCCAGAGAGAACGTGAACAGCATTGCACCTGCTATTGCTGTGGTTGCTAGTCTTAGTAAGTACATGGTTTGTCTCCCGCCTCAGACAGAGGCTCAATGGTTACACGGCGATATCCGCAAGATCGCCTTTTTTCTCTAACCACGCTTTGCGATCACTAGCGCGCTTCTTGGCCAGTAGCATATCGAGCATCTGATTAGTGCCGTCTCCGGCATCAACTACCAAACGAACCAATCTACGGGTGTCCGGGTCCATGGTAGTCTCCCGCAATTGCAGGGGATTCATTTCGCCCAAACCCTTGAAGCGCTGAACATTCACCTTGCCGCGTTTTTTTTCTGCCTCAATGCGATCCAGCACCCCTTGCTTTTCAGCTTCATCCAGAGCGTAGAAAACCTCTTTGCCAATGTCGATGCGGTACAGTGGCGGCATCGCCACGTAGACGTGTCCGGCTGCAACCAGCGTAGGAAAGTGACGGACAAACAGGGCGCAGATAAGGGTGGCGATATGCAAGCCGTCTGAATCTGCGTCTGCCAGAATGCACACTTTGTGATACCTGAGGCCGGACAAATCATCCGAGGCTGGATCGATGCCCAGGGCAATTGAAATATTGTGCACTTCCTGAGAAGCCAGAATCTCTTGGGAATCCACCTCCCAGGTGTTCAGTATTTTTCCGCGCAGAGGAAGAATCGCCTGAAATTCGCGATCTCTGGCCTGCTTGGCAGAGCCTCCCGCTGAGTCCCCCTCAACCAGAAACAGTTCGCCGCGCGTCGGATCTTCACCGGAACAGTCTGCCAACTTGCCAGGCAAGGCCGGCCCAGCCGTTACTTTTTTGCGGGTCACCTTCTTGGCGGTACGCAAACGGCTCTGGGCATTGTTGATGCACATTTCCGCCAACTGCTCGGCTTCCTGCGTGTGTTGATTTAGCCAGAGACTAAACGCGTCTTTGGCAACACCAGAGACAAAAGCAGCGGCCTGGCGCGAAGATAAGCGCTCTTTGGTTTGTCCGGAAAATTGCGGATCTTCCAGCTTGGAAGACAAGACATAACAACAGCGGTCCCAGATATCATCCGGGGTCAGTTTTACCCCTCGCGGTAGCAAACTGCGCAACTCGCAGAAATCTCGCATGGCATCGAGCAAGCCGGTGCGCAATCCATTAACGTGCGTACCACCCTGCGCCGTGGGTATCAGGTTGACGTAGGATTCAGCAACGACTTCACCGCCTTCCGGCAGCCACTGCACCGCCCAGTCGACGCCCTCACTACTACCACTAAAACTACCGACAAACGGCTCGTCTGGGATACAGGGGAAGTCGATGGTGGCGTCGGCTAGATAATCGGTCAGCCCGTCCTCGTAATACCACTCGTCGGTCTCGTTCTTTTTCTCGTCCTTAAACTTGACCCGCAGGCCAGGACAGAGCACCGCCTTGGCACGCAGCACATGTCTGAGTCGCGACACCGAGAAATTAGTTGAATCAAAATACTTGCCGTCGGGGATAAATCTTACCGCCGTACCAGTATTGCGCTTGCCACAGGTATCGATCACCTTGAGGTCGGTTTTTTTATCGCCCCCGGAAAAAGACATCTGATGCACCTGACCATCTCGCCGGATAGTCACTTCCAACAGCTTGGACAGAGCGTTAACGACAGAAACACCAACGCCGTGCAGGCCGCCACTGAACTGATAATTCTTGGAAGAGAACTTGCCTCCGGCATGGAGAGTAGACAAGATAACTTCCACGCCAGGCTTGCCCTGCTCCGGATGCATATCTACCGGCATGCCGCGACCGTTATCGGTTACCGTAACCGACTGGTCCTTGTGCAAAATGACATCAATTTGGTCAGCATGGCCAGCGAGCGCTTCGTCGACACTATTGTCGATAACTTCCTGGGCGAGGTGATTGGGGCGGGTAGTATCGGTGTACATGCCCGGGCGTTTTCGGACGGGTTCCAGTCCAGTAAGGACTTCGATATCTTCGGCGGTATATTGACTCATTCCCTCGGTCTGCTTGGCGCAATTACTAAGCGGCCATTGTACATGAGGATGGTTGGAATGTTCGTTTTAGCTTACAGATATCCGGTGGTATCGAGATCGACGTGGAATTGCCTATCGGTAACGCGAGACACGCCCGTTTTAACTTGACCGTCCGCCATCAGGTCCAGCCAACGATACCCCGGAGCGAGGTTGTCGGCCTTGAAATCTGTTTGTCCCGGTGCAAATTGTACACAGGTAGATGGCGATGCCATCAACAACACCTGACCACGCTGCCGCTGAACTTCCTGGTGGACATGCCCCCAGAGAATTCCACGAACACCGGCGAAGCGGTCAACAATCTGGAAAAACCGGTCCGCGTCGGAGGTCATCTGCCCATCCAGCCAGGCACAACCAATAGGTACTGGTTGATGATGCAGACAAATCAAGGTGTGTAATTCAGCCTTACTAGCCTCGGCCAACTGTTCGTCTAGCAAATTCAGCTGATCGTCACCCAATTCACCACCGACTTCCCCGGGGATTTGCGAATTGAGCATTAACACCTGCCAGTTGCCACCGCGCAATTCGCTGGCTAGCCGGATGTCACCTACTACCAGACGCATTTGCTCGAGGTCATCGTGATTGCCAGGCAGCCAATAATGCTCTGCAGGTAGTTGCTCGAAATAGGATTGTAATCGCTGATAGGATTCCGGCGCACCCTGATCTGATAAGTCACCAGTTGCCAGTATTCCGTCAATACATGCGCGCTCACGCTTTACCAGGTCGATCACCGCCTGCAGGGAGTGGTCGGTATCCATCCCCAGCAACGTACCGCCCTGGTTTCTGCAAAGGTGCGTATCGGTAAGCTGTACCAACTGAACACAGCCTTCAGCATTCGGCAGTTGGCGGTAGGGTTTTTGCGAGCTAGTCATTTTGTCCGGCGCCTGAACGATCAGTCAGGACCCGGTGAAGGGCGCTATAAGATCTGTCTGCACACAACCGTTCTCAAGACAGTGCTCCAGCCAATCTCCTAGAAATCGATTCTGGCCTGCCTTTTCATCTTGTTGGTGCATTTTGTGGTTCGGGTATTGATAGCGGGCCTGAATCTGCTGCTGAGACTGGAATGCACCAACTTCGAGCATGCCCGCGTCGTGATAGGCACGAACTTCGATTTTCAAGTGCCCCAGCCAGTCAGCGTCCTGGTGGTGCTGCTGGAAAATTTGGAAAATGGTAGTGTAACGAGCTCGCTCAATGACTTCTATGCGAATTCGAGCATCGGCAACGGTGAATTCGCGGGTATTACTGGTTTCGTAGTCGGGGAAAAGCAGCTTCATCCGAGCATAATTAGCCTCACAGACGGCGTGCAGTCCGGCCAAATCAACGCGGTAGGGCTTTTTCAATGCTCGCTGCAAGTATTCATCCTTCTTTATCATCAACAATCTGGCAATGCCGTCCATGGACGCCGTCGATGCCTCAACCGCTTACATTGCATTGCCAATATTTAGTGTAGCACTTACCCGAATACAGACTACCCGTATATTGCACGATTTCAACCACTTGAATTACATGCGCACACTGGCATAGGCTGCTAAACTGACCCACGGTGTTTTACACCAGCCCAAATATAAGGAAAATTGCATGATACGCTCGAGCGCTGCGCTTTTTGCGCTGACTCTATCGATTTTTACCAGCACTTCGCAGGCAGATTCATTACGCGATATCTATGAACTAGCGCTGAAGAATGACGCCCAGCTGAAAGCCGAACAAGCCCAATATCTGGCCAATATCGAAACCGAAAACATCGGTTTGTCGCGCTTGTTGCCACAGATAAATGCCAACTACGATTACACCGACACTGACCAGGACCAAGAAGCCGAAAGCTTTGACCAATCTGGAGGAGGTATTGTTACCACCGATACGCTTAGCAATACTGATATCACTCGCGAGGGCTACGCGGTGAGCCTGCGTCAGGCTATCTTCGATCTCCCCGCCTGGTTCAGCTTCCAGTCAGGCAAGGAATTAACCAAGCAGGCTGAGTCGACTTTTGCTGCAAATCAGCAAAATTTGATCGTCAGAACCGTAGAGGCCTATCTGTTGGTGCTACGGGCGCAGGACAACCTGGAGGCCTCCAAGGCCCAGGAAAGGGCCTTCGAACGCCAGCTCGAACAGACCCAGCAGCGTTTCGAGGTCGGCCTGATCGCCATTACCGATGTCTATGAAGCGCAGGCTGCTTTCGACCTGTCGCGGGTCAATCGCATCGTCGACGAGAATAATGTTTCCGTTGCCCTGGAGCGTTTATCGGTTCTTACCGGCCGCAGCCACAGCAACCTCAACGTGTTAAAAGATGATTTTGACATTAAACTGCCTGAGCCGAATGACCGGGCTGCGTGGGTAGAATTCGCGCTCTTGAACAACTTTAATCTGAAGGCTTCCACGTATGCCGAAGAAGCTGCCCGCCAGGCAGCGAAAGCGAACAAAATGGAGCACGCTCCGAAAGTCAGTGGCAGCTACGAATATTCGGATTACGAGGTGGAAGGTGACCTGACGGTAACACCGGCGACACCCTTTGATCGCTCGCCAGATTCCAATAGCGAGGCCAACGTCTGGAATTTGCGCCTGGACCTGCCCCTGTACAGTGGCGGCGCGGTTAGCGCGAACCGGCGCAGGGCGGCTCAGGAGTTCAATGTTGCCAGGGAGAACAGGATCAATCTTTCACGCAACACGGTCACCAATGCCCGCTCCCTGCACATGACCGTGGTGAGCGACGTATCACGGGTTGCGGCGCGCAAGCAGGCCATCGTGTCTTCAAGCAGCGCTCTGGATGCAACCCAGGCGGGATATGAAGTTGGTACCCGGAACGTGGTCGATGTCCTCAACGCACAGAACACCCTGTTCGCCGCCCAGCGCGATTACGCCAATAGCCGCTATGATTATATTGTCAATGTACTGTCGCTAAAGGAGCAGGCGGGCTTGCTGAGTCCAGAGGACGTGAATCGGCTTGACTCATTTCTGATTACCCCTGCGCCGCCCTCGACCAGTAAATAAGGGCGAGCAGCTTGTCCGGGGCTTGCTAGGCAGGCTTCCCGGGCAGCAGCTCCGCTATCATTGCCAACAAGCGCGCTTTGGCACCGCGGTTTTGGCCGATAACCTCTAAGCCCGCGCTACCCATTTGCTGTCGCTGCCCCGATTGTTCCAGCAATTCCAGCAGACAAGTTGTTAGATCCTCGGGCTTATCCAGACGAATCATGGCACCGGCATTGACCATGAGATCGCTGATCTCGGCAAAGTTAAACATATAAGGCCCGGTGACTACCGGCGCGCCCCAGGCCGCTGCTTCCAGAACATTGTGCCCGCCGTGCTCTACCAGACTACCACCGACTATGGCCACGCTGGCCACACCCAGTAGCAACAATAGCTCGCCCATAGTGTCGCCCAGGAGAACCTCGGTGTCGCTATCTGGATTAATAGCCGAGGAACGCCGCAGCACCTTGAATCCCGATTCCTGCGCCATTTGATAGACCGCATCAAAGCGCTCCGGATGGCGTGGCACCAAAACTAATAGCGCGTCTGCATATCGCGCTCGAACTTGACAAAACGCGCTCAAAATTTGCTCATCCTCACCGGCATGAGTGCTCGCCGCGACGAGAGCGAGCCGGTGATCTGCACCACAAGCCAGCCGCAACTGCCTGGCACTTGCCTGCAGCTCTTCACCCAGGCTGATATCGAATTTGATACTTCCGGTAAGCTGAACTCGATCCGCCGTAATCCCTAATTGCTGAAAACGCTCACCATCGGCGGCGGATTGACAGGCAACCTGAGTGAGCTTACCCAACATTGGGCTAGTGAGTCCGCGAACCCGTTCATAGCCAAGCGCCGAGCGCTGGGACAGGCGGGCATTGGCCAGTAAAATTGGACAGCCACGGGCAGCCGTGTAATGAATCATATTGGGCCACAGCTCCGTCTCCATCAACAGCAGTAGACTTGGCCGGACCGCATCCAAAAATCGGCAGGTGGCGCCGGGCAAATCCCAGGGCGCATAGACGTGAAAAACTCGTGTTCCAAATAGCGCCAGAACTCGTTCAGACCCGGTGGGAGTAGTCGTAGTTACCACTAGTTGGTGGTCTGGATAGGCTAGCAACAGAGCTTCGATAATAGGCGCAGCCGCAATAGTCTCACCCACCGACACCGCATGCACCCAGATAGAGGGCCTGGTCTGATCGAGAGCACCGCGATCGAAGTGCGCAAAGCGCTCAGCCAGGCGCTGACGATAGGCCGGTGCGCGTCGTGAACGCAGCAGCATACGCAGTACCAAAAAAGGCACCAGCACATAGAAAAGAGCGCAATAAAGATAACGCATGATGAAGTCCGAACTCTTACTTGCGGGCAGCATAGCGTCAGCTAGTCACAGTAGCCAGTATCCGGAACAGTTTCGGACAAAGGATTCGGGCTATAATTGCGCTTTATACTTTTTGTCTTGTGGATCATGGATCAAAATCGCCTACACATTGATATAGCCATCATCGGCGGCGGCATCGCCGGGCTTTGGGCTCTCAACCAGTTGCGCAACAAGGGCTATAGTGCCGTGCTGTTGGAGCAGCAAGCTCTCGGTAGCTTCCAGACCATGGCCTCACAGGGCATGATTCACGGCGGCATAAAATACGCACTGGGCGGTGCCTGGAGCGGCGGTTCAGAGGCAATCTCAGCCATGCCTACCGCCTGGCGTGACTGTCTCGAGGGCAAGGGCGCAGTCGATCTGCGCGGCAGTAAAGTGTTAAGTGAAGATTTCTATCTCTGGTCCGGCGGTAACCTGCAATCCCGTATGAGCTCCTTTTTTGCCAGCAAAATGTTACGCGGTAAGGTGGAGAAGTTGGCCAGGAAGAACTTCCCGCCAGCACTTAACTACGACCAGTTCCAGGGTCAGGTCTATCGCCTGGTGGATCTGGTTCTGGATATGCCATCAGTGGTAGCCACCCTCGCCGAACGACAGCGTGACGCGATCTTTCAGGTAGATTGGTCCACCGCCAGCTTGCAGCGCAATGAATACGGTGCCTCCATCGCCCTGCCCGGCTGTGAGATTATTCCCACCCGACTGTTACTCACCGCCGGTGTAGGCAACGAGGCCATGCTGCAACAACTGGGCGCTGACAGCCCACAAATGCAACGACGGCCATTGCAGCAAGTGATCGTTAAACACGAGTATCAGGAATCATTTTATGGTCACTGTACTGGCGGCAACCCCTCCCCCCGCCTAACCATATCCAGTCACAGAACTCTCGCCAATGAGCCCGTCTGGTATCTGGGAGGCGATCTGGCGACGGAGAATATCGACGAACCCCCGGAGGTTTTGATCGCTAAAGCCCAGCAAGAGCTAGATGAGCTGCTGCCGTGGCTCGACTTTGGGCAGTGCGAATGGCGCACCATTAAACTCGACCGGGCAGAACCTCGCCAAAACGCCCTACTGCGGCCTGACCGCGCCTTTGTCGGAACAGTGGACTCGGTAGCGAACACGCTGGTGGCATGGCCTACCAAGCTGAGCTTGAGCCCCGACCTCGGCAATGAGATTGAGCGGCATCTGTCGGAACACCAGTTGGGTCCTAATCATCCACAGGATCTAGGCTTGCTTGCACATCTGCCCAGACCCCCGATAGCCGCAACTTTATGGGATAGTCTGTTTTGAAAGACTGGTTGCGAACAGTCGGTAACACCGGAATCCAGCTTAGCCCAATCGGACTGGGTACTGTCAAACTGGGCCGCGACCAGGGCGTAAAATATCCGCAGCAGTTTGTCATCCCCGACGACAAAGCTGCGACTCATTTGCTGGAGGTGGCACAGGACCTGGGAATCAACCTGATTGACACTGCCCCGGCCTACGGTAATAGCGAGCAGCGCCTGGGCGAACTATTGAAGGGGCAAAGACAACGCTGGGTAATTTGCAGCAAGGTTGGCGAGGAGTTTGAGCAAGGCCAGTCACGCTTCGACTTTAGTCCTGAGCACACTCGCTACTCTGTCGAAAGAAGTCTGGGACGACTCAACTGCGATGTTATCGACCTGGTTCTGGTGCACTCCAATGGTGAAGATGAAGAGATTATCAACTCCCTGGGCACACTTGAAGCTCTGGCCGATCTCAAGCGCGCCGGTAAGATTCGCGCCTTTGGTATATCGACTAAGTCCGTCGCCGGCGGCTTGGCTGCAGCTGAACTGTGTGATGTGTTGATGGTTACCTACAACCTCGGCCAACAGGAGGAGGTTCCGGTACTCGATAAATGCCTACAACTGGGTACCGCAGTAATGATTAAAAAAGCGCTGGCCAGTGGTCATCTGGCGCAAGACTATCCCGACCCGGTGCAGGCCAGCATGAACCTCATTTTTCAACACGCGGCCACCACTTCTGCCATTATCGGGACCATTAACCCGCAACACCTCACCGACAATGTCGCCGCTGCCAGACTAGCCATCGCTTTGAACTCAGTCTGAATCCTGCTGAATTTTGGTGACAATAGCGGTGGTTGATACGTTTTCAACGAACGCCAACACCTGCACCTCGCCACCGTACTCTTCCACAATCTCCCAACCGACCACGCCTTCTTTATCGTAGTCGCCGCCTTTTGCCAATACGTCCGGCTGCAGCGCGTTTAACAGGGGTCGCGGTGTGTCCTGACTGAAGCACAGCACCCAATCCACCGACTCCAGCCCCGCCAAAACCGCCATACGCCTATCCTGAGGGTTGATAGGCCTGCCCTTGCCCTTGAGTTTTTTCACCGAGGCATCGCTATTCACCGCAACGATAAGTCGGTCGCCTAACTGCCGCGCCTGCTCCAGGTAGGCTACATGCCCCGCGTGAATGATGTCGAAGCAACCATTGGTAAATACCACTCGCTCACCGTGACTACGAGCATCGGCAACAGCTATTTCCAGCTGCTCAAGACTGACCACGCCCCGTTCTGAGCCCTGGTCTTCGAGCACCGCCCGACGCAATTCCGGGACGCTCACCGCCGCTGTGCCCAATTTGCCAACGACTATACTGGCGGCGATATTCGCCAGGCCTACCGCCTCGGGAATACTGGCGCCGCCGGCGATAGCCGACGCCAGCATCGCAATGACAGTATCCCCGGCTCCGGTCACGTCAAACACTTCCCGCGCGCGGGCCGGCAGGTGCATCTCCTCTTCTCCCGGGCGCAGCAGCGTCATGCCGTGCTCACCTCGGGTGACTAATAAAGCCCCGAGATCCAATTGCTTCATCAGCTTCTCGCCGCGCTCCACCAGTTCCTGTTCAGTCGCGCAGTGGCCGACTACCCCCTCAAACTCATGCAGGTTGGGCGTTAACAGTGTCGCCCCGCGATAGCGCTCGAAATCAGTACCTTTGGGGTCCACAAGAACCGGCACCTTGCGTTTCCTGGCAGCGTTTATCAGAGGCGCAGGATCGTCGAGAGTACCCTTGGCGTAATCCGACAATACCAATGCCCCACAATCAGCAAGTAAGGCGTCCAGCCCATCGGCGAGCTTGTTATTGCCCGTCGTCGCAGCTTGCGGTTCTTCAAAATCCAGCCGAATTAGCTGTTGATGACGGCTGATGACCCGCAGTTTGGTGATGGTCGGGTTATTGGCATCGCGCAGGAAATCACACTCGACACCGGCCCCCTGCAACATATCTTGTAAGGAATCCGCCATCTCATCATCGCCGGTAAAGCCTCGCAAAGTTCCCGCCACCCCCAGGGCTGCAATATTCAGCGCCACATTGCCTGCGCCGCCAGGCCGATCATTAATCTGCTCAACTTTGACTACCGGCACCGGTGCCTCCGGCGAAATTCTAGAGGTAGCGCCGTGCCAATAGCGGTCGAGCATGATATCGCCGAGCACAAGCACACGGGCCTGGTCGAAGCTGGGCATGCGAAGTTTCATGGTCGGGAAGATCCTCGTGGTAGCAGAATTGTCTAGTGGATTTATTTCTATAATAGCACGCTGGCCAGACGCTTCAGCCCTTGCTATCACCCTGTAAAACCGCTACTTTCGCCAACTTCACCCATTCAGGATCTTGCGCATGATTCCAGGTCTGCCCGCTGACATTGACCAGATAAAAGGCTTTCTCGCCGACGATGAGGCCCAGGCGTTATATCAGCAAGCTATCCAAGTCGCGCCCCTGGGGCCGGTTTTGGAAATCGGTAGTTACTGCGGTAAGTCCACTATTTATTTGGGCCTGGCGTGCCGGGAAACGGGCAACACCGTGTTTGCCCTGGACCATCACCGGGGCTCGGAAGAGCACCAACTGGGGGAGTTTTTTCACGACCCTGACCTGTACGATGCCAGTATCGGGGGTGTAGATACCTTTCGTGAGTTTCGCCGCAATATCACCCTTGCAGGATTAGACAAACAGGTGGTACCTATCGTCAGCGGCTCTGAAGCCGCAGCCAAGCACTGGCAAACTCCCTTGGGTATGGTCTTTATCGATGGGGGTCACAGCCTGGATGCCGCGTTGACTGATTATCGCTGCTGGGCGTCTCTGGTAGCGAGAGGGGGCACACTTGCTATTCACGACGTATTTCCCGAGGCCCATAAGGGCGGCCAGGCCCCCCACGCCGTTTACCGTATGGCGCTGGCGTCGGGTTTGTTTGAATCGTCCGGTTTGATCAATTCGCTGGCACTGCTCAAACGAGTTTAAAGCGCCCTCGATTCAGCGCAGCGCTTCCGCGCTGTCCACCGATTCTTCCGCTAGCAAATTTACCTCAGTAAACAGACGGGCAGCACCGGTATGTTCAGTGAGTGCGTCTGCCGCCAACAAAATAGCTCCTGCCGTCCAGGTCGGCTTCTCATCCGGCCAGAGCAGATCTTCGACCAACTGATACCCGGTCCAATAGGAACCGTCCTGATTCCGCCACTGGTGTAACCAACTATAGACCTCCACCGCACGTGGATGGTCTCCGGCAGCCAGTAGGGCCATGACCAATTCACAAGATTCGGCCACTGTCACCCAGGGCTGATCGGCGACGCAGCGACAACCCATTTGATCCTCGACAAATTCATCCCAGCGTTCGGCGAGCCTCGCTCGGGCCTCTACCTGGGGGTATACGCCTACCAGCACCGGATAAAACCAATCCATGGAATACCGCGATTTACTTTCCCAGGTGCGGTCGAACCGCTCGGGCTTAAATCGCAGGGCCTGACCCAGTAAGGTGCGTGCCTGCAGCCAATGGGGACGATGCTCGCCCAGACTCACGGCAATATTATGGGCACATTCCAGGCTCTTGTAGATGGAGCTGCAACCGGTCACCAGGGCATCTCCCTTGGCTGCGCCATCTGCGTCTACGGCCCAGTCGATATCGCCGTATTCAGATTGCAAATCTAAAACGAAATCAATGGCGCCCACAACCATAGGCCACATCGCCCGCAGAAAATCGCGATCGCCGGTGACCAGAAAGTGGTGCCATACGCCTGTTGCGACATAGGCGACGAAGTTCGTTTCCCGGCGCTCGCGATTATCTACTTCTTCGCCGCGGTACGATGCCCACCAACTGCCGTCGCCCAACTGCATGGAATGGAGCCAGTGATAGGCCCGGGCAGCCGCCTCATGTTCGCCTGCAATAGACAGGCCCATGGCAGCTTCCACATGGTCCCAGGGATCTGTGTAGCCGCTTTCAAACCAGGGTATCTCTCCACTTGGCTGCTGCACCGCCAGAATGAAATCCACCGTGGGTCGCAGGAACTCCTCAGGAAATAGCCCCCTGCTTAGATATAAACCGCTCACGACACTGCCTCTTTACGAAAGTACATCACCACACTCTTGCCCATCAGGGGATTCATACAAGTCTCTAACGTCCGGGTCACCGCAGGCTTTTCCATCAGGTCCCAAACTAGCAGGCGATGATATTGTGCAATCAGCCAATTACTGTCCTGAGTTTTCCAGAACAGACACTTCAGCCACCAAAAGGGGGCGTGCAGGGCATGTGCCCAGTGACGATAGTAGTGCTGAAATCCCAGTGCCTCTATATCCCCGCGCAGTTCGCTGGCGCGAAATATACGGATATGGCCGCCAGGAACAAGATGGTAAGCCTCACTGAGTGCCCAGCAAATTTTTTCTGGCCACCGCCTGGGGACACTGGCACACAAAAGGCCTCCAGGCTTAAGCACCCGCTGAATTTCTGTCAGCGCGCCCTGGTAGTCGGGAATATGCTCCAGTACCTCGCTACATATAACCTTGTCAAAAGTAGCATCGGCAAAAGGCAATTCCAGAGCATTGGCTGAGGCCAGGCCGAACGCTCGCCCGTCATCTTCAGGCTGTTCAAAATCTTTGAATTTACTCCGGGTTATCTTGAGGTCAGCAACAGAGAGGTCCACACCAAAAGATTCGACGCTCTCCTCAACATAGGCCGAGATCACATGCCGGCCCTCTCCACAGCCAAGGTCCAGCACCCGGTCGCCAGGTGCCAGCGGAAAGTGCCTGAAATCAACCGTCTGCACGGGCTAACACCAGGCGGTAGTAATTCACCATTTCAGCGGCGCAAACCTGCCAGCTGAATTTCTCCAAAATTCGCTGCCGACCAGCCACTGACAGTTCAGCTCGGCGTTGCTCATCAGCAAGTAAATCCGCGATTGCGTCGGCCAGTGCGTCCACCGACTTGGCCGGTACAATGACACCAGCCTCGCCAACCACTTCCGGCAACGCACCGCCATTAGTGGAAACCACAGGAACACCGCAGGCCATAGCTTCACCAGCCGGCAACCCAAAGCCCTCGTAAACCGAAGGCACGATCGCAATACTCGCCTGAGCGTAGTAATGCACCATTTCCTGAGTACTGATACCACTGACAAACTTCACTTTATCAGTCAGCCCCAGTTTCGCTACCAGGCGCTCAGTTCTGCCTCCCGGCTGCGGCTTGCTCACCATTAGCAATTCGAGTTCGGGGAATTGTTGCAGCAACTTCGCATAAGCCCGCAGTAAATAACGCACACCCTTGAGCGGCGCATCCGCTGAGGCGGTGGCCATCAATCGCATCGGTAGCCGCTGAACCTGGGGTAGCGGGCGAAAAGTCTCCGTATCGATACCGTTGTATACCAGGCTGATGCCGGCTGGCTGCAGACCAAAATCACGGGCAATGTCCTGGCGCGAGCAGTCCGACACCGTGACTACGTTGCGCAGCTGCTTCACCACTTTTTTCTGCATACCCAAAAATGAATGCCAGCGACGAATTAACAGCCGCTGGTGCCAGCGCGGGGCCGCCCCCAGGGCGATTCTCAAATCACTGGTTACCGGGTGGTGCACCGTGGTTACCAGTGGGAAGCCTTCGCGCTGCAGTTGTAACATGCCGTAGCTGAGACTCTGATTATCGTGGATCAGATCATAGTCTTGCCGGTGCCGGCGTAGATACTTCAGTGCACGGCGACCAAAGGTATAGGGCTCGGCAAAGCCGCCAGTAAGCTTGCTGCTCCATTCGATTATATTGCTCATCGAGCGCAGATGGTGAAGCCGAAGAGACCCCAAGCCGTTTTCAAACAGGTCCATGCTGGGTAGCTCTATCAGCCGCACCCTGGCATCCAGATGGGGGTAGGGCGGGCCGGAAATGACATCGACGCTGTGACCGGCATCAACCAGGGCCTTACTGAGGTAATTCAGATAAACACCCTGTCCGCCACCAAACGGCGCGCTGCGGTAGCCAAGCAGTGCAATACGTAATGGTTTTTCGGCCACCGACAACGGAGTGATGTCCACATCGACTTCAACGCCGGTAAACGGTGCTGCCAGCGGCTTGCTGTTGACTGAGTCGAGATGGCTAATGGTCACTTACCTTAAAGTCGTTGAAGTCACGAAGCCGCCCGAGTCAGGGAAGCCGCGCAAAAAGTAAAGCATGCGGTTTAAGCGGTGAAAGGGGCCGGATTCTACCAGTGATTGATCAAAAAACCACCCCTTCTCAGCTGTAGAATATTACAGTCAATACTGCAGATTCGTGCTCCCTGCCTGAAATATGCCTATAATCCCGCCCAGATCATTAGGAGTAGTCATGGCGACAAGTAACTATAAGGGCATCATTTTGGCCGGCGGCTCGGGAACGCGGCTTCACCCACTGACCAGTACGGTCAGCAAACAATTGATGCCGATCTACGACAAACCCATGGTTTACTACCCCCTGGCCACCCTGATGCTGGCCGGAATCACCGACATAATGGTTATAACGACCCCCAGAGACCAACAGGCGTTTGCCGACCTGCTGGGCGATGGCAGCCAGTGGGGCCTCAATATCCAGTACACGGTGCAACCCAGCCCCGACGGCCTGGCTCAGGCCTTTATTCTCACTGAAGACTTCATTGGTAATTCGCCGGTCAGCCTGGTGCTGGGCGACAATATTTTTTATGGGGGCGGCTTCAGTGAGAAGTTAACCTCCGCCGCCGCAAGACAAGAGGGCGCCTCGGTTTTTGCCTACTATGTACAGGACCCGGAGCGCTACGGCGTGGTGTCTTTCGATAAATCCGGTGTGGCGCAGGACATCGAGGAAAAACCTGAAAAACCCCGCTCCCACTATGCGGTCACCGGCTTGTACTTTTATGACAACGACGTCATCGATATCGCCAAAGATATTCAGCCTTCCCACCGCGGCGAACTGGAGATTACCGACGTTAATAAAGTCTACCTGGAGCGCGGGGATCTGAACGTTGAGGTAATGAGCAGAGGCACAGCCTGGCTGGACACTGGTACTCACAACTCACTGCTGGACGCGGCTAACTTTATCCGGGTAGTCGAGGAGCGGCAGGGCCTGAAAATCGCATGTCCCGAGGAAGTCGCCTACCGCATGGGATATATAGACGCGGAACAGTTACTGGCATTGGCCGCGCCGCTGGAGAAAAGCGGCTATGGTCGATACCTGCAAAACCTGTTGCGCGAAGACGGCGAGGTTTTTCTGTGATTTTTGAGCCCACCCCCCTCAAGGATGTTTTCTTGCTCAAGCCCAAGGTGTTCGGCGATTCCAGAGGCTATTTCATGGAGAGCTGGAACGCCCAGAGCTTCAAGGAAGCGGGTTTTGACCTGAACTTCGTGCAGGACAACCACAGCCGCTCCGCCGGCGGAATCCTGCGTGGCATGCATTACCAGACCGAATTTACCCAGGGCAAGTTAGTGCGCGCCAGTTCAGGTAGTGTTTTCGATGCGGTGGTTGATCTGAGACGCTCCTCGCCCACGCTGGGCCAGTGGTACGGGGTAACACTCGATGTGCAAAGCCATCAGATGTTGTGGGTGCCACCAGGGTTTGCCCACGGCTTTTACGTCACCTCTGAGTTCGCTGATTTTCAGTACAAGTGCACCCAGCCCTACCATCCCGAAAGCGAGATCAGCCTGGCCTGGAACGACCCAACCGTTGGTATCGAATGGCCACTCATTAACGGCGAAGAACCGCAGTTGTCAGGCAAAGACCAGCAGGGACTGCCCTGGGGTGACATTCCCCTGTTTGACTAGAGGCAGTTACGGCAACAGTGGCCGCCACCAGTCTTCATTGGCCAGAAACCAATCCAGAGTGCGTTCGATGCCTGTTTCGAAACTTTCCCGAGGGTTGTAACCCAGCTCGCTGCTGATGCGGCTGGCATCGATTGCATAACGCCAGTCATGGCCCGCACGGTCCTCTACAAATTTAATCAGATCTCTGGCACTGCCGCCGTTGGCCTGCGGAGCGTCAGGGTAACGTTGGCCCAGGGTTGCGTCAGCGCTGAAGCGAGCATCCAGTCGCTGGCACAACAATTCTACAATATCGAGGTTACGCCACTCGTTGTTACCGCCAATATTGTAGGTCTCTCCTACCACGCCCTTTTTAATAACCTGTTCGATGCCCTGACAGTGGTCTTCAACATACAGCCAGTCGCGAATATTACTGCCGTCGCCATACACAGGTAACGGCAATCCTCGCAAAATATTTGTAAGGCACAGCGGAATCAATTTTTCCGGGAAGTGAAAAGGTCCATAGTTATTGGAGCAGTTGCTGGTCGTTACCTGCAGACCATAGGTGTGGTGGTAAGCCCGCACCAAATGATCAGAAGCCGCTTTGCTGGCTGAATAAGGTGAGTTGGGTTCGTACTTCTGGTCCTCATAAAATCCGGGGGCATCCGCCGCCAGAGAACCATAAACTTCGTCGGTGGAAACATGATGAAAACGATGCGGGCGGTTTTGCCCACCGCTAAGCCAGACTTCCCTGGCCGCTTTCAACAGCGTGTGTGTACCTATGATGTTGGTTTCGATAAAGGCATCTGGGCCAGTAATTGAGCGATCCACGTGGCTTTCAGCAGCGAAATGCACCAGCACATTCACCTGGTGTTCGTTCAGGGTGTTGAGGACAGTGTCGTAATCACAGATATCCGCGTGGACGAAGTGGAAATTGGGTTTTTGCTCCAGAGTCTCAAGGTTTGCCCGATTTCCCGCATAGGTTAGCGCATCATAGGCAACCACATGATCCTCGGGGTAATTTGCCATCCAATAGTGGACGAAATTGGCACCGATAAAGCCGGCGGCCCCTGTGACCAGTAAAGTGTCAGTCATTCTTATGTTCCTGTAGATCTAAAAGCATTCGTTGTAATTGCTGCCGCCAGGGCACAGCTGGAACCTCAAGGTCTCGCCAACTGCTGTTTTTATCAAGGACGCTATAAGCGGGTCGCGCAGCGGGGGTTGGGTAGTCTGTACCCGGTATTGGCTTTATTTCAACAGCCCGGGTCAAAAGCCCAAGGTCCAGAGCCTCGTCTCGAATTGCCACTGCGAAGTCATACCAGCTACACGCCCCATTATCACTCCAGTGATAAATGCCATGCAGTCCTGGGTGTTCCGCCGCCGACCACGCCGCCTGTGCCAGGCCCGCAGCCCAGGTTGGGGTGCCCACCTGATCCGCTACTACAGCAAGGGATTCGCGCTCTGCCATCAGGCGCAGCATGGTTTTTACAAAATTGGCGCCGAAGCGGGAATACAGCCAGCTGGTGCGAATAATTATTGCCTCTGGGTGAGCCGCCATCACGGCCCGCTCGCCAGCCAGTTTACTGGCGCCGTACACGCCGATTGGATTACATTCATGTTCTGGCAGATAGGGCTGGTCTGCAGTGCCATCAAAGACGAAATCGGTTGAAATATGGATCAGTCGGATGTCCAGGTCCGCACAGACCCTGGCCAGATTTGCGGGGGCCACCGCGTTGACCAGATGCGCCTGCTCCGGCTCGGATTCGGCGAGGTCAACAGCGGTGTAGGCCGCCGCATTAATGACAGCTTCCGGCCCCAGGCGCCGCAATTCGCTGGTCAACAGATCACTATCTGCGGCAGCAATATCCAACTGTACCCTGGCTGGGGCTTCACAGGTCCACGCCGCAGGCAAACTAGCCTTAAGCTCGCTGCCAAGCTGCCCACTGCCACCGAAAATCACTGCCCTGGAAGTCATCTACTTTGCTCTTGTTGGCCGGCACTGTGGGTAGTATCGCCGCTGCCTGTTTTTTTGGTGACGCTCCTAACAGAAATAGTGACCAGCAGCGCAGCCAGCGGTAACCAGAATATTACGAACACCGCAGATGGCGAATTTATCGGTTTGTGCACATCGGTCAACATGCACAGCAAAAAGAATAACAGCATCGCCAGATAGACCTGCTCATCCTTACCGGGCGTAAAACACCGACTAGCCGCCAGTACCACAACCGGTAAGAAAAGCAGCAGGCCAATTACGCCTGAACGCGCCTGCAGATCCAGATATAGATTATGTGCATGGGGCGCCAGCTCGGAGCCTCCGTAGTCTATATTCAGGGGTGTACCCAAACCGATGCCACCCCAGAAATTATCCCGCACAATCAGCCAGGTTTGTTGCCAAATTTCCATCCTGTAGCTCATGCCACGCTCCACCAGAGCATCGTAGCTGGCGTAGGTGCCCAGCCCAACAAGGAGGAGGATGACCACCGCATGACTGTAGCGGCGATACCATAGACCCGAGACCAGCAGAGCGATCATCAGTAGACTACCAATGGTGCCGCGGGATTCGGTGCTGAATACAAAACCGGCGCAGAGCAGCGCGCTGATAAGATAGGGCATGGCGGCTCGAAAGCTGGCCTGCTGATAGCACCGGACCAGACCATAGCTGGCGAAACACCCGAAATAATGGGAGGCATGCAGCGATCGTCGAAACACAGTGCCATCCCCCAAACGCCACTGTGGCCCCCTGGCGTCCATAAACAGCAGGCTACCCAGGTGGATAGCGGCCCCTATAGCCACTAACACCAGCGCCAGATCCAGGTAATTACGAAACTCCGGACCCAGTCGCAACACAGCATGAGCAACCGCCACCACAAACAGAAATAACACCAGTGAGCGCCGCAGAAAGGGCAGGAAGTTCTCCGGTTGGGTAGACCATAAATTGCTGGCGGACCAATAAAGCAGCGGTATTACCAGCAAAAAAATTACTGCAGCTGAACCGTAAATTTCTCGCAGGCTTACTTTTCCAAAAGGCAGTAGCAACAACGTTGGTAGAATAACAAGAGCGTAGAAAACCGGCTTGAAGGAGTAATCACCCCCAAGATAGGCCGGAACGGCAATTGCCAGCCCCAGCATACCAGCCAGAACGTGATCAATTGCTCGCGAGGGCTCTCCTCCAGGCGTATGGAATGATGATATCAACTGCTAAATCTCTGGAAAATTACAGACCGCGGCTTTTTGCGACCGGGGTCAATATTTGTTATCGTCACGCCTCGTTATGCGCGCTGTGATAGTTCAATTGATGAGGCAACCTGCGGTTCTCCGCCTGATGGGAAAGCAGCTATAGTGCGATGAAAGCCATGACCGGGAAACCCCAACTGTGAGTCCACACTCAGGCCGCACTGCAGTTTTTATTGCTTTAAATCAGCTCACCAATGCAGCTGGAATTATGCCACAGATCGCAGCCCTTATGCAGGCCATGCCCACCGGAAACCAGCAGGGATAATGAAGACTATTCTTCATATTTTCAGAAACTACAGCCAGGACGCCTCTCTCTTTAACGATATCGTGAAGGCCGGTGATGGCCACTTCAACAACGTTGTCTGCTATTTAAGCGGCGCCGATGACGGCAATAACCAAATGGCGGAGATAACCAGCGATGTTGTCTACCTGAATCTCAGCAAGCATCAGGTCACCTGGCGCTGCCCCGGTACCGTCATCAAAATCAAGCAATTGATTCAGCGTCACAATGTTGACCTGGTGGACTGTCACATGTGGCGTGCAATGCCCATCGGTGCTCTGGCATCTCTCTTTAGCCCGGGACAAGTAAAAGTGGTCGGTGTGTTCCACGGGGTCAAGGCGCGTCTCAGCGTCAGAATGAAGCTCCTTTACTACTTCACCCTCAAACGAATGTCTCGCATCGTCAGTGTGTCTGAAGGCGGTGTTGAAGATATCAAGGCGCTACTGTGGGGCGTTGACCCAGACAAGCTCGTAGCCATTCCCAATGGCCTGGACTTTACTCATTTCTCCACCGTTGCGGCGGGAGATAAAAAGGCGCTCTTTGGCGCTGGTCTGGAAAACAAACGCATTTTTATTACCGTGTCCCGGCTGGCGCTGAAGAAAAACCTGGAGCGGTTTCTGCGGGCCTTTTCCCATGTGCATTCCGCTTATCCCAATGCCGGCCTGGTCATAGTGGGCGACGGCGACCTGAAGCCACGATTGGAAAGCTTCGTGGCCGATAAGGGGCTGGCCAGTTCGGTGACTTTTATGGATTTCAGGGATGATATCCCCACTCTGTTAAAAACCGCTGATATCTATGCCATTCCCTCTCTGCGCGAAGGCCTGCCTCGAAGTCTGGTAGAAGCGATGGCGGTTGGCAAACCAGTGCTTGCATCCCGTATTAATGGTCACGAAGAGGTGGTGTCAGACCCCGAGCATGGCCGCTTGGTAGACGCCGTCGATGTAGATGACATTGCAGCGGCGATTGAATACTTTATGCGCTTACCCCAAGAGGAGCTTGAGGCTCAGGGTCAGGCCGCTAGAGAGCACGCTCACGCCAATCTGCACCGCTCTAAAATGATGGCCAAGTACCTGAACTTATTCCAGGAAACCCTGGCTTAACCAGACTTGGCACTGCCTAAGGCAACCCCCGAAGCAATTCTCAACTCGACTCTCACCTGATCGCTGCACACCCACTAAATGCTATCAGGGCTGCATTAGTACATGACCGCGGCTACCGTATTTTTCCTGGTGGCGGGACCGCAGTTTTTTCAGGTAAGGCATGGTCTTACGCGTCACTTCGCTACTGCTCAGGCTTCTGTTCGTTGCATACGTGGTAAGAAACAGCTCGTAACTCTCCGCCGGGGCTCCCATGTCTTCTGCGTTCAGGGTAAACCGCGCAATGTCTTTATAGTGGCGACCACTGCCCGGAATAATTGACCTTACGGCTTCCAGATCAAGAAGGGTGAAATGACCCCCGCTCCACAATAAATTACTCCATTTGCAGTCGCCATGATAAAAGGAAGCGTTGTGGAGATTGGCCAACAGTTCACCGGCGGCGCTCCAACACTGCTGATCCGCAGCTAGCTGATCTTTTTCCCACAGCGCCAGCATGTCGTGGCCGTCAGTCAGGGCCTCGGTGATCAGCACGATGCCCTCCCGATGCCGAACACAGGCAAGCGGTGCCGGTACCGGGATGCCATTAGACTCAAGTTTATTGGCCATATCGTAGCTTTTCAGCGCCCGGCTAAAGCCCAGGCCAATAAAGCTGCGATGCCAGAATGAATGCGCTACAAACAGCTTCAGATAATGGCTTCGACCAGCGAGCTTATAAAAGCCGACGACGCTGTCCGGCGATTGTTTGCGAATATCCACTTGCTGTTCAAACCACTGATAGACCGGATAATCGAGCTCATCAATAAGCTGTGCGACCCGCGGGTTGTCCGCACTGCCGCGAACAATTTGGCTAACTCCCTGCTTCAATCGGTTTAATCCCGGGTAATGTCGAAGTGACTCTGGCCTCCACAATCGCTGCACACAAACACAAAGACGGTGGTTCATTATCTGGGTAGAATACCATGCCTCTATGACAAACACGCCGCACGACACTGTTGAACAGCTGCATCGCAGCGCCCAAAGCCTGTCCAATGACGAGCTACCGGCTGGCTGGGATATCGTCAGCAGTTCCGCCTATGCCAGAGTAGCCGGCAATACCGAGCTGGCGATTTTTTATAAAGAATTCTTGCCGCGCAGCCCTCTGGAGACTATCAAGGCCTGGTTTCGCGGTAGCCGCGCAAAGCGTGCCCGCCGCAACTCCGACGCGCTGAATTTTGCCGGCTTTGATGCCCCTGAGAACCTGACCTGGGGCACGCTGGCAAACGGTCATGAATATCTATTCACCCGTGCTGCCCGAGGTCAGGGCGTAGATCAATGGTTACGGCTCACTCTGGCTGAACGAAGTGCCGAAAATATTCGGCAACGCTGGTTACTGGTGGAGGAATTCGGCACGTTTATCGGCCGCCTGCACGCCACTGGGTTCACCCATGGTGATCTGCGAACCAGTAATGTACTGACTGAATTCAGATCCGGGAGATTTTACTTCACCCTGATCGATAACGAACGCAACCACTGCGCCGCACCCGCGCCTGGCAAGCTGGTACTGAAGAACTTGATGCAGCTCAATATGATGGCTTCTATCGATCTGAGCAGAAACGAACGCATCCGTTTCTTTCGTAGCTGGCGGCGACAGATGCGACAATTATCCAAGACCGAAAGTAAAATCATCGCCGGCGACGCCTACCTCTGGGCGAGACGTCGACTGACGGCCAAGGGCATACCCTGAGGGGTTTAAGTCCTGGCCCGAATCCAATCTCGCAACTCAGCGAGAACTTCCAACCGCTCCGGCTCATTGAATACTTCGTGAAACAAACCAGGGTAGAGACTCAGTGTTTTGTCTGCCGAGCCCAGTGCAGCGTGAAACGCAACAGAACCGGCCGGCGATGTCATAACGTCCTTCTCCCCATGCATGATAAGCACAGGCAAACTAACTCTGGAGCTGCCCTCCTCGACTTCTGCCATCGCTTTAAACAAATTATTGACCAAGCCAGCGCTAATCTTGCCGTGGTGAACCAGTGGGTCATCCATATACCGTTGCACTACGCCAGGATCACGACTGATTTCAGTGGCCTCGAGCTGCATCACCCCAAGGGTGGGCCTAACGGCCGCAAGCAGACGCATCACGATTAGCGAAAGCTTCGAAGGTGGCGTCGCCACTTGCAACGCGGCAGCAGATAACACGGCTCCGTCGAACCCATCCTGTCGCTCAATCAGATGGCGGACTGCGATCAATCCACCCAGACTGTGGCCCACAAGAAAACAGGGCGACTGCGGGTACCATTCCCGAATCTTGCCACGTAGTTCATCTAGCGACGCAAGATAATCAGAAAAAGAATCGATGTGGCCTCGCACACCCGGAGAGTGCCCATGTCCAAGATGATCCGGAGCCACCACCGCCACACCCTCACCATTGAAGTAGCGAGCGAAATCTTCATAGCGTCCGCTGTGCTCACCGAGGCCGTGAACCATAAGAATTACCGGGCGCGCCTGGCTTTGTTCAGAACCAGATACTGGCCAATGACGGTAAAACACACCGCTGTCCAGATAGTGTTGTTCGCAGCTGACTGAGCCCACGTCCTGTAATTCGCTTGCCGCACCCATTAACTATTGTCTCCACGCACCGCAGTGCTTTTACTATTCGCTCTCGCGCTCAAAGGTTTTACGCGTTCACCCGATTTGGTTATCCACCCATTCACAGTTGAGGAGGTTCACTACCGTGTTCCTTGCGATATAGCTTCACCGCCCGCCGCTCAACCTCTTGCCAAAGACTTTGATCAACCCCCAGCGCTTGCCGCAAACCGCCATCTGAATACTGGTGGATAAATCGCAGTAGATCGCGACGCGACAGGCCACAGTCCATTGCCGAAAAATACAACCCGGCCAGGTCCTTCACACGCCAACGCCTGGGCGTGGATTCTCGCAGTTGCGCCCGGTGTAAATCGATTAGATGGCAACGCAACTGCGGCAACTCCAGGCTGTCGGGATCCAGATGAAAGTGGCAGAGGTAGAAATCACGGTGATTGATTCCACCCCCGTGCATACCCCTGGCACTGCCGGCCAGCTTGTTTATCAATCGCCTCTTTAGCGACGCGGGCGGGGGTGAACCAGACCAGTTCCTACAATAATCTTCCAGGCTCACGGTGCCACTGAGTTCATCGGTAACCAGCATCGAGTGAGTGGCTGCTGGATTAATCCCCTGGAGACTGTAGGCCGCGATTGCCAGTGTATCGATGCCTAGGCTCTCGAGCCTGCGCACTGCCTCGTATTCATTGCGGGCACTGATGATGGGAAGACGCAACTGCAGCAGATTCTTAAATACTTCCCGCCAGCCTATCCCGCGGTGCAACTTCAAAAAGAAAGGCTGCCCCTGGTGCTCGAAGCGCAAGGTAATGCGACCCTCCTTGTTGCGATACACTTCATCTGGCTGAACCTGACTGGCAATAGATTCTGCCCAGGCCAACAAATTATCTGAACCAATCTGGCTCTCCAGATCTTCACGTAAGTAGCTCGCCTTCATTGCGACTGCTCGAGGCGGGAGCCGGCAAATTGTGCGATCAGCGCAGCGCCGGTTTTATGCATTGAATACAAATCGACGCGGCTGGCATATTCGAGTCCGCGCTCGCGACACTGGCCGCGGAAGTATCCATCCAACATACGTGACACGGCTTTGTTCAGCTCCTCTTGGGAGAACGGCGTACTCAACACAACGCCCGCTGCTGCCGCGGCGATATGCGTGGCGTACCCACAAATATCGGTGACCACCACCGGCAAGCCAGCAACCAGAGCCTCTAACAGAACAATACCCGCCGCCTCATCCAGCGCAGGGTGTACCAGCGCATCGGCGGCAAACAACAGGTCAGGTATATCATCGCGGCCCCCGAGAAACACCACATGGTCTGCAACCCCCAGACGCCTGGCCAGCCGTTTGTAACGCTGCGCCTTATCCTGACCAACAACAAACAGACGAGACACCACATCGGCGCGTTCCTGTTGCAACTCGGCCAGGGCGATTATCGCGCGGTCCAGGCCCTTCTTGATAAATCCGGAACCGACAAAAAGCATGGCGAAATCTTTACCATCTATGCCTAGCTCGTCCCGCAGGCGCTGCCGCCTACGTGGGGCGTCGGGGACTACTGCTCGATCGCGGGAGACCCCGGGAGGCAGCATATGCAGTCGGCTCTTGTCGGTATGGTAAAGACGTTCAAATTTGATCTGCTCGGTTTGTGAGATCAGTAATATCTCGGTATCACTACTGGCGCCGAACACCGCCTCCTCATACGCAGCGAAATGCCGGAAGCGTGATCCACGGCGGTATAACCAGTTCCGCTCTCGCAAGGCCTTATCGAGATAGCAGGAGTCCGCGGCGTAGTAGATATCCAGTCCGGGCATTTTGTTAAAGCCGACGACAGCGTCTACCGGGTCCGCAGCCAAATCTTGCTGAACCCAGTGATAATATCGCTCGTTACGGGTGTGATTGCTCAGAGCACGGACTGGTACGCGGCGAAGATCGACACCCGCTAGTTGTTCTCCCTGCCACTCGATGTAATACACCCGGCACTCATGCCCCAGCACCAAAACTTCCTCAACAAAACGTCGAAAATCTCGCTGCATACCGCCGTAGGGAAAGTACTTGTAGAGTAGAAAAGCCAGTTTCACGATTTATCCCTGACGGGTAACAGAGGCTGCAGTGCATCCCATACCATAGGCGCTGTAATTGAGCTCATCATGGCGGTCGGATCGCTAGACTCTCCAGTGCCCAAAGGCGATTGAATATGTATCTGGTTGTCGCCATAAGCGCCGATTAATCGGGTGTCAGTGGGGCCGTAAAGTGAAACCGCAGGCACATCCAAAGCTGCGGCTAGATGCCCCAAACCAGTATCGAGGGCGACCGCGCCGTCCACCTCGAACAACATACTGGCCATGCCTCGTAAGTCCAGCTTGGGCAGTACCTGCGCCTGCGGACATGCTGCGGCAATTCGTTGTGCCCGAGCTCGCTCGGCCTCATCACCCCAGGGTAACCAAATTCCGTAGCCGGCAGCGACCACCAGCTCGGACAACTCCAGCCAGCGTGACTCAGACCACAACTTCTCAGCTCTGGCGGTGCCGTGGAAAAATAGCAGACTGGGGGCGAGCTGCTCCCGGCTAGGGTGTAAGTGTTCTCTCAGGCCATAGTCGCCGGAATTTTCAGGCACTGCATACCCCAGGGCTTTCGCAAATAACATGCGCGAACGCTCTACCGCGTGCAAATCTCGCGACACCGAAGTCTTGTGGTGATAGGCGAGGGTCGCCAAACGCTCTCTGGCAGAATGTTTGTCCATGCCGAAAATCGGGGCCTTAACCATCCTCGCCACGGTCGCACTTTTGATCAGACCCTGAGCATCAATGACCGCGTCGTAGTGTCCGCTTTTCAGAGTCTGCCGAAACTCGCGCCACTCGGGCCCGCGAAAGTCCCGAAAGGGGTTTTTGCGCCAACGACGCAAAGCAATAGGAATAACTTTATCCACCGCTGGATGCCATTGGGGAATTTCCGCAAAAGCTTCCTCAACCACCCAGTCAAACTGTATCCCGGGCACCGCCCGCGTTGCATCACTGAGTGCCGGCAGAGTATGTATTACATCCCCGAGAGACGACATTTTGACTATTAAGACCCGCACTACAAATTTCCTGACTCTTTATCACTGGCTATTAACAGGGCGGCAAGTTTATCAGCTACCTGGGCCGGCAGTGTATCGCGCATACAACGATGATGTTGCAGTGGACACTCCCTTTGAAAACATGGCGCACAGTCAATATCACTAAGCTCTATGGCCGACCGCTCAGTCAACGGGGGTGTGAACGCAGGCGAAGTCGCGCCGTATATCACCAGCGTGGGTCGATCCAGAGCGGCTGCAATGTGCATAAGTCCGGAGTCATTGCTGACTACCGCATCCGCCAGAGACAGCAAGTCGACCGCCTCCCCCAGAGATGTTTTACCGGCGAGGTCAAAACAGTATTCATGGCCGCCGCAGGCGCTGACAATTTCTTCAGTTACTGCGCCATCTTTGGCGGAACCAAACAGCGCGACCTGCCAGCCTTGAGCAAGATATTCATTCGCCAATTCAGCAAAGTAAGAAGCAGGCCAACGTTTCGCACTACCAAATTCAGCACCTGGGCATAGCGCCAGCACGGGTAAATCTGCTGCCATCGCAAATTTTTCGCGCACTAATTTCGCTACACCCGCATCCACCAGCAACGACGGATTTGGCAACACTGCCGGCAGCTCTGTCTTACCATCCTGGGCGAGGGCGACAAATCGTTGAACCATCAACGGTAGTACTTCGGGATTAAGATGACGCATATCGTTAAGCAAGCCATAGCGATACTCCCCACGCCAACCCGTGCGCTTTGGGATTCTGGCCAGGAAGGGTATCAAAGCCGATTTAATGGAGTTGGGCAGAATAATAGCCTGGTCATAATTGGAGGCCCGCAGTTGCTGTCCTAATTTTCGCCGACGCCCCAATGCGAGTTCACCGTGGCCAATAGGTTTGTTAATCGCGGTACTAACTTCGGGCATGCGTGCCAGCAGGGGGTCGCTCCAGGCTGGCGCCAGTACGTCGATCTCCACTCCCGGTCTGGTCTGCTTTAAATGGATGAACAGCGCCTGGGCCATCACCATATCGCCAATCCATGAAGGTCCCACGATCAGTACTTTGTCTGCCGTGCTTTCTATCAAAACGCTATCCACCTAGGTTTCGTTTTCATCGGTAGAAGATGTTGCCTCGAACCCAGCAAACATCTGTTGCCATTTGCCGCTGACCGCCTCACGAAAATCACTGAATTGCTCCACTGGCACTGTGCCGGGCAATTGCTGAAGGGCCAGTTGATGGGAGGCGGAACGGAACGCCAGGTATGCCTGGGTAAGGGTGTCGGACTCCTCTGTGCTAAACAGACCGACCTCGCCCAGCGCCTCCAGAATACGCACATTATCTGACCACTGGGCCAGTTCAGGATAGCGCGACGACCAGGCCAGTACCGCGTACTGCACCATAAACTCAAGGTCAACAATACCGCCGGTACCTTGCTTCAAGTGAAACTCTCTTTTTTCATCGGCATCCGCAGGCAGTAGATGCTCTCGCATTCTCCTGCGCATAGATTGCACCTCACCAGCCAATTCCGCCGCATCACGGGGTGTTGCCAACACCTCTAGCCGAACGGCATCGACCTGATCCGCTACGGTACGATCGCCGGCAACAAAGCGCGCTCTGACCAACGCTTGATGCTCCCAGGTCCAGGCCTCTTCACGCTGATATTTTGCGAATCCTTTAGTGGTGATAACCAGCATGCCGGATTCACCTGAAGGTCGCAGCCGCATATCTACCTCATACAGCTGGCCAAGCGCCATGCGGGTATCCAAAATATGGATAATGCGCTGTCCCAGGCGGGTGTAGAACACCACATTATCGATAGCGCGCTCACCGCTGGTAACGCCCTGCTCGGCAGCGTTATAAACAAACACCAGATCAAGGTCGGAGCCATAGCCCAGCTCGAGACCACCCAGCTTACCGAAACCGTAAACTGCGAATCCAGTATCTGAATTAGCTCTAGCCGGTTCGCCATACTTGGCCGTCAGGTCGGCCCAGGCAACTCGCAACACCTGGTCGAGAATCACCTCAGCGATATACGTCAATTTATCACTGACCTGCATCAGCGGCAGCCGCCCGGACAACTCGCTGGCAGCAACACGCAACACGTGTGCGGCCTTGAAGTAACGCAGCGTGTCCATCTGGGCTTCGAGGTCATGGGGTAGCAGGCGAGCGACCTGTGGTCGCAGTTCTGCATCGAGTAATGCCTTATCCGGTGCTGAATAGAGACTGGCGCCATCGAGTAATTCATCGAGTAATACCGGGCTGCGCGCCAACTGCTCTGAAATCCAGGGGCTGGCGTGGCACAGCGACACCAACTCTGTCAGAGCCGAAGGGTTTTCCAGCAACAGTGCCAAATAGGCGCTACGCCTCAGCACCGCCTCCACCAGAGGCAACACTCGCTGCAGGGCAAGATCCGGATGCTCGACGTCGGCACAGGCTCTGATCAGCTGGGGCATAAATTGGTCCAGTCGCTCGCGGCCCTCGGTTTGCAAAGTCAAAACCCGCGGGCTGTTATGTAGCTCGTTCACTACTTGCAGTGACGCCTGGGCACGATTGAAACCCAGCTCGAGTAAATCTTCTGTACTTAGCGACTCATCCCAACGCAGCAGGTTACCCGGACTGTCCTCCTCTGGCGCAGCAATAATTTGTTCAAAATGGCTGGATACCCTTGCCCTGTGCTGTTCAAGTTGCAACAAAAAAGCGCCCCAATCTGCACAACCCATAACCAAAGCCATAGCGGTGCGGGCTAGAGTATCAATCGGTAGGGCCTGAGTTTGTTTATCTGCATAGCCTTGTATCGCATGCTCGCTATTGCGCAGGAATAAATAGGCTGCTATCAACTCTTCAACCGCAGCCTCGGGCAGACAGCCCAGCTCCCTACAGACTGCCAGTACTGGTAGTAATTCCCGTTGCTGTAGCTCTGCGTCACGGCCACCGCGAATCAACTGAAAGCACTGCGCGATAAACTCAACCTCGCGAATGCCACCGTGGCCGAGCTTGACGTCCTCGTTCAGTCCTCTGCGCCTTACTTCCGCGTTAATCCCCGCCTTCATGCCTCGCAGGCTGGCTATAACGCCAAAATCAATATAGCGGCGGTATACAAAGGGCCGCAGAGCGCTCATCAAATAATCGGCCGGCTCCTTATCGCCGGTAACGGGTCGCGCCTTAATCAGTGCGTAACGTTCCCAGTCCCTGCCCTGATCTTGATAATACTCTTCCAGCGCGTTGAAATTGTGCACCAGCGCACCACTGTCACCATACGGTCGCAAGCGCATATCGACACGGAATACAAAGCCCTCAGCAGTCACCGGATCCAGCGCGGCAATAATGGCGCGACCGAGGCGAGTAAAAAACTCTTCATTACTCAGGGGGCGCTCGCTGCCATCGGTTTGTCCGGACTCTGGGTAAGCGAAAATCAAGTCAATATCGGATGACACATTGAGCTCTTGCGCGCCCAACTTGCCCATGGCCAATACAATCAGGGTTTGCAGCTCACCTGACTCAGCACCAATGGGTTTGCCGTGACGGCGCTCCAACGCGATCTGACTGTGGACCTGGGCGATCTCAATACAGGCATCTGCCAACAGCGAGGTGTCCCGCACGGTCTCCAGCGTATCGGCGAGACGACAAAAATCACGCCAGACGATGCGTAGCATATGACGCTGCCGAAATCGTCTTAGCACTGGACCTAGCTCCGCATCTTCCTCGCTCATCCGCGCCATGAGCTGATCTCGCCACACAGTCTCCGGGAGCCGGGTGTGCAACTCACCACTGTCTACCAGATCGATCAGAATTTCCGGCTTGCGCCGCAACAGATCCGCAACAAAAGGACTGGTCGCGAGAAGACGCGCAAGTTGCTGGCTCAGTGGTCGGTCCTGCAACATTGTTGTAAGTCGGCTGATACTGGCATCGGAAGCTCGCTCGATGAGCGAATCCCAGGCGCTATTAGCCACCTCGATGAGTGACTCAGGCAGTTGCTCGGTGATCAGCGACATGTTTTCAGTAGTGGCTTCAGGCTAATGGCATATGATAAATCGCCCGGGTCAGGCGTCCAGCACCGGGGCGACACGCATAACTTCCTCGATGGTCGTTTCACCGCGCGCCACACGAGTGGCGCCACTTAAGCGTAGGGTCTTCATGCCCTCGCCCATGGCGATTCCACGTAATTTCGCAGTGTCAAGTTGCGGCGTTATCTCAGCCTGCACTGCCAGGCTGTTTACCAGCACCTCGTAAATACCCATGCGGCCCATATAGCCGGTATCCCGGCAGGCACGACACCCCACGGGTTGAGCAATTTGCTCAGGCGCCGGAATCTTCCAGGGAGTTGTCAATTGTTCCCAGGCTTCAACATCGGGTGGACTGAAAGTCTTACACGCCGGGCATAAAATACGGACCAGACGCTGCGACATAATGCCTCTAACCGTTGCCTTAATAAGATAGGCGGGCACTCCCAGCTCGAGCATGCGCGATATTGAGCTGGGTGAATCGTTGGTGTGCAGCGTCGACAATACGAGGTGTCCGGTTAATGCCGCCTGCACTGCCATATTGGCGGTTTCCAAATCGCGGATCTCGCCCACCATAATGATATCCGGGTCTTGCCTCATGAGTGCGCGAACCCCGGAGGAGAAATCAAGATCAATGGTGTGATTGACCTGCATTTGGTTAAACGCGCCTTCCACCATTTCGATGGGATCCTCGATAGTGCAAACATTGACCTCCGAGGTCGCCAATTGGCGCAGTGTTGAATACAGTGTCGTCGTCTTACCAGAACCGGTAGGCCCTGTGACCAGCACGATGCCATTTCCGGCTGAGGTCATATCGTCCCAGCGCTGTAAATCCTCATCTGCCAGCCCCAACTCCTGAAAGCTTTTTTGCAACACATCGGGATCGAAAATACGCATTACAAGTTTTTCGCCGAAAGCGGTGGGCAGGGTTGCCAGTCGCAATTCCACTTCATTGCCGTCTGGGGCCCGAGTTTTAAGCCGGCCATCCTGAGGCCGCCGCTTTTCCGCAACATCCATGCGGCCGAGTATTTTTATGCGACTGGTAACTGCCGAACACACCTGTTGCGGCAGCTCGTAGACACTGTGCAGAACACCGTCGATCCGAAATCGCACATGGCCAATTTCTCGCCGGGGTTCAATATGGATGTCGCTGGCCCGCTGCTCAAAAGCGTATTGCAGCAACCAATCGACGATGCTGACAATATGCTGGTCATTGGCATCCGGCTCCTTCATCGAGCCCAGCTCAAGCATTTGTTCCAGATTACTGATCCCAGAAACGCTCTCGCCACGACCTGAGCCATGGGCGCCGCGAACCGAGCTTGCCATAGTATAGAATTCTGCCCGGTGCCTGGCGATGGCCCGCGGGTCTGCCAACACTCGCCGGATGGGCTTGCGCAGGGTGTGCTGCAGGTTTGATTCCCAAGCTCGAATATAGGGCTCGGAACTGGCGATCAGTATCTCTTCGTCATTAACCTCCACCGCCAGTATCTGATGACGCTCGGCGAAGGCCTTTGACATCACTTCGGAGATGGCACTGACATTGATTTTCAAGGGATCGATCTCGTAGACCTGCTGATCTACCTGCGCACTGAGCCAGGCCAGCAGCTGGTCCATATCCAGCGCCAAGCCGTCGCGGGACGGGTCAGGCAGACTTTGCTCTGCCAGATAGACCAGCGGATGAACCGCTCCTATGATGGTCTTACTGAGCCTGGTCAGATCTTCTGCCCCAAGCCGACCATCTACATTCAGCATTTTCGCCAGACTGGGCAAGTGCAGTCGATGCTCTGCCACCCTCTCACCAAATTGTGCAGTCATGGATTTACCTTCTCTTTTTGGCCCAATTACCACTTTTCCATGCTATCACAGCTCTACCTTGCGACGATGACTCGGTCCGTTCAAATCTCTGTATATTGGCGCGCCATTTATTGTGACAGCCGCCTTTCGAGCACCTATACTGCGCTCTCGCGCGCGCCTTCAGGAGAATAATATGGCCACCCGAAACCCCCTGGGTAACCTCTTTGGCAGATCACCAATTGGTCCTATTCAGGAGCACATGAAGATTGCCCAGGAGGCCGTGCAGTTGCTGCCCCAGCTAATAGCGGCCAGCATCGCAGACGACTGGGACAAAGCCGCCAAAATTCATGCGCAAGTCGTTGACGCAGAACGTGAAGCCGACAAACTAAAGCGATCGGTACGCAGACACCTGCCCAAGAGTCTCTTCCTTCCTGTACCACGGTCAGATTTGCTCGAGCTGGTTGCCATCCAGGATGTGGTTGCCAACACGGCCAAAGATGTTGGCGTATTAATGCTGGGCCGCCGGATGCACTTCCCCAAAAAACTGGAAAAGTACGTTATCGAATTTACCGACGCCTGTGTCGCCACAGTCGACCAGGCCCTGCTGGCAATCCAGGAACTGGATGAATTGCTGGAAGTCGGGTTCACCGGCCGCGAGGTCAAACGGGTGGAGGCCATGCTGAAAGAGCTGGACAAGCTGGAGGGCCGCACCGACAAACTAGCGGACAGCCTGCGCTACCGCCTGTTCAAATTGGAAGCTGAACTGCCACCCGTAGACGTCATGTTCTATTACAGAGTAATGGCCCTTTTGGGCAGTATCGCCGACGCCGCTGAAAAAGTGGGCGACCGACTGCAAATCGTAATGGCCAAGTAAGGGGACGTCCATGGAAATCATCGCCAATTACGGTACCGTTTTTCTGATCATGGCCTGCGTCTTCGGCTTCTTTATGGCCTGGGGTATAGGCGCCAACGACGTCGCTAACGCCATGGGAACCTCGGTGGGCTCTCGTGCTCTGACCATGAAACAAGCGATTTTGATTGCAATGATTTTCGAGTTTCTCGGCGCCTATCTTGCCGGTGGCGAAGTTACCGCTACTATCCGTAAAGGCATTATTGATCCGTCGGTCATGGAAAATTCCCCCGAACTGATGGTTTATGGCATGTTATCGGCATTGCTGGCAGCCGGAACCTGGCTATTAATCGCCAGCCTGAATGGCTGGCCCGTGTCGACCACGCATTCTATAGTCGGCGCTATCGTCGGCTTCGCCGCCGTGGGCATTTCTGT
This sequence comes from Halioglobus sp., assembly GCA_036961205.1. Lineage (GTDB taxonomy): Bacteria > Pseudomonadota > Gammaproteobacteria > Pseudomonadales > Halieaceae > CALJFL01. The sequence continues at coordinate 689,864 of JBALVI010000001.1, read as the reverse complement.
CGATGCGGTGGCCTGGGGTAAGGTCGGCGCTATCGTTGCCAGCTGGGTGGTGTCGCCGCTAATGGCCGGCACACTTGCCTTCGGTCTGTTCATGAGTGTGAAGATTCTGATTCTCGATACCGATGATCCCTTTAATCGGGCCAAGCGATTTATTCCTGTATACATGTGGATGGTCGGCTTTATGATTTCCATGGTCACGCTGCTGAAGGGCCTCAAACATATAGGCCTGGATATGGATCTAGGCCTGGGCAGCGATTTCGCCAACGCGCTGCCCCTGTCCACGGTTATTGGCCTGATCGTCGCGGGGTTTGGCGCCCTGATGCTGAGGCGGGTAAAAGATGTCCACGACGAGAACAGCCGCTTCCACAGTGTAGAGCGGGTATTCGCCATTTTGATGGTTTTTACCGCCTGTTCCATGGCCTTTGCCCACGGCTCCAACGATGTAGCCAATGCGGTGGGACCGCTTGCAGCTATTGCCAGTACCGTGCTCTCAGGAGGAGAGATCGCTGCAAAATCCGTTATGCCCTGGTGGATTCTTCTGATTGGCGGCCTGGGCATAGTGATCGGTTTGGCAACCTATGGCTGGAAGGTCATTACCACCATCGGCCATAAAATTACCGAGCTGACCCCCAGCCGTGGTTTCGCAGCAGAATTAGCTGCGGCGGGCACGGTGGTCATTGCTTCGGCAACCGGTTTGCCCATTTCGACCACTCACACTCTGGTAGGTGCTGTTCTGGGGGTTGGGTTTGCCAGGGGTATTGCTGCGCTGAATTTACGCACCGTCAGTTCAATTTTCATGTCCTGGATCATTACTCTGCCGGCGGGCGCCGGCCTGGCGATAATCTTCTTCTTCCTGTTTAAGGGTATCTTTAGCTAAGACATGCCCTATTCCGAAAAACTCATACTCTCCCAATTACAGCAGCTGGTTGCCACGCCGTCAGTGAGCTCTACCGACAGTTCCTGGGATCAAGGCAACCGAAAGATCATCGATCTTCTGGCCAGCTGGTTGTCTGACATGGGTTTTCGCACAGAAATAATCGATGTCAATGCCGACGGCAGCAAAGCAAACTTAATCGCCACCCTGGGCACAGGGCCCGGTGGGCTGGTGCTGGCTGGCCATAGCGATACCGTGCCTTTCGACGAGGGCCGCTGGCAATCTGACCCACTGCAACTCAGTGAGCGCGACAATCGGCTCTACGGTTTGGGTAGCACAGATATGAAAGGGTTCTTCCCGCTGGCCATGGCCGCCGCCAGCCAGTTTCTGGATAAGCCTTTGCAGCAGCCGTTGATCATTCTCGCTACGGCCGATGAAGAAAGCTCGATGAACGGCGCCAGAGCGTTAGCCGCTGCCGGCAGACCAAAAGCCAGAGCGGCTATTATTGGCGAACCGACTTCACTGGTCCCGGTACGTATGCACAAAGGCATCATGATGCAATCGGTAAAAGTGATCGGGCAGGCCGGGCACTCTTCCAACCCGGCTCTGGGTAACAGCGCGCTGGATGCCATGCATAGGGTGATGGGCGATCTTATGGAATTTCGTGCCCAACTTGCCCAGCGTTATAGCAACCCCTTGTTTGAGATCGCGTATCCAACGCTGAACCTGGGCTGCATTCACGGGGGTGACAGCCCCAACCGAATTTGCGGCAGTACCGAGCTGCACTTTGATCTACGTATGACACCCGACGGCAATAACGAAGAGGTTCGTTCCGATATCGAGAAACGACTTGCCATAATTGCGGAGGACGCCGATATCGATCTCAGTCTGGAGTCACTGGTCAAAAACATCCCCCCCTTTGAACAGCCCGCCGACAGTGAGCTGGTACAAATGGCGGAATCCCTCACCGGGCACACTGCGAAAGCAGTAGCCTTCGCTACCGAGGCGCCATTTCTACAACAACTGGGAATGGAAACCATCATTATGGGCCCTGGATCTATCGATCGTGCCCACCAGCCTGACGAATATATGGAGCTGGAACAAATGCGGCCGTATGTGGATCTGCTGCAGCAGTGCATCGCTCACTATTGTCTCTAGAACGAAAGACACCATTAAAGCCCCCTCCGATCTGTGCAATATTGCCATTAGAGTATCTACCCGCCTTTGGGTAACCTTAGCAACCCACTAAATTTAAAGACTCGGAGTCATCAGTGACCACTGAAAGTCGCGCGCATATTCGCTGGTTCAGGAATACGGCACCCTACATCAACATGCACAGAGGTAAGACCTTTGTGTTGATGTTGTCGGGAGAGTGCGCGCTGCACGAGAATTTCGCCAACATCATTCACGATATTGCGCTGCTCCACAGCCTGGGCATAAAGCTTGTACTGGCCCATGGCTCACGTCCACAGATCGATCATCGCATGGCAGCAGCCGGTCTGAAGAGCGAGTTCCACCAGGATATCCGTATTACCGATTCGAATGCTATCGAGCACGTGAAGGATGCAGCGGGCTCTCTACGCGCACAATTCGAAGCCTTACTTTCTATGGGTCTGCCTAACTCACCCATGCAGGGTTCTAGAATGCAGGTCTGTTCGGGCAACTTCGTCACCGCCAGGCCACGAGGTGTAGTCGATGGCGTTGACTACCATCTCACCGGCCAGGTTAGACGAATTGATGCTACCGCCATAAAAGCACAGCTGGATGGTGGTTCGATAGTGTTGCTGTCGTCTCTGGGCTATTCAGCCACCGGGGAGATTTTCAATCTGTCGCTGGAAGATATCGCGGTGCACTGCGCAGCAGAAATAGGCGCCGACAAACTGGTACTTTTGAGTGAAGCAGAGGGCCTGATGGCCGATAGCGGATCGTTGATACGTCAATGCACCGTGGGCCATAGCGACGGTCTTCAATTGAAAAACGCCGGACAACTCGCGCTGCTGAACACCGCAAATCGCGCCTGTCGAATGGGCGTGCCGCGCTGCCATATCATCAGTCATGGCGATGATTGCGCGCTGCTCGAAGAATTGTTTACCCACGACGGTAGCGGCACCCTGGTGGCAGATGACGACTATGAACAATCCCGCTACGCCACCATTGATGACGTTGGCGGCATTCTTGAGTTGATCGAGCCGCTGGAGCAACAGGGGGTTCTGCTAAAGCGCTCCAGAGAACTGCTGGAGGCGGAAATAAAGCAATTTCGATTGTTGGAGCGAGACGGGCGCATTATCGCCTGCGCAGCACTTTACCCTTTCCCGGAAGAAGCTTCTGGTGAAGTCGCGTGCATTGTATCCCACCCCGACTATCGTGGCGGGCAGCGAGGACAACGCTTGCTGATGGAGCTTGAAGATGAAGCCAGGCGCCTGGGCCTCGATCGAGTTTTTGTCTTAACCACTCAGACCGCGCACTGGTTTTTGGAACAGGGGTTTAAAGCTGCCTCTTTGGATGACCTACCCAACGAAAAGCAGTTTTTGTACAATCTGCAGCGTAATTCCAAGGTTTTTTACAAACACTTCTGAGTTCGGCTGTGCAGCTTAAATGCAGCCCTTTTTATTGCTATTTGGCCCGCCACCGGCACGCAGGAAATGCTCTATCCCAACAGTTACCTGAAGTCAGGCGGCCTTGGCTGAGGCTTGCTGCCCCTGCTGTATAAGCGTTTCAAGATCTTCTCTGAGCCCATCGATTTCTCGTTTGAGTCGCTTGTCTTGTTTAGGCGTTCGGCCGTTCAGCACCTCCGCAATGGCCCCCTGGATGACCGCAAGGTTGTGGCTGAAGGTGTCGTTGTACTCCTGAGAAACATTTTCATCCCTATCGGCAATGGCGGCCAACAAACTCTGCTGCCAGCCGGAATCGCGCTGAAGAATGCGCTCCAGTGTATCGAGCCAGCGGGCGCGCTCAGACAACCAGGCCGCGTCTGACCTTACCAATTGCTCGCTGGCCAATTGCAGGATGACCGACTGCTCGGATTCCAGACGTCCAAGGTAATCCTGCAGATTGTCGCGGAGATTATCCCGTGCCTCCTCTCGATATTCCTCATCTGAGCGCGGCAAGTATTCTTCCTCGTACTCCACTTGCTTGGCTCTGAGCTCTGCTATAAATCCTGCCATCTGCTGATCAGACAGCTGATCACCGAGGTTCAATAGCCAATCCAGAGCCTCTTCCTCAAGCCGAAACCATGCCGCCTCGACCTGTGCCGAGAGCTCCGCCAAATCATCTGTACTCACTGGTTGGTCAAGGCGCGCCCGGGCGTCATCCAGAATGGCCAGATAAACGGGCAATTCCTCTGTCTGGTGCCAGGACAAAAAAGGCTCCAACAATTCATCGAGGTGTTTTTTCTGTTGCCGATCCAGATTGACGTAGTCCCCCAGGTACCAGGGCAGAAGAAAATCGAGGCGATTGTAAACAAACGTCGTGCTGCTGCAGCCAGCGAGCAACAGCACCACCAGTATTAAACTTACCCGTTTCTTCATTGTCGACGCTCCCATCGCTTCAGCGCCAAATCGGTAGCGAATCGCCCAGGGGTGGGGCCGACACCACTTCGCCAACGTGGGATTCGACGCGATTTCGACCCTGCTTTTTAGCGCGGTAGAGTGCTTCGTCAGTCAATCTGATCCACTCCTCGGCATCACCTGCGGCAGATATATCCGTCACCCCGACACTGATGGTTAACTGGCCTTCGGGCAGTAGCTCAGACTCTTGCACCCTGGACCGCAATTCCTCTGCCAGACGAACGCCATGGCGGGCTGAGGTCTCACTTAGCAATACAGCAAATTCTTCACCACCGTAGCGGCACAGTGTATCGACGCCGCGAATCCTACTGGCAATCAGGTCAACCAGGAGTACCAGGGCTTGATCACCAACACCGTGACCAAAGCTGTCATTCACCCGTTTAAAATGATCGATGTCCATCAGCAGCAATGTAGAGGGTCGTTTGTAACGCCCCCAAATATCCAGAGACTGGCGAACCTGCTCCTCAAAGTACCGCCGGTTGTAGGCCCCGGTAAGCGGGTCAGTCACCGCCATATCCTTGAGTTGACGGGAATGCTGAGAGACAGCAAACATCAGCCAGGCACTGATTAACCAGGTGTGCGCCATCGATAGGCAGATTATCACCGCGGTACCGCGGTCAAACTGACTAAAGACCAGCGGCATGACCAGGGCACCACTAAGCACACCCAGCCAGACTGCCCAGCGAGTCTGTAACAGCACTGGCAAAGCAACCAGTAAAGGATACATCCAGTACAGGCTGTAACTCTGGCCATAGAAAACAGAGAGCATAACCAGCGCAATAGTCAGTAGCAGCATCACGCCGGGGGACAGAAACGCTTCACGCTGGCGCACCAGAAGCCAGATATTGGCAAGGAAGACAAAGAGTACCGCCAGGCCGGCAAACGCCGGGATATACTGTCCGGTATAAAAATTGTGGGCATCGACGGGCGCCAACACTACAGACAGTAAGAGCAAGATGTAGCGATAGGCATCCCGCTGCCGCTTTAGCACAGTTTGATCCTGCCGCTCACTATCGAATGAGCGCCGTTGGATCTCGAGTTCGCCGGAAAACGCCTCAGTGAAATGACGCTTTAGGGCGCGCCAACGCGATGGCTTTGCTGTTGCCTGTGAACTATCCATAAATACGATTGCTTTTTTGCGGTCGCAAGCCCTCTCAGGGACTCTTTATGGCGTTCAGTTTGCCACAAAAATGGAGACAACTTATAGAGGATTAATGCCTTGATACTCTCATCGAACGAGCCGCTGGATGATTACCAGGGCAATTGGTCAAGGTCGAGGTTGCCACCGGTGATCACCACCCCCGCCCGACGGCCACGGAACCGCTCGGGATACTCCAGAGCGCCAGCAAAACTGACCGCACCCGAGGGCTCCACCACGGTTTTCAGCCTACTCCACTGCAGCTTCATTGCCTCAATGATAGTGCTGTCATCAACAGTGATAATAGTATCCACATACTTTTGAATGATCTGGAAATTTATTTCACCAAGACCCGCTCGCAGCCCATCGGCAATGGTATTTGGCGAGTTCTGTGGGACCAGCGTGCCCAGCCCAAAGGAACGAAACGCATCGTCCGCACCGGCGGGCTCAACCGCCACCACTTCAACCTCGGGGCGAAGGCTCTTAACGGCCAAAGCCACCCCCGCCAGCAAGCCACCGCCGCCCACTGGGACAACTACAAGGTCCAGGTCCTCAATCTGCGCCAGTAATTCCAGTGCAACCGTCCCCTGCCCGGCAATCACCCGAGAATCTGCATAGGGGTGAACAATATTCGCGCCGGATTTCGCCACCACTGATGCCAGGGTTTCCTCGCGCGCTGCCAGCGTCGGCTCGCATTCGATGATCTCTGCCCCGTACGCTGCAACCGCCGCTTTTTTCACCTTGGGTGCATTAGAGGGCATGACAATTTGCGCTGAAATGTTCCGCCTGGCCGCGGCCATCGCCAAGGCAGCGCCATGATTACCGGAAGAATGCGTTGCCACTCCATTTTCGGCCTGTTCATCGCTAAGGCTTAGCACCGCATTACTTGCACCGCGCGCTTTAAAAGCACCGACTTTCTGCAGGTTTTCGCATTTGAAGAATAACTCACCGCCCACGTCACGGTTGAGAAGCTCACTCTGGTAAACAGGGGTCTTGTGGATGTAGTCCCTGATTCTATGGTGCGCTGCCTCGATGTCGGCCAAGGTAGGTATCTGTATTGGGCTAGTCATATTCACTCAGTCAGGCGGCCGCGATTGCATCTGATTCTGCCGCTTCATTTATAGCGCCCAGAATACCATCCAGCGAGGCCTGCACGATATCGTGGCTAAGACCAACGCCGCAATATCTCTCCCCTTCGATATTGAGCTGGATATAGCAAATCGCCTCGGCATCGGCGCTGTGGCTGAGGGCGTGCTCGCTGTATTCCACCAACACGATTTGTTTGCCGATGAAACCCGCTACCGCATCAACGAAAGAAGCAACCACACCATTACCAGAGCCAGTCAGCTTATGACTGGCTCCCGCTTGAACCAGCTCAACCTGTAACTGATCGACGCCATCTGCTCGACTGGCCTGATAATCACCCAGGCGCCATTGCCGGTCTTCACTGAGATAGGTCTGCTGGAACAATTCATAAATTGCATCCGAGCCCACTTCAGTCTCTTTCTCTTCAGCGAAGGCTTGCACTGCACTGCTGAAATCGATCTGCAGCCAGCGCGGTAACTCCAGGCCATAATCTCGTTCCAGAACATAGGCAATACCCCCTTTGCCCGATTGGCTGTTGATTCGAATGACCTGCTGGTAGGAACGGCCAATGTCTGCGGGATCTATCGGCAGATAGGCCACTTCCCAAGGTTCAAGTTCACTGGTGCGCCTGGCCAGGCATTTTTTGATGGCGTCCTGATGGCTGCCCGAAAAGGCTGTAAATACCAGCTCACCCGCATAGGGGTGACGAGGATGGACCGGCAAGTGGGTGCATTCCTTAACCGTCTGGATGATCTCGTCCATCTGACCCAGCTCAAGGCGCGGATCTACACCCTGGCTGTACAAGTTCATCGCCATGGTGATGATATCCATATTGCCAGTACGCTCACCATTGCCCATCAGCGTTCCCTCAACCCGGTCGGCACCCGCTAACACACCCAACTCAGCGGCTGCCACAGCACAACCCCTATCGTTATGTGTGTGCAGCGAGATCAACACGCTATCTCTGCGCTCAACCCGATCACAGAACCATTCAATCTGGTCGGCATAGATATTGGGGGTACTCATTTCAACGGTAGCGGGCAAATTTATGATGCAGGGGTGTTCCGGTGTGGGCTGCCATACTGCAGTCACCGCATTGCAGACATCCACAGCATAATCCATCTCGGTGCCGGTAAAGCTCTCGGGAGAATATTCGAACACCCATTCGGTATCGGGATGGCGCTCAGCGCAGGTTCGCACCAGCTCCGCCCCTTTAACTGCAATGTTTTTAATGCCCTCCCGGTCGAGAGCAAAGACCTGCTCACGCTGCACCGTGGAGGTCGAGTTATAAACGTGAACAATAGCGCGACGGGCGCCCTTCAGAGATTCAAACGTTTTTTCAATCAGATCAGGGCGGGCCTGAGTCAGCACCTGAATGGTCACATCATCGGGTATGCGCCCGTTCTCTATCAGCTCACGGACGAAATCGTAATCGTGGCTAGAGGCCGATGGAAAACCCACCTCGATCTCCTTGAAGCCCAGCTTGACCAATTGATCCCACAGGCGGGATTTCTGCGATGCTGTCATCGGCTCAATCAAGGCCTGGTTGCCGTCCCGAAGGTCGACACTGCACCACAGTGGCGCCTTCTCAAGCTGGCGATCTGGCCAACGACGATTAGTCATCTTGATGGGTTGGAAGGCGGGATATTTCCTGTGGTCAAAATTACTCATGTCTAGTGCCTGGTCTATTCGAATTGGGAGGCTGGTCTCACCTGTCCGGGTTAGCGGGGGCATTTACTCTCGTGAGGCAAATTTGTCAGCAACAACGACCGGTAAGTCGCGATTGCTGCCACACCAGGTGACACTTTCAGCCAGAGCGCTAGTATACGAGCGAGTGGGGAGCGAATTACTGCAAATTCGGCTAATATATTCACTTTATTGACTACTAATCTCTAAAATTCTACTTTTATTAGTGATATACACTTAATAGAATAGATTTATCACTTTTACTCCCTACGAGGGCTAGACAATGAAGCTCGACCGCACTGATCGCAGAATTCTGCAGGCAATGCAGCTCAACGGCCGCATCAGTAACCTGGAACTGGCTGACGTCGTTGGGCTCTCGCCAACGCCCTGCTCTCGAAGAGTTAAAAGACTGGAGGACAGCGGGCTCATTCGCAAGCACGTAACTCTGCTCAACCAGTCGATGCTGGGGCTCAAGCTAACGGCCTGGATAAGCATCAGCATGGACAGGCATACACCGGAGCGCTTTGAGGAATTCGAGCAGCAAATCGGCAACTATCCCGAGGTTATGGAGTGCGCTGTGGTTACGGGTCAATCGGCCGACTACTTGCTCAAAGCAGTGGTCCCCGATATGGAATATTACGAGCGTTTTCTATTGGGCAAACTGACCCGAATTGCCGGCGTCACCGGTGTTCACTCCAGCTTTGAATTGAGGCGGGTAGTTCAGAACACAGCCCTACCCCTTGATCATCTTGCACAGTGAGTTAGTTGGTGCTTACTCTCACTAGAGCAGCTAGTTCTATAGTGGCTCAGCCTCGCTACAGGCTTAACAAACCAGCGGAGATGACAGGCCCGATTGTTACGCGATAAACCCCACATGCTGCTCACCCTCAGAACTTGAGGTGTTAGTATCTGCGGCCCATGAAACCAACATCACTTAGACCAGAATCACCCTGGCTGCTCGTACTACTTGCGGCACTGGTTGCGCTGGGGCCACTCAGCGTCGATATGTATTTGCCAGCCATGCCGCAGATGATGGCGGGCCTGAACACCGACATCGGCCACATGCACCTGACACTCAGTGCTTACCTAACCGGTTTCGCTGTGTTCCATTTGGCCTGTGGGCCTTTGGCAGATCGCTTTGGCCGACGCCCGCTATTGCATGGCGGTACCTTTCTGTTTGTCATAGCCTGTGTAGGCTGCGCTCTGGCAACAACTATAGACAGCCTGCTGACTTACCGATTTCTGCAAGGTATTGGCGCATGCGTGGGTCCCACTCTGGCGAGGGCCATAACCCGCGATGTATTTGGCCCAAATCGTGCCGCCAGAGCCTTATCTCTGATCGCCATGCTGATGGCGCTGGCACCAGCTATAGCGCCAGGAATTGGGGGCGTTTTACTGCTTTACCTACCCTGGAGCAGCATTTTTGTTTTCCTCGCGCTCTACGGCTGCAGTATGTTGATACTGATCTATTATTTTGTTGCAGAGACCTTGCCCACTCCGCAAAGCTTGCGCCCATCGAAAATCCTGCGCAATTACCTCGAGTTGTTGGCTAATCCCTACTTCCTCACGGTCACCATCGCGAGCTCCGCTGTCTATGCCGGCCTGCTCATATACCTGTCTTCATCGAGTTTTATTTTCATTGGTATGTTCGGCGTGCCGGTAGAACGCTTCGGTCTGATCTTTATCAACGCGGTAGTTGGCTATATGGCAGGCAGTGCCCTTAGCGCGCGACTCAGCAACAATCGGGATTCGGAACAAGTCATTTTATATGGTGGCTTTCTTGCCAGCATCGCTTGCCTGTCAATGCTGGGGGGAAGCTTGCATGACCCTGCCAATATCATGATGCTAATCGTACCCATGTGCTTTTATTCCGCCGCGCTGGGTCTGATGTTGCCCCACTCCATGGCCATAGCGCTGCGACCTTTTGCCCATATTGCAGGAACAGCATCGTCCCTATTCGGCTTTGTGCAGATGTCTATCGCCGCGACAGCAACGGCAGTGATAGGGAAGTACCTCAAAGACTCTCCCCTGCCTATGGTTCAGGGGATGACTCTGATTAGCCTCTGCGCCCTACTGCTAGCCGGCCAGGTGTATTGGCAGTACCGACGCAGCAAAGCCCACTGACCGACATACATCTCTGTGTCATACTGATTCCATTACCTGTTCGGAGAATTTATTTTGCAAGCGGCAAGAGACGTCACCAACCTTATTGGCAACACGCCACTCCTTCATCTGCGCCAGGTTTCGGAGAAAACCGGCTGCACCATTTTAGGAAAAGCGGAATTTCTCAACCCCGGTGGCTCAGTCAAAGACCGCACTGCATTGGGGATAATTCGTGCGGCAGAAAAGGACGGCAGTCTGGAGCCCGGTGGCAGAATAGTCGAAGGTACAGCGGGCAATACCGGCATTGGTTTAACCCTGATTGCCAACGCCCTGGGTTATCGCAGCAGCGTAGTAATGCCGGTAACCCAAAGTAGGGAAAAAATAGATTCTCTGGAATTATTGGGCGCCGATTTGCATCTGGTAGGTGCGACATCCTACAGCGACCCCAATCACTATATTCACACGGCTCAGCGGCTGGCCACCAAATTGGCCGCCAAGGAAGAACACGGTGCGGTTTGGGCACGTCAATTCGACAACCTCGCCAATATGGAAATACACAGGGACACAACCGGCCGCGAAATCTGGGAACAGACTGACGGCAAAGTTGACGGATTCATCTGCGCCGTAGGCACCGGTGGCACCCTGGCCGGTGTGTCACAGGCCCTGAAGCAGCAAAACGACGGCGTTGTCATCGGACTCGCTGACCCAGAGGGCGCGTCGCTCTACGAGTACTTTCGTTCTGGAGAGCTGAAGGCGGGCGAAGGCACCTCGATGATGGAAGGTATCGGCATCAACCACATCACCGAGAATATGGCGCAGGCCCAGGTCGATGTTCCCTTTCGGATCAGCGACGCGGAAGCGTTGCCCTATGTGTTCGATCTACTCCAGCACGAGGGTTTGTGCCTGGGCGGCTCTGCGGGTATCAATATAGCCGGTGCTGTTCGGCTGGCCGAGCATCTGGGACCCGGGCATACCATCGTCACAATCCTCTGCGATTACGGGAATCGCTACCAGAGCAAGCTGTTCAATCCAGTATTTCTTGAAAACCGGGGCCTGCCAGTGCCAGAGTGGCTGCAGATCTGATCGCGACCTGACATCGTATAGAGTGAAAGTGAGCTGGATAATTCGACTATAAAAACAACAGGTTCGGGAATTATAATGCACAGACTTTTATGCCCAGTTGCAGTTGCACTGGTACTTGCGGCCACTACAGCGCAGGTATCTGCAAACCCCTACCCCAACTCCGGAATACTTTACCGGGATATGCGCGAAGACACTCTGCGGCGGGTGTTACCCGACCGCAACGAGCGTGTTTCAATCGAAACTCCCGCAGCGCTGGGTGCCGAGATTACCGGGCCAGATATCTACGTTTCCCACTTTGTGGTCTATGGCAACGATGAGCTCAGCGATAACGAACTCACTGATTTACTAGCACCCTATTCTGACAAAACTTTGAGCAGCCTCGAAATTCAGCTTGCCGCGGCTGTGTTGCGGGATAGTTATAGAGCTCGCGGGGTTTTTGCGGCCCAGGTTTATGTTCCGCCTCAGGCAATAGTCGACGGGATTGTCACACTCCACGTTTATGAAGGTGTGCTGGAAGAAGCCGGGGTATACCTGTCCAATGAGGGGACGCAGGTGACTGACAGGGCAATAAACAGCATTCTGGAAGAAAATCTCGCCACCGGTGAGGTCATGAAGCGAGCGGAATTCGAGCGCAGTATCCTATTGGTGGATGACCTTCCTGGCGTCACCTCGCATTCTGTAATCTATCCGGGCACGGAACCGGGAGAGGCTCAGTTTTTGCTGCGCGCCGAAGATACTCCTCGGATAACAGGTAACGTAGACATTGATAATTTCGGTAGTTATTACACGGGAGAATCAAGGCTAGGAGCGACCGTCTACTTCAACAGCCCCACCGGCTCTGGCGACCAAATTACCCTGCGCGCCGTCACCAGCGGCAGCGACTCTAATTATTTTTTCCTGGATTACAGCACGCCGATTTCAGGCAGTGGGTTGCGAGTCGGCGCCAATATCGATTACCTGGACTACGAACTGGGTAAACAATTTCGAACCACTGGTAATGAAGGCGACGCCCAGTCGCTGAGACTGTTCGGCAGTTATCCGTTTATTCGCTCCAGACATAACAATCTGGCTGGCCGCCTCGAGTACGCTTACCTGGCCTTGGACGATACCAGCGATTCCGGTGACCAGGACGCTGATCGGCGGATTAATAGTCTGAGTTTTTCCGTTGCCGGAGACTACGATGACGACCGCTGGGCCAATGGCGAGACGTTTTATTCCGCTGCCGTTACAGCTGGCTCTCTGGACATTCGAGGAGGCGACGCCTTCAAGGAATTTGACAGGCAGAATGTCGGCGCCGATGGCAGCTTCGTAAAAGTAAACCTGGACCTTGCCCGTCTTCAGCACCTCACCGGCAACTGGTCCACCTACGTAGGACTCGCCGGCCAATGGGCTAACGAAAATCTGGATTCATCACAGACGTTTTACCTGGGCGGGCCCTTCAGCATACCTGGTTACCCCACCGGTCAGGTGGCTGGCGATATTGGCGCTAATCTGCATCTGGACCTGCGCTACGATTTTTTAAACCTTCCCTGGGGCGGCAACTTGCAGGCGTCCCTGTTCTATACAACCGGTTGGGTACAGCTTTACAAGGATACTTGGGACGGATGGGAAGCGGGCAACCCGATCATCAAGAACAATATCACCCTGTCCTCCTGGGGGGTTAACCTGAGCCAGAGCTGGGAGTCGGGACTGGTGGTGCGAGGCTCTCTGGGCAGCCAAATTGGCGATAACGACTCCGAGAATCCAAATACGGGTGAGGCCGTTGACGGCTCCGATGATGACTACCGCGCCTGGATTCAGGCCATCTACTACTTCTAGGATGAGAATAATGAAGCTTCTAGCGATGCTGGCAATTATCTGTATAACAGTCCCACAAATGGCGAACGCAAAAAGCTGTCACGCGAACAGCGCTCAAGGCAAAGGTAACCTGAACTGTCAGGCGCAGCACGGTCTGTCGACACAAACTTCACAGACGCCAACGTCGGGGTTGGGGCCCGTTGGGCAAACCCCGGATCCAAGCACTACTAATCAGCACGTGGGGATGAGTACATTGACACCCGCACAACCAATTGCGCTTGTAAAACCGGTGGTAGTACCTCCGCAACCCGTCACTGCACCTACCGCAACACCAAACCCAACACCCAATCAGGTAGCAACACCGACACCACAGCCCACACCGCAGGTCGCCCAACAAGTGCCTCAACCGATGAGCGTTCCCACGCCAACGCCACAGCCCACACCGCAAGTGGCACAACAAGTGCCTCAGCCGATGAGCGTTCCCACACCAACGCCACAGCCCACACCGCAAGTGGCACAACAGGTGCCTCAACCGATGAGCGTTCCCACACCAACACCACAACCCACACCGCAAGTGGCACAACAGGTGCCTCAACCGATGAGCGTTCCCACACCAACACCACAACCCACACCGCAAGTGGCACAACAGGTGCCTCAACCGATGAGCGTTCCCACACCAACGCCACAGCCCACACCGCAAGTGGCACAACAAGTGCCTCAACCGATGAGCGTTCCCACGCCAACGCCACAGCCCACACCGCAAGTGGCACAACAAGTGCCTCAGCCGATGAGCGTTCCCACACCAACGCCACAGCCCACACCGCAAGTGGCACAACAAGTGCCTCAGCCGATGAGCATTCCCACACCAACGCCACAACCCACACCGCAAGTGGCACAACAAGTGCCTCAGCCGATGAGCGTTCCCACACCGACGCCACAACCCACACCGCAAGTGGCACAACAGGTGCCTCAGCCGATGAGCGTCCCCACACCAACGCCACAACCCACACCGCAAGTGGCACAACAGGTGCCTCAACCGATGAGCGTTCCCACACCAACGCCACAGCCCACACCGCAAGTGGCACAACAAGTGCCTCAGCCGATGAGCATTCCCACACCAACGCCACAACCCACACCGCAGGTCGCCCAACAGGTGCCTCAACCGATGAACGTATTACAACCTGCCAAGCTACCGATGGTGACACCGCACCCAAATTACGTGCACGTACCAAGTACCAGGCCGATTGTGAGCCCCAAACCTCAGGCGCTCGTAGAGCCACCAAAACAAATCGCGAAGATTCCTCAACCGATGGCAGTGCTTGTTCCCCATCGCACCACAGGTACGGCCAACCCTCGCCCACAAGTAGTACAGGTGCCCGGGAAAACCTCTCCGATCGTAACAGGAACGCAAACCACTACGGGCGCGACCCACCACATTCTGGCTGGTAATCCAGGAGAAAGTCTTGGCGCTCTAAAAGTTAGCGGTGCAATTCTGACCAGTGAGATTGTCGAGCCCGGCATCCAGAATCAGCGGGTGGAGCTATACAGGAGTAACGATGCGGAGGAAGTTTTGTATCAGGACGTCATTCCGATGGACAAAACCGGCTTCCATCTTACGATCATTGGGACAAGGCCCCCCACCTACCAGTAAGATAAAAAAAGGGCGCTTTTCTCAAAGCGCCCTTACCATACTGCTACATTACTTTTGGCTAGTTCAGCTTGCCGCCGCGACCCGCTCTTTTTCGATGAGGTAATCGACTAGTTTCAACATACTCGCATGATTGCCCGCTTTGCGGCTGGAAATGCGGTACTTGCCATTGACCATAATTTCCGGTGTGCCGGTAATTTTGGCTGCGCGGGCATTAGCGTTCGCCTGGCGCATCTGGCTGCCTACACCGAAAGAATTATACGCCTTGCTAAAATCAGCCGCTGAAACCCCATTGGCCTCGAACTCTGCCGCTATTTCAGCTTCCGAAGTAAGGCGCTTGCGATCAACATTCATCGCCTGAAACATAACCAGGTGCATGGTATCGAGCACGCCTAGCACTTCTGCCGCGTAATACGCCTTGCCGTGCAGTTCCATAGGCGCATTCCACATTGCCGGTGAACCCTTAAATACCACGTCTTCGGGCAGCGTTTTCTTCCACTGACTGATCATCGGTTCGAAATTATAGCAATGGCCACAGCCATACCAGAAAAACTCGGTGACTTCGATTTTAGCGGGATCTGCAGTGCGTATGGCAGGGCTCACAAGGTCGTAGTGTTTGCCCTCTTCCCATACGGTTTCATCCTGCGCGCACGCCCACAAAGGTGTCAGAAGCAGCAGCGCGAATGGCAACAATAAACGTCTCAACATGTAATTCTCCATCAAAATATTCTCAATGTATG
Source organism: Halioglobus sp. (assembly GCA_036961205.1). Lineage (GTDB taxonomy): Bacteria > Pseudomonadota > Gammaproteobacteria > Pseudomonadales > Halieaceae > CALJFL01. The sequence goes on along the minus strand of JBALVI010000001.1, from coordinate 674,143 downwards.
ACAGCAGTTTCAGGGACTTGTTCGATGACTGAAAAAAAAGGTGGCCTCAGCCACCTTGTTCAGAGCATCCGAAACTACTTCAGACCAGCAACGTAACTGGACACAGCCTGGATCTCAAGATCACTTAGCGCAAACGCTGTAGTTCGCATTATCTTGCTGTCGCCATCGTTATCGCGACCCCCTGCCTGTTCATAGCCTTTGCGGTACATGCGCAACTGCGTTGCGGTGTAATCGGCATGCTGACCGGCTAACACCGGAAATCCAGCGGGCGCATTGCCCAAGCCATTGGGGGAGTGGCAAGACGAACAGGCAGCAACGCCGCGCTCCATAATGCCATTGCGATAGACTTTTTCGCCCAGAGCCAGCAACTCCGGATCGGTCTGACCGCCGGAAGAAGCCTGACCGCTATAGAAAGCAGCAATATCGGCCAAATCCTCATCGGACATATTATCTACCTGGCCCGCCATTGTCGGTACAGGCCTGGCGCCGTCGCGAATGTCTTTCATTTGCTTGAGCAAATAGCGTGCGCCTTGCCCGGCAAGTTTCGGGAAGGTCGGCACCACACTATTACCATCGGGGCCATGACAGGCGCTACAGGTTACGGCTTTAGACTCACCGGCTTCGGCATTTCCGGCAGCGGCAATATCAGCCGCCTGTGAGAACTGCACACTGGCACCAAACAGCGCACAGGCTATTAAATACTTCTTCATCATTAATCCACAGTGAATAATAGGAACGAGGAGCTTAGCTCGCTGGCTTTGCCATGTACTGGATCAGGGCTTTGTACTCATCGTCAGTACAATCAAAGCACATACCCTTTGGAGGCATTGCGTTCAGGCCAGTTTGAACTGACTGTACCAGCGCGTCCATACTCTTGGCCATACGCGGCTCCCAGGCAGCAGTATCACCGGTTTTTGGCGCGTTGGCGGCACCGGACGCATGACAGACAGCACAGCTCTTGTTGTACTTGTCCATAATTGGATCGGCCATGGCGCTGGTAGCGACAAGGGCAAAAGCAACAATTAACAACTTTTTCATCGAAAACCTCTGATCGTTGGTAAAGTACACGCCCAATCGCTGCAAGCATTTGATAACAGTCGAAAAAGCTGTGGCATTATATACGAGATACATCGACCAAAAAAGGCGAACCAATTCCATGACCAGCGAAGGGCCCTCGGGCGACATTGCCGCGCCTAACTACCGGCTCGCCAGTTTTCTGACCAGCGCCAGCAAATTTAACCAGTGCCCACCCGACAGCGGTTGGGAAGTTGCTTTTGCGGGTCGCTCTAATTCCGGTAAATCGAGTGCAATCAATAGCTTAACTGGTAACAAGAAGCTCGCCAGAACCTCCAAGACTCCCGGCCGAACCCAACTAATTAACTTTTTTCACCTTACCGAGCAGCAACGATTGGTAGACCTCCCCGGGTACGGGTTTGCCAAAGTGCCCCAGGCAGTCAAGCGAGAGTGGACCAAACAGCTGGAGCATTATCTGCAGAAACGTGAAAGTTTGCGTGGCCTGGTGCTATTGATGGACGTTCGCCACCCTCTCCAGCCCTTCGACGAACAAATGCTGGGCTGGGCACTGGCCGCATCAATGCCTGTGCACATTTTGCTCACCAAAGCCGACAAGCTGAAGAAAGGTCCGGCCAAAAGTACCTTGCTGCAAGTCCAGGCTCAACTGGTGGAACACGCAGAACTGGTGAGTGTACAGTTGTTTTCAGCACTCAAGCACACCGGCCACGCAGAGCTCATCGAGGTGCTGGATAGCTGGTTGAGCGACAACACGGTTTATGACGAGTTGGACGAGCAAACTTGATTGGAGAGGATAAAAAACCCGGCCGCCTGTAGGGGGGGTAGGAAGCCGGGACAGCTTGGGTCTCTGGGGAAAGAGACTTGCATGTCAGCCGGTGGAGAAAGGCCAACAAGCGTAGCAAACGCTACAATAAATAAGACGTGGGTCTGAGAAAAAAGTTCCCAAGCAATCTTAAATCAGTGGGCCTGATCCCAATTGTCACCAACTCCGGCCTCAACCAGCAGAGGCACAGCAAGCTCCGCCGCAGCAGACATAAGTCGGCAGAGCTCATCACAAACCGCGTCGACCTCCGCCTCAGCGACCTCAAGCACCAGTTCGTCGTGCACCTGCATTATCATGCGTGCATCGGCGCCTCCCCCAAACAACCAGCCATCCACAGCCAACATGGCCTTCTTGATAATATCCGCCGCGGTGCCCTGCATGGGCGCATTGATGGCGGTGCGCTCCGCCGCCTGCGCTCGCATTTTGTTGCGAGCATTGATTTCAGGGAGATACAGCCGCCGGCCGAACAGCGTTTCAACGTAGCCCTGCTCTCTGGCTAGCGCACGGGTAGTTTCCATGTAATCGGCCACCCCCGGATACCGCTCGAAGTATCGATCGATATACAGCTGGGCTTCCTTGCGACCGAGGTGGAGCTGCTTGGCCAGCCCAAATGCAGACATGCCGTAAATCAGCCCAAAGTTAATTGCCTTGGCCTTGCGCCGCTGATCTCCCGATACCTGATCTTCCGAGACCTCAAATACCTCGGCAGCCGTGGCCCTGTGCACGTCTCGATTATCATTGAATGCCTGCAGTAGCCCGCTGTCGCGGGACAGGTGCGCCATAATTCGCAGCTCAATTTGGGAGTAATCTGCGGCTACTATTCGGTAACCTTCTGGCGCGATAAAAGCCTGCCGGATCCGTCTGCCCTCCTCGGTACGAATGGGTATGTTCTGAAGATTGGGATCGCTGGATGACAACCGGCCGGTTGCAGTAACGGCCTGGTGATAAGAGGTGTGCACTCTTCCTGTCTGCGGATTAATCATTTCGGGCAGCTTGTCGGTATAGGTCGACTTCAATTTGCTGAGACTACGGTACTCCAGCAGCACCTTGGGCAACGGGTAATCGAGAGCCAGTTCAACCAGCACATCTTCGGCGGTTGACGGGGCACCCTTGGGGGTTTTTTTGATGATAGGCAATTCCAGCTTCTCAAACAGGATTTCACCCAGCTGCTTGGGAGAGCCCAGATTGAACTCCTGTCCGGCCAGCTCATGTGCCTGACCCTGCAGCTGCTGCAGTCTTGCACCCAATTCGCCACTTTGCCGGGACAAAAGCTCTCTGGAAATCAACGCCCCCTGCCGTTCGATTCTCGACAGTACCGGCACCAGCGGCAACTCGATATCGGTATAAACCGATTTTAAATCGCCTTCGAGTTTGGGCCACAGCTCCCGGTGCAAACGCAACGTAATGTCGGCGTCTTCGGCGGCATACGGGGCGGCTTCCTCGACTGTAACCTGATTGAAAGTGAGCTGTTTGGCGCCCTTTCCGGCGACATCCTCAAAATGAATCGTTTTAGCGCCCAGATATTTCAGCGCAAGACTGTTCATATCATGGCGAGTGCCCGTGGAATTCAGCACATAAGATTCGAGCATGGTGTCAAAAGCGATGCCGCGCAGCGTAATACCATGGTTAGCCAGCACGCTGGCGTCATATTTGAGGTTCTGACCCAATTTGGCCTTGCTGTCGTCCTCCAACAGAGGCTTTAGTTGTGCCAGCACTGCGTCTCTATCCAATTGGGCAGGAGCACCCAGGTAATCATGAGCCAGCGGCACGTAGGCGGCCTCGCCCGGCTCGATCGCAAAAGACACGCCGACAATGCGTGCCTGCATATAATCCAGACTGGTTGTTTCAGTATCAAAAGCGAATACTTCGGCGGAGGCCATCCGCGCCACCCACACATCCAGGTCTTCCTGCGTCATTACCGTGTCATAGATGGCGTCCAACTTTTCAGCAGTGACTGGCTCCGCCTGCCCCAGTAACTCGTCTAACCAGGAGTTGAACTCCAGTTCGGTAAACAACTTCAACAGCGCGTCCCGATCTGGCACGCCGTTGTGCAGGTCACCCGGCCCATACTCCAGTTCGACATCGGTTTTAATAGTTGCCAACTGGTAAGACATATCCGCATTGTCGCGCTCGGCAGCCAGTTTCTCGCCCATTTTCTTGGCGCCGCGAAAATCCAGCGCTGCAACCTGATCCAGGGAGTTGTAAATATCCTGCAACGATCCCAGACCCTGCAATAAGGCCAGGGCAGTTTTTTCACCAACACCTGCCACACCAGGAATGTTATCGACCTTGTCTCCCATCAGCGCCAAAAAGTCGATAATCAACTCCGGAGGAATCCCGAACTTTTCGGTTACTCCAGCAACATCCATAACCGTATCAGTCATGGTATTAACCAGAGTCGTATGCGCGTCCACCAGCTGCGCCATGTCTTTATCGCCAGTAGATATGACGACGTGCCTGCCCTCTCTACTGGCTTGTCTGGACAGGGTTCCGATTACATCATCGGCCTCCACCCCGGGTATACACAGCAGCGGCAGACCCATGGCTTTTACCGTCGTATGAATCGGCTCAACCTGTTCCCGCAACTCATCGGGCATTGGCGGCCTCTGCGCTTTGTACAGTGGATACATATCATCCCTGAAGGTCTTACCCTTGGCGTCAAATATAACCACCACGGCGCTGTCAGGGTAATCCTTGACCAGGCGACGCAACATGCTGATCACGCCTTTAACCGCGCCTGTGGCCTGTCCTTTGGAGTTGGTCAGTGGCGGCAAAGCGTGGAAGGCACGGTAGAGATATGAAGAGCCGTCTACCAGAATGATAGGAGCGTTGCTTTCGGGCATGAGGGGCTGACCTTGTTGAATGCTATGCCGGGTAGTCGGCGAGACAGGGATTAAAGCCCATCCGCCGCCAAAATTCTATGGCTCCCAATTTTGTTCGGGCGGCCAATAGCTCACGGGCACTTACGTTACTTTAGTAAAATTAAGTGTTACTTTTTCGCATTAGTGATAGTTGAATTCCACTCAAAATCATAAAAATCTATTTAAAACAATATGTTAGGTGAATCATGAAGATTCGGTAACAATAGTGAACACAGCTTGAAAGGTGGATAGAATGATCCAATATAGTCACATCGACGTATTTTGTTACCAATAGGACTATCTAGGTAACACTTTTAAGGAGTAAACATTATGAAGAATTTGATTTTAGTGCTGGCGTTTCTGGCGTTCGGCGCGACTGCGGAACCGAGTGCACCGGCTGGACAAAATAAGCCGTCTATTAATACCGAGGTTTCAATAGCACCTGCTGCCAGCCAATCGGAATACACACCAATCGACGTTAAGGACGTTTCGGACGATCTGAATAGCAAGCTGAAGCTGACTTTCGATGAGGTTGTACCAGCGCCGAAGCTTAACGGCCCGCTATTAGTGAGCATCAACTAGGTCAAGATTGTTTTTATCGCTACAGGCCATGATCCCAGAGGGTTCTGGCTGAGCGATAAGTCACCTTCATTTTAGCCAGGTCCAGTGGGGCCTTGAAAAAGCCGTGATAGTCCCCCCGGGGGTTAATTAGTACCACGTTGGCACTATGATCAATCAGATAATCCTCGCCCTGCCCGGGAACCTTGCGAAACGGTGTATTCAGAGCCGTCGCCACACGATGTATCGCTAAAAACTCGCCGGTCACGCCTAGAAAATCAGCATTGAAGAAGGGCACGTAAGCCGCCAATTGCGAGACGGTATCTCTAACAGGGTCCACCGAAATCATTACTACTTCGGTATCGCGAGCTTCATCGTCTGGAAGTTGGCCAACAAATTGATCGAGAAAGGCCATTGTTGTGGGGCAAATGTCAGGGCAGTAGCTGAAGCCAAAAAAAATCAGCGTCCATCCGCCTTCTAAAGATGACGCAGTAAACGGTGCACCGTGATGATCAACCAACTCGAACTCGCCTATATCCCTGGGCGTTTGGTGGAGATACAAACCATTGATCTGCATCTCTGTGTTGGTCATAACTCTGGGTTGCTGGACTCTATAAACGAAGCCGGCGACCACTATTACAATCAACACTAACACCACGGCTACAGTGGTTTTCACGCCACGAGATTGTTTCGTACTCATACTCATATGCTAAAACGCCGTCATCGGAAACAGGTAATGATCCACTAACATCACAATGAACAAGGCCATCAAATAAACAATGGAGTATTTAAAGGTCTCCATGGGCGCATTGCCCGTTTTGGTGCGCATCAATTCGATTGCCCAGTAGAGAAATCCACCCCCCAGAACCAGTGCGCCCATTAAATATAAGGGGCCACTCAAACGGGTAGCAAAGGGGAGTAAGGTGATCAGCACCATAATGATGGTGTACAGCAAAATATGCAGCTTGGTAAATGCCACGCCGTGAGTAACGGGGAGCATCGGGATATCAACAGCGGCATATTCCTCCCTGCGGTGAATAGCCAATGCCCAAAAATGCGGCGGCGTCCAGGCAAAGATGATCAGTACCAGGAGCAGGGCATGGCCGTGAATTTCGCCAGTCACTGCAGTCCAGCCCAGCAACGGAGGTGCTGCACCGGCCAGGCCGCCGATAACTATATTCTGGGGGGTGGCCCGCTTTAGAAACATGGTGTAGATAAAAGCATAGCCAATGAGTGATGCCAGCGTCAGCCAAGCGGTCAGGGCATTGACCCAAATTAGCAAGATACCCATACCAACACCGCCCAGAATCGCCGCAAAGACCGTCGCCTGCAGGGTGCCTATCCTTCCCTGCGCGAGCGGACGGTTGCGTGTTCTAGCCATGCGCAGATCAACACGCTGGTCGACCAGATGGTTGACCGCGGCAGCTGCACCGGCACACAACGCGATACCGAGATTACCCAGAATCAGTATGTCCAGCGGCACCATACCGGGTACCGCCATGAACATCCCAATAACGGAAGTCAGGATCATGAGAGCCACCACATTGGGCTTGGTGAGCTCTTTGTAATCCCGCCAGGTCGCTCTTTCAGAGCCGACATTGGGTGCTGCTGTTTCGCTATTCACTGGAATTCTTCAATAGAAATTTGAGATCAGATATCACATCTTTGTAAGTAACATCCGCATTGTAAGACATCATAATCCACCCCGCAGGGTCCGCCAGGTACCAGACGTTGGGATCAGCTGAGTATTCACTGAACATGGCGCCAAAATCTTCTTGGCCCAACTGAATTGGCAGCAAACCACGATGCTGAGTTTCCAAAAACTGCTCAAAAGAGTCGGGGAGGGGGGTATCGTCACTAAGATTATCGACAGACAGCTGGGTTGCTGCGGGCTGTACGTCGTCAGCCACGTACATTCGGCGAATTCGCCCGACGTCTTTACCCATGGCGATATGAATTTGCCGTGTCAGATACAACCTCGATTCGCACTGCGGACCACAACTAGCCCCGGAGTTAGGAATCAACATAGTCCATCGGGAGTCCACATTTGCGTAACTGAACTCGCGCTGCATAGCATCGCGGGCCGTTAAGTCTGCAAAAGGTCTCGGGGGCTGAACCAGAGTTCCCTGATTAGAGGTTCCCAACGCACCAACCAGGTCCAGGTCACCCCTGGCCACAAAAAACCAAAGCCAGGTTGCGGTGAGGATCATGATAACCGGGATGCCTGCGATCAGCAGAAGCATTAGTCGATTGCGTTTGTTAGAAGGGGTAGTCATTACATTTCTTTTCCACGGATAAGCTGCCACAGGTTGGTGCTGCCCAGAATAAATAACGTAGCCAAAGCGGCGGCCATTGCAAACCATTGTACGGCATAAGCCTGGTGCTTCTGTGGGCTAACGTTTATCACCTGCCAGGACACCAGAAGCGCACCCGCCTGCTCGGGATCGATCCTTAGTACATGTGGAAAAAGGCGGGCAGCGGTTGTTTTTGCTAATAATGGCGCCAGCTTTTCGATCTCCAGAGCTTGCAACAGCAGCGGCCAACGATCCACATAGAGCTGGTCAGCCAGCAGGTAAGGTTCCCCAGGCGGTATGTAGACCGTACCGCTAATTGACACCGTACCCGCCTCTATAGGCACCTCGGGTAAAACCCGACGCGAGCGGTCACCCTCTATCCAGCCGCGATTCACCAACACTAAATCATTGCTGCCGGCGACACGGAACGGACTAACCACCTGGTAGCCAAAGCGGCCCAGATGTATTCGATTATCCAGCAAAATATCGCGGCCGGGCAAATAGGCTCCCTGCAGATTAACTGGCAGATAGCGCAGGGTATGGTCAGGTTGCTGAGCCATTTCAGGATTAAAAGCGGCAGCAGGCAATTGACTGCGCGCCTCATAAATTTGCGCTATCTGCGCCTTTTCATCCGCGCGCTGTAATTGCCACAACCCCAGGAAGATCAGTAACGGCAGCAATAGGCCAGTAAAGAGGGCGATCCGCCACTCCACATCAATCCGCAGCCTACTGGCAAACGTATGCATCACTACAAACCACCACGCAGGCTGCAAAGATATGGCTGTGCTGGTTTATACTGCAATGACATCGCTATGGAGCAAACCTCTTGTTAAAAATCTTGATAGTTCTACTACTGCTGGCTCTAGTGGCAAGCTTGGGAAGTGGATTTTACTTTTTGATGACCGACCAAGGTGATAAAACCAAGCGCAGAACTTTCCATTCACTCGGCGTTCGGGTGAGCCTGGCGGTGTGCTTGATGGCGGTAATAATCTATGGTGTCGCCACTGGAAAACTAGGCCACCAAAACCCCTGGGACGGTGGACCGAAGACCGAAAAATCCCAGGAGGTTGTTGAGTAACTGCTTACAGGATGTAAACAAACAGGAACAGGAATACCCAGACCACATCCACAAAGTGCCAGTACCAGCTCGCCGCCTCAAAGCCAAAGTGATCGTCGACGGTAAAATGCCCGGCGCGAACTGAGCGCAGCCATTGGATCAACAGGATGGTCATACCCATGGCCACGTGAAAGCCGTGGAAGCCGGTCAGCATGAAGAACGTTGAACCATAAATTCCCGAATTCAACGTCAATCCAAAGTGCTCATAGGCCTCGTAATATTCCGCTGCCTGCAGGAACAGGAAGACGATACCCATGGCGACAGTAATACCGAGCCAGATATTGAATTTTTTCTTGTTGCCGTCGAGTAACCCCAGGTGGGCAATATGACAGGTAACACTCGATGACAGGAGGATGAGTGTGTTCCACATCGGCAACCAGGCGTACCAGGCGTGCGCTTCAGCAAAAGCCATGCTTTGGTGGGGACTAGTGAAGGTGCCGTTGTTGGCTATGAGCTGAGCGCCGGCGCCGCCCATGGCTTCCTGCGGAGTCTGCATCATAGGCCAGCTGTACTGAAAGCTATCCCACAACAGATAGTTCATACGGCCACCGTCGCCTTCGCCACCCAGCCAGGGACCTGCAAGGTTACGTACATAGAACAGCACGCCAAAGAATGCGAAGAAGAACATCACCTCAGAAAAAATGAACCAGAACATTCCCAGAACATATGATTTCTTCAACTGAGCGCTGTTCATGCCCGCTAGATTTTCTTTGATAGCAATTCGAAACCAGCTAAACAGGGTCGCGGCAAAGAAAAACAAACCAAACAATAAGATCGACCACGAATTAGTCGCCACTTCGGGATCGCCAAAGGTCATATCATTCATGACACTGGCGGCACCGAAAATGCTCGACATCAAACCGATTGTTGCGCAGATCGCGAGCGTGCTTTTTTCGGGTACGTAGTACTTTTCGTACTCTGTAGTAGTCTCGGTTGTCATGTTATCTCTCCGTTTAACTCACGCGGCCGCCAGGCCCGGCGCGTTAGCGAGCGGCTATTGCGCCGTTCGCCATATCTGTTACATCAAAAATGGTATAGGACAAAGTAATTGTCCTTATGTCAGCCGGAAGTTCCCGGTCGACAATAAATTGCAGCGGCATTTCAGTAGCGCTGCGCCCATCGAGTGGCTGCTGGTTAAAACAAAAGCATTCCGTTTTATGGAAATACTTGGCCGCTCTTGAGGGCGTTATGCTCGGAATTGCCTGAGCTACCATCGGGCCGGGCAGGGGGTTGGCTGCCAAAAATACGGTGTCGTTGGAAGCGCCCGGATTGACCTTCATCATGGTCACACTGGGCTCAAACTGCCATGGCATACCTTCGTTATTGGTCGCCATAAACTGAATGGTAATTTCACGGCTCTCATCTATACCCGATTGCACCGCCGTATAGGCCTGTCCGTTGGTCTTGCCGTTAATGCCCAGAACATCGCACAGCACGTTGTAAAGAGGCACCATCACCACAAACACAAAAGCAAACATCGCCACAGCGACTATTACCAATTTGGCAACAGTGTCGAAGACCGGATTTTTACTCAGTGCTAGCAACTTTTCGCTCCTACCTGATCGCCGGTGGCGTCTCAAAGGTGTGGTAGGGCGCCGGGGTAGGAAGGGTCCACTCCAGGCCCTCTGCTCCTTCCCAGGTTTTCTCTTCACTGGTTGGCTTGCCACCCACGATAGTCGCAATCACGTTGTACAGGAACAGTATCTGCGAAAGGCCGTAAATGAATGCACCAATACTGGACATCATATTGAAATCCGCAAACTGCAGGGCGTAGTCGGGGATACGGCGTGGCATACCCGCAAGTCCTACGAAGTGCTGCGGGAAGAAGGCCAGGTTAAAGCCGATAAACGAGATCCAGAAGTGAGTCTGGCCCATGGTCTCGTTATACATCCGTCCACACCACTTGGGCAGCCAGTAATATACCGCGGCGGTCATACTGAACACCGCTCCCGCCACCATCACATAATGGAAGTGGGCAACCACAAAGTAGCTGTCGTGATACTGGAAGTCAGCTGGCGCGATTGCCAACATCAGACCGGTAAAGCCGCCGATAGTGAACAGTATCAAAAAGCCCATGCTGAACATCATCGGTGTCTCAAAGGTCAGAGCTCCGCGCCACATAGTAGAGATCCAGTTGAAGACCTTCACCCCGGTCGGTACTGCAATCAACATGGTCGCGTACATAAAGAACAGTTCGCCAGCCACCGGCATGCCCACCGTGTACATGTGATGAGCCCAGACGATAAATGACAGAAACGCGATAGATGCAGTCGCATAAACCATTGAGTCGTAGCCGAACAATCGCTTGCGAGAGAATGTCGGAATGATCTGCGAGATCACACCAAAGGCAGGCAGGATGATGATGTATACCTCGGGGTGCCCGAAGAACCAGAAAACATGCTGGAATAACACCGGGTCACCGCCACCCGCGGCGGAGAAGAAGCTGGTGTTAAAGTGGATATCCATTAGCATCATGGTCACCGCCCCGGCCAGTACTGGCATCACCGCCACCAGCAAAAATGCAGTAATCAGCCAGGTCCAAACGAAGAGGGGCATCTTCATATAGGTCATGCCCGGTGCCCGCAGGTTCATTACCGTGGCAATGATGTTAATCGAACCCATGATTGACGAAATACCGAGCACGTGTACAGAGAAGATGAAAAAGGTCACCGAGGGTGGCGCATAAGTCGTCGACAAGGGCGCGTAAAACGTCCAGCCGAAGGCCGGTGCTCCGCCATCCATAAACAGGGTTGATGCCAACAGCAGGAAGGTAGGCGGTAGCAGCCAGAAGCTCCAGTTGTTCATTCGTGGCAACGCCATATCCGGAGCACCGATCATCATCGGTATCATCCAGTTAGCCAGGCCAACGAAAGAGGGCATAATCGCCCCGAAAACCATAATCAACCCGTGCAGGGTGGTCATCTGGTTGAAAAATGCCGGCTCCACCAGCTGCATACCAGGTTGGAACAGTTCCGCACGAATTATCATCGCGAAGCTGCCGCCCAGAATGAACATGGCGAATGAGAACCACAGGTACATGGTTCCAATGTCTTTATGATTGGTGGTGAAAAGCCACCGTGTTAGGCCCTTGGCGGGGCCGTGGTGATGATCTCCCATCGGATACTCCTCCAATTAGCCTTTTTTGTGGTTAAAAACATCTATGGGTTGAACCAGGTCGCCCATATTGTTGTTAAACGCGTTTCGTTGATAAGTAATGACCGCCGCCATATCGACGTCGTTCAGCTGACCGCCAAAGGCTTGCATGGCAGTGCCAGGCACACCATTGATGCCGATATCCAGGTGGTTACTCAGCTCGCCGGTAGCAACCGGACTGCCGGCTATAGGCAGGCCAAGGCCGCCCTCGCCGTTAGCACCGTGACAGGCGAGGCAGGATTTGTCATACACCGCCTTGCCGCGCTCCATTAGTTCCTCAAGGCTAAAGTTTTGCGCCATCAGTGCTTTGACCTCAGCTGCGTCTCCCTGCTTGGCGGCAAACCACTGAGCGTATTCTTCTTTGCTGACCACGTTAACTACGATCGGCATAAAGCCGTGGTCTTTACCACAAAGTTCAGCACACTGTCCGCGATATACACCTTCCTCGGTGGCCAGAGTCCAGGTTTCATTGATAAAGCCAGGGATCGCATCTCTCTTAACCGCCAGCTCCGGCACCCACCAAGAGTGGATAACATCATTGGCGGTAATCAAGAATCGCACCTTGGTGTCGACCGGGATTACAACAGGCTCATCAACTTCCAGAAGGTAGTACTCACCTTTCTGTTCACTGTTATAAATTTCGCTTTGTGGCGTGCGCAAGTTGCTAAAAAAGGCTACGTTCTCGCCGTCTGCACTGAGATATTCGTACTTCCACTTCCATTGGTAGCCGGTAATCACAATATCCATTTCTGCGTCGTCGGTGTTGTAAATGTCGACCAGAGTCCGGGTCGCCGGCACCGCCATGCCTATAAGAATTAAAAATGGTACGACCGTCCAGGCGATTTCCACCCTGGTACTCTCGTGGAAGGTAGCAGGCGTAACGCCTCGAGATTTGCGGTGGTAGTAAATGGAGTAAAACATCACCCCAAATACGATTACCCCGGTAACCACACAGATCCAGAAAATGAGCATGTGCAGGTCATAAATATCCCTACCCAAGGCGGTAACCCCGGCCGGCATATTGATTTCATTCATCTTCTCACCTGCCGCCTGAGCTCCTGCACTTACCCAGGCCATCAGTATCAGCACAGGACTTAGCGCCAGCCTTACCAGCCGCTTCGCGTCAAAACACATTTCCCGTGTCTCCATGTTGTAAAATTAGAAATTATTCCACCAGATGACTGCAAGTGTGTACCCTTAGGCTGAAAACACCAAGATTAAACACTGTCACGAGGGTGCTTGTAGAAGCAGACCACCGCATAGCATCAACAGAACGTACGTCCACAGGGGCATCCACTCTGTTCAACTGACTTCGCTCTGCCAATACTGCTCCCTAGGGAAGCGGGGGACAAAAGCGCGGGGGATTATAGCGAAAGTCTACGCCAAAAAACACTAAGATGCTGATTCTGTGAGAGTTTAATCTTGGACAAGCCTTTCGATAGAGCGCGAGGCGCCCCTGAGACGCTAGATGCGACCATGATAACAAAGCTGGACCACAAGATATCGGGATCGCCTGGCCGGCGTGTCTGTCCAATTAAGTGGCTAAATATCACGGATGTACTAGCCTGAATAGGGGCCTTCCACGACGCCACTTGGCAGGAGCAGGCTATGTCATCATCGGATATCAGGGCAATTATCGCCACTGCTGTTGAGCAGGAAAATGCCACGCATCATCTGCGGCAGCGGCTGCAGGACAATATTCCAAAACTCGCCAGTCGCCTTGAGCTCCCCAAAGAGGCACCGGAAGAGGCACTGCTGGAGTTCATAACCGGCTATATAGAGAGTGTTCCCGGCTGTATCAGCCTGGTCACTGCGGTCAGCAAACAGTTTGGTTTTCACGACTATGCGGCGCCATTTCTTCACATTGCCGAAGACTATTTCCTGCAGCCCCCCGACGAAGTACCCGAGACTGGCGGCTTGGCGTTATTACTTGATGAGGCTTTCCTCGCCCACCGCCTGCTCGAAGAAGTCAACGATCACCATATTCGCCACGTTCAGCGGCCCTTGCTGCCTCTGGATATGACCGAGGCTAACATCATCGTTCATCACCTGCTGGGAGACCCACTGGCCAATAGACTGGAGCAGCTGGTGCAATACACTGCCTCCCGACTATTGGAAAAAGAGCACGTCTGGGACAAGGTGCGGAAAATCCCCGGGGCCACAGCAATGACAACCCCATTGATGGACAGCCACAGCCTTACCAGCCGGACACATACAGTACGTCTGCGACTGGGCCCAGCCGCCTAAGTTAGTGCCGGGATCTATTCATTTGTCGGCTTTTGGGTCAACCAGGGTGACAATTTCCGTCGGGGTATCGACTCTGCGCGAAGCCGCTCGGCTAACTCGGGTGGGCAACTCCTGAGTTAAGTCAGACTCGTCCGGCCCTTCGTCGCCAGGCCGCGCATCACTAAACCCGCAGGCCACACACTCGCGGGTATCGCTGTCGAGATTAACAACTATTTTATCCATGGCGCTACAACGCGGACAAACCGCTCCAGCGATAAATCGTCGTCGTGTTGTGGTAGATTTGCTATCCATCATTTTGTCTCAAGATTCTCAGCCGGCACTGGCTTCAATGCGCCCGGCTGGGTATTGTAACAGGCCAACCATTGCGAGAACGCACCATAATATGACCGAATATCGTGACCAACGTCTGCGCAGCTTTCAAGGCAAGAGCCCCTCACTGGGTAAGCGGGTATTTATAGACGCCTCCGCCGTCGTGCTTGGCGACGTAACCCTGGGTGACGACGTATCGGTATGGCCGCAGGTCGCCGTACGCGGGGATATGCACCGCATCGAAATTGGCGATCGCACCAGCGTTCAGGACGGTTCCGTATTACATATTACTCACGCCGGCCCCTTTAACGCCGATGGCTGGCCGTTGCTTGTCGGCAGCGATGTCATTATTGGTCACGGCGTGATTTTGCACGGCTGTACCATAGGCGACAGAGTTCTGGTTGGCATGGGAGCCATTGTGATGGATGGGGCGGTGGTAGAAAGTGATGTGGTTATCGCTGCTGGCGCACTCGTCACACCTGGGAAAAAGCTCGACTCCGGATTCCTCTACGCCGGCAGTCCCGCGCGGCAAATGCGGCCTCTACGCGAAAAAGAAATGGCGTTTTTTGTCTATAGCGCGGGTAACTATGTGCGCCTGAAAGACCAGCATTTATCCGAACAGAGCTGAATCACAATCCAGGCTCAGGTGTCGCTGATAAGTTCACGGATTTGGTTAATCACCGGCCGCGTTTCCGGTCGCACCCGGCGCCATAAATAAAACGATTCAGCAGCCTGTTCAACCAGCATACCCAAGCCGTCGGCTACCGCCCAAGCGGTATGCTGAGCCGCCCAGCGCGTAAACGCGGTAGGCTCGGCGCCATACAACAAATCGTAGCAGCAGGTGCGCTCAGTGAGGATAGATGAAGGCAAGTCTGCCATCTGACCATCCAGGCCGGCGCTAGAGGCGTTTATAATAAGATCAAATTGATCGCCCTCAACCAGTGCCAGACCGCCGCCTCTAATTTCGCCCAGGTCGGCAAACTCCGCCGCCAACTGCTCAGCTTTAGCGGCCGTGCGATTGACGATCAATAATTCACGCGGTCGCTCCCGCAAAAGCGGCTCAAGAATACCGCGTACCGCACCACCGGCACCGACTATCAATACTCGCATTGATTGCACCGTCCACCCCAGATTTGCCACCATATCCCGGATGAGGCCAATACCATCGGTATTGTCACCCGCAATACTGCCATCCTCCCGCCGCCAAAGCGTATTAACAGCGGCAGCACGGCGGGCACGGTCACTGAGAACATCAGCAAACTCATAGGCCTCGGTTTTAAACGGCACGGTAATATTTAGGCCACAGCCGCCCTGCTCGAAAAAATTGCCAGCACAGCGTGCAAACGCATCCAGTTCTACCCGTACCGCTCGATACTGCAAGCCTTGGTCACACTGCCGGGCAAACTCTGCATGAATCAACGGGGATTTGCTGTGCTTGATCGGGTTGCCAAAAACAGCGTATCTATCTTTATCAGGCATTTACCCGGCATCCCCAGCAGTTGCAGCTAAAGCCAGCCAATCTCTGTGTTGCAGGTAATAATCTGTCAGCTCCGCTTCCTGACTGCCAGGCTCCGGTTGATAGTTGTACTCCCATCGAACCAGCGGAGGCAATGACATCAAAATGGCCTCGGTACGACCATCGGACTGCAAACCAAACAAGGTTCCGCGATCAAACACCAGGTTGAACTCCACGTAGCGCCCCCGTCGATATAGCTGAAACTGTCGCTCTGCGTCTCCAAATGGAGTGAGTTTGCGGCGCTCAACGATGGGCAGGTATGCGGGTAGAAATGAATCTCCCACCGACTGCATAAAAGCAAAGCAGGTATCGAAATCCCATTCGTTCAGGTCGTCAAAAAACAAACCACCTACCCCGCGCGCCTCATCTCGGTGGCGCAGATAAAAATACTCGTCGCACCACTTTTTGAAGCGTGGATAAACCCCCTCACCAAACTCCTGGCAGGCCGCACTGGCCTGTTGGTGCCAGCTAACACAATCCTCCTGATTGCCATAGTAAGGGGTAAGATCATAGCCACCGCCAAACCACCAGATGGGCTCCTCACCGGGCTTTTCGGCGACAAACAAACGCACATTGGCGTGAGAGGTAGGCACGTAAGGGTTGTTGGGGTGAATAACCAGCGATACACCCATCGCTTGAAAGCTGCGCCCCGCAAGCTCTGGCCTGGACGCGCTGGCAGAAGCAGGCAGGGAAGCGCCCATAACATGAGAGAAATTCACTCCGGCCTTTTCAAACACTGCGCCATTGACCAGCACGCGGCTGCGGCCGCCACCCCCTTCGGCACGCTGCCACTCGTCAACAATAAAGTCAGCACCGCCGTCCGCCTGAGCTAGTCCGGAACAAATTTCCTCCTGCAGTTTGAGAAGATAATGCCTAACGGTGTCGATCTGCATGGGACTGCCTGCTAAGTAAAACGGAAGGGATTATACGCCGTCAAAATCAGTTGCGGATAATTTCATCCTTGAGAAGGTCGCGAATAACCGACGGACGCAGGGCTCCGCCTACAGCGCCGGGGAGGATGGCGTCGATTTCGCCACCAAAATATCTTTGTACCTGATAGCGCTGCCGTGCCGGCTGACTTCCGCCTGGATTTGCCGACGTTGATACCAGCGGCCCGCCCCAGGCTCGACAGAGATCTCTCAATCCACTGTGGGCGGTAACACGGCATGCGACGGTGTCGTGATCACCGTGCACCCACGGTGGCACTCGCCCCTGGTGGGGAACAAGCCAGGTGGTGGGTCCAGGCCAAGACAGCGTCAATCGGGCGAGTTGGCCGTCGTTGAGGCCTTCCAGTAAATCGCCAAACTGTTCGATATCCGACGCCACCAGAATCAAACCTTTACTTACCGGTCTATTTTTCAGCGCCAACAGACGTTCTACTGCTGACGGATTGTCAGGATCACAGCTCAAGCCCCAAACCGCTTCAGTAGCACAGGCGATGACTCCGCCCTGCGCCAAAACGTTGTCGATATGCTTAAGTTGCAGGGACTCCACGGCTAAGAGCTAGTGCTTTAGTGCGTCCTGCAGGGCTGCATCTTTGGCAACAATCGCCTGCGCATTGACCTGTCTTTCATCACGCAATTTTTGTGCGATTTCCGGTTGCGCAACAGACAATATCTGAGCGGCCAGATAAGCCGCATTTTTGGCTCCAGCCTTACCGATTGCAACCGTTGCCACGGGTATGCCCGCTGGCATCTGAACCGTAGAAAGCAGGGCGTCTAGACCGTCTAAAGAGGCATTTATCGGTACTCCGATAACCGGCTTAACCGTGGCGGCAGAAACAGCACCGGCCAGATGCGCGGCCATACCTGCAGCGGCAATAAATACGGCACAACCACGAGCCTCGGCATCTTTTACATAGTCTTTGGTAATCTCGGGGGTGCGATGCGCCGATGTGATACGGGCCTCAAAAGGGATGTCGAAGCTTCGCAGGATAGTGAAGCAGTTTTCCATCACGGGAAGGTCGGAATCTGACCCCATTACGATAGCGACAAAAGGCACGCTCATTGGCTTTCTCCACAGTTACGGTGATAACGGGCGCTTGTTGGCAGAGCAGGCGTCCATTAAAGAGCGCGAAATTCTACCAACTGCAGCGGGCTTGGCAAGGGGCTGGCAGCACTATTTCAGCTGTCGGACCACACCGTCAACATCGAATATAGCCCGCAGCCGCCTGTGTAACCAGACCGGCCAGTTCCAGTTCAGACAGGCTAGACAAGACCTTGGCCACAGGTTGACCGCTGTGAGCCGCCAAAACATCCACAGACGTCGCCTCAAAACCCACCAATTCCAGCAGACTAGCTCGATCGGCAGGCAATGCACCCGGCGACGCGGCCGCGCTGGTGAACAGGTCTTGTTGCAGCTGATACATGGGGCCGAGCTCTGCCAGCACATCCTCAACACTTTCCACCAGGCCGGCCCCATCGCGGAGCAAGCGCAAACACCCTCGGCCGTTGCGGTGGTGAATACTCCAGGGTAGAGCAAACACTTCGCGACCCTGCTCTAATGCCGAACCGGCGGTAAGCAGTGATCCGCTAGGCAGCGCCGCCTCCACCACTATGGTAGCCAGAGACAAGCCACTGATGATTCTGTTGCGACGTGGAAAATTTTGCCGCAGCGGCGGCAACCCCGGAGGGAACTCAGTCAGCAGGCAGCCTTGCTCAAGTATCTCCTGCGCAAGACGCTGGTGACGGCGGGGATAAACCTGCTCTATCCCGGTTGCCATCACGGCCAAAGTTCCCCCTTGACCGGCAAGGGCACCACGATGGGCGGCACTATCTATACCCAGTGCCAAACCACTGCAGACTCCAAGACCGAGCGACACGGCGGAAGAAGCCAGCTCCATTGCCACCCGCAGACCACTGGGACTTGCTTTACGACTGCCAACCATCGCCAGCAGCGGACGGGACATCAAGCTCGGGTCGCCGCGATAATAAAGAATGGCAGGCGGATCAAAGATAGTACCGAGCAGGGCAGGGTAGCGATCGTCGGTAAGAACCATCACTCCGGCGTCTGCCACAGTTAAAAGTTCGAGTTGTGCCGCCATCGACAGAGGGCAGTCCGGATGAATGCCCTGCCTGCGAGCCAACTCGAGCTCACCAGCTACCGCCTGTGGTAGGCCAAGGGCAATCCAATCGGCGAACTGCGAATCCAATAGACCCGAGGGGCTACCGAAGTGGCGCAGCATTACAACCAGCATTTTGTTGCTAAGGGTAGGGACGCTCTGCAGCAATAAGCAGGCGCGAAGATCTGAAGTTGCCATCGCCATCATCCTTGATGTCGTGACAGGGCATGAAAACTGCCCAACAGCGCCACATCCTGTGGCGCATCACGTTGTTATGGGTTTTTAACCTTGTCGCCAACTTTGAGAGGCCGATTGGCCTTCAGCACAATGCCGTAGCTGGCCTTTTCAAAGGCTTCAAAAATCATCAACAGGCCAGCGCGTACATCGGGAAGCCGGACATTGTCCCCGACCACCTTGTCGTGGACCGTTGCCCCGGTCTGATAGATCGCCATTACGTGGCCTACCTCCAAGCCCTCACGCTTGCCGCGATTGAGCACCACAATGTTAGTGGTGCCAATCTGGGTGAGACCGCCATCCACTGCAATCATATAGCCGTCGACGATGTCATTTTCCGGGGCCCGGGGGTGAAAGGTCGCGTCAATTATCCGTTCTTCCATGGGTAAGAGGCGATCTGAAATGCGTACCTCTTCGGTAACCCGGGTAATCTCCAACTCTGTAATTTCATCTTTATTGCTGCTCAGTAGGCGAGTATTGCCTATATCCTGAGCCTGATAGCCGAGTAATTCGCCCGTCAACGGATCAACATAGGTATCGCCGGCCCTGTAGATGCCATAGGCTCGCTCACCATCTGGAAACGGCCCACGACCAAAAATCCGATCGCCTGGAGCACTAAGTAAATGGCCCTGGCCTCCAGCGACCACCCAGGCAGAATCATTGAGCTCATTGGCATCCAATATTCGATGCCGCAGTAAAAATGCGCCAATCTGATCCAGCGGGATAATAGGTATGGCGAGGTCGAGTGGCGAAACCCGCATATTGGGTTCCAGTTTGACATCTCTGCCGCGGTTCATTCTCAACCGCGGCTGGCCGTCTACCCACACCAGGTAAAGTTTATCGCCAGGATAGATTAGATGAGGGTTATCAATCTGGGAGTTGACCTCCCAAAGCTCTGGCCACAGCCAGGGCTCCCGCAGATACATCCCCGAAATACCCCAGAGCGTATCGCCTTTTTTGACGATATAGGTCTCCGGGATATCTTCCTTAAGCTCTACTGCCGCCAGCGAGAAACTACTAAAGAGTAGTGACGCTAACAGCAGGCATACCGATATTGTCCGTGTTGCCATTGTTCTGCCCCTGCTTGGACTTGTTATTATCTGTCCGATGCTTTCAATCATAGCAGCTTCCCTGCATTTATCTTCCCGGCTGCGCCGATCGCCCCTGCACCATTGGCCAACCAATAAGTCGGCCAATGTCCCACGCGCTGGGCAGCACCCAGCAAGCGGTTGTATAATGCGCCTAGTTTGCGGCGGCTATTCGCGAGTGGCAAGCCAAATGTGACTATTCACGCAGCCTAATTAGATCAATTTCAGCCCGAAAATCGAGCACGTAACCCATGGCAGTACTAAATATACTGGAATTTCCTGACCCGCGTTTACGCACCAAGGCCAGGCCAGTAAGCACCGTTAGCGACAAAACCCGCTCTCTTATAGATGATATGTTCGAGACCATGTATCAAGCACCCGGTATTGGCCTCGCGGCTACCCAGGTCGATATCCACGAGCGCTTACTGGTCATCGATGTCAGCGAGGATCACAGTGAACCCCGTGTGTTTATTAACCCTCTGGTCAAAATTCTGGACCCGGAGCTCGGTGAATACGACGAGGGTTGCCTCTCTGTACCGGGGTTCTACGAAACCGTAAACCGCCCTCAAAGAATCGAGGTTACGGCGCTGGACCGAAATGGCGAGGTGTTCACCGAGGAGTTGGATGGCCTGCTGGCAATCTGCCTACAACATGAAATTGATCATCTGGAGGGCAAGCTGTTCGTCGATTACATCTCTCCGCTGAAACGCCAGAGAATCCGCAAAAAGCTGGAAAAACTCCAGCGTCAACAAGACTGACAATCAATGAGTGACCAACCACTGCGGATCATCTTCGCAGGTACCCCTGAATTTGCCGCCCATCATCTGGATGAGTTGTTGAACTCCGCCAATCAGGTCGTTGCGGTTTATACCCAACCGGATCGGCCAGCCGGCCGTGGCAAAAAGATCGTGCCTGGCCCGGTAAAACAACTGGCCCTGGATAAAGCCATACCGGTACAACAGCCGCCTAGTCTCAAGGATGAGGCCGCTCAAGAGGCGCTGGCCCAATACAAGGCAGATGTACTGGTGGTGGTGGCCTACGGGCTGATTTTACCCCAGGCTGTATTGGATATTCCCAGACTCGGTTGCATCAACGTGCATGGCTCACTACTGCCACGCTGGCGCGGCGCGGCGCCCATTCAGCGGGCTATTGAGGCCGGCGATACCCAGACCGGCATTACCATTATGCAAATGGATGCGGGCCTGGACACCGGGTCCATGCTAGCCTCAGCGAGTTGCCCTATTGAGCCTCACACGACTGCCGCCAGCCTGCACGACACCCTTGCTAAGGTCGGCCCCGAGCTGCTAATTACTGTTTTGTCGGATCTCCCCGCCTATCAAGCGAAACATCAGAAACAATCAGAAAACGGGGTCACCTACGCAGAAAAAATTCTCAAACCAGAAGCTTGTTTGGACTGGCTGCAGCCAGCAAAGACACTCGACAGACTAATTCGCGCTTTCAACCCCTTCCCTATTTGCTATTCAACTCTTGGAGGCCAACGCGTGAAAATCTGGGCAGCAACGCCGATTGGAGAGGCCATGGGCGATTCTGCGCCCGGCACTATTGTGGCCGCAAACCGCAATGGTATCGCGGTGAGCTGCGGGGGTGGCGAGCTACTAATCAGGCGGCTGCAACTACCCGGAGGTAAGCCTCTCTACGCGGAGGAAGTGCTGAACTCGCGCAGCGAGCTGTTCGCAATCGGTCAGCGTTTCGACCCGCGCCACAAGGATTGAAGTAAATGGCCATGGACACCCGCGTCGCCGCAGCCAAAGTTATCTCCGCAGTACTGGGCGGCCAGTCGCTGAATCTCGCCCTGCCACCGCTGCTGGACAAAGTCAGCCCGCGAGATCGGGGGCTGCTACAACAGTTGTGCTATGGGACTCTCAGAGATCACCCCAGGCTCGCCGGCCTTTTGCGCCAGCTACTGACAAAACCCTTGAAAGACAAGGACAGAGACATCCAGTCCCTACTACTGGTGGGCCTGTACCAGCTGAATGACACTCGAATTCCCGACCACGCCGCGGTCGCCAGTACAGTAGAGGCTACCCGTGGACTCAAAAAGCCCTGGGCCAAGGGCTTGTGTAATGCCCTATTGCGGCGGTTCCTGCGCGAGCGCTCTGATCTTGAGAAAAATCTGCAACCAGCAGAGGCCGCGGCACATCCTGGCTGGTTGTATCGGGAGATTACCGAGCAGTGGCCCGCACAGGCGGATCAGCTGTTTCGCTGCAATAACAGTCAACCGCCGCTAGTGCTGAGGGTCAACGCCCGACGTGGCAGTAGAGCAGACTATCTGGCGATGCTCGCCGAACAGGGTATCGCCGCAAACACCGGTAAGTTGTGCGAACAGGCAATTTATTTAGAGCAAGCCCGAGACGTCGCAGAGCTTCCCGGCTTCAGCGATGGCTGGGTCAGTGTTCAGGATGAAGCGGCACAACTTGCTGCCGGATTATTAGCGCCGGCGGCTGGCGATCGGGTACTGGATGCCTGCGCTGCGCCTGGAGGCAAAACCTGCCATATTCTGGAGCTGCAACCGGAATTGGCCGAGATCGTGGCAATGGATGTGGATAATTCACGCTTGCAGCGGGTTACTGAAAACCTGAACCGGCTCAAATTATCGGCGAACTTGTTGGCAGCAGATGCCAGCTTGCCCCCTCCGGAGCTCGAGATCGGCCAATTTGATCGTATTCTCGTCGATGCGCCCTGTTCGGCCAGCGGTGTAATCCGCAGACACCCGGACATCAAATTATTGCGACGCGAATCAGACATTGCTGCCCTCCATATGCAGCAAATTGCGATTTTAAATGGCTTGTGGCCTCTATTGGCCAAAGGTGGTCGGCTGCTCTATGCAACTTGCTCCATATTGGTGCAGGAAAACAGCGAGGTCGTCGGTGAGTTTTTACAAGCAAACGAGGACGCCTCAATAACTCCACTCGCTGCCGACTGGGGCGAGCCTCAACCCTGGGGCCAGCAATTGCTGCCAGACGAGAACGGCAGCGACGGTTTATTCTATGCCCTTATTGAGAAAACCCACTGACCCCGAGGGCTAGCGCTTTGTGCACAATTTCGCTGCAGCAGTACTTACAATCACCCGGCTATTTAATTAAGGTGCTTACGACTCTCTCTGGGTTCGCAGAACCATGAAAATCATCATTCTTGGAGCCGGACAGGTTGGCGGTACACTCGCCGAGCATCTGGCCAACGAGCAGAACGACATTACTGTCGTCGACACCAATGCGGATAAGCTCAGGGCGCTACAGGACCGATTGGATATCGGCACAGTGATGGGCGGTGCCTCGCACCCCAACACTCTGTACAAGGCTGGCGCGGAAGATGCCGACATGTTGATCGCGGTTACCAACAGCGACGAAATCAATATGATGGCCTGTCAGGTGGCTCACACCCTGTTCAAAACCCCGAAAAAAATCTCCCGGGTGCGCTCCTCCAACTACCTGGCTCACCAGGAAAAACTGTTTACCCCAGACAATATTCCCGTCGATGTCATCATTGGCCCGGAACAACTGGTTACCCAAAATATACGCCGCCTGATCGCTAATCCGGGAGCGTTACAGGTGTTGGATTTCGCCGAGGGCAGGGCGCAGTTAGTGGCCGTCAAAGCCTATTACGGCGGCCCCATGATAGGCCAGGAACTCAGTGAAATACGCAAGCATATGCCCAAGGTCGATACCCGGGTGGCTGCAATTTTTCGTCACGACAGGCCCATCATTCCCGAGGGCAATACGATTGTCGAAGTAGACGACGAGGTATTCTTTATTGCCGCCAAGGAAAACATTCGCGCTGTTATGGCCGAACTACGCAACGTAGACAAGCCTTACAAGCGGGTGATGATTGCCGGCGGTGGCAATATTGGAGCTACCCTGGCCATGGCGATCGACAGCGAATACGACGTGAAGGTGATCGAGAAATCCTACGCTCGCTGCAGGACCTTATCAGAGCGCCTGAAACACGCCATCGTGTTGAACGGCAGCGCTGCCGAACCGCAGTTGCTGTCGCAGGAAAATATTGAAGCCACCGACGTATTTTGTGCGCTGACCAACAACGACGAATCCAACATTATGATGTCGATGCTGGCCAAGCGCATGGGCGCCAAAAAAGTTATCACGCTGATCACCAACAAAGCCTATGCCGAGCTGGTCGGCGATGAGATCGATATTGCGATCTCACCTCAGCAAATTACCATTGGTAGTCTGCTCGCCCACGTGCGCCGTGGCGATATCAGCAATGTGCACTCTCTACGACGCGGTGCGGCCGAGGCCATTGAGTTGATAGCGCACGGTGACACCTATTCTTCAAAGCTGGTGGGGCGAAGGCTGGATGAAATTACACTCCCCGAAGGGGTGACCATTGGCGCTATTGTGCGCGGCCAGGAAGTACTGATCGCGCATAGCCATATCATCGTCGAAACAGACGATCACGTAATTTTATTTTTGGTCGACCGAACCAAGATTTCCGCCGTCGAAAAACTTTTCGCTGTTGGCTTCGGGTTCTTTTCCTAGCGCATGCATCTGTCAATTTCGCTTCGAATTCTCGGCATGCTGCTGATGCTATTCAGCAGCGCTATGTTGATGCCACTGGTGCTGGCGCTGATTGCGGATGACGATACGGTCACCGGGTTTTTGTCTGCACTGAGTATTACTTTTCTTTCTGGTTTGGCAATGTGGTTGCCCGTACGCGGTTCCCGCCACGAACTGCGTATTCGCGATGGCTTCCTGATTACCTCCTTATTCTGGACCGTTCTGGGCCTTTTCGGAGCCCTGCCTTTTGCCTTGAATGAAGCCTTGGCGCTGACGCCGGTAGAAGCGATATTTGAGTCTATTTCGGGCCTGACCACCACCGGTGCCACCGTGATCGTCGGCCTGGATGACCTGCCCCAATCAATTCTGCTCTACCGCCAGTTGCTGCAGTGGATGGGCGGCATTGGAATTATCGTGGTTGCTGTGGCGGTATTACCAATGCTCGGTATAGGCGGGATGCAACTGTACCGTGCGGAAACACCCGGCCCCTCGAAGGACAGTAAATTAACCCCTCGCATTACCGGCACCGCCAAGGCCTTGTTCATTGTTTACGTGGCACTGACTGTGCTCTGTGGCATAGCCTATTACGCTGCGGGCATGTCTGGTTTTGATGCGATTTGCCATGCGTTTTCCACTGTCGCGATTGGTGGTTTTTCCACTCACGATGGCAGCATGGGTTATTTCGAAAGCAATACCATACTGATGATATGCAGCCTGTTTATGTTTATCTCTGCGATCAATTTTGGACTGCACTTTCTGGTCTGGCGACAACGATCATTAAAACTTTATCGCAAGGACTCAGAAACCCGCTTTTTTGGTTCGGTGCTATTGATTGGTATCGCGATAACCTGCTCTTATTTGATACTGACACAGAGCATGGAGCCCTACGACGGTCTGGTACACGGGGTATTTCAAGCAATCTCCATTACCACCACTACCGGCTTCGCCACCGACGACTTCGGCTCCCTGCCGAGCTTCATACCGGTGATGTTATTAATGTTTTCCTTCATGGGTGGTTGTGTCGGCTCCACCGGCGGCGGCATCAAGGCCATGCGCATGATGCTGATTTACAAACAGGGGATCAGGGAGCTAAAGCAATTGGTGCACCCCGCCGCAGTGATCCCGTTAAAGGTCGGCAAGCGCCGGGTCGAGGCCAGTGTAGTAAGCGCGGTCTGGAGCTTTTTGGCGGTCTATATGTGGGTATTTATAGTCATCATGCTGCTACTGATGGCCACCGGTTTGGATTTCATTACCGCTTTTTCGGCAGTGGCGGCGTCGCTGAACAATCTGGGCCCTGGTCTGGGTGATGTTGCTCACAACTACAGCGGCATCGGTGAGACCGCAAAAGGCTTGCTGTGTTTGGCTATGTTGCTGGGCCGGCTGGAAATATTTACTCTGCTAGTACTGTTTACGCCAATGTTCTGGCGGCAATGAACTGCGTTTATTTAAGGCCTCTGGATTTTTTCACCATGTCATAGGCCACCTGGATGTCCTGTGCTTTTTCCGTGGCAACTCTCACCATGTCTTCAGGGACACCCTTGGCAATCAGTTTATCCGGATGATGCTCACTCATTAATTTGCGGTAAGCGCGCTTCAGTTCTTTGTCACCGATACTCTCGCTGATCCCCAGCGCGGTATAGGCATCTTGCAGACTGGTTTGTGATGAACCGCCTTCGGCACCGCCGTGGAAATGGCCCTGCGCCTGCGCCATTTTTAAGAGTTGCTCCAGCTGGGGTGCGCTGTATCCGAAGAGACCAGCAATTCGATGTAAGGCCGCTCGCTCCTGGTTCTCTATCTCCTGATCAACCAGGGCCAACGAAATCAGAAACAGCAGCATGGTTTGCAGTAATTGCCGCTGTGAGCCGCACACTTCCAGAAAGCTGTGAACAGTCTGCTCAACGTCAAAGTCGGCCTCGGTTCCCCGGCGAAAGGCATCTTTGGCACGCGTCTTCTGTTCAACGTTGAGCTGCATCTGGATAAAAACCTGCTCGGTATGATCAATCTCCTCCCGGGATACATGGCCGTCGGCTTTCGCCATATGCCCCAGCAACAAGAAAGTCGTCTCAAAAAAACTATTCTTGATTCGCGCTATATTTTCCGGCGACGCAAACTGCAGCGTGCGCTGCAGGCCCCGATCAAATATGTGGCCTACAAACAGTCCCAGCACCAGGCCGAAAATGCCACCGAGCAGAAAGCCCAAAGAGCCCGCCACCAATTTTCCGTAAAACATAGTTTTTCCTATTTAGCTGGCGCGCTGCGGCACGCCATTAAAGATCATCGTAGACGCCTGGGCCCTGCCTGGGCCGAACCCGGAAACGCTTGTACTCCCACTGGTACTGCTCTTCGCAAAAGCGCAGGCAGTTTTCAACACCAGCGTTCAATGCAGCCAAAGACACTTGGGTGTCTTCATCATAAACCGCCTCGTCACAGGGCAAATAACGGAGAATAAAGCCTCCTTGCACACGCTGGGCAAAACCAAAAACCGCCAGCGCCCCGGTACGGCGAATCATATTGGAGGATAGCGTTCCAGTGAAGCAGTCAGTTCCCATAAAGGGACTATTTTCCCCAGAATTCACATCAGGTGGCGCCTGGTCAGGCAGTATGCCGGAGATATTTCCACGCTTGACGCTTCTAAGTAGCGTCGCCAGGCCACGTGCATCAGTGGGAACAAGCGTCGCTCCACTGCGCTGCCGGGCGCGCTCTATCATTGGCCCCAATGCTGCCAACGCCGGCGGCTCATAAAGAGACACCGCAGAGCCGAGTAAACCCAGGTGCAGACCAATCATCTCCCAATTTCCCAGATGGGGTGCCAGAACAATCACGCCGCGTCCCTCTCGCTGCGCATCCTCAATGAGCTCTGCTCCCTGAACTTCCAGCATCAGAGACTGCACATACCGCCAGTCCTTGAGCCAAACGTGGCCCATTTCCATCACCAGCTCAGCGGTCGCTGTAATGCTTCGTCTGGCCAGGGTCAATTGCTCAGCCGCCGACAGCTCAGGGAATGCCAACTGTATATTGCGTTCGGTGATGCGGCGACTGCGCCCGCCTACCGGCCAATACAGTGCAGCGGCAATGCGACCCAGAGCTCGCACCCAGGAAAGTGGTAGCTGTGCGCAAAGCCACAGAACACCTTTGATCGAAGCTGCCTTGATGGCATTCATGGAAGTAATTCTCTTTCCCACAGGAGCGTACAGATTGCGCGTATTATGCCGCCAAAAGAGACTGTATAATAGCCGGCTTTTTGTTGCCCACTATAGGTATACCGGTGTCTGATCCGCAGTCAAAAGTACTTACTTTTCAGGAGCTTATTCTAAAGCTGCAGCAGTTTTGGGCGGATCGGGGGTGCGTTGTGCTGCAGCCGCTGGACATGGAAGTTGGGGCCGGCACCTTTCACCCGGCTACCTTCCTGCGAGCCCTTGGCCCGGAAACCTGGAATGCAGCCTACGTACAACCCAGTCGCCGGCCCACCGATGGACGCTACGGCGAGAACCCTAATCGACTGCAGCACTACTACCAGTTTCAGGTGGTAATGAAACCCTCACCGGCCGATTTCCAAGAGCTCTACCTGGCCTCACTCACCACTCTGGGCATTGATCCATTGGTCCACGACGTGCGTTTTGTAGAGGATAACTGGGAATCACCTACCCTGGGTGCCTGGGGGCTTGGCTGGGAGGTCTGGCTAAACGGTATGGAGGTGACCCAGTTTACGTATTTCCAGCAGGCAGGAGGCTTGGAGTGCTACCCGGTGACTGGCGAAATAACCTATGGCCTGGAGAGAATCGCCATGTATCTGCAGGGGGTAGACAGCATTTACGACCTGGTCTGGGCCAGGGGGCCTGCAGGTGACGTGACCTACGGCGATGTTTTTCACCAGAACGAGGTTGAAATGTCGCGTTATAACTTCCAGGAGGCCGATGTCCCTCACTTGTTCTCCACCTTTGATCACTGCGAGGGCGAAGCAATGCGCCTGGTAGAAAAAGGCCTACCCTTACCGGCGTATGAAATGGTGATGAAAGCATCACATACCTTCAATCTGTTAGACGCCAGGCACGCCATTTCCGTCACCGAGCGCCAACGATTTATTCTCAGAGTCCGCACCCTGGCCCGCGCTGTTGCCCAGGCCTATTTCGATGCCCGCGCTGCTCTCGGGTTTCCAATGGCAGAGCCAGCCCTACAGCAAGAAGCACTCGACAAAATTACTGCGGAGGCCAGCTGAGCCATGAACTTTGAAACACTACTCGTTGAGCTTGGCACCGAGGAATTGCCTCCAAAATCGCTAAAGGCGCTGGGCCTGGCCTTTCGCGACGGTATTGTGAACGGACTTAAAGCCCGCGAGCTGCCACACGGGTCCGTGCAATGGTTTGCCTCACCTCGCAGGCTGGCGGTATTGATAGACAAAGTCGCTCTACAGGCACCAGACAAGGATCTGGAGATTCTGGGTCCACCGGCGGATCGCGCGCGCGACGAAAGCGGCGAGTGGACCCCCGCGGCTACCGGCTTCGCCCGCAAGCAGGGTATTACACCCGAGCAACTGATCAGCATCGACACCAACAAAGGGCCACGATTGGGTCTGAGGAAATGCGAGCAGGGCCAAACACTGAAAAGCTGCTTCAATGCAATCATCAACGAAAGCGTGCAACAGCTACCGATAGCCAAACGCATGCGCTGGGGCGCCAGCCGCATTGAATTTGTAAGGCCCGTTCACTGGCTAGTCGCCATGATAGGCGCCGACGCTGACCATGGTGTAGTCCTGGGCCTCACCAGTGGCAATACCACTCGCGGACATCGCTTTCACAGTGACGGCGATATTGTCCTGACTAGACCAGAGGATTATGTGAGCAGCCTGGCAGCCGCAAAAGTAGTCGCTTCCTATGATCAACGCCGGCAGATGATCCGCGAGCAGGTAGAAACCGAAGCCAGCGCACTTAAGGCAACCGCCGTCATCGACGAGAATTTGCTGGATGAAGTCACCGGCCTGGTCGAGTGGCCGGTAGCATTAACCGGCAGCTTTGATCGACAATTTCTGGACGTTCCTGCAGAGGCGCTGATCTCCTCGATGAAGGAGCATCAGAAGTATTTTCATCTGGTCGATTCCCAAGGCAGCCTACTGCCCAACTTCATTACCCTGTCGAATATCGAGAGCGAAAACTCGGCGCTGGTGATTGAAGGCAATGAAAGAGTCATTCGCCCAAGACTCAGTGATGCCGCCTTCTTTTATGAGACCGACAAGCAAACCAGGCTCGCTGATCGGGTGGACTCATTGGGGGCGGTTGTATTTCAGCAGAAGCTGGGTACGTTGCTGGAGAAAACTCGCCGCGTTCAGGCGCTGGCACAGGCCATAGCTAAGCTAATCGGTGCTGATCCAGAGCTGGCCGGGCGGGCCGCACTCTTATCGAAGACCGACCTAATCAGCGATATGGTGCAGGAATTTTCGGATATGCAGGGAGTCGCCGGATCCTATTACGCGCTCAATGATGGTGAGCCGGCCGAGGTCGCTGCAGCCATTGCACAGCATTACTGGCCCAAGTTTTCGGGTGATCAACTGCCGCAATCTGCAACGGCTACCTGCCTCGCTCTGGCAGATCGTTTGGATACGCTGGTGGGGATATTCGGTATAGGCCAACCACCGACCGGCTCGAAGGATCCTTTCGCGCTGCGCAGGGCATCACTGGCCATTCTCCGCATCCTGGTAGAGAACGAATTGGACCTCGATTTAGCCGAATGCCTGGCGCTGGCAAGCGAACAATACGACCCCGGTGTGCTCGCCGCGGACACCGGCGCGCAAGTGCTGGACTACATGATAGAGCGGTTTCGCGCACGCTATGAAGAGAGCAACATCCCAGCCGAAATTTTCAAGTCAGTGAGTGCCCTGGGGCTGAGTCATCCCCTGGATATTCAACGAAGAGTGCTCGCTGTCGACGCCTTTGCCAAGCTGGACGAAGCCGCTGCCCTGGCCGCCGCAAATAAACGGGTAAGTAATATTCTCGGCAAGCTGGATGCCGACCATCAGTTCGGTGAAGTGAGCGCCAACTTACTCCAAGAGGCAGAAGAAAAAGGGCTTTTCGCTGCGCTTGAATCCGCCGCCGAGGTTTCAGGCACGCACTTTTCACAGGGTGAATACCAGCAGGCTTTAGCCAGTCTGGCAATATTACGGGACCCGGTAGACGCGTTTTTCGACGGGGTAATGGTCAACGCAGAAGATCCAGCGCTGCGCGCTAACAGGCTCAACCTGCTGTACGCTTTACGGCAACTATTCCTCCAGGTCGCCGACATTTCCCAACTGGTGGTAAGCAAGTAATTGACTGCGCGCGTTGTCATTCTCGACCGCGATGGAGTCATCAATGAAGACTCCGATAACTACATTCGCTCGCTCGCGGACTGGCGACCAATTGCCGGCAGTATAGAAGCTATCTCGGCGCTGTCGCAGGCCGGCTACACCGTCGCCATCGCCACCAACCAAAGCGGCCTGGGGCGCGGTTATTTCGAACTCGAAGCCCTGGAGAGCATCCACGCGAAATTAAACGAGTTGGTAGCGGAGCAGGGCGGCGCTGTGTCCGGTATTTTCTATTGTCCACACACACCCCAAGATCACTGCCAGTGTCGCAAGCCGGCGACGGGTTTGTTGCGGGCCATTGAATCCGAGCTTTGCGTCAACGTACGCGGCGCATTTTTCATTGGCGACAGCCTCAAGGATTTGCAGGCAGGCGAGTCCGCCGGCTGCCGGCCGGTGCTGGTCAAAACCGGCAAGGGCATACAGACCCTGGCCAAGATTCAAGGTGCAGACGTAGCGCTTGATATGCCAAAGAACATTCCAGTATTTGCTGACCTTGCCGAGGCGACCCAATACATTCTCGAGCAACAGCACTGACTGCTTCACCTGCCTGATTCGACGACACTGCCTCTAAAGAAATCCTCTCTGATTGCGCCATTTGCATTAAACTGGCCCAAAATGGGGAGACCATGAACGAAACCGAAATACAGCTACTGATCCAGTTGGGTATTGCCTCCCTGGCAGGCACTGCGATTGGGATATTGCTGGGCGCCGTATTTCGCTTGCGCCGTACCGGGCAGTTACAGCAGGCTCTACATAGCGCGCAATCGCAGCTTGAGGAGTTCATTGTGGCCCGGGAGTCACTGGTCCAGGAGCGCGATGCACTGCGTAAAACCAGCCAGGCGGGGGAGATTAGAATTGGGCGGCTGGAGACCGAGATAACAGGGAAGACCAGCGCGGCTGAGGACCAAAAGCAGACCTTCCAGCGGCTGCAAGATGAAATGCAGGGCCTTTCCCGGCGCCATGAAACACTGTTAGCTCAGCATACGGAATTGGACACACAACTCACCGAGCGCGGCCGCCAACATGAAGAGCAGGTGCGCTTGCTCAACGAAAACCGCGACAGCCTGAAGCGCGAGTTTGAAAATCTGGCCAACAAAATATTCGAAGACAAGGGCAAAAGCTTTACCAGCACGAGTAAGGAATCACTAGAGTCCATGCTCAAGCCTTTTCGAGAGCAGATTGCCGGCTTCCAGAGCCGAATCAATGAGGTTCACTCAGAATCTCTCAAGGGCAATACCAGCCTGGAGTCCGAGATCAAGAAAGTTTTAGAGGTCGGCCTGCAAATGAATGATCAGGCCTCCAACCTGACTTCAGCCCTGAAAGGCGACAAGAAAACCACCGGCAACTGGGGAGAAGCACAACTCGAGCGCACCCTGGAGCTAGCCGGCCTCCAGAGCGGCGATCACTACGAGGCACAAGCTGCCTTCAAGGACGAGGAGGGCAAGCGGAAGCTTCCCGACTTTGTGATCAAGCTGCCCGATGGTAAGAATCTGGTTGTTGATAGCAAGGTGTCACTGGTTGACTACGACCGAGCGATTGGCGCAGAGACTGACGCAGCACGGACTGAAGCGCTTAATGCCCACGCCCAGGCGGTCAGAAATCACATTGACGACCTCTCGGGCAAAGACTACTCCAACCTGCCTAACCTGGGCAGCCCGGACTTCGTTCTTATGTTCATGCCGATCGAGCCCGCTTATATCGAGGCTATGAAGCATAACCGCGAGTTATTCAACTACGGCTACAACAAGGGTGTGATTATGGTTTCCCACACCACGCTAATGCCTATACTGCGAACCGTCGCCAATCTCTGGATGGTCGAGCGCAGCAATAATGAAGCCCGCGAAATCAGCACCAAAGCGGGGGACATCTACAATCAGGTCTGTACCGTCACCGAGCGCCTGCAACGACTTGGAGATGCCCTCAAAGCAGCGAGCAACCACTACAATAACACCGTAACAGGACTCGTGGGCAAGCAAGGTTTACATGGAAAAGTTGAACGATTTCAACGACTTTCGGCAAAGGCCAACAAAGACTTACCCAACATAGAGCCCGTTCACCTTGATCTGGAAAGTGACCGTCTAACGCTGGTAATAGACAAGGACAAGGAACCGCCGGCTCAGGCCCTTGAAGAACCCTCGAAAAAGACCTGACCACACATCATTTCTAGCCAGCACGCTGGTTTTATCGACGAAAACAGCACAAAAAAGCCCAGAAACTGGGCTTTTCTCCGGTTTTTTGTTGTCTCCCCACCCCCCTGTTTGCAAAGCTAAAGCCCTGACAAAAACCACCGCAAGTGTGACGATTATGACGCGTATCAACATTCGCAAATTACTGGCCGCCGGAGTTTTGGGCACCCTGATAAGCATGCCCACGGCACTGCATGCTATTGGACCAGACTTTCGCATGATAGGGCTAGCTGTCCACCAGGAAACTGGGCGTGAAATCTATCTGGGCGCAATCCACGTTGACAAGATGGTGCCCAAACCAAGCGATCTAGTACAAGCATCCGGCCCAAAGGTAATGGAATATCGGGTGGTTGCCCGACGTACCAGTATCCGCAGTTTGCTGGGAAACATATTGCTACAGGGTGAACTCGCCTCCGGCGAGTCGCCAAGCGCAGAAACCGCTGATTTTGCGGACATGATTATGTCCTCGGTACAAGGCAGCTTGTACGCAGGCGATTCTCTGGAATTCTTATTGACTGCCGACGACCAAACCACCGCCTCCCTGAATGGCTACGAACTGGCTCGCATTGATGACGGTTACGTTTTCGATTACCTATTGAGGGGCTGGGTCGACGAGAGGGGACCCTCCACCGCATTTCGCGCCAGCATATTGGAAGACCAGGTAAGCCCTACTCTGCTAGAAGCCTACGACGCACATACTGCGAGTCAGGAGAGACTCGCCGTAGTCAGCACCTGGGGACAGCCAGAGGAGCCCGAACCCGTCGCTGTTGAAGAACCATCTGTTGCAATAGTCGACGACGAGAAACCGAAATTAGTAGCCCAGGTCGAGCAATCGGAGCAGCAAACCAGCGCAACAATAGCCCTGGTCGACGCAGTAGTCGCAGCTGCTGATCTACCACAGCCCGAACCCGTGGTAACGCTGCCAGAACTGGATACTAGCGCCGCCGTTACCGAGCATACAGCTGAAACTACAGCCCTTGAGCCGGTGCAATTGGCCATGGCTTCCCCGGCCAGCGCTGTGGGTGAGTTAGAGCCCGCTGCCAGAGACTTAAATGACATCGCGGCTCTGGATGTAATGGAATATTCCCAGCGCTTAGCCCTGTTCAACTCGACCGTTCTACGGATGGTGACGATAAATATCCGCTATCCCAAAGCGGCGGTCAGACGAAGCCTGCAGGGTTCGCTGGAACTGGATCTAACCCTTCAGGAAGACGGCACCCTGAATGAGGTCGTTGTAGCGCGCAGCTCTGGCTACAATACTCTTGACCAAGCGGCCATGCGCGCTGCCAACAAGGCATTCAAGGACAGTACACTGGAGTCGATTGATCCGGTCGCCGTGGCCGAATACGGTGATGGCGGCGGTGTGCTAATTGTCCCTGTGCCGGTAAATTTCATCCTAACCGAGTAGAGTAAAACATGAAAACTTACCCGTTCTCTCTATCTCTATACGGAAAAAAGTATGTCTGAACTTCATCTAACACACATCGCTCTGGTCGGCGCCCGTATGGCGTCATTTCACGAGTACGGATACCACACCAGGAACGAACTGTCCCTGCAGCGGGTTGCACCGGAAATTACCAGTCACCAAATCGCCATGCTACCCCGGCAAGAGTTCGAGTCTCGACTGAAAAAACAGTTGCCAGTGTGGGTTCACAATATAATTACAGACCCCGATTTCCCCAGCCGCCGAAAGCTGTTAATGCCATTGCGCCGCTTTGAAGGCGAATTGCATGACAGTAAGGAGGATGAGGTGGTGTCTGCTGTACTGAGTAATGGCTTCAAGAATCAGTCATTTGATCCGCTGAACTTGCCCCGCTCCATGCCGATGCGGCAGCGCTGCGCGATGGTTGTTCATATCAAGGTATGGCAGGAAGCCTACAAACGGCTGGAGAGTGATGTTGTGAATATTCTGGCGGCAGATGCGGAGGCTATTGCCACCTGGTGCGAGCACGCGCGGCACTCGGGCCACGCGCTGGTCGACTAAGGGGCCCGCCGGTTCTACTGACGAACTATTTCGTCTTCGCTAGGGAGGCGTCCGCTATTTCTGGCAACCACTCTGACTGTGCGCTGACAAGTATCCAGCCATGGCATGTTAGTTTCTGTCTGCATTGCACGCACCGTACCTTTGTCGGTCAAACAGGCGATGCTGGTCTTGTTGGGAGTCCAGTCGCCTTCCGTGGGACGCGGCTTACGCGCAGCGTAGAACCAGATTCCACGGCGGTCCTGCATCACATATTTGGCGTCATCCGGTAAAAATACCTTCCGGCCCTCAATTACGGCAAATACTTCAATACCGTCCAATTGGCTGTGCTCAAGATTTGCAGTCGGTGTCATTGTCAGCATGGTTAAAACCCCTTGTCAGAACTTTTTATGGTTTCGTGGCGCTTTGTTGCGAGCCATGAATCATTTATAGGCAGAGGCCAGTGAACTAACAATGGATCGGGAAGGGGATTTTCAGAGACTTGAGTTTCTTGTCCCTTTTTTTGCCAAATTTTTAACTACGAAGGGAGAATCTTGCATTTTTGGGCCAAATTGAGGCCAAATTTTTAACGCTGCCCGGCGGGGGCTAGTTAGGAATAAGTTCCAGTTGCGGGGGAGAACCGGGGGCTCTGCGGATCTGTTTAAGCCCTGCACCGGCATTCAGAGGAATATCATTAGCTTCCTCTATAGAGTGCATCAACATGTGAATAGAGAGTGATGCACGGCCTTGGGCGGTAGCTGCCTGCTGTGACAGCACTGCAAATCTGTCATCCGTAATACAACCCAACAGTACCGCGTTGGTTAAATAATCGCGGATGATCTGGCGGTTCACCTGATCCTGGATATAGCGCTGATAGCCCTCATCGCCAAAAACTTCCGATAATACCGTCGTTTCCTGCTCAGTGAGTCGGCGATCTGTAAACGGTGTTTCTTCACCAAATGCAGTTTCAATTTCGCGGACCACTTGGTCGAGCTGTAGTTGACCCACGCTAGCTACCCCTTTCATAGTTTTCATCTCAAGCGACGGCTAAGCCATCTCTACGCAAGTTTGAGTCATCTTACGTTGTAGCGCAAATAGGTCTGGCACTTGATATACCTTGTCTTCGATCTTGAACGCTGCACTGTGCAATTCGCTGTCAACGACATCAAAGTCCTCTATTTCACTTTCCAACAAATTTGCAGTACCAAGACCCGACCCACGCAAGGCCAGGCCCCAATAATCCAGCCCCTCTCCTTCCAAACCCAAAAATATTGCGATCAGGCCGGTGCGACCCTGAGATTCGCGCCACGATGCTTCGTCTGACTCACCCAGATCAAGCACCGGAACCGTCTGACCTCGCCATTCAATTTGCGCAGGAGGGCTCTCGTCCTCTGCGCCGCTGAGGGTGACTATTTCTGCGAGACAATTCTGCGGCACTGCCCAATGCTCAGTACTGGAGCAAGGTAGTAGTACACAGTGTCGACTATCTTCAGTTTCCATTATTTCAGTTCCCTACGAGAGTTCGAGTTGGCGACCAGTTATGCGATTGATGTCCTGTACCAACAATGGAAAATTAAAAGGCTTGCCCATGTAGCCATTGCACCCGGCATCCGTGGCAAGTTTGCGGTGTTTGGCGCCCGTTCGTGACGTCACCATAATCACTGGCAGGTGTTGAAACTTCGGTGACTTGCGAATCTCCCGCAGGGTTTGGATGCCATCTTTAACCGGCATTTCAATATCCAGCAAGATGATATCGGGGAGCTTGTG
Source organism: Halioglobus sp. (assembly GCA_036961205.1). GTDB lineage: Bacteria > Pseudomonadota > Gammaproteobacteria > Pseudomonadales > Halieaceae > CALJFL01. The sequence goes on along the minus strand of JBALVI010000001.1, from coordinate 637,071 downwards.
CGAAGTATTGAGTAGATCGATGGCCACAAGACCGTTTTCGGCAGTGACCGTTTCCACGCCTAGCGCGTCAAACTGGCTGGTCGCAACCATGCGCTGAGTTCGCGAATCATCGACCACAAGAACCATCATCTGCTCCAGGTTCCGTTCCGCCGCCGCAAATGCAGGGCCTGAGCCCGATGATTCCAGACTACGCACTAACGCATTGAGGTCCAGAGCAACCACCGCCTCACCATCCGAGGTGGTAGCTCCACCTGCAACTCCCGGCACTGCCGAAAATTGATTACCGAGTGAGCGGATAACCAATTCCAGCGCTTGCTGCAGATCATCAATGGCAATAGCCATGTGCCGATCATCTCCACCAGCGATAATTACCGGCACCGATTCACCCCAGTTCTCCCGCAACGGTAAACTGGTACCGCCACATAGAGCGCCAAGATAGGTAGGCTGGCAATCCAGACCAAAAATCTCCAGCGTGGCATCACTCTCAACCGCGCGAAAAAACTCTTCAGTGGCTACATGCTCTACCGCGATGAGGCCATCCAGGGGAACCGCGTAAGATGCGCCCCCTGCATTCACCAGCAAAGCGCCATTGACTGTAATATTAGAAGGGATCCTAATTTTGAACGTTGTTCCCTGTCCCACTTCAGAGACAATTTCGATGTCGCCCCCTATCTGTTGCAACTCCGAAAAGACAATATCCATGCCGACACCACGACCAGAGATCTCACTGAGCTCGGTGGCGGTAGAAAAGCCTTTGTGGAATATCAACCGCTGAGCCTCCTCGTCTGTCAACGCAGCAATATCAAGATCAAGACCCTTTTCAAATGCCGTCTCACGCATCACGTCCGGGTCAATTCCGCGACCGTCATCCGCCAGGGTAATAACATATTCGTTACCCTGCTTGCTGACGTCGACGCTGATACGGCCGGTCATGGGTTTGCCCGCAACCACGCGCTCATCGGGCGCTTCAACACCGTGGTCCAATGCGTTGCGAACCATATGCTCCAGAATAATCTGACAGCGGTTAAAATTGTCCCGGTCCAGACTTCCCACTTCATTCAGCACACGAAAGTTCACCGCTTTACCCAGTTCGGCACCGACGGTTCTCACAATACGACGCACTCCCGGCATCAACCGTGATACCGGTATTACTCGACAGCCCTGAATCGCTGAGCGCAACGAAGAAACCACTGAGGCTTGTTGCTTCAGCAGCGATTCCACTATCACGCTTTGACGGCTACACATCTGAATCAGGTCGCCAAGATCTTCTACGCCCTCGCTCAGTATGTTGGCCGCCTCTTGTAACTCGGAGTACTGGTCCATTTCCAGCGCATCCATTCGATCAATGCCCTGACCAGCGGCTGCAGTTACGTTCAGTAGCGAGCGGTCTGCTATCTTGGCTATATGCGTGCGAATTGACGTTAATCGGCCCTGCAGTTCGGCAGTGGCAAGTTTTCCTTTCACCGTACCTTGAGATGAGCGCACGCCGAGCTGCTGAGCCTGATTGGTTAGATTCATCAGATGATCTACTGCCTCTGGCGTCATCCGAATCGTCTGTTGGGCAGCCAGTGTTTTGGCGCCCTCATCCGCTATTGTCTTGTCGTCAAGCTTGAGCTCTCGCACCTTCATTGTCGGCTGTGCCACCGCCGGTTTAGCAAAGCTCTGCTCCGCCTTTTCCACAACAGGTACTGGTGTAGCCTTTACCATTTGCATCTCTGCCAATGGGGCGATTGATGGCTGAGGAATCTCTGATACTATATCTTCGCGAGTTTTTTCAATATTTTCAAAGCCGCGTACGGCAGCATCCAACCAAGCGTTTACAATACGAAAATATGCTTCTGCTTCCTGCTCCTCCGCTCTTGGCATTTTGTCCAGCAGGGTTTCGAAGTTGTGAACCAGTGTACCGTAGCGCTGTAGACCCACCCCTTTGGCTATACCTTTCAGATTGTGGAGAACCCTGGGTATAGGAGCAAACGCCGATGCGTTATTGATATCGTTCTCCCACTCGCCCATCGCGTCTTCCAATTTCTCCAGCTCAAGAGCCCCCTCTTCCAAAAATGCATCCAGAAAATCTTTGAACAATTCACCGGAGTTTTGAGTGGCGTAATCAAAGCGGATTCCCGCGGGCAGAAACCATTCAGAATTCTCCTGTTTTGCCGCAACGCCGTCATCAGCCTCTGCCGCAATAGTTTCCACAGGCTCTCTGGCTGCCGTGGCTTGCTCATTAGATGCTTCACTTTCAGCTGGGAAAGCGTCTACTGTGATGCCACAAACATCGTCAATGTCTATTCCTTGTCCACCGAAACTTTTCAGTAGCTCATCCACATCAGATGTATTGCCCGGTTCTGTGTCGCCCAGCTCCGCCATGAAATCATCGGCAAACACATCCTCGTCGAAGATCGACGTGAGCATTTGCACTTCTTCAGTTGAGGAAGCTTCGTCCGTAGAAGGTTCAAGCTCATTCCACGCATCTTCAAGCACTGCATCAAAATCAGCGCTGTCACTCGACAGGTCGTCTCCCAAAAGCGAGAAGTCATCCATAGCATCGTCTGTGTCCGCCACAGGCATCGACAGTTCGCTCTCCGTCAGAAATTCTTCCGATTCAAAATCATCTAGAGCGAGCGGATCCAGCGCCGGTTGCTGCAAAGCAAAATCCCCGATTTCCACACTGGCTTGATCCACTGCAACAGGGATAGTCTCGTTCAACTCCTGTTCAAGATGATTTTGCTCGACGAACTCAACAGAAAAATTATCGATAAATAACAGGTTCCAATCTTCGGCCTGAGAGCCGTTTTCTACACGGACGTAGATAGCATCGATATCCGCCTGTCCCAGGCTGGATACAGCCACGGGAAGTTCCGAGTTGATGGCTGTAATAGAAAGGTAACCGTTCTGAATACATTCATCGCATTCCTCTTCGCTACACGCCAGCATAAACTCAAGATTAAGCTCCGCCGATTCGATATCCAGCGACGCTAAACGAGCCTTACACATACCAGTGAACTCTTCCATAACATCGGCGATAACCTCGGTCACGGCAACTACCGTCTGCGCGCTATTTTCCGAAGTCGCTGCAAAATCAGCATGGTAATCAATGTCAAAGGAGAGATCGGGGTCCACCGCTGCAACACCCTCAGTACGCTCCACCGAAAGATCAGGCAGGTCCTCGTCAAGGTCGGCAAGGTGCTCACCCGCTAACAGATACTGATCAAAGTCGGCATCGTCGGTTGGCAAATCATTACTACTCACATATGCGAGGACCGACTCCGGTGCTGCTGGTTCGGAGCTCTGCTCCTGTGACAACATCTCCGGTGCTACTGCGCTGCTACCATCAACAGAGTCAGACAACTCCTGCTCTTTTTCCTGGCCAAGCATGCTTGCCTGTTCGGCGAGATTTAATTCCAGAGAAGGCGTTGCCACCTGCACAGTATTGTCGACAACCTCCTGCGCCTCTTTAACTGCAACCGGCGCTACTTCAAGCTGCGGTTTCACACGCTGCAAGACCAGAGGCTTCTCGCCTATATCGTCATCCTCTGAAAGGTCGAAAATATCAACGCTTTCATCGATGGCAGTAAATTCTTCAACCTCATCTATCTGAAAATTCGGGTTGACCACAACACTGCCGCCGACGGTGGCAGGTTTTTCAAGCTGCACTGCGGTAGTTGCGCTGGGCTGATAGATATCACTGCTCTCACCAACCGAAGACATCACAATTTCTTCTTCGACAAATCCGGCCAGGTCATCAGAGCCACCGCTACTGAACATCGGGCGGGCGGCCATCTCTATTTCAGTTGCCGATAACCCAAGCTCTAACGCCTCGTCATCATCCAGGGCGAATAGCTTTTCTTCCGGCTCGGAATAACTTTGATCGACCAGCCAGTCCAGGGTTTCGTCCAACTGCTCATCTTTGGATGCCTGCGGGGCACCTGTGTTTGACGAGTTGTAGTTATTTTCTGAATGCACAATTCTTCTCCCATTCCTTGTCAATGGACGCCAGCACTTCCAGTGCTAGGCCAACGGCTGCTGTTCTGCCAGATTCGGCTGACCTGAGGTTCGTGCCTCGGCCGCGGGCATATCCTCTGCAAGGTCGTCACCCCCGGATTTGGCCGCTTTAAAACAACGGCTAGTTAGCTCTCTAGCTACCGTCGCATCCATCATGCCTGGCGTCTTATAGGAGTTGACCAGTTGCGGTAACCCGGCTACTACTTCAGCCACTAGCTGCTGCAGGTTGTCACTAGGCGCCAGATCGCCGTCTAGCACTCGATCCAACATATCCTGAGCCGCCCAACCCAACTCCCCCAGAATGTTGGCGCCAACAGCACGACCATTCCCTTTGAAAGTATGGAAGTGTCTGCGTATCTCTCGCAGTTGTTCATTAGGTTCGGGATGCAGACACCAGAGTTCTACCAGTCGGTTAAGCTCTTCGACGATCTCTTCAGCTTCTTCTATAAACACTTCTCGAAATTCCGCTGGAATATCGCCGTCCTGTACCAGATGACAAGCTGCTGTTGATTCCAGCTTTACAGTGTCGATGCCAGGAGGCAGTTGCTGTATGTAAGTCTCGAGTTCAGCAGCCCGCTGCTCCGCGAACGAAAGCATGTGTGAAGTGTCGTCCAGCGGGTCGATCACAGATCGCTGTAAATGTAATTCAATTTGTGCGAAAGCATCGGCAAAGCATCTGAAGGCTTCGTCTTCGTGAACACTCCCTGCTTTACTGGCAGCTTCCAACCACTGCTTACACTGCTCCATGACTACTGACTCACGCTCCATGCCAGCAAAGCCCAAGGCACCCGATATTTCCGACAATAGCTGAATCGACAACCTGATTCCCTTGCGCTCGGGCGTATTGTCGAGCTGGTCAAAGAAGTCTTTCGCCAGATCGCATAACAGATCAATATCGGCATTTCCCTGATCCGCTTGGCGAACTGCCTGGCGAAGTTCCTGGTGTCCCTGGTCCGACTTGTTGAGATACCGATGCAGAGCAAGCGTCAGCTGCATGGTGCTCTCTATGCTCAGTGGCTTTTTAGTCATTGCGTTGGCAAGCGCTTTTTTCCGCAGAATTTCGTGCAGATAGTTCTCTACCATCGACATTTGGGTAAATGTTGCCGACACGACACTCTCGCGCAATTCAAATTCCCTGCTGGAGAATGAACTACAAACACCGTGCTCCAGCTTGTATTCCAGGTCCAGTTTGACGTCGACGATGGTGCGAACAATATTGGTAACAACCAATTCTATTTTTTCGGGGTCGTTCCTATACAGCCCGGCATACAACTTTCTTAACTGATCGTTGACTGACTCCAGAGAGTCAGCGTGAGCGACCTGCCCGGCAGCATTCAGGCGCTGCTGGGCTCGCTCAATGCCTTCCAAAGCCATGCTCTCATCGGGATCTTTCTCTTCTCCAGCCGCTATCGCCAGGTCATTAGAGGTAATGTAGTCAACCACTTGATTCAGGTTGTCCAGGGCTCCGCCCAAGGCCGTAATCAATGCGTCCAGATGCACCAAACCACTGCGTGACTCAGCCAGTGTGCTCTCGTCGATAGAGAACACTTCGCGGATGTTTGATATATGAACCGGTTTGGCTTTGCAGGAAGCCACGTAATAAAGCATTTGCTGCACACTGCTACGATAATCCACAGAGGTGTCAACTTCGCTGCCATTTTCCCTCGCGTACTTGATCGTGAAAGCACCCGTTTTGAAAAGTTGTGCAATACACTCATCGGGAACAATAAGACCGCCGGCGACGCCCTCGCATATACCGATCAGCGTAAACCAGAATCTTTCAGGCTCGGTTCCAGCAAAAAGAGTCTGCATTTTTCTGGAGATACGAGCGACGGTTTTCATACTTTCTGCCACATTGCGCTTGCGTAGTGCAAGCTTGGCCATCTCCAGATAGAGCGCCAGCATGACATTTGCGCGACTTTTGATTTCCTCATCGGAAGCCGGGCTCGCACCCTCGCTAATGCCGCTTCCCTCGGGAATATCAATGTGGAAAAAGAACGCCTGTGGTCTCGGTCTCTCACCAACCCAGCGACGCAGGTCGTTCACGTGTTGCTCCAAACCGCGACCGGTATCCTCGCGCGCGCTTTGTACATGGGCAAGGTAAGCCGGCATGATTTTGAGGGCCTGCATCAGACCGCCCATAGCCAATTTGCGCCGCTCGCCGAGAACTTTATCCTTGTAGAGAAAGTTGAGCGTCCTTTCCATTTCCATGGATAACATCTCGCCCTTCTTAATTCCCAGAGCACGCAGAGTCGAGGTGATTTGGTGAACCGCCCACATACACTGCAGTAGTGCCTGTTTCTGGCGAGTATCTTTGCTGTACTCGACAAGTGCAGTTTCCGCGTTTTCTGCCTGTTTGTTCATCAGGCCTATTACCCACTTCAGGGAAACAATGTCAGTTTTACTCGCCATTAGTTAAGCTCCAGTTTTTTATACGCCGTTACGCCCGAAAAGTTGACTCTCTGCATCTGAGCGTTTTTCCATCTAAAATCTTCACCTGCACCCAGCACCAGCAAGCCACCTAACCTGAGGCGCTCGCAGAGCTGGTCGATAATCCAAAGTTGCGTGGCCCGCTCGAAATAGATGAGCACGTTTTGACAAAATATAATGTTGAAATCAGCGAAGGGCGCGTTATTCACGTGTAACAAATTGCTATGGAAGAAGTGTGTTCGCGCCCTGAGCGTCTCCGCTATCTGATAGCCATCGCCATCAGCGGTATCTATAAATGCTTTTCGATAGGGAGCGGGTACTGATGATATCGCTGACTCTGAGTACTTGCCCTGTTGCGCCGAATGTATCGCCTGAAAGGACAGATCAGTACCAATACCGTGCCACTCCATCCAGGGTTTCTGATTTTGTATAAAATCCTCTACCACCATCGACAGTGAATACAATTCCTGCCCGGTAGAACATCCCGCACTCCAGAACGCTATCTCATTAGGAGCTTTATCATTAACTTCAAACAGCTCTGTCAGGTACTCGTTAGTGCACGTCATGGCTTCAGGCTGTCGAAAGAAACGCGTTTCTTTAATCGTCAGCAGGTCTGTCAAAGCCAACCACTCGGCTCTGGCTGAAATGCTGTCATCAAAAATCGTAAGATAATCAGTCGCGTGCTCTATACCCAGCGAAGCCATTCTCTCGCCAACTTTATGCGAAATTACAGACTGAGTACTGTCCAGTATGATGCCGGCATGCATTTTGAGCTGACGGACAAGTTCTCCCAGCAGCTCGTTGCTGATCACCGGCGGTCTCATGGCGAGAGCTAGATTCATACCGTTCCTTGATCAGCGGTACGATTAATATTGACTTCACCGTTCTCCAGGGCACTCATTTCCTCTTCCTGGTAGACCGTTTCAGCCACCTGCAAGCTCTCCAGATCCCTGGGGCCGCTGACCCGGCTTGCTTGTGTGCCAGACGTTTCCTCAATCTTGAATTCACTGAGGTTTTTCGCCACGTCCCGCATCGACTTTTGCAGGCTGCTAACACCGATCTGAGTGAACTCACTGTATTCACTAATATCGACATTGCGCTCGCGGATTTCTGACATGGAGTTGTTCATGTGCTGAGCACTAACGGCGGACTGACCCGCAGCATCATCTACCGATCGAATAATCGAGCTTATTTCATCAGAACCGGCGTTAATATCCTCCAGCGCTCCGTCGAGACGGTCAATATATTCCAGGATGGTCACAACGGTACCTACCGTATTTTCCATGCTGCCCATATTTTCGGCAGACATATTTTGCAGCATTCGAACTTCCGAAATGACCTTTCTGCCTTCCTCTTCCGCCTCTCTGAGCAGATCGCCGATCGCTTCTGCAATACCCAGGAACGGTCTGCCATGCTCGCCCGCTTTCTCAGCCTCAATCCGGGTGTTGATCGCAACAACGGATATTTTGGTATTCAATGCCTGAATATATTCAGCCGCTGTTGTTACTGACTGAATGAGTTCGCCCTGACGCTTAGCGGATTTTGATGTTTCCTGCACAGACTCCCTAACATCAGCGGAGGCCTTGGACATATCCTTGGTCAACTCGTAGCCCTGAGCGACCTGCTGACTGTTTCTTTGAGATGTTTTGGCCGCTTCACTCGTTGAGGTTTTGATCTCTTCACTGGTGCGCACCATCTCGGTTGCCGCGGTAGTTGACTCAACTACTGATCGGGTAAGCTGTTTACCTTTCTCAACCTGCCCTCTGGCGGTGTTGCCGATTTTTCCGATTTCCTCGATCGAGACTTCAAACGGCGTGCGAACGTTACGTATCAGTTCTCGCTGTCGCTCCACCGACACATTAATCTCTCGAGCAATATCACGCGTAACAGTATTCGATTCGGGAACAGTAACGGTCAAATCGCCTTCGGCGATTTTAACCAGCGCGCCGTTAATTTCAGACACACCCTGTTCGGTGTAAAGCACGCGTTGACGCTGGCTGCGATACATAACAATAAGCAAGCCTACCGCCAGTAGCGCGGGTGCACCAAACAACGCCATTAGAGTGCCACGATCAAACAAACGCGCATTGGTCATTTGGTCAATGGCTGGCCCAAGTTCGCTAATCGCATCAACCAGTCGAGGACTGGTAGCAGCAATAGCCTCTCTCGCTTGCGCAGCTTGCCTTAAGCCCGGCGATGCTTCCGCAATTTGATCTATTGAAGTCGAGACTACCGCAAACAATGCTGACGCAGCTGTCAGAGATTCGAGGGCATCTTGGTCGCTAAGCTTCTGTACACCCATCACACGATTGCCATTCTTTAATGCATCGACAATTCGAATAAAGCCCGCTGCGTCTGTCCTGAATTCGTCAGCAGCCATCTGACTCTCGGATTTTCCTGCGAGAATTTTGTCGATGTTTCTGGCGATTCTTTCAGTCAACCAAAGCGTTTTTTGCGCTGACGCGACCGTATCGGGCGACACATTTTCGTCCCGAATTATGTCAACCACCGCCGCAAATTCGCTTTGAATGGGCCGAATATTTTGTTCAAGCTGTTGTGAGATGCCGTGAATGAATACAATTCCCGGGCCCGCATCTATTAATGTCTGAGCGGATGAATTCACCACCTTCCAATGCTGGTCGATGCTTGAGGCAGGTAGCTCAAGGCCGGTATCTGGAAGCTCGGCACGCAGGCTTTCAAAACTTTTCAACTGTTGCTCCAGTTGTTCAAAGGTGACTGCCTCGCCTCCGGCCGTCTCCCTGGACTTCACCACCACCTCCTGTGAGAGCAGGCGTAAGTCATTGGCTACAAATCGCAGATTGCCTTCTTGTCCAGCGTCCTTCTGGATCATAAAGAATGTGTAAAGTACCCCGGCTAAACAAGCCAGTATCCCTGCCGTAATGGTACCCACCCAGAAACTGGATGATGCGCTTTTGGCGTGCTTAGTCATCGTTATTAACCTCGGTTGTATCTATTTGTAAAACTGATGCATTTGCCATATTGCTATCGGCAACAAGCTTGTCTATATCAAGCACGGCAAGGAATTTGTCTTCGTGTTGGAAACCACCCAAACTGAACTCGCGAAAGTCGGGATCTACAGGATGTGCCATGTCGCGCTGTTCAAGCGGGAATTTCAGGTCGCGCTCTACGTCGCTAAGCGTAATAGCGAAGTAGGTTCCTGGACGGCGTATCACCATGCAGTAGTCCCGTACTCTTCCGCTATAAGACACACCACGAAAAAGTTGATCTCCGCTAAACACCGGCAGTAGTCCGCCTTTATGGGCTGCCAGACCAATCACCCAGTGTTTGGTGCCGGGTATTGAGGTGGTAGTCGGTGTTTCGATTATTTCTTCCAGCTCGCCCTCTCCAATCAACAGCGGAACCCCCGCTATGCTCAAAGAAGTGCCCACCCAGAGCATCACATGTTGATCCAGCTCCGGGGCAGAGACCGCCTCGTGACTAAAGCTTCGCTGCAGGAGGTCCAGATGTTGTAAGGCCGCTGAGCTCATGGCCTATGCCGCCTGCTTCGCCGCGGTATAGTTGTGAATCAACTCACGCAGCACCGCCTCTGGTGGAATTTTTGTGACGTGTGCTGTCGCGCCGCGGGCCTGCCCCTTGGCGATATCGAAGATGCCGTCGGAGGAAGACAGCATAATTACTGGTGTGTTCTTGGTGTCCTCGGCATTACGTATCAAGGTACAGGTCTGATAGCCGTCCAATTCAGGCATCGTAATATCAAGAAAAATCACATCCGGTTTGAACCGGCGGAGCATCCCGAGGGCTTTATACCCGTCTTCCGCACATTCAACTTCGCAGCCCATACCCTTTAACGTGTGGGACATCATCATCCGGATAGTTTTCGCATCATCAATGATCGCAACTTTGACCCCGGTTACATCAAGCTGATTATTTTGCTCTGTCATCTTCATCCTCACTCTGTCTTGAGCCGTCTAGCGGCAGTCGCTTTGTTTGACAGATACAGTATTTGAGCGATGGGTGATTTGCTTCAACCAAAAACTGGGGTTTTCTAAAGAAACACGACTTTTCTGCCGCTTATGTGGAGATTTCGAGGGTTTTCGGGGTGTTGGCGCGAGAGCTGGAGTCTTGAAGAGAGGCTATTTGGGGCTTTTCAAACCGTGTAAATCGCCTCCAAAATCCTGGCAAGCTCAGCCGGGTCATCACTGCGAGTAACCAATCCAGTATCAATTGCAGCCCGTGGCATGGCGGAACAGATCGCTGAAGCGGGGCTTTGCGCCCAAATTCTCGCGCCAACGGCATCCAACACCGGTAAATTTTTCGCGCCATCATTACCCATGCCGCTGAAGAATATTACCCCTCGCGCCGGCAGCTTGGCAGCGGCCATAATCACCAATAATTCATTAATATCTGGCGTGTGGCCGCCTTCCCAAGAGCCGCGAGTACTGCACAGTTCACCTGCGCCGTTGAGTGTCACCTTACTTTTTGGCGGTATCATCAACACCCGCCCTTGGGCAAGTTGGCACATACCTGTACTGAGCTGTAGCGTGAAATTACTGTTTTCCAGGGTCAATTGTTCTAGCTGTTGCTGCATCCCCGGGTCAAAGTGCTGGGCATAGATAAATGCCACCGGGGGCACCGCACGAAAGGCATTGAGGAAGTTCTGTATAGCCGAGGACGCTCCCGCAGATCCAGCTAGCAACCAAACGGCTTCAACCTGATTCCAGCACTTAGCCGCCTGGATATCGACAAGTTGTCTGGAGTCGACCGCCAGGATTGTGTCCACTTGCAGAATTAGTCCGTCGGCCCAAATTGAGAATTTTGCAGATTCTGTTAGTAGCGGAGGATTCTCTGCTGGCAGCAAGTATTTACCGGTAGTTGCGAGAACCTGGTAGAGGTCTTCTGCCTCGGCGTCGATGATCCAGATATCCACATCGCCACACTGCTTTAATTGCTTTTCCGGGTCTTTGTTTGAAATATAACGAGCTCCAAAGCCCGCAACTAGAAACCGTGCCTCCAGAGCATTAGCCAAGGCGACATCTGTCGCTAAACCGATTACCGGAGAATTATCACTACCCATTGGGGAACATGAAGTTTTTGAATGGCTCCATGTGCCCGGGCTGGAAATCTCGAGCCTCATAAATATTGAATTTGTGCATCAGAGTCAGACAGCGCTGAAACGCCTCTTCCGCCTCGTAAGAGGACGGTGGCAATTCATATTTGTCGGTGATTTGCGCGAAAATCATCGATGCGATATTTCGACGAGATTGATCTTCCCGATAGATTAGATGATCAACCGGTGAAGCGACCGTGGGTACTCCATAGATTAGAAAGGCTTCCCAGCGCTTGGCATTGTGTCCCTGGGGCAACTGAGCTACCAGAAACTTGACCATATTGTGTAACTCCAGAGGTGGCGGCAGGACGTCCCGCTGCATCCAGGCGCGCACATCAGAGTCTTTCCAGCGCGTATTAACCGCCATAATTCCACTAATTCTGCCCTCAAATTGCGACGGCGCTACTGCTGCAAGGTCCCAAAGCATATTAAGGCGAGCAGAGAAACCCTGGCTGGTGGGCAGCTCACTATCACTAAGTAGCTGATACTCTTCAGCATACTCAAAAACTGATTTGTGCTCTGACTCAGCCAGAGGCGCGGCGATGTCTAAAGAGTTACCAGACTGCGCTTTAGGCATTTGATGTCACCTGTTTTCTATCTGCTGGAGCCTGTGAAGAAGATAGCATTGTTTTAAGCCGTTTTTGATAGGTGGGGATCGAAACACCCATCATCTCGGAGCGACCCTTGATATTGGTGTCTGCATTTTGATTTTCGAGATGCGTAAGCAGCAGGTTTTGAAGAAACTCCTGTGCCGAGCGCTCGGGAACGGGCGCCTCTCTCACCCACTCCTGGACCAAACGGGCGGGCTCTCGCCATAACAGGCTAGCTTTTCGATCGCGGGTTCGGTCCCCTATCTTGCTCGACCATCGATTGATGTTACGTGTACTGGTCTGTAAAAAATCCGCAGCTTTTCTGGCATCACCGCCGTAGCGTTCCAGTACCGCCAGGATTAGCTCATCATCCAACCAGGCTCCAAGAGGTTCGATTTTAGACAGCAGCACGGTGTGCACAGCCACGCCCAGGGCGACATCCAATTCATCTACAGCGGTTGGGTTATAGCCATCTTCAACGGGAGCATTTTTGTCCATCAGTTCCAAAAAGGAACTATTTGATGATCTGGAAACCGGATCATCATCCACCTCAAGAAACAAACCGAGGTCCACTTCACTGATCCAGGCCCGATCCGTATGTTCAACGGCGCTGACAACACGCTGCCGAATTTCTGAGATATTACCCCGCCATTCGTGTTGTAACATTGCTTTTTCGGCTTCCGGACTAAAGCCTTTCACTTGCCGCTGATAATTTTGTGCTTCCTGGAAGAGAATCTTTTGCGCCCAACGCAAAACGGCTTTCTTGCGTTCCTTCATAGGCGGCACATAGATAGGATAGCCGGCAAAGACACTGGCAAGGGCGTCGTCTAGCCCGTAATCGGCCTGCAGATGCTCAAGAGTATCCGGAAATAAACCCACGTAGCGGGCGTTGGGGAGGTAACTAACGGGGCGAGCATCGACAAAGGTGCGCGTACTGATTTGCCTGGCGAGTTTCTGCTGGGCTTCCCGGTGCATCAGGTGGGGTGACTTAAACACCAGAGTTTTGCCCTGTGAGCCTTCCAACTTTCGGCGAATGCTGCTGATGGCATCGACCCGGTTGCGGAACTCCCGACAATCGACCACGTCGATATTCTCGGGGTCACCGCCGGCACCGGTATGAACGATACGTGCTATGTACATTTTGCCAGTACCGCGTGCACCAATTACCGCCACCGGTAAATCGACCCCGGCCAGGAACGCCGCCTGGTCTACGGCCCCCTCCATGTTATCTACTACATAACCCTCTATGGGCGATCGACCGGCGCCTTCGTCCTTGCTTTCACCATGATCCTGCTGTTCAGCGGCGGTCATCGGGGGATTAAACGTCCAAATTGGCCACCGACAGGGCATTTTCTTCTATGAACTCTCGGCGGGGCTCAACATGGTCACCCATCAACGTGGTAAAAATCTGATCCGCAGAGATGGCATCATCAATTGTCACTTTTAACATCCTGCGCACCTCAGGATCCATGGTCGTTTCCCATAATTGCTCCGGGTTCATCTCGCCCAGGCCCTTATAGCGTTGAATGCTGTAGCCCTTGCGAGCCTCTTTCATCAGCCACTCCAGTGCTTCATCAAAACGCTGAGTTACAAAGGTCTTTTCACCGCGCTGAATGTAGCCGTCCGCTTCTATCAAGCTATTCAGTGTCTCTCCCAGTGCTACGAGACTGCGGTACTCCCCGCTGGAAAAGAATTCGTGAGGATATTCGGTATCATCGCTAACCCCGTGAGATAGCAGGCGGACTACAGGGTAGTAAAGATCTCGCTCGAGGTCTTTACGCACCAGTAGTGTATACGATCGCCCCTCGACTGCCAGCGATAGTAAGCGCTCACTCATCTGCTCGCAGAATGCCGCTACTTTCGCTTCTTCCTTCATATCCTCAACACTAAGAGAGGTACCGTAGACCATCTCCCACATTACCTCAGAGGTATAAAGGCGGCTTAGCCTGTCGATAGTCGCTGCCACCGAGCGATAGCGCTGCACCAAGTCTCCCAGGCCGCTACCCGATATAGGGGGGGCGTCAGGATTAACGTAGATGGACGCATTTTCCAATGCAGATTGGGTCAGATACTGATTCAGCGCCTCATCATCTTTCAGGTATTGCTGCTGTTTGCCCTTGGCTATCTTATACAGTGGAGGCTGGGCAATAAAAACATGTCCACGCTCAAGGAGCTCCCGCATTTGCCTGAAGAAGAAGGTCAGCAAGAGAGTTCTAATATGAGACCCATCGACGTCTGCGTCCGTCATGATGATAACGCTGTGATAGCGGAGCTTATCCGCATTAAATTCTTCTTTACCAATACCGCAGCCCAGCGCGGTAACGATAGTCCCAACCTCGGCGGAGCCAAGCATTTTGTCGAAGCGTGCCTTCTCCACATTGAGAATTTTACCTTTCAGAGGCAGTATCGCCTGGAACTTTCGGTTTCGTCCCTGCTTGGCTGAACCACCCGCAGAATCTCCTTCCACCAGGTAAATCTCGCACAGTGCGGGATCTTTCTCCTGGCAATCAGCCAGTTTTCCGGGCAGACCGGCAATATCAAGGGCGCCCTTACGACGGGTCATATCGCGAGCCTTGCGCGCGGCTTCACGGGCTCTGGCGGCATCCAGCATTTTGCCGACCACCAGTTTGGCCTCCAACGGGTTTTCCTGGAGGTAGTCACTAAACCGGGTGTTCATCGCTTGTTCCACAGCGGTTTTCACTTCCGAGGAAACCAATTTATCTTTGGTCTGGGAGGAGAATTTAGGGTCCGGAACTTTGACTGAAATGACAGCGGTCAAGCCTTCCCGGGCATCATCTCCTGTGGTATTTACTTTTTCTTTCTTGGCCAGGCCTTCTTTCTCTATATAAGTGTTCAAGTTACGCGTTAGCGCTGCCCTGAAGCCTGCCAGGTGCGTACCACCGTCGCGCTGGGGAATGTTGTTGGTGTAGCACAAAACACTCTCCTGGAAGGAGTCATTCCACTGGAGCGCGACTTCAACGCCAATACCGTCCGCAAGCTCTATCTGGAAGTAAAAAGCTTTAGCTATCGTGGTCTTGTTGATGTTCAGGTAGTCAATAAAGGCTCTTAGCCCGCCCTCATAGCAGTAAACTTCCTCCTTTGCCGAACGCTCGTCTTTCAGCACGATACGGGCGCCAGAGTTCAAGAAAGCCAGCTCTCTCAGGCGCTTTGCCAGCTGGTCAAAGTGAAATTTAATGTTGGTGAAGGTATCGGAAGATGGCTTAAACCGCACAGTGGTGCCCGTTGTCTCGGTTTTGCCGATTTCTGCGAGCGGTGCCACTGGAACGCCATGACGATAGGTTTGCTCATACATTTTCCCTTCTCGGCGGATAGTGAGAATCAGCTCCTCCGATAACGCATTGACTACGGAGACACCTACTCCGTGTAGCCCGCCTGACACTTTATAGGTATTGTCATCAAATTTACCGCCAGCGTGCAGTACTGTCATAATAACTTCGGCGGCAGAGACGCCCTCTTCGTGCATCTCTGTAGGTACGCCGCGACCGTCATCGCTTACCGTTACCGACTCGTCGGGATGAATAACGATATCTATCTGGCTACAATGACCCGCCAACGCCTCGTCAATTGAGTTATCAACAAGCTCAAACACCATATGGTGCAAGCCAGTACCGTCATCGGTGTCCCCGATATACATACCAGGCCGTTTACGCACCGCATCCAGCCCCTTAAGGACCTTGATACTGGAGGAATCGTAAT
The DNA here is from genome assembly GCA_036961205.1 of Halioglobus sp. Classification (GTDB taxonomy): domain Bacteria; phylum Pseudomonadota; class Gammaproteobacteria; order Pseudomonadales; family Halieaceae; genus CALJFL01. The sequence continues at coordinate 621,243 of JBALVI010000001.1, read as the reverse complement.
TTTGCTCAGTTTCTTCACTCATTTGATGTTTAACTCTATTTTATAAATTTAATTAACATTCCACAGACGACAATAGGGCCGGTACTTGCTCAACGGCACCATGTTCCACGTGAAACATGGTTAATTCGCTGGGCTTGGGCCAGACTGACTCTATATCCTCGCGCTCGACACTGGTAATAAACACCTGTGCACCCAATGACTCCAGCTTCTCAGAAACAAGGCGAGAGTGCGGCTTATCCAGCTCTGACGGCAGGTCATCAACCAGGTAGACGCAGTTCGACGTCGCTTTTTCGCCCATCAACTGACCCTGGGCCAACTTCAAAGCGCAGACCAGCAGCTTTTGCTGGCCTCGGGAAAGGGTGTCAGCAGCAGAGTGCCCATCAATCGTCACTCGCATATCGGCCCGTTGAGGCCCAACATGTGTATAGCCCCGCTCTCGGTCAGCATCAAAGCTATTTGCCAGCGCACTTCCGTAATCAATATTCTTATCCCAGCCCTGGCGATAGTGTAATTCGATCTTTTCCAATTCCGGCATCAAAGCCGACAGAAAGCCTTTAAAACTGGGGGCTAGCTGTCGAAAGTATGCCTGTCGAAACTCATTAATCGCAGTCCCTGAGGCAGTTAGATCACGAGTCCAGCCGCTCAACTCAACACTTGATATTTTATCACGGCGAAGCAGGGAATTGCGCTGTTTAATACACCGCTGAAAGCGTTGCCACTGGCTGAAAAAGGTAGGTTCCACGTGGAACACCCCCCAGTCCAGATATTGTCGTCTCGCCCTTGGCGGCCCCATCAGCAGGTCAAAGGTCCCGGAGTTGATGACCAGCACCGGTAGGTATTGGATCAGTTCAGCCACTGTCCGGATCACAGAGTCCGCGACTTTAATCTGGGCCTCGCCGCTGATTTTGCGCTGCACCCCTACGCTGACGCCCGAATGGTGTAGTCCAGAGGAAATGGAGCCAAACACCGTGCAGGACTCAGCGCCATGTGTGATTAGAGTTCTAGCACTAGTGCCCCGAAATGAGCGCGCCATACCAAGCATGTGAATAGACTCCAGCACACTGGTTTTACCACTGCCATTGGGCCCATAAAAAACATTCACACGACCAAGGTCGCGCACCTTAACCTCGTGTAGGTTGCGAACAGAATGAATATTTAATTGCGACAATGCCACGTTATCTAGGCATCGCCTGGCTGAATCTGGGGGTCATGAGTGTAAACTTCCTGATCAGCCCCAGTCACCACACCTATTGAAATCCAACGATTGACCCGAGCGTCCTGTAACAACCACGGCCACACTATCACTGGGCGTGTCCAAAATAGAACATTAAAGCCGCATTGGCATAACGACATATAAGGAGTCACCGTCCTCCGACTCTTCTAGCAGGGCACTACTGTTAGGGTCGGCAAGCGATAGCTTGATCCGCTCACCACTGAGCACGCCAAGCACGTCTAGCAGGTAGCTGACATTAAACCCTATCTCAAGGCTATCGCCGCTGTAGTCAACGGCGACAAGCTCTTCCGCTTCTTCTTGCTCGGGGTTATTTGCCAGTATCTCGAGGGTATCTGCGCTTAACTTGAGTCTAACTCCGCGATACTTCTCATTTGAGAGAATTGCAGTACGGGTAAATGCCTGCCTAAGTTCCAAACGGGAACCGATAACAATTTTATCTGCAGCGCGTGGCAACACGCGCTCATAGTCCGGAAATTTGCCATCCACGAGCTTTGATGTAAACGTAAAATCAATCGTGGTCGCGCGAATATGGTTACTGCCTATGACAATAACGATGTCTTCATCATCAACCAACAACAACCGAGATAGCTCCAAAACGCCCTTGCGAGGCAATATCACCTGCGCGTCCGAATCGGACTCTACCTTGGACGGAAGTGTGCACATGGCAAGCCGATGGCCATCTGTTGCAACAACACGCAACTGTCCCGCCTTGAGCTCCCACAGCATGCCGTTCAAGTAATAACGAACATCCTGCTGGGCCATGGCGAAGCCGGTGCGATCGATGAGTCTTCTCAATTCGCCCTGCTTCAAGGTGAATTGGTGCGTACCCATGCTGTCTTCGACGCTGGGGAACTCTCTGGCAGGTAACGTCGACAGCGTGAAGCGGCTGCGGCCAGATTTAACTGTGACCTTTCCTTCCTCAGCAGAAAACTTAATATCACTGCCCTCGGGCAGAGATTTACAGATATCGACAAACTTACGAGCAGGAACAGTCACTTCGCCAGATTCTCCGGCGGTCGGCAATTGCACTCTACCGACCAACTCAACTTCCAGGTCAGTACCGGTGAGGGACAGACGGTCCCCATCCAATACCAACAACACGTTTGCCAGTATCGGCAGCGTTTGGCGTCGTTCCACTACACCGGCTACGAGATTGAGCGGCTTCAACAGAGCTTCACGAGTGATCTCAAACTTCATCTTGCTTGGTTTCCTTCCAATTGAGAGTTGGCTCAACGAACTACTGGGTACATATCGTTCATACGCTATGCCCAGCCGGGTGGCAATAATACAATAAGTTCATTAAAACTGATGCAGAAAATGCGCCAGTGATCAGGTTGTTAACGAGCGCAGCAAATTTTTATAGTCTTCGCGTATGTCTGAGTTCGTCTCTCGCAATTCCTTAATCTTACGACAGGCATGAAGCACCGTCGTATGATCCCTGCCGCCGAAGCTGTCACCAATTTCCGGCAGACTATGATTGGTCAGTTCCTTAGACAGCGCCATCGCTACTTGTCTTGGCCGTGCCACTGAACGACTGCGCCGGCGAGACATTAAATCCGCCATTTTAATTTTGTAATACTCAGCCACGGTTCGTTGAATGTTATCCATACTGATCTGCTTGTCCTGTAGCGCGAGCAAGTCCTTCAGGCTTTCCTTGATCAGGTCAATGTCGACCGCCCGGCCCGTGAAGTGAGCACTCGCTATCACCCTTTTAAGGGCACCTTCTAACTCTCGGACATTTGACCGGATACGCTGCGCAATAAAGAACGCCGCATCAGGGGGCAGATCAACTCGCGCCTGACTAGCCTTGGTCATCAAAATCGCCACCCTGGTTTCCAGTTCAGGGGGCTCCACTGCAACCGTAAGGCCCCAGCCAAACCGGGATTTCAGCCGCTCCTCCAAACCGTCGATCTCCTTCGGATAGCGATCGCAGGTAAGGATCATCTGCTGCCCGCCTTCCAATAGAGCGTTGAAGGTATGGAAAAACTCTTCCTGAGAGCGGTCTTTTTTTGCAAAAAACTGGATGTCATCGATCAGTAAAGCATCGACAGACCGGTAATATCGCTTGAAATCCGTGATTGCTCCCAGCTGCAGAGCCTTAACCATGTCGGCGACAAAGCGCTCCGAGTGCAGATACACTATTTTTGCGCCTGGCCTTTCTTCTCTGAGAGCGTTGCCCACCGCATGCATTAAATGCGTTTTACCGAGGCCGACGCCACCGTAGAGAAACAAGGGGTTATAAGATTCGCCAGGATTCTCCGCCACTTGGCGGGCAGCCGCCAGCGCGAGCTGATTCGACTTGCCCTCAACAAAGTTATCAAACCGGTAGTTGTCGACCAGGTTCGGTTGATGCTGCAGCGCACCTTCCACCTCGGCCCTGTGGGACTTGGATACAACAGGCTGACGTCTAGCCGTTGGCTGAGAGTTGCCAGACCAGGACGGTGCCGGTTGTTGCGAGCCATTTATGGCGCTGCCGGAAACTCCGGGGCTGCCCTGATAACGAGGTAGCTCGCGGGCACCGTCATTTGAAGACGCATCATTTGAAGGTGTACCAACCACCTCACCAGAACCAATTTCAAGAATGACATCGGTCGGTGCAGCGCCCCCTACTTCGTTAATTAGCTGACGGATGCGCTCGGCAAATTTATCAGAGACAAAATCTTTAATGAACCGGTTAGGAGCGTAGAGATGTAGCCTTCCGTCGTTTTCATTCGCCTGTAGCGGGCGAATCCAGGTGTTGAATTGTTGAGATGGCAGTTCATCCTGAAGGCGCGACACGCACCGCTGCCAAACTAAATCAGGCAAGTTGATCCCCTTCGAGCATACTAATGGGCTGTGCTCTTTGTTTTATATAGTAGTTACAAGCTTTTTAGGTATTCTGGCTTCTTCACAGCACCAGGTGAGAGATCATACTTGACCGATGTATAGTTATCCACACATTTTATCGAAATATGGAAACCCTATATATTGTTTATTTTCAATATGTTAGGGACTTTAAGCCTATATTTTAAGCACAGAAATATTCTATCCTGTGGTACAACTTATTCTGTGGATAAGCTGTTATTATCTTTGGGAAAAATTGTGTACTAGTGGCCTAAACTGCGGAAATCTATCATTTTTATTGGTCACGATGGCGCCCTGGAGCGGCCGCGAAAATAAACTGTGATTTTGGCAGCACTATCGCAGTGAAAAATAAGCGTGTTTCGATTGTATTACTGCCACCGTTTCAATAGAATAGCGCACCTTTTTTTGGCCCAGATGAACTGTTCAGAGAGACTCAACTGAGACAGTAATAACGGGCTGGTACTAAATACTTTTTGGACTAAATGACATGAAAAGAACATTCCAACCCAGCGTTTTAAAGCGCAAGCGCACCCACGGTTTCCGTTCACGTATGGCCACCAAAAGCGGTCGTCACGTTTTGAATCGTCGCCGCGCCAAGGGTCGCAAGCGTCTCTCAGCCTAATGGACCGTGCACTGGGTGAGCAGTGCATCGCCAGAGGACGTGGGCAGCGCATCGTTCGACAAATCCAGGCGCCTGCTTAACGCGGCGGATTACAGCCGGGTTTTTGACGGAGCTGACGCACGCGCATCCCACCGCCATTTACTACTGTTAGCGACGGCCAATCACCACTCACAGCACCGCCTGGGCCTGGTTATCGCTAAGAAAAGTGTCCGTCAGGCTGTGCAGCGCAACCGTATTAAGCGGCTGAGCAGGGAATTTTTCCGCAAGCTGTCTCCGGAAGACGTTAATTTCGATGTTGTTCTACTGGCCAGACGAGGTCTGGACGATTTGGACAACGCCCAGGTTTCCTCTATATTGCGCCAGCAATGGCAGAAACTGCTAAGAAACGCGTCTTCCACGGAGCGGAGCACCCGCCAGGCGAACTAATGCAACGAATACTGATATTTATACTGCATGTCTACAAAGCCTGCCTGAGCCCATTTCTCGGTGACAACTGCCGGTTTTATCCGAGCTGTTCCACCTATGCCCGAGAGGCTATAGAAATTCATGGTGCTATAAAGGGTAGTTATTTGGCTTTACGCAGGATCGGTAAATGCCACCCTTGGCATGAAGGCGGGATAGATCAAGTGCCCCCCTGTTCACACACTCACTGACTACCGAACTCACTACTATGGATTTGCAACGTTCTTTGCTTATTGGCGTTATCGCTGTTTTGTCTTTCATGATGCTGACGGAATGGGTCGCTTTTAAAGAAAACCGAACATCGCAGGGTGCCACCGCAAGCGCCAGGCTCACCGATGCGGTGCCCAGTGATTTTGTTGCTCCTCTAACAGAGACACCAGCCGCGAGTGATGATATCCCTATTGCGCCAGACCTGGCTCAAAGTTCCCCCAGCGCACCCGTGGAGGAACGCTCTGTTAGCGGCAGTTTTATTCAAGTTCATACTGACGTGCTGCAAGTTGCTATCGATCTTCGCGGCGGTGACATTGTTGAAGTCGCATTTACCAAATTTCTCGAGGAGCTCGACAACCCCGACATACCGCTAATTCTCCTGGAGCAAAATCAACAACGAACGTATATCGCTCAAAGTGGTTTGATTGGGCCAGACGGCACCGACAGTGCAGGTAGAGCAGAATTTGAAACCTCGTCCCAGCGTTTCGACCTGGGTGACAACCAGGATGAGTTGCAGGTTGATCTCGTTCTCCAGAACGCTACTGGCGCAAACGTTATCAAGCGCTTTACTCTGCGACGCGGTGATTATCTGGTCGATGTCGAATACCTGGTAGAAAACACCAGCGGGGAACGTTGGCAAGCTAATCTATTCGGTCAAATTAAGCGTGATAGCAGTCCCGCTCCGTCCAAAGATACCTCTGGTATGGGTATGAAGCCCTTTCTCGGTGCCGCTATCACTCAGCCCGACGATAGATTTACCAAGTTCTCCTTCGATGACATGGCCGAAGAGCCCTTCAAGGCTTCTCTGCCGGGTGGCTGGATCGCTATGATCCAGCATTACTTTTTGAGCGCCTGGATACCTAATCCGGAGCAATCCCACACTTACAGCACCCGGGTCACTACCGGCGGCTTTAACATAGCGGGCTTTACCAGCCCCCCGTTGACGCTGGATCCTGGACAATCAGGTTCGGTGAAAGCGAGTTTCTATGCCGGGCCCAAGGATCAGTATCGGCTGGAAGAGATTTCTCCCTACCTGGAACTGAGCGTCGACTATGGCTGGCTCTGGTGGATCGCCCAACCTCTGTTTTGGTTGCTCACCAAAATCCACGGTTTGGTAGGTAACTGGGGATTTTCCATTGTCTTTCTAACGGTATTAATAAAGGGCCTATTCTTTAAGCTATCTGCTGCTAGCTACAAATCTATGGCTAATATGCGCCGAGTTCAGCCCAAAATGGCGGATATTCGCGAGGAACACTCTGAGGACAAACAAAAACAGTCCCAGGCAATGATGGAGCTGTACAAGAAAGAAAAAATTAACCCGATGGGCGGTTGCCTACCCATATTGGTTCAAATGCCAGTGTTCATCGCCTTGTATTGGACGTTAATGGAGAGTGTGGAACTACGCCATGCCCCCTTCATGTTGTGGATCGACGACCTATCGGTCATGGATCCTTACTTCGTATTGCCCTTACTTATGGGCGCTTCTATGTGGTTCATGCAGAAGTTGAATCCGCCACCACCCGATCCTATGCAGGCGAAAATAATGCAATGGATGCCCATTGTTTTCACCTTCTTCTTCCTCTGGTTCCCGGCTGGCCTGGTACTTTACTGGGTGGTGAATAACTTGTTGTCGATGGCACAGCAGTACGTGATTACCCGGCAAATCGAGAAAGCCGCGGCAACCGACTGAGCCCGGTGGCACTATCATCAGACACTGACACTATTGTCGCCATTGCCACCGCACCAGGACGCGGTGGCGTGGGCATCATCCGCCTTTCCGGCGCCTCTGCCAAAGAGATTGCTGAACGCATAGTCAACAAAACCCTCACCCCGCGTTACGCTCATTTCAGCCAATTTATAGCAACTGGCGGCCGCAATATTGACAGCGGCGTCGCTCTTTTTTTTAACGGTCCAAACTCGTTCACTGGCGAAGATGTAGTTGAGCTTCAGGCCCATGGTGGCCCGGTAATACTCGATATGCTGGTACGCGAATGCTGCGCTCTTGGCGCGCGCCCAGCCCGTCCCGGGGAATTTTCAGAACGTGCATTTTTAAACGACAAAATTGACCTGACTCAGGCCGAAGCAATAGCCGATCTGATTAATAGCAGTACCGAGCAGGCGGCGCTCAACGCCACCGAATCACTACAGGGCGCTTTTTCCAAACGCATCGACTCACTGGTCGCCGAGGTTACCAGGCTGCGCGTGTTTGTAGAGGCGGCTATCGATTTCCCGGAAGAAGAAATCGATTTTATTCAGGACGGACAAGTAGCCAAGCAGTTGGACAATCTTATCCTGCTGCTAGATGAGCTGTATCTGGAAGCCAGGCAGGGTGCCTTAATACAAGAGGGTATAAAGGTAGTAATCGCCGGCAAACCTAACGCCGGAAAATCAAGTCTGCTTAACGCCCTCGCAGGCAGGGATACAGCAATAGTAACCCCCGTTGAGGGCACTACCCGTGACCTGTTGCGAGAGCATATACAGATCGACGGTATTCCAATTCACATTGTAGACACTGCAGGGTTGAGAGAATCAGAAGATGTGGTTGAGCGAGAAGGCATACGACGTGCTCGCAGTGAAATGAAACTTGCTGACCGGGTGTTACTGGTAGTGGATGATTCCCAGCAATCTGCCGACGTAGATATCTCACTATTGTGGAGTGATCAGGAAGCAGGAGGAAATACAGACACTCCCGTTACCATTGTTCGCAATAAAATTGATATCAGTGGCAACTCCGCAGCCATTTCGCGACAAAATAATGTCTGTGAAGTGTATGTATCGGCTCAGTCTGGCGCCGGCATGGATTTACTCAGGGACCACCTGAAAAAAGCCATGGGCTTCGTTGAGAGTAGCGAGGGAAAGTTCAGTGCCAGACGCAGGCACTTGGAATCACTGGAACATGCCCATCAATCTCTAAAATTAGGCCAGCAACAGCTTCTGGGATCCGGCGCTGGTGAACTGCTGGCAGAAGACCTGAGGCTTTGCCAACAACAGCTTGGCGAAATCACTGGTGCGGTGAGTAGTGACGATCTTCTTGGGGAGATTTTTTCTAACTTTTGTATTGGTAAGTAGCTAGAGCCAAGTTATACCCCGGTTATCCACATCCTGTATTGCACAGTTGGCTTACCTTGCAAAAAATATTAACAAGCTTGTATATGTTATGGATAGCTAGAGGATAAATACGAGCTATTTTGGGTTAACAGTCCGCACTGGGAAAAGACGGCCAATTTAATACCCAACTGTCCCCATCTACCTCATAGGTTATCAGGCTTAGAATCAGGGCTTACCAACTGGCTTATACTTACTGTAAGTGTTTGATATTATTATATATTATTGAATTATCCACTGATAACTACCCCCCTAATAACAATAACAACAATAAGATATCTATATATATACATATATAACTACTTAATAATAACTACTAAGAACGTTAGTAAGATTATTGGCAGTTCGATAAGGCTAACGAGTTTTGGACAAGTGGGTTCCTACACGTATAATCCCGTCCCCGGATCAGGTCCCGTAGACAGAATCATTAGCCAGGTTTTCAATCAGTGGAATACAAACAGCAATTTGATGTCATCGTAATCGGTGGCGGCCATGCGGGCACTGAGGCCTGTCTCGCTGCTGCGCGTATGGGTTGTCGTACCCTGTTGCTTACTCATAGTGTTGATACCCTGGGTCAAATGTCCTGCAATCCAGCCATAGGCGGCATCGGTAAGAGCCATCTGGTGAAGGAAATTGATGCCCTTGGTGGAGCGATGGCCAAGGCAACAGATCTGGCCGGTATCCAGTTTAGGGTGTTAAATTCCCGTAAGGGCCCTGCCGTTCGAGCTACCAGGGCGCAAGCCGACCGTGTGCTCTACAAAAATGCTATTCGACAGATATTGGAATCACAGCCCAACCTTTCCATTTTTCAACAGGGTGTGGACGATCTATTGGTTGAGAATGGTCGGGTAGCCGGTGCTATTACTCAAATGGGCCTGGTGTTTCGTGCTTCCAGAGTGATTCTTACCACAGGTACTTTCCTGGGCGGGCGGATGCATATCGGACTGGAAAACAGTGCTGGTGGCAGGGCGGGAGATCCACCATCGATAGCGCTTGCAGATCGACTGCGTGAATTGCCGTTTCGGGTCGATAGGCTGAAAACAGGTACGCCTCCGCGCATTGATGCCCACTCGGTCAATTTCGACGACCTCGAAGAGCAATGGGGCGATCAGCCCAGACCCGTTATGTCATTTTTAGGCTCACCGAGCGACCACCCGGCGCAACGTTGCTGCTGGATCACTCACACCAATTTACGGACACACGATATTATTCGCGGTGGTCTGGACCGATCGCCTATGTACTCCGGGGTTATTGAGGGCGTCGGACCCCGCTATTGTCCCAGCATAGAAGATAAAATACACCGCTTTGCGGACAAAGACAGTCACCAGATCTTTATCGAACCAGAAGGTCTGACGACCAATGAGTTATATCCCAATGGCATCTCCACCAGTTTGCCATTCGATGTACAGATTGATCTTGTGCATTCGATCAAGGGCTTTGAAAATGCCCATATTACCCGTCCGGGATATGCTATCGAGTATGATTTCTTTGATCCTCGCGATCTCAGCTACTCACTGGAAACAAAGGCCATGCCCGGCCTGTACTTTGCAGGCCAGATAAACGGTACCACCGGTTACGAAGAGGCAGCAGCCCAGGGCCTGTTGGCAGGTCTGAATGCCGCGCTTGCAACCCGTGAAGAGGCACCTTGGTGTCCACGTCGTGACGAGGCCTATATCGGTGTACTGGTTGATGATCTGATTACAATGGGAACGCTGGAACCCTATCGTATGTTCACATCCAGGGCCGAATATCGGTTACTACTGCGAGAAGATAACGCTGATCTGCGACTCACCGATAAGGGCAGAGAGCTCGGCCTGGTGGATGACGAACGCTGGCACAGGTTCGAAAATAAGCGGGAGGAAATCGAACGAGAAACTGCACGTCTGGGTTCTACCTTCGTACATCCCAATACTCCTGAAGTTACGTCGTTGAATGAAAAACTGGCGAAACCAATTTCTCGTGAGTATTCGCTTGCCGACTTACTGAAACGTCCTGAATTAAATTATGACGATGTAGCAGGCTTGATAGGGCTGCCCACAGCGGACAGGCAGGCGGCTGAACAGGTGGCGATTCAGGCCAAGTACGCGGGTTATATCGATCGCCAGCAAGAAGATATCGATAGGCTCAGACGGCATGAGGATGCTCTGTTGCCACAGAACCTGGACTATAACTCGGTCCACGGTTTGTCGAATGAAGTGCGCCAGAAGCTCAGTGCTGCCAGACCGGATACCTTGGCTAGAGCGGCACGAGTTCCCGGTGTTACATCAGCCGCAGTTTCTCTACTGCTCATCTACCTGAAGAAACGAGGCGCCTTGGTTAATCCAATCAAAGCGCGTAAGTCTGCCTGAGTCTCACACAGACCTCAGCGGTCTTCTGAGCGCTGGTTGCGAGGAGATTGGTCTCCCCCTCAATAACTTACAGGCAGATCAGTTGCTGAGTTATCTTGCACTGCTGCAAAAGTGGAACAAAGCCTACAACCTGACAGCAGTGAGAAACCCGGAAGATATGGTGATTCGTCACTTACTGGATAGTTTAGTAGTGAGTGAACACTTGCAGGGGCAGCGAATCATTGATGTAGGAACCGGCGCGGGTCTACCAGGTATTCCTCTGGCCATTATTCATCCTGACAGAGACTTTCACCTGCTCGATAGCAACGGTAAGAAAACGCGATTTCTTTTTCAAGTGAAAACTGAATTAGGCTTGGCTAATATAACTGCGCACCATGCAAGAGTGGAGTCTTTCAGGCCAGACAGCCTGTTTGATGCGGTTCTTTCTCGGGCTTTTTCTTCTTTACAGGACATGGTGACGGGTTGCCAACACTTACTGGCACCACAGGGCTGTTACTTGGCCATGAAAGGGGTTATTTCCGAGCAGGAGTTGCAAGGAGTTGCTACAGTTTGTGAGGTAGCCAAAGTGGAAGAGCTGGCAGTGCCAGGCCTTACTGAGCAGCGTCACCTGATAAAATTGATTCATCGCTCTGCAGATGAGTAAACCTTCGGGTAATCAAAGGAACAGGATTAGTGCCTAGAATTATTGCGATAGCGAACCAGAAGGGCGGTGTAGGTAAGACCACTACCTGTATTAATCTTTCTGCGTCATTGGCTGCCATGCAGCAGCGTGTGCTGCTGGTAGACCTTGACCCCCAGGGCAATGCAACCATGGGTAGTGGTATCGACAAGCACGAAGTCGAGCGCAGCATTTACGACGTATTGGTCAATAGAGCGCCACTGTCACAGGTGGTGTGCAGAGCCCAGGAGAGCGGATTTGACGTTTTGCCGGCGAACAGTGACCTAACCGCGGCAGAGGTCGAACTGCTTGATGTCGAGGGCCGAGAAAGGCGCCTGCGCGCGGCGCTACTGGAGGGCGGCCAAGATTACGACTACATCCTGATCGACTGTCCACCGTCTCTGAATATGCTGACCCTTAATGGGTTGGTTGCCGCTGATAGCGTCATTATAGCGATGCAGTGTGAGTATTTTGCGCTGGAGGGTTTGTCTGCACTATTGGATACGGTTTCCAGAGTGGTCAACTCAGTTAATTCCGAGCTGGTCGTAGACGGTATTCTGCGGACTATGTATGACCCCAGGAACAGCCTTACCAATGAGGTTTCTTCGCAGTTACACAGTCATTTTCCAGATAAGGTGTACCGCACGGTGATCCCGCGCAACGTGCGTTTGGCGGAAGCTCCCAGTCACGGCTTACCGGCCTTACACTATGATAAATATTCTCGAGGGTCGAAAGCCTATATGGCCTTGGCTGGCGAAATTATCCGCAGGCATGAGAAATCTCAGACAGCGACAACAAACGGAGACACAGGATGACAGCCAGAAAGCGTGGCCTGGGTCGGGGACTGGATGCGCTGTTGGGTGCGTCGGTTGCTCAGGGTTCAGCAGTTGCCGAGGGGGATCAGGCCCACTCGGGATTATCCGAGGATCACCAGCTGAAAAATTTACCGGTGGATCTGGTGCAGCGAGGCAAGTACCAACCCAGACGGGATATAGAGCCTGAATCACTGCAGGAACTGGCCGATAGCATTAGAGCTCAGGGGGTGATGCAGCCCATCGTAGTTAGACCTATCTCCGATAAAAAATACGAAATAATCGCGGGTGAACGCCGCTGGCGGGCCGCTCAGTTAGCGGGTTTGGCTGAAATTCCTGCGATGATTCGACAGGTCAGCGATGAGGCGGCAATCGCTATGTCGCTGATCGAAAATATCCAACGAGAGGACCTCAATCCGATAGAGGAGGCCATTGCGCTGCAGCGCTTACAGCAGGAATTTGAACTCACGCAGCAGGAAGTCGCGACAGCGGTTGGTAAATCCAGAAGTACAGTGACTAATCTACTGCGCCTTATGAGTTTGCAAGACGATGTACGGCGAATGTTGGAACATGGTGATCTGGAAATGGGCCACGCCAGAGCGCTGCTTGGCTTGGATGGCCAGGAGCAGTCCCAGGCCGGTAGGATAGTGGTGAGCAAAGGACTGTCGGTTCGGCAAACGGAGGCGCTGGTGCGCAGCATGATCTCCAGTCGCACGAATCCAGCCGCGCCCAACCAGCTGGACCCCAACATTCGGCGACTGCAAGATGACTTGTCACAAAAGTTAGGTGCTAAAGTGCAAATTCAGCACACTGCCAAGGGTAAGGGAAAACTTGTTCTAAGCTACAGTAATCTCGATGAATTGGACGGCATACTGGCCCATATAAACTGATAGCTTGACTACGATTACCCCCTATCTAGTGGTTAGACCAGGTAAGTGCACTATATAAAGTAGTGATAACCCTATTTTGCCGCCAACATTTTGTTGCCCGCTTTTTGCGGTTGTTACCGGGCTGTATCTTGATTGCGCGATACGCGTTTTCGTTGGTTGAACCTGACTATTAATCCACCTATACTGCGCGCGCCCTGAACGAGGAAGAAACCCGTGTGGCATATGGCTAGGGAAGTATGGCGAGGCATTGATGAAAGGTGCTGAGATTAACCGCCCTCCCGTCCATCGCATCACCTTGGCACAAATCGTTATTCTCGTACCAATTTGCACTCTGGTGTTGGTATTAGGTAAGAATGTGTTTGCAGTTTCCATGTTCTGTGGGGGTTTGATCGCGATTTTGCCTCAGGCTTATTTTGCGGTACGGGCGTTTCGATGGCGTGGTGCCAGGTTGGCGCAAACTATCGCCAAGACAAGCTACAGTGCTGAAATTGGAAAGTTTATGCTCAGCGCAGCGGGATTTGCCGCAGTGTTTGGCACGGTCAGGCCGATAGATGGCCTGGCAGTATTTGTGGGCTATCTCACGATGCTCGCAGTACAGATTACAGGTAGCTGGTTGTTGCTTAGTCGCGACCAGTGATTTAAGACAGACGCAAGAGTTCTTTAGATGGCAGCTGCAGGCGAAACACTGACAATTTCGGCATACATTGTCCACCACCTGACCAATCTCACCTACGGCAAATTGCCCGGTGGTTTTGAGCGAGTTGGTGTAGACGGCGCAGCTGCTGTTGTTGTGCCCGAGGGCGGTGTTTGGACGATGGCACATGGCGGTGATGAAGCGTCAGCCATGGGATTTAACGCCATTCATGTCGACTCTATGATTTGGTCGATTGGTCTGGGTATCCTGTTTTGCTGGATGTTCCGCAGATTGGCCAAAAAAGCGGAAACCGGTACCCCCAGCGGCCTCTTAAGCGCGCTGGAGATGGTAGTGGAGTTTGTCGACGGCACGGTTCGCGATACATTTCATGGCCACAATAAACTAGTAGCGCCACTGGCTCTGACAATTTTTGTTTGGGTCTTCCTGATGAATTTGATGGATTTGATCCCGGTAGACCTGATTCCAACCGCACTGGCTCTGGTTGGTGTTGGCTATCAGAAGATTGTGCCGTCCACCGACCCGAACATCACTATGGGCATGGCATTGGGTATTTTCATCCTTATGCTGTATTACTCGATAAAAGTTAAAGGCTTCGGTTTTGTCAGGGAACTGACCATGAACCCTTTTAACCACTGGGTATTTATTCCGGTGAACTTATTTATGGAGATAGTTGGTTTGCTGGCCAAACCCTTCTCTCTCGGTCTGCGACTCTTTGGCAATATGTACGCCGGGGAAATGATATTTATTCTGATAGCGGCACTGTTCAGTGCAGGACTCGCCTGGATGTTACCAGCGGGACTACTTCAGATTGGTTGGGCGATATTCCATATTCTGGTTATCACCCTTCAGGCCTTTATCTTCATGGTGCTGACGATTGTCTACCTCAGCATGGCCCATGAAGATCATTGATTTACTTAACACTTTTACATCTTAACGCTAGGAGAAAAACATGGAATTAATCTACGTAGCTGCCGCCATCATGATGGGTCTGGGTGGACTGGGCGCCGCAATTGGTGTTGGCTTATTGGGCGGCAAACTGATTGAGGGCTCTGCCCGTCAGCCAGAGCTTGCCCCTAAGCTGCAGGTGACATTCTTCCTGGGCGCTGGCCTGGTAGACGCGATCCCCATTATTGGTGTCGGTATTGCGATGTACCTGATCTTCGTAGTTGCACCTACTGCGGTTTGATAAACAGCACGGTGGAAAAAAGGGCTATCTATGCGAATAGCGGCCCCCAATATTCTGTGAGGAGCAACGCGTGAATATTAATCTTACGCTCATTGGTCAGATGTTAGCGTTTATAGGCTTCGTGGTTTTTTGCATGAAGTATGTATGGCCGCCCATTATTGCGGCGATGCAAGAGCGAGAGCAAAAAATATCTGATGGCTTGGCCGCTGCTGATCGCGCCAGCCACGATCTTGAGCTGGCTCAGGAAAAAGCGGTTGAACGTCTCAAAGAGGCCAAGACCGAAGCAGCGGGTATTGTCGATTCTGCCAATAAGCGCGCGAACCAGATAGTCGATGAGGCTAAAGGGGATGCGCAGTTGGAAGCGGATCGGGTCAAGCTTTCAGCTCAGGCTGACATCGAGCAGGAAACTAACCGGGCGCGTGAACAACTGCGTGGTCAGGTAGCGGCACTGTCACTAGCCGGAGCGGAGAAAATCCTGGGTGCTGCCATAGACCAGGAAGCCCATGCTCAGCTGGTAGAAAAGCTGGCTGAAGAGCTGTAGGCGAGAGGGAGTTATGGCTGAATTAAGTACATTGGCTCGACCTTACGCGAAGGCGGTTTTCGAATTTGCCCGTGATAATGGCGACCTGTCTCAGTGGTCCACGCAGCTCGAAACTGTGGCCGCAGTAAGTCAGGACTCAACAATGATGGCGGTGTTTGGCAATCCATCACTGACTGCTGAACAACAAGCGCAAACTCTTAGCGATGTTTGCGGCGATGAGTTGGACACCCAGGGCTGCAATTTTGTTGCCATCCTGGCTGACAACAAGCGCCTGGCGCTGTTGCCGGAGATTTACTCTCTGTTTGCCAAGTATAAGGCCATGCAGGAGAAGTCCGTCGATGTGGAAGTCGTTTCTGCCTTCGATCTGGCAGATAGCGTGCGAGATAAACTCGCGGAAGTATTAGGAAAAAAACTGGAGCGCGATGTGAAGGTCAGCACCACGACCGATAGCAGCCTTTTGGGCGGCGTTCTGATCAGGGCCGATGATCTAGTCATCGATGGCTCCGTGCGCGGCCGGCTGAACAAGCTCGCTGAAGCAATGAATTCGTAGGATTGAGGAACACAGCATGCAGCAACTGAATCCATCAGAGATTAGCGAGATTATCAAACAACGCATCGATCAGCTCGATGTAAGTTCTGAAGCTCGCAATGAAGGTACCATTGTCTCGGTAACTGACGGAATTATTCGTATTCACGGTCTTACTGACGTGATGTACGGTGAGATGATTGAATTTGACGACGGCGTCTACGGAATGGCACTCAACCTCGAGCGCGACTCTGTCGGCGCAGTTGTGTTGGGTGAATACAAAGGCCTGGCTGAAGGCCAGTCCTGTCGTTGCACCGGCCGTATTTTGGAAGTGCCTGTTGGCCCTGAACTGCTAGGCCGTGTGGTCGATGCACTGGGTGTGCCTATTGACGGCAAGGGCCCGGTAAACGCGGCGATGACCGATGCGCTTGAAAAAGTTGCTCCAGGTGTAATTGCTCGTCAGTCGGTTGATCAGCCAGTACAGATTGGCTTGAAAGCTATCGATGCCATGGTGCCAATTGGTCGTGGCCAGCGAGAGCTGATCATTGGTGATCGCCAGATTGGTAAAACAGCTATCGCCGTCGATGCCATCATCAACCAAAAAGGCACAGGCATTAAGTGCGTTTACGTTGCTATTGGCCAGAAAGCTTCCTCTGTTGCAGCCGTTGTTCGCAAGTTGGAAGAGCACGGTGCGATGGATCATACCATCGTTGTTGCGGCTACCGCTTCTGATCCCGCGGCGATGCAGTACCTGGCACCGTTTGCTGGCTGCACCATGGGCGAGTACTACCGTGACCGTGGTCAAGATGCATTGATTATTTATGATGATTTGACTAAACAGGCCTGGGCTTACAGGCAGATTTCTCTGTTGTTGCGTCGTCCTCCTGGTCGTGAGGCCTACCCCGGCGACGTATTCTATCTCCACTCTCGATTGCTGGAGCGCGCGGCACGGGTAAACCCGACATACGTAGAAAATTTCACCAACGGTGAAGTTAAAGGTAAAACAGGCTCACTGACAGCTTTGCCAGTCATTGAAACTCAGGCCGGTGATGTGTCGGCATTCGTACCGACTAACGTGATATCCATTACCGACGGGCAGATATTCCTCGAGGCAGACATGTTCAACGCGGGCGTTCGTCCAGCAATGAATGCGGGTATTTCTGTATCGCGAGTTGGTGGTGCGGCTCAAACCAAGATTATCAAGAAGTTGTCTGGCGGCATTCGTACTGCGCTGGCGCAGTATCGCGAATTGGCCGCGTTCTCGCAGTTTGCCTCTGATTTGGATGACGCCACCAGGGCCCAACTGGATCACGGTGAGCGCGTTACCGAGCTAATGAAGCAGAAACAGTACTCGCCCCAGAGCATTGCTGAGATGGGTATCGTGCTGTACGCCGCCAATGAAGGCCATTTGCAAGATGTTGAAGTTAACAAAATTGGCGATTTTGAATCTTCTTTGCTGTCTTTCATGCACGCTGAACATGCTGATCTGATGTCTAGCCTGGTCGAGAGCGGCGATTATAACGATGAAATCGAAGCGGCCTTCAAAGGCGCAATCGAAAAATTCAAAGCCACGCAGACCTGGTAAGCCGAGGACCATTCGATGGCAGTCGGAAAAGAAATACGGACCAAGATCAACAGTATTCAGAGCACTCAGAAGATTACCAGTGCGATGGAAATGGTGGCGGCGAGTAAAATGCGCAAAGCCCAGGAACGCATGCAGGTGGGCAAGCCTTACGCCCGCCGTATTCGGTCTGTAGTCGGCCATATCGCTAATGCGGCGCCAGAGCACCGGCACATGTTTATGGTGCAACGCGAAGTAAAGCATGTCGGCTATATCGTAGTATCTACTGACCGTGGTCTGTGCGGCGGCTTGAACATGAACTTGTTCAAAGAAACTGTGAAATCGATGAAATCGTTTGCCGATCAGGGCATCGAGATCGAGTTGAGTCTTATTGGCGCTAAGGCGGCTGCGTTTTTTGGCAGTTATGGCGGCAATGTGACTTCTGCCATTCGCAATATTGGTGAAGCCCCGGCAGTATCCGATCTGATTGGCGGTGTAAAAACAATGTTGGATGCGTATGCCGATGGCCGCATCGATCAGTTGTTCCTGGTGAGCAATCAGTTCGTGAATACGATGACTCAGGTTCCAACAGTAGAGCAATTGCTACCTCTGCAGGCTGAAGAGTCTGCAGAAATGAAGCACCACTGGGATTATATTTATGAGCCCGAGGCCAAGGATCTTTTGGAAGGACTGCTGACCCGTTATATCGAGTCGCAGGTTTACCAGGCGGTGATTGAAAACGCCGCTTGTGAGCAAGCAGCCCGTATGTTTGCAATGAAAAGTGCTACCGATAATGCCGGTGATTTGATCGACGATCTGCAGCTGATTTACAACAAAGCGCGGCAGGCAGCGATTACCCAGGAGCTTTCCGAGATTGTTAGCGGAGCTGCGGCAATCAGCTGATTAAGCTAAATATTTGGTGATGCTCATAGGCCCCAGGGCCAACGGCAGTCACCGAGAAGAATTGACTATGAAACAGAGGGTTCGAACATGAGCAGCGGACGAGTCGTACAGATTATTGGCGCGGTTATCGACGTGGAATTCCCACGTGACAGCGTGCCACGCGTATACGATGCATTGGTGATTACCGAGAAAGACATCACTCTGGAAGTTCAGCAACAGCTGGGCGATGGCGTGGTACGTACGATCGCCATGGGTGCTTCTGAGGGTTTGAGCCGCGGTTTGAGTGTCGAGAACACCGAAGCGCCGATCTCAGTGCCGGTCGGTATCGAAACTCTGGGCCGGATCATGGATGTGCTGGGTAAGCCTATCGATGAGCGCGGCCCCATTGGTGAAAAAGAGCGTGCCGCTATTCACCGTAAGGCACCAGCCTATGAAGATCTCTCTGCCTCAGATGAGCTGCTAGAAACCGGAATCAAGGTCATCGACCTTGTTTGTCCGTTCGCCAAAGGCGGTAAGGTTGGACTGTTCGGTGGTGCTGGTGTCGGCAAAACTGTGAACATGATGGAACTGATTAACAACATCGCCACCGAGCACTCAGGCCTTTCGGTCTTCGCCGGTGTTGGTGAGCGGACTCGTGAAGGTAATGACTTTTACTACGAGATGCAGGAATCCAAAGTTGTCGACGTAGAGACCTTGAGCAACTCAAAAGTGGCCATGGTTTACGGCCAGATGAACGAGCCACCGGGAAACCGTCTGCGTGTCGCTCTTACGGGTCTGACCATGGCGGAAAAATTTCGCGATGAAGGTCGTGACGTACTGCTGTTTATTGACAACATTTACCGCTACACGCTGGCGGGAACGGAAGTATCAGCGCTGCTAGGCCGTATGCCTTCTGCGGTGGGTTACCAGCCAACGCTCGCCGAGGAAATGGGTGTTCTGCAGGAACGGATTACTTCTACCAAAGTGGGATCAATTACCTCTATTCAGGCGGTTTATGTACCAGCCGATGACTTGACTGACCCCTCACCAGCTACAACGTTTGCCCACCTGGATTCAACCGTGGTGTTGTCTCGGGATATCGCTGCCAAGGGTATTTATCCAGCGGTTGATCCGCTCGATTCGACCTCGCGTCAGTTGGACCCACTGATTATTGGCAACGAGCACTACGATGCAGCCCGTGGCGTACAGTCAGTATTGCAGCGTTATAAAGAACTGAAGGACATCATCGCAATTCTGGGCATGGACGAACTATCTGAGGAAGATAAGCAGACAGTTAACCGCGCGCGGAAAATCGAACGCTTCTTGTCGCAGCCCTTTCACGTGGCCGAAATTTTCACCGGCTCACCGGGTAAATACGTATCTTTGAAAGATACTATTGCAGGCTTCAATGGCATTCTGGCTGGTGAATACGACCACCTGCCGGAGCAGGCGTTCTACATGGTTGGCGGCATTGAAGAAGCTGTCGAAAAAGCCAAGAACCTGTAAGTAGCTTAGCGAGGCTCAATAATATGGCAATGACAATTCACTGCGATATCGTCAGCGCCGAGGAAGAAATTTTCTCGGGTCTGGTCGAAATGCTGGTAGCGACCGGCGAGCTCGGTGAGCTTGGCGTGGGCTATGGCCACGCGCCTCTGCTAACGTCTCTGGTTCCTGGCCCTGTGCGAATTGTGACCCAGAATGGCGATGAGCATGTTTATTATGTATCGGGCGGCTATCTTGAGGTTCAGCCCGGGGTTGTGTCGATTCTTGCTGATACCGCAGTGCGCGCAGGTGACGTTGATGAGGCCGCGGCTGAAGAGGCCCGCAAAGAAGCAGAACTTGCGTTGGCCAATCAGACCGGAGACTTCGACTACGGTCGAGCTTCCTCGCAGTTGGCGGAAGCGGCTGCACAGTTGGCTACGCTGCGCAAAATGCGCAATCGGGCGGGACGGGGCTAGTAAAAACCAGAGCCCACGTGACGGTTCCAAAACCTCGGTTACAACCGGGGTTTTTTTTGCCTTACAGAAATCGCCAAAGCGTATCAAACAGAATCTGTTGGGTTGATGCGATGGCTGGTGAGTCGATAATCACAACCACTGGATAATTCTTATCGGCCAACGTAATCATCGCCACTTTCGGCGGATAAATCGCAATATACGACGCATCAGCTTTATCGTCGGCCGCTAACCACTTCCGTTCAGCGAGCTCTGCCTCGTCGCCACCTTCGCCCACCGCAATAACCCGAACTTTAATGCCGAGCTTTATGCGCTGGCGGGTAAAGTTAGGGAAGGGGCGGTAAAGATGTTCACGCAGGGTTTTGGTCGAAATAACGGCATAGCCTTTATCTGGCGCCCGTGCGGTACTACTGAGAATATCGCGAAGCACCAGCTCTAAGCCGTCGTCCCCTTCGTAGAACCTGACATTACCCGGGCTGAACTCGGTCTGTGTCATTTTTAGCGCGGGGATAACGTCGCGCCTGAGCTGATCCATTGCTTGGGAAAGGGCCTGCTGCTTGCTCTCGCCCAGGCTCAGCAGGCGCTCAGGATCCTCTGCCTGAAAGACACGCCGCCTGCCTCTGGGGAAATAACTTACGACTCCTTTGGCGGCCAGGCTCTTCAGTGTTTCGTAGGTCGAACCACGATTTACGCTGGCCTCGGCGGCGACATCCCGGATGGACGCCGGCCCCAGTTTTAGCAGGGCCTGATAAATGCTGATTTCCCTCGCGCCCAGCCCTAATTGCAGTAGTGGGTCTAGCTTGTTTGTTGTCATTTTATTTGTGACAAATGGCGTTGTATTGATGAGTGGTGCAGGTAATATGAACTAACGATACATAAAATGTCAAAAAATGATTGACAGCTGGTCTGGTCACAGACCGTCTCATAACGGAATGCCATGAACCTCGAAGTTATTATTCTTGCCGCCGGACAGGGTACGCGGATGCGTTCTCCTTTGCCCAAGGTATTGCACAAGGTTGCTGATAAATCGCTGTTGGAACACGTGATTATCGCGGCCCGGCAACTCAGTCCCAGTAATATACATGTGGTGGTCGGGCACGGGTCGCAGCAGGTAAAAGCTGAGCTTGCAGCCCACTCACTCAACTGGGTGGATCAACAGGAGCAGTTGGGTACCGGACACGCCGTATTGCAGGCTTTACCCGCGGTTCAGCCCGGCAGCACAGTGTTGATTCTTTACGGCGATGTGCCGCTTATTGATAGCGGTAGCCTGAAGGCGCTGGTTGCCGCTACCGGAAATGGCAATCCAGCGCTGTTAACGGCGAAGGTCGCTGTGCCACAGGGCTATGGCCGGGTAATCAGAGACGTTTCCGGTGCTGTTTTGGGGGTTGTGGAGGATAAAGATGCTAACCCTCAAGAGCGCCTGGTAGACGAAATTAATACCGGTGTTATGGCCGCATCTACTCGCGATCTAGCGCACTATCTGCCCTTGGTAGGTAACCAGAACAAGCAGGGTGAGTACTATCTCCCGGATATTTTGGGACTCGCAGTGGCTGAAGGGCGAGTTGTTGGTGCGGTGCTGGCCGGCTCTGAGATGGATATTCTGGGGGTCAATGACAGGCTGCAGCTGAGTGCTGTGGAGAGGGAGTATCAACGCCGTCAGGCCCATAATTTGTTGCGTCAGGGGGTGTCGGTAGCGGATCCCGAGCGTCTGGATATTCGTGGCTCTCTGGCTTGTGGCGACAATGTCAGCATCGATATCAATGTGATCTTTGAGGGTAAGGTCGAGCTGGGAGATGGCGTGTCCATAGGGCCAAATTGTGTGTTGCGTAATGTCACTGTAGGCGCAGGTGCGGCCATTCATGCTATGTCACACCTTGAGGATGCAATCGTTGGCGATCACTGTTCGGTGGGTCCCTTCGCTCGATTGCGGGTGGGTACAAAGCTTGCTAACGGCAGCCGCATCGGAAATTTTGTCGAAACAAAAAAGGCCAGCATTGGAGCGGGCAGTAAAGTTAACCATCTGTCTTATATTGGTGACAGCAGCCTCGGTGCAGAGGTGAATATTGGTGCCGGCACCATTACCTGCAATTACGATGGCGTGAACAAACATCAAACCATTTTAGGAGATGGCGTCTTTGTTGGCTCCAACTCTACCCTGGTTGCGCCTCTGGAAGTCGGTGATCAGGGCTTTGTTGCTGCCGGTTCTACCATCACCAAACCGGTTGCTACTGAGCAGTTGGCGGTAGGACGAGGCAAGCAGCGCAACATCAAGGGCTGGTCCAGGCCCAATAAAACCAACAACGATAAAGGCTAAATATGTGTGGCATTGTAGCTGCGATAGCGCGGCGAGAAGTTTCAGAAATTCTTCTGGAAGGTTTGCGGCGTCTGGAATACCGGGGCTATGATTCTGCGGGTATGGCGCTGGTAGACAACGAGTCCAGGCTGCAATTGCACAAACAGTTGGGCAAAGTCAGCGCGCTTGAGGCAGCCCAGTCACTGTCGCCAATCCTGGGCTGTGCCGGGATTGCGCATACTCGCTGGGCGACGCATGGTGAACCTTCCGTTGCCAATGCGCACCCGCACACTTCGCAGAATCGAGTAGCACTGGTTCATAACGGCATCATAGAAAATCATCAAGTACTGAGGTCTGAGCTTGAGGCAGAGGGTTACAACTTTTCCTCAGTGACCGATACCGAGGTGGTGGTTCATCTGTTACACCGGGAGTTGGTAGCTGGTCAAAGTTTGCTATGCGCGATGCAGTCGACCGTTGCCAGGCTGGAAGGGGCCTATGCGCTGGCCGCAATCGACGCGGAAAATCCGATGGAGATCGTCGCTGCCCGTGAAGGTAGCCCGTTGGTTATCGGTGTGGGCATTGGAGAAAACTTTGTCGCATCTGATCAAATGGCCTTGAGACAAGTGACCGACCGATTTATCTATTTGGAGGAAGGCGATGTGGTGCGTGTAACGTCCTCATCCATGCAGATATACGATGCACAGCAGAACGAAGTTCAGCGGCAGAAAACCACTATATCTGAGGCGATTGAAGTTGCCGATCGAGGAAAGTACGAACACTTTATGCTCAAGGAGATCTACGAGCAGCCTGCGGCACTGCGGGCAACAGCTCGGCTTACTGGCGTGGGCGAGGCCATTCCCGATACGGTATTTGGAGAGCAGGCAGGTACAATTTTCGACCGGGTGAAGGCCGTTCAGATCGTTGCCTGTGGCACCAGTTATCATTCGGGGATGGTTGCACGCTATTGGCTGGAAGAGCTGGCAGGTGTGCCGTGTCAGGTCGAAGTGGCGTCGGAGTTTCGGTATCGCTCCAGAGTTCAGCACCCGGATACTCTATTGATTACCGTATCCCAGTCTGGTGAGACCGCAGATACTCTGGCGGCGTTACGTAACGCCAGCGAGGATGAGTTTATTGCCAGTCTGGTTATATCCAATGTCGATAACAGTTCCTTGGTGCGTGAAAGTGACCTCGCGTTTCTGACCCGCGCCGGGATGGAGATAGGCGTCGCATCGACCAAGGCCTTTACCACTCAGCTGGTAGCATTCCTGATGTTGACCACGGTACTAGGCCGTCGCGCAGCCATGTCCGAACAGACCCAGCGGCAGCTACAATTGGCCATTGGCGAATTACCGGCGATGGTTGAAAAGGTTCTGTTGCTGGACCCAGCCATCGAGTCGATGTCAGAGGCGTTTATTCAAAAGCATCACGCGTTATTTCTGGGTCGCGGTATACAGTATCCCATTGCCATGGAGGGGGCGTTAAAGCTCAAGGAAATTTCCTATATCCACGCAGAGGCGTATCCGGCCGGCGAGCTGAAACACGGACCGTTGGCATTGGTCGATGCAGACATGCCGGTAGTGGCGGTCGCCCCGGGAGATGAGCTGCTCGAGAAACTGAAATCGAATTTAGAGGAAGTGCGTTCGCGCGGCGGCGAGCTCTATGTGTTCGCTGATGCGGAGTCAGGCTTTAAAGATGAAGCGCGGGTTCACGTTCTACCCATGCCTCATTGTCCGGAGGTGCTGAAGCCCATACTGTACACAGTGGCCTTACAGCTTTTGTCCTACCACGTGGCCCTGCAAAAGGGCACGGATGTCGACAAGCCGCGTAATTTGGCGAAATCCGTGACGGTGGAGTAACAAGCTACCCCGAGTGTAACTAACTCGGGGGATTGGCTGCTTTGTAGTCGCGAATCTCCACATTGAACTGACCTGCTACTGCTTCTTCTTGCGATACCGCGTCGTTGTAGGCATCCATTCCAGAAGTATAGGCTTCTTTAGCTGTCGCTTTTTCTTCGTCAGTGCCTTCCTCGGCTGCTGCCTCAGCTGCTGTGAAAGCGACCTCCAGGCATTTCATATAATCAACGTTGGCTGCTTGAAAAGTTTTTACGGACTTCTGGCCCGCCAACATGTCTTCCATGGTGCCGGTGGCGCCGTCTGGCATTGTTGGTGCCTCAGGTTGGGTACATTCGGCAAATGCCTGGGTAGTGGCCAGGGTCAGGCCCAGAAGAGCCAGTGTTAGCTTGGTCATTATAGACACCTCATTTTATTGAAAGTCGCAACATTAGCAGGACCGCGGTCGCCTGCCAAGTGTCGTCCTATAGGTCAGTTTACTGGCGGCCCACCCATAGAGTAGGCAGCTTGTACTGTTCCTGGAGTTGGCCGGAAATTTCATCCGCCCGGGCCTTACTGGTGACATCCACCACTCGAACTCGATAGACAGTCTTGCCATTGGCCGAGGCTGGAGCTACCACCACTCGACCGTAGGTTTTCTGTAGTCGCACAGCCCAGTCGCTGGCCACAGTCTGCTGGCTGTAGGAGCCAAAATTAACAAACCAGGTTCCACTACTGCCACTGGCTGTAGTCGTAGTTGCCTTTGGCGCGGGTGGTGCGGCCGGCTTGGCGGGGGCCGCCTTAGGTGCTACAGCGACGGAAGATCTTGAGGCGGCTTGCTTACGAGCTGCCGTCCGCGCCTCCTCCAATTTAATTGCCGCCAGTCTCTGGGCATCAAGCTGGCCCTCCAGACCCTCAACGGTATCGCTTAGTTGCCGATTTTCCAGAGTCAGGACGTTTAGTCTACTTTCCAGCTCGGCATTGCTTCCGACTAATTCGCGCTGAGCGTCGCGACTGCTGGTGACTTCAGCGGGATTGGCAGCGGTTGCCAATTGTGCTCGTAGCTCACGGATTTCCTCTTGCATTGCAGATCGCTGCTGCATCACGCCGTAGCCTCCCCCTGCCAGTAGGAGTAGCGCGACTACAGCAACAATAATCAGCCCAATCGGCCAACCTTCGGATTCGGTAGTCTGGGCGGCGTAAGTATTGTCTTCCCATTGCTCATCGTCCAGTGGGCGCTGCCAGCTCTCCTCTGCCTCTATTTCTTCTCCTTTCACTTCGTCCAGGTTCTCTTCGTAGGCCTCTGCCGCAACGGCCTCGGGTTCATCCCTGGCCTCTTCATCATAGTCCTCGACTTCAGTTTGTTCACGGCTGTCTGTGGGGGGGCGCCAGTCGTTTTCGCTCTCGTCGTCATCGTCATCGTTATCGTCATCGACAGCCGGCCAATCTTCGCTATCGGCGGTGTCCCGATACTGGTCTTTTGTCAAAGAGTCGGTTTCGGCCCAGATATCCACTTCGTCCTGCTGATCACGGCCTGCGGTCGGGCTTATGTTGGTACTACCCGCTGCAATAGTTGAATCGGGCGTCGCCGGCTGCTGCCAGATATCCACGGACTCGTCGTCTTCCTCGTCGATGCTATCGCTGAAGGCGTCCGCTCCTTCGTCGTATTCATCGTCATTATCAATGTATTCTGTGCCGAAATCTTCCGCCTCCAGGTCGTCCAGCTCGGTGGCCTGATCGGTGTCGAATGCGGCAAAGGAGGGGGCTTGGCGAGAAGCAGTGTCGACATTATCCCGGTCAATGGGATTGTCGCTTAAATCGAGTTGCCGATCCCGGTCACCGGATTCAGGTGAGTCGCGATCGTCTTGGTTATCGTTATTCATTATGCGGGCGGGCCTCAGTTACACTGGACATGCTGAGAATGTTACCAGACACGGATAGCAAATGCTCAATCGGCAGAGCGGAGTTTTTGTAGGCCGCGATTGAGCTTGCTCAGATGCCTGTCTACTTCTTCGCCTTTCATTTTGGATACTCCTACGGCCAGAATATCAATCACCGCCATGTGGGCGATGCGCGAGGGCAGAGGCGTAAAGCTGCCGCCAGTTGCTGGTTCTACATCGATTGGAATGGGGATGGTACAGGCATTCAGAACCGGCGTTCGACTTGGGGCGAGGCCCACAATCAAGGCACCGGACTCTTTGACGTGATCCATGGCTTCGAGCAATGAGGTGGTGCGCCCCGACTGGGAGATGGCAACTACAACATCACCCGGGGTCAGCGACATTGCCGACATTGCTTGCAGATGCGGGTCGGAATGCGCGGCGCTCGCTATCTGTAGGCGGAAAAATTTGTGCTGTGCATCGATCGCTACCGGGCTGGACGCGCCGAAACCATAAAACTCGACCCGATTGGCATTGCACAGAGCATCGACAGCGGCCTCGATTGCGTCCGGGTCCAACGTGTCCCGAACATTTTTCAGGGTGTTCATGGTCGCGTCAAAAACTTTGAATGCATAATCCCTGGCAGTATCCAAATCGCTAAGGGCAAAAGACTCCTGGGCTGGCTGTTGAGCAGCGCTTTGGGCCAGTTCCAGTTTAAAGCTCTGGAAGCCATCGCAATCGATAGCGCGACAGAACCGCACAACAGTTGGCTCACTGACTTGTGCAGCTGCGGCCAGATCGACGATACGCATGTGAATTACGCTCTCGGATTGAGCCAACACCAGCTCGGCTACCTTGCGCTCTGAGCGCCGTAATTTATCGAGTCGTGCCTCGATTTCTCTGAGAAGATGTCGGGTTGCGTGTGCCACAGTGTTCCTCGGTAATTAAAACCTGCTAATCATTATACATTTGGCGCTACAAACTCGCTCGGAACAGTGAGAGGGGGCGGGTAATTGGTTAGAATATACAGATGGATGTATCTGATATTCTCGACCCCCTCAACGAGGCCCAGCGCGCCGCCGTCGCTGCCGACAGCAAAAATATGCTAGTGCTGGCTGGTGCCGGCAGTGGTAAAACCCGTGTGCTGGTGCATCGCATTGCCTGGCTGATCAGGGCACTGGACTTCTCTCCCTACTCTATTTTGGCGGTGACCTTTACCAATAAGGCTGCCCGCGAGATGCGTGGGCGTATCGAAGAAATGATGCACATACCCACCCACGCCATGTGGGTGGGTACATTTCACGGCCTGGCTCATCGCTTGCTTAAAGCACACTGGCGAGAGGCGGGGCTGCCACAGAATTTCCAAATACTCGATAGCGATGACCAGCTTCGACTGGTAAAGCGGGTGTGTAGGGAGCTGGAGCTGGACGAGTCCCGCTGGCCCCCGCGCCAAGCCCAGTGGTATATCAACGGCCAGAAGGACGAGGGCTTGCGCTCGGCGCATATTGAAGCCGCGCCCGGTGACCAATTTCAACAGGCGATGCTGCAGGTATATCGATCCTATGAGCAGGCTTGTGAGCGCGGTGGCATGGTAGATTTTGCCGAGCTGTTGCTGCGCGCACATGAGCTGTGGCTGAAAAGCCCGGACGTATTGAAACACTACCAGGGCCGGTTTCGGCAGATTCTGGTGGATGAGTTTCAGGATACCAACGCGATTCAATACGCCTGGCTGCGAGTGCTCGCCGGGACGACTATCCCGGTGGTGGCGGTGGGTGACGATGATCAGTCCATTTACGGCTGGCGCGGAGCGCGTATAGAAAATATACAGCGCTTCACAGAAGACTTCAGCGATACCGAGACCGTCAAACTCGAGCAAAATTACCGATCTACGCAGACCATTTTGCAGGCAGCTAACGGGATCATTAATTTCAACTCCGGCAGATTAGGCAAGGAGTTGTGGACGGCGGGGGAAACCGGAGACCCAATTTCACTCTACGCGGGCTTCAACGAGCAAGATGAGGCCCGATTTATTATTGAGCAGACCGAAAAATGGATAGACGGGGGTAATCTGCGAGCCTCGGCGGCTATCTTGTACCGCTCCAACGCGCAGTCGCGAGTACTGGAAGAGGCGCTGATTCGTGCAGCCATTCCCTATCGCATCTATGGCGGCCAGCGTTTCTACGAACGGCTGGAAATTCGGAATGCCCTCGCCTACATGCGTTTGCTCGCCAGTCGTGGGGATGACGCCGCCATCGAGCGTGTTATTAATACCCCACCCCGGGGTATTGGCAGCAAGACTTTGGATAAACTTCGTGAGTTGGCACGGACAAGAGATATCTCGCTGTGGCAAGCCAGCGCAGTAATTGCCGAAGAGAAACTGTTGCCTGCCCGGGCTCTGTCAGCGCTGGAAGGGTTTACTGTTCTTATCAATGAGTTGGATAGCGGCACCGACGGCCTCACCCTGGAAGAGTTGGTGGAGCAGGTAATACAGGCTTCGGGGCTGATCAGCTTCTATGAAAAAGAAAAGGGAGAGAAGGGCCAGGCCCGGGTCGAAAACCTGGAAGAGCTGGTCAGTGCCGCCAAACAGTTTGCACCTGAGGGTGAGGAATTGGCGCCTCTGCAACAGTTTCTGGATGGCGCGGCGCTGGATGCCGGGGACGCCCAGGCAGATGCGCACGAAGATAGCGTGCAGTTAATGACCTTACACTCGGCGAAAGGTCTGGAGTTTCCGCTGGTATTTCTCGCCGGTATGGAGGAGAACCTGTTCCCCCACCGCATGTCACTGGAAGAGCCCGGCCGTCTCGAAGAAGAGCGTCGGCTGGCTTATGTGGGAATTACCCGGGCGATGGAACAGCTGGTCATAACGTATGCGGAGAGCCGACGCCTGCATGGCAGCGAAACCTATAATACGCCCTCGCGCTTTATTCGGGAGATTCCCGCTGAGTTGTTGCAGGAGGTCAGGCTACATTCGACGGTAACCCGGCCGGTAAGCGCGTTGGCGCAAGCCCAGGTGCCCGACACCGGTTTGAGCCTGGGACAGGCGGTATATCATCAGATTTTTGGTGAGGGCGTCGTGCTAAACTTTGAGGGCCGAGGCGGGAATGCACGGGTCGAAGTTAATTTTGATACCGAGGGCAGTAAATGGCTGGTCGTTCAGTACGCCAATCTACAATTGATGTAAGTTCTGCCAACACGGGAAAACTATGACCGAATCAAACCTTGAGCGCCGCCTGACACCATTAGTTATTTTACTGCTGGTGGCCGCACTGGTGGTGGTGGTGGCAGCCTGGGCTATGGATCGAACGAGCTATGCTCCTAGCGACGGTGAGGTGGCTGGATCAACCGACTCAGAGACCTCACAGCAACGATTTCACTGGAAAATAGTCACTACCTGGCCGAAGAATCTGCCGGGATTGGGCGCGGCACCGGAAAATTTTGCTCGACTGGTCGGGGAAATGAGCGCGGGTCGACTCACCGCTCGTGTCTATGGTTCCGGGGAAATGGTGCCGGCTTTCGAGGTTTTTGATGCCGTATCCCAGGGCGTTGCCGATGCTGGTCACGGGGCATCCTACTATTGGAAGGGCAAGATCCCGGCTTCGGTGTTTTTCACAGCAGTGCCCTTTGGTATGACCGCCCAGGAAATGAACGGCTGGCTCCACTACGGTGGCGGTCTGGAAGTGTGGCGGGAAACCTATGCAGCATCCAACGTCATTCCCATGGCAGGTGGCAGTACAGGTGTACAAATGGCGGGCTGGTTTAACCGGGAAATTAACTCGGTTGATGATATTAAAGGTCTAAAAATGCGTATTCCGGGCATGGCCGGCGAGGTATTTGCCGCCGCGGGAGGCACCGCGGTTCGAATCCCGGGAAGCGAAGTCTACACCTCCCTGCAGACCGGGGTTATTGATGCAGCGGAATGGGTGGGCCCCTATAACGACTTGTCTTTGGGCCTGCATCAGGTTGCCAAATATTACTACTACCCCGGTTGGCATGAACCTGGGGCCATGCTCGAATTCATTGTCAATAAGCAGTCTATGGAAGCTTTACCGGAAGACCTGCAGGCGATTGTTACCACCGCTGCCAGGGCGGTTAATCAGGACATGCTCGACGAGTTTACTGCCCGCAACAACCGTGCCCTGCAGCAGTTGGTAAACGATCACGGTGTCCAGCTCAGGCAGCTACCCGATGATGTGCTTAAAGTTTTGTGGCAGGAAAGTGAAATTGTCATGCAGAAGCTGATAAAAGAAGACCCAATGGCGGCTAAAGTTTACGCCTCATTTAAGACTTATTACGATGGCGTTCGAGAGTACCATCATATTTCCGAGCAGTCCTATATCAACGCCCGGGATCGAGTTATGGATGGCGAACCTGCGGCAGGCGATCCTGGGGCAGGCGAACCTGCGGCCGACTCACCCTACTGATTGATGGTCCGGGTGCGGCCGTTCTGGTCGATGGCGACAAACACAAACACACCTTCTGTCACCTTAAGTGGGTCGCCGTCGTGCTGCGAATTGATCCACACTTCAACAACCACCCGCACAGAGCTTCGCCCCACCTCCAGTATGTCGCAGTAGCAGCTTACGACTGCACCCATGTGGACCGGGGTGAGAAAGACCATGCCCTCTGTGGCGACTGTAGCAACCCGGCCCCCGGCAACTTCCCCGGCTGACACCGAGCCAGCCATATCCATTTGCGACAGCAGCCAACCGCCATAGATATCGCCGCTGGCATTGGTATCTCTGGGCATGGCAATGGTTTGCAGGGAAAGGTCGCCCTGTGGGATGGGCGTGGAATCGATGTCATTCATGGCTTCTACTCTGAAGTTGAGCTTGTGAGCGCCCTAGTTGTTTAGCTTTCCAGGCAACCAGGTTGCCAGTCCAGGCCAAAACCACAGTATCACCATCATTAACAGCTGGATAATTATAAAGGGAATCACCCCGCGGTAGATAGCGCTGGTGGGCACCGACTCGGGCGCTACGCCGCGCAGATAGAACAGGGCAAAACCAAAGGGTGGAGTAAGGAAGGAAGTTTGTAGGTTGAGCGCTATCATAATGCCCAGCCATATAGGGTCCAGCCCCATTGCCAGTAGTATCGGGCCGACGATGGGGACGACCACAAAAGTGATTTCGATAAAATCCAGAATAAATCCCAGCAAGAAAATAATCAGCATCACCAACAAGGTGGCTCCGACAACTCCGCCTGGCATATCGACAAAAAACTCTCTGATCAGCTCTTCCCCGCCAAAGCCCCTGAACACCAGGGAAAATACCGCCGCCCCTATCAAAATCATGAACACCATGCAGGTGACTTCCATGGTACTGACGGCAACTTCCTTTAATCTTCCCAGATTCATTTCTCGCTTGCTGAAAGCGAGCACCAGAGCACCGGTGGCGCCAACGCCCGCGGCTTCAGTGGGGGTGGCCACCCCCAACAGGATAGAGCCCAGCACTAGCATAATTAACAGCAATGGCGGCACCAAACCGCGTACTAATGCGCGAATATCGGCTTTTTCAACCTTGGCCGGGGGGGCCATCTCGGGCTTGAGAGCCGCCACTATCAGTAAATATACAATGTAGAACGTCACCAAGAGCAGGCCTGGCAGTAATGCGCCTACAAACAGGTCGCCGACTGATACCGTCTTGGGATTGAAAATATTCAGGCTGAGTTGGGCTTGCTGATAGGCGTTGGAGAGGATATCTCCCAGCAAAACCAGCGCTATGGAGGGTGGGATAATTTGGCCCAGAGTTCCCGTAGCGCAAATTGTGCCTGTCGCCAGAGAGGGGCTGTAGCCGTTGCGCAGCATGCTCGGTAAAGACAACATGCCCATAGTCACTACTGTCGCGCCTACTATTCCGGTGCTGGCAGCAAGCAACATACCGACGATGACCACCGAGATACCCAGCCCGCCGCGCAGGCCGCCAAAGAGCTTGGCCATGTTCTCCAGCAATTCCTCGGCGACTCGGGATTTTTCCAGAATAACGCCCATCAGGATGAAAAGAGGCACTGCGATCAGTGTGCCATTGCCAATGGTTCCGAACATTCTTGCAGGTAGGGCAGCCAGGAAAGCGGCATCGAAGTTGCCGACTATGATGCCGGCGGCGGCAAAGGCCAGTGCGGTACCGGCGAGGGTGAAAGCCACAGGATAGCCAAACATAAGTAGCAGGCAGACGGCGGCAAACATCCATAGTGCGATAGTGCCGTCCATTAGGGCGTGTCACCTGTGATAAGAGTCAATGTGTTGCGTAAAGTCTCTGCTATGCCCTGCAACAACAGGTTGATCGCCATTAAGGGCAGTAGGGTTTTAAGCAGGAACACCGCGGGAATGCCCCCGGGCTCTGGTGATACTTCGCGTATGGACCATGATTCCGCCACATAACTAAAACTGACAGCGCAGATGAACAGGCACAGGGGCAATAGAAAGATAATCCCGCCCAGGCTGTTTACCCAGGCCCGCTGTCTGGCGCTGAATGTGCGATAAAAGATATCGACTCGCACATGTGCCCCTACTTTCAGGGCGTAGGCTATTCCCAGCATGAACAGCGAACCATGCATGTAGGTTACGGCCTCCTGGGCAGCAATAGATCCAATGTTGAAGCCGTAACGCAACACGACCACCGCAGTAGTCACGATAGCCATGAATACAGCAAGCCAAGCCAGTAGGCGGCCACTGTATGCGGTGAAGGTGTCGATGTAATGTACCAGTGAACGCATCGAGGATTTGCAATCTGGTCTTTTTGATTATTGAGGTGGAGAGTATCATAGCGGCCTCGCCCAGGTGAATGACCCTGACGAAGTACACAATTTGGATGCAAAAATATGCTGACCGTTATTTCACCGGCTAAAACGCTGGATTTCGATTCCCCGACAACGACACGGAAGAAAACGCAGCCCGAGTTTCTCGAAAGCGCCGGGTTGCTGATAGACGACGCTCGAAAAATGTCACCAACGGACATTCGGCAGCTGATGGGCGTGAGTGAAAATATTGCTCAGCTGAATCACCAGCGCTTTATGAACTGGGGGACGCCTTTTACCCTGGATAATGCAAAGCAGGCTGTTTTAGCCTTTAAGGGCGACGTGTATACAGGCCTGGAGGCGGAAACGCTGTCCGCCGAACAGCTCAGCTTTGCGCAAAAGCACCTGAGAATTTTGTCTGGGCTCTATGGCCTGTTGCGCCCTCTTGATCTGATGCAGGCGTATCGCCTGGAAATGGGGCTTAAATTTGGCAACAGTGGTGGCAAGGATCTCTACCAATTTTGGGGCGACCGCATCAATCTGGCGCTCAATAGCCAGCTGAAAAAAAGTGGCTCCCAGGTACTGCTCAATCTGGCGTCTCAGGAATATTTCAGATCGGTGAAGGCCAGCGCCCTGGAGGCAGATATTGTGACTCCGGTGTTTAAAGACCTGAAGGGTGAGAAGTACAAGGTAATCAGTTTTTATGCTAAAAAAGCGCGAGGACAAATGGCCCGCTACATCATAGAGAAAGGGTTGAACGAGCCGGATTCACTGAAGCGGTACCGGGTCGCTGGATACCGCTATAACAAGGCGGAGTCGACCGCCAGAGAAATGGTTTTTACTCGTGACAAACCGCCGGCATCGGCATAATAGTTGTAGGCCTCATGGGCGAAATACCCGATTTCCAGCTTCACGGCGACGAGACTGATCAGTCTGCCTTTTTAAAGGGCAGCAAGCTTTCGGCCTGTTCCCGGTAGGCCGCCATATGTGGGGCTTCCTGACGGGTAAAATCGGCCACTGCGGCGGACAGGGCCGGGTCCGCTATCCAGTGATTTGAATAGGTGTGTACAGGCCGGAAGCCGCGCTGAATTTTATGTTCACCCTGGGCGCCGGGATCAAAGCGCTTTAAGCCATTGGCGATACAGTACTCGATACCCTGATAGTAGCAGGCTTCAAAGTGGAGGCAGTCGAACTCTTGTTCGCAGCCCCAATACCTGCCGTAGAGTGTGTCTGAAGAGCGGAAATAGAGTGCGCCCGCGACCGGCTCCTCATCCTTATAAGCCATAACCAGAACAACCTGCTCACCCATGGCGGCGGCGGTTTCAGTAAAGAACTCGCGGGTGAGATAGCCGCCGTGGCCACTGCGTTTGGCGTAGGTGAGCTGATAAAAGCGGTAAAATTGCAGCCACAGCTGGGCGCTTATTTGCTCTCCTTCAAACACCTGCAAGCGCAGGCCCTGTTCCCTGACACTGTTGCGTTCGCGCCGCAGGCTTTTCCGCTTGCGGCTACTGAAGGTCGCCAGAAAATCGTCGAAAGACTCAAATCCTTCATTGAACCAGTGAAACTGGGTGGCAATGCGCTGATGTAGTCCCAGGGTGCATGCCATATCGCTCACCGCTGGGGTTGGAAACAGCAAGTGCCACGACGAGATTTCCTGTTGGCCAGCAAATTCTTTAATGGCTTCCAAGGCGACCACGGTTATTGTCTTTTGGTCTTCCTCGGGGCTAATACATAGCCGCGGCCCGGTCGCCGGCGTAAACGGAATGGCGGTTACCAATTTTGGATAATATTGCAGGTTGCTACGCTGCCAGGCGTCGGCCCAGGACCAGTCGAAGACATATTCGCCGTAGGAGTGGGATTTGAGATAGAGGGGCATTACTGCCACCGCCCGGGCGTCGCTGCGAATGATCAGATGACAGGGCTGCCAACCGCTTTCAGCGGTAGTGCATCCGGTTGTTTCCATACCCAACAAGAACTGGTGCCGTAAAAATGGATAATCCCCACCCGTGAGGGCGTCCCACTCACTTGCGTCAATCTGCGCCAGGCTGCTGGCAAACTCGACACTGTAAGCGGGTGCGCTGGAGTCAGTCATCGGTCTCAGCCCTGATTCGCGAGTGCGTAGTCAACAACAACGCTGGTAAACAAGACCAGCCCCACCCAGTTATTGTGTTTGAAAGCGCGGAAACACGCCGTAGCCTCCCTGTTTCGAATCAGGTATTGGTGATAGACGAACAGCAACGCCGTAATCGCCAACCCGATGTTGAAAACTATCCCTAACTCAAACTTCAGGCCGCCCAGGTAAAAGGCGAGTAGGCACATGATCTGCAATGTGCCAATGATTGCCCTGTCTGCATCGCCGAACAGGATGGCCGTCGATTTGATGCCGATCTTGATGTCGTCATCGCGATCCACCATGGCGTACTGGGTGTCATAAACGACCGTCCACAGTACATTGCCGATGAACAGTAACCAGCAGCCGGCAGGTAGCGAACCAGTCTGGGCAGCAAAGGCCATCGGTATACCCCAGGAAAAAGCCAGGCCCAGCACGAGTTGGGGCAATTGAGTGACACGTTTCATCAGCGGATAACAAGCAGCCAGCGCGACTGCTGCCAACGAGAGCAGAATGGTCAGGTTATTGGTGGTCAGTACCAGGGCAAATGCCAACAGGCACAACACCAGAGCCAGCACAATTGCTTCAGTGACAGTCACCGCACCGGTTATCAGGGGCCGTCGATGAGTGCGGGTGACAGCCCCGTCCAGGTCGCGATCGGCCAGGTCGTTGGCGATGCAGCCCGCTGAGCGCATCAGCAAAGTGCCCAGCATAAATACCAACAATAATTTAATATCCGGCACCCCGCTGGCCGCTACCCATAACGCCAACAAAGTAGGCCAGAGTAGTAATAAGGTGCCGATTGGTCTGTCAAATCGGATCAGCTGCAATAGGGCGGAGGTTTTGGTTGCGGATATCATCAGTTTCGGGAGGTTGGATTCAGGAAAAGACCAAGCTTACTGTTTTGGCTTGAGGATTGCAGTGCTAACTCGGCCTCTTTGAGAGCGATGTACCGGTAGTTTATCGGACCAGGGGTTGAAATCCGGCAAAAATACTTCGCTGACCAGCAGCGGTTTGTGATTGATGTCGAAGCGAGAGCGGCGCGCCCAGATTGCCTTAGGCTGGTGCAGGTTGGTGGGCAGATAAGCCGAGTTGCCTGGTAGCTGCGCCAGTTCAAAAGGGCTGCGTCGCATACCGGGGTGCTTGAACAGGATACTGCCAAGCGAGCGATTTTGCAGCTGTCTCAGGTGCCGCAAAGCACCTGAAATGCTGTCTACGGGGAAAACACTGCGGGCATAGACCACCGGCTTACTGCCTAGTTCCAGAATGACTTCGCGAATCAGCGCCAATTGGCGTTCTGGCACCGATAACAGCGACTGCTCCGAGGCCAGTGGCACTTGCCAGTACTGGGCGAGGCGGAGTACCCGAAACGTTGAGCCTCCCTGGGCAACCAGGCGAGCCGTCAACGAGCCATCGTCCAGCAACCAGGATCGGCGCGCGAGCGGCAAATCGACACTTGAAAACTGATGACAAGAGCGCCAGTTAGGGTCGCGGGTGGATCGGTCTGGCTGTTGTGTCATTACAGGGGCTTCGGCACTCACGGGCTGGGGCGATAATGTGGGCCAAGTGGGGCCTTCATGCAAGTGTTAGCGGGCACGGCGGGCGGATTGAGGCTGATAAATTCCTTGCACAATTTTCACACAACTCTATAGTTATGCCTCGCAAATTTTGTCGAATTTTTTGTCTCCCGAGGCCTGAGGGCCGCCGCATCGGGGGTCTAAAGCAAATCAAAGAAACGGTGTCTGTTATGAGTAAGTGGGAATGTATTGTCTGTGGCCTGGTATACGACGAGAAAGAAGGTTGGCCAGACGATGGAATAGCCCCGGGCACCAAGTGGGAGGACGTTCCCGAGGACTGGTTGTGTCCTGACTGTGGCGTGGGTAAAGAAGATTTCGAGCTGATTGAAGAGGCCGCAGTCGAGGATACCCCGCATCACGAAGAACCGGTGGTGGACAAGGTGCATGCGCCGGTGGTGATATTGGGCACAGGGCTTGCCGGATACGGGCTGGCCAAGGAATTTCGCAAGCACGACGACCAGACCCCATTGATATTGATCACTGCCGACGATGGCCGCGCCTACTCAAAGCCGATGTTGTCGACGGGTTATACCAAGGACACTTCAGCGGACGACCTGGCTCAGCTCGATGCAGGCAGTATGGGTAAGATGCTCAAGGCCAGCGTTTGGACCATGACCAAGGTCAGCGCCATTGATACTGCCCAGCAGCTGATTAAGGTAGGCGATGCCGAGACTGCGATTCACTATGGCAAGCTGGTACTGGCGGTCGGCGCCAAGGTAATTAGCCCGCCGATCGAAGGCGACGGCCTGGACATGGTCTACTCGGTCAACGATCTGCTCGATTACGATGATTTCCGTCAGGCGGTGGCCAAGAACAAGGTCAAGAAAGTGTGCATTATCGGCGGCGGCCTGATTGGCAGCGAATTTACCAATGATTTGCTCAATGGCGGCTTTGAGGTAGAGGCCGTTGATCCTCTGGCCTACTGCATTCCGACTCTCTTGCCGGAGCAGGCAGGCAAAGCGGTGCAGGCTGCGCTGGAAGCGAAAGGCGCCAAATTTCACTTCGGGCCTCTGGTTACTGCGGTCAATAAAGCAGATCAAGGCGTTACGGTTAGCCTGAATAATGGCGAGACTATCAGCGCTGACATGGTTGTATCAGCCGTGGGAGTGCGCCCGCGCATTGATCTTGCCGAGGCCTCTGGCATTGCAACTAACCGAGGTGTGGTGACCAATCAGCTGTTGGAAACCAGTGCGCCCAATGTCTATGCAATGGGCGACTGTGCTGAGGTTGCAGGTCATGTGCTGGTCTATGTTGCGCCACTCATGGCTGCAGCGCGGGCACTGGGTAAAACCCTGGCGGGCGAGTCGACGCCGGTGGTTTATCCGGCGATGCCAGTAACCATCAAAACACCCGCCTGCCCGGTTGTGGTGGCGCCTCCGCCCCACGGTGCTGAGGGTGAGTGGTCAGTCGATGTGCAGGGCAGTGACGTTAAGGCTGAGTTCCGCGGCGCCGACGGCAGTTTGCTTGGCTTTGCTCTGACCGGTGAGGCAATAAAGGCAAAAATGGCTCTGCAAAAGGAACTGCCGGCGATTCTGGAATAGTCGCTTAGACCTGAGCGAAACTGCGCCGGTCTCCTGTCCAGCGGTTGATAAGCGGTTCTACTTGAGCGGGGAATTGGGACAGAAGTTCTGCGGCCATTGACTGTACCAGCGGTAGCAGCATGTTGTGTTCTGGCAGCCTGGCCACCCGAAATTCCATAATCCCCGTCTGCCTCGTGCCAAGTACTTCACCTGGGCCTCGAAGCTCAAGGTCTCGCTCTGCTATATAGAAGCCATCGGAACTTTCGCGCAGTGCCTGCAGGCGCTGTTTGCCATTGTTGCTCAACGGCGTTTGATAGAGTAACAGGCAGTGACTTGCAACGTCGCCGCGCCCCACCCTGCCCCGCAGCTGGTGTAATTGCGCCAGCCCCAAACGTTCGGGGTTTTCGATAATCATCAGACTCGCATTGGGTACGTCAACACCCACCTCTATCACCGTGGTGGCGACTAAAAGGGCAATCTTTCCGGCCTTGAAATCTGCCATTACTGTGTCTTTTTCAGCGGGCTTGAGGCGGCCGTGGATCAGACCTATGGTGAGCTCTGGTAAAGCCTCCTGTAGCTCGGTGGCGGTAACTTCTGCTGCCTGCGCCTGCAGCGCGTCGCTCTCTTCGATCAGGGTGCATACCCAGTAGGCTTGTCTTGCGTTGTTGCAGGCATGCGCAACTCGCTCGACGACTTGCTGACGCCGATTACTGTCTATCAAAACGGTTTCTACGGGTTTTCGACCAGGGGGTAGCTCATCAATGATCGAGCAATCCAGGTCAGCATAGGCAACCATGGACAGGGTGCGTGGGATCGGCGTGGCGGTCATTATGAGTTGGTGGGGCCGCCGCCCTTTACCCGCTTTTTCGGTCAAACTCAGGCGCTGGTGGACACCAAACCGATGTTGCTCATCGACGATTACCAGCGCCAGCTTGGCGAAACGGACATCATCTTGAAACAGCGCGTGAGTTCCAATCACCAGTTGCGCCCGTCCCTGGCTAATTCGGTCGAGTGCCAGTTCGCGCTTCTTGCCTTTAACTCGACCACTGAGCCATTCCTGCTCAATAGCGTAAGGGGTGAACCATTCGGCGAAATTTCTGCGATGTTGCTCCGCCAGAATTTCAGTCGGCGCCATAATGGCAACCTGATAGCCATTACCGATAGCCTGCAACGCCGCTGCTGCAGCAACCAGTGTTTTTCCTGAACCGACGTCGCCCTGCAGCAAGCGCAGCATGGGTTTGTTCTTGGCAAGATCTACTGCGATTTCCTCGATCACACGTTGCTGTGCGCCTGTGGGCTGAAACGGCAGGTCGGTAAGAAACTGAGCTT
This sequence comes from Halioglobus sp., assembly GCA_036961205.1. Taxonomy (GTDB): domain Bacteria; phylum Pseudomonadota; class Gammaproteobacteria; order Pseudomonadales; family Halieaceae; genus CALJFL01. The sequence goes on along the minus strand of JBALVI010000001.1, from coordinate 581,482 downwards.
GCTGTTGTGCGTTAATGGGTAATGCTGGCGCCGGTGTACGCTGTTGGCTCTCGCGTAATTGCTGCAGCGAAAGGTTGTGAGCGACCAACTCCTCCAGCGCCAGCCGCAATTGAGCCGGGTGTTCCCCGTCACGCATTTGAGCTATCGGGGCGTCGGGGGGTGGACGGTGCAGATACTCTAGCGCGGATACCAAATCCAAAGTCGGGCCCTCAGAAGGGGGTAACAGGTCCTCGGGTTGCTCTTTGAGCAATATATCCACCGCCTGGCTGCATAGCTTGCGCCATTGATTCTGGCTGATGCCATCGGTGGTTGGGTAAATGGGGGTGAGAGCTTCTTCTACGTCGGCACTATCAGTAGTTGTGCACTCACGATATTCCGGGTGGTACATTTCTATCCCGCTGCCGCCTCTTCTGGCTTGGCCAAAGCAGCGCAATCGGGTGCCCGGTTGCAGATTACTGCGTTGGGCGGCGCTAAAGTGAAAAAATCGTAAAGTCAGGGTACCGCTGCCATCTTGCAGGCGCACCACCAGGCTGCGGCGGCGACCGAAAACCACGTCGGCAAGTTTTACCTCCCCTTCAACGACAACCTCTACGCCGTCCTGCAGGGCACCTATAGGCGTGATGCGGGTACGATCCTGGTAACGCAAAGGCAGATGGAACAACAGGTCTTCCACTGCATGCACACCATAGTCGGCAAGCTTTTCGCTGAGTCTGGGCCCCACGCCCCGCAAAGAACGCACCGATTGGATGGATATTGCCGTCACCGCCGGTCAGTCCTTGAGTGCGTTGGTCAATATATCGATGGCCTCTGGCCGTGGGTAACTTGCCCTCCATGCAAGAGCGACAGTTCTCTTAGGCTGTGGTCGGGTGAACGGGCGTATCACAAGGTTCTGGTTGGCATATTGCGCAGTGTCAGCTGCCTGCTTGGGCAAAACAGTGACGCCCATGCCGCCGGCAACCATGTGCTTGAGAGTCTCCAGAGAACTTCCTTCTACGATTGCCTGCCCCCGCTCGCGGTCATGCTGTATCGCGCGCCCTAATCCCGGGCAAGCGTCCAATACCTGATCACGAAAGCAATGACCCTCGCCCATGAGTAAAACCCGATGCTGGGCAAGTGCTGCCGGTGAAACGGTTTTCTTTTTGGCCAGGGGGTGGTCCTGAGGCGCCATAACGACGAAGGGCTCGTCAAAGACCGGTCGTGTGACCACGTCGGGTTCGGTGAACGGGAGGGCCACGAAAATGGCGTCCAGTTCGCCGCTGGACAGCTTTTTGCGCAAATTGGCAGTGTAGTTTTCCTCAATGTAGAGCGGCATCTGGGGAGCATGCTGTTGCGAACCTTTAATCAGGCGCGGGAACAGGTAAGGGCCCACCGTGTAAATTGCACCCACCGATAACACCGACCCGAGAGGATCTTTGCCCAGCCTTGCCATACTCTCCAGGTTACTGGCCTCACGCAGTACAGTTTGTGCCTGAGCGACGATCTGAAGGCCGATTGGAGTGGGCGAAACCCTGTTTCTGGCGCGCTCGAACAACGCGACCCCCAATTCCTCTTCCAGCTTTTTTACGGCAACGCTTAATGTGGGTTGGCTGACAAAGCACTGTTCTGCGGCTTTGCGAAAATGGCCTGTTTCGGAGAGCGCTATCAGGTAACGCAGTTCAGTCAGTGTCATAATGAAAGCTCAATACTTTAGTGTGTGTAGTGTAACCAGTGAATGATCCGAAATTGAAGCGTGACAGAGTATTGTTTTTGGGCTGCGGCGACCTGGGCATTAGAGCCGGTAATAAATTGTTGGAAGATAACTTTATCGTTGCCGGTGCCAGGCGTGATGTGACCAGCTTACCTGAAAAATTTATCCCACTGGCTGTAGATTACACCAAAGAAGATCAGCTGGACCGCCTTGCCACCTTTTCCCCCGGCTATGTGGTCGTCAGTTTCAAACCGCGGTCTCCAGACGCCAAAGGCTACCATGAGGGTTTTCTGTTGGCGGCAGAAAAGCTACAAAAAGCACTGGCTGAAGATCCGCCTTATAGGACTTTTTTTGTTTCCAGCACCCGGGTCTTTGCAGAGCAACACGGGGGATGGGTCGATGAAGCGAGCGCCAGAGCAGAACACGATCCCTGCGCAGTCTCTATGCTGGCGGCGGAACAAGTGATGCAGGAGCTTGGGCCCAGCACAGCACTATATTTTGCCGGACTGTATGGGGCACCTGGCGGTCGCTTACTGGCTCGCATTCAGCGAGGTGAGCTGAGTGCGCCAGAACCGGCACGTTACAGCAACCGGATTCATCGCGAGGACGCGGGTAATTTTATTGCCCACCTGATTAGTGCAGACAGAAGTGGCGAGCCGCTGGCGCCCGGATATATTGGCTGTGACGATGAGCCCGCATTGCACTCGGATGTCGACCGCTGGCTGGCAGAGCGCCTGGGCGTTAGTGGTCAACTCAGCCCGACCGCGCGAAAAGTTGCCTCGGGACATAAGCGTTGCCGCAACTCGCTGCTAAGAGATAGTGGCTTTGCACTGCGCTTTCCAAATTACCGAAGTGGCTACGAGTCGGTAATTAAGGCGGCGTCCTAAAGAGCCAGAATAGCCTCTACCTCAATAGCGACACCTTTGGGCAATGCAGCGACCTGGACGCAGGCCCTGGCTGGGTAAGGCTCTTCCAGATAAGAGGCCATTACCTCGTTCACCGCTGCAAAATCTGCCAGATCGGTGAGCGAAATATTGATTTTCACCGCGTTGTTCAGGCTGCCGCCGGCCGCGCCGGCCACCGCGACAAGGTTGTCGAATACCTGGGTCGCCTGGGCGCTGATATCGCCGCTGACAATTTCCATAGTCTCCGGGACCAGTGGAATTTGCCCTGACAGCCACACGGTATTGCCTACTTTTACTGCCTGGGAATAGGGACCGATAGCTTTTGGTGCCGCCGGTGTCGATATAATCGCTCGGTTACTCAAGGTGCTCTCCTGCAACGAATTCTGCCCTTGCCGGCAGTTTAATGGTTTACCCGTGTGACTTTGCGTACAGAACTGATGGTGCGCAGCCGTTTCATGATTCTTGCCAGGTGAACCCGGCTCTCGACCAGCATCTCCAGATTCACATAAGTGAACTGAAAATCCTTGTCGTCAGTGGAGATTTTTTCAATGTTCACGCCCATGCTGTTTATCCGTGTGGCCACAACGGCAATCATACCGCGTCTGTTTTCTACCTCTATACGTAACTGGCAGGGATATTCTCCCTCAACTTCGTCGTCCCAACGCAGGGCGACCAGACGCTCGCGGCTTTCGCGCATTTCTGCCAGGTTGTTGCATGACTCACGATGTACAACTACGCCCTTTTCAGAACTGAGGTAGCCCTCTATGGCGTCACCCGGAATGGGGTGGCAGCATTTCGCGAAGCTCACCATAAAGCCCTCAGTTCCCCGAATCGCCACGGGCTGGGCGCTGCCTTCGTCGAGTTGGCCCTGAGTCAGGCCGCCCAGAAGCTGCTGAGCAGTGATCCCGGGAAGTCGATTACCCCGGGCAATATCTTCGTGCAGATCATCCACGCTGGTGTAATTGTATATCTGCAGATAGTCGGCGACGGTAGCTGCAGGTATATCTTCCAGTTTGCTGTAAAAGCCCAGCAGTGCCTTGTCGAGAAGGCGCTTGCCCAGAGTGATGGAATCCTCGCGGGTCTGGTATTTCAGGAAATGGCGGATATTGGTTCGCGCTTTGGCGGTGACCGCGTAGTTGAACCAGGACGGATTGGGCCTGGCCCCCGGGGCGGTCAACACTTCTACCGTTTGGCCACTTTGTAAGGGCTCAGACAAGGGCGCCAATCGACGGTTAATACGGCAGGCCACACAGCTGTTGCCCACGTCGGTATGCACTGCATAGGCGAAATCGACAGCGGTTGCCCCCCTTGGCAATTCCAGAATGCGCCCCTTGGGTGTGAAGATATAGATCTCATCCGGGAACAGGTCGATCTTTACGCTTTCGATGAATTCCAGAGAGTTGCCGGCCCGTTGCTGCATTTCCAGCAGGCCCTGCACCCACTCTCGGGCTCTGGCATGGCTGCCACCCGTGTTTTGGCCGTCACTTTTGTATAACCAGTGGGCGGCAATGCCTTTGTTGGCCATTTCTTCCATTTCACGGGTGCGGATCTGGATTTCAATGGGTACGCCATGCATACCCATTAATATGGTGTGTAGTGATTGGTAGCCATTGGCTTTGGGAATGGCGATGTAGTCCTTGAACTCGCCAGGCACGGGCTTGTACAGGCTGTGGATACTGCCCAATACGCGGTAGCAGGTGTCTACGGAGTCAACAACGATGCGAAACGCATAGATGTCCATGATTTCGGAGAACGACTTCCGTTTGGACTTCATTTTTTTGTAGATACTGTAAAGATGCTTCTCGCGGCCTAGCACTTCGGCTTCGTGGCCCTCGGCTTCCAGGGTGGTCTCGATCTGCTGGCGGATGGTATCGACGAGTTCCTTGCGGTTGCCCCGCGCCGCTCTCAGTGCTGCTGAAATACGCCGGGCTCGCATCGGGTAAAGCGCGCCAAAACCCAGGTCTTCAAACTCCATACGGACGGCGTTCATACCCAGGCGCATCGCAATAGGAGCGTAAATCTCAAGGGTTTCGCGGGCAATTCTGCGGGCCTTGTCAGCGTGCAAAACGCCCAGCGTGCGCATGTTGTGCAGGCGGTCCGCCAATTTTACCAGAATTACCCGTATATCCCGGGCCATGGCCAGAGCCATCTTCTGGAAGTTTTCAGCCTGTTTCTCTTCCAGGGTGTCAAATTCCATCTGGGTGAGCTTGCTGACGCCGTCGACTAAATCCGCCACGGTTGCGCCAAATTGGCGGTCGATTGCGGATTTCTCGATGCCGGTATCTTCAATGACATCGTGCAGCATGGCGGCCATCAGGCTCTGGTGGTCCATGTGCATTTCGGCGAGGATGCCCGCTACTGCCAGCGGATGGGTGACATAGGGCTCGCCGCTGCGGCGTATTTGTCCGTAGTGCGCCTGTTCGGCGAAATAATAGGCGCGGCGTACCTGACTGGATTGCTCCAGGGTCAGATAACTGCGTAGGGTTGAGTCCAGGGCATCAATGGTTTGCATGGCGATTCAGTAATCGGTAGCCAGAGATGCCTGGGGTGCTTAGAGGGCCGCTTACAGGGGCTCTGCAGATCCCATAACCTCGGCCAGTTCTTCTTCGGCCTCCATTTCGTCTTCGCGAGTGAGGATATCCGGAGTGACAAGGCCTTCGGCGATTTCCCGCAGTGCGATGACGGTTGGCTTGTCAGATTCTTCCTGAACGAGGGGTTCTTTACCGCCTGTGGCCATCTGTCTGGCGCGCTTGCTCGCGACCATAACGAGTTCAAATCGGTTTGCTACATTGTCCAGGCAATCTTCAACAGTTACACGTGCCATCTCTTTCTATTTCCCGTAGTGAAGGATGTGCCTGCAGAGCCTTTCAGCCAGCCAGTTCACATCAATGTTTAAGTTGGAAGTTGACCCCAGCTGACGCTTTGGGCGCTAGTCGGCGGTCTGTTCCCGAGCCGGACCTAACCACTGCGCCGGAAGAACCCTCAATTGTAACTCAATTTGTGGAAAAATAGACTAGTGCTGGCAGTTGCTCGCACAGATGTGAATATTCACGCAGGGGTGAGGCTCGCTCGAGGCTACTGGAGGACGCCAGCGGCTAGTCGAGAAGGTTTTTCAGCAGTCCTGACAACTCCTGCACCTGACGGGGCGTCCGTATGCGATGGCAGCTGAGGATGGCTTCCAGTTGTCCAAGCGCCACCTCAAAATCGTCATTGACCAGAAGATAGTCGGACTCGACGTAGTGCGACATCTCTTCCACTGCCTGTGCCATTCGGCCCTCAATAACTTCCGGCTGGTCCTGCCCGCGTGCTGTTAGCCGCTGCAACAGGGTCTTCTTTGAGGGTGGGACTATAAAAATAGCCTGGGTGGCGGGCAGTAGGCGCTTGACCTGTTCTGCCCCCTGCCAGTCAATTTCCAGAATGACGTCTATACCGGCCCTCAGTTGCTCCTCGACCCAGAGCTGCGAGGTGCCGTAAAGATTGCCAAAAACTCTGGCGTGCTCAAGAAATTCGGTGCGCGCTAGCATGTCGCTGAAATGGCTCTCATCGACGAAATGGTAGTTTACTCCGTCAACCTCACCTGGCCTTTTCGGCCGGGTGGTGTGGGACACCGATACCCGCACCTGTGGGTCTCGTTCCAGCAGAGCCGAAACCAGGCTGGTCTTGCCGGCGCCGCTGGGGGCCGAAACCGTGTAGAGAATGCCTTTATCTTGCATGTTGAGGCTGGGCCCTTCGCTTATTCTATGTTTTGGATCTGTTCACGCATTTGCTCGATCAAGACCTTGAGCTCGACGGCGTTTTGGGTGGTGCTGGTGGCTACCGATTTTGAGGACAGGGTATTCGCTTCGCGGTTCAGCTCTTGCATTAAAAAGTCCAACCTGCGCCCGCAGGGCCCGCCTTTGACAAGTATGCGCTTCACTTCATCTATATGCGCTTCCAGGCGGTCCAGCTCCTCGTCGACATCGGCCTTCTGGGCCAGCATCGCTAGTTCTTGTTCCAGTCGTCCTTCATCGGCCTCGATATCCAGCTCAGCAATGCGGCTTCTGACCCGGTCTCGCTGTCGCTGCATCAGCTCCGGCAATCGTGCTCGGGTTGATGCGACCTCGGTCGCCACTCGCTCCAGCCTGTCCAATACCATGTCGGCCAACTTCTCGCCTTCGCGTTCCCGGGTTTCTGCCAGCGAGCTAATGGCCTGGCTGAAGAGCGCGACAACGTGCTCGAAAATATCTTCCTGAGAGTTGTCTTCGGCACGACAGATACCGGGAAACTGCAGTACCTCCAGAGGATTTAAAGGCTGTGCCTGAGGCAAATGTGTGGTGATCTCCTGTGCCACAGCCAACAACTGTTCGAGTCGAGCCGAATTCAAAATGAGGCTGCTGCCCCCTTCCGCCTCACTCTGGATTCTTACTTGGCAGTCGAGCTTGCCTCTGGCCAGAGTTCTGGTGGCACTCTCACGAAGTTTGGGCTCCAAAGGTCTTAGCGCATCGGGTAGCTTGAAGGTGCAATCCAGGTAGCGGTGGTTCACCGTTCGTAACTCGATCGTTAATACTGACTTGTCCGTGGCCAGGCTCTCTCGAGCAAAGGCCGTCATACTATTTATCATTGAATTTGAGCTTACCGCGCCATTGGTTTCCAAGCGGTCGAGTGTAGCAGTTTGTGCGTGGGGCTCACAGTTGCAGCCTAGCTCTGCAAGCCGGTCGGCAGTGCCGTATACTGGCCGCCTTTTTCTACAGGAGAGAATTATTATGGTAAGACCTAGCGGCCGTCGCCCTGATCAATTGCGGGACATTGTTATTACCCGAAACTTTACCCGTCACGCGGAGGGGTCCGTGTTGGTCTGTTTCGGCGATACCAAGGTTATATGTACCGCCTCGGCAGCGCCCGGGGTGCCAAGATTTTTGCGTGGTTCCGGTAGCGGCTGGGTAACGGCCGAATATGGCATGCTGCCGCGTTCAACCGGGAGCCGTATGGGGCGAGAGGCCAGTCGCGGCAAGCAGGGTGGGCGCACAGTCGAAATTCAACGTCTGATCGGTCGCTCGCTGCGAGCCGGCATCGATTTAAAGCTTCTGGGTGAAAATACTATCAACATAGATTGTGATGTTATCCAGGCCGACGGCGGCACCAGAACAGCCTCGATTACAGGGGCCTGCGTTGCGCTGGTTGACGCTATAAATCACCTACAGCGGGAAAAGCTGATTAAAACAGACCCTCTTAGCCAGATGGTGGCATCGGTCTCTGTCGGCATCTACCAGGGTGAGCCCGTTCTGGATCTGGACTATCCCGAGGATTCCGCAGCGGATACCGATATGAATGTTGTTATGGGCGAGTCAGGGGGCTTTATTGAGGTGCAAGGTACGGCTGAGGGGGCAAGCTACTCCCGTGCTGAACTGGACAGTATGCTCGATCTGGCTAGTACGGGGATTACCGAATTAATGGAAATCCAGCGCACTGCACTGGCGACGTAAGTCGCCAGTAGTCAGAGGCACACTAGACCTCTATATCGTAGTCCATGATGACGGGTGCGTGGCTTGAAAATACTTTCGACTTGTAAATAGCACCGTAGTCGACCGCGTACTTCAGGCCCTGGGAAATAATGTGAAAATCAGTGCGCCAGCCGTTACTATCCCGGCCGCCTTCTGGCCACCAGCTGAATTCGTCGGCGTCCGAATTAATTTCCCGGAAGGCGTCGACGTAGCCTGAGTCGAGTAATTCGTCCATCCACTGCCGTTCTTCAGCGAGAAACCCTGGTTTGTTACTATTCGCTTCGGTGTCCTGCAGGTCGCTTGCGGTGTGAGCGAATTGCCAGTTGCCACATATAATAAATTCGCGGCGCTTGTTGCGGACTTTTTGCAGATGGCCTTGTAGCTGCGAGTAGAACTCTGACTTGTGAGTTAATTGCGCCTCTACACCCTCTTCCGCCCGGGGAGCCAGCAGACAACCGACACTGAGGTTCTCGTAATCAGCCTGAATGTAGCGGCCTTCCATGTCGTAATTGGCGAAGCCCAGGCCGGTCATGATTGCCTTGGGTAATTTACGGCAGTAAAGGGCAACGCCATTGGCCTTGCCGCCCACATCATCGAAGAAGTAGGCGTTGTAATCTTTTGGGAAAAACTTGTCGTCCTGCAGGTCGTATTCCGAACATCTGAGATCCTGAATACAAATAAAGTCTGCGTCCTGCTCGTTCAGCCAATCGTAAAATCCGTTTTCCGCGGCATCTTTTATGCCGTCAGCGCTGAAACTGATAATCCTCATTCATAGCCCCTTTTCGAGAGAGCGTGTATCATACCTGAGCCTGCGGTGGCGGAGTACCAATCAAGTTGGTGCTCTGAGAGTTTTGGGCTGCAGTATTGGCAGTAACTTTGGCGCACACAGTATTATTCACCATCTAATAAATGGCGCACTTGGTTTAGTGTGGCCTTCGGATACCTGTGTACAGCATAACCTAAAATCCTGAAATTCCCAGCCGGAACAAGCCATGGAAGCCTATCAAACTGAATTTATAGATCTGGCCCGTCGTTACGAGGTGCTGAAGTTCGGTGAATTTACCCTCAAATCAGGACGCACCAGTCCGTACTTCTTTAACGCGGGAGCCTTCGCTAGCGGTGGTGCACTGGCAGCACTGGGGCGCAGTTACGCTCAACGCATCGTGGATTCCGGACTTGAATTTGATGTCCTGCTTGGCCCGGCATACAAAGGAATTCCGCTGGCTGCAGCAACCGCAATTGCATTGTCCGATGTCCATGGCCGCGACACCCCTTTTGCCTACAATCGCAAAGAGGCCAAGGATCACGGTGAAGGCGGTGTGTTGGTGGGTGCCCCGCTGGTCGGTCGGGTTCTGGTTATCGATGATGTCATCACCGCCGGCACCGCGGTGCGCGAGGTTATTGAGATGATCAGCACTGCCGGTGCCGAGCTTGCCGGTGTGGCCATTGGCCTGAATCGGCAGGAGCGCGGAGCGGGTCAGCTTTCTGCAATACAGGAAATTGAGCAAACTTACGATATCCCTGTGCTGAGCATCGTTGATATGAACCACATCATTCAATACCTGGAGGCCGATGGTGGCTCAGAGAGCGCTCTCGAGGGTATGCGGGCCTATCGTCAGCAATACGGAGTCTGAGCTTGTGCGAGCTTCAGATTGGACATATATTGTTCCAATGCTGACCTTTTCTCGCGTAACGGCACCTCTATTGTGCGCCCTTGTGCTGCTGCTCCAGCCAACCTCCTCCCATGCCCGAGAGCTTTACCGCTACCACAACGACCAGGGGAACATGGTCGTTGATTACCAGGTACCGCCACAATATGTACCCATGGGCTACGAAATACTGAACGAAAAAGGCATGGTCATCGAGGTTGTGCCAAGAGAACTTAACGAAGAAGAGAGAGCCAACCGGGATATTCACCAGCGCCTTGCCGACGAGGCCAAGGAAGAGCAAGAGCGCCTGCGTGTCTGGGATGAATCACTGTTACTTCGCTACAGTACGATTGAGGATATTGAAGCGGCGCGAGAGCGCGCCCTGCGAGATCTTCGGATCCGTGTCAGTATCCTGAAAAGCAATAAGCGGTCACTGAAAAGCCAGGTGGAGAGTTATCAGTCGCAAGCGGCTGATCAAGAGCGTCGCGGCCAGACCGTTAATGTTAAGCATGTTACCGCGATAGAAGACCTGCAGGCCGAAATAGTGATTACTGACAGTGCTGTTGTTGATCGTCAGGCTGAAATTGAACAGGTCTCGAATAACTACCAGGCTGATATTGGCCGTTTCGAGATGCTACTGGAAGTGGTCGCCCTGCGCAGGGCAATGATGCAAGGTGATGACAACTGAGCTCACTCAGTTGGCGTAGGTACTTGCCTGTCCTGGTATAGTTTGAGTGATAGCCTCGCGGAAAAACCCCTGCATGAGCAAATCCCACTGATCCTGCCAGTCTGCGGTTGGAGCCCGCTCGAAGCCGCTGCGCACAAATTGTGAGATTCGGCCCTCTGCCGCAGCCATCAACAAATTTGCCGCCGCAGCCAGTGGAATTTGTGGCCGCAGCCCTTCACGCATCTCCGCTTCGCGGATCACTTGTTTTAACTGGGTTTCAAACCGATCGAATAATTGCGCTACCCGCCCGTGCAATCTTTCGGATTCTCCTGCCAGGGCGTCTCCGGTAAGGATTCTGGTGATTCCGGGGTTGCGCTCAGCGAAGGCTAACAGCAGCAATAACATTTTTTCGCAGCGCAATGCAGCCGTAGGTTCCTCACTGATAATAAGCTTGATTCGGCTGAATAAAGTGTCTTCGATAAACTCTATCAGGCCCTCAAACATTTTGGACTTGCTGGGGAAGTGTCGATACAGCGCTGCTTCAGAAACACCAACCTGTTTTGCCAGACCGGCGGTGGTAATGCGATTGCCAGGGTTGGCCTCAAGCATCTGGGCCAGAGCTTCCAGTATTTGCTGACGCCGTTGGGATTTCTTTGGAGACATGTCACTCAAGGTTAGACCGCAGTGTTTACCATGCTAGCGATTACCCGCTGTAGCTGCAATAAGTGTTCACTGATATGACGCAAATAATTGCCTGACTAATTGAATCTGGCCTATATATTCAGGCTTTTGTCGTCGTCTCGCGCCGATTAGAGATTAGCGTGCCTATGCCGTCGTCAGTAAAAACTTCCAGCAAAACCGCATGGGGTACCCTACCGTCAATTATGTGGGCGCTGGCGACCCCTGATTTTACGGCGTCAAGTGCGCAGCCAATCTTTGGCAACATGCCGCCGCTGATGGTGCCATCTGCGATTAACTCATCCACTTGCGCGGTTGCCAGACCGGTGAGCGTTTTGCCATCTTTGTCCAGCAACCCGGGAACATTGGTAAGCAGCATCAACTTTTCTGCCTGCATGACCTGGGCGATTTTTCCAGCCACCAGATCGGCATTGATGTTGTAGGTACTGCCGTCTCTACCCACGCCGATGGGCGCTATAACGGGAATAAAATTACTGCCAATAATTACGTCCAATACCTCAGTATCGATCTGCTCAACTTCGCCCACATGCCCGATATCGATTATTTCAGAAGCATTGAGCTCCGGACTATGGCGAGTTACCTTAAGTTTACGAGCGCGAATCAATTGGCCGTCTTTGCCGGTAACGCCAATAGCCTTACCGCCGCTGCGATTAATTGACGACACGATCTCCTTGTTAACACTGCCTCCCAGTACCATCTCCACCACATCCATGGTTTCGGAATCCGTCACCCGCATCCCGTCTATGAACTCGGTTTGGATATTCAGCTTCTCCAATAGAGAGCCAATTTGTGGGCCACCCCCGTGGACAATAACTGGATTCATACCGACCAGCTTCATCAACACCACATCGCGGGCGAAACTGTCGTGTAACTTTGGGTCAACCATGGCGTTGCCGCCAAACTTGACGACAATCGTTTTCCCGATAAAGCGCTGGATGTAGGGCAGCGCTTCGGTCAGAACCTGGGCTATATTAAGCGCGGAATCGCGTGTTAGTGACATGGGGTTAGCTCGTTTGCCTGCGGTCAGCGAGGCCTCTAAAAGTTGAGTTCCAGGTCGGGGGCAATTGCCGCGACCTGACTACGAAAATCTTCCTGAATCCGTTCTAACGCCTCCTGGGAGTCGGCCTCAAAACGCGCGGTAAAGGCGGCGCTGGTATTGGATGCACGAAGCAGTCCCCAGCCGTCTTGAAAGTCCACTCGAAGTCCGTCCAGGGTATTCACCTTGCCGTTGGTAAACTCGGCTTCTTTGGTGAATTTCTCTATCAGTGCAAATTTGCGATTCTCGGGTACCGGCACAATCAACTCGGGCGTGTTAATGCTGGTGGGGAAACTTGCCAGCGTGTCATCCAGTGAGTCACCGTGGGTGCTAAGAATTTCGGCCAGCCGCCCTGCAGCGTACATGCCGTCGTCAAATCCGTACCAGCGCTCGCCGAAAAACATATGTCCGGAGAACTCGCCGCCCAACAGAGCGCCAGTTTCTACCATTTTCTCTTTCATGTAGGCGTGGCCTGTTTTCCATAGAACCGGACGGCCACCGTGACGGGTGATCAGCTGAGCCAGGTTACGGCTACATTTCACATCAAATACGACGTCGGCGCCCGGGTTGCGGGAAACCACATCTTCGGCGTAAATCATCAGTAGCACATCGGACCTGACTATTTGCCCGCTGGGGCTAACAATAGCGAGCCTGTCGCCATCACCGTCAAACGCCACTCCGAAATCAGCCTCATGTGCCTGCACTGCTGCGACCAGGGCGCTCAGGTTGTCCTCGTTACTGGTATCTGGCGAACGATTGGGGAACCGGCCGTCCAATTCGCAATACAGAGGCACCACTTCACAGCCCAGCTCTTCGAACAGCTCCGGGGCAACCCGGCTGGTGGCACCGTTGCCTGCATCGATAACCACCTTGAGCGGAACGGCAATGGCTATGTCGCTGATGACCTCTTCGATATAAGCGGGCACAACGTCCTCACGGATCATTCTGCCAGTGCCCTTCTTGAACTTGCCAGCGATGACGCGCTCGCGAATGTCCTGAATACCCCCGGCGGCAATGGTCTGCTGCTTAATAACTATTTTTAGCCCGTTGTATTCCGCTGGATTGTGGCTGCCGGTAACCATTACACCGGAGTGGCAATTCAGGTGTCGGGTAGCAAAGTAGAGCAGCGGCGTCGGCACCAGGCCGATGTCGATGACGTCGCGGCCACAGCCCATCAGCGACTTGATCAGGGCAGCTTTGATCCTCGGGCTTGAAGTTCTACCGTCGCAGGCCACTATCACAGTCTGCTCGTCGGCCTCTCCGGCGACACTACCGATGGCCGCCCCTATCTTGGCGACCAGCTCATCGGGTAGCTCGCTCTGGGCCACACCGCGGATATCGTAGGCGCGAAAAATGTGGTCTGGAAAACCCGATTCCGAGACCGACGCCTCGGTGTTTGGCGCGGCACTTGAATCCAGATCGAGAGTCTCATCTTCTTCGTCGATAATATTTTTCGACTGGAACATGGGGTTGGTCAGGTCGGTGTCGGCAGAGTCGGTAAACTCAACGACCGGGATCTCTGGCGCAGGCGCACTGGCCTGGCGCAGGTTCCGCAGCGTGGCCCTTCTCAACTGCTTGGCCAAAGTAACTAACTCGGGGACGGATAGCTCCAGCGGAGTTTTGCGATCCGCGGCACCGATAACTTTTTCAACCTGCCTTGCCAGGGCTGGTGGGTATCGTTTGAGCACTATCAACAGGCCGATTAAAACCGCCAGCACGCAGATGGCGAGCACAGCTATTAGCGATGTTTCGTTGATCCGCAGCTCTGCAACAAGCTGATCAGAGGGGGTGAATTTGATGCTCCAGATGCTGTCCGGAATAGCTACCGTCTGGGCAAAATCGATACCGGCATCACCGGCACTGCCATGCTGGGCTATCACCGCATCGCTTTTTGAGCTGCTGCCAGCCGGTTGTTTCTGCTGCAGGGAAAAATTTCCGCCTGCCGTGTCCAACGACTGCATTGTTGATGCCAACACAGAGTTGTCGATAGTGGCAATGACGACGGCGTTACGGTCATCTACTCTTGGATGCGTTGCCAGTTGAGCGATCGAGGTCAACCACTTTCCCTCGAACTGATATGACTCGGGTAGAGTGGAGTCACCGGAGCTGGCCCGGCGCACCAGGTCGACCTCGATGTGGTTGCGCAGACCCTGATTGCCGCCCTCGAAGCTGGCAGTCCCCATTTCACCCATGGGTAGCAAACGCAGGCTGATGACTTCGGGGAAATAATCCAACATTGCCTGTTCTACCAGGGCGACGTCCCGCCCTAATTCGTTAGCAATGGCCTGTAATGCCAGCGGAGACTGCGCTGCGCCCTGCAGGCGCGTCTTCATGCCAACCAGCAAACTCTGGATATTGGATGCTTGCTGCGCGGCGAACGATTGGGAAACGCGTTGTAGCTGCTGCTCGTTAACTCCGGGGTCGCGCAGGGCGATAAGATAGGTAAACCCCAGCAAAACGGGCGCCAGTATGACAATCAGTGCGAGTGTGGCTGCGCTCCCCAGAGCGCTCCCCTTGACGGTTATACCCTGCGGATTATTCGCACTTTCTTTTTTTTTCTTTTTTAGTGGATTCAACATTTGGCAGCATTGGCCCGTAAGTCGTCTCGGCAATCATAGTACGCCGGAGCCTTTTCTTAAATGCGCCCGTCGATTTTATTTTTATGCAGGCCTAATCAGCTGGGTAAAGCTGAGCAATTTTAGCGATGATCTGCCTGGCAATGCTGCCCTTGCGCGCCTGAGGCAGTGACTGTTGGCCCTCGCCCCAGATAAGAGTGACCGCATTTTCGTCGCTGTTAAAGCCTATAGATTGTTCTGAAACGTCGTTGGCTACAATCAGGTCTAGCCCTTTGCGCTCCATCTTATCGCGGGCGTAGGACAGCACGTCCTGAGTCTCGGCGGCAAAGCCAACGGCAAAAATGTTGTCTGAGTGGGAGGCGACAGTAGCGATGATGTCCGGATTGCGCACCAATGCCAGGGTCGAATGCTCCTCGCCCTTTTTGATTTTCTCTAAGTGGTGCTGTGCAGGTCGATAGTCGGCGACTGCTGCGCAGGCGATAAAGATGTCGCAGTCGGGTAGCAGCTTCAGGCTGCAGTCGAGCATGTCCTGGGCGCTTATCACGTCCAAACGTTTGACATGCTCAGGCGTTGATAGTGACACCGGGCCGCTCACCAGCGTGGTGCATGCGCCGGCGTCTGCCGCGGCCTGGGCCAGTGCGTAGCCCATCTTTCCGGAGCTGTGATTGGAAATATAGCGTACCGGGTCCAGTGCCTCCCGCGTAGGCCCGGCTGTAATCACCACTCTTTTTCCTGCCAGAGTACCTCCTACAAATAGAGCCGCAGCCTGCTCGGCGATTGATGATGGCTCTTCCATTCGACCTGGGCCTACATCGCCACAAGCCTGCTGGCCCTGAGCCGGGCCGATCAGGGTTGCACCGCGGTCGGTTAGCAACTGACAATTGCTCTGGGTAGCCGGGTCTCGCCACATTTGCTGATTCATAGCGGGAGCCAGTAGCATCGGGGCGGCGGTGGCCAGAGCGACCGTGGTAAGCAGGTCGTCTGCCCGCCCGATCGCCAGTCTGGCTAATAGATCTGCCGTGGCCGGAGCTATGAGGAGCAGGTCGGCCCAACGGCCAAGCTCGATATGGCCCATGCCCTGCTCTGCCTCTTCATCCAGCAGTTCAGTGTGTACCGGCTGGCCTGAAAGTGCCTGCAAGGTCAGCGGGGTGATGAATTCCTGCGCACCGCGGGTCATGATTACGCGGACCGTGGCCCCGCGTTCCTGAAGCTGTCGTACCAACTCGGCAGATTTGTAGGCCGCGATACCTCCGCTCACTCCGAGCAGGACATTGCGATTGAAAAGATGTGCCATTATTTCTCCCAGCTTGGGACAATAGCTTTCGGGATGGGAAAGATAACACCCCGCAGCGCTTTTGACATCATGTGCTAATGAGCTCAAGGAGGAGCTGTTTTGACGACTGCCAGATGGCTGTCCGTGGAAGGACCCAGAGACAAGCTGGTGATGCGTGGCTGTGCTGCTCTGTCTGACGCTGAACTGCTTGCCGTGGTCCTGCGAACCGGGACACCAGGAAAAACCGCCCTTGAGCTGGCCAATACCATTTTACTGCGCTTTGATGGGCTGGCGGGCCTGCTGGCCGCAGATAGCGACCAAATACTCGCTGTTGCTGGCGTGGGCCACAGTAAATATGCGCAGCTTCGTGCGGCTGTGGAGATGGCGCGGCGTAGCGCTGAGCAGAAGATAAGCGAGGCAGATGTACTGACCAGTCCGGAGCAAACCAGGGTATTTCTTCATCACCACCTGGGCAGTCGCGACCGTGAAGTTTTCTGTTGCCTGTTTCTCGACAGCCAGCACCGGCTGCTGCGCTGTGAAGATCTTTTCTTCGGTACCCTCGATGGCGCCGCGGTGTATCCCCGGGAGATAGCCGTTCGCGCTCTGCAGTACCGCGCCGGAGCAGTAATTCTGGCGCATAATCACCCTTCTGGCTTGGCCGAGCCCAGTGCCGCTGACAAGCGAATCACCGAGAGAATCAGAGAAGCGCTGCAATTACTTGATATTCGGGTGCTCGATCACCTGATCATCGGGCGTGGTCAGGCCTTCTCTTTTGCTGAACATGGCCTGCTATGAAACAGCATTGCCTTGGTCCGTTTGGCATTGTGGCTTGCCTTGCCATGGGTGTTCTGGTATAAAGTCGCGCTCCGCGAGGTGGGGGTACGAAATTCCCGCCTGGTTACACCAATTTTTAGTAAATTCCCTCGTTTTTGGGAGAGGTATCATGGCTAGAGTCTGTCAGGTTACGGGTAAGCGCCCAGTATCCGGAAATAATGTTTCACACGCGAAAAATCGTACACGCCGTCGTTTTTTGCCAAATTTGCACAAGCATCGGTTTTGGATCGAGGCTGAGAAGCGCTTTGTATCACTGCGGGTTTCCAGCAAGGGTATGCGCATTATCGATAAAAAAGGCATCGAGCAGGTCCTTGAAGACATGCGCAGCCGCGGCGAAAAAGTCTAAACGGCGCTAGCGAAGGAGAATAGCGATGAGAGAAAAGGTAAGAATGAATTCGTCAGCGGGTACAGGGCACTTTTACACCACTGACAAGAATAAGCGTACCACCCCGGACAAGCTTGAAATGAAGAAGTATGATCCGGTTGTACGCAAGCACGTGATGTATAAGGAAGGCAAAATCAAGTAACTTTGATTGGCCCCTTTTGTTCTCAAAAACCCCGGCTTTGCTGGGGTTTTTGCTTTGGGGCCGCTGGTTCTTGCCGGCTCGCTGCGATAACAGGAGTACCTCATTCCCGAACTACCCGAAGTAGAGACCACCCGACTGGGCGTTGAGCCTTACAGCGCGGGGTTCGTCGTACAGGACCTATTGGTCAGAGATAGTCGGCTGCGTTGGCCGGTGCCTGAGGATCTGGCAAGGAAAATTCGCGGTCAGCGAATTGATAGCGTCGAGCGCCGCGCTAAATACCTGCTGTTCAACACCACGGCCGGTACTCTGCTAATGCATCTGGGGATGTCGGGCTCTCTGCGGGTTATGAACATAGCTGACCCGCTGTTGCGGCACGATCACCTGGAGATTCAATTCGAATCCGGTCGCTGCCTGCGTTACAACGATCCCCGTCGCTTTGGTTGTTGTTTGTGGCTGGCGCCGGGTGAACAGCACCCTCTACTGTCCCACCTCGGCCCGGAACCGCTGTCCGCGGATTTTGACGGCGCCCTACTCTATCGCCGCTCCCGAGGCCGCAAAGGGCCGATTAAAAACTTCATCATGGACGGAAAAGTGGTTGTGGGTGTTGGTAATATTTACGCTAACGAGGCCCTGTTCCTCGCTGGAATCCGCCCGGAACGGGCGGCTGGGCGCGTTTCTCTGATCCGCTACGAGCGCTTGGCCGAACAAGTGAAGCAAGTACTTACTTCTGCTATAGAGCAAGGTGGGACTACTCTGAGGGATTTTGTTGGTGGTGATGGTAAGCCGGGATACTTCGCCCAACAGCTTTATGTTTACGGCCGCGCTGGGGAGCCTTGTAAGGTTTGCGGCCTGCCTTTGCGGGAGCGTCGATTAAGTCAGCGAACTTCGGTTTACTGCGTGACCTGCCAGCGCTGAAGCGGCTACACTGTTAAGAAGCTTAGGGGAACAGGAATAGATCCTGGGAGTTATCAATGAAAATAAGATCAAACGCACGTCGCTTTACAGCTTTACTGATGGTCGGAATGTTGACTCTGCCACAGATGCTTTGGGCGCAGGAAGCAATCGACGATAGTCCGAATGAATTTGCAATGGTTGGGGACTTACTGGTAGCTCGGCCTATCGGGCTGGTAATGACCGCCGGCGGGGCTGTAGTCTGGTTGGTCAGCCTGCCCTTTACCTTGTTAGCGGGCCACGCCGGGGAGGCTGCGGAAACGCTAATCCTGGGTCCTGGAGCAGCCACTTTTGTGCGGTGCCTGGGGTGCCGTGAGACGGGCTATACCAACAAAGACATAGACAGGTACCGTGAAAGCCAGGGGCAGTCTGAGGACGATTCCTGATTGTTGCCCGCCGGCCATGTACCTCGATGGCCGCGTTCAGCTAAACCGTTGCTTTAACGCGGCGGCCACTTCCTCAGGTACAAATGGCGTGATATCACCGTCCAATGCGGCGATTTCGCGTACCAGGCTGGAGGATATATAGGACAGGTGCTCTGAGGGTGTCATGAAGATGCTTTCAAAATCGGGCCACATGGCGCGGTTCATATTGGCCAGCTGAAACTCGTATTCAAAGTCTGCAACTGCTCGTAAGCCGCGCAATACACATCTCGCATTCTGGCTGCGGCTGAAATCCGTCAGCAGGTTGCTGAATCCTACTACCTCGACATTATCAAGATGTGACAGGGAGCTGGTGCATAGCTCGACACGCTCCTCCAGGGTGAACAGGGGGGTTTTCTTTTCACTGTGTGCGATGGCGACTACCACCCTATCGAACAACCTGGCTGCCCGCTCAGCCAAATTCACATGGCCATTGGTGATTGGATCGAAGGTTCCTGGATAAATAACAGATTCTGTTTTCATATTATCGCGTATCTCATTATCCGAAGCTGCGGATGGTAAACAATTTGGTTTTAGTGCACAAACCAGCTACTGGCCCCTAATCGAGCTGGTAGAGCCGATAATAGACTTCACCGCTGGTTTTTTCGCGGTGCAAACGCCAATTTGAGGGTATATCGGGGGTCTCGTCGCCAACTCCGGTCTCCAGGTAGATGAGAGCCCCCGGATTGAGCAGATTCCTGCTGGTCAAAAGATCGCATACCTCGGTTGCCAAGCCCATGCCAAAGGGTGCATCCATAAAGACTATATCGTAGGGTTTTTCAGATGACTGCAGAAAACGCGCAGCCTCCCCATTGACGCATTTTGCCTGTGACAGTGCCGAGAGCGCTGTCAGGTGCTGTTGAATTTGCCTGATTGTCTGCCCGTTGCTATCCACGAAATCGCAGTGCGCAGCCCCGCGGGACAAGGCTTCCAGTCCCAGGGCGCCGCTGCCAGCAAACAGGTCTGCACAGTGCGCCTGGTGAATTTGCGCAGCCAGCCAGTTAAAGACTGTTTCACGAACGCGGTCAGGAGTAGGGCGTAAGCCCGGGGCAGCACTAAAATCAAGCTTACGGCCACGCCAGGTGCCGCCGATAATGCGCAGTCGACCTGGCCCTGGGGCTAATCGGGGTGTCGCAGATTTTCGCTGTGCCATTTCTCCGCCTTGAACAAGAGTGATAGGATACGCGCTGCCGCTGGCTCCTCCTCGAACTCTAGCACGACCGATATGAAATTATTCAAACGTAAAAAACCTGCTAATACACCTGATGCGGTAACTGATGCCGACACTCAGCTGGAGAGCGTTGCCGCTCCCGTTGCCAGTGTTGAAGCCCAGACTACCCCTGATGCGGTCACCGAAAAGCGGTTCTTTGACCGCCTGCGCAGTGGCTTGGGCCGTACCAGTGACAATCTTGTTGAGGGCATGGGCAACCTGTTTCTTGGTCGCAAAGAAATCGACGTTGAATTGCTGGAAGAACTTGAATTGCAATTGCTGCAGGCAGACGTGGGTGTAGAGGCCACTGTGGCGATCATTGACCACCTCACCCAGCGAGTGTCACGTCGCGAATTAACCAGTCCGGAAGGATTGCAAAACGCGCTTAAGGGAGAACTGCTGGCCCTGCTGGAACCCTGTGAACAGGCCCTGGAGGTAAAGGGTCCGGGTCCTATGGTGATTCTTATGGTGGGTGTAAATGGTGTTGGTAAGACCACCACCATTGGGAAAATGGCCAAGCGATTTCAGTCACAGGGGCTTTCAGTGATGCTGGCGGCCGGCGATACCTTTCGGGCGGCGGCGGTTGAGCAGCTGCAGGTCTGGGGCGACCGCAATAATGTTCCGGTGGTGGCTCAGCACACTGGCGCCGACAGTGCCTCGGTTATCTTCGATGCCTTGCAGGCGGCTCAAGCCCGTTCGGTTGACGTGCTTATCGCCGATACGGCCGGGCGCCTGCACAACAAAGACAATCTGATGGAAGAGTTGAAAAAAGTGGTCAGGGTAATGGCCAAGCTGGATCCCGCGGCTCCCCACGAAATTATGCTGGTACTGGATGCAGGTACCGGCCAAAACGCCCTCGCGCAGGCCAGTAATTTCCAGGAAATTGTTGGTGTCACTGGTCTTAGCATTACTAAACTGGACGGTACCGCCAAGGGCGGCATTATTTTTGCGATCGCGCGGAAGCTCGGTTTGCCCATCCGTTTCGTCGGCGTCGGGGAGGGGGTTGATGATTTACGTCCGTTTCAGGCCGGTGAATTTATCGATGCCTTATTCACCCGAGAAGACACCGCTGCATGATCAGCTTTGATCGTGTCAGTAAACGCTATGCTGAGGGTCACGATGCGCTCAGAGAGGTTTCTTTTAAGATAGAGCGCGACGAACTGGTATTCCTGACGGGGCATTCCGGCGCCGGTAAAAGCACCTTAATGCGTTTGATTATGCTGATGGAACGACCCAGCCGAGGCCAGGTACTGGTTGATGGTCAGAATCTGGCGGTGCTGGGCTCGCGAGCGATTCCCGGCCACAGGCGCGATATCGGTGTGGTGTTCCAGAATCACCAATTGTTGTTTGACCGCAGCGTATTCGACAATGTGGCTCTGCCGCTGATTATTGCCGGCTACGACCACCGTGAGGTGGGCCGTCGAGTGCGCGCAGCGCTGGATAAGGTGAGCCTGTTGGAGCGAGAGAGGGCTTTGCCGATTACCTTGTCCGGGGGAGAGCAGCAGCGGGTGGGGATTGCACGTGCTGTGGTCTGTCGCCCCAAAATACTACTGGCAGACGAGCCAACTGGAAATCTCGACCCCGCTTTGTCGAAAGAAATTATGACCCTGTTCGAAGATTTTAGTCAGGTCGGGGTCACAGTGTTGATCGCCAGCCATGATCTGGCTCTGATTTCCCGTATGCATCATCGCATTATTACCCTGCGCGAAGGTCGTATTGTCAGTGGGTCTGCGGTCTGATGGCCAAACCTCCAACAGGCACCCAGCGCCGCGACGGCGCCAGTCAGAGCAAGGCCCGCTGGCGGGATCACTACCATGCGTGGTTACGGCACCATCGGCTTTCTGCTGCCGATAGCCTGGTCCGTATACTTGATAACCTGGGCTCCAGCGTTATGACCTGGTTGGTCATTGGTATCGCCCTGGCTTTGCCGGTAGCACTGGATGTGGCGCTGGATAACACCAGTTCGCTGGCTGAGCGGCTCGACAGCCCAGCGCAGATTTCACTATTCCTGCGCGATAATCTGAGCTTACAAAAAGCCCAACTGTTTCAGGACGAATTGGAAGAGCTGCCAGACATAGATAGCCTTTTACTGATATCCAGCGAAGAAGCGCTGGCTGAGTTTCGCATCCTGTCGGGCTTTGCCGATGTTCTGGACAGCCTCCAGGAAAATCCGCTACCGCACTTGCTTTTGGTCACTCCCACCGCTCAAAGTGAGGCGGCCCAGGTCGAATTACTGAGAGTTCAGCTGGAATCCTATCCCGAAGTTGCCGAGGCGGTTTTGGACCGGGCCTGGTTACAACGGCTCAACAGCATTATGGACCTCAGCCGGCGCTTGGTGCTGGCTTTGGCCAGCGTACTGTTGCTGGGTGTGGTGTTGATATTGGGCAATACTATTCGTCTGGCGATAGAAAACAGGCGGGACGAAATATTGATCGTCAAACTGGTTGGCGGTAGCAACGCGTTTGTGCGCCGGCCATTTCTTTATACAGGTCTCTGGTATGGGGTGGGTGGGGGCCTGATAGCAGCGCTACTGGTGATTGCAGCACTGTGGTTTGTTGATGCCCCGATCCAACGGCTGGCCCTGTCGTATCAGAGCAGCTTTACGCTTCAGGGTCTGGGCATAATGGGTAGTCTCAACCTGATTATGCTGGGTGGGCTGCTTGGCTTGGCAGGCGCCTGGCTGGCAGTTTCCCGTCATTTGGGGGCTATTGAGCCTCGGTAGAACCCGCTTGATAGCAGTTTCTATTACTTTCGAGACGCCAATTACTACCAGGGCCTGTTCAGACACGCCGTGAACCCGTCCATGGGGGCTTGGCTACAGCATCCATGCTGTAGACAGTCTGAACAGGCCCTGGTAGCAATCAGCTTTGCCCCAGAGTTTTGTAGCATTCGGCTAGTTTCTGCCGGTATAACTTCTAACTAATTGAAAAGCTTAGATAAAAAGTATATTTTTCTGCCTAGCAATGGAACCTTCCAAGAATTGGCACTCTAATACATTGAGTGCTAAAATCCACCTCCAGAAAAAGGGAGAACCATTATGAGCAAGAGTCTGCAGCCATTAGAGCAGATGGTACCGGGAGCAAATCTGACCGCCTATGTACAGGCCGTCAGCAGCATTCCCATGCTCACCCGAGAACGCGAAAAGGAATTGGCAGAATCTTTGTTTTATCACGAGGAAGTAGCCGCTGCCCGTGAGCTGGTTATGTCACACCTGCGTTTCGTTGTGCATATTGCCCGCAGTTATTCGGGTTATGGACTGGCCGAGGCCGATCTGATTCAGGAAGGCAATGTTGGCCTGATGAAGGCTGTTAAGCGCTATAACCCTGAGAAAGGTGTGCGCCTGGTATCTTTCGCTGTGCACTGGATCAAGGCTGAGATGCACGAATATATCCTGCGTAACTGGCGTATTGTGAAAGTCGCCACGACCAAGGCTCAGCGCAAATTGTTCTTTAACCTGCGCTCCGCGAAGAAAACACTGGCCTGGCTTAGTGCAGCAGAAGCTCAGGCTGTAGCCGACGATCTCGGTGTAGACATCAAGGAAGTACATCGCATGGAAGGCCGGCTTACCAGCCGCGATGTTGCCTTTGACTCACCGGTCGATAGCGATGACGACGATGTCTGGCATGCGCCACAGTATTATCTTGAGGATCAGAGCAGTGATCCTGCAGAAGCGATAGAGTCGAGTGACTGGCAGCAGAATAATCAGCAGCAACTCTATCTGGCGCTGGCAGATCTCGATGAGCGCAGCCGCGATATTCTGGCACGGCGTTGGCTCGCAGATAAAAAAGCGACGCTGCATGAATTGGCTGCGGAATATGAGATATCAGCGGAGCGCATCAGGCAGCTTGAACAGAATGCGATGAAAAAACTGCGGGTGGCAATCGCCGCCTGATTTCCAACCGGAGCAGTTCTTCCTGCTCCGGCCTGCGTTATAATGTACGGATGGCAAATTTATTTATATCCCTGGCTTCCCTCAGCGCTATGCTGGCGGTGGCTTTTGGTGCGTTTGGCGCCCACGCCCTGAAAGGCCGACTCGATGACTATGCTCTCGGTGTTTTCCAGACAGCCGTCCAATACCACTTCTATCACAGCCTGGCATTACTGGTTGTTGGGGTGCTGGCCCTGAGTCAGGCCCACTCTGGCCTGCTGCGCAGTTCTGGCTGGTTGTTTATGCTGGGCATAATCCTGTTTTCAGGCAGTCTCTACTGCCTCAGTCTTACCGGGATAAAATGGTTGGGCGCCGTGACGCCACTGGGTGGCCTTGCCTTTATCGCAGGCTGGGTATGTTTGGCCGCCGCCGCCTGGAAATTTTAGCCCTGAAACCCTCTGGACCTGCTGAACAATGAGTGAACCGCCCAAGCGCCGACCTATCCGCAGCTTCGTGTTGCGCTCCGGTCGCATGACCGAGGCCCAGCAGCGTGCCTACGACGAGAACTGGGACCAATGGGGTCTAGAGCACAATGATGGCGTGCTGGACGCGAAAGTCGCATTTGATCGGGACGCCGATACCGTGCTTGAGATTGGTTTTGGTATGGGCGGGTCGCTGGTGACAATGGCGGCCCAGTCTCCTCAGACAAATTTCGTCGGTGTGGAAGTCCATCGGGCCGGGGTAGGTAAGCTGCTTCATGGTATACAAGAGCAGTCTCTGGATAATATTCGAGTATATTGCCACGATGCAGTCGAAATTTTACGTGATTGCATCGCTGAAGATTCGCTTGCTGGCGTGCAGATATTTTTCCCCGACCCATGGCATAAAAAGCGGCACAACAAGCGTAGGCTTATCCAGCCTGGCTTTGTAGAATTTTTGGCAACTCGCATCAGGCCAGGGGGAACGCTGCACGTGGCCACCGACTGGCAGCATTATGCAGAGCAGATAATGACCGTACTCAGTACTTGTGAGCAGCTGGATAATAGCTGCCCTGCAGGTGAATATGCTCCGCGTCCCGAGTATCGGCCCCTGACTAAATTTGAAGCGCGAGGGGAGCGTTTGGGCCATGGGGTTTGGGATCTAATCTTCCGTCGCAGCTAGTGTCCTGTCCGCAATAGGCTTTGGATCGGCTAGCCCGGGAAAAATTCAGCCACCACGGTATCGAGAAAGCGTCGTCCCAGAGCGGTCGCCCTAAAACTGTCGTGGGTGCATGCCAATAATCCTCTGTCACACAAAGAAGATATGGGCTCCTGTATGGAAGTCGCGGTCAAACCGGTACGTGACTCAAACTCTGCGAATGTGCTGCCGTTATTTTGTCTCAACACATTGAGCATAAATTCTCCGGCCAAGTCCTCGTTGTTTAGCACGCGTTTGCTACTGGAAGTTGGCTCTCCGGCGTGTGCCATGAATTCGTCGGGCTGACGTCGGTTGGCGTAACGTTGGATCCGGCCATCCTCAAAGCTCACTTTGCCGTGGGCACCCGCGCCAATTCCCAGGTAGTCGCCGAATGACCAGTAATTTTGATTGTGCTGGCACTCGAAGCCGGCCTGAGAATACGCAGAAACCTCGTACTGCATCAGTCCGGCCTGTCTTAGCAGAAGCTCCCCTTGATCCTGAATATCGGCCAATGTGTCTTCCAGAGGCAGTGTTGGCGGACGTTTGTGGAAAACAGTATTGGGCTCGATGGTCAGTTGATACCAGGACAGGTGCGGGGGTCGGTAGCCGATGGCGGTTGTCAGGTCTTGTAAACCGGCCTCCATGTCCTGCCCCGGCAAGCCGTGCATCAGGTCAAGATTAAAGCTCTCGAAGCCGGCAGCGCGTGTCATTTCGATGGCGGCGTGGGCTTGTTCGCTGTCATGCACACGGCCTAGAGCCAGCAGCGCCTGGTCGTTAAAGCTTTGGACCCCCAGTGACAGGCGATTGACTCCTGCCTGACGAAAACCAATGAACTTATCGCTCTCGGCGCTTCCAGGATTCGCCTCCATGGTTACTTCCATGGTTGCGCTAGTCTCCAGCGAATTCCCAATTCCCGTCAGTAGGCGGTTGATACCGTCGGCGCTGAACAGGCTCGGTGTCCCGCCACCGATAAAAATACTGTTCAGCGCTCGACCCTGGGCAAGTGCGGCGGCACTGTTCAGGTTTGCCAACAGGGCGTCCAGATAATCCCGTTCGGGTAGCTCAGTGAACTCATGAGAGTTGAAATCGCAGTAGGGGCATTTCCGTTCGCACCAGGGCAGATGCACATAGAGGCTGAGCGGCGGCAACTGCAGCATGGTGGTCATGACTGCGCGCGCAGTGCCTCCAATAGCTGTGCACTGGCCAATGCCCGGTGGCTGATTTTATTCTTCACTTCTGATGCCAGCTCGGCCGAACTGCAACCGAACTGCGGCAGAAAAAACAGCGGATCATAGCCAAAGCCGTGACTGCCGGTTTCAGTATCGAGAATCTCGCCCTCCCAGGCGCCCTGACAAATTATCGGCGTGGGATCAAAAGCGTGGCGCAGAAAAACCAAAGCACACTGAAAACGCGCCCGTCGATGCTCCTTGGGCACGCCTTCAAGGTTTTTCAATAGCAGGGCATTGTTGGCGCTATCGCCATCGCCCGAATACCGGGCGGAGTGAATTCCTGGCGCGCCCTCAAGGTAGTCAACCTCCAGGCCCGAGTCGTCAGCGATGGCGGCAAGACCGGTATGCACGCATGCAGCACGGGCTTTTATCAGCGCATTCTCAACAAAGGTAAGTCCGGTTTCCTCCACGTCAGGCACCTGGAATTCGGACTGGGGCACCAGCTGCAAAGGCAACGGCTTGAGTATGCCTTGTAGTTCTCTAAGCTTACCCGCGTTACCACTGGCGAGTACGACTACAGTTTCGTCTGACATCCTTACCTCAGTTAATATAGAGCTGGTGCTTGTGCTTGAAGGTATAAGTTTCAGTCGCGCCTGCTGGGCGAAAATCCACTTCAAAAAAACGCCATTCCTCATTAATGAATGAGAATTCACCAATATAGTAAATTGCCGGCCCCTCGCGAACCTCCTGAAACTCCAGAAACTGATTTTGGATCAAATCCCAGGTGCGTCCTTTCATGATCATGCTGCGGGCCTCGGTGCCACCCTCGACATGCTCGCGTACGGCGAGATTTAATATGGCCTTTTTCTTGCCTCGGGTAATACCGTAGTTGGCAGCGACCTCTGGCTCGAGAAATGTGGTATTGACCACACTGTAAAACAGCTCGTAGGGTCCAAAACGCTGTGACTGTTGCCCCTGCGCTGTGACTGCTGATAACAGCAATACCAGAAGTATGGGGAGTGCTAATAAACGCTTTGTCATGTTTAGGCTCTGATATATCTCGTCACAGTCATTAGCGACTAATGTGATAGACGGCGGTGACGGAGAATAAGTTGGGCCAGAAACGGGCAAGCAGCGGTTTGCGTTGGGTATTGCCGACCATCTCCCTGGCTAAAATTTGAATACCTTTTTCCTCACACAAACATTCAAAGTCCCGCACGGTGCAGAAGTGGATGTTCGGCGTGTCGTACCAGTTGTAGGGCATGAAGCGTGAAACAGGCATGCGCCCGCGGGACAGGAGGTGCAGACGACAGCTCCAATGGCCAAAGTTCGGGAAAGTCACAATACCCTCGGCACCTATGCGTAACATTTCATCCAGTATCCGGTCCGGAAAGTGTACCGCCTGCAGGGCGAGGGCCATAACGACGGTGTCGAAACTGCCGTCGGGGAAATTACCCAGACCCTCATCCATATTCTGCTGCACGATATTCAGGCCTCTGCCTACCGCGCTGGTAATATTCTGCTCGTCAATCTCCAGGCCTGTCCCTACCACCTGACGTTCCCTGCGCAGAAGCTCAAGAAATTCGCCGTCGCCACAACCCAGGTCGAGCACCCTGGAACCCGGCGTTATCCAGCGTTGTATATGGGCGAGATCCAAGCGCATCAGCTGTCTCCTACTCGGCTCATATAGGCCCGAAATACGTCGATGTATCTTGGAATAGGCATCAGAAAAGCATCGTGGCCCTCATCCGCATCGATGTTGGCGTAGGTAACCGGTCGCCCAGCGGCGATCAGCGCATCGACAATTTCCCGGGAGCGGTCTGGAGAAAATCGCCAGTCGCTGGAAAAAGAGAACACCAGGAAGTTGCACTGTGCATGGCTGAAGGCTTCTACGGGGTCGTTATTGTATTCCCGTGCAAGGTCGAAGTAGTCCAGAGCGCGCGTCATCAGAATATAGGTGTTGGCGTCGAAAGTGGTTGAAAAGCGGCCGCCCTGATAACGCAGATAGCGCTCAACCTGGAATTCGATCTCGTCATCATTGCCCTGCTCCAGTGAGCCTGAGCTTAAGTCCCGGCCGAATTTGGCGGCCATCGCGTCATCTGAGAGATAGGTGATGTGTCCCACCATTCTGGCCAGAGCCAGGCCTTTTGCGGGGAGGGTGCCCTGCTGTAAATAATTGCCCTCGGCAAAATCCGGGTCAGCCTGTATCGCCTGCCTGGCGATCTCATTAAAGGCTATATTTTGGGCGCTGAGCTTCATTGCCGCGGCAATGACAATGCAGTGCTTGAGGCGCTCGGGATACTCCAGGGACCAGCGCATTGCCTGCATGCCACCCAAACTGCCGCCTACAACCGCGGCCCAGCATGCGATGTGAAGAGTGTCGGCCAGCAATGCCTGGCAATTGACCCAGTCCCGGGCGCGAAGCAGTGGAAAGTCCGGCCCCCAGGGCTTGCCGCTGTCGGGGTTGATTGAGCTGGGCCCCGTAGAGCCGTGGCAGCCGCCGATATTATTCATGCTGACAACAAAGAATCGGTTGGTGTCTATCGGCTTGCCCGGGCCAATACACTCTTCCCACCAACCCGGCTTCTTGTCCTCTTCACTGTGGTAGCCGGCGGCGTGATGATTACCGCTCAGTGCATGACAAATTAACACGGCATTACTGCGCTGCGCGTTTAACTCGCCATAGGTTTCGTAGACCAGATCATAGTCATGTAGCTCACGGCCGCAGGCGAGGGCCAGAGGGGCGGTAACGTGCAGGGTTTGAGGTTCAACCAGGCCGACAGAATCTGGGCTTTTATAAGCACTCATGGTGATGAAATCAGAGCCCTAATACCAGGCCGCCGTACATGCCGACGCTGGCAGCAACATGGCGGAGAGCGATCTGGGTGATGTTAATCAGTATAAAAAGCACGATGGGCGAGAAATCCAATCCACCCATAGACGGCAATGCTTTCCGAAAAGGCGCCATCACCGGCTCAGTGATCTGGTGTAGCAGATAGATGGCCGGATTTTTACTGCCGGCTGCCACCCAGCTGAGAATAATCATGCCCAGCAGGGCAAAGAAGTAGATGTTGACTAGCAGAGCGACGACGCCGATCAAAGACCACAACAGCAGCAGGAGGGGGTTGGGCAAGGGCATACTATTGATCATCAGTAAGGCTAGGATGGCGATGAACTGCAGCGCGATGGACAATAGCAGAGACGCCAGGTCAAGACCCGCGACCCCGGGGACTATCCTACGCACAGGTAAAACCAGAGGATTGGTGATCTTCACCAGAAATTGGCAGATTGGATTGTAAAAATCGGCCCGCACCAGCTGTAGGATAAATCGCAACAGCATGGCCAGTAAATACAAGCTGGTTACAGTCTGTATCAGGTAGCCGAAAATTTCGTTCAGTGCACTCATCGTTCAATATTCTCCGTGGCGGCTAACTGTCTTATCAGCCCATTTCCCGGGCCATTTCAATGGCTCTAGCCTGCGCGGCTTGCATGGCCTGCTGCACTACGCTGCGTAAATTCTCGTTTTCAAAACTCTGGATAGCGGCTTCAGTAGTACCTGCTGGGCTGGTTACCCGGCGCCGCAGTTCTTTGAGGTCAACATCACTCTCTATCGCCATTCGCGCAGCGCCCAGTGCAGTTTGCTGGGTCATCAATGTCGCAGTCTCCCTATCCAGCCCCAGCTCACCTGCCGCATCTATCATGGCCTCCATGAATAGGAAAAAGTAGGCTGGTCCACTCCCGGAAAGGGCCGTAATGGCGTCCAGGTCAGCTTCACTGGTGACCCAGGTCGTGATCCCGACGGCGGCCAAAATGCGCTCTGCGTGGGCTCGCTGGATCTCAGAGACCTGATCGTTGCCAAAAAGGGCGCTTGCCCCACAGCCTAGTAAAGCAGGTGTGTTTGGCATACAGCGCACCACTGCAGCGTCAGCCCCCAATCGCTGTTGCATATTGGCGATGGTCACACCGGCCGCAATGGAAATTACCACACTGCCATTGTCTTGCACGGCAGCGGCAATACTTTCGGTCGCCTGGGCCATAATCTGGGGCTTGACCGCCATAATGACTACGTCAGCATCAGCGACTGCTTGCGCATTATCGGTGAATACCGCAACGGGCGCTTTTGCTTGTAGGGCACTCAAGCTGTCCGGGAACGGATCTGCGGCGCTGATTTTGCTCGCCGGGTGCCCGCTGCTTAGCAGGCCGCCGATGATGCTGCTCGCCATATTACCCGCGCCGATAAACGCAATATGAGGTGTTTCCAAGTTGGGCTCCGCTGCCATTTCAGGTAGTCGATTTTAATTCGCCAGTATACACGGCGGCACCCGTCAAAATCATCCGTCTCTGGGCCCAAAAATGTCTGTGCCTATGCGTACAATGGTAGCGCCTTCGGCGATTGCGACCTCCATATCTGCAGACATTCCCATGGAGAGGGTATCAATGGTGGCGATAGATTGCCTCAAGTCCAGCATCGCTGCTCGCATTTTACGGAAGGGGTGTTGCTGCTGCTCGGGGTCAGGGTCGGCAGCTGGAATCGCCATGACTCCGCGCAAGCAGAGGTTGGGCAAGACGTTGACGGCGGCGGCCAGTGCCGGAAGGTCCTCCAGCGTTACCCCTGCTTTACTGTCCTCGCCGGAAATATTTACCTGTAGGCAAATCTGCAGTGGGGGCAAACCGGCAGGCCGCTGACTGTTCAATCGTAGGGCAATTTTCTCCCGGTCGACGCTATGGACCCATTGGAAGTTCTCGGCGATGGCCCGGGTTTTGTTTGATTGAATGGGGCCTATAAAGTGCCAACACAGGGGCAGGTCTTGCAACTGTGCAATCTTGTCCAGGGCCTCCTGCAGATAGTTCTCTCCAAACTCGTGTAAGCCCTGCGCTGCGGCGCTCCTAACCAGTTTAGCCGAACGTGTTTTGCTAACAGCGAGGATGCGAATGTCGCATTCTTTACGCTGGCTTTTTTTTGCGCTGAGTCGTACTCTCTGGCGTAGGTTTGCTATATTGTTAATTAGTTGGTGGTCTTTCATACGCAGCATAATAGCGGAATTAGGGCCTCTACAGGGTAGGAAAATAAGATAAACCGAAGTGTGCGACGCACACGAATGGGGATAGCTTGGCCACGGAGTTTACGGCCAAGCGTGATGCCGGGGGAGGGAAATAATGGATATCACGGAACTGCTAGCTTTTAGTGCCAAGCAGGGCGCATCCGACTTGCACTTGTCAGCGGGACTGCCGCCGATGATTCGGGTCGATGGTGACGTCAGGCGCATCAATTTGCCGCCAATGGAGCACGAGAAAGTTCATGAGTTGATCTACGACATCATGAACGATAAACAGCGCAAAGATTACGAGGAATTTCTCGAAACCGACTTTTCCTTCGAAGTACCGGGGGTAGCCCGTTTCCGGGTTAACGCTTTTAACCAGAACAGGGGCGCCGCCGGCGTCTTTCGTACTATTCCCTCCAAGGTTTTGACCATGGATGACTTGGGTATGGGGCAGGTTTTTCGCGATATCTGCATGATGCCCCGTGGTTTAGTGTTGGTGACAGGCCCCACCGGCTCGGGTAAGTCGACCACGCTTGCGGCGATGATAGACTTTATCAACGATAACAAATACGAGCACGTTCTCACCATTGAGGACCCCATCGAATTTGTTCACGAGAGCAAAAAGTGCCTGGTCAACCAGCGCGAAGTTCACCGCGATACCCTTGGCTTTGGCGAGGCCCTGCGCTCTGCTTTGCGGGAGGACCCGGATATTATTCTGGTCGGTGAGATGCGTGATTTGGAAACGATCCGCCTGGCGCTTACCGCGGCGGAAACCGGCCACCTCGTATTTGGAACTTTGCACACAACCTCGGCTGCAAAAACAATAGACCGGGTTGTCGACGTATTTCCGGCTGCAGAGAAGTCTATGGTGCGCTCCATGCTTTCAGAATCGTTAATGGCTGTTGTTTCCCAGACGCTGATGAAGCGGGCAACCGGTGGTCGAGTTGCCGCCCACGAGATCATGCGTGGTACGCCGGCGATTCGAAACCTGATCCGCGAGGATAAGGTCGCGCAAATGTACTCTGCTATTCAAACGGGCTCGGCCCTGGGTATGCAAACCATGGATCAGTGCTTAACGGACTTGGTAGACAAGCGCATCATCACTCGCGAAATCGCCAGAGAAAAAGCACGGATGCCGGAAAATTTCTAAAGGCTGATCGGGTACAGACGGTAAGGAGCTACCTATGAAGATCGAGGAACTGTTACAGCGGGTCGTTAAAGAGGGCGCCTCCGACGGCTTTATAGCTGCCGATGCCGCACCGGCGATCAAAGTGGATGGGGAAATCTTCCCCATCAGCGAAGAAAAATTAACAGATCAGGAGGCCAAGGATATCGTGCTGTCCACCATGACGGATGCACAGCAAAAGCAGTTTCTGGATCATCACGAATGCAACTTTGCTCTGGGTAGAGAGGGGCTTGGCCGTTTCCGTGTCAGCGCTTTCGTGCAGCGTGGCAAGTGCGGCCTGGTGCTGCGGCGAATTGAAACGATAATTCCCAAAATCGATGATCTGGGCCTGCCGCCCATCATCAAAGAACTGGCGATGACCCAGCGAGGCCTAATCATCTTCGTTGGTGCGACGGGTACCGGTAAGTCAACGTCTTTGGCGTCGATGGTCGGCTACCGCAATGAGAACAGCCGCGGTCACATTATCAGTATTGAGGACCCTATCGAATTTATCCATGAACACGCCGGCTGTATTGTCACCCAGCGGGAAGTGGGTATGGATACCGAATCTTTTGCTGTGGCCCTGAAGAATACCCTGCGTCAGGCTCCCGATGTCATTCTGATTGGCGAGGTGCGCACCGCCGAAACCATGCAACAGGCACTGACTTTTGCCGAAACCGGCCACCTTTGCCTGTGCACGTTGCACGCTAACAACGCCAACCAGGCGCTGGACCGTATTATGAGTTTCTTCCCAGCTGACATGCATAATCAGGTGTGGATGGATCTGTCGCTTAACCTGAAGGCTATGGTGGCCCAGCAGTTGATTCCCAAAAAGGATGGCAATGGGCGACACCCGGTGATCGAGGTGTTGTTGAATTCGCCATTGATAGCCGAGTACATCCGCAAGGGTGAGGTGCATCTGATCAAGGAAGTGATGACCAAATCCACAGAGATGGGTATGCAGACACTCGATCAGTCCTTGTTCAAGGCCTACTGTGAAGGTCTGATTAGCAAAGAGGACGCAGAGCGTTATGCGGATTCTGGTAACGACGTGCGCTTGATGATCAAGATGCACGAGAAGGGCCAGCACGCTTATGACGATGCCCTGGGTCTTACCATCGACGACGAAGACAAGCGCGGAAATTTTCTGCGCTAGGGTAGTGCATCGCGGGACTTACTGCTCCCGCATCCAGCTTTGTAAAATCAACTCGGCGGCAACACTGTCCGCCGGTTGATTCTTGTAATTGCCCTTGTGACCTTGCGCTTGTAAGGTTTGCTTTGCCTCGAAGCTGGTTAGTCGTTCGTCCACCAGCGCCACTTCCAATCCAAATCGCCCGTGCAATCTACGGGAGAACTTTTGTGCCCGTGCGCCCAGGTCGCTGTCAGTGCCATCCATATTCAGGGGATCACCTATCAGCAGCAAATCTGGCTGCCACTCCTGTAGCAGGGCTTCAATGGCGCTCCAGTCAGGCATACCGTCGCGTGCTCGGACTATGTCTAAGGGCTGGCTGGTCTCCAGCAGGCAGTTACCCACTGCAACACCAATCTGCCGCAGGCCAAAATCAAAAGCCATAACCGTGCGTTTATCGTCTTTCAAGGGTGAGTTGTCAGGCGTGGCCGGCCTGAGCGGAGATCAAGTTCATGTCAATGCCGAGTTGGGCCGCAGCCGCACCCAAACGGCTCTGGTAGGGGGTGGAAAAAATAATGTCGCTATCAGCGGGCAGGGTGAGCCAGCTGTTTTCGGCTAGCTCCTGCTCCAATTGACCGGCAGTCCAACCGGCATAGCCAAGTGCAATCAAATGTTCGTCGGGGCCGCTGCCGTTGGCAATAGCCCGCAGCACATCTCTGGACGTGGTTAGAGTGATCTCGTCGGTAACCTTAATGCTCGCCTCCCAACTTTGCTCGCCTCTGCGGTGGAGCACAAAGCCGTGGTCGATCTGTACCGGGCCGCCCGCCATCACTGGCATTTCGTCAAATTCACCGTGGGTATGAATTTGCAGATGCTCAAAAATCTCAGCGATGGTCAATTCCAGCGGCTGATTGATAACGATACCCATAGCGCCGCTCTCACCGTGTTCACAAATGTAGGTGATGCTCTGAGAGAAAATACCGTCGGCTAAACTGGGCATTGCCAATAGAAAATGGTTGCGCAGGCAGTCACTGCTTTTCGAGGTACGGGGGTGAAACTGTGATGGCATAGAGGTGAAAACTCGTGTTCGTTATCGCTGGGTTAATGACTCACGGCACTAGCCTGAGCTTAGCTGGTTTTCCTGAAATTGCCATGTTCGGATGATCTCCAACTTGTCCGTTGTCGCTTTCAACTCTGCTGGGAAGGGTGCAAATGGCGCAGCCAGGCGGACGATTTTGATCGCGGCTTCATCCAGTACTGCGTATCCGGAAGAGGATAGAATTTTAATGTCCTCCAGGCTGCCATCCGCACGAATGGTGACTAATAATCGCAAGCTGCCGTAGATACCGTAGCGCAGGGAAGCCTCCGGATAGTATTTGTTGCCCACGGCCTCCAGCCGTTGTCGCCAATCGTGTAGGTAGGCGGCGTCTACCGCTGCCCTGGTAGACACAGAGCTGAGCCTCCTGACTCTGGGGCGCTCAGAGTAGTCACTGGTTTGTTCGTCGAACGTAGCTTCGAGTGCGGCTAGCTGTTGGTTGAGTCGGTCTACCTCGGGGCTGATCCCCTGCACCTGTGATTCACTTTCCTTTTGTAATTCTTCGGCAGTGGCAGCCAGTTCATTGGCTACAGTCGTGGTCAGTACCGGTCGTGTAGTGGGGCTGGACTGGCTCTCGACCAGGGGCCGGGCAGCTTCTTCCCGAGTTTGCTGCGGCACCATCGGGTTACTGGTTTTGGTGGCCACCTTGGTAAAGTCCGCCTCATTGCCACTGCCCAGCTGATTTACCTGGGCTATATGCTTGGCATCATCCTCAGCTTCTGCCGTTGGCCGCTGAGCCAGGGTCACGTTTATCTGCCGCGCATGGAATTCGTTGTTGGAATTACTGAAGCTGATGCCGAGTATGAACATGGCGTGCAGAGTTGCCGCCACAAAAAGTGCAAAGATGAGTCGATCATTGCCTGCCTGCTCAATCCCGACGTACTGCACCGCCTGTCATCACTCCTTTTCTGCTAATTCCTGCGCTATACAATCCATCAGTTGGCCGCCAATGTCCAGATTGTACTCATTGTCAATTTCACGGATACAGGTTGGGCTGGTGACGTTAATTTCAGTCAGAAAATCGCCGATAACGTCGAGACCGACAAAGAGCAGTCCTTTGGCCCGCAATGCCGGCCCCACTTGCTCCGCAATCCAGAGGTCCCGATCAGTTAATGGCTGGGGCCTGCCAGAGCCGCCGGCTGCCAGGTTGCCCCGTGTCTCGCCTTTAGCGGGAACCCGGGCCAGGCCATAGGGCACTGGCTCACCCTTAATCATCAGTATGCGCTTGTCGCCATCGCGAATTTCCGGAATAAAGCGTTGCGCCATGATCGTTTGCTGGCTGAAACCCGTCAGCGTTTCAAGAATCACGTTGAGATTGGGGTCCTCTGCCTTAACCCTGAAGATAGAGGTTCCACCCATACCGTCCAGTGGTTTGAAGATGACGTCCTGGTGTTCAGCATGAAATGCTTTTAGTCGTTCAGTATCAGCGCTTACCAGCACGGGCGGGCAACATTGCGGAAATTCGGTGGCGAATATTTTCTCGTTGCAATCTCGCAAGCTCTGGCAGCGGTTTACGACCAGTGTTCCCTGACGTTCCGCCGCTTCCATGATGTAGGTGCTATAGATGAACTCGTTATCGAAGGGTGGGTCCTTGCGCATGAGTATCACATCCAGCTCCGCCAGGTCTGTGGGCACTGCCTCTCCGCGTGAAAACCAGGCCTGTGGGTCGCGAAAAACCTCAAGTGGCGCCATATTAGCCCTGGCCACCCCTTGTTCCAGGTACAGGTCCTTCTGTTCCATGTAGTACAGTTGCCACCCTCGATCGCTGGCCGCCCAGAGCATCGCCATGGTGCTGTCTTTTTTGTAGTTAATTTGTTCAATCGGGTCCATGACCACGCCAATTTTGAGAGTCATTGCCAAGCCCTGCTATAAAGTGGCCTGCTAAAGTACGCAATGGCCGTGGTTGGTGCAAGCCCGAGGCTAGGCCAGTGCAGATATTCGTTCCCCATAACGCTTCGAAATCCACTAGAATAGCGCTCCCTTTTTGCAGCTGGAGTTGCTTTAGATGAGTTTCGCTACAATCTATTTTGTCCTCGCCTTGATTACCGCAACCGGTACCCTCTGTGCGCTGATCAAAGCTCGGCAGGTCTACTTTTTAGCCCTTCCCTACTTCATGCTCGCCTGGTTGACCGGTGAACTGGCGATGATCAACCTGTTTTTGCAGCTGGCATTGACCGCGATCCTGGCGGTGGCGGGGGTCATGGATGATCCGACTGCCCAGTGTGGCTTGGCCATATTTGCACTGTCCTGGATAGGATTGGCTTATCTTCATTTACAGGCGATGGACACAGATGGCTATATTCGCAGCGCGTTACGGCGCGAACTTGGCGCCAATTATCGCCTGGATATCCCTATCAATCGCCAAACGGCTCTCAACGACGGGGTCCGCAGTACCAGTTGGCTCAAGCCCTTCCGCTTTGCGCGCGAAGGTGTGCGTAAGCATTCGGGCATCAGCTATGGCGAGGCGGGTGTCCGCAATCTATTGGATATTTACCAACCCGCGGTAGAGCGTGAACGGCCCTTTCCGGTGTTACTGCAGGTGCACGGTGGCGCCTGGATCGTCGGTCATAAAGAAGAACAGGCCAAGCCCCTGATGTATCACATGGCGCAGCGCGGCTGGCTGTGTGTTTCGATAAACTATCGACTTAGCCCGTCGGCAAAGTTCCCCGCCCATATCGTCGATGTAAAAAAAGCTATTAGCTGGATCAAGGACAACATTGCCGCATACGGAGGCGACCCGGAATTTATTGCCATTACAGGCGGTTCAGCGGGCGGTCATCTGTCAGCGCTGGCCGCGCTGACACCTAACGATGCAGAGTATCAGCCAGGATTCGAGGAGTGTGATACCACCGTTCAGGCAGCGGTACCCTTTTACGGTGTTTATGACTTTCTTGATCGCAACAACATCCGCCCGGCAATGCCATTAGAGAGCTTTCTTGCCAAAAAAGTAATGCCCTGCTCATCCTATGCTGATCGTGAATTGTGGGAACGGGCATCACCAATAACGAGAATTGGCGCAAATGCACCGCCATTTTTTGTCGTTCAGGGCACCCACGATACTTTGGTATGGGCCGAGGAAGCGCGCGCATTTGTGGCGGCGCTGCAAAACAAGTCTCAGCAAAAGGTAGCCTATGTTGAATTGCCCGGAGCACAGCACGCTTTTGAAATGTTTCACTCCGTGCGCACCGATCATACGGTCAACGGAGTTGCCGATTTTCTGGAGTGGACTCACGGCCAGTGGCTGGCCGATAAGGTCTAGCGTACTGCGTTCTAGCCGCCCTGATTACCTGGATCCATATCGCCCCAGCGGGCCTGCAATATAGCCAGCGCTGCCAGCGGTGCGGTCTCCGTGCGCAGTACCCGGGGGCCGAGACTGAGTGCTTCAAAGCCGGAGGTGTGGGCCATATCGATTTCAGCCTGACTTAAACCGCCCTCAGGCCCAATCAACAAGTCGATACTCGCCGGAGTGGCGGTGGCTGCTACATCTTCTGTGTTGCGGTGGTGAAGAACAAACTTCCTGTCACCCTGCGTGCGCGGCAACCACTGGTCCACGTTCTCGGGGCTATGCAGTTTGGGAAGGCTGTTGCGGCCACATTGCTCGCAGGCGCTGATAATGATCTGTTGCCAGTGCCGATATTTCTTTAAGGCTCGCTCAGCGCTAAGCTTTACCTCAGTGCGCTCCGTGAACAGGGGGGTGATTGCTGCCACGCCTAGCTCTGTCGCCTTTTGCACAACCAGGTCCATCCTGTCGCCGCGTGATATTGCGACACCCAGGCTAATTGCCAGGGGCGACTCGGTATCGTGCTCTATCGCCGAACCCGTGATCAGGGTGACGCACTTTTTTTCGACTGATGTGATGGTTGCCGAGTACTGTGCACCGCTGCCATCGAACAGATAAACTGAATCGCCTGCCTGCATGCGCAAGGCACGGCCAAGGTGCTGACTGGCCACTGGTTCCAACACAAGGTCCCGGTCGGCGCCTAGCGGCTGTGCCGTATAAATCCGGGGTATGCGCATGGCAGAATGACCTTAACTCAGTCCCAGATTGGCGTGGATTTCCCGCACGGGTTCTATCTGGTTCATGGTGTAAAAATGAATTCCCGGCGCTCCGCTATCGAGCAGGGTCTGGCACAGTTGGGTAACCACCTCTATCCCGAACTTGCGGATACTGTCCTGATCCTGGCCGTAGCCCTCGATGCGCTGACAAATCCAGCGCGGAATTTCGGCGCCGCAGTTGTTGGAGAAGCGCAACAAATTGGGGAAGTTTGTTATTGGCATAATGCCCGCGTAAATGGGCTGATCAATGCCGCATGCGCGGCACTCATCCAGAAAGTAAAAGTAAGACTCTACATTGTAAAAATATTGGGTGATTGCGCTGTTCGCCCCGGCATCAAACTTGCCCTTCAGGTAAGCGATATCTTTGCCATAACTCTCGGCCTGAGGGTGTATCTCGGGATAGGCAGCGACTTCGATATGAAAATGGTCGCCGGTATGCTCACGTACAAAAGCGACCAGCTCGTTGGCGTAGAC
Source organism: Halioglobus sp. (assembly GCA_036961205.1). Taxonomy (GTDB): domain Bacteria; phylum Pseudomonadota; class Gammaproteobacteria; order Pseudomonadales; family Halieaceae; genus CALJFL01. Next base: position 542,391 of record JBALVI010000001.1, on the reverse strand, counting down.
CAGTTGACCTGGCCCACCCATGCCCGAGGGAATATCGCCGCGCAAGGCCACCAGACGATTGACGCCCATCGCCTGATAATCCTGCAGTAGCTGTTGTATGGCGTTTTCGTCGTCACCACCAAAACTGAGATGCGGAGCAACATCTATCCCCTGCTCCTTAATATCCGCCACAATTCCGCTAGTCTGATCCCGTGTGGAGCCACCGGCACCGTAGGTGACTGAGAAAAACTCCGGTCCCAGCTCCTGCAGAGCCGGAGTCACCTGCTGCAGCAGCTTTTCCCGCCCGGCCTCCGATTTAGGCGGGAAATACTCGAATGAAATTGCCGGTTTCTGTTGAGACATCTCGTGAAGTTCCTAGTACTTGTAGCTATCTGGCTTGTAGGGACCATCTACAGAAACATTGATGTAACTAGCCTGCTCCGGTGTCAGTCGAGTCAGCACACCGCCAAAGCCTGCCACCATGTGCGCGGCAACTTCTTCGTCCAGCTTCTTCGGCAGAACTTCCAGAGATAGTGCGCCGGGCTTCAACTCGGGCTCCAGGTCTGCAAATTTGCGCTCGTACAGATAGATTTGAGCCAGTACCTGGTTGGCAAATGAGCCATCCATGATGCGTGATGGGTGGCCGGTGGCGTTGCCAAGGTTGACCAGTCGTCCTTCGGACAACAGCAGCAGGTGATCACCACTAGTTTTGTCGCGGTGAATCTTGTGGACTTGTGGCTTGATCTCTTCCCATGTCCATTCCTCACGCATAAAGGCAGTATCAACCTCGTTGTCAAAGTGGCCAATGTTACAGACCACAGCGCCGCACTTCAGATTCTTGAGCATGTACTGGTCGCAGACATTATAGTTTCCGGTGGTGGTAACCAGCAGGTCAATGTTCTGCAGCAGATCACGATCTACAGAGGCCTCGGTGCCGTCGTTTACGCCGTTGATATAGGGTGAACTGACTTCATAACCATCCATGCAAGCTTGCATGGCACAGATTGGGTCGATCTCGGTAACTCGCACAATCATGCCCTCCTGACGCAGGGATTGAGCCGAACCTTTACCCACGTCACCGTAGCCGATGACCAGGGCTTTTTTGCCGGCCATAAGATGATCAGTGCCGCGCTTGATGGCGTCGTTCAGGCTGTGGCGGCAGCCGTACTTGTTGTCATTTTTGGACTTGGTTACCGAGTCGTTCACATTGACCGCAGGCACTTTCAACAAACCCTGATCGAGCATTTCCTGCAGGCGATGGACACCGGTAGTAGTCTCTTCGGTGACGCCGTGAATTTTATCCAGCATGGCCGGGTATTTCTCGTGCAACATACCCGTAAGATCGCCGCCGTCATCCAGCACCATATTGCACTCCCAGGGCTGACCGTCTTTCAGTATGGTCTGCTCCAGACACCACTCGTACTCCTCTTCTGTTTCGCCCTTCCAGGCAAATACCGGCACACCAGACGCTGCAATTGCTGCCGCCGCGTGATCCTGGGTGGAGAATATATTGCACGAAGACCAGCGCACTTCGGCGCCCAACTCGGTCAGTGTTTCAATCAGCACTCCGGTTTGGATGGTCATGTGGATACAGCCGAGGATCTTCGCTCCGGCCAATGGCTGCTTGCCGCGGTACTTGGCGCGCATCGCCATCAGAGCCGGCATCTCCGATTCGGCGATTTCCAGCTCTCGACGGCCGTAATCAGCCAGGCTGATGTCGGCTACTTTGTAGTCTTGTGATGTTTCCAGTTGTTCTGCTGTGTTCATTGTTTCGCTTCCTTTAAATCGATTAACTAAAATATTTTTTTGGTTAGGCGCTAGCTGGCTCCCATCAAAGAGCGGCTTTCAAAATTTCCGCTTTATCTGTTTTCTCCCAGGTAAAATCAGGATCCTCGCGCCCAAAGTGACCATAGGCCGCAGTCTTACGATAAATAGGCCGCTTCAGATCAAGCATCTCCACCAGACCTGCAGGTCGCAATTCGAAATTCTCGGCTACCAGCTCAGCGATACGCTTATCTGGCAACTTGCCGGTGCCGAATGTGTTGATGGCAATAGAAGTAGGCTCGGCGACTCCAATCGCGTAAGAGACTTGAATCTCGCAGCGCTCGGCCAGCCCTGCGGCGACAATATTTTTGGCTACGTAACGACCGGCGTAAGCCGCAGAGCGGTCCACCTTGGAGGGGTCCTTGCCGGAGAATGCGCCGCCACCGTGCCTGGCCATGCCGCCGTAGGTGTCAACGATGATCTTGCGCCCGGTCAGACCACAATCGCCCACCGGTCCCCCGATGATGAACTGACCCGTGGGGTTGATGTGAAACTTGGTGTCTGCGTGCAGCCAATGTTCTGGTAATACCTCTTTGATCACCAGATCCATTATCGCTTCGTGAATATCACTTTGCTTGATGTCTTCATCGTGCTGGGTGGACAGTACGACCGCATCAATAGCAACGGGCTTGCCGTTGTCGTAGCGCAGGGTGACCTGGCTTTTGGCATCCGGGCGCAACCAGGGCAGGGTACCGTTTTTGCGCAATTCGGCCTGCCGTTCTACCAGCCTATGGGCATAGTAGATTGGCGCAGGCATCAGCACTTCGGTTTCGTTGGTGGCGTAGCCAAACATCAGGCCCTGGTCACCGGCGCCCTGTTCTTTGGCCTCGCCCTCGTCTACGCCCATGGCGATATCCGGGGACTGCTTGCCAATTGCGTTTAACACGGCACAGGATGCGCCGTCGAAGCCTACCCGTGAACTGTTATAGCCGATATCCAGCACCACGCCGCGAACAACGTCTTCCAGATCCACGTAAGTGTCGGTGGTTACTTCACCAGCGACCACGACCATGCCAGTTTTAACCAGGGTCTCCACCGCGACTCGGGCGTCCGGGTCATCGGCAATAATTGCATCCAGAATCGCATCGGATATCTGGTCCGCCATCTTGTCCGGGTGACCTTCCGAAACTGACTCGGAGGTGAAAATGTCATATTCGCTCATAGTTTTTCCTTTATTGCTGCAGGTGGCCGAACAGGCGCACCTGAATTTGAAATCCGTTACGTTGTGCCAGATAAACACTGGCGATATCTCTAAGACCGGCCTGCTCGGCCCAGGCGGCCAGGTCCTGTGGGTCAAAGCCTAGCCACAGGTCGCCACAATTCTCGCGCGCCCAGCCCTGGTCATGACTGCACAAGTCGGTTACCAGAACCACACCCCCTGGCGCCAGGTATCCCGCAACATCCGCCAAAATTTGCGCGGGGTCCGGCGTGTGATGTAGCACCATATTGATGACGACGCAGTCTGCCTGCAGCCCTTGCAAGTCTCCTGAACTGGTATTGCCGCACAGAAACTCGATATTCTCCAAGCCAGCGTTCTCGGCATTTACTCGGGCAGTTGCCAACATTTCTGCGGCATTATCCAGGGCAACCACTCGCTTGAACTGCGGCGAGAGTTCCTGCAAAAAGGCGCCATCACCGGGGCCTACTTCCAGGGCAACACGATGCTGGCCCAACGGTGCGTCGCTGAGTACTTGAGCTACCGTAGCCGCGTACTGCCCGTAATTTGCGATAAGATCCTGCTGCTGACGAAATTTTTCCGCGTTATTACGGAAAAAATCCCGGGAGTTCTGCTCCCGTTTCTCATTCAGTGACTCGAGCTTCTGGCTTAGCTCCCGCGGCAGGGCGATCTGGTCCACCGTGTCAAATACGCTGTGTTGCAGTGCCTCCAACTCCGGTCGCTGACCCAATTCGCTGCGCCGATAAAAAATCGAGTTGCCTTCGCGCCGACTCGCCACCAGGCCGGCGCTGGCCAGTACTTTCAGGTGATGGCTTAGTGCGGGTTGGCGAATATCAAACAGCTCGCAGAGCTCAGAGACACCGAAAGAGTCCTTGCGCAATACCCGCAATACCTGCAGGCGCAGCGGGTCCGCACTGGCCTTGCAAAGACTGGCGAGATCGCTGTAGTCGCGCTCAGAGAGGGCAACATCTGGCTCGACGCATAGTGGGGTCGCTAACATGGCGGCGAGTCTAGCAGGCATTTATATCTATATCAAAATATTTTGATATAGATATCGAGGCAGAACCTGATGGAAATTTGGGCGATTTGATTGCTGTCGGCCCGCGGTTACGCGAAAATGGCGGCCCGTTTATGACCGGCCCCCAACGCCCCCCAACCCGGAGAACAGAATGTCTTCACGCACCAACCTTGCCAACGCAATTCGCGCCCTCAGTATGGATGCCGTTCAGCAGGCCAATAGCGGCCACCCGGGCGCGCCTATGGGCATGGCTGACATTGCGGAAGTGTTGTGGAACGACTACCTCAAGCACAATCCCTCAAACCCTGAATGGCCTAACCGGGATCGCTTCGTGCTGTCCAACGGACACGGCTCAATGCTTATCTATTCCCTACTGCATTTGACCGGTTACGACCTCCCTATGGAGGAATTGCGTAATTTTCGACAACTGCACAGCAAGACGCCCGGTCATCCCGAGTACGGCTACGCCCCCGGTGTTGAGACCACAACAGGGCCTCTGGGCCAGGGCCTCACCAATGCGGTGGGCATGTCGCTGGCAGAAAAAATTCTGGCAGCGCAGTTTAATCAGCCCGGCCACGAGGTGATCGATCACTATACTTATACCTTTCTCGGCGATGGTTGCCTGATGGAGGGTATTTCTCATGAAGCCTGCTCTCTGGCGGGTACCCTGGGCTTGGGTAAACTCATCGCTTTCTACGATGACAACGGGATTTCGATTGATGGTGAGGTCGAGGGCTGGTTTACCGACGACACCCCGGGGCGATTTATCGCTTACGGCTGGCAGGTAATTGCCAATGTCGATGGTCACAATCCGCAGGCGGTTAAAGATGCGATTGAGGCAGCTCGTCACGAAACTGGCAAACCGACGCTGATCTGTTGCAAGACCATTATCGGTAAAGGGGCTCCGAACAAGCAGGGCAGTGAATCCTGCCACGGCGCTGCCCTGGGTGGTGATGAGATAGCGGCTACTCGCGAGGCGTTGGGCTGGCACCACGAACCCTTCGTTATACCAGATGAGGTGTACGCCGGCTGGAATGCCAACGAGCGGGGCGCCAAGTTGGAGAATGACTGGCAGCAGGCGATGGTTGCCTATGCCGCGGACCACCCCGAGCAGGCTGCCGAATTGACGCGCCGACTCGCCGGCGAATTACCTGAAGACTTTGGCCGCCAGGCCACTGAATATATCGCCGCCTGCCAGGTCGAGGGGGCCAGTATTGCGTCCCGCAAAGCCTCGCAAAATTGCCTGAATGCTTATGGGCCACTATTACCTGAGTTATTGGGTGGCTCCGCTGATCTGGCAGGATCCAACCTGACTATCTGGAGTGGCTCTCAGGGTGTGAGCGCTGCTGATGCCAGCGGCAACTATATCTATTATGGAGTTCGCGAATTCGCCATGTCGGCCATTATGAATGGCATAACGCTGCACGGTGGATTTGTGGCCTATGGCGCCACCTTCCTCATTTTTATGGAGTACGCGCGCAACGCGGTGAGAATGGCGGCATTGATGAAGCAACCGTCGATTTTTGTCTATACCCATGACTCTATTGGACTGGGCGAAGACGGCCCCACTCACCAGCCTGTGGAGCAGCTCACAGCGCTGCGCGTTACACCCAATATGCACACCTGGCGTCCCTGTGACACGGTTGAATCTGCGGTGTCCTGGAAGTCCGCGATTGAGCGTAGCGACGGCCCCTCAGCTTTAGTCTTTTCCCGCCAGGGCCTGCCGCATCAACAGCGCAACGACCAGCAACTTGCAGACGTGGCCCGGGGTGCGTATGTACTGCACGGTGACGAAGGAACTCCTGACGCGATAATTATTGCTACTGGCTCAGAAGTGCAGCTGGCGATGGCGGCGGCGGAAAAACTGGAGCAATCAGGTCGCAAGATCAGGGTTGTCTCCATGCCCTGCACTGAATTATTTAACGCTCAGGACGCGGCCTACCGGGAAGCAGTTTTACCCAGCGATGTACTCGCCAGGGTTGCAGTTGAAGCGGCGCATGTCGACTATTGGTACAAATATGTCGGCCTTGATGGCGCGGTTGTGGGCATGAGCACCTTTGGTGAATCGGCGCCTGCCGGTGAGCTGATGCAGCAATTCGGCTTTACTGTCGACAACGTCGTGGCCGTCGTCGAAGACGTGCTGCTTTAGGACACATGCTGTGTTGCGTTTGGCAATCAATGGCTACGGTAGAATCGGACGTTGCGTGCTGCGGGCACTTTACGAGAGTCCTCTGCGTGAGCAACTTCAGGTGGTCGCTATCAACGAGATCGCAGATGCTCGTACCGTGTTGCACCTGACTCGCTATGACTCTACCCACGGTCGTTTTCCTGCGGAAATCAGCGGTAATGCCAGTGCTCTGGAAATTGCCGGGCACACCATAGCCCTGTTCTCATCGCCCTCCATTGGCAACTTGCCGTGGTCGGATCTGGGGATTGATATGGTGTTGGAGTGCACTGGGTCTTTCAGCGACAGGGCCACCGCCGAGCAGCATTTGCAGCAGGGCGCAGCGCGAGTGTTGTTCTCCCAACCTGCGCAAGCGGATGTTGATGCCACGGTAGTTTATGGCGTTAACCATCAACAATTGCGAGCCAGCGATCGGGTGGTCTCGAATGCCTCCTGTACCACCAACGGCATCGTGCCGGTAATCAAAGTACTCGATGACGCCTTTGGCATCGCCAGCGGCACCATTACCACTATTCACTCGCTGATGAATGATCAGCCGGTACTGGATGCGTATCACGATACCGACCTGCGCAAAACGCGCGCCTCGGCACATTCGATTATTCCTGTGGACACAGCATTGGCGCGTGGGATCGAACGGATATTACCGGAGTTGAAAGCTGAATTTACTGCCCAGGCCCTGCGGGTGCCGACGCTGAATGTCTCGGCGATGGATCTAACGGTCAGCGTAAAAACAGCCACAGATGAGGCGGCAGTTAATCGCGCCTTGCAGGCTGCTGCAAATTCCGGCTTTGACGGTGTGTTGGGCTATACGGAGGAGCCGCTGGCGTCCTGTGATTTCAATCACGACGCAAGATCAAGCATCGTCGACGCCAACCAAACCCGGGTCAGCGGTGACCAGTTGGTTAAAGTACTCACCTGGTTCGACAATGAATGGGCCTACGCTAACCGTATGCTGGATGTAGCCCGTTACTGGGGCAGTTTGTAGGAGCTTACTATGACGCTAAATGTAAAATTAATGAGTAACCTGGACCTGGCTGGCAAGCGCGTGCTGATCCGTGAGGATCTGAACGTGCCACTCAAAAATGGGGCGGTCAGCAGTGACGCCCGTATTCGAGCCACGCTGCCGACGATCAACGCAGCGCTTGCTGCGGGTGCGCAGGTAATACTGATGTCACACCTGGGCCGACCAGTTGAAGGTGAGTTCGATGCGGCCTTCTCTCTAGCGCCGGTGGCCGACCATCTTGCCGGTCTGCTAGACAAGAACGTCAGTCTGGTGAGCGACTGGCGATCTGGTGTGGAACTATCGTCAGGAGAAGTTGCTCTGCTGGAAAATGTTCGCTTCAACATCGGCGAGAAGGCCGACGATGAAGCGCTGGCCAAAGAGTATGCTGCGCTGTGTGACATTTTTGTAATGGATGCATTCGGCACTGCCCACCGCGCTCAGGCATCCACACATGGCGTTGCCCAGCATGCGCCTGTGGCCTGTGCCGGCCCTTTGTTAGCCGGCGAGTTAAGCGCATTGGAACTGGCCCTGAGTAACCCGGCCAGACCGATGGTTGCCATAGTCGGGGGTTCCAAGGTTTCAACCAAGCTTACGGTATTGGAAACGCTTGCCGATAAAGTTGATCAGTTGGTGGTTGGTGGCGGCATAGCTAATACCTTTCTTGCGGCAGCCGGGTTGCCGGTGGGTAAGTCCCTGTGCGAACACGATTTGCTGCCAGCCGCGCAAGCGCTCATGGCCAAGACCAGTATTCCTTTGCCAGTAGATGTCGTTACCGGCAAGGAATTTTCCGAATCTGCCGAAGCGACGCTCAAAAATGCAGATACGGTGGAAAGCGACGATATGATTTTTGATATCGGCCCGCAGGCGTCCGCAGACATTGCGAAGGTACTAATGAACGCGGGTACTATTTTATGGAATGGCCCGGTGGGTGTGTTCGAATTTGACCAGTTTGCTGGTGGTACCGAGGCGCTGTCCAGGGCCATTGCCGAGAGCGATGCTTTCTCCCTGGCAGGGGGCGGCGATACGCTGGCGGCAATTGATAAATTTGGCATCACTGACAAGATTTCCTACATCTCCACCGGTGGTGGTGCGTTTCTTGAATATGTAGAGGGTAAAACGCTGCCCGCTGTTGCTATGTTGCAGCAAAGAGCGAACGAAGATTGAACGCCATCTGGCGTACCAACCATTGCAGTAGAGGATTTAGATCATGGCTTTAATCAGTTTGCGTCAATTACTGGATCATGCGGCGGAGTACAGCTACGGCGTGCCGGCCTTCAATGTTAATAATCTGGAGCAAACCCGGGCAATAATGGAGGCTGCCAATGAGACGGACTCTCCAGTAATCATGCAGGCCAGCGCTGGCGCCAGAAAGTATGCCGGTGGGTCCTTCCTGCGCGCGATGATGGAAGCCGCAATGAATGAATTTCCTCACATACCCGTAGTGGTGCATCAGGATCACGGTGTTTCTCCCGGGGTCTGTCAGCGTTCTATCCAGCTGGGGTTCAGTTCAGTGATGATGGACGGTTCCCTGGGTGAGGACGGAAAAACACCCATGGACTACGACTACAATGTCGACGTTACCCGCCGCGTGGTAGAAATGGCGCACGCTTGTGGTGTCTCTGTTGAGGGAGAACTTGGCTGTCTGGGTTCCCTGGAAACTGGCCAGGCCGGAGAAGAAGACGGTATTGGTGCCGAGGGGATACTAACCCAGGAACAGATGTTGACCGACCCGGAAGAGGCCGCCGAATTTGTAAAAGCGACTCAGGTAGACGCTCTGGCGATAGCCTGCGGCACCAGTCACGGCGCCTATAAGTTTAGCCGACCGCCCACTGGCGACATTCTGGATATTGGTCGCATCAAGGAAATTCACTCACGCATACCGGGCACGCATCTGGTTATGCACGGCTCTTCGTCGGTGCCCCAGGAGTGGTTAGCAGTGATCAATGAGTACGGCGGCGAGATTCCAGAAACTTATGGCGTGCCCGTAGAGCAAATTCAGGAGGGCATCCGTCACGGTGTGCGCAAGATCAATATTGATACAGATCTTCGCCTCGCATCCACAGGTGCAGTACGCCGGTTTCTGGCTCAGAACCCCAGTGAGTTTGATCCGCGAAAATTTCTTGCCGTGACCATCACTGCGATGAAAGAAATCTGCTCCAATCGCTATGAGGCCTTTGGCAGCGCAGGCCATGCTTCACAGATCAAAGTGAACTCCCTGGAAGCGATGGAGCAGGCATATAGCGCGGGAGATCTCGTCTCTCAGGTGAAGTGAGCTCGTTGTGGTAATTCCTTCCGCCGCTGATCTGCAGGCTCTGCGAGAGAGCCTGCCTGCGTTCAGTGCTGGCCAAACTTCCAGTGAGGAACTGCTTTCGTGGTGGCGCTTTTACGGCCTTGATCTTGTCGATTCTCCATCGTCGATCACTTACCGCTGTGGCACTGTTGAGTCTGGTACCTATAAGTTGGCGGTACATCGCTGGCTGCAGGCTGATGCCCGGGCCAACCTTATACTGGTTCACGGCTATACCGACCACAGCGGGCTGTTTCGACACCTCATAGAGTATGGCCTGCGTAATAATTTCAACGTGGTGATTTTTGATTTGCCGGGCCACGGTCTATCTACGGGAGAGCCCGTGACCATAGACAGCTTTTCAGCTTACGGAACTGCACTTAACGATGTGCTGCAGGCAGTTGATATGCCTGAGCTTAAAACATCGGTGATGGCGCAGAGTACCGGTTGTTCTGCGGTGATGGAGTTCGCGCGGTGCTATGCATGGCCCTTTGAACGCACTGTATTTCTGGCGCCGTTGCTGCGCCCGGTAAGTTGGCGGCGATTGCGCATTGCGCATGGCCTTGCCAGTCTCATTGTCGACACCATAGCGCGCGAGTTCAAACGCAATTCCTCGGATCCGGCCTTCCTGGAATTTATCAAGAATGATCCCCTTCAGCCCAAGCGTCTGCCGTTGTCTTGGGTGGCGGCGCTTAAGGACTGGCTCGCTAACATGCCACTACAGGATCTGGGGGTGGGGCCGGTTTTGGTGTTGCAGGGCGATCGGGACACAACTGTAGACTGGCGTTACAACATTGCCCACATCGGCGACTTATTTCCCGGTAGTCGAATTGAGCTACAGGCGGGTGCGGGCCACCAGTTGGCGAATGAGGCTCCTGCTCTGAGAGAGCACTTTTTATCTATAGTGGATGAATACCTGGAGAGTTAGCCCGCTTCAGGTACTGCCCTGTAAATGCAGAAACTGAATAACGCCATCGAAGAACATTTGTACTGCAATTATTACCAGAATCATGCCCATCAGCCGCTCCATCGCAATCAAACCGCGACTACCCAGTACTTTTAACAGCAGGGGCGAGGCCATTAGCACGACTGCCACTACCGCCCAGGCTCCGACCAAAGCAATGGTCCACTCCAGCATTCGGCTGGGGTCGGTATTAACCATCAACATGGCCAGTGCCAACGAGGAGGGGCCGGCAACTGCGGGGATTGCCAGCGGCACGATAAACGGCTCACCCTCGGGTGTATCGCCCATCACGCCACCGTCTGAGGGAAATATCATTCTGATGGCAATAAGGAAAAGAATGATCCCTCCGGCGATGCTAATCGATTCCTGCTTCAGGCCCATGGCTGCCAATATCGAGCTGCCGGCGTAAAGAAAAAGCAGCAGCACCGCCAGCGCGATCAGCAGCTCGCGAAAAATCACCCATTGCCGGCGTTTACTGTCCACATCCTTAAGGACCGAGAGAAAAATCGGCACATTACCCAGGGGGTCCATAACCAGCACCAGGGTGATAAAAGTCGCGAGGACGGTGTCCATGGCTTGGCCTCCCGGCCGTTACTTAATGCGTTTTACCGGAACACTTTTACTGGTGTCTACGATTTCCATGCGATGCAATCCAAACAGGCCACGTTTGACGATAACCTCTGGGTTTTCGAGTTCGGTAGTCCATCGGGTGGCGTAGCGCTGCTGCCATACCTGGCCGTTTTCCAGCACGAATTTTGTATTGCCAGTCCAGCCAGTAAATGTCCCGGGGATTCTGGAGGTCATTTCATCGGCTTGTTCAGCGGCTTTGCCAAAGTTGTCAGCTTCGGTTGTGGCTGTGGCTTCTGCGGTGATGGCTGAAGATTCAGTTGCGACCGTAGTCGAGGGCGCTGCCGCCTTTGCACTCGAAGTTGCATCAGTTGTCGCGGTTGTCGTAGTTACTGCGGGAACTGCCGCTGGTGAGTCCGCGACCACGGGCGTTGTCTGGCGGAAATTCTGAACCCATTCAAGCAGTTGCTGCTGTTCTTGCGGGGAAAGCTTTTTCAGGCCCATGGCGCTGATCTCGTCGGCGGTCATGACCTCTTCCAGTTGAGATCCGGGCTGGGGCATCGCGTACTGAGCAAAAGAGAGCGTCAGCACGGTAATTAAAAGAGTGACAGTTTTCATAACTAACCTGATTTTCATTGTTGCCAATGGGTAACGAACTTTACCCAGAGCGCTGCGATGGGGTCAACGCTCTGGGTAAGATTCGCCAGAGATAAAAAAAGCCCGCATCAAAGATGTGGGCTTTAAGGGTAACGCGGCGAGCTATGACCCGCCGCAGTATCGTTAAAGTTCCTAGTACCTGTAGTTCAAGTTGAAGGAATACATACGTCCGATTACATCGTAGCTGCTGGGGAAGGTGTTACCAAAGTTGTAGCTGGTATCACCCGCATCCTGACCCACGATGGGCGCATCTTCTTCAGTAACGTTGTCGACACCTACAGAGATGGTGAAGTCACCGTTCCAGCTCAGCTGATAGCTGGCGTAGAGATCGATGTAGTCATACGAATCGATCTTCTGGAATGGGCCGTATACATTGGCGGCTTCAGGCTTTTCAACGTCCATTGAACCGAGGTGACGCCACAGCGCTGACACAGTGAAGGCATCGTAGGTCCAGGTAGTACGCTGGGTCCAGCGGATGTCTGAAATCGGATCACAGGTGGTGCCGTAATAACCTTTACAGTCAATGACCGGAACCAGGCTGCTGCTCTGAGATTCCTGGGTCAAGTACTTGGTGAGGTTACCGCTGAAATCCAGGTTACCGTACTTGCCAATGGCGAAGCCGAAGTTGAAACCAACGTCGATACCTTCAGCCTGGAGGTAATCCAGGTTGGTAGTCAGAAGGTTAATACCCGCGCCAGAAATGGTCAGGTCGCCCGCGATTCGGTCGATCTTCGCACACTCAGTGGCTTGGCCGGCACCGTAACAGGCGTCGAGGATTTCCTGAGCAGAGAACTCACCGATGATGTCGGTGATTTCAATGTCATAGTAATCGATCGACAGAGTCGTGTAGTCAAAGAAACCAAGATCTGGCGTCCAAACTATGCCTGCTGTGAAGGTTTCAGCCTTCTCAGAGTCTGGTGGAGAATTCAGGTCACTACCTGATTTGGTATTCACCTGACCGGAAATCACATCCTGTACGTTACCTACCTGCGCGGCGGTCATGCCGGTAGACTGACACAGTTGAGACAGCTGAGCGCTGATGTTGGAGTTGGCAACCGAACAGGGATCCTGCTGCGCGTTATCCAGGTTGGTGGTGACAGGAGAAAACAGCTCGCCGATGTTCGGCGCGCGGTTAGCTTCCTGCTCCATTACACGGATCAACACGCTCTCGATTGGACGCCAGCTCAAACCCAGCTTCCAGGTATCGACGGAGCCAACAGACGTGTAGTCAGAGGTTCTCCAGCCGAACTCAAACGCCAGTTCTTGCACGCCAGTCATGCCGTCTACCAGTGGCATGAAGCCTTCGATAAAGAACTCTTCAACAGTGTACTCACCGTCGATTGGCAGCAGGTTACCACCGGCGCCGCCCTGACAGCTGGATGGCGCAAGCTTCAAACACTCATCCGGGTTCAGTGAGCCAGTCTCGTTACGGTGCTCATAACCGACGGCGATCGCCAGGGCGTCGTCAGCGGTGGGTAAGCGGATAAAATCAACCGGGCCATTGAAAGCGGCAGAATAAATGGTCTGCGTAACTTCCTGACGCTGGTGTGCAATCGCGCGGGCGTAGCCGGCCATCTCCGGTGTAATGGTACCGAAACCACCAAACAAATCGATGGGCACACAGGTGGAATCCCCGTTTTTGCAGGTTACGCCATCGGTTGAATCCAGCGCGTTCTGGATGTTGGTGAGGTTGGTATAGCCGTCGCGCACAGTGGACAGGTTGGATTCACCGTACATGAAGGCAACGTCGTAACGCCAATCTTCCAGCATCGGTACTTCACCTTCAACGCCGGTGACGAACTGGAAGTAGTCACTGTCGTATTCTTCTGAGCGGGCGCCCAGTTCGACAGTACGACGACGCAGTTGCAACTGGAGGTAGTCAGCCTCATCAACAACGCCGTTGTTGTTGATATCCTGCCAGTTGTTGACACCTTCAGGGTTGAGCAAGTCAGCAGCCAATGCGTCATTACCCGCATCGATGATGTACTCGCGGGCCTGGTCGCTGAGGAATGGGTTTGCCAGCGGCACATCCCAGGGCTGGCCAAAGGTACCCGAGGGCGCAACCTGCTGGGTGATTGAATTATTAGCAAAGTTGATCGTGCTGTAAACGCTGTGCTGATCGTTCAGGTCAAAATGGCCCGCCGCAAAGGCGTTATAACGCTCGTTGGGCGTTTGGAAGTAGTTGAACGGGTTGAAGTTGAACTTACTACATTCCGCACCGAGTGTCCGGTCATCACGAAACTGACCGGCGCTTCTGCCATCACCCACAAGGGTGAAGCGGGTGGGTATCGCTGTGGTTGAGCCACTGCCGGTAATGTCGACCACGTTGGGTCCTGTACAACTGGAGGCAGTTGGGACCTGAGGAACTTCACCAGCGTTGAATTCAGCCAGGCCAGCACCGTCGGCGGTGTTGATGCCCAGCAGGCCCTCGGGACGGTCGCCCAATAGCAGGGCCTTACGCTCGTTCCAGCCTACGCTCAATACCACGTTACCGCGGTCGCCGGCGAGATTGGCGCCCATTGTTAAAGTAATGTGATCGGTCTCAGCGTCATTATCGTCAGACTGTTGCGAACCGATGTCCAGTTCCACGCCTTCAAAATCATCTTTCATGATGAAGTTGATAGCACCGGCAATGGCGTCAGAACCATAAACCGCTGAAGCACCACCGGTTACTATGTCGATACGCTCGATCAGCGCAGTCGGGACAGTGTTGGTGTCCACTTCGCCGTCGTAGTTGAACGGCGTCATGCGCCTGCCATTCATCAGGATGAGGTTTCGTTCGGAGCCTAAACCACGTAAGTCGACAGTGGCTTGCCCGGCTGTGCCGTTGTTGACGTTGGAGCCGTCAGCAGGGCGGGTTGCCGGCAGGTTCCGCAATACTTTTTCAATACTCACTTGCTGCTGAAACTTAATTTCTTCAGCACCAACTGAGATGATGGGGCTGGAAGAGACGACGCCAGGTACCGTAATACGGCTGCCTGTTATCACTACCTCTTCTAGCTCAAGATTTTCTTCCTGGGCCAGAGCAGTACCAGCGAGTGCCGTGGCACCTGCTAATAGACCTGCTTTCATTATGCTACTGCGTATAGCGGCAGCTAATTTTCTTTTTTTAATCATAGTATTTATCCGATGAAGTTATAACTATGGGTTGGCCTCCCGACCTACGGAGTCGGGAGTTCTGCATGTTTAACGAAAGCCGCAGTAGTTCCCCCAACGGATAATTATTAATTGTGAATAGTTTACAAACACGAGAGGGAATAGTCTTTTGAAAGAGGTCGAAGCCTGAATAGCGGGCGGTTTGGGCGTTAGAAGCGCTGGCTGAGCTTCACATACCAGAAGCGGCCTTTAAGCTCGTGGGTTCGGCCGTCTATATTGTCGTTGAATGCGGAGGTTGCCAGTGGCGCCTCTTTATCCAGCGCGTTGTCTACGCCCAGGCTGGTGCGCAGCCCCTTGAGTACATTGAAGGTATAACTGAGCTGCAGGTCGTGAATCAGCCAACTGTCTATGTTGCGAGTCAGCATGCTGTCGGGAATGACTTCCTGCATTGAGCTCACATAGTGCATATCGTAGCTGCCGCGCCAGCGCTTTTTTTTCCAGCGCAGGCCCAACTGGGCCTTCCACTCGGGTATGCCACCCAGGCCTTCGGAGGCCTCGTCTCTGAAGGTGCCAGACAGGTCCAGCTCTGGGGCCGAGGAGTCCAGGCGGGTAAGATACTCGCCGATATAGGCTGCAGCGCCGGTGAATGATAGCTGCCCCCACTGGGCCGGAGGCAAAAAATAGCTCAAGGCAAGGTCTGCACCCTGCACCCGTCTGCGGCCGGCGTTTATATTGGTCGCTGAGATTAACGTCAAATTACCCAGTTCGTCGCGCTCTACCTGGTCCTCAAAGGCACCTGTTCTGGCATTCTGGCCGACCAGGAACTGGGCGCTGGCCGAAACCACGTTCTCCTGCTCTATCTGGAATATGTCGGCCGATATCGTCAGGCCTTCAATTTCGACGGGAGTCCAGACCACGCCGGCGCTCCAGGTTTCTGCTGTTTCTGGTTTGAGGTCCGAGTTGCCGCCGCGGATGGTGAGAAATTGATTGCGGGTAGGGTCAGCCTGTTGAGAGCACCCTACCAGTACGCCAACGTTTTGAATCTGGGTGCAGGGGTCGTTAAGGAATGCCTGTTCCTCGGTGTTGCCGGCGAACAGCTCATTCAAGCTGGGGGCACGGAAGCCCTCGGCATAGTTCCCGCGCACCGCAAAAGATTTGCCCAGTTGCAGACGGAAACCTGCTTTTGGGTTTGTGGTGCTGCCAAAATCGCTGTAGTCGGAGTAGCGCAGGGCAGCTTCCAGGTCTAGCGTGTAGTCTCCCTTGGCGTTGCCCCACACCGGTATTACCGTCTCTGCAAACACTTCGGCCACATCTCTTTGACCTCGAGTTGCTTCGAAATTGGTGCCGCCTATGGTACTGATACTCCCCAGCATGCCCTCTGGCTTTTTGCTGGTGGATTCGCTGCGATACTCGATGCCAACCGCTACATCAACTCTGCCCTGAGGTAGATCAAAGGCGGCCCCGCTGATACTGCCATTGATACTGGAGAGTTTGGAGTAACCACTTACTTCGCCGTCAACCCTTATATAGTCTGCCTGATCCTGAGAGAGTGTTCCCTGCGCCCCAAGAAGGTTGACCGGAACGCAGCCATCGACTTCTATCCCCTGGCAATTTACCGAGGGACCCAGCCCACGCGCCAGGTTGTCGGCATTGACCAGGTTTAGAGTGCGCTCGGAAGCCTCGCTGCGGCTCCAGTTGTAGCCAAAGTCCCAGTACCAGTCGAAGGCCTCGCCCTCCAGGCTAATAGTCATTCGCGATGCTTCTGACTTGTTGTGTTGTTGGCGCCTCGGCAATTCCAGGACGCGTCGGCGCACATCGCTCAGGTCAACGCCGAAAGTGTTGAACCTATTATCTTTAGAGACCACGATGGGTTGCTGTTCGAAAGCGGTGAAAATGGGCGTAGGGGCGAGTTCAGCGGTCGCTTCGGTTTCGAGATGGCTGAGCTCGAGCAAGGCGGTGACACTGCTGGTCAGGTCGTACTCCAGATTGGTGTAAATGCTATCGCGCTCAAGTGGTACCACAGCGGTGGTGAATGGTGAGAAATCGTACAGATCGCTGTCAGTAAATGGCCGGTAGCTCGCGCCATCGGCTATCAGCGTAGAGCCGTCGGGTAATACCACCCGGGAATCCGGGCTGGCGCTTGACCGCTGATCGCTGCCTCCCAATGGCCTGGTATCGGCACTCTGAGAAACTTTGCGGTCGCGGGAGTAAATGGGATCCTGTTCAAATACAGATGCACTGATAAACAAGGAGCCACGGGGCAGACGGGTGCCGTACTGCAGTGTGTGGGTTTGGGTTTGCAAATCCCCTGCTTCCGCCTCGCCGTAATAGGTCTCGGCGAGAAACCCGGAGTAATCCCGCCGCATGATCACGTTCACTACACCGGCGACTGCATCGGAACCGTAGATCGCAGAAGCTCCGTCTTTGAGGATTTCAATACGCTCCACCGCCGCTGGGGGAATACTATTGAGATCGACCGATTCGCCAGCCAGGCCGTTGTTGGCTACCCGTCGGCCATTAATCAATACCAGGGTGTTACTCGCAGGCAGGCCCCGCAGAGTAACGGAAGAGGTACCGTCGCCACCGTTGGAGATAGCCGTGCTAATGGCGTTGCCGGAGACCGCCGGTACAAACTTCAGTAGCTCGCCAAGTGTCTGTGCACCGCTGAGTTCGATATCAGGCGCCGACAGTATCTGCACCGGGGCGGTACTCTCGTGGCCGGTACGCTTAATACGTGAGCCGGTAACGCGGCTGGCGTAAACATAGGTCTCTCCTATGCCCGGTTCGTAAATCGGATACTTTTCCAGGGTTTCTTCGGGGCTAGGGCAGGAGTTGTTGGCAGAGCAGTCCAGCGCGTATATGGCAATTATATGATCTTGAACCAGTTCCCAGCTCAGCCCGGAGTCTTGCAGGAGGGTGTCCAGCGCCTGACCGTGGCTCATGGTGCCGACCACATAGGGGGCTTCTATGTTGCGTGCCAGTCTTTTTGAAAATGCGATCGATAGTCCACTTTGCTGGCTGAATCGGATCAGCGCAGGAGCCAGCTGTGGCTCGTTGATGACGAAATGAGACTCTGGCATTTCCCCGGCGCTTGGATTTGCCGCCAGACATAAATAGGCGATGCCGACGATAAGGTGCCGCAGCAGGCGGGGAAAAACTGTAACGACGGTCGTCGTTGAAGTCGCTGGCATAACAAAAAAGGTTACGATTCATCACCGTAACCTTATGATATAGAAAGAGATTTAGCGCATCTAAAAGAATGAAGAGGTTTTATAGCCTAATTACGCGCTTTCAGCAACTGCAGGGTGTTGTCGTCGACCTGAATTGACTTCAGGTCCAGGGTCTTTTCCAGAGCCAGTATCAGTGCATCCGGCTGGTCGAGACGAAAAACACCGGATATTTTCAGTGCGGCCACTTCCGGGTCGCTGATCAAAATACGGGTGTCGTGATAACGCTCTAACTCACGAACAAGCGCCTGTAGCCGCATTTCGTCGGCAACCAGATCACCCTGACGCCAGGCGATGTAAGCCTGGGTGTCCACAGCATGGCGGACTGCCAGGCCTTGCTGACTCGCTGTAAGCTGTTGGTTAGCCCGCAACACGTCCGTCTGGGCACTGCGTGCATCCGTAGACCCCAGTTCGGTTACTCGCACTACGCCCTCGGTGACTGTAATTGCTGCGCTGTTGTTGTAGCGATAAATATTGAACGCCGTGCCAAGGGCGGTCGCTCTGGCAGTACCGGCGTCCACATGGAAGGGGCGGCTCGCATTGGGTGTGACCTCAAAATAGGCCTCACCACGGATCAATTCGATGTGCCTCTGGTCCTCGGTGTAGCTGACACGAATCTGACTGGCGGTATTCAGAGTGATTTTGGATTTATCCTCCAGCTCGAAAACTTTTTGCTCACCCAGCGATGTTTGCAGGATCTGACTAGCGTTCGGTGCGGAAGAAAACGGCCACAGCGTAACAGCAACAAGTAGGCAAGCCGCTACCATGGCGACAGCGCCGCCCAACTGCCAGCGGCTGGAATTTGCTGCGGTTTGCTTGAGTGTGGGCTGGAAGGGAAGCTCGCTGACGGCGCCCAGGTCTTCCCAAAAGTCCAACATTTTGTCCATTGCGTGCTTGCGCGAGGGACGTCCCGCTAACCAAAGGGCAAAGTTCTGGCGATCTTCGTCGGATGCACGCGTCGAGCGGAACCGGGTTATCCAGCCCAGTGCCTCGTCACAGTCGATCTCGTGGTTGTGTTGTTTCCTTGCGTCCATTTTTTCTCTGTTATGCAGTATCCAGCTCCTCAATCCGTGATCGAAGCATACCTGACTACATTCTAATTATAGGTACTATTTAACACTAAAACGAATAAGCAGTCGGTTTCCTCAACAAAAGCCGACGATATTTCAGTTTTCTTCATTGGGGTAGTGAGCCGCCATGCGTTTGCGGCAATGTTTGAGTGCCTGTAACAGGTATTTTTCGACACTGGACACTGACACCTCGAGTGCATCTGCAATCTCTGCATAGGACATGCCACTGCTGCGATGCAACAGGAAGGCCTGCTTCACCTTAAAAGGTAACTCATCCACTGCCTGGTACATTGCTTTCAATTTTTCTTTTGCATCCAGTATTTGCTCGGGAGAAGCCGTGGTGGCGTTGACATCCAATGGCTCGCCCTCGGGCGCCTGACCTTTTTCATATTTTAGAAACCGGAAATGCAGCGTGCGCCTGCGCAACTGGTCAACGGCCAGATTGGTAGCGACCTGGAACAGGAAGGCCCTGGGATTGTCCAGTTTCTGCGGTTGCTCCATACGATGCAGGCGCAGGTATGCCTCTTGCGCCACTTCCGCTGCGTCCTCTGCGCTGTCCAGTTTACTGGCCAGATACTTTTCCAGTGGCACGCGGTGGGCGGTAACAAGGTCTTCGAGAAATGTGTCTTTTTGATCAGCCACAGGTAGCGTCTTCTCTGGGCCGATCCAGCGTACGGTCAATGTTTAGAGGATTTGCGAACACGGACATTCTCAGAATAGTACGCGACTGCGGATGGTACCGTCTATTGCAGCCAGTTTGGCCAGCGCCAGGTTGGAGTATTCAGCGTCAGTATCGATAACTACGTAACCGACCAGTTCATTGGTTTGCAGGAACTGGGCGCTGACATTCAGGCTGTTCTCTGAAAAAACGGCGTTGATGGCGCTCATCACGCCTGGCACATTGTGATGGACGTGCAGCAGTCGATGGCTACCGGCGTGCTCTGGTAATGCAACCTCGGGAAAGTTAACCGAGGAGGTGGTGGCGCCGGTATCGCTATAACGTGCGAGCTTTTCGGCTACTTCCAGGCCAATGTTTTCCTGGGCTTCAACCGTGCTGCCGCCGATGTGGGGCGTCAGGAAGGTGTTGTCAAAGCGCCGTAGCGGAGAGATGAACTCGTCGTCGTTGGATCGCGGTTCAACTGGGAACACATCGATGGCCGCGCCGCCCAGGCGGCCGTCCTCGAGGCTTGCTGCCAGGGCTTCAATATCAACTACGGTCCCTCTGGAGGCATTAATCAGAATCGCCCCTGCTTGCATCTGCTGAAGCTCCCGCTCACCAATCAAATTTTGGGTAGCACCTGTTTCGGGAACGTGCAGACTCACCACCTCGGAGGATGCGAGCAGTTGATTGAGGCTGGGAACCTGGCGGGCGTTGCCCAGAGGCAATTTATTGACTACATCGTAAAACTGCACCTGCATGCCTAGTCCTTCGGCGATAACCCCGAGCTGCATGCCGATATTGCCATAGCCGATAATACCGAGACGCTTGCCTCGAATCTCAAAGGAGTTGAGGGCAGATTTTAGCCATTGGCCACGATGGGCAGCGGCATTTTTCTCAGCGACCCCGCGCAGCAAAAGAATGGCCTCCGCGATTACTAACTCGGCAACGCTGCGGGTGTTGGAAAAAGGTGCGTTAAATACCACCACGCCACGACGTGTCGCGGCCTCCAGATCCACCTGGTTGGTGCCAATGCAAAAACAACCCACGGCGGCGAGTCTGTCTGCTGCAGCTAGCACCTCTTCAGTGAGCTGAGTGCGGGAGCGAATACCAACGAAATGGGCCCCGGAAATCGCCGCTTTCAGCTCCTCCGTAGGCAACGCCTTTTTGTGCTGCTCAATATTGTCGTATCCCGCCCGCTTCAAAGTCTCTACAGCTGAAGGGTGCACGCCCTCTAGCAGAAGGAACTTAATCTTGCTTTTTTCCAGCGACTGTTGCGCCATACCGAAGGTCTCCAAAGAAGGTGCGGATCAGCTTATCTAGGGGGTTTGAGAGGGCGCGCATGTTACCATACTCGCCCCCTGATTCAGCTCACTGTGAAAATTACCGGAGGTTCAGAATTGAGCGTTATTAACCGTCAAATCCACGCTGCATTGGCAGCTGTTGTGGGCACTGACAGAGTGCTCACCGACCCGGATGCGTTACAGCGCTACGGGTGTGACTGGACTCGGGTGTATCAGCCCGCGCCCTGCGCTGTGGTGTTGCCCGACTCGATCGAGCAGGTGCAAAGTCTGGTGAAGATTGCAATCGAACATCAGTTGGCCATTGTTCCTTCCGGAGGGCGTAGTGGGCTGAGTGCTGGCGCCGTGGCGCGTAATGGTGAGTTGGTGGTGGCATTGGATCGGATGAATGTGATCAGCGACTTCAATCCGGTCGATCGTTCGGTCCGCTGTGGCGCCGGGGTGATCACCGAGCAGCTGCAGCAATTTGCCGAGGCCCAGGACCTGTATTACCCGGTGGATTTTGCGTCCAGTGGCTCCAGCCAGATAGGCGGTAACATTTCCACCAATGCCGGTGGCATTAAGGTCATCCGTCACGGCATGACCCGCGACTGGGTTGCGGGGCTGAAGGTAGTCACCGGTACCGGCGAGCTGCTTGACTTGAACCGCGGCCTAATGAAAAACAATGCCGGCTACGATTTTCGCCATCTTTACATAGGCGCAGAGGGCACCCTCGGCATTGTCGTTGAGGCGACGATGCGGTTGACCAGACCGCCGCGTGATCTGGCGGTGCTGGTGCTGGGCGTGCCAGATATGGCAGCAATTATGCAGGTTCTCACCGCTTATCAGGGCGCCATGGACCTGTCTGCCTTCGAGTTCTTCGACGAGCTGGCTTTGCAAAAAGTAGTGGCGCACCAGGGTCTCCAGCGGCCCTTTGAAACGCCTGCGTCCTACTACGCTTTGATCGAATTCGAACAGCTTTCAGGCGCCGACATGGATACAGCGATGACGCTCTTCGAACATTGTGTCGAGCAGGGCTGGGTGGTGGATGGCGTGGTGAGCCAGAGCGTTGCTCAGGCTAAATCCCTGTGGCGCTTGCGTGAGGATATTTCGGAGACCATATCCCAGTGGACTCCTTACAAGAACGATATCTCAACGGTAATCTCTGCGGTGCCGGCATTTCTTGCCGAGGTCGAGGCGGTGGTGAGCAAAGAGTATCCGGAGTTCGAAATAGTCTGGTTTGGCCACATTGGCGACGGCAATGTGCACTTGAACGTACTTAAGCCCGAAGATCTGCCCATGGAGGAGTTTCAGCAACGCTGTGGGGCGGTGAGTAAATGGGTTTTCGAAATTGTTCAACGTTATGGCGGCAGTGTTTCAGCGGAGCACGGGGTAGGTCTGTTGAAAAAAGACTACCTGAAGTACAGCCGCTCGGAGTCCGAGATCGAACTTATGCGTCAGATTAAGCGGTTGTTTGATCCGGCGGGAATTATGAACCCGGGGAAAATATTTGATGCGTAACTCGTATCCGTAGTGATCTTTGGACATCTTTGTATTCTGCCGGCCATGAGCGCGATAGTGTTTCTCAGTCGCTCCACGGGATTCGCTTGGTGAGAAACACTATCGCGCTCATGGCCTAGGTTGGTGCCATTCTGCTCGATCGTAGTATTCGATAAAGAGTTTTAAGACAACTTCCCTGAAATCGACCTGTCTTATCAGAACACTGCGATGGTAGGGGACGGACGAAGACAGCCTTTTTACCAAGCGAATATCGTGGAGCGACTAAAAAGGCTGTCTTCGTCCGTCCCCGGCGGCCAATATCAATCTCCAGAGGCATACTGAAGTCAAGCCTTTGCAAAATGCGCAGCTACGCCGCTAACCTGCAAGGAACCTCAGCAGGGCCGCTATTTTGCACGTAACGTCTGCACCCCATCAGGAGTGCCCAGCAGCAACAGATCGGCGGGTCTTAGTGCGAACAGGCCATTGGTAACCACTCCGGTAATCCCGTTGATCTTCGCCTCGGTCGCGAACGGCTCGGGAATAGGGAAATTGTAGACATCAATAATGATATTGCCGTTGTCGGTGACCACACCTTCACGATAGACCGGGTCGCCGCCCAGTTTCACCAACTCCCTCGCTACGTGGCCCCTGGCCATGGGAATCACTTCCACCGGCAGTGGAAAAGCGCCTAGCGTGTGTACTAACTTACTGCCATCGGCAATACAGATAAATTCTCTGGCGACCGCCGCCACAATTTTCTCGCGAGTCAGCGCTGCGCCTCCTCCTTTAATAAGCTGCAGAGCCGAATTAGCTTCGTCGGCGCCATCGACATAAAAATCCACCTGATCGACCGCGTTCAGGTCATAAACCGGGATGCCATGACTGCGCAAGCGATCTGCCGAGACCTCGGAGCTGGCGACGGTGGCGTTGAGCAGGCCGCTAAGGGGGGCCAGGCTATCGATAAAGAGATTGGCGGTTGAACCGGTACCGATACCCAGGACAGTATCTTTTTCAATATGGGGCCGAATGTAGGCCAGTGCTGCATCGGCGACGGCCTGCTTTAGTTCGTCCTGGGTCATGTCTGGAGTCCTTGTGTAGTGCGGTAGTTAGCGCTGTGGTGGGGGGCGGCCACTATTATAGGGCAGGGATTTGAAGTGATCACGAATAATACCGAAATCCCTGCACCATCAGGGCTGTAAATGGCTCCCCCGTCTATTACCATTGCCCGTTGCTCACAAAAATGGTTTGGACAGGCCTATGCCGCAGTCCTATATAAAACGCATTCTCGATGCGCGGGTCTATGATGTCGCCCGGGAAACCCCTGTGGATGAGGCTTATTTGATGTCTCGCAGGCTGGGCAATCAGGTCTGGTTAAAGCGCGAAGACTTACAGCCGATTTTCTCTTTTAAGTTGCGTGGCGCCTACAACAAAATGTCCAAGCTCACCCAGGAGCAACGCGATCGTGGTGTGGTGGCGGCATCGGCCGGCAATCACGCGCAGGGGCTGGCGATGGCCGCGCAGCACATGGGTGTCAGTGCGACGATTGTGATGCCGCGTACAACCCCGCAGATTAAAATCGATGCGGTGCGCAACCGTGGCGCAAAAACGGTGCTGCACGGCGATTCCTTCGAGGAAGCTTCAGAGCATGCCCAAAAGCTTGTCGTAGAAAAGAACATGGTTTTCGTCCATCCGTTCGATGATCCCGATGTCATTGCCGGGCAGGGTACGGTGGGTATGGAGATTGTGCGTCAGCACCAGGGACCGCTGGATGCTATTTTTGTACCGGTAGGCGGCGGTGGCTTGTTGGCTGGCGTGGCCGCTTATGTACGCTATGTTTGGCCCAACACCCGTATTATCGGGGTGGAGCCAGAAGACGCTGCCTGTTTGAAACTTGCGCTAGACAAAGGTCGCAGGGCTAAGTTGCCTGAAGTAGGCCTGTTCGCCGATGGCTGCGCTGTTGCGCAGGTGGGCAAAGAGACTTTTCGGGTTATCCGTGAGACGGTCGATGAGGTAATAACGGCCTCAACTGATGAAATGTGTGCCGCCATCAAGGATATATTTGAGGACACTCGAAGCATTGCAGAGCCGGCGGGTGCCTTGGCACTGGCAGGCTTGAAGAAATATGTTGAAAGAACCGGTGTCAAAGACCAGCAGCTACTGGCAATTGTCAGTGGCGCGAACACTAATTTTGATCGCCTGCGCTACATCTCCGAGCGTACAGAAATCGGCGAACAGCGGGAGGCGGTGATCAGTGTCACTATTCCTGAGCGTCCAGGTAGTTTCAAGAAGTTCTGCGGCGCCCTGGGTCGCCGCAATATCACCGAATTCAATTATCGCTACGCAGGCAGTGAGGCGGCGCGAATTTTCGTCGGCGTCTCGGTAACACCGGGCGGTGAGGACCTTGCGGAATTACTTGCCGACCTTGATACGCAGGGCTACCAGACCGAGGACCTGACCGATAATGAAACAGCGAAGCTACATGTTCGCTACATGGTGGGTGGCAAGCGAGCTGATGAGCAGATTGCGGAGTCGGTTTACCGGGTGCAGTTTCCCGAGCGCCCCGGTGCTCTGCTGAAATTCCTTTCTGGCATGGGGCAGCGTTGGAATATATCCATGTTTCACTATCGAAACCACGGCGCTGCCTATGGCCGGATTTTGGTCGGCGTGCAGGCTTCCAAGAGTGAGCGTCGCGAGGTCAATAAGGTTCTCGACAAGGTAGGCTATCCCTACTGGGATGAGTCTGACAACCGCGCTTACCAACTTTATCTGGGCGACGGGGCCCAGTAAACATGCGGGATGCGGGCTTTTCTTTCGGTATACGCTAGTGTAGACTCGCGAAAAAGCAGAGTAATAAGCGGTCACTTCGCAAATGTGCCCGAAATAGAAAATTTGGGTATGACCTCTTAGAAGGATTAACCCTAAAGCAGCATGAGAGACAGACCCCAGTGAAACGTAAGCCCGATTTTCTACTTGTTTTGATGGCCGTATTTGGCCTCGGAGTGTTGTTAACCCTGATGTTACCAACCACCGCCAGTAATTCTGTTGCGGCACCGGCGTCAGCGCTTCAGGCTGGGGTAATCGTCCAAGAGTAAGTACTCACCAATCAGCTACCACAGCTGATTAGCGCTTCTTCAGTTACCACAAAATCCAACGCCACATCCCAATTGTCCTGCGGTAGCTGTTCCGATTCCTGTAAGGCATAGGCCAGCCCTACCGTTGTGGTGGTCCCGGCATGTTGCAAGTATCGATCATAATATCCACCCCCCATACCCAGACGTGTACCGCGCTTGTTCCAGCCCACCAGTGGCAGGCAAATGAGATCGGGTGTCTTATGGGCTATGCCGTCTGATCGGGGCTCCGGGATGCCAAAATGATTATCTCGTAATTCAGTACCGGGTTCCCAGAGTCGAAACTCTAGCCGCTTGTTTGGCATTATCGCCGGCAAATACACGGACTTCCCGGCAATCCGCGCCAGGCTTACCAAGGCTGTGGGGTCCAACTCTCCATCCGCAGCAAAATATACGGCCAGGCGTTGCGCTTGTTGCCAAAAGGGGGCCTTGCTGAGGTGACTGGCAACGGTTTCGGCACAGGATTGTTGCTGGGCGGGCGAGAGCGCCAGTCGCCTGGCTCTCAACTGCTTGCGCAGGGCTGTCTTGCGTTGTTCAGAAGAGTTCATCAC
Organism: Halioglobus sp.; assembly: GCA_036961205.1. Lineage (GTDB taxonomy): Bacteria > Pseudomonadota > Gammaproteobacteria > Pseudomonadales > Halieaceae > CALJFL01. Next base: position 516,220 of record JBALVI010000001.1, on the reverse strand, counting down.
AAGGCATCTTTAAAAGAAGGATTCCCGGCGTACCGCTGGCAAAACTGTCCTTGAACCCGATGGTTCAAGGCGGCGGTCTCCGTACTGTATCAGGCTTCCCGGCCGAACCGGACTTGCACACCAACAGCAACAAGAAACCTCCAGTTACAAATTTATCGGCTCGAGGACTGTCTGCCTAGCGCATACACCAGGGATCCCCGTGAAGTATAACGTAGTTGGCTGCAGTATCACGATTTGTTGAATAAAATGTGGCTGAGAGGGGTGGCTAGTTGATTTCCAACTGCTTCAATTTGTAGAGGGCATCGTCAATCTTTTGATTGAGGCCGTTGTAGGCGCTCAGGTCACTATTATCGGGAAGATCTAAAGTGGCCTGACCACCTTGATCCGCGGCCTGGAGCAACTCATAGCTGATATTTAGTGCTGCCATTACAGATATGCGTTCCAGCCCGATGACCTTGCCAGTATCGCGAATGGAGCGCATTTGCTTGTCCAGATACTTGGCTGAAACCACTAGCTCTGCCTGTTGCTCTTCCGGGCAGGCCACTTGGTAATCTTTACCTAAAATATTAACTGTGACGGTATTGGGTTGGCTCACGGTGCTCACTCCGATGACCGCAGTCGGTCTATCATGGCCGTGACTTTGGTGCGGGCCATCTCGTTCTGGTCAATTAGCTCACGCTTTTCCCGGTACCAGCCAGCACTGTCAGCTTTTAATTGCTGATTTTCACGATTGAGCTCTGTGCACAAGGCAATGAGTTCATCGATTTTGCCTTCTAGGGCTGTAAGCGGAGAGTCTGCCATTGACTGTATACTGGGGTCGGTTCAGTGATGGACAATACTATAGAGCCGGCGGAACCAGAGGTCAACGGCATAAAAGGTTTAAATATCAATAGCCTGCCACGTCTTTTGCAGCCTTTGGTAGAAGTTCGTCGGGGCCATAAGGCAGTGTTACGAAATATTAGGAATTACTATGTTTGATGATCGACCGGGTGAAACACAGGTTTTCGATTTTGATGAAATGGCCAATCAGCTGCTGGAGCAGGGTTTGTCCGTATCTCCCTCGGAAATCCACGGCTGCCTAACGGGCTTACTGGGCGCAGGGCAGACTGCCGGTGGTGAGGAGGGCTTGGCTGGACTTTGGTCCGCACTGGAGGTTGATCTGCACGGGGAACTGGCCGAACGCGCCTTGCAACTTTATAGCGTCACGAGGGCGGCTCTGGATGACGAGGAATTCGACTTTCATCCCCTGTTACCAGATGACGAAGTCGAAATCGCTGTGCGCACCGAGGCCCTTGCGGACTGGTGTCGTGGTTTCGTTTCGGGCTTTGGGCAGGGCAAGCTGGCTGCTAAAGCAACTGGCGCAGAGGTGCCTGCCGATAGCGCCGAGGCCCTGCGCGACTTTGGCAACATCGCTCAGGCCAGTCTTGATGACGATGCCAGCGAAGAAGAATTAGAGACCAGCTACGCTGAGATAATTGAATATGTGCGATTTGCCGCTCTGAATGTGTTCATGGATGCGCGCATAGACGAGAATCAGGAAATCGAAGCAGATCGCCTGCACTAGTGCCAACTGCAGCGGCCCCGGCCCACGCGGGCCCGGGACACCCACATCGGTACCCTGTGATAATCTTTTGCGGACCCCGACAACGAGACGTTAAACACTGGTTATGAATATCAGCAAAAGCGAATACGCCCGCCGTCGGAAGAACCTGATGGCTTTGATGGAACCCAACAGCATTGCGATAATACCTGCGGCGCGTGAACAGATGCGCAGTAGGGATACGCATTTTCCTTTCCGGCAAGACAGTGACTTTTATTACCTGAGCGGCTTTCAGGAACCCGATGCCGTGTTGGTGTTGATTCCCGGACGCCGCTACGGACAATTTGTCATGTTTTCTCGCGACAAAGATCCAATGTCAGAACTTTGGGATGGTTACCGCGCTGGCACCGAGGGTGTGTGTGCTGAATACGGCGCCGACGACGCTTTTCCGCTGAGTGATATTGATGACATTCTTCCCGGTCTTATCGAGGGCAGAGATCGGGTTTATTACTCCATGGGTCGCAGCTCCGATTTCGATCAGCAAATTATGGCCTGGGTGAACAGTATCCGCAGTAAGGAGGCCAGCGGGGCTGTGCCGCCAGGTGAATTTACTGACCTCGACCACATGTTGCACGATTTGCGGCTGCTTAAAAGCGCGGCAGAGATCAGGCTGATGCGCAAGGCGGGAGAGATAACTGGCAAGGCCCATGAACAGGCCATGCGCTGCAGCCGTTCCGGCCTTTACGAGTATCACCTGGAAGCGGAATTGCAATATGAGTTTGCTCGCAGTGGAGCGCGTCATCCCGCCTATCCGAGTATTGTGGGCGGGGGGGATAACGGCTGTGTCCTCCACTATATTGAAAACAATGCGCGGTTAAAGGACGGTGATCTGGTATTGATTGATGCCGGTTGTGAATATCAGGGATACGCAGCGGATGTGACCAGAACATTTCCGGTCAATGGTCGCTTTTCGCCCGCCCAAAGGGCGCTATATGACGTAGTACTGGCGGCGCAGCTTGCTGGCATCGCCGAGATCCGCCCTGGTAATCACTGGAATCAGTCTCACGATGCCACCGTGAAAGTAATCACTCAGGGGTTGGTTAAACTGGGGCTGTTGAAAGGTCGTGTTTCGACTCTGATAAAACAGGAAGCCTATAGGGAATTTTATATGCATCGGGCTGGCCACTGGCTGGGATTGGATGTACATGATGTCGGCGATTATCGGATTGGTGGGCAGTGGCGCCTGCTTGAGCCTGGCATGGTAATGACGGTGGAGCCCGGTATTTATGTCTCCCCCAATAATCGTAAGGTTGCGGCGAAATGGCGGGGTATCGGTATCAGGATAGAAGACGATGTCGCGGTTACTGCCGATGGCTGTGAGGTGCTGACCGAAAATCTGGTCAAAGCTGCCGACGATATTGAAGCTCTGATGGCCGCCTGAGCTGATGATTGAACATCGCGATATTGTGATTGCCGGTGGCGGCATGGTGGGTATTAGCCTGGCTCTGAAATTGGCCGCGGTGATGCCGGCTGACCGGACTATTACGCTGGTCGAAGGCTATCCTATGCCAGCGCCTGGCAATGAGGGGAAACCCGACTATCACCCTTCATTTGACGCGCGCTCTACCGCCCTTAGTTACAGTACCCGCCTGATCTACGAAACCATGGGCCTGTGGTCTGAACTGGAGCAGTGGTTGTGCCCGATAGACACCATTCACGTGTCCACCCGGGGTCACTTTGGCAGCACCCTGTTGAAGGCTTCCGACCATGACTGGCCGGCGCTGGGTTATGTGGTGGAGAACGCGTGGCTGGGGTCAGCGCTGGTGCAGGCGCTTCATCGCCAGCCCAGGATTGAAACGATAAGTCCTGCCAAGGTCGTTGCTGCCCGACCAGACGGCAATAAGTTTGTTTTGACGATTGAAGCTGCGGCGCCACGGGAGCTAGAGGCGGAACTACTATTGGTCGTTGATGGCGCCGATTCCGGCCTAAGAAAGGCTTTGGGCATGGGCGTTGCCGAAAAATCCTATCAACAGCGGGCCCTGGTGGCCAATGTTGCGTTTGCCGGTGGCCACGCAGGTTGTGCGTTTGAGCGCTTCACCGATGAGGGCCCATTGGCGCTGCTGCCATTGCTGGGTGTGGCTGGTTCAGATAATCGTAGTTCGCTGGTCTGGACATTGCCCGAGGAGCGCTGCGAGGCTCTGCTGGCCTGCGAGGCCTCTGCTTTTCTGACTGAGCTGCAGCAACGATTTGGCTATCGCCTGGGCCGTATGTTGAAAGTGGGTGAGCGCAATAGTTACCCGCTGACACTGTCTGAGGCGAGTGAGCAGGTTCGACAATCAGTGGTTGTCATGGGCAACGCGGCGCACTCGCTGCATCCGGTGGCCGGACAAGGTTACAACCTCGCTATCCGTGATGTTGCGGTGCTTGCGGCGGTGCTCGCAGAAGCGGCAGCGCAGGGGGAAACACTCGGTGATCTGGCGGTGTTGCAGCGGTATGTGCAGCGTCAGCAGAATGACCAGATGCGCACCATCGGTGCTAGCGACATGTTACCGGGCCTGTTTATGCATCCTGACCCGGTTCTTGGGCTAGCCAGGGATATGGCCTTGGCGGGCTTGGATATCACTGCCCCACTAAAGCGCGAATTCGTCCGTTATGCGGCGGGGGTGGCGGCGATGGGTGAACTGCATGGCTGATGCTCAGCACTACAATGTGGTTATCAGCGGTGCGGGTATCGTGGGTGCGACACTCGCGTTGGCATTACGAGATTGCGGTTTGACCGTCGCGCTAATCGAAGCCCGGGCACTATCTGAGACCCCGTTGCCAACAGAGCCTGGCCTGGAGGGTTTCGATTCCAGGGTCAGCGCGCTGACGCCCCGTTCCAGAATGCTGTTCGAAAAGCTGGGTGTCTGGACAGCGATAGAGCAGTATCGCAGCTGTGCTTATCACCATATGACGGTATGGGACGCACAGGGTACGGGTGAAATAGACTTTGACGCCAGGGAGGTCGATGTCGCCGCTCTGGGTCACATTGTTGAAAACAGAGTAATCACCAGAGCGCTGCTGGAGTTGGTGGGCGGCGCTCGCGATATTACGGTGTTGTGCCCTCACAGCCTCATTGCCTGTGAGCGTATCGAAGGTGGAATGATGCAAATCAGTCTCGATAGCGGTGACTGTATCCGCGCGGATCTGCTGGTGGCGGCCGATGGTGCGCTGTCGCCGATTCGTGAGTTGATGGCGTTTGAAACCCGTGAGTGGGATTATGGTCATCGGGCTTTGGTCACCACGGTGCAGTTACAACACCCCCATCAAAATACCGCGTGGCAGCGTTTTCTGCCTTCGGGTCCACTGGCCTTGTTGCCACTCCCTTCCACCGAATCGGCATACTTTTGCTCTATTGTCTGGTCTCTCGACGAAGATCTGGTCGAGGGCTTACTGGGCTGCGATGAAGCAGAGTTTTGCCGGCAGCTGGGCGAGGCCTCTGAGTATCGACTTGGGAATGTGCTGGGCTGCGGTGGGCGCTTTGCTTTTCCGCTGCGGCAACGTCATGCGGTAGAGTATGTGCAGGCGGGAGTGGCGCTGGTAGGAGATGCCGCGCACACTATTCACCCCCTCGCTGGCCAGGGCGTCAACCTGGGTTTACAGGATGTGGCGGCGCTGGCAGAGGAGATACTGGCCGCGACCGGAGCCGGAGACACCGCTGGATCGTTGATTAACCTGCGGCGCTATCAACGACGGCGCAAAGGTGAAAACCTGCTAATGATGGCGGCCATGGACGGGTTCAAACGTTTGTTTGAACAGCAGGCCTTGCCTCTGCGCTGGCTGCGCAACGCCGGGATGCGAGGTGTTGGTCGCCTGGGGCCGGTCAAACGGCAACTGATAAAACACGCAATGGGAATAGGCCCGTAGCGGGTAATTCACTGTTCTTGGGATTGTGTTTCCAAACTTGGCCATTAGAATGAGCCGCTGCAGAGCGCATATCAAATTAAGAAGCGCTGCCACACCGTTATTAAGAGGAATAAGGCATGAGCCAGACCCCAGCTGAATTGAAATATGCCAGTAGCCACGAATGGGCGAGGCTGGAAGAAGACGGCACCGTCACCATTGGTATAACCGACCACGCCCAGGAGGCGTTGGGCGATGTGGTTTTTGTCGAGGTGCCAGGAGTGGGAGATACCCTGGCTGCGGGCGATGAGGCGGGCGTGGTTGAGTCGGTCAAGGCTGCCTCAGATATTTATGCCCCGATAGGGGGTGAGGTGATCGCCGTCAACGACATGTTGGAAGATGAACCGGAGACGGTCAACTCCGACCCCTACAACGATGGATGGTTTTACAAACTACAACCAGAGGACACAGCTGAGCTTGAAAAAATGCTGAGTGCCGAAGACTATGAAGCCCAATGTGCTGAGGAAGACTGAGTTCTTCGTGTCGGCCTGTGAGTGTCTGCCACAGTGACCTTTTCAATGCCAGAGCTATACCTTCGCAAGGGCGCCGACCGACGTCTGCGTGGTGGACATCTGTGGGTTTACTCTAACGAAATTGATACCAAGCGTAGCCCGCTGTCTGCTTTCACCGCAGGTGATCCGGTAGCGGTTGTCGCCAGCGACGGGGCTCTGTTTGGCACCGCTTACATGGAACCCAACAACCTGATTTGTGCGCGACTCTGCGCACCGGGCCAAAGAGTGGCCCTGGATGAGGCCTTTTTCACCACCGCCGTCGACCGAGCCCGGCAGTTGCGCGAGATGAGCTTTGACCGGCCATTTTATCGACTGGTGTATGGCGACAGTGATTTATTGCCTGGCCTGGTGGTAGATCGTTACGGCGATTATCTTGTAGTTCAGCTCAACAACAGCGGAATAGAACGCTACGAAGCGCAAATTTTGGCCGCTTTGACGGCCAGTTTGAAGCCCACCGGCATATTGCTGCGGGCCGACAGCCGCAGCCGTCGAGAACAGGGTCTTGAGAACCGGATTGAAATCGTTTTCGGTGAGGTGCCCGATGAGGTTCCGTTGGAAGAGAACGGTGTGCACTTTCTCGCGCCTGTGGCCAGCGGGCAGAAAACCGGCTGGTTTTATGATCACCGAATATCGCGTAGCCGGCTCAGTGCCTATGTAGTCGGTAAATCAGTACTCGATGTGTACAGCTATATCGGTGGTTGGGGATTGCAGGCCGCCGCTTTCGGGGCTTCCGCAGTCACCTGTGTGGACAGTTCCGAGTCAGCCCTTGCCGGGGTTACGCGCAACGCAGAGCTAAACTCACTGGCTGATCGAGTGAATACCATACGCGGTCAGGCCGACGAGGTGATGACGGATTTGCATAACAGCGGTAAAACTTTTGATCTAGTAATTCTCGATCCACCGGCGTTTATCCAGCGGCGCAAAGACCTGAAGAAAGGTATCAATGCTTACCGGCGAATCAACGAATTGGGCTTGCGAGTGCTCAAACCGGGTGGTCTGCTGGTTTCGGGCTCGTGTTCCATGCATCTGGGCCGGGCTGAGCTCAACGACGCTTTACAGGGCGCGGCCCAGCGGAATAAGTGTCAATTACGGATCATAGAGCAGGGTGCTCAGGGGCCAGACCATCCTATTCATCCGGCTATTCCAGAAACGGAATATCTCAAAGCCGTATTCGCCCGCAAGATTATTCTCTGAGTGAAATGATATCCCAGCCCGCCTGCTCAGCGCGGGCGCGCAGCTTGTCGTCAGGGTCTACTGCGACTGGGTTGCTAACCAATTCCAATAGCGGCAAATCGTTGTGCGAATCACTATAGAACCAGGCACCGTCCATGGTTTGATCTGTGCCCTGTAGCCATGATTTGAGCCTAACTACTTTGCCCGCCTGGTAAGAGAGTACGCCCTGAGGCTCGCCGGTGTAGCGGCCATTAATAATTTCACCCTCGCAGGCGATCAGTTCAGTTATGCCCAGACGAAGAGCGATCGGTCGGGTTATAAATTCGTTGGTGGCCGTAATAATCAGCAACTGGTGACCGGCCTCGCGGTGATGGGCAACCAGTGCTTGCGCTTTGGGTAACATGATCGGTTCAATCACCTGCTGCATAAACTGCTCATGCCAGTGGTCTATTACCTCGCGGGATTGACCGATGAGCGGTGATAGGGCAAACCTGAGGTAGGCGTCGATATCAAGGGTTCCCGCCTGATAGTCAGCGTAAAACTGATCATTGCGCGCGCCGAAATCCGCTGCGTCAACCCAGCCTTGAGTACACACGAACTGACCCCAAAGATTGTCGCTGTCGCCGCCGATCAGGGTGTTGTCGAGGTCGAATATTGCCAAGGTCATATACTGCACCGGGAAGATTGGCTGGCAAGCATAGCGCGCGGCCTCTGGGGAGTAAATTTCTCTGGCCCAGTAAAGTGTGGAACAATAGCCGGCTCTCTCAAACGGTGGCTCGAAAGTGATTGATTCACAAGGCTTCAGGTCTAATGTCGGAATAATTGTCGCCAACGACCTCGGGCAGCTGCTCTGGGCGCGCCGGGTCGGCGGTCGCGATGCCTGGCAATTCCCGCAGGGTGGCATTGATCGCGGTGAATCCCCGGAGCAAGCGCTATACCGGGAGTTGGAAGAGGAAGTGGGCCTAACCGGTGATGCGGTTGAGGTGCTGGCTGCTACCCGAGGGTGGCTGCGTTATCGCCTGCCCAAGCGCTTTCTCCGCAAAGGTCAGGAGCCATTGTGCATCGGTCAAAAGCAGAAGTGGTTCCTGCTCAGGTTGGTGGCAGACGATGCCAGCGTAAAGCTCGATCTGAACCAAAAACCGGAGTTTGATCATTGGCAGTGGGTCAGTTACTGGTATCCTCTGAATCAGGTGGTGTCGTTTAAGCGAGAGGTTTATCGCCGCGCCATGAAAGAGTTGGTCCAACCCCTGGGCCGCCATACCGCCAAACTGGCGAAGGTTTAATCGGCATGCTTGCAGTGCTGCGCCAAATCGTTCAAGAGGTCAACGCCGCCGAGGGTCTGGAAGAGGCGTTGGCAATTATCGTAGCGCGAGTGCGAGAAGCGATGGGCACTGAGGTGTGCAGTGTCTACATGCACGATATTGTCACCCAAAGGTTTGTTTTTCGAGCTACCCAGGGGTTGAACACCGCGCAGGTTGGGATCGCCAGTCTGGCACCGGGAGAGGGTCTGGTAGGCCTGGTTGCTGAGCGTGAAGAACCGGTTAATCTTGAAGATGCCGAGTCTCACCCCAGTTTCCTGCATGTGCCGGGTATCGGCGAAGAACGTTACAACGCATTTTTAGGTGTGCCCATCATTCACCAGCGCGCTGTCCTTGGCGTGCTGGTCATTCAACAGTCTCAGCAACGCCGTTTCGATGAAAGCGAAGAAGCATTTCTGGTCACTATGTCGGCGCAACTGGCCGGTGTTATCGCCCATGCCAGGGTCACCGGGACGGTGGCAGATGAACTCGCGGCCGGCAAACGAGCGACGTCGACCAAGGTCAGTGGTGTGGCTGGCGCGCCGGGTATTGGTATTGGTGAGGCGGTGGTGGTGTCGCCAACAGCGGATTTATATTCGGTACCGCGCAAAAAAGTAAAAAATCGACGCGCGGAGTTGCGTGCCTTCAAACTCGCGCTGGAAAAGGTCCGCCGCGATATAGAATCAGTGTCTGAGAACTTGCGCGATGAATTAAGCGCCGAAGACCATGCCTTATTCGATGTGTACCTGGGCATTTTGGACGATTCGGCAATCGGCGGTGAAGTTGCCCGCCGCATCAAGTCCGGGCACTGGGCCCAGGGCGCTCTCAGCAAGGTGATGATTCAACACATTCGCCACTTTGAGCGGATGGAGCACAGCTATCTTCAGGAGCGCGCAGTCGATGTAAAGGATCTCGGTACCCGCGTACTTGCGTACTTGCAGGCCGATGAAAAGGAGGTGCGCCGCTACCCGGATAAAACAATTCTGGTCAGCGAGGAGCTGACCGCCTCGGCGCTGGGGGAAATACCGCGGGACAAGCTGGCGGGCCTCATTTCAGTGCGTGGCTCCGGCAATTCCCACGTGGCTATCCTCGCTCGGGCTATGGGCGTGCCTACGGTCATGGGTGCCGTCGATTTACCCTACACACGTTTGGAAAACGTGGAGCTGGTAGTAGATGGCTACCATGGCACGGTGCACCTCAATCCGTTGCCGGAAATTCGCGAGCGCTTTCAGGATCTGGTTGATCAGGATATTGCACTGACCAAGGACCTGGAAGTGCTGCGGGACGAGCCCAGCTTGACTCTGGATGGCTATCCGCTGCCACTGTGGGTAAATACCGGCCTAATGGCGGACACTACGCATTCTCTGAGGCAGGGCGCCGAGGGCGTGGGCCTGTATCGCACAGAAATTCCTTTTTTGCTGCGTGAGCGCTTTCCCAGCGAGGAGGAGCAAAGACAGATTTATCGCGATCAGCTGGAGGCTTTCGCGCCCCGCCCGGTAACCATGCGTACGCTGGATGTGGGCGGTGACAAGGCCTTGCCTTATTTCCCAATTGAGGAAGACAATCCATTTCTGGGCTGGCGAGGTATCAGGGTTACGCTTGATCACCCGGAAATCTTTCTCGCTCAGATCAGAGCAATGTTGAAAGCCAACTCTGGTCTGGGCAATTTGCGAATTATGCTGCCAATGATCAGCAATCTCGAGGAGGTCGATGAGGCTATCGATCTAATCAAGCGCAGTCATCGGGAGGTCCAGCAGGAGGGCGTTGTCGGTGAGCTGCCCCCCATTGGGGTGATGGTTGAAGTGCCTGCCGCGGTGTATCAGGCCAGAGCTCTGGCCAGACGAGTGGACTTTTTATCCGTGGGCAGCAACGACCTGACTCAGTACCTGCTGGCAGTAGATCGAAATAATCCGCGGGTCGCCGACCTCTATCACGCCTATCATCCGGCAGTATTACAAGCTCTCGCAGCGGTTGCAGCAGCGGCTAACGCCGAAGGTAAACCGGTAAGTATTTGCGGTGAGCTGGCTGGAGATCCAATGGCGGCAACGCTGTTGTTGGCGATGGGCTATAACGTGCTGTCGATGAATGCTACCAGCCTGCTCAAAGTGAAAAAAGCTGTCCGTGCAATCAGCTACGCGTCTGCTTGTGAGTTGCTGGAGGAAGTGATGATGATGGAGTCCGCCGGTGATGTTCAGCGGCGTATGGAGCTGGTTTTACGAGAGCGAGGTCTGGCTCAGTTTATCCATAATCCGGTGGCGTGACCTACGGTTCCAGTGGGAACTGCTGCTCGACGATGCTGGTGAGCTCGCCCTCAGGGTTGTAGCTGCGTTCGCAAAAATCGGCATGGCCTTCCTCTGTCAGCCACAAGGTCGTGGTGCACCGGGTACCGTAGTGGCCCGCTTGAATAAATTGCGCTGACAATAACTGATCCATCTCTCCGTCCAGGCCCTGCCCTGCCAGGTCCTGGGGTGATGCAGGGTGCTGGTCGCCAACAACCGCCGCCAGAGTGGTGTGCGTTGGGGGCGATACAAGGCAATCCTGCAGCTTCTTTTTGCCCAGCACGACCTTGGGCCAGGGGGTGTCCAATGCCGCATTGCTAAGGCCGTAGAGGCCGGGGGGCAGCAATTTGGGGGCCGCTTCGCGAGCCTCACCGCTATTGCTGAGAAACCACAGCTGCTGTCTATCGCCCAGCAAAAGATTAAAGCCCGCATATTCTTCCTGCCGCGCGGCGACTGCCAGTAGGTATTGTTGGGCAGATTCCTTGCCAATCAGGTAGTCGAGAGTGAGTTCGCCTCGCGTTCGTGGTGCACTAACCGTGGCGGCAGGGTCACGAAAATTAGTAATGGCGGCAAAGCGCCCGCCGCGGGTGATTCCCATCCAGGCGCCTCCCTGTTCCAGATCTCTGCCTGCCAGCAAATTCGGGTGCTCGGGCCAGAAGTTGGCGGTGGCGGTAGGGCGGGCAAAAAACTCGTCGCGGTTTGCTGCCAATACCAGCGGCGCACCGGGGTGGTAGTGGTGGGCGAATATGATAAGGCACATAGATTGACTCAGGGGTTTCCAATTAATTGTTAAACAAAGCAGGCTGACTGATAATAGCGTCTTTGGGCGCTCACGGCGCCCATGCCATTTTTATCCGCGGAATCGATAAAACGCTATGCTGCCCTATCCAGAAATAGACCCGGTTGCCCTCGCTCTCGGACCAATAAAGGTACATTGGTACGGCCTGACGTATCTGACGGGCCTGGCTTTTGCCTGGTGGTTGGCGGTGCGCCAGACTCGCAGGCCGAATTCGGTATTGCAACGAGAGCAGGTAGACGACCTGATTTTTTATTCCGCACTAGGCATTGTTATCGGCGGTCGACTTGGTTACGCCTTCTTGTACGGGGGTGATCGGTTGGCGGAAGACCCGAGTTGGCTGCTGCGTGTGTGGCAGGGAGGCATGTCATTTCACGGTGGTTTTCTCGGCGTGGTGGTGGCGATGTTTATCTACGCCAGGCGTCAGCGCATAGATCTTGGTGGCTTGCTTGATTTTATTGCGCCGCTGGCGCCTGTCGGTTTGGCCCTGGGTCGCTTAGGAAATTTTATCGGCCAGGAACTCTGGGGCCGACCCAGCAACGTGCCCTGGGCGATGATATTCCCCAAAGACCCCTTGCAACTGGCGCGTCACCCATCGCAGCTTTACCAGTTTGCGCTGGAAGGCATGGTGTTGTTCGCGGTGCTCCTGTGGTTCACCTCCAAGCCCAGGCCTACCTGGGCCGCTGCGGGGCTGTTCGCGGTGGGCTACGGCTGCCTGCGGTTTAGCGCTGAGTTTTTCCGTGAGCCGGATGCACACCTTGGTTTCCAGGCCCTGGGCTGGATGACCCGGGGTCAATTATTAAGTCTACCGATGATTGTAATCGGCCTGGCTGTGATGATATTCGCCTATCGTCGAGCCAATCAAAGCACTGCTTAGGAACTCATCAATGAAGCAATATCTCGATCTGTTACAGGATATTCTCGACCACGGAACGCCCAAGGGTGACCGTACCGGGACTGGCACTATGTCAGTATTTGGGCGCCAGTATCGCCATGACCTTGCAGACGGCTTCCCCCTGCTAACGACTAAAAAGTTGCACTTGAAAAGTATCATCAATGAGCTGATTTGGTTTCTTAATGGTGGCACCAACACCGCTTGGCTAAAACAAAATGGTGTCAGTATCTGGGATGAGTGGGCCACGGATGAGGGCGACCTGGGCCCTTTGTATGGCGCTCAGTGGACCGCTTGGCCAACCCGTGATGGTGGCACGATCAATCAGATCGACTATGTGCTCGGATGCCTGCGCAATAACCCCGACAGCCGCCGTATTTTGTTTCACGGCTGGAATGTGGAGTATCTTCCTGACGAAAGTATCAGCCCTGCAGACAACGTTAAAGCGGGGCGCATGGCACTGCCGCCCTGCCACCTTTTGTACCAGTTTTATGTGGCGGACGGGCGGCTGTCGGCGCAGCTCTATATTCGCTCCAGTGACACCTTTCTCGGCCTGCCGTACAACACCGCAAGCCTGGCGGCGTTGACCATCATGTTGGCTCAGCAAAGTGATTTGCTACCGGGTGAAATTATTATTACCACGGGTGATTCGCACATCTACAATAACCACTTGCAGCAGGTGCAGGAACAGCTTTCACGCACACCACGACCCCTGCCTACGCTAACTCTGGCGCGCAAGCCGGACAGCATCTACGGCTACAACTTTGAAGACTTCGTGCTCAATGATTATGAGCCTGACAGTCACATCTCAGCCCCAGTGGCGGTCTAGGCCATGCGCTGGTCATTAGTCGTCGTGCGCGCTTCCTCTTGATTAATCTCGCTCTAATCGTGGCGGTTGCTGAGAACGGCGTTATTGGCCGTGATAATGGCTTGCCGTGGCATTTACCTGACGACCTCAAATACTTTAAGCGCGTCACCATGGGTAAACCGATACTCATGGGGCGTAAGACCTTTGAGTCCATAGGCCGGCCGTTACCGGGTCGAACCAATATCGTAATTTCTGCAAACCCTGACTATCAGGCCAATGGGGTTCGTGTGGTGTCCTCTCTGGAGGAGGCTTTGGCGCTGGCCGAGGACATCGCGACAATCGACGGCGCTGAAGAATTAATGGTTATTGGGGGTGCCCGAATTTACGCAGCGGCACTGCCTCGCGCCTCGCGCCTCTATCTGACAGAGGTGCATGCGGAGGTTGCGGGCGATGCTTATTTGCCGCCATTGGATCTGCAATTCTGGCAAGAGGTATCCCGCGAATATCATCCCGGCGCGCTTCCCGAACAGTACGCCCACAGCTTTGTGATTTATGAAAGGTTGGAGTTCGCTGTTAGCTGAAGAGTGTTACTTTCGCTAGTGGCGCACTTCTAGCTTGTCACCAATCTACACAAACTACGACAATCCTAGTGGTCGCAACAGGTCGGAATTGAAAAAGAAATCTTTCTGCGGTTAAATCCCTTCCCTCGGTTTACCGACTCAGACTTATCAACTATAAACATAGGACCGAGTCTCAAATCAGCTCAGAATTATTCTGTTGGATATAGGAAACGTTACTCACATGACTATGCATCGATTAAAAAATGTATTGATCGCTGCGCTTGTTACTACAGGCGCCCTCGCGGGTTCTGTGGCAGCGGTGCAAGCCAGTACCCTGGATTCCATCCTCGAGGTTGGAAATAGTAAAAACGAAGCGGCTCGAAAGTCTCAGGTGAAAATTGATCGCCTTGCGGACGAGACCGGCGATTTGCTCAGCAACTACAAAACAGTCGTGAAGCAGGTTGACGGCCTTAAGGTTTACAACGGCCGTCTGCAACGCCAGATTCAGAACCAAGAGAAGCGCGTTTTGGAGATTGACGAATCGATTTCCCAGGTGACGGTCATCCAGCGGCAAATGACGCCGCTGGTGATTCGCATGATCGATGGTCTTGAGCAGTTTGTTGAACTCGACGTGCCGTTCGCCAAAGAAGAGCGAGTGCAGCGCATTGGGTTCCTGAGGTCTAACCTTGATCGCGCGGATGTCAGTGTGGCTGAGAAATTTCGAGGTGTTCTGGAAGCCTATAATATTGAGCTGCAGTACGGGCGAGGCATGGACACCTATCGGGGAAGCATTGAACTGGGAGGGACTGAGCGTGAAGTGGATTTCCTGCGTATAGGTCGTGTCGCCCTGGTGTACCAGACAACTGATGGCACCATTTCAGGCGCCTGGGACAAGACGGCCCGGGCTTGGGCAGATCTCCCCGAAGGACAATATGACGCCGCTATTCGCAAGGGTATTCGTATCGCGAAGAAGCAAGCCACAATTGATTTGCTGAATATGCCAATTCCAGCGCCGGAGGCTATGTAATGAGCTTTAAAATCGTAAAAGCCGCTGCTCTTGCCATATGCAGCACATTAACTTTTTCTGGTAGTTCTGCCTTTGCGCAGGACGCCCAGTCCCTCGACCAACTGCTCGACTTCGTCAAGAAGGGGCAGGTTACCGAGTCCAAAGAAAACCGTGCACGCGAAGCATCGTTTGCTAAAGATAAGGCCAATCAAGCTGCAGCTGTTAAGAGGGCTGAGGCAGAACGTGCAAGCCAGGAACGGCTCAGTGCCCAGCTGGAAAAAACGTTTGAAGATAATGATTTGCTGATTGCCGACAAACAAAAGCAACTGAAGGAAAGACTCGGTACCCTGACAGAACTGTTTGGGCACCTGACTTCTGCTTCAGGCGATCTGGCTTCAAATGTTGAAGTCTCGCTCGCATCTGCTCAATACCCCGGGCGTGAGGTATTCCTGCAGGAATTCATTGGCAAGATGACCAATTCCGATTCCCTGCCCAGCATCGCAGAAATCGAGCGGGTGTGGTTCGAGCTGCTGCGAGAAACTCGCGAGACTGGTGTTGTCACCAGGTTCTCAGCAGAGGTTGCGTCGCCCGCTGGCGAACGAGCCGAGCGTGAAGTAATACGTATTGGCGCCTTCAACATGGTCGACACGGATGGTAACTACCTCAGCTTTAATAACGGCACCCTGAGCGAGTTGCCCCGACAGCCTAGCGGCCCCTATACAGGCTGGGCGGCAGACCTGGCTTCAGCTACCAGCGGTATGCATAGCTTTGGTATAGACCCAACTGGCCCGACTGGCGGCTCCTTCCTGTCGGCAATTATCGATACGCCCACGCTCGAAGAGCGGTGGCATCAGGGCGGCTATGTAGGCTATGCGATCACTGCGGTGGGTATCTTTGCCTTCTTATTGGCTATCTACCGAATGATTGTACTGGCTTCAGTCAGCAGCAAGGTTAGTTCGCAACTGAAGAGTGATAAGGCCAACGATAATAACCCACTGGGTCGTGTCCTGAAAATTCACCAGGACAACCCCTCCATGGATACCGAGACGTTAGAGCTCAAGCTGTCTGAGGGTGTATTGAAAGAAACTCCCAAACTGGAAAGTGGCCTAACCCTGCTGAAGATCATTGCTGCGGTGGCTCCGTTGATGGGTCTACTGGGTACGGTTACAGGTATGATCATCACCTTCCAGGCCATCACCATCTTTGGTGCGGGTGATCCGAAGGCAATGGCCGGTGGTATTTCTGGCGCATTGATTACTACAGTGCTGGGTCTTCTGGTGGCAATCCCGACAGTACTCCTGCACACCGTAGTTAATGGTCGTGCCCAACGGGTAATTCACATACTCGACGAGCAGACCACTGGCATGATTGCAGAGCATACTGAAGCCAACCTGAGGTCCTGATATGGGCGACATGACCGAAGTTCTGATGGGCTTCATGAACAAGGGCGGTGACGTCTTGTGGCTGATCGCCGCTCTCGTGCTCGTGATGTGGATGCTGATCCTGGAACGGGTGTGGTACCTCAAGTTCGGCTGGAAAGCTGATGTTGCCAAGGTGATTGCCAAATGGGAGGGCCGCTCTGAGCGGAAGTCCTGGGAGGCGCACCAGGTCCGTTCGATGCTGATATCCAAGTCGCGTATGGAAATCCACCGCTATTTGCCTGAAATCAAGACGATGGTAGCTTTGTGCCCACTATTGGGGCTCCTGGGTACGGTGACCGGGATGATCGAGGTATTTAACATCATGGCGGTTACGGGCGGTGGCGATGCCAAGTCCATGGCCGGCGGTGTCCAGATGGCCACGATTCCAACTATGGCCGGCATGGTGGCCGCCCTATCTGGCGTTTTTGCCAACACTTATGTTACTCAGATTGCCCAGCGGGAAAGTGAATTCCTGCAGGATAACCTGACCACAGATCACTGATAGAGCCAGTTTAATGCGCAAGAGAAACCGAGAAGCAGATGCCGATGAGGCGCAGATCGATTTGACGCCCATGCTAGACGTGGTGTTTATTATGCTGATCTTCTTTATCGTTGTTGCCTCCTTTCTTAAGGAGGCCGGTATCGAAGTGAATCGACCTGACGCTAACAACAATCCCCCTGATACAGATGCTACGAGTATCGCTGTGACCATAACCGGCGACGATCAGATCTGGATGGAAAATCGCCGGATTGATATTCGTGCGGCCAGGGCAAATATCGCACGCCTGTTGGCATCGGATCCTGAACAGTCGTTCAGTGTCAAGACGGAGCCCGGCGCCACTGCGGGAGCCCTTCTCGAGGTTGCCGACGCCGCCCGTGAAGCGGGCGTAAAACAGGTGAATTGGCCAGCGGAGGAACAGAAGTGAGCAGGCGAGGTATGGCAGCACCAGGGCGAGCGTCAGGCGGCGGTGGCGAGGGTGAGATCGACCTGACCCCGATGCTGGACGTCGTGTTCATCATGTTAATCTTTTTTATTGTGACCTCATCCTTTGTGAAGGAGCCTGGCGCCGAAATTGACAGGGCCAAGGCCGTCACCACCAACGCCTGTGAACGCGGCACGATCATTTTTGCGGTCACTTCGGTAGGTGAAATCTACTACGATAAGAAGCAGGTCCCACTTGCGCGAGCTTTCCGTTTGGCCGAAGCGGCCAAAAAGGAGGCGCCGAAAGCGAATTTCGTGATTCAGGCGGATGTCTCGGCACCAACATCAGTGCTCAGCGAATTGATGGCTGCCCTTAAACCCCTGATGGACGCGCCGCTGTGCGCCTCCACGACTGAAGGGGCGTAATTACAATGGGTAATAGTTCAGTGAGAATGATTGTAGCAATACTAATGGCACTCCCTGTTACGGTGGGATTGTTTCTGATCATGAACAGCTTGATCGACAAACAGTTTGAAAACCCGGAAGTCGCGAGTACCAAGATTGCGGAATTGGTTCAGCCAGATGAAGAAATACAGTTGGACACGACGACCAAGAAGCCGGAAAAGGCGGAAGAACCAGAAGAGCCACCGCCTGACATCGAAATGGCCCAGATAAGCCTCGATATGGATACTGATATCCAGAATACCGCGCCGGCCGCGCAGGTCAGCCTCGATATTAACTCTACCGGTATGTCTTCGGGAGATGGTGAGTATCTGCCTATCGTAAAAGTGGCGCCGATATATCCCCGCCGAGCGCAAACCCGCGGTATCTCGGGCTACTGCATTGTGGAGTATACGGTGACCAAGTCTGGATCGATCAAAGATCCGGTAGCCGTCGACTGTAATCCTTCCGGCGTGTTTGATAAGGCTTCTGTGAAAGCGTCTCTCAAATTCAAGTACAAGCCCCGGGTGGTAGATGGCGAAGCGATTGAAGTAGCCGGTGTACAAAACAAATTTACCTACGAGTTGGAACAGTAGACAGTGGTTGAAGTGTTATGAAATTGTTTAATCTCCGAACCTGGACGCGTGCAGTGTTGCTGGCTACCCCGGTGGTTGCCGCGCAAGTTGGACTGTCTCAGTTGCAGAGCGATGTTGGTCTGACCACTTGGTCTGCGGCCGTTGCTCAGGAAGAAGGGCAACCGAAAAAGCAGCAGGAAACCCGGCGCACACCGGCTCTACGTAACAAGGTTTACGAAAAGCTGGCAGAAGCCCAGGCGGCAGCGGAAGCCAAAGATTACACCGGGGCTTCAAAAATCCTCGATGACATGTTGGCCGCCAGCCGAGAAAAAACCAAGCTGAACAGCTACGAGCAGGCAAACGTTTACAACCTGTATGCGTTTATCTATTACTCTCTTGAAGACTACGGTAAAGCTTTAGAGGCCTACGAAAATGTGGTCAGGCAGCCCGATATTCCCCTGGCGATGGAAATCAATACCAAGTACACGATTGCCCAGCTCTATTTTGTGCAAGAACAATGGCAGCGAGGAATCGACGCACTACTCGATTGGTTCAAAGTTACCGAGAATCCTCCAGAAAGCGCATATGTTCTATTGAGCCAAGGCTACTACCAGCTCAAGGACTACGACAACGCTTTGCTGAATGTCGAAAAAGCCATCAGCATGTATAAGGCGAAAGGCAAGATTCCGAAGGAGCAGTGGTACAACCTTTCCCGTTTCCTCTATTTCGATAAGAACGACATCAACAATGCGGTAGCGGTGCTCGAAGAGTTGCTGACTCACTATCCGAAGAAGCAGTACTGGGTGCAGGTCTCGCACATGTACGGTGAGCAGAAGAAGGAGAAAGAGCAGTTGGCCGCAATGGAAACTGCGTACGTTCAGGGCATGCTGGAGAAAGGCTCCGAACAGGTCACCATGGCGTATCTCTATCTCAATGGTGATGTACCGTATAAAGCTGCGACAGTTCTCGACAAGGGTATAAAAGATAAGTCTGTTGACCCGACATCAAAGAACTATGAGATTCTGGGTAACGCGTACAGGCAAGCTCAGGAGGTTGGCAAAGCCATACCAGCCATGGAAGTAGCTGCTTCGAAGTCTGATTCTGGCGAGCTGTATGCGCGTCTGGGTAACGTCTACCTGGACGGAGATCAGTTTAAAAAGGCCATTGATGCTATCGTCAAAGGGCTTTCCCGCGGCGGTGTAAAGCGCCCGGATACTGCCAGGCTGGTGTTAGGCATGGCCTACTTTAACGACAGGCAATACAATAAAGCCCGCGATGCTTTCAACCGTGCTGGCAAAGACGAGCGTTCAGAGAAATATGCTACTCAGTGGATAAAATACATGAATGCTGAGTTGGACAGACAGAAGAAGCTTGCCGAACCGGTTTGATTTGAGATTAAACAGGCGTAAAAAAGGAGCATTTAATGCTCCTTTTTTTTGCCCTCAGAAAGGGTTGAGTGGCTGGTTCTAGTTAGACCGGCACTACATCTTCTGCTTGCGGACCTTTCTGGCCGTCGGTAACGGTGAACTCGACTTTCTGGCCATCGGCCAGTGTTTTGAATCCATCGCCTTTGATAGCGCTGAAATGTACGAAGACGTCGGGCCCGCCTTCTTGTTCAATAAATCCAAAGCCCTTTGATTCGTTAAACCACTTAACTGTGCCGGTTACTGTAGCCATATTCAATTTACCTAAGTTTCTAAGCTGGAACCCCGGGGGCTGCAGCCAATTCAAAAATTATTTATTAGTGCGAATCGAGGACAAAAAAGGAACTCTGAGCGCTCAGACAAATACCGCTGAAGAAGTCAGCTTTAAGAAGTTTAGCACCGCTTTTGAACCTTGCCACAGCATGTTCCAGATTTTAAATGGCAATATTACGACTTTTATGCGCCCAGATTAAGGCTTGTTTCATCTTACTGGGTGACGCTATAACCTGTGTTCTGATGCTAGCAAATTGAGGAAGTTGTGCGAATATTACTGGTCGAAGACGATATACAGCTGGGCGAGTCCCTTGAGGCAGCTCTTAAGCTGGAGCAGTACGCGGTTGACTGGCTGCCCTCTGGGGATCCCGTGCGGGCCAGTCTGTCTGCAACACCCTATGACCTGCTCATTTTAGACCTGGGCCTGCCGGGTGTACCAGGAATGCAGGTGTTGCGACAGCTGCGTAGCGACAAGCATCTGCTTCCAGTACTCCTTCTCACTGCCAGAAATACTCTGGCGGATAAGATAGATGGGCTGGATTCTGGTGCCGACGACTACCTGACCAAGCCTTTTGAGATGGACGAGCTGTTTGCGCGAGTCCGTTCGTTGCTGCGTCGCCAAGGTGACAACAAGGCGCAGCAGCTCACTGCCGCCGGTATTTTGGTCGATCCTGTTGATCGCCTGGTGGAATTTGAGGGCGAGGCCCATACGTTGACTGCCAGGGAGTTTGCCATCCTGGAGATACTGGTTCGCAACGCGGGACGCTTTGTGTCGCGCGCCCGTTTGGAGGAAGGCATTTATAGCTGGGGAGAAGAGGTAGGTTCAAACACAGTCGAGGTGTACGTATCACGACTACGTAAACGCTTTGGTGGCGATGTGATTGAGACTATGCGCGGTGTCGGTTATCGGATGAATCCATGACCGCGTCGCTTCGCAAACGATTGGTTCTGATCCTGTTGGCCCTGATGCTATTTGCCTGGGTCGGTTCAGCCGCGATCACCGGAGCCTATGCGAGCAGGGCACTGTTGGACCAGGTCGATAGGCAGCTGGAGCAATATTCCAGTCTGGTGAGCTATATAACAGAAATATTTGCGATCCAGATTGATGCGGGGAGTGCGATTCCCGGCATTGGTACTGCCGCTCATATTGAAAGAATTGGCCTGGAGCCTATGGTAATTGACGCTCCTGCGAGTGAGGGGCTGACACCGGTGGTCAATATATTCCTCGGGGACCAGTTGCTAGCCGTATTGGAAAACTCTCCTCGATTCGATGTGCCAACTGCTGAGGGGTTCTCGTTTCGGCTGATTGACGGCAGCGGAGATACCCACAACCACTGGCGCATATTAGCGCGTCATGACAAAACCAACGACCTGTGGATTATGGTTGGTATAGAACTCGATCAGGCTCGATGGGCCCTGCTGGGCACATTCGCCCAGGCTCTTTTCCCCTTGTTCATTATTCTACCGCTAACCGTAGGGCTGGTTTATTTTGGTGTTTCCCGTGGTCTGCGTCCCCTGAGAAGCCTGGCCAGGCAAATTGCCGAGCGCAGCCCGCAGCAATTGGAAGCTGTGGCTCTTGATGAAGTTCCGGAAGAAATGCAATCCACCGTGGTGGCGCTCAATAAACTGTTGGAACGCCTTGGTTTTGCTCTGGAGTCGGAGCAGCGTTTTACCGCCAATGCGGCCCATGAACTGATGACTCCGCTGGCGGCCATCAAGACCGAGGTACAACTGTGTCAGCGGCAGCTCAGTGACCAGCCCGCCCAGGTAATGCTGCAGCGTATTGCCGCCCGTGTGAATAGAGCCACACATACGGTGGAGCAGCTTCTCACTCTGGCCAGAGTCGATCCGGACGCACCCCTGGAGATGACTGAAGTACATCTCAGGGCTCAACTGATTGAGGCACTGGCGGACACGGCACATCTAGCCGTGGAGAGCGGGCTGGAGATAGACCTGCTAGAAGGCGCGGAGTGCATACTGCAAGGAAGTGAAGAATCCCTGGGTATTCTACTGAGGAACTTGTTAAGCAATGCCTTCCGCTACGGCACATCCGGGTCGGCGGTCAAAATAAATTTGGTTTCTGGCAGGCAAGGTTGTGAACTGGAAATTTGCAACGACTGTGCAACGCTATCATCCGCTGAATTCGATCGACTTGCTGAACGATTCTACCGAGTGCCGGGAAGTAACGGACTGGGCGCAGGTCTGGGGCTTTCCATCGTGACCCGCATTGCCGATCAGCATGGAGCGCAGTTTAACGCGCATCCAGGCGACGATGGCGAGGGGTTCTGCGCCCGCCTGTCATTTCCCTGCTAAGGGGCTGCTGCCAGCGGTGCGTGGGCTGCTCCAATCAGGCCTGTTCTGGTCCCGGTGATTACATAAACGGGAACCTTGCCAAGTGATTTTGCCATAAAGCCTTTTTTACAGAGGCGCTGATGGAATCTGCTGGCTTTGAGAAAGTCTGTCATTCTGGGTAGGATGCCTCCCGCCAGATAGAGCCCCCCATAGGCACCATTGGCAAGAATAAAATCTGCGCATGCCGAGCCCAGTAATTCGCAGAACACAGTCAGCGCCTGTAGGCAGTGCTCATCATCAGCGGTGAGCGCCAGATGGGACACTTCAGCCGGGTCTTTCGCCAGTGGAGTGGTTTGGGCCAACTCGCAAAGATTGATATACAGACGGTATAGGCCAGGGCCGGAGATTAGCAATTCAGCATAGATGTCTTTATGTTTAGTCAGCAATAGCTCGAAAAGCGCTAGCTCCAGTTCCGACTGAGGGCTTAGTCCCATCGACCCGGGCTCGCTGCGCCGCACTCGCTGGCGAGTCCCGATGCCATCCAGGGTCGCACCACCCAGGCCAGTGCCTGGCCCCATAACCGCCAATGGGGAGCGACTCGTTGCGTGTCCGGCGTGCAGCAGTTCCAGATCATCATCCTGCAGATGAGGGAGTGCGTGAGCATTGCCCTCAAAATCATTCAGCCAGGCGATATGCTTGAACGCAAAGCGCTGGCTAAACTCCCCACGCGAAAATGACCAGTCCATGTTCACCATGTTGACCTGATCGCCGTCCAGGGGCGAGGCTATCGCAACGCAGCACTCCTCGGGCGACGCCTCGGACAAATTCCCTAGCCAATGCTCAACAACGTCTTCGAAGTTCACGAAATCGCGGTTTATGTAGTTTTGTGCGGAGAAATAATCCCCGCTGGCAGGGTCGTATAACGCAATACGGGTATTTGTTCCGCCTACGTCTGCTACCAGGCGCGGCCTCACGTTAGCCGGCATTGCTACGCGACCGGCAGAATTTTCATAATATTGGTCGAGCCGGCGCGGCCCATTACGGCGCCTTTGGTCAGCAGAATAGAATCGTCTTTTTGCAGATAACCACCGTCCAGGAGGAATTCAATTGCCCTGCGCTCGACACTCTCAACTTCAAAAGCGCTGGCGTCAAAGTACAGAGGCACTACACCGCGGCACATGCTCAACTTCTGCAGGGTCTCACTTTGGTCACTGAGGGCAAAAATGGGTAGTCCGGAGCTCAGGCGCGACATTAGCAAGGGTGTACGGCCAGATTCGGTAAGACAGGCTATGCCGCGCACATTCTTATAATGGTTGGCGGCGTAGATGGCAGACATTGCGATGGCTTCCTGGGCAGACTCGAACTGCTGGTCCAGGCGATACCTTGAGGTGCGCGCCACCGGATGGCACTCTGCGCCGATTGCCGCATCCGCCATCGCCTTGACTACCTCCACCGGGTATTTCCCCACGGCGGTTTCTGCAGATAGCATAACGGCGTCGGTGCCATCCAGCACAGCGTTGGCAACATCGAAGACTTCGGCTCGCGTTGGCATGGAGCTGCTGATCATCGACTCCATCATCTGAGTGGCGGTGATTACCACTCGATCCATTTTTCTGGCTCGGGAAATCAAGTCTTTCTGGATGCCGATCAGTTGCGCATCGCCCACCTCGACACCGAGATCGCCCCGGGCCACCATCACGCCAAAAGAAGCACTGATGATACCGTTTAGCGTATCGTCTTCGGCTACAACCTCAGCCCGTTCTATTTTGGCGATGATAGCGGGTTCCAGTTGGTGTTGTTTAAGCAGTTCCCGTGTCTGTTCGATGTCTCCTGCGTTGGAGACGAAAGAAACGGCAACGAAATCAGGGCGTACTTCCGCCAGGCTGTCGATATCGGCAATGTCTTTGGCGGTTAGGGCCGGCGCTGCCAGACCACCGCCCAGGCGGTTTATGCCCTTACGTGAGCCCAGTTTGCCGCCTACCAGAACGGAACAATCAACTGCGCCGGATTCCACACCATCTACGGTGAGACGAATACGACCGTCATCGAGCAGCAGGGTATCGCCGCGAAATACGTTGTCAGACAGCTGTTCATAATCGAGACCTACGCCGCGAATGTCGCCCTCACCTGCGGGGATTGCCAGATCCAGTCTGAAGCGGTCCCCCTGGGCTAACTCAACTTCGCCATCACGGAATGTACTGATGCGAATCTTTGGGCCCTGCAAATCGGCGAGAATACCAACGTAAACACCCGCTAACGCAGATTGCTTGCGAATGCGCGCGGCAACCTTGATGTGCTGGGCAGCGCTGCCATGGCTAAAGTTCAGTCGAAATACATTGACGCCGGCGCTGATCAATTTGGCGATCATATCGTCGGACTCGCTAGCGGGCCCGACGGTTGCGACTATCTTGGTGCGTCTATTTACTTTTGGGGTCACGTCAAAATCCAGGCTACTTTTGCGATTTTATTGAATCAGTATAACGGCCATACCGACGAAAGCGGGCGCGTTCTCTTATCTTTTGAAGGATGCACCAGACCGCAGGGTTCCGCCAGCAGTTGCTAGTGCATAATTCACGGCGCCGCGAAGTTTTTGTCTATGTAACTTCGGGCTAAATCGGGAAAGTCCGTAAAGAATCCGTCGACTCCGGCATCCTCCAGAAGTATGTGCATGAGGTTATCAAAGCTGTGAATGCCGGCCGGAAGATCTTCCAGGCGAAGAGTGTAGGGATGAACCTCCAGCCCGTGCTTTTGTGCCATGGCGACCAATTCGGAAAGTTGAACCTCTCCCTCCTCGTTCCGCCCCAGGTAGATCTGCCGATACCAGGGGCCAATGCCATCAGCATATTTTGCGATTGATTCCAGACCGGCATCGGTTTGTAGAAAACTGTAGTCAACCGCGCTGTCCTCGCCCCAGCCCGGGTCGGCGATAAGCTGAATAAGCGGTAGCTTGCAGCCCAGCTCCTCGCGCAGATAGCGCAGTACCTGATCATCAAAACTTTGCAGATACACTTGTGCAGTGTTTTGGGTATAGCCCTTTTCGGTTAGTACCTTGAGAATACTGGCCGCGATGTCCAGCCCTTCCTTCAGGTGGAAGTTGGGGGCCTTCAATTCAATGTAAAGACCGGTTTGTTTACCACGGCTGCGATCCATGCCGGCGATGAGGTCGATTTCTTCAGCCAGAGTAGGTACGCGCAGAACTCCCGTTTGTAGCGGATAGCGATCTGGAAAGACTGCTTGACGGCTGCCATCGGGATTTATCTGCACTCTTTCATGTGCCTGCAACTGGCGAATTTGGGCCAGCGTGAGGTCAATCGCATAGAAATGGCCATCGCTGCGCTGAGAGTCGGGGAAACGGGCGGCAACGTCGGTGGTGTATTCCAGGTGGATGTCGTGCAGCACTATCGGAACGCCATCCCGTGTAAGAACAACGTCCTGTTCGATAAAGTCGGCATCCATTGCGTGGGCCATGGCCTTTGCTGCCAGGGTGTGCTCCGGCAGATAGCCGCTGGCACCCCGGTGGGCTATAACGATAGGTTTGCTAAGTTCGTTAGACACGGCTCTCATCTGCAGTTGCGGCAATAAAAGAGTAAAAAAAAGGGCTACGAACGTCGCTCGTGCCCCCATTTTCTGGATTTCGCTAGCGCGACCTACGGCAGTGCGGCGACCCAGCTGTTGCTTTCAAACCATTTCTTGCGCAGTTTGGTCAGCACTCCCACTCTGCCATAGGCTTCGAGGTAGTTGTCGACCAAATTGTGGAACTGGGCGTCATCGCCTTTCACCGCGATACCGATGGGCTCAACAGTCAGTGGACGTTCCAGAGTGACCAGGCCGGCATCGGGGTAACGCAGTACTGACAGCACACAGATCGGCATATCCGCGATCAGGCCGTCTACAGAGCCGTCCTTAACCATTTCCACACCTTCGTCGTAGCTCGCCACTTCGATCAGGTTTGCCTGCGGCGCAGCGGCGGAGACAAAATCCGAGCTGGTAGAGTTTTTAAGTGCAGCGAGCTTGAGATCGGCGCGATTGAACTGGTCAGTACTGGAAACCTTTGCCAATACATCGTTCTTGGTCAGGATAGATTTACCGGACATCATATAGGGACCAATAAAGGAGGCGGCTTCCGCACGCTCGGGTGTAATAGACAGCCCCGAAACGACCATATCAACCTGGCCTTCATCGAGTGCTTTTAACAGGTCACCAAAAGGCAGAACTTTAATTTCAAGTTTAACCCGCATGGCCGAAGCCAGTGCTCTGGCCAAGTCTACATCGAAGCCCATCAGCTTGCCTTCGCGGTCCGCCATGGTAAAGGGAGGCTGTCCCGCGGACATGCCAACTTTCAGGGTCTTGAAATCGATAACTCGCTGCAGGGTATCGCCAGCCATAGCCGCGCTTGAAAGAGCGGTGCCCAGCACTAGTAGTGCGCCCAGCAGCAGGGTTCTTATTTGTTTGTACATTACGTTCTCCTTGGTTTACTGGCTGTAGTATCCTGACCAGCGTTTGGATTTACATTTTTTTGCAGGGCAACAGTGTAGTGCTGAATAGCCCATTTGGCCAAAGACTTTTGTGTGTCTGATTCAATTGCCGGGGAAAAGGATGGAAGCTAGGGTAACGGGTTTTGATCGGATAATCATTGGCGTGCCAGATTTGCATGAAGCCTGTGCAGAATATTACAGCTTGCTGGGTATAGCTCCATCCCGTTATACAACGTCGGAGGCGGAGCCAGCGGCACTACTGCCGCTTGCAAATACTACCTTGCACTTGCTGCAGCGTGGTGGCTCTGCCAGTCGAATTGATGGCCTGGTGTTTAAAAATGCCGCCGCCGGTGGTCGGCCCACTCCGCTGGTTAATGATCTGGGTTTAAATCTTTCGGAATGCGACGGCAGTGAGACCGCACTGTTTCGGCAGGAGCATCCCGCGGCAATACTGTCAGATATTGCGGTAGACCACGTGGTCTTGCGAACTAATCACGCGGATGCATGTATAGCTTTGTTTAATGGTGAGCTGGGAATTCGTTTGGCGCTGGACCAGGAGGTGCCAGAGTGGGGAGGGCGAATGCTCTTTTTCAGGACAGGCAAACTTACGCTGGAAGTTCTTGCGGCACAGCCCGAATCATCCGCGGCTGAAGCCAGTGCGTTTTGGGGAATTACCTATCAGTGCCAAGATATCGATGCGATGGCGGGCGCATTAAAAACCAGAGGCGTGGGGCTTTCCGAAATCCGTGCAGGTCGCAAGCCAGGCACCCGAGTGGCGTCGATCAAAAGCCACTGTCTGGATTTGCCAACGCTGTTGATTGAACCCGTGTCCGGCTAGCCTATGACACCAAATTTGCAGCCAAAAAAAGGGCCACAAGGGCCCTTTAGATTTTCGTACAGCTACTTTTTGAGCTGCATTTTGATCGTGCTGTCCGTGGTTTTACCGTAAGGCGGGAGCATGCCACCAAGCTTGGCGACATTGATCCCGGTCTGGCGATAAACCGACTTGGCGTGGCTGAAGGTCTTGAAGCCCTGGTGGCCATGGTAGGACCCCATGCCACTGGGCCCAACCCCTCCAAAAGGCAACTCCTCGTGGGTGATATGCATAATCACATCATTGATGCAGGCTCCCCCGGACGTTGTTCGGGTTAGCACCGCCTCTTCTTCCTGCTTGTCCTGACCAAAATAGTAAGCGGCCAGAGGGCGAGGCTTGCTGTTGACATAGGCAATCGTTTCGTCGAATTCCTTGTATGTGAGAATGGGTAACAAGGGCCCAAACAGTTCTTCTTCCATCACCTTTAGGCCATCTGCTGGCTCGGGTATCAGGGTAGGCGGTATTTTGTGAGTGCCGTCTTGTTGGCTGAAATCTTCGTTGGCCGGGTTGATAGCAATGATTTTCTGGCCCTTTTCTTCAGCCTCCGCAAGATATCCTTTCAAACGATCAAAATGACGCTCGTTCACAACGGAGGTGTACTGATCATTATTGAGAATGCTTGGATACATCTCGCCCACCGCCTTCTGGGCGGCCGCTATTACTTCGTGTAGTTTCTCTTCTGGCACCATGAGGTAATCGGGTGCCAGGCAGATCTGCCCCGCATTTAACGTTTTGCCCAACATTATTCGGCCCAGGCTTTTCTCGATATCCGCTGAGCGGGAAATAATCACGGGAGATTTGCCACCCAGCTCCAGCGTGACGGGTACCAGGTTTTTGGCGGCCGCCGCCATAATGTGCCTGGCAATCGAGGTGGCGCCAGTGAACAGCAGGTGATCAAAAGCGAGGCCGGAAAAGGCCTGGCCAACTTCAGGTCCGCCGTCAAAGATGGCGACTTCTTTCTCGTCCCAGGCTTCGGCCACCATTTCGGCCATAACGGACGACGTTGCCGGTGTGAACTCCGAGGGTTTGATCATTGCGCGGTTGCCAGCTGCGAGTATTCCCGCCAATGGGCCAAAGGTGAGATTGACTGGAAAATTCCAGGGAGCGATAACGCCGACAACGCCCAGTGGCTGATATTCAATTCGTGCGCGTCCGCCCAGCAAGCCCAGTGGAAACATTGCGGGTCGTTTCTGCGGCTTCATCCACTTCCGCAAGTGCTTTTTGGCATGTTTCATTGGCAGGAGAGAGGGGCCCAAATCGGACAGCAGAGTAACTTCACGAGACCGGCAGCTAAAATCTGCGTTGAGCGCCTCGACAATTTTATCCTGATATTTCAACAGGGCGTCGATACCGCGGTCCAGGCGGTCGATTCTTGATTCTGCGGTGACCGCACCCTCTCGCAGGTAATCCTGTTTCTGCTCAGCAAGAACCTGCTGCATTTTTTCTTCAACATCACTCTGTGTTAGTACTTGCTGTGGTGCATTCATGGGTAGATCCTCTTTGCTAGATGGCCCATTGAAAAGCTGGCCAAATATCGGTATCGACGAATTTTTGGATTGCAGATTATAGTCGCGCACTGGCTAGAAATTAACCAGAATAAGCGGTCATTTCGGGCCACAGTGCCAGCCGCGGCAGCGGACAAGCCTGACTTTTACAAATATACAGTTGGCATTTCTGCAGACAACTGCTAAAACTCCTTTATGCCAAACATCGATCGACAACAAGACACCCGCACGCCATCGCCGCCTTTTGGATATTCCAGGAATTGCGAGCACACCCGCGAACAGCAAATTCATATTGTTGCTGAGTTTCACGCCCATAAAATTCGTCCCAGCCGTATCGCTTATCGGGTAGGCGTCGATATCGCTTTTATCGAAGAGCTGATCGCAGGGGAAACCGAGGCCCAGCGGTTTCCGAAGTTGGTGGCCTACTACCGAAAGCAGCGCTATCAGAAGCGCATGAAGGACTCTACTGGCAAACGCGGTATCGCCCAGTATGAAGACCAACAAAAAATCGAAACCGAGTTCCAGCGGGAAGTCGAGATCTAGCAGGGCTGGCGGCTAGGCTACGGCAAGGGACGGCAGACCAAACCTGCTACCATCTCTAATTCAGGCAATAACTAATAGAAGTGCACAATATGAATGCGTTAGAGATCTGGCACGACATCATGCAACAGCGCGATCCATCCCGATTAGGTGAAATTATCGCCCAGGACTGCGTATTTCTGTCCCCGGTGGTACACACCCCGCAAGAGGGTAAGGACATCACCATTCTTTACCTAACGGGCGCCATGCAGGTGTTTAACGAGGGCTTCAAGTACACCAAGGAGATTGTCAGCGGCCAACACGCAGTGCTTGAGTTTGTCTGTGATATGGACGGCATCACTGTTAATGGTGTGGATATTATGACCTTCGATGAGGAAGGGAAGATTATTGAGTTCAAGGTGATGGTGAGGCCGCTGAAGGGCGTCAATACCCTGCACCAGCGGATGGGCGAAATGCTGCAGCAGTTGGCCAGTTAGTTAGTGATCGCTGTAATTGAAACCGAAGAGAGGGTAGCGAGATGAAGATCGCCCGCAAGATGTTACGCTCGGCAGTGCCGGCACTGCTGCTTATCCCCCTTCTGACCGTGATCGGCTGCGAGGGGGGTGGCAACTCTGAGAACCTTCCTGAGGGCGCGATGGGTAAGATAGAGGGCACAGTGGTTTACCGAGAACGGATTCTGCTGCGTCCCGGATCTGAGCTGGAGATTCAGTTACAGGATGTGTCGCGGCCAGATGCCATGGCCTCGGTGCTAGCGACGGTTATGATGACCCCTGAAGGCGCCCCGCCCTTTCCTTTCGTCATCGACTTCCAGCCAGCCCAGATTAACGAGGGCATGCACTATGCATTGCGGGCCACTATTCGGCGGCAGGGCAAACTTATTTTCACCAATACGGACTACATCAATCCATTCGCGACCAACCCGGTAGAGGTCATGGTCAGTGCTGTTCCGGAGTCCGCAGGCATCGCACCACTTCGGGGTACTACCTGGATACTCGAAACCCTCGAGGGTGAAGTGATAGAAACCGACGCCGAGGGTAAACCAATAGACCTGTTGTTCGACTCTGAGGAGATGCGACTCTCTGGTTTTTCTGGTTGCAACCGCTACATGGGTCCGTTCGAACTCGCTGGCGGCGCCCTCAAGGGCGCACTGCTCAGTTTGGGACCGCTGGCCGGTACGCGTATGGCTTGTGTTAATGACAGTGGTCTGGAACAGAGGTATTTACAGGTGCTGGGTTCTATCACAGCTTATCAACGGATTAATGGAGGACTGTCCCTGACCCGAGAAGACCTGGTTGTCGCGACATTCCGACCTGGGTGATTGATGGAACTGGACGCCCGCCAAACGCTCATCGTGTCAATTCTGGTGCTTTATCTCGGGCGCTATTTAAACGATAAGTTGCGCGTGCTGCGTGAATACAATATTCCAGAGCCGGTATCCGGCGGCCTGGTGGCGTCGCTGCTGGTGTGGCTGGTCTATGGGCTGTTGGAGATAGAGTTCAGTTTCGACTTGGCCAACCGCGACATGCTTTTGGTGGTTTTCTTCACCACGGTCGGCTTGTCCGCCAAGGTGGAAGTGCTGCGCCAGGGTGGTAAGGCGTTAATTACTTTACTGTTGCTGGCTACTGGTTATCTGTTTATCCAAAATCTGGCCGGTATCGGAGTGGCAGTTGTCACCGGGCAGGCGCCTTTGCTGGGTTTGTTGACGGGCTCGGTCAGTCTCAGCGGCGGCCACGGCACCGCGATAGCCTGGGCCCCGGTTTTTGTCAGTGAGCACGGCCTCACCTACGCATTTGAAATAGGCCTCGCCTGCGCCACCTTTGGGCTCATTTTTGGGGGTATTGCGGGTGGACCTATAGCGCGCTATCTGATTTGGCGACACAAGTTGGTGCCAGAGTCCGAAGAGGAGCTAACGATTGGCTTTCGCTACAAGGAACACGAGATTATCAACGTTGACGGTATTCTCAAGGTACTCCTTATTATTGCGCTGGCTATTGGCCTGGGCCTCCATCTAAATCAGCTTTGTGTAGGCTGGGGCCTTATTCTGCCCGATTTTGTCGCCTGCCTTTTCGCGGGCATTATTCTGACCAATACCATCCCCCGCGTCATGCCTGGATACGAGTGGCCGACAGGGTCACGGTCTCTGGCACTGGTTTCCGATCTCAGCCTGGGTTTGTTCCTGTCCATGTCGCTGATGAGTTTGCAGCTGTGGATGCTGGCCGACCTTGCCGGCCCGCTGGTTGTGCTGCTACTCGTCCAGGTGGTGCTAATTCTGGCCTATGTGATCTTTATAGTATTCCGTGCATTGGGCGGGACCTATGAGTCCGCGGTGATGTGTTCTGGCTATGCTGGTATGGCACTGGGTGCTACACCCACGGCGATCGCCAATATGACCGCTGTGACTAAAGCCCTGGGGCCCGCACCCAGAGCCTTTGTGGTGGTGCCTCTGGTGGGTGCATTTTTCATCGACATGTCGAACGCTGTGGTTATCTCGGTTTTGCTAAAAGTGTTCGGATAAGACCATGCCGATTCTCTTCGGTGTAGTGCTGCTGGATCTGATTGGATTCGGCATTGTTATTCCAATTCTTCCTTTTCTGTCACCACAGCTGGGCGCCAGCAAAATGGATATCGCGCTCATAATCGTTAGTTATGCCGCGTGCTCTGGGCTCTGTGGCCCCTTCTGGGGCCGCCTGTCTGATCGTATCGGACGTAAGCCAGTGATTATGATCTGTCTGGTTGGTTCGGCGGTGGCCTATGTCTTATTGGCAAATTCTTCAGAGCTTTGGATGGTTTATTGTGCCCGTGCTTTTGCCGGGTTGGTGGCCGGCAACATTGGTGTTGCATCAGCGATGATGGCGGATCTTACTACCTCGGAAAATCGCGCCCGGGGTATGGGCTTGATTGGCGCGGCGTTTGGCATGGGCCTGGTGCTAGGGCCAGTCATGGGTGGTTTGCTATCTGGCGACAGTGGCAGTTTTATGCTGCCGTGTCTGGTCGCTGGATTGATGTCGATTCTGGCCATGTTGGCCGCTGCAATCTTCCTGCCTGAATCCCTGTCTGCAGAACGTCGTGCTGCCCATCGGGACCAGCACCTGAATCAACCTCGGGTCTCAACCTATCAGGTATTGCGTCAGTCCGGTAATCGGCTGCTGGTGTTTCAGTATCTGGTGCACACCAGCTGTGTCAGTGGTTTTACTTATCTGTTCCCTTTGTGGGTGGCGGATCTGTTGCATTGGGGGGCCCGTGAGGTGGGTATTGTATTCGGCATTCAGGGTGCAATTATGGCCCTGGTCCAGGGCCTGCTGATGGGTACTCTGATCAGGGCGCTGGGTGAGTTGGCCCTATTGCGATTATCCATAGCTTGCTTCCTGCTCGGCGTACTGACGGCCGCTTTCTCGGAAACAATGGTTTTCATGGTGGGCTCCATGTTTGTTGCCATGACCGGCGCGACGCTTTGTATGCCTGTTCTAAATACCATAACGAGTATCAGAACCTCGCCAGCCCTGCAGGGGCGTATGCTGGGCACCACCAGTTCTGCGGCGGCCTGGGGCCGGGTTGTTGGACCATTAATGGCCGGTTCGGTACTGGCCTTGGCGGGCTACAGAGCGGTGTGGTTGGTGTCAGCGGTTCTTCTGGTGTACTACTTTATCTGGGCGCTGCGAGAGCCACCGCTAGTGCGAACAGGAAAGGTGTAACAAAAACGCTGACCACGTAGTATCTGGCGACTTCAAATTTACCTTCGCGAATTTAACTGACAGGAATTACACATGGCGACAAATTTGTTTGATCTGACCGGCAAGATAGCCCTGATAAGCGGTGCTAGTCGCGGTATTGGTGAGGAGACAGCACGGTTGCTGGCCGAGCAGGGCGCTCATGTTATTGTTTCAAGCCGTAAAATCGATGATTGTAAGGCAGTCGCAGAATCGATCGTTGCTGCCGGTGGCAGTGCCGAAGGCTTTGCCTGTCATGTTGGCAACCTGGACGATATTCGCGCGACCTTCGATCATATCAAAGCTGCTCACGGCCGCCTTGATATCTGTATTAATAACGCCGCAACTAATCCTTACTTTGGCCATATTCTGGATACGGACCTGCGCGCATTCAACAAAACAATAGACGTCAACATTCGTGGATATTTCTTCATGTCGATAGAGGCGGGCAAGATTATGCGAGAACAGGGCGGGGGGGTGATCGTCAATACTGCTTCCATCGCCGGCCTGCAGCCCGGCCCTATGCAGGGCATTTATTCAATTACCAAGGCGGCAGTTATTAACATGACCAAAGCTTTCGCCAAAGAGTGTGGTGGTCTGGGTATTCGTTGCAATGCGTTGCTGCCAGGATTGACCAAAACCAAGTTTGCCGGTGCCCTGTTTACCCATGACGAAATTTATGAGGAGGCAATAAAGCTCATTCCTATGTCGCGCCATGCAGAGCCCGTAGAAATGGCCGGAACTATGCTTTACCTGGTCTCCGACGCGAGCAGCTATACCAACGGCGAATGCATTGTGGTGGACGGCGGCTTAACTATTTAGTTCGCTTTTAAATAGTTGAAACCGCCCTCTTTGATATACAGCTCGCAGTAGTCATTACTGGTGGGAGTGAGGCTCCCGCCTACGGGAATTCTCAACCAGGAATGACGGGCATAGTCGCCTGATTCGTCAGAGAAGCTGCCATTGAGAATGAACAGTTCTGCGCCCTGCGGAAAATTGAGCTGACCCAGTTCTGAGGGTGTGTCCCACGCTTCCAGGCGCATAAAATCGGAGTACGGTTCCTGCGCGTAGAGCTTCTTCCAACTAACGCTTTTACGTACAGAAGGTTTCCACTGCAGCTCGGATGTATCGATTGCAATATGTTGGCGGTCGTTGCCGGGCAACTGTCGAAGCTTCACAAATAAAGTGCAGCCCTCGACTGAAAAAGGCGCATGGGAGAAACCTTCAGGATTGATCAGGTAGGTTCCAGCGGGCCAATCTCCGTGTTCGTCTGAAAAAACGCCATCTAACACCAGAATTTCTTCTCCCTCGGGATGCTCGTGGCCGGGGAATTTTGCGCCTGGCTCATAACGAACGACCGAAGTTACCTGGCCTGACTCAGGCGGGCCAACTCGGTGAAGGCGCTTTCTTTGCACATGGCCACCAGGACTCTCGGTCCATTGCATGGCAGCGGTGTCCACCGCTATTCGCTGTGAAAGATCACCATTGATCGTGTCAGTGTTGTTGCTCATAAGGCTCCGTGTTCGCCGTCATAAAAACTAATTTGAGAAAAGGGTTCGACCGGCTTGGTCTAAAGATGTTCCCCTCTCAGCGTGAGTTAATTCGCGGGGACGATAGTGACATTTTGCGACACAACAAGCACGTAATAGCTTGTCACCAGCGTCGCATAAGGTATCCTCGCGGTATGACTAAAAAAGTTTTTGTAAGCCACCAGTTACCAGGTGATCGTATCCACGAGCTGGCCCAGCACTGTGACCTAAATGTCTGGATGGGGCCTGGCCTGTTACCGCCGGGCGCTCTTCAGGAAGAACTCGCAGGGTGTCAGGGTCTGATTTGCATGCTCACGGATAATCTGGATAAGTCGCTACTGGCGGCGATGCCGGATCTGGAATTTGTCTCCAGTGTTTCGGTAGGCGTGGATCATATCGACTTGCCGGCGCTTAGCGGAAGATCCATTCCCGTCGGCAATACCCCGGGTGTCCTGGTTGATACAACTGCCGATGCCACCTTTGCTTTGTTATTGGCTGCAGCCAGGCGAGTGGGAGAGGCTGACCGCTTTGTTCGGCAGGGTAATTGGCGTGCAGAGAATGCCTGGTCGCCAGACTTTTTTACCGGCAAGGACGTGAGCGGCGCAACGCTGGGAATTATCGGGTTGGGAGAAATTGGTCAGGCAGTCGCCAGGCGCGCCTCCGGATTTGGCATGAAAGTGCTGGGTTTTAACCGTAGCGAAAAAACGCTGGCCGGTATTGAGCAAGTCACGCTTCAGGAGCTTCTCCTGCGCAGTGATTTTGTCAGTGTTCATGTGCCGTTGAACGACGACACGCGCAACCTGCTCGACGCTGCCCATATTTCAATGATGAAACCTGGAGCGGTGCTAATCAATACGGCGCGCGGTGGAATTGTCGATGAGTCGGCGCTTGCAGAAGCGCTGAAATCTGGCGCACTTTACGCAGCGGGTATCGATGTTTTTGAAACCGAGCCGGTGCCAGCTGATAATCCGCTGGTGGAACTACCTAACGTAGTACTGGCGCCTCATATAGGCAGTGCTACGGTAATTACCAGAGCCAGGATGGCTGATCTTGCGGTGGAGAATGCACTCGCTGCACTACAGGGAGTGCCAATGCCGCACTGTGTTAACCCTGAGGTATACGACGCTTAACTGCTAGCGGCCGTGGGCAGCGTGCGCAGGCCCTCCCTAATTGCAGAGCGAATGTTTTTTTGCAGGCGCGGCGTATCGACTCTGTTGGCATCTTCTACTAATTTGGTGATGATCACGCTCCACACCTGCTCCTTACGCCCCATATCATTAAACTGCAGCGCTATATTGTTGGTTTCTTTGACCCCTCCCAGAGCGTGTGCGTTGTCGATAGAAGCTTGATCAATATTGCGGTTGGGGATTACCCCGGGGTAGTTGGATAGATTGCTGGCTTCGCTGCCCTTTTGGCCCATGCGCATGCCGGTCGCGTACAAATAGTCGACACTGAACTGGGCTTTTTCCGGATTGAGTCGATAGCCCTTGCTGCGTAGTTCTTCGTCAACAGCGGCGCGTACGATTGGGTCCATCACGTAAACGGGATCTCTAGACTGACTGGTGTTGTTTAGCGGTCCAGTGCGCCAGCTGTAAAAAGTGTAGTTGGCAGCTGCAAATTCTTCGGTATCATCCGGCCGGGTTTCAACCCCGCTACAAGCGCTCAGGAAGAGAGCCATAACAACGGTGGCTAGAATCTGGCAATAACGGGGAGGGCTTATAGGCATGGACAATCTCGATGTGTGACTTTAGGGCGATCGAACTCCAGCGAGCCCATTGATTTTTTATAGTACCAGCCTCTCTTGTCCCCAACCAGCGCCAGACAGGCACCCAATGCGAGTGCTCTTATTAATTGAACCTAACGTAGGTGCTTGGAATTATTATGGTTTTTGTCGAATTACCAGGTGAATTACTTAAATCGCTTTGCTAACATAATCGTCATAACTATAAGTTATTTCTTGGTGAAATGATGATATCTAGAAAACTGGTACGCACTGATCTCAACCTGCTGGTAGCATTGCA
This sequence comes from Halioglobus sp., assembly GCA_036961205.1. Lineage (GTDB taxonomy): Bacteria > Pseudomonadota > Gammaproteobacteria > Pseudomonadales > Halieaceae > CALJFL01. Next base: position 479,415 of record JBALVI010000001.1, on the reverse strand, counting down.
AATTTTGCTTGAGGAGCGCAACGTAACGCGCGCCGCAGAGCGGCTATCGGTATCGCAACCGGCGTTGAGTAAAACCCTGCAAAAGCTACGCGCTTCCTTCGAGGATGAGTTGTTTACCCGCACAGCCCACGGCCTGGTGCCGACTCCCCGGGCAGAAGTGTTGGCGCGTGATCTGCCCGCTTTGCTGGAATCCGTTGAACTGGTATTGGGCAATGAAGAATTCGATCCGGCAACTTTTGTAGGCGGATTTAAACTACTGTTGCCGCCCATCCTGAGCGAGAGTTTACTACCCAGTTTGATGGCGGATCTTCGCGAGGTAGCACCGAATGTGCAAATTGTTACCGCAGAGGTACCTCCGGATTATCAGGACAAATTAAAGAAAGGAGAAGCGGACTTCGCTGCTTTCGTCGCTCTGGATACCGATAGAGACATTCATGCTGAGCCTATTGCGACTATCGCACCACGCTGCTATATGCGTGTGGATCATCCCCTGACAGACCGGGAGATGGATCTGAAAAGCTTCCTGGAATTCCCCCATTTGAGGCTTTATCTGCCAGGACTAACGCGGGAGAACACCAGTATGGTCGATGATGTTCTGGGGCAGTACGGTGTGCATAGAACAATTATTCTGGAGACTACGCAGTTTGCATCCGCAGTAGGCGTAGTAACTCATACCGACGCGCTGTTGGTAGCTAACGCCGGATTTGAAGAAGGCGGGTTGTATCGCGATATGATCATCGGTCGCGAATTACCGGCAGAATTACAACGGATGATCAGAAATACTCACAGTACCAATCGGGGGAAAATGTCGCTGATGCGACATACTCGAACAGCCCGGAGTGCGCCTCACCAGTGGATGCGGGCTTTATTAATGAAGCATCTCACTCGCTCAGAAAATAAAGTGGAACCGATTGTGCCTGCCGCCATCGCCTGACTTACTCGGAGCTGTCTTCAATATTATCAAGACGCTGTAGCGCGGTATCCTGCAAAGTTTTTTCAACGTCTTCGGCTTTTTGCAGCGAGCGTAGGTAGCCCTCCGGTATCGCGCCTTCATCCGGCTCCTGTTTGACACAGGCGGCCAGGGACAGTGACAGGATCAGAGTGAGACTTGTCGCAGACAGTTTACTCATTACACTTCTCATTGCGCTTCTCCTGGGGTTCTGGGAACTTGAGTATTAGCGTGTGCTCTGGCACGTCAGGAATCGTTTACGTCCACCGGCGCTGGTGCGGAAAATTCCGCCCTCAGTAGTTCGGCGTCTATACCGGTAATCCTGTCGAAATCATAATCGCTAATGGTAAAGAATAGCGGATATTTACTGCTGTACACGAAGTGTTGCTGCCCATCAGTAAAAAATTCCAGTTGCTGTGTTGCGCCGTCCGCTTCGATTTCTAAAACCAGCTCCGGTGTTGCCTGCGATAAACTCCTTTGATCATCTTCCTCTGCCACCCCGTCTGCCTGCAGGCTGCCAAGGGCGAGCAGCAGTGCTTCCAGCTCGCGATAGTCGGGCCCTATGCCATTCGCTGCGCGCCAGCCCTGGTCAGTCAGCTGTAGAGTGTAGTTGGGAGCTCTTATGTCCTGGATGTTATTGCTCTGGAGCAGCGAGCGTTGTAACCACCCTGATTCGTAGGCAGGTGCTTCAAAAATGTTAAACGGAATGCTGTAGATAGAGTCTGAGGAATCATTGCGTGCGTGAATTTTTCGAAACCCGGGTGAGGTTCCAAGGTAAATGGTTGCAGTCACTTCGCCATTGCTTATGACACTCAAGCGGCGTTGGTAGTGATAGCCGGCAACCTGAAATCTCTGGCGCGCGGGAATGGTGTCGGCCACTGGCCTGCCGTGTGGTTCAGCGGTGAGTGCTGCCAGCATCTTGTTAATCATCTGCGTATCAGCGGGCAAGCCCTCCAGTTCGGGAACCAACCAGCGGCCATCGACCTTCACCACAATTGCCTCATTGTTGTTGGCATCGCTAACGTGAATTTCGTCCATAAAGTCCGGGTTGAAAGAAGCCAGAGGGGCCTGTTTACGCAGTTGAGTGAACATGCTGTCCGGCCAGTAGAGCGTCGCGGTCACTGCGCCTTGCACCAGCAAGATAATCAATAGCGTCAAGGTAGGTCTGCTCATAGTGCCAGACTCTTGCGATAGTAAGACTTGCGCTGACGAGAGCGCAGCCAAAAGATAAACGCAAATACAGCGAGCAAAATGATTGCGGCGGCGTAGTTGAAGTACTCGATGAGAGTCTGTGCCTGGCGGTCCATGGGTGGCAGGGTTCGATTGAAGTTACCGCGGCTGCGAATCTGTAGTAGCGCATCATCCTGCAGGGACCAGTCCAGTGTGTTCATGAACAGTTCCAGAGGACCCAGATATTGGTTGCCAGACCCCGCGACAATCGCGCTCAGCATCTGATCGTCCATAAAATCATTGGACGCAAATACGATCAGACGCGCTGATTTCGGTGACTGTTCCAGCAACGCGCTCACACCCCCCCTCTCATGTGGCTGTGCGGCGGCCAGCAGATCGGTTTTACCGGTAAAAAAGGACTGGAACTGCCCCTGTGCTACAACGGCCAGCTCCTCAGATTGTTGTTTCCCGGTACTTTGAATCACACTCTTACCTGAGCCGTCGACGGTGGGCATAACGGCCATTTCTTTTGAGCGCCAGGATTTCGCTGAGCTGCGCAGCAAATTGGTGATACGAAGCCCGGACCCGCGCTTCAGTTCCATGGGTGATGCCCAGGCCAAGGTCAATTGTGGAATATTGCTGGTTGCTGGATGCTGCTGATTAAGACCCTGTCCCCGTATATCAATAAAGTAGGGATAGTCGATTAGTTGCGCATCACGAAACTCATAGCCACCTACTTTGCGGATAACCGGCGTAGGGAAAGGAGCATTCTGTTCATCCAGAACGAATGAACGGTCGATTCCAATGCCGTGGTGATCGAGCCAGTCAACCAGACCACTCTCCCATGGTTGAATCCGCAATTCACCACTTGCCAACTCGGCGGTAAAGGGTGACGTTGCCAGAATGACAGTGCCGCCGCGCATCAAATACTGGTCAATGGCGAAAACAGCCCGGTCGCTCAATTGATGTGGCGCAATCACCGCCAGTATGTCCGCCTCGGGATCAACGCTACCATCGTCGAGATCTTCCATGCGGATGCTGTAATCGCGGGTGACCATTCGCTCGAGATTGGTAAATGTGGGTGCGCCTAATCTGTGTCTGACCATTTGCTCGTGGAAGGCGGGGAGTGCCAGCGACACTGTTTTGGTAAAGCCACTGGAAAAACGCTTCAAACCAGCTTCCAGCATTGCGGGAAAGTTCTCCGGGTCAAAACTATCCGTGGGTAGCTGTACCACCTGAAGATCATCGGCCAAGGTCAGGTAGAAATAGAATTCCCGGTCATCCTCCAGAGTGGCAACCATGGGTTTAAACCCCCACTCCTGCGCAATTTGCAGGGCGACGGCGCCATCATTGGCTTCCGGCTCAATGAAGCGCACGTGAAACTTACCTCCCGCGGCCTGCGCAATCTGTTGCAAATGTGACTGTATACCTTCGCGATAATTGAGCAGCACCTCCGGTAAGAGATCATCGCTGGAGACGTAGGCAACAAATTCCAAGGGTTTATCGATGTTCTCGAACAGATCACCGCCGGCCTGATAGCTGTGCAACACATCCCTGATAGCACGGCTGATGTCAGATTCGCCGTTACGGAGCAAAACCTCAGGTTCCGAGTTTGGTGTCGTACGCACCTCAATGAGATCCGAGAACCCTAAGGTTTCGTGTTCATCACCGTATTCTACCAATAGATTAAAATATGAATTAACCAGCGCAGACTGGTAACGATCCGCGACTTGAAAGGGGGTGGCATTGATGTTGTAGCGTTCGTTCGCTTCCTGTTCGAGTTCAGGCCGTCTTGCAGGATCGACAATTTCAACCCGGATTCTTCCCTTGCCAGCCACTTCGTATTCGCGCAGCAGGTCAGTGAGCTGCGGTACCAGCGGTGCTAATAGTGGATGAGTTTTAGCGCTGAAGTAACCGCGAATTAGCAGGGGCTCCTGCAGTTCGTTCAAAAGCTCAAGGGAGGGTTGAGAAAGCGAGTAGAGTTGACCCTCAGAGAGGTCTACTCGCAGTCCGGTAATTTTGTCCAGCCATACATTGGCCAACAGAAAATTGAGCACCAGTAGGAGGGTTACTCTGTGCCAGCGTCGATGGCGACCGGTTTTTGCGCCACTCGCCCAGCGCTCCTTTTCCAGCAAAAAAACATTAAGGGTGATAAAAACAGCGGCCAGACTCAGGTAGTAATAGAGGTCACGCACGTCCAGAACACCGCGGGTAATGCTATCAAACCGTGATCCGGTACCGAGCTTGCTCAGCACTACCGCGACCTGATTATCAAACAAATCAATCACCACTGTGCTGCCCAACAGATAGAGCGCACCACACAAAGCCACACTGACAATCAGGCTGACGATGGGATTGCCGGTGCGCGCCGATACGCATAGTCCGACGCTAAGATACGCGGTACCCAGGAGGAGGGTGGCGAGATAGGCACCCACAACCGGTCCCCAGTCGAGATCGGCAAGCAGAGCAACCGTTACCGGGATCGGCACAGTCGTAAGCAAGGCCAGCACTAGCAGCGTAAAACAGGCAATGAGTTTGCCCAGTGCGAATCGCCACAGGCTAACGGGTTGTGTCAGTACGTGCTCCAGAGTGCCACTGCGGCGCTCTTCACTCCACATGCGCATGGTCAGTGCAGAACATAGAAACAGTAATAACAATGGCATCCATTCGAACATGGGCCGAACGTCAGCGATATTGCGGGCAAAAAACGTCTCAACCCAGAAGAAGATAAACAGCGTAACGCCTGCAAATGCCACCAGGAATAGCCAGGCTACGGGCGATGCAAAAAAGAGGCGAATTTCTTTTCTGGCGACTCTGCGCATAGCGGCACTATTCGCCATCTTCTGTCCCACCGGCGCTAGTCGCCTCGCGAAAAATAGTCTCCAGATCCCGTACCAGAGGGTGCAGGCTGTAAAGCTTGGCGCCGGCGTTGATGACTGCCTGGCCAATATTATTGGCGGCCAGATCGGTATCGGCTGTGTCGCGTAAGTCGAGGGTATATTGGCAGCGCCCCGGTCTCGCTGACTCGGCCATGGATACGGTCGATATCTGTGGCAGATGGCGCAGCAAGGCTCCCAGTTCACTGATGTTGTCGTCTGTGCAAAGCTGGAAGCAATTGCTACAGCGCAGATCTTCCAGGGATTCATCCAGCACTAACTTACCGTGGTTCAATACCAGGACTCGATCGCAGACTGCATCGACCTCTTGCATAATATGAGTCGACAATATGATGGTGGCCTGTTTTGACAACGTGTCGATAAGCGTTCTCATCGATGCGGTTTGCTGCGGGTCCAGCCCGTTGGTAGGCTCGTCGAGTATGAGTAAACCGGGGCTACCCAACAGGGCCTGAGCCACACCTACCCGCTGTTTGAGGCCACGGCTAAGGGTTGAAATTTGATCAAGCGCGCGTTCATGCAGGTCGGTGGCGGCAATAGCGTCCCGGATCGCTATGGGCCTGTCCACTTTTGGGATGCCCTTGAGCGTTGCGGCGTAATCCAGGTAATCCGCCATCATCATATCCGGGTACACTGGCGAATTTTCGGGCAGGTATCCCAGTTGTTGTTGCACGCGGCGCGCATTGTTTGCCAGATCGTGCCCGTTGATATGAATGGAACCCGCTGTCGGTTCGAGATAGCCACTGAGCATTTTCATAATGGTAGATTTGCCAGCGCCATTGTGTCCCAGCAGACCCACAACTTCATGGTGTGCGATTTCAAAGGCCACGTTTTTTACCGCAGATACCTTGCCGTAGCGCCGGGTTAAATTTTGAACTTCAATCATCATTTAGCTTATTTCTTGATGGATGCAGTCATCAGGGGAAAAATAGTAACTTGGCTATAAAGACTATTAATACCAGATTGAGTATCAACTTGATCAGGCGTTCTCCCTTGCTAACAGCAAAATGCGCGCCCAGATAACCTCCTATAGCGTTGCCCAGTGCCAGTGCCGCGCCAAATACCCAGAGAAGTTCTACCTGGCTGGCAAAAACAGCCAGTGCCACTGCAGTATAAACCGCAATGATGAATACTTTATGCATATTAGTGCGGACCAGATCCAGGCCCATGACCCGGTTCAGTACCGGCATGATAATAAAGCCGACCCCAACCTGGATAAATCCGCCCCAAAAGCCAACGGCCACCATTAGTAAATGGCCCCGTACCAATTGTTGGCGTGTGGGTTCACTGTTGGGGTCACCAGGGCCTCGATTACGATCGAAGTGCATGATTAGCATTACTGCGATCATTACCAGAGCCAGCAGGCGGTTAAACGACTCCCCCTCGAGGTTTACGCCCAACATGGAGCCGACTATAGCGCCCGGGATTGCGCAGGCAGCCAGGCTAATACTTAAGCGGAACTCAGCAAATCCGCGGCGAAAAAATGCCGCGATTGCGCTTAGATTTTGGGCGAGGATGGCTATCCGGTTGGTACCATTGGCCACCGGGCCGGGCAAGCCCATAAAAATCATTACCGGCAGAGTAATCAACGAGCCACCCCCAGCCATCACGTTGAGGAAGCCGGCAAGAACACCGACCCCGGTCAAAGTGAGCGCCTGCCAGAGCTCGATTTGCAACCTTAGTCTTCCGTCCAGGGCTCTCGCATGGTGACAAACTCTTCGGCCGCTGTTGGATGAATGCCAATGGTGCTGTCGAATACTGCCTTGGTTGCTCCTGCCTTAAGGGCGATCGCAATACCCTGGATAATCTCCCCGGCATCCGGTCCCATCATATGGACTCCAACAACCCGATCACTTGCCGTCTCCACGATGAGTTTCATGAAGGTTTTCTCGTCGCGGCCGCTGATGGTGTGCTTCATCGGGCGAAACACAGATTTGTAGAGCGTAATCTCCCCAAATTTTGCCTTCGCCTCGTCTTCGGTGAAGCCCACCGTACCAATATTAGGCTGGCAGAATACGGCGGTAGGAATAAAGTCGTAATCGACTGACGGGTGCAGCTGGCCGAATTGCCGTCTGGCAAAAGCCATCCCCTCCGCGAGTGCAACGGGCGTCAGTTCCATGGTGTCGGTGCAGTCGCCTAGCGCGTAAATGCCGGACTCGGTGGTGCTGAATTGCTCATCTACCGCGATGGAGCCACTTTTGGTCAGTTCGACGTTAACGTTTTCCAGACCCAGACCGTCCAGGTGGGGCTTGCGGCCTGTTGCATAAAGTACCGTATCCGCGATCAGCGTAGAGCCATCAGTGAGCTGCACTAGCAGGCCATCCTGGCCCCGTTCAATGGTCTCCACATTCACCTCGAAGCGCAGATCGACCCCTGATTTGAGGATTTCCTGGCTGGCGTGGGCTCGAATATCAGCATCAAATCCACGAAGGAAAAGCGGGCCACGGTAGAGCTGAGTGACCTGGGCGCCCAGGCCATTGAAAATACCGGCGAATTCCACGGCAATATAGCCACCGCCTACAATAACAATGCGTTGGGGGAAAGAATCCAGATCGAATATTTCGTTGGAGCTGACTGCTAGATCGCTGCCGGGGAACTCCGGTATGTGAGGCCAGCCGCCGGTGGCGATCAGGATTTTTTTGGCTCGGTAGTGTTGCTCGCCCACCGCGACGGTATTGGCATCGATAATACGTGCCCGGCCATCAATGAGTTCGGCATCCACACCGGATAGCAGACTGCGGTAAATGGCGTTGAGACGGGAAATTTCTGTCTTCTTGTTGTCTCTCAGTGTTGTCCAGTCGAATTTTTTGGCCTCGGATCGCCAGCCAAACTCCTTCGCATCACTGAAGGCCTTGCCAAATTCAGAGGCGTAAACGTAGAGCTTTTTCGGTACACAGCCTACGTTGACGCAGGTGCCGCCCATATAGCGGTCCTCAGCGATAGCCACACGGGCGCCAAAACCAGCGGCCATACGGGCTGCGCGCACGCCACCCGAGCCTGCGCCGATTACAAACAGATCAAAATCTACATCGCTCATGGGGCTCTCCATTGTTCAGGGGGCGTAATTCTACCAGTAGTGGCGGGTGCGAAGAACCAGTCGCGTCAGTCAATCGGCTACCCGGTCGTATTTGAGACAGATAAGGCCATTAGCACGTTTAGGTACGGGTTTCTTTGGCCTTCTACATGTGTAATTTTTTACCGTTGAAGCGGCATCCAATGACAGAAAATTTGCGTAGAATAAGCGCGCTCATATCTTACAACCCATATAGCAGAGTTGATCTGCCCGAACGATTCAAAGGTACGTTTTAAAATGGAAGCTAAAAAACCCTGGTCGTTGATCCTCGTCTGCGCCCTATTAATGACGATTTTCCCGGTAGCGGCCCTCGCAGAGGAAGCAGCTACGGAACCCGTTGCACCGCCCGATCGCATCGTGCTTAAAAATGGCTCTACAATTCTCGGAACCGTGACCGCCACGCGCGATGGCGTAGTTAGCATAGACACCGACTTTGCCGGCTCTCTGGAAATCGCACAGGACCAGATTGTAGCCATGAACACGGCTAGCCCTGCGATAATTCAATTAGCGGATGGTCGGGTTCTGGATGAACAGCCTATTGTTATTGAGGAAGAGAAAATAATCGTTGGCTCCGGTGCCAGCTATGCGCTGACAGATCTCGCCGTGGTCAACCCTGAACCCTATGAACTCGGTATTGGCTACAAGTGGTCTGGACTTGCCAACTTTGCCTGGGCTCTCGAGCGCGGTAATAGCGATACCGACGAACTTGACTACCGACTGGATACCCAATGGCTGAGTGACGACGATCGATATACCGTGCGCCTCAACGGCGAAATTGATGAGGCCAATGACCAGGAAATAGCCGACAACTGGTCAGTCATTGGCAAATATGACTATTTCTTAGAGACAGAGGGCTGGTATGTAGGTGCCAATGCGTCGGCTGAGCAGGACCAGTTTGCCGATCTGGATCTTCGGTACTATGTGGGCCCTTACGTTGGACGCCAGTTCTTCGATACGGATGTGATTTTTCTCGAAGCTGAGCTTGGTCTGGCCTACGTTAATGAGGACTTTATCAGCGCGCCTGATCAGGACTATCCGGGTGCTAACTGGAGTGTGAACGCATCCAGCAATTATCTGGGTGGTGATTCACGTCTGTATCTGGGTCATGTCGGGATCTGGAACCTGGATGAAACCTCGGACATCATTCTAAATACGACCTTAGGTCTTGCCTTCCCCTTACTTTTCAACTTTGAAGCGGCGGCAGAAATTCTATTGGAATATGACTCAGGCGCTGTAGCGGGCATCGAGAAGCTCGATCAGACTTACAGCATCCGAATCGGTTATGCCTGGTAGGTGGTAAGGGAAAAGTGGGGCAGGTTGGCCAGTTTGGCCCGCCTGCCCATTTGAATAAGGGTGACCCTAGCGGGCGCCTTTGATCAGGCCGCGGAACCAATCGGCCAGAGTTTCGTGTTTGTAGTCGGTGAATTCCCCGGCGTCCATAAATACCCCGTGACCGTTAACACAGCTCTCGTACCAGATGTGTGGCTGTGAGGCATCGGAGGCCTTCTCCATATCAGTGCCACAGCGGGGGCAGGCAATATCATCGACCGCATCCCACTTTTTGCCTTCCTCAGCACTGCCCATGTCCAGCGCATCGCCCATCCACTGGCCTTTAAGTTGCTCGGCTTCGCCGGCATCAAACCACAAGCCCTGGCAATTCGTGCAGCGGTCGATGGCTACCTGGCCATAGGTTATTTCGTCCATCCCGTGTCCGCATTTTGGACATTCGATGCTGTGAGTGTCTGGATTGTATTCCATCGGTTTCCCCGTTCTGATGATTATTTTTCGGCTGGATCTACCCCTATAAAGGGGCGGGTTACTGCGAGTCTAGCCCAGAGTTGGCGGATTGTCTTGTTTGGCACCACTTTCAGAGTGATTTCTGGAGGCTAAAGCCTGAATTTTAAGCTAGGTTTAATCTAGCCCCCGCAGTATGCGCAGCCACTATGGGTTATTCTCCAAAAACTGCTGCCTATAGAACCGAGGATCTTACGATGCGTTTGACTCAAATTTTGCTTGTTGCCTTGATGCCATTGTTGCCAGCCCTGACTTGGGCAGATGGCAATCCGGAACGTGGCAAGAGCCTGTATACAATCTGTGCATCGTGTCACGGTGACCAGGCTCAGGGGAATTCCGCACTTAATGCTCCGCGGCTAAATCATCTCGCACCCGTGTATCTTGCCGCGCAGTTGGAAAAATTCAAATCGGGCCAGCGTGGTGGCGCCGACGGTAGCGCCTTTTCCCGACAAATGGCGCCGATGGCGGCGACTCTTGCTGATGCCGCCGCTATGGCAGATGTTTCCGCCTACGTTGTGAGTCTGGGTGGTGGACCCTCTGAGGCCTCTATTGAGGGTGACGCGGTGCTTGGGGGCGATTTCTATAACCAACTCTGTGGCGCCTGCCACGGTGCCAGTGCTGAAGGTAATCTGGCGCTCAACTCGCCCCGATTGGCGGGCACCGATGATTGGTATTTGGTGGAGCAACTGCGAGCTTTTCGCGCCGGGGAGCGCGGAGCCCATGCGGATGATCGAACAGGTAAGCAAATGCGAGCCATGTCCATGGTGTTACCCGACGACGCAGCGATTGCCAACGTCGTGGCATTTCTTCGCAGTTTAGAGCCGTAGAGCCTTTGTTGTGAAACTTCGCTTTGTATTGACAGTATTTCTTGGATTTTTAGTACCAGCAAGTGCATCTCTCGCTGTTACCGCGCGCGATATCGTGTTGAGTACGGCATGTCCACCGGGTTTTGAATTGACCACCGGCCACTGTGAGCTGCGCAGCCTTTATCAAATGTACCCATCGTTGGAGAACGCCGGTGTGGGCGGTTTGAAGACAGGCTTGCCCAGCTATCGTGACGGATTTAGTCCGCAACAGACCGACCTGGGCAGGTATTTGTTTTTCGATCCCATATTGTCTGGTGATGGCAGTGTCTCCTGTGCCAGTTGCCATCAGCCCGATCGCGGTTTTTCAGATGGTCTCGGGCGTAGCGTGGGAGTCAGTGGTGAACCTTTGCCCCGTTCAGCGCCAAGTTTGTGGAATCTTGCGTTTCTCGATCGATTTTTCTGGGACGGTCGTGCCAGTTCTCTGGAAGAACAGATGCAGGGGCCTTTATACGACGCTCATGAAATGGCCAATAGTCCGGTGCAACTGTTAGCCAGCCTGAACCAAGTCAGTGAGTATCGCAGGCTGTTTGCCCAGGCATTCCCGGAGGACTTTGTTACTCCAGATGCGAAAATTCAGCTGGATCAGATCTATCAGGCAATTACCGCCTTCCAGGTTTCCCTGATATCGCTCAATAGCCGTTACGACCAATACGCCCACGGCTACGCCGACGCCCTTACTGCTCCGGAAAAGGAGGGCTTGAATGTTTTCCGCTCGTTCGTTGCCCGATGCGCGGAATGTCACACGCCGCCGCTATTCACCAATCGGCAGATTGCCGTTATAGGTACGCCCGAGCCAGCGGGAATGGCCTATGACATCGGTGCCCAAAAGCCCACCGGCGATGCCAGTCAGCGCGGTGGCTTCAAGGTGCCTTCGTTACGAAACATTGAGCTCACCGCTCCTTATATGCATTCTGGCAGGTTCGCCACTTTGCGTGAGGCGGCGGAGTTTTACACCGGCGGCCGCGGGCACGCGGTTCCCGAGGGCGAGGAAGTGCTGATTCACTGGCACATCTGGGAACCCCAACTTACCGATGATGAACTCGACCGTCTGGTCGATTTTATGAAAACCTTGACGGACCAGAGCTTTAAACCCGGCGAGCCGAAGGCATTGCCTTCGGGTATGCAAGCAGTTCACAATACGATAGTTAGCGCTAACTATAAGCAAGAGAAGGAAAATAATAATGAATAAATTCACCATGATGATAGGCGTGCTGGCAGTCCTTGCCGGTGGCTACTACCTTGGGCAGAGCAGCCGGCCCGAGGCGACGGTTATTAAAGTGGCAGAAGCGCCGAAGGCGGAATTCAGCTCTGAGGGTACCAAGGAGCTTGCAGGGATCGCCGCCGCCGGGGTTCGCTCTCTGGCAACGCCGACATCCGGCGAAGTCATTATCGTCAAGGACGGGGAGTCTATCCAGGATGCGGTTGTCGCGGCGTCCCCAGGTGCAGTGATCAAGGTGATGCCGGGCACCTATAAAGAGACAGTCTATATCGACAAGGACAACATCACCCTGTCGGGTGTTATTGAGCAGGGCCGCTACGCGGTGATGGACGGCGAAGGTGTGCTCAATGATGCCGTTTTGTATTCGGGCAACGGCGTCACTATAGAAAATCTCTACATTACCAAATACAAAGGTAATGCGATTATGGGGCAGGCCGGCAACAACTACATTATCCGCAATAACATCGTCGTGGATACCGGGGTCTACGGCATTTTCCCGCAATTGGGTAAGAATGGCATTGTTTCCCACAACATCATTTCAGGTATCGAAGACGCGGCGATTTATGTGGGCATGTCTGACAATGTCGACGTTGTATACAACGAGGTTTACGACAGCGTCGCTGGCATCGAAATCGAGAACAGCCGTCATGCGCTCGTTGAAGGCAACTATGTCTACAACAACACCGGCGGAATCCTGGCGTTTATCACTCCCGGACTACCGATCAAAACTTGTGGTGATGTGTTGATTCGAAATAATTTTATCGTCAACAATAATCACGAGAACTTTGCCATACCCGGCTCATTGGTTGCCGGCATTCCACCGGGCACCGGCGTGCTGGTCATGGCTTGTGACGACGTGGTGATCGAGGGCAATATTATTTCCGGCAACGACTCAGTGGGTATTACCTTTACCGATTTCTCACTGGCATCCAGCGCCTCCAACGACCCCGATGCCGATCCCAATCCGAATCGGCCGAAAATTTTGAATAACATCATGCGCAACAACGGCAACAACCCGGCTCCTATGGTGAGGGCCGCTTTGGCTGCAACCTTGTCTGCCACGGGGCCGGATATAGTCGACACCGTGGGCATGGACGATGGCTGTATTCTTAATCCGGAGCGCTTTCGAACGATTGGTTTGGATAAATATGGCGACTGTGAATTTTCGAATACGTCGAATGTGACTAGCTACACATTACCGGAACCGGTACCGGCCCGTACCAAAGAGCATATGGAGACCGGAAAGCTTGCTTACTATGGTGTTTGCGCCGGCTGTCATGCTTACAACTCACGTATGATTGGGCCGCCTGCACAAATTATTCAGGCGCTTTACATGGACGACCCTCAGGGTATCGCAGACTACGCGGCAAACCCGGTGAAGAAACGTCCAGACTATCCTGAGATGCCACCTCAGGGGCACCTGGACGAGGAGACACGTTTGGCAGCCGCTAAATTTATGCTGGAGCTGACCAAGTAGCGATAGGGCAGTTTTTTTGTAGTGGGGTATCTGCGCACTTTTCAAAGGCTTGACTTCGGTATGACCCTGGACGGCGGTTTTCGCCGTCGGGGACGGACGACCACAGCCTTTTCAGTCGCTCCACGGGATTCGCTTGGTGAAAAGGCTGTGGTCGTCCGCCCCCTACCATCGCAGTACTCCGAACAGACAGGTTGATTTCCGGGAAACTGCCTTGAAACGCTTTACCGAATACTGCGATAGAGCAGGATGGAGAAAGCCGAGGACGCGGGCGGGACAGTGTTTCTCACCAAGTGAATTCGTTGGTCCGGCATCCCGGGAGCGACTGAGAAACACTGTCGCGTTCGCGGCCGGTAGAATGCGTTAGGTCCAGGGCCAACGGGAAAACGCGGCCATCGCATTCTGCTACGGGGCTAGACGGCAGTGTGCGATGAATCTTTTCTTTGCCGAATCAGCGGGGCTTGTTATCTTCCAGGGTCTTCTTATAACGGCTGTCCAGATTATCTTTTGCCTTAACATCTCCAAGTCGGCTGAGCCGGTCTGGCGTGACTTCGCTGTGCTGGTCAGGTTCTATGCTTTGCAAAGCTGTTTCAGCAGCGTCAGCTTCTGGCTTAAATTGCCACAATACAAAAGCCAGCGACCCGTAGACGATAATAATCTTTCCGATCAGCGCGTAGATTACGGTTTCGGGGTGCTGTAGTTGTAAATAGGCGGCGACGTCCTGGTAGAGCAGCGAAGTGATTAGAGCGAACACCAAAACCGAGATGACTCTGAATAATTTGGTTTTGTACTTCCCCAAGAAAAACAGGATCGACGAATATTTAATAACGCGAAAAAGAGACATCGTTAGATTCCGATATTAATACCTAGTAGCAGGGCCACGATACCAAACCCCTTCCAGCCAATGCCTGACCAGATTTCTTTCTCCTTCTCCGCTACCAAATACTCCAGATCTTCGTCCGAGTAGTCACTCTCTTTACGGCCGGCGTGAATCATATCTTTACGAACAGCTGCGACCGCGGCGGTACGAAGTCGCTGCCGTATTATTCGTGGCGCTCGAATTTTTGAGGAATTGCCCGTAGCCATGACTGCAGTTGACCCATCAATTGAAAGTGCTTGTGCTCATACTATCGTATGGCCAACACCTTGCCCACCAGGTGTGCGCAGCGTAGCTCAAAAAATAGGCGTTACATCGATAGTAATTAAGCCTACACTCAAAAGGCGGTATCCCCTTTGAATACGGAGTGTGTAAGCGATGTTAGAAAAAGAATTGGCTCAAGCTACTAAACTTGCCGAGCGGGCAAGCCGGGAAGTTGAAAAGCTTCGCGGGCGACTACTTGCAGAAACCGAGAAAGCTCACGGCAAGGCTAAGCGAGATCTTGCCGCTGCGCGAAAAAAATACGGTACAGCCAGCACTCGTCTGAAAAAGGCACGTGGATCACTTCGCAAGAAAGCTACCTCAGAAAATAAAAAGCGCGTGGAGGAGCTGAAGAAACAAGTCCAGGAACTTGCAGATACTGTTGGAAATATCGCTAAAGCAGCTTACGACTATGCCGAAAAGCTAATGCCCATGCGTGCCGATGCAATTTTGGAGGCACGCAAAGCACAAGCCGCAGAACGTGCGGCAAGCCTTGTAGAAAAAGCAGCCCAGCGTCAGGCCAAAGCCAAGGCTAAGGCGAAAAAAGCCCGCAAGAAACCTGCTGCGAAAAAGCCAGCAGCCAAGAAAAAAGCGGCACCCAAGAAGAAGGTAGCGGCCAAGAAGAAAGCTGCACCAAAGAAAAAAGCCGCGCCCAAGAAAAAGGCTGCTGCGAAGAAAAAGGCACCGGTGAAGCGCAAGGCTGCACCCAGGAAAAAGGCAGCAGCGAAAAAGTAGTCCGGATAGCTGCACTGTAAAACGGCCTTCTTTCGAAGGCCGTTTTTAGTTGCTTAATGTGTTAGTTGTAAACTCGTCGCGCAGCTATCTGGCAGCAGCAGATTTCATTTAATCCCCGCTTCCTCCCGCGCGGCCGCCCGTTCCAGGGTGCGGTCAATGGACATGCGATACGCCTGATAGTACTTGAAGATATTGGCGACGTATTGGACTGTCTCGCGGCCAATCTCCTGGGCGGCGATAATTTCAACGTTATCAAACCACACATTGGGATCGTAGCCCTGTTCCGTGGCTTTTCGACGTAGGCTGATCATCCTCGCGGGCCCGGCGTTATAGGCTCCCAGCGCTAACAGTACCTGGTTCCTTTGATCAATTGCCGGGTCGTCGAAATAGCGAGAGCGCAGATAATTCATATACTTCATTCCGGCTTCGATATTTGCGTCTACTTGATCGATATTGGGAATGCCAACCTTGGGGTCGCTGGCTGTGGTGGGCAGTAACTGCATAACACCGACAGCACCGGCATGACTGCGTACACTCTGATCAAGCCGTGACTCTTGATAACCTTGTGCTGCAGCCATCAAATATTCGATTTCGTATTTTTCACCGTACTTTTTAAAGATAGCCTCCAGTTTTTTCAGGCGACCGTAGTCCTCGTCGTCTAACGCATTGGCGGCCCAGTCGAAATCCCTGACATAGCGATTGATCAGAATGTTCCCCATCAGCGTGCCCTGGCGATTAGCTTTAATAAACTCGTTTACTACTGTTGCCAGCTTCGGACTGTCTTTGCGAAATGCCCAGGCGATTTGGCCTCCCTCGCGGAAGGTGATGTCGTTGCGAGGCTTGAGTGAATTAAACACCCCCTCCCATGTCTGCACCTTATAATCATCGACGACGACCCAGGGCATGAGTCCGCCATTTACCATTTCGATCAGGTCGTCGTCTTCCAGCAATTCGGACACCGGTTCAATCTTTATCGGTGCTTTACCTTCAGCCACGAACTGTTGATTCAACTCCTCGAGGCTCTCCCGATAACTGCTGGAATAACGTACGTGAACTGTTCTGCCAGCCAGGTCGCTCTTGCCGGATAAGTCGGGTGCCGAGGGCCCTGTAACCAGAATTTCGGACAGTGGTTTGGAGTTGGGGATACTGAAGTCCACAAGCTTCTGTCTATCGGCTGTTATCGATAAGTTGGCGGCTATTATGTCGCCCTTACCAGCGAGCAGTGCCGGTATGAGTTGATCCCTGGCGACTGGCAGCACTATCACGTGAATTCGAAGGTGTCCGCGTTTAAACTTCTTATTGAGTGCTTCCTCAAACCGCCCTGCCAGTTCTGCGACAATACCTTTTTCATCTGCCCCGTCGATAAAATATCGTCCCGGACTGTACACCGTTAATATGCGTACGACCCGGCGTTCCTCCATGCCGTCGAGATCGCCTGTCCAGGCAGTGACAAATTTCAGGTCATCGCGGGGGGGGCGTGGCTCCTGGGCTTCCGATTGCGGCTCTTCCGCTACTCCTGCTGGAGATTCCCCGGCGACAGCGACGTCCGACGAGCCAGCGATTGTCTGGTCGGTCGGTGCTTCTGAATCGCCACAGGCTATCAGTGCCGTGCTAAGCAGTAAAAAAAGAGTAAAACGTCGTAAGCCAGGCATGTGTTTTCAGTTCCTTGTCATTCTGGTGGGGTGGTGTGGGGCTAAGGTGAGCCGCATTAATGCCGTCATTATTAGGGTAAGTGGATTGGGCTACAAGATAAGTTGGCGGACCATAGGCGGTCTTTTTACATCGTTAGCAGAATTTTCCCCATATGCACGCCGTCCTGCATTTTTTGCTGCGCGTCGGCTACCTTTTCTAAGGCGTAAGAGCTGTCGATTACTGGCTTGACCGCACCGCTTTCAAGATGCGGGTATACCTGTTCCAGTATTTCTTCGACCATAACCGCCTTCTGGGCAAAACTTTGGGCGCGTAGGGTAGAGCCAGTAACGGTAAGTCGCTTCATTAGTAGCGGCACCAAATTAAGTTCGGCCTTAAACCCCCGGATAAACGCAATGTAAACAATGCGACCTTCCGGTGCCGCAACATTGAGATTTTTTTGCACAAAATCGCCGCCCGCCATGTCGAGAATGACATTGATCTTGTCCCGTAGGCCCAGTTCTGTGAGGACGGCCTCAAAGTCCTCCTCCCGATAATTTATTGCGCGAGTTGCCCCGAGGTCCTGTAGCGCCTGACACTTGGCAGCGCTGCCAGCGGTGGTGTACACCTCGGCTCCCAGTGCTTTGGCGATGGCAATGCCAAGCGTACCGATGCCGCTGGCTCCGCCGTGAATGAGGACCTTTTCGCCGGCACGCAGCTGACAACGCTGAAAAAGGTTATGCCACACAGTAAGGAGAGCTTCCGGGAGTGCTGCAGCTTCTTCCATGGAGTAGCCAGCAGGAACCGGCAGGCATTGGCTTGCCGGTGCCACGGTGTAGTCTGCGTAGCCTCCGCCGTGCGTTAAGGCGCATAGCTTGTCACCGTTCTGCCACGCTGACACGCCCTCACCCAAGCCATAGACTTCTCCGGAGACTTCAAGGCCCATTATGGGCGAAGCGTCGGCCGGGGGTGGATACATGCCTGCACGTTGCATCAGGTCGGCTCTATTGAGACCTGCGCTGTGGACTTTGATAAGAATTTCCCCGGGCCCTGGTTCGGGGATGGGCTCGTGCTCAATGGAAAGGGCATGGTCATCGCTATTGATAGCGACAATGCGACGCGTTCCAGAGTTGGTTGCAACATTACTCATAGTCTTGGGGGAGTTCCGGCGTTGAGAAGCGCACAGTATAGATGATAGTCCTGCTGTGCTTCACCCCCGGGCAGGGCGGGGCAGACCTTTTACGCGAGCGGTTTACAGATCAGATGCTCAAACATCGCCCGGGCCTCTTCAAGCTTGGCAAAAATTGGGTATTCACTGTCTATTGCCCAGCTGGTAGTCAGGGTGTTGAGCGTGCCCACGATCATCGAGGCCAGTATTTCGGAGGAGAAGTCCGTTTTTGTATCTCCCATTGCCTGGCCCGCTTCGATCAACCGGCTAAAGCTCGCTATTGCCGTGTTGCCAATCTCCCGCTGTTGCTCTGTGTCGTTAGCAAATGAGGAGGGTGCCAGCAAAATCAGCTTCCGGTCTATGTCTTCATAGCCGGCGTAATTGGACTCTATATAGTCAACCATCGCTTTGAGTCGACTGCGGGTAGTATCGAAGTTGTCCATTAACTGCCGCAGCATGGGCTCTGATTGTCGATACAACCGGGATACGCCCAGGCCCCCCAATAGCGCGTGCTTGTTGGGGAAGTAGCCATAAAAGGTGCGCCTGGCCACATCCGCCTGCTCGCAGATTTGTTCAATCGACGTGTCCTCGATGCCCTGCTCTTTAAACAGGCGATAGGCGGCGTCTTCGATCCTACCCCGAATCTCGATTTTGCGCTTTTCGCGGCGCCCTACGGGAGCATCGATCACGTCCATGAAAACTTTGTTATCCGGGTTGCATTTGAGAGGTCATTAAACTATTTTGTATACAAATGTGCAAGTTTGCGCAGTTGAGAACCTTTTCTGCTGGGAGATCTGGCAACTGACGGGACTCTGAATGCCGCGCTTTCTGTCTGTGAATACCCCCTGTCGTACCGGGCTGGCTGGCACAGTAGTCACGAATGTTAAAAAAAGCTCGGCCCTGTTCGAGCACAACGGAGAAATGAAATGGCACTAGTTGAAGCCTGTGAATCGCTCACCAATACCACACCCGAATACCCGATGGGCTGGTTCTCAGTAGCGCGTAGTCCTGAATTGGCAGTGGGCGAGGTCATGGCAGTAAAAGCCTTTGATCGTGAACTGGCAGTTTACCGGACCGACGCAGGGGTAGCGCAGGTACAGGATGCTTTTTGCCCCCACCTGGGTGCGCACATGGGGGTCAATGGCAAAGTGAAGGGCGAATCCTTGCAGTGCCCATTTCACGGTTGGCGATTTGGGACCGATGGCGCCTGTAACGAAATTCCCTACTGCGACGAAATCCCACCTCGGGCACGGGTCAGGGTGTGGCCGACGGCTGAAAAGAACGATGAGATCTATATGTGGTTTCATCCGGAAAACACGGAACCCCAGTGGGAGATTCCCGACCTTGTTGAGCTGGGCGACCCAAACTGGAGTGAGCCGCGCTATGCGGAGTTTGATGTGCCCGCACATGTTCAGGATATAGCCGAGAATTCTTGTGACCCGGTGCACTTTCAATACGTGCATAGGCAGCCTGATGTGCCGCCGTCAACGGTAACTATTGACGATGACGGCCGTCACCTTCACCTGCATTCCGACGCCAGTAACGCGGAAATACCGAATCAACTACACGCCATTGTCTACCAGCCGGGTTTTGCCATGGTGCGCAATACCTACGGCCCCAATGCAGAGATGGTGGTGTACAACAGTGTGCAGCCGGTGAGCAAAACGGAAACAAAAATGCGTTGGACGCTGACGGTACGCAAGGAGATAGAGGAGTTGGCCGGGGATGCGGTGATGCAGGGCATTATCGATGGCCTTAGTGACGACTATCCAATTTGGGCCAATAAGGTGCATAGGCGCAGACCGCTGTTTTGCAAGGGTGACGAGACCCTGGTCACCTTCCGTAAATGGGTGCGACAGTTCTACATCACTGATCAAGCACCACAGGAGAGTGTGTAGGTATGAAAGACTTCAACAACAAAGTTGCATTGATCACCGGTGGAGCAAGCGGAGTGGGGCGGTCTCTGGCTTTTGCTCTGGGTTCACGCGGCGCCAAAATCGTTATTGGTGATGTAGACCAGACCGCGATGGCTCAGATCGCTGAAGACCTGGCAGCCGATGGCATTGATGCTGTGGTAGAGCACTGTGACGTTACGTCTACGGATAGTCTGGGTGCGCTAGGTGACAAAGCCCAGCAGGAATTTGGTGGCCTGCATCTGGTGTTCGCCAACGCGGGGATAGGAGCTGGTGAGTCTGGTGCCATGTGGGACTACTCCGAAAAGGACTGGCAGTGGTGTCTGAACGTGAACGTATGGGGTGTGATTAATTCGATACGGGCTTTGATGCCGCGCTTGATTGCTGCTGGCGAAGAAGCACATTTCGTGGTCACTGGCTCCGGTAATGGCGCGTTTATGGTCTTCCCCGATGCGCCTATTTACACCGCCAGCAAGGCTGCGGTGCATGCTATTACCGAGAATCTACATTATCAGGTGCAGGCGGCTGGCAGCCCGGTGAAAGTCAGTGCGCTGTTCCCTGGGCCGCATGTGGTCGAAACGGGTTTGTTTAACTCTGGCCGGGTACGTCCCGAAGCGCTCAAAAAGGATTCCGAAGGCAATGAGTCGGGCATTAACTCGGTCGAGGACATGAAGCGCATGGCAGCCGAATATGGCATCGAGTTGCAGAGCACCCATCCCGATGAAGTTGCCGCCATGGCGGTAGCAGGTCTGGAGCAGGATGCTTTTTGGCTGCTCGCTACCACGCCGGACACCGATGACATGATCCGCCGTCGTGCCGAAATGATACTGAATCGCAGTACACCCGCGCCTGAATCCGTAGGCGCGTAGCCGACAGTCTAGCCGAGTGAAAAATCCAGGCCGACCATAAATAAACCAGATTGAAACCGTTAAAATAGGAATAAAAAATGTCAGATCAAACTAACGCGCCTCAGGGCAACCCGGGAGATATTGTTAATTGGCCCATGCTGAAGATTGTCTATCGCACTGATCCTGAAAAGATAGCAGCTCTGCTACCGCCCGGTATTGATGCAGGTGCAAATCCTCGCGTCACGCTGACGATTTACAATTTTCCTGTACCCGCTGAACCGGAGTTCGGTGTCGTAACCTCAGTGGATGCAAACTACAACGGTATCGAGGGAGAATATACAATTGGCTACGGTATCGATCAGGAGTCGGCGATTTTCATTAGCCAGGAGACCAACGGCCAGCCCAAATATCCATGTGACATAGAGTATTGGCGTCTGGGGCCACAGGTTTCGGCCAAGTGTACCCATCAGGGTTACACCTTTGCTGAGTTTAAAGGTGTGTCTACCGGGCCTGCCGAAATTCTCGAAGATTTTGACATGCATGAGTGGTGGATCAAATCTTCACGAGCAGTCAGCGTCGGTGGCCCTGCTACTGGCTTTGATTTTCCGCCGCATGTTGTTCATGTGCGCAGCCGCTACGGCACTGCCTGGCGCGAAGAAGTGCAGGGACAACTGGTCTTGCGCGACAGCCCCTGGGACCCACTGACAACCGAGTTGCCCATGTTAGAACAGTTATCGGCACACCTATGGTGGCCGATCTTTCTCGATCGCGAGGTCAAACTGGCTGGCGCACTTGATCCAGAGGGGTTCCTACCCTTTGCTGACACTATCTCCGGTTCTCGCTGGCCCGGTCAGAACGGCGGGCCAAAAAGCGGCTAGACAGCGCGCCAAGGTGATAATTTTAGGCGAGCACGGCCGCATTTAGTCTCTGTGGGCGCCCCCTGAGGTCGTTGCCATAAGGTAGCTGGGTTAGTTGCTTGCCATAGTATCTTGGGAGGGCAGCGGCAAAGCGGTGGTGTACTTAATCTCTTCCATTACGAAGCCCGCGCTGACATCAAAAAGGTCGGCGCGGATCAGGTCCTGATACAGACGATCATAGTCTGGCATATCGATCACAACCGCCTTGAGTAGGTAGTCCAGCTCGCCACCCATTCGATAGACCTCGAGGATGCCGGGAATAGACTCGACCACGCTGCGGAATTTCTTCGCCCATTGTTTATTGTGTTGATTGGTGCGCACTGAAATGTATACGGTGAGAGTCAGGCCAACTTTCTCCGGGTTTAACAGCGTGACCCGCTGACGAATTACGCCACTCTCTTCTAGCTTTTGCAGTCTGCGCCAGCAGGCGGACTTGGATATTCCCACCTGATCAGCGAGCTCCCCCACAGATAACGAGGCATCCCGCTGAACCTTTTCGAGGATGCTCAAATCGAATTTATCCATCTGTATTACACCTTTCGTTGCGCCAAATTGAGTATAAACGGGAAATAAAACCTTTAAAATAACTAATAATGGGAAAGAAATTCGATTTTGATCGATTTTTCATAACAAAGAGGCACAATGTCTCTGGGTTTTGTCACTACAATCACGCCCATTGTTTATCTTAAGTGGAAGCTTGTAGTGTCTGATCTCATTGAAAAAGTTCGTCGCAGCGTTGTCGGCGACAAAATCGCCATTAACACCCCCTTTGGGAGCAGGCCTTTGGTCTATGCGGATTACACCGCATCGGGGCGCAGCCTCTCTTTTATTGAGACCTGGATCCGTGATCAGGTTTTGCCTTTCTATGCCAACACCCACACTGAAACCTCATTCACCGGAGCCCAAACAACGGCGCTGCGGGAGCAGGCTCGCCAGATAATAAGAGAAGCTGTTAATGGCGGCCAGGATGATCAGATTATCTTTTGCGGCCCAGGTGCAACGGCGGCGATTAACAAACTGATTGATATTCTTAACCTGAGGTTGCCAAGAGATCTTGCGCAGCAATACGAATTGGAGGCACAGATTCCAGCTCAGCAGCGCCCGGTGGTGTTGATCGGCCCCTATGAGCATCACTCCAACGAGATACCCTGGCGGGAGAGCATTGCTGACGTTGTCGCAATACCGCTTACCGCAGCTGGTCAGATAGATCTGGCCGTACTGGACCAGCAACTGAAGGCGCACTCCGACCGGCCTTTGATTATAGGCAGCTTTTCTGCGGCTTCGAATGTTACCGGTATCAAAAGTGATGTGGAGGCCGTCACCGGGTTGCTCAAGCAATACGGTGCCCTGGCATTTTGGGACTATGCTGCGGCGGGGCCTTATGTCAGCATTGATATGAATAGCTCAGTTCCGCTGGACGCGATTTTTCTCTCTCCCCACAAGTTTGTCGGCGGGCCCGGAACGCCGGGAGTGTTGGTGGCCAAGCGCTCGATTCTGAAAAACTCGGTACCGGCGGTCGTTGGCGGTGGCACGGTCGTTTATGTCACGCCTGAAGATCATCTGTTCATTGACGACCATGAGCGGCGTGAGGAAGGTGGAACCCCCGCTATTGTGGAATCGATTCGCGCGGGCCTGGTGTTTAAGTTGCAGCAGGATGTCGGCACAGACGAGATTGAGCGTCGCGAGCACAGTTTTATCACTCGCGCGATGTCCCGCTTACACGCATGCCCGGGAGTCGAAATTCTAGGGGACCTGGAAGCGCCGCGTCTGTCGATACTCTCCCTGCGAATCAAGCGCGGAGATCTGGACCTGCATTATGGTTTTGTAGTGTCGCTACTCAATGACTTGTTTGGTATTCAAGTGCGTGGTGGCTGCTCTTGCGCCGGGCCCTATGGTCACAGCTTGCTGGGCATGTCGATGGCGGTAAGTCGTGCTATCGAGAAGGAAATTCAGCACGGTGCAATGATCTTACGGCCGGGCTGGGTGCGGTTGAATTTTAATTACTTCATCAGTGAACAGGAATTTGACTATCTACTGGGCGCGATAGAACTGGTCGCTGAACATGGCTGGCGCCTGCTGCCTTATTATCATTTTGACACGGGTAGCGGGGTTTGGCGCTACCAGGATCATGAGATGGCGTTGCCAGTGTCACTCCCTGCGCTGGATTTCAATGCTGCTGAAAATCAGGCCGGGCAGGAAGACGCCAAGGTGTTTTCACCGGCCGATCTGCTTGAACGCGGGAAAGTTGAGTTGTTGGCTGACCGCAGTGATCAGCAAAGCTATGACTTGTTGCTGACTGACAGTACTGAAGCTCTGCGCTGGTTTATTCTGCCACAGGACTCGCATGCACTCTTGCCTGATGCTCGCCAGTAAATGACGTGGCGGAATTTGGAAAAACCTGCTAAAACAGCGTCTGTAATTTAAAAATAGACTTCGTTGTTAAAAGAATTTGGAGTAAATCATGCCGATGTTCATCAGGAAGATTAAACACGTCTTGTACCTAAATTTGATGATGCTCTTAGTGAAACTGACACCAGGCGCCAGTTATACGGTATTTGCCGGTGCCGGCAGCTCTCGCCAGCTTTGCGACTTTATTGCGCGAATGGGTGTGTCCAAAGTTTTGATTGTTACCGATAAAGCGCTGCGGGAGTTGGGTGTAGTTGATCAGGCCATCTCCGGGTTACTGGAAGCGGATGTTGACCTCGCTTATTTTGACGGTGTGCTGCCAGATCCTACCTATGCCCAGGTCGAGGCGGGCGTTGTGGTAATGCGTGAGCACAAAAGTGAAATTGTCCTGGCGGTGGGCGGCGGCTCTGCGATTGATGCAGCGAAAATTATAGCCGCGTCTTACAGCAGTGATACCAATCCCCGGGACTGGGTAGGCTTTGGCAAAGTAAAACATGAGATACCTAAAATTTACGCTATTCCGACTACGTCGGGCACCGGTTCAGAGGCGACGATGGGTGCGGTGATCTCAGATCCGGAAACCCATGAGAAGGGCGTTATTTCAGGTGGTACCCTACTGCCTTCCGCTGCGGCGTTGGACCCTTCGCTGATTCTGGGACTGCCAACTGCTATTACTGCGGCGACAGGTATGGACGCACTGACTCATGGAATCGAAGCCTATATTGGCGTATGGGAAAGAGGGACCAGGAAAGAACATTCACGGGCTGCCATTAAACTGGTCTTCGAGAATTTGGTGGATGCTTGCAATGACGGCAGTAACCTCGCTGCCCGTGACGCGATGTCGATGGCAGCGTATTACGCAGGTATTGCTATCAACCAGGTCAACGTTGGCAATGTTCATGCCATCGCACATCAGCTAGGTGCTAAATACGGTATCCCACATGGCTTGGCCAATGCACTGGTTTTACCTTCAGTGCTGGAATTTTGTCGCGAGGAATCACAAACCGAATTGGCGGAGCTCGCCGTATTGATTGGTTCGGGAAATCCCGGAGACAGTCAGGAGCAGCTTGCGCACGCCTTCATCACCGCTGTGCGTGACTTGCGAACCGCAGTGCATATTCAAGATCACTCAGAAAAAATAAAAGCGGAAGATTATCCCTACCTGGCCGGTCTTGCTATGGCTGAGGGCGATGGTTATGCGGTGCCACGGCTGCTGGATTATGGCAGCACGGTTGCGATTCTAAGTCAGATTACTGCCTGACCGTAAGTTGGCGGCTACGGTTGAAAAATTGTGGCACCCAACTCCGCTTCATTGACCGCGTTACGCATATGGGCAAACAACTCCCGTCCTGTACCGTATTCACTATCGTGGTTGTCGCGGATGGCACTCTCGCGCTGACTCCACTCTTCAACGGGTACCAGGGCAGTGAGTTCACCGGTGCTGGCATTCAAGCGTAATAAATCACCGTCCCTGACTTTCGAAATGGGGCCCCCCGAGAGTGCCTCGGGACTCAGGTGAATAGCGGCGGGTACCTTGCCCGAAGCGCCCGACATGCGGCCATCCGTGACCAGAGCCACTTGAAACCCACGGTCCTGTAAAATACCCAGATACGGTGTCAGCTTGTGTAGTTCCGGCATACCGTTTGCCTTGGGCCCCTGAAAGCGAACTACGGCAATCATATCGCTGTCCAGTTCACCGTTTTCAAATGCCTCTTTGAGGCTGCTTTGATCTTCAAAAACTCGTGCCGGAGCCTCTATGAGATGGTGCTCAGTAGCCACCGCCGAAATTTTTATTACGCTGCGCCCGAGATTACCCTCCAATAGTCGCAGACCGCCTTCCGGGTCAAACGGATTATCTGCCGGTCGCACTACGTCGGTGTCGCCGCTAATATTCAGCCCCTGAACGTGGCTTAGTCTTCCTTCGCTGAGTCGTGGCTCCAGGGTGTAGTGGCGAAGTCCTTTACCCCAGACAGTACTGACATCCTCGTGCAGCATGCCGTGGTCCAGCAAGGTGCGGATAACAAACGCGGTGCCGCCGGCAGCGTGGAAGTGGTTTACATCTGCGCTGCCATTTGGGTATACCCTCGATACCAGTGGGGTAATCGCCGACAGATCGCTGAAATCTTGCCAGTCGAGCAGGATACCGGCAGCGCGGGCTATCGCAATCCAGTGAATGCTGTGATTGGTAGAGCCTCCGGTTGCCAGCAACGCGACCACGGCGTTGACGATGCACTTCTCATCCACCACCTCAGCCATAGGAGTGTATTCTTTGCCGAGCGCGGTGATCTGACAGAGTCGCTGGGCCGCCGCAATTGTCAGTTGATCACGCAGGGGCGTGCCCGGATTTTCAAACGCCGCACCGGGAACGTGCAAGCCCATCACTTCCATCAACATCTGGTTGCTGTTGGCAGTGCCGTAAAATGTGCAGGTACCCTCGCCGTGATAGGCAGCAGATTCTGCGTCCAGTAATTCCTCGCGGCCTATTTTACCCTCGGCAAATTGTTGCCGTATGGCGGCTTTTTCTTTGTTGCCTAGTCCCGACGTCATGGGTCCCGCCGGAGCAAAAATTACCGGCAGGTGACCAAAGCTGAGTGCGCCTATCATTAGACCGGGCACGATCTTGTCGCAAACGCCCAGGCACAGCGCCCCGTCAAACATATTGTGAGACAGGGAGATGGCAGTGGCTCCGGCAATGATGTCCCGGCTGAACAGGCTTAGCTCCATCCCCGCGGTGCCCTGTGTGACGCCGTCGCACATTGCCGGTACGCCGCCGGCTACCTGGGCTGTGCTGCCGACCGCATGGGCGGCCTGTTTGATCAACCGCGGATATTCCTCCAGCGGTTTGTGTGCGGACAACATGTCGTTGTAGGCGTTGATGATGCCGATATTTGCAGATTCGGTGAGCTTTAGCATCTGCTTGTCATCGTCGTTAGAAGCGGCAAAGCCGTGCGCCAGATTGCTGCAGCTCAGGCTGCCCCGCAGTGGTCCCTGCCTGCGCATCTCGTTAATGCGTTCCAGGTAAATGCGGCGTGAATCTTGACTGCGTTCGATAATGCGGTCGGTGATTTCATTCAGCGTAGGTTTGCTCATCAGGGGGTCCACCAGATACTTACAGGGGTAGTTTTTTGCGTCAGTACTGCAGCGATGGGGTAGCCCCGCTCTACCGCGGATTCAAGAACCTCACGCTTCTCGTTGCCGGTAATATGAATAATGATATTGCGGGTGTTTAGTACTGCGGGCATGGTCAGTGTAATACGCTGGTGTGGTGCGGTTACCGGTTCGGTGGCCGCCACTGAACTGCTCGCCTCAGGGTCTAGTAACTGCTGGAGATTAGCAGCCAGGGGAAACCAGGACGCTGTGTGACCGTCGCCACCCATGCCCAACACCACCGCGGAAAATGGTTGGCTCATCCCCGCCACTCGACCAATGGCCTCGGCGACGCCATCGCCGGCATTTTCTGGGGCAGACTTGAGTCCGATAAAGTTGGCAACTTTGGCTTCATTGCACAGCAGCGTTTCTCTAACCAGGCGCTCGTTGGAGTCTGAACTGTCAGCATCTACCCAGCGCTCATCAACCAGGGTGACATCGACCTTCGCCCAGGCCAGCGGTGCCTGGGATAATTGTTGAAACATGCCGCGCGGTGTACTGCCGCCAGAGACAGCCAGGCTTGCTCTTCCGCGGTCGCTGATATCTCGCTCTAGCGCTGCGCTGAGATTCGCTTGCAGAGCGGCATCTAGCGCAGTGGCGCTATCGAAAATATGCCATTTATTCATACCAGCTGCGTCCGTCTACCGCTATCAGGGCTGTTGCAGAGTTGGGCCCCATAGTGCCTGAGTTGTAGGCTTTAATGGGTGTACCCGCTTCGTCCCAGGCCTCAATAATTGAATCTATCCAGCGCCAGGCTGTTTCCACCTCGTCGCGGCGCATGAACAATGTTTGATCGCCGTTGATTGCGTCCAGTAACAGGCGCTCGTAGGCGTCGTAACTGTGAGTGACATCATCGACATCATCGGTAAGTTGCAATTCAACGGGTTGTAATCTCAGTCCCTTGGTGAGCCCGGGTTTTTTGTTCAGGGTATGAAGGCTGATGGTTTCCTCGGGCTGTAATCTTATTACCAGCTTGTTGGTCAACTCATTGGGATCGTTGGAAAACAGCGAAAAGGGCTGCCGTTTGAACTCGATAACGATTTCGGAATAGCGTCGGGTCAGGCGTTTGCCGGTGCGTAGGTAAAAAGGTACACCAGCCCAGCGCCAGTTATTAATAGTTGCTTTAACGGCAACATAGGTCTCGGTGGAATCAGCATCCTGGTACTCAGCCTCCTCCAAAAATCCTGACACTGCCTTTCCCGCCACAGCTCCCGCATCATAGCGCCCTCGCACAGTGGTATCTTTGACCGAGTCTTTGGTTATCGGTTGCAGGCAGCGTAAAACCTTCATCTTCTCATCGCGCACATCTTGTGGCCTAAGGCTTGCAGGCGGTTCCATAGCGACAATAGATAACACCTGCAACAGGTGGTTCTGAACCATGTCACGAAGGGCGCCGATCTGTGCGTAGTAGCTGCCCCGACCTTCTACCCCTATCTCCTCTGCCACGGTGATCTGAACGTTATCTACAAAGCTGTTATTCCATACCGGGTGCAGCAGGGGATTGCCGAACCTGACAGCAAGCAGATTTTGTACCGTCTCTTTACCGAGGTAATGATCGATGCGGAAAGTGGATTCTTCACTGAAAACTTCAGCTACCTGTTCGTTGATCTTCTGGCAGGACTCCAGGTCGTGACCCAATGGTTTTTCCAGTACTACTCGACTATCCGAATTGGTGGCACCAGCAGATTTCAAGTGGTGACAGATGGTGCCATAAAGGGAGGGCAGGGTAGCCAGGTAGTAAAGCTTTACGCTGTCCTTTTCAGACAGGAGTTCCGTCAACTGCTGATAGTCGCCGCTGTCATCAGCATCGAGTTTTACATAGTAAAGGCTGCCGCAAAATCGAGCCCAGATCGCCTCGTCCCAGTCCTTGGCAGGCAGAAACTTCTGCAGATTGGCGTGTGCCTCCGCGCGAAAAGTTTCGGTATCCATAGTGCCGCGCCCAGTGGCGATTATGCGCTGCAGGCCATCCGCCAGGCCGTGGCGGTGTAACTGAAAAAGCGCTGGCAGTAGTTTGCGGGTAGAGAGATCTCCAGTTCCACCGAATATAATTAAATCAACCAGTTGACTCATACACGTCATTCCCTAAAAGAATTGGTCCAGTACCAAAACCTACTTATCGCACACCTGAGTGTAGCGGTTCGAGTGGGTATTGCCCTGTTGTATTGTATGTATTGCAAGCGACCGCCAAGTGCGGCGATTGTCATTCTGGCGGTGGTTCCTGGCCGCGGTACTTATGTTGTGCCGCTGGCTGGATCGCAATGATAGCAAAGAATAATCTTCTTCGCTTTGCGCAATATCACCATACTTTCGCCTGCCCCGGCAGGAGCGATTAAACAGTCTCAGCCAGGGGGATTTTCTTATACCAATCAACGCCATGCTCATCCCGCGTTCGAGATATTCTCCGGCGCCCAAGCAGGCAGCTCAAGTGCGCCAGGGTTTCTCCAGTAGCGAGGCCCAAGCTGTCCTGCTCGATGTTTCTGCTAAATAGCGCCGAAAAGCACTCCACCGCGCGACGTGGCTCCTCGAGGTAGTCACACAAGCTGTCCAGGTCACCCTCGTGTGTCTCAATGAGTTGGCTCAGGCGTGTATGCAGGCCGCGGAAGGGTGCCTCGTGGGAGGGGAGCACCAGTAGGTTCTCCGGCAAAACATCGCGTATCCTGGCGGTGGAGCTGAGCCACTCTTTCAGTGGGTCGCCATGGGGTTCGGTCGGGAAAACGCTGACATTAGAGGTGATTCTGGGTAGTACCTGATCACCCGAAATAAATAGCTTCAATGCGGGACAATATAGCGCAACGTGCTCAGGCGAGTGTCCGCTGCCGATTATTACCTGCCAATAACGGCCACCGACAGTAATGGTTTCTCGATCGACCAGGCGTCGAAAACTATCCGGTAGTTGTGCGATAGCTTTACCAAAGCCGCCAAACCTTTTGCGGTAGCGTTCCAGCTGTTCTTCATTGTAGCCAGCGGCACGATAGAAGTTGATGGCGACTTCAGGCGCTTCTCTGCCGGTGTCGGCAGCCATGGCGCGACACATAAGGAATTCTTCGCGGGACATCCAAAGCTCGCAGTCGAAGCGTTCGGTGAGCCAACCGGCGAGGCCCACATGGTCTGGATGCAGGTGAGTACATATGACCCGTTTAACCGGTTTGTTGGCCATAAATCCAGTGAACAGTTGCTCCCAGGTTTCACGTGCGCTGCGGATATTGAGACAGGTGTCGACGACGGTCCAGCCGTCATCGTCTTCCAGCAGCCAGAGATTGATATGATCTAGCGACATGGGCATGGAGAAGCGCACCCAGTAGACACCCTCAGCGATTTTCTCGGGGACACCCGGTTCGGGGTTTATTTTTCGGCCATACGGGTAGCTGAGGTCGCGATAGACTTCGGGGCTGTCGGGGAGCATGGGAAAGGTACCGCTTGATTTGGGGCACCCAGTTTGGAGTTTGGGGCAGAGGATGTCCAGAGCGGCGCGGCTGTCAAAACTGCGACGCTCTGAGTACATTGGTATCCGCTTTAGGACATTAACGGCCCAAGGGCGGTTGCCACGCGGTCCATTTGAGTCGGCGTTACCAGCTCTGCCAGAATACTGGTGAAGTTGCCGTGCTGTACTCCGGAGACAATGTATTGCCAGCGGTAGGCCTTCAATATCTGATCTTTGATGGCGCCGGCTTCCTCGAGGTTAAACTGGCGGTTGGCCTGTTCGATAAAGAATTCTGCGTCGGCTGAAGCCTGGGCTTGCAGTATTCCATCCACTGCGCCAACCAACGCAATCAGGTCGTCTACCGCCTGGTCCCGCTCCGCGTCACTGATGCGGGCACCTTCCTCGCGCCACTCGATCTCTCCGAGAATGGCGTGCTGGGACTCTTCTTTCCAGTGGTAGAAGAACACATCTCTGAACAGTTCAGAACTTCCCTCGCATGGCTCGATACTCTCCTTATAGTGCTGCTGGGTGAACAGCTCGATATGGCAGGTGAGACCCAGTACCGCCCAGGTTGATTTACCCAGCACTAGGGAAGCAACTTCATTGGGGTCTGCGGTTACCCTGTACCCATCTGGCATTTCCTGGGCGGTCATTCGTTCCAGACGCCGGAACAACTCCTGGTGCTTGAGTTCCTCGTCGCTGAATCGAATGAGGGCTTCCAGGGCCTGCTGATTGCCGAGAGCATGCTGCTGGCCTACTTCCATAACTTTGGCATTGATAAAGCGCTCCACCAGGCCGAAGATATTGGCATAGGTTCGGCCCTGAATCTGGCTGAGGAAACGCTGCTCAGCAGATGTGAGGAATTCCAGGGCGTCAACCAGTGAGAGGCGGTCGGGCAGAAACTTCTGACTATAGTCGAAGCTGCGGCCGCGAATGACGTCCTGGTCGATGTCCCAACGGATGCGTTTGGAAGCCGCGATACAACGCGCGTAACGGTCTTCGTTTGCGGCGATGTCGCGGTCTTGAGCAATAGCGTGTGCGGTTTGCATAATGTTTCCCTCGATTGAATTTAACGACCGGGCCTGTCCCGAATCCTTGCCCCAAAGTTTGCCGATGCGGGATGCGTTCGAATATGGGAGAAATGTCCCGTTGTGCTATAGACTGTGTCCCGATTGTTCGGGAAATGTCCCAAATACGGTTTTTGGTGAGCAAAGCTGAGGAGTAGTCCGTGGCCGACCGGCAGCAGACCATTAGATTTGTGAATACCCGCGACGGGGTCCGGCTGGCCTGGGCAACCTCGGGTGCCGGACCGACCCTGGTTAAGGCGTCCAACTGGATCAGCCACCTGGAGTACGATTGGGAAAGCCCAATGTGGCGCCACTGGACCCAATTCTTCAGCGAACACTTTCGCTATCTTCGTTTTGATGAGCGCGGCAACGGCTTGTCGCAGCAAACTCTGGACGAGCTTACAGCGGACCATTGGCTTGCCGATCTGGAGGATGTTGTACAGGCCGCTAAACCGGATAAACCCTTTGTCCTTCTGGGTATTTCCCAGGGCTCCATCGCCGCCATTCAATACGCCGTTGCCCATCCTGAAGATGTCTCCCACCTCGTTCTCTACGGCGGTTATGCCACTGGCTGGAACGTGCGCACCACCGATGATGTGCAAAGACAAATGCGGGCAATTATAGATTTGACAGAACTGGGCTGGGGTAAATCTGAACCCACCTACCGTCGTATGTACACCAGCCGTTTTCTACCCCGGGGCACGGAGGAGCAATTGCACTGGTTTGACGAATTGCTGCGTAAAACTACCACCCCCAAAATGGCAGCGCGGCAGGTTGAAAATCGGGGTCAGGCAGATGTTGAGGACCTTCTGGGCAAGATCACCGTGCCCACGTTGATCCTGCATGGCCGGGAAGATCAGTGCATTCCATTTAAGGCGGGTTTGAATTTGGCCGCGGGCATTCCCGGTGCGGAATTTGTACAACTCGAATCTGACAATCACATCCTCACTGAAGATGAGCCGGCGTGGGGCGAACTACAGCAGGCAATTATCAACTTTACCGGCGTACAAGTGGCAAAAGAGAACGCCGTTTTTGAACAGCTGTCAGTCCGTGAACGGGAAATTCTGGCGCATATGATTGAAGGTGAAACCAATCCTGAAATAGGACGGTCTTTATTTATCAGCGAGAAAACCGTGCGTAATCATGTGACCCATATCTTTGGCAAATTGGGCGTCAGCAATCGCGCTCAGGCGATGGTGTTGGCTCGCGATAATGGTTTTAGGCCATAGCTGTAATACCCAGACTTGATCTGCTAGAAGGTGTCGGATATCCAGGTCCGCTTTTTAGCAAGCGATACAGACCGCCTACCCATATTTCTCGATTTCGGTCTATCCTTGGGAAAGTCTACTGGCAAGGAGAAGGACGATGACGATTGAACAAATGGGAAGTATTGGCGAGGTGATTGGCGGGGTTGCGGTCCTGGTAACTCTTATCTACCTTGCTATCCAGATGCGACAAAATACCCAGATGATGAGGGCGGCCGCGCACCACTCTGTTAACGAACTGGGAGTACACATCAATCTGGCCCTGGGAACAGACCCCGAGGCTAGTCGTATAATTCAATTAGGCTCCGAGAACTACAAAGAACTCGAACCCCATCAGCGTTTGATGTTCCATCTGATAATGCGCGCAAATTTTTCGGGTGCAGAAGACTTCTATATCCAAGCGAGAGAGGGCTTACTCGACATTGGCATGTGGGAGTCTAGGAAGCTCTCCATGACTAGATACCTGCTGCAACCAGGCGTACAGACCTGGTGGGAAAGAAACAGCGACCTTTTTTCAACGGATTTCGTAAAAGACCTGTCCGGTGACTCACAATAAGAAGGAGAATAACGGAGACGCATTTCTCCCTGCCTGATCAGCCCCCGCATGCCAGATGGAGTGGGGATAATTACACCTAGCCCACACCTCTGTCGGTGCTTTCCCAATAGCTTGCGCGAATAGATTTCTTGTCGGGTTTTCCTACCGGCGTGAGAGGTATTCCTTCAACAAAATCGATGCTTTTTGGAGATTGCACTGAACCCTTGGCTGCCGTGACCCGGTCTTGCATCGACGCCACCAGCGCGTCATCCGCATCGAATCCGGGCTTCAACACCACGACTGCTTTCACCGCCTCACCCCAGCGCTCGTCAGGTACACCGATGACGGCAACTTGTGCCACTGCATCGTGGCCACTAAGTACGTCTTCAACTTCCCGTGGGAACACATTGAAGCCGCCGCTGACGATCATGTCTTTGCTGCGATCGACAATGTATAAAAAGCCTTCATCGTCCAGACGGCCGATATCGCCGGTATGCAGCCAGCCACCGGCAAATGCCTCCGCGGTCTCCGTTGGCATATCCTTGTAGCCCTTCATCACCAGAGGTCCGCGCACGCAGATTTCTCCAGCTTCACCCGCGGCAACAGGTTCGCCGGTTGCGTCCAGCAGTGCCATATGAATCCAAGGGCTGGGTCTGCCGCAGGACGCCAGGCGCTCCGGTTTGTTCAGGTCGTGCTGTGCGCGGGTCATATTTGCCAGCACCATGGGCGCTTCGGACTGGCCGAAAAACTGATAGAAAACCTGCCCCCATTTCTCGATACCTTCGCGCAAACGGTCGGGATTGATGGGCGAGGCGCCGTAGAAAATAGTCTCCATACTGGACATGTCTGCGCTGGCGGCTCTGGGAGAATCCAGCAGAAAGTAGAGCATTACCGGTACCAGCATGGTGGCGGTGATTTTGTGTTGCTCGACCATGTCAAAAAACTCATCGGGGCTGAAGCCCTGCATCACATAAAAGGCTCCGCCTTTTTGCAGTACCGGAATAAAAAATGCCGCTGCTGCGTGCGATAAGGGTGTCGCCATTAGCATGCGCAAATCGGCGGGAAACTCCCACTCGGTCAATTGGATTTGGGTCATGTAGGCAGTGACCCTATGTGTGTTCATGACGCCCTTGGGTTTACCTGTGGTGCCGCCGGTGAAGCTGACTGAGGACACGTCGTCCGGGTTTACCTCCGGTGCGACCAGCGCCTGCGGTTCGAAAGTTGCGGCCAGGGCAAGATAGTCTTCAGCTATGCTGGATTCCCCAAGGGACAGCAGCTTCAGTTTGGGTAGCCGTTCTACCAACGCTGCTGCGTGGGTATCGAATACCATTGGGTCGAACACCAGCGCTTCAATTTCCGCGGCTTTCAGGACATAGCAATGATCATCCAGTGAGCCCATGGGGTGAAGTGGAGTGCCAACGCAGCCGGTTAGTTGCATGGCGGCGATATTGGACAACACTTCCGGGCGGTTGGCTGAAAGCACGGCTACCCGACTGCCAACAGTCAGCCCACAGCTGGTCAAAGCCTGCACCATACAACTGGTGGCCTCTCGCACCTGGCGATAACTGGCAACGGTGTCGCCCAGGTAGAGGCAGGGCTCATCATCGAGCCGGTTGAGTCCGTCTATCAGCAGATGAGGCATCAGTGGTGGGTGGTGTAGTGCGTGGTTATGCATGGATTCCCCGAACGGTAGTGGTGAAAGCGAACGCTATTGCGATGGTTTGTATAGTACTCGGAATCTTTTTCGACTGGCCATTGGGGCGGTGCGATAGGTTGTTAAATGCTAGACTTGGTCTGAATATTATTGCTGCAGTGCAAATTGTTAGTCACTCAACAACCGCGAGATTTGTCATGGTCAAGAAACCGTATAACCAGCCACTGGGTGGCAACGAAATGCCTCGATTTGCGGGTATAGCGTCAATGTTCAGACTGCCTACGCAAGCCACGGCGGAGGGCCTGGATATTGCATTGGTGGGCGTGCCGCTGGATATCGGCACCAGCAACCGGGGCGGCAGTCGTTTTGGGCCCCGCGAGATTCGCTGTGAATCAGTGATGGTACGTCCCTATGGGATGTACACAAAGGCGGCGCCGTTTGACTCGTTCCAGGTGGGCGATATTGGTGACGTGCCGGTGAATGCTTTCAATCTGCTGCAATCCATAGACATCATAGAGAACTATTTTGACGAGGTTTTAGCTCATGGGGCAAAGACTGTATCCATGGGCGGTGATCACACTGTCGCTCTTCCGATATTGCGGGCGGTCGCAAAAAAGCATGGCCCAGTAGCGCTGGTTCACGTAGACGCACACTCGGATACCAATGACGCCATGTTTGGCGAGAAAATTACCCATGGCACCATCTTCCGGCGCGCCATCGAAGAGAATCTGGTGGACCCGAAAAAGATGGTGCAGATCGGTTTGCGCACCACCGGCTATGCCGCGGAAGATTTCGACTGGGCCAGCGACCGCGGGGTGCGCGTAGTGCCTGCCGAGGAGTGCTGGTATAAGTCACTGGCCCCGTTAATGGACCAGGTGCGTGAACAGATTGGACCGGATACACCGACATACCTCAGCTTTGATATCGACGGACTCGATCCCTCGGTAGCGCCGGGTACGGGAACCCCGGAGCCGGGTGGATTAACCTCAATTCAGGGTATCGAAATAATTCGTGGCTGCTGGGGGCTGAACCTGGTGGGTGCGGACCTGGTGGAAGTGTCACCACCTTACGACACCACCGGCAATACATCATTGCTGGCGGCAAATCTGATCTTTGAAATGCTGTGTAGTTTTCCTGGCTGCCAACGTGGAAAATAGAGCCTCTATTCCAGGATGAGCGTCACCCGGGCATTCATGCCCTGGCTAGTGCCTTCCA
Organism: Halioglobus sp.; assembly: GCA_036961205.1. Classification (GTDB taxonomy): domain Bacteria; phylum Pseudomonadota; class Gammaproteobacteria; order Pseudomonadales; family Halieaceae; genus CALJFL01. The sequence goes on along the minus strand of JBALVI010000001.1, from coordinate 442,918 downwards.
CTCCCAGTTTGTCGAGCGTAATGTAACGGTAATTGAGATTGACGTTCATGTAAGGCGACAACCACCAGTTGACGCCAGCTGACCAGATATCCATTTTTCCTTCGTCCGTGGGTCCGTCAGATAGGTCCAGGTTCGAATAGCGGGTACTGAGTTCCCAGCCCCCCCAACCATTTTGATTGACGGTACGGGCTATGGGGATACGTCCAAAGACGCCGACTCTTTTGTTGTAGGGGCGGACCTCGCCTGTCGTTATCCAGGAGGCGGTGACGTGATACCCGTCATAGCTTCGATCTCTCAGTAACGGCGCGTCGGACTCCGCTTTGAGGTACTCGCTGTGTAGCCAAAAGGGACCTGATCGCAGCGAGAGTTCGCCCTGGTAAGTGGTGAAATCCTCGCCTAAAAATAGCCCGGTATCGATAAACTTTGGCGACTGTTTAAACTCCGGCTCGATCGCTATCCTCACCGCTTCCTCAGCATCGGCGTAGCGGTAACTACCGCCCAGATGCAGCAGCGTACTCTCGTTGTCGGAGACGAAGGGTACGGCAGTAGCGCGGACTACGTATTGAGTAGTGTTACCACTGAATGAATTGGGTTGGTCCCTGTCCAGCCAATTATTGAATGCGCCGCCCGCCCAGGAAATACGGTCTTTTAGCATCGAGCCGGACAACACCATTCCTACATTGCGGGACGGTAATAGGGCATCCGACACGGCGGCACGCTCTTGTTGGGGTAAATACGCCAGGGACATGATGCGCTCCATCGAAATAGGCTCTTTTTGCTTACCAATGGAAAAACTTGCCTTACGACCTAGAGGAAAATCCAGGCGCAGATCGTAAAGGGTGAGGTCGTCGTCTTCGCGGCTGTCGAAGCCTTTATCAAAAGCACTGGTCGCGGCAAAAAATGTCCAGATGACCGGTGTATCGAAGGTGTTGATGGCGCCAACCCCACCAAACCGTAGGCCGCGTATTTCCCCGCCCTCGAACTCGTCCAGATTGCCGACTTGGCCTCGGCCCTTACTGTCTTGATCAATCCAGCTTTGTCGGTCCAGCATCAAAGCGGCGACACCAATTCCGGAGATAATATTACTGTCAAAGCGGTTCCATTTGCTGGTGTCCTGGTAATCAAGGGGCACTGCCAGCGGTGGCGGCGCATAGGCCAGCCAACCTTCTTCGACCCGTTTCTTTTCTTCAGGTGACTCTATGGTGACGGATTCAAAGGTGTTTTTGAGTATCCTGCCTTTGGCGATTGCAAAAGTGGCATAGGTTTTTGTGTCCAGCAGAATTTCGACGTTATTGCGCGGGTCGCCTGATAGAATAAGAAAGGCCGCGGGCTGGCCCAACTTCAAGTGTCCCAGGACAACGCCGTTTGCTGCATCGTAGGTGACCTGCGCGTCTTCGAGCGGGATCAAATCTTCGGTAATGATATCCAGAATTGAATCTTTGATGAGGATATTCACCGATTTTTGTCCGTCGCCTTCACGATCGATCAGGGTCACGTTGCGCAACAGCACGGTCCGCTCGGCCTGCGCAAATCCCAACGGCGTCAGAATCAGGCTCGCGGTTAATATCAGCAGTGAATAGCTCAGTCGGCTCGTGTACTTTTGCATAGTAGCTTGCCGGTGGCGGGTCGGGACTTGATTCTACCTTATTGACTCCAGGTAATTGGTACAAAGCTGACCTTGTGCCTCGAGCGGTGGGCCAGCTCTGGTTTAAGCTTTTGAACGAAAAATTGCCGTTTTTGTGACCTCTGTCGCAGGTCTGGAGTGAGGTGTTTGGCTGCAGTCGACAAATAAGGTACTAGTGACTATCTTATTATATGTGTCTGCGCTTCTGAGACTTGGCAGACGCGTCAATGGATGGATGTTATGTCAGATTGGCAGGATAAAATGGCTGAAATGGTGCGTGAGTTGCAGCGGCGCACCCTCCGCTTGAAAAGTACCTACGATGAACGTCGGCTGGCAGTTAATGTCGCTCCAATCAACGATCGTCGCAAGAGCAAACTGTACGTAAGCCGCCCGGCTCCCGAGCAATACGAATGGGTTATAACCGCAGATTCAGGCCCCCTGGAGGGCATGCGCTACGGGGTTAATGCACCGGTGGTCGTGGGTAATGACCAGAAATGCGATCTCACCTTAGTGCAGCCGCAAATCTCTCTGTTCCACACTATATTCACCTTGGAGCGAAACACGCTTTACGTAGAGGATATGGGCTCTGACACGGGTACCCTGCTCAACGGTGAGGTACTGGAAGGAAAGCAGCCGCTGCATCACGGCGATGTGATCAAGCTGCACAACAATAAATTCAGAGTTGCTGAAGGGTATTTTCGCAGCAACAGTGCCGATGAATTGGTGCGACAGATACATCTCGATCCGAGTGCGGCGATCAACTAAACCTGCCTGTCCGGGGCCCTTCAGTGGCTTTACTTCTTCGCTAGGCTGCACAATTTAAACACAATACGCACTCGACCCGTGGGATACAGCCTGCCAAAATAGCATAACTGATTATAAGGTTTATGGTTATGAAAGTCTGTTCCACAACACTCATACTCGCTGCGTGTATGCTGAGCCCCATGGTTCTGGCAGAGCGTGTCGAGAGCATCAATCCTGCTATGAATGCCACACACATGATAATGGTGGGCGGTAGTTACCAAACAGCAGATGCCGCGTTTCGTGCCAGTGTACCGGAACTGCCTGAGATCGAGATTGACCTCGATGATTTAGCGCTTGATGACAAGGATGTGAGTTTGTCTTTGGAGTACCGCTGGCGATTTGCTGAAAAGTGGCTGCTAGCGGCAACGGCTTATACCTTTAAGCAGGACGGCTCGCGTCGAATTAAACGAGATTTTAATTTTGACGGTAACGAATATGAGGCGGGTGCTTCACTGAAGACCTCACTGCAAGTAAATACCTATATTGTTGATGTGCTTTATTCTGTGTACCGAACTGAGCGTGCCGAAATCATGCTGGGCGGGGGCTTTCATGTTCTCGACCTGGATACCTCTATCAAGGGCCGAGCATTCGTAGGCAATATTGAGCGGGAGAGTGCCAAAGGTTCCAGCGAAATTTTGGCGCCGTTGCCGAATGTGCGGGCGCAGGGGTTTTATGCGCTTACCGACAAGTGGGGTATGAGCATTAACCTGGGTTGGCTGAGTGCAAATGTTGATGACTACGAGGGTGGCTTTTCTTACGTCTATGGCCGAGTGGGCTATAGTTTCACAGAGCATATCGCCCTCAATTTGGGCTACCAATTCACCGACTTTGATCTGAAGGTGCAGGAATCCCGCGGCCGAGAGGCCGAGTTTGATGTGGGCTTCCATGGCCCGACGCTGTCGCTTTCCTATCGGTTCTAATCGCCTGCGAAATAGGCATATGGGTATCTCTATGAAGTATTTTTATGCCGCCGTTATGGCCTCATTTCTATGGGTTGGAGCAGCCTTTTCTCAGGATGAACCCGTGTCAACCTGGCCCCGTGAAATCACCATAAAAGACGGTGTGATTGTGCTCTATCAGCCGCAACCAGAGAAGTTAACGGGCAATTCCTTGAGCGGCCGGGCGGCGGTTTCGATAGAGCTGGACAGCCGCGACCAGCCGGTATTTGGTGCTTTCTGGTTCACTGGCGAACTGGAGATTGATCGCTCCGAGCGCATGGCCTTTGTGGCAAGTGTCGATGTCACTAACGTGCGAATTCCCGAGGCTGACGAAGACAAATCGGAAGCGCTGATCGCCGTACTCGAACGTGAGCTGCCAAAACTTGAAATTCAGATCTCCATGGACAATCTGTTAGCAACACTGGAGCAGGTTGACGCGCGGGCGGAAGCTGCCGAGCAAATTAATACCAAACCCCCGGCGATTATTTTTAGCACTGAGCCGGCAATTTTGGTGCCTCTCGATGGCAAGGCGCAACTCAGGGATGTTGAGAACTCAAGTGTTAAACGGATAATCAATACGCCATTCACCTTGTTGCAGCACGCCGACATTTTTTACCTCTTTGCCGATGAAAACACCTGGTACACCGCTTCAGAATTAGAGGGTTCCTGGACTATTTCGAACTCAGTGCCGTCTGAGATCAGCAAGCTGGCGCCGCCACCAGAGCCGCCTTCAGAGAACGCCGATGATGCGGAGGCTGAAGAACCGGGATCGGGGCTTCCTCCGAAAATAATCGTCAGTACAGAACCCTCCGAACTGATAGTGATCGATGGCAAACCGGAATTTAAGCCGGTCGATGGCACTGAGCTTCTCTACGTCAACAACTCCGAGAGCGACCTGCTGATGGACATAAACGGGCAGCAGTACTATGTACTGTTGGCCGGGCGTTGGTATCGCAGCGACAATTTGGAAGGCCCCTGGTCGTATACCAATGGTGACGACCTGCCTACTGACTTTCGCGACATTCCTGAGACTTCCGAGATAAATACTGTGCTATACGCAGTTCCCGGGACCAAGGCTGCTGAGGAAGCCGTATTGGATGCGCAGATGCCACAAACCGCTGCCGTGGACCCGAATAAGGCCTCATTGGATGTGGAGTACGACGGCACGCCCAAGTTCGAGGGTATTGATGGCACCGACCTGGCATATGCAGCCAACACCGCCACCCCGGTGATAAAGGCCCAGGGACGCTTCTATGCAGTAGACGAGGCTATTTGGTTTGTTGCTGATGATGCGCAAGGTAAGTGGATGGTCGCCAGAGAAGTTCCTGATGAGATTTACACGATTCCTCCTGAGTCATCCCTTTACTACGTGACTTTCGTTCGCATCTACAAATCCGAGCCGGACGTAGTGTATGTAGGTTATACCCCCGGCTACACCAATACTTATGTCTACAACACGACGGTGGTTTACGGCACTGGACACTACTATCCCGGTTGGTATGGCAATTATTATTACCCCCGTTACTCTACCTGGGGTTTCCATGTTCGCTATACCCCCTGGGGGGGTTGGGGCTTTGGATTCAGCTACAGTAGTGGCCCGTTCACTTTCTATTATGGCGGTGGCGGTTGGTATCGCGGTGGTTGGTGGGGCCCAAGGCCGTATTATGGTTACCATCGCGGCTATCGTCACGGCTACAATCATGGCTACCGGCACGGATTTAATCGGGGCTATGCTGCGGGCTACCGGGCGGGTCACCGCAATGGCAATGACAACCTGTACAAGAGTAACCGCAACCTCGCGCGTACCCAGCCTACCCGGCAGGCGATTGCCCAACGGCCGCAGAATCGCGTAGCGAACCAGCGCAAGAACAATGTTTATGCTGACAAGTCAGGAAATGTTTACCGGGACCGCGGAGACGGCTGGGACAAGCGCACCAAAGACGGTTGGCAAAAAGACGATTTCAGCAGGCCTGAAAAGAAGCCTGAGAGCAGGCCCGCCAAATTGCCCGAAAGTAAGCCCGCCAAGATGCCCGAGCAAAGGCCGGCCTCGCGACCCAGCACCAACAGTTACGATCGCGATTTGAATCGCAGCCGTGACAACCGTATGCGCGGTAATCAGCGCACCAGTAATTACCGGTCTTCGCGAGGTGGTGGCGGCATGCGCCGCCGTTAGTAAGCTTTCTTCAGGCCGCCTGTTCTGCCGATGGTGACGGGGCACGATAAATAGCCCGCGGGCGGATCAAGCGACTATCCTGGCTGAACTCGAGAAAATGGGCGATGTAGCCGTACACGCGGGCCATCGCGAACATCGCGGTAAAGTAGCGACTGGGGATGCCCAGGCTGTGAAATACCGCGCCTTTGTAAAATTCTACGTTCGCCCAGATCTCTTTGTCTTGCTTGGCGAACGCTTTTTGGCAGGCCTGCTCGACCGCAATCAAGGTTTCCAGCAACACTCTGCTTTCGTCGTTCTGGCAGAGCGCTTCAGCCATTGGCTTGAGGATCTTGGCGCGCGGATCGACCGTCCGATATTCACGGTGTCCCATGCCCATAATTTTGACTTTTTTGGCCAGGCTCTCAGTGACGTAGGCCTCAGCCTTGTCAGGGTCCCCGACCGCTATAGCCATCTCCAGAGCGGCCTGATCGGCGCCGCCGTGAAGTTTGCCAAAGAGGGTGCCAATAGAAGCGGAGATTGCGGATTGGATGGGAGCAAGTGTGCTGGCGCAGACGCGACCGGCAAAAGTTCCCGCATTGAAGCTGTGTTCCATTTGTAGAATCTGCGCAGCGTCCAGGATGCGGGTGGCTTCAGCCGTCGGTTGCTCGCCGTGAAACATGGCCAGAAAGTTTTGGTGAAATGCCAGGCCCTGAGTCGGTGCCAGTATTTCCTGACCGTTGGCGAGTCGATAGTGTGCTGCTATAAGCGCCGATGCTTTGGCGGCAAGCAGCAGGCCGTGCTCTGCGTCTAACCCTAACTCCAGCGTTGCCTGCTGCGGAAGATCGATCAGAGGCAGCATACCCTGCAGCATTAGCATGGGGTGCAGGTTGGCAGGTAGTTGCTCAAGCAGAGTTTGTTCGCTCTCCGAGAGATGACTATGGCGGTACTGAAATTGCGATAACTGCTGTTCCTGCTCGGTACTGGGCCTATTGCCGAACAGGACCAGCCAGACGACCCGGTTGAAGGGCTCATCAACCAGGTCATTAATGTCTGTGCCGCGGTAGCTCAGAACGCCCTGTTCACCCTGAACATCAGAGATAGCGGTTTCGCCGACGACGATACCCGCAAGGTCCTTGGAAAATATTTCTTGGTCGCTGCTCATTGCTCTCGTAACTCCTTAAGAAGTGTAACTTTTTCACAGTATAGAAAATGAGTTATCATAAGTAGAGTTAATCTGGCTAATATAAAAGTAAGTAAAACTTATATGAGATTTGAAAACAGTGAACTCAGGGCATTTCGAGCGGTAATCGAGGAGGGGGCCTTCAAACGGGCTGCAGAGGCACTGCACCTCAGTCAGTCGGCGGTCAGCCAGGCGGTTGCGGGCCTGGAAAGCAAACTCGAAACTCCGCTGGTATTGCGGGGCAAAGAGCTGCAACTCACTGACGCGGGCAGACGTGTATTTGATCATGCGGTGGAGGTTCTGCGCGATGAAGAGCAGACTCTCGAAGATATTGCCCTGCTCCGCAAGGGTAGTTTGGAAACCCTTAATCTGGCCTTGAGTGCGTCTATTAATCGCTTCTATGCACCAGAGTTAATAAGCGCTTACTACCAAAGCAACCCAGGCACCAGAATGAAGTTGGCCGAACTGCCTAGCCGCAGCATTATTTATGCTGTGCTCTCTGGCAATGCCGAATTGGGTATGGGGCCTTTCCAGAAGCACATGCTCGCCTTTGATACGATTCCGCTCTACAGTGATTCACGGCACCTGGTGGTGAGCCCTCGCCATCCCCGGTATCAGCAGATGATGGACGGTGAGGCCAGGGTTTTGAAGCAGACGCCGCTGATTGCGTCGGCGCTTGATAACCCCGATATGCGGCCGTCTATCCAACGGCTGCGAGATCAGTTCAGCACGGTCTGGGAGGTCAGCAGCTTGTCCCTGCGAATTCATATGGTGGCTCAGGGCATGGGAGTGACCTTCATCGACGGTAGGCTGCTGCGTGAACATCCACAATGTCGAGATTTTACTATCATGGACGATGTATCCTTTGGCCGTATAGAGAAGCAGGTCGGTCTCTACTACCAGGCTGGAAAAAACCTTAGCAAGAGCGCCCAGGACTTTATCGACCTGTGTGCTGAGAAATGGCACTAAAACGGGCAGTGGACGAAGAAACTATGACAGTAACCTTGCGTAGCAGCAATCTGACAAAACTTAAGGATCAGGAATTCGACGTGCTAATCGTTGGAGGCGGGATTAATGGTGCGGTAAGCGCAGCTGCGCTGGCGGGCCGGGGAGTCAAGGTTGCGCTGATTGATAGAGACGATTTTGCCTCTGGAGTGAGCTCTAACTCCTCTAATCTGGCCTGGGGCGGGATTAAATATCTGGAGAGCCACGAGTATCTGCTGGTCAATAAACTGTGCAAATCCCGCAACGAGTTAATGCGAGCCTATCCATCAACCGTCAAGGAAATTCGCTTCTTCACCGCGATCCAGAAGGGGTTTCGGTTCTGGCCATTCTTTGTCTTTTTAGGCAGTGTTCTGTATTGGCTGATGGGCCGCTGTGTCACTCGGCCACCGCGCTATCTGAGCGCTAAAACCATCGAAAGTAACGAACCCGAGGTCAATACCAGCAACGTAGCGGGCGGCTTCGAGTATTCAGACTGCTATCTGTATGACAATGATGCACGCTTTGTTTTCAACTTTATCCGCAAGAGCCTGAATTTTGGCTGTATCGCCGCCAATTACGTTGAATCCTGTGGCTCTCGCTTTGAGCAAAATATCTGGTCGACGCAGGCTCGCGACACGATGACCGGTGACACTTTCACTATTCGTTCGCGCATCCTACTCAATGCCTGCGGTCCCTACGCGGACCAATTCAATGACTCAACCGGCGTCGATACTGAGTATCATCATTTGTTCTCTAAAGGCGTTCACCTCATTGTCGATCAAATCACTGATAACAAGCGGGTACTGACCTTTTTCGCCAGCGATGGTCGATTGTTCTTTCTGATCCCCATGGGGCCCAAAACTTGTATTGGTACGACTGACACTCAGGTTGCAACGCCCGAAGTTGGAGTTACCGATGAAGACAGGGATTTCATATTGAGCAATTGCAATGCGCTACTGGACTTGGCAAAGCCGCTGACCCGAGCGGACATTATTGCTGAGCGTGTCGGCGTGCGTCCTCTGGCCATTGCGGGTGAGGGTGGTGTGGCTGATTGGGTGCAGCTGTCGCGCAAGCACGTTATCGAGGTGGATGAAAACAAGCATCACTTGAGTATTTTCGGCGGCAAACTCACCGATTGTCTGAATGTCGGCAATGAGGTCGCTGAGCGAGTTGCTGAAATGGGGGTGGCAGTACCTGAATCGGCGAATCACTGGTATGGCGAGCCCGGTAAAACCCTGCGGGACCAGTTCATGTTGCAGGCCCGCTTGATGAACCTGGATAGCATGACCCACGCGACGTCCACGGAACCCCTGTCAGAACGTTTCTGGCGTCGCTATGGAGAGACGGCCTTCGGTCTGCTGGAGCGAATTCGCGAGGACGAAAGTCAGGTCGAACTGCTTATTGAGAAAGCGGAATATACCCGGGGCGAAATTGAGCTGGCTGCCCGGCGTGAAATGGTGGTTAAGTTAGAGGACTTTATGCGCCGTAGATCCAAGATAGAACTGGTAGTGCGGAGGGAGGATCTGGTCGCAGCACCCGGCCTGCGAGAGGCTTGCCAGATCCTTTTCGGGGAGCAGGCCGAAGTGCGTCTGGCTGAGTATCTAGAGGGCTGAACGGGGTATTCCTCATTTCGCTGCACTACCTTGAAAGCGAAAAAATTGGGGCTCGGAATGCGGTAATAAACACGCTATCCCAGCGGCCAATTGATTGTTAGCCGGTCTGCGCTGGTCTAGAATGCGCACCCCTTCCCCTCGTCGCATAAAAACACGACTCGCCGACCGGAAAATCTTAAGAACGGCCCCTACCATTAGAATGGTTGAGGCGCCGTGACCAACTGAGAGACAGTGATGTTTGAAATACAGCCGATTAAAGCGGCGTCGGTTAAGAATGATGTGCTATCCGGATTGACGGTGGCTTTGGCATTGGTGCCTGAAGCAGTGGCTTTCGCCTTTGTCGCCGGTGTAGAGCCGCTGGTAGGTCTATACGCAGCGTTCATGGTTGGTCTGATTACAGCGGTCATTGGCGGCCGTCCGGGTATGATTTCAGGCGCCACCGGCGCACTCGCAGTCGTGATGGTGGCATTGGTAGCCGATCACGGTGTTGAGTATCTGTTTGCCACCGTTGTGTTGATGGGGATTCTGCAGATTACTGCGGGCGCTTTGCGGTTGGGAAAATTTATTCGCATGGTGCCCCACCCGGTGATGCTGGGCTTTGTAAATGGCCTGGCGATTGTTATCTTCCTGGCCCAACTTAGCCAGTTTGGCACCCCGGGTGAAGCGGGTTGGCTGGCCGGCACCTTTATGGAAGGCAGTATTATTGACGTGGCCTGGCTGGAAGGCCCGCAAATGTATATGTTGACCGGTTTGGTGTGCCTGACCATGGCCATCATCCATTTCCTACCGAAGTTCACCACCGCGATTCCTTCTTCGTTGGTGGCTATTGTCGTCGTAACCCTGCTGGTACTGGGTCTGGATCTGAACACCCGCGTAGTCGGTGATATTGCTTCTATCAAGGGCGGGTTACCAAGCTTCCACATTCCCTCGGTGCCGTTCAATTGGGAAACGCTGACCATTATTTTCCCCTATGCGGTGATACTGGCGGCCATTGGTCTGATCGAGTCCCTGTTGACCCTGCGTCTGGTTGACGAAATCACTGAGACCCGTGGTCGCGGTAATAAGGAATGTGTTGCACAGGGGATCGCCAATACAGCCACCGGTATGTTCGGCGGCATGGGCGGTTGTGCCATGATTGGCCAGAGTATGATTAACGTGAATTCTGGTGGTCGCGGGCGCTTGTCCGGGATCTCAGCGGCTCTGTTTCTGTTGCTGTTTATTCTGGCCGCGTCCGGCTTGATTGAGCAAATACCGCTCGCCGCGCTTATTGGCGTTATGTTCATCGTGGTCATCGGTACTTTCGAGTGGAGTTCCTTTCGGGTAATGAGGAAGGTGCCGCGCACCGACGCTATGGTACTGGTGTTGGTTTCAGCCGTCACTGTGGCCACCGATTTGGCGATTGCCGTAATAGTCGGAGTGATTGTTTCGGCGCTGGTTTTTGCCTGGGATCACGCCATGCATATTCGGGTAGAGGCGCGGGAAGACCATAAAGGCTCTACCGTATATGGTGTTATTGGTCCGTTGTTTTTCGGCTCGGTGACACCCTTTCTTGAGCAGTTTGATCCCACCGATGCCAACGATGATGTGGTGGTGGATTTCGCACGCTCGCGGGTGTGTGATCACTCGGGACTGGAAGCTATAGACACCCTGGCAGAGCGTTTTCTGAGCTCTGGAAAAACCCTGCATCTGGTGCACTTGAGCGCAGAGTGTCGCAAGTTGTTATCGAAAGCGGGCAATCTTGTTGAGGTTAATGTGATTGAAGATCCGAAGTACTTTGTGGCTGAAGATACTCTGGGTTAAAGCACTTCCACGCGGTGCTTATACGGCCTACTGAAACTTACGCTCAGGAAGGTTGGCCGTATTCTCGCACTACCTCCACCACCTGCACCTTATAGGATTTATACCACCGCTCCTGTCCACGTTGTTGGGCAGTTTGATGGGCAGGGTCCTGTTTCCACCTCCGAATCTGTTCCTGTGAATCCCAGTAGGAGATAGCCACCTCCTGATCGCCCTCGGTCACCGAAGTGAATTCCCTGCATCCATATTTTTCGAAAGCGAGCTCACGCATTTTTTCAGCGGTATCCGAATACTCCTGGTCGAGCTGCTTTAACGTGGCTGTGAAGATGACGGCGTACATGGCTCACCTCAGTGTGGAATGTTCGTGCATCAGGCCTGTGCCCAGCGCTATGCCTATGTTCTGTTTACCTCAACCGCTGACGGCTGAATCCTTTGCCCGCTGTTGGTGATTCTCTGAAAAGCGGATAACGATCTCGCCGATAATCAGAGTGATTATGACGCCGCCAACCACAGCCCACTCGGGCCCTGAGTCGGGCGTGTACATAAACAGCACGATAGATAAGCCAAGAATTGTGATACACAGCCAGGCGCAGAATCGTGCCATACCCAGACCACCGGGCACGGCATAGGGCCGAGGATGATCCGGGTCAGTTCGCCGCATTTTTATGAACGTCAGCATCATGCCTTGATAGGGGAGCAGAAATATGACCGCGCTGAAAGCGAATAGCGACCAGAATAGATCTTCGTTGGAACCGGAAAGAAAGCCGTAAAGTACAAGTACAAAAGTGCTCACCAGGCCCATTAAAACGGCAGCGCCTATCGGTGTGCCGATCTTGGTTTCCAGTGCAAATATCTTTGGTAATTCGCCTTCCAGGGCAGCCTCTGCCGCCGCTCGGTTGCAACCCAATGCCCAGGTCACTCCATTGGAGAAAAATGTATAAAGAGCGCCAACACCGAGAACCAGTACAAAAGCATTACCTATCGTACTGCCACCGAAGAACATGATAAGGGTATCAATCAAACCCTCCACCAGGTTGATATCGCCGGCTGGAATGGCGGCCAATATCGCAAATGTACCCAACAGATACAGCATCAGGATAATCGCACCGGAGATAAAAATAGCGCGAGGTACGTCCCGCGCGGGATCGCGCATCTCATCACTGCCGGCGCTAACCAGCTCAAAGCCCAACATGCCGTAGATAATTGCCGGGATGTACTGGATGCTGCTGCCAAAGTCCGGCTTCAGTGTCTCCAGGGTCAACGGGTTGGCCATGCCGTTTTCTTGTATGTGGTTGAACGCGCCTATGATAATAGCAATGAAGATGAGGATCTTGAGTAGGGCGCCTACATTGGGAATCCATTTCCCCACATCAAGAGCCATCACATTCACTGCCACCGTCAGCCAGGTCAGCACGACGCCAATGGCAATTTGTCCACCAAGGCTAAGATCAGGGAAGAACATCTGCTTGAAAACGCCGGCAAACAACAAAAATATCGCCGGAATCCATACTGCGGTATTCACCCAGTAGCACCAGGTTGCTCTCGATGCCCAGCGCCCGCCAAAACCATCCCTGATCCATGCGTAGATGCCGCCCTGCTGCGGATAGGCACAGCCCATCTCTGCGCAGATCATGGCGAAGGGCACAAAAAATATCAGGCCGAGCAGAATCCACCAGACAATACTGGGCGCACCTACTGATGCAGCAGCGGTTAGCGTGTCGAGTAGCAGAATGGCAGATACGGTGAACAGCACCATATCGCGTTGACGGAGGGTTTTACTGTGGACGATTTGATCGGTCATTGAGGAATCCGTTTCTTGTGCAGCGCTTATTATTACCTCAGCTTACACCATCGCTTTCCGAGCGCCCGTATTACTAAAAAACCCGGCCTAAGCCGGGTAAAGATGTTTCTAACTAATGCCGTAATGTTGCGCGGTTTCATCCAGCGCAGCACCAAGTTTGTCGACCAGAACATCGATCTCGTCAGTGTTGCAGATCAGCGGTGGCGCCGTAATCATGGCATCACCGGTCTGGCGAACCATCAGACCATTTTCATTGGCTCGATTGCGACAGAACACTGCGCCGGCACCGTCGGGAGCCAAGCGATCCCGGCTTTTTTTGTCACTGACCAGCTCTATTGCGGCAAACATACCCGCTCCGCGCACTTGTCCCACGATGGGGTGATTCTCAAACTCACGTAGTCGCTTCTGCAAGTGCGGGGCGACGTCGGCCGCGGCGGTTTCAATTATTTTTTCATCGCGAAGAATTCGCAGAGTTTCCAGACCGGCTGCGCAAGCAGCGGGATGCCCGGAATACGTTAATCCATGGGCGAACTCACCGCCACCTGCCATCAGTACGTCGGTTATTTTCTCGCTGACCATCACGCCGCCAAGCGGGATATACCCATTGGTAATCGCTTTTGCGAACGTCATCAGATCGGGCTTGATGTTGTAGGTTTCGCTGCCGAACCAATTGCCGGTGCGACCGAAGCCGCAGATGACTTCATCCGCAATCAGCAGAATCTCGCGTTCGTCGCAGATACGCTGAATCTCTGGCCAGTAGCTGTCGGGTGGGATAATGACACCACCGGCGCCCTGCACAGGTTCCGCGATAAATGCTGCGACGTTGTCCTCACCCAATTCATCGATTTTTGCTTCCAGTTCGCGGGCAACCTGGAGGCCAAACTCATTGACGTCCATGTCGCCGCCGTTGACGAACCAGTGTGGCTGGTTAATGTGGTGTACATAGTCCAGACCGCGAGCTTGTTCATGCATGGCACTCATCCCGCCCAGTGAGGCGGCGGCAATGGTGCTGCCGTGATACGCATTTTTACGACTGATAATCTGCTTTTTGTTGGGTTTCTTCAGCAGATCAAAGTAGCGGTGTACCAGACGAATATTGGTGTCGTTGGCTTCGGAACCTGAATTGGTGAAAAAGACATGCTGGAACTGATCCGGGGTGACATCTACCAGAGCCTTGGCCAATTCTACGGCAGGCTGGTTGGAGCACTGGAAGAAATTGTTGTAGTAAGGGAGCTCCTGCATTTGCTGGTAAATGGCCTCGATAATACTTTTTTGGCTGTAGCCGAGGTTGCAGCACCACAGGCCGGACATACCGTCTAGCATTTTATGGCCGTCGGAGTCATAGATGTAAATATGCTCCGCTCTACTCATTATCCGACCGCCCTGTTTGGCGTAGTCCTGAAAATCGGTAAATGGGTGCAGGTGGTGGTCTTGATCCATTTGCCGCAGCGCGGCTGTGTTTGCCTTCATGTTCATTTGATCATCCTCACTAGATGTTATCCTGCGCCAAGGCTGATTCAGAACAATCTACCCCGAAGTGGTATGGCTGATTTTGTCGCAGCGTTGTTTAATAGTGTGGCACATCGAGAGGAGATAGAAATTACCCCTAAAGTGGTGTTTCGGCTCTTCACTTACAAAAATAATTATCGCGTGGAACAAGCCAATGGTTGAGCAAACCGAGCAACTTGATAACTTTCTGGCCGCTAACCCAGATATTGAAATTTTTGAAGTCATGCTGCCTGATCTGGCAGGAGGCCTGCGGGGGAAGTGGGTTACTCGCGAAAAAATTCACAAAGTGATGGAAGGCGCCGTGAAGTTGCCGGTCAGCTCTTCGGCTTTTGATGTCTGGGGTCGTGATGCCGAGGAGGGGGTTTTTGACTCAGGTGACGGCGATGGTATGTGTGAGGCGGATAGTCGCACTTTGGCACCTGTGCCCTGGGCTTCTCGCCCTACCGGCCAGGTGATGATTTCCCTGCGCGAACTGAACGGTGAACCCAGCCCGATCGATGCCCGGATGTTACTGCAGCAGCAAATGGACCGCTTCTCGGCTATAGGCCTTACACCCGTGGTAGCCAGTGAAATGGAATTTTATCTGTTCAAAAAGGGCAGGGATAAGTTGGGCAGACCGCGGCACAGCCAAACCGATAGTGTGGGCGGCATTCTGGCAGCTGGGCAAACCTATGGTATAGATACAATGGGCGACATGGCTGATCTAATGCATGACATCCGCGATGCCTGTACCGCACAGAACTTACCGATAGACACCCTGATCAAAGAGAGTGCCCCCTCCCAGTACGAGATCAATCTTTTCCACAGCCCGGATGCCCTGGTCGCTGCAGATCAGGCGGTGATGTTGCAGCGGGCAATTCGCGGGGTAGCCAAAAGGCACGGTATGGTGGCCAGTTTTATGGCCAAGCCCTTTGGGGACCTGGCGGGTAACGGCATGCATTTACACTGCAGCCTGCTAGACGAGAATGGCAGTAATGTCTTCGACGATGGCACGGGCAAGGGCACTCCCTTGTTACATCAGGCCATCGCTGGCTGTCTCGCTAATATGCGCGACAGCATGCTGATTTTTGCACCTAACCTGAATTCCTACCGGCGTTTCCAGCGTGGTACGCATGCACCGCTGGCGCCAAGTTGGGGCTACGAGAATCGAACAGTGGCGGTCCGTGTTCCGGCAGATGCGCATATAGCCACGCGTATAGAACATCGCGTACCCGGTGCCGATGCGCATCCTCACCTCGCCATAGCGGCCCTGCTCGCTGGCATGCTTGACGGCATTGAACGCAAGCTGTCAGTACCTGAGCCAATGACCGGCAATGCCTATGATCAGCTGCCGGCGAGTTTGCCACGTTACTGGCCTGATGCGCTGGCCCTATTTTCCGAGAGCGAATTCATCGCCAGAAGTTTTGGTACCGAGTTTCAAAAAGTGTTTACTGTAATTAAACAGCAAGAGCTGGACACCTTCGATTGTCAGGTGACGCCACTTGAATACGATGCCTGTTTATAGCTTAGCTTCATAACATATATAAGGAAGAATCAATGAGTGAATTGGAAAGCAAGCAGGTTCCTATTGATGACGTATCTTTTTTCGCCAATGTCTTCAGTTTTATGGGCCTGCCTCTGAGCCGCGATCTGGAGCCTGACGATTTACATGCGGTTGTTATGGGAGTGCCCTACGATCTTGGTACTTCCGGGCGCGCGGGTACGCGATCTGGTCCTCAGGGTATTCGACAGGCCAGCGCTAACCTGGCCTGGGAGGAATGCCGCTGGCCCTGGTCTTTCGCGCTGGCAGATACACTTAATGCCATTGACTACGGGGATGTCGAATTCCTGTATGGCGATAGCGACGATATGCTGGAGCAGGTGGAAGCTCATGCCGCGCGAATAACTGGCGCAGGCAAGGTTTTAGTGAGTCTTGGCGGCGACCACTTTGTGACTCTGCCGCTACTGCGAGGGCACGCGCGAACCCATGGCAAGATGGCCTTGATTCATTTTGACGCACACACGGACACCTACGACGAAGAGAATAAATACAACCATGGGTGTATGTTTGCGCGTGCGCCGGAGGAGGGCATTATCGACCCCTCAAAATCTATTCAAATTGGCATTCGCACCGACTACGACAGGCCCAGGCATGAATATGAGGTCATCGATGCCCACACCGCCAATGAACAAACAGTCGCTGAGACGGTTGCAGCTATACGCGCTAGGGTTGGCGATGAGCCTGCCTATCTTACTTTCGATATTGATTGCCTGGATCCAGCGTTTGCACCTGGCACTGGTACGCCCGTGGTGGGTGGCCTTTCAACTTCCCGAGTATTGCGCATTTTGCAGGGTATCGCCGACCTGAATATTGTAGGTTTTGATGTAGTGGAAGTGTCGCCTGCCTACGATCATGCAGAGGTTACCGCACTGGCAGGTGCTTCTCTGGCACTGGAATTTCTGTATATGATTGCCACTCGCAAGAATAGTTAAGGCGCCGATAGAAGCCGGCCCCGGTAGGCCGGCCCCCCGGAAGGCCGGCCCACAAAAAAAGACCTTGGGGATTAGCTCCCCAAGGCCTTTTTAGTTACATCCCTGTTATGTTACTCCCAGCTTGTTCCCAGACGGAGTCCAAAGGTGCGCGGGCGCTGGGGGCCGAAGAAATGGGAGGGTAATATCTCCCCATTGTTGTTCTGCCCGTCCCACTTAAACTCGTCAAACACATTTTCGACGTAGGCTTCCACATACCAGTTATTGTCGGACTCGAAGCCCACCCTCAAGGCAGCGATCGCGGCTGCATCGATCATGGTTTCATTAAGGCCTGCCCAACCGCCGCCGCGCTCATCTTCCCAGGAGACTTCGAAGTTGGTGGTGATCGCACCGCCGCCAACCGGGAAGTAGCCATCCAGAACCGCCGCGGCAGACAATTCCGGGGCCCAGAACAAGGGGCTGCCCTCACATCCGTTCTCGTCATTAGGGTCATCGCAGACACGCTGCAGTTCCGTCGCTTCGGAATCGAGATAGCCGGCGGCTACGTAAAGGGTGAAGTACTCGCCCAGGGAGGTGGTAACAGACCCCTCAACCCCAAAGGATTCCACCTGACCCACATTGTCGACCTTGGATGCGCCTCCGTCGAAGAACACAATTTGCAGATCTTCGTACTCGTAGTAGTAAACCGTCAAGTCAACATTAGTCTTGCCGCCAAAGAAGCTATCCTTGTAGCCAATCTCATAAGAATCGACAGTTTCCGGGTCGAAGGTAGTTGGCAGAAAACCATCTGCCTGGGACAGACCAGTTTGGCCAAAGTCGGGTGCAGTGCCCGCGCTGTTCGCTAGCGAGAAAGTACCGAAGCCACCGGATTTGAAGCCCTGAGTGTAGCTGGCGAAGAACATTCGCTCGTCGGTGGTGCGCCATTTGGCCAGTACCCTGGCGGTGGTGTCGTCCCAGGAATCGCTTTCCCGGACGGCGCCATCGGTCGCAAAGCCCCAGCCGAAATAGGGGCCGAGATCACTCGCCGGTGCCGGTATGTTCATTGCGAAGTCCTTGTCGTCCTTGGAGTAACGCAGTCCCACTTCAACATCAAAATTGTCGGTAATGTAGTAATCGATGTTGGCGTAGGCGGCCCAGCCAGTATATTCGCCCTTGATTCGGCCAGTCTCGGCCAGCAGGCCATCTGGCTGTGAGGTAAATTCGTAGCCGAAGTAGTCCACGTAGAGTTGCTCGCAGTTGCTGAACTGATAGCCGGCGTACTCGGCGTAGTAGGCGTTGCCGTAGTACTGGCAGAACAGGTCCTCATCACCGGTAAAAGTGAACTCGGTGTCGATTTCTTCTTTGTAATAAGATGCGCCCGCGTACCAGGACAGAGGGCCCTCGTTGTTGGACGTCAGCCGCAGCTCCTGCTGAAAGTACTCACCCTCTTGATCCTGGCGGTAGTTGTTGAGGTTCAGCGGGGTGCCGTCGTAGTCCTCGTTGTAGAAGTAGTCGTGGTCCTTGTAGCCGGTATTGGAGGTCAGGGTTGCGAAGTCGAAATCATAATCGATGCGCACACCCAGGCTCAGGATGTCGGCATCGTCGTTATCGCCCCCGGACTGGTCGGAGTCAATTTCTTCCTTGCTACCGCGCAGGTTCACGCCGCCCACGATGTTCTGGTCAAAGGCTTCCCAGATATCGCCCGTGTCGATTGCTCGATACACCGAGCCCGATTGCTCCCGGTCCTCGTACTCAAGCGTGGTGTAAACGGCCAGTCGATCTTTTTCGAATGCAGTGGACCAACGCAGAGCCCATTTGTCATGTTCGATCAACTTGTCGGAGCCGGGGAATTCGTTCTTGGCGAATGGACCCTCGGTGGAATAGTAACCGGCCAGGCGCATCGCAAAATTGTCGTTTACCGGAATATTGATGGCGCCATCGGCGGCGAAACGGTCACGCTCGGCGACGTCCACGCTGATATAGCCTTCGTTGCCGCCGCCCACTTCAGCCCGTTTGGTGTGCACGCTAAACGCGCCGCCAACGGAGCTGCGGCCGAACAGGAAGCCCTGGGGCCCGCGCAAAATCTCGGCCCTTTCTATGTCATACAGACTGGTGACTGCGGAGCCATTACGCCCCTCGTACAGGTCGTTCTTAAAAAATGCCGAGGAGGGGTCGCCACCTATGCCGAAGTCCTGGGTACGAATGCCTCGCACGCTGATGGCGTCGATGAAACTGTCTTGGCTATTACCGGTAACCCCCGGGGTGAAGGACACGAGGTCTTTCACGTCGTCCAGGTTCATTTTGCTAATGAAGTCGCCCGACAACGCGGTAATGGCCAGGGGGACGTCCTGCACTGATTCGTTGCGCTTGGTAGCGGTGACAATCACCTCTTCGAGGGACTGTGACCAGACGGGAACACTTAAGGTCGAGGCCATTAAAGTGGCTGAAACAGCGCCACAAAGTGTTTTCTTCCTGATGAGTGGCGCTCTGTTACTGGCTTGGATAATAGTCATTGAAATCCCTGTATTCTGAGTCAATTTAATTATTGGGATAGCGGTCCGTAGCGTTTTTTATACACGGAAATCCGATTTCTGTGCGTATCGTTATTAACGCTCGGAAGGGTACCAAGGCGTCTCGCAAATAATATACCCCGATGGTGTAGGTCTGTCGGTGCATGGGATTGGCAGTATTACCACAGTTTCAGGCTATTGGAATACCTGCAGATTGAAGGGCTCCAAGCATTGGCTGCAATTGCTGCTCATAGCGGCGCCAGCGACCTATGGAGCGGGTGTGTGCCGGTTCACGGACTTGCGCAGCGCTGGCGGTGGAGACAGCGCTGTCCTGCTGGTGGAAATTCAGACAGGCATCTTCCCAGGGTAAGTCCAGGTAATCGAGCAGAGCACGGGCGTTGGGTTCTAAATTGCGGGCTGTTTCTTCGTAGGAGATGTCGAAAAAGCG
The DNA here is from genome assembly GCA_036961205.1 of Halioglobus sp. Classification (GTDB taxonomy): domain Bacteria; phylum Pseudomonadota; class Gammaproteobacteria; order Pseudomonadales; family Halieaceae; genus CALJFL01. The sequence goes on along the minus strand of JBALVI010000001.1, from coordinate 423,110 downwards.
GCCCGGGAAACGTTCCCGCCATACCTGCATCAGTTTGCTATAGCGTGCGTGATGACGGGCGGTTTCGCTCTGATCGTAGGAGTGGAGATAAGCGTCGGCAAACAATTGCTTGAAACTGGCGAAGCAAGCGTCCATCGGGTCTCGTACCAGATGGACAATCCTGGCATTGGGCAGAGCCTTGAGTATGAGCGGAATCAGCAGGTAGTTCTGTGGCAACTTGTCGACGAAGCGAGGGCAGTTGCCGCGCATCTTGCCGCTGGTTTGCAGATAGAGGGCGGCAATTTTCTCAGGGTCTAGTTGCTGTGCGGCCTCAAACAGTTCCACGGAAAAACGCTTGGGTTTGTTGTATCGGCCCAGTCTGCGCAGGGCCAGCCCGAATTGCTGTAGCTCCCCCGCCGAGTGCACCTGGGAGTGGGCGGTGATAATCCGCTCTATCAGGGTGGTGCCAGTGCGCGGCTGGCCCAGGACGAAGATGGGAGAAGCATCGGGGTTGCCCCCTGTACTTAGGCCAAGCCACTCGGTGGTGTAGTGCTCGGCCAGGTAGTCGAACATGGCGATCTCAGCTTGTTCATCGAATTCGACTGTACTGCGCCTGGCGGCGGCGCCCTGGCTAAAGGCGTCGAAGGCGTCATCCCATTGTTGTAGGTCTTCGCACTCCTTCCCCACGGCGTAGAAATAAAATGCCCTGGCGCGGGGGTTTTTGGATTGTTTCAGTAGATTGCGCATGACCTCTATGTGGCCACCGTCTGTGGCTTTGCGCGAGCCCGATAGCCCCCAGTGCGCCTGGGGACTATCGGGCTGTATCGAGATGATGTCGTTGAATACTTTCCCGGCTGTTTCGGTTTCGCCATGAAAGACCAGATTGTTAGCCAAATTCTGCATATAGGGCGGATGTCCTGGCGCTGTGCTGTTTACCCTGGCGAAAAATGCCCTGGCGACATCGTGCTCGCCCATCAGCGACAGAGTAGCGCCGATTAAATCCAGCACGATGGGGTCTTCCGGCTGGATGCGACGGGTTTCCCGCAGCGCTGAATCGGCCAGGTTTACCTTGCCCTCGCTCATATAGAGCTTGGCCAGGTGGGCCCAGGCCGCAGCGTGATTGTTGTCCAGTTTGACCACGGACTGGAACGCGCTGAAGGCCGTCCTGCGATCCTTGGCTTCCAGGCCGACAAGGCCGACCAGGAAATGCGCAGGCACCAGGTCTGGCTGCATCTTCAGCACCTGCCGGCAGCAATTACCGGCCTCCTCGACGTTGCCGTGTGACAGCGCGGTAAAGCCCTTCTGTAGAAGACTTTGGAGTTCACCAGTATTGTTGGGGGGGGTATTACTGTTCATTGTCGAGAGTCCGGCAGCTTGGTGTGGCGCTACGATCGATCAGCGCGGTGGCGATTGCATATAGGCGACCAGCGTGTCGCCACCAGTGTAATTCTCTGCGCTCATTACCGAGTCCAGAAACAGATAAAACAATTCGGCCTGCGAGCTAACCTCGAGCTTTGCGTAGGCGTGCTTGCGGTGCAGTTTTACGGTTTCCATGGAGATAGACAGTTTTTCAGCCAGGGTTTTGGTGCTGTGCCCGTGGAGGACCAGGTTGATCACCTGAGTTTCGCGATCGGTCAGCATGCTGCTGCCAAATGCGAGTAGCGCGTTATTCAATTGGGCCCTGACATTTTGCGACGACATAGAGGCTTGATGTGCCTTCCAGTGTTGCTGACACAGCGCTTCCACGGTTGGGGATACCGCTTCCAGGATGGCTAACTGGGCTTTGGTGAAGCTGGTCCGCGGGGTAGTTTTACCCAGGGCTATATTGATGAATCCTCCACCATCGAGTGGCATCACATAACCGCATTCGTCCTGATAACCACAGTTGCGATACCAGGTTTTGTAGTACTCACTGTCTTTGAAACCGGTCGGTGATAAATCCCGCAACCGAAACACCCCGAACCTCTGATCGCGATCCGCCGCCAGGTAGTAGGGGTCCAGCAGGAAGGGGCCTTTTACAAACCGGTCTAGGGTGGAAGGACGCCCTTTATCCGGCTCCTCAAAATACTCGATGACGGGCATGGCCTTCGCCGGATAGACCAGAACAGTTGCGTCGTCTATAGGTACCAGAGCCTTTAAGGCGTCAATCAGCAGGCCGGGGAAGGCGCTGTCGCCGACTTGGGGTATTAGAGTTGCCAGATGTTGGCTGAATAGCGCAAGTGTTGGCATAAGAGCTTAGGAGATGGGCATTCCTAGTTGATCTGAGTCGCCCATCATAACTTGAAAGCAGCCCAATCCAAAAAGGCCTGGTTGGCCCCCGATATGGTTCTGCCGCGACGTTTGGCCAGAGCCATATCCAACCCCGTGTTACCGGCCAGTGATATCCCCACAATACCCGGCTCCTGGTCGACCATCATTTTCAAACCAACCGTCACGCCCAACTGCTGCTTGACCATGCGGATGATCAGCGGTAGGAAATTGGTCTGCACCCGAAAGCTGGGCTGGATGCCGGCGGCGGCACACAGTTCGTCCAGAGTATTGCGGATGAAATAGCCGCTCTCATAAACAACCATCGGTGTGTCGGCCAGCTCGGGGATGTCGATGTGGGTTCGCGTCGCCCAGGGGTGTGAGTCTGCTACGCAGATCATAATTTCTTCTCGTATCAGTGGGATCAGCTCAAGGTCCTGCGCGTGGGCGCTGTCGCTGACCGTGGTGACGCCGATCTCAACACTGTCATCCAGTAGCATTTGTTCTACCCGGGTTGTACCGGCCTGTGTGACCGCCGCTTTCAATCCCTGGTGATCACCCAGGAATGCCGCCAACACATCGGGTAAATAGTAAGTTGCCAACATCGAGGGGCAGGCGATATTTAATTGCCCCTGCAAGAGCTGCCCCATGGCGTCGCTTGTGCGTAATAATTCCTCGGCCTCCCGCAAAATAACGTGGGCGCGGGCCAGTACCGCATTGCCCTCGGCGGTGAGGGTAACCTGGCGTCCACTGCGATCCAGCAGTGTCACCCCCAGCGATTCCTCCAGTTTACGCACGGCAATGCTGACAGCCGGCTGTGCCATATGCAGGTCCTCGGCGGCTCGACTAAAGCTTTTTAGCCGGGCTACACGAGTGAAGATGTCCAGCTTGCGTAGGTCCATGTTTATAAATATACAATATATATGGTAAAGATATAAAACATATATTTTATCTATGAAATGTCTTTTGTTATTGTGACCGTCGTGCAATTCACAGACTGCTGGAGATTAAGCGATGAGCAAAGGTAAAAGCTGGCAAAAAATTAACTGGCAGGATCCGTTTCTGTTGGAGCAACAGTTAACCGACGAGCAGCGCATGGTTCGCGATACCGCCCGGCAATACGCTCAGGATAAGTTGGCTCCAAGAGTTCAGGAGGCCTACCGTCGGGAAGAAACCGATCCTGCGTTGTTTCGTGAAATGGGCGAGCTGGGCTTGTTGGGTTCTACGATCGACGGCTATGGTTGCCCTGGCGTTGATTACATCTCTTACGGTTTAGTCGCACGAGAGGTCGAGCGCGTGGATTCGGGCTACCGCTCAATGCTGAGCGTGCAGTCTTCGCTGGTGATGTATCCGATTTATGCCTATGGCACCGAAACTCAGCGTGAGAAATATTTACCGAAACTGGCTACAGGGGAGTGGATAGGCTGTTTTGGCCTGACTGAACCGGACCATGGTTCTGACCCCGGTAGCATGGTAACGCGGGCCCGCTCGGTAGAAGGCGGTTACAAGATTTCTGGCGCCAAAATGTGGATTTCCAACAGCCCTATTGCCGATGTGTTCGTGGTCTGGGCAAAAACAGATGACGGCAAGATTCGCGGCTTTATTCTGGAAAAGGGTATGGAGGGTTTAAGCGCCCCCAAAATAGAAGGAAAGTTGGCCCTGCGAGCCTCTATTACCGGCGAAATCGTGATGGACGAGGTCTTTGTCTCCGAAGACCAGCTGATGCCCAATGTAGAGGGCCTGAAAGGTCCGTTTGGTTGTCTTAACAACGCCCGGTATGGCATAGCCTGGGGTGCTTTGGGCGCGGCAGAAGCTTGTTGGCACACTGCGTTGGACTACACCATGGAGCGCAAGCAATTTGGCCGCCCATTGGCCGCCAATCAGCTCATCCAGTTGAAACTGGCAGATATGCAGACAGAAATCAGTCTCGCTTTACAGGGCTGTCATCGCGCCGGAGTGTTGATGGATGCGGGCAATATATCACCCGAGCTGATTTCCCTAATCAAGCGCAACTCCTGCGGTAAGTCACTGCATATTGCCCGTCAGGCCCGAGATATGTTGGGCGGCAATGGCATCTCAGATGAGTATCCGGTGATGCGCCACATGGTAAATCTGGAAGTGGTTAACACCTACGAGGGTACTCACGACGTGCATGCCCTGATTCTGGGCCGCACCCAAACAGATATTCCTGCTTTCTAGCGAACTATCTCTACCGGGTGCACGGCGGCAAGCTGACCATTGGGGTTTAACGGCCGCATTTTGGGAATAAGCGCGGCAAGTGCTGCCTCGCGATTCCCCGGAGCCGGATGGGTGCTGAGAAACTCCGGCTGACTACTGCCCCCCAACGACCCCATTTTCTGCCACAACGTTACCGCTGCATCGGGGTCGTAGCCGGCGCGTGTTGCCAGCTCAATGCCGATCTGGTCTGCTTCTGATTCGGCAGTGCGACTATTGGGCAATTCCAGGGCGACCTTGGCGGCAGCGGCGGCTCCCATTAATGCAACGCCGTGGTTATCTGAAGCAGCGCCTACGGCAACTACCCCCAATGTTGTGGCCATCGCCCGCGACATACGCTCAGCGGTATGATTAGCCAGTGCGTGGGAGATTTCATGACCCATAATCTGGGCGAATTCTGCGTCGGTGAGCTTAAGCTTGTCGAACAGTCCGGTATATACCGCCATACGCCCACCGGCCATGCACCAGGCATTGACAGTTTCAGGGTCGTCGATAATAGCCACGCTCCATTGCCAGTCTGCAGAATTTGGGTATAGGGCAATGGCTTCGGTGACCAGGCGTCCGGTGATGGTTGCGACCTTGTCGGCCATTTTTGGGTCGTCCAGGAGTTTGTTTTGACTGTCCAGGTCCTGAACGGTACTCAGGTAGGCTTTACTTGATTCAACGATGGCCGATTCGGGAGAGATCAGCATCAGTTGCATGCGGCCGGTGGGGCTGGTGGCGCAGGCGCCGACGAGTGCCAGTGTGGTAATCAGAACAAGGTAATTTTTCAAAGCATGTACTCCAGTAAGCTGCGCCAATTCTAGGGCAACTTGGCTCATTTCCATAGTCGTAGGGCATCGATCACCTTTATTTCTGACAGAGGAGTCGTTGATTAATTCCATGATGTACTGGGTTGCCGGTAGTGGCGGGTGTTGGGTTCGGTGGGTCATTGGACTGCAGGTTTTGAGTCGCCGCTCTCGTTCTTTACTACTACCTTTGGTTGAAACTCCACGCCCGACCTGGAGTTATCAAGTTCAAATTTAACGCCACTCAGATTGGTAAACCTGCCTCGACAGGGTGGCCTGCTTCCGCAGGTGTCGGCAGCCCCTCGGTCAGGTGCATGCCGTTAACCTCGTCCCTGATCACAGAAACATTTTCTGTAGCTGCAAAAAACTGGGAGTACCATTTACGACCGGTTTTGAAAGGTCCATCTGTTTTCAACTGCATAATTTTGAGCGCGGGTCGTTTGTTCTGCCACACATTGAAATCGGCACTGAACGCCTCTAGCGCGCCTGACTGAACCTGCTCGGCGTTATCGATATCCTCTTTGCTGGGTGGCGTTGACTGGGCTTTAGTCAGGCAGCCATGCCAGACTTTGACTACCCCATCGTCCACCGGGGTATTGGCGATCAACTCATAAATCAGCATGCCGGCGAACTCCTGCTTGGACAGTAGAACTCCTGGCCCGGTGTACCAGGTGGTTGTGCTCAGGTAGGTATCATAGAGCTGCATAGGGCCGCCCTGGTGCTGGATATACAGATGATCTCTGAACTCGTTCGAGAAATATTCACAGGGCGCGCCGTGGGTTGGCCCCAAGTGCCGTGCATCGGCCATGTTGTCGAGAATTTCCTGGGGGTGGATAGAGAGTTCACCCAGGTGGTCAAGTTTCCAATTTACCCACTGTGGGTCGTCCCATTGTGAGAGCGACGGCGCTGCGTATTCAGGGGCGCGACCGTCCGGATCGTACCAGGCCATAACGCAGCCCATGGTGTCGACTACGGGGTAAGAGCGTATTGAGGCAGACTTGGGGCAGGGCCCGTCAAAGTAGGGGATGTCGTCGACATTGCCCTGGGGATCATAGCGCCAGCCGTGATAGGGGCAACGGATGGAATCCCCTTCAATCTGTTCGCCATTTTTCACAATCATGGCGCTGTCACTGGCGGTAAAATGGGTGCCCATATGAGCACAGTAGGCGTCCAGAAGTACGGGCGTGCCACTTTCGCCGCGGTACAGCGCCAGGTCCTGGCCAAAAAAGCGCACCGCCTGCGGGCCGCGGTCAAGCTCGCTGCTTTCGGCAACGATAAACCAGCCTCTGGGAAAGGTGTTTGGGCCGAGATTATATTCTGCTGCTGTCGCCATCGGAGAATGTCCTGCGCGTCCTGATAATGGCAAGTATAGCCAGCACCCAAGGAGCTGCTACCGTTTAATGGAGGGAAAGCCCAAGCAATGGGCATCGGCTCAACTATTTGGCTTGTGGCGGTTTCATCGAGTCGAATTATTAAACCGGATTGAATTTCCCGAAGCTTCGGAAAACGCACGACCAGCGTCGGAACGCGCTAGACTGATTGTCAGGATATGAAAAAACGGGGTCTCAAGATGGCAGACAGGATAGAACGGGACAGTCTTGGCGAGGTGAGGATCCCCAAACAAGCGCTTTATGGCCCGCAGACGCAGCGCGCGATAGAAAATTTTCCGATTAGCGGGCAAACCCTGCCAACGGCTTTTATCAGAGCGTTGTTACAGGTAAAACGCGCTGCCGCACAGGCCAACGAAGAACTTGAGCAACTCGACGAAGGCACCGCCGGAGCGATTGTAAGCGCCTGCGATGAGCTGTTGGCAGATAAAATGCTGATGGACCACTTCCCAGTGGACGTATTTCAGACCGGCTCAGGTACCAGCAGTAATATGAACGCCAATGAGGTGATCGCCACGCTTGCCTCCCGCGCCTTGGGGCAGCCGGTAGATCCCAACGACCATGTGAACTGTAGCCAAAGCAGTAACGATGTTATTCCTACCGCCATGCAAGTTAGTGCGGTACTGAGCCTTGAGCAGGAGTTGCTCCCTGCGCTTAAGCATCTCGAGTTGTCGATCCGCGACAAGGCCGGGCAAGTTTCTCACCATCTTAAAACGGGCCGCACCCATTTGATGGATGCGATGCCGGTAAGTTTGGGTCAGAGTTTACTGGCCTGGGCAGACCAGATCGCACATTGTATTTCTGCGGTACAGCAACAGCTACCAGAGCTCCTGGCTCTGGGCCAGGGTGGCACCGCAGTTGGTACAGGCGTTAATGCTCACCGCCAGTTTGCCGCAAAATTTTGCGGCCAGTTGGCGCAGGCCAGCGATATCGCCTTCGTTCCCGCGGCCAATCCGTTTACCCGCATTGGTTCTCAGGATGTGGCTGTGGCGCTGTCCGGCGCATTAAAGGTGTGTGCGGTTGCCCTGACCAAAATTGCCAATGATCTGCGCTGGATGAACTCCGGCCCGCTGGCTGGTCTGGCCGAAATAGAGTTACAGGCCTTGCAGCCCGGTTCTTCGATTATGCCGGGCAAGGTCAATCCGGTGATTCCCGAATCTGTGGCGATGGTGGCAGCCCAGGTCATTGGCAACGACACCACCATTACCCTGGCGGGTCAGTCGGGAAATTTTGAGTTGAATGTGATGCTACCGTTGCTGGCTAGCAATCTGTTGCATAGCATCCGGCTGTTGGCTAGTTCCTCTCGCCAGTTGGCTGACCGCGCGATTCTCACCTTTACTGTTAACGAGCAAAAATTGCAGGCCTCGCTGGCACAGAACCCAATTCTGGTGACAGCACTCAATACGCGTATTGGCTATGCACGAGCCGCGGAAATAGCCAAGCGCGCTTATAATGAAGGTAGGGCTATTATTGACGTTGCCGTTGAGGAAACGGACATAGAGCGAGATGAACTGACTCGGTTGCTAGACCCTGCGAGACTGATTGCTAATTCTGACCCTTGAAGGTGATACTTACAGACCCTCAAATGCACGCAGCATTTCTTCCCGTTGCATGGCGTCTGGTACAGCCCCGAAGTTGGCCATCATATTGTCCTGCATATGTTTGAGTTTCGAGGTTGCCGGTATGATGTTGGTTGCCGCCGGGTGGGACAGAATAAACTTGAGGAAAAATTGCCCCCAGCTGATGCACTGCAAGTCTGCCGCAACCTCTGGCAGCGGCTTGCCGCGGGAGCGCGCGAATAGAGATCCACGCTGGAATGGGCGGTTGATCATGGTGGCAATGCCGCGATCCTGGGCGAGGGGCAACAGCGCCTTCTCTGCCACCCTGTCCTCGATGTTGTAACTGAACTGGACGAAATCTAAAGGCTCCGTCCGCATAATGTCTAGCAGATCATCGTGGTCTCTGCCGTGGGACGTGGTGATGCCGAGATAACGCACCTTGCCCTGTTCCTTCCAGTTTTTTAGCGTGTTCAGGTGGGTGCGCCAGTCCTGAAGATTGTGGATGGCAATCAGGTCAAAGCGATCTACCGCCATGCGCTGGGCAGATTCCTCCATTTGGGCATGGCCTTCAGCCTCGCCCGTGGTCCAGACTTTGGTTGCCGCAAACAGCGGTGGTCGCTTGGGCATCGCGCGCAACACGTCGCCTACACGAGCCTCTGCACGCCCATACATGGGTGATGAATCGATCACACTGCCGCCGTTGTTGAAGAATTCCTGCATAACGGCACTGAGCCCGTTAAGCACCTCGGAATCGCCTGGTTGATCAAAGGTTCGCGAGGTACCCATTCCGATTGCCGGGATTAACTCTCCGGAACTGGGGATGGGGCGCATAATAGTCGGGCCGTTCTGGTGCGTGGCGGTATCAGCGAAGGCTGCTCCAAAACCGCGTCCGTGAGAGGCCAATGCCAGCCCCCCCCATTGAATAGCTGTTCTACGCTTTAACATTAACTATGCCCTCAACTTATGCTTACTTGGTGCGGGTCCCTTACTGTTGATCTTGGACAGTGATAGTTTTATCAAGTTGCCGTCGTGTACGTGCCATCAGGTCAGTAAAAATTCGAAAGCTTTCGTCCGCCGCCAGCTTTTCCTTGATCAGGGAGTCGAACGCCTCCGACTCCAGGTCGGCAAGTTCTCCTCGCAGTAGATCGTGGCTGTCCGTTTGAACACGCTCTTCAATGGCCAGCACGCGGACGTAGAACGTATCAATGCGATCTTTTTTGCGCCGTGCACGCCAGCGAGCAAACCCCAGGAATCCTGTCATTATTATGAAAACCAGATAGACCAGCAGGTTAATGGTTTCGGCGTAACGTTCCAGTAGGCCGGGTTCGTCACGCTCCAGATACCGCCTGGCGCCACTATGCAGGGGAAAGCTGAGACTGTATTGGTCAAAGGATTCAGTAAGTCCGTCGAACATGCTGGGGGCCACCGCAGTAAACCTTGGCTTTTGTTCCAGCAGGGTTTTGGTGATCCCGAAAATGACTGATTCGGGTATATCTCGTCGGGTAACCAGTAAGGCTTCCACGGCTACGGTTAACACCGGTTGCTCATTACCTGGAATTTGGTAGGTCAGTGCGGGGATAACTTTTGGGTGCATTTTGGGGGCGATATAGCCGACCCCTTCCTCGTAAAATTTACGCTGCGGATTGAAGCGGCCGTTGAGCGATGAAAAGGTATACCCGGGTCTATACCAGGAAGTATTTTCGGTATCTACCGGCCCGAAGTAGACAATGACATCGGTGACCCCTGGCTCAAACTGCAATGATTTACGGAAGTCGTCCTGCCCCAGGCCCTGTCGACGGGTTAGTAAATCTACGAAATTGTGGCCTGCTTCGGAATTATTCGCAATGTAGAACGATGCGCCCTTGAGAGATTGACCGGCGTTAGGAGGAATGACGCCCTCCTTTACCAGCACATGTAAAACACTTTCATAGACCGGCAGGATAACGCGCACGCCGCTGACGAAGGTGGCACTGTTTTCAACCACGCTTAGATCGGCCATGTTTGCGGTCAGCGCTTCCAACGGCGACATGCCTCTGGCCCCTTCGGCCAAAGTAAGGCGCGCTTTTGAATGCTCGCTAAAGATTATTTGCAGTGACGATGGATTAAAGTTGGCGTCCACTGGTGGCAGCATTCGAAGTTCAGTGGGTTCTCTGGCGCACGCCGCCAGTAGGCACAAGGACAGTGCTACGAAGGTAAGGACGAGTCTACTCATACCGCATCTCTTATTTGAAGGCGGATATCTCAATCCGGATTCAGCTGTTCGCAAGCATCCATTTGCGTAGCCGGTTGGAATCACCAAAGGGCGTGAGTTTGCCAAAGGAATTCAACAAAACGATGGAAACTTCTTCGCCTTCGATATTAGCCTGCATTATCAGGCAGCGCCCGGCCTCATTAATATAGCCGGTTTTGCTGAGTTCTATATCCCAGCTTTCGTTCTTGAGCAGTCGATTGGTATTGCCATAGGTCAGCGGTCCCCGCCTGGAGTAAGGCCTAACCTCTTTACGTGTAGTCGTTGTTGCTTGGGTGATAAGCGGGTAATGGCTTGCTGACTCAATCATTGTGGCCAGGTCTTGTGCCGTTGATACGTTCTCTGATTTTAAGCCCGCCGGATCTGCAAATCGGCTGTTGCTCATGCCGAGTTTAACCGCTTTCTCATTCATAGCGCCGACAAAAGTGGCCATGCCCCCAGGATAGGTTCTACCCAGTGCAGTTGCCGCACGATTTTCAGACGACATAAGTGCCAGTAGCAGCAACTCGCGGCGGCTCAATGCGGCCCCGTACTCCAACCTGGATCCGGTAAGGCGGATCAAGTCCCGGTCGTCTTTGGTGATAGTGACTTTCTCGTCCAGATTCAGCCGGGCGTCCAGTATCACCATGGCGGTCATAATTTTGGTAATGGAAGCGATGGGACGGACGGTGTCGATGTCCTTGCCGTAAATCAAATTACCACCGCCGTCCAGCACAATGGCAGAGGCCGAGCGCAGCTCTGGATTGCCCTGTAGGTCAGTAAATTTAGACTCTCCTGCCTGACCTGTGGATACGGTTAGTCCCCACAGCAGTACAGTGGAGCAGAATAGGCTTCCGAATCGCATGCTATACACATCCCGTTTGGTCTTATCGTAGATGGCGCAGGGCCCCTACGCCGGGGGCTACTAACACCATCACTCTGTCTTCATTCTGCCCCAGATAGACCGTAAAGCCCAGCGCGGGTGTTAGTGCAATGGGCGCGTCATCCGGGTTCGGATTCTGCCCCCGCGGACACCCTGAGCAGGCCTCGATAGGCACCACGGGCATCGGTTTTGCCGCTGACTACGCCGTAGACATCACGTGCGATGGGCATCTCGACCTGGTATTTTTCGGCCAATTCCATCACTGCCGGTGCGCTTTTTGCCCCCTCGGCAACCATCACCATCTCATCGATAATTTCCTGCATTTTGCGACCCTTGCCCAATTCGATACCGACGTGTCGGTTGCGACTTTGAGAGCTGGTGCAAGTAGCGATCATATCTCCCATGCCTGCCAGACCGGCGAAGGTTTCGGCCCTGCCACCCATTGCTACGCCCAGGCGGGTGACCTCGGCCAGGCCGCGAGTGATCAGGGCTGCTCTGGTGTTGTCACCAGCTCCCTGCCCATCGCCCATACCTACTGCGATCGCTATGATGTTTTTCAGTACGCCACCGAGTTCACAGCCGATGACGTCGGTATTGGTGTAGACCCGGAACAGGCCGCTCTTAAAAAGGCTTTGCAATTCCCGAAGGATGATCTCGTCTTCCATAGCTATTACTGACGCGGCCGCCTGACCGGCCATAATTTCCCGCGCCAGATTAGGTCCGGTTAGAACACCTACCGGGTGCCCGGGCAGGACTTCATTGATGATTTCGGTCATCCTCATGCGAGTGTCCAACTCCAGACCCTTGGTGAGACTGATAACAGGCACCCAGGCACGAATATGTTTTTTCACCTCCAACAATACACTGCGAAAGTTATGTGAGGGTATGCCCATGATGATGACATCTGCGCTGGATACTGCCTCCGCTATGTCATTGGTTGCGATAACGCGTTCAGGCAACACGGCGCCCGGCAAATAGGTTTCATTGGTATGTTTATTATTGATTTCAGCCACTGTCTCGGCATTGCGCGCCCACAGGGTAACCGGTGCGTTGCGGGCAACTAATGACGCAACTGTGGTTCCCCAGGAGCCGCCGCCCAATAAGCCGACTTTTAAATTTGTCACAATTTTTCCCTTTGGTCGTTTGTGCGTTTTAGAAAGATCCCCTACTGGCCACGCCAATAGCCCGAATGACTTCAATACGGCGCTGCACATCGCGCAGCTCAAGGGCCATCGCTGCTCTTTTTTCCTTGATTGCGTCTGTTCCGCCTTCTGTCAGATTCTGGTTCTTCAGTAACTGAAAGCCATTTTTAAACAGCAGTTTGCCGATAGAGGATTCACTGCTGATGCGACGCTGTAAATAGGCTTGCTTACCCAGCTTTAAGGCTTGGCCGATACAGTCCTGTTCTTCGAGAGACTCGCTTGGGTCCAGTCTGGCAAGGAGGTCGGCGACCACGGAATAGGCTTCGGCATAGGTTAGCAGGGTGACATGGGAGACTAGTGGCGTCAGTCCGGAAAGCATTAGCTGGAACCCTGCCACGCCCTGCGTTACCAACTGCTGCCAATCGAAGTTAAGGCGGTCGAGCTCTTCTTGAATTTGCCGATGGAATTCTTCGGTTGGGGAATAGAAAAATTCAAATTTGAACAGATCGCGCAGGTGGTCGACTTCCTCCCAGAATACGGTTTCAGCCTCTGGATTTTCAGTTTCGGTCGCCTTTGCCAGTGACAGTTCGATAATTGCCTTGTTGACGAAAAAATGAATGATGGTATTGCGGTAATAACTGGCGACCGAATGCTGTTCCAGGGCGATACCGTAGACGGTTTCCGGGCCTTCGTCATAGCGAGTGACAATCTTTTCGTTGATCATCAGACCCAAAAGACCATCCATCTGGTCGGCGTAGGCGCGGTCGAAGTCAGCAGAGATTCGTAGATTCCGTTCCTCGGCCCAGGTTAGCAGAGTGCCCAGCTCTTCAATCACTTCGGCTTCAGTCAGGGCCTTGGGAGCGGCGCCTAGCAGGCTCATGGTGACCAGTGAAGGAAAGGTAATCGGGGTCACGCGGTTCGCTTCAACAGCAACTTCGAAGGCAATTTTGGAGATGGCGAGGCTGTCATTGGGGTCAGGTGCCCGGTCCAGAACCACCGGCTCGCCGATGTCCATGTAGACCTTACCCATGGGCCTGGCCAGGCTGCGCACATAGCCAATAAACCAACGCAGTGATTCGGGCCCTTTGCCCATGCCGGTTTGCTCGGTGGCGTACTCTTCTACATCGCGGATCAGATCATAGGAAATGGAGACCGGCACAATATGAATGTTGCGTGCGTCAGTGGCGTGGCAGGCTTCCAGTACGTACTTCAGCAGACCGTAGCGCGGCGGCATCAGTTTACCCATACGGGAACGGGTGCCTTCGAAAGCCCAGTTCATCGGGAAGCGTTTTTCCATCAGATAACCGATGTACTGGCGCAGGGTGATTTTATAGAGCGGGTTATCCTGGAAGCTGCGACGGATAAAAATGCCGCCTGAGCGCCGTATCAGAAAGCCCAGACCTGCAAAGCTCAGATTGGCGCCGCCAAACATGTGCGGCATAGGGAAGTCGTTTTCGTACATCACCTTGGGCACGACCATGCCATCGAGATAGGTTTTGTGAGTCCACAGTAATAGCGAGGGATGATCGCGCACCACGCTGCGTAGCTCTTCTACATCTTTTTGGTCGTAGACGATTTTGTCTTCGTAGCCCAAGCCCAAACAAAAATTATTGAAACGGGCATAAAAATCCAGCCAGAAGGTCCGCGGCACGGAGATCATCTCCTTCATGTAGCCTGCCGCTTCTTCCAGCAATGCGGTTTTTGATTTCCCTTCTTCTTCTGCCAGCTTGTCTAATGCTTCATTGTAGCCCCGGTTTGCCAGCATGCTCTCGGCGACATAACGAGGCACCTTATAGCGACCTCCCTGCAGTCTCCGCTCGCCTATGTCCAGGACGATGGCCGCCTGCCGTGAAACGAATTTGGCGAATGATTGCATGGCATCCGCGGGATCTATCGCGTACTTGGCCTGGTAACGCTCGCGCAAATTGCTCAGGCTGTCCGGTTCGCCAACAATCAAGTGCATACGGCTGGGCGCTACTTGCAGGATTTTCTTACCGGTTTTGGCACTGGGCCGACGGGGATCACCGAATAGAAAGTCCCGCAGCCGCGGGCCGGAATTGATGGCTTCTTCGCTGGGCAGCCAGGTTATGCGCAATGGAGAAACAATCGTGTCGGCCGGCAGATCCAGCTGTGAGATAAGTGATTCTGCGTTAATCCCTTTACTGTCGTCCCCGAGATCAAGGGTCGTCTCGACTACTCGCACGCCGCCCTCACCCGCGTGGCGTTTTATCCAGCCCTTCAGTAGGTCTTCTTCAAAGTGATTCCGCGCGTCGATTATGAACAGCACGTTTTTGCTGGGAGACTGCGGCCAGGGGCTTTGGCGAAGTTTGTGTTCCAGGTTCACTTCTTGGCGGCTCCCTGACGTTTACTAGCGGTGGCGCGGGGCTTGGCTTTTGGCCTTACCTTGGTTTTGGGCTTTGTTTTGGGCTTTGTTTTGGGCTTTGTTTTGGGCTTTGCCTTTGCCTTTATTTTGGCTTTTGGTTTGGCTTTTGGTTTGGCCTTTACCTTACTGGCAGTTTTAGTTTTGCTAGCGACGATGTCTTCATCCTGGCCCAGGGTCTTGAGGAACATATTACGTACCTCGCGGACATGATCGTCTATGGTTTTTACCGACCAATCACTGGTATCGATGGGCGGAAGAACTTCAACATCAACGGTTGCAGGTCGAAACACGAAGTCCCCTTTGGGCGCTACATCCAGTGCATTGCGAATAACGATTGGAATCATTGGCACACCGGCCTGCATGGCCAGATGAAACGCGCCCTTCTTGAACGGCCCCAACTTGGGCGAAATAGTCCGGGTTCCCTCGGGCGCCAGTGTCACTGACTTACCATCGTTTTGCATGGCATCTATCAACGGCGCCATCGCCTCAATAGCGCTGCGCCCGTTGGCGCGGTCAATCATTACTACACCACCCAATTCCAGTACTTTACCGATAACGGGTAATTTCTTGATTTCTTTTTTACCCACACCGGCAATGTCACGGCGCAGCAAGCGAGCGACTATCACCACATCAGCTTTACTCTGATGGTTGAAAACAAAAACCGCAGGTCGGTGCGACCAGAGATGCTCCTCGCCTTTCACGTTCAGATCGAGACCTATCAGCGCGCTGGCGGTATCCGCAAATAGTGAGAAGGAAAAGTTAATCGAGTCTCGTTTCGATCCGGTGATTGCATAAATCGGGAAGCCCGCTGCAAAACTGGGAACCAGGCTGATCGTAGCGGCGACCGAGCGCACGAACTGTCCGAAGGTGGCACGGCCGCGGCTGCCGAAGTTGCCAATAGGCCAGTCTCGATCTCGGGCTACGTTGCGCAGTTTTATACTTGGGTTGAGTACCTTGGGATTGCCGACTCTTTCCAGCAGCAACAAGTCATCGGTGCTGTCGGAATAAAAAAAGCTCTGGTCGAGATCACAGTCTTCGTTTGCTGCGAGATTCTCGGCGGCATCGACCTTGCCCTGGCCAAAGCAGGTTGGCCTGACTACGCCCCCGGTGAACTTGCCATCTTTTACTTCAAGGTGTGTACACATAACGTGCTCGATGCCCAAATCGGCGGCAGCGGGCGCAACTTGATAAGGCGTGGCAGACGAGATAACACTGACCGTGTGGCCCTTGGCGATGTGGGCATCAACCAGCGCTCGGGACTCAGGGTAGATAAGTCGTGCAATCTGTTTGATGTAGAGTTCTTCGCCGATTTCAATGTAAGTACTTTCCTCAACATCCTTCATTAACTGGGCATTGATGGCCATCATGCCGGAGAAACCCATGTTACCCAGGCCGAAGTTGGCCATCGCGCTCATTAGATCGATGAACTCACGGGGACTGAACTCGCCACGCTTTAGTTGTTCCTTGATAAACACGGTTGCCGAATAGCCGGCGATAATGGTGCCGTCGAAATCGAAAATTGCGGCAATTCCCGGGCCGTCAGGTGATGCCTCAATGTCTCTGAGAAGTTGTTTGATACTGGCCATAATTTCAATTTCCGGCAGGTGAGCGGACCGTCCAAAGCGGTTTGCGCTGGTTTCGGTTATACAGGGAAGAATAGCTCATTATCGAGTGGGAGTGGGCGTTAATATGTAGCCGGGTCTGATGGTGTCGAGAACGCGAAAAAAAACGCCGTCGCATACAAGGTGCGACGACGTTGTTGATGGGGCATAGCTCTTACTAACGCTTGACTCAGGATATCCGGCCCGCTACCGAATTACGTCCCCTGGCCTGGCAGCCACCTCTGACAAATGGATACCCGCATTCCCCTAAATAGGAGACAGGCTCTCTGAATTAGAGTAACCGCAGTAATCCAACCTGATCTCCTGCCCCTGCCTGTAAGTATAGGGAGTCAGGCGCAGTGGGCAAGAAATTCCAATATGATATTTTATTATGTCAATAGATAACCACAGGTTATAACTTACCAGTCATTGGCTGTCCTGCAGACCTATTTTTGCTTGCGAAAGAGCAGTGTCATCCGGTCGGACTCGCCTATCGCGTTCATGGCACTGCGCTGCTCAGAGCCTTCGTCACTGCCCTGAAAAGAGGGGGGCAATCGCCATACCATATCACCGGGGCCCGCCTGATCCTTGTCGTTGGCGTTAATTTCTGATTGAGCGACTAGCTCAAAGCCAGCGTCCGTGAACATTGCGATGACTGCCGACTGTTTAAGATAGCCGCTGCTGCCGTCAGCCCAATCGTCTGGACTGCTCTCGGCGGCGCGGTGCTGCACGACCCCCACCAGGCCATCGTCCTTGAGCAGTGCCCTGACGGCGGCCAGAGCCTGACTACGTGTGCCAGCCTGGGCTTCAAAACGATTGAGGTTGTGCAGGGCACGAATCAACAAAAATCGATCCATGGTGCCGCTCAGCTCGGAAGGCACAGTACTGAAGGTAAAGCCGCGAGCCTTAAGCCCGCTGTCGGTGAATCCCTTGACCAGGCTGTCAAATTTTCCTGTGGATGCGATTCTTTTGGCAGTGAACTCCTCTGTGGCAAAACTGAACATAGGCCACATCCGGTCTGCGTAATTGACGCCGTATATCGCTCCGTCTGCGCCCAGATAATTGGCGATGATATTGGTATACCAGCCGCCACCAGGCAGCGCTTCTGCAACGGTCAGCCCGGGCTCAAGCTGAAAAAACTCCAGAGTCTGTTGAGGGTGTCGGGCAGCATCCCGGCTCTTATCGTCTTCGCTGCGATCGGCGATTATCTGTGTCAGGCTAGTGGTGTCGGTCTCGACAACAGCGCCCTGGACGGTAATACTCAGGCTGGCCGCAATGAAAAGAGACATGATGGCTCGCATAGTTTTTTTCCTCAAACGTGATATTTTTTTGCAAACTTCCCGCATGGGTAAACTCCGCGGGGGTTAAGTTACTTACAGCGCCCCGCGTTGCCTTAGGGCTTCGCGCAGCGCTGAGGAACTGTGGGTTTTCTCATCGCCGACAAATTGAATTTTGCCTCCGCAGGCTTCTACAGCGAATCGCTCAGGCATCTGATCCAAATTGTAATCAGTCCCTTTAGCTTGAATATCGGGGCGAATCAGTTCTATCAGCGGTATTGGCAGTGGATCGTCCAGTGGCACTACGTAGTCCACCGCGTCCAGCGCCGCAATTACTTCCATGCGTTCCTCGCAGGAATTGATGGGCGGCTCCCGGCTGGGGTTGGACCGAATTGAGCGCTCGGTGTTCACCGCTATGATCAATACATCTCCCAGAGATTTGGCCGCATCGAGATAGCGCGTATGGCCAACATGCAGAAGGTCGAAGCAGCCGTTTCCCAGGACGATTGTCAGTCCCTTATCGCGCTGCTCTTGTAGCGTCGGTAAGAGGTCTCGCGGTTCCGCGAAAATTTTGTCGAAGGTGTTCATGGATTCAGGCGTGCTCTGAGCCGTCCAGTAGAAGACATGGTGCAGTGTAGCGGGCTTTGTAGGC
Source organism: Halioglobus sp. (assembly GCA_036961205.1). Lineage (GTDB taxonomy): Bacteria > Pseudomonadota > Gammaproteobacteria > Pseudomonadales > Halieaceae > CALJFL01. The sequence goes on along the minus strand of JBALVI010000001.1, from coordinate 404,749 downwards.
AGAATATATACTGCTGCTGCCTGCCCCCTTTAAGGTGTGACCCCTTGATCAATGATCTTCTCCACCCGCGTGAACTGAACTTCAACACCGAGCCTGCCCGCATTCTTCTAGTTATGCCGACCTGGGTGGGGGATGTCGTCATGGCGACTCCCTTTGTTGCAGCGCTGTTCAAACGTTTTCCCCAGGCTGAAATTACCCTGCTGATGAATCGTCATTTGTACGGTGTTCTGGACGGTAGTCCCTGGGTGTCGTCCTGCCTGTTCTGGCCGTCGCGCAAAAATACACCGGAGGCCAAAGCGGAATACAAAGCGCTGCTGGTGCAGATGCGTTCGGCGTCCTTTGACCTGGCGGTAATGCTGCCGAATTCCCTGCGCAGTGCCTGGGTTTGCTGGCGTGGCGGTGCTAGCCGCAGACTGGGCTTTAATCGCGACGGACGCCGTTTATTGCTGACCGATGCCTTACCTGTACCTAACAGGGAGGGCAAAAAATATCGCCCCATGCCCCTGGTGGATTACTACGCTGTGATTGCAGCGGCGTTGGGTGCGCAGCACCCTGGCGATGGGCTATCTTTGTTCACTACTGTTGGCGATGATCAACTAGTTTCTCAACGGCTACAGGATGAAGGTGTTGATCCGGGCAAGCCGCTAGTGGTGCTCTGTCCGGGCGCGAACTTTGGTGCATCCAAATGCTGGGAGCCGCAGCGTTTTGCTGCGGTGGCCGATCGCCTGGTGGCAGATAGCGGGGTTGCGATAGCGATAAGTCCCGGTCCCGGCGAGGAGCCACTCGCTCGCGCCATCGCAGATGCCATGTCCTCGCCAGCAGCGTTGTTAGAAGCACCCTGCCTGACTCTGGCGGAGCTTAAATCTCTGATCAAGCGGGCCAGCCTGCTGCTGGGCAACGATACTGGCCCACGGCATTTTGGCCGCGCCTTTGATATTCCGAGAGTGACGGTATTTGGGCCCACTGAGGCGCGCTGGACCGACACCAGCCACGGCAAAGAAACTATTGTGAGAGTTGAAGTGCCCTGCGGCCCCTGCCATAAAAAAGTATGCCCGCTGGAAGAGCAGATTTGTATGACCCGGGTGACAGTAGAGGATGTGACCAGAGCTTGCCAGCAGCAGCTCGTTGGAGCGGTTATTGCTTAAAGCTGATTCTCGACAGGTCGAGATTGTAGGCGCCAGGTTCCAAAGCTCTCACGATATCCGGGGGTGGCTGCCCATCCTCCAGACTTTCAGCTTGCAGGTCGACGACCACGGGTTTAGAAAGCTCTTTCTTGTCGCTGTCCAGCAGGAGTAGTACCTGGGGCCGTAATCGGCGGGTGCGGTATTCGGCGACAACCACGCCAATCTCGCCACTGGATAATTCGACCAGAGTGCCTGCTGGGTAGATTCCAATAGCCTGAATGAATGCTTCCACCAACTCGGCCTGAAACAACTTGTCTCTGGCCTCGTACAGTACCTTTATTGCGGCGGAGGGCGACACTGCCTTGGCATGGGCTCGTGTCGTCGTCATGGCGTCATAGGTATCGACAATTGCTGCGATGCGGGCTACCGGCGGTATCTGGTCGCCTGACAAACCCTTGGGGTAGCCGGAGCCATCATATCGCTCGTGGTGGCAGCCCACCATATCGATGACATCCTGGTTCATCATCCCACCTTCCTCGATGATATCCATCCCGTGGTTGATATGCTCACGCATCGTCTCGTTCTCAGTGGGGCTCAATTTACGTTCTGCCCGCAGCAGGGCGGTGTCGACTCTTAGCTTGCCTACATCCATCAACATCGCACCCACTGCCAGGGAACGCAGATCATGTCTCGCCAAGCCCATTTGACGGCCCAGAGAGACAGCCCAGAGAGAGGCACCCAGAGAGTGTTGGTAACTATATTCGTCGTGCTGCCTGAGGCGGGCCACCCACAGGCAGGCGTCAGGGTTGCGGCTGATACTGTCTACTACCGGCTCCACTGATTTGCGCAGTTTGATGACGTTGATTTTGCCGCCTTCGCTCACTTCCTCAAAGATCTCGCAGACGTCGCCAAGTAAGGCATCCAGGGCAAGTTGAGCGCGGGGGTGCTCGTCGATAAATTCAGAGTTGTCTTGATAGGGCTTGATGGAGCGGCCTTCGAAGATACGCGCAACGGGTACCCGGGCGCGTTCCGGCCTTTTGTCGTTCTTAGCGACGCGACCGGTCTTGACCTTGCGCTCAATTGTGCCAGCGCGTTGTCGGCTTTGCTTGGTGTCGATCAGAACAAATTCGCATTCTTCCCGAAGGCGATCAATTTGCTCCCGAGTCTCTATTCTGAAGCCTTGAATAAGGAACGTAGATTCCAGCCACGACTTGTCCAGGGAACTGACAAACATGCCCAGTTCCAGGTCGGGGGTGTAAATTTTGAGTGTTTTCAACACGGCTGTTCTGATCTCCCCACTTTCGAACATCTGTATTAGAGTAGTCTAGCGGGGGCCGGCGCGAATTTGCATGGTTTTTATTGGGAAAAGTCCAGAAATGCCAGGCATTTCACAAAACTCTCAAAAATCTATTAATACCGTTAAAAAACAATAACTTACCGGTATTCCACTGATTTTTTTACCACTGCCCGCCCCTATTGCAGTCTACTGAGTGAATTTGCGCCCGCCACCGCGGGTGGTGGGCGCTTAATTCGTTACAATGACCGGCCTACAAAAAGTAATCGGGCTCAGAGTCACTGTCTGTCTTCAACTTGCTCAGGTGCTCTGGGTTGTCAATCAGGCTCTCGATCCACCAGTTCACGTCGTTGTACAGGCAAGTGACCTTTTCGCAGCTCACGGTCGCGTTGAAGTTCTTCACCAGGTCGGCGGTAGCCTCGCGGGTGGCATCGTAGGTTTGCACGTCGGCATTGGCATTTTTGTCACCTAGCTTGCCGTGGTCCTGATTTCTATAAACAGGGCAGTTATACAGGCCCAGAGGGCTGAGTACCTGGCGAAAATACTGCATGTGACATTGCTGGGGCTGTTTTGCCAGAGCCTGGGTTCGGCCCTGCAACATTGCCTTTAGGCCGGTGCTCTGGTGCACTCGGAAGCTGTCGGATTCCAGAGTTGCGGCCTTATCGACCTGTGCCTGGATGCGACTCAAGGTATCTTCGAGGTTCTTCTGATGGCGGATATCGATAACTTCCGCATTATTGAGTTCGTCGCGAGTGAGGAAGGGTTTGAAGCTGATGTAACTAAATTCATTGTCGCGGGCCAATTTCGTGGCGCCGGTAATTTCGTGCAAATTTTCAACAATACTGGTGTCGTTAATCTCGGCACCCACCCAGGTGACAATGTAGGAAAAGCCCACGGTGACATCGGGATTGGCGCGGCGAATAGCTGGGACTTTTGCGCAAATCTGCTCCAGGGTGATTTTTTTGCGAGGGTTGTGCATGGCTTGGAAGGTGGGGTCGGTACCCGAGTCCAGAGACAGGCGCACCCAGTCCTGGCCATCCATGCAATCGGCCACCTTGGCGATTTTGTCGTTGCCGGTACCGTTGGACACGATGGCGATCTGCAGTCCCAGGTTCTTCATAAAACGAATGATTTCTTCAAACTTCGGGTACAGGGTGGGTTCACCGCCGCCGATAACGATGACCGACTTCATGCCGCGCTGAGCCATTAGCTCCAGAGAGGACAGCAGCTTATCGTGGTCAAAACGGATGCCGGTGTTGAGAATATCCAGGTCGACACAGTGATCGCACTCGAAATTGCAGGCGGTGGTCAGGTCCAGATTGATCGAAATAGGGGCGAAGTCCGGAACCTTGGTCGGGTCCAGCTCGGTGGCGTCTGTGTTTTTGCCGGTGCGCAGGGCGACCTGCCAGCGTACATAGTGCTCCAGTGCCTCACGTGACCCTGGCAGGGTCAGCTTGGTAGCGAAATCGTGAATACTCTCAAGCTCAAGCTGCTCTGCGCCGTCTTCTGCACTGGCCTGGTTGGCGTTGAGGTCGGTCAAGGGAATTGTGTCTGTCAAAAGGTCACCTCGGGCACTTTGCCACTGGAATGGTAATGTTGAAGGCGTGATTTTACGATCTGCGGCCTGCGACAACAACTACATTAGTGCCGTCAGATTGTTAAGCGTGGTCAGGCAGGCCAGGCCTGTGCCAGCTGTAATAGGTTGCGATGCCCAGCATTCAGCAGGGCCCCATCCGTTGGCTTTTCGGCGCCCAGATTGGTGAGGAAGTTTTCGGCGACTGCCTGCATCGGGTCAGATAGCTCGACTTGACGCCCGTTCGCGGTGAGAAACTGGCGATACTCGGGCAATTGCACAGACCGCTCGGCGCGTAGGCCATTGATCTCTATCCATGCCGGTCGTGGTCGGGCGATGACAGTTTTCAGCTCCAGACAGGCTTTCACACTGCCGCCGGGATGGCGATAGCGGCACTTCAGCGTCAGCTCGTCCGGGTTCTTACTTAGAAACGTAACCTCCTCACAGTCACCTGTACCGACCAGGGCTTGTAGCAGGCTGATAAAATGTGGGGCGGCATCCGGAATCATATGTGGTCCAATTGAGATTGGACTCAGGCGCATGGTGAAGTTATCAATGCTAGAAGACAACGGCCCGTGCAACTGTCCGAATTCGTGCAATGAGAAGGGCCACTGCGCGACCATTTGCAGTAGTAGCCCGCGCTGCTGGAAAGCGCTAACCAGCTCATTGACCTCCGGCTCTGAGGCGGGCCACAGCAATGGTTTTTCCGCCAGGCAGTGACAGCCAGCTGCCGCTACCTCCAGTAAATGCTCTTTATGAAATTGCCAGGGTGTACACACCACAACGAGGTCTGCATTTTCTTGGGAAACGGCAGCTGTTATTGAATCGTAGGGATTGACCAGCAGGTTCCAGTCTTTCTTTAGCGTGTCTTGCGCCGCTCGTGCCGATTGCTCGCTGGTGCCGACAACACCGGCCACTCTGGCACCGGCGTTTGCCATGGCTGCGGCCAGAAACGGTCCGGTACCCTGGCGCACGGAACGTGCACCGGCAATGATCGCAGTGAATGTCATTGTGCGTTAGGCGGTGCTGCTATCAATTTCTATCAAGGTGTTGCGAGGATCTTCGGTATCCCAAAAGCCGCGCAGTGAGAGCAGCTTGCCCTCAGAGTCGACGTGATACGTGACCACGGCGAATACTTTCTGCTGTAGGGCTTTGCCATTGCCGGCGTCAATGGTCGTGGTCAGCTCTAACAGATTGGCCAGCTCGTCGCCGGCGGCATACGAATCCTTGATGTCGATTTTAATAACGGACGGAGCGATAAAATTATCCCAGAACGCTTCTCTGGCTGCTTGACCGCGATGACCTTTACCCTCGGGGTCGATCATCGAGACACCGATGGGATCTTCGATAATACCGTCTTCTGCGTACAGGCTTAGCCAACCTTCGCGGTTCTTGGTATGGACATACTCTCGCGATAGCAGGGCGGCGCGGCGAGCGGGGTGCTCATTGTCGAACATGGTCGAGATCCTGGTCGGTGTATTCCACGAGTGTAGCTTTTTGCGCTCAACCCAGATACCGGCGAATGGCCAGGTAGTCTGCTAAAAGCGTGTCTGGATCAAAATGGTATACATCCGGGCTAACCTGCTTTGGTTCGAAAATCGCCTGAAGTCTACCCTCTGGATTGATCAGGAATAGAGTTACACCATGGTTTACCTCATAGTCATTGCCACTTATGCCACCCTCGGGGTCGGTGGTGGGGACAAGGATAGACATAATTCCCAGACTCTTCTCAAACGGTAGATGTCGATTCTCGGGATCGTCCAGGTGGGTAAGACCAATAAACGCAGGATCAAAAAAGGACACATAAGAAGCCATTTGAGCCACGGTATCGCGGCGATGGTCAACGGTGTAAAACAGAACGTCCAGATCAATATCGGCCTGTTGATCGAGCTTCTGTGACAAGGTGGCTAGCTGCGACAAAGTGGTAGGGCAAATATCGGGGCAGGTGGTAAAGCCATAAGAAACCAGATGCCACCTTCCCAGTAGTTCGCTATTGGTGAATTCTTGATTATTCTGCGTCAGCAGACTGAAAGGTTCGATGACCCTGGCCTCAGGCAGCAGAACACCCTGGATCAGCGGCGGCGAGGGTGGCCGACTCAACACCAACGTTGCAGCGATCGCGATGATCGCTACGTTGGCCAGGAGAAACCCTATGATTAGACGGGAGCGTGCAGACATCGGCACTGGATGCCATTACCTCATGCAGAGTTATCGATCGAAGAATGTATGCCGCATCATGAAAGTGTTGTCAGCTTCGATTGACATTAAACAGATCAACACCACAATCGCGAATAGCGGTAAGAACAGCACATATTTCAACGATAACCGCTCCCAGGCGATGTGCATAAATATGGCAATAATGAATCCGGCTTTAAGAAACATGAACATTATGATTAAGGACCAGCGTAAGTAGCCTTCGAACTGGAACCAGTCGACCATATAAGAAAACGTGCTGAGTACAAACAGCAGGGCCCATATCTTCAGGTAAATCCCAAGCGGATGCTGTTGTCCGGCGGTAGCGCTCATATTTTTACCTCACCACAAATAGAAGAATGCGAAAATGAAAACCCAGACCAGGTCGACGAAGTGCCAGTACAAGCCGGTAATCTCGACAATGGCATAACCTTTTTTCTCATAGTCACCACGGGCGACCTTTCTGGCTACGATGGATAGGTATATAACCCCGGCGGTCACGTGCATGCCGTGGAAGCCAGTAATCATGAAGAAGGTGGCACCAAATTGCGCAGCGCCCTCGGGATTTCCCCAGGGACGAATGCCTTCCTCAACGATGAGTTTGGTCCATTCGAAAGCCTGCATACCCACGAACGAGGCGCCTAACAGGGCAGTTACCCCCATCAACATAGCCGTTTTACGGCGATCGCCGCGGTAAGCGTAATTGACGGCCAGCACCATGGTGCCGCTACTGGTGATCAGTACAAAGGTCATGATCGCGATCAGGATCAGTGGTAAATGAACCCCGAATAACGTCAGCGCGAAAACCTCACTGGCATTGGGCCAGCTATCGGTGGCTGACATGCGTACATTCATGTAGCCGGTCAGGAAGACGCTGAAAATAAACGTGTCACTGAGCAGAAAAATCCACATCATCAACTTGCCCCAGGGCATGTCGAAGGCCTGCTTGTCAGAAGACCAATCCGCGACTACTCCGGCTGTACCGGGGTCGGTGAAGTCGCTGGTTATATCTGTATTTTCAGTCATCAGCTCGGCTCTCAGAATCCGCACATTGCAGCAAGTGCGTTAATGGTTGCAGGAGTACTGGTCAGCAGGGCGAACAGCACCAGCCAGACCGCCAAAAGAAAATGCCAGTAGGTGGTGCACAACTGCAGTGGACCACTTAGCTTCTCTGGTGCATCGTCGTACCAGACACGAAAGGCCACGTTGGCCAGTACGATCAGACCGCCCATAAGGTGCAGGCCGTGCACTGCTGTCAGCAGGTAAAAGTAGCTGTTGGCAGGATTGCTGCTAACGTAAAAGCCCATGGATTGCAGCTGGTCCCAGAGATTCAGTTGCGCCACGAGGAACAGAACGGAGAAGAACAGCGCCGCACAGATGCCGGTTATTGCCCGCCCTATTTTTCCCTGTTGGGAGCCCCACAAGCCAAACTGCATGGCGAGGCTGGCACAGGCCAAAATGCCAGTGTTCATCCAAAGCCGGCTAGCGTCGGTGAGCGGCTGCCAGGGTTGCCCCGCCAGCGCCTGGAAGTCGGGGTACTGGGATCTGGCAAGAAAGGTAATTATGAATAGGAAGAACAGCACACTGACGATAGCCATGATAAATTTCAATACAATTCGCGCAGCGCTCAGGGTGTCTACTTCCGCGATATGCGCAGCGGGACCAGCTGGTGAAGCCTCCGCTAGCCACGGCTTTTCTCCCAGGATTTTGAAAATATTCATGCTGTACCCCCCTGATGCTCACCGCCGGTTTGCTCTTCATCCGTAACAGGGTGGTCCTGTGGGATGAAATCTTCCTTGGCGCCGGGCACGCTGAAGTCATAAGCCCAGCGATACACCTGGGGTAACTTCTCTCCCCAGTTGCCGTGACGTGGCGGTACATCCGGTGTCTGCCATTCCAGGGAAGTTGCACCCCAGGGATTGTGGCCGGCTTTCTCACCGTGTCGTAGGCTCCAGATGATATTGACCAGAAAAATTAACTGGGCAGCGCCAACGATCAGCGCCGAAATGGTGATGCTGGCATTCAGCGACTGCGCCGACTCGGGGATAAAGTCTGTGGTGCCCATGGCGAAGTAGCGGCGGGGAACGCCCAGGAAACCGAGGTAGTGCATCGGTAAGTAAATGGCATACGTACCCAGGAAGGTAATCCAGAAGTGCATTTTGCCCAGGCTTTCGTTAAACATGCGACCGGTTGCCAGGGGATACCAATGGTAGAGGGCAGCGAACAGCACCATGATAGGCGAAACGCCCATTACCATGTGAAAGTGCGCGACCACAAAATAAGTGTCCGAAAGTGGCAAATCGATCGTTACGTTACCCAGGAACAAGCCGGTCAGACCACCGTGGATAAAGGTGAAAATGAAACCAATCGCGAACAGCATAGGTACCCGCAGATGGATGTTGCCCTGCCAGAGCGTTAGCACCCAGTTATAAACTTTAATTGCTGTCGGTATCGCGATAATCAGGGTGGTGGTGGCGAAGAAAAATCCGAAGGCGGGGTGCATGCCGCTCACGTACATATGGTGAGCCCATACCACAAAACTCAGGGCGCCAATGCCGACAATGGCCCAGACCATCATGCGGTAGCCGAAAATATTCTTGCGCGCATGGACGGCCAATACATCTGAGACCATGCCGAAAGCGGGCAGGGCAACGATGTACACTTCAGGGTGCCCGAAGAACCAGAACAAGTGCTGGAACAGGATCGGGCTGCCACCGGTGTAATCCAGGTTTTCACCCAGCGACACCAGCGCCGGCATGAAGAAACTGGTGCCCAGTACTTTGTCGAGCATCATCATGATGGCGCTAACCAGTAAAGCGGGAAATGCGAGTAGGCCCAGCACCGTTGCTGTGAAAATACCCCAGATGGTCAACGGCATTCGCATCAGCGTCATGCCTTTGGTACGTGCCTGCAGGACAGTAGTGACGTAATTCAGGCCGCCCATGGTAAACGCAACGATGAATATCGCCAGTGAGGCCAGCATCAAAATGATACCCCAGTCGTAACCCGGTGTTCCCGGCAGAATCGCCTGCGGCGGATACAGCGTCCAACCCGCACCTGTAGGCCCTCCGGGAACAAAGAAGCTGGCCAATAGAACAATGACAGACACCAGGTAAAACCAGTAACTGAGCATGTTCAGATAAGGAAAGACCATGTCCCGCGCACCTATCATCAACGGGATCAGATAGTTACCGAAGCCACCCAGCAGTAATGCGGTGAGTAAATAGATCACCATGATCATGCCGTGCATGGTGACAAACTGCAGGTAGGAGCTGGGGTCGATAAAATCGAAGGTATCCGGGAAACCCAATTGCAGGCGCATCAGCCCGGATAAAACCAGAGCGATCAGACCGACAAAAATCGCGGTACTACCATATTGAATGGCGATGACCTTATGATCCTGGCTCCACACATATTTAGTGATGAAGGTCTGCGGGTCGTGCATTTCATCTGGCTGGTCGGCAATAGCGACATGTTGCATGCTGTTGTCCTCGTCCCTTTTTATTGTTGGCCCTGCGCTGCGCTATAACATCCCGTTATAGCGTGCCCAGATAGGCCATTAAATCGTTAATTGATTGCTCGTCTTGTATTGAACGCGCCATGAGCACCATTTGGTGGCCATAGTTATCGTCTTCATGCGTACCACGAATACCGAGCCGGAAGTTTTCCAACTGTTGCTTCAAGTACCAGTCATTCTGGCCGGCGAGCCGTGGCGCCTGCAGCGCAAAGTTGCCCTGGGCGTTGGCGCCGTGGCATGCGCCACAGGAGGTGTAGTGTCTAGCTCCTCGGGAGGGATCGCCGCCCAATGTATTGCCGCTCGATTTTGCATCCAGAGTCGCTATATACGCCGCCACACTGCGCACCGCAGTGTCATCGGCCAGTACGCCTGCCATGGGTGCCATCTGCTGTCCGAAGGTGTCTTTTTCGTGGGCGCCGCGCACCCCATTTTTGTAGTACTGCAGCTGTCTTTCCACATACCAGTCCGGCAGTCCGGCAAGTCGTGGCGCGTTCATGGCGATATTGCCTTCACCCTGTTGGCCGTGGCAGGAGGCACACACCATAAAACTGGCTTGACCGGCGACCGGGTCGCCCTTGGGAATTCCTTGGATATCAGTCCAGGTACTCTGTTGTGCCAGCCATGTGTCGTAATCAGCCGCGTCGTCAACGACCACATGGCCGCGCATGGTGTAGTGGGCGATACCGCAAAGCTCCATGCACAAAATGTCGAATCTGCCGGTTCGAGTTGGAGTGAACCAGACATAGGTTACGCTGCCCGGCACCAGGTCCATTTTGACTCTGAATTGGGGTACTGCAAAGTTGTGGAGGACGTCCTTTGAACGCAATAAGACTTTTACTGGCCTGTCAATTGGCAGGTGCAGTTCGCTGTCGAGAATGACGACATCATCAGCCCCTCGCTCATCATTAGGGCTTATGCCCAGAGGGTTATCCTGGCTTACATAGCGTGAATCAACTTCACCCAACTCACCATCCTCACCCGGTAGTCGATAGCGCCATTGCCATTGCTCGCCCACCACTTCTATAACATCGGCATCTTCAGGTACGTCAATAAAGTCAGCCCAGACAACCAGGCCCGGTGCTAGCATCGCAGCGACGCCTATACCGGTGATCACAGTGAGCCAGGTTTCGAGTTTTTTGTTTTCAGGTTCGTATGCGGAGCGGCGATCGGGATTGTAGCGGTAGCGGTAAACGGCGTAGGCCATAAAGAGGTTGACGGCGACGAAAACGATACCGGTGATAATGAAAGTAATGTCTATGGTGGTATCAACCGTGCTCCAGTTGGAGGCGAGTGGGGTAAACCACCAGGGGCTGAGCCAGTGAAAAACCAGAGAACCCACTACCAGCAGGACCAGCGCGATCACTAATTTCATATTTCCTCCGTTTTCGGCTTCTTATTGTTGTCTTGCCTAACGTCTTATTCTATAAGGAGTTTCGCATCAGCACGCGTGATGAGCGCCCCTGATCAAGGTAAAGTTTTCATAATCCCTGAAAACTTTTCCTGCGCCTTAACTACTACTCTGGGCGTGGATGCGCCTTCGCCAGCGGCGGAAAGTTTCGGATGCTGGCTGGTAATTTTACGCAGAATTTCTTCCTGTTCCGGATCCACGTCGACAAACAGTACATGCCGACCTGCTTTTAAGTCTTCATCGAAGCGTTTGAAATCAACGTGGGGTTCCTGAATACCTATCAGGCCTCCCTCCCAGGTACAGAAACCCAAGACCACTACCGATAGGAAAATAGCCGGAACCCAGGTATAGGTCTCGGTGAGCCCTGAGAAGTACGCCAGGGCGAGAACGGCGGCGGCGGCAATAACGCCTACCACTGCGCCCATCTCGGTGCCATGGACAACGTCTCTTTTCAGGACTGCCTCTACCTTGTGCAAATGGTGCTCTTCAAGTCCGGCATCATCTTCACTTAAAACATGAATCTGCGGGGTGCCGACGCCGGCCGCCTCCAGGTCGTGTTCAATAATTTCCAGGTCGTCCAGATCATCACTTATATAGTAATGGCGTTTCATGCAGCTCTCTCTTTATTAGTTTTAAGCCAACATGGATTTCAGTGATTTGCGGCCGATAAATGCCCGCTGGATCATCTGAAATCCTACCAACCGCCGCTCTAATGCCCTGCAAGGCAGGTTTAATGCGGCGTGCGTTCGAGTATAGCACCGGGCTTAGAGCAGGCTAGCCTGACAAGCTGATGTCAGGTTTTTTAGTCCTTTTGATAATATTAAAGCTATATCAATAGACGTTTTGATTATTAAAATAGGCTAAAAATTAAACGTTCAGCAAATTTTGCTGCAACTTCGCACTTATTTCCTAGGCTTTTTAGACTGTTTTGCTACTAACAAATAAGTTTTTAGATGCCAAACGGAATTAAAAAGAAGGTGTTTGGCCGCACAAGAGCGCTCTATGGCAGGTGGTCTGCGCATCTTCTGCGGCAGGCAGTTATCGTGCAAGTCCATTTGATTTGACCGATTTAGCCATGCCTGGAACACCGTGGCCGCGCTAGGATGCACAGACGAAACGAAACGGGGAGTAGTTCATGGCAAAAGTGCTGATTACCGGCGCGACAGGCTTTATAGGCAACCACGTCACGCGCTTATGTCTGGAGCGCGGTGATGATGTCCGGGTGATGGTGATGCCCGGCGAAGACCGATCGCCCTTGGCAGGAATGGAGGTTGAAGTCGTGGAGGGCAATCTTCTGGACCCGGAGTCATTGGTACGCGCAGTGCAGGGCATCGAGCAGCTTTATCACCTGGCCGCACTGTTTGCTATCTGGACCAAAGACCCCGACCTTCATTTTAAAATCAATGTTGATGGCGCCCGTTCAATCCTCACCGCCGCCCACAGGGCCGGCGTCGAGAAAATCGTTGTTACCAGCAGCGTCGCGGCGATCGGTATCGTAGGGGACGGCAAGTGGGCTGATGAAAACACAGCGTTCAACTCCTGGCCGTGGGCCAGTGATTATATTCTGTCGAAATACATCAGCCATTTAATGGTGAGGAGTTTGATCGCTGACGGCCTGCCGGCCACTCTGGTTCTGCCGGGCATGCCTTTTGGGCCGGGTGATCGCGCGCCCACACCCACTGGCACTATGATATTGCGTACGCTTAAAGGCCAAATGAAAAACTATTGGGATGGCGGCGTGCCAGCGGTGGATGTACGGGATGTGGCCGCCGGCCATTTGCTGGCGATGGAGAAGGGCCGCATTGGCGAGAGCTATCTGCTGGCAAATCGCGACGGCAATATGCCCAATCGCGAATTACTTCAATTGATAGGTCGGGTCGCGGGTGTGGACAATGTTGCTACCACCGAGGTGTCTGCCACCACTATGTTACGTGTGGCGAGGGTTGTTGAATTCTGGTCCAAGCTAACCGGTAGGGCGCCTATGACGACGTATAAAAACACGATGTATGTTGTGCAACACGGGTATGTTGATCCCACCAAGGCAATAGAAGAATTGGGATTGCCGCAAACCCCCATTGAAACTGCAGTGCGCGATTCAGTGGCCTGGTTTCGCGAAAATGGTTACGCCTGAAAGTGTAGTTATTCAGGTCGCTGCTACGCGAGCAAGCAAGTACAATCCTTCCCCATAAGACTCATTTGGGCGGCGTTTTTCTGAACAGAACGATCATTATATGACTGCGTTAGGGAAAGGATATTGGCAGCATCGCTGCCTACCTTTGCTCGCGCTCTTTTTGTTGGCGCTAATCCCCAGGCTTTACGGCGCCCAAACTTTGGGTTGGGGGTGGGACAGTCCCAGCAGCTTTACCTTAATAAACTTCGATGAGGGCGGCTCTTGTCGGGCGGCTCTAGACGGCTTCGACTACTCAAGCTGGGTTGGCCGGCAAACTATCGTGATCGCCGAGTTTTTGGGCAACGGGCCTCCCGCCAATATTATTGGCAACCCGGCGTTGGTAAAACAGTATTGTCATAGCCCCCCCCACATTTTAATAGCACGAAGTTATTCTGCAGTAGCGGGCGCTCTTACTGTTGTTGTGCTCGCCATACTGGCATTGCAATTAATTCCCCAGCGTCCTCGCGTAGCGTGGACCGCAGCAGCCCTGTTGGCATTGTCAGGTTTCCATCTCAGTGAATCACACAGCGCAACCGTGGACGCTCCGTCAGTATTTTTCATCTACCTGTTTTTTGTTCTTGTTGTCGCGGCCCACCGTAGCCGTACTGTGGGGAGCGTGGTTATCAGCCTTATTTTTCTGGTGCCGGCGCTGTGGACGAAATATTGGGTTTTTGCCGCCTTTGCCTACCTCGCATTCCTGCCACATTCAGTGTGGGCACATATTACCCGGGGTTTGAGCCCTGCCCGCTGGGCGGTCCTCATTGTTGCGACTACCGTAGTGTTTGCGTTGCTCACAAATTCTGCTTTTCAGGCCGCGCCGTGGTACCCGTTAATCGCAGTGTTCTATCTGCTGGTTCCGTGGCAGAAAATACCACTGATAATGAGGATCTTCTGGTTGTTAGTGCCGGTCATCGCGTTCGCCCTGACGCGATGGGACTTATTTGCTGCCTACACCACCGGGAATACAAGCACGCCATTTGGCTCTGGCTACGCGGCGATTGGTTGGAACAAGTGGCTACGCAATTTTATTAATGCGCCAGTGATTCTTGTTATAGGTCTTGGATTGCCAGCGTGCTTTTTTATTCCACTGGGTGTTCGAGCCGTGCTGGAAAAGCCAGAGAAGTATGCCGTATGGCTTTGCCTTTCGCCGGTCCTCCTGTTTCTGCTGTTTATGATGTTCCTTGCACCAGTGACCTATTATCGTCACTACCTGCCGCTCATTCCCCTGGCTGCTTTGCTGGCCAGTATTGGGTTTTGGCAATCGCGTTGGTCGCAGCGGCGTTGGGTGTTGGTGTTGTTCTTGCTGTGGCCGGGACTTCTGGCTGTCGATATTGAGCAGGATTATCATCGCGACCCCCGCATTGCCCTGCGGCAATGGTATGAACAACACCAGCCTGAGCGCGTATTTTTCAGCTTTTATGTCAGCCCACCTGCCAGTTATATGACGTCGCATCGACTGTTCTCGCCAGAGCATGCAGCAGATGACGGTGCTGTTCTGCGTCAGGCCCAGTACCTGGTGCTGAGTGAAAACTGGTATGACACAGCGTTTGCCAATGAGTTGAACGGGCCGTTAGTAAATAACCTCGATCGTTTAGTCAAAACACGGCCCGATTACGCGCAGTTCTATCGCAAGGCACTAGCCGATAATCACCAGTATTTGCAGTTGGATTACTCTTTCGATGTGCAAAACTTTATGCCTGAGTTGGTTCTACACACTTACTTCTATGGCACTTTCCAAACCTTCGTAGGCGATATAAAAATTTGGAGAATAGCCGGTGACTGATTCAGGTCGGCTGCTTCGGTTTGTCCTGGTAGGTGGGGCGACAGCGGTGATCCATTATGGGCTGCTCTATGCAGGGGTTGAGTTATTGGGGTTGGCAGCAATTTTTGCCAGTAGCGTGGGCTTTGCCATTGCTGTTACATTCAACTACTTCATGCATTACAGTTGGACGTTCGCAGAACCCGCGCCTCATGGCAGAACTGCTGCTCGCTACCTCTTCATGATTTGTTGTGGGTTCATGATTAATGGCTTGTTGATGTATGTGTGCAGCACAGTATTGGCGGTTAATTACTTGCTCAGTCAGGCTGTGGCCACGGTGGCTGTGCTCACCTGGAACTTTACTGTGGCAAATTTTTGGGTATTCAGAGTTTGATTAGAATTTCCGGCCCCAACAAGGACACCGTTTGATGCTGTCGATTATCGTCCCCACACATAATGAAGCAGAGGTGCTGGAGACCTTTCATCGGGAGATCCTCGCTGTGCTTGAAACCGCCGGTGAGGACTACGAGCTGATTTACGTCGACGATGGCAGCACAGATGGTTCTGTGGAGTTGATGGCGGGATTCCGCGAGAGCAATCCTGCTGTCGCTATTCTCGAGCTAAGCAGAAATTTTGGCAAAGAGGTCGCTCTGTCAGCTGGTCTTGATCATGCCGTCGGTGACGCCGTGGTTTTAATTGATGCGGACCTACAGGATCCGCCCTCACTGATACCCGAATTTTTGCGGGAGTGGCGCAGCGGCTACGACGTAGTCTACGGTCGCCGCACCGATCGCGAGGGCGAACCCTGGTTGAAAATATTTACCGCCAAGTGGTTTTATCGCATCATTAATATGCTCAGTGATGTCGAAATTCCTCCGGATGTAGGGGATTACCGCTTACTCAGTCGTCGCGCCGTCGATGCCTTACAGTCAATGCCCGAGCGGCACCGGTATATGAAAGGGCTGTATGCGTGGATAGGCTTTCCCCAAAAAGCGGTGCCCTATGTGCGTAAGCCACGGGTTGCCGGTAGCACTCACTGGAATTATTGGCGACTTTGGAATTTTGCTTTGGAAGGGATAACCTCCTTCTCCGCATTGCCGCTCAAAGTGGCCACCTATCTTGGGATACTGACTTCGGGGGCATCGTTTATCTACGGCTCTTACTTTCTGTTACGTACGCTGTTTTTGGGCAACCCTGTACCGGGTTACCCCTCTCTCGTAATGATCATCCTCTTCCTGGGGGGCATTCAACTGATCTGCCTGGGTATCATCGGCGAGTACGTGGGGCGTACTTATACCGAAGCGAAAGGGCGCGCACTTTACTTCCTCAAGGGCTATCACCCCAGTGACGCCTCGCGCCGCGATACTCCAGACTAGCCGACAATGACATGAATGCGTTAGAGCGACCACTTTGGATTGCAGCTGGATTGCTGTTGTTCCTGTCTTTCGGCTTTACCGAGATGATGGGCTCGGACATGTGGTGGCACCTGGCCGCTGGTCGGGAGCTATTTCAAACTGGGACCCCGTGGATGGTGGACGACTGGTCCTATACCGCACATGGCAACGACTGGTTAAACCATGAGTGGCTTGCTGATATTGCCTACTATAGTTGGGCTACGTTGTTCGGTGTCGAGTCGCTGGTCTATTGGAAGTGGTTGGTCATTCTGGCAACCTTTGGGACGCTGCAATACACCCTTACCCGCGAAACTGGCAGCCAGTTTGCGGGCTTTCTTTGCGCAGCTATAGCGATAGCTATCGCAGCGCCTTTTATCGATGTACGGCCCCATCTTTACACGCTGCTGAACTATGCAATTTTGTTGGCCCTGTTGCTGGGCCGCCGGGCACCCGCGTGGCTGCTGGCGCTGCTATTTATCATCTGGGTTAATCTTCACGGTGGTTTTTTCTTCGGTTTGATGGCTCTGGGAATTTTGCTGTTTCCCTGGCGCGAGTTCAGCGTTGCCAATATCAGACGCGCTTTTCTGGTGGGATTGGCCTGCGCTGCCGCCAGTGTGCTCAATCCTTCCGGCATCGAGGTGTTTCTTTATCCGTTAAAATACGCATTCGATAGCTCTTCCCCTTTTCGGCAGTTGGGGGAGTGGCTGTCACCTTTCCTGCCGGGAGGAATCCGCGCGCCGCTGTTTCACTACTTTATGTGGGCTACGCTACTTGGCTTGCTATACGCATTACCAGCAGTACGTCGCAGAGCAGAAGTCCCGTGGGAGGGTATCGTGCTAACCGGTCTGACTCTTGCCATGGCTGTGACCAGCCGTCGCTTTATACCTATTTTTGGTATTTCGCTGGCGGTGATGTTGGCTCCTCTGGTTGCCATCGGATGGAGCTCACTGAACCTCAATCGATATCGAATCGCTTTCGCTAGTCTCGCCCTGGTGATCGCACTCTTCAGGTTGTTACCTTATCCTCTCAATGCAGGCCCGGCCTTCCACTACCTGGTCGCGGAATACAGTTATCCCATCGATATGATGGATTTTGTAGAGGCCAATCAATTAAGTGGCAAAGTCTACGGTCTGTACAACTGGGGGGGGTATATCCACTGGCGTACCGACGGTGGTCTGAAAGTTTTTATCGACGGTCGTGCAGACACCTTGTATAGCGCTGAAACCTATAATGAATACGTGGCGGTACTGCGTGGTGCACCCGGTTGGATGGCAGAGATCGAGCGTAGCGGCGCCGACTATATAATTTGGCCCAATGTCCGAAATAGTGGCAGACAAAAGCTGGGGGAGTTGTTGGCCAGCGATCGCTGGCAAACGGTCTATCGCGACGCGGCGGGCTTTATGCTTGCCCGCGCTGATCTCGTATTACCACAGGATTACGTTTCGGCGGCGGCAGGGCCGTACCAAACCCTAAGCTACGCCCATGGCCTGGCGGCGAGTGGCGACGCGGGTAAGGCAATTCAGTATTTTGAAAAGGTGCGCGTGGACATACCCTATCAACAACAGGCGTGTACCTCTCTTGCTTCCCTGTACCGTGGAACCGACCAATCAGCGGTTGCCGAGCTAGTGCTCAACGAGTGTTGGGCCATTTTCCCCTCCGCTTATTTGCGCTAAAACGGAGACAGACAAAGGTTGAGCAATGCCGTGGCTGCCCTTATAATGCCCGCCCTCTCAATAGGACTATAGCTCAGTTGGTTAGAGCACCTGCATGACATGCAGGGGGTCCACGGTTCGAGTCCGTGTAGTCCTACCAAAACAAAAAAGCCCCGCAGGGGTCATAGCGGGCCCAGGCCCGTTGTGATCAATCCGCCACTACAGCTAACGGTTTCTTAGTTCGCGGCGCAATATTTTCCCCGTTGGGGTCATTGGCAGGCTATCGACATATTCTATTTCACGCGGAACTTCATGCTTTGCGAGGTTCTCTCTCACCATACTTTGCAAGCTTAAGGTAAGTCTCTCAGATGGGGTCACCCCCTGGGCCAATACGACAAAGGCTTTTACTATCTCTGTTCGCTGTGGGTCTTTTACCCCAACGACTGCCGCCAGTTTCACAGCATCACTTTTCAATAGGGTATCTTCGATCTCTGTTGGCCCAATGCGGTAACCTGAGCTGGTAATGACGTCGTCTATCCTGCCGTGAAACCAGAAGTAGCCGTCAGCATCGCAACTGCCCAGATCTCCTGTGATCATCCAGTCACCGGTGAACTTCTGCCGGGTCGCTTCAGGATCATCGAGATAGTGTGAAAACATGGCTGGATGAGGGCGTTTTATTGCAATATTACCGTGCTCGTTTTCCGCCACTTCTTCGCCCTGGTCATCTACTATTGCGCAAACTGCGCCGGGTGTAGGTTTGCCCAGTGAGCCATGTCTTGTTGCCATCAAGCGACAATTCGTGCCTATCATGCCGTTGCATTCAGACTGGCCAAAGCCCTCGTTAATGGTCAATCCAAACTGCTGATCGGCCCACTGCGCGAGTTCATTGCCTACGGCTTCTCCGCCGGAAAGCACCACGCGTAAATTGAGGTCGCGCTTGGCATTGTCTCCATTGGATTGTCTCATCAGTTTGAGCATGGTTGGCGTCAGCAGAGAGACGGAAACCCGATGATCGGCCAAGACGCGAAAGCCCTGGTCGGGGTCGAAGCCTTTCATCTCGGTAGAAATGACTTTGCAGCCGTGAAACCAGCCGATTAACAGTATATCTACGAAACCTGCGACCCATGCCCAGTCTGCCTGGGACCAGAGCACGTCGCCGGGGCGGGGAAAGTAATCGTAGAAATACTGAAATTGCGGGACATTACCAAGCAGGGTGCGATGTGGCATGACGGCACCTTTAGGCATACCGGTAGTGCCGGATGTGTAGTTTATCCAGGCGGCGTCTTCTGAATGTGTGTCGACGTTGTTCCAACTGGCGGGATGCTTTTCCAGCGAGCTCCAGAATTCCAGTGTTTGATCGAGCTCGGCACTGCCAACAACGATAACGTGTTCGAGCTGCGGACATTGGTCGCGTATAGCGGCCAGATTTGCGTAGCAGCTGGAGTCGATGATGCATACTTTTGCATTACTGCCCACCAGTCGATGACGGAGACCGTCCGGGCCGAACAGCACAGATGCCAGGCACGATACGACACCGGATTTAAAACACGCGGTGTGGGCAATGGCACAGGCAGGAGATTGAGCGAGACAAATAAGAGCGCTGTCGCCACGGGTAACGCCCAGGGATCCAAAAAGGTTGGCGAGCTGATTGGAGAAGGCCTGTATCTGGTTGAAAGAGTAGGAGATGGTTGAGCCATCAGCATATTCGTGGGTTATCGCCTCGCGGTGCGGGTCGTCAGCCCAGCGATCGCAAACTGCATGGGCGATGTTAAAGCGCTCCGGAATTGACCAGGAGAATTGCGCTACCAGCTGCTCATAGCTATCGACTATGGGTAGCGCACATAGCGACTTATCAATCGGAATATCAGTCATCAGTCTCGGCCTCCCCATAGAGCTTTTTACGCTTGGCAAACGCCGCTTTGGCACCGTCTTTCTGGAGTGTCTGAAAAAAATCTATGTAAGAAGGGTTCTGATGGTAAATGGCATCTAAATCTGCGCCGGTTCTTATCGATTCCTGAATGCCCATGTTTTCAAACCAGGTGTTTGCTACTTCTTTAAGTATTGCCAGATTGTCTGAGGGCGCTTTGGCTATTTTTTTTGCTACTTTCAAAACGTGTTCCGCCAGCTCGTCGTGGGGTACGACCTCGTTGACCAGCCCTATCCTCATTGCCTCGTGCGCGTCTATCAATTTTGAGGTATACAGCAGCTCCTTGGTCTTCCTCAGGCCTATAAGAATAGGCCAGAACATAATGGAAGGAGGAATGCCCAGATCACAGGCTGCAGGGTGTCCAAAACGTGCCCGCTCGCTCACAATGGCCAAATCGGTAACCGCCAGTAATTCGCCTGCTCCAGACAGGCAATCGCCCTGTACCTGCGAAATAATCGGCTTGGGGTAGCGCCACATGCGCAGCCAATAATCCACAATTTCGTGAACGTCGCGCCTGTCGCGTTGCAAGTCCACCTGCCCGTCAGCATCGCCGGGATACTGGCTGGTTATCCACGCTTCCTTGTTCAGGTCGTAGCCAGCAGAAAACGCCCGCCCGTTTGCCTTGATCACCACAACGTGAACAGAGTCGTCCAACCTCACAGATTCAAGTGCCTGTTCAAGTTCGCGCATGACCACCGCAGATATTGGGTTTAGACGGTCACCCTGATTAAAGGTAATAAAGAAAATTCTATCTGCTTGGTCGGTGAGTATTGTTTGGTAGGTATTCATGTTTTGTCTGCCATTTCGGACTGTTGATTCGAAAACTATCCAAAACTAGCGAATACTCGGGTTAAACGGAAGACGCTATGGGCAGAAACGCCGCTGCAATATAGAACGCTATACTAACGGCCTTGGCACAGGCGATTTATGGGCAGGGGTTTATAGGAATGATTCTCTTCGCTGTTTCACCCGCTACCTCTCTCACCAATCGGGGCACCAGATAACCCGGAAGCCTGGCAATCACTTCGCGCATAATACCCACGGCACTTTTCTCGTCGACCTCGAAGTGATGCGCGCCTTGTACTGGATCAAGTAGATGCAGGTAATAGGGCAGCACGCCGTTGGCATGTAGGGCCTGACTCAGGTCGATTTGGATGCTGGCGCTGTCGTTGATACCCGCAAGCAACACAGCCTGATTCAGCAAAGTGATATCCCAGGATCTCAGGCGTGACAGGGCTGCACTGACATCCGCGTCGATTTCCTGGGCGTGATTACAGTGGTTTACGACCACTATTCTAAGCCTGGTGTTAGTGAGCACAGCTCCCAAACCTGCAGTAATTCGCGCGGGTAACACAATGGGTAGGCGGGTGTGGATGCGCACGGTAGTGACATGGGAGATGGCCTCGATGGTATCGATAATTTCCTGCAGATATCGATCGCCAGGAATCAGCGGGTCACCGCCACTCAAAATGACTTCAGAAATACTGGAGTCTTCGGCTATGTATGTCAGCGCTTGCTGCCACTGGTCACGGCTATTACGATTGTCCTCGTAGGGAAAGTGCCGTCGGAAGCAGTAGCGACAATTTATCGCGCAGGTGCCGGTCAGTAGTAGTAGCGCGCGGGCTTTGTATTTGTGAATGATCCCGGGATGCGGATTTGCTGCTCCGGTTTCTTGCAGTGGATCGGTGGTGAAGCCCGGGGCCTCTAGTAACTCCTGCGCAGAGGCCAAAACCTGCTTCAGCAGTGGGTCATTCGGATCGCCAACGTTCATCCTGGCGGCAAAAGCTCTTGGAACTTTAAAACTGAAATCTCGACCGGCCTGTTCTGAGAGGTCAACTTCCGCCGGCTCAAGTCCCAGCAATTGCAGCAATTCATCCGGGCTGGTGATTACATCGCCCAGCTGGTCTTGCCAAGATTCGATGGTGGCTGCGGTTCTAGCGAGTATCTTCAAGGGTTTGTCTGTTGTGAACTGGAAGATCGATAGTCTACCAGCACAAGACCTGCAGAGCTGCCACTGCGTGCAGCCGTATTAGCCGATGCGATCCCGGATGGCATAGAACAGCATGCCCGCCACCAGACCCGGCCAGCGCAGCAAAGTACCGCCTGGGAATGTATGTGAGGGTACGGATGCCATCACATCGAAGCGCTCAGCCGTGCCGTCAATCACCTCTGCCAGTAACTTACCGGCCAGAGTGGCGGTGGGTACACCTTGCCCGGAGTAGCCGTGTGCGTAAAAAACCTGGCTGGACAAGCGACCGAAATCCGGCATGCGGTTCATCGTAATCGCGAGCGTGCCGCCCCAGCCGTAATCGATTGGAGTATCGGCCAGTTCGGGGTAGATTTTCAGCATGTATTTGCGTACAAAATCGGGAATATTGGCGGGGAATCGGCGACTGTAGGTCTCGCCACCACCGAACAGCAGGCGATTATCGGCGGAAAGCTTCCAGTAGTTGACGACAAACAGGCTGTCTGACATGGAGGTGTCATCGCGTATAAGCTGGCGTGCCAGCGACTCTGACAGCGGCGCCGTGGCCAGCATATAGTTGTTGATGGGCATGATTTTGCCGGCAGTACGGGGTTCCAGCTTCTCCAGGTAACCATTGCAGGCGAGCACCAGGAATTTGGCCTTCACCGTACCCTGGTCGGTAAATACTTCAACCTGACTGCCCTCGCGATAGGACTGGACCCGACTGCCTTCGTGCAGTTGCGCACCAAGACTGGCGGCGCCACTGGCCAGCCCGAGGGCATAGTTCAGAGGGTGCAGGTGGCGGGAGCCTAGATCGAGGGTGCCACCGTGAAAATTCTTACCAGAAGTCATCTCGGCCAGCTCTTGCGGGGGAACATAGCGAATCTGGTCATAATCATAGACCCCGCGCAGGTGATCTACCTCCTCCTGTAATTCTGCAACATCACCGGATTTGGATGCCACATGCAAGTTACCTGTTTTCAGCTCGCAGTCGATGTTGAACTCGGCGATCAGCTGACAAACGGTATCTACTGCTTCCAGGCCTAGTTGCCAGAGCCCTTTGGCCTGCTCTAGTCCTACCCATTTTTCCAGCTGGTCCTGCCCTGCGCGCTGGCCAGTGCCCACATGACCACCATTACGCCCGGAAGCGCCCCAGCCGATCTTGTTGGCTTCCAATAGAACGACCTGATAGCCGAGCTTGCGCAGGTGAATTGCAGTGGAGAGGCCGGTGTAGCCGCCGCCAATGATACAAACGTCTGTTTCTACCGTGCCCTGCAAAGCGGGGTAGGCGAGCTGTTGATTAGCCGATGCGGCGTACCAGGAATCGATATGAGATAAGTTTTGCATAACTATATGATAACGGTAGCAGCTATTTTCCCGGATAACACGTTAGGGTTAGCGCACTTGAACCATCGTTCACAGAGCTGCGATACTGGCGTTTTGGTTCTTACGGAATATTTATGGATACCGACGCACGGTTAATTAAGGATTGGCTTAAGCAGCACCAGATCTCTGAGGTGGAGTGCCTTGTTCCCGATATTACCGGTAACGCCCGCGGTAAATTTATTCCGGCGCAGCAGTTTCTGGATATGGGCGAACCCCGATTACCAGAGAGTATTCTGATTCAAAGCGTCACCGGCGTGTTTTCTGCCTCTCACTGGGATTTTGTCGACCCTAGTGACAAAGATATGATTCTCAAGCCTGATGTAAGCACCATGAGAATCGTACCCTGGGCTCGTGAGCCAACCGCCCAGATTATCCACGATTGTTACACTCAGGACGGCGAACCCCATCCCCTTGCCACTCGAAATATTCTGCGTAAGGTGTTGAAGCTCTACGAAGATGAGGGACTGAAGCCGGTTGTCGCGCCAGAAATGGAGTTCTATCTGGTTGATAAGAACACTAATCCCGACTCCGTTTTGCAGCCGCCCCACGGCCGCTCTGGTCGTAGAGAGACCGCGCGCCTGTCCTATAGCATTGATGCCGTGGCCGAATTTGAAGACTTTGTCGAGGACATGTACAACTACGCGGAATTGCAGAAATTGCAGGTTGATACCCTGATTCATGAAACCGGCGCCGCGCAGATGGAAATTAATTTCCTGCATGGCGACACCCTGAGCCTGGCTGATCAAGTTTTCGCGTTTAAACGCACAGTCCGTGAGACAGCGCATAAGTACGGTATTTACGCCACTTTTATGGCTAAACCGATGCAAACGGAGCCGGGTAGCGCTATGCACATTCATCAGAGCATGGTGGATATTGAATCGGGCAAGAACATCTTTACTACGGATGAGGGCGGCCATTCGGACGCGCTATTCGCCTATATTGGTGGCTTGCAGCGCTATACTCCTGAGCTGATTACACTGTATGCGCCGAATGTAAATTCCTATCGCCGACTGGCCCCGGACATTGCTGCACCGATCAATCTGAACTGGGGCTATGATAATCGCACCACCGCTTTTCGTGTGCCCAGTGCATCACCGGCGGCCACTCGGGTTGAAAATCGCTTCCCGGGCGCCGATGTAAACCCCTATCTCGCGTTCGCGGCAACCTTGGCCAGCGGGTATCTCGGCATGAAGCACGGCCTTAAACCCACTGCACCCCATGAGGGTACAGCCAATGAAGATTCGGTGGAGGTGGCTCGCACTCTGGAAGAGGGTCTGCGCTCCCTGCAAAATTCTTCGGAAGTGACTGACATATTTGGTGAACTGTTTCTTCGCGCGTTTACGGCGGTTAAGCTCAACGAATTTGAGGAGTTCAATCGGGTGATCAGTTCCTGGGAACGAGAACATCTGTTGCTACAGGTCTAACTGGGCGACACTGGATTGAGCAACAGCGCCTCATATTTTACCTCTGACCGCCGGTATCGCGTATTTACCGCGGTCAAATACATCACCTATATTTTACTTAGTTTTAATATCTATGTATTTCTGAGCCAGGAGCTGGAGGCGGCGCAAACCACCTTCGTGAACGGTATTGCTCCCGGCCAGGTCATACAGGCATTTTCGGCGTCGATTGATACCTCTGCCTGGGTACTTTTGCTGCTGCTGTTCGAACTTGAAACCTCGGTGCTGGACGACCGCCATATAAAAGGCGGGGTAAAGTGGGCGCTGCACGGTATTCGCGGTATTTGCTACATCGCAATAGGCTACGCGTTTACCGGTTATTTCGCAGAACTGACGACTGTTCTGGATACCTTGCCTTTAACGGGTGTCGATTTCTGTGGCGTGCTTGAGCAGCAATGGTCGCTGCTTCTGGACCTCGATGAGTACACCCCGGTAGATACGAGTAACTGCAGCGCTATTGCCGCGGAGTCCTTTCGTATTAATGGCTACAATATTGTGGCCGAGCCCGATGTACTAAAAGGCGCCCAGTATCTGGCGTGGGTAGATGTCATCAACTCTGCTACCTGGATTCTCGTGGTGATTGTGCTGGAAAACGAAGTGCGCCTGCAGCTGCGCGGCAATTTGTCGGCGCAAATTATCTACAGCACCCGCTATCTGAAGTATTTTCTCTACGCCGTACTATTCGGCGCAGCGATCTACTGGGGCGTGGTGGGCGCGCTTATCGATTTCTGGGATGCCAGTCTCTGGTTGTTCGCATTCATTTTTATTGAGCTCAACGTATTTGAATGGCAGCATGAGACCCGCGAACAGCGCCCAACCGACTCCTAGGAAGCTACATGTTTACAGAAGATGATCTGTCCAGCCTGCGCTGGGACAACGGCCTCATTGAGATTATTGATCAGACCCTGCTGCCTCATGAGCTGCGGTGGGTTGAGCTTGTCGACCTTGCCGATTACTGCCATGCCATAGCCGCTATGCAGGTTCGCGGGGCCCCGTTGATCGGTATTACCGCAGCCTACGGTCTGGCCCGGGCGCTGGTTGACGACCCATCGAATGCGGGCCTTACCCTGGCCTGCGAGACCCTGTCAGCGACCCGTCCCACTGCCGTTAATTTACAGTGGGCACTAGACCAGGTATCCGCTGTCGTTCAGTCCGTCCCTGACGCGGAGCGGGCGGCCTCTGCTCTGGCTGCAGCTCATGAATTGCGGGCGGCCGATATTGCCGTTTGCGAGCGGATAGGCGAAACAGGCGTTGCAGCACTGCCTTCTGAATCCGGGAAAACATTGAATATCATGACCCATTGCAATGCTGGCTGGCTAGCGACCATACAGTGGGGTACCGCGCTGGCGCCGATCTATAAAGCCCACGCACAAGGGCGGGCAGTACATGTTTGGGTCTCTGAAACCAGGCCGCGCAACCAGGGCATGAATCTCACCGCCTGGGAGCTACAACGCGCGGGTATACCCTGCACTATTGTGGCAGACAACAGTTGTGGCTTGCTGATGCAGCGAGGCGAGGTGGACTGCGTTATCGTTGGCAGCGACCGCACTGCTGCCAACGGCGATGTTTGCAACAAAATTGGTACCTATCTCAAAGCACTGGCGGCTAAGGCACACAATATTCCGTTTTATGTGGCTCTGCCAGCGTCTACAATCGACTGGCAGTGCCCATCTGGCAGAGAAATACCGATTGAGGAGCGCGGGGCGGATGAATTATTGACGGTGCTGGGGCGCGATGCGCGGGGTCAATTGCAATCGGTGATCTGTGGCCCGCCAGATGCCAAAGTGGCCAATCCTGCGTTTGATATAACACCTGCAGAATTAGTTACCCGTGTGCTTACTGAATATGGCAGCTTTGCCGCCAGTGAAGAAGCGCTGGCGGAACTTCGCAAGCAAGTGCCTTAGGCTTTTTCATCCAGACCGATGTGTTCGAATCGGGGATATTGTTGCCACTTGAACACCTGCACGTGATCGCAAATCATACAGCGGTGTTCTATGTCGCCCGTTTGAGGATCCATATCACCTGTCTTTGCCATCATACCCTGCCCACAAGCGTCACATAGATAGGTAACTTCGATAGTGCGGACTTCACGTTTGCTTTCAGCCAAGTTTTAGATCTCCTGCAGCGGTATCCGCTGATATGTCCACGACCCACTATGGGGCTGAACAGGTAAAAGTACGCAGCTGCACAGTCCCGTGGGAATGTGTCCGGGTATGCACTTGCGGCCTACGATGACTATCGTGTTCCGCGAGCTACAGGTCGTCGAACTCCAGGTCGTAGTCACCGAGTTCATCGCGTAGGCGTTTTTCGTCCAGACGCAATTCTGCTTTGCGTCGTTTCTCTGCCAGGCGCTTTTTACTCGATGCCATCGGCGTCGACTCCTCCAGATCATTTTCTGATATTTCGTCCAGGGCAGGATCGAAAAGATCGTCCAATGGGTCGCTTATCGCGGGTTCCTGATTTCGCTCTCTCATAAATCACCTCCGGATGATTTACACCAGCGCTGCCTCGGGTAACAAACCTCGCTACCGTGGAGCGAGTAAATCAAATTTTGGCACTTTAATCGAATGTTTTTTTTACGGTGAATTTACTGAAACTTCTACCTGCTGAGAGAGGCGACCCCGGTCCTTCCGTGGAATCCATGCGTTGGATTTGCTTTCCCTGGCAGCTCTTCCTTGAGCCTAAACGCTACCGGGGGTCGCCATAGTTATAGGAGCAAATTGCGTGCCACAATTGGCGTAGGCAAAGCGGGGCTAGGTAAGGGCCCGGTGGTTGTTCTCGCGGGTGTCGGACATGTCTCGACTCGTCGGTCAGTGCTATCGCGCGAGTAACGCGAGAACAGATCGGGCAATCTGGTCCGGGTTACTGTTGTCTACGTCAATGGTGTAGCTGGCGTGGTGTGCGTATAGCGCGGTGCGCTCGGTATAGATCTGGGCAAAGCTCTGCCCTCCCGGACTGGCAATACCGCGCTCGGGGGTTGCGGTAACCCGCGGTAGCAGGGTGTCAATTTCGGCCTGTAGATAGATCAATGGCCCTGCGCTCCGCAATCTCGTCATTACTGGCTCGCTATAGACAGCGCTGCCGCCTGTGGAAATTACAGAGCGATCCAGGTCGACAGCCAGCAGCACCTCCTCTTCAATCGCGCGCAATGCCTGATAATCACTGCGATCCAAAATCTGTTGCAGGGTTGCTCCCTCACGCACCTGGATGTCGAGATCGGTATCGCAAAACTGTAGCCCGGTCAGTTTGGCGAGGATAATCCCTACGGTACTCTTGCCAGCGCCGGGCATGCCGATCAGGCTGAGGGTGCGAATGTTGGTGGCTAGCTGTTGCAAACGTTGAAAACTCTTTGAAAAGACTCTCTCATTATCCTGCTGTGGCCTCTAGCGGCAAGTATATTTCTCTGCCAGCGTAGACTCATTCAATCTTTTATCACGGGTCCAGGCTCGTGGGTCCAGGGTTAAGCGATTCGGGCAGGGCAGGTTGGCGCAAACTCAGCAATACTTGCCAGCTTCTGCGCACAGGCGCGAGAACGAGCTGCCAGGGCATCTGCGCGAGTAAGCCTCTGGCCAACCAGGCGAGGCAAAGGAAGAGAAGGGTTGCGACCGCAGCCCATGCTAGTTGCTGCTTGCTGTAGTGTGGGTTGCTGTCAGTTGAGCCAGTACCGGTGCCGCTCACGGTAATCTCCAGAGCGGGAAGTACCAGTAACTGCAGGCTGGCATTGACGCTGTCCCACCACAGGTATTCCTGCGACGGCAGGGTGTAGCTGCCGGCCCGCTGGGCGACATAGCTGATTTTTTCCACTCTGAGAGCGCTGGACTCGCCCCGATTGCTGCGATTTTCCAATTCGGGTGGCAGGGGATAGGCCGCCAGTCCGGGAGTGTCTGCTGGCGAAAAGCCCGGTAGCATCATGGCCATCACGTCGCTCGCTTCGAATCGAATTTCCCGTTCAAAGGCGTCGCCAGGGCTCATAGTGTCGAGATTCCGGTCGACGCTCTGGCTAACTTTGAAGCTGGGGCTGGCAACCCATAAATCGGCCTGTGCCAGCGCTTTCGGAATAGCCGCAGTGAAACTAATACCTGGAGCCTCAATGTCACCCTTTACGTCGCCTGCGGTCTCATCGTTGACGGTGAGCGTGGCAGTCAGGGGAGGGATAGTGAATTGCCCCGCACGTTGGGGATAGACATCCAGAGTCCAACGCTGCACCACCCAGGTGGCCCCCATGCGTTGTTCGCTGGAATTGCTGGCAAAGGATTCACTTTGCAGGATGACCAGTCCCGGCACTTCGGGCAGCGCGATGCGGGTTCCGCCGCCAAACCAGCGAGCAGTGGCGATCTCCAGTTGTAGTTTCAGCTTTTGGCCAGGGACCACGGCGGCGGAAGGTGAGATGGTAGTGGCCACCTGCAGACTGCCTTCACTGATCAGAGTGGCGGGAGAGCGGGACTCTGCGGTTACCAGAGGCGCCAGCAGCGCGAGCGCTAGCATCAGGCAGTTGCACATTTTTGTGGCAGTGCTCATGGTTTGGGCGCCGCGGCTTGGCGCGACAGCTGCATACTGAACTTGATCGCCAGGAAATTTGACGGGTCCTGCTGTACGCTGCGCAGCCACATTTCGGCGGTGGCGGGATCCTGCAAAATTTCCTCGGCACTGAACTGCACCAGTTCTGCCTGCTGCCAGCTTATTTCCTCGGCTCCGTCCGCCGGGATGGCATCATCACCACCCAGCTCCTTGTCCTCGCCGCTAACCCCGTCCTCCGGGGTTTGGCTTTCGCTGAGGCGATTGGTCTCGTCGATCAGGGCTTGCACCTGCGCTCGATTTTGATCTGCGCCCGGGTAGTTCGGATTGCGCGCCAGCAACTGCTCATAGCGGTTGACCGCGCGCACATAATCCCGAGCCTGGGTTCGCGCATTAGCCTCATTGAACAGGGCGTCATCACTGTCGCTGCGGGAAAAATATTCAGCCGCCAACATGAATTCTTCAGCGTAATACCAGGCCATGCCCTGCCAGTGGGTGTCATCAAATCGCCGTGCAGCTTCCTGGTAGTCGCCCAGTTGCATCAAAAGCCTGCCCTGTTGGTCGGGAGTGAGCCAGAGATCGGCAAACCAATGGCCTGCCGGCTCTGCAGGTTGAGCTGTATCGTCGGCCCTTACCGGACCTGGGTTCTGCAACAGGAGTATGGGCACCAGTAACCAGCTCCAGGACAGGGTCCAGCCGCGTCGAAACCACAAAAGGAACAGCAACAGAGCAGGAAATACCAGCGGATAGCCGCTGTCCAGCCAGGGTAGGGCACTGTCGTCGATGACGATATAGTGACTCTCTACCCGTCGATTGATATTGCGTACGTCGCTGTTGTCGATGCTGAGTTCGATATACCTGCCGCCACTCGCGGAGGCCAGGTTTTCCAGCGCGCGCCGTTCCAGTGGTACCTGGCCTTCACTTACGGTCTCTTGCCCCATTCCGACCACCAGCAGCTGATGGGGTTGCTGGTCGAAATAACGCTCAAACTGGCTGACGGTGTCGGCGCCCACACCGTCTGAAAACAACACGATGCTGGCGGGTGCCAAGGTGCCACTCAATACAGTGTCAATCTCTGGCAGGGCGTACTCCGGGAACTTGCCCGGGCGGGGCATAATTCCGGGTTTTATCGCAGCCAGATACTGATCGAGAATTTCCCGGTCGGCGGTCAGGCTCAGCACGGTGTGTGCGCTGCCGGCATAGACAATTAGTGCGGCAGGCTTGTCGGGCCTGAGGCTCAACAGTTCACCGATTTTTTGCTTGGCCCGCCGCAGGCGGCTGGGCTGCACATCCCGTTGCTCCATGGAAGTCGAGACATCCAACAATATAACCAGCGCGGCTTGGTCCTGACTCAGCGGCGAAGGCTGCTGGCGCCAGCTGGGGCCCATCAACACAATGAGCAGCAATACCAATACCAGCTGTGAAAACCGCCTTGGACTTAGCCAGGGGGAGTAAAAGCGCTCAACCCGCAGGTGCTCCAGCAGATGTGGCGCAATGATGCCGCCGAACATATCCCGGTTGGTTTCTTTTTTACCCATCATCCAGGTAATGGCCAGCCAGGGCAGAAGCAGCAGGCCCCAGGCAGGTCTGAGGAAATGAAAGTGTGTTAGAAACTCCAGTTCAGCGGGCATGGTGAGCCCTCATCCGGCGCCAGGTACTAAAGGCACCCCAGCTATGGAAAAGCCAGTAGGCTAGAACAGCCACCGCCACCGGTACCCAGTGCAGACTCTGTTTGGGTCTGAAGCTAACGGTCTCATAAAGTTCGGGTTCCAGTTCCGCGATAGTGCGAGAGGCCTCGGCTAGCTGCGCTCGGTCCAGAGCTTGAAAGTCGCGACCTCCAGTTACCTCTGATACACGTTCTATCGTATGCAGGTCCAGCGCGTCTTCGCCAACCGCAGTGGGATCGCCAATCGCAATGGTGTAAATGCGGATGTCGTGCGTTGCAGCAACTTTGGCCGCGTCTATAGGCGGTACTGTGCTACCTGTGTCGTTACCATCGGTGAGTATCACCAGCACCCGGTTGTCCGAGTCGCCATCAAGGAACAGTTTGATTGCCAGACCAATGGCGTCGCCAAACACCGTACTCTGTCCCGCCATGCCGATTTCGGTCTCTGCCAGCAGCTGGCCCCAGACTGTGTGGTCGTCAGTAAATGGCGTTTGTAGATAGGCGGCACTGCCGAACACAATAAGGCCCAAGCGGTCGGATTCATGTTGGCCGTCGGTATTGGCCAGTACATATTTGATAGCGCTCAGTCGGTCTACTGCCGTACCGTCGGGCAGGGTGAAGTCCTTTGCTTCCATCGAACCGGACAGATCTACCGCTACCATCAGGTCTCGTCCTGATTTCTCCTGCTCTACCGGAGCACCCACCCAGGTAGGCTTGGCTGCCGCCAGAATCAGACATACCCACATCAGTCCCACTAGAAACATCTGGATACGTTTGCGTTCTACTACCATTGCCCCCGATTGTGGGCGGGTCTCGCTGAGCTCCACCAGCTTATCAAAGAACGGCACTTTGACCGAATCGCGCCCCTGTTTGTAGGCCGGTAACAAGCGCATCAGTAATGGCAAGGGGAGTAGCAGCAAGGCCCATGAATGGCTTAGTTCAAGCATGGTTGTGCCGGCGATGCTGGGAGATCCACTGAGAAGATGCGGCTAACAGGTGTTCAAGTTGGCTGGGTTCCACCGGAAGTGGCCGATAAGGGCCCTGCTCCAGCAGTTTGCTGGTGGCTTCATTGAAAGGGTGATTCTCACACTGACGATTGAGAAAGCGTGTCCACGATGCACCGGTGAGTTGAGCAACGTCTGTGCGTGGATACGCCACCAGCGCCGTGATCTTTAGCAGCTGATTGATCTCGACGACCAATTCGCTGGCCTCTCCCCGGCGCGGAAGATCTGCAAGTCTGGCCAGGGCTTCCCCTCGGTAGCGATTACGATACCAGTATTGCAAGGAGCGCCAAAGTTTCTTACTGCCATAGTAGGCCAGCACTGCCGCGACCAGAATCCAGCCCGGGGTCTGCGGTAACCAATCAATGCCGGCAGGAGCCACTACTTCGAAAAAGTCCTTGAGGACGTAGTTGCCAAAGATCTCCGGCAGTGGCGGCGCGCTCATCTCGGGCCACCCTGGCCACCAAGTTTGCGCCGCAATTGATCGCTGACAGTGGTTACGGTATCTACTGGTAGGATCGGAATATCGTGTCGTAGCAGGTCGGCCTGAACACGGGCGAAGGAACTTTCGAAGCTCGCTTCGAACTTTTCCCCCAGACCGTGCTTTTCCGGATCGATTTCCAGCTGGAAGCGGCCATCACTGACCACCAGTTTTTCTGCCGCTGAAATGTTGCGTTCCAGAGGGTCGTAGACCAGCGCACAGATTACATCGTTGTGCCGGCGAATACGGCGGATGGTAGCCATGGCCTCATCCTGCCAGCCAAAAAAATCGGAAACCAAAACCACCAAATAGTCGTGGCCTATGCTGCGTTCCAGTTGTTTGAGTGCTGCCGTTAGTGCCTCAGGATTGCTTTTGTGTCCAGGAGCCACCGACAACTCGTTATTCATACTGGCCAGGTCCGCCAGCCATGCGGTTGTTTTACGGGCGCTTCGACTGGGCTTCACCTCGTGCTGCTTACTGTCGTTGAATAGCAGGCAGCCCACCCTGTCACCGGCGCTGAGGATGCGCCACGCGGTGAGCGCAGCGACCTCGCTGGCGACCACGGATTTCATTTTTTGTTGGCTGCCGAAAAACATCGGCAGCCGCTGGTCTACCACCACGAATACCGGTCGGTCGCGTTCTTCCGTATAAACTCTAACGTGCGGCTTGCCAGTGCGATTGGTGACGCGCCAGTCCATGGTGCGAATGTCATCGCCAGGGCGGTAGTGACGCAGTTCCAGAAAATCCAGACCACGGCCGCGCAGACGAGAGCGTCTGCGGCCTGCTAGCAGCGAGCGCATTGGCTGTTTTGGCAAATAGCTGAAGCCGTTGGCGCTGTGGCGCAGGCGTACCAGAGTGCGCAAATTGGTGTAAATGTCAGTGTTAACCGAGTCCTTCATTATCGATCAGGCCACGGCAACCTGTTGGATTAGTTGATCGATAACCTGATCAGTACTGATGTTGTCGGCCAGAGCGTCGTAGCTCAATATCAGGCGATGGCGCAAG
This sequence comes from Halioglobus sp., assembly GCA_036961205.1. GTDB lineage: Bacteria > Pseudomonadota > Gammaproteobacteria > Pseudomonadales > Halieaceae > CALJFL01. The sequence continues at coordinate 371,258 of JBALVI010000001.1, read as the reverse complement.
ATCGGATGCAGAACACTGGTCACGTCCTCCGGTAGTACGTGATCGCGGCCTGCCAACCAGGCGCTAGCTCTGCTACAGCGATGCAGTGCAATGCTGGCCCGGGGGCTGGAGCCAGTGTCTATCCACTGATTCAACTCCGCAGAATAGGTTTCTGGATTGCGGGTCGCCATCACCAGATCAACGATATATTGCTCCACCGCTGGGGCCACCGCCATTGTCTGGATTGCGTCTCTGGCGGCAAAAATATGGTCCTGAGAGATAGTAGACAGACTGGCGGCAGCGTTCCCTTCTTCGGCCTGTAGCAGGCGTACGATCGCCAGTTCTGCATCTGCTTTTGGGTATGCCACGGTGATTTTCATCAGAAAGCGATCCATCTGCGCTTCCGGTAGTGGGTAAGTACCCTCCTGCTCGATCGGGTTCTGGGTAGCGAGCACCATGAATAGTGGGGGTAGCGGATAGGTTTTGCCGGCGACAGTAACTTGCCGCTCCTCCATCGCTTCTAACAGCGCCGACTGTACTTTGGCCGGTGCGCGATTGATTTCATCGGCCAGTACTAGTTCGCTAAATATTGGACCCGGCTGAAACTGCAGTTCCGAGATGCCGTTATTGTTCTGGTAAATTTCATTGCCGGTAACATCCGAGGGCAGTAGATCTGGTGTAAATTGAATTCGACCGAGTTTGGCGGTTAATACCCTGGATAGCGTCTTGATCGATCTCGTTTTGGCGGTCCCTGGCAAACCTTCCAGGAGTACATTGCCATTACACAGCAGTGCCAGGGTGAGGGTGCGTACTACTTCTTCCTGACCGATAACGGATTCGGCCATTTGCTGCATCATGGATTCAATCGCAGTGCGATGTTCGTTCGACAAGCTCACTCTCCCACAGATTTTAAGGAGTGCGGGGCAATATTCCCCGTACGCTCGGATTATAGTCGGCTTAGGCCCTTAGGGAATATATTGCGGGGATATTTTGGGGCAGATCTTAGCGGCCGCTTAATTGGCCCAGGCGCGCTTGGCCTTGAACTGGCGGGAGAGATAGTGCATCTGATCGACCAGTACGCGATCTTTGGCCAGAAAATGCCACTCGTAAGGATTGGGTCTGAACGGTACAGCTAGTAGAGGCATACGCGCCTCTTCGGGTGTACGGTCGTCTTTTTGCCAGTTACAGCGTTTGCAGGCGGCTACGACATTTTCCCAGCGGTCGGTGCCGCCCCGGGACACTGGCATTACATGGTCACGGGTAAGTTCTGCCCGCGAAAGTTTCAATCCGCAGTATAGGCAGCAATGGTCGTCGCGTCGGAATAGGGTGCGATTGCAAAGCGGAGGTGAAAATCTGTTCCTGATTCTACCTTGCAGGGCAATGATGGGCTGTATGTCGATTTGTGAGCGCAGGCCGCTCAGTCGTTGGGTGCCACCGAAAATTGAGGGCAAAGTGTCCCCGATGCCGTAGACGACATCACCTTTTGCGTAGGCAGTCACTGCCTCATGCACGCTGAGCCAACCACGTGGTTGCCCGGCAAGATCCAATTTCAGGATAGTCTGCATGGTCCTCCACCCTTAGGAATACCTAGAAAATACTGGAAAAAGATGAACTTAACAATCGTGAATATCTGACATTTGTTTATGATGTACGCACCATGCCATAGCCCCGTGATCTACTTATAGCTGTGCTAGGCTAGGTATTCATGCCGGAGTCGCTTCGGATCACCCTTCAGTGGTCTGCGTGGTGCTCGCCTTTGGATGATGCGGGGAAGGGGAAATTAAAAGCAGTGCGACCGGATGAAACATCTTCCACGGCGGCCCCGTGGATATCGGACAAATTATTTCTGCAATGCTGCTGTTTACTCGCGTTTGTTCTGGCACTGGCGGTGGTGTGGAAAAATACGTTCTTACCGATGCAGGATCTACCACAGCATCTGTTCATGGCCTGGGTGGCAAACAACTACGAGGTGGAAGCGCTAAAGCTGGCTGAGATTTATGAACTGCGAGGTCAGCTGGGGCCCTATCGAATCACCTATTTACTGCAGCGCCTTTTCAGCACATTCCTTGACCCGCTTACGGCCGCCAAACTGGTAGTTACACTCTATCTACTCACAGTCGCTTTGCTGGTGCTAAAAATTCAGTCGGAAGTGGAAGGAGTAGCGCCAGCCTGGGCGAGCGTCTTGCTAATACCTGCCAGCTTTCACCCCATGTATTTCTATGGCTTCATGAGTTTCACCCTCGCCGTTCCCGTCCTCGTGCTGTTGCTGTTGGATTTAAGAGCTTTGTTACTTAGCGGGAATACCAAGGCCCCTGTGTTTATACACTGCGTTTTAGTCGCAGTGTTATTCCTGATTCACCCCTATACTTTATTGGTTTATCTGGTTCTCGCCACAGTCACAACCATGTTGCTTGCGAGAAATCGTCAGGCTTTGTATCGGGGTGTCATCGCCATTGTTTTTGGCGGTCTGATATTTTTGTTATGGATGCTTGTTTCGGCTGGCACCAAGAGTCTGACTACACTGGATGAGGCCCGACTTGTGTGGTGGCCGCTGCAGCTCAACGTCAGATTTTTGGAGGTCATGTTTTCGGGGCTACGTATGCCCGGTACGGATAATTGGCAGATACCGCTGCTCTGGTTGTCGATTGGTTTGCTGCTGATCATTGGTAGTTGGAGTCGTAAGCTCGAGGCTGGTCGAGGCCTCTGGTTGGGTCTTCTGGCCATGATTGCGCTGCTGGGGTTTTTCTTGTTGCCCTTTAGCGTGCAGACGCAGGAGCGCTTTACTTTCTTTAGTGTACGTTTGGCCCCGATTTCTCTGTTGCTGTTGCTTGCAGCATTTTCACTACTTCACTTGCATGTTCTGGCGGGGCGCGCAGTTGCGGTGGCGGGTGTTCTGATGACATTCTTAATAGCGCAGACACACGATCGCGTGGCCAAGGAAGTTGAGTACATTGCTCCCCTGATCAGCAAAATGCAGGCCGGAGGGAAAGTGCTGCCATTGATTTCGAACTCGCGATCAGCGTTTCTTGATCCGGGATTCTATGCGCAGTTTCATTACCACGATGTATTTTATTATCACCTGCTGAAAGGAGGTGGCGCTAACCCCGATCTGTTCGGCAATCGTCTGATGCCGGTGGTCTATCAAAGCGGGCAAAGGCCGTCGCGCCCCAGTCAACGGGAACTCTATCGGTGGCCGAAGTATGCGCCCGGGTATGACTATATTATTTCTCGGAGTATTGATCCTCGAATTGAACTGGAACTGGAGCGAAACTTACCGAAAGTTGAGCGATCCGGGTCGTGGCGGCTTTATCGTGTGCCAGCAAAAAGTGTGCATTAAGCCTGTAAATCCAGCTGAGAAATCCTGATTGCGTCCTCCTCAATGGCCATATCACTCACTGTGCCGCTGGAGAAACTGTACCAGCGGACCGATAACCTTGTTGTCTTCGCGATCTTCGGCGGACAACACATCGTTGTGAGCATAGCCCTGCGATATGTAAACCTCAAAACCGCCTGATATTTCTCCGTAAGTGGGGAAGGCCGTATTCGGTTGGGCGTCGTCAACTACCCGTGCTGTAACGTTATCGCAAGCGGCGCTTGCGCAGGGTGCGATTGCTCTGGCGAACTGTAAAAAGCTTGCTGGCACTGGAGTTAAGCCGTTGCTACCGCCGAAGCCAATGACCGGGATATCGATATTTTTCGCCTCGGTGCGATTGTCGATATCGGTTCGACCGCGCCCCAACGGCGGGGGTGCCGAGAGCGCGGAGGTATCCAAGCCCAGTCCTCTGGTTACTGTCAGCCCAGAGGACGGGTAGTACCAGTCAAAAAAGTTGGTCTCTCCCCGGTAGGTAGCGGTCAGTAGGCGGCCTTCGAAGTCTATGGGTTCCACCTCGACGCCCCAAACATCTGCCTGCTCCAAGTCAATGGGCGCTGGGCCGTTGTCTACCAGTACCGTGTCCGGTAGCTCTTCGTCTGGATTGAGCCAGGTCGTCAGGCCCTCGACCTCTGGCCCAATAGCACCTACGGAGTGGGCTAAAAAGGGCGCGGCTGCCGCTCCTACGCCGTCGTCGTCAAGATATTGCCCGTACAGAGAAACAGAAGTGCCCAACCTTGAGCCTATCAATAAGCGTATAGGGAAAAGTGCGGGTACCTGCGCTATGGCGTTGTTGCCTTCCACCTCATTCTGGTCTTGCTGGAGAATCGACAGATTGGCATCGCCGTTGAAATCCGCATCCATGGCAACCAGTTCACCCGCGGCGAAGGTTGCGGTATTAATGAGCGCGGTGGCGTACGCGGCGGTGGGTTCTGTGCAACGGTTGTTGACGAAGGCGGCACAGGCGTTGAGTTCGGTTTCGATCGTGCAGGCGGTAATCCCGTCGGTACAGCGTGGCGCCTGATCTTTCACCGCCCCGAACAAACCGCCATCAAAACGGGCCTCAATCCGGTCCAGCAACTCCTCCGACGGCGGCTCACTTAAGCCCCCGCCGCCGCCCTCCAGCAGAATAAGCCCTCGCACCTTGCTATACCCGGGCAATGTCGTTTCAGCGCTGGGGTCGAAGTCAGTAGCGGCGTAGCGAGCGGCGTAACCGGTGCCCGCGGAGTGCCCCCCCAAAAAGACATTGCCACTGCGAGCGTGGTTCAGTGCTTCCTCTACTACGGCATCAATGTCTTGGGAATGCACCAGGGGTGTCCAGTTGGCAATAAAGGCGAGATCGTTGGAGTCGTTATAGGCAATCAGCCTACGGTTAATGGTATCGGCCAGTCTGGGGTCCAATTCCAGCCCAAGTTCTTCGCCGAAAAGAAAGTCCAGGCCCAACTGTGAATCGGTTTCCTGTTCTGCAAGCTCCAGACCGGCCCGGTCTTCCAGTTGTTCTGAGCGTCTGTCCATGGCCCAGACTTCCACTATCATGGCAGTTTCTTCTCGGCTGCGACGCATTAGCTGCTCCGCCAATACATTAAAGTTGGAAGCGCCACCTTCAAAGCCCGGCACCAGCACCACAATTGCATCTGGCTGCAGCTCGGCGGCGTCTGATAAGTGGTAGCGCGTATAGACACCGTGGTTAAGGTTCGGGCCTTGCTCGCCGAACTGCGCCAGTAGCTTTGGATTAGTGACTACGACCCCGGGGCTGCCCGGTGTGTTTTCAGGTTTGGCTTCACTCGGGATGAGTTTGGTTTCCTGCTGCAGGGTAACGGGAGCCGGCGTTGGTGGTTCCGTTGGTTCGGGTACCGCTGGTGTGTTGCTGCGGTTGCTGTCGTTGTCATCACAGCCGACAAGTAGAGCCAGACATAATATTAGTGAGAGTGGGACTGCTTTCATACGAACTATCTCTTCCTCTGGTTTTTTTAGCTCTGCAACCCTACTAGGGTGGCCAGGTAAACCAATACGGTTTACCACATTTTTTACGGCGTAGTGCGAAGATCAGACCATAGGGTATATCTTATGATACCGAGGCGGTCGCAGAGTCTGCTACGCTTTCCTAATCAAGCAAAGACCAAGCGATTTCTTATCATTAATAAAAAGGTGTGCACTGTGTTCGTAAAATTTGTCTATTGGACTGGGGCGCTGGATTTTCTCATAGGTCTGGCAACCTGGGGCGGCACCCTGGCCAATCCGCAGCCGGGGCAGTTTGTCGCGCTGATGACGCTCGGTATGTTTTTGTGTATGGCAGCTGCCTGCCTGATGTGGGCGTCCAAGGATGTGGTAGCGCGATACCCGGTGATCTTCTGGCAGGGTCTGGTGCGGCTAACGGCAATCAGCGCGGTACTGTATGCGGTGCCCAATGGTCTCTCTCAACCCTGGGAATATTCGCTGGTTTTGTTTGATGGCACGATTGGCCTGATCTATGTGATCGGGTCAATGCGTATAACCGGCCTTTCCTTTATTTCATGTCTGCGTTGCCAACCGGCGAAGACGGGCTAAGCTGGCACCCGTTGGTCGAGAAGGTCGCGGGCTTATGCGCCCGCCGCTATACCGGCCATTTCCTGGCTAGACAGATACTCCTCGTAAGTACCGGCGAACTGGATTAACTCGCCGTCCTTGATTTCAATAATATGATTGGCCAGCGACGATACAAACTCGCGATCGTGACTGACGAATATCAGAGTGCCATCGTAATGTTCCAGCGCCAGGTTCAGCGCTTCGATAGATTCCATATCCAGGTGATTGGTGGGCTCGTCCATCAGCATGACATTGGTGTCCATCATCATCAGCTTGCCGAACAACAACCGGTTTTTCTCGCCGCCGGAGCAAACCCGTACCTTCTTTTCGAATTCGTGGGATGAGAACAACAGCCGGCCCAAGGTGGCGCGAACGATTTGGTCGTCGTGACTGGGTTTGCGCCATTGGCTCATCCAGTCGAATAGATTCAAATCACTGTCGAAATCTTCCGTCGCGTCTTGGGGGCAATAACCCAGGTTGGCATTCTCGGCCCATTTCACTTTGCCCTGGTCAGCGCTTAACTCGTCAATTAAGCAGCGCAGTAGAGTGGTTTTTCCGGCCCCGTTCTCGCCTATCACCGCGACCCGGCGACCCGCTTCAAGAATGAGATTACCCTTGGAAAATAGCTCTTCACCATCAAAGCCGTGTCCCAGGTTTTCCAGAATCAGCGCTTGGCGGTGTAGCTTTTTGTCCTGTCGAAAACGGATGTAGGGGGTAGCCCGACTTGAGGGCTTGATCTCATCCAGTTTGATTTTGTCGATCTGACGAGCACGGGAAGTGGCTTGCTTGGCTTTCGATGCGTTGGCAGAGAAGCGGCTAACAAACTGCTGAAGTTCGGCGATCTGCGCGGTCTTTTTACTGTTCTCTGATTGCATGCGTTCACGAGCGTGGGTAGAAGCGCGCATGAAGTCGTCGTAGCTACCCGGGTACAAGCGCAGCTCGCCGTAATCGATATCTGCCATATGAGTGCAAACAGCGTTCAGAAAGTGGCGGTCGTGAGAGATGATGATCATGGTGCACTTGCGTTCGTTGAGCATGGCCTCCAGCCAACGAATGGTATCGATGTCGAGGTTGTTGGTGGGCTCGTCCAGTAACAGAATATCGGGGTCGGAGAACAACGCCTGGGCCAGTAGAACCCGCAGCTTCCAGCCCGGAGCGACCGCACTCATGGGGCCGTAATGGAGCTCTTCCGCAATGCCGGCACCGCTTAGTATCTCTCCGGCTTTACTTTCAGCACTGTAGCCATCCAACTCAGCGAATTGAATTTCGAGATCTGCGACCTTCATGCCATCTTCTTCCGACATTTCGGGCAGCCCATAAATTCGGTCGCGCTCCTGCTTGATTTCCCACAGCAGGGTGTGACCCATGATTACAGTGTCGACAACGCTAAATTTCTCGTAGGCGAACTGGTCCTGTCGCAACACACCAAGTCTCTCGTTGGGGCCAATACTGACATTACCCGCTGAGGGTTCGAGAGAACCCTCGAGAATCTTCATAAAAGTGGATTTGCCACAGCCATTGGCGCCAATCAGGCCATATCGATTGCCATCACCAAATTTAACGGAGATATTTTCGAATAAGGGCTTGGCACCAAACTGCATGGTGATGTTTGCGGTAGAGATCACGATCAAATTCCCGGGATAAATTGCTGTCGAGGCTCAGTCCCCGTTCAGGGGGCGCATCCTAGAGAATTAGCGGGCTGTAGTCGAGTCTCTTGTGTGGCATTAATTCCGCAGTTTCGGGGGCATTTTTTCTGCCCCGACGCCTTTGATTCAGGGCTAACTCGTCCCTGAACTTCGCGATAGCGCGCCTTCCTGCAATAACTGGTTCGACAGTGAGAGGAAGGCCAATAGGGCGCCATCGGCATCGATGCGTTCTTCTATGACCAACTGCATGACCGTGGTTTGAATAGCGCGGATCTCCGCCAGTGCCTCTTCCTTTTCGGCGGTATCGCCTGCCAGATGAGGTCGCTGATCCATCACGGCGGCGTAGTGCTTGTCCAATCTGTCTTTGCGGGATTGCCTGCGGTGGCGTCGCCAGGCAACGGTGCCGCTGATAAGGGCGAAGGCCAGCGTTGCTGCCATACCAAATACTTCGGCATAGCGTTCCAGCAGGCCAGGCTGGTCCCGGTCCCGAAACCTGGCCGCACCCGAATGCAGTGCCAGTGCGCGGGCCCCGCGCTCTGTTTCACCAACCGCTTGCAATCCTGCCAATGGATAATAGGCAGAAATGCGACTGCGTATTTGCTCTACCGTCATCGCCAGTTGATACGCCACTTGTTCATCAAGCGACTCTTTTGCCAGCAGTAGGGTAGAAACAGATAGGGAGAGGACGGGGTCGCGACTGAGTTTCGGATAGAGTTCGGCAGGAATAATGAAAGGGCGCAAATTGGGAGACCGAAGGCTGATAGCTTCCGCCACGCTACCAGCGCCCAGTTGTCCCGGATCACCGAGGCTGTAGAGCTTATAGCCCGAAAGCCTACTGAGTGCATCGTGCGCGAGGATACCCCCAAATAGAAAGAAAACTTCCGGCTCTTCTGTCCAGGGGTTATCGAGTAAATGTGGTTCTGCGTCCGACATACCGCTATCGCGCAGTAACTTGCGAATCAAGCTCTCTCCAATACCGCCTGTTGCGCCCGCCCAGATCTTCGATTCGGCAAGCATTTGGTAAACACTGATAGGCTCTGTCGCTGGTTTATAGAGGAGGTGCAACACACTGGGGTACAAATCCGAGATGACCGCTACTGCGGGCCAGTTTTCTGTGGGCTCCTCAATCACGGCCAAATCGAGCTCTCCAGACCGTAGCTGTCGTTCAATTTCTGCAGCACTGCCGAACGCTTTTATCGTAATCTGGGTGCCCTTGGGAGCCGACTCAGCCAGCAAACTCGCGACGCGATGCGCGGGGTCCTCAGTATGAACACCCAGAGTTAATTCTGCCGCCGATGATGCTCCGGCTAGCAGCGCGAGCAACAGCGCCCAGACTGGCCTCATTCGCGAATGGTCTGCGACGGTGCAACCAGTTTGGTGAAATTCTCATCAGCTCGCTGGCGAAATGAAACCGGGTCGCTATTCCAGACAGTTCGCCCGTTGGTAAATCCAGCCAGTTCGAACAACAGCAGCCGGCCGTTTTCCAGTTTGAAATTGGTGTAGTCGGGACAGGCTAATCTGCCCATTGCCAATGTGGCTGCACACCAGCCAGAGTAAACTGGCAGGTATTGCTCCGGGTCTTCTTCGAAGGTTTTCAAATTTGAGGGTGATGAGAAGTTATAGAGCAAGCCACCATATTTGGCGCTTGAATCCGTCGATCCCATCACCGGCCCGCCTGCTGAGTGATAGCTCACCAGGTCGTAACCTCCCACGGCAACGCCATCGGCTGCACATTGAGGATGACTGGGTTGCTGCTCCGCCATAGCAACGACAGACAGAAATAGGGCAAGGGTTGCCAGGGTGTAGCGCATAGTTAGAGCCTCCGGAGTCCACAGGTTGGTCAGTCGTACACACATAAAGTTCCGTGCGTGTTTGCCGATCTAAAAGTGGTTTACAGCGACCCGACTCGGCGGGATAGGCGCTAGTAGCGTTCCCCCGAAGCTGAGCCCTGTGGAAATAACGCCTGAATCTGGGAAAGTTCTCCCTCAGTAAAACTGACCTCAGTAGCTCCGGCATTGTCTTCGAGGTATTTAATACGCTTGGTGCCGGGAATCGGTGTAATGTCTGGCCCCTGATTTAGTACCCAGGCGAGGGCGAGTTGTGCCGGGCTGAAGCCCTTTTCATCCGCCATGTCTCTAACCGCAGCCGCCAGGGCCAAATTCTTCTCCAGATTGCCGTCGCTGAATCGCGGGCTCGCTAGCCGCCAATCGTCATCCTCCAATAGCAGTCATCTGTAGTTTTTCTCGTCACGGTCTCAATTACAACTGTCCGTCACTGGTTTGTTCCGCCAGAGCCCCCATGATCTCTGCGTTTTGGTATCGCTGGGGAGAAAACCAGGCGGAGTACTCGGGTAAATTTGGTTCATCCAACAGCACGTTCGCGCACAACTCGCCTGCGGCGCAGGCCGCCATGGTGCCGTATCCTGCGAGGGCGCCCACCATGTGAACCCGGGGCTTGAGTTGCCCAATCAGCGGTAAATTCTCAGGCGTTCTGGTGTAGTAACCGGCAAAGCGGGTTGCGACGGTTGGGGTATTGTCCACGTAGGCCTGCAAGCCTGGAATATACCGACTGGCACCGCGCAATACGATTTCCACAAACTGATCATCTGCAGCGCCCTGCCACTTTGGTTGTTCCTCGTGGCGATTGAAGGCCCAACCGAGCTTTATCTGATCAGCGCCCTCTGGCTTGATATGTAGCCCGGCGGGAAATTCCTCTAGTAGATGCTGATATTCGGGGTCGCTCTTCAGCATCTCTTTTTCAGAGTCTGCCCAGGGCAGGTACTGGGAGTCCGCTACAATAGTAAAGGGCATATCCCGAGGTATTATTTTCAACGGATCGGGGATAACAAATTTTTGCTGCTTTACATTAGCCACAGGCAGATCAATGTCGAGATGTGCAGCCAGCTCAGCGATAAACGGGCCCGCTGCCAGAACTAGTTGATCGGCAGGCAAGGTGCCGAGCTTAGCCAGTGTGACCTCGGCTCCTTCGGGTTCGCTACTCAATGTAATGACTTCATCCTGAATGACCTTCACCCCATTCTTGCGGCACTGGGCCAGCAGGAGAGAGCCCAATGCGTAGACGTCCAGTGAGCCCGCACGTTTTGCCCGTACCACTTTCGATATTTGGGAAGCGAGATAAGGGCGAGACTGCCGCAGTTCTTTGCCAGTTTCAGCCTCAAAGCTGTCGGGGTCCAAATTGCCACTTGCGCCAAAAATATCACTGTCACTGAAGCGGCTAACGAACTCGTAACCGGTGTAATTAAACTTGAACAGATCGCCATGGCGTTCTTTTAATTCTGTCATCAGCTGCATGCTGCGCGCGGCGAAGGCGTTCATCATGGGTTGTGGCCAGTATTCGCGGAAATTCTCTCCGGAACAGGCGGTCGTTAACGACAGGGGTGCCAGTTTGTCTACCAGCGTAATCTTCAGCTGCGGCTTTTTGCGGGACAGATAGTACGCCGCCGCCACCCCCGCGATGCCGGCTCCGCAGATAATAATGTCGTCCTTTTTCATTGCTATTTAGGACCTCCAGGGCTAGTGCGTGTGCCGATCTCGATATGCCTCGGCGTAGGCAATACTATCTGCCGCGTCGATCAGGGTGCCATTGGGTAACTCGGTAGTTCGCGCGCTGATCTCCAGCATTGCTGCACCCAGGTTGCGCGCTGTGATTACCAGGGAGCCCGGGCGTAGCAGTGCTTCGGCGATGGCAAAGCCAATGTTTGATTGTTCAGACGTGGGTCGTACCAATGCTGAGCGATAGGCGAAAGTGCGCAATCCGCTGCCTTCCGCGAGGGCGGCGACCTCTAGCTCTGCACGGCCTTTTTCCCTGGCCCAGTGGGCACTGCCGTTGGGGTCTGTGCCCTTGCCGGTTACCGAATGAAATGACATGGGTGCCTCTGTTCGACTTGCCAGCCAGGCTTTTATGAAGGCGACAGGGAAGTCCACATGGATCCAGGTGTACGTTTCATCGTCCATACCGATAGAGGTGGTTCCCAGCCCCCATAGCACCGTATTCACTTCCTTTAACTCTTCGCTCAACGAACTGTAGTCAATGTAATCCTGGTGCATGCGCAGGGCCACTCTGCCACTCGCTACGCCGGCATCAACCCTCGGTGTGGTGCGCCTTGTAACCACATACACTTTTTCGACATCCGGATCTTCTATTGCCGCTTTCAACATTCCGTCGCCAACGGAGCCGCTGGCGCCAAACACCATCACCACCTGATTGGCATCTGGTTGGAGTTGGGCCGGAGTGGCAGGCTCCAGCGTCCCCAGAGTGAGGAACCCCCAAAGGTCATAGCCCGCAATGAGCAGAACCAGGGACAGTGCAAACCATTTCAAAACTTTCAGTATCAGGGCCATGTTTGGATTCCGGTGCTCAAGGGCCTCTAGACTAGCCAAAGCGATTGGTAATGAACAGTGGGGCAGAGGCAGTTGTTGTGAATCCGGCGCGCGCGTTCCTGTTATCAGCGTCGCTTTAAGTTAGAATCAACATCGTCCGAGATAAAGAAATTTCGTCCAAATTTAATCCCACAGCAATTTTTTCGAGATCCGAGAGCCCTATGAGTACAACCTCCTTCAAAGATAAAACAGTCATCATCACCGGCGCATCTGCTGGCGTAGGTGCCGCTTGCGCGCGCCTGTTCGCAAGCCTTGGTGCGAAACTGGTTCTGGTTGCACGTGGCGAGGATGCACTCAATAGCTTTGCCGATACCTTGCGTGGCCAGACCGAAGTGATGACAGTGGCGATGGATGTCGCCAACGAGGCTGCCTGCATCAATTTGATCGAGGCAGTGGCCGCCAAATTCGGTGGGATACATGTGCTGATTAACAATGCCGGTCTGCACCACCGCGGGGACTTTGAGAGTCAAACGCCGGAGAATATGGCCCAGATGATTGACGTCAATCTGCGTTCTCCTATTTTTCTAACCGGATTGGCGCTGCCACATATCAGAAAGTCCGGCGGAGGAGCAGTGGTGATGGTGGGTTCTTTGGCGGGCCGTGCTCCGCTGCAGGGAGCCTCCACCTATGCTTCTACCAAGGCCGGCATCCGGGCATTCGCCCACTCTCTGGTTGATGAGTTGATGGGTACTGGTATTCACGTCGGGGTAGTTTCTCCTGGCCCTATAGATACCGCCTTTATCATGGATAGTATCGACGAGGTAGAGGACATTGTTTATTCACAACGGATGAGCACTGCTGAAGAGGTTGCAGATGCGGTGCTGGCAATCGCCGAAGGCAAAGAGGTTGAAATATGTCTACCTGCTTCAGGCGGTCTATTGACTACCTTGAGCTATCTGCTGCCAGGGTTGCGTCGGAAGCTACGCCCCGCGCTCTATGCTAAAGGCCGAAAGAATAAAGAAAAGTATCGCAACAGGGCCAAAACCAAATAGGATCAACCGGGGATCGCCCAGGTTCAAGGCCGCGGTAACAAAACCGGGGTGTTGGCTTTGTAACGTTGGTACTCTTCGTTGTCGCCCCACCTTTTATCAGATTTTTTCTCCAACAGCGGAATACCGCTGACCCGTGTCAGCAGTATATAAACGAACAACGGCGAGGCAGCAGTTAACCACTGCCAGCCCTGTAATACGGGCATTGCCAACAGCGCGATGCCCACCCAAAGGATAATTTCACCCAGGTAGTTGGGGTGCCGGGAGATAGACCAAAGGCCGGTAGTGATGAAGCCGCTCGAGCCGAACTCTTTGCGGAAGCTGCGTTTCTGTCGGTCCGCTACTACCTCCACAGTGAAGCCAAAGAACCACAGGCCTATGCCAATGGCGTCTACCAGGGACAGAGGCACTGTTTTTTCCGAGGTCATTGCGGCAAGCGCGCACGCCGCCGTCATCGCTACCCAAAAACCCTGTAGGGACCAGGCGCCGAGGAAACGCAGTGGATTGGTCTTTATCTTGTCAAAGCGTGAATCGGATCCATCCTGATGAATACGGCGGAACAGAAAACTACCGAGCCTTATTGCCCAGATGGCGATTAATATCGCCAGCACCAGGCTGCGCGGATCACTGGGATGGCCAAGTAATAGTGCGATCGTAATCAACGACAGGTAGGTTAGCGAACCGGTTAAATCATAAAATCGTTCTGTCTGCCTGAGATAGGCAGGAACAAATGCCAGCCATTGCAGAACAAGGGCTATGCCAACACACCATGCGAAGAGGGGCGCTATGCCATATGAGATACCAAATTGGCCGCCTGCAAGTGCTAGCCCGGCCGCCAAAACGATTGTCGCTATAATCAATTTCACAATGTGTCCTCTGCCTAATCAGGCGCAGAGAATACCCTAATACAGGTCTATGGCGTAGGCGAACTGCTTACTCTCTAAAAGGAAGCGGACGCCGAAGCACAAGCTCCACCGGAGATTTCGCAGACCTTGTAATTGTAGGTTTGGCCGCCGCCTTTAACGCCTAGGTTGTCTACAAAGGTGCGGTCATTGGCCGTTGGAGATTCAGGGTGAGCTGTATCGTCCAGCCGGATTTCAACGTTCGTGCCGGAAAAGTTTTGCCAGGTCAGCTCCACGTGCTGGATCCCCTTTTGTTTATAAGGCCTAGCGCTGGCAGAGAGGCTGCCGCCCGGGGGAGGGGGAGGCGGGTCGGCAGATACAGTGATCAGAACAGTCGCCGAGCCGCTCACATCACCATCACTGTCGACAATGGTGTAACTGAAACTGTCAGTGCCATCCTCGAAAGCGAGGTTAGGTGTATATGCGAAGCTGCCATTTGCCTGCAGATTCAGTAAACCGCTGGCCGGCAGCGTACTAGTGTTGATACTTGCAGGGCCGTCGCCCTGATCGTCATTGGTCATCAGATTGCCAGTGACCTCCTGGCCCGGCTGAGTCTCGTAGCTGTCGTCGACTGCAGAAGGCTGCTGGTCCAGGGGTACGCTCACGTCATCCTTGTTGATTACCACACTGCTGACTACATTGGCCGAAGCCGCATAGCTGTAACCGGATTTGCTCAGGGACTGCACATTGAATGTAATGCTGTTGTCTCGCTTTCTCAGAACCGGCCCTTGTAGGCTACAACTACCACCCACTTCCGTATTGCAGCCTGTTTCTCCAGAGCCGCTGCTCCAACTTCCCTGTACGTTAACTCCTGCCGCGGCTGCACCGTCCTGATCCCCCACGGTGATTTGCGCCAAGGGCGTCCATTGGCCTTTGGAACCTGGTTGGGAGATTCCGGATAGCCCGGCTACGTGAATACTGGTGGCGGGTGCCAACCCGGTGCTGAAACTCCAGGTAATCCCGGGAGTACTGCCGTCACTATTCACGGCATCGACGCGCCAGAAATAGGTGCTTTCGTAAGCCAGTGAGCCTGCGCTCATGGAGTTGCTGTTGGTGCTGCCTAGCAAAGAGCCATCGAGGTTACTATCGGAGCCGAGGTAGACAACGTGGGAGGTAGCCAACGGGCCTGCCGCCCAAGTCAACACTAATGACTCGCCAATACCGGCCGCTCCGTTGATGGGACTCGGATTGTCTGTTTGGCCCGGGGGGTCTGAATCCGGCGGTGGGGGTGGTGGTGGTGGGCCGCCACCAAATGCTTCGAGTTTTACATCGTCGATCTGCCAGCGATCACCTTCATTGTCGAAGATAGATTCGTAACGGAAACGAATGCTGGCGCTGGGTTGGCCCGCCAAATGTGCGCTCAGGTCGATGGTTGGCGTTGTTGGGCTGGAACAACTATATGGGCGTTCCCAGCGTTTGATCCAGGTGGCGCCGCCATCATTACTTACTTCAAGGTAGCCGGATTCAAAGTCCCACGCACAGAAAAAGCTTTTGAAGCGCAGCGATACCGCATCTACTTGGGACAGATCAAACGTCGGCGTTCGTAGCGAGGTATTGGTTGGCGGTGCTGAGAAATTACTATCCACCATTGCAAAGTTTCCGCTTCCCCCCGTTGAATTAACGAGTCTGGGGTCGCTCGGAATTGGTGCACGGATTGTCCAGGATATGCCGTTATCCGTCTCTATGAACCAACCATCTGGCAAGCCACCGGAGAAATCCTCGTCAATAAGTAGCCCCTGGGAGACAGGGGGGGGCGGTTTGACACTGATGATAAGCGAGTAATTTTGAGAGCTATTAAGCAGCTCGCCGTTGTGGCTCACCTCTATGGTGTAAGATCCGGCAGCAGCACTCTTGATTTCAACCTGCTCTACATTGTCCCTGAAATTGTTCTCTTTGGTTGCGGCAGCAGCGGGAGTTGAGGGCTCGAGCGCCCAGGGATAGAATGTGTCGCCACCACTGGTAATTCGTAAATCCAGATCGTTTCTCAACATCAAATCTGTCGGATCCAGCTCAGGCGGAGTGACGGGGATTCCCGGAGGATCCGTCCACACCAGAGTGGCGGTAATAGTCACATCCGCCTCACTGATATTTATTAGGTAGGAGTCCGCGGCAGGAACAGGGTTACCGTCTAGCCGTGTCGCTTCAATAATTCTAGGGGGGTCGGGGTCAAACTCGGCGGCGGTGATGAGTTGCGCGGCAGCCTTGGTATTCAGCAAGCCCCAGCCGTAGGTGTAGTCTGGGCCATCGGCAGGCCCGGTTTCATCGGCGGTGTGTATCGCCAGCGCTTTCAAAGTAGCCGCGCGCATAAACTGGCCCGCGCCATGGATATTTTCGTAATGCTGCTGTAGCAAAAGCAGTGACCCCGTGACGTTGGGAGCCGCCATCGAAGTGCCCAGAGCGGCGGCGTAGTAGGGGTTCTGCCCATAGGTTGACCAGAGCAACCAGCCATTGCCCACTAGGTCGGGTTTGATCCTGCCATCGTCGGTTGGGCCCCAACTGCTGAAGCCGGAAATCTGCACACTGGCAGGCCCCGCCAGCGGATTGTAGCCGCCAAGCACATCATCGACCGAGCCAATGGTAAGCACGTTTTTAGCGACACTGGCGGTGGGCAGGCAGTCGTAGCCGGCGGGCGCGCAGTCTGCCGGTCTTGGAGCGGTAGATGTCTCAATTAAAACGCCCTCATCATCCACTATGCTATATAACTCACCCGGTTCGGGCCCTGTGTCCCAGTGGTCATTCCCCGCGGCTTTTACAATCAGGTAATAGGGGGCGTCGTGGGCAATCTGATCCCAGGACTGTGTTTGCGCATCGTAATAGCCGAAGTTGGGGTCTTCTTCGCCATCGCCGCCAATCCACCACCATCCGTCTGGCGACGCGCCGCCCAGATAAATCCAGCCAGCAGCGATGCCGTAGGAGTGATTGGACAGGAGCAGTCCGTTGCCCGCCGCAGTAGCCATTTCAGCGCCGTCGCCGGTCCAGTCATAAGCATCTAATTGCGCCGCATAAGCCATACCGCGAGCGGTGGGGTAATTACCGTTGCCGGCAGCGACCAGGGTTCCAGCCACGTGAGTGGCGTGATTGCTTACCGGAGTTGCACCATCAACCTGCGTGACTCGCCCGCCAAATTCTGAATGATTGACCAGAACCCCACCACCGTCCCATTCGCCAACCGTCATGCCGGCGCCAGTAAGAGCAAGACCCGTTGAACCGCCAGGCCAGAGTTCGTCGGTGCCCACACTATCGGCGGCGTCGGTATTGTAGGTGAGGTAGAAGACTGGTTTGCCGCCTGGACCCAGGCGCTGTAGCTCGAGGACTTTGCCGTTCAGTAGCTCACGTCGCAGAGGTATCCCGGCACGTGCGGCCCATTCGCGCGCGGCTCGGTTCTCGCGCGTGTGTAGAGTTTGTAGCCTTTGCGCCAGCTGTTGCAGATCAGCGCGACTGGTAGCCTGAGCGATAGTGCTTTGGGTAAAAGCCTCGAAACTTAGCGTAAGGCTTGCCGCCAGCAATACCCCACTGGCCCCGCTTATAAATCTCATCGATTGAACCTCCGGCCAGATCCTTCCAATGAGACAGGACCACGCCCTTCGAGTTATTCGAAGCTGGATTTAAGTATAGACCAAGAAATCAGTTAGGCTATTAAGGTATCCCAGTGCCAGTCGCGGGGTTCTGGGTGTGTGCTACGCTTTCTTGATTACTATAAAAACTGGAGTCACGATTATGTTCCCTAGATATCTCACCCCGGCCTTGTCCGCGCTGCTGTTGGTTTTGTCGGCCTGTACTGAGGCGCCGCCTCCCGAGCAAGCTTCTGCTGAACCTGACGAGAGTGCGTCATCGGCGAGTGCTGTGAGTTTGGGGGTGAGTGGCATAACCGAGGCCAGCTATCGCAGACACGTCGTTACCCTCTCTTCGGATGAGTTTGGCGGCAGAGGGCCCGGCACTCCCGGGGAAGAGCTGACCGTCAAGTATTTGGTTACTGCGTTCAAGGACATTGGTCTGGCACCAGGTAACGGTGATAGCTACACCCAGGATGTACCGCTGGTATCGGTTGAGGTAACTAACAAGCCCGATCTGACCATAAGTGACGGCGCAGGCAATGTTATGACCCTGGGTTTCAAAACGGAGCAGGTGCTGGCAACACGCAGGCAAACCGGCGGCGCTCAACTGCAAGACAGTGAGTTAGTTTTTGTTGGCTATGGTATCAATGCACCCGAGAGGGACTGGAACGACTACGAGGGGATAGATGTAACCGGCAAAACCGTGGTTATCCTGGTCAACGATCCCGGTTATGCCACTCAGGATCCCAATCTTTTCAATGGAAACGCGATGACCTACTACGGTCGTTGGGACTACAAATACGATGAAGCTGCCCAGCAAGGAGCCGCTGGTGCGATTATTATTCATGACACTAAACCTGCAGCCTATCCCTGGGCAACCGTGCAAAATAGCTGGACAGGGCCCAAATTCGATGTGGTCAGACCAGATCAGGGGATGAGCCTGGCGAAGGTGGAATCGTGGATAACCCAGGAGAACGCAGTAGCGCTGTTTGCAATGGCTGGCATGGATTTACGCGATATGTATCAGCAAGCACAGACTCCGGGCTTCACCGCCAAGCCCATGGGTCTTAGTGCTTCAGCGGAATTGGAAACTGAAATACACGAAGTGACCTCCAGAAACGTGGCGGCCCTGTTACCAGGCTCCGAGGCTCCCGATGAGGTGTTTATTTATATGGCGCACTGGGATCATCTGGGCATGGATCCAGCCTTGGAAGGTGACGGCATATTCAACGGCGCCTATGACAACGCTACCGGTACTGCGGGGCTACTTGAACTTGCGGCTGCATTTTCCAGCTTGCCTGAAAAGCCTAGGCGCAGCATTTTGTTTTTGGCGGTAACTGCTGAAGAGCAGGGCCTGCTGGGGTCGCTTCATTATGCCAGCAATCCGATCTTCCCTCTAACCAAAACAGTGGCCGGGCTGAATATGGATGGGCTTAGTTATTGGGGCGTGACGCGGGATGTAGTGGTTGCAGGTTTTGGTTTCAGTGAGCTGGATGGGATTTTGAAAGCCGAGGCGGACAAGCGGCAGCGGGTTCTGGTGCCAGACCCCGCGCCCGAAAAGGGCTACTATTTCCGCTCCGATCACTTTGAACTCGCCAAGCTTGGAGTGCCTATGCTGTACCCAAATGCTGGTCATGACAGTCTCGAGCATGGCCTGGAGTGGGGCATGGCCAAGGCTGCGGAATTTGTTGCCAATGACTACCATCGGGTTAGCGATGAATACAGTGAGGACTGGGATGTGGGCGGTGCTCTGGAAGATTTGGCCTTATATTTTATGACTGGAAAATCTATTGCCAGTGGTGACAGCTGGCCCAATTGGAACGAAGGGACTGAGTTCAAGGCAATTCGGGACGTTCAGCGGGCAGCTGCTGCCGGGGAATGAGACCGGGTCCGAAAATGCGATGTTTAAAACGGGGCTACCAGTCTTTCGGAACCAAAGGCGATCTACCGCTGTCTGAAATGCACCGACGAGCTTTAAACTGGCTTGTCTCTATTACGGTTAACCAAGGGATTCGTCTATGAAAGCCTCCGACCTGTTCGTAAAGTGCTTGGAAGAAGAGAACATCAGCTATATTTTTGGCGTTCCCGGCGAAGAGAATGCTGACTTTATGATGTCGTTAGAAAAGTCAAAAAAAATCAAATTCGTACTGACCCGACACGAACAGGGCGCAGCCTTTATGGCGGAAATTTACGGTCGGCTAACGGGCAACCCCGCAGGCTGTCTGGGCACGCTAGGGCCTGGCGCCACCAACCTGCTGACCGGAGTAGGTGATTCCAATATGGACAGGGCGCCAATGCTGGTACTCACCGGGCAGGGCGCGTCTACCCGTCTGCACAAAGAGTCCCATCAGGTTATGGATGTGGTCAGCATGTTCAAGCCGGTGACCAAATGGTCCAGTTCAATCCAGCACGCCGATACCATTCCCGAGGTGGTGCGCAAAGCGGTACGCCTGGCGCGCACCGAAAAACCGGGTGCGGTCCATATAGAACTCTGTGAAGACATTGCAAAACATGAGACCGGGAAAACGCCTCTTGCGGTCAAAAAATTTAGACGGCCTGTGCCGGACGACAAAATTATCGACCGGGTCTATGAGCAAATCAAGGCGGCGAAAAACCCTATCATCCTGGCAGGCAATGGCTGTATTAGACGCCGTGCCTCCGAGCAGCTGCGTAGATTCTGCGAGAGCACGGGTATCGGCGTGGTCAACACCTTTATGGCCAAAGGCGCGGTGGATATGGATGCCGACTACTCTCTGTTTACCATCGGTCTGGGCACCAAGGATTATGTAACTTGTGCTATCGATGCCTCTGATCTTGTTATCAGTATTGGTTTTGATCTGGTTGAGTATCACCCCAGCTTGTGGAACGCGAATGCTGACAAGGCGATATTGCACCTGGATTTTCTTCCCGCAGAAATCGACGAGCACTACCAACCGGAGCTCGAAGCCGTGGGTGACTTGGCCCACAGCCTGTGGATGCTCAATGAGCGCGTAGCACGTGAGCCGATCAACTTTGATCTCCAGCAGCAAGCGGCTGTGCGGCGTGATTTAAAGGCGGTGTTTGAAGAGCACTCAAAGGATGAGACTGAGGGTACTATTCGCCCACAAAAAATCCTTTGGGATACCCGCGAAGTAATGGGCCCTAATGATATTCTTCTTTCCGATGTGGGCGCTCACAAAATGTGGATTGCCAGGCACTACCAATGCCATGAGCCCAATACTTGCTTAATTCCCAATGGATTTTGCTCCATGGGCTTTGCCCTGCCCGGAGCGATTGCTGCAAGTATCGTGCATCCTGAGCGCAGGGTGTTGGCCATTGCCGGGGATGCGGGCTTTTTGATGAACGTACAGGAAATGGAAACTGCGCATAGGCTGAATTCCAACATTGTGTGCATGGTCTGGGAAGATCACGCCTATGGCTTGATCGCCTGGAAGCAGGAGGCAGAGTTTGGCCGGCATACCGAATTGAGCTTTGGCAATCCGGACTGGATGCTTTTGGCAAAGTCTTTTGGCTGGCATGGTCACTCCGTAGAAAATAGCGGCGATTTCAAACAAGTACTCACTGCCGCTTTCGAAGAATCTGGCCCCAGCCTGGTTGTAGTGCCGATAGACTATCGTGAGAATATGAAGCTCACTGAAACCTTGGGAGAGCTTACCTGCTCTATTTAAAATTTTTCTCCAACGAACCACACAATGACTTGGTTGCATGAATTATGACTACGCATTATTCCCTGCCTTTATCCGGCGGTACAAGCTCCGGGCTCAAGCCGCTGGAAGTTTATTCACCCTACAGCGGAGAATTGATCGGCACAGTGGATCGCAGTTCAGCGCAGCAGATTGAATCCGCGCTGGTAGTCGCTCACAGTTTATTCCGCGATAAATCTGGTTGGTTAAGTCTCGAACAGCGCGTTGAAATTCTCGCGACCACCGCACAGTTGATGGAAGGCCGCTTTGAGGAGCTGGCTACCGGAGCTGCTGCCGAGGGTGGTAAGCCGCTGGTCGATTCTCGTATAGAAGTGGCCAGGGCCATCGACGGAGTTAAACTCTGCATTGAAACGATACGTAGCGAAGCTGGACATGTGGTGCCAATGGCCGACCCTGCACCGGATCAGCGGCGAGTTGCGTTTACCCAGAAAGAACCCATTGGTGTCGTGGTTGCGGTCAGCGCCTTTAACCACCCATTGAATCTAATTGTTCATCAGGTTGCGGCAGGCATAGCAGCGGGGTGTCCAGCTCTGGTTAAGCCGGCTGGCACTACGCCACTGTCTTGTCATCGGTTTGTCTCAATTTTGCATGAGGCGGGTCTACCGCCCGCGTGGTGCCAGATGCTAGTGCCGGAAACTCATGCGCTTTCTACTGCTCTGGTGACAGACCCCCGCGTTGGTTTCTTTTCCTTTATAGGTAGCGGGCAAATCGGCTGGATGCTGCGCTCAAAATTGGCGCCCGGCACGCGCTGTGCACTGGAGCACGGCGGCGCTGCACCTTTAATCGTCGACGAAAGTGCGTCTCTGGACAAACTGGTGCCGGCTATTCTCAAGGGAGGCTACTACCATGCCGGTCAGGTATGTGTCTCAGTGCAGCGAGTGATAGCTCATCGGTCATTAATGGACGAACTGACTGAACGCCTGACAGAAGGTGTGGCTGCGCTGAATGTCGGCGATCCGCTACTTGAGACTACAGAGGTTGGCCCGCTGATTACCCAACAGGAAGTCACGCGCGTAGCCGAATGGCTAAGCGAAGCAGAGCAGCTTGGGGGTCGTATCGTTGTCGGTGGTCAGGCTCTGGGAAATGGTTGTCTGCAGCCCGCCCTGATATTGGAACCCCCGGTGGAGGCGAAGGTGACACATGCTGAAATTTTCGGTCCGGCAGTTTGCCTTTACGGTTACGATGATCTCAGCGCCGCTATCGCTCAGGCCAATAGTTTGCCCTTTGCGTTTCAGGCGTCTGTATTTTCTCAGGATATTGATCGTGCCCAGAACATCGCTCATTTGTTAGATGCGTCGGCGGTAATGATTAACGATCACACCGCCTTCCGCCAGGATGCGATGCCCTTTGCCGGATTACGGGAGTCTGGGCTGGGTGTAGGTGGAATTCCCTATACCATTGAAGATATGCAGATCGATAAAATGACGGTGATTAAGACCCTGCGCTAAGACTCCTCACGAGGGCGGCTAACCAGCGCTGCCAGTTCCTCGATGGCCTGGTCCACAGTGAAGTGGCCCGCGTCCTTGTGCTCGTCGAATAAATTTATAACCGTATCCGACCTTCTACCCAGCAGCATCAGCTTCAAATATAAGCTGTCCTCCAGAGCGGGCTTACGTATGGCATCCAGAAAGAAAACAATAACACTCATCGGGCTCAATGCCAGGTCTCGCAGTGCATCTGCCAGCAGCTTTATCTGAAATACCATTAAGTGCCGGAATGCCTGGCCGGTGCTTACTTGAGCCTTGGACACTTTCGATGTTTTCAGGAACATAAATCCTCCGGGAATTGCGCTTGATTATTCTTTTGGATGGTCGGTGTCTAATCGTGCGGCGCGCCGCTGTAATTGTTCGATTATTCTGGGTCCGGTGCCCGGAATGCTCCACGGACACACGGCGATACAGATAGCGCAGCCCGCGTTTTCATTGAAAAAGGGTATGCACTTGTCAAAATCAACATACCACTTCTGCTCGCCGCGCACGGTAACTTTTTCAGGCAGTATGGCGTCTGGTGGGCAGGCATTTTCGCAGACCTGGCAGCGGCTGCAGAAGTCATCTACTCCATAACTTTCTCTGGGTGTGGCCAGCAAAGGTACATCGGTGAGTACAGAAGCTAGCCGGAACGACGAGCCGAACTCGCTGTTGATAATCGACCCATGCTTACCAAGCTCTCCAAATCCGCACTCGATAGCCGGCGGAATTAGCAGCGCCGGACCGGCCAGAGGTCCGCCGTGAGGAATAGCGTCCCACCCACGCTCGCGAATCCAGCTGGCGATTTCCTTGGCAGCTTTAGTGCCGCGACCGTATTGGCGTACTACTTCGGCGCCCGCGGACAGGGCGGGCGCTTCCTTTATGAGTTCGTAGTCGTGAGCGATGCCAATCATGATGATCCACTTTTGGCTTATTGAGACACCGTCAAATGTCCATTGCGGCTGAAATTGGGTAATGCCAAATAAATCCATATCGAGAGTATCGGTGAACTCCTTTAACTGAGTCGACCACTCGCTAGCAGAATTTTTTAAGGGCTCACCGCAAATGGGTGATACCTCCATTGCCAGTATTCCGGCGCGATCTTCTCTTGCATTGATAATGTGTGGGTCATCGGCGTTCTGCGTGTAGAACCATTTCTGCAATTCGCCGTGAGCCAGGGTGTCAGGATCATGCCAGTAAATAGGTGTGGCCTGGCGTGGTTCAGGCTCGCCCAGACCGTTAATGGTGTTTCCCGAGATCTCTGGCACCAGCGCCATTTGCTCTGGTTTGGGTGTGAAGGGCCTGTGGGGGGATTTGGACATGCTCTGCTCACAGTAGTTTGACTAATAGTAGATTAGTCGCATCGGCGCCTGGGTCAAGCAAGTGCCTGGAAAGTTTTCAGGAGTATCCACCGCGCCAGAAGCCCGGTACTTTTAGTCTTGATCACGTGATGGAGCAGGTGACTAAAGGAAACAGTAGATAAGCAACCTGAAGGGCCGGAGGTAAACTAATCCAGCCAGCCTAGCTCATATATTCTGGCGCCAAATACTTTGGCGCCTTCAACCGTCCAGTGAGACCTGTCGTAGAAAGACTTATAACCATCCGGTGTAATTCCTTCGCAGGTCCTTCTGGTGTCGTCGCAAATCAGATCGTACTTCTCCAGATATGGCGCATCAAACTCTTCGGCCAGCGCTTTGATTTTTTCATTAGTTGCTCTAGCCGCTTTGCGGTAGCGGCGCTTGAAAAATTCGCTATTAATTTCTGAGTTAGACAAGATTTTTCCCGCCGGTTGATTCTGTACAAGCCAATCGAATACCGGCAGATTCTCTACTGCTCTGAAGCCGCTAAAGTTAGAAACCAGATACACGGACTTACCGGCCTTTTGAATGCTGTTGATCAGCGACGGTAACGCTGCAACTGTTGTTTGCGTAGCGTAAAAGGAAATCACGATTTTGTTGGCGGCCTGAAAATTTTTCGAGGCCAGCAAAGCGTCAACGTGTGAAGTGGGGATCTCTTTAGCGATGCCGAAACGAGCGAATTCCTTATTTTCGAACAATACATCAGATTGATAGAAGGCGTTGAACAAATCCTTGCTGTGAGAATTACCAATGACGAGTACTTTGTCGCTGTCTGGGCTGGAGGAAAACCAGCGCACATTCTTTTCGAAGCTTGACGGGCGTGTTGCCAGAGCGGGTTCATAGCCTTGCTGCGCGGCAAGTTCGTTCATGACATTCCAGGATTGGCGTCGCAGTAACGTATTATCGAATTCATTTTTTCCGTAGATTTCCAGGTAGCTTGGAAAGCGTCCTTTCAGGCCGTCGTACTGAAAGACGATCAAGCAGAATGTGACCACCAACGCTGAGGCGCCCAGCATTGTCAAAATCAACAACTTTAGATCCACCCGGCTACGGTTTCGATAGGGCTTTTCGATGATGAAGTAAGCCGCAATGGACAATAAAAAACTTGCTCCTATCCATCCCATTTTTGTGACCAGGGTCGGATTAGCGTCATGGATTCTGCCAAAGGCAAAAATGGGATAGTGCCAGAGATAGAGTGAATAGGAGATTAGGCCTATCCCAACGAAGAGTTTGCTGGACAATACCCTGGTGACAATATCCCTCTCGTTCGCAAACCATATTATTAAACAGGTCCCCACTACCGGCACTGCAGTGATGAAGCCCGGATGACCGGCGTCGAACTTAATGCAGCACAGCGCATAGACGATAAAGGCGAGACCCAGTGGCGGCATAATGGCACCGGCGACGCCCAGGTCCGGCGGACGTCGGTTAATCATATGGGCCAATACTGCGCCCGCCAGCAACTCCCAAAAGCGACTGGGCAGCAGATAGAAAGACATCGATTGATCGCGGTGAGTTAACCACTGGGCCAACAAGAGGCTGGCCACCAGTCCCGCAACCAGCGAAACGACGACCCACCGGTTGCACCAGCGATATAGGGCCAGCAACATCAGCGGAAAGACAATGTAGTACTGCTCCTCCACGGCGAGGGACCAGGTATGTAGGAATGGCCTTATCAGCGCGGATTCCGCACCGTACTGCTGCATGGTCAAATGCCAGTAGAAATTTGAGCCGAACGCCAGCGATGAGAGTAGCGAATTAGAGAAGTCGATCAACTGCGATGGAAGCAGTAAAACCCAGGCAAGGGGTAGTGATGCGATCATCACTGTCAGTAAAGCGGGCAGTAAGCGGCGCGCTCGCCGTTCATAAAAGTTGCTGAACGAGAACTGCCTACTGCGCAGATATTCAGAGCGGATCAGTGAGGTGATCAGGAAACCTGAGATAACGAAGAATACATCTACACCCAAAAAACCGCCAACAAGTAGCTGCTGGCCGCCTATGAAAAGCTCTGCGTGGTAGACCAGTACAGCCAGTACGGCGATAGTACGAAGTCCATCAATTTCGGGTCGGTAGCCTGATGTAATCAATCGATTGGTCTTGTCGGTTCATTTCGTGTCTATGGTCGTAGCAGGCACGAATAATGGAATTCAGTTTATGGGGGAGTGTAACTGATAAATGGGCTGGGCAGACCTCTATGGCGGTTGTTCAATTTCTGGGAGCCGCGGCACGATCACTGAGAGTTGCAAATGTAGTACAAAAATTGACAAATGTAATACATTTGTAATATGGTGCCGACTTGCTACCAACGGCTCGATGATTGAGCCCTCCAAGGATACTGGATTTCCCATGGCTAAAACTCCTCAGACTAGCAAGTCAAAGCGCGCCCAGACCAAAGATCGGGTGTTGCAGGCGCGTATTCCACAAAAGCTTGATGATGAATTGCGAGGTCAGGCCGAGGAATTAGGGTTGTCTGTTTCGACTGTAGTACGCAACGTGCTGCTCAATACCTTTGATTTGGTTGAGGGCGTGGTTACCGATAGCGCGAGAATTGCCCGGGCGATTCAAGGCCGGGATGGATCGGATATTTCTGCGACAGAATCCAAGACTCGGGGTCACGCTGCTGCGCCCACAGAGGTGGTCACGGTAGGGTGGCAGGAAGCGACTTTGAATCTGAATGGTATTTGCGATACCTGCAATACCATTCTACCCAAGGGGGATAAGGCCGCAGTGGGTGTCCCGGTTCTAACAAAGCCGTCATTGCTGTGCTTGTCTTGTCTTGCAGCTCTGCAGCAAAGCCCTGCGGTGAAGGCGACCAGGCCAAAAAGGGTACGCAAGGACAGTCCGCCCTCAAACAAGGCTGCTAAGTAGCGCCAAAATATCTTTCGGGGAAATTACGATGAACCATCTGCCTTACGTTACGCGTGGTGCGGCGCGCCTGATTTTTGATACCGTCCGCGGAGTCACCAATATTGTCGAACAGACGCAAGAGAGCATAGTAGGCAAAGTTGTGCCAGGCGAGTCCTCACACTCAGTCGGCGCTATGGCTAGCGGTATATTTGCCGCACCGATCTATACAGCGATTAGAGGCATTAGTGATGCGCTTGGGGTAGCCGTTGATGAGTCCCTTGGGCTATGGCCTTCCGAAGCTGTTGGCAGCAACAGGCAGGTCAAGGCAGTCGCAGGATTGAATGGGGCATTCGGTGATCATCTGGAGACTTCGAGCAACCCTCTGGCTACCCAGATGGGCTTCATGCACAACGCTGTGCCGGTTGAAGTTAAGGCAGAATTGCTGGCGCGTATGCTCCCCCAGGCCAGTTCTGATCTGGTCGTAATGGTGCACGGCTTGTGCATGTCAGAACACTGCTGGCAGCAGGATGGTGCCGGACTTGGCGATTCTCTTGATCGGGAGCTGGGCCTTACTCCCCTGTATCTTCGATATAACAGTGGTCGCCACATATCCACTAATGGCCAGGAACTTTCTCTCCTGTTGGAGCACTTATGCGAAGCCTGGCCTGTTGCAGTGAACTCCATCACCCTGATAGGGCACAGTATGGGCGGCCTGGTAATCCGCAGTGCCTGCCATTATGCGCAGCAGGATGAGCATTGCTGGTTGTCCCGATTGCAGCGGGTGGTGTGCCTGGGCACACCGCACCACGGCTCACCGTTGGAAAAAGCCGGATATGGCCTGGATGTAGTGCTGCAGAATTTACCGTTTGCCGAGAATTTGGCGCTCACCACCAGGCGCAGCGCAGGGATTAAGGATCTTCGTCACGGCAATTTGTTGGATGAGGACTGGCATGGAGTTGATCCGGACCGGCAGAGTGTTGACCGTCGCATACCGGTACCCCTGGTGCCCGGCGTGGAATACTACTTTGCTGCAGCCACCGTTGGGCCGCACCAGCGGAACATCAAAAGTCTGCTATTGGGGGATTTGTTGGTGCGCCTTGATAGCGCGGTGGGCGAACATCCGGATGACGCGCGATGCATCGATATAGCGCCGGAAAACTGCCGAATTTTCTATCGTAAGCACCATATTGATCTGCTTGGCGATCAGGCGGTGCAGACACAAATTATTAACTGGTTAAGCCCTAAGCTGCACTAGTTGTGCGGCGTGCTTAAAGATTGCAAACCCAGGGCAATAGCGTATAGTCTGTGCATATTACGTATGTAAGGATTATATAAGTATGTCTGAGCTCGGATTATCTCCCTGGCATGTGTGGTGCATCATCGGTGTCGTTCTACTGATTGCAGAAGTATTCATATCGGGCTTTATATTTGCCGGCCTGGGTTTGGCAGCATTCCCTGCGGCAGTCGTGCAGGCGCTTACCGGCAATTTGGGATGGGCATTGATTGTCTACTCTATGGGCCTGGTGGTTTTTCTCGTCACTATTCGCCCGATTGCACTTAGAACATTTATGAAAGAGCAGCCACCGCAATTTGGCCCCGCTTCCTGGGTGGGTTCGACAGTGAAAATTGTCGATGCCCAGGATGATGGCGGGGCTCTTAAAGCCTGGTTTCGTGATTCCCCGTGGACAGCCATCGCCCTTGACGGGCATGTGTTGTTGGAAGGGGATATGGCCGAAATCGTTGAAGTTAAAGAAGGCGTACTGGTTCTAAAGCCAGTAGCCGATATCTAGGAGAGCGTTATGAGTAGTGCATTGTTAGGCGTAATAGGTTTTTTTGCGATTTTCATCATGACCCTGGTGGTAAAAGGCATTCGCATCGTGCCGGAACAGACTACGGTGATGATTGAGCGGTTGGGTAAGTTTCACCGCCAGCTCAGCCCGGGCTTGAACATTATTATCCCAATGGTCGATGCCGCGCGTTCTATACCCTGGAGGTCGACCATCAGGCGTGACGGCATGAAGTTGTACGTGGTGGAAAATATCACCAACCTGGATTTGCGCGAGCAGGTCTATGATTTTCCCTCGCAGGCGGTGATCACCAAAGACAATGTGGGCATACAGGTAGATGCTGTAGTCTACTTTCAGATCATCGACCCTAAGAAGTCGGTTTATGAAATCCTTAATCTGCCGGGCGCCTTGGAGACCTTGACTCAGACAACTCTGAGAAACGTCGTTGGTGAGATGGACCTGGATGAGACCCTGACTTCCAGAGAAACGATTAACGCGGGACTGATTGCAACTATTGGCGGCGCGGCTGATGGCTGGGGCGTGAAAGTGAACCGGGTGGAAGTGCAGGATATTTCACCGCCTGAAGATGTTAGCCGGTCTATGGAACAGCAGATGAAAGCGGAGCGAGACCGTCGAGCCCGCGTGACTGAGGCTGAGGGTTATAAAGCCGCTGAAGTGCTGCGCGCCGAGGGTGAACGTGACGCTCAGGTCGCTACTGCTGAGGGTGACAAGTTGGCCGCGATTATGCGCGCTGAGGGCGAGGCTCAGGCAATTATTCGCTTGGCCGAGGCCGAGAAGAGTAAGCTGAATTTGGTAGCAGAGGCCATGCCTCAGCAGTTTGCCGAATATCTTATTGGTACACGTTATATGGAAACCCTGGATAATATGGCCGCCAACAATAACGTGGTGTGGATGCCACACGGAGCGCAGGATCTGGGCGGATTCATCGGCGGTTACAAAACATTGTTAGGTGCAGGTAAGGTCCAGCCTACAGCTGCAACTACTGAGCCCAGCTGATGAACTCAGCCAGAATTAAACATCCGGGAGCGCTGATAGACATTTTGGTGTTGCAGCGCACTGGTATGTCACAGTCAGCTCTGGCGCGTTCAATGGGTTTCAATCAGCCGCAACCTGTCAACGAATTGGTTAAAGGTAAGCGCAATATTACCCCGAAGATGGCGATTATTCTGGAGCAGCTGTGCGACGGCGCTTATCCCGCCGAATTCTGGTTGTTGGCACAAATGCGCTGGGATATGGCGCACGCTCAGGATTCTCTGGAGCCGTCACGGCTTGGGATTGTTGAAGTGATTGAAGGCTTCGACGGTTCCCAGAGCAATGATGCGGGTATGGTTGGCCTGCTTGCTGATCTGGCGGCTCAACTTTCCACTATCCGCAGTCAACCACTGTTCGATTAGGGGCCTTCGCTAATCACACAAGGCCGAGCGGAATCGCTCAACGGATGCCTGGTCCCAATCAGCGACCTCGAAGAGGTTTCCCCACACTGGATTCGGCCAGCAATGGTCCAGCGGGTGCCGGCCTATGACGTGCACATGTAACTGGGGCACCACATTTCCTAGCGCCGCTACATTGATTTTCTCGATATCCGGCTCACCTCTCAAGAACTCTGCGATGCGGCTGGCGTCGTCCAGCACCTGCTTCCGTAAAGGCTCATCGATCTGAAGGAGATCCTGCAGCTCGGTATCCGGTACCAAAATACACCAGGGGATAATCGCGTTGCGGTGCAGCAATAACTGGCCACTGGGAATGCTCCCCAGAACGTGACAGTCAGCCAGTAGCTGATGGTGAATACTCTGATCGCCCATTCCTCTATCCTTTGATTACTGGTGCAGACTTAGGGTGCGCGCAACTCCGCCAAACCGCTTGCGCGATAGGCATCAACATCATGGGTCACCAATACCTGGACATCCTGTCGTGCCGCTTGCTTTGCGAGCCATAAACGCCAGTTTTCAAGTACCTTGGTGTACTCTGGAACGAGCAGGTAGCTGTATAAAGCACCTTTGCCGCGGTTGGTGTGAATGTCCGCCATGGAATTGGTGATGTCTCCGGCAAATATCCAGGTTTCTCCGCCCATTCTGGTAACGAAGATGGTACTGCCAGGTGTATGTCCGCCAGCCGGCAGAGCCAACAGACCGGGAAAGCCGGGTATAGCCGCCAGTGTTGACTGCGGCAGCAATGCTACGGGGCAGGCAGAGTCGTTAATGAGCTTCTGGCCATCTTTCGTGTGCAGGTTATGCAGCGTGTTCTGCGCATTGGTTTGAAACACCGTAGCGGGCGTAGTCAGGGCGTCGCAAATGCGTGAGATTCCCGCTGTATGGTCGCTGTGTAGGTGGGTGAAGCCGATGCCCCGTATCGAGTCCACTGCATCGCCTAGTTGCTCCTCCACTGGTCCAAACGTCTCGGTAGGGCTGGAGCCCAAATATTGAAAGGGCTTACCGAAGTCGATTGCTTCCTGCTCGTTCATACCAGTGTCAATTAGGAAGGCGTTGCCGTCCGGCCAGCGCAGCAGTACGGCGATATGACTTATTTCTCCGAGAGCGCCGGCTTGTGTAGCGGTATTAATAAAATGGATCTCTTGGGGATATTGCTCTGCGGGTATCGCATCCAGCGCTTCATCCAGTAAATCCAGCGCAGGGATGGTATTTTCGACGGATCGAACTTGCAGGTGTGCAGGTATTAAGGCCACCACCAGAACCACGACTCCAACACAGGTGAGGCCTAAGAGCACCAGGGCGAATTTCTTAGCGAAAGCTAACATAAGACCAATGTACTAGGCTGTGACCCTGGTCTCAATGATTTTGCGGTTACAACGTGATTGCCTGGTAACATTCCGTCTATACTTTGAGGATGAAAGTTGAAGCGTGTCATAAGGTGCGCAATGTAGCTCAATGCAAACTGTGTATGCTCTAACAATAACATCCACCTAAATATAGGGACTTAACCATGGAAGGCGAATCAACAAATACTTCACAAGTAGAGCGAGCGATACAGGGGGATTATCAGTTCTCACCGCTAGAGGCTTTCAGTCGAGGGCGAGAGCTTACCGAGGGTTCGAAGTGGCCGCTCAATAAAGCGCTGGCAATAGCGTTTGTTGTGTTGATTGTGGTCTACGGTGTGTTTGTCGGTTTCCCCAACTCTTTGATTACAGCCAATCCTGACTCAAGCCTATATTTGGTATTAGGGCTTTTGGGGCAATTGATCTATTCGGCAGCGATGCTACCTATTAATACGAGCTTCACCCTTATTGGCGCGAAGCGAGCCGCTGGCGGCGACATTGATCAGGCTATGCTCTGGGCCTACTTCCCCAAAACACTAAAACTGCTGGGTACCTATATCTTGATCGCGATTGCGGTAGTCGTTGGC
This sequence comes from Halioglobus sp., assembly GCA_036961205.1. Taxonomy (GTDB): domain Bacteria; phylum Pseudomonadota; class Gammaproteobacteria; order Pseudomonadales; family Halieaceae; genus CALJFL01. The sequence continues at coordinate 339,310 of JBALVI010000001.1, read as the reverse complement.
CTTATGCTGTTAATTATTCCAGGGATCTATCTCGCATTTTCCTATACCTTCGCCCTGGTATTGGTTGCCGACAAGGATCTTGGTGTTTGGGAGGCCATGGAGACATCGCGCAAGGCAATCAGCAAGCGATGGTTTTCTTTCGCCGGTCTGCTTCTGTTACTAGGGCTGGTCAACTTGCTTGCAATTATTCCGCTTGGTATCGGATTAATCTGGTCCATTCCATGGACGATCATCACTATGGGTGAGGTATACAGAAACATGTTCGGATATGAGGCCTGAAGCGCTGGATGAACTACCAGAAGCTTCGCACTGCAGAAGCCAATTTTTTACAGCGGTATCCGGGTGGGTTCAGCGACCCGGAAATGGCGACCATCAAGAAAAAGCACAACGTGGACAAGCTGGTTGAGTTTGCCCAGGCAAGCTTTGAGCTACAGAACTTTAATCGGCCCGAGTTTATTGTAGAGTCAGTGCTTAAAGTCGTGAGTCGGTCTTCGATGGTGTCTCGATTTGAGAAACCGAAGTTTCGTGATTTTATCCAGGCGCTGAACTCACACGAGAGAGAGGCTCTGGCCGCTGCTTTCGAGAAGCGTCTTTATGGGCGTAATAAAAAACGGGGCTTTGAAGAAATTTTGGGAATGCTCAGTCATCACAAGCTGGCGAAATGGGCGATAATTTCCGTAGTACCTTTTTACTTCTCACCGCACAAGGAAGCTTTTGTTAAGCCCACAACCGCCAAGGGTATATTGGCCTATCTCGAAATAGAAGACCTGATCTACAAGCCAACGCCCTCGTGGAGTTTTTATCAGGGCTATCAAAAGCTTTTGGCAGAAATAAAAAAAGAAGTCGTGCCGACCCTGTCACCCAATAATGCTGCTCTTACCGGCTTTATGATGATGAGCCTATGAAGCCTGGCCAATTCCAGGCCTTCTGTTCAGGGCAGCGTGGGCTAATACCCCTTGTTGATGTCGACCAGATTCAGTAGCGGTTCCCCGGCTACGTAGCGGCGCAGGTTTTCGACCGCAATGGCCGTCAGCCGGCGCATTCCATCTATACCCGCTCCGGAAGAGTGCGGCGTGATAATCACGTTTTCCATTTGCCATAACGGGCTATCGACAGGAAGAGGCTCTGGATCGGTTACGTCCAGGCCCGCGCCATACAATTGGCCGTCTTCCAGCGCTACAATCAAATCTGCTGTAACCGTGCTTCGACCCCGGCCAACGCTGATGAATATGGCTCCCGGTTTGCTTGCACCGAAAAACTGCTGGTCGAATATCGCTGTCGTGGAGCTCGTGAGCGGCAGCGCATTGACAATGACATCAGCCTGCCCGGCAAGCTTTGGTAGCTCGTCGGCGAGACCAATGTAATCGACATAGTCGGGACCGGTGCGGGAAGAGTTCCGTGTTGCAATGACTCTCATACCGAGCCCATGTGCGCGCCTCGCAATCTCAGTGCCAATACCGCCTAGCCCGGCGATAAGCATGGTTTTCCCGCGAAGTTCACCGAAGCGCACCTTGGCCCTGAGCTCGTTATCCCAGCGCTGCTCGTTCTGTGCTCTGCCAAAGGCCGGCAGTCCACGCGCAATTGCCATCAGCATTGCGACGGCATGTTCAGCAATGGTCGGGCCCGAAAGACGCTTACTATTGCTAAAAACGATAGCTTCCCTCTGTGCATCGCTCAAACCCTGGCAGGAATCCATACCCGCGAAATAACTGTGTAGCCAGATCAGGCGATCGTCGGCTGCAGCCATATTTGAAGAGTTACACACTCCGATAATCCCGTCCGCTCCGGCCAACAGCTCTGGAGAAATCGTCAGCCCGCCGGATCGATCAAACACAAGCTCCACGTTCCCGGCTGCCGCTTCCAGGCGCGATTCATAATCGGGCACCGTTGCTGAGATCCACGGCGGTAGGGTGACCGCTACTTTTTGAGGTTGCCACTGCGGATGTTTAGACATGGCAACTTGTGCGGTACGCAGCTGCAGGTCCTCTATAATTGCCTTGGTCGCTAGAGGAATCTCTGCCACAACGATCTGTGTCGCGAGGCAAGCTGACGCGAATAACCCTGCCATCCAAATGGAAAGCTTCATGACTTTGCTCCTGCTGGAAAACCCTAGGATAGCCCAGCATTAGCCTGTCCAGCTACCGCCTTTATCCAGAAGTGCCGCTTTGGGTGCGGTTCGATGCTTGCCATGTCGACGCGAGCAAGGAATAATCGGCACCCCTTCATTACCCGCCTGTAGCTCAGCTGGGTGAGGCAAACGCTATCAAAGCGTAGCTTTGAGTGCAGCTGAACGACGGTCAGCTATGCTGGCCGGCCGGACCGCGCAGCGGGAGCAGCAGCAAGCGAAGCTTGCCTTGCCGAAGCAAGCACGGAATAATCGTCACTCCTTCACTTCCCGCCTGTAGCTCAGCTGGATAGAGCAGCCGCCTCCTAAGCGGCAGGTCGGCCGTTCGAATCGGCCCAGGCGGACCAACTCCTATAAATTCATGAAGTTATAGGAACCAAGGGGTCAGAGTCCTTGGTCCTGCAGAGCTCGAGTAATATGAGATTGCGGATAGTTGAGCAGTAGGAGGTTCAGGTTGGAAGCCCAGATGCCTTCATTTCAAGGACTCTGACCCTTTGCAAATCTGCAAACAACTTCCGCAAACACTCTGGCAACAAACAGCCGTAAGCGCCTAGAATGCTGTTTTCCGTGGCGGTCACCATCCACCAAAATTAAGAGAGAACAAGCTGATGCAAACACCACGGCCCGTTCATTGGCTCATGCTCGGATTTCTTAGCATTGCCTGGGGCCTTGCCTTTTACCTCATCGCGGTAGGTCTGGAATCCTTCGGCCCACTGACATTGGTGAATATACGCCTTGCCGTGGGAGCGCTGACGCTCTATGCCATCATGCACTGGCAGGGTTATTCGCTGCCCCGGTCAGGCCACTGGTGGGGCCGTTTCTGCATACTGGCGATCTTCGGAAACCTTATTCCCTTTTCACTGATTGCCTGGGCGGAAACGAGCATAACTAGCGCTCAGGCAGGCTTATTGATGGCTCTAATGCCTATCAGCACAGTGCTATTAGCCCATTTTTTTGTTCACAACGATACCCTCACACCCAGGCGCATAGTGGGTATATCGCTTGGGTTTCTGGGTGTAATGGTGCTGATAGGCGGTGACGCACTGGCTGGGACTGGCGGCAAGGCGCTGACGGCGCAGCTAGCGGTATTGGTGGCAACCCTGGCCTATGCCAGCAACGCGGTGTACACCAAACGCATCCCGAGCATCAATACATTGGTGGTCGCCACTGGCTCACTGATTGTCGGTACGCTGTTACTGCTACCGTTCACACTGACGATCGAGCAGCCCCAGTTGCATAATGCCTCTGCGAATGCATTATTGGCGACCCTGATACTGGGCGTGGTCTCAACGGGGCTGGCAACCTGGGTGTTTTTTCGCGTGGTCACAGACTGTGGGCCCACGTTCCTCTCGATCATCAACTATATTATTCCAGCAATCGCTTTCGCTGCCGGCGTGCTCTTTCTTGGAGAGGTGGCAGCGCCCAGTCAATTTTTGGGACTGATTGTTATTTTGCTTGGTATTGCACTGACGCAAAAGAATAAAGCTAATGTCGCACAGGGGAGATTCGACGAACCGCCATCTTAAGCGGAGGCAAGATTACAGTGTCAGCGCCGAAGCACGGTATAGATTTTTTTTGCGATAGCGCCCAATCCTGAGACTTATCCGATTTTCAATAGTCTTTTTTAAATTTCGAATTTACAGCCTTGAACCTATACTAGTCACGGCTGTAGTTTGTGAAATGTATATTTTGAGTACTACACTCGAGATACTTATTCTTTGACCAAGGGGTAATTGAAATAATGGCAAATACTCTATTTCGAATTCTGTTAACTATAGCAGCTGTAATGAGCTTTTCTGCCTGCGACAGCGGGGGCTCAGTAACGCCATCGGCGCCATCCGAAATTGAGGTATTCGCTGATGAATATGTATCAGCGACCTTCGAGCGCTACCCGGGCTGGGCGACTTATCTCGCGATTGAGGGCACTGATCACGGCCAGTTGGAAGATAATTCACTGGCAGCGTTGTTACAGTGGCAGGCACAGGAAGACACGTGGCTGGATCGATTAAAAGCGATAGCTTCACCTCAGGATATTGGTAGCCGAGATTGGATCACCTACGGCATTTTAAGGGAAAAGATTGAAAGCGACGTTGCAATGCGTGTCTGTAGAAATGAACTATGGCAAGCAAGTACCGAAACAAGCTGGCATAGAGGGCTGCCTTTTGTATTTCAGGTTCAACCTGTCGAAACTGCGATCGAACGTCAGCAAGTCCTTAATAGGCTGGGAAAAGTCGCTGCATTTATTGATACCGAGATCTCCAATCTGAAAAGAGGGTTGGAGCTCGGCTATAGCGCACCCCGCGTTACCGTGGAAAAAGTACCTCAACAAGTACGATTACTAATCGCTGAGGATTCGATCTTTCTCAACCCGGCTACACGCACGCAAGACGAAGACTTTAAGGTGGCAGTTGGAGAGATATATACGCAGGAGATTTCGCCAGCGTTACTTCGATATGCCGACTTTATCGACAATCAGTACCTCACGGCAGCCAGTGAGGAGCTTACAATTTCCAGCAATCCAAATGGAGGCCTCTGTTATCCGCAGTTGGTTCGGTCGTTCTCGACAATAGCGCCAGGCGCTGGAAGTATTCATGAGCTTGGTTTGCAGCAGGTAGAGTCGATTCGACAAGAAATGAAGTTTGTTGTCGACGAGCACTTTGGGGGAGGGACGATTGAGGATTTTCTTCGGCGGGTAAACAGCGACCCTCAGTTCACTTTCGGGTCAGAAAGTGAAGTGTTGGAGTATTCTGTTAGTGCCCTCGATAAAGCCAAAGCCGCGATGCCATCTGTTTTCGGGCGATTACCGATTGCCGATGTCGAAATTCACCCATATCCAGAATTTGCAGAAAGCGGAACTGGTGAATACCGACCTCCCGCCCTGGATGGGAGTCGCCCCGGGGTTTTTTATATTGCAGTAACTGATCCAGAGCATCGTTCGAAATCACCACAAAGATCGACGCTTTATCATGAGACCTACCCAGGACATCATCTGCAGACCGCGCTCTCACTGGAAGACGGCGACCGAGTACACCCCGCGGCCAGGTACTTTTGGAATTCTGGCTTTGCTGAAGGATGGGGGCTTTATGCGGAGAGACTGGCTGACGAGTTGGGGCTATACAGCAACCCAATCGATTATTTTGGTATGTTATCTAATCAGAGTGCGCGTGCCGCCCGGCTAGTGGTCGATACCGGTTTGCATACTAAAGGCTGGTCGCGGCAGCAGGCTATCGACTACATGCTGAGCAATACAGCCTGGCCAGAGACCGATATACAAAATGACGTCGATCGCTATATTTCGTGGCCCGGACAGGCGAACGCCTACATGCTGGGAATGCTTGAAATTAAGAAGTTAAGAGCTTTATCGGAAGAGGAGCTCGGGGAGAACTTCGACCTGAAGGCATTTCATGACCGGGTCCTTGGATTTGGTAACCTGACGCTGCCGATGCTGGAATCCTCTATTTTGTCCTGGATCGAGGAAAGAAAGAACGCCAGATGATAGCGTGGCGTGGAGCCCGGCAGGCAGGAAGCTTCTTTACTTGGTGTGTGTGCCCTAATCGAAGGTTTGACTACCCGCTTACCCCCGAGCGGATAGTCGCGTACAATGCCGCGGCTGCTTGGGCTGCGCACTGAGACACAGCTGTAGTTTCTTGACCATCGTTTCAGAAGGACTTCTTTGTAGCCACTTTTTATACCTTTCAGTAATCGGAGACATACCCATGTCCGACAAATTCTTTTTCCAGGGCGGTTCGGCCCCTCGCTCAGATCATAGCGGCTCTGTATTCACGACGAAGGCAGCTTCCAGAGGAGGCAGCAAAAAGTATCCCCTGCAGCTTACTGTTGGCTCCGAGCAGCGTAAGGTTGAGGTTGAGGCGCTGGTAGCCGAGCACGAACTCTTTGCCGATATAACGGTTAACGCTGATCCTGAGGCGGAGGAGAATACTGCTGAGTTGATGGCTCTGGTCAATCGAGCACCGACCCTGACGGTAGCCAAGACCCCGAACCGCAATGAGCCTTGCAGCTGTGGTAGTGGTAAAAAGTACAAAAAATGCTGCGGTTAGTCCGCTTACGATAGCGGTGGCCGGCTATCGGCCATCAGTTCGTCCAGAGTTTTTTGGGCGAGTTCAGGCGCATCAAGATCTCTTAGCTCTATCATCTCACAGCCATCACGTACCATGTCCGCAATCAAAACCGGATAGTGCCTGCAGTCTTCAGGGCGGTCATTATAGATACGACAGCCATATTTGACCGGCTCTGAGTCGCTGCTCTTGGGTAGCACCTCCAGCCAGGGACATCGGGCCAATTGCTCACCGTTGACTGGGTCCATCCAGATTTTCCCATTGGCAACGTATTCCGCAATGGCAGGATTAAAAAGCTCCCACTGCTCTATTTCTTCTGCAGTTGCGGATAGGCCTCCGTCGCTATAGTTAATACAACATTTGCCACATTGGTTACATTCTTTCATCGACTGGTTGCTGCTCTATGTATCGCGGGCAGGTTCACTGTAGCGGAAAATACGCTGTAGGTGCCATTCGGGCCTGGGATTGGTCGAGTAAAGGGCTCCTGTTGTGCGGCCAATGCATGGCTGAGGCTGATGGCATGGGTGTTAGTGCAATATTTCCATAGCAAAACTGTAATTCAGAGTTAATCCAACTATCACGGAACGTTCACTTTCCTGGACCATGCTGAGAACTCTTGGCGGGCACCTGAAAGATGGCATGTACTTTCCGGTACCCGATGATCTTTTTCTATGGAGTTTGTATCGATGAGCCACGATGATGAAGTTAGCAATAAAACCAGTAATCGACCTTTTGAAGAAGTGCTCAAAGCATCTGCTTCACGTCGTAAGTTTATGAGTGGCAGTATGGCTCTGGCGGCCGCCAGCTTTATCGCTCCCAGTATCGCCAAAGCCAGTCAAAGTGATAACGGTAAGAACCTGTACGATGATGACGATAAGTTCGGTTGGCACGAAAGTAAGCTAGACGGTAAGCGCCGACGCATTGACTTTGAGCCAGTTCCAGTGGCGCTGGGAACTGGGCCGATGCCGCAGATTTCCCAAGACTATGAATACGATGTGCTCATACCGTGGGGTACTCCGCTGGTATCAGGTATCGAGGAATATAGTGGAGACCCGCTGACCAGGCCCACCGCCACCGAACAGGAAAGCATGGTCGGAATTGGGCATGACGGTATGCACTTTTTTCCAGTCCGCGGTCGCAGGCGTAACGACGAGGGTATTCTGGCGATCAATCACGAATTTGGTCGCAATACACATGTGCTGGGTAAAGGTTTCCCGGAAAGCGATGAAGACATTCGCCTGTCACAGGCTGCGCACGGTGTAGCAATGGTTCATATCCGTAAAAGCTCCGGTGGCTGGCAGGTAGTAACAGACAGCCACTACAATCGCCGTATCACCGCGAATACACCGATGAAATTTTCCGGTCCTGTCGCGGGTCAGGATACGATTGCACCTGAAGTCGGGGCCAGAGGCACTGTCAACAACTGTTCCAGTGGTTATACCCCTTGGGGTACTTATCTTACCTGCGAGGAAAACTTCAACGGTTACTTTGGAGACTCCAGCTTTGATTCCAACACCGGGGTGGGCAATTGGGTGGCCAGCGAGGAGCAGACCCGCTATGGCTTCACTCCCACTGGTTTCAACTATGGTTGGGAGACTCACTCTACAGAGGGGCGCTGGGATCTTTCAGATCCGTCGAATCTCAATGAGGACAATCGGTTTGGCTGGGTCGTCGAAATTGATCCGGCAGCGCCTAATGCCACACCCGTGAAGCGCACTGCCCTGGGACGATTTAAACACGAAGGGGTTGAATTGGTGACTGGCAAGGGCGGCCGTGTGGTCGCTTACATGGGCGATGATCAGCGCTTCGACTATATTTACAAATTTGTCTCTGAAAGTAACTGGCGATCAATGCGCGAAAGGGGCCAAAATCCATTGGATCATGGCAGCTTGTATGTTGCTCGCTTCAATGATGATGGCTCAGGAGACTGGCTGGAGTTAACCAATAACAATCCTGTATTGGAGGCTCGCTTTGGTAGCGGAGTACCGGGTCAGGCACGGGTCCTCACCTATACCAGAATCGCTGCAGATCTATTGGGTGCTACCCCAATGGATCGTCCTGAGTGGACCAGCGTAGCGCCCAACGGCGATGTTTATTGCACGCTGACCAATAATAGTCGGCGCACTGTCGCCGACCCTGCAAACCCCGTGGCCCCTAACCCTGATGGCCATATTATCCGTTGGCATGACAGTGAGCGGCACACCGGCACCAGTTTTGAATGGGATATATTCGTTATCGCAGAGGACACACACGACCCCGATGACGAGCGTACCTTTAGCGATCCGGATGGAATCTGGATTGATCCGGATGGACGACTGTTTATACAGACCGACGGGGGCCAGCAGAAAGGACTTAATAATCAAATGCTGGTTGCCAGTGTTTATGATAACAACGGCTCTGCCGAACTGGATATAAAGCGTTTGTTCACCGGCGTCACCGGTGACGAAATTACGGGAATCACGGTAACGCCTGATCGTAGGACAATGTTTGTTAATACGCAGCACCCGGGTAATGGTGATCCTCTGTTAACAAATTTTCCAGCCGATATTGATGGTGTCACCATTCCGCGCGATTGCACGTTTGTCATTCGCCGCAAAGACGGCGGTCGCGTCGGTTCTTGACATACAAGTGATCAGCCTGGGCGCCCGGACGGCGCCCAGGCATCTTCCTCGACTATTCGATAGCGTTAACTTGCAGTTAAAAATGAAGGGTTTTGACAATGGGTATTGGCGGTATAGGCGTATGGCAGCTTGCTATAATTCTTATGATTGTGATCATGCTGTTTGGCAGTAAACGGCTGAGTGGCTTAGGTGCTGACCTGGGCTCTGCCATTCGTGGATTCAGGAAGAGTGTGGCCGACGAAAATGACCCGCTTGATAGCAAAGCTTCGGTACTGCAACCTGCGAGCCAGGTTAAGCCCTTGTAGTGCAGCCGGCTCGTCAGTTTCTCCGAGCGCTGGCAAACGAAGGTCGGTCTTATCCCGGCCCTATCTTTTTACACACGCTCTGGTATAGTGCGCCCCGTCTCGGCGTACTTCGGTCTACGCCGCACCTCTCCCTCACTCTCTGTGAGGAGCGACACCATTATTAATTCCAAGCCTGGACCGAACCATTCGCGAGTATCTTTTTGCTATTCCGCATTCTGGTCAGGCGCTCTCATATAGAGAGAATCAGGAGCAACACAAAAATGTTATTTAAAGATCTCAGCCTGTCGGCTGAACTACTGCGCGCGGTTGAGAAAAAGGGTTACGATGAGGCAACCCCGATTCAGCAACAAGCTATACCTCTTATATTAGAGGGCAAGGACGTACTAGCCGGCGCGCAAACGGGCACCGGTAAAACTGCAGGCTTTACTCTGCCGGTGCTACAGAAACTGCAACAAGACTACCGGGCAGACCAGAAGCGTTATCCCAAAGTGCTGGTGCTTACCCCAACCCGGGAACTCGCTGCCCAGGTACACGAGAGTGTTCGCGACTATGGGCAATATTTGCCCTTTCGCTCAGCGGTAATTTTTGGCGGTGTTAGCATCAATCCGCAAAAACAAAAACTGATTAAGGGTGTCGATATAGTCGTCGCCACTCCTGGTCGTCTGCTTGACCACGTGCAACAGCGCAGTATCAACCTGGAGAAAGTAGAGATACTTATTCTGGACGAGGCTGATCGAATGCTGGATATGGGCTTTATCCGCGATATTCGAAAAATATTGAATGTCATTCCCAAGCAACGTCAAACTCTGCTGTTTTCAGCAACGTTCTCGAGAGAAATCAAGGCCCTGGCGTCTGAATTTCTAAACAAGCCTTCCGAAATACAGGTTACGCCGGAAAACACTGCTGTAGAGCTGGTAAGTCAGATTGTTTACCCGGTAGATAAAGGCCGCAAGCGCGAGTTGCTGTCGCATAAAATTGGCGAGGAGGAGTGGCAACAGGTCCTGGTTTTTACCAGAACAAAGCACGCTGCCAATAAACTGTCAGAGCAGCTCGATAAAGACGGGATCACCTCGGCAGCAATTCACGGCAACAAATCACAGGGTGCTAGAACCAGAGCGCTTGCAGATTTCAAGTCAGGGAACGTCAGAGTTCTTGTTGCTACTGATATAGCGGCGCGCGGCATCGATATTGATAAACTTCCGCATGTGGTGAATTTTGAGCTGCCCAATGTACCGGAGGACTATGTCCACCGTATTGGTCGAACCGCACGAGCGGGTCAGCAGGGCACAGCAATATCGCTGGTCTGCGTTGATGAGTTGAAGCTACTTCGCGATATTGAAAGAGTGCTTGGCGCCGATATCGATAAAATCCACTTGCCCGGCTATGACGTTGATCCTTCAATCAAAGCCGAACCGATTCAGAACGGTCGTGGCGGTGGTGGTCGCAACAACTCCAATGGTCGTGGCAGAAACGGCGGCGGGGCTAGTAACAGGTCTCGTGCAGGAGCTGGCCGGCCAGGAGGTGGCGGAAGCCGCACTGGGCAGTCTCGACCTGCGCGCTCTAGCAATGGTAATAGGTAAGCTAGCGAGCTTTTGGGTTAGCACTCAAGCCGTCATAGCAGTTTTCTGAGCCAGAAAAATGGTATGACGGCTGCCCTTACCTTTGCGTGCTCTTACCTCTCGCACAGAGGCGCTGAAGCCGGCTTTTTTGAGCCGGATCAGGAACAGTGGATCCGGGCCAGCCGACCATACCGCCAGCGTGCCTTTAGGGTTTAGCGCTTTATAGCTTGCAGCGATTCCCTGAGAAGAATAAAGCCATTGATTTTCGGATTGGGTCAGGCCTTCCGGGCCGTTATCGACATCGAGTAAAATCGCATCGAAAGCCGGCTTTCTGGGGGCCACCAGTTCCGCTACATCACCGATGTAAACCTTGCTGCGACTGTCACGTAAGGGATTGTTAGCACATTCCCCAAGTGGCCCTTCGTTCCAAGTTACTACAGCGGGAATGAGCTCTGCCACGGTCACTGTTGCTGACTTTGGAACAGCTTTAAGGGCTGCGGCAAGCGTAAATCCCATGCCTAGCCCGCCGACCAGCACGTGGGCTGCACTGGCTGTACTGAGTCGTGCGCAGCCCAGTTCCGCTAGCGCTTCTTCTGAACCGTGTACGCGGGAGTTCATTAGTTCGCCTCGTATTCCAGAAAGGCGAATAGAAAATTCTTCGGCTCGGCGCATCAGCTTGAGCTCGCCGCCGTCGTTGGGGATATCTACGGTATCCAGTATTTCCCATTTATTCATGGTGCTGCCGTTGTCGATGAATTTAGCGGGGGCAACCTTAACATAGTGCACTAGCCTGGCAGATCACTGGTGATAAGACAGAGCTTCGATTGGTCACTTTCCCGCACCTGGGGACTGGCCGATTCTATGCAGTACCGCTATGGTGGCACTAACACAAAATGTGAAGATGAGGTTGGAACTTTGAGGCAATGGATTTTGGTGGCGGCGTTGGTGTTTACCGGTGCAGCGGGCATGGCGAAGGCGCAGGAAATTGTCCCCGGAGTCTCGTTGGAGCTGGCAGAATATCGCGCTGCCCATCTACAAAATATTAACTATCGCTTGTACTTCGATGTTCCCGCAGACAGCGTGGCGTCTATAGCAGCTACGGCCAATATTACCTTTGATCTGGACGCCATAGACCAGCCTCTGCAACTGGATTTTCGCGAGAGCCCCAATTCTCTGAAATCATTAAGCGCGAATGGCATCGAGCTTGGCATTCAGTATCAGAATGAACATATCGTGCTTCCGCCATCGGCCTTGCGCATAGGTAGCAACACGGTACAAATAGAGTTCGAGGCTGGCTCCTCTTCGCTCAATCGCAATCCCGAATTTCTCTACACCTTATTCGTCCCAGATCGCGCGCGCACTGCTTTTCCCCTGTTCGACCAGCCTAACCTGAAGGCGACCTTTGACCTGACTCTAGATGTCCCTGTTGGCTGGAAGGCTTTGTCAAACGGAGCGGTAGCTTCTAAAGCGGAGGCTGCGGGAAAAACGCGCTACCGGTTTACCCGTACGGACCCAATCAGTTCCTACCTGTTTTCTTTTGTCGCAGGTGAATTTGAGACGGTGAGCCGGACCCATGAAGGCGGTTCAATAACTTTGTGGCATCGTGAAACGGACGGTGAAAAAGTTACGAGAAACATCGACTCCATTTTTGATCTTCATATTGCCGCTCTCGCCTGGATGGAGGAATACACGGGTATCACATACCCCTTCAGTAAATTTGATTTCGTTTTGCTTCCCGATTTCCCCTACGGCGGCATGGAGCATGTGGGGGCGATTCAATACCGCGCCAGCTCTTTGTGGCTAGAAGAATCCGCTACTGAAAGTCAGATACTCAAAAGAGCCAGTTTGATTGCTCATGAAACGGCACATATGTGGTTTGGAAATTTAGTCACCATGAACTGGTTTGACGATGTTTGGACCAAGGAAGTGTTTGCCAATCTGATGGCCGGTAAGATCATTAGTCCCGCATTCCCCGGGACTGACCACCAACTCACCTTTCTTCACCAGCACTACCCCAGGGCCTACAGGGTAGACCGTTCACAAGGCGCTAATCCGATTCGCCAGCAGCTGCCTAATCTCAATGAGGCGGGGCAAATGTACGGCGACATTATTTACCATAAGGCACCCATAATGATGCGCCAGCTGGAGCTTCTTCTTGGTGAAGAAGCTTTTCGGCAAGGACTGCAGGAATATCTGCACACTTACTCTTTAGGTAATGCGCGCTGGTCCGACCTCATAAAAATTCTCGACCTCAAGACTGGCGCAGACCTCACAGCCTGGAGTCAGACCTGGGTCAATACCTCGGGCCGGCCTGAGTTTGAAGTCGCCGTCGATGACGCCGGTAAGTTGGAGATCGTCCAACTCGACCCGCAGGGGCTGGACCGAGTGTGGCCCCAGCAATTTAGCATTGGTATAGCCCGCGGCGATGATTTTCAAATCGAGTCCATTAACTCGGTGTCGAGCACAACCCCTTGGCCCGATCCTAATTCGCCACCTGCCACAACGGCGCAGTTCAATTTCGACGGTATGGGCTACGGTCTGTTTCCGGCCAAGCTCCCACTTCCGCCAAACTGGTCTGCAATGGAGGGGATTGAAAAGAGCGCTCTACTGATCAATCTCTATGAAAATCTACTGTCTAGTCGCGGCGTTGAGCCCTACGAGTACCTTGAAGCACTATTGGGAATTGTGAGAGAGGAAGATAGTGAGCTCCTGCTTGATCTAGCTCTTAGTCAGCTTTCGCGGGTGTACGTCAGCTTTTTAACACCGGGACAGCAGCAGGAGTTACAGGCTGAGGTAGAAGATTCGTTGTGGCTAGCATTGAATAACCAGACGGAAGGGGGCAAGGCGCGACTCTATTTTGGTGCGTTTTCATCGCTAGCCAGTTCCAGTGAAAACGTTCTGCGTGTTTATAAACTATGGTCGAAAGAGCTAAAAATTCCTGCTTTAAGCCTCTCCGAAACGGACTACACGCGCCTCGCTGAGATACTGGCGATTCGTTTTCCAGAGCAGTCGCCGGCAATTATTGCGGCGCAGTTGGGGCGGATTCAAAACCCGGATAAACGTCGCCGGTTGCAATTCATTGCCCCATCCCTTTCTGCTGATGAGGCCAAACGTGACGCGTTTTTTGCGTCGCTGGCGGATGAACGCAATCGCGGCACCGAAAACTGGGTACTAAGCGGCCTGGCGAATCTTCACCACCCCAGCCGCAGGGGACAGTCACAGGCGTACTTGTCCAGGACGCTGGCTTTATTGGAAGAAATTCAGCAGACGGGGGATATCTTTTTCCCCGCGGGTTGGTTGGAAGCGAGTTTGAAAAATCACAATTCTGCAGAGGCTGTTGCTGCCGTCGAAGGCTTCCTGAGCGACAGACCCGATTATAACAAGCAACTGCGTATGAAAATTTTGCAGGCGGCGGATATACCAGTGCGAGCCAATAATATTTTGTCGCGGATTGCAGAACAGCCCATGGCGGAAAATATCAACCTCAGAGAGGTTGTTCCAGAAGGTAAACAGCCGCCGTTGTTTCGGGGCGCAGAGATCGAAAGCCCAGTCGATGAGGTTCGCAATAATGTTTCCGCGGCTGCAGTCGTTGAAAGCGCAGTGTTGCTAAGTACTGAGTCGGTGCCCGGCATGCCCAATAAGCCCCGCAAGCTGTTAGGCGTCGAAATCCCGCCGTCAACGACTACACGTTTGAACTGGACACCGTCTCACTCGTTCAGTGGTATGGCTATCGACACGCCGGTGCTGGCCGTCAATGGCGCGTTTGATGGTCCGACTCTCTGTTTGACCGCGGCAATCCATGGCGATGAAATTAACGGCATCGAAATGATACGCCGGGTAATGTACAACCTGGATCCGACAAAATTACACGGCATGGTGGTGGGTGTGCCCATTGTGAATTTACTGGGGTTTTCCCGTAACTCCCGTTATCTGCCGGACCGTAGGGACCTGAATCGTTATTTTCCTGGTAACCCCGATGGCAGCATGGCCTCCCGGATTGCCTATGGATTCTTTACCGACGTAATTATGCAATGTAATGCCGTGGTGGATTTACACACTGGCTCTTTCTATCGCACCAACATCACTCAGCTGCGCGTGGATATGAGTAATCCTCAGGCGGTGGAATTCGCCGCGCTGTTTGGGGACATACCCGTGCTCAACACACCGGGTAATCGCGGCTCGCTACGGGCTGCGGCTGTGCGGGCCGGTATTCCCACGGCAACACTGGAGGCTGGCGAGCCCATGCGCATGCAGGTGAAGGTGGTAGAGGAGGGTGTTGCCGCAATTAATACTCTGCTGGACAAGAACGGCATGTACCCCAGCTTCAGCTTGTGGGCAAAACCCTCACCGGCGTTCTACCGTTCAAGTTGGGTGAGGGCGAATGCGTCCGGTATTTTGTTCAGTAGGGTCGAACTGGGCGGTGACGTAAGGTCGGGTGACGTACTGGGTGAGGTTATCAATCCGGTCACCAATGAACGGAGCGAAGTGGTTTCTGGGCTCAACGGTCGAATATTGGGCATGGCCCTGGATCAATTTGTGTTGCCCGGGTTTGCCGTCTACCACATTGGGATCCGGCAACCTATGAGCGTAGAGAGTGACGCCTCGCTTGTTGATTCGGAACTTGCCAATGATCATATGCCTACGGATGAACAGGACTCGCAGGAGGAGGGAGCTCTGCTGCCGATGTCTTTAGAAGAAGAAGGCTTTGATGATTGAATATCTGCAAGTAAAGACCGGGTGTTAGGGGAAAAGCAATGCAGCGCGTTGTAGCTGGCCTGAGATCCATTTGGCTAATTGGCCTGTCATGCACACTTTTAGCCTGCGCCACTCAGGGCCCAACACCGGAATCTCCCAGCACCAGCCGAACTCAGGTAAACGTTGAGCAGAGCCAGACAATTGCTATTCTGGGTGCTACTGGCATGGTTGGGAACTACCTTTTGCAGGAGGCGCTGAATCGTGGATATCGGGTGCGCGCGTTGGCGCGTACGCCCGCCAAACTGGATGCGTTTCGCGATCACATTACGATTATTGAAGGCGATGCTCTGGATCCAGTAGTAATAGAAGAGCTGCTGCTAGGCAGTGACGCGGTAATCACTGCTATAGGGCCGGTCAAGGCGGATACGGAAGCGGGACGATTTATCAGCACGCGAGTGTCAAAAAACGTTGTGACGCATATCGAGTCTGACCCTGCGTCGCAGATCTCCCAGTACGTCGTTGTTTCGGGTGCAGGGGTGAAAATGACTGGGGATGAGCGTGATCTATTCGGTTGGTGGGTTAGGACGCTGGCGCAGCTAGGATTGCGTAGCGTCTTGCAGGACAAGCAAGCGGAGTACGAGGTATTGGCAGAGTCAGGGATAGCATGGATGTTGGTGCGCTGCCCGCTGATAGAGCCCGAGGCTTTTGTGGGGAAGCCAGCAGTGTCCTTGCTGAGCCCGCCGGCCTTTCGTGTACGAGCTGCCGAACTGGCTGACTTCATCATGGATCAGATTCAGGCACGTGCATATCTGCGCCAGGGTCCTTTTTTGGGTAGCCAGTAGGGCAGCTTCCACTGAGAAGTGACTATTTGGTTCGGGCTGTGGCGCAGCTAATAACTCGGGTTACAATAGCGACCTGTTATCTTGCAAGGGTTCACCCATGTCCGACCACGGGCTACTAGAGGTCGCTTCCGCGGAAGAGCCATCCTCGAAGCAAAAGTTTTTCCTGCGCTATTTCACTGCGATTCTTATCGACCTGGCGGTGCTGAACCTCTTCGCGGAGCATTGGCACCAGGTGGTTATCGAATCGTTCACCGTATCGCTTGCGGTTGCAATATTGCTCCAGGTGATGCTGAAAATTACCTTGCGCCTAGAGCACCGAGCGGCCGATTTTTTTGCCTCCAAGCCCTGGAAGTCAGCCCGGTTTCTTCGAATATTTTCCGCTTGGGCAATCTTGTTCATCTCCAAGTTCGTGATTCTCGGTTTGATTAACTTTACCTTCGGAGATCAGGTGTCATTTGCCGGCCCGCTGCACGGTGTGTTGGCTTTTATCGCTGTGGTGGCGGTGATGTTGATTGCCGAGGAAGCAGTGGTACGCTTTTATCGGCGTCTGGGCTGAGTCGGCCGACGTGTCTTCCTGGCAATCTATTTAGGGTGGATGGCATTACCACTGCTGGGCGCTAGATTCCAGGGTCGATGCCAGTCATCTCGATTGAAACCTGCCACAAACGATCCGCCAGTTTTTGATCGCGGCTTCTGCGAGTGGATTTGGCTTTGATTGCTGGGCCTGCCGTTTCTCGTCGCTTCGCTGGCCCGTAGTACTCGCCGCCTTTAACGGTGGCAGAGGTGGCTGCGCAGAGTGTTGGCCATGCTCCGCTGGCGGCGGTGTTAAACAACGGGCCGGCCACCAACGAAAACGCACCGTTCAAAAAACCGGGGAGATAGCGAGCCAATTCGGTATTGGCAATTCCGGGATGGCAGGCAACAGAGATCGTTGTCATATCGGCTGCTTCCAGACGTCGTTGCAACTCATAACTGAATAAGAGATTTGCCAGTTTACTCATCGCGTAGCGTCTAATCCGGTTGTAGCCGCGCTCGGCATTGATGTCATTGAAATCGATCTTACCCGAACGATGAGCAATACTGCTGGTGTTGATCACTCTGGGTTCGTCGGCTTCCGCCAGCTTTTCTAGTAGTAAGCCAGTCAAGGCAAAAGGTCCCAGGTGGTTCACTCCAAACTGGGATTCAAAACCGTCTGTAGTCAACTCATAGGGCGGCACCATTATGCCCGCGTTATTGATCAGTGCGTCGATCCGGTCTTCCTTTAACAGTTGATCGGCGCAAGCGCGAACCGACGCGAGATCGCCAAGGTCCAGAGACACATGGTCCAGGTCGACATCACCGTTTACTTCAGTGATGGCGTCGATCGCTGCGTTTGCTTTTTGTTCAGAGCGGCAGGCGATAATTACCCTGGCGCCGTTCGCTGACAACACGCGTGCGGCTTCATAACCTAGTCCGGTATTGGCTCCGGTGATAACGAAGGTTTTCCCTTCTTGTGAGGAAACGTCCCGCTCTGTGAATCCATTAGTCATATTGTCTCTCCATGTGAGGGCGCTCAGCGCTTTTGAATTATTTTCCGGGAGGCGGCCACAATATTCGGTCTTTGATTAGCAGCGGATCAGCGAAGTCCTTCCGGTAGATAGATAGTCTAGCCCAGTAGGGTCTGCGGCGTGGGATTTTTTCAGGGCGAAACAATGCTATCTTGTGGGAAATTGGAATTAATCGCGGTATTGTCTTTTTCTTGATTTGTACATAAGTTCTATTGGTCGGCAAAAAAGGCATTTTGCATCTTTTTGGGCGAGAGTTAATGATACCAGGGCATTCATTGCTGGTGATGTGTTGAAGACTGCCGAGAGAAAGCAGTGCGTTTATCTGCTTGGACTGGCGTTGGTGTTGCGGTTGATACACCTATCAACATTTGCCTCGAATCCCATTACTTATTACCCGGGACCCGATGAAGCCTTTTACCTGGCGTTTGGTGCCGATGTTGCAGCGGGTGGCCTTGGGCTGAGCGGCGACTTCGCGTTCATGGACCCTCTTTTTGGCTATTTTCTGGGCCTACTTTTTTACTTCACAGGCGAGAATTTATTTGCACTTTACTTAGTACAGATACTTATCGACGTGCTGACAGTTTGGATGATCTACCTGGCTGGCAGGCACTGCTGGGGACACCGTGCCGGGCTGTTGGGCGGTTATTCGTATGCGCTGGCGGCGACTGCGATATTCTTCACCACCACGGCGCTTAAGCCAACTCTGGCTGCTTTGTTTGTCAGTTGCTGGGTTATGACTACGCTGAGAATTAACGAGGAGCGTGGCGCAGTCCGTGGTCTTTATTATGGTTTGTTGCTGGGCCTTGGTGTTGCCTTGCGCTCCAATTTCTTGTTACTGGCCGCCGCCGGTCTTTGTCTCTCCGTCTTTTGGATTAGGCCCGGAGTGGCTGGGAAGCTGCATTTCGGATCCCGACATATCGCCATTGGCCTGGGTTTTCTCCTGGTACTCGCTGTGTTGGCAGGTCGGAATCACCACATATCAGACGAGTGGAAGTTTCTGCCGGCCAATGGTGGGGTGGTGCTACATCAGTTGTATAATAGGGATAATCTACAGGCGCTTGAATTTCACCCGGAATTTGTGAGTTACGGCTCTCCTGTCTCAATTTTGACGGGCTACCAAAGCGAGGCTGAGCGGAGAATACAGCGCGATATTTCAGTCTATGAAATGAGCGGCTATTGGCGCGATCAGGCGAGAGACTTTGTGGCGGAAAATCCTGGCGTAGCTATCTCAAACATATTGCGTAAGGCCATTGAGTTTGTCGCCTATTCCGAAATTTCAAACAATCGCTCTTTTAATCTGGAGCGAGAGTTCTCAGTGGTGCTGAACATTCTCCCCAGCTCTTTTGGAGTATTGGTTGCACTCGGACTGCCTGGACTGATGCTGATCGGCTTACGCAATAAACGGAACTTGGTAGTGTGCCTCATCCCGTTGGCAATTGTGTTCGCGACCTTTGTTATTTTTATTGCTGCTTCTCGATTCCGTATGCATGGTCTGCCCGTACTCGCGGTAGGAACTGGTGTTTCGTTGGCGGCAATTTCTGACAGCGATTTTTCGGCTATGCGAAAGCGTATTTTGATTTTCTGCGCGTCGGCTCTATTCATGCTCAGTTTTGTAGCAACATTTTATACCCGAACCGAAGCCGAAAGAAGTCTGTCGCTGGCCTGGGGATTCGTAAAAATGGGGTCGCCTGAGGCGGCATATACCCTCATCATTGAAAACCAAAAAAAAGGTGCTTTGAGTCCATCAGAGCTGGACCTGCTCGGTTATATTTCCCTGGAGCAGGGCGACAATAACTCGGCGATAGACTACTACTCTAAAGCAGCGGGCCAGTCACCAACGCGCCATATCAGTCAGTATAACCTGTCTATTGCATATTCAAGATCTGGACAGTTTCTAGCTGCGTTGCGATCAATCAATGCTGCTATGGTACATGCGTATTCGCCTGAGTATCTCTACCAAAAAGCGCAAGTTTTCGAGCAGATGGGGGCGACGGAAAAAGCGGCCGTCTCCTATCAGGAAATTGTGAGCATGCCCCGCGGTGCGCAACAATCGAAAGTCTATAAGCAACGAGCAGTAGAAGCGTTGTTGAATCTTCGCTCAGACGGTCAGCCCTAGGTTTTTATCAGTGAATTTGTCTGCCGGAGCTGTCACTTCTGTGGTCGCGATCGCTGCAGATAGAGATCCAAAATTTTCTGTATCCGCACGGCATCATTGCTAAATATCCATTGCACACCGCGATTCAATTCTCGGAACAGACAGTTGCGCGAGGAAATAAAACCGGTGCCGATTTGCTGTCCCTGTTGATTATGCTTTGCCAACAGAGAATTACCTAATAGCAGGTAGTGCCCTGACAAGCCGCAGAAATTTTCAAGCAAGCTTGCCCGACTCAAGCGCTTTACATTAAGTTCAGCTACCGGCAGACAGCTCGACTTTGGGGCGTGCCGGGCTCGTAGAAATAAATCGGGGTCGAGCGCGAGGAAATGGTAATCCTCAGCGGGTTCGAGCGCGGCCAGCGTGTCCTCCAGAATCTGGGCCTGCCGCTGGAGTTGCGGATAGCGCTCCTCCTTTATCTCAAGCATAAGATGGGTATTACCCCCGAACTCTGCGACAACCTCAGCCAGCGTGGGTATTTGTGGCAACTGCTCGCGCAAGTCACTGAAGTGGGTCTCCGACAAAATCAGGCAAGTGCCAAATACGCGACCAGTATCGGCATCGTGGCAAACCACTGGTGTGAGATCAGAGGTCCATCGGATGTCGCACTCGATTCCCCAAACTCCGTGGCCGCTTGCATGCCGAAAAGCCGCCAGGGTATTTTCCTTCACCGCGATATTGTCGAACTCGCCCCGGTGGGAAATGATTTTGCACTCAGCTAGAACATCTGCGTTAGGGACCGGTCGTGGAATCACGGCCATCACCAGATCGGCAAGTTTCATGGCGATGTTCTGTAATATCTCCAGCACTTCGACTCGCTCCGGCAAATGCAGTAGGCTGTGGTTCACGCCGATAGCGCATTGGTAATCGGCATCACAGGGCCAAGCATGCAGACTAATTCGTCCCCAGGCAATACCCAGCCAGCCACCTCTCGGGAGCTGTGGTCCTGGGCTTTTTACGACTTTGCAAACTCCGGTTACACCACGGTGGTGATGACCACGATTTACAGCGCCTATTTTGTCGGCGTTATGGCGGCAGACGTGGATGCACAGTCTCCCGGTAGCGCGACCCTTTTGTGGACTCTCGCCATTGCTCTGGCTAATTTCATCGTATTAATCACCGGACCGGTGGTCGGTGCAGTGGCTGATCACCGGGCCAGTAAAAAGGCGTTCCTTCTTGTATCGACCATCACCTGCGTAGCGGCTACCGCGCTACTGGCTTCGGCAGCGCCGGGACAGTTGTGGCTGGCATTTCCCCTGTTGGTACTCTCAGCAATCGCCTTTGCCAGTGGCGAAAATCTTATCGCCGCATTTTTGCCCGAGATCGCGCCCAGTGGCAGCATGGGGAAGGTTTCGGGTTATGGCTGGAGCCTGGGTTATTTTGGTGGGCTGCTGACGCTGGGTCTGTGTCTTGCCTATATAAACTGGTCGAGTGCTGGCGGAGCTACAGCAGAGTCTTACGTCCCGGTGACGTTGCTAATCACTGCGGTAATTTTTGCGGTCACCGCATTACCCACGTTTCTGTGGTTGCGGGAGAGAGCGCAGCCTACGCCGCTTGCTGCTGGCGCCAGCTATATCCGGGAGGGATTCAATACGGTCAGGCAAACCCTGAGGCGGGCCCGCCAGCTGCCGGATCTATTTCGATTTTTACTGTGCCTTACGATTTATCAGGCGGGTGTTGCAACCGTTGTCGTAGTTGCGGCGATCTATGCACAGGAAGTTATGGGATTTGATAGTCAGGATCTAATTATCCTGATCATGGTGGTGAACTTTACCGCAGCTCTTGGCGCTTTTGCTTTTGGCTTCGCCCAAGACCGGTTTGGATCGGTGCCCAGCCTCGCTTGTGGACTGCTGGTTTGGATTATTGCGGGGGTTCTCACAATGACTGCTGACTCAACCGCTGATTTCTGGTTTGCCGGCAATCTGCTAGGTGTTGCTCTGGGAGCCACCCAGGCGGGAGGGCGTGCGCTTATAGGTGAATTTACCCCCGTTGCCCACTCCGGAGAGTTTTTTGGTCTGTGGGGTTTTTGCGCAAGAACCGCAGCTATTATTGGTCCGCTGAGCTACGGTGTCATTAGTAGTCTGACCGGAGGGGACCATCGCATGGCCCTGTTATCGACGCTGGCATTTTTTATTCTGGGCCTGGCAGTGCTGCTCACCGTCAATGAAAGTAGGGGTATTGCAGATCGTGATCGGGTTTTCCAGTAAGCCCTGATCAGGAAAAGACGATTAGAAAAAAATAATCAGTGGAAGTATCGTCTCTCCAACCTGGCGTACATATTTGAAGATCGGCATTCCCGCCAGACTTAGAACCACCAGTCCGAGAAACAAATAGTTGCCGTAGCGGGCGTTGTAATAGAGATATTTTTTTGCCATCGCAGTGGGTAAAAAGTAGGGCATGATGTAGTGCCCGTCGAGAGGGCCCAAGGGTATCAGGTTAAATACCATCAATAGCAGATTGATCAGGGCAAGAAAAGTAAAGAAAAACTGCGGCCCGCTGCCGGCGAAAATCTCCCAACCCGCGTTTAGCCCTATCACATACAAATTGATTGAAATGCACGCGAGCAGTAGGTTCATCGCAGGTCCTGCAGCGGCCACCAGCGGACTGGCCCAGCGAGAATTAAAATTCCTTGGGTCGGTAGGTACCGGTTTAGCGTAGCCAAAACCGATAAGTACCACCATCAATAAACCCATTGGATCAATATGAGCAACGGGGTTGAGCGTTAGCCGGCCAAGTTTCTGTGCGGTATCGTCGCCGAAATATTTTGCGCAGACTGCATGACCGTATTCGTGGAACGAAAGCGAAATAATTAGGGAGATGATAATGAGCAGGAAAAGCGCCCATTGGCCTTGGTACATCAGTTGTAGCATTCAGGACGATCCCATTTTTGTTTGATTGGCGCCGAGGTAGTGTAGCGGGAGTTTGTGTTTGCCGCATTACTCTTTCATAAACTCATAGCGCGTCTGCCAGGCTCTGCCACCACTCTTCGCTTTTGCCCAGCACACTCTGCCAAACCTGTTCCGGGTCTGGTAATTCAGGGTCGCAGGCCGCGTGTATTGCGTCCTCTGGGCTTTGATCAACAATACCCAGGCTTCCATATAAATCATCAAGATCGCGAATTGTTTCGCAGGCGGCGTAGAGCTCGTAACTGGTGTCCGCTATCAGAACAGCGATCCCGATAAGTGGTATTGATTCAGCGGGAATCGCCGCGATGCTTTTGGCGGTGACTCTTTTAGTGCGCTGGGTTAGCCGGGACCCGAAACGGCGAGCAGCCTGCTTCTTGTTGGCAAGTTGAGTTTTATTTTTTTTCAAAGCCAGATCCTGTGACGAAATCTTACTCTGCAGTAAGCTCGATACAGTCTTCACCCCGAGACTAGTGGCCAGTAGGCCTGATATAGCCGTATTGAATGCGGTACTTGTGAGAGTGAGGACATTGGTTGTAAGGAGGCCCAGGAACATAAAACAAAGTAATAGCTTCTTTACTGGCGCGAACATATTTTCTCTCCTTGAATAGCTCACACGGCCTCAATTTCGAACAGTGTGATCTCCCCTCGACTTCCCAGGCGCATTACCGGGCCCCAGGTGCCTGTTCCGGGTGATACGTATAGGTGCATCGAGGCTTCTTTGAACAAGCCCACGGTTTGTTCAAAAACCCGGCCGACCACAAAGTTAAACGGTACGATTTGACCATTGTGAGTATGACCGCTGATCATCAGATCCACTCCGGCAGCAGCGGCGTCGGCGTGACCGCGGGGGCGGTGATAAAGCAACAAGGCGAAGCGATCGCTGTCGACCTGTAGCTTCGCTAATTCTTGCTCAACCTGATTGGGTCGCTCACTGTCATCAATGCCTATAAGCTGAACATCGCCGTGAATTGCGGTTTCAGTACGCAACACCTTGACGCCCAGGCGGGAAAGACGGCTGAGTATGTCATCAAAATCTTCATACCGTTCGTGATTGCCGGTGCTGAAATATATGGGTACGGGGCAGGTACGTAAGGCAGCCAAATTTTCCTCAGTGATTCCTCGAGCGTCAATAAAGTCACCGGTAATACAAAGAAAGTCTGGATTGAGGCTGTTCACTCTGTCCATGACCCGGGTCAGAAATTCTGAGCTGCGCGAGCCTATATGGACGTCGGTAATCTGCGCAAAGCGCACCTGAGACTTCAACTTCTTACTTTCCAGCGGCACAGTAACGACCGAGGGCGCATAGGCATTGATCACGCTGTAAGTTGTTAATGCCAGAGTTATGCCAATAAGGAGGTAGGCGGCCGAGTGGGCTTGAAGCAGGTCCAGAGCAACGGGAATTTCGGCTGCCAGCAGCATACAAAGTAATAGAGGGCTGATCCCCAGCCATAAATCGGCGCCGCGTCTTAGCCAGAACACTAAGCCGGAATTTGCATGTCGAAAATACATCCTGACAATAATTTGACTAAAAAAGAGAGGCAGGAAGATGGCTATGGTCAGCCCAATATTCAGCCCCAGCCAGGAACATAAGCGAAGTATCGGATAGGCGAATAGCGGCAGGTGGAGTATCAGCACCACCAGTAAAAATTGATAACGACTTTTCATGGTGTCAGCATACCGTCTGCGATTGGGAATCCATAATGGATTGAGTATCACCGCAGGCAAGCAAACTCGGAAATGAACGGAATAATTGTCCACGCACTATCAGCAGAATTCATTTCCTCTCGCTACAGAAGCTCTCGCCTGATGCTGGTAGGATAGTGTTTCCGATTGGCCAGTTGTTGCGCCGCAGGGTATATATGCAAACAGTTTTCCTTCGCTTGATACTGCTTCTGCCAATCATGACAATGATGGCTTGTGATCGTGGCTCCGAGGATCAAGTCAATGAGGATGAAAGCAGCGTGACGATAACTATGCCCTATGGCTCCTGGCCTTCCCCGGTGAGTGCAGAGTCGGTTGTGGCCGGCAGTCGCGCGCTCGGCTCTCTCAGTTTTGATCAGAATTTTCTTTACTGGGTTGAATCCCGGCCAGAGGAGGGTGGCCGGAATACCATTATGCGATGGTCGGCCTCTGATGGCCTGAAGGAGATTTTGCCGGCGCCCTGGAATGCCCGAACGCGGGTTCAGGAATACGGCGGGCGCAGCGTGCTGGTGGTGGATGGTACGATTTGGTTCTCCAATTTTGACGACCAGCGCATCTACCGTTTTAGCCCTGGTGAGCAGCCAGTACCGATTACACCGGAGCAGGACCTGCGATATGCTGGTTGTGTGTTCGACGACACTCGCAATCGCCTCATCTGTGTGCGGGAAGATCATCGGGTTCTGGGCGAGCCGCACAATGTTCTGGTGGCGTTGCCCTTAGACGAGGTATCTGAAGGTGAGGTTCTATTTGAGGACGCAGATTTTGTCTCGGCAGTGAATATCTCGTCTGATGGAAAGCGGATAGCATTCACCAGTTGGCTTCATCCTAATATGCCCTGGGACAACACCACCTTGTGGTCTGCGGGCTTTGACTCTGATGGTGGACTTGCCGAACTTACTGAGCACAACCCCAACAGTGGTGAATCGGTTATCAATCCACAGTTTGCCAACGACCACCAGTTGTACGCGATTTCTGACCGTGATGACTGGTGGAAAATATATCGGGTGGAGGGTCAACAGTTCAGTGTTATAGATAGCGGCCTGGAGCAAGTGGAGATTGGCGGCCCTGACTGGCAGGTTGGACAGAACTTTTATCACCTGTTGGACGACGGCAGTATTCTGGCGCAGGTCATGAGAGGTGGGGTTGAACATCTGGCGGTAATCGATCCCGACACATCTACGTCCAAGCCTCTGATACTGGAAAGTGCGGCAATAGGAGATGTGCTGCCGGTTGCGAATCGGCTGTTTGTTATCAATGCACCAACTGACCGTCCTCCAGTGCTATTGGAGACAGATCTTCAGGGCTCCGTGCTAACGACTATCCGTACTGCCGGTGAATTTGATCTGGGTGTGGAATGGATTCCAAAGTACCAGATGGTCAGCTTTCCCACGGGTAGCGGCGCCGTTGCTCATGGCATTTATCTGCCGCCAGCCAATCCCGAAATGACAGCGCCCGAAGGCTCTGCTCCGCCGCTGATAGTCAGTGTCCATGGTGGCCCAACGGGGGTGAGTAGCCCCACTTTCAAGCCTAGCCAGTTATTCTGGACCAGCCGGGGATTCGCAATACTGGATTTGAATTATCGTGGTAGCACCGGCTTTGGTCGGGAATACAGACGCTCGCTATATGGCCAGTGGGGTGTTGCCGATGTGGAAGATGCGGTGGCCGGGGCCACCTGGCTGGCGGAGCAAGGTTTGGCAGACCCCGATAAACTGACAATTCGCGGTGGCAGTGCAGGTGGCTATACGACGCTCGCCGCTCACGCGTTTCACGACGTATTCGCCGCCGGCGCCAGCTATTATGGAATCAGTGATCTGGAGGCGCTTGCCGAAGAT
Source organism: Halioglobus sp. (assembly GCA_036961205.1). GTDB lineage: Bacteria > Pseudomonadota > Gammaproteobacteria > Pseudomonadales > Halieaceae > CALJFL01. The sequence goes on along the minus strand of JBALVI010000001.1, from coordinate 312,949 downwards.
ACCCACAAGTTTGAGTCGCGCTATCTGGATCAGGTGATAGGACCGTACCCGGAGCGCAAAGATCTTTATGTGCAACGATCACCCATCCATCACCTTGCTGGTTTTCGTGCCCCGCTGCTTTTACTACAGGGCCTGGATGATCGGGTGGTGCCTCCAAACCAATCTGAAATGATTTTTGAGGCACTAAAATCTCGGGGAGTACCAACTGCATACCTGGCCTTTGAGGGTGAGGGCCACGGATTTCGAAAGGCCGAAAACCAGATTCGTGCGTTAGAGGCTGAATTGTATTTTTATGCGAAAGTTTTGGGTTTTGAATTGGCTGAACCATTGCCAGCTGTGCAGATAGAGGGCTTAACCCCGCCTTGATTACGGACGAACTGTAAGTCGGGAGTGCGGCGCGTATAACCGCCCTCCCATTGTACTTGCCTGTATCTCATTTCCTTATTCAGCTAGACAGATTGCGCTGTTCGGGCAGGTCGCTTAGATACTCAACGAATTCGACCTCGAATCCATTGGGATCCATAAAGTACACATTTTTTCTATAGCGCTCTTCGGCGCCATCTTTACCAATCGGATAGCCAGCTGTCGCTAGTCGATTGATTACTTCGTCCATGTTCTCGATGACAAACCCAAAGTGTGCGAGGCCCGTCTGGTGGCCCTGCAGGTCACGATTATCGCCCTCACCATTGTCGTTCAGAGTCAGGTACTGGTAGTCGTCACCGAAATGTAGCCATTTGCGGGGCTTGCCAAACCAATCCCCCGCGCCGGTTTCTCTCACTCGCCAATGCGGAAACACCGCCTGGTAGAATTTGAGTGTCTCGGGAATATCTCTTACCACTAAGTTCAGGTGCTCCAAACGAATCATAGTCTCTCTCCTTTAGCCGCTTTGTATTGATCTACAGTCATCCTAATACCTCAAGTTAAGTTGAGGTAAAGGCTTTTTTTCTCTACTATACCAATAAATGTCTGTCAGAGGTTTGTCATGAGCGACACGGGTTGGACTGTAGGAAAGGTTGCCCAACGCTGTGGGGTCAGAGTCAGTACCTTGCATTTTTACGAACAGAAAGGCCTGATCCACAGCTGGCGAAATTCCGGTAACCAGCGCCGTTATAAGGCCGACGTTTTGCGGCGAGTCGCGGTCATCAAAGCGGCTCAGAAAATGGGTATCAGTCTGGGAGATATTCAGCAAGCACTGGCCAGCCTGCCCAATGCTCGCACTCCTACCGCTCGCGATTGGCAAAAGCTCTCGGCTTCATGGCGCGAGCAGCTGAACGCACGAATAACTTATCTTGAGCGGCTGCGGGATTCACTGACAGGCTGCATTGGCTGTGGTTGCCTGTCGATGACTAATTGCCCCATCTACAACCCGGAGGACATGTTGGCTAAGGAAGGGGATGGCCCTGTTATTCTGGACCGTATTTAACTGTGCGAGTGAGCTAGCGCGCTACCGGATTAGGTTTTGTCGACTTGATCGCCAGGGCTTCCATCTGTTCCTGCAGCGCCTGTTCCGATAGGGATCCCGACTGATACAAGGAAACCAACGCTGTCTGCACAATATGGCGAGAGCAAATTTCAAAATGATCTCTGAGTTCAGCGCGTGACTCGCTGAGGCCAAAACCGTCAGTTCCCAGTACGGTATAACTTTCTGGCATCCAGCGGGCAATGCTGTTGGGCAGTGCTTTCATGTAGTCAGTGACGGCGATGATGGGGCCTGCTTCAGCGCCAAATAACTGCTTAACATATGGAATCGAGGGTTCAGCCAATGGATTCAAGCGCATGTACCGTTCACATTCTTCGGCCTCTCGCGCCAATTCCGTAAAGCTGGTAATACTCCAGATGTGCACGGCAAAACCCTGATCCTCCAGCCTGTCGGCCGCAGCAATCGCCTGCTGCATGATCGAGCCGCTGGCTAGTAGATGAACGGGCTCGCCCCGTAATGCACTTTTCCGCCAGAGATAGCCGCCTCGTAGGATGCCCGCGCTGGTACTTTCGTCTTCTGGCATCGGGGGCATGATGTAGTTTTCGTTGTACACAGTGAGGTAGTAGAAAATCTTCTCTTGTAACTCATACATCCGGTAAATTCCTTCCCGAATAATGATTGCCAATTCATAAGAAAAAGCTGGATCGTAACTCTTAAGGTTGGGTACTGTGCTTGCCAGTACATGTGAATGACCATCTTCGTGTTGTAAGCCTTCACCATTCAGCGTGGTTCGCCCTGCGGTTCCACCCAGCAGAAAACCTCGGCACATCATATCGGCACAGGACCAGATCATGTCGCCAACACGCTGGAAACCAAACATTGAATAAAAAATATAAAAAGGTATGGTCGGTACACCATGCACTGCATAGGCACTGCCCGCTGCGAGGAACGACGCCATTGCACCGGTTTCACAGATGCCTTCCTGCATGATCTGGCCATCGTGTGCTTCGCGGTAAGACATCAAGCTCTCGGCATCAACCGGGGTATAGTTCTGGCCTTCGGGGGAATAGATTCCGTTACTTTTGAATAGTGCGTCCATTCCAAAAGTGCGAGCCTCGTCCGGTACGATGGGCACCACGTACTTACCGATGGACTCATTCTTCATCAATTGGCCCAACATGCGTACCACTGCCATAGTGGTAGATAACTCTCGCTTTCCCGAGCCCTCGATAAAGCTTTTGAAGGCAGCCAATGGTGGAGTTTCTATGGTGGGGCACTGCACAGTACGAGCGGGCAGGTAGCCCCCCAGCTTTTCCCGCGCACTCTGTAGGTAAAGCATTTCCGGGCTATCGGGTTCCGGTCGGTAGAACTCGGCGAGTTTTATGGCCTCCGGGGTAAGTGGAATGCCGTAGTCTGCCGCCAGGGCCAGGCGTTCTTCCTCATTCAGGTTCTTCTTCTGGTGCGCCGTATTTCGACCCTGGGCAGAAGCGCCCATGCCGTCACCCTTTACTGTTTTGATCAGGATCACTGTTGGTTTATCGGTGCTCTGCGCCGCTTGTTGGTAAGCAGCGAATATTTTTTTGGGATCCTGGCCGCCTCGTTTGATCTGCTTAACTTCCTCGTCGGTCAGCGAGTTCATCATTTGCTCGAGTTCTGCATCACCGTCTACCCAATGTTCGCGCTGGGCGTCGCCAGGGAGCACCGAGTAGCGCTGGTAATCTCCGTCGACACACTCCTCCATACGCTGGCGCAGTTTGCCGTTGTGATCCTGGGCCAATAGGCCGTCCCAACCGCTGCCCCAGATAACTTTGATTACGTTCCAGTCTGCGCCTCGAAACCCGCGCTCCAGTTCCTGAATAATTTTCCCGTTGCCACGCACTGGTCCGTCTAGCCGCTGTAAGTTGCAGTTGATGACCAGTACCAGGTTGTTCAATTTCTCACGGGCAGCAATATTGACGGTGCCAAGCACCTCGGGCTCGTCGGATTCGCCGTCGCCGATATAGCACCAGATCTTGCCGCCGTTTTTCGGCTTCAGGCCACGATTCTCAAGATACTTGGCAAAACGTGCCTGATAGATCGCTGCCGGGGTCGACAATCCCATAGAGGCATTTGGGGTCTGCCAGAAGTCGGGCATGGAGCGAGGGTGGGGATAGGAGCACAAGCCACCGCCGGCACCCAGTTCGCGGCGGTAGTTTTTAAGTTGAGCTTCACTCAGTCGGCCTTCAAGAAATGCACGCGCGTAAATGCCCGGTGCCGCGTGTGGTTGAGGCATGACCGTATCGCCACCATAGCTGTCGGACTTGCAGCGGAAAAAATGGTGAAAACCAACCTCCAACATGGTGGCTGCAGATGCATAGGTAGCTATATGTCCACCGACCCCGGTACCTGCATCGACAGCCTGCAGAACCATTGCCATCGCGTTCCAGCGATTGATGTTTTCGATCTTTTTCTCTATCGCAATATCACCGGGGTAAGGCGGCTGCTGTGATGGTGGGATGGTATTTACGTAGGGTGTGTTGAGTGTTGCTTCACTGAGTGGAATACCCTGAGTCAGGGCGTGATTCTGCAAAGCCCGCAGAATATCCCGCACGCCACTCTCGCCATACTCTCGCTCAATGGCATCCAGGGCTTCTGTCCACTCGTGTCGATCTTCCGCCAGTTCATCTATGTAACTGGGAATGGTGGCAACGGTCATTTCGTCGGTCTCCAAAGGCAGGTGTAAGCCAAATTATAGAGACATCAACGAAATTAGGATTGCTAAATAGCCCTGATATTGAGGGTAAATAACAATATATGGATAGATATATAAGAAAATATGGCAGATAATTCTAAAATGGAGCTAGATAAGATTGATTACCGAATTCTTCACCACGTGCAGAACAATGCTCGCATCAGTAATATTGAATTGGCTGAAGCGATAGGATTGTCGCCCTCTCCCTGCCTGCGGCGGGTGAGGGCGCTGGAACAAGCGGGTGTTATCAAGCGTTATGCCGGTATTGTCGATGCGGGTGCCGTTGGTTTGCCGATTTCAGTCTTTGTTAACGTCTCCCTGGATCGTCAGGAGCGCACAGGGCTGGAGGAGTTTGAGCAGACCATAAGCTCTTACCCCGAGGTCATGGAATGCTATTTGATGACCGGGGCGTCGGATTACCTGGTGAGAATCGTGGTGCCGGATCTGCAAGCTTATGAGCGGTTTCTGGCCGATAAACTGACCCGAATCCCTGGCGTTGCCAACATCCAGTCGAGCTTCGCGCTGAAGCAGGTGGTGTACAACACGGAGCTGCCCTTGCAGCAGGGCAGTGCGCCGAGCGCATAACGGAAGTTTAGGTTATCTTAGACGGCTTAAAAGAGGATTTCCCGCATTGAAGCAGACAGCCGATATTTATATTCTCGGGGGCAGCCAGACGGATTTTTCCCGCAACTGGCAGCGCGAGGGTCTTGAACTTTACGATATGTTCGCCGAATCTTTACGTGAAGCCGTAGAGAATTCCGCTATAGATCCCGGGCAGATCGAGGTGGGGCATGTCGGTAATTTCGTAGCTGAACTGTTTGCCGGGCAGGGCCTGATTGGCGGATTTTTCGGTCATGTATTTCCCGAGCTCGCGATGCTACCAAGCTCGCGCCACGAAGCAGCTTGCGCCTCCGGCTCAATCGCAGTGATGTCGGCAATGCGTGATATAGAAGCGGGCCACTATGATGTCGCTTGTGTCCTCGGCCTCGAGTTAATGAGAAATGTCGATGGCAAAACCGGGGCTGAGTATCTGGGTGCCGCCGCCTGGCAGGGTAAAGAGGCGACTCAGGATGAATGCGATTTCCCCTGGCCGCATATGTTCGATCGACTTACTCGTGAGTATGAGCGGCGCTACGGTATCGATGCAGAACATCTGAATCGAATCGCGGAAATTAATTTCGCCAATGGCCGCGACAACATCCGCGCGCAGACCCGGGGCTGGAATTTTCCCGAGGGCGCTTTTTCCTGCGACGACACCTTAAATCCTGTCATCGAGGGCCGTGTGCGCAAGCAAGATTGTGGGCAAATCACTGATGGTGCTGCCTGTCTGATCCTGGCCAGCGAGAAAAAGGCAAAGGAGCATGCGGTGAAGTTGGGATGCCGATTACAAGACATCCCACGAATTAAGGGTTGGGGTCATCGGTCGGCCCCCATTTTGCTGGAGCAGAAGTTTGCCATCAGTGCCAACGAGCCATTGGTTTTTCCACATGCCGAGGCTACGCTAAGAGAATCGGTCCAACGAGCGGGGTTTGCGCAAGTAGCCGACCTCGATGGCATGGAAACTCATGATTGTTTTACCATGACAGAGTACATGGCGATTGATCACGCGGGCTTAACCGCGCCGGGTGAAAGCTGGAAAGCGATCGAAGAGGGTCGCATTACCCGAGACGGCAGCTTCCCAATTAATCCAAGCGGTGGTTTGATTGGTCTTGGTCACCCCGTAGGCGCAACCGGTGTTCGTATGGTTCTCGACTGCGCGCGGCAGGTTAGCGGTCGCGCCGGAGGTTGTCAGATCAATAATCCTGAAAATATGATTACATTTAATGTGGGTGGCAGCGCGACAACCTGTGTGAGTTTTGTCGTTGGCGTCGGACAGTAAGGAGAGGGTAGTGACCATAGCGCACAAACTTAAAGAGTATCCGGTGGTCGATCGATGCCTGGGCGGTGTTACTCATTTCGACGATGCTCCCTCGTGGATCTATGAGCTGGATAATCCCTACCTCCATGGAATCCATGCACCAACAGTGAATGAGTTAGATTCGCAGCGTTTGGTTTTTACCGGCGAGCTACCCGCCGATCTGGAAGGCGCCTATTTTCGCAATGGGCCGAATCCCGTTTATCAGTCCAAGAACCGCCATCATCCCTTTGATGGTGATGGCATGGTTCACGGCGTGTATTTTCGCGACGGCGAGGTCTGCTATCGCAATCGGTATGTTCACACCGCAGCGTTTGCCGACGAGCAGCGCGAGGGAAAATCAGTTTCACCTGGCGTAATGGGTCCGTTCGACTACAACATTTCGGAGTTTGGTATCAAGGATACGTCCAACACGGATGTGGTGTTCTATAACGGCGAACTGATGACTTTATGGTACAACGCCGGCCACCCCTATAAGTTGGATAGTCAGACGCTGGCTACTCAGGATTTTTATAATATCGAAGGCCGCGGTCAGTTGCGTCTGTCCGCGCACTCAAAAATGGATTGGCACACGGGCGAACTGATATTTTTTGATTACGGCGATACTCCGCCCTTTATGACTTACGGCGTCGCCGACGCGCAGGGCAAGTTGGTACACGAAGTCGCTATTGATTTACCTGGCCCCAGATTACCTCACGACATTGGTTTCACTACGCACTATGCGATTCTTCACGATCTACCGTTCTTTCATGATGTGGAAGTGCTGCGCCGTCACAAGCAAAGGGTAGTGACCTTTCATCGAGATATTCCAACCCGTTTTGGCATCATTCCCAGGCGCGGCCAAAGCCATGAGATTCGGTGGTTCGAATGCCAGCCCTGTTACATTTTACATGTGACGAACTGCTGGGAGGAGGGTGACTGGGTAGTGATGGATGGCTGTCGCTCAGTGAACCCCATGCCACAAGTACAGCCTGGTGAGGGCGAGCTGGCCTCCATGCTGGCTTACATGCGTCTGGAGGCCAATGCCTATCGCTGGCGTTTCAACCTGCATACCGGTGAGGTACGCGAGGGTGATATCGACGATCTAAACACTGAGTTTAATAAATCGAATGCCTTGTTCCACGGTGTAAAAAGTAAGTATTCCTATCACCAGAAAATACCTTTACTCCATGAGGGCGGGCATACGCTGTGTTTTACTGGTCTGGTTAAGTACAACAATGATACCGGCGAGCGTCGGCAGTGGGACTACGGCAAAGGGGTATTTGGCAGCGAAGCAGTTTTTGCACCGCGTACTGGTGCAGATCGCAGTGGTGCTGAAGATGACGGTTACGTGATTACTTTGGTCACAGATAGCGAAAGCTGGAAATCTGAATGCCTGGTATTTGACGCTACCGATATAGAGTCAGGACCTGTTTGCCGAGTAGAGTTGCCGCACCGTGTACCTGCGGGCTTTCATGCAACCTGGGCTAGAGGGCAGGACCTCTACAGAAACTAGATCGCCGTGGTTTCTACGTGATCGACAGGTCCCGTTCTTTGATAGGCCGCTACCAGACACCCGGTAACAATCATGGCAGTGCCAACCAGCGTTGCCGGGGTGACAGCCTCTTTATAGATAAACCAACCAAACAATGACATCCAGATAAAGGCTGTGTACTCGACGGGTATCAGTATTTTTGCCTCCGCACGGCCGTAGGCCCAGGATAGCAACATCAGGGATCCGATTCCCAGAATCGCCGCACCTGATAATGCCGGCAGTTGATCTGTGGACGGTACAACAGCCCAAAAAGGGGCGAATAAAGCATACAGCGTAAATACTATGCCATTTTGGAACAGCGCAATTTCAATCGGGTTAGCTACCAGTGCTTGTTGTCGCTGCAGAATCAGGTTGTAGGCGTAGAGTACCGCCGAAAAGACAATGGCGGCGATGCCGTATCCAGCTTGCTCACTGAAATTGGTGCCCAGCTTACCTGTGATAATTACCAGTGCGCCGGCCAGGCCCACCACAGACGCAATAATTGCCCTGCCATTTATATGTTCGCCAAGTAGCGCCGCAGCGAGGTAGAGCGCAATCAGAGGTGCGATGAAGGTTAGTGCGATAGCTTCTGCCAGCGGCACGAACATCAGGCCCCAAAAGAACAGGAAGGCCATGACCGAGGTCAGTAGACCACGCCGAACATGTAACTTCAGTACGACGCTGTCGGGACGGGTCTGTTTGGTGCCGAAAAACAGGACGGTAGCAATAAGTGTCGCCGCAAAGGTGCGCCAAAGCATTGCATTATAAACGCCCATTTCCAGAGACAATGACTTCATCAGAACATCCATCGCTGAGAATGTTGCGATGCCCATTACTGCGACAAAAAATGGGAGAGCGGCGCTGTTGTTGGATTGGCTCATGCTGAAATACTAGCACCCCATCATCAAATGTTTCGGGCTGTTGCCCAATGCTTAGAACTGCAGACCTGAACGGTCCAGGGGTGACCTAATGAGAGCCGGAAAGCTTTAGCGTGCGCTGAAAAGTGAGGGTATTGAATGTGCCTGCCACCGGAATCCCAGGGCAGGCGGTACTTTATTAGGCCGCTGCTTCTTCGGGTTCTTCGACTGGCTCGAGTTCTTCGACTGGCTCGAGTTCCTCGACCTTAGCTTCTAACTCTTTGATTTTATGCTGCAGCTCAGCCTTTTCAGATTTCGCTTTATTTACAGACTTCTGCAGCGCATCAGTGGCACTGGTTTTTTCTGCGAGCTTTTTCTTGTTGGCGTCCAGACTCTTCTTCATTTTAGCCGGATCGAACTGCTTGAGTGCCTTGAGCTCAGTACGCTCTTCAGCGAGGTCATTCTGCAGGGCTTTGATGCGCTTCTTCTGTGCGGACACTTCTTCCTGAAGATTATCAGAGCGCGAATGCAGTTCTCGATTGAGTTGCTCTATGCGCTTGTTGGCTGATGCTTGAGTTGAAAGAGAGGAAATTTGCTCAAGTTGCTTGGCAACAACGAGCTTCTTGTCCTCTACTTCCTGGGTGCAACGCTCGATTTCAGCATCTTTGGTATCGAGTTGAACTTGATATTCCGCCCGCAGGCTGGCTTCAAGTTCCATAATTCTTTCAAGATTTTTAGCAGTTAACATTAAGGCCCTCCGCCCAATTGGTTGATGTTGTCTTCATTTGCGCTCACTGCCCTTGGCTCCTATATAGAAACGATATAAGAGTTGGACGCCCTTGATACAACTAAGTCTATGATTTACAAGGAAAATGGTGGGCCTAGAGGGGTTTTTCGAGGCCGGATCGTCGCAGTAAGCGGCGGCATTGTAGCAGGTTTTTGGGCAGTTGGGAGGGCTGCACTGTATTTAGTATTTACCCCGACCTTTGGGTCAACTCCGGCAGCTATCTATGCCGGCCAGAGTTCGGTTCTACTGTGCTGTACTTAACTGTTGCGCCAGCGCCTTTAGCATACCGATCTCTTCCTCGGTGGGTGTATACCGTCCGCCACAGCGTGCATCAGTTTTCTGCAGCAGCTGAGTAATCTGTGGGGTAAGTGGAATCGGATCGCAACCGTGACCAGTCTCGCAGATCATATCGAATTCGGGTTTAGCTTGAGCGTGGCAGGCAAAGCAGTTGCCGCCGAAACGATTAACCACATCTACAAAGCCGCGCTTGCCAATCTGTGCGCCTTCGGCTGATACGTTCAATTCGAAGAATTCCCAATCTTTGGTTGCCGGGCTAAATCCCTTGGGGTGCTTAACCATGACTTCGCCTGGTACCAGTTGGACCACGGAGCCTGCGGGATACTCGCCGGAGCCGGCATTGGCTACGTCCAGAGTCTGCGGGAGTTCACCCTCAATGAGGTTGTCGACGTAAAAACCACGTACGGGTTCCATATCCAGCATGCAGTTGAAGTCGGAATCTGAAATAGATAGGCCTTTTCCCTCTATCGAACCGGCGAGGGTGAAGGAAGAGATAATGGCTAACAATAACCCGGTTAGAATTCGCAATTGGAGTCCCTCAAGTCGGTACAGCATTATCCAGCTTAATTGGTGCGCCCGGAGAGATTCGAACTCCCGACCAACTGGTTCGAAGCCAGTTACTCTATCCAGCTGAGCTACGGGCGCGCAGAAAGAGAAGTATATTGCAATTGGGGTTCTGCGTCTTCCTCCGGCTCTATGGGCCATTGCCCCTTACGCGTTGTCCTCTTGCGCTTTCAATTGAGCAATACCCCTATAGAGTCGAGCCATAATTTCTGCTTCGGTAATGTGAAACCGGGCCGCAGGAGAAATATCGACAGTACCGTCTCGTCCTATGGGTGTGTGTTCTCCACCAACGCCACGTATCGATAAACCTAGCGGTGTGGCAATGGCTGCTGCGCGGCTTTCGGTGCCGTCTGCGGTCAGCTTTGGTAAGGGAATATGGACCGAGGCGCGTAAGGCGGTACCCAGGTTAGTGGGGCATGAGGTGACGACTCCATAATCGGGTGAATAGGCGAATTCCATGCCTTCCAGACCCTCGATAATACTCAGAGCGTCTCTAAGGCGATCGAAGACCTCGTTTAATACCGTTCCTGATTGCATGCAAATGATTCGCAGGTGATCTTCCTCCCCCACCCAAATGATGAAGTCCTTAAGCTCGGACACATAGCATCCGCGACCGTGTGGCCAGTCAGCAGATATTCCTGCGGCTGCCAAAAACCGGTCAGAGCCCATGTTTTTGAACATCAAGTGTTGATCTACGAGATCCTTATACTCGGCATCATTTATGAATGAGGAGTTGCCCGGGGTCAGGGAGTAATAGCGCCCGCCATACCCTGGCTTGGCGGCAAGCCTGTCGAATACGGCCATCATTTCATTTTCGAGATCGATACGGTCCGCTCGAGACATTGAGCCAGGTAAGGGGAATCGACTAAGGTTGCGCCCAGTGCGAATACGCATCGAAAGCGCAGGCAGTCCCAGTCTGGCAAGGTCTAGCACACCGTCTTCGGGTAGGCCTTCGATGCCGCTGAGGCTCCAGTTGCTAAGCTGCCGTGCACCCTCAGGCACACGGTGATAGCGCGCAATGACTTTGGAAAAAAAGGGTTTTAAGTCGTCGTAGTCGTCTGGATGGCAGGCGTAACAGCCCATCTGACTGTCTGGATTTTCGATACCGGAGTTTAAGCATTTCACCATACGAGATTTTTGCTGCTTGCTCAGCGTTGAGAAATACGCGGGGTCGAAGCATTGCAGCGCGATGTTCTCCGGCCAGCTGTGTTTGAGACTTTCAATTCTTTCGACTACTTCCGAGTACACAACTACCAACCTCTGTTTTACTTAGATGGCGGGGAGCCAGCAGGGTAACTCTCTTCACCTTCTGACTCTCAGCTCAGACCGCCGCCTATATAGTTATCGCCACATTTGTCGATCGAGTAAAACATGCTACCTCATTAGGAGGTCTTTACTAGAATTAAAGAAGGATAAGTTCATCCTTGGAAATATTGGGAAAATCAAAGCCGTACTGGCGTGGTGCTCAGCGTGACGGCTCCGCTACATGCAGATGTGGACTCTATCCGGTGGAAGGAGTGCGCATTAGGGAGAGTTGATCTGGGGCGAACGTAATGGCATCGATGGCGCGGATGGTAATGACGTTCTGGCACAGTTGCCGTTCAAGATAAATTTTCCCCGCTAGCATTTCGCTACTGCCAAGCGGGCGTCAGCGTAAAGCTACTCGCTTGCCCCTGCATCTTGGTCTGGCGCAGGTTCCGGCGCCGGAACCAGACGCAGTATCAAGCCCTCATCGATGCCGAAGTAAAGATATCCATCCGGTCCGGTCTCAACAAAGCGTATTCGCCAACCTTTGTCTTCCAGTAGACGTTCCTCGTGAATAACGCGATCCTCTTCTATCACTAACCGATTCAAATGTTTCAGCGCCAGGGCTCCGTTGAATAAGCTGGAGTTCCAGCCGGGAAACTCGTCGCCACGATAGAACTCTATGCCACTGGGTGCAATTGAGGGTCGCCAGTAGTAAACCGGTTGTTGCATCCCCTCTCTGTGAGTTTCACCGTCGCCAATGGGTCCGCCGCCATATTCCTCGCCATAGGTGATTGCCGGCCAGCCATAATTGACTCCACTGCGCGGGATATTCACTTCATCGCCGCCCTGCGGTCCGTGCTCGTTTGTCCAGATGGCGCCGGTGTCCGGATGGGCGGTCATACCCTGCGGGTTGCGTACTCCGTAAGACCATATTTCAGGTAGTGCATCCGGGTTCGCTACAAACGGATTATCCTGGGGTATCGTTCCATCATCACCAATCCGCAGTATTTTGCCCACATGGGCAGATAGATCCTGAGCCAGGTGAGAATGAGTGTTGCCGTCTCCGGTGCTAATAAACAACTTGCCTTCTGAAAAGGCGAGTCTTCCTCCGTAGTGCCATTTCCCGCTAATACGCGGTGATGTTTCGAGTAAGGTTTTGCCGTTGCTGAGCTTATTTCCCTTAAGCTCCATGCGGGTTACGACCAGACCGGAAGCCTCCTGGCTGCCGCCGGCAGCAGCAATGTAAACCCAGCTATTTTCCTGAAACTTGGGGTGGATGAGAACATCGAACAGGCCTGAGCCGATTGTTGGGTCGATAAATAAAACTGGCAAGCCGACTACTGGCGTCAGTTCCCCCGTTATTATATTGAGGCGTTCAAGCTTACCGGACTCTCGGTCACCAATCAGGGCGTCGCCATCGGGTAAAAATTCCATGCTCCATGGAGTCTCCAAGCCTTCAGCTACTTTCTCTATTCGAAAATAGGCCGCTTCACTGGCAATAATCTCGTCTTCGTTGATGACGAGTTTTTCATCTTCCACCCTGATTTCAGCGATGCTTAAGCTGGCGACAGTCGCCAGAGAAAGCAGGCCAATGCAAAACTGGTTCATAGGATTATCCCGTAGCAGTCTTCGTTGATGATATCGCCCGCCCTTTTCGGCTGTTGTTTCCAAACACGGGTGTGATGACTCACTTGGCTGTAATGTGGCCAGACTAATTCAGCCCAGTCCATGGCTTCACCACCAATTGGCTTAAGCTCAATCTTCTGCCTATTTACGAACGGCTGCAAGTTGCGAATAGAGCTCGAAATGGAAACCTCGGTTTATTCTTTTTATGGTTCCGGTTCGTGCGAACCCCATGTTTCGATATTGGTGTCTCACACATGAAGGTGAGATATGGGCTGGAAAAGTGCGGAGTAGATCACAAAAACGGAAAGCGCAGACCAGCATTCGACTCGCTTCCTGTATTATTTCGCGTTTTTTAACCTGAACAATTCTCCGTGCGCGAGTTAACAGCAATTGATGCGAATACATAAAAATAGATTATCACTGGCAGCGGCATTTATGCTGCTTGTTTGTAGCGTCGGTGCCGTGTCTGAGGGTAGTAGAAGTCTCTACCCTTCGACCTATGACATTTTGGGTCGACGGGCAGCCTTGGACCTTCAGCCGGGCACAATCTATGTCAATCGTATTAAGCGCGAGGGCTTTCACTACGTTTACGCGGAGCAGGGCGAGTATATCGCGGTCGCTTCAAGTAACAGAGCCAATAATGGCGATATTCAGATTTTCAACCCTCAGGACTTCGGGGCTCGTGGCAATGAGACGATTCCGGCGTCCGTAGACTTTAGCTGCAGTGGTGGTTCAACTGAAATTGGTAGTCATTATTCCGGGGCAGGTTTGGGGGTAATAGGTAATAGAACTGAAGAGTTAGCTGGCCCCCGAGCATTATCTGCAATCGCAGGCAGCGGCTATTCAGCCTGCGGTTATCAGGTCCCGGTAACGGGGATCTACGGTGTGAGGATTCGACCCGCTGACACCGGAGGAGCCCCGAACGGTAATATCGGGAGTCTGGCGGCCAGTTCACAATCAGCCGAGGCCTGGGATATCACGGTTCGCGCGACTGATGCATCCACCATTGACATTCAAGGGCGCGTATTCAGCTTTGCTTTTCTGGGTTATACAGCCGGTAACAACCGGCCGGTATTTCACACACTCTACTATGTCACCAGCGATGGTTACCGCTATCGGCAGGACTTGAGGGGGCTGGACCCCAATGGCTATGCATTATATGCAAATACATTTGGTTTTCTGGATGACAACCAACCACTTTACAAAACTCTGCGCGGAAATAATTTCGCAGTTTCTAATTTGCCGCTACAGGTAACAACGCAGGCCGCTGATTATCCAATTTTCTACGCCAATGTTACCGACCCTGCGTTAGAGCCGGAGGTGGAGAAGGTATTAACGGCGCTGGGTATCCCACTCATACCGCCTTCGCCCTCGATCAGCAATGTTGCATTTACGGGCGCTGTCAGTGGATCGACTACCACTATTGGAGCGGGTGGTGAATTCAATTTCGATACAACGGGCACCGTTAGCTACGAGATTGTTATCAGCCTGGATGGGCTGGATTTCAGAGCAGCAACTACTACCAATAGGGTATTAACAGGAATTGCCTATGCAGGGGCTCATCAAGTTATCTGGGATGGACTGGACAACGCATTCGATGCCTTCCCACCTGGCACTTATAGCTTCCGCGCCGCAGGTAGGGCCGGTGAGGTCCATTTCCCGATCATTGATGCCGAGAATAACGATACTGCCGACAGCACGGGCTTGAATGGCGGTGGTCCAACTATCGTGCGACTCAATGGCGCGGGGGCGCCCGACTATACGGTATTTTTTGATGATCGCGGTTACGTTACCAGTAGCGGGCAGTTGATCGGCGATTTGAATGGAAGGCTATGCGGCACCCTTATGGGCGTTGATGTGGGACGGGACCCGGCCATGCCCGATCAGGCGCTGGAAGGCGTTGACTCTCTTACTAATTATCGCGAGTGGGAGGGCGGCGGCAATAGTAATAGTGATTGCTCCAACAGCGCCGGTTGGGGTGACGCCAAGGCCGTTAACCTATGGACTTACTTTTTGACAGAAGATGAGATCGAGACACTCGAAGTGATAGCGAGCAGTATTGACCTGGCGACCACAGTAGTGATGCCGGATTCTGTTGCCACCGGTGCGTCGGTTCAGGGTACGCTTTCTTTCTCAAACTTTGGCACCTCGGTTGCCAGTAATGTCAGCTACGCCTTAAATCTTACCAGTGGATTGGGAGCGGTGACGTTCGGCAGCCTTCCGACCGGATGGACGGCGTCGTACGATAATGTCAGCGGAGATGTCACGATCGTGCCGGCGGCAATCGATTTGGACCTGGAGCCTGGTGATTCATTCACGGGCATCACCTTCGGCTATACCGCACCAGCGGCGGGTCCGGTAATTGCCACTTCGACTATTACATCACCCGATACAGACGACGTGCCGGCGAACAACTCGGCATCGGCTTCAACCGCGATTGGTGCAGTGGATGTCAGTACGTCGATCAATGGTGTGGCAGCGATGATAGAGCCGGGGGATACGGTCAGCGGCGCCGTGGTATTTGGCAGCGTCGGTACGGATGACGCCAATGGAGTGGTCTATGCTATGCAGTTTGGTAGTCCGGGGAATTATCCTGCTGATGTGAGCTTTTCTAATCTCCCCGTCGGTGCGCTGGCTATTTATGATGCGGGTACCGGTCTGGTCAGCTTCACCGGATTGGCAGATACCCTACTAGCGGGTAATAGCCTGTCCTTCAATTTTGAGTTCACTGCGCAGATCGCAGAGGGCGTGAGCTACCCAATCGGCTCCACTATCACCACCTCGGATGCTGATGCCAATCTCTCTAACAATACTGCGGATGCCGCCACTGTTACTGGCTACGCCAGTGCTTCGATTGTTATCGACGCCACCTCTTCGTGTCGGAATGACGCGCCTTATCTGCTCTACGATATAACCGCTATTGGTTTTACGCCAAACAATCTAGCCACGGTGGAATTCATTGAAACGGGGACAAGTAATGTTGTCGCCACCTATTTGGATCAACCGTTGCTCAATGGCGAAATACTCTGGCCTGGCGCTGCGGTGGATGGTGCGGACAATGGGTCTGCCTGGCCTGGCTGGGTTCTTACTGGTGGGGTGTGGACACAGGTACCCTCGGCTGTCAGGCCTGACGTCGACGTAAGAATCAGCGTGAACCCAACCAGTTCCGTTACGGTTTCATACCCACCGGCGACATCGGCGTGTATTGCTGAAGCGCCGCCAGGCAGAGCGGTTGATCTGCAGACTACGGTCGTTGCCACGGACGCTTCCGTTGAACCCGGAGCGGGGACTGGTGGCACGGTTACTTACGTTAACAACGGGCCAACCATAGCGTTTAATGCGGTTTATTCACTGACTATCGGTTCGGGTGGTATTGTTCCGAATAATATCGTTGTCGGTGGGCTTCCTGTAGGGGCGAGTGCCGTTGTTGATCCAGCGACGGGTATTGTTACCTTCAATGATATGCCCGACACCCTTACTGACGGAGCAAGCTTCAGCATTTTTTATACCTACGACGCGCCTCTGCTGGAGAATATTACGGTTGAGGTCGCGACTGCTATAGCTAGCTCTGTCGACGAATCCGATACCACAAATAACTCGGCGACGGATGATACCAGCACCGGCTTTGCGCCTGGTTCTTCTATCGTTATTGATGCTGTAGCAGTGTGTGATATGAACGTACCTTACGTACAGTACGATGTGACCGCGATAGGTTTTACACCGAACAACCTGGCAACGGTCAGCTTCATCGATGCCAATGGCGCTACTGTTGCTACGCTAATAGATCAGCCACTAAGCAATGGTCGTCTTTTATGGCCAGGGGCTGACGTCAATGGAAGTGGAGTTGGCATTGCCTGGCCGGGCTGGAGCTTTGCCGGTGGTGTCTGGACACAGGTGCCCTCGTCGGTAAGGCCAGATGTTGAAGTCAGCATCAGCGTGAACCCTACCAGTTCAGTCACGGTTTCTTATCCCCCAGCGACACCGACTTGCGTTGCCGAAGCGCCACCCGGTGTGTTGGTTGATCTACAGGCTATGATATCTGCCAATGATGCCTCGATAGATCCCGGCGCAAGTACGGGCGGCACGGTGTCTTTTGGCAATAACGGACCTACTACGGCGTTTAATACGGTCTATGCTCTAACAATTGGTTCCGGAGGAGTTATTCCAGACAATATCATGGTCGGGGGGCTACCTTCGGGCGCGAGCGCTGTGGTTGATCCGACTACGGGTATTGTTACCTTCAGTGGTATGCCTGACATGCTGGCTGACGGAGAGACGTTTAGTATTTCCTATACCTATGATGCGCCGGTGTTGGAGAGCATTGTTATCGAGGTCGATACTTCCATAGTCAGTTCTGTGGCTGAGTCAGACTCGACAAATAATACGGCGAGCGATGACACTGATATCGGTTTTGCACCAGAATCGTCAATCGTGATAGATGCGACTGCAGTATGTGATATGGATGCTCCCTACGTGGAATACGACGTGACCGCAGTGGGATTCACACCCAACAATCTCGCAACTGTTCGCTTTATCGATGCGGACGGCACAACTGTCGCTACACTAACAGATCAGCCGCTAAACGATGGTCGTTTGTTGTGGCCAGAAGCGGCAGTTAACGGAAGCGGACGTGGTGTTGCCTGGCCGGGCTGGAGCTTTTCTACGGGTGAATGGATAGAAGTACCCACTCAGGTACGGCCAGAACTGCGCGTTGAGATTAGTGTTAATCCAGGCAGTGAAGTTACTCTGAGCTACCCCCCAGCCACACCGGATTGCAATGTCGGTCCGCCGCCAACCCGACCTGCAGATGTCGCAACGATAGTCGGTGGTTTTCCAGACCAGGCGAACCCCGGAGACAGCGTAAGTGGCACTGTCCAATTCGTTAACAACGGACCGAATGACGCATTGAACATCACCACAAGCCTGGTTATCGGGGGCCCTGGTAATGCACCTTTGGAAGTCGTATTCGACCTGTTGCCTTCAGGCGTAACGGCGACTTACGAACCTGCTACAGGCGTAATCACGTTGGTGGGTTTGCCGATGGACCTCGCCCCAGGCGAGAGTCTGGAGATTGGTATCTCCTACGATCTTCCCATGGAAGGTACCGACATGCTCATAGCGGCGGCGATTGCGATTACCAACCCGGACTCGTTGCCAAGTAATAATGCTGATTCCACCTCAATCTCATCATCCGTCGCTGTTCCCATACAGCAGATACCAGTGCTTCCAGGTTGGGCGTTTGCATTATTGATTTTGTTGGTCGGTTTTGCAGGGCGTCACGGTGGTCGACGTAATTTGCTGGGCTAACAGATTTCTCCTTTGGGATGTCGCCGCTACTGCTGGGCCATAAAAACAGGCCTGGCACTCGGTATCTCAATCGATCCTCCGCGCCGGTGATGAACTCTATCTCGGTGCCGTATCTTCCTGCTTAAAGTTGCCCGCCTGGCGATTCATTCATCGCCTGCTTCTATATGATCTATAATCAGTGATCGTACCTTCACGTCCATCCAAAAGGACTTATCGTGAATCGAGCAAATGACCTCGGCACCAATACATCAATTGATTTCTTTCACCGGTTCTCCCATATTCGGGTGGATACCTGGGGCAAGGTCAAAGAGCTGTCGAAATTTTACGAACAACCCTGGCTGAGTGAATCGCGGGTTCGAGCGGTTCACCGAACCATTGGCAAGCTGCTGAAACAGCTGGTGGCGATCGAAGAGTACACAGCTTTTCCTTCCAAGTCGGACATGGAGTATTTGTGGTCGGTATTTCAATGTGAGGACTATGCATCACTCAATCGAGCGGTTCACCGCATAGAGCGGGCGTTGCTTACTGATTCCTATCGCAGCCGACATCTGAAGCTAAATATTCAGGATATTTCGGCCCTGAGAGTGGAAGACGAGCAAGAGGCTGCCGAGAGCCAATGGAGTAAAAGATCTACTACAGATCGTCCCTACTTCGAGCTTCAGGTTATCGACAATTTCAAGTCAATCCACGAGGAAGAGTCTCTGCGTTCGGCTTTTCTTGAACTGCGCCATCCGGAAGACGAATTTGTCTATGACGTTGCCACTGTCAAATCATTCGAAGATTCACTTATTGGCGTACTGATTAACCCCAACATCCAGGCCTGTGTTATTCGGTACGGCTTTCCACTGCGATCCGTACACGGCTACGATGTCTTTCGGCATTACCTACTGGATGTCGATGAAAGCCGAATGAATCGAATGACCGAACTGGAGCGCAGCATCGAGCTCGGGCTTCTGATCAAAAAAATACGTCCGGAAATCGACCTGTTTCTCATGTCTGGAGTCGCGGTTGAAAAGTCCGCTAGTCTGGCTACCGGGCATTTCGAAAGAATATTTTATCGTGAGCCGGGTTATCTGGAATGCCACCAAAGTATTCTGCGCTCGATACACAGCCGTTATCAGACGCCGTTTTTTTCGGCGCTCAAAAAATATAGCCGTCGACCGACCGGCGTGTTTCATGCCCTGCCAATATCGAGGGGCATGTCGATACGTCGTTCCCACTGGATAAAGGACTTTTCCGACTTTTATGGCGATAACATATTTATGGCTGAAACGTCTGCAACCAGCGGCGGCCTCGATTCGCTTTTGCAGCCAACCGGACCCTTGAAAGAGGCCCAGGCCAAGGCAGCACGAGCCTATGGATCGAAAGAAACCTATTTTGTCACCAATGGCACATCGACCGCGAATAAGATCGTGTTGCAGGCGCTTATTGAGCCCGGAGATGTAGTGCTGGTTGACCGTGACTGCCATAAGTCTCACCACTACGGCATGGTCTTGATGGGCGCCAGAACGGCATATCTGGATGCCTATCCACTTGATGAATTCTCGATGTACGGTGCCGTGCCGTTACGCTCAATAAAGCAAAAGCTGCTGGAGTATGAACGCGCCGGCAGGCTTGATGAGGTAAGGCTACTTATTCTGACCAACTGTACCTTTGATGGCATGATCTACAACGTTTACGATTTTATGGAGCAGTGCCTGGCGATTAAGCCCGATCTCATCTTCCTGTGGGATGAGGCCTGGTTTGGCTTTGCATGCTTTAATCCGCTCTACCGTACGCGCACGGGAATGGCGGCTGCGAGAGCGCTGAAGCGTAAATACCAATCCCCCGATTACGCCAAGCGCTACGCCGCATACTGTGAAGAGCGGGCAGGCCTGGACCTGGAAGATGATGCAAGCTGGCTTGATCACAAGCTGTTGCCTGACCCTGACAAAGTGAGACTCAGGGTGTATTCAACTCAGTCCACTCATAAGACACTGACGTCGATGCGCCAGGGCTCGATGATTCATGTCTATGATCAGGACTTTCGTCACCGCTCCAAAGCCGCCTTTGACGAAGCCTATATGACCCACACCTCTACCTCACCCAATTACCAGATATTGTCCTCACTGGATGCGGGAAGGAGACAGGTGGAGCTCGAAGGCTATGAATTGGTTCATAAACAGATAGCGGCAGCTATGACGCTGCGCGAGCAAATTTATAACAATAAGCGTTTGTCGAAGTACTTTCGGGTGCTGGTGAGTAAGGACCTGGTACCGGCAGCCTACCGATTATCCGGTGTCGAAAGTTACTATGAGGCCGACACGGGGTGGAGTCGTATGGAGGATGCGTGGATGGCCGATGAGTTTGTCATCGACCTCAGTCGCATCACCTTACACGTGGGCCGCACGGGCGTAGACGGCGATACCTTCAAAAACGAATACCTGATGGATCAGTTTGGTATTCAGATTAACAAGACCTCCCGCAATACCGTGCTGTTTATGACGCATATCGGTACCAATCGCAGTTCCGTCACATTTTTGCTGGAAGTATTGGAGAAAATAGCCGAGGACATCGATCAGAAAATTGAAGACTACAGCAAGCCGGAGCGCAAGTTGTTTGAAAGCAGAGTCCGGGAATTGACTGAAGAGCAACCGCCGCTGCCTGACTTCAGTAGTTTTCACGAAGACTTTCGTCAGCCGGGTAGCCCGCAGACCAGTGATGGAGATATTAGAACCGCCTATTTTAAAGGTTTCAAGGAGGAGCTCTGCGAGTACATTCGGTTTGATAATGGCGATGTTTTCCGGGAGCTGGAAGGGGGCAGAGAACTTGTTTCAGCCGGTTTTGTAACGCCCTATCCGCCCGGGTTTCCAGTGCTGGTGCCGGGTCAGACAGTCAGTAGGGAGATCATCGAGTTTCTTATGGTGCTCGATGTTAAGGAGATTCACGGCTATCGCGCGGAACTGGGTCTGAGGGTCTTCAAGCAGAGATAGGCTATTTTGCAGCGCCCACCGGGGTCTGCGGTTGAGCCTGCATATTCAGTACGGATACGGTCAGCGCCGGCAACATGGTAAGAGTGACAAAGGCCGCGCCAAGAATACCGAACATAACAATTGCACCGACTCCGCGATACAACTCGGTACCCGCACCGGGAATCAGCACTAGTGGCGCCAGCCCAAATAGAGTGGTGATGGTAGACATTGCTATTGGTCTCAATCGCGCTTCCACGGCTTCCGTAACGGCGGCATGTGGTGACATACCACCGGTGCCAACGTTACGTACCGCGCGATCTACGATCAGAATGGGGTTGTTAACCACGGTGCCCATCAGGATAAGAAAGCCGAGCATCGAGATCATGTCAAACGGTTGCGAGAATCCAGCCAGTCCAATTATTGGCAGCAGTCCCCCCAGGCCATTGAGCAGTGCCAGGCCGACTATCCCGCTGGCAACCCCCAGCGGGATAGTGGTCATTATCAGCAGCGGATAACCCCAGTGGGTAAAAATGGCGACCAGCAGCAGGTAGACAATCAGCAGAGCGATCGCGTAGTTGCCGAGCAGAGAGTCGCGCGTGGCATCAAGTTGATCTGCGGCACCTGATATCGCGATGTCTACACCTGCTGGAACATCGCCACGCTCTCGCAGATGATTCACCAATTCCGCTCTCACCAATGCGACGCCCGTTTCCAGGGGTACTGAGCGCGGGGGGATGATATTCAAGGTTACCGTGCGGCGGCCATTGACGCGGCGCAGGGAGTCCGTGCCTATCGATTCCTCGATAGACGCGAGAGCCGCCAGCGGCAGCACCGCGCCACTGGGTGTGTACACAGGCAGCTGACCTAGACTGTCCAGCTCGGCGCGTTGGCCGGCGCTGCTGTAAAGATAGATATCGATCTTGTCGTCATCGAGAAAAAATTCATCAACATAACTACCGTCGGTAAGGGCAGCCACGGTAAAGCCCAGTTCCTGCGAAGATAATCCCAGTTGGGCAGCGCGCTCCCAGTCGGGTCGAATTTCAACCATTGGCTGGGCCAGAGAAAGAGAGCGGGGTTGGCTCTGAATTCTTGGGTTGTCGAAAATTTCCTGTGCGCGCACATCTGCGGCTGCCGCAACGCGGTATATCGAGTTCAGGTCGGTGCCGGCAATATCGAGATTAATACTGCGAGTGCCGCCATTGTTACTACTGATGATGGAGCCGCGTGAGGCGAAAGCTCGCATGCCCGGATATTCCTCATATTTTCGTGTAAATGCATCCATAAGAGGCTCGATGTCTCCTGCCTCAACAGGCTCTGCAACAATTCGAATGTAGTCGGCGGCCATCCGCATATTGATGTAAGAGATCGCCGGGACGTCATGTTTCCCCGCTTTGAAAAGTTCTGGATCAGTGTCTACATACTGCAGGAAGTAGGCCTCGATCTCTCGACCTATCGCCTCCATAGTTGGCAGGTTATAACCCGGCGGTGCGCTCATCACCGCAAAGACTTTGGGCTCCTCACCTTCGGGCAGGTATTCAGCTGCGGGGGTGAGCAGCATAATCACAGCAGAGCTTATTGTCAGAGTGAGTGCGATGCAGCTGATGCGTCTTCGGCGTGTTGCCAAAATCGCGCCAATTGCGGCAAGGGTTAGTTGTCGCCAGCGCTCGCCAGCACGTTGCAGTGCGCTATCGCTGCGCTGTCCTGGGGTGAAGCGTGCCGCAGCGGCGGGTAGTATCGTGACGGCCACCAGCATAGACGCAAGAATTGCCGCTGAGACGGCGATGGCGACATCGGAGTAGAGCTGTCCGGCTTCCTGCTCGATAAATGCTACCGGGATAAATACCAGCACCGTGGTCATGGTGGAGGCAAACACTGCTGGCCAGACCTGGCGCACGCCATCAAGGGCTGCCTGCATACGTGCCCGGCCTTTACGCCGCTCCAGTTCGATGCTTTCGAGTACCACGATGCTGTTGTCCAGAGTCATGCCAATAGCAAAGGCGATACCGGCCAGGGATATCACATTGATAGTGCGACCGGCGAGCAAGAGCCCCAGAAACGCCACGATGATACAGATAGGAATGCCGATCACCCCGATGGCCGTTGTGCGTGCAGAGCGTAGGAATAAGAACATGACGATGGTAGCCAATAATGCGCCGATAAGCAGGTTCTGCCAGACATTGCGTACTGAGTCTTCCACGTACTGGACATCATCCGAGGTGAGATCTATCTCCAGGCCTGCGGGCGCGAGCAGGTCCCGGTTAATGCTTTCCAGTTCGGCCACTACCGCGCGTTTGATATCGATGACATTGGAGCCGGATTCGCGGCGCAACGGAACCATAATGGTGTTTTCACCATTCAGGCTGGAGATACCGCGTTTCTCGAAATGGTCTAACTGAACTTTTGCAACGTCGGACAACCGGATGACCGCATCGCCGCGACGAGTGAGTACAAGCGCTTCCAGCTCCGCCAGTGATTCGAAGCGGCCCACAGTGCGCAGCAGATACTTGCGCTTACCCGCCTCAATTTCGCCGCCAGATCGGTCCTGATTGCGATTGCGAATAGCGGCCCGAACATCAGTGAGACTGAGCCCTCGTTGGGCTAGGCGTGCAGGATCAATCAGTATTTGTACCTGACGCTCGGCTCCACCCCACATCCCGACCTCAGATACCCCTGGTATTCGTGACAGTCTGGGTTTTACGTTGTCCTCAATGAAGTCAACGGCCAGATCAAGATCTAACTGGCGGGGGTTGCCAGGCAGTGGGGTGACGTTGAGGAACATAAAATAGTTGCTGGAATAAGAGGAGGCGAAAATACGTGGTTCGTCCACATTGTCGGGATAGGAGGGCACCTGGCTAAGGGCGTTATTTACCCGGATCAGCATTTCGGTGATGTCGGTACCGAAGGGGAATTCAAGTTCTACCCGCGCACTGCCACTGCTCGCAGTCGCAAGAACCCGGGAGACACTTGGTAAATTGCGCAGGTACTGTTCCTGTTCGATCAGAATTTCTTTTTCGACATCCTGAGGCGTTGCGCCTGGCCAGGTTGTTCTGACTGTAATTACCCGGACATCCAGGTCCGGTATCATCTGTACCGGAATGCGCAGCGCAGCAACGATCCCGAGAACGCAAAGGATTAGAACGGTAACTGTGGTTAGCGTGCCGCGCTGGATTATTTGCTCAAACATTGCGGCGACCTATCGACCGACAACCGGTGGCGCGACCATTTCACTAACCAGTACCGACTGATTCGGCTGCAGAGCCTCGTTGCCCCGCACGACTACCCTGTCGCCCACTTGAATGCCGGAACTGATTGCGACCAGGCCATTGAACTCAAGGCCGGGGCTTACCAAAGCCTCCCTGGCAATGAACGCTCCATCAAGCTTCTCTGCTACCCAAACCACGGAGCGGCCATCGGGATAGCGTAGCAACGCATCCCTGGGTACCGCTGGTCCGCGTTCGCCAGTGGGAATACGCAACCTGGCCCTGACTGACATGCCCGGCGCGAGATTCTGGTCCTCAGCGTCTGGCTGTACCCGCAACAGGAAAGTCCGATCACCAGGATCACTCACGGGTACCATGGTGGCAATTGTTCCCGGGCGGCTGACTCCACCGGACTGCCCATAGCTATAGCTGACTATGGTGTCATCACCCAACTTGGGTAAGTAGTCTTCGGCAACAGGGAAGTCGAGTCGCAGTTCGGTTGTAGACACTAATACCAGAACCGGTTGACCGGGGGTTACCCATTCTCCCAGCTCGGTGAGTTTGGCCGCGACCACGCCGCCAAAAGGCGCCTTCACGGTGTGGCGTGCGAGGGTGGCAGCGCGTAAGCCCGCTTCAGCTTTATACTGGCTTAAAGCAGATTCATCCTCGGCCACTTCAGCCGCCAGGTCGCGAACCACACTCTCCGCAATGCTGCGCAGTGGGGCTAGCTCCCTTGCCTCCTGCAGTCTGCGGCGAGCGTCGGCTAGAGCGCGTTCTCCCTGTTGTCCACGGGCCGTGGCCGCGGCCAGCTCCAGTTCGGCAAGTTCCGGATCGAGTGTCAGCAGAATATCTCCTGCTACAACCCGGGAGCCCTCATCAACGAACAAGGTTTTAACCTGTCCGCTGGTGGCGGCGGAAAGCCTGGAGTTGCGTGCAGAGGTGACGCTGCCGGTTACGTGTAATTGCCGAAGTATTACCTGCTCCGCAACCGTAGTAACGACCACGGGAACACCCTGTGCTTGCTGGGCTGCCAGCTTCATACTGAGTCCAATAACACATAGGGCCACAACGGCTGTTAGCCAGCGGGTATTTGCAGAGTTTTGTTGGTGTCGTTCCATGCTGGAATAAGGGTTCCTGAATAGCCTGCATATCAGTAGCGGCAGTACATCGACTGCTGCCGGCAATCTTACAGTGTAGTACTACATTCTTTCATAGTTCACTGCCCACGAGTATTGCCTGCCATGGGTTTTTGGCTGTTCTTAGCGACATGTCTTTGACGGCCTGGTGTCGCGATGCAAGCTAATACGTGCGGAATCGTCGCATTGGATGTAACTTTCAGGCGATATGGGAAGAGATGCGAGCGGGAAGCCGCTAGAGCGCGGTATAGCGGGGATGCAATAGCCACAGCACTGTGATTTTGAACCCTATTGTGGTTTGATGAAAACCATCATCTTTAATGTAAATAAGGAAATTCAGTTATGAGATCGTTGTTTTGTGTTTTTTCTGCCGCTGCGCTTTTGGCCAGCACATGGGTTTTAGCGGATACCCTGGAACTCGCTGATGGCAGCCTGTTAGAGGGTGATTTTGTTGGTACCAGTAATGGCATAATTATGTTCAATACCGGCGAGGGGGTGGAAGCGTTTCCCGAAAGCGAAGTGGTCGGTATTTATCTGAGTAGTGGAGTTGAAACCAAGCAACAGGCGCAACAACAGGCACAGCAGAAGCCCGCAACTGTGACGGTGCCGAGTGGAACCCGTCTGGTTATTCGGACCTCAGAAAGCGTCGATACCAAGCGCCATGGCGATGGTCACCGATTCCGTGGTCAGTTGGAAAGTGCGCTGACCGTTGATGGCATGGTTGTGGCTGAACGCGGTACCACCGTGTATGGAACCGTTACACAATCAAAGCAGGCGGGCCGTTTGGGGGGTTCATCCGAGATGAGTGTCAATTTCAGCGACATAATGATCGACGATCAGTTGCACGTTATGCATACCCAGGGGCTAAAAGCACAGGGTCAGAATGAAGCAGGCCGCACTGCAGGCCGTACCGCCCGTGCGGCGGCTCTCGGTGGCTTGTACGGTGGCAGCTCCAGTGCCAAAAAGGGCGCCAAGGTAGGGCTTGGTGCGTCGATTATCACATCGGGCTCCAGCATCAGCGTGCCTGCTGGCACCATGGTTGAGACTAATCTTGCCTCACCATTGGTACTGCCCTATCCGAATTGATGTATGAATAACCTCGCGCGCAGGGCTCCGGGTTAGCCCGAGCGTCTTACTCCTGCGCGCGCAGATCACTCTACAGCAGTAAAGTTGTTTCCCCCACATCGATTCCAATTCAAGCTGACGCTTTGTGGATCCAAATGGTCTGCAGTCTGCGGACCTCCGCCTGAGCTAATCAGGGGCAATCAAGGTAAAGCGCCCCGCGCCAAGCCCATGCCAAGAGTGGGTTATTGGTCATTGGATATTAATTATGATATAAATACGATATAATACCGGTTCAGGTATCTTGATCTATATCTGCGCCTACATAATCTAAAAAAAAGATGGGAGAAACCCATGTCTGAGCAAGTCATACAGCTGTCGGTATTCGTTTTTATTGTTGCGCTTATCGGCTTCCTAACGTACCTCAAGTGCACCGGACAAAATCGGCATTCGGCCAACTCTAATAAAGAGTACTTTCTGGCAGGCGGTGGTTTATCGTGGATGTTTATCGCCGGGTCCATAACGCTAACCAATCTGAGTACGGATCAGTTGGTCGGTATGAACGGCAATCAAATGCTGCTGCTGGCGTGGTGGGAGCTTGCCGGATTTTTAGGTTTGATGGTATTAGCGAAGGTCTTTCTGCCGGTCTATTACAGCAACAATTGCACCACCACCACCGAGCTGCTGGAACAGCGTTATAACAGCAAGCATATTCGTGCGCTGATATCGGCCATGTTTCTGGCAATCAATGTATTTATTTTCCAGCCCGCAGTGCTCTACTCGGGCGCGCTGTTTATGATTTCAATGTTCGGTACTGACATCAGCATTATTGCCATTGCCGTGGTCTTCGCCATCGTTGGAGCGGCCTACTCTATTCTCGGCGGGCTCAGGGCAGTGGCGGTATCCGATACCTACAGTGGTGTTCTGATTTTGGTAATGGGCCTGCTGATTGTGTTTCTATCTCTGGAAGCGATCGACTACGACTTTAGTGGTATTCCTGTCGAACGACTCACCATGATTGGCGGCGATGATTCACCTATCCCCTGGCATACCCTGTTTACGGGCATGTTCCTGATCCAGGTTTTTTACTGGAGTACCAACCAAACCCTGACCCAACGTGCGATGGCCGCGCCTAATGTCAAAGAGGCACAAAAAGGCGTTTACGCTGCCGCCTTTATCCGTGTCGTCTTCATCCCGGCAATGATTGTTATTCCTGGTGTCGTCGCCTTCAAACTGTATGGCGATATCAACGATGCGGCCTATGGTCGGATAGTGGGCGACATTCTGCCCGGTTGGCTGTCTGGCGCTTTCGCAGCGGCAATGGCGGCCGCTGTTCTCAGTACCTTCAACAGTCAGATCAACTCTTCAGCCGCTATGTATGTTTGTGATCTTCACGAGCGATACATTAACGAGAAGCCGAATGTGCCTGTGCTTAGCGGAATCGCTACCGCGATATTCGTGCTCATTGCCATCGCTATGGTGCCGGTTTATGCGCAGGCCGAAAGTATTATTAATCTGCTGCAGCAGCTGTGGGGTTTAATCAGTATGCCGATACTGGCTTGTTTTGTTGTAGGTCTGCTGTTTAAAAATGTTGATGTGGGTGCAGCGATCACCGCGGTTCTCTTCGGTATTGTGCTCTATGCATTTTTCCTTTGGGTGTGGATGCCACTGCATTACATTCATATGATGTGCGTTACATTCTTCGCGTGTATTACGGTAGCGCTGTCGGTCAACAGGTTGATTTATGGCAACAGAGCCGAGTGGATTTTTGGTAAGGCTGATGAGCTCGCCACGGCTAGTGACTAGGTATAGGCGCTAGCTTTATTCGTACCGTTCTAGAGCGATAAAGTTTCACGTTTAATTTTTTAGTAGTTCCCGGTTGCTGCAACCGACCAAGCCAATCCCGTAATCACCAATGCGAAGGCTGGCGTACTGCTTCCATTTTTGTTACAGCCAATTCATACTCCTTGTCGGCCTCTCACTCTGAAAGAGGATAGAAATCTTAGGAGAATAATAATGTCTGTTGAACTTTTAATGCTTACCTACAGCGCGTTGGCGTTCCTGATTATCATCCTGGCGCAAGCCGGCTTTGCCATTCGCCAAAACGGATTGCTGGCCCAAGCGGGCAGCCGCGACGATTTACCCGCCCCCACTGTTTTGCGTAACCGACTACAAAGACTCACAGCCAACTTCCAGGAAAATCTGGTGATGTTCGCGATTGTGGTTCTTGTTGCTAACGCGGTCGGGGTTTCAAATGATGCGACAGCGTTGGGAGCAAGTCTCTTTTTTTACGCCCGCGTAGCCCATGCCATTGCCTATGCCATTGGCTGGCCACTGATCAGGCCTCTTTTTTACTTTGTGGGTTTGTACGGTGTCATTTCGATTCTGTTGGAAATTTTGAAAGTGTAGTGATGACTTCTAGAGGCCGCCAGCTTCCTTGCGCAAGCTCTCTATATATACGTTACACATTACCGGTAGAGAGCTAACAAGAGGAATGGCCTTCACGCGTCGTTTCCGTTCCCTGGGTAGCTGGAATTTTCCCGACAGCAAGCTCGCAATCCAGCGACTTTGTTGTTCGGCAAGTGGCCACATAGAACACATCACTCGGCAACATCCAATAAAGAATAACTGGTCGTGAACCGGGTGCGAGATCCGTTGATAGAGTTCCAGGTCGGTGGCTTCCCCGCCAAGAGTGTCGCGGTCCAAATACGGGAAGTTGAGCTGATATCCGGTTGCGTAAAGAATTACATCAACGTCGCATTGTGTGCCGTCGGTGAAATGGACGGTATCACCGTCGAAGCGCTGAATACCGGGTCGCACATCAATCAGACCTGATTGCAGCGCTGGAATAAAATCGACGGACAGGGTAGGGCGCTCCTCCCAGGGTTTGATCTTGGGTGTTGGAAGTCCTAGAGCTTGCTGCCCTCCCAGCCTTGCAGATTGATTTCGTAGCATCTTGCCAATCGTTCGGCGTATGAGCCATTGACTGACGCTCTCTGGGAGTGCTCGGATCACGGCAGGAAGTCGAGCCGACGGGTGCGGTGCGCGGGCATCCAACGGTTTTCCGTTTGTCATTTTAGGTAAAACCCATCGGCCGGTCCGGGCCGATAGAATGACCTGGCTGGCAGACTCGGAAGGTTGTTCCGAACGGCATAGTTCCGCGGCGAGCTCCGCTGCACTGCTTCCCAGGCCAACAACCAGAACTCGCTTGGCCCTGAGGTCTATGGGTGAGGTGATATCCATATAGTCATACACATGCAGGTGTTGACCTGAAAACTCACCCGAAATAGAAGCGTGTGGTCTGCGGGGTGAGGTGTACTGCCCGGTGGCGACGACAAGGGAGGAATACTTCCGAGTCTCACCTGATTCAAGTTCGACTTCCCACGAGCCGTCAGCAAGGGGGAGCGCCTGGATGACGCGACTATTGTAGTGAATGCACCTGGTCAGTTGGAAGTGATAGGCGTAGCGCTTGAAATACCGCACCATTTGTCCTGCATTGAGATAGGCGGCTTCACCTTCCTCGAACGGGAAGTCTGAAAACGCCATACCCGTGGTCGATGTGTTTGTCTGAAGAGAGCGGTAGCCACCACCGCCAAGGTCTATATTCCAGGTTCCGCCCAAGCGGTCGCTCGCTTCCAGGCATTCATAGTCTACGCCGTATTCGCTGAGCGCCTTGCAGGCCGTTAGCCCGCAGGGACCCGCGCCAATGACCGCAACTTTCTGCTCATTCAAATATGAGCTACCTCTTCAGGGGACTTAACAGTCAGCGCTCCTGAATTGCTACCTGGGCTCTGCAATGAATACCGGGATTACGCGAGTGGTTTTGGCCTGATAGTCATCATAGGGCGGATAGGCTGCGGCCGCTGCGGCCCATAGCTTTTTACGTTCCTGCTCATCGCTGACTTCCCGCACACGCACGTCGAATACTTCCGTTTTGTCACGTATCTGGACATCTGGTTGTGCCCTCAGATTGTAAACCCATCCGGGGTTCTTGGGTTGGCCGGCCATCGAACCGATAAGTACGTAATTTCCGTCGACTTCGACCCTCATTAATGGAATCTTTCGGATGCCGCCGGTTTGCTTCCCGGTATGCGTGACCAGGATGCACGGCATGCCTGTGTCCATCAAAGTGGTGCCTTCGGTGCCACCGCTGCTCTCGTATAATTCAACTTGTTCACGTACCCAGTCCAGCGTCGGGGGAATGTAGTCTGCCATGCTGTTACCTCTTGGTAATATCCGAAATCGCGAGGCTTACAATACTCTTGGGAAGTGACTCCGTAAACAGGAGAAGCCAGCGCAGCATGATCTGGTACGATCCGTATTGGCCAAGGTCTCATCGATAAACGCGGCTTCAGTCGGAATCAAAGACACTTCTAACCTGGTTGCGCCAGGCGGATGGAGGCTTACCAGTGTGTTCACTGAATACCTTGGTGAAATTCGCAAGATCGGCGTAGCACAGGCGTTCGGCGAGCCGGGTCATCGATATATCCGAGTTGGCCAGTAATTCCATGGCCATGGCTATTCGTACGTCGTGCAATAGCTTTCGGTAGCTGGTGCCTTGCGCAGTGAGTTTGCGCTGCAGGGTCCGCTTCTCGAAGGGGAAAAATCGTGTCAGGTAGTCCTCTCCCACCAGCTGCAGTTCGAGATTTTTGCGGATAAGTATTCGTACCTGCTCTTGTACATCTCTAGGTCTTGAACTCTGGACGCTGTGAGCGAATTGATAAAGCCTGTTGTGTCGCGCTTCATTACGGTTTGAAAGAGTGAGATTCAGATCGGAGGAATGGAAAACGACACCGCAGAAGTCTGCATCAAAATCGATGGGGGCATCAAAAATCCGACGATAAGGAGCGAGGTTTGCAGGCTTGGCAAAGGTAAAGTTCACCATCGTGGGGTGCCAGTGATGCTCTGTCAGAAAGTCTACAAATCTCCAGAATAAGGTAATCACCAACTGCTCAATCTGCTTGTACCCTCCCGCGGAATCGTCTATCAGCGAGAAAATGACATACCCTACTTCACTGTCACACTGTAATTGCCAGGCCGTGGCTTCAGTGTGAACACTCATCAGGTTGAACAGTTCTGTCAGCGCCTCTCCCAGAGTGGCGGCGGACTGAGCCATTTCGCCTAGAATGCCGAGATAGCTCGACAAATTCCGACGTCTCCCCAATTCCAGACCAAAATGGTCGCAATCTGTTGCCAGTGCTGACTGGCTTAAAACCCTTGTAAGCACATTGTTTGGCATCAGCGTTTCGGGGTTCTGGAGTTGCCTCAGCTCTATCCCGGCACTCATAGCCACCTGGTGTGGGTCGCCCCCGAGTTCGGACACCAGCGGATCAAAACCGTGAATTACAGCTACTCTGGACTTGCTCGTCACTGTGGTCTGCCTGAGTTTATGTTGACGTATAATGCCAAGTGCTAATTATTCGCGCAAGCTACGCTGGTGTAACTCACTAGCTGAGCCAACACATGCGTATCATAGATTTCTTTGATAAAGGTGCCACCCGGTATCCGGACAATATCGCGTTCGTCGATGCAGCGGGCCACTGCAGTTACCGCAAGGCGAGCGTGCAAACGCATTGGATCGCATCTGCACTACACGGGAAGCAGTTCGGTAGGGGCGCACACATTGGTATCCTGGCGCCTACCAGTAACGAGGCTTTCCTTGCCTTGCTAGGAGTCTTTCGGGCAGGTGCAATCTGGCTACCAATCAACCCTCGCAAGTCGGTAGCTATCACTTCGGAACTATTGAATCGTCTCGACTGCGAATTGCTGCTGTTTCACAGCATCTACGAGGAGCAAGCGAAAAAAATCATCTCTCGCTCGCCCTCATTGAGGTTGGCGCTCTGTATTGACACCAAAAATGAATTCGGTGAATCACTGACAGAGTGGATGCGCGATGCCGATTACCATTTTCCACAGGCGGAACCTTCCCCTGATGACATCTCGTCTGTTTTTCTCACCGTCGGCACGACCGGGCCTGCACAGAGAGTAGTGATGACGCATCGAAATATCGCTGCTGTGTTCGCCAATTACTACGCCCGCTTTAACTATTACGACAATACTCGACACCTGTTTGTAGCGCCTATGACCCACTCCGCTGTTGTGCGGGGCTGCCTGCATTTTGCCCGTGGTGGTACCAATGTCATCATGAGCACCGTGGATCCAGGGGGCATTTTGCAGGCCATTCAGGAGCACCGTATTACCCACCTGTTTATTCCTACGACACTCCTCACCATGATGCTGATTCATCCCGATATAAACCTGTATGACTATAGCTCGTTACAACATTTCTTGATCGGCGCGGCGCCAACTCCGTTGGAAAAGCTTAAAGAGGCTACCGAAGTATTTGGTCCTGTAGTGACGGAATACGACGGATAGTCGAAGGTCCCGTCTATCGTCACTGTATAGGCCCTGAAAAAAATTCTGTGACGCAAATTGCCAAATTTCCAACGATCTTTATTGGTATAAGTTGTTTCAAGGATATTTATCCCATCTGGGATTCCCCTAAAATAACCAGGAGCACCTATGAGTTGGCACAAAATGTCTTACCGGGGAGTTGGCTTCTTTACCCTCATCCTTTCGGCCTCTCTGTCCTGGTCCGACAGTCGCCCCAACATCGTCATTATCCTGGCCGATGACATGGGCTATGCAGATATGGGTTCGTTTGGCGGGGAGATTGACACTCCGAATCTGGACGCCCTTGCCAATGAAGGTGTTCGTTTCACCCAGTTCTATACCCACGCCAGTTGCTCCCCCACACGTTCGGTGATGCTGTCTGGCGTTGATACTCACCTGAATGGGCTAGGTAATATGAGCGAGTGGACCGCGCCCAACCAGGTCGGCCAGCCCGGCTATGAAGGTTACCTCAATGACTCGGTAGTAACGCTCCCGGAACTGCTTGGGCAGGCGGGCTATCACACCTATATGACGGGTAAGTGGCACCTGGGCAAAGCGCCTGACAAGATCCCGCGCGCACGAGGTTTCGAGCGAGATTTTTCGCTGCTGGACGGCGGCGGTAACTACTGGGATATGACCAACGTCACAGCGCTCACTCCCCGCCTGGTGTTCACCGAGGACGGCCAGTACCTCAGTGAACTGCCTGAAGACTATTATGCGACGCGCACCTACACCGACAAAATGATTGAATTTATTGATAACAATCGGACAGACGGCAAACCATTTTTCGCCTACGTCGCCCATCAGGCTCCACACGACCCTTACCACCTGCCCAAGGAGTGGCGTGAGCGTCATGTCGGCGAGTATGACAAAGGTTGGGATGTGCTTCGGCGAGAGCGGCTGGCCCGACAAATTGAGTTGGGCATTACGCGCGAGGGTACGGCGCTGGCTGAGCGTATGTGGTTTGTTCCCGACGCCTCCCAGTTGGCTCCTGCCCCGCGGGCGGTGCTCGGCATGAAGATGGAGTTGTACGCTGGCATGGTGGAGAACATGGACCACCACGTTGGCCGTCTGGTTGACTATTTGAAGTCCATTGGGGAGTACGAGAACACTATATTTCTAGTCTTTGGCGATAATGGTGCGGAAGGCACTGACCTTTTTGAAATGGTCGCTGGGACACCGGGTACGCTCAACTACTTGTTTGCTGCGATGAACTGGTCCAATACCGATCCTAAAGCGTGGGGCGAGCCCGGCTCCTTTATTGGCTACGGTCCCATGTGGGCACAGGTATCGATGACCCCCTTCAGCCAGTACAAGGGCTGGCTGGCCGAAGGGGGTATTCGCAACGCCCTGATCGTCAGCGGCCCGCGAGTAGATCGTCCTGATGGCAGTATCAATGACGCAGTCATGCATATAGCGGACATCATGCCCACTCTTCTCGGTGTTGCCGGCACACAATATCCCGACAAGTCAGAACGGCCTGAGCTACCTACTATTACCGGCAAGTCCTGGCTACCTCTGCTGGCCGGCGAGGTCGATGCGATTCGTGCGGACCAGGATTACCTGGCTTGGGAAATCTTCGGCAATCGCGCGCTGCGCCAAGGCGATTGGAAAATACGCTGGCAATGGAAGCCCTTCGGAACCGGAGACTGGGAGCTTTACGATCTTGCAGCCGACGCGAGTGAGCGCAGCAATCTCGCCGCACAGAAGCCGGAAAAAGTCATTGCCATGTTGGAATTGTGGGGCCAGTACGTGAAGGCGAATAACGTCATCATACCTAGCCGGTCAGCGTTTGAGACCATGGAAGACCAGTTGCCCCAGCGAGTCCCGGATGATCCAGGATTTCCGCCGCTCATTAACAAACGGCAGTTCGTGCCACCCCCTGAAATGGTAAAGGAGTCTGCACAATGAAATTTCCTTCGAAGATTCAATCGTACCTGGCCGCGGCGGTAATAACTTTTTGCAGCTTGCCAAATTCCGTCTCCGCCCAGGCGCCCGCGCGCTTTTACTGGAAGACGCTCAGTGGCGGCAATGCGGTACCCACGATATACATGGACATGAGCGGCAACTCAAATCCAATGGACCCCACGAACTTTGTTATCCCAGAGTCGAGTTTCGAAGCCAGTGTTGCTCTGAGCGGCTATGCCAGAACTTTTACCCTGTTCGATCGATCTGCGATTGGGGCCGTGCTATTGCCGATGGGGCGGATTTCAGGAAGTGGGTCGTTATTGGGTCGCGAATTTACCCAAGATACCAATGGATTTGGCGATCCAACACTGGAGTTTGTCGTCAACCTGGTCGGGCCTCCCGCGATTAAAAATATTCCCGATGCAATACGCTATGAGCCTGGTTTCTCGCTGGACCTGCTGGTTGACCTGGTGGTCCCCATCGGCGAATACGACAACGACACACCGTTAAATATGGGACAGAATCGTTGGTATGGACGAGTGGCTGCTCCCATTGTTTGGCAGATAGGCAGTTGGGTGCCCGGGCGGCGTACAACCTTGGAGCTGCTTCCTTCGATTTGGGCCTTTGATGACAACGACGATTTCGTGGGCGAGGACCTGTCCACGGATCCCAAATTTCAATTGGAAGCTCATCTCACACGAGACTTTCACAAAGACTTATGGGGTTCTGTCGACCTTAACTGGGTAGGCGGCGGGAAATCCAGTTTGAATGGTATGGACGGAGAGGACCTGGACATGGTCGGCGTAGGCTTCACCCTGGG
Source organism: Halioglobus sp. (assembly GCA_036961205.1). Taxonomy (GTDB): domain Bacteria; phylum Pseudomonadota; class Gammaproteobacteria; order Pseudomonadales; family Halieaceae; genus CALJFL01. The sequence goes on along the minus strand of JBALVI010000001.1, from coordinate 277,214 downwards.
CTATCACGTTAATGAGAATATCCAGGTAACCGCGGGTTACCTGGCCAGCATTAGCGACAGCGACCCTGGTGACCTGGAGATGGATATCTTTAAATTTACTCTGGTGTTTGGTTGGCACCCCCTCGTTGAGGGGATGAAACGCCTTGGTAGTGAGTAGCGAGTCTCCCGCAGGAGGAATGGTGCAATATGAAGAGAGCCCTCTCACTTGCCCTGCTTGTAACGCTCTTGTTGAGCACGCTTTGCTGGGGTAGACCAAAAACCGATATCGTCACATTGCACAATGGCGACCGGGTAAGCTGTGCAATCAAATCGCTGTACGCCGGAATGTTGGAATGTAGCACCGACGCTATGGGGACGCTGCGAATCGAATGGGATGAGATCGCCAGCATTAATAGCGACTACGGTTTTCAGGTGCGATATGCCGACGGTTCGCGCCACTTGGGGCGTATAGATTCTGCGGGTGACATCGGAACATTGAGTATTGTCAGTGATAGCACGGTATTTGACGCTGATTGGTTACAGGTCGTCGAACTCCGGCCTCTGGAAAAGACATTTAAAGACGCCACGGATATCTACCTAAGCTTGGGTTACGACTACACCAAGGCTTCTTCAACCACGCAAGTCACCATGGGATTGGACATCAGCTACGAGAAGGAACGGTCTCGCAGTTCCCTGCAATTGCGCCATGACACAAGCGACACCGGCGACGAATCTTTCAGTAGTACGAAACTGAATGTGGCACGTGGCTTTTTCAATGACCGTACCCGGAAACTATTTCGGTATGGAAATTCATCGTATGAAGCGAACGACCAATTGGCATTGGATTATCGGGTCTCCATCGGCGGCGGCTTTGGCCGCTACTTCATCGATAACCATGAGCGCCAGTTGATAGCTGCGATAGGGCTACAAGTCAACACAGAGCAAGACCTCGTAGGTAAACAACAGGAGAGTCTGGAGGGCGCCCTGAAGCTGGAATTTAACACCTGGCGGTTCGACCCACCTGAACTGAATCTCAAACTCTCGGTAAATCTGTATCCCAGTTTCACCGACAATGGCCGCTTACGTGGCGATTCAGATCTGAGTCTTCGCTGGGAGTTGTACCGGGATTTATTCCTCGATATCACCACCTGGGGTGTGTACGACAACCGCAATATTGGCGATGGCGATTTCGATTATGGGGTGTCGACGGGTATCGGCTGGGACTATTGAGCTGCAATTCTCGGACAGCCTGGCGCAGGCTTCCCCTCAATCACTTGCCTCAGAGCAGGATTGCGAGGCTCAGCAAGCAGAGCACCAGTACGGCAAGCACTGCACTGTCACGATCAATAACGTTCAGCGTGTACTCTAATACCCGCTGACGGTTGGTAGGCCTTGCGACAAAGTAGACCACAATAGGCGACAACACCAAGACGAGAGCGTTGATTAATACATAGATATTCATTTTCAAACCTCCCTGGTTGTAGTTTGAGTCTCTATTAAACAAGGTGGTTTTAGAGTAAACATACTAAATACAGCAGAAATCGCAGCCGTTACCCAGTTTTGGCGATAATGCTTATTAATATCAATGAGATAGGTTTTTTTGTACTTTTTCCCTAAATAGTTGATTCCGGCTGAAAACTTGCCTTTGGTGGCCTTTTATCGCGCCTCCAAGCCTTCTCTTTAAATATGGCGATCTGCTATTGTGAGCGCCAATCTTTACCACCACACACACGGTCTGCGCTTCACTGGACCACTGCAACCTCTAGGAGAATTTAACGATGACTGTAACCAGAAGGGATTTCACTTTAGCTTCATTGGGTACCCTTGGGGCGCTAAGCCTTAGCGCGACGCCCTCGTTTGCAGGTCAGCCCACGGAAAATCACCGCATCGTCCTTGCATCCCGACCGACGGGAAAGCCCGGGGTAGATAATTTTCGAATTGAAACCAGTGCGATTCCGTCATTGAATGACGGAGAGCTGTTGCTGAAAACACGGTATCTATCGCTAGACCCGTATATGCGTGGACGGATGAACGCGGGTAAAAGTTATGCAGCACCGGTTGAACTCAATGAGGTGATGGTTGGCGGTACGGTCAGTGAAGTGGTCAAGTCGCGCAACACGGCGTTCGCAGAAGGCGACTTGGTGTCTTCATTTTCAGGTTGGCAGGAGTACGCAACGTCTGATGGCAGTGGTATCACCAAATTAGATCCACGTATCATTCATCCTTCTTACGCATTGGGGATACTCGGTATGCCTGGGTTAACAGCGTACGCTGGGTTGCTTGATATTGGAGAGCCCAAGCCCGGGGAGACCGTAGTGCTGGCGGCGTCCACTGGCGCGGTAGGTTCGGTAGTCGGTCAAATTGCCAAGCTCAAAGGTTGTCGGGTCGTTGGCATCGCTGGTGCCAAGGAAAAATGTGAGTATGCGGTGAAGGAGTTGGGATACGACGCCTGCGTGAGCCACTACGACGATACGATGGCGGAGCAGCTGGCTGCAGAGTGTCCAGATGGTATCGATGTGTACTTTGAGAATGTAGGGGGGAGTTCATGGGAGGCTGTTATGCCGCTGTTGAACAACCATGCGCGCGTGCCTGTTTGTGGTTTGATTGCACACTACAACCAGACCGAGCTGCCAGCAGGACCGGACCGCATGAGCATGCTCCAGGGCCTGATTCTGACCAAGAGTATTCGCATGCAAGGATTTATCGTCAGCAATTATGTCGACATGGTTCCTGCATTTACCGCAGATGTATCCAGCTGGTTGGCGGAAGGCAAAATCAAGTATAAAGAAGATGTGGTAGAAGGATTAGAGAACGCGCCTGAAGCCTTTATGGGCATGTTTCAGGGCGCTAACTTTGGCAAACTGGTTGTTAAGGTGAGTTAGCCCCCAGGGTTACTGCGCTGGCAGTTACCTCTGAGGTGTTAGGGCTCCGGTAACGCGAAAACAAATAGAGCCTGGCCATTGCTGGGCTGGTAGATTTCCGGGCTTACGGTTGCCGTCAGCGCGCGGAATACGCCTATCCCTGTGGGCACAGCAATATACTGCCTGCCGATTACGCTATAGGTAATAGGGTAACCGTGCAGGGGTGCTACCAGTCGAGTCTGCCAAAGTCGTTTGCCGTCGCGCACGTCGAAGGCGCTGAAGTACCTATCGACATCACCGATAAATGCGAGACCACCGCCGGTGGTGAGGGCGCCGGTCAGGAACATGGCCCTCTGGGTCACACTCCACCGCTGTTCCATAGTCTTTACGTCCCACGAGGCCAGTCGACCCAGCTTGCCATCTGATCCGGGCATCTCGTAGGTCCGGGAATCACCACCATAGCCGCCGCCACCCAACTCAATCTCTACCCGGCGACCGACCAGTTCGGAGCACAGTTGATGGAGTGGAATAATCAACGAGCGTGTTTCAGGGCTGTAGGCGGTGGCTTGCCAGTTGTGCCCGCCGTAGATTCCGGGGCAGGCGCTAATGGTGTCGCCGATTTGTGCGTTCAGAATGTCGTCACGGTAGGTGACGCGCCCCGTGGTCTTGTCGACTTTCGAATAGATAGTTTGCGCCTGCGTTTCTGCCAGCCCCAGAAATTTGCCGGTTGCTGGATCGAGTTGCCACAAAATTCCATCCTTACCAATCGTGTAAAGGCGCTTGGTGCCATCTACCTCGATCAGTACCCGCTCAAAACCCACTTCCATGTCGATGGTTTCACCAGGGACGTGCTGAAAGTGCCAGGCGATCTCCCCCGTATCCGGTCGAATGGCGAGGGTTGAATTGGTGTACAGGGCAGCGTCGCGGGCCGACATACCGCGGCTGGCCGCGACCCAGGGCTTGGCCTGCGAGGTGCCAATGAAAAATAGATCGAGGTCGGCGTCGTAACTACCAGCGATCCAACTGTCGGCTCCGGCGCGCAATTCCGGGGCAAGTCCCGCCCAGGTATCGTCACCATCACTTCCGGGCAGAGCAATGGTAGAGGTGCGCCAGAGTTCTTCGCCCGTTTCCGGGTCATGGCCGGTAATGAAGCAGCCAGCTTTGGTATACAGCTCGCAACCATTGATGCCACTGAGCACCACGCCACCGCCTACGATAGGGCCTGCGGTATGGGTATAGGCTTCTCGATGATCCGCCTTGGGGGTACGCCAAACCTGTTCACCCGTGCGGGCGTCTATCGCGACAATAGCGGCGTCGTAGGTGGCGAGGAAGAGCTTGTCCCCATAAATGGCGATATTGCGCACCGGACCGCCAAGCGTTTTCGCCTCTGGCGGAAATTCGTATTTATACTCCCAAATCACATCACCTGTATCAGCAGCGATTGCCTGCACAATATTGCCGGGGTGAGTAAGGTACATGATGCCGTCGTGTACCAGAGGGGTGACCTGATTGCTTCCATCACGCATGGCCAGCGACCAAACCAGCTGAAGTTCCCCGATATTGTCTGGGGTCACCTGGCCCAGCGGACTATAGCCCTGACCGTCCCGGGTGCGACGCCAGCTTAGCCAATCAGCTGCGGAGGGATTGGCAAGTTCGGCTTCGGTGACAGGCCGAAATCCGGATACCACGCTATTGGTGAAACCTGACTTGCTGCGTGCTGCTTCATCGATAGTGTCGGCTGAGGCCCAGCTCTCTAGAGCCTGTCCGGGCTCGATATCTACTTTATTGCCGTTAGCGATGTTTATCGACTTATCGGTAGTCAAAACCTCCCCAGGGTTCAGTTCGTTCGTCGCCAGGATGTATGCAACAACTGCAAGATGCTGATCTTCGCTTAGGTTGTCACTACTCCCAGGCGGCATATTGGCCTGGTTGAAACGAAGCAGCTCAGTAGAGCTCCGCTCGCCCCAGCGATCAATGAAAGCAGCGCCCTTAAGAGCGGTGCCATGGGCTGAGCCGCGCAGGGTCATGTGATGGCAGTTCGCGCAACTGGCGTCATAGAGAACTTGCCCTTCGCTAATTTGGGCTAGAGCATCTGACTGCTGCGCGAGCGCGGGTAGGCACACAAGCTGCAGACCGAGAATCGTATGGATGAGCGAGCGGATGAGCATAATTGCAATCCCAAGTTACTTGTTGCGAGCAAGAATGTAGCATCATAGCAGGTAAGCCAGGGTTGGCCCAACCAGGATGTAACCTCGACCATATATTGTCCGAACCGGCGTGAGTTTATTTCAAGCAACGCGACACACCATGATCACTGTCGGAGTTGTGTGCGGCTGTACCGTGATGCAAATGTTTGCGCGCGATCCGCGCAAGGAAGAATTGGAACCTATTTCATGCTCTACTGCTATGGGGTTTAATGAGTCACGACCAGCAGCGAACTATTAATAGAACGAGAGCTTCTTCAGTGCTTATTGTGGAGGGAGAGTATGGGTCACATTGAAGCAGGTGCTAGTAAACCTAGCGTTTGTCCGCTGGATTGCGCCGATACCTGTAGTCTGTCGATAGAGGTCAGTGAAGGGCAAGTGTGTCGGGTGCGGGGTAGCCAGGCCAATCCGTTTACTCGAGGCAAGATTTGCGCCAAGGTAGCCGAAGGGTTGCCACACCAGGTGCATGGGCCGCAGCGACTTACCCAGCCACTAAAACGCAATGGGCCGAAAGGCGGTGGGAGCTTCCTTCCCATTAGCTGGGACGAGGCGCTTGCGACAATACAGGGTCAGTTTCAGGATATCATCGAGGACCACGGTGCCGAAGCAATCGTACCTTTGAGCTACGGTGGCCCTATGGGCCTACTTTCCGGCGGCTCTATGGATGAGAGGTTCTTCCACCGCTTGGGTGCCAGTCGTGTCGATTCGTCTCCGCTCTGTGCTGGGGTATCCGGCGCTGCTTGGGAAAGCGTGTTTGGTGATGTCGGCGGCATTCCCTTCACCGAATTGCGCCACTCTCGCTTGATTGTGGTGTGGGGTAATAATATTACCGCCTGTAACCTCCATCTAATTAAGTTAATCCGGGAGGCTCAGGGCAATGGCGCCAAGCTGGTTGTCGTCGATCCGCGTCGTATTCGTATTGCCGAGGAGGCAGACCTCCACCTTCCGATATTGCCCGGTACTGATGTGGTTCTGGCCTATGCGGTGGCGGCCCAATTGCAGGCCAACGGTCATCTTAATGAAGCTTTTATTGACGAGAATGTTCATGGTGCCGAAGCTTTTCTGGTCGAAGCGGCAAACTATCCCTTAGAACGTGCGGCTGAAATCTGCGGAGTGCCGCAGGATTCTATTAGGCAATTTGCAGCCCTGTGGGGCGAACTCAATCCTGCAGCCATTTCTGTTGGCGTGGCACCGGAACGCAATCGCAATGGCGGGTCAGGATTGCGAGCCGCGTTTGCGCTACCCGCGCTTACGGGTAATTTTGGCCCATTGGGGGCAGGAGTTTGCGATGTTTCGGGGTATTTTGATGTCGACAAAGACAAGCTACGCCGACCCGAATTACGTAAAGAGGAAGTCAGAGAATTCAATGTACTGGATATCCCGCGACACATATTGGACCCTGGTGCGCAGACCCCAATAAAGGCGGTTTTTATTTACAACCACAACCCTGTGGCGGTGCACCCGGAGCAGCGCTCTATGCGAGCCGCGTTGCTGCGAGAGGATCTGTTTGTCGTGGGGTCTGATATCAGCATGACAGACTCTATGCAGTGCGCGGATATCATTTTGCCCGCCGCTTCACACCTGGAATATAGTGATCTTTTTACTTCCTATGGCCATCACTACCTCCAGCGGTCCGCCCCGGTTATTCCGCCGCTGGGAGAGGCCGTACCTAATACGGAATTGTTTCGTCGCTTGGCCAAGCAGTTGGGCTTTGATGAGGTTTGTTTCAGTGATACCGACGAACAACTGATGGACCAGGCCATCGCAGCGGATCGATTGGGAGGACGCCGCGCCAGCCAAATACCGCTGGAAGAGTCAGTAGATATGGCGAAAATTAATCCGAAAATATTACTACGTGGTTTGCCACCTGGGACGCCCAGCGGGCGTATCGAATTGTTCAGCGAAAGTTTAGAGGCTGAATCTCAACAAGGTTTGCCCCGATTTCGTGAACTGAATTCAGGCCGCCGCTTTATCCTGGTAAGCCCGGCCTCGGAGCGAAGAATCAACTCCACCTTTGGCGGCGAAGTTGGGCACGATACCGACCTGGTTGCCGAGATACATCCTGATGATGCGGCTTCACTGTCTCTGGCTACTGACCAGCAGGTGCGCCTATTCAATGATCAGGGGGAAGTGCAGTTGCCATTACGTGTTACTGACCGGGTGCGTACTGGCACTGTATTTGTACCCAAAGGTGCCTGGTTGCGCGATAGCCCTTCAGGGCAGACCATCAACGCGCTTATCCCCGGACATAAGGCCGATCTGGCGGGGGGTGCTTGCTATTACGACTGTACCGTCGATCTGGAAGCCTGCACCTGAGCCTGGGAACAGGGAGTTTCATCCTGGCCCGTCTCTGGGTGGCACGCTCAGTGGGAGTGCTAAATTGCCCGAAGGTACCATTCGTAATCCAGATTACTGACCCGGTAGTGGAAGTCGTCACATTCACCCTGGCGTAGCGCCGCGAAAGTTTTGCAATAGGTCTCACCCAGGTATTCTTTCAACACTGACCCCTGTCGAAAGCATTCCAGTGCCGTGTCCCAACGCCTCGGTAGTGTGACCTCGCGCTCTGACAGGTCAGCCCCCACCGGCACAGCTTCTCCGGGCTCGCATTTGTTGGCTATGCCGTGGTGCATGCCTGCCAGAACTGCAGCGGCGACCAGATAGGGGTTGGCGTCGGCGCCGGCCACGCGATGCTCCACCCGTCGATTTTGCGGCGAAGAGACCGGTATACGCAATGCTACCTCGCGGTGATTATAGCCCCACGTCGGGCTTGCAGGAGCATATACGCCAGGCCTGAAACGGCGGTAGGAATTGGCATTGGGCGCTAGAATTGCCATTGATTCATCCATGGTAGCAGCGAGCCCTCCTATGGCATGGCGTAAGAGTTCGGTGGCGATTTCAGGCGGGCTGCCATCTTCCTCTGCGAAAATATTATTACCATCCTGATCGTAAACGCTAGCGTGAATGTGCAGACCGTTACCAGCACCATCTGCGAAGGGCTTGGCCATGAAGGTGGCGCTCAGGCCGTGCTTGCGCGCGACACCTTTGACGATGCGCTTTAGTAGCATGGCGTGGTCGCAAGCGAGTACCGGATCATCCGTATGATGGGTGTTGATTTCCCACTGTCCGGCAGAGAACTCCGAGTGAATGGCGGTCAGTGGGACCGACTGTAAATCGCATGCAACTCTGACATCGTTGAGCAAAGCATCACAATCGATTAGATCATCGGCCATACAATATTGAATGCCGGATTGTTCGATGCCCGTGCCATGAATCTGGCCCAACAGCGGGCGAGGGATGTCGCCGGTACCCGGTGCCAGTAAGTGAAACTCCAGTTCGGTTGCGACCACCGGGTATAGGTCTTCATCGTGATATCGATCGAGTACCGCGGCCAGTATGTTGCGCGGATCTGTCCAGGATGGCTTTTGTGCCATGTCTGCGAAACTGGTGATCACCTGTGCGGTTGGCGAATCAAGCCAGGGTATGGCTGCGATACTGCCGCTGACTGGCAGTAGCAATTGGTCAGGGTCTCCGGCGAACATCATGGGGTCCAGGTGATCATCGTATAGATCGCCGGTGATGCCAAGCAATGGCGTGCTCATGGGGGCTTTGAAACTGTGCTCAAACAAGGTATTGAATTCGCGTCGGTGAATCCGCTTGCAGCGAAAAATGCCATTAATATCTGGCATGAGAAGCTCAAGTAATTGCGTATCCGGTTCTGCCTTGAGGAAGTCTTCGATGTCCTTTAGGTTGGCGATTTTCATTCAGTTCCCTGCGTGCTTTGCTGTGATTATAGCGTACAGACGGACTAGATACGTCGCTGGCCTTGCATCCGTCTACCTATCCTATAGGGCTGGATCGAGTTGCCTCGATTGACTTGTAATGGCACTTGAGGCTCAATATTGCGGTCGCTTGCCGGAGTACTGTGCCGGTAGTTTAAGTAACTCGATAGGCCTGGGTGAATGCTTACCGCTGCAAAGATTTACACTCCCCCGTATGTCTCCTGGAGCCACTGGGTATGTACGCCTGCATCTTGGCAAAACTTCTTTCCAGGGGAGGACCCCGACCCTTTTCCTGCTACCTGATTGACCTTTCGAAACTCGTGCACTGAGGCCGGGTTTACGGCGTTTTAAGTTGGAGAAGACTAGTGTTTGGACTACAAAATACCCTGGAAAGCCGTGAGCACGCCGGTTCCTACTACGCTGACACTGCGAACTGGCAGACGCAATACCCCACTCTGGAAAATGACATCGAAGCCGACGTGGTTGTCATTGGTGGTGGCTTTACGGGTGTCAATACGGCATTGGAATTGGCGGAACGCGGCAGAGATGTCGTGCTGCTGGAAGCCAACCGCATCAGTTGGGGGGCTACCGGACGCAACGGTGGGCAGATTATCGGTGGTATTGGCCACGACCCGGAGCGCTTCCAAAAGCACATTGGTGAAGAGGGAGTGCGGGCGATCTATCAAATGGGTCTCGAGGCACGGGAGATTATTCGGGAGCGGGTAGAGAAGTACCAAATTGACTGTGACCTCAAGTGGGGTTACTGCGACGTGGCGCTCAAGCCTCGACATATGAAGGCCTTCGCTGAGTGGAAGGCATTTGAAAAGACCATAGGCAATCCGCACCCGTTTACACTCCTTGATCGGGAGGAGCTCAAAGAGTACGTCAATTCAGATACCTATCTGGGCGGGCTGATGAATACAGGAAATGGCCATATACACCCCCTGAACCTGTGTATCGGTGAGGCCCGCGCGGGGGAATCATTAGGTATGCGCTTGTTCGAACAATCCCGTGCAATAGACATTGTTCACGGAGACAGGCCGCAAGTTCGCTCTGAGCGCGGTAGTGTTACGGCCAATCATATTGTGCTTTGTGGTAATGCCTATATGGGTGACTTGCAGACACGTCTTGCCAGCCGGGTCTTGCCCGCCAGCAGTTCAGTGGTGGCGACCGAGCCACTTTCACAAGATTTGGTGGACAAGTTAATGCCGGGTGATCTGGCAGTCTGTGATCCCCGAACGGCGCTGGATTATTTCCGTTTGTCCGCCGATCGCCGCCTGCTATTTGGTGGTCTGTCTAACTACACCGGGTTGGAGCCCAAGGATTTGGAGGGTACGATGCGTCGGAAAATGCTAAAAGTTTTCCCGGAGCTGGAAGATATTGCAGTCGACTATGGCTGGAGTGGCAGGATGGGTATTGGTCTGAATCGCATGCCGCAGCTTGGCCGTCTCGCAGACAATGTGGCCTATATACAGGCTTATTCTGGTCACGGGGTAGCACCGACGCATATTATGGCGCGGATTACCGCTGAAATGGTGACTGGATCTCCCGATCGCTTCGACGTGTTCGCCAAAATTCCACACCATCCGTTTCCCGGTGGCAAACTGCTGCGTAGGCCAGCCATGGCTATAGGCATGGCCTACTTTAAAATTAAAGACGAATTGTAGGCTTCGTCTGGGCTGACTCGGTCAGGCCAGGTTGGGGCAACTCTACCCGTCGTCGGGTAGCATCATAAAATACGCCTTGCGCACTTTTTCAATCACTTCTGCAGTACCTTTCCATCCGCGGGGGAAGACCCAGCTGTCCCCGGCGCGAACCTCTGTCACCTGACCGCTCTCTGAGGTGAACTTCCAATGGCCTTCCAGTAAGTGGCAAAATTCCATCAGGTCCAGATCCAGCTCAAGGGTACCCGGTTCGCATTCCCAAGTCCCGGCGAACATTTTGCCCTGCTCGAAAAAGCCACTGTCGGTCTGTAGTGGCAGGGGGCCGACCGGAGCCCCGAAAGTGTCGGCTTCGACCAAATCTGTGAGGGCTATACATTGATGTTGTACGCTTATTTCTGGCATTTTTGTGTCTCTCGTGTTGATACTGGCATCTCATCGTCTGGATAAATGAGGGCTCGTTTTGCGCTGCAGTACAGCACAGCTATTATAGCTGTTCTTCCCAGCCTGTAGGCACAGAGGCTGACTTTTGGAGGTGCGGGGTATACTGGCCGTCGCTCTCTTGCGAATCCTTAGCGCCTGTCCTTCAAGATTCGGCGCGCGGCGTTGTATCCCGGAGCACCGGTTACGCCACCGCCCGGGTGAGAGCCAGAACCACAGAGATAGAGCCCCGGTACTGGTGTTGCGTACTGCGCTGCAGAGGGATGAGGTCTAGCGCTGTAGAGTTGGTCTGGTTCCAGCCGTCCATGACAAATATCACCGCGGGTCATGCCAAAAATCCGTTCTATGTCCAGTGGCGTCAGGCATTGGCTGGCCACCAGAATGTCACGCAGATTGGGGATAAACTTGGCGAGGTGATCGAGGACGTTTTCCACGATAGCAGGTTTCTTCGAGTCCCAATGCTCGCCTTCTGCCAAATCATAGGGCATGTATTTGCACAGCAGGCTCATAACGTGGGTGCCTTCCTGGTCGGTCAGGCTATCGTCCATGGTGCTTGGAATGATCGCTTCGATGATAGGAGGGTCTGCAGGAATGCCGGCGCGCGAAGAGCAGTAGGCTTGATCCAGATGCTCTTTACTTTCAATCAGTGTAATACTGCTGCGGTGTTGCGGCCCCACTGAGCTGCCCGGGAAAGCCGCAAATTCGGGTATGCCACTGAGCGCCAGATTCATCCGTAATGAGGCTGACTCTTGACGAAATGCCTTGATATCACGGGCGAATTCATCGGGTAGATGTGACTCGCCCAGCAAGGTGAGAAAAGTCCGCTTGGGATCTGTATTGGCCGCTATCACCGGCGCGTGAATGACTTCTCCATCGGTCAGGCGCACGCCACAGGCGCTGCCTAGCTCCACAATTATTTGCTCAACATCGGCATTGGTTCGAATATGAACGCCTTTGTCGCGAGCAGACGCCGCCATTGCCTGGGTGATGGTCCCCATACCGCCGCGTACCAGCCCCCAGGCACCCTTGCGTCCGCCTACCTCACCCACTGCGTGATGAAGCATGGCCAGACTTGCACCCGGTTGGGACAGGGGGGCATAGTTTGCGGGCATAATGTGGGCGGCGACCATGGCTTTGACCTTGTCACTATCAAACCACCGGTCGATGATGCTCTGCGGGGCCCCGATAAAAAACTGCAATAGTCGCCAACGGGTGTCTTCATCCAGTTTGTAGACATCCAGCCCCAGTTTGACCGCCTCCAACAGATCGCCCAGACCTCCCGCGTGTAGGCGAGGAGGTTCGCGCAGCCACTGCTTGGCCATTAGCGCACCCACCTTGTCGACACTGTCTTCGAAGGCCAGCATATTGTCGTAGTCGGTCGTAGAGAACTTGCTGTATTGACTGCGATCGTGGCTTTCGTCACCAGTCAGCAACAGGTAGTCGCCAGCAGAGTCAAGGTAGAGTGAGTTTTGCAGCAGGATAGGTTGATAGCCATAACGTTCCAGCTCCAGATCGCTGACGACTTCCGGGCGTAGTAAGCTGACTACATAGGACGCTAGAGAATTGCGATAGCCGGGGTGAAATTCCTCACTGACAGCAGCGCCACCCACCACATGGCGCTTTTCCAGCACGCACACCCTCATGCCTCCCATCGCCAGATAATTAGCGGTGGTTAGGCCATTGTGGCCACCTCCAATGACTATTGCGTCAAATTTCGTATTCATCATTAGAATCTACCTTTGTTCGCGTCATAGCCCATCAATTTTTAGTTCAAATTATTAAACGAATGGTCGCGCGCCGTCCAGTCAGATGAGTGATGCCAGGTCCTATCGATACATGTCTGTATTGGGTTATGCTCAAATGGACAGCGATTCACACCATAAAAGTAATTAGCTATGCTTCCAGTATTCATCCGCTTGCTGAGCCTCGTTTCCCTGGTGCTAACGGTTGCCAGCTGTAGTGATAGCGATAGTGAACGATCATCAATGCCCCTCGTTAACCCGGCGCCTGTCGTTGAGTCGATACCAGCCGATGAAAACTCCGTTTATACCGTGGCCAACAGCTGCGTTGCCATTTCCCCGGATCAGGGAGAGAGCTTCTTAACGGTAGATGCCGATACCGAAGTGGTACAACCAACGGGCACGAGCGCGCAGGACGCCAGTCGTTTTCTACTGCGCCCTTCAGACCTTGGTAAATACCTTATCTACGATGAGAACCGGGGATATCTGGTCTCTGACGGCGAGCAGCTTCTGCGACAGACCGTATTGGCATCCGACACTACACAGATCGATGGAGAGGTGTTGATAGCGGATAGAATGCAATCAGAAGGTGAATGGCAGCTCGAGGCAGCGGCTGATGGTCGGTTCAGGTTGCAGCACATTAAATCGGGGACCTACATCGCTGAGGCCGGAGGTTTGACGACTGAGTCACAGGCTGTTGATCTCGATTTTTTCGAGCAGCAGGGTTGTGCTGAATTTCCCGAGTTGAGTCTGGATGCATCCGGGGAGGTGGCAGTCACCGAGTTCGACGACGGTTCTGTGTTTGGCTTCGTCGAAACCCATTCGCACCTTTTTACCAATCTGGCTTTTGGTGGTGGCGGGGTATTTCACGGTGCGCCATACCATCCGCTGGGGGTGGAGCATGCGCTTGCCGACTGTGACCTGTCGCACGGGGAAGACGGCCGTAAAGACTTCATGGGTTCGGGTTTTTCCGGCGGAGGAATTGTCGATCTCCTTCCCGCGATTATCGCCGGGGAGCTACCTGAAAAAACACATGACACCGATGGTTACCCCACTTTTACGTCCTGGCCGGATGCGCCGCGCAGTTCAACCCACCAGGTCCAGTATTACAAGTGGCTGGAACGGGCCTATAAATCGGGCTTGAGGCTGCTGGTACAGCATGCCACTACCCAAGAGACCCTCTGCCAGATTGTGGTGGGCATTGGCGCGCAGCCGAAACGTTATGACTGCAGTGATATGGTTGCTGTGGACAGAATTCTCGAAGAAACATACGCACTGGAACGGTATATCGACGCCCTGTCCGGTGGCCCGGGCGAAGGCTGGTTTCGAATTGTTTTTTCGCCGGAGGAGGCGCGCCAACAGATCAAGGCTGGCAAGCTGGCGGTGGTGCTGGGCATTGAAGCATCAGATTTGTTTGATTGCTATCTGGTGCCCCCTGAGGGCTTAAGTAAGTGCACCGAGGCTGATGTCATCGCCAAACTTGACGAATATTACACGCAGGGTGTGCGTGTATTGTTTCCGGTTCACAAAATGGATAACGCTTTTTCCGCCGGTGACGGTGATCGCAGGGTGAGCGATATCGGCAACTTTGCCCATACCGGGCACTACTCCAATTTTGTTCAGTGCCCGGAAGAATTCCTCAGTTTTCCTGGTGGCTTCGACAAAGGCGGAGTGAGATTCGCCGCGCTCAATCAACCTCGGGAAATCTACGATTCCCCGCCGCCGATAGATATCAGCGGGTTTGAAGAAGACCCGGTCGGTTTTCTGTTTGGCAACCTGGGGTTGCTAACTGGCGGCGCTCTGGAAGGCGAGTACTGCCAAAATCATGGTGTTACGGAATTAGGCGAGTTCCTGATGACACAAATGATGAAGCGAGGCATGGTAATCGAGGTCGATCACTTTCCGCGAAAAAGTTACGCGCGTGCCTATGAGATGTTGGCTGAATTCGACTACCCGGCTGTCGGGACACACGGCCGCAACAACAACGGCTTGCTTTATCAACTTGGCGGCATGTCCAAATCGAATCTTGGCAGGTGTCGCGCCGCAGATACACGGGCCACGATGGATGACGGTTTTCAGAATCGTATACAGCTTATGCGAGACAACGGAGCATTTCCAGCCGAGGGTTTCGGCTTTGATCTGAACGGATTCGCCGGTTCGCCTGGACCTCGCTTTGGCGCACGCAGTAATTGCGCTGATCCACAAACCGATGAAGGAATAACCTATCCGTTTGACTCTTACGCAGGTGATGTCACTCTAGAGCAGCCTGTGGTGGGCAACCGCACTCTGGATTTCAATACCGAGGGCATGGTGCACCTGGGACTGGTCGCGGAACTCATCGAGGACGTGCGCCGTGACGGGGTTAGCGATGAGGAATTGGAGCCACTATTCAAATCGGCGGAGGGCTATCTTCGTTTGTGGGAGAAGTCGGAGCGGCGAGGCCGGGAGCTTAACAATTAACCTCTATCGGAGGATAAATATTCTATACCTAACAGGCCCGATGGAATGATAGACCTTTACTATTTCCCTACGCCCAATACCTGGAAGATCACGATATTTCTGGAAGAGACCGGGCTGGAATACCGGGTTTTGCCGGTGAATATTCTGGAAGGAGATCAATTGGCACCGGAATTCCTGAGGGTTAGCCCCAATGGTCGGGTACCCGCCATTATTGATCATTCGTTGCAGGGGCCAGATGGTAAACCGTTGCACCTGATGGAGTCGGGCGCCATCCTTATCTACCTTGCTGAAAAGGCTGGTCAGTTCTTGCCTGCAGACGCGATGCAGCGGGCGGAGGTGCTGCAATGGTTGATGTGGCAAATGGCCGGTATGGGACCCATAGGCGGTCAGGCAAATTATTTTAATGCTTACTGCCCCCAGGACCTGCCTCTGGCAAAGTCTCGATTTACCAATGAGGTGGCGAGACTATGGGCGGTCCTGGACAGGCAACTGGAGGGCAAGCAGTGGATTGCAAATGATGAATATTCTATAGCGGATATGGCGTGCTGGGGCTGGGTCAGTCTGCACGAATTTCAAAGACAGGATCTTGAAGTCACGCCGAACCTCAGTGCCTGGTTTGACCGGATGAGTCGTCGTCCTGCGGTTCAGCGCGCCCTCTTGATTGGCGCTGAAACGGCGGCTACACCAGGGCAAATTTCTGCTGCGGCCAAAAGCCTTCTTTATGCTGTTGATGCTGGAAAAGACTAGAGAAACGACCTGTCGAGTAACAACATATTTTTGCTGTACTCTGTCATGGGCTTGCAGAAACCCGCGACAGTAAACACCAAACTATTTTTGATGAAGGAGTAAGAGCATGGAGTATCTCTCGGTAGAGGAGGCGCGCAGTCAGTCCGGTTTGCGCCTTGCATTAACACGGGGTGTGCCTGGCCCCTGGAGCGAAGCGGCGAAAGCCATGTTTACACTTCGTGGTGTCGACTACGTACCTGTGCAGCAAAAGGCCGGAGACCCCAATAGCGAGTTAGTTGACTGGACCGGGCACAGGAATGCGCCTATTGCGCTATATAACGATGAGCCTCCCAGAGTCCGCTGGCTGGAACTGTTAGACCTTGCCGAGAGGCTTGGCTCCGGTGAATCGCTTTTCCCCGACGACCGAGACGAGCGGATATTCATGGTCGGTTTGATTAACGAAATAGCAGGCGAGGCGGGGCTGGCCTGGAATGCGCGCATACTAATGTTTCATGCCAGTATCCAGGCACTCGGGCCTGATGCTGAAAAAAACCCCATGTACGCGGAGTACCGATATGATGCCGCCGCGATTGAGTCGAGTATCGCGAAGATCGAGGAGTTCCTGAGTTATTTGGCTTCACATATCGAAGCACAGCGCGAGCAGGGGTCACAATTTTTGGTTGGTGCCCGGTTCAGTGCCGCAGATATTTATTGGGCCTATTTTTCGAACATGGTTGAGACCATGCCACAAGAGCAGTGCTCTATCTCAGACGGACTCAGGGGAATGTGGGGCGTTGTGGCAAAGTCAATTTCCGCATATGACCCTAAAATTATCGAACAGCGCGACAGAATATTTGCAGAGCATCTCGTACTGCCATTGGAGTTCTGAAACTAAAAGGACCTGAGCCGTTAAACGGCTCAGGTCCTTCATCGATCCCCTACTGTATCTAAAGCTTAACGATCAGCTTGCCTTTGTTACCGCCCGTGAAAAACAAGTTCAGACCGTCGATCGCTGACTCCAGGCCCTCGAGGATATGGGTGCGGTATTTGATCTTGCCACTCATCACATAGGGAGTGAGCTTGGCCAGCAGTTCCGGCACATCGCCAAAGTGATCAGGCATTGCGAATCCCTGAATCGTAATGCGCTTCTTGATGATGGGAATCCAGTTTGGTCCTGCGCTGGGGTTAGCCGAGCCGTAGTCTGCGATCATTCCGCACACTACGATTCGACCGTGGGCGTTCATGCGATCAAATACGTGACTCTGGACGGGTCCGCCGGTATTTTCGAAGTAAATGTCGACACCCTTGGGAGCGAGCTCTGCAAGTTTGGCAGCTATGTCATCAGTTTTATAATTGATGGCGCCGTCGAAACCCAGATCATTAACGATCCAGTTACACTTCTCGTCATCACCGGCAACGCCAATGACGTTCAAACCATCGGCTTTGGCCAACTGCCCCACAATAGAGCCTACTGAACCCGCGGCACCGCTAACTACAATAGTCTCGCCTTCTTTGGGCTTGCCAAATCCGTACAGGCCCTGAGTGGCTGTCAGGCCGGGCAGGGCGAAAACAGATAATACGGTTTCAGCGTCCACACCTGGCGGTACCGCGCTTAGCCCTTCGCCGGCGCTCAAAATGTATTCTGTCCAGCCGGTCATGCCGCGCACCATGTCACCGACTGCGAAGTCCGGGTGGTTACTCTCTATGACTTCGCCCAAACCGGAGGCGCGCATTACGTCGCCCAAAGCGACTGGCGGAATATAGCTTTCGGGGTCAGGACTCATCCAGCCAATCATGGCCGGGTCCAGCGACATATGGGTTTGCTTTACCAGGATTTGGCCGGGACCAGCGCTGGGGATTTCTTTTTGAACGACCTCAAACAGGTCAGGACTGATGGGGCCCGGCCCAGGACGGGCGATAAGGTTGATTGCGGTATACGTAGTCATTGTTGAAGCTCCGTTGTTATGTCTGGTTAGGTAAAGTGGGCATTATTGCTATATTAAACAGTCGAATATATAGGTGAAAAAGCGAATCATTATTGTTATAAAGACAATAATGAGGGTTTTCCCATAAATCGGGTAGAAAGAGAGAGGAATACGTAATGGACGAGCTACGCGCGCTGCGGTATTTCAGCAAGGTGGTCGAGACGGGGAGCTTTACTAAAGCGGCTAAATTTTTTTCCGTCCCTCCATCATCCTTGTCACGAAGAGTTGCCGACTTGGAAAAAAGCTTGGGGGCGACCTTGTTGAAGCGCTCGACACGCGTGGTGAAAGTAACCGAGATTGGGAAAACCTATCACGACCAGATACAGGATATCCTCAATCAACTTGAGCAAAGCAACGAGGCGGTACGCAGCTATCACGCTAAGCCAATGGGCCAGTTGCGTATCAGTTCCATGGTGGGGTTTGGTGAGAGGATACTTCTGGACTTGCTAGATGAGTTCGGTGAGCTCTATCCCGAGATCATCCTCGATGTGAGCCTGAGTGATGAGCTATCTACTCTGGGCCGTGATGACGTTGATATAGCCATTCGTGGCGGCTATGCGCCCAATGAACGAGTGCAGGCGATTAGATTGATGAGCAATGAATTTATTCCGGCGGCAGCGCCAGGCTACCTGGAAAAAATGGGAACACCCGAAAGTGTCCTTGAGTTGCAGCAGCATATGGGCCTGTATTTTCGCACGCCTAATGGGCCGAGTCCCTGGTTGTGCGAGATTAAGGGTCAGTGGGTGGACGTGTCCCCGCCGCAGGTGGGAGTGTCCAATAACGGCAAATGGTTGGCGGGCAAGGCGGTTCAAGGTAAGGGCATAGTCATGGCTCCCCGGTGGACGCTCGAGCCCTATATGCAGCGTGGAGAGCTACAGGAGTTATTCTTCGATCATGTATTGCGGGTCAGCCAAAATGCCGAGCTGGCGGTTTATCTTCTGTATCAGAAGCAGCGCTACCTGGTACCAAAAGTTAAGGTTGCCGTTGATTTCCTGGTAGCGAGGGTGCAGGCGAAGTATTAGCGCGGCCGTGCAAACACCTGAGTCCAATAGACGTTATATGTGCTGGAGGAATTGCTGAATTTGGCTGCACCAAAATGCGTGAAGCTTGAGCCCATCAAATTGGCGCAGTGCCCATCGCTTGTTATCCAGGCGTTCATCGCCGCACTTACAGAGCTCAGCGACGTCCCGGCGGCAATATTCTCGCCCCAGCTGGACGATGCGTAATTCGATTGCGTAAGGCGGTCGCCGGGGCTCGAACCGTTCAAGCCCTGGTGATCGAAGTAGTCGTTGTTTGCCATGTCCATTGAATGTAGTAGCGCCGCGTCGCCAACTTTACAATTCGAGACCAGAGCGGTTGCCGCGGGAAAGCTTCCGTAGGAGCCGCAAGTCTGTGGCAGCGATCGAAACGCATTTACCGCGCTGAGCATAGCCTCTTCCTCTGCAGACGTTGAGCAGGAGTCGCCGCCGCCGAGATTATTATCCACTGAATCGCAGGCGTCTCCCTGCCCATCACCATCGGCATCACTCTGAGAAGGGTTATAGGCCTCAGGGCAATTATCGATATCGTTGTTACTGCCATCACCGTCGTTATCGAGATTGTTCTCGTCGTCGTCGCCAGTCACTTCGGTAGCGGGATCAAGATTGTCCTCGTCATCACAGGCGTCGCCCAGACCATCTTCATCAGCATCGCTTTGGCTTGGGTTGTAAACGGAGGAGCAGTTATCCGCGCTGTCCTGCACGTCATCATCGTCTACATCAGTAAATGGGTCGCAGGCGTTGCCAATACCGTCTTCATCGATGTCTGCCTGCAGTGGGTTGTAAATGTTGACGCAGTTATCGCCAGCGTAGACTGCATAGCCTGCCGGTCTTTTGGCGTCGACGATGGTGTCTGAATCGATACCGTAGCCGTCATGGTCGATATCCAGGTAGTACTCACTGGTAGTAAATCCTTCGTCGATTAAACCGTCACAATCGTTATCAGCTGCGTCAAATAATTCTTCAGCGGCTGGTGAGATGTTGTCGTTGTTGTCATCGCAATCCCCGTCAAGGCTCACAAAGCCGTCAACCGGTTCAAGTGATTCCGTAGTCTCGCCGTTCGTCCCGAAGCCATCGCCATCGACATCTCTAAAATATGTGGTGCCGCCTTCGTCAATCAGGCCGTTGCAGTTGTTGTCCTTGTTGTCTGCTATTTCTTCGGCTTCAGGGTGGGCCAATGCAGTGCTATCGTCGCAATCCAGATCATTTCGTACATAACCGTCGGGCGAGTAAGACTGCAGAAGGCTTAGCGCGGGGTCTCCGAAACCATCCCGGTCACTGTCCAGATAAAAGTTGATATCGACGAAGCCTTCATCGACCTTGCCATTGCAGTTATTGTCGCGGCCGTCGGCTACTTCCCTGGCGCGGGGGTAAATGTTGCCCTCTTCGTCAGAGCAATCTTTGCTATTGATGACGAAACCTTCCGGGCGCTCATAAGCCATAACGCTCTGGGTGGAGGAACCGAACAGGTCGCCGTCGTTGTCGCGATACCAGGGCCTCATCTCAGAGGATGATTCGAACACAGCTGAGAGGAACATATCGCCGTCAAACGCCTGAAGTGCCTCCGGCAATGGTGCAATTGTGGTGAGGCAGACCTCGCTGGGAGATGGCATGCAGACACCCCTCCAGCGAACGAACCGATAACCTTCCGCTGGAACTGCAGTGAATGTCTCGGAAACTGTCTCGTCGATGGAAAACTCACAGGAAGCCGCAATGCAATCCACTAAACCGGAAGCAGAGGCGATATGACCGGTTTCGTCAGTGGTTATTACCAGGCGGCAGCTTGCCAATACGATGAGTGACGCGCCAATAAAGACCCGCTTGCAGGTAGTACGAATAAAATCGCCTGTCTCTGGCTTACCCATTGTCTTGCCTTGTCAACGCTTAAATTAAAGTGCTGAGAGTATTGAAGGCCAGTTGTGCGGCGACTTCTATGAGTTTCTGGAGATATCTGCAGATAGTTCGCCTATCCCCTTAAGCGATGTAAAAAACTGGATATAACTTCAGAAATACTTTGCTTTCAGGTTTGTAGGGGTCTAGTGGAATGCAGCTGTGACTCGGTGCCGGTCACGTCTATTTTGTTGATAGTTGGCATCGTAATTGCAATCCCAGTGTTAGGAGCAATACCCGCGATGGAGCTGATACGATGCCATATAGATTTAACGCACCCCCTTTGCAAATACCAGACGGCCGTTATGCAGCACCAGAAGACATGGCTGCGTTTGGCGATACTCTCCGTAAATTTGTTCGACAGCAGGAAGCCTTGCTTCCCGAGATTGCCAGTACGCCTCGCTTTAATCAGATCGTTGAGTTTCTCGGTGAACTGGAAAGCTGCTACAACGAGCAACTAGAAATCTTCAACAATGTGGCATCTACCAGGCACTAATGGTCGTCCGGGTTTTGCACTTTTACCCGGGTTTGACTCCATAATTCTACTCGCTGTGCACCGCGTCTGAGCATTCGGCGCACCAAAATGGAGTTTTTGAGTCCGCATAGCGGATCTAGCGAGTGATGCACGCAGATTAATTTTGTTCCTTGGCGTCAAAGCGCCCCAGCTCTAAACCTCGCAGCGGTATCCCTGGGCTGAGCTTCAGCCGGCTCGTTTCCCTAATCGTAAAAGTGGAACTAAACAGATAGAAAAATATTTTTCGCCGTAGAAGAAGTTGGCTTGCATATTGCTAGATAGGACGCTACTTGCGATCCGCATCGATTTAACTTGAGAGAAGGAATCTGTAAATGAACGGGAACACATGCCGAAAGCAGGCGATAAATAGTATCGTCAATCGTACTCCTACCGACGTACTAGAAACAGAACCGCTATCCAAGATATGGGCCTGCGACGTTTTTTCGCTAGCGGCGATGGAAGAGTCATTGTCTAAAAACGCCTTTAAGGCGATGAAGAAAACAGTACAAACCGGCGCACTGTTGGATCCGGCGACTGCCGATGTCGTCGCTGCAGCAATGAAACATTGGGCGCTGGCTAAAGGCGTCAAATTCTTTTCGCATATCTTTTATCCGCTGACCAACATCACCGCTGAAAAGCATGATGGTTTTATTATCACCAATCCCGACGGTAACGCCATCACCGAGTTCACCGGTAGTCTTCTGATCAAGGGTGAGCCCGACGGGTCGTCATTCCCCAATGGCAGCATTCGCATGACTAACGCTGCGCGCGGCTATACTGCGTGGGATCCGACCAGCCCCGCTTTTGTTAGGCACACTCCAAATGGTTCGACCTTGATGATTCCCAGCGTGTTCATGTCCTGGACCGGGGAAGCACTCGATAAAAAGATTCCCCTGCTGCGCTCTAATGACGCGCTGAATACATCTGCGCAAAAAGTTCTTTCCATGATGGGGGAGACTGAAATTGCACCCGTCAACTCAAGTTGTGGTGCCGAGCAGGAGTATTTCCTGGTCGATGCCAACTTCGCCGGCAGCCGCCCAGACCTGTTATTGACGGGTCGGTCACTGTTTGGAGCACCGCCAGCTAAAGGGCAGGAGTTTGATGACCACTACTTTGGCGCGATACCCGAGCGAGTGCAGGTTTTCATGCAGGATTTTGAGGATCAACTCTATCGGCTAGGAATTCCAGCCAAAACTCACCACAACGAAGTGGCGCCTGGCCAGTTTGAGCTCGCGCCTTACTACGAAGCTGCCAATGTGGCCGCTGACCATCAGCAGTTGTTGATGACGGTATTGAAAAGCACCGCGGCAAAGCATGGATTCGTAGCGTTGCTACACGAAAAACCGTTCGCCGGCGTGAATGGCTCGGGCAAGCATGTTAACTGGTCTGTAGGTAATTCAACTCAGGGGAATCTTCTGGACCCGGGTAGCACTCCGCACGATAATCTCAATTTTCTATTATTTTGCGGCGCTGTAATTCGTGGTGTGCATTTGTATGGGCCCTTGCTGCGCGCAGTTATTGCCTCGGCGGCCAACGATCACCGACTTGGTGCCAATGAAGCGCCACCTGCGATTCTTTCTGTGTATCTGGGTGATCAACTCGAAAAAGTATTCGAAGACATCAAGGCGGGAAGACTTCTCAAATCGGAAAATGGTGGCGTGATGGACCTTGGTCTATCACAAATTCTCACCTTTGAACGGGATCCTGGTGATCGCAATAGAACATCGCCGTTCGCTTTTACCGGCAATCGCTTTGAATTTCGTGCCGTGGGCTCGTCCCAATCAGTGTCCGGTCCGCTGGTTGCTATGAACACCATGATGGCAGACTCCCTGGATTGGATCGCAGAGAAATTACAGCCGCAACTCGATAACGGAGCAACACAGCTGGAAGCCGTTGTTGCTGTGCTCCAAGAGCTTATGGAGCTGCACGGTAATGTGGTCTTCGGTGGGGACGGTTATTCGCCGGAATGGCACAAGATGGCAGTGGAGGAGCGCGGCCTGAAGAACATTCCTACTACCGCTGACGCACTTCCTGCACTGCGTGAAGAGTCGGTTAAAAAACTATTTGAACGTACCGGGGTATTGTCTCCGGTGGAGTTGGAGAGTCGTTTCGAGGTTTACGCCGAGCAGTACGTATTGTCGATTGAGGTCGAAGCCAAACTGGTGATCGAAATGGCCAAAACGATGATCTACCCGGTTGCCACGCAATATTTGAGCGATATCGGCTTGTCCAGCTCGAGAATGGCGGCAATGAATATCGAGACCGACAGCTCAGTCGCGCAGTCCATCGCAACGGAGGTTGGGGCGATGATGGCGGCCGTTAAAGCGCTTGGCGCAGCTCTGGAGAAGGAGGAATTTGCCAGCGTTGAAGATCATCTGCAGTTCTGTGCCAAGGATATCTGTCCGCTAATGTTGGCGGTTCGATCCCATGCTGACGCGCTTGAGCAAGAGGTTGCTGACGAATTATGGCCCTTACCGAAGTACAGGGAGATGTTGTTCCTGAAATAGCACACCCTCCCAGCAACGCTGAAAACACCATCTCATGGCTACTGCTACGTGCAGTAACCATGAGACCTCGGTGACTCCATCGGTCATTCCCTGCGCAGTGGGGCCCCATTTTAGAAAAACGTGGCAACACTAAGACTGCGCAGGCCACATCGTATTTTCCCCGAGTTAGACAACATGAAACGAGAGAAAAGCCGAATATCCCTTAGGGGTGTTCGGACATTTTGCATTGTGGCACAGCGCAGTAGTTTTATCCTTGCCGCCGAAGACCTGTTCCTGACGCCCTCTGCGATTAGCCATCAGATCAAGGGCCTGGAAGATGAGTTGGACGTAAAGCTGTTTGATCGCGGTTCCCGTGGTGTCAGTTTGACAGAGGCCGGTGATTCGCTTTTTTCTGAGGCTGCGCCGCTAATCGAGAAGCTGGATAAGGTGGCGAGCAATTTTCAAACTCGTTTTGGGCAGCGCCCGCTGCGAGTTACTTTACAACCGTTCTTTGCGACGGAGTTGCTGGTCCCCAAGTTGGCGAGTTTTGTCGAGGAGCATCCCGATATCGCGATCAACATTGATACCGAGGACCAGTCGTCCGAAAAACATCCAGCACAGGCCGATATCTCCATTCGATTGTTTCGGAAACCGCCAGAGAACCTGCAGGCGGACCAGTTGTTTAGGCTGCGGCTGGTGCCTGCCTGTTCGCCATCAATGCGAGATAGATTGCGCTGGGACGAAGGTCAATCTCTGGAAAATTTACCGTTAATCATTCACTCAAAGCGCCCCAATGCATGGCGCGATTGGGCACGCAAAGCGGGGGTAGAGCTGGGCGAACATTCTGGAGCGATACGCATGGAAACTATGATATCAGTCGCTCGCGCTGCTGAGCAGGGCCTCGGTGTCGCCCTGGTACCGCTGCCGCTGAGTGAAAGTTGGTTTCAGAGCGGCAGTCTTGTCAGGTTATCCGATCACGAACTGGATACTGCCGATCGCTACTTCATGGTGGTCAGGGACAAAGATGCCGTACGTTCGGAAGTGCAGTCATTCCGCGCTTGGATATTACAGGAGTTCGGTCATACCGGATGAAATAATCTCATGTGAGCCTCAAGTTATACGCGTTTGTTCAGGCATCACTTGATCAGTAAATTGGACTTTCTGCCGGACATTGAGTGCGGCGGTTACAACAATTTATTTGACTATCAGGGGCAGGGGCATGAGCAAGATTTTAGGAAGTAGGGGACTAGTGACCAGGGTTGGATTTTGTATTGCTGGAGTGTTGGGGCCTGTAGTCGGCAGCTCCGCGGACAGTGAACAAATCATGAAGGGGAAGTTCGAGATGCAAGTCATCGAATACAGTACAGGCGGGAAGGAGATTGTGGCCGGTGATTATGGTGCTGCTATAGACGCTCTAAGCGGCAGAGTGACACTCGATTCGAGGTATGCCAAGGGCACCAATTTGTGTGTGGCCTTGACCATGCAGGGCGAATTTTCAGCCGCTGAGCGATACTGTCAGTCAGCGAAAAATTCCAGTCGCCGTCACAATAGTACCCCTCTCGATTCATACGGCGGTGGTCTGAACTCCAGAGATAAACAGGTACTGGCCTTGAACAACTTCGGCGTGCACCACGCTTTGAATGGAGATTTACAGGAAGCTCAACAGTATTTGGCAACCGCTGAACGAAAAGGCGGGCGTTATGCAGATGTCTCTCAACGCAATATGCGTGCGCTTGAGGAGCGCATGACGACCAATGCAGTGGTCTCTCGTTGAGTTGCTCGGCAACCTTCTACACGCGTTGTGCCAGCCTGTATGGCTGGTCATTTCGGTGGTTATGATCAGATCTAGTGCACTCATACCCCGTTTTGGTGCCGCCGTGGACGCGGTGGCGCGGCGTTGTACTGCGGGTGTGCAGCAAATACAGCGCTTACTGCAACTGGCACGAATCTTGATTGTCTCCACATGAGGCAGCAGCAGTTCGGTCGTTGAAGCGCTGACATGGACGTTAGGATATAGATATAGATGGGGCGGTATATGAAAGAAGTTATCAGCAAGCCAATTGACAGTTACGGTATCTCGCGAATAGACGACGATGCCAATCATACGCATGCGTGGCGGGTCAGCTTGACCAGACATGGGCGCAGGTATGTGAAGAATTTCACTGACCGGCGGTTTGGCAGTCACTGCCAGGCTTTAGCTAAAGCAGAGCAATATCGTGATGCCTTTATTGCGGAGCACCCACCCATTAGCCGTAAGGATGTTTGCAAGGTGCGTCGATCCAATAACAAGTCCGGGGTGACGGGTGTGTGCACCTATGCGAAGCGCTATCAACGCAGTGATGGAAGTATCAAAGAAAATTGGTATTGGGAGGCGAGTTGGCCGAACGAGCGAGGTCACGCTATCAAAGTTATCTTTGGTGTCAATACGTATGGGGAAGAGATGGCAAGGCAAATGGCGCTGCGGGCCAGGCAAAAAGGTCTCGATGCAGTGAGCGGCGCGTTCTGGTCTTCGGAAAGAGGTGTTGTTGATCAAAGTTCGATTGGCCGCGATCAGTCCAGGTCCCCTGAAATGTTTGTAGCTTAAGGCGCGGTATTTGAACCCCGCGGCGGCAAGCTCTCTGGAAATTGTGGCATGACCCTAAGCCCAGTTTCTGGGCGTGCAAAAAAATCCCCGCCCACGTTGGAGAACATCGGCTGGCGCCTGCGCCCGGGGATTCTCGGGCAGCACGATAGCAGCCCGCAATCGGTGCATGCTCTGTTGGGATATTTTCTCAATGATCGCAGTTCACCCACGCCCTTCCCGGGTCGTGACGTACTGGTCGACCATCATCTGTTCGAGTGGGGCGTGGCACCGCCACTGGAGAAGGTCATAGCTTCCCGCTGTGAGCTGGATCTGTTGATGGGCCTGCCGGAAATTTTTCTCAATAGCGTATCGGTCATAGAACCCTGGCAAAACGTAGGTATCAACCTACAGGGCGAGGCCGTACGTGCTTCCAAAAACATCGCCTATATCCTGCAGCAGGTTGCCGATGCCGACACCATACTTTACCCGGTCTGGCACAGTGGCATCGCCAATCCAAAGCGGCTTGCCAATGTGTTAAGTGCCGGTATCGCTACAGTAGTACAGGGCGGTAATCCCTCTGTGTACGAAGCCGCCAGTTTTGACGGGTCCAGTGCGAGTCTGGACGATATTTTGGCTTTGACCGATGAGTTGTTGATGCGCCGATCTACTGGCAGTGGCCCGGCCATATTCATTTGCCTGGGCCACCAGTTGGCCGCGGCCTCTCACATCCGCCTGATCAAGCGGGCGGTGCGCGAAATTGGTAACCTGGCGCAGTTGCCTATAGACCCGCAAGGGCTGGGATTGGCTTCCTTGCAGCGTGTTTGTCTAAAAATCGCGGAAGTCGGTGAAAGTCTGCCGGTGATCAAGGATGGAGATATCATCGCCGAGGGTTGGCATGACTCGCGTTTCGCCGTGGCGCCTAACGAACAGTTTGAAGTAGGTACCCGTCGGCTATTGCCCTATAAGCGGCGCGAATCCGGTAATCATATCCCGGGCGAGCTGCATGATGCACACGCGCTGGTGGCTGATGAGTTGGACGGCGTTATCGATACCATGCTCAAGATGGAGCGGGAACTGAGTATCGAAATGTTCCACGGTGATGAGGTGAATGAAGAGGCCGCCCTGTTTGCCAACTGGGCTTACAAGTTACTGCACGATACGATTGTTCCGTTGCGCTACCAGATTGCGGTCAGTCCGCTGTCCTGGTTACTTAACCTGCCGTACGCGATCGAAATTCTCTGCCAGACTCAGGTTGATGACAGCAATTGGACGGAGGCGTCAACAACCTGCATCTACTACAAGGACTGGGAGACCCATACCATCAGGCGCTCCTTTACCTGCCAGTTCCATCCAGAACTTATGGCTGACATTCGCGACATCGGTAAGCGCGAGGGGCCACGCTATCCGGAGTTAAAAGACAACGACGGCGTGAGACTGCTGATCCGATTGCTGTACCACGGTATGCAGGAATAGCTGGGCTTGACTCTTCTAGTGCATGGCGGGTGAGGAACCGCCGCACAATATCAATTATCAGAAGTGAAAGTTCAGCCCTATAACGGGCCCCTGTTGATTACCATCGAATGCATAGCCACTGTCGCCGCTGCGGCCATTGTCATAATCGGTATCCAGGTAGCGATAGCCGAAGAAAAAAGATCCCCAATCACGGAAGCGATTATCGAAAAAGGCGATACCGTGCAGTGATTTGTTGTCGCTGTCACCGTAGCCGAGGTCGCCCCGCACCTTTAAGCTCCAAGTGTCGGTAATAGTGGCGGTGTAGCGCAAGCCTGCGACACCCTGCCACCAATCGTCACCACCGCCAATTCTGTCTGGCAGCGGTATAATGCCAGGGCCGCCTTCGCGGGATATTTTCACGTCTATATCCTGGTCCATATACCTTATGCCACCCAGTAGTTCCCAGCTGGAATCTCTAGATTGAGCAAAGGTCCAGGTAGCCCCGGCTTCCCACATGATATCGGTGAATTCGACAGCGGCTTCGATCTGGGCAGGCCCAATTGTGTTCGAGGTTGTTGGGTCCAACACCGCGTAGTTGTATTCGGCGTAGAGCGTCAGGACACCTTTTTTTGCCTCGAAGTGGACAGTAAAAGCCGAGTCCAGGTTGTCTAAAATATCGTCCTGGAAGTCGAGGTCCAGTGGGGCTTCTTTGCCGCCTATAGCGCTTGAGCCTTCAATATTCTTGGCCCACAAGAACAGTGGAGCTACCGAAAATTCCCACTCTTCTTCATTGGCAGCAGCTGGAGCGGTCACCAGTGCCAATACCATCATCGCGCATATTCCATTGCCAAATGGTCGATTATTGCTCATTGGTCAATTCCTCATTGTTAATGTGGGAAAGGGTATGTTGATCCTGTCGCCATGGATATCACAGATTACACAACTTTTTCCTATTGTCTTTTGGGCTAGCGAAGACAGTTCATAGAGCCCGCCTCTAGGCCAGTTCGCGGTCGAACAGGGCCAGTAGTCGGCCCCACGCTCGCTCTGCCTGGTCCGCGTTGTACACCACTGAATCGGGCGGGCACCAGCCGTGAAGGGTGTCTTGGTAAACTTCGATCTCTGCCTTAACATCTGCCGTGTCGAATGCTTTACGTAATAACACCTTGGCTTCAGGGTCTTTTTCGTCGTCGTTGGCCGCAATGGCTATCAGGAATCCAGCCTTCATTTGCGGTGCAAGTAGGTGCGGGCTGTTCTCAGAATCGTTAGCCAGACCGCCGCCGTGGAATGACGCGCCGGCGCCTATGCGCTCGGGCAGCGCTGCCGCCAGGCGCATGGTGTAAGAACCGGTCATGCAGTAACCCGTGGTACCTACTTTCCTGGCTGTATCAACTGAAGGTTGCTTATCGAGATAGGTCACGAACGCGCTGCCATCGGTCACACAGGTCTCTGGTGATAAAGACCTGGCATAAGGCATAAGGCGTTCGCGTACCTCGGGAGTGCTGAAGGATTCGCCGTCTTCAATAACCGCGCCTTTCACCGAGCGGTAGTAAGGGTTTACAACTAGCACTGAATAACCCGATTGAGCCAGCCGTTTACCCATCATCCGAAATGAGGTGCGAATGCCCATAATATCTGGCCAGACAATGACGGCAGCGTGGGCTCCAGTTGCAGGGCGGACGAAGTAACAATCCGCCATACCATCAGGCGTTTCAACCAGGACATCTTCTTCGACAATGTCCAGCGCATTGGCTACAGGTGGCAATAGCATCGCCAGAGCGGTTGCTATACCAAGCTTGTTCAGGTCTCGCCGGCTTATCCCACGCTTGCGGAAATAGTTGTCGTTGTCTTTTTCAGTGAATTCATCACACATGCTCTACTCCGTAGTCAGTCAAACTCAGACAAAATTTTGCGTTTCAAAGTTTCTAAAGGGCGTTTGTAAAACCTACACCGGTTGCTTATTCTCTTAGCGGATTCTTCCCCCTACGGATACGCTGGTTCGCATCCCCGAATTGTATCCGCCCCGATGATGGCCGTAGGAGCTGTAACCACTCGATACTCCGACACTGCCGTAAACCTGTGGATCATCGCAACCCGATAGCATTGTGAGGGTGGCAAAAAGGCACAGCTGGAATAAAGTTTTTAAAGTCAGGTTCATTTCTATTTTACCTCTACGTCAATTGCCGTTCGATCATCTGCCCAGGTTTGTAAGGCGATGCCTGCCCCAGAGGGGCCGGCGATAATGGCGATCTTTTCTCCGCCCGGTCTTTCGGTTGCAGGCACCAGTATTTCTCCACCCAGGGATTCGACTTTGGATAGAATTGAGTTCAGCTCATGTTCATCGCTAATACGAAGATAGTTGACCCAAATGGTGGGTAACCCGTCTATAGGATTTTCCCGAATACCTGCGCGGCGCTGAGTCTGGCTGGATAAAACCCGGTAGCTCACACTGTTATCGGCATCACCCAGATTCTTCGTCTCCACCTGATAGGGGGCGAGCTTGCTATAAAAGTCAGCAGCGGCGTCTATATCTTTCGTCCATAGTTCGTCCCACAAAAACCCGCCAGTCATGGGTATGCCTTCTGTGTCCTCTGGGTCCCCGTCGGGTGTTTCCAGTAGCGCAAATAGCCCACCTTGAGGATCGGCCACCACCGAGATCAAGCCTCTGTCACCCAGTGAGGTAGGTTGCGTGAATATGGTGCCGCCCTGGCTCTTTACGAGGTCTGCCGCTGCTGTGATATCCGATACTGCTAGCAGTTGTACCCATTGGGATATGTCTGCGGTTGTCGGCAAACGAGTCTGGTCAATCATGCCGCCAATCAGTGTTCCCTGATTGCGGATCAATAGATAATTAATTTTCTCATCCCTCAGGTTCTCGAATTCCCAGCCAAAGAGCTCAGAATAGAAAACCTGGGTTTCGGCTGGCGTATCAGTAAGCAGTTCATGCCAAATAACCTTTCCAGGTAGGCGTGCTCCATCGGTCGCCGCGCCGATTGCAGGGATGTTGATATTCATCGTGCTGCAGGCGGTCAGGATTATTGGCAAAAGTACTAGTGCGGCAATACTCTTCAATGAACGAATCTCCAGGCAGTTAGGGAATAGCGCAAGCATGGAAAGCCGCCACTACCATTTCAATAATCAATATAGGCGATCATTGATAGAATGGGAAATATCGGCAGCGAGCTCGCTGATTTTATCGGGTGTAGTTTCACCCCTTTTAATCCTATACTTCCGCAGGCGGTGATATCGGATGTATCCGATGTACAGACGGATAGGAGAATAATAACTATGGGTGAAATCAATTGGGACGCAATCGGGGCTATGGGTGAGATCGCCGGCTCAGTAGGTGTCTTCATCTCTCTCATTTACCTCGCCGTGCAAATGCGTAGCAGTGCGTCGGAGACCCGCGACGCCAGTATTCACTCAGTGATGGAACTGGCCATTAAATTCAGGGCGGAGTCCTACCATGGCGATTTGGCAGAGATTCGTCTTAAAGCGGCTATGGGGGATTCATTGACCCAACTCGAGTCTTTGAAGTTTGAAGGCTATCTGTCCGCGCTGTTTGAGCTGAACGAGTTGGTCTTTGTGCAGTATCAAAAGGAGAAGCTCGATCCGGAATATTTTCAGGCCTGGGAACGCCGTACCAGCGCGGCTATGTCAGTGCCCAGGATCCAGCAATTCTGGGCCAAAACCAAAACGGGCTACCGCTCAACTTTTGTCCAATATATTGATGGCGTCATGGGCAAGTCTGGCTAAACGAACACCAACAGTGATTCCGCTTCTTTCTTCGCATCGTCCAGTGTCGCGTCCTGATTGGATAGCAGCTTTTCTAAAAAACGCTTGCTCAGGTAATTCTGGATATGAATTTTGACCCTGGCTTTCACAATGGGCGGGCTGATTGGTTTAATAATGTAGTCCACTGCGCCCGCATCCAGTCCGCGCTCCTCATTGGCGGTATCGCTCATACTGGTAACGAAGATCACCGGGATATCCTTAGTGTCTTTATGGGCCTTGAGAGCCTGACAGACCTGAATGCCGTCCATTTCCGGCATCACCATGTCCAGCAAAACGATATCGGGCAACTGAACCTGAGCGACCTTTAATGCCTGAGCGCCGCTGGTTGCAACGCTGAGAGCATAGTCTCCAGCCAGCACATTAGACAGAATTTTAATATTGCCCGGTTCGTCGTCGACGATGAGGACTCGGCTCTTGTTTTCAGTTGCAGCATTCATGCGTGTACACTAACTTAGTTGCTGCGCGGCTGGCAATGACGTTAATGCTCTCAGTGTGCCTATCGGTTTAAAAAATAATACGACGATAAAAAAGGAAGGCCTAAAGCGTGAAAGAACCGACCCAGAACATCAGTGTGGAGTCCCAGCAGTTCTCCACGATTACCCTCGTTACTTGCTTTCTTTTCGTTACGGTTGGCCTGATGTCTGCCATTCTCGGCCTACTTTTCGAGAGCCCCGTGGCCAGAGGGTTGGGTATTTTGATCCTATGTGCCCTGGTCCCGCTCTCCGTGATGGCGCATTTGCAGGTCAAAAAGGACAACCTCGATCGTTCGGTGGCACTGGTAGCCAGCGTCTGGTACGTCATTTCCTTCGGCATGATTATTGTTGGCGACAGGCTCTACGGCGTCCTTATCGTTACAGCGACGATGCCCATCTTGATGGTGCTGCCGTTCGTATCTCAGTCCATGTTCCGTAAACTGATTATTGTATCGATTCTGCTGTTACTGGTGGGCAGCGTCACCCGCCTGACGGTTACCTTTTATGCATCGGCGGTGCCAGACCATATTATCGCTGACGTCGAGTCTTTTTCCGTCATCCTGCTTTCCATGTTAGTGATGCTGTCGCTCTGGCAGTCCGGCGGCAAGCTGAAGGCAGCAGCAGCAGGTATGCGGCAAGCCATCACCGCGCTTCAGGATTCTGAAAGATCACTCGAGATTAAGGTTGAAGAGAGAACAGGGGAATTGGAGCAGGCATTTCAGGAAATCTCCGATATCAACGATATTACCACCATCGTCAATTCCACCCTCGATGTTAACAAGGTGATGGATACCATTTACCACGGGCTGCAAAAAATGTTCGTGTTCGATCAGATGGGCGTATTCCTGATTGACCCGAAAGACAACCGTTTAAAGATGGAGCTACAGGCCGGCAGACCTTTTGCGCGGGCGCTGGACGAGAGCTTTATGCAGCAGGGCTTGCCTCTTGATGTCGACGACAGTGCGGCAGCGGCTGCCGTGATGGGCGGCGAGTCTATTTTCATGGGCAGAATAACACCGGAGGGTCTTGCCCAGGCTGGGTCCAATGACCGCCTGATTATGGAGCAGAATCCCTTTGCCTCCATTTTGCTCTGTCCCCTGAAGATCGAGAATCGAGCCATTGGTTGTATCTGTTTCGCCGCTGGTGAAACAGCGTTCACACTCAGTGATCGTGATATTGAGTCTATTGAGCGCTACGTAACACAGATGGGCACGGCTATCCGCAACGCACAATTGTTCAAGGCGGCGCAGGACTCCCGCGAAGAGGCGGAGTCGGCTAACGAAACCAAGGGCACCTTCCTGGCCAATATGAGCCACGAAATTCGCACCCCCATGAACGCCATCATCGGACTGACAGGCCTGTGCCTGGAGACCGAGCTGGACAAAAAACAGGAAGATTACCTGACCAAGGTGGACGGCGCGGCGAACGCCCTGCGCACCATCATCGACGACATCCTCGATTTTTCGAAGTTGGAAGCGGGCAAATTCGAATTTGAAGATATTCCCTTTTCGCTGAATAACGTGCTGGATAACCTGGCCACCATTTCTATGGTGCGCTGTCAGGACAAGCACCTGGAATTGGTGTTTCAGCGTGACCCGAATTTACCCGACACGCTCAGCGGTGACCCGACCCGACTGGGGCAGATCCTCATCAATCTTGCCGGTAACGCCATAAAGTTTACTGAAGAGGGGCAGATTGTGGTCGAAGTGCGCCAGACAGCGCGTGTCGATAATCGGGTTACCGTGCACTTTGATGTGCGTGACAGCGGTATTGGTATGAGTGAAGAACAACAGGGCAGGTTGTTCCAGTCTTTCTCACAAGCCGACAGTACTATCAGCAGGCAGTACGGCGGTACCGGACTGGGTCTGGCGATATCCCAGCAACTGACAGAAATGATGGGTGGCCAGATTGAGGTTACCAGCCACCCGGGGGAGGGCAGTAGCTTCCACTTTACCCTGTCGTTTGAAGCCGTTGAAGGGGTGGAGGAAGAACAGCCTAGTCGCGAAGAGGCGCCGCAGGGACTCAATGTTTTGGTGGTCGACGACAACGAGTCTTCCAGAGATATTCTGCAGGAGTATTTACTGTCTTTCGGCTATACCGTCACCCTCGCTGAAAGTGGCGAGCAGGCGTTGGAAATAATGCGACCTGAACACAGCTTTGATTTGATTTTACTGGACTGGATGATGCCAGGAATGACCGGGCTCGATGTAGCTCTGGCCGTACGCGAGACTGCATCACCTCCGAAAATCGTACTGCTGTCGTCCTGGAATATGCCCAGCAATGAGCACCAGTCTATGGTGGACGCGTTTCTCGCCAAACCGGTCAAACCTTCGGCTTTGCTGGATACGATCATGATCGCTTATGGCAAGCAGGTAGTGCGGCGAGCTCGTAAACTGGGCAGCAGGATAGGACCAGAAGATCTGGTGGCAATTCGCGGGGCCCGCGTGCTCGTGGTGGACGACTCACCCATCAATTTGCAGATAGCCTGTGAACTCCTTGAAAAAGTGCCTCTGTTTCTGGATACCGCCTGTGATGGTGAAGAGGCCGTCGCCAAGGTCAGGGCAAACGACTACGACTGCGTACTGATGGACATCCAGATGCCACGTATGGATGGCTACACCGCGACAGGTATTTTGCGCGAAGATTATCTTTACGATGACTTGCCGATTCTGGCGATGACCGCAAATGTGATGGCAGAAGATCGGACACGCACTCGCGAGGCTGGCATGAATGGCCATATCGCCAAACCGGTCGACCCGGCCGATCTTTACCAGGCCCTGGCGACGGCTATTCCGGCTGCAGACTACACCGCGAATTTGCCGAAGGCGGATGCAGACATTCAACAAGGCGACACTGAGCCACAGCAGGCGCCACTGCCTGATGCACTGCCGGGTTTGGATATTAAGCAAGGCCTGGCCAGGCTGGCTAATAATGAGAAGCTATTTGTGCAGCTGCTGAGTGATCTGTTGTCCGAATACTCTGGCGAGGCGGATTCAATGCAGGCCCTTATTAATGCTGGCCATACCGATGAGCTAAGCGGAGCCGCCCACAAAATTCGCGGTATCTCCAATAATCTCGGGGCAATCGATATCGGTACATGCGCCGAGGCAATAGAGAAAGCAGCGCTTGCCGGTGACACGGTGACCGGGGAGCAAATTGGAGCACTTGCCAGCGCATTGGCGGTAGTCGCCGATTCACATGCAGTACTGATGGCGCAGCGGCAGCCCGGCGGCGCCAACGGCAGCGGCGATGGTATCGATATCGCCACAGTTTTTGTTGACCTTCAGGCTGCTGTGGCCGCTTTTGATCCGGGCGCAACCGAGCTGATCGATCAGTTAATCGCCGCGCAGGAGACTGGTAGTGAACTGGCAACTCAACTGTCAGAGGCGCGTACGTTGCTGGACAATTTTAATTTTGCTGATGCAGAGCCCCTGCTTGCAAGAATAGGCAAGGCGCTTCAGGCCTGATTATGCAATTCACTTACCTTCGTTTGCTTCTAGGTCTGCTTTTATTGCAGCTCAGCACTTCGGTATATGCGGCAGTGCCAATCGGCGACCTGGGCCAACCCGTATCAATTGCAGGGCAGTGGAAATTCCAAATAGGCGACAACCCCGCATGGGCTGCTCCCGACATGGATGACTCCGGGTGGGCAGAAACTGCGGTGCCAGCCTATGCGCCAGCGGACCACACTGATTACTCGGGGATGTTCTGGTACCGACACACTCTGCAGCTTGATCTGTCCCAGCCGACGGTATCGCAAACTCTCGGTGCCCTGGCGGTCACGATGGGTAATGTAAGCAGTGCCTATGAAATTTATGCTGGGGGTGTGCAGATAGGTGCTGTTGGCAGTCTGCCGCCTGAGCCTGTATCGCTTTATGACAAGCGGCAAACATTTGCCATTCCGGCCTCGGCGGTTAGTGAAGATGGATTGCTGGTACTTGCCTTGCGCATATGGCGAAACCCTGACATCGGGAGAGGGGAGACCGGCCTTAGCGACGGCGAAATTCTGTTGGGGAACGTGGGTGAATTGCGCGAGCGTATGCTGCAAAAGGCACTACTGCCGAATGCCTTTCTGGCGGCTATCTATTTGGTGGTGGGACTTTATCACCTGCTGATTGCCCGAGGTAATCCACTACTCAAGGAATTTTTCTGGTTCGGACTATTCAGCACTGCGATGGCGATTTATACCTTTGAAACAAGCCAGAGCAAATTTTTTCTCGATATCCCGTTTGGCCTGCACAAGACAATAGAGTATTTGGCGCTATACCTGAGCCCCTTGTTGTTTGGGCAAACGTTGTTGGCAGTGACCCGAACGGCCAGCAATCTGTTTATCAAAGTGTTCAACGGCATATTCATATTGCTTGCACTGGTCATTGTGCTGATACCTGACGAAGGGATGCGGCGGGCGACGTTGCTTCCCTTCCAGTATTTGGCTCCCATTTGGGCGCTGTCTATGGCATCCATCATGGCCTGGCGATCCTATAAGGGCAGTCGCTCCGCTCGCGTCGTTGTCGCCATGCTTCTGTTCCTGGCAGGTGCGACAATTAATGATGTTTTTCTGGAAACGGCACTGATTGGTTCGGGTAATAGCCTTTATATAGTGTTCGGGTTGTTGCTGTTTTCTATAGCGCTGATGATGGCGGAGCGCTACACCGAGATTCTTAATAACCTGGAGAAATCGGTAGAGCTTCGTACCGCAGAACTCACCGACTCGAACCGAGAACTGGCCGTTGCCGTTGAGACCCGGGGTAACTTTCTGGCGAATATGAGCCATGAAATGCGTACGCCAATGAACGCCATTCTCGGGCTTACTCATCTCGGTTTGAAGACTGAGCTTACCGAGCAGCAACGAGACTACTTCGGTAAGGTAGAGCAATCAGCTGAGGGCCTGCAGGGTATTATCGACAGTATTCTGGACTTTTCCAAACTGCAGGACGGAACGCTGGAGTGTGTTCGAGAGCCGTTTGCGCCCAAGCCATTGGTTGAGACTGTCGCGGAGTTATGGGGAGCCTCTGTTGCTCAGGCTGAACTGGAATTTGAAATTTCAGTCGATCCAATGATGCCGAGTTTTCTTGAGGGCGACGGTAAGCGACTACAGCAGGTGTTGGGTATCTTTATCAGTAATGCCGTTAAATTTACCGAAAAAGGCCAGGTAGGTCTTAGCTTGACTGTACTCGAGCAGGACCAGCAAACCGCGACTTTGCGGTTTGCCGTTGCAGATACCGGCCCGGGTATTGCTCAAGACAAACGGGATCAGTTATTCACCGCTTTTTCTCAGGGCGACAACACCATGACCCGTGAGCATGGCGGCGCGGGTCTGGGTTTATCAATAGCGCAGCGACTGATCGAATTGATGGGCGGGAAGGTAAAAGTAGACAGTACGCTTGAGGTTGGCAGCACGTTCAGTTTTGAACTGACTCTACCGGTAGCCACCAAGGGTTCTGAGTCATTGCATAACGCCGGTGAGATTGACTTGGGGCCCATACGTGGAGCTCGCGTTTTACTGGTAGATGACTCTGAGTTGAACCTGCAAGTGGCTGGAGAATTATTGCGGCAAGCCAGCTTGTATGTCGATACCGCCATGGATGGTAGGCAAGCGGTAGAAAAAGTGAATTCGTCGCCCTACGATTGCGTGTTGATGGATGTGCAAATGCCTGTCATGGATGGGTATACAGCAACCGGGCATATTCGCTCCAAGCCGCATTTCAAAAATCTACCTGTACTAGCGATGACAGCCAATGCAATGCCGCAGGATAGGGCGCGGGGTGCGGAGGCAGGGATGAACGCATATATTCCAAAGCCTATCGATCCAGATGAGCTTTACCGCGCTCTGTTGCAGTGGATAGAGCCGGGAGAGCGAAGCTATGAGGACCAGCTGCTAGCAGCCGACAAGGCAGATAATCTTCAGGAGCCTCTTCCTGAAGCGCTACCGGGCATCAATATCGGTGAGGGCTTGACCAGAGTCGGGGGTAATACGGCGCTGTATCTCAGTCTTCTAAAAGACTTGTGCCGCGACTATGCCGATGCAGATCAGCGCATTGGGCGGATGATCGAGCGCGATGACCTTGATGACGCACGTCAATTGGCGCATAAGCTAAGAGGCATCGCCAATAATCTCGGTTTGAATGACCTGGGCGCGGCCGCTGAGGCGATCGAGTTGCCTATCAAGTCAAATCAATCCGTACCCGCCTATGCCTTGCCTACCCTGGTCACTGCCTTGGCTCAGGCGCTTGAATCTCAGGCCGAACTGGCATTGCTGGAAACAAGCGACGAGGCTGCCACGGAGCTGGATGAAGCCCAGCGCAGGACAATTTTCTCCCAGCTTGCGACAGCGATTGCAGACTTTAATCCCGAGGCTCTGGAGCTGGTAGAAAGACTTCTTGCCGGTATTCCAGAGGATACTGCCGAGGCCGGCGAGCTAGCCTCGGTAAGGGATGCCCTGGACATGTATGATTTTGCTCAGGCGGGAGAGCATTTACAGTCAGCGACGCAAACTGCTGGATTCCACACTTGAGTCCATTAGCACCCGCAAATGGTAGTCAGTGATCTGCCACACGCAGCTCCGCGTAAATAGGGTTATGTTACGGAGAGATGCACATGCACATGACTTACTCAACACCGCTGAACCGGTGGCTATTCTTATCACTACTCTTGGTTCTCGCCCCTGTGGCTAATAGCACCGAGGAGCCCAAATTTGAATTGCTGACGAAAGTGGGTACTGTCGAAATTCGCCAGTATGCACCTACCATTCAGGCCGTGACGGCAACGCCGGACCGCAGCGGCGGCGGATTCCGACGCCTTGCAGGGTATATTTTTGGAGGCAATGAAAGCGATCAGTCCATCGCTATGACGGCACCGGTTCAGGAAACTATGGGCAGTGCCAATGGGGAAATGGCATTTACCATGCCCAGTGAATATTCAATGGATGATCTCCCGGATCCGAAAGACGAAAACGTGACCCTGCGACCCGTACCGGAACGTACTATGGCGGTGATGGTGTTTAGTGGCAGAGCAAACGATGCTAAAGCTGAGAAAAAGTGGGTGGAACTGGAAGCCATTTTGAATGACGAGAGCATCACGACTGTCAGCGACCCCATGCTCAACCAATACAACCCGCCATGGACATTGCCATTTTTGAGGCGCAATGAGGTGATGGTGGAAATAGCAGCATCGTCATTACCTGGCACCGAGGTTGGCACTGACTGACGGCCGTTCACGGTCCGGTAAACGTGCAAGCGCTGGACGCGAATCGGATTCCTGGCGCCTATGGTTTATACTAGCGATAATCCCGATGCAGGAATTTTCCCATGTCCACCACAGTAGCTATACCCGACTTCGGCGCGCTTTTGGCGCCTTACATTGGTTCCGTCCCACAAGATGCGATCCCGGCATTTCTCGCCAGCCTGGAGCGAACCGCTGCTGAGCGCTACCGTATGTGGGCAGACGAAGTTCCCGAGCATAGTGAAGGGCTACTCCAGTGCGCTGCTCGGGAAGACGAAATTGCTCGCAGGGCTGAGGTGATATACCCAGCTCCCAGAAAAGACCAGCAAGATGCAATCAGCAAGGCGATTATCCCGGCCAGGGATACTTATTATGAAGTATTTGCCAAGTACACACCGATTGAGCAGATGGCGATACAGGCGAACGCCGAACGGCAGGGAGCCGCGGCCTGGCGTGCAATGATGGATTCCAATAACGCCCAGGCACTCAACGCAGAGTTGGAAGAAATCGCCCAAGTAGAGGAAGTCAGTGCCGACTACCTCGACGGCTTACTTGAGCGTATGGGGTTCAAGTAAGGCCGCACATCTTCTACCAGGTGGACATGGGTAGAGATATAAAAAGATCATTGTCTAATCCTCCAAGTGCTATTTCCGCACACTGCTCCAGCCAGCGAGACCAAGCAGGCTTCAACTTTCAAGCTTTGGCTAGTAATTAGTGAGCTAATTCGCCATCTTCCATAACTCGGCAAAAAAACCTAAAAACGTCAATCAACCTTACAGCCATTGGTGGTTAATATTTCTAACGCTCTGAAAATACTTCTCTGTATTTCCTTCCTTGCTGGCTGTAGCGAAAGTTCCAACCGTGATGCCGAGGTCTCTGATCCAGGTATTGACGTGCAAGCTGAACTCGATGCCTGCGACAGCCGCTTGCTGACTTCGCAGAGCACCATTTTGGCTAATGGTTGGACCTTGAACTCAAGTAGCACGCGCCATCAAGAGGCATCGAAGGCGATGCTGAATGCATCGACAGTGGGCCAACTGGAATTGCAGTGGAGCTTTGTCTTTGTCGGTGATGAGGAGCGTAGAGGGCATCCTGTGGTTACGACTGAAGCTGTTATTTTGGGCAGTCCAGCCGGTACGGTACGTGCGTTGGGGCGCAGTACTGGCTGCGATATCTGGAGTTTCCAGGCTGAGGATCAGGTTAGAACGGCTGCGGTACTGGGTGATGACCCCGCTAGCGACGGCCGCCTGCTGTATTTTGGAGATACGCTGGCCAATGTTTATGCGATTGATGCCGAAAGCGGTACTCCGGTGTGGCAGCAGCAAGTTGATAGTCATCCCGACGCTATTATTACTGGCTCACCACAACTAATAGAGCAGCAATTACTGGTGCCCATTTCCTCACTCGAAGTTCGCACCGCAGCTAACCCGGGTTATCTCTGCTGTAGCTTTCGCGGTGGCCTGGTGTCATTGGACGCGGCCACCGGAGAAGAGAACTGGCGATATCGAACCATTAAAGAGGAAGCAGTACTTAATCCTGCGACCGGCAAGATAGGCCCTTCGGGTGCACCGGTCTGGGCTGTGCCTACTGTTGATACAGTACGCAATCTGGTCTACATAGGCACCGGCGAAAACTACTCGCAACCGGCCACAGATACCTCCGACGCCATCATCGCGATAGACCTGAGCACCGGTGAAGAGCGCTGGAAACTGCAGGGCACCGAGAATGATGTCTGGAATATTTCCTGCCTGCTGCCCGCGCCCTTTAATGGCAACTGCCCGCCTGAGCCGGGACCGGACCTGGATTTTGGAGCAGCGCCAGTATTGGTCGTACGCGAGGGGAAGGTCGACATTTTGCTCGCGGCGCAAAAATCCGGAGCCATTTATGCGCTGGACCCGGATAGCGGGGCAATTTTGTGGCAGCGTAATCTGGGATCTGGCGGCAACCTGGGCGGTGTGCACTGGGGGGTGGCCACGGATGAAAATAATGTTTATGTACCGATCTCAGATATCCAATCGCGCGAACTGACGCTTGCCGACATTGCTGATCTCGAGAACGCGGCAACTATCTTTCAGCCAGACGGTGCTGAGCCAGGCCTCTATGCACTCAATCTGGATACGGGTGTTACCCAGTGGTTTACCCAGCCGGCGCGTATGACTCCGTTAAGCGAGCAGCGACCGGTGATACTCTCGGCCGCCGTCACCGTGGCAGACAACTTGATTTATACCGCAGGCCTGGACGGAATCGTACGAATATACGATAGCGCTGACGGGGCACTGCTGCGTGAACTCGACACCACGATCTCTGTGGAGGGCGTTAACGGAGAGAGCGGCAATGGCGGCACCATAGACTCGGGTGGCCCCGTTGTTGCAGGGGGTATGCTTTACATTAATTCCGGCTACACCACTTTCGGTCGTGACCCGACCTGGTTTGCCGGACCTGGCAATGTGTTGATGGCTTTTGGTTTGACACCCTGACGTGTCATTGGCTGTCAGTTAGCGATCAACGCTAGATAGACTGTTATACCCGCTAGTTCGGTGCGTTCTGTTTGGGTGTCACACAGTCGTGTACAAGTTTAGCCCAATTCGACATTACGCAATTAACCGATCATTGGTTGCATTCCATTCGGTTTTTTCGAATAATGGAGTTCCGCTCCAGCTCTATTCGGGAACTCACAATGCGCCACCTTAACTACAACCATCTGCACTACTTCTGGGCTGTCGCCAATGAGGGCAGCATAGCTCGCGCAGCCGAGGTTCTACACCTCACCCCGCAGACTATCAGTGGCCAACTCAAACTGCTGGACGAGGTGGTGGGAGAGCCGCTTTTTCAGCGAGCAGGTCGTGGCCTTATCCTTACCGAAATGGGCAAGACGGTAAAACGATATGCCGATGATATCTTCAGTGTCGGTGCCGAGCTTAGCCTTTTCGTACGAAACCGCGAGCCTCTGATTCAGCCGGTGCTGAACGTGGGAGTCGTTAGCTCTATTGCCAAGTTGATCGCTTATCGGGTTTTGGAGCCGGCACTTTCGGCTGAGGATCCGGTGAAAATAGTTTGCCACGAAGCCGGCCTCGAACAATTGCTCGCTGACCTTGCTGTTCACCGCCTGGATGTGGTGCTGTCCGATCGCCCCATTCCGGTGGGAATGAGTGTCAAGGCTTACAACCATCCTATGGGAGATAGCCCTATAGGCTTGTTCTCCGCCAAGCGTATTGCCAAGCGCTATCAACGGAATTTTCCGCAATCACTCGACGGCGCGCCCTTTTTGCTGCCACTGCATACCTCGGCATTACGCCGCGACCTGGACGAATGGTTTGAACGGGTGAATGTGCGTCCCAATATCGTCGCCGAAATTGGCGACAGCGCATTGCTGAAGGCGTTTGGAGAGGCCGGCGCTGGTATTTTCCCAGCGCCACAGGTTATCGCTCCCGAAGTAGAGCGTATGTATAACGCTCGTGCTCTTGGTATTGTAGACAACGTTCGCGAGAATTTTGTGGTTATCTCTCCCGAGCGTAGGTTGAAGCATCCGGCCGTGTTGGAGATTATCAAGCGTGCGCGTGCCCAGCTTTTCAATGACGTATAAAGCGTAATTAGTAGTTCGCTATTTACGATTTAATAATAATAAAAAATCGTATTGTACGAAGTTTTATGCACCCGTAATCTGTTCTCGAAACAGGAGAAAAGATTATGGACCTTAACAAAATCATGTCGGGATTAGGTAGTAGCGGTGTGCTTGGCGGCTTTGCCGGTGGCTGATCAAGCAGGCCGGCTTTAACGAGTAAGTATCAGGCGCTAGTGACGCAACCAAAGTGCATCTGAAACCAGGCAAATACCGCCAGAGCGGCGCAGTAGGGGGCGAACGCCCTCTATGATGCTTTCCACCAGAGCGTCGTCGTCGCAGGCAATGATCAATAAAGTATTGCTTGAATCGCCGGCTAACTCATCCCCTCGCCTTACGCCCCTATCTCCCGCGCCACCGGTGTTAGGGATAGCGGTGTAGCCGGGGACGCCAATCTTCCGTAGTACCTCCACCAGCCTCGGAACCATTGGCTCTTCAATCACAATTTCAAGACGCTTGCAGGGTTTCATAACAGCCTCAATGGATAATTAGCTCAGATGGATACCAGGTAGTCTGCCAGATAGTGGTAGACAGGGATCCCGATAAGTAAATTGAATGGGAAAGTTATCGCCAGCGACATGGGCAAGTAGATGCTGGGATTTGCTTCCGGTAAAGCCAGGCGCATAGCCGCCGGTACCGCAATGTAGGAAGCACTGGCGGAGAGAACTGTCAGTAGCACCATGTCGCCCACACCCAATTCCAGTATCGTGCCGGTTAGTAGGCCTAAGGCGGCATTTATTACAGGAAATATTAGCGCCATGGCGATCATATAGGCCAGCGGTGCAGCACCTGAGTGCCTGTCGCCGCCGCGTCCCAGGTCACGCAAGCGCCGCGCTGCGACAATGCCCATATCGAGTAGGAACAGACACAGAATGCCAAGAAATAGCTCGCTAACCACAGGATGCAGTTGTTCCATGCCCGCGGGTCCAGTGACCCAACCAATAATCATGCTGCCCATAATCAGGAATACTGAGCCATTGAGGCATGCCTCTCTCAATAACTCTCCCCAGCTAACCGATTTATCGGTCTGATCGTCAGAGGTGCGATAACGGCTGTAAAGGAGAAGACCGAGGATGATTGCTGGAGACTCCATCAACGCCATAGCCGCGACCATGTATCCATTCCAGGGTACGCCCTGCTGGGTTAAATAGCTGGTGGCCGTAATAAAGGTGACTGCGCTAACTGAGCCGTAAGTGGCTGCGGTGGCTGCGGCGTCGGCTACCGATAAGCGTCTTCGCAGGATCAAAAAACTATAGACAGGTACTACGGCCGACAACAGCACTGCTGCGCCAAGCGACAGCCAGACCGTGCTGTCCAAATCGGATTGGGCGAGCGCCACGCCCCCTTTAAAGCCGATCGCAAACAGCAGATAAAGAGACATAAACTTGGCGATCTGGCCTGGAATGTCCAGATCTGAACGGACCACCACGGCCAATACCCCGAGGAAGAAAAACAACAGTGGGGGTGAGCTGAGGTTGTCGAGAAACATACTTACTAAGAGCCGAAGCTCTCGCCGTCCAGGGCGGTCACTTTTTCCATGACCTTGTCTTTCAACTTACTTTTGTAAAGATGCAGCCTACTGCGCAAGGCTTCATCTCCAGTAGAGAGCATTTGTGCTGCGAGTATGCCTGCGTTGATTGCATTGTCGATGGCGACAGTGGCAACCGGAACTCCAGCTGGCATTTGTACTATCGACAACAGCGCGTCTTCTCCGGCAAGACAGGTGGCGCTAACTGGCACACCGATAACCGGCAATACAGATAGGGCGGCTGCCATCC
Source organism: Halioglobus sp. (assembly GCA_036961205.1). Taxonomy (GTDB): domain Bacteria; phylum Pseudomonadota; class Gammaproteobacteria; order Pseudomonadales; family Halieaceae; genus CALJFL01. Next base: position 232,554 of record JBALVI010000001.1, on the reverse strand, counting down.
CGGGTAAGTGCGCAGCACCGCCAGCACCTGCAATGATGACCCTTAGGCCGCGTCCCTCGGCGTCGCGAGCATACTCGTAGAGTCGGTCTGGCGTTCTATGTGCACTGACAATGGTCAGCTCCCATTCAACATCCAGATCGGTCAGAGTTTCCGCAGCGCGCCTCATGATCGGTAGATCAGAGTCGCTGCCCATAATGATTCCCACTCGGGGGGTCATCGACATGTAGGTTCCTCGACGAGGTTTGCTGATGTGGATTGGCTGCTTTCAGTCGCGCGTAAGTTCAAAAGTGCCTGTGCCGCATTTTCCGCGGCATCGGTGGCGGTTCTGCCTAGCGCAGTCACATGCCCCATCTTGCGTCCATCGCTGGAGCCAGACTTACCGTACCAGTGTACCTGAGTATGAAAGTCAGCCAAAAGTTTTATTGAGTCTGGTCGCTGTGGGGAACAGCCTTCCCAGCTTTGGTCGTACAAAATATTGCGCATAACAGCAGCATTCACGTGACTCGATATTTGCGCCAGAGACAAGCCCATGACCGCTCTAACGTGCTGTTCAAACTGTGATGCGCCGAAGGCTTCAAGCGTTAGATGTCCCGAATTATGTACTCGAGGCGATATCTCGTTAATATAAATAGAGTCGTCTTCGGCAATAAAAAATTCTACCGCGAAAACGCCGACTCCATCCAAGCTGATTACCGCGCTTCTCGCCAGTGCTTCGCAATCATCCCTGAGCTTCGCAGAGATCTCGGCAGGACTGGTGACACTGGCAACGGCATTGAAACGGCCATCGAATTCCATCGACACTGTGGGATAGGAGGCAAGCTCACCATCCGCGGTGCGGGCTACGATGACTGCCACTTCAACGCGGGACTCCAGTAATGGCTCAAATACGCTGTCCACGGGCCAAAGATTATTCAGGTCCTGAGCGGTACGAATCATTTGAACACCTTTGCCGTCGTATCCACCTGTGCAGGCTTTTTGAACCACCGGCAGGCTCAGCTGTTGCTGCTCGCTGAAGGAGAACTCGGGGCCGGGCGTAGCGGCCAGATAAGGCAGGGTGGGTAAGCCCTGGGCTACCATCCAGGCCTTTTGGGCACCCTTGTCTTTCAGTAGAAGCAGCGTTTCAGTTCTGGGGTAGACCACGACCTCAGAACGTTCAACCGCATCCTGCAATAAGCGCAGCGCATCATCCGGAATCGCCTCCAGCTCGAAGGTAATGACGTCAGACGACTCAATGAGCTCGGCGAGGGCAGAGACATTATCAAGATCCGCGACGACAGTGGTGTCGGCTTCATGCTCGGCTGGGCCATGTTTGCTTGGCGTAAACACAGAACTTGCGATTCCGAGCTCTCGCGCCGCTTGGCACAAGTACATACCCAGCTGGCCACCGCCTATAATGCCAAGGCGCCCGATTATGCCTTTGGCGATAGGTCCTCGGTCTGTCAGTGTAGTCATTCCTTGCCTGTAGATTTTTCAGAGGTCAGTGCGGCCGCACTATACTTGATAGGCCCCCCGCAACAATTCGATGATTACGATTAAAAGCATCGGAAATGCCGAGCATTTAAGATTGTCTCAACCTCAGCACCTCTGTCGAACCTCAACCCAAAAAAAGTGCTCTTTAGCCCTCGTATTCCGTTCAGCTGATTCACTAAAACAATACGCTTTCCAGAAAATAGAATTCAGCTGGTTTTTCCCCGGAGTGGAAATGCCGTTTTTTGTTAGTATTATGTTCAGGCAGGGTGCGTGTTGGTGACAGCCAAGGAGTGTTGAAAATGAGTAAGTCTTCACAGCTTAGAATTGAACCTTTGACTCCGGCCATTGGAGCCGAGATATTTGGAGTGGACCTGGGACTTGTGACGCCCGCGCTGATTGAGACTGTGCGCACGGCGTTGCTGGAGCACAAAGTGGTATTTTTTCGCGAACAGAATATAACGCGCGAGCAGCATATCGACTTTGCGCGCCATTTTGGACAGTTGGAGATTCATCCGGCGACACCCAAAGATCAGCAGAATCCGGAAGTTTTTAGGATTGCACACGGGCCGCAGTCCAGAGGTGCGGAGAACATGTGGCATTCCGACGTAACCTGGCGCGAACAGCCGTCTCTCGGCTCGGTCCTGCGTGCAATTGAAATACCGCGAACCGGTGGAGATACATTGTTTGCCAATATGGCATTGGCCTATGATCTATTGCCCGATGTGACCAAAGACCAAATCCAAAACCTGGTAGCGGTTCACGATATAGCCCGGGTATTTGCCAAACGGCTAAATAAAAAGCCTGAAGAATTGCACGAACAGTATCCCATGATGGAGCATCCGGTGGTTCGTACCCACCCGGAAACCAGGCAGCGGGTTGTCTATGTTAACGCAGCTTTTACCAGCCATATCAAGGGTATGGAGGCGGGAGAGAGTAAGTTGCTATTAGATAAACTCTTCAAGTCTGCGTGGAACCCTGAAGTGCAGTGCCGTTTCAGATGGCAAGCCGGCTCTATTGCGTTTTGGGACAATCGTGCCAGCCAACACTTTGCCGCATCTGACTACTTTCCATCGGTGCGCGCAATGGAGCGAGTCACCATTGCTGGAGATAAACCCTACTTTGACGCTGCTGCTTGAAGAAGGCCCTGAGCAAACCCGAGTAATATGGGCAGTACCAGATAGTTAGCGCAAATCCGTGTCGGCTATTTGTCTATTAACACTGAGATTTATTAATTGACAACGTCAATTGACGCCGTCAGAATAACACAATGCCAAAAATACTAACCCCAAATGACGTGTTGCAGTTTCGGCAGCGCCTCTGCGATCTTGCACTGAAGGCCTTTGCAGAGCAGGGGGTTGAAGGCATGAGCCTGAGAGGCTTGGCGGCAGCCGCTGGCTGCAGTCGCACCACGCCGTACCGCTATTTCAAAAACAAGGCGGATATTCTTGCCGCCGTTCGGCAAACGCAATTTCAAAGGATGGCCGACGAAAATGAAGCCGCGGCCCTAAAGGAGGACGATCCAGACAAGCGTCTGACTGCACTGGCCAGAAGCTATGTTAGTTTTGCTATGGCCAATCCCGACGCATACCGGGTCATGTTCTCAGTAAACCAGCAGGATGAACAGCGCTATCCGGAGTTGGTCAAGCAGATCAAGAGAGCGCAACAGCCGATGAAAACTGCCGTTAATGAAGCGTTGGCGAAGGGTACTCTTCATGGCGACCCAGCCAATATTGTCCACATTCTCTGGGCAGGCTTGCATGGAATTGTTTCTTTACACCTGTCCGACAAATTGCATCTCGGGAGGGGCATAGATGAACTTGCAGAAGTCATGATTCGTTCGCTCAGCCGAGCAGTAGCAGCCAAACCATCGAAGCAGGCGTCGACGCGACGAGTCCGGGAGGACTGAAAATGATTGAACCCAGAGCGCCATCACTACTGACAATGGCAGGAGAGACTTTGACCGCCTTTGAGTTGCCGAGGCTGGTGGCGGCCTCACCCTTTCTTGCACTGCAAGCCAGAGGGAGCGGTGAGCCAGTATTGGTGCTGCCTGGCCTTGGTGCCAGTAATCGATCCACAGGACTGCTGCGCAGGTATTTGTCATGGCTGGGTTATAACGTACGGGGTTGGCAGCAGGGCCGAAACCACGGCGGTGTGGCCGAGCTGCTACCCCACGTCGCCGAGGAAGTCAGCAGCTTTCACTCTGATAGTGGCAGCAAGATAAATGTCGTGGGCTGGAGCCTGGGTGGGGTCCTGGCAAGGGAAGTCGCCAGGGACAACCCGGATCTGGTTAGCCAGGTGGTGACTATGGGCAGCCCCGTCGTTGGCGGGCCGAAATATACCAGTATGGGCGCGCTATACGCGCGAAGAGGTATTGACGTGGATGCGATTGCGGCAACGATTGCTGCACGGGAAAGTAACCCGATCAGCGTGCCGGTAACTTCAATTTATTCGAAGAGAGATGGCATCGTCGGCTGGCAGGCCAGCATCGACAAGTACACGGCGGGTGCTGACCACTTCGAGGTAAGCGCTACCCATTTAGGTTTGGGAATATGTCCTGAGGTCTTCAAAATTGTCGCCCGCAAGCTGGCCGGCGTGTGAGAGCCGCACGGGCTGTTCTTGAACAAACGCTGGGGCGACCGATAGCCAACGTCTCCTTTGCGATGATGCGAAGTTACATTCGTTCGGCCCAAAGGCGCGGCGTCGACATGATGCATACGGCCCGCCCCTTTTCCTTGTACCGCAAGGTGTTCTACAACGGGGAGTCTGAGCAAGCGATATTGACAAGGCTTGAGGGTAAACGAATTGTCGATATTGGATGCGGCTACACACCCTACGCAGAGGACTCTATGTTTCGCGCCTGCCACCAGTCTGGCATTGAGTTTTATGGTGTCGATCCGATAATCGGCGAAGACATTGCCTTTGGCTTCAGGGAGCGAGCGCTGGCGCGCGCAACCGGCGGTAAAGGTGTGTTCAGTTCCAACCCGCCGGGTATTGAAAAAGCGCTGGCGACCACTGCCCAGGACCTGCCTTTCGAGAACGACAGTGTTGACGAGATATTGTGCAGCTTTCTGCTGTTTGTGTGGATAAGGGATGAGGCTGTGCTGGCTGATATTCTCAGCGAGTTTTTGCGGGTACTCAAACCTGGCAGTAAAGCCAAGCTTTACCCGCTGTATGACTGGCGCTTCATGCGGGCCAAAAACGAGCGTCTGCAGCAAGTTCTAGCCAAATTTCATCTGGAGCAATCGTTTATTCATGGCCGCGGCGACTTGCGGGTCATGCCCTCCATGCTGACTGAGATGACAAAGTGCTAGAAAGGTCAGGCCTTATTGTCATCACTTTTGACGGCGCCTGCTCCATACGCGTTGTCAGCGAGGAAGAGGCGTCGTCAGTGTGGTGGCTTGGCTAACCCGTTTTTTCTGTTTGCCCTTGCACACGTGCGCCCGCCACATAGAGTAATCCTGCCATAATGGCGAGGTTCTTAACGAAGTTCTGTAGCTCATGACTGCGTTCAAGGCCTTCGGGCATTACCCAGAAGTTGTGCATAAATACGCAGATCACCAGGGTGAGCCCGGCCAAAACAAAGGCGACCAGCTGAGCCCTGAAGCCAAACATGAGGGCAAGGCCACCGCCGATCTGAATAACGATGGTGAGCGGCAGTAATACTGGTATTAACGGCACACCGTGTGCGGCCATATACTCACCAGTCTGCGCGAAGCCGGTGATCTTGGTAATGCCGGGCAGAATGAAATACAGGCCGAGCAGGCCCCTGCCGGTAAGCAATACAAGTCTTTCAAATGAGCGTGGGAATTCCAGCATAGTGAATCCTTATTTTTCTCTTGTTGAGTAACAGGCCGTCTTGGCCCATCGGAAAGCTGCATCACGGCCTGGCCTAAACCAAATTGGGGCGCTAAACGCTGTGAATTTGCAGTGCGGATAAATTTAGACATCGCAGAGTATAGCGCCTATTATTCGGCGATTATAAATACAATGAACAATATGTCTCATAATCAAAATAATCGTCTACTTTTGAGGGAATAGAATGACCCTGTCCAAGTCACGCGCTTACCTGTGCACTTTCAAACGCACCCTTACAGCTGCCGCTCTAGCTCCACTATGTGCTGCAATGTCGACACAGTTGCAGGCACAGGGCGAACTGGAGGAAGTGCTGATCACCGGTTCGTACATTAAATCCACGGGAACGGATGAAGCGTCTCCCGTAGAAATAATCGACAACGAATATATTAGGAATAGTGGCGCGTTCACCGTTGGCGAACTGACCGCCAAGCTAAGTGTGAATTCGGGTTCAGAGAACCAGGCGGACGCATTTACCTCGGGCGAGGCGCAGGGGACTAGTAATGTTAACTTACGTGGCCTTGGGCTGAGTTCTACTCTGGTGTTGGTCAATGGCAGGCGTCAGACCATCGCCGCTACCGTTGCCAATGACGGCAGTGTGTTTGTCGATACGGGCACCGTCCCCTTGGCGGCGCTGGAGCGGGTTGAAATTCTGAAAGAAGGCGCGACCAGCGCTTATGGTTCAGATGCGGTAGCGGGCGTGGTCAACTACATCCTGAAAAAAGATTTCGAAGGCTTTGAAGTGAATGCCGGTTATCAGACGACCGCAGAAGACAGCCAGGACACCACCGAGGCCAGCTTTCTGGCCGGCTTTGGCAATGACAATACAAACTTTATCTTCGCCGGTTCGATCATGCGGCAGGACCCCTTGAGTTCTGCCGATAGGCCTGAAACGTCAGATAACGCGATCAGTACGCTGGGCCGCTCCTTTATCTTGACCGCGCCCGATACAGTGGCTGATGGTGATTATGCGGGCACCTACGCCCCGGGTGAAAACGTGCCGGATCCCAAGTGTCTAGAGAATGGAGGCCTATTGATCCCGCAATCATCCGGCAGCCGGTGTGGATTTGCCTACGGACCCCGTTTCAACCTGGTCAATGAAGAAGAGCGTGATCAGTTGTATGGCAGCGTGAGCCATGACTTTGGCGATACGCTGTCGTTAATCGCCGAATTGGGTTGGACCAAGCATAAAGTGGTGGATAACCCACAATCACCGTCATATCCCAATTTGTCTTTCCCAAGGATTCTCCCCGGACAAGCCGGTAGCGTATTTAACGAGCCGGTAGTTTGGTTGGGGCGGCCGTTGGGGTCGGATTTCGGATCTCCCGACTCTCCGCGCGAGAACGAAACCATACGGGCTTCGCTCGCCATTGATGGCGCATTCAATGATAACTGGTCGTGGAATGGAGCTTTAACCTACAGCGAAAGTGACAGGGATATCATTCAGCCTGACCAGATTAATTCGCGCCTATCGGCAGCTTTAGCAGGCATGGGTGGAGTGAGCGGCACCGAGACCTTCAATATCTTCGATTCTTCCGCCAACAGTCAGGAAATGATTGACTGGCTAAGTACCAACTCTGAAACCAATCGAAAAGCAGATTTACTGGTGGGTGATTTTGTGGTCACCGGGGATCTGTTCGCAATGGACGCTGGTTCGGTGGGCTTCGCGGCAGGTGTTCAGTTCCGCGAGGAAAGTTATTCCGAAGATCGAAATGAGGTGGCGACTCAGGGCATTGATCCCGACACTGGCGCGATTGTACCGGCCGATCTAATCTTTCTGGGAGGTGGTTTTCCGGTAGACGAAGAACGGTCATCTTACGCCGCGTTTGCGGAAATACAGTTGCCACTCACCGATTCCATAGAAGTTAATTTGGCGGTTCGCTATGAGGATCTGGACACGGAGAGCAGTGTTGACCCGAAGGCCGCGATTCGCTGGCAGGCCACCGACACCCTAATCCTGCGGGCTTCGGCATCGACGGCGTTCAGGGAGCCTTCATTGGTGCAATTTAACGCCACACAAACCTCCCTGCAGGGGATACAGGATTTTAATCCCGACGGTACGGCAAAAGGAGGCGCAGTTTTTGTGCGGGTCAACACCCAGGGTAATGCGGAGCTGACACCTGAGGAGTCGACTAACTACAACTTTGGCGTGATATGGCAGCCAACTGATGATCTGGATATGCGAATTGACTACTGGCGTTTTGATTACGAGGATGTGATCACCATTGAAAGCGCGCAGGGCAAGGTCATCAACGACCTCAATGGCGAAGACATAATCCGGGTGGCCGGGCCTAATAGCCAGCTCGCAGGTATCAATGTTGACTACATTAACGCAGCAACGGTGGATACCGATGGCCTGGATGTGGCGGTCAACTATGTTATTCCTACGGAGTCGGCGGGAGAATTTGGTTTCAACTTAACGGGTACCCATTTCCTGAAGTATGAAATCCCCGATCCTCAGGGCGGTACGCAAGACGTTGCCGGACTGTTCAATCAGGACAACTTTGCGCGCTCCATCCCCGAAACGAAGCTGAATTTTTCGGCGGATTGGAATATTGGTAACCACAAGGCAGTTGCAATTGCCTACTGGGTAGACAGCTATGAAACAACTCGAGCCACTCCTCCGGGAGAGAGCGCGAACATCGATAGTTGGACTACTGTAGATCTGCAGTACACCTACAATCTGGAGTTTGCAGATAGCGCAGCGGTCTTCAGTATCGGCGCCAAGAACGTTTTTGATGAAGAGCCACCCAGAGTCTACGACAGTGTTAACTTCAGTTATGACTCCAAGCACCACGATCCTCGCGGCCGCGTGTACTATGCCCGCGTAAAATATGCTTTTTAATTGCACTTTCAAATGATCTGAACCGCCGTCGCGCCGTACAAAGCTGTAAGACAGACAAGACAATGACTATGAATGTTCTGATTACCGGCGGCACTGGCTTTATTGGCTGCGCATTGCAGCGCGCACTGCGAAGCAAGGGCGACTCCCTCATCATTCTCAGCCGCGAACCCGGCCCGGTCGATGACGAAAGTCGTTACATTCGCAGTCTCGATCAGATTCCCGATACAGAGCGGCTGGATGCCATTATCAATCTGGCCGGTGCGTCTTTGGCGGGGCGTCGCTGGAGTCCTGCGTACAAGGCTGAGATTGTCGCCAGCCGGATCGATATCACCGGCGCCGTTATCGCGCTCTGTGCCCGCCTTGAGCATCCGCCCTCTGCGCTGCTCAGCGCCAGTGCCATCGGTTATTACGGCCCGGGAAATGACGAGAAAATGGACGAAACTTTCCCCGCCGGGAAGGGGTTTTCAGCAAACTTATGTGCCGATTGGGAAAACGAGACGATGGCTGCTCAGGCGCTGGGTATACGCGTATGTCTTTTACGCCTTGGCGTGGTACTGGACAGTGATGGCGGGGCCATGGCAGAAATGGTCAGGCCTTTCCGCTTTGGCATCGCCAACTGGATAGGCACGGGTCGGCAGTGGCTGAGTTGGGTGCATCGAGCCGATGCTGTCGCAGCCATTGAGTGGTTACTGCAGGCGCCAGGCGTGTCGGGTGCGGTCAATGTGACAGCGCCGGCTCCTGTTACCAGTAGGGGGTTCTGTGACGCCATGAAATGCCGTACCCGGACTTTCATCACTCTTGCCATGCCAGCGTGGGTAATGCGATTGATCGTAGGCGAGATGGCCGACGAGCTATTGATAACCGGTCAGCGTGTCGTACCGACACTCTTGCAAGACCAGGGTTTTTCCTTTCGCTTTCCGACCATTGACGATGCCCTGGACGACATTGTTAGCTAGGCCAGCCGGCGTCCCTGGTAACTCTCAGGAAGGAACTCCACCGTAGTCCTGATAGGTGCTCTTGATGGTATCGCTGCCCTTCAGTTTCTTGAGCGCTGATGACTCCAGCTGACGCACCCACTCGCCGCTTACAGCCATACGATCAGCAATTTCGGCACGGGAAAGCGCGGGGCCCTGGTGCAGTCCCCAGCGCGCTATAACGACCTCCCGTTCGGCTGGCTCCAGGCGGCTCATTTCGGTCAATAGACACCGCCGTAAAGATTCCGACTCTGCAACTTCGGGCGTATTACCAAACGCTTCGCCAGGCATGGTATCTACCATCGATTCTTCACCGTCGTCATACAGCGGTTGGTCCAATGAAATGCCCAGGTTGCGCAACTGCTTCAATGCCCGGGTTTTTTCAAGAGACAGCCCTGTCGCTTTCGCCAGCTCCGCGTCTCCCGGTTCCTTGCCGCTGCGCGAAACGGCTGCTAGCCGTGCCCAATAGATTTTTCCAACGCGCTCATGCACTTCTGTCGGATAGCGAATTAGACCTGCATTGTCACTAACATACTGTCGTATCGGCTGCGTAATCCAGTTGTAGCAATACGTACTGAAGCGGTACCCTTTGCGATGGTCATATTTTTCAGCAGCGCGCATTAGCCCCAGGGTTCCCTCCTGCACCATGTCCAAAAAATTAATCCCTTTACGGCGGAAGCGGCCAGCAATGGTGTAAACCAGCCTCAGGTTATGTAGCGTCAATGTGTCCCTGGCGTCATTGTACTGCTCCAGTACTGCCATCATGGCGCGGCGTCGACGCGCTGTTACAGGTAGATTGGCCTCACGGCTATCCGACCACTGCCCTTGCCACTGTTCCAATGCATCGGAAACGTTACAGGGAATAACCAGTTCACTATTTCGCAGAATGCTTACAGCCAAACCCACCGCGAGGCTGGCGGGTAGATTGAGTGCTTTAAGTAGACTCAATTGTTCGTCGAAATCGTAGCCACTCGATAGACTAGCCTGCAACGCTTGCACCTCAGGGTTTGATTTACCGCCAGCCATGTAGTCCGTAATCTCACGGCGAAGAATAAAATGTAGCTCCCTGTTAATGCTCTGTCCCAGTTCGGGTGGGGTGCTCGTACAATGAGCGCACCAGCGCTGTAGAAAGTCGCGGCTGGCTTGATCTTGTATCATCAGCTGTTCGAGTTCCTCCACCGCGGCCCATTTCTTGCCATCGATTTCTGTTTCCTGGAGAGCACTTAAAAGAGTATATTTCCGTGCTTCTGCGAACAGCCGGTCCAGATCTTTGTCGTCGGTGTGTGCTGCAGAATTATTCAAAGTCTTGCTCCTTTCAATAGTTACTACTTGATATACGCGGGATATGCCTTTTCGGATATAAAACCGGTCTCGTTGCCCGGATAACATCGCGACAAAGTCTGGTCAACGCATGTTAGTGATCGATGCTATGCCAATCCGCTGAGACAGATAGTGCGTAACTGATGGACGGAATAAGGAAAAACATCATGATTGAAATGACTGGAACAGCGAGCACGGTGCTTGTAATCGGCGCATCCGGCGGAATAGGGCGCGCGGTGGTGGAGCACTACCTGGCAGACGCGCAGACTGAACTGGTTATCGCGGTCAGTCGTTCACTACAACCTGCGCAATTTGAAACGTATGCAGGGCGCCTGCACTGGCAGGTCTGTGATTATTCCGAAGCATCGATCGCTGAGGTCCTACAAGCGGCCGGCCCGGCCCGTCAGCGGATCACCAGAGTTATTATCTGTAATGGGATTCTGCATAGCGACACCATTGCCCCTGAAAAAACTATCCTGAGCCTGAATGCGGCAGCGATGAGCCATGTTTTTCATTCAAATACTGTGGTCCCCGCGTTGTGGCTGGCAGCCTTATCGAAAGCGTTGAGGGGCGGTTCTACCTGCTTCATTGCGGTACTTAGCGCTCGGATCGGCAGCATCTCTGATAACAGGATGGGTGGCTGGTACAGCTATCGTGCATCAAAGGCGGCGCTTAATATGGTGCTGAAGTCGGCAGCCATCGAGTATGCATTGAAGTTGCCGCAGGTAAAGCTGGTTGCTTTCCACCCGGGTACGACCGACACGGAGTTGTCAAAACCGTTTCAGCGTGGGGTTGCGCCCGAAAAACTTTTTGCACCCGCATTTGTCGCAACGAAGTTGGCCGCACTTCTCGATGAGTTGGAACCTGACAAGGAGCTGTCGTATTTGGCTTGGGACGGCACTAGTATTGAGTGGTGAGTCGCTATAGACGCGGCAAGTCAGGGCGAAATAGTGCTCTGACCCACCGTGCTTTGCCTGGCGCTGGCGTTAGAGCGTCTCTATGTACGCTGCCAGATTTTCAATATCGTTGTCGCTTAACTGTGCCGACTGGCCCCACATCAGAGCACTTTGCGAACCTATCGTCTCACCGGCTTTGTAAGCAGTTAGCTTTCCAGAGATAGCTGCAGCCGCCTGACCGGCAAGCTGTGGCCCTACACCGCCCTCACCACCTGCGCCATGACAGGCGATACAAGAAACGTAGGCCATTTTGCCCAATTCAGCGGGTGAAGCTGCCGCTTTGGCCGCTGTTTTGGCGTCAGCCATGGCGATAACACCGCCGGTGTCGGTCTTCCACTGCTCGTAACAGTCGCCCGAGCAACCGTTAGTATCAAGACCATCGTAGTCGTTGGTCTGCATGGCCCAGATAGGAAGGCCGAACGCAAAACCAGTGAATAGAACAATTGCAATATTGGCACTTTTCAAGCGAGTCTCCGCTAATTTAGAGGTTAAAGGTTTAGGGGGTAAAAAAGCAACGTACCAGATAGTACGCACGTCTGGTGTGTTCAGTTTGAAATTGCTGTGGTGAGCATGCATTGCAGGTGGACATAGCTTGGACGCTCTTGCGGACTCCGATTTTTAGCCGCCGCTTGGTGAGCTAGAGCCTGGAGCGTCGGCCGTGGACGGCACTGCCATCATGATCTCTCTGGGCGGCAGGTCGGGCTTGGCGTAGGCCATGCGCTTGACAGCGCCCGGCTGATAATAAGTGTCCAGGCCGGAGAGCGCCACAGTACCGCAACGTCCAAGATCCAATGCGCCTTCGGCCATCAGGCTATCTTCCGGGAAGTCGGCAATCACGACCTCACCGATTACCAGATGCGTTTGATTGCATTGCAATACCTGATGCTCGCGCAGGCGCATACCCAGTTTGACTTCGGCCTCACGGACCATGGGTGCGGTAAAGCCATTAATCCAATATGGGGTAAGTCCAGTCGCGTCGAACTCTGACTCGCTCTGATCATAACGCGCGGCCGTTTGGTGCGCAGTTTCAATCAGTGGTGCGCTTACATGGTTGATACTGAAGCAGCCACTATCGAGTATGTTTGCCAAGGTGTGACGCTCTTCGCCGCCAGGCCTGATGATCAGGGCCAGCAGGGGTGGGTGAGAACCCAGATGCACTACCGAACTCATGATGGCGAGGTTGGTATGGCCACTAGTGTTAGCGGTACCGATAAGGTTGGCCGATTTGAAGCCGCTGAGCGAATTTACGAAGGCGGCGCGCCTTTGGCTTGGCATCGCGGCCAGATCCCGAGAACTGAATTGCATAATGATTCCTTGTTTGCTGTAGGAGATACGCGAACCGTGGCCTCCCAGACCATTTCTAGTGATCGTCTTGGGCGAGGTTTACGTAAGGTGTGTTGATGTCCTACGAGGAATAGCAATGAACACCGATGTAAATAGCGATGCGGCGGTATCCGATTCCGGCCCTGCACAAGATCATGCCCGATTGCCGTGTCGTGGTTGCACCAGCGATTGCGCCAACTATACGATTTGTAACGGTACGCCGTGGCGGATTGTGCAAACTATCTCTGACTAGCACCCACAAAAAAGCCGTGATGGAAACCCATCACGGCTTTAACGATCACAGCGTAGAGACTATTTCAGGTCAAATCTGTCCGCCTGCATTACTTTTACCCATGCTCTAACGAAGTCGTTCGCAAACCGTTCTTCGGAATCATCATAGGCGTAGCTCTCTGCAATGGCGCGCAGTTCGGAATTTGAGCCAAAGATCAGATCGACAGAGGTAGCGGTATATTTCACTTTCCCCGTCTTTCTGTCCGCTCCTTCATACAGGCCATCGGTGCTGGACTTCTGCCACTGCGTAGACATATCCAATAAGTTGACGAAATAGTCATTACTTAAAGTACCTGGCTGGTCGGTAAAGACTCCATTACTGGATCCGTCAGTATTGGTATCAAGTACGCGCATTCCACCCAGTAGCGCGGTCATTTCCGGCACCGTCAAATTCAACTGATCGGCCTTATCAATCAACATCTCTGTGGGTGAGCGATAAGCCTTGTCAGCTTCGAAGTAGTTGCGAAACGCATCGGCCTTTGGCTCGAGCAGGGCAAACGACGTCACATCGGTTTGCGCCTGTGTTGCATCGCCTCGGCCAGATACGAACGGCACGTCAATTTTCAGGCCCGCATCCTTTGCAGCCTGCTCTATGCCAGCTGCTCCGCCTATAACAATCAGGTCAGCCAATGACACCTTATCGTTACTAAAGTCCGCTTGAATCTTTTTAAGCTCGGTTAATACCTTGCCAAGTTCCTGCGGGTTATTGGCAGCCCAGTCCTTTTGTGGGGCAAGGGCGATGCGTGCGCCATTGGCGCCCCCTCGCTTATCACTGGCGCGGAAGCTTGAAGCAGATGCCCAAGCGGCGCTGACCAACTCAGAGGCCGTTAAACCGGAGGCAAGAATGTCCTTTTTCAGCCCTTTGATTGCTCGACTACTAAGGGGCTTGGCAGCTGATGCCGGAACAGGATCCTGCCAAATAAGTTCTTCGGCAGGTACTTCTTCGCCAAGGTAAAGAGCACGTGGTCCAATATCGCGGTGGGTCAGCTTGTACCAGGCTTTAGCAAAGGCTTTTTGGTATTCGTCCGGGTCAGCCAGGAAGCGTTCAGCGACCTTTTTATATTCCGGATCAAATTTAAGTGCCAGATCAGCTGTGGTCATGACGGGAGCATTAAATTTACCCTCGACATGTGCATCAGGAACCGAACTATGTAAAGACTCATCGGTTGGAATCCACTGGATCGCGCCCGCAGGGCTGCGTGTTTGCTGCCATTCGAAATTAAGCAGGTTCTGGAGATATAGCGAAGTCCACTTGGTGGGAGCCTGGGTCCAGGCGCCCTCCAGTCCGCTGCTGACCGTGTCCTCGGAATGGCCTTTGCCACATTTGTTTTTCCAGCCAAGGCCCTGCTGCTCTGCAGGAGCGGCAGCAGGTTCAGCGCCAACACAATCGGCAGGTTTGTGAGCGCCGTGCATTTTGCCGAACGTGTGCCCGCCGGCAATCAGCGCAACCGTTTCTTCGTCATTCATGGCCATGCGACCGAAAGCGACGCGGATGTTTTTTGCAGAACCAACCGGGTCTGGTACACCCTTGGGGCCCTCTGGGTTCACGTAAATCAAACCCATATGCGTTGCACCCAGTGGGCGTTCCAGTTTCCCGCCTTTTTCCTCACGGTCGCTCGCCAACATCTCAGCTTCTGGTCCCCAGTAAACCAAATCTGGCTCCCAGTCATCGGCACGACCGCCGGCAAAGCCGTAGGTTTCGAAGCCCATGTTCTCGAGTGATACGTTGCCGGCCAGAATCATTAAGTCTGCCCACGACAGGCTGTGGCCATATTTTTGTTTCACCGGCCACAGCAGACGTCGTGCCTTATCCAGGCTGACGTTATCTGGCCAACTGTTTAGAGGCTCGAAGCGTTGCTGTCCGCCGTCGGCGCCGCCCCGGCCGTCAAGCGTACGGTAGGTGCCAGCGCTGTGCCATGACATACGGATGAAGAACGGTCCATAGTTGCCAAAGTCTGCCGGCCACCAGTCCTGCGAGACGGTGAGCAAAGCATCGATGTCTTTCTTGACCGCTTGTAAGTCTAATGTGCTAAACGCTTCTGCATAGTCGAAATCGTTGCCCATGGGGTTTGAGCGCCCATCGTGATCACGCAATGGAGACAGATCGAGTTGGTCTGGCCACCAGAATTGATTGGGTTTTGCCTGGCCGGCGGTAACATCACCGCTGCCCATCGCGCCTTTGGGCTTTGATATTTCGTCAGCGCTGGAATATGAAGCAGCCGTAGCGGATAGCACAGCTGCTATTGTGGTGCTCATCAGTAAATTACGTCTTTTCATGGTAACTCCGTTTATTCTAATGCTGCTTGTGCAGCGGTATTTGAGTAGTACCTAAGCCAATATCAGGTGCGTTGACGTTCGTGGTCAGGATAGGCATAACTGCGATAATGACTTAATACCGTAAAAACAGGACCTTGGTATTGATCTCAATCAAGCTTAGCTGGCTACTGTTTTCAATATAGTAAGCCCCCGTCCATAGGTAAAATTACATATTGCTATGATATTGATAGCTAGAACCAATACTCTCTCTATCAGCACTAGTGAATGGTTCGCGTGGTAAAGCTATGTGGACGATCTCGATCGGCAAGTTCTAAGGACTAGCTAGCACTCTCACACGGGTAAGCTAGCTTTACTGAAACAATTTCGAGGTCGATAGCTGCCGCTCCATTTCCAATAACGAGTGCTCGCTGTCATCGCTTCCGTGGGTGCCAAAGTGGACCATCACCAGGTCTCGCGACGGTGATACGTAAATCCCCTGGCCCGAATAACCGTGTTTGAACATATCGCCGTCGGCCCAGATCATGTCCCATTGCCAGGCGGCATGTGAGGGTGTGTCGCCCTGAAATTGCTTATCGAGCGATTCCAGCTCTGATGATGTGAATGGCACTTTATCACCCGATCTCAAATCTTCAAGATGAGAGCTGGGTACAACGCCCAGATCAGTGTTGGCAGTAAATATTTGGCCGAATCGGGCGAGATCACGTAGGCGCATGTTGAGGCCGCCACTGGCGTAGGCCTGACCCGCAGAGCTGACTGTTATTAGTGCATCGGCTTCCGCTCCTATCTTGTCCCAAATTAAACCCTGCAGTGCCTGCCATAGCGGTTGGTCGGTAATGCTTTCTATAACCCGACCTAGTACAAAGGTATTTGCTGACACATATTCAAATTGTTGTCCGGGTTCACCTAGGCGTTTCATAGCCTTTATAGCCTCGGTGGTTGATATCTCAGGGTTAACTCGGGCGGTGATGCCCAGGGTTTCTTCGTAGCGATAAATACAGGCCTGACTATTGTAATAACCATCGCTATCCAGACAGTCAATTCCAGATGCCATATTGGCAATATCCTGAAGTTGGGTTCCGGCCCAGTCTGTATTGGCAAGTTCTGGCAGGTATTGCTCTACCGGTGCCTGCATATCGGCCAGGCCCTTTGCTTGTAGAGAAGCCAGTGCTGTTCCCACGAATACCTTGGTGACGGACCAGGCCAAATGTCTTTCATGCGCTTCCATGCGTGGATATGCTTCGAATACAATTTTGCCCTTATGTAGAACCAGTAAACCGTCCACATGAGGGTTCTTTTCCACGTACCTTGCCAGAGTGCTCTGTTCACCTGCGGCGTGGACCTTGAAATTGGCAATGGCTGCATTAAGGTTTAACGGTAGAGGGCGGATAGCCTGAGTGCGGTAGAGGGTAGTGTGCGGATAAAATGCACCGAAGTTGAGCCACTGGTAATGGCTGATGGCACCGCCTTTGTCAAAATTTTCAGGCGTATAGGCACCAAACTGCTGGCGCGCGGCATCCAGTGGTGACGGCTCTGCGTGAGCAGTAACTGTCGCCTGTAACAGTATGGCTGCGATAGTTGCGAGGAAGATTGGCTTCATTTTTCCAGTTCGTCATAGGGGTGAAGCTGTGAGTATACAGAACGATGGGTCTGGATAATTCCTGGAGCCGATTCCCTGTGCTTGAGCCGTAACCAGTGAGGGCAGGATTACCATGTAGCCGCCGATTTGGGTAAAGTCGGTGATTTTGCAAATACCGGGTAGAATAAAATATAGACCCGGCAGGCGCATATCGGAGAGTAAAAACAGCCTCTCAAATGGGCGGGAGTTTTCTGGTATGGTAAATTCTTATGAACTCAGGACTGTGGATAAGATTACCCGAGTTAAGTGTTTCAACGCTCGCTACTCCCGCCCCGTAGATCTACTTTATGGTCTATCTTGTATGAGTACGATAATGATGGGGCGGTCTCACTCGCCTACTGTATTTTGATAATCTGAAGGACGTAAATATGAATTATTTTGTTACCGGCGGTACAGGTTTTATCGGTCGATTTTTAGTGCCCAAGCTACTGAATCGCGGTGGAACCGTGTACCTGCTGGTGCGTGCCAGCTCAATGTCAAAGGTCGCTGCTCTTCGCGAGCTGTGGGGTGCAGATGAGGAGCAGGTAATTGCTGTAGAGGGCGACCTCGGTAAAAGGAAGCTGGGAGTAAAGCCCGCCTGGATCAAGAAGCATGCGAGTAAAATAGATCACTTTTTCCACCTTGCTGCTATTTATGACATGAAGGCGGATGCTGAGAGCCAGCGAATCAGCAACGTCAACGGTACAGCTCAGGCAATAGCCTTGTCCAAGGGATTGAAGGCGGGTTGTTTTCATCAGGTGTCATCCATTGCCGCGGCCGGACTGTACGAGGGCACTTTCACCGAAGACATGTTCGAGGAGGCTGGGGCGATGGATCACCCTTACTTTCTCACTAAACATGAGTCAGAAGGCCTGGTCCGTAAAGAGAATGATATGAACTGGCGCATCTATCGCCCGGGTATGGTGGTGGGCCACTCCCAAACGGGTGAGATGGATAAGATTGACGGTCCCTATTATTTCTTTGAAACGCTTAAGAACGTGAGTTCTGTGGTGCCCAAAGGCCTGCCGTTGGTGATGAATAAGGCGGGGTTACTGAATATCGTGCCGGTTGATTACGTCGTTGACTCGATCGATTACCTTGCCCATATACCGGACCACGATCAAGAGTGCTTTTTCATTACAGATCCCGATGGCACCCGGGTCGGTGATCTGCTGAAGACTTTGATGAAAGTCTCCGGGGGTCCGCGCCTCAAAGCGCTGGATATTGGGGTGTTGGATTCAGCGACCAAACTCGCAGGTAAGGGCATTGGTCGTTTATCGCCGGTCAAATCTCTGGGTGAGAAGCTGATTTCGCGGATGGGGATACCGCCGCAAATAATCGGGTATATCAATTACCCTACGCACTTCGACTCTAGCAAGACACGTGCGCTGCTAGCTAAAGCCGAAATCATCTGCCCACCTTTTGAATCTTACGCACAGGTTTTATGGGACTACTGGCTACACTTTCTACGGCCGGATGCCAAATCCCTGGTCGGTGAAGTCGATGGCCTATTCAACCAGATAGTTGGACGACCTTCGTTGTCGGCGTTACGCCGCAAGGTCAATGGTAAGGTTGTTGTCGTTACTGGCGCGACCAGCGGGATCGGTAAGGAATGCGCTTTGCGTCTGGCCAAGGCCAATGCGACCGTGATTCTGGTCGCTCGAACGGTGGAAAAACTTGATGAAACGCTGGCGGAGATATCTGAGCAGGGAGGTAAGGCTCAGGTTTACTCCTGCGACGTCTCCAGCGCCAAAGACTGCGAAAAGTTGGTTGCCAATGTGCTCAAAGACCATGGTGGCGTAGACATTTTGATCAATAATGCCGGGCGCTCTATCCGTCGCTCCGTGCGTTATAGCTACGACCGCTTCCACGACTTTCAGCGCACTATGGAGCTTAACTACTATGGGGCACTACGGCTGATACTAGGCTTTCTGCCTGGGATGGAGGCACAGCAAGGCGGTCAGATTATCAATATCTCCTCGATCGGTGTTTTGACCAGTCCACCACGGTTTTCTGCCTATGTTGCTTCAAAAGCTGCGTTGGATGCATTCAGCCTATGTGCTGCGCCGGAATTTGCCGGCGATAACATCGATTTTACAACTGTTTATATGCCGCTGGTGCGCACTCCAATGATCGCCCCTACCAGCCTATATAAGGCGTTTCCGACGCTTTCCCCCGAGCAGGCCAGGGATTTGGTGATCAAGGCCATCATAAGCAAACCGAAGCGTGTGTCCACCGGACTCGGTGTGGCCGGGGCAGTTGCGCAGGCTACTATACCCAGCGTGACCGAGGCCTTCCTTAGCCAGGCCTATGCACTTTTCCCGGATTCAGCTGCAGCCCGTGGATTAAGTGACGAGGAGGCGGCTTTAGAGAAGCAAAATATTCCGTCTTCGCGGCTGGAGTTAGCTCAGAAGCTATTTTCTCAGGTTATGCGCGGCGTGCATTGGTGATACTGAACGTTGAGTACTCCTTTCGCGATGTTATAGGAAATAGATGACGCATCAGGGTCAGTAGAACTTATGCGTCCGTTTCCAGCTGACAACGATGACGTTCACTGCTATGGCGTCGACGGATGTCGGGGAGGGTGGCTGTACGCGCTTGTTTCAGATCAATCGGTCAGTTTCGGGACGGTTGTTAGGCTTGAGCATCTGTTCGATAAAGTCGCACCGCGTTCCAGAATCTTCGTAGATATTCCCATTGGACTTCGCGATCAAATCGGTGATGCCAGACTGTGTGATCAGCAGGCTCGTCGCTTCCTTAGTCCGCTTCGAAACTCATCGGTGTTCAATGCGCCGATAAGGGCCATCTTGGCCGTTGAGGATTACCCGGAGGCGAACGCCACCAGCAAGCGATTGAGCGGCAAAGGCTTGAGCAAGCAAACGTTTAACATCACGCCTAAAATACGCGAAGTCGATAAATTGATAAGGAGTGGCGACAGGGCCAGTGGAATGATTCGTGAGGTTCACCCCGAAGTATGTTTCTTCGGACTTGCCGGTGGAAAACCAATGCAATTTAGCAAGAAAACCAAAGAGGGGTTTGATGAGCGTCTGCAGCTGCTTATCAGTTTTCAGCCTGGCGCTGAAAACGCGGTGGAGTCGGCAATGTCTGAATACCCTCGAAAAATAGTTGCGGCTGATGATGTTCTTGACGCGCTGGTATGCGCCGTAACAGCGAGGATGAAAGATCGGTGGATGACGATTCCGGAAGTGCCAGAGGTGGATTCGCAAGGGATACCGATGGAAATGGTCTACTGTAAATTGTGAATTTATCGAGTCTGGCCTTGGGCGCACCAGCAGGATCGGCGTGGTTGTCTTATTGGGTTACCTTTGCTACGTTCGGACTTACTGGCAGTTTCCGCAAGAGAGGTTAAATCTAGATGAAAATTTCTGAGTTCGAATTCAGGTCTCTATTATTAGCTTTGGTTTTCACGGCGACGTCGGCAGTCGCAAACGCCGAGACTACGACGACGACAACAACTACCACCAATGCTGATGGATCAACCACTACAACGGTTGAAGAAACTGAGGTCGAGGAAGCGAATGAGGATTCTTCCAACGATTCAGGTGTAGACCTGATCGGACCCACAGGAGTAACCGGCACCATCAGGCGTTCAGACCGGCGCCAAGACCGGCGTCTGGAAGACGACCTGGAAGACTTAGATGATTTGCGGGATGAGGCCGATAGGGGACGCAGGCGCTAGTGAGGCCGATGGTAGTGCCGAGAGAAATGACACTACCGCGTTTTTTTGAATGGAGATTCTGTATAACGCCTACCATTTAGTAGCTGACCTACCACCGAATTTCTAACCCACAGTTGGTAAGTCAGCAAGCAAATAGCAAAAGTGCTTAAGCCCACAATTAAAAATTTCCATCCCGCCGCTACCTGCACGTCATGCAGCAACATGGCGATAGCGACCATGGGTACAGAGTGTAAGATAAAAACCCAGTAAGCGCTGTCAGAAACGTAACGAATCCAGGGGTTATACGTGGCAAAATATCGGCTGAACAGCCCGACAAATCCCAACATAAAGAACATCATCGAAAAACCGGTCGCTACTGAAAGGCCGCCGTGCAGGGCCGCATAATTACCATCGCCTTGTTCACCTTGAGTTGCAAAAAATAGTAGCCCCACCACCAAGGTGATGTTGGCTAGAATAAACCATTGCCAGGCCCGCGCGGCCAACGTATCCAGGTCATCCAGGCGCTGATAGAGCATCCATCCCAGTAAAAAGCTTGCCCCAAAATAACCGAAAACCGTCAACTCAGGCATCAGGTGCAATGAACCACTCAGCCGTCCTGAAAAACTGGCGCTACCTAGCGCTGCCAGCCAAAGACTCACCACGACAATCACCATGGGTGAAAAAATAGGCAGTTGTAGGATGCGCCTAAATGAAGCGCGAGCGGATTCGGGTAAGTACACTGATATTTTTATCAGCACAACTGCGGTAAGCACGTACATCATTAAATAGTAGAGAAACCAGAGATTATGCGTGTTATCCCATAGTTTGCGCGGCGTTTGAACATGGCTGATATCAAACCCCCAGTGACCGGTAGCCATGATGTTTTCCGCAACAATTCTCAGAGCTGTCATAGTTATGGCAAGCAATGGCAGAAAAATAATAAAGGGAATAAAAAGCCGCTGATAGCGGTTTTTAATCATTCCTCCCAGACCGCGCCTGGAAAACAGTAAAGCAGTAAAGAAGCCAGAGAGTAGATAGAAAGTCGGCATTCGAAAGGTATTAATGTAAATCAGGATAGCGTCCATGCTTACTGAGCGCATTGAATCTACATAGTAATCAGTAATTGGTAGCGTCATATACATCTGGGCAGTATGTAAAACCACTCCCAGCAACATCATCAGGGCACGTAAAAAGTCGAGTCCGTGCAGACGTTGTTCAGCCTTAGGCATCACGCCATTCATTTTCTGGATTCTTGTTCCGCCATGAGTGATGCCTTGGTCAATACCTTTAAGTTAACTCAGGCGTGCCGGCAGACGCCACCAAAAATTTGGCGCAGTGGTAGTGGAGGGGGTTACTGAGATTTGAGATCTGGCCGTATTCTGCGGCTTTATTCTCTTGGAGCAACACGCTTTGTGTAACTATTATCACTGATGAGCTGTATGTAGCCAATGGTGTTGAGGTGTTGGGACTGGGTTAGGTAGAGGCCTATTACAATCGCCCCAGGGAGTGGGGGCTGACGTTCTCAATGAATTTCGGGGGCTAACTTGTCTTCGCTTGTGCGAAGCCGTCAGTTTTCAGGGCGCGCTCTGGTTGCCGGCCTCCGGGTCAAGCTGATAACGGTAAACGTCGATCATCTTCTTGGCGATTACCCGTGGTGAACTGCGCCCTGGATGGTACCAGGTGGGTGCCCAGTTCAAACTACCCAAAATAGCGAGTCGCAAATAGCGACGGTCAATACCCGACGGTAGAGGCAGCTTTTTTATCAAGTCGGCAAAAAGTTTTTCGTAGGCATCGCGCTGTGCGATAAGCTCCGACCTCAGAGGCTCATCGAAGGCACGGGTAAACTGCGGCGTTACAACCTGACTAAAGGGGCTCTCACTCAGTAATACTTCTAGATGGGCAACACAGGCTGCCGTAAATCTGTCCCAGGGAGCCGGCGGGCACTTTTCAAGTGTTGCTATAACCTTACTAGTGACTTGCTCTACGCCTTTCGAATGTACCGCTATTAGCATCGCCTCCTTGGAGGGGAAATGGTAATACAGTGAGCCCGATAGAATCCCTACCTCTGCTGCGATATCACGGATAGAGGTCCCCGCGTACCCCTTACTGGCGAACAGGCGCGCGGCAGCCTCCAGTACTTTCTCGCGACGGTTATCGCGGGAGGGTTTCTTCTTCACCCTGGGAGGAGACATTGGCCGACCTTATAGCTATTTTTGCGCAGTATATCAGCCTTCGTAATACTGCTTGAAGAAATCGATAGTCAGTATATCGATCACGTTGTCATCCTCGTCAAGGATCTCCAGCATGTTAGGCCCTGTGCCCTGAAAGCTGGCATAGACAACCATGCCCTGCTCAGAGGCATATGGGGTATGGGCACTGCCAGGAGGCTCGTAAGAATAGGTGCCCTTGAAATGCAGCTCCTCGCCTTCCCGATAGCCCCAGAGGCCCTCAAGGGTGTAGGCCACGGCGGTACAGCAGTGATTGTGTTTGGCAAACTCGGCATGCGGGTCCTGCTTGAACAAAAAGTCCACACGGTTGCGCACTTCGTCTATGACCAGAACTTTCAGGTAGTTGCCAGGCTGGCCCTCCACCGCGCGCCATTCCACGAGGTTGCTGTTAACGTTTTCAATGTCGCCGTAGTTAGTGCGGCTGGTGGTCTCGAGAATATTGGTTGATGGCATTAGAGTTATCCCGTAATTCTAGCAAACGTTTGGTGGACAAAATTATATACGGCTGCGGTCAATAAAACACCCGGGTGAAGATGATAATAACCTGGATCATGCGCGTTTCACTGATTCGTAGGGACCCGGTGTCGTGCCATTGGCAGGGGATGGCTTACGACTTGAGAATAAGCCCTAGGGAGCCTCGAGAATAATGACAGAGCAGGCGGCTTCATCGAAGCCCATGACGCCACCGCCATTTTCAGCTAGCGCATAGCGAGCACCATCTACCTGGCGTTCTCCTGCCTCTGCTCGGAGTTGTTCAGTGAGTTCTGCCAACATTGACAGCCCGGTGGCACCAACCGGATGGCCCTTGGATACCAGTCCGCCTGAGGTATTGATCGGCAACCGACCCCCGGGACCGCTGGCACCACTGCCGACGAAATCTCCACCTTCACCCTCACCGCAGAAACCCAGCATCTCGGCCTGATAAATCTCGCAAAAGGAGGTTGCATCATGCACCTCTGCCACGTCGATATCCGCAGGGGTAATGCCAGCTATCTTGTAGGCTTTATTGGCTGCGATTTGGCTGAGACCGGGCTCATCAAGCCTGCGGTATTTGCCACCAGAAAGCGTAGTGGCGGCGACTCGTATCGCTCTGGCCTGTACCTCCTCCGGTAAACGTTTCAGCGCCTGTTCGGAAACCAGCAGGGCTGCGGCTGCGCCATCACCCACGGGTGCACACATGGCTCGCGTGAGCGGCTCTGTTACGGGCCGGTCGGCCAGCACTTCAGCAGGCGTCATTTCGAAGCGATATTGGGCGCGTGGATTCAAAGCGCCATAGCAGTGATTTTTTGCCGCCGCGATCGCAATCTGCTCGGCGGTCGTACCATAGCGCTTCATATGATAACTGGCCTGCATGGCATAGGTATCCATGAATATGGTGCGGTTCGGGGAGGGCTCAAATGCTTTGCCTGCTTCGGCACCCGCGCTGCTATAATATGCCTCCCACTCCTGTGGGTCATACTGATCAATACCGCCGAAGTACAAAAGAGATGTTTTTTCAGGGTCGTCTGGAAAATAAGTTTTCTCAACACCCAGCGCCAGGCTGACGTCGGCTGTGCCGGACATGATGTCCTTGCAGGCACCATTAAATGCCATGGACCCGGTAGCACAGCCACCCTCGACGTTGATAACCGGTACTCGCTCAGGAAACAAGCCCTCGCGAACCAGTGGTGTGAGCGCCACTTGCCCGCGAATACTGCCCTGATTGTCCGTCCACATACCGCAATTACCAAACCAGCAAGTCTCGATATCAGCCGCATTCAGCGCTCCTGCATCCCGCAGCACATCGAGGTAAACTTCGCGGGTAAGCGTCTTGATACTATCCTGCGGACGCTTGCCGAATTTCGTGCTGACAGCACCTATCACGTAGACGTTGTTCATGACTTGCTCCAGTAAGGCTCACGCAGCTCTCGCTTGATTACTTTGCCCAACGCATTGCGGGGAAATTCATCGCGTATCTCCATGGCCTGTATGCGCTGGGTTTTCGCCAGCTGTGAATTGGACCATTCACCAATGGCGTCGAGATCGGGGCTCGCGCCAGGCGCTGCAATAACAAGCGCCATAGGAACTTCGCCCCACTTGTCATGCGGAATGCCGATCACTGTGACGTCCGATACGTCGGGATGCTGCCCGACTATTGTTTCGATATCTTTGGGGAAAATGTTGAAGCCGCCTGACAAGATCATGTCTTTTTTCCTGTCCAGGATATAAAGAAAACCGTCTTCGTCGACTTTTCCTATATCACCACTCCTTAGGAACGTTCTGTTGCGCTCATCGCGCCATATTGCCGCGGCGGTAATCTCCGGCTTGTTGTGGTATTCCCGCATCAGTCCACCTCCGTAACCAACAATCTCTCCCGACTCCCCAGTGGCGACTTCATTGTCGTCGTCACCGATGATGCGCAGATCAAAGCCGACAACCGGTGTACCCACCGAGCCGCTGTGGTCCATTTGCTCGGGTCGGCAGATAGTAGCGAAACCCTCGGAGAATCCGTACAGCTCAAACAATCCGGGAGTAATGCGTTGGCGAACGTCTTCGCGCGTATCGGGGCGCAGTGGTGAGCCTGCTGACAATACCTGCCCCAGCGAAGAGAGGTCGTGATCCGCTAATGCTGGGCATTCCAGGGTGGTCACGAACTGGGTAGGCACCATGAATGAATGGGTCACTCGCTCGCGTTCAACCATGGCCAGCCAATCCTGCGGGCTGAATTTTTCCATAACTACAATTGTCGCGCCCATGAACATCGGGGGTAGCAACATGAACCAGGTGCCATTCGAATACATCGAGGTTGTTGCCAATGCTATCGAGGATGGTGTAAATCGCAGTTCTAGTGCGTTCGAGTAAGACCAGTGTTGGCGGGCGCGATGAGTCTGCACAATTCCCTTTGGCTCACCGGTTGTCCCCGAAGAATAAATGATGTTGAACTCATCGCCAAGGTCATAGCGAACCTGGGGTTCAGATACTGCTGCTCCGTCCAGCCACTGCGCGAAATCTTGCCAGCCATCGGCCTCGAGGCCGCAGCCAATCTTGCCATCGGGTCGTAGGAAGTTTACAGAGTCCGTAGCAGCGCGTGCCAAATCGCTCACCTCACCGCCGGCAAACAGGATCGTTGCGCCTGAGTCCGACAACAGTGTGGCGACCTGCTGGTCGGTTAGCATGGTACTGATGGGCACTACGCAGGCTGCCGCCTTGGTAATGCCGAAAAGTATTTGCAACATCTGGGCTGAGTTATTCATGAGGATCGCGACCTTGTCGCCTTTACCGACGTCCATCGCCAGCAGCTGATTGGCAACGCGGTTCATGCCTTCATTGAGCTCGCGCCAGGTCAATCTGTCCTCGCCACACACCAGTGCGAGATGATTACCGCGGAAGCGAGCGTGGCTTGCCCATATCTCCGGCAGGTATACTTGCGTGTCGTCTAACTGAGCCATACTTCCCTCGTAAATCAACCAAATGATCGCTTGGTGCGATATCTGTCACATGTTAACATAAATGCCTTTCTGCAGTGGTCAATTGAGAGGGATAAACATGCCTATGGATAGGTCGACGGCGACCGATATGCCGCCACAGTACGATCCTCGGGATCCCTCTACGATTAACGATCCCATTCCCGTACTTAGAAAATTGCAAGAGTCCGAGCCGGTTTATTGGTCGGACGTTCTGCGCGGCTGGGTCATTACACGCTACGATGACGTCAAGACCGTATTGCGCAACGACAATTTTTCGGCTGATCGAATTACCCCTTTTTTTGAGTCCCAACCGCCGGAACGACAGGCGCCGATAAAAGAACTGATACGCTACCTTAACACCTGGGTTGCTTTCAAGGACCCGCCCGAGCATACCCGATTGCGACAGCTCATGCGGACTGTTTTTACCCCCGCAACTGTCGCTGAGATGTCAGGTTTTATCGAGTTGGCGGTGGATCAACTTATTGCCGACCTGAAGGGTAAACAAGAGATAGATTTCATCGAAGAATTTGCCTATCCGCTGCCGGCGATGGTAATTCTTGAGATGCTTGGCCTGCCACAGTCAGATATGGATCTGCTGAAAGATTGGTCTAACAAAATGCAGATGTTCATCGGCAGCGCAACGACCTCGCCCCAAAAATATGTGCTGGCGGAAGAGGGCGCAATCCAGATGGCGGCCTACTTCAGGGAGGTGATCCGCGATCGCGAGGAGCATCCCGGCAGTGACATCATTACCAAGTTACTGGCCATCCGCGACTCTGACGACACCCTGACTGAAGACGAAGTCATTGGTACTTCCATGTTGTTCCTGTTTGGTGGGCACGAGACCACTACCAATCTTATTGGCAATGGAGTTCGTGCACTTCTGCAGCACCCGGACCAGTTGGCACTATTACGCGCGCAGCCCGATTTGATTGATAGTGCTATTGAGGAAATGCTGCGCTATGACGGTCCGACTGGCGCATCAGTTCGCATTGTGAAGGTGTCACATCAGTTTCACGACAAATGGCTGGAAAGTGGTCAACGTGTTTTTGTCATGATCAATGCTGCCAATCACGACCTGCAGGCGTTCGAGCAGCCTGACGTGTTTGATATTAATAGAGATGCGAACAATCACCTCACGTTCAACTTCGGACCGCACTTCTGCATGGGTGCGCCGCTGGCTCGACTCGAGGGTAAAATTGCAATCAATCGCATTATCGAGCAATTTCCAGATTTGCGACTAAGCGGTGCCGGTTGTGAGTATATGGATACCATGGTGATGCGCGGTGTGCGCAATATGATGGTCGAACTACACCACAGCGCCTAGCTCAGGCGCTGTAACCTCCATCCACACCAATCACTTGTCCGTTGATATAGGACGCGCCATCACCCAGTAGGAACGCCACCAAATCGGCGACCTCACGCGGCTCTCCCAGGCGTGGCATTGGCGTGCGCTGCAGACACAGGTCAATGACATCGGCCGCGACTTTATCCGTGGCGAAAGACGAGTGCACAATACCGACATCGATCACCCCGGGGGCAACCCCGTTTACGCGTACGTTTACCTGTCCCACCTCGCGGGCTAGCTGCCGAACTATGCCCATGATGGCAGTCTTGGGTATGCCAGACATGCCGTCATTCTCCAAAGTGCGCAGCACAGCAGTGGTAAGCAATTGCACGATAGCCCCGCCTTCGCGCTGGGCGAACAGGCGTGATGCTGCCGTCAGCAGGTTGAATGCCCCGTTAACATCGGTCTGCATGATACGGTGAAATTCTTCAGGGGGTACATCCATCAACGGGCGTAGTGGAATTGCGGGGCCCACTGCATTGACTACGCCCACCAGGCTTCCGCCAAGGGTATCTCCCGCAGCGAGGAATTCGTCTACTTGAGCGGCCTCACGAATATCCACAGCCCGGGCCGAGGCAGTTCCCCCGGATTGCCTGATGCGTGCGACCAGGTCATCGGCCTTGTCCTGCCCACTGAAGAACCCGACAAGCACCGCGGTATCCATACTGGCCAGCTTCAGGCAAATGTGCTCTCCCAGACCCCCACTGCCACCCACGACAGCAACTGTTTTGGTTGCCACGGCTAGTTCCCCCTGCGCTGAGCTAAATGCACAGGAGGCGTCGCATGCTGGGCATTCTGAAAAACCATCGGGTATCTTCGATGCATGTTATTACTCCAATTTATTTAAGCGACGCGCCGGATTATGCTTCTCTTAAAGACGCCTATCACGCTTGCTGGTGTCTAGTAGTTATCGTTAGTGTACGCGCTGAATCGTAGAGCTCAAGGTCCACTTGCAGGCACCCGTGATCCACATCACGACGACTTGGCCAATGCTTTCCGGTATCGCTCATGAAGGATTTTTACACGCTTCACGTAGGTTCTGGTTTCCTCGTAAGGCGGAATGCCTTGATGCCGCGCCACCGCTCCGGGGCCTGCATTATAGGAGGCAGTGGCCAGTGAAACATTGCCCCTATTGTTCTGCATAAGCTCGGCGAGATATCGAACTCCACCACCAATGTTCTGGTCCGGCGACATTGGGTCTACGACACCCATATCCTTAGCTGTACCGGGCATTAATTGCATAAGGCCCAGGGCGCCCACCGGCGACTTGGCATCTGGTTTGAAAGCTGATTCGGCATGTATCACCGCTCGTATCAAAGCCGGATCAACGCTATAGCGAATTGCCGCCTTACTGATCGATCCCTGGAATGATGTCAAATGAAGAGGCGTGTTGTGCCAATCGACCATTGAATCAAGATTACACGCGTAGCAATTCCGGTTAATCTCAATCACCTGGTAGCGCCTGTGCATTGGGGCACGATCGGTAAACGATGTGACACCCTGTCGATTGGTGTACTTATAGACCTTGAGGGACTGCTGTTTGCTCGAGGCTGCTAGCGTTTCGGGACTGCTGATAATGGTGGGCGTGCCATTTTGCGCCTCGACGCGTGCCGCAAGCGTACAAACTACAATAAGAAAAACCCGAATCAAGTTTTTCACATCATCAAATTTTATTTACATACATTGACCAAGTCTAGCTGTACCTGTGTGACAAGCAAGTCAATTTGTCAGCAGCCACTTATCAATAAATATGCAAAAAACTGACAGTACTGCTTAGTGCGTTTCTTCACCGCCACTCACGTTAAGTGACTCACCGGTGACATAGGAGGCGTCATCGCTGGCTAGAAAAGCCACCATAGCGGCAACATCTTCGGCCTTGCAGTGGCGCTTCATCGGAATGCGGTTTTTCATGGCCGCCAAATATTCAGGCACAGATAATCCCTGCAGTTCCGCGTAATACGCGTTCTGTAGCGCACCTAATTCGGTAGTAATGTGGTTTGGGCAAATCGCGTTGACGGTTATTCCGTGCTCACCCAATTCACAGGCGTTGGAGCGAGTTAGTCCTACCAGGCCATGTTTTGAGGCCACATAGGCAGCCAGATGGGGAAAACCGGTTTTGGCAGCTTGGCTTGCGATATTGATAATGCGGCCACCGTTACCTGCGCTAATCATACGCTTGGCTGCTTCTTGAGAGCATAAGAAGGTGCCTGTCAGGTTTACATCCATAACCAACTTCCACTCCTCGACAGGTACGTCGACAAAGGCCTTCATCAGGTAGCCGATACCGGCGTTATTAATAAGAACGTCAACCTGGCCATAGGCTTCTATGGACTGATCAAATAGCCGTACCACCTGTTTTTGATCTCTGACATCGCAGGGAATCGCTATGCACTCGGCGCCAAGCCCGACAATGCTGTCTACCACAGATTGCATAGCGGCAGTGTTAGTGCCGTTGGATTCTTCATCACTGTCGTCACCGAGGTCGCTGACAATTACCCGATAATCCAGCTTCGCCAGGAAGGTCAAAATACCGGCGCCAATACCCTTCTCGCTGCCAGCGCCGGTGCACAGGGCTACTCTTTTAGTTGTCGAGGCCATAATTCTTTGCCTAACTCAGCTTATCTGTCATCAGAAACTGCGGATTGTCGGCGAAGGATTGAAATTGCGCGGCTACTTCTGCCATCACATCGGTACCGATATCCTGGGAAAATGCATCGCCGTCGTTGATCGCAATCAATTCAACATACTGAAAGGGCGCGGGACTGTCGGAACCAAGCAAGCCGCTGCTGCGAAACACGTCGTACTGGTCCACAGATCCCAGATTCCGGACTACAGGAAGGTCTGTCGAGCGGGCCCATTCCTCGTAGTCTTCACGATTAACATCATCTTTGAGGTTAAATAGAACGATAATTGTGGCCATGGGCAATCCTGTTGATGAGGCGATTTGTCAGCAGTTTTTATACACCAATTTCTTTCTTTACTCAATTTTAATGAAAGAATAATGTTAGTATCATTTCTGCGAAAATCGAATAGTTTATGGGCATTTTGCCTGCTTGTCCCGGTCAGGAAATAGCACCACCAACTACCGTATGAGTGTTCTATGAGTGAGTACAAACAGCTATTTTCCGCATGCACGATTGGAGGCGTACCGCTACGCAATCGCATTGCCCATGCCGCCATTCTCACCCATCTGGCCAAGGACGGCAGACCCACAGTGAAGCTACTTAACTATCTAGGCAGTCGTGCTGAGGGCGGCGCTGCAATGATAGTGACCGAACCACTGGCCATGTTATCTCGTGTGCCGCCCAGCAATCGTGTGCATGCCTTCAGTGATAACGCCTTACCTGATTTGAAAAAAATGGCAGCGGTCGTGGAAGCCCATGACACACGGCTTATTGCACAGATACAGGACCCCGGACGCGGTAGGCATGAAGTTGGCCGCAACGAATCAGCGATTGGTGCCTCAGCCTTGCCTGACGATCTTAGCTGGACTGTACCGCATGTGCTTACGCCGAAAGAAATTGAAGCGCTAATAGAAGAGTGGGCCGCGTCCTGCCATCGTTTGCAGCGAGCCGGGTTTTCCGGTGTCGAAATCTCCGCTGGTCATGGTCACTTGTTTCATCAATTTCTATCGCCAAGTGCGAATAAACGAGACGACGAGTTTGGCGGCGATCTTCAGGGTCGCGCATTCTTTTTGACCCAACTCATCAAGCGTATTCGCCAGGCCTGTGGACGGCCCTTTATTATAGGCATTAAATTGCCGGGAGAAGATTACATAGAGGGCGGCATTGATCTTCTGCAGGCAAAAAATATTGCTGAAGAGATTGCAGCATGCGAAGCGATTGACTACTGGACCTTTGCCTGGGGCGCTCATTCGGATTCCCTGTGGAAGCACCTCCCTGGGGCGGAAGGGCCGCGTGCCCCCTACCTGTCAAAGATAAAACAATTACGCAGCGCCGCTCCTGATATTCCAACAGGCGCCCTTGGTTATATCACCGACCCGAATGAGGCAGAGACGGCGCTAACCGATGGCACTGCCGATATTGTATTCCTGGGCAGGGCTATGATTGCCGACGCGGCCTGGGCTGAAAAGACCCGGCAGGGGAGGGAGAGCGAAATCAGGTATTGTGTTTCTTGCAATACTTGCTGGCGCGCCACCGTTGAGGGTGGCGGGGTGGCCTGTGACAACAACCCGGCGTTGACGCTAAAGGGCGAGGCCTTCTGGCGCCCGGATAGGGTCAGCGAGAAGCGCCGCATTGCGATAGTGGGTGCCGGTGTGGCGGGACTCGAGACTGCCTGGGTAGCTGCGGCCAGAGGTCACGAGGTCACGGTATTGAGCGGCAACACTGGCGTAGGCGGCAAAACCCGCTTGCATGCCACTCTGCCGGGTGGTGAGAACCTCAGCAGTGTGTACGATTATCAATACCTGGCCTGCCAGCGTGAGGGTGTAACTTTCGAGGATCAACACTTGGCATCTGTGGAAGGCATGCGGGCTTTGGCTCCGGATACCGTGGTGTTGGCTACCGGCTCCACCATGCTGGTACCGAATTTTATTCCGCAAGAGTACGCCATTGACGGCCTTATCCCGGATATTCGCAGCCTTGTGGCCGACCTTGCAGACACGCATTTTATGGAAAGGGGCAGCGTGGTGTTGGTTGACAAAGACCATACTGAAATGACCTACGCTGCAGCTGAATTTTTATCTAACCGTTTTGAGAAAGTCGTTATAGTAACGCCCAGAGATCGTATCGCATCTGACTGTTCACTGATCAATCGTCAGAAAATTTATCAGCGACTGTACTCTTGTGGGGTCAAAATTATTACCAGTGCTGAGCCTGTGGATCTCAATGATCTGGAGCGGGGCGTTCTTCGAATTCGGAATATCTATAATGGCGAGTTTGAAGAATTGTGTGAAGTTGCCGCGATTACTTACTCCAACTCGCGTCGCCCAAATGATCAACTGGCCAAGCCACTTGAAGAGGCTGGTTACAATGTCGTGCGGGTGGGAGATTGTTATGCCCCGCGCTCATTGCTAGCGGCGACGGGGCAGGGTTTTGCAATCGGCTGTGAACTGTAAAATGTGTGTTAACCCTTTCAATTACTCGGACACTCGATAAGGCAATGACATTCTTATCGAGATCTAATTGCGACTATCAAAGGTGATTCTAATGAAAGTTTGTAAATCAATACTTGCCGCCGTCCTTTTAAGCGGCATGACCACGGCATGGGCCGACACCATTGCGATCATCGGGAGCGGCAATGTTGCTACTGCTCTGGGCCCCGAGTTTGCCAGACAGGGTCATAAAATTATTTATGGTTCACGTGACCCCGCGAAAGAAGGCGTTGCGACACTTGTGGCTGAGACCGGCCATGGAGCGTCTGCTACAACGCCAGCAGAGGCAGTAAAAGGTGCTGACATCGTGGTGCTGGCGGTTCCTGGAATGATGGTTGCACAGATCACCGAGAGCCTTGGGGACTTGTCCGGTAAGATTATTATCGATCCGACTAATCCTCTGACACCATCGGGGACAGGACTCAAACATTCGGTCGCCACATCAAATACTGAGATTATTCAGGCGGCGGCACCCAATGCTTTTGTCGTAAAAGCGTTCAATACCCTGAGCTGGAAAACAATGATCGAACCGGGAGAGTCCGGTGGTATTGTGAGTATTCCGCTGGTGGGCAACGACGAGGAAGCAAAAAATACTGTAGCTCAGCTTGTTGAGGGCATGGGACTAGAGGCGATTGACGTTGGCGGTGCAGAGAATGCTCGATGGGTAGAAGGCATGCTAATCCTTATGCTTAATAATCGCTATGGCAGCAACCGCGAAGCCTTTGACTTCCATTTGCGCAAGCTTGAAAAGTGATCGGTAGAGATAGCCTGCCGCAATGAATCGTTCTCGATAATAGATCTAAGAGGAAAACTATGGCCGTTTATCTTGTTACCAGTTGCGACATCACGGACCCTGAGAAATATGCACCGTATGTGCCCAATGTGATTCCAATACTTGAGAAGTATGGTGCCGAGATCATCGCCGCCGACAAAAATACGATCACTGTCGATGGCGACGCGCGCGACCTGACCGTCGTTATGAAGTTTCCGACGTCGCAGGCATTAAACGAATTAATCTCCGACCCCGACTACCAACCGTGGCTCGCGATCCGACTGGCTTCAACTACAAATCGAGCGACGCTCATCGTCGGTGAGTTCGACCCGTTGCAGTTTTAAACCGCTCAGGGTAACCGTCGCTCATCCATGCCTTCGATACCTTGCGCCTCGTTGCGTCGAACGATGAGAGCTTTTTCGCGCATGAACCGTGTTAGGCCGCTGGGCCCCATACGCGACTGGCCGATGCCGGAATAGCCGAACGCATCATGGGCTGCATCATGTACATCCACGGTTACCGCTGCATCGTTGATCCCCACAGCACCTGCGTTTATCTTGCGTGCCACCGCAATGGCCTGCTCTGTATCTTGAGCGAAAACAGCGGCTGAAAGCCCATATTCGGTATCGTTGGCCAGTTCGATAGCCTGTTCAATTGTGTCATAGGCCATCACAGGGATCAGTGGACCGAAGGTCTCTTGTCTCATCACTTTCATCGAATGATCCACGCCTGTCAGCACAGTGGGCCGAATCCACAGGCCGCCACCGTGGTTTTCAATTTTTCCACCACAGTGAATGGTGGCGCCTTTCGCCAAGGCGTCATCAATATGATCCTGAATGATGTCAGCTTGCCGTGAAAAAATCAGCGGGCCAATATGGCCTTGTCGAATATCGGGGTAGTTCAATTCAACTTTCTTAGCGCTTTTGCACAGCGCTTCGACGAAATCGTCAATCTGGTCTTTATGAACATAGACCCGCTCCAGCGACTGGCAGGCTTGGCCTGTCGCCTGCACCGAAGAACGTAGTATGGCCCGCACCGCTAACTCCATATCTGCGGTTGGCAAGACAATCGCCGGATCTTTGCCACCCAGCTCCAACGATGCGGGAATAAAATTGCGCGCAGCTGCCTCAGCTACTTTTCGACCTGTTGCCACACTGCCGGTAAAGGCAATGACATCTGCCCTGTCCACCAAGGCTGCCCCGGTGGCGCCGTCACCGGCAATAAAACGGAATACGCCAGCCAGTTGCGGGTGCCGGTCTATCGATTTTTGCAGAGGTTGGATAAAGCGCGGCGTGACTTCGCTGGGCTTTACCATGACCGCGCAACCGGCCATCAGCGCCGGGATGGCATCTATCATCGACAGTAGCAAAGGAAAATTCCATGGGCTGATCACGCAGGCCAATTGGTAGGGTACACGCTGTCCCAGAATGCCGGCACCGTCTGTGACGGAATCCCGTTCCGCGCTGTCAGCCATTAACGCCGGAGCCGTATATGCCAAACCCATTACGATATTACGAATACTCTGAATTTCTATCATGGAGAGTAAAAATCGCCCGGTATCTGTAGACAGTGCATTGAGCAATTCACCAAACGGGCTATTCTCCGGGTTGAGCAAATCTTCAACCCAGGCGGTTACCACCGCACTCCGGTGCTCCAAACCCGAACTTGCCCACTCGGCCTGATGTTTTCGAAGTTCAGTCGCTATATCATCCAGCTCTGTATCAACCGGCGGTTGGATTTTAAAGTCCGCTTCCCCGCTACGGGGGTTGCGTATTTTGAGTTCTCTATTCATTGCTTATAACCTGCTAGTTCAGTGCGAAACGATTGGAGACTGTCGGCGTCAGTGGCGATAGATTTTAAAAAACCATGAACCGCTGGTAACGGCATGCTGCCAGCCTCATCCATAAGAACCCCTTGTCGATGATTTTCCTCTTCGAATGTGTGAATTTGCGGCATCATCCTGCTCTCGTAGTCTTCAGCTGACAGTCGCAAGGCATCTCCTTTTGGTTTTTCACCAGCGCCTTCAATTGATTTTGCCAATTCATCGACACACTTTAGTGCGATATTCATACCCATCCCCCGTGCAGGGTGCATGGAGTGAGCGGCATCACCGATAATCACGATATTATCCTTGACCCACTGCTGTGCGCTGACCCTATGAACCGGATAGAAAGTGGCCTGCGAAGGCTCACTAAATCGAAGGTCCGGGATCCGCGTCGCCAACCAATCGATAATCTCCTGTGGTCCGGCCTTGTGCCAGGTTTTAAGTTCATCTTTGGGTACTGGGATGCCTAGTTTCCAGCCACCCCCGGTACGCGGAACCGCAAGCACCGTGCCGAAGTCGCATGCGTAGGCCACAATGTTGTTGCGAGGGTCGGAATCTGCGGGCTCAGCAAACACTATTGCGAGGGGATTGATATATTCATAACGCTCACACTCTATTCCTGCCGCACCGCGCACGCGTGAACTGCGTCCATCTGCGCCAACAATCAAACCTGCCTTGATACGAATAGTGCGGCCATCTGCTTCCTTGATAATGGCCTCGCTCCCATCACTGCCTTGCTCCAAACTCTGAAACGATACAGGTCGCATCAAATGAAACCCGGAATTTTCAGCGGCAGCAGCGAGGAAAACATCGCTGATTTTTTCGTGATTCAAATAGAGATAGTAGGGATGCGGAATGTCCAATTTATCCACTGCGCCGTCAAGTAGTAGTTCGCCGTCCGCGGACTTCCACAAAGTGCCCATTCGTTTTTCAGCGCCGGCCGCCATGAAACGATCCAGCAGACCCCAGCGCGCCAGAAGCTCTGCCGTGTAGGGTTGGAGATGATCGCCGCGGGCGGTATCGATAGGACCATCTGTGCGTTCGACAAGCATGATGTTTAAGCCAAGTGGAGCCAGCCGGGCAGCCAGTGCAGCGCCGCTGATACTACCCCCGATGATCAAGACATCTGTGCTGACAGTCTCATTTTCAGTAACCATTATGCGATCCCCATTCCGGATTTACGATTTGGTAGAAACATGGTTGCTATGACCGAAACAACCAGCAGTGGACAAATAATCAGAGTAAAGCCCAGTTGCCAGCCGACCAGTCCGACCACGAGCGGCACCACCATTGGAAAAACCGCGAAACCCAAGCTCAGTGGTGCTGAGGTGCAAATAGACAGGGCACTCACACGCACCTCCTGTGGGAAAATTTCGGCGATGAGCACCGGCAGCACAGCGAGAGAGCCGTAGAAAAGCGCGGCGGTCGCGGCGTACCAGATGGTATCTTCGAGACGTGTCTCCGCTAGCCACATCAGGCCCATAAGCGCCAGCGCGCCTCCCAGGGCCCAGATTACGAACACATTACGTCGTGTGAGCAGATACTCACCGACGAAAGCCGCCAGCAGGTATCCGATAATACCAATACCATTCGACATACCGACGAGATCCGCCGCTTCAGATGGCGTGTAACCGCGGACGTCAGTGAAATACGTCGGAAAATAGAAGGCGGAACCTGCGTAGGCTCCACCAAAGGCGAAATAGGTGGCGATGCTGGCAACAGACTTGCGTCTGTGTTCCGGCGAAAATAGCACTTTCAGGGCATGCGGAGTTTTGCCGTTATTCGCTGGCGGTTTTACTTCCGGAACATCACGTAGCAGCCAGTAAAAAAGCCCGGCTATAGGAATGACCAGAAACGCTGCAAAAAACATCGCTCGCCAGCCATGGCTGGCCAATAGGGGGACAGCGAACATTGAGGCTAGAAACCAGCCAAGCGGGTATCCACATTGCAATACCCCCATCGCCAGGCCACGTATCCGTGGCACCACGTTTTCCGCCACATACGCGTTGGTAATCGGTGACAGGCCGCTACTGATGCTGAAACCAAAAGCACGAAACAGGGTTAGCATGACGACACCGCCGGCAAACCCCTGTAGACCGACTAGTAATGCAGAGACAGCAAGATAAAAACTCAGCATGGCCCCGCGACCAAATCGATCAACAGCCTGCCCGACAAACAACAGCAGTATCGAAGAGAGAACGAAAGATATGGTCAGGATAATACCCACCGCCTCCAGGGGAAGCTGGAACTCTTCAAGAATTCCCGGTATCGCATAAGCAAAAAATGCCTGGTCCATATTTGTCAGGGTCCAGGCCAACAGGCTTACGATCAGGACCTTGGTATTTGTGACGCTGCCCAGCACACTACCGGCGTTGGTTACTGACGTCGTCTTTTCGATTTCATCCTGACTCATAGGGTATTTCCAAGTTTGTGGCCGTCACGAATGGCAGTCGGCATGGATCGCCACGTGTAACAATCTCCAAGTATTGATACGTCCAACCACGTACTATGGATCTATTATCTGTGTTGCGAGGCACAGGGACTGACAACAAATAAAAAATTTAAATGATCGTGTCCAGGACACTTGGAAAGCGCAGAGTAATAAAAATTCTCGAGGAGAAATTGATCTCTCTTCAATATTTATTCAGTCGAGTATTAATAGCTGCTTGTTGATTTCCAGTCGCGTGGCACTTGTAGTAGATTACTAGACATCGGGCGGTATTAGAGTGTTAACCCTTCCTATACTTGTACCTTAGTTGAATTTATAAATTAAGCATAGCTTTTCGAAACCATCGAAATACTTATTTAACACAGAGCGTACTGAATACTATGAATACTGATATAAATACTTTATTAGATAGCTACATTAGTGCCTGGAACTCGATGGATTTCGATACCTTGCAATCTCTATGGGATGTCGATGAAAAAGAAATTTACTACTTGGCGGAAGAGATTGAAAGTCCGTTTTACACGCTTAAGGATGTTGTCGAGTACTGGAGCTATGCCGATTTAAGCATAGACTGGTTATCCATGACGGCGGCTAACAGAGGCTCTAAACGACTCACCGATGATCTCTGTGTTGTTTACTATGAAATGCACGTAGATCTTGGCATGAAGGACTCAAATGCGATGATGCCTAAGCCAATAGGTGTCGATTTGAATGTTAGCGCCATTTTACGCAAAACTATTCAGGGTTGGCGTTTTATACATTATGTAGAAGCCCCCTTGGGGGCTTTGCCATACATGCTTAGTTTGTATAGTGCCAACACCCGGCCGCGGATTACTGAGCCCGCGGATTAGGCCAAAAAAAACCCGGTCAGCTGATGCTGCCCGGGCTTTAAAGGGGGTGTTTTCATGCCCCTGCTATTACTGAAACCCTATCTGATGAGCTCCTACATGCTATAGGTAACTGAGAACATGTACTCCCGTGGGGGCAGGTAGATGAATGCACCGAGTTCCCGCGCTCCGGAGTTGATGTCCGTTTCATCAGTTAGATTACGTGCAGAAAAACGTACCTGCCAGTTCTCGCCGTAGGACATTCCAATGTAGCCGTCGGTGCGGTCGTAGGCGGAGATGATGAAATCGTTAGTCGCACCAACGTGGTATTCATCTGTGCTGAAGTAGTTTGCTCCAATCATCAACTCGGCACCCTCACTACCCAATGAGATCGGTATGCGATAGTCGAAGCCGACGGTGTACGAGTAGTCCGGCGTTTGCGGTACGGTCACGTCCGTATTGTTATAGACAATGACCGACTGTGCGGGCGCTGCACCCGGGTCGAGGCTCTTGTACTTGCTGTCCATGAACGCGCCGTTGGCGAACAGGGTCAAGCCATCCGCTGGGGCCCAAGTGATCTCGAACTCCACACCGGCGACTTCTACATCACCGGCATTCTGTATCGGAAAGGACGTTCCACCGTCCGTGGTGGCGTTGATCTGAGCGTCGTCCGTAAGCGCCAAAAAGTAGTTCGCATTTACCCGCAGAGTCTCGTTAAACATATCTGCCTTTAAGCCTAGCTCATAGGTCCAGTTCGTTTCTTCGAAGTAAGGGGTCTCAGCAGTCGCCGGGCTAAAAATTGCAATGGCGCTGAAGCCACCAGACTTAAAGCCGCTGGACGCTGACGCGTAGGCCATGCCGTTATCGATGATGCCGACATCTGCAAACGTGTAGTTCAACGCGAAGCGAGGTGTGACCGCATCGTAGCTCTCACTCAGTTCAGTAAAGGATTCGGGTGGAAACGGACCGAACGTTGGAGGCAAACCTTTCCAGTCTAGCGAGAAGTCTTTCTCATCTTCCGACCAGCGTATGCCAACCGTGGCCGTCAGCGCGTCGGTGAAGGAGTAATCGGCCTGTGCAAACACGGCGATTGAGTCGGTCTCGGCTTCAATGATGCTGTTGGAGACCGGTGCGAAGAACAGCCACGCAAAATCCTGATCCGAGGTCTCCCGGAAGAAGTACGCGCCGGCTATATAGCTCAATTTGTCATCCATGGCATTCGCCGAGAATTTGAACTCCTGGCTGTATTGATCCGTTTGCGCGGTCGACCCCGCCATGATATTTCCCGCACCACTGAAGTCGCTTGTCCATTCTTCGTCGGTTTCTACGTAACCAGTGATCGATTGCAGCGAGCCACCCCAGAGGTCCCAGGACATTTTTAAAGTGGCGATGGTTTGAGTAAGTTCGGCTTCAGGCTGTGAGGCTATGCCCGGCTGGCGGGGCACGTTCGGCGTGGCTAGCTTGTAGTCGCCGAATGTGGGTACGATGTCGTCAGAGGAGTAAACCTGGTCGCCCGCTACGTTTGGAGTAGTGCCGGGAGGCTGTTGCAGCGCATCGTTCTCGGCTTCTGACCAGCTTATCGTTGCCACCGCGTCAAAGGTGTCGCTACCCGTAAAGCGCAGTTTGCCGCGCAGTGCCGAGTTGCGTTCCAGACCAGTGTCCTTGTCAGTTACGACGTTCTTAAACTGGCCGTCCTTTTCAGTAAATTGGCCAGATAAAGAGGCCGCCCAAGAGTCATTGATCTTGGTGCCGCCACTGACGCCGACTCTGACCTGATCCCAGTTACCCGCGCCCACTGTGGCGTTGAGCCAATCCTCTTCACCTGGGTCGCGGGTGACGAATTTGATCGCGCCGGAGATGGTGTTACGGCCGTAAAGCGTGCCCTGCGGTCCGCGTAGAACTTCTACGCGCTCGATATCCGCCAGCGCCACATTATTGGCGCTCAGACGTGCGATATAGACGTCGTCAACGTAAATGCCGAATGGAGATTCGGCGACGACCACTGAAGCGTCCGCAACTAACGAACCGCGCATGGACGGGGAGAGGCTGGTCGGCGTAGTGATGTTGTTGGTCATTTTGAGGCTGGGGACAAAGCGCGCTATGTCTTCTGCCTCCGACACCATGCGGTTTTCCAGACTTTCGGCAGTCAGTGCGCTCACTGAAACAGGCACCTCCTGCAGTGAGGCAGACCGGCGTTCTGCAGTAACGATTATTTCTTCAAGACGGCTCTCGCCCTCCTGTGCCACTGTTATCGCGGGTACGCCCATGGCAAGCGCGAGTGCGGACATAGTCCATAACTTATTATTCATCGTGACGTTCCTCATAGGTATAGGTGCTTTCATTATTTTGATTAAAATTTGTCGGGTTGTTGCTTACCCTGTTTTGTAATGCCTAGTTGCCAGTCGCTTTAGACGCCAGGTGCTCTTTCAAGAGCGCTTGCATGGCCTCTATACGACCTTCTGAATCGATATAGGGGATATTGTGCACAGCCACTTTTTCCAGACGCAGCATGTCTGCGTCAGAGAGTGTGACATCGCAGTCGGAAAAATTACCCTTAAGGTATTCCCAGGGCAGGTATACGCCTGTCCAGGGGTGATCAAGTGCTGC
This sequence comes from Halioglobus sp., assembly GCA_036961205.1. GTDB lineage: Bacteria > Pseudomonadota > Gammaproteobacteria > Pseudomonadales > Halieaceae > CALJFL01. The sequence continues at coordinate 191,337 of JBALVI010000001.1, read as the reverse complement.
CGACTTTGTCCACAACTGTGCTGCCGCGCAGTAATTAATGGGCACCTGGTCTTCAATGGTCTGGATAAACCCGAGCACAAAAATCGCCTGGGGATAGCCGGCATCGGCCGATGCTTGTAGGAACGGGAGTGATTCTTTGCCTTTGCCCGCGTAGTACAGCACGCGTCCCAGTTGGTAGTTACTGCGCGCATGCGCGGGATAATCCGCGACCGCCTGACGGCAGGCCTTCTCTGCTGTGTCTAAGTCCATTGCCGAACGACTGACTCCGGCAACAACGCCATCCGGATCCAGGCCGTGGCCGGCCTCTCTATCGCACTGCGTCACGGCGCTAGCGAGATTGGGCAGAAACAGGGTTAGAGCGAGCAGCGCGCCAAGGATACCTTTGGGCAGAGTCTTGGCGAAGGTAAGGGGTGTTGGCATATTATTTCTCCGAGTCATGTGCGGTACTAGGCGACGCTGCCGACGACTTGATGTTGGGAATATTCATGTGCCAGTTGCTGCCCGAGAAGCCGCCCGAACGTCATGGCCGGCGTAACGCTCATGCCGCCAGTGAAGGCATCTCCCGACGTTGCGGCCATACCGAGAATCTCACCGGCTGCATACAGGCCATCTATGGTGGCCCCTGATTCGTCGACCACCTGCAGTGCTGCGTTCACACCCAGTCCCGCGAAGCCAACGATGCTCCAGCCAACATGCTCTACCGCATAAAAAGGTGCTGTCGCTAGCGGCAAAGGGCGATGTTCCCGTCCAAATACATCGGGTGCGCCAGCATCAACCGCCTCGTTAAATTCGGTAATGCTGCGCTGCAGAGTCTGCGCATCGCAGTCAATTTTCTGCGCCAGGTCTGATAGAGAATCTGCACTGCGAAAGGCAGGATCCTTGTTAAAGCGCGGTGCGATATCGTCCCAGCTGTGCTCCATAAAGAAAGACGGTGCGGCCTCTCTTATGCTCTCATCAAAGATTGCCCAGAAGCGCATTCCCGGTAGTTTGAGTAATTCGCGCTCACGGTGATCAACGCTTGGGTCGTCCTCGCGCATAAAGCGCCGTCCGTCGGAATCTACATAGATTTCCCAGGGCTGACGGAATTGCGGGTAGGTCTGTGTGAGGAACGTGTAGCCACCATGGGCGCTGGAGTCGGGAACAGCGGCGAAAGATGGCAGGTAGTAGTTACGATTTACAATGCTGGCGCCGATGTTTCGCGCGGCCACTAACCCCTGCCCGAGAGAGTGTTCGTTTGCCCCTCCGTACAGAGGCTTACCGCCGCTGAGTTCGGTAAAGAGTTCCGGGTTTGACGCGTAGCCTCCGGTTGCGAGTAACACGGTACCGGCAGTAATGTCATAGCGCCTACCGGCGTGTTCCAGGGTCACCCGAACTCCGTTGCCGTTACGGCTGATCGATGACAGCTTCGTTTCCAGGCGCAGATCCACCTGACCGGCCGCCACGCGTGCTTCAAGCACGGGCCTGAGAACATCCCATACGGCGAGTCCTCCCGCTTCTGCCCAATAGGTGCGCGGCGTTTCATACGGTTCGTGCCCGTAATGCACGACGGGATGCTCGGGAAGAACTTCCAGCCCATTATCGAGTAACCAATGGAGCGTGTCGGCGGCATTGTCCACGGCGAGCCTAACGAGATCCGGATTTGCCGTGCCTTTGCTGATTCGCATGACGTCGTCGAAATGCTTCTGTGGAGAATCGTCTATGCCCTTTTCAGCCTGCAGTCGTGTGCCTGCAGCACTCATTTGGCCGGTAGACAGATAGAAGGTACCACCCGCGCGCGTAGCGGCATCGACGAGAACTACGTGGGCGCCAGTTACTGATGCAAAGAGCGCCGCTGGAACTCCAGCCGCGCCGGCGCCAACGATCAATACGTCAACGTGCTCCATCAATAGTCCCCCGTCCGGCTGCCCAGCGATTGTCGAATATATGACAAAAATGTGCCAATGACTAGATAAACATCCGATATAGTTTCATTTGATGGATCCCGGGTCTGGGCGGTGGTTCACGCGGCGAAGGGTTTGTCGCAGCGCATTTAAATAAGACAAAAGCTGTCATTTGTATGGCTCTGTGAACATTTGTGTTTTATATTAATTGGTACCTCGATGCAAATTAGGAGAGTGATCATGCCCGATGCACTGCAGCACGACCTGTATATCCGCGGAACTCGCGAGCAGGCGGCCAAGCAGGATTTTGTCGCCAGTTTGCGTAAGTACGTTCTCAATGATGTGGCCAACGAGCTGCGCGAACGCTATGAGACTCAGATCGAGCCGGCAATGGAAAAAGCAGGCGCCGAACCCTCCAGCGGCCCCGACGTACACAGTGCATTGAAGCCCGACCCGTTATTCCGCCTGTATTCAAGCATTCGTTACAATACGCAGGAAATGGTTTGGCGTTCCGTACTGCGACCCCTGGGGGCGAATCGCGCCGAGCTGGGCGAAAAGATTGACGCAACGACCCGCGGCGAGACGCTAGGCAGTCTGAGCCTTGATCCGAACCTGGAGATTCCGCGCAACGTGACGGCTATCGATGTGCATCTGGTACCGGGTAGTTACCATCGCGAAGATCCGCAGGCGCCGTGGATGGCGGGAGCGGTCTACGATCATGGCTTCAGCGTGTTTTCTTTCGGAATGATGGGAAAGAATCACGACGATATTGGCCAGTCCATGTCGCAGTACATACTACACAAATTCCCAGACTTTCAGCCCAAGACCATTCTCGATGTGGGGTGTACGATCGGCCATAACACGTGTTCCTGGAAGCAAAGCTACCCGGATGCGCGGGTGGTTGGCCTCGATGTGGCTCCAGCCAGTCTCCGTTACGCGCACGCCCGTGCAGAGGCGCAGGGCACGCCGATAGATTTTGAGCAGGCAAACGCTACGGCGCTACCCTACGAAGACAACAGCGTCGATGTGGTTTTTTCCTCGATGTTTTTGCATGAGCTCTCAGTCAAGGATATTCGCAAATTCCTTGCCGAGGCGAACCGGGTGCTGCGCCCGGGCGGTCTGATGCTGCATATGGAACTGCCGCCCAATGATTCCCTGGAGCCGTACGACGCGTTCTATCTGGATTGGGATGCGTACTACAACAACGAACCCTTCTATAAGGCATTTCGCGACCAGGATATTACGGCCCTGTGTGAAGAAGCCGGATTTGCGGCTGACAAGTACCTGCAGTTTATTACGCCGCAGTATTCGATGATGTCCCAGGAGGACTACGCCGAGGCCATACAGGAAGAGCAGGGGTTCAGTGATAAGACCGGGCGCTTTGCCGACGGTATTCAATGGTTCGGATTTGGGGCATGGAAGTGATGCTCGCAATAGCTAATACACACGGATGTTTGTGATGACTAATGATCAAGATATTTCGCTGGATACGCGTGGCTCGCGCCCGTCATTCTTTGACAGCGTCAGTCAGGACGTATTTATGACGGCTCTACTGGAAACCATGAATCAGCTGTGGGCGACGCGTGACTACGCCTGCGGGCTGGAGAAGCTATTGGTAGAGAAAGGCGTAATTGCGGCGGGTGATCTCGATGCATTGCGCTGGACCACAGAAGAAGAGGCTGCCAACGAAGCGGGCAGGCAAGCGTTTTTAAAAGACGCCTTCCGTGCTGTGAATGCCGATTTCACGTCTATTGAAAAGCGCAATAAGCAGATTGATAATTTTGATGAGTCGGAGCTCAGCATATGACTACATACGATGTGTTGCTGTTTGCACATTTGCTCGGCTGGGTGTTCTGGTTGGGCACCGATGTGGGTGTTTTTTTGGGTGCAAAATATTTTGAACGCGCTGATTTAAGCGCTGAAACCCGGTTGACGGTGCTGCAACTGGGTATGGTGTTGGATCGGTTCCCGCGCTTCTCAATGCCAGTGGTCTGGCTCACGGGCGTCATCATGATGAACAACCTTGGCTATGAGATCATTCCTGCCACTGTGGCGGTAGTGCTGGCCGTATTCTGGCTCGCAGTCACCTGGGTCATTGTCTTTCAGCCACCGGGAAGCTCTGCGCACAAGTGGGGCAGCATCGCGCAGACGCTGATTCTCGCGGCGATTATTTGCGGCATGGGTGGCGTAGCCAGTTATATGCTGGCGGCAGGCGAGCTGCCTCTGTGGCTGGCAGTCAAATGGTTTGCCTTTGTATTGGTGGCGATTACGGTGATAGCGCTGGAGAAAAAGTTTGCGCCGTTGGGACCGCTACTGGGAGAGCTGGCCGAGTCAGGCGGCAACGACGGGCTCAATGCGCGTATTAGCGCAGTACTTAAGCCTGTCTACCCCATCGTGCTGGCGATCTATGCCTGGGCGATTATTGCCGCAGCCAGTGGCGTCACGAAGATCACCCTATGACTACAGACATCGAACCTCGCTGTCGATCCCTTGATTTAAGTTTTAAGGAGCTGGAGCGTTTTGTTGCTGTCCTGGAATACGGCAGCCTTGGCGAAGCGGCGAAGACCCTGGGTGTAACGCAGCAGGCATTGGGTCGCAGTCTCACCAAACTTGAAGACATTATGGGCGCCAAACTGGTGAGCCGATCGCAGGGCAGCCAGACACGGCCTACGCTGACCGGCGAAGCATTCCTACACTATGCAAAGAGCCAGTTGAACGGCATATCCCAGGCTAGGCAACATGTGCAGTCGCTGGTCGGCGCGCGCGCTGGGCGTGTTTCCCTGGGCATAGGAGAGACTTGTGATATTGGCGCGCTTAGTCAGGCGGTGGGCGAATTTCATGAGCGTCATCCGGATGTTGAACTTAGTCTACTCGAAGACTACACAGAGCCGTTGCTCGACCGACTGCTTGAAGGGGAGCTGGATTGCGTGGTGGGTGTGATTCCCGACGAGGATTACACGCGACGTGGAGTCGTTCATGAGCTGCTCTACAGTATTGCCGATATCGTCGTGGCGCGAGCGCAACATCCTCTGTTCAAGAAGAAGCGGCTGAGGCTAAAAGATCTGCAGGGTTACACATGGCTGGTGGCGAGACGGCGATCAAATGACTGGGCTATTATTCGCGATGCGTTTCTTGCCGAGGACCTGGATCCCCCGCAGCGCTTGATTCGAACCGATGCGGTAATGGTCGGCACTCAGCTTATGCTGCAGGACGATTACCTTTTTATGGTGTCCCCCACATTTATGGAGGAAGGTTCTTCAGAGTCTCTCCTTAAGCGAGTGCCGCTTTCACGCCCCACGGTGACAAGACATTCGGGCTTGATGACCATGGCTCCACGGCAGCTCAATCCGGCGACGGTGGAGTTGATGAACACTATCCGGGAGTATTCCCAGGCGAAGCATCGCTCTTGAAAGCCCTTGGCGTTGTGCAGCTCTCAAAGATCATGTCTTTGGTGTAGGTCGCGGCTACTGCTAGCGGCGAACGCCCTTCGATGGCGCGTACGGATCGGACTCCTGGTACACATGCCTGATATTCACAGGGTTATGCAAATATTTCGCAGACAATTCATACTAATAAAGGACTCCATATGACTATTCTCGTCATCGGTGCCACCGGTAATGTCGGGCGCCCTACGGTTGCTGGCTTGCTCGAAAAAGGCGCAGCAGTGCGTGCCTTAAGTCGCTCGGAAGAAAACCTGGCCAAGTTGCCTGCGGGCGTCGAAGGCACCCTCGGTGATCTTGAAAGCGGCGCTGGCCTCGAAGCAGCCTGTGTCGGTGTGGAGCGACTGTTCCTGATCGTCTCCAACGGCGAAACAGAAACCGTCCGCGGCCTGAGGGCTGTGCAGGCGGCTATCGCTGCTGGCGTCAAACATATTGTGTACCTGTCGGTCGGTAATCCGAACAAAGAACCCGGCATCCCTCATTACCTCGCCAAGCTGCCGGTTGAACAAACGATACGCAACAGCGGCGCCGATTACACCTTTTTGCGTCCCAATTTCTTTATGCAAACGGACTTGTCGATTATCCCTGTCATCAAAGAACACGGCGTTTATGCCATGCCTATCGGTTCCATTGGCAACAACCGGGTCGACATCCGCGATATCGCCGATTGTGCTGTGCGGGCGTTGACCGAAGACGGTCATGCCGGTGCCGATTACCATTTGCACGGCCCCGATACCATCAGCGGACCAAAAGCTGCTGAAGTGTATGCACAGGCACTGGGTCGCGAAGTCTTTTACGGCGGTGACGACGTTGACGCCTGGGGCAAGCCGGTAGAAGCCTTTATGCCACCGTGGTTGCTCAATTCTTTAAAGAAGATGTTCTTGGGCGAGCAGATGCAGGGCGGTGTTGCAGATGCGGAAGCCGTTGCGGCTTCGGAGTCTGCAGTTGGACATCCGTTGCGCACCTTTGCTGCGTTCGTGAGCGAGCTAACTTAGCAATACCGTTTAGCCAGGCTTTAAGCCGGCTATCATGTCAGGTAGCCCCAGGGCATAGGCTGCGATTGCTATGAAGGTGAGTGGGAAAAGAATCGCGCAAACGCGGTCCATCGATCTTGCCAGGCGGAGTCGCCCTGCGCCCGCCAAGCGGGATGTAAATACAACTTCCAGCAAGGCTGTGAATACCATCAGGGTCGAGCCAAATAGAAATTTGTCCATCCGGGTAAGGTAGGGGATGTCGGGAAGTTTTCCGGCTAGCGCAATATGATATGCGATTAGAGTTAACGCGGCGGTAACCGCCACGCTTAGCTGACTGCCTGACTCTTTGGGGTCAATCCAGAAAACAACCCACGACATCATGACAATCAGGATCAGGGGGATGATGAACTTGATGATATGGTGATTATGGATTCGTGCAGCGTCAAAACTGAATACAAAGCCATGATGCAAGTTATTAGGTGTCAACTCGATCATATCTTTGTGGGCGTCCCAGGAGGTGATCCGCCAATCCGCCACGGACAGTTCCTTCGCCATAAACGAATCTGCGTTCGGATCCCTTAGTAACTCCGCCGTACCGCCGCTCTGCTCCAGAGCCAGGATGGGAATGTTAAAAGTATGCTGGTCGAAAGGAAAGTCACGCAGTGATAGAGGTTGTGAGAAATCCCCCCAGAGACGCATGCGGTAAATGGCCTCTCCAGATGGCGCGATCTCCACGACATTGAGCAGCGTTGACCAGGTACGTTGACGATTCAAAAGTAGAAATCTTGGTGCAGTTATCTCACTCAAGTCTTTTCTGATAGAGCCTTGCCCGTCGTGGGCCAGTTCGGGGTCTTGCCAGCGGAACTGAACAAAGACGTTGATGGTGAAGCTCTGATCGGCGCTGCTGATCGAGTCGATATCCAGAATACCCACACTAACGTATACCGGCTTCGTCGCCTGCTGGTCATCAGCCAGTGCACTCATCGAGCTCATCCAGGTGATAAGAAGCAGGGCGATAGTTAAAAATCTGAACCTGGTAGGCATTTGAATGTCCCGGTGAAGTTAGGGTGTAGGTTATTGTAAATGATGCGCGTCTAAGCAAGAAACGCGTACTTGGGTACTAAAAGCTTTACCTGTCGATGCGGAATGGGTTGTATGAGCGTTTGAAACAGGGGGCTTGCTGGCTGGCCAACTAACCGTTCTGTTCCCGCTGGAAGCGCTTTAGCATCCCCTCCAGCCCGTTGAGCTTGACCTCATAGATCAAAGCCAGTTGTGTACCCAACTTGCCCTGAGGAAAGCCCTTACTGTGATACCACACCAGATAGGGCTCAGGAAGGTCCAGTAGCTGACGTCCCTTGTACTTGCCGTAAGGCATTACCTGATTGATGGCCTCCAGCAAGTCTTTGTTATCCATGCCCGTGTTTTACACCAGTCGCACTTGAACCTGCTCACCGCGAAATTCAATAACATCGCCATTGACTATTTTTTTACGCCGCCGGGTTTCAATTTCGCCATTAACTGTGACCTGACCGTCACCGATAAGGAGCTTGGCCTCGCCACCTGTTGTAACCAGACCTCCGAATTTCAGCAGTTTGTTTAGCTCAACGGGTTCTGTGGTGATTTCGATTTCTTTCATGGGCGGCTACCTGATGATGGGGGTGCAATGGCTGGGGTAATTGTGCTGATTAATGTCGTGTTAGGAAACACCCTAACTCGGCACAAATCTCCCCTCGAGATACCCTATAATATCCTGTGACTCGTACATCCAATGAAAACCGCGCTCACCTTCGCCAATTCTCAGGCAAGGCACTTTCAGATCTCCGCCACCGGCTAACAACTCTTGTTTGGCGATATCATTACGCTTCACATCCCGGACCTCGATATTTAGGCCGTGGCGCTTCATTGCCCGGCGCACTTTGACGCAGAAAGGGCAGGCTTCATATTGATAGAGGGTTAGCGTTTTAGTCTGTGAATCGATCGTGGCCTGTTGCTGCGGATCGCGCTGGATGCTCTTGGGAGTAAAAACCCAATTAAAGAGCAGGATAAGTTTGCCGAGGATCAGGCGGATGATGGCCATTTTGGGTTCCTGAGAAAATGATTAAGGAGATTATTTCGTACGCTGCATCCTTAACAGCGATGCACTCCTGACTCCGTCTTACGGACTTAGTTCCAGAGCAACCGAGAGTTGGCGCAGTCTGGGCAGTAAATATAAGAAATGCAACGTCTATTTCTACAGCGATAAGTCCCACTGAACCTGGAATCGAATATCCGACTCTTGCTCGTCGTCCTCGACCACCGACAGGTAAGACGCTTCGAAAGTCAGCTTGTTTCGATGTCCGTTGAAAAAAAGGTTGGTCGCGATTGAGAACTCTATGTCGTGTAGTCCGTCGCCCGCATCCTGATTGACATAGGCGACCCTGCTGGCGACTTCCAGATTATCTGGAATGGTTTGCCAGCGTTGAGAAGGGAACCAGCCTGCCTGGGCGTAACCGCCGTAAATGTCTCGGGTTCCGCCATTGCGTTGATCTGTAATGGACTTCCAGTGCAGCTCCTGCTGAACACTGGTGCCCCGGTGTTGCCAGGACCACTCCTGCATAATCTGTTCAATGCGATACTGGTTGTTTGAACCCGGCTCATAGCCTTCCAGCTGGCCGCCGCCGCTGCTGGAAAAGCGCGTGTATTGGCTCTCATTGGTGACCGCAGCGAAGGCCAGGGAGCCTCGGGGTGTTTCATAACGTTTGAGTGCGCTTTGTGAGAACGGCAGAACTTCGCCCGTATAATTCCATTGCCAGCGCGCCATTAGCATGGGTTTGCCACCATCGCTGGACTCACTGCGGCCATTTCCACCTAACACCCCGGCCCACCAGGAACTATCCATTTTAGCGCCTGCAGCCAATCGGCCTGAAGCCACCGCGCCCCATTGTCGGTCGATAGTAAACCAGTAGTTGGCCACGGAGCGGTCGCTGAATTGCTGCTTCCCCGAGGAGTCCACGCGCTCCCGGTTGAATTCAGGTTTCCATTGGCCAACGCGAACATTGAAAGCCGGGTTTTGTACCCAGGTAGCTCTCAAATCCAGCAGATTTCCGTTGCGGACATCGTATTCGTGATAGCCGGTCAGCAAATTTTGATAGCCCGCCCCAATTTTTATTCGCGCACGGTTAACCGTGAACCCGGACTCAGTCGGCTGATCAAAGTCCTCAATCAGATTAAAGTTATTGGCAAGACTGCTATAGCGGCTCTGGGCACGTACACCGGTCCACAAATAGCTGCCGGTATCCGGTGCCGACCATTCCAGTCCGCGTTTACCATAGGCCCAGCCGGTATCGGCAAGGGCCGTGTGAGCGAGAATAAATCCGCCCAACGTGAGCCCGATCAAAAATAGCGCCCTCTTCACCAGTGGCGTCCCGCAGACTTGTCTAGCACGGCCTCGCGTTGCCATAAGTAGATGGAGGTAATTCGTACTCATTCCATTAGTCCAAAATTGGTGAGTATTTATCGTAGCAAACCTTTACGTGAAATTATTCTCATACTCGAGTCTGCCAGGCAATAATACGAGGTCGTATTAGGTGATTCCGCAGTGCTTGGCGGCACCGCTCGATCTACTCGAAGTCAAAACATTCAGTGCTTACCATCGCCTGTGATTTCTCTGAATATCTCGGCCCCGATATCGCGTCGGGCAAAAACTCCTCGTTCAGCTTCGCCTGCAGCTGCGCTGGCAAGTCGATGGCAGCTGCATGGAAATTGTCCTCCAGGTGCGCAAGATTGGTTGTGCCTGGGATAGGTACAGAACTGCGATCCTGCGCAAGAGTCCATGCCACTGCGAGCTGAGCTGCGGTGCAGCCCAGATCTACCGCATACTGTCTCAACTTCGTCAGTAGTTCTAGATTCGCAGAAAAATGAGGGTCCTGGAACCGCGGAAATGTGTGCCTGAGATCGCCTTCCTCAAATCCATCTGGATCAAGCGGTTTATCTGCCAGATACCCTCGCCCGACTGGGGAGAAAGGTACAAACGTAACACCAAGCTCATGGCAGGCTTCGATCACGGCTATTTCTGGATTACGGGTCATCAATGAATACTCGGACTGCATCGCTGCTATCGGATGTACCGCGTTAGCTCTACGCAGCGTGTCCGCTGACATCTCCGACAAACCGATCATACGTATTTTGCCCTGCGCTACTAAATCAGCCATAGCCCCGACCGAATCCTCTATGGGCACCTGCGGGTCCGGGCGATGAAGGTAATATAGATCGATCACGTCTGTTTGCAGTCTTTCAAGGCTGGCGTCGCAAGCGCCCTTAATAGCCGCTGGGCTTGCATCCAACAAACGTTTGCCATCTTTGAAGCCCAAAACGCATTTACTGGCCAATAAAAAGTCGTTGCGCCTATGTCTCAGTGCCTCGCCAATGAGGGCTTCATTGTGACCCATCCCGTAGACAGTAGCGGTATCAAGAAGGTCGTAACCAATGTCGATGGCCCGCTGCAGAAAAGCAATGGCATCATTGCGTGCTTGTGCGCGACCGTAGGCATGACTGAGACTCATACACCCCAAGCCCACCGGGTGGACCTCCATCGATCCAATCTTTCTCTTCGCTACAGTCATTTGATGTCCTCAATTATCGCCGTGGCTTACACCTTAGCCTGTCAACCGTGTATAGCTCGACCAATACTATCAACTCAGCTGGTAAAAATGGTAATACCTGAGCGACAATAGAACCCATCAATGCCGCTATTGAGACTCACCGATGAGCTATTCACTGTGACAACGGATTCCTGCCCACACGGGCTGTTTGCACTTGATCAGGAGCAATTGCGATCACCTTATGATCTTTACCGGAAATGGCGAGAGCTGGGCCCGGTCGTCTATCTGCAAGAGCAGGACATCTATATCGTGACACGGCACGACCTGATCAAGTCGGTCAATCGCCAGCCGGGTCTGTTTTCCAATCAGAACCCCTTAGGCCCCTCTTCGGCGCTGGCTGCTGAGGCAATCGCTGCTGTCTTGGGAGAATTTCCTGAAGAAGCCGTTACCAGGGCAACCATTGTACTGAATCGCGGTAACGTGCTCTTTACCGCCGACCCTCCAGAACACACGCGGCACCGACGCTTGCTCAACGTGGCCTTGAAACGTTCTGCGATCGAGCGTATCAAGGATGATATCGAGCTCATCGCCAGGCAGGCTGTGGGCGGGCTGGATCGGGGGAATACTATCGACCTTAACGAGCAACTGGCTGTGCCCGTACCCATCCATTGCCTCGCTGCATTATTGGGTGTACCAAGGGAATATACCGCTGACTTTCACCGTTGGGCTGAAGCGATCAACGCCTCTATTGGTGCGGCCATGTCCAAGGAAAAAATCCGGCAGGTGATTCAGGATCAGATGGATTTCTGGTCGTTTTTTGAAGCCGAAATACTGGCGCGTACGGATGCACCCGGCCAGGACTTGTTATCGGCTATCGCCACCGCAACCTCAGCCATCGACGCCCCCCTGACCTTGTCTGAGAAAGTCGGCTTTTGTTCCCAGTTAATAGGTGCCGGGGCTGATACCACAACCAAACTAATTGGCTTCGCCACACTCGCCATGGCCCAGGACCAAACACTGCAGGACGAACTGCGTCAGGAACCTGAAAAAATCGGCCCGTTTGCCGAGGAAATATTGCGCCTGGAGCCACCGGTGCAGGGCATGTTCAGGGTGACTACTGCTGACACCGAGTTAAACGGCGTCAAAATTAGTCAGGGCAGTATGGTGTGGTTGCTCTACGGTTCCGCCAATCGCGATGAACGCGTCTTTGCCTGCCCCAATGAGGTGAATTTGGCCAGACCCAATCGGCGTGATCACCTGAGCTTTGGCAGCGGCCCGCATGTGTGCATAGGAGCCAATCTCGCACGAGAGGTGGCCCGCAGTGTACTGAAGGAACTGCTAGCGCAAACCCGGCAGATCACGTTGCCCGCATCCGCCAAGCAGCCTGGGGTATTGCCCAGTTACGTTATGCATGGCTTACAGTCCCTGCCCGTAACGCTGACCTGAAAGGCTGGAGCTAACTGCCTCTCTATGGAAACATTCGCGAGTGGTATCGTGCAGGGACAGACCGCATTCGCAGCCTGCCATTCGTCGAACCTATAATGCTGCATGTACTTTACTGGCCAGCACATCTACTCAGGAGTAGTTATGGAGAGAGAAAAAAATACCACTGAGTTGTTGAAGTCGATCGAGGAGCTGCGTGATCGTGAGCGTATCAGAGAGCTTCTGGCCACCTACTGCAGTCGCCTCGACGAATATGACATATCAGGAGTTGCCGCATGCTTCAGCGAGGATGCAGAGGCCGATTACGGCCCGGGACGTGGTGGTGCTGTAAAGGGCAGGAAAAATATAGCGGCCCGTATCGCCAGCGGGCAGAAGCTCTTTCGCCGTACGCACCATCAAACTGGCCAGATACTGATAGATCTGCGGGGCAAGGAAGCCAATACGGTCAGTTACCAGATCACCTGGCATGAATTACAGAACGGGTCAAAGGAGCTGGTTTGTCTTCGCTATATAGACAAGCTGGCGATAACGGATGGGGACTGGCTGATTATCCATCGCCGGGTAGAAGTCAGCGTGGTTGATGGCTTTGAGGGCACACAGTGGAACTGGGTGCAAAGGCAGCTACCCTAAGCAGTCGATCAGATCAAATCGTCCAGTGCAGCTTTGGTGAAAGGCCGAAGCTCAGCCGTACGCCCCTCTGTTACAAGCGTAACCCAATCGGGATTCGCCAGTAACGCTCGACCCAGTGCCAGTAGATCGAAGTCGCCCCGTTCTAGGCAGGTCTCGATGAGATCGAGTTGATCAGGTGTGACATTAGCCACCGTTTTTCCTTCGGCCGATTTAAAATCGTTGTCCAGTGTTACTGACCCCACTGCGATGGTCGGCTTGCCACCCAGTTTGCGCACCCAGGCTGAAAAGCTAAGTTCGCTATCGCCGAAGGCCGGCTCCCAGAATTTGCGTGTAGAGGCGTGGAATATGTCGGTGCCCGCGTCTACCAAAGGCGCTAACCACGCGTTCAGCTCGGTGGCGTTGGCGGCTACCTGAGCATCAAAATCCAGCTGCTTCCATTGTGAAATCCGTACCGAAATCACAAAATCGGCGTCGGTCGCCTGCCTGCATGCACGGATCACATCGGCGGTAAACCGCGTGCGATTGGCGAGGCTGCCGCCATATCGATCGCTGCGTCGATTGGTTTCACGCCAGAAAAACTGATCGGGCAGGTAGCCATGCGCAGCATGGATCTCCACACCATCAAAGCCGCATCTGCTGGCCATGGCAGCCGCATTTGCATAATCCTCCACGGTACGATCAATATCCGCCAGCGACATGGTCTCACCAAAGGGTTGGCCTGGGCCGGCCAACCCGGATGGACTAAGTCGTCGTACCGCGGCGTCGTGTGAATCAGGCATGCCGATTAAAGACGGCGAGAAAGCGCCCACGTGCCACAACTGCGCGAGAATACGTGCCCCACTGGCGCGTACCGCAGCCACTAGTGGCCGCCAGGCAGTTTCGGCACCCTCACCGTGCAGGCGAGGCACGCGAGTGCCAAAGCTGCCATCGGCGTTGACAGAGCAGCCCTCCGTGATAAGTAATCCAGTGCCACCCAGCGCGCGGCGAACGTAATAATCCTGGTTACGCTCGTTCGGCAACCCGTCGGGGCTTTCCTCGCGTGTCATGGGGGCCATCACCACGCGGTTTTTCAGCGTCAGGGCACCGAGGCGAACCGGGCTAAGTAGCGGATGGCTATCAGGCATCTGAGTTTCCCGTGTCACTTTGGCCAAAAACTTGAGAGCACGACATGCAGGTCGGCTAACTTCACCGGAATTCTAAGGCCGATGACGGCAACTTTCATTAGTTAACTTGCCAATATCCCTGGTTTTGTGGAATGTTGGTTTTTCGCGGCTTTAAGCAATCGCACAATCACAGCAGGAATTACTACGTTTGGTGGCGACCTCGAGACATTCGATTTCACCGATCCGTTAGATTACCTGCGGATTGATGACGATGTGTGGCGTTTCTCCTTGCCGTAGAACCGCCTTCGGATTTTTAGTTGTCAGTGGAGGCCGATACTGATCCGCCGAGCCGACTTGGCCGTAAATTGTGAAATTCCATGACCTGAGCTTTGATATGAAACCGATTGTTAGCGTTGCTTCGCTTACACTTCTTTTAGCCGCCTCATTGGGTGCTCGCGCACAGGATGAAGCTGAGGTCCAACGAGGTCCCTGGGTATGGGGCGTCGCTGGTGGTGCCGTCCATCAGGTTGAAACAGACCTTGAGGATGCAGAAGGGGCGTTTAGTGTAAATCGAGGATTCCTGCAGCTAAGTACCGGCTATGCATGGGACCGCCGTAACAGTGTGTCGCTCTCGGTGGGTTGGGGAAGCTCTAACTATGACTTTGACTCACAGGCCAATATTGGCGGCAACTCGCCCTGGGGGCGTATCGAAGACTACAGTATTTCACTGCCTATCAGATTTTCTGCGGCGGGTGATAAGGCGGACGTTATTGTAGTACCGAGTATTCGCAGCAATACCGAGGACGGTGCCAGCCTGAGCGATGGACAGACCGAAGGGATCATCGCAGGCGCGGGTTGGAAGTTTTCAGATCGGCTCACTTTGGGGCCAGGATTTGGGTGGTTCTCGGAGTTGGGCGGCGGTAGTACAGCATTTCCCATCGTAGTGGTGGACTGGAAAATTACCGATAGACTGTCCCTGGAAACGGGACGAGGGCTGGCTGCATCGCAGGGTCCGGGTTTAACTCTCTCTTACGCATTGAACCCGCACTGGAAAGTCTCCGGTCTGGTTCGCTATGAAAATATTCGCTTCGCCGTTGACGGTGACGAAAGTGTCGGCGAACTGGGGGAGGATAGGAGTATTCCCTTACTCGTATCGTTGGACTATTCGCCCTGGCCCATGACCAGTGCAAGCGTATTTTTCGGTGCTGAGGTCAACGGACGACTGAGTCTTGAGGATGAACAGGCACGGCGGATTGCCTCGAGTGATTACGAGACCGCTCCTGTGATAGGGTTCTCTTTACGCAGTAGATTCTAGCGCCGCGTTGCTGTCGTTGCGCCAACCATCAATAGCGGATTCGATAGTCGATCTCACAGACCCGGTGGATTTTTTCCATAGAGTCGCCTATAGCGCCAACGCGCCCAGGGACGATAAACGGCGTCTGCGATATTGCGTATCAGTGGCCAACGCAGCGGACGCCATAGCCAGCCATAACGGGTGTGCTGCCATGCGGCCACATTCGCATCCATGCCGACGAGGAAATCAGAACCCTCTCTTTTCAGATGAAGCGTGCCCAGTAAAACTTCACGGTCCGGCAGTTCAGCCGTATCGTGCAGGGCATGGATGTCTACCAGTTCTAGCTGATCGTCAGCCAGTTCTCGCAACCTGTCCATCTCCGCCAGACATAAAGGGCACTTGCCATCATAATATAATTGGTCATTGCTCATGCTAATGTTACGGGCCCGCGTGATCCTCGGATCTAAAACCATCGTATATTCAGGCATCGATGGTACAACTATCAGGCAGTTCTTCTAAGGCCTCTTCGAGGAAAAACAATAGCGTGTATATTTGGGTATCGCATGATTAAACCAGACCTCTTGCTTGTTCTCGGTGATCAACTGAGCGTCGGTCGTGGCGTGTTAAAAGACGCTCGCCCGGGCGTGGATGTGGTCGTGATGGCGGAAGTAAAAGAAGAAGCGAGTTACGTGCGCCACAACCGGCACAAGATCGTATTGATCTTTGCTGCCATGCGTCACTTTCGTGACCAGCTCAGGGAGCGCGGCATCGACGTTATCTATTTTGATTACCAGGCTGGTATCGAATCTCTGGAGCAGGCTGTTGAGCTGGCGCTGAAGCGCAGTGGCGCGGTCAGGGTACGATGCTGTGAGCCGGGTGAGTACCGTGTACTGGCGACAATGCGGACTTGGGATCAAGGTCTTGCCGTGCCGGTAAAAGTGGTTGAGGACGACCGCTTCCTGGCATCCCACCAGAATTTCGAGGACTGGGCGGAAGGCAAAAAGCAACTGCGTATGGAGTTCTTCTATAGGCAGATGCGTAAGCGCTACGGCATTCTGATTGATGAGGCTGGCGCACCAGAGGGCGGAAAGTGGAACTACGATGCAGATAATCGGGCCGGCTGGCGCGGCAAAAGCTCGATACCGGAACGGCCAGCTGTGGTTATCGATAAGATTACACGAGAGGTTATCGACCTGGTAGAACGAGAGTTCCCGGACCACCCCGGAGATCTGTCGCGCTTTTACCTTGCGGTCACCGCCGAGGACGCCCAGCAGGCGCTGAACTGGTTCATTGAACACTGCCTGCCAATGTTTGGTCGCTACCAGGACGCGTTGGCAGAGGAGTCCCCCTGGCTGTTCCACAGCCTTGTGTCCATGTACTTGAATGCCGGCCTGTTGGATCCACTGGAGGTCTGTCAGCAGGTAGAGCGCGCTTGGCGCGGCGGTGAATGTGAGCTGTCGGCCGCTGAGGGCTTTATTCGCCAGGTTCTGGGCTGGAGGGAATATGTTCGAGGTATCTACTGGCTGAAGATGCCCGAATATGCGCAGCGCAACGGACTGGAGGCCACACGGCCACTACCGGAATTTTTCTGGACCGCCAATACTGAGTTGCGTTGCCTGCAACAAGCGCTGACACAAACGTTGGACCTTGGTTATGCCCATCACATCCAGCGGCTGATGGTGATAGGCAACTTCGCCCTGTTGGCGGGCCTCGATACTAAATCCGTATGCGATTGGTACCTGGCGGTTTACGTTGATGCTTATGAATGGGTTGAGCTACCCAATACTCTAGGGATGGCATTACACGCCGACGGTGGCCTCATGGCCAGCAAGCCCTATGCCGCAAGCGGCAAGTACATCCAGCGCCAGGGTGATCACTGCAAGCAGTGTCGTTACAAGCCGACGCAGATGACTGGCCCAGAGGCGTGCCCGTATAACAGCATGTACTGGCATTTTATCGACCGCAATCTGGAGGCATTGCGCGGCAATGCCCGGATGGGGCTCACGGTACGGAATTGGGACCGCAAGGAAGTATCCGAGCAGCAGGCTATTGTGGCCTGGGCGGATTCGTACATTGAAAAAAATATACCGGCGGGCGGCAACGATTAAACCGGCGCGGGGCGCCAACTGACTAGTGTGACATCCAAAACCTCGACGAATCCGTAAAGTAGGCATGAATGAGTTAATTCCCCGAACAATGAAAAACCCGAACCCACAGGGCAAGGGCTGTGTTGGCGTCATGCAGGACTGGGCGCTGGTGCGTCCGCGGGTGCCACAGCAGAAATCACCTAACGATATTCTCAGGGACTATTGCCTTTCAGCCCTGGTGCTCTCCGCAAAGTTTCGTTTTCGGCCCGTACTGGGTATGCACTACTTCCTATACTGCGGTGAGCAGGATTGGTCGCTGTCATTGATTGGGCCGGACGAGTGGGGACTGGGCATGCCAGGAGAATTTGTAGCAAACTGTTGTTTACAAGTCGATATGACCTGGCATCTGGAATTTGGTGAATTACAAGAGCACAGTCTGGTTCCTGAGTGCCTGCAGCGATTTGTAGACGGCTTCTCCGCCTCTATCTCTTGCGAGGATACGCTGGTGCAGGGGCTTCCCTTTTATGTGGAGGGCTTGCCTTACTACCAGCGTATGCTCGCCACCGGCCTCGCCGTGTCACTAAAGCATTCGATTGCCGAAACTGGCGCGAGGGCAGTAGCGGAGAAACTACCAGCGCTAACATTGGCGAGACTGTGATGAAGCACACTCGTATAACAGTATTCCAAAAGGCACTTCCGGTGCTCACATTACTCTGTCTTGTGCTGAGCATTCCAGCGACTGCGGAGCTGCCCGTTGTTGTTGATGGTGGGAGCACTGATTACGTCCTCACCACCCCCAGTCGCGATGGTATTGGCAAGCGCTACATGGGACGCGAGATTTCTCATGTTATGGGCCACCAGGGGGCTGCCTGGCTTGAGCGCGAGGATAGGGAACGCCAGGAGCGTACTGAGATACTCGTCTCGGAGCTGGGCTTACAGGCGGCAGATGTTGTTGCTGATATTGGTGCGGGCACAGGCTACTTTTCTTTCCGGATGAGCCCACTGGTGCCATCAGGTAAGGTCCTCGCGGTAGATATCCAGCAGGAGATGCTGGATATTATTACAGCCAAAGCGGACGATGCAGCAGCAAAAAACGTTGTGTCAGTTTTGGGTTCAATCACCGATATCAACGTGACCGAAAATAGTGTCGATCTGATCCTGCTGGTTGATGCTTACCATGAGTTTTCTCACCCCCGTGAGATGGGCGAGTCGATGTTTCGCGCGCTGAAGCCGGGGGGACGTATTGCATTGGTGGAATACCGTGCGGAGGACCCGTCGGTACCGATCAAGCTACTGCATAAAATGAGTGAGTCACAGGCCATCAAGGAAATGTCGGCGTTGGGCTTGCGCTGGCTTGTAACTGTGGATAGTCTGCCACAACAGCACCTGATGGTTTTCACAAAACCAGCACCAGAGGTATCGCAGACACATGTACCGATTACTTTATAAGAGTCGCAGTGTTCAACCGCTCAATTGGGCAATCGTACGAAGTATCACGTCCGCTAGCGAAAAGAGAAATGAGGAGTGTGGTGTAACTGGCGTACTGCTTGCAAGTAGAACGCATTTTTTACAGGCCATTGAGGGCAACTTTGAGGATGTGAATTCTGTATTTAGACGGATCGCCAGGGACCAGCGTCATAAAGAATTGAGTATCATTGGCTTCGGCGTTATCGACGCCAGACTTTTCGGAGGCTGGGGCATGCGCGGAGTTGGCGCCTTCGACTTTAATCTTCAAATTGAGACGGAGTTGAAGCACAAGTATGGCGAGGAGGACGGAGGAATTCGCTTCCCATTCGAGGAATGGCAAGCACTGGCCATGACCAATGATATTAAGATGATTGGTGACCTACCCGACTGGAAATAAGTCACTGATCAACGAACTTGCCAGCAGTCCCGCTACCGTACATAAAAATCGAGGGCATTCGGGCCGAATAGCCGCGGATTGATGTCCTCATCGAATAGTGGGGCCCGGCGCTGATTATCAAGCCCATTGACCAGATAGCGCTTTTGCTTCAAATCGTAATAAACCCGTAATGTGTACCAGGGTACTGGCACCTCATAATATGTGATCGCATGCCCTTCCGATACGCGCCAGAGCTCACCGTCCTCGTCGTAGTTATCAACCGCCGCTATCTGCCAGCTGTCTTCATCCACATACATTATCCGTCGTGAGTACTTGTGGTCTCTGGCATCATCACCAGTCTTTAGTTTGCCCTCTACTACCCACACCCGGTGCAGTTCATAGCGAGCGTGCTCAGGGTTGATGTGCTTTTCACCCAGAATGTCATCCGCCTTGAGTTGTCCGCTGTGCAACCGGTAGGCGTTGTAGGGGATGTATATTTCGCGCTTACCCAGAAGCGTCCAGTCGAACAGGGCCGGCGAGCCATTAAACATATCGCCTTCGTCGTTGAAGCGCAGTGCATCGGAATTGAGCATCGGGTTGTCGTGGCCGCTGAAGGGCGCCCGCAATACCCGGCGAAGATCCGGACTGTACAGCCAGGTCTCGCGCCTCGCTTTGTTGTGATTAAGTGAATCCAGAGCCAGCGCGCCATTGCCTGTAATGAACCCCGGGGCAATGACTTTTTGCTTATAGGCCAGCAGGAGATTGGGAAAGGGCGCTGGAGCTTCAGCTGCCCTGGGGCGAGCGTACGGAATGGCCCACTCTTCGTCCTGCAGTATCATTGTGTAGTTACCGCGACGTGTGACGGCGGCCATGCCATCGACACGGGTTACGTGTATACCGCGCCAGCGCAGATTATGATTCCACACAACTTCGACGCCCTGCGTTGGCCTGGGAAAGGGTGAGGTCACCAGACTATTTTCAACACCGCCCCGGCCCTCAGTGATGAGTACTGAATTGGATGCGTTCGTTGCCAGCGCATCGTAGACAAAATCGGGGTAGGCCGCGGTTCGGCGACTGGTATAGACGTTCATATGCCAGCTGTCAGGGTGTAGCGTCAGCAACGCTTTCTGACCCTCGGTGAGATTGTCGGCGTAGGTATGCTGGTTGCCAGCGTTAATAGTGAGCAGGATCGCATCTTCGCTAAACGGGTCTACATGGCGTTCGCCTGGCACGTACCCGGGTACGGGGCCTTTCAAGCCTCCCTCCCAATCAGGAATAGTCCCCTCTGAATTTCCATGGCGCTGGGCGCCCAAGGGTGTCAGTTCCTGTCCGTTTTTCGCAGGAGTCTCTTCTGCTGCCAGCTTGGCATTTGTAAAAGTGGTGGTCGCCAGTAACAACGCACTTAACACGGTGGCAAAAGAACAGTTCATACGTTTTTCTCCCGCCTTGTTATAAGTCATAGCGAATACTGAAGCTGAGGTTGTCGCGGTCATTGATAAGGTTCCACTGTCCAGCCCCCGAAAAGGCCGAGTAGGTAAGATTCACTTTCAGGCGAGTAAGATACTCGGCCTGAAGTCCGAGCGTGAGCGCTTTTCGGCCTTCCAGAAAAGGTCCTGCGCCTACCGGGCTGACGCCGTCCACGTCATGCGCCCAGACCACACTGGGGCGCAGCTTGACGCCACCAAAAACATTGTTGTACACCATTGCCCCCGCTATCCGGTAACCCCAGGAATGGCTGGTCGCGAAAGCGCTGCGCGGTGCGAAGTCTGTCACCGCCAGGCCAGGGCCCGCGAGAAACATCTCAGACCGGTCCGGCATATCCCAGATGTACATGGACGCCAACTCTATATTGAATAGCGTCTGGGATGCACCTAACTGAGGACCGAGAAACTGTGTAACGCCTAACAAGGCGAAGGTCTTGTCCAGGTAAATGATGGGATCGATGCGAACATTGGCGAAATCCGTGGCCAGTTCCTCAATCGAAAATTTTTGCAAATCGACAGGTGGCAGCGGATTATCCCGGGTGGATCCGGGTATTATTTCAGGAAGAACATCTCCGGAATGAACCGACATGGGGGCGTCAAAGTGGTGTGCGACCTCACCGAAATACGCTGTGCCGGTGCGCATTGTGGTTGTGTTGAAACTCACTCCCAGCATGTCGATATCTTCCGGGTACTGAGTGAAGTAGGCGGCATCATTTAAAGCGGCGCTGAGTTTTGTAAGCGTCGCGGCCGCCGTCGCCCTGACCGGGCCGACGCCCTCCCTGATCAGCTCAGCCTTGAGCTTTGCGATCCCGGGTTCGGAGTAGCCTGTTACATAGTTAGGAAGAGATGGACCGACCAAACCAAAGGAGGGGAGATTGGCGTGATACCTGGCGTAGTGCAATGCGACCTTGGAGTTGTTGAGGTTAGGCAGAATGGATTGCAAGGTGATGCCAAATTGACCGCTATCGCTTGCTTTCTCTGTAGGGAGCCGGTTGGCGATCTGGTAAAAGTTTGGGTCAAATTCATCTATGCCCACAGCCTCCAGTGATTCAGCGGGGATGCCAAAGAAATCGCTGACGTTGGTGCCGAACTGGCTCGCAAAACCTTCAGCCTGTATAAATGTACCGCCTGGTGGTACCGCGTCGTTGCTGGAGAAATAGGTGCCTGAGGCGGGTAAATCGCTTTCTTCCCAATCGTACTGGTAATACCCCTCGATGATAATCGACGGGGTCAAATGGGCTGTTCCCCAAAGCATGCCCACTGGCTTTCGAAGATCTCGTAGAGTACTGGTCGGCTGCAGAAACAACGGAACGTTCACGGGGTTAGCCACGTCCACACCACTACCTGCAAAGAAGCGACTCTCCCCCCAATTGAGTACTTGGTCACCGAGACGCAATTGCACCGGAACATCGTTTACCTCAAAACGCGTGCTCAGATAGAAATCGAGCATCTTGGCATCGCTGCCCACCTGGTCGAGAGCGGCGCTGCTCAGTTCTGTCCATTCCCTGTCGCCGTGCTCGTTCTCGTAATCGTAAAAAGCGTAGCCGCGTGCAAACAGACCAAAATTGCGCCAGCCCAGTGTTATCTCCCCGGTGGCGCGGAACATATTGGAGACCAGGTCACCCTTCTCGTAATTGAGTGTGCCGTCGTCGAGGTTGCCACTTCTGCCGGCCTCTGTGCGCGTGCCGCCGTGGGGTGGGGATACAAGATCTGAGTCTATGTCTTGCGTGCGCAGACGCAGGCCGTAGGCTAGTTCAACGTCAATAAGTACGTCGATGCCGGTATTGGGGTCTCGATAATCGAAAGCTGAGGCGGTCAGAGGGAGCAGACTGCAGCCTAACAGCAGGGTTGCTAGCGTATGTGTTCTTATCATTATGGGCTTATTTCTCCGCTCTTTTCCAGAGCCACTCACGTCAGTCGGTTACTTCTTTGCGGCCTTTTTTGTGGCTGAGGTCGATGGCTTTTTCCTGGTTTTGGCTATGGGTTTTGCCTTGGTCTTTGTTTCTGGGCTGATTTTGCGTCGTCGCCCCGTACTGGTAAGCAAGCCCGCTGCTTGCTCCAATTCGATCAGGGATTCTTCCATGTAATCGATCAGGCGCTGGACATGGGGTACAGATTTTCGACAGGCGACAATGCCAAAGTCCAGATTCTTGAAATTGCTGACTACAGTGAAATTAACTGCACTGCCGTCAAATGGAATCGACACCGGATAAATGCCGTCCAGACGTGCGCCATTCCAGTAACGGCGCTCGCGTGGCCCTGGCACATTGGAAACCACCGTACTGAACGCGGGAAAGCGACTGCCCTGGCCTGTAATCTGGGTAAGCAGCATGGGCGCCTGGGTAATTCCCGTATAGACCTGTATTTCCCGACTATTCATCTCACTGAGCAGACCCTTTGCCGAGATCATCGATTCTCTAATTTTGCGCAGGCGTTTCTCTGGGTCTTTGATGTTCGTTGCAAGATCGGCAACGACCATACCCACCGCATTTGCAGAGTCCACATCGTTCTGGGCGCGAACCGATACAGGGGCCATCGCTTTCAGTGATTGTTTTGGCAACGCCCTGACATCCAGTAGTTGTTTGCGCAGGGCGCCAGCGCACATAGCAAGTACCATGTCATTCAGCGTGCAGTCATAGACCTTACCCAGATTTTTGACCCGCTCGAACGACCAGGACTGCGCGACAAAACGACGAGCGCCAGTGAGCTGGGTACTGTAGGGGTTATTGGGAATCTGGTGAAATGGAACGGCCATTTTACGACCTCTGCCCATCCAGATGGCCGCTGTTTGCTGCATTGCCTTTGAAATACTGCGGGTGCTGCCCAGCTGTTCCTGCAGTACTTCGGCTACTGACTTGATCTCATCTTCCCTTGGAGAAATTCGCCTTGTCTTGTCGCCTTCGGACAAGCGCTTATATTCCTCGTGAGCCAGGGCAGACAGAGGCGAAATCTTCAGCTTTGTACGGGCATTGGTTGAATACATGCTGCTCATCAACCGCAGTGCCCCAACGCCATCGATGGCACAGTGATGCGTTTTGAAATAAGTGGCAAACTGTCTGTTCTTAAGCCCCTCTATGAGGTGCATCTCCCACATCGGACGGGATCGATCCAGTAGTTGGCCATGTAATCGTGATACCAGCGCAAAAAGCTCACGGTAGCGCCCAGGCTTGGGTAATGCGGAGTGGCGGATGTGATAATCCATGTCCAGCTCGTCATCTTCCTCCCAGCCTATCTTGCCTGCCGCGCCCAGTGGCCCCATTTTGAGTTTTTCGCCAAAAGGCCTACGAAGCTCGCCGTCGTATTTTAGTATTTCTTCGAGATTCGCCAGAAAACTGGTGTCGTCTACGCCTTTGGGCAGGGTAAACAGGTTCAGGCCTCCCACATGCATGGGGACTCTGCGAGACTCCATCAGCAGAAAGAAGGCATCAGTAATGGGCATGTTACGCAAGGTTGGCATTCCGCTTTTTATTGAAGAGTATTCACTTTTTTATCCTATAAAGCGTAGCACATACTGCTGTACTGACCAGTGGTACGGCAGGAGAGCCAAAGGAATGGCAGTGCACGCAGGTGAGACAGGTAGGGGTCATCCGCAAGATCGTTCATCCTGACAGTGCAACAATTGCACAATTGTCTCTACGGTAGGAAGCTTCAGTTGTATCTCGCGCGATAATGTCAGACGTAAACCAGGACTGCGATGAAGTGGCAGATGCTGCCTGCTAAAACGAAAATATGCCAGATACCATGGGCGTGATTAAGCTTGCCTAGCTTATCCAGTATGTAAAATACCGCGCCTGCGGTATAGGCCAATCCCCCGACGAATAACCAATTGAACCCTGGCTGGGATAGCATCGCTTTGAGTGCGTCGATATCGTAAGCGCAAGCCCAGCCCATACTCAGGTAAATGATAATTTGCCCCACTTTTACCGCGCGGCCTGACAGAAATATTTCACTTAAAGAACCTACGATCGCCAAAATCCACACAATCGATAGAATTGCCCAACCATTGCCATCTCTAAGAGTAACCAGCATGAACGGGGTGTATGTTCCTGCGATTAATAAATAGATGGCTATATGATCGAGAATTTTGAACAGACGTTTGAGTTGGGGGGTGTGGAAGCTGTGATACAGCGTCGAGGCGGAATAGAGCAGTACCAGAGTCACGCCAAAAAGGGTAAAGCTACCGATCCTCCACAGGTCGCCACTCTGAACCGCTACCGTCAGTAACGCTCCCAGCCCGACCAGCGAAAATACGGTCCCCACCAGGTGACTAATGCTGTTTAGTTTTTCTCCGTAGTACATGGCAACCCGCGAGTAGTAGTGCTGAAAAGCTACATGATACAGCACATTCTTTTGCCCGAGCGCGCCCTGTTAATCTAATTTTAATGTTGGCGTCAGGTCTTTTTCAGGCACTTTCCCTATTATCTCTCCCGTAAACATTAATCACTGAGAGAAGAGACATGAAGAAGTTAGGTTGTACCGTAGTTGCCTTAGCGTCCATGTGTGTAGCGCAGCATGCAGTAGCATTCGAAAAGGGAGACATCATCGTACGAGTTGGTGCTGCCAACGTAAGTCCGAATGATTCATCCGACAATATTTTTGTCGGTGGAGCTGACCTGGGTGTGGATGTGAGCGTGGGTGACGATACGCAAATAGGGTTAAATTTCGCCTATTTCCTAACAGATCGGATAAATATTGAAGTGCTAGCCGCTACCCCTATTTGCGCTTTGACCCAGTATCACTTCATCAGTCAATTGTTTAAAGAGTCGGTAAGACGTGCCAGAAATTCTTTCATGTTCAAAAAGTAAAGACTGCGCAATATTGCTTTGTTCTAGATTTTCGCGATTAAGATGCGCAGACAGAGCCGTACATATAAGTGCAACCAGAAGGATAAGTGCTGTAGTCAAGCCAAAGTAGAATGGTTTACGTTTATACATTTTGTTCCGATCCCTTAAACGGTCCACAGACCAGAGCGCGCTGCACGCCGGGTGTGAGTTGCTCTAGACCTGCGATAAGTTTTTCAGGCCCTAGTAGCACATCCCGTATCTGGCCTGAGTAGCGTATCGCCGTATCGCGCATCATGCCCATCATGGGCCAGCCCCACAGAGAGGACACAGATACACCATCCTGAACAAAATATGGGTCGGTGAGAAAGTTGCAGTTAATCACTGGTTCAATCGGGCTACGATTACTCTCACTGCCGCCTACCAGGTCGATCACCACGGAATCGTTGCTGATGGTGGTTTTGAGATGCTCATTAGTGACCAGATAATTAATGCCGCGAAGCGCCGGTGATTGCTCTGCGCCGTTGACCACCAGATCCGCATTCTTGAGCCAGTAGTCGACCCGTCCCTTTACTGTGTGCGTGCGGCCAAGTACATGCACACAGCCCACTCCCTGCTTGTAGATCTCGCAAATAGCGCCCTGCCCAACGTTACCATAGCCCAATACCACGGCCTTGCAGTCGCGTAGGTCGAGGTCAGGCTTGTTTTCCCGCAACAGTTTGAGTCCATATCGGGCGCCAGCCCGGCCAGTTTCGTGCAGGCATTGAATCCGCCGCAAACCAAAGGCGAGGGGAGGGTGCGCTTGCCGGTAACGGGCGATGGCCTCTACCCCCTGTTCTCTCTCGAACTCCTGCATATCGAAAAGGTGGCAGCCGGCCTGACGAAGTTGGTCCAATATTCCATGAGGGTCGGTGAAGCTGTGACTGTCGTAGAAGTACAGTGCCTCACTCCCTAGCGCATCGAGTTCAGCGTACTCGAGTTCCCCCTGTAATACGTCGATGGAGCGGGGGTCCCGATTGCCTGCTCTTCGGATGGCGCCATCCAGACGCTGGCTCCACTCCAGCACTCTTACACGCAGGCCTCCGATAGTGTTGCTCTCTATAAACGGCTGCAGGGCTGTATTCATTGCCATACGCCCCAGAATACGGGTATCCGAGTTGACCCTTGGGGCCTCCAGTATTTCTTCCATCGCCAGAACATTGATCTGATGCTCCTGTAGCAGGCGCGCCCGCTCAGGATAGGAATGGAAGTGCGCCATGCAAAACAGGGTGCAGCCGGGACGCATTTGAGAAATTGATTCCAGCGACGGCCCCTTGAACTTGATAATGAGGTCCTTGTTGCAATAAATCTCAGCCTCGGACTGCAGTTTTGCGCCTTGCTGTAAGTATTCTTCGTCGGGAAAGCCTACACCCTCGCCGGCGCCTCGCTCCACGAATACCACCGCGCCTGTATCTACCAAAGCCCCCACATCCTCTGGCGTTAGCGCTACCCGTTTTTCCAGCGCGCCAGGGTTCTCTGGAGACTCACACTCTCGTGCCAGGCCTATGTTCTTGAAGGCGATATTCATAGCTGTTATTTGAACCTCTGGCAGCGGCGTTGCAGGTGTGCCCTTTGTCGTTCAATTATAGGGCTTATCAAACGGCTATCCATAGTGACTGACCAAGGAGTCCGCGATGTGCTACTCCTGCCTGAAATACATGATTCCCTGGCTGCCTGCGAGGGTGATTTGCAGGCCGTCCTTGTCGATGA
The DNA here is from genome assembly GCA_036961205.1 of Halioglobus sp. Taxonomy (GTDB): domain Bacteria; phylum Pseudomonadota; class Gammaproteobacteria; order Pseudomonadales; family Halieaceae; genus CALJFL01. The sequence goes on along the minus strand of JBALVI010000001.1, from coordinate 164,049 downwards.
AAGCTGCCCGTGCGCGATCCAGGTCGTCCAGGAATACTTTTAACACCTTGTCATCGCGGCATCCCGAGAGCCAGTTTTTGTTCATCTCCATATCCAACGAGCGACCACTGAAGCTGTATTTCCCTTTCCATCCGCCACAGGGGGCGATGATTTCGAACTTCCCTTTATCAGCGAATAGCAGGGTGTATCGTTCCTGCTCCGAAGGTGTCGCCGCTGATTCTGCGTTGTATTGGGTGGACTGCCACACCCAGTTGATCGAGATCAACTTCTCTAAACTGCTTTCTGCTCGCTTAGCGACGTCACTCATGGAATTGCCCGATTGCGGCCAAACCCCCGTCACCTTTTGGGTCCATGTGTATTGAATTTTGAACTCATCTACATTCCAGGCTGTACCCGATTCAGATAGCTGTTGATGAAGGGCGCCCAGGCTGACCGGTGGCGTGGGCCCCTCCAGTGCCAGGTAGATCACTTTGCGTTCGGTAAAAATCTCTATATCGACCAGTTCCAGATCGCTAGCCTTTAGCCAGTTTTGCAAAATTTCAGATTTGGCGGCTTTATATCGGGGGTTGAACAATATCTTCTCACTGTAGAACCACAGGGGGACAGATACGGCGATGGTCAGGGCGAGAAAAAGTGAAAGTTGACTGCGTACAAAGGCTGCGGTCTTTTTACGCGCTGTGGCCGGTGAGACGCCTACCGCCATGAAAGTGAGTGCGCCCGCCAATACCATGGCGATCAGGTTGGTTAGAAACAATACCACCGCGCGCAAGGCCAGCTCGTACTCCCCGCTTGTCAGTAAGATTCCCGCGGACGCGAGGGGTGGCAGCAGGGCGACGGCGACAGCCACGCCTGGGATCGCATTCGTTTGCTTGCGGGTGATGGTATAGGCCCCCGCTGATCCGGCTGCCAACGCGATCAACAGGTCAAAGAATGTTGGGCGGGTACGAGCCAGTACCTGTTCAGGGAGAAAGACCAGGTCGGGTGACAGCACGGTGATCAGTGAGGACAGCAGCAGAGCGCCAAGCCCCATCGCAGATACAAGCCACAGCGCGCCATAGAAGCGCCCCGGCCAACCCATGACGACAGCGCCCGCTGCCGCCATTACCGGGCTCATTAAAGGCGCGACGAGCATGGCCCCGATGACCACCGCTGCAGAGTCGGATAATAGTCCCGCGGTAGCAATCATGGTGGAGAGAACGAGCAGAATAGTCATTCGCACCAGATAAGGGTTACGATTTTTCTTGCCGAAGATGAAAAGATCTTCTAGAACTTCGCGCCTTTCTTCGGGAGTCAGGCCTCTTTCAGCGAGCAGCTGCTGTAAACTGAACTTGCCCATCCGGATGGCTCCATGCTTAATAAGTTGGTATTAGCTCAGCTGCACATTACCACAAGAACCCTTTATTCCTGTTATAGGTGATGTGTGTGAAGGAATTAAACTAACTGCCAAATAACATGTCACTGTCCAGTCTTTACGTGGAATAGAGCGACCGAATATCATATTCTCCACAGTCACAAAATTCTAAGCGGCGCTAGCAGCCGAAGCGAGCTAGAACGCCATGCTTAATACGCGGACAAGGATATCTTACGGCATTGGTGGAGGCGTTTACGCCATCAAGGAAGCGGCGTACAACACCTTTATCTTACTTTTTTATGTTCAGGTGTTAGGGCTGTCCGGACTTGTCACCGGTGCGGTCATCGCGATAAGTCTGGTTTGGGATGCAGTTTCTGACCCATTGGTTGGCAGCTGGTCGGATCGGCTGCGCAGTCGATATGGACGACGGCATCCATTTATGGTCTACAGCACTCTGCCGATTGCCATAGGATTTGTCGGACTTTTCTCGCCGCCCTCCGTAGTGACTGAATCCAGTACGTTGCTCGCTTTCTGGCTGCTTTTTTGGTCGTTATGGGTACGAACTTTTATAACCACATTTACCATTCCGCATTTAGCGCTTAGTGCTGAATTGACCAGCGAATATAACGAGCGTAGTGAGCTGCTGGGCTTGCGTCTGGGCTTTCTTTTCCTGGTCGTTCTGGTTCTTCCTGCGCTTGGCTTCTCTTTGGTTTTTGGCGCAGATCAGGGGGTCGATGGCCGCTTCATTGCGGAGAACTATTCCATCTACGGACTCATGTCGGCAGGGCTGGCTATTGTGCTTGGCGTGATAACCGTGACGGGTACGCGCCACCATACCAGCAGGCCGGATAACGGTGGCGAGAACTACGCTCTACCTAGCCTCGGAAATTATATCGGAGATGTCACTCAAACATTTCGCAACAAGGTATTCAGAACGGTAGTCTGCTACGAAATTGCGGCTTCCATCGCTTGGGGGAGCATAGCTACCCTCTACGTAATGGTGGGAACCTACGTATTTGAATTCAGCGCAATTAAAATGGCTATCACCATGGCTGTGCCAGGCCTGGTAGCAGTGGCTCTGGTTTGGGTGTTGCTGAAGTTCATTAACCGACGTTGGCAGAAGCCCCAAATATTGCGCTATTCACTGTGGGGTATGTTTTTCGATATGCTGTGGTTGTTGCCTTTGAAGCTAGCCGATATGTTGCCGCCGAATGATAGCCTGTTAGTTCTCGGTCTTTATCTGCTGCAAGTTACAATATTTTCGTTTTTCTTCCTGCTGCGCGTGATCAGTTCCACGTCTATCGTTGCGGACATTACCGATCAACACGAGTTAGAAGAGGGCGAACGTAAGGAGGGCGGCTTCTTCTCAGTGATTAATTTTACAGCCAAGCTGGCTTCACTGTTTGGGCCACTCTACGGTGGCATCGCCCTTGATGTGATTGGATTGAACCGACAAGACCTGCCTGGGGAAGTTGCACAGCCCGTGCTGGCCGGCTTAATGTATGCGGTCATGCTTGCCGGGATTCCAGCCCTGCTTATTGCCCTGCGTTACGCCTACAAGATACAGTTCAGTCAAGAACAGTTCGATGACATACAGGCTACACTTCGTGACAGGGGTGTATGACTCTATGCGTTCTTTCTGAAATCATCTACGTTAGTCCGGAGCCCTTATGCAACTACCGACCATCCCCTCGACTATGACTACAGATCCGCGCATCGTCAGAGCGGCAATGAGGGAGGCCGCTCGCCATGCGCCGGCGGCGATCGAGGAAGGTACTGGCCTTGTTTATATTTTCGGTTATGCAGATATCCGCCGCGTGCTGAATGATAAAGTCTTAAAAGGCGCCGAACTTGCCCTATTTGACCTTGTCGGTTTAACCGAGGGCCCGTTGCGCGACTGGTACGCGGGTATTATGTTCGCCAAAGATGGCGATCCACACCACAGGCTGCGACGGCTGGTGAGTAAGGCGTTCACGCCAAAAGCAGTCCAAACATTGCGTCCGATTGCGGCGGCGCTGGTGAATGAGCGCTTGGCGCGATTACAGGCCGATGGCTCGGGCGATTTGGTTGAACTGCTACATGATGTGCCAATGTATGTTATGTGTGCCCTTCTTGGGGTGCCAGAAGCCGATGTTCCGCGCTTCCTGGAATGGGTGGATGCATTAACGCCTGTATTTACTGTGATGACTCCCGAGCAGATAGAAACAGCCACGTCGGCTATTGGCGGTTTGCTAGACTACACTGCCGATCTTTGTCGACGACGAGAGGCTGAGCCGGCAAGCGACCTCATCAGTGCGCTGATTGCCGCTGAAGAGGACGGGGATAGGCTGACGCGTACCGAAACAGCAGTTATGGTTGCAAACCTGCTGGTAGCTGGGCATGACACCACGGCGAGCCAGACCTGCTGTACATCACTGACCTTGGTGCAGCGTCCGGATGTGATGGCGATGCTGCGTAGTACCCCAAACCTCTTGTCGTCGATTACCGAGGAGACCATGCGCTTCGAGCCCAGTATCGTTTCGTCAGGACGGGTGCCGGCTTCGCCCTATGAGGTAGCCGGTCAGACCTGGCCTGCTGGAACTTTCCTGATGTGCGCTGGCATAACGGCTAATCGCGACCCCGAAATATGGGATAGACCCGATGAATTCCTGCCAGATCGATTCCTCGAATCCGATGCACCAAAGATGATGTCATTCGGTGCCGGTGGCCACTTTTGTCTTGGCGCTTGGCTGGCGCGGATGACGCTGGAAGAGGTCGTGCGCGGGGTTTGTGACCTGGAGCCGACACTGGCTACCGATGTTCACACTCTGGAATGGATTGCGCCGCTGGGGGCATACCCGGCGTCCCTGCCGGTAACCTTGTAAAGGCACCGGGGGCATAGCTAGCCTTTGCGGTTACGGTCCCGCTTGGCCCGACCTGTTTCATCTCCGTCTTTTGCTTTTTTAGGCTTCTCGCCTTTTGCAAGTTTTGATGCGCGGCTTACTTCTATTAGCCCCAGCGTCTCACTATCTGCAAGTTGGGTCGCATTCTTCTCCAATGTATCCAGTTCTTCAAAACTGTATACGTCATTCTTCAACTTCTCGATTCTGCCCATACACTACTGCCTTAGCGTGCTAAATCTATATTATACAGGCAATCGAGCATCTGGCTCTCGTTTATGAGTTGTTACCCATAACTTAGCCGTTTGCTGAATGGAACCCATAGGTGGTCTGAATCTTGTTATGGTTCCAGTCAGGTATTAACCTACCTCTACCAGCTGTGGTGTTGTCGTAACTGGAGAGTTGGCGGATACTGTGTCTCCTTACAAAGAGGCGTATTTATGAAGAAGTTATCCATCAGACTCAGCCTGTCGTTGCTGGCGTTTTCTTTGCTTTTCGGTATGTCCGTTCGGGCTGATATTCAATTTGAGCTGATTAATATCACTGAGAGTTTACTTCTCGATGGTGCCGGTCAGCTACCTGGCGGTGGCACTATTTACCAGCCGGAGCTTATTGAAGATTTTTATGCAGATAACCAATACCAGCCCGCCTGGCAAGATCCTGTTCAGGTAGAGCAGGTGTTGAAACTGCTGGCAGGGAGTGTGGAGGATGGCCTCAATCCCGATGACTATCACTACAGTGATCTAATGGCGCTGTGGGAGATACGTGATCAGCTTGCGGAGCAGCGTGATCGGGCTCGAGCTCGCTTCGACTTATTACTAACCGATGGAATCGTGCTCTATGTGCGCCATCTACTGGAGGGCAAGGTAGATCCGAAGCTTTTGGACCCTACCTTTAATTACGCTCGTCGGGATTTTGATCCACAGCGCGTTGCCAATAACTTACGCACGCTTATTGCTGAGGACAGGATCGTGGAAGTGGTGGAGCAGGCGCGCCCCGCTTTCCCTTTTTATCTGCAGATGAAGGCGGCCCTTGTCTACTATCGTGGCTTGGCTCAGGCGGGGGCGTTCAGGCCGATTTCGGCAGATACCGTGCTCAAGCCTGGCATGACTCATTCTGTTGTCAGCTCTTTGCGCAAACGTTTAGAGGAAACGGGATACCTCGCTCCTGGCGAATCTCGATCACAAACTTACGATCAGCAACTGGCCGAGACAGTCAAACAGTTTCAGGACGATCACGGCCTGGATGTGGACGGTGTGGTCGGTGGTCAATCCTATGAGTTTTTGAACATGAGTTGGGCGGCGCGTGTCGATTCTTTGCGCATCAATATGGATAGGATACGTTGGGTTTCCCAGGACATATCGGACGATTTCATCGTAGTAAATATCGCTGGCTTTGAGCTCTATTACCTTCGAGGTGGCGAACTCATCTGGGAGACGCCAGTGATGACAGGTACGACAGAACACCAGACCCCTATTTTTTCTGAACGCCTCAAGTATTTGGAGTTCAACCCAATCTGGACTGTTCCTCGCAGCATTATTGCCCGTAGCCTGTTCCCCAAGTTTCGCGCTAACCCGCAGTATGTGAGCGATAACAACTATATTTTGTATGATCACAAGGGGAGAGCAGTCGACCCCCATAAAATCAAATGGTCTCAATTCAGCGCGAAGAGCTTTCCCTATCGTGTCGTGCAGCAACCAGGCGACAAAAATGCCCTCGGTCGAGTGAAGTTCATTTTTCCTAACCGCTATGCTATTTATTTGCACGACACACCCTCTCGGGCTCTGTTCTCACGCAGTGCGCGGGCGTTCAGTTCAGGGTGTGTGCGAGTCAAGAACCCTTTGGAATTTGCCGAGGTCCTGCTGAATGATTCAGATACCTGGTCATTGGCGCAGGTGGAGGCATTAGTTGATAGCCGCGAGCCGCAGCGGAGAGTTTTTCTGGATCGTGATGTGGATGTAATGCTGATGTACTGGACTACCAGTCCTACCCGCGCTGGCAAGCTGCAGTTTCATCGTGACATCTATGGAAAAGACCCTGCTGCACTTGCAGCGTTGGACGCCACACAGGGAGTGATCGGGCTTGCTACGAAATAGCGTTATCGTAGTGCTGCTGTTTTTTCCTTTGCTGACCCAGGCCGACAACCACGGTCTTTTGGTCAAAGGTTTTGAAGTAAAGTACAGCCCTTTTACGGTAATCGCCCAGCCGGGTGAGAAGGTTGAGATTGGACGGCTACCGGGCGCCCGGACTGATCCAAAAATACGAGATTTTGACGGTGTTTCGTATGATTCAGAGAGTGACAAAAGTGGGGTAATCATCGCCCCACAAGCTCCCGGCCATTACCTGTTGCAGGTCGTCCCGGATGGGGGTGAAGTGATGACAGTAAATCTCTTCGTCACTGTGCCGCTAGCCGAAGTGGAGAATGAGCAGCTCAATGGCTACCGGATTGGACCTCCACCGCCTGGCGATGAAAAGCGCACGGAGTTCTATAAGCCACCAGCTGGTTTTATTGAAGTCACTGAAGACATGCTTGATATTCCGTTGACTCCTCACTTCAATCTGCGTCAGTTCCTGTGTAAACAGGAGGGAGGTTATCCCAAGTACGCGGTGATTCAGGAATCACTACTGGTACTACTTGAGGGACTTCTTGAGGCGGTGCAGCAGGCGGGTTATCCCGCGGGGTCCTTTGGTGTCATCAGTGGCTACCGCACACCCTGGTACAACCGAAAAATAGGTAACGTGGCAAATAGTAGGCACGTGTACGGTGACGCTATGGACATTTATCTCGATCTGGACGGGGATGGTCTTATGGATGATCTGGATAGCGATGGCGACCGGGATCGGGACGACGTGAATATTTTATTTAATATTGTTACGCGGTTTATGCGGCAGCCAGAAAATTCAGCTCTCATAGGCGGAGTAGGAAACTACGGCCGCACCAGCCGACACGGTGGCTTTGTACACGTTGATACGCGAGGCTACAGCGCCCGCTGGTAACTGACGAGCTGCAATTATCACAAGGACCCTTTATTTCGGGTATAGGCAATATGGCCCTGGGTTACCGCTATACCCTCTATACCTATAAAAAATCCTGAAGATATTGTCAGCTATCCCTTGGCAGCCAAGGGGGTAACATTCGATGCCTCCTGTTGGTCATCGCTTCCAATGTCCAACAACAAATCTGGATTTCCTTTGCAGGCAGCTATCAGCACGTTTTTGTTTTTCGATAACAGCAAGCCAATGTTTTCAGCGTCTTGCTCGCTTATGCCTTCAATCTGTTTGCCCAGGAGCGCACTAAAACTCTCGGCCAATTCCAACATCTTGTCGTAGGCATCAGCTTCTTTTTTGCTATCAAACATTGTGTCATCCCGATCACATTTCCACATTGCTACTACGGCCACAGGTCACCTCTTTTGTGGGTTATTGGTTTCTGCGATAACTGTATATATATACAGCTAATTTAGCAAATGTTTCCTCGGCACAGTAGTAACAAGTTAACTCCCCTGAACACTCGCAGTTTGTTGATCTCCTTATCCATTATCGCCGTATAAGTCACCATCATATGCAAAACGCCACTCGGGGCTTGGTCTCAGTGGACAAATATTGCGAGTGAATTTTATTCCAATTTAAAAGAAGCTATTTGATGTCCAAGTTAATACATACCGATTGCCGAGTGACTTTACTGTGAGCGCGGTTCCAGTTCGTGACCGTGAGAGCGATTCAGGTGGCGATTACAGCGAGTTGTTGTCGAATAGTCTGTTAATTGCTGAGCTGGAGCGACTGACCAGGGGTAATGACTTCGTCAGGCTTTTGAAGCGATCATCTCAACTTTCAACGATTGCGAGTCACACGGCCGACCCTTTGGGGCTTGTCGCGGACCTACGCTCATTTGCCAGTGACGGCGCCTTGGCGAGCCTGGTATCGATGGAGTCTCTCGCCGCCGTGAAGCACAGCAGCGCTGACTATCAACTTGTTGAGCTTCTGGCTCATCCAGTCCAATTAGTGAGGCGCCACGCGACTTGGCTACTGAGTCGTAGAATGCCGACTACCGCTGCTCTAGGACCGCTTGTCGATCAACTCGCCGCTGGTGGGATGGACACAATGCATGCCCACCGTACTCTGCACAAATGGGCATCAACGAATCCTCACGAGATCAGGGCTCACCTTGCTGGTGCGTTAGCGAGTGCCAGCAATGGTCTTGTTCGTGCCCGCCTCATCGATCTGATCGGCTCTGTAGATCAATCAAGCGACCTTTTAGTGCGACTCGCTGCTGACCCCAGTGAAGCATTGGCGGCGCGAATAGCTGCAATCGGCGCCCTTGGCGAGCGAACAGGCTCCAACATTCAGTTAACCTTGAAAGGGCTCGCATCCGTTGATGACCTGATCGGCGGCCACGCGACGTTGGCGCTAAGCGACTTGGCGATTTCAAAAGCACCATCGGCACGGCGCAATAACGCTGGTTTGCGAATCGCACAGCTTGTGCTGACTGCCGGCCTTGACGAGCAACTAAGCCTCGGTGGTCGTGGTAACACCGGTGGAGTGGCTAGCTTGCTAGTGTCACTCGGCGAAGCATTGGCCCGGCGCCCGGATGTCGACCGGGTGCTTACCATTGGACGCGGAGCTTTAGCCGATACCATCAACACATCCAGTACTTCACGTGAAAGCTCACTGGCTTACGCCATGATCGCCGTCGGAGATAATGGCCGTCCTGCGGAAACGCCAGATGGCGATTGGGAGAATCTACCGTCGATCAAACGTGGTCTTAGGCAGGTGCTGCAACAAGCCGCGCCAATGGACATGCTTCACCTGCGTATGGCCGACGTTGGCACGCTCGCCGGATCGGAGATAGCTAGCGAACTGAATATCCCGGTATGCTTCAGCGCGGCGCCAGATCCGCACAATGTGGTTCAGTCGCTGCAATCACGCGGCGAGCTTGATCAGGATAAATTCCTTCAGCTATGCACCAAAGAACATGTCTGGTTTCGGGCGCGGCTGGTCGAGAGACTGGCTGAACGCGCCAATCGGTTGGTGTTGTTTCCGCGAGCAAAACCGGGCGAAGTCCTGGACGTCCTCGGGATCGACTCCCGCCGTTATGGGCAACGAGCGGCGGTGGTGTCAGAGGGTATTGATGTCGATCTGATTCGTCGGGCAGAAGCGAACCACTCCTGCGATGGCAAGGGGTCCCAAGGGAAACCCGATATCCTGGTCCAGCTCGCCGAGCAGATTCCGAAGAACCGTCGAAACTTGCCACTACTATTGAGTGTGGGTCGTTTTAACCCAGTGAAAGGAATGGAAAGAGTCGCCGCCGCATGGGCTTCTGACCCGCTTCTTCACTCACGTTACAACCTGGTGATTGTTGGCGGTGACTTGGCTAGTCCTTCACAGACTGAGCGGATGGTGCTTGATGCCATCGATCAGGCAGTACCCGTCAAAGGTGAGCTCCGCACCGGCTTGGTGCTGCTCGGTGGTAGGCCGCGTGCCGATATTGCCAGGCTACTCGTAGCGACTGCTAAAGGTCGTGACGGGTTCTGGTCGAAAGGGGGCCTGTACGTCGACGGTGCCCTCAAGGAAGAATTTGGTCTCGCATTGATCGAAGCTTTGGCCGCTGGCTTGGTGGTGATTGCGCCGAGTACTGGAGGTCCGCCTACGTATGTAACTCACGGCGATACGGGTGTTCTGGTCGATCCAGATGCCGACCTTGCGGCAGGGATGCTCCACGGGTTAGAGCTCGTCGACCGTCCCGAACGTGTTAAGCGGGCTCAAACAATGGTAGAAGAGCGCTACTCGATTGAAGCGATGGCCACACGGTTGGTCAGCGTGTATCGGTCGGAACCGGTCTGATAATGACTTTGCTGGTCATCAGCCCGGACTACGCATCCCACTATGGCCCGTTGGCGGTAATTGCTCGCGCGGCGCAACAGGATGGCCGGCGAGTCGTGGTTGCGACAGGGCACAGTTTACGATCTCGTGTGGAAGCCGAAGGATTCGAGTGGCGCGAGCTGAACCTCGCTGCATCTTCGAATAGCGGTGTGGTTGCCAAAGACCCATCGATCGAGCGTTTTCTCGCAGCCACTCGAAGTGGGGCGCTGGACACAATTCGTTATCAGGCTTTGCAAAGGCAATGCGATCTGCTGTGGCAACCTGAGCAAGTGGCTCGTGCTATTACTTCGCTGTATTACGATCTCGAGCCTGACGAAGTGCTGGTAGACCACGTGTCTTTCGGGTCAACTCTGGCGATGTATGCACTCGGAGAATCTTTCATAACGCTGGTGCCGGGTCATCCTAGCCAGTTGCCTGTAGGGGACGAACGCTATGGGATCCCGGACCAGTGGCCAGCGTGCCTGCGTCCGGACCCGGAGCAACTCATCGAGGTTGAGCGGCTGGCGGACACCGTTACCGCAGCATTCACAGATCGATGGAATACCGCGCTGGCGGCTTTAGCGCCTGGGCGTCTGCCGGTAGAGGACGCCTTCAGAGTGCATGGTCGCAGGGTGCTTTACAATAGTGTCTCCGGTTACCACAGTGCTCTCCGGTCGGCGGCCTTGCCATCAGATCATCGGTTCGTTGGTCCGCTGGTGAGAGAGGAGGCGTTGCCGGAAAGTCTGACCTCCTGGCGCCATCAAAAGGACGATCGCCCGCAAGTTTACGTTGCTCTTGGTACATTTTTGTCGCACCGAGTTGATGTTCTGACACGTATCGCCGAAGCACTTCGAGGAGTAGGCGCACGGGCTGCCATGGCGATAGGTTCAATGTCCAAACACGAGCTCGGACCTATTCCTGACGACTGGTTAGTTGCGCGTGAGCTGCCGCAAGTGGCAATGCTGCAACATGCAGACCTGGCCATTCACCACGGTGGTAATAATAGCGTGCAGGAGTGCCTTGGCATCGGCCTACGCCAGCTGGTGTTACCGTTCTCGACTGACCAATTCGCTAACGCCGCTGATTTGGAGCGCGCTGGTGTGGCTTCGATTTTAGATCCCAACGAGATGAGCACAGCTCAATTGACCGAAGCGATACTCGCTCGGCTCGATGCGCCGCTGCCAATTTCCCAGGCTCGAATGACCAACGCGGGTGTTATCGAGGCATTGTTTGACTGACATCTATTGGTTCCAGCACGATCTCGCTGGCGCCGGGCTTCTATTAACGCCGGGCTCGCGAGTGTGTGGCGGCCAGCTGCCTGGTTAATCAATATGTGATTGAGAGGCGAATTGGCCGCTGTCGTAAGCCCCGATTAACTTAACTTAACTTGGCGATACGCGGTTGGATGTGCTTCCATCCGCGGATCTACTATAATTGAGGAGTAAAGCCTTTATTTCTCCGGTAACTATTAATGCGTAAAAATCTGATAATTGCATCGCTGATCGCTGTCGGCCTCATTTTGTGGTTGGTCTCGGGCTTGATTTTCAAAGAGTCCGAGGGCGAAGCTGCGTCCGCAATTTCCGAACAACAACTTCGCGCTAATCCGGCAGCTGAACAAAAGCGGGTGACTGTGCGGGCGGCTATATCACAGGCTGAAAAGCGCGCCAGAATACTGGTCTTGCGTGGCAGAACTGAAAGTAAGCGCAGTGTGGATGTGAAGGCGGAGATAGCGGGCAATGTGGTTAAGCGAGCTGTAGAGCGCGGCAGCCGGGTTGAAGCTGGTGATGTGCTTTGCCAATTGGCGGTCGATGATCGCGATGTATCTGTCGCCGAGGCTAAGGCGGCGCTTAAAGATGCCCAAATCGATTATCAGGGTAGCTTAAAGCTGCAGCAGCAGGGCCTGCAATCTGAAACGGCTATCGCCAGGGCGGAAGCTAAGTTGGAATCTGCCAAAGCTCAATTGAGGCGCCAGGACTTGAATTTGGCAAGAACCCGTATTGTAGCGCCGTTTAGTGGAGTGGTAGAAAACCTGCAGATGAACAAGGGCGATTACGCCACACCGGGAGCGGTTTGTGCCACTTTAATCGATCTTGATCCCATGCTGGTCAGCGCCGATGTTACCGAAGCCGAAGTCGACAATATGGAAGTGGGCAACCTCGTCAGCGGCACCACCAGCACTGGTGAGCAGATAGTCGGTAAGCTTACCTTTATCGGCATGCAAAGCGATCCCTTGACCCGAACGTACCCCGTCGAAATTACGGTTCAGAACAGCGATTACAGTTTGCGCTCAGGGCTTACCACAACGGCGCGAATACAGTTGGACGAAGTTTACGCCCACAAGGTTTCCCCGGCATTGTTTACCCTAAATGACGCTGGCGATTTTGGTGTGCGTACCATTGGTGAGAACAATGTAGTTGAATTTTTCAAAGTTGTGATCATCGAGGATACTCCCGAGGGCGTATGGATTACCGGTCTGCCCGACACCGTGCAACTGATTACAGTGGGGCAGGAGTTTGTGCTTACCGGGCAAGCCGTTGACCCGATCTATGCTGCAGATTCCTCCACTGAGGCAAGCCAGTAGTGGTCACTTCCTTCATCGACTCGGCGATAAGTCGCTCTCGCACGACAATGCTGCTGATGGGTATGGTTGTACTTTGCGGCTTGTTGGCCAGGGCGGCTTTGCCAATCGCCAATGATCCGCATATTGAGTTGCCCCTGTTCGTGGTAGGTATTATTCATGAAGGCATCTCTCCTGAGGACTCCGAGCGCCTGCTGATTCAGCCCATGGAAATTGAGTTGCGCAAAATAGAGGGCGTGGAACAACTCACCTCAATGGCATCGGAAGGTAGCGCCACATTACTGGTAGAGTTCGATGCGCAGTATGATCTTGATGAAGCTCTGGCGGATGTTCGAGAGGCAGTAGATCGTGGCAAGGCGGAAATACCCAGAACGGCAGAAGAACCCTACGTTCGAGAGCTAACAGTCGACGACTTTCCCATCTTGCAAATCAACCTGCTCGGTGAAGGCGTAGACGAGCGTAGCGTTTATGAAGCTGCGATCAAGCTTCGTGATGACATTGAATCCATCGCTGATGTTCTGGCTGCGGATATTCAAGGGAACCGGGAAGAGTTGCTCGAGGTGGTGATAGATACCGAAGCACTGCAGGCCTATCAGATTTCCAGCGAAGAACTTATCAATACACTGCAGCGTAATAACCGTCTGATACCTGCCGGCAGCATTGATACGGGTAAGGGGCGTTTCTCGGTAAAAATCCCCTCCGTGGTCGAGGATGCCAGTGATCTGAGCGGGCTACCTATACGCACCGTCGGTGATACGGTGGTGACCTTGCAGGATGTTGCGACCGTTCGCAGAACCTTCAAAGACCGAACCAGCTATGCGAGATTCAACGGCCGCGAGGCCATCTCAATCGCAATTACCAAGCGAAGCAATGCCAATGTAGTCGATACTGCCAATAGTGTTATAGCACTGGTAGATAGGTCGCGTTCCGAAATACCTGCGGGCATCGAGGTGGTTGTGTCGCAAAACCAGGCGGATTTTGCCAGTCTGCAGGTGACAGAACTCCAGGGCAATATCGTCACGGCTCTGGCGCTGGTCATGGTGCTTGTCGTTGCTGCTATGGGTTTTAGAAGCGGGGTAATCGTCGGCTTGGGTATTCCCGTATCTCTACTGTTCTCGGTGATTATTGTTTATCTGCTGGGTTACACCTTTAATTTTATGGTGATGTTCGGGATGCTGTTGGGGCTGGGTATGTTGATCGACGGCGCGATTGTCGTCACCGAATATGCAGACCGCAAGATGTCGGATGGAATGGACCATCGTCTGGCCTACTCACAGGCGGTAAAGCGTATGTTCTGGCCCGTGGTAGCGTCGACTGCGACTACCCTGGCAGCATTTTCGCCGTTAATGTTCTGGCCAGGAGTCTCGGGTCAGTTCATGCGTTATCTACCGGTCACAGTGTTTACTGTTTTGTTGGGCTCCTTACTCTATGCCCTGTTCTTCGGGCCGGTGTTGGGAACTTTGTTTGGCCGGCCCAGTGGCCACAGTAAAGAATCCATTGAAATGAACCACCGGCTGGAGACAGGAGACCCGACAGAGCTGCCCACGGTGACAGGGCGTTATGCGAGATTTCTCGAGAAAGTTTGTGGCAATCCGATTCGCACCCTTGGCGTTATCTTTTTTGCACTCTTTACCATTTTTTGGGCCTATGGCAAGTTCGGTGTCGGCAGTGTTTTCTTTTCAAGTGCTGAGGCCCAGTACTTTCAAGTTTCGGTGCTAGGCAGGGGAAACTTTTCAGCGAGCGAGGTCAATGATCTTGTGTTGGAGGTTGAACAAGAAATATTGCAAGTAGAAGGCATCAAGTCTGTCAACGCCCGCACTATTTTGCCAGGTGAAAACGGTTCGGGGGGTAAGTCTGGTAGCAGCTCAGATCGCATTGGCGCGATTTTTCTGGAGCTACTAGCCGAGAGCGATCGTGAGATGAAGGCCGACGATATTGAGTTGGAAATCAGAGAACGGGCATCGAGCTTGCCCGGCATTGCGGTCGAAATCTTGCCACTAGAGCAGGGGCCGCCGGTGGGTAAACCTATTCAGATAGAGTTGGCTTCGCGCGATCGCTCGCTGTTGGAGCCGGCTATGGGGCGGATTCGTGCCTATATGGACACGCTTCCTGAGCTGGTATACATAGATGATACGGCCGCCCTGCCAACAATCGAGTGGCGTATAGAGGTTGATAGAGCACAGGCTGCTATTTATGGTGCCGATGTTTCTTCCGCAGGTGTCGCTGTGCAGCTTGTGACCAATGGCGTAAAAATAGGCGAGTACAGGCCGGATGGTGCCGACGACGCGGTTGATATTCGGGTGCGTTATCCCGAGCACGAACGCGGCATTAAGGCTCTTGATACACTGCGCCTGAGTACCCCGCAGGGTCTGGTACCCATGTCGAACTTTGTGCGCATGACACCGGCTCCCGGTGTCGATACCTTTGAACGTATAGACTCTGTACCCGTTGAGCGAATACGAGCCGACGTTGTTGCAGGGGTGTTGGCGGATACCATGGTCAAAAAAATAGATGAGTGGCTTTCGCAGCAAGAATTCGACCCGAATCTGGAGATACGGTTTCGCGGCGCCAATGAAGAGCAATCGGAATCTCTCGATTTTGTGGGCGTGGCTTTTTCGCTGTCACTGATTCTTATGTTTGTGTTGCTGGTTACACAATTTAATAGCTTCTATCAAAGCGCATTAATATTGCTCTCCGTGATCATGTCGACTGCTGGTGTGCTGTTGGGTCTGCTGATTACGGGCAATCCTTTCAGCGCCATTTTAACCGGTGTGGGGGTGGTGGCTCTGGCTGGCATCGTGGTCAATAACAATATTGTTCTTATCGATACTTTTAACCGTTTGCGGCAGATGCATCCAGAGTTGGATATTCGGTCGGTGATCGTTCGGGCTACATCGCGGCGGCTACGGCCCGTGATGCTCACTACCGTAACCACCGTTTTTGGCTTGCTGCCATTGGCTGCCGGCCTGTCGGTCGATTTGATTAATCGAAGCATTACCGTAAATGGGCAGATGGCGTCGTTCTGGTCTCCGCTGTCACAGGCGATTGTATTCGGGCTGACGTTTGCCACTATTCTGACACTGATTGCGACACCGGCCTTGCTGGCCATGCCAACCGCTGTGCGTGAGAAGTATCGTCGCTTTCGACCACAAAAACGCGAAGTTGCCGGAAAAGGGCGCTAAGCGCCCTTCGATTAACAAACACCGTTTGGCTCATCCCTCAGAGTGCTACCCGCTGCGGCGAGAGGCCTCTAAAGTCAGGGTTCAAAACTCGTAGCGTAAGCCAATGTTGTACTCTCTGGGCGCGCGGTACGAAACCTCGTTGCAACCGCACAGAGTTGCTAAGTCGAAGCCCTGAATACCTGCGCGTTCGTCGGTGAGATTGCGTATGGCACCGGTGACCAACCAGTCGCCATCCGAGGACTGCCAACTCAATAGCGCATTGACCATGGTATAACTGTCGAACTTGTCAGCATCAAAGTTGCGCAGGTTGTAGTAGTACTCATCCGAATAGCTGGCGTCGCCTTGCACGGTCATCACTCCACCCAGACCATCCCAGGTGTAGCGCACCACGGCCAGAGCCTGTACTTCCGGTGCGTAGGTGGGTTCTACATCCACAGGTGGCAGCGGCGAGCCGCTACGTAGCGGCAGGTCCTTCACTTCGGCATCCAGATAGGATGCGCTGAGGATAATATCCAGCCCTGCCATCGGTGTGGTTTGTAGCTCCAGTTCCGCACCGTAGGATTCAGCGTCGGCATTGACCACAACACCGCCAACGCCCACAAACAAAAATGCCTGATAATCGGTGTAATCATAGTAATAGGCTGAACCGTTCAGCCGCGTGCTGCCGTCACCAAGGGTGGATTTAAAACCGACCTCATAGGAGATCAGTACTTCTTCGTCATACGGCAGTCCGGCGTTCCCACCAGAACCCAGATAGGAACCGAGCAATGGCGCGTTGAAACTACCCGCTTTTACCCCGCGATTGATGCCGCCGTAGAGCAGAAGGTCATCGTTTGCCCGGAAATCTAACTGTAGCTTTCCGGCCCAGAGGTTGTCTGAAGTATCGTCATCAAAGAAATAGGGAGAGCCGGCACCCACGGGATTGATAAAGAAATCACCCTGATTGACCACATCATTGCCCTGCGAGGCAAAGAAGCCAATGCCAACATCAAAGTCTTTCTCCTCTCGAATACCACGCAGGCCAACAATTGCGGTCCACTTATCGCTGAAGTCGTATTCATACTGACCGAACAGGCTATAAGAGTCGGTTTCCAGTGAAGCCACCACACCAATATCTTGTGGTGTCGAGATAACAGCCAGAATGCTGTTAACCGGGGCCTTCAGGCCGTTGTCAGAATCGGTATCGATATTCAGGTAGAACGCACCTGCCACCCACCGGGCATTATCGGTCTCGCCGTTGAAGCGGATCTCCTGCGTGAAACTAGATGCATCCACACCGGCATAGTTGGCCAGTTGGTTGACCGGGGCTGAATCAACATCGATAAACAGCAGTTTTTCATAGTCTTTGTAATCGGTGATCGAAGTCAACTGGGTGCCGCCGGCCATCTCCCACTCAAGGCGCAAATTTAAGCCAAAGGTTTCAGCAGAGCCCTGGTCGTCAAAGGCAAAGTCGCTGGAGAACTGGAAGTCATCGCCATCTCGGTCGATGTAACCAAAGAAGTCACCACCAGGGGCAAGTCGGCCGTCGTTCAGGCCAACGCCAGCACCGGGAAGCAACCCATCTCCATCAATAGCATCGCCACCACCATCTCCGCCTGCGGTATCTATACTGATACGAGTTTCATTAGCGGGTGTATCAATGACATTAATCAGCTCGCCGTTCTCCACCACTGCAATTGTAGATTTTGACTGATAGGGCCCCGTGCTGACTTCAGAGTCCGCATAATTGGCAGACAGAGTGATATCCAGGGTATCACTGGGGCGGAATAGCATCGTGGCGCGTGCAGCAATTGTATCGTCGTCACCCAGGTCCTTGCCCGCATCGTCACCGGGTGATCCGATAGCGAAGTCGGGAGCACCGAACACATTGAAATCAGGTGCCTGGTCCGGATAGATGTTTTCCACATAGGAATCCTGCTTGTTGTAACGCACCGCACCGCGTAAGGCGACAGTGTCGCTTACCGGTCCGCCCCAGGCACCCTCGATGGTGTAACGATTAGCGTCGTTATCGACATCGAACTGCCCTACAGTCAGATCAACATAACCCGAAGACTCTTCAAAGCTTGGTTTGTTCGAGATGTAATGCACCAGACCACCAGTGGCGTTGCGACCAAACAAAGTACCCTGCGGGCCCTTGAGTATCTCAACCCGCTCGGTATCAAACACGGCAAAGGTCTGCGCCTGCGCTATCGCGATATAACCCTCATCGAGATAGACCGCGTTGGGTGATTCAATGATGTCGTTGAAATCGTTCTGGGTGACGCCGCGTATGGAGAACTGGGTGTTCTGACCCGCGAGGTTACCGCTGATATGTACGCCGGGAGTGAAAGCCGCGACATCAAAGCTCTGGGTGACATTGAAAGCGCGCAACTGGGCCCCGGAAAATGCCGATACCGCGATACCGACATCCTGCAGGTTTTGCTCTCGCTTTTGCGCTGTAACGACAATTTCTTCGAGTACACTCTGAGCGCTAGACTGCACTGCAAAGGCACTGGTCAGGGTCAACACGGCCGTTGATAACAATGTTTTCTTCGAGATCATGATTTTCACCTTTTTCGCTCTACTTAAGTGTTATTTTAGTTGCTTGTTTGCGGAATACTTTAGACCTAAAGCTTTCGGGTCACAAGCATTTTTCGTAGCCGGATGTCACTAAGTAAGAAATTGAAGCGCGCACCAATCTGCTCCGGTTAACAGCAATCACAGCACTAAAAGTGTGCGTATAAAGTTACCTGGCTTAAAGTGCTGGTCTTGTGCGTCAAATAAACGTTTCATGAACGCCTGAAGTGCCAACTAGTTTTACAACGTGGATGTTGCCTATGAATGATACAGAAATTGCCCAGGCGGGCGAAGAGCTGCACCAGGCTTTGCTGGCCCAACGCACACTGGCCCCGTTCACTGAGCGGTTTAGTGATATCACGATAGATGAGGCCTACCGCATCTCGCTGAAGATGATCGATTGCAGAGTTCGGGCCGGCGAGAAGATAATCGGCAAAAAAATTGGTGTTACCAGCAAGCCCGTGCAAGACATGCTCGGGGTATTCCAGCCCGATTTTGGCTTCCTGACTGACGGCATGGTGTTCGCCGACGGTGCCGATATCAGTATTGCCGAGCACCTTATTCAGCCGCGGGCCGAGGGCGAAATTGCCTTTCGACTAAAGGCCGACCTTGTTGGTCCGGGGGTAACGGAAGCTCAGGTACTGGCAGCGACCGAGTCGATTATGCCGTGCTTCGAGATCGTCGACTCACGCATAGATGACTGGAAGATCAAGATCGAGGATACCGTTGCCGACAATGCTTCCTGCGGCGTGTATGTACTGGGCGCCAAAGAAGTTGATCCGCGCGATTATGACCTGCCGAATTTGCATATGAGGGTATTCAAGAACGGTGAGCTTAACAGCGAGGGATTGGGTTCGGCAGTGCAGGGCAATCCTCTGGCCTCGGTGGCCTGGCTGGCTAATACGCTGGGCGAGTACGGTATTCCGCTAAAGGCCGGTGAGGTCATTTTATCCGGTTCACTGGTGCCATTGATTCCGGTCGTTGCCGGTGATCGCATGTCACTGGAGATCGATGGAATCGGTGGCTGCAGCTGCAATTTCGTATAATCCTCCATCATCGGCCAGTACCTTTGGGCTGTGTCGATGTCAGTGGTCTATACTCGCTCTCAAATACACCAAGAGATCTCCTATGAAAGTCGCCCTGTGCAGCCTGTTATTACTGTTGAGTAGTTCTATTTCCGCCCATGACGAGGCCGATGTCCCCAAAACGATGCCACTCGATGGCTTGATGTCGGCCTTTGGCTGGGACATGGAGGGAGCGGAAATCACCACCGAAAAAGTCTCTGATGGGCTCTATGTCCTGTTTGGGCTAGGCGGCAACATAGCCGTGACAATTGGCGACGACGGTGTATTGATTGTCGATGATCAGTTCCCACAGTTGATGCCGAAGATCAAAGCTGCGATCAACGAACTGGGCGGCGCGGACGTTGATATTGCGATCAATACACACTGGCATTTTGATCATGCCGAGGGCAACCTGACACTCGGGCCAGCCGGCACAACACTGGTGTCACATGCGAACTCCCGAGAGATGATGCAGGGCGACCACGTTATCAATCTGGTGGTGGCCGCCTATGAGCAAAAGGCCTATCCGGCCGAAGCTTTGCCGGTCATCACATTTAACAAAGACATGCAGCTCTATTTCAACGATCAGTTGATAGAGCTGTTGCATTTTGGACCGGCCCACACTACCGGCGACACGGCGATTGTTTTTCGGGGCGATAATGCGGTGCACATGGGAGATGTATTCAATAACGCAGGCTTCCCCTTTATTGACGCCGGCAACGGCGGCAGCATCGAGGGCGTTATAGAGTTTTGCTCACAGATATTGTCGGTCATAAACGAAGAGACAATTGTGATTCCCGGGCATGGAGCGATCGCCGACTATGGCACCCTGCGCGCCTATGTAGATATGTTGAGTGTGGTCCGTGATCGCATCGTCAAACTGGTCGCAGACGGCGCCTCACTGGAAGACGTCTATGCCGCCAACGTGACCGCTGAATTCGACGAAACTTTCGGTGACAACAAGGGTTTCATCGACCGCGCCTATACCAGCCTTGCTCATACACACTAGCAAAATGAAGGTAGGTTCCTTTTCTCCTGGACAAACCAAGACCGTGCTTCATGCTATGGCTGGTGATGATTGTTCCTTGCACCACGACCTGGAGCAGTTGACCGCCAAGCAGCAGGTCGATCACGCGGAAAACCAGATGCTTACCGCGGCGCTGCAGGTGGCTCTGGTAGGACTGGGGAAGCCCGCTGACCAGGTGGCTTTGGTAGACCAGTTCCTGCAGTCGCCATGGCAGGCGCTGTTACACCACTATCACCAGATGTTTAACGATATGGGTATGGATCCTGTGGCGTTGAGCGGAATACACTATTTGCCTCTGGCGGAGTACTACCCGCAGACAGCCCTGCTGAAATCCCCTGCCGACCTGCTTAGCCTTTACATGGTCAGTGGCAGCAATGCGGTGCTGCATAAAAGTGATGCCGCATTGGCGATTAGCCAGAATGTGAATTCGAAACTGCATTTTGCTCGTAACGCGCCAGCCGCAGGTATCCCGGTACCGGAAACCCAGATATTTTCCAAGGCCGGCATTCTTCGCGGTGAGGCCGATAGCTTCTTCAAGAATCACCCGAATGGCGTCATGGTCAAAATTCTTGGCCTGGCCGGTGCGCGTAATGTGTTGGCGGTAGACAGCAGGCAGGAATGTGATGCCTACATAGCCGAATACGACGATGCTCTGGAAGTGCTACTGCAGGAGAAGCTGGATACCGAACGCTACACTGAAATGACGGTCGACCTGACTGTTACTGACACCGACGTGACGATCAATAATATTAGGAAGATACTCTTTGCCGACGGTAAGTGGGTGGGCAACTACTTCAGTTCCGAGATCACGCCCAGCCCGGCGCAGCGAGACGTATTGCTGGCGGTGGGAGCGTATGCACGAGATCAGGGTCACGTGCAGGAAGAGGGGACTAACTGTGGTATTGATTATTTTATCGACGGCGACGAAATTATTATTACTGAAATCAATGCCCGTTGGACCGGTGGACTATTTCCTGCTGAATTTTTGCGGCAGTTGGCGTACCAGGGTCCCGCGGTTGCGTTTTTTGATACAGTCCCCGTTGCGGAGCTGGAGCAATTGCGCGCCTTCCAGCGTGCTGTACTATATGAAGCGGGTACCAAACAGGATTTTTCCATGGTGCCAATTGGCTTTTCTCCATTCCCCTTTCCGGTTGACGGCGACCATCAAGTCGTAACCTGGCAGATGGTTTTGGGGGACTTCCAGGCTTTTATGCAGGCCAAGAATGAATTTTTTTCCGCCCAGGCGATGCCGACCGGTTCGGTGATTGCTCAGGCACAAATTTAATTTTAGATTTATAAGGAGTATTACATCATGCAGGATTTACCACATGTTTATCAGGTTACGGGTGTCGCCCAGTCGGCAGGAAATGTTGTCTTAAGTTCTAATAATGTACCTGATATTGTCAGCGCCCCGCCGGCGGAGTTTGGTGGCCCGGGAGATCAGTGGTCCCCGGAGTCCTTGCTGGTGGCGGCGGTAGCGGACTGTTACGTACTGACCTTCAGGGCCATTGCTGCGGCTTCGAAAGTGGAGTGGATTAATCTGTCATGTAGCGCCGATGGCGTTCTTGATCGGGAGGAGCGAGTTACTAAGTTCACGCAGATAAAAGTGCGCGCAGAGCTCACTGTTCCTGCCGACGTGGACCCTTCCCGAGCGCAGCGTTTGATGGAAAAAGCCGAAGCCGCCTGCTTGATCACAAGTTCGCTGTCAGCGGAGTGTCATCTTGAAGCGAGTGTTGTCGTAGCCTGATCCTGTGATCAAAGGAGCGTTAGACCAATGAAGTCCATTGAAGGAATGTCGGTTCTTGTTACCGGTGGTGGTTCCGGTATCGGTGAGGCTACGGCGCGGTATTTTGCCGATCGTGGTGCCATGGTGACGATCAGTGGGCGTCGAGAAGAGAAAATTGCCGCCGTGGCAGCACAGATTGGTTCTAGCTGTCAGATTGTTGTCGGCGACGTCACCATCGCCGCTGATCGTGAGGACATGCTGCAGGCCGCACTCAAGCATGGCGGCAAACTCGACGCATTGGTGAATAACGCTGCCAACATGTACCGCCAGCCGGTGGATGGCTATACCGAAGAGCATTTGCGGGAGGCGTTTGATACCAATGTCATTTCCGCGATGATGCTGTCTTCGGCCGCCGTGCCTCACCTCGAAAAGACCGAGGGCAGTATTATCTTTATTGGTTCAACCCACACTCGACGCGCTTTCCCGGGCGCCAGCCCCTATGCAACCACCAAGGCTGCCCTGGAGGGCCTGACCAAAGTCATGGCTGCGGAACTCGGCCCCCGAAAAATTCGGGTCGGTTGTATTCTCCCGGGTGCTGTTATCACCGAGTTGAATCTGCGCGCAGGGCTGTTTAGCGAAGACGAAATAGAGGCACGCTATAGTGCTGTGGCAGGCCTGCATGCGCTGGGGCGGGTGGGCACGGCCTTGGAAGTCGCCGAGTCCATAGCCCATCTCGTGCAGTCTGAGTGGATTACCGGTGTGGCGCTGGAGGTTGATGGCGGTATCGGGCTGGGAGTCTCCAGCTTTTAGCGATTAGGGTCTACACTTAAATAGAATGAGCTAGGCAGGCAACTAATATGAATGATAATTCCGCGCTTCATCCTCTACTGACATCTCCAAATAAACTCAAATTGGCTGTTTTCGGCCTGAATGTCAGCAGCGGCTGCTCCATAACAGATATGCCCGATACCCTGAAGGTTACCTGGGATGAGTCGGTTTCGGTGGCGCGTGCTGCCGAGCGTGCGGGTATAGAAGCGATCATTCCGGTGGCCCGCTGGAAGGGCATGGGGGGCAAGGTCAATTTCAACCACCGTAACTTCGAAACGTTTACCTGGGCTGCCGGACTATCGGCCGCCACTGAGAAGATTTCTATTTTCGCCACCTTCCATGTGCCCACGGTGCACCCGGTTCGGGCTGCCAAAGAAGTGGCAACAATTGACCATATATCGGGTGGTCGCTTTGGCCTGAATATCGTCGCGGGCTGGAATGAGCGTGAAATCGCCATGTTTGGCATAGACCAGCGTGAACATGACGTACGCTATGGGGTGGCCGATGAGTGGATTACCCTGTGCAAGGAATTGTGGACTCGAGAGGGTGAATTCGACTTTAACGGAGAGTTTTTCAAGTCGCCGGGGTTATATTCCGAGCCCAAGCCGCTGCAGTCGCCCCACCCGTTGCTGATGAGTGCTGGCAACAGCGAAGCGGGGCAACGTTTCGCCGCCAAGCATACTGACCTCAATTTTGTAGTCGCGCCGAATATCGAGGCCGCCGGTGAGATCGCCAAGTCTGTAAAGGCGCTGGCAAGGAACGAGTATGGTCGTGAGATCGGCGTTTTTGGGCAGGCCTATGTGGTGTGCCGTGAAACCGAGGCGGAAGCAAAAGAATTTGTTGATTATTATGTTCGCCAGAAGGGGGATGCTGAGGGCGCACAGAATCTCCTCGATGTACTGATCCCCAACTCAAAAAGCGCACTGGGCACTGGCTGGCAGGCGATGGCAGAGAACATGATCGCCGGGTACGGCGCCATTCCTCTGGTGGGCACCCGCGAGCAGATTGTTGATGGCATGCAGGCGTTCTCCGATGCCGGTCTGGACGGTATTACCCTGTCATGGGTGAATTATATGGACGGTCTTGAGCAGTTTGAAAACGACCTGTTGCCCCTGTTGCGGCAGGCGGGACTGCGCGCCTAGTAACGCTGGCCCTTATCAGCCGGCGAGAGCCAGGGCGCGGTATGCGAAAGTTTAATTCGCTTCGCCAGGCTCAGCAATTTTTGGGAGTAAAAGAAACATGTCGATAGAGTTGACCTACTCGGGTCATGTCGCGGAGCTAACCCTTAACAATCCCGAAAAGCGCAATGTTCTCGATCTTGATACCACGCGCGCATTAAAGGGTGCGGTGGATGAGGCGGTGAGCAGGGAGGACACGAAAGCCATCTTGTTGCTGGCCAACGGCCGCGCTTTTTGTGCTGGAGGGTCGCTGGATGAGCTGCTGGCTGCCCAGCAGGACACTAGTCTTCTGGGGCAAATCTATGAGGGTTTTTTGGCCGTTGCCGACTGCCCACTCCCCACTATCGCGGCGGTGCAGGGCGCCGCAGTGGGTGCCGGTATGAACCTGGCATTGGCCTGCGATGTGCGTTTGGTAAGTCCTGAGGCCTCCTTTGATACACGGTTTCTTCAGCTTGGTATTCATTGTGGTGGCGGTCACACCTGGTTGCTGCAGCGTGCGCTGAGCTGGGAGCAGAGCGTCAATGCCCTGTTGCTGGGTCAGGTGCTTCGCGGTGAGCAGGCCGTTGAAGCTGGGCTCGCGCTGGCTTGTGTGAGTCAGGAGAACCTGCGTGGGAAGGCGCGCGCACAACTGGATAACCTTGCCAGTGTGCCGCGGTCATTGATAGAGCAGTCCAAGGCCAGTCTGGTCAGAGCAGCCGCATCAGTAGGGCATGCGCAAATGGTCGAGCACGAGTATGAAGCTCAGGCTCGGTCGCTACAACAGCCGCACGCCATCGATACGCTTCAAAAGCTGAAGCAAAAAATTGCCGGCAAGTAGCCGGCGTTCCTAGCCAACGAGGCAGCAGCGCGCGCTACTGCCAGCGCTAGGTTAGTCGTCCATTCCGCTCTTGCCCGCCTCGCGGACCATGGGCTCATATTCAGCGAACGCTGGACCTTCCAGGGTTGCGCCTACGGTGAAACCGGCGTCGACGGTAAGTGTGTGCCCGGTGGTATACCCCGATTCGTCACTGGCCAGGTATAACGCAGCGTTGGCTACATCCTCCGGTAAGCCGGCGCGGCCGTGCAACGGCGATGCCGCTGCAAGTTTTTCCCGGGCAGCGGCCAGGTTGGTTGGATCACCGGTTAGAACGTTGGCCACCATCGCTGTGGCCATGCCGGCGGCAGCGATTGAGTTGACCCTTATACCCTTGCTGGCAAGCTCCACACCAACATTCTTGGTCAGCCCGACCACACCATGCTTGGCGGCGGCGTAAGCGTGGGGCCCGAGGCCGCCCATCAGGCCGGCGGTGCTGGCCATGGTGACGATAGAACCGCTGCGCTGGGGCGTCATTACCCGCGCCGCGTGCTTCAGTGTGTAGAATGTGCCGTTGAGCAACACGTCGATACTGAATCGCCATTCCTCTCCCGGCGTGGTCGCAATCGGGCCTACGGCGCCAACAATCCCGGCGCTGTGAAATACAATGTCCAGGTGCCCAAAGCGTTCAACGGCGGCATCGACTGCCGCGGACACTTCGTCTTCCACGGTGACGTTGCAGTGTTGATAGAACGCCTTGTCGCCAAAGGTGGCGGCAAACGCTTCACCGGGCTCGTCCTGTATGTCACAAATACATACAAGACAACCTTCAGCAATGAAGCGCTCAGCTGCGGCAGCGCCGAGTCCGCTGGCACCGCCAGTGATAAGAGCAGTTTTGTTGGCCAATCTCATGGTGGATGTTTCTCCTTTGAATATAAAGGGGTCGAAGCCCCATTCGGTCATGCCCGTCGAATTTACAAATGCCTTCCCGACATTCGAACGGGTTAATGTAGCGACCCGCACCGAAATAGTCCATCTCCGTGTCCAAGGCGCTCACGTTGCGAGTGCTAATGGTGTCTTGGGTCACGCCCCTTGGGTGCAAGCCTCTGCTTGTTCCAGAAATGCCAGTGTTCTCTCCCTGATTACCCGGGCGCGCTCCACGGGGTCGGGGTAGTTCTCACGATAATGCCTGGAACGGATTTCAAGACTGAGTGGGATATCAGGGGAGAACTGGCTGAGTAGTTCTGCCAGCGGCAACTCGCCCTCGCCGGGTGCCAGGCGGCCATCCAGCGCGTCAGTATAATAGGCCTCCGGGTCGTCTATAGCGCCCCGTGCTGGCACGTCGCATAGCTGCATATAACTTAGCCACCGGGGGTCAATCGACTGCACGTCAGCGGGTTCCAGGCCGACCCGCTCGAGGTGAAATGCATCGACCAGCAGGCCACCGGACGGGTGACCGACACCTTCAACTACAGCCCTGGCAGCCTCGATATTTTTTATTTCGGTGACGCCCATGAACTCGAAACAGGCCCTCAGTCCCGCCGCTTCAGCGTGGATGCACAGGTCCTCGAACAAACGCTTATTCTGCTCCTCGTCCGGTTCCGAGCTTACGATCAGGCAATTGCGGGCCCCTAATTCGCCACCGATATCGATAATCTGGTGATGTACAGGGTTCGGTTTACCGCCTGGTTGCAGCCAGATTACCTCGACGTCGAGAGCGACCAGGCCGTGGTTTTCCAGTTCATTGCGCACGCTTGCGGTTGTGTTGCGTTGCCAATTGACGCCAGGCTCTACCCAGATACCAACACTGTTATAACCCGCTTCGCCGGCGACCCGCACCATGGCTTGCGGATCCAGGCCCGGATGAACCCCGGAGGCGAGGGCGATTAATCTCCCATTTTCAGGCATGGCGGTATCTTCTCCTCTGGTTTGGTTGATCACTAATAAACTATTGCTAAATAAAGTTACCGTTGCCCTTCAAGCGGGCGTTTGCCTGTAGCCGCTTTTGCGATCGAGCGATGCTATCGCAGGGTCTTGCGCAGCCTATATTCAACTGACATTATAACCGCCGTTTCCAACGATGCGAAAACCGGAGAACAGAGCAATGAGCACAAAGCAAACCGATAAAGAAGCAATTCTCGCACTTTACAAAGACTGGATTACTGCCGTAGAGGAAGGCAGCCGCGAAGGCTATGTAGCCTTGCTTGATCAGGACGTCAGAATGACGCCGCCAGGCGCCGAGGACATCATCAGCAAAAAGGTCTACGCGGAGTTTTTGATTCCGGTACTTAGCAGTGCTAGCTACGGCGTTACCCCGCTAGGCGGCTATGACATCGATGTCATGGGCGATCTCGCGCTCGTCCGCTACGACTACATCGTCAGTGTATCGCTCAATGAGGGTGTAGATGGCGTTGAGCAGGCAGGCGCTCTTAACCAGCAAGAGAGCAGCCTTAAGTATTCTGACGTGTTGCGTCGCCAGCCAGATGGGGGCTGGAAAGTGCTGAGGCATACATGGAATGACAACGTCGCCTCCAACGACTAAATCTTCGTGAAGCGTCCGCTTCCATTAGAGACGAAGACACAGCACTTGCTGGAATAAGCTCATAACTTTTTACTTAAAAAAAACAGACCGATCTGTCTTTTTATATGAGCCATTTCCTGTATGGTGCGTCGGGGCTCGGTATGGTCCGGCTCAGTTAAATAACCATCTAGAAGGTGATCAAAAAATGTTCAAGTTCCACAAATCAAGGCTTGCTCACGGTCTACTCGTGGCTGCCGCAGCTCCACTGCTGGCTACCAGCCTGCCCGGTCAGGCGCAGGATGAATCTGCAAGCCGTCTGGAAGAAGTCATTGTGACTGCCAGGAAACGTTCAGAATCATTGCAGGACGTACCTGTGGCCGTTTCGGCCCTGACGCCCAGCCAAATCGAGCAAAGTGGCATCCAGTCCATGGTTGATGTTTCGAAGCTGGTACCTAACGTTGAATTGCACATGGTCAGCCAGTCCGGCGCTTCTCTAGGCGCATCAATACGCGGTATTGGTTTTGACGACCTGGAAAAGACTTTCGAACCGACTGTCGGCATCGCAGTCGATGGCGTTTTCATGGCCTCAAACAGTGGCGCGGTACTGGATTTTTTCGACGTTGAAGCGATCGAAGTTCTGCGTGGCCCTCAGGGCACACTTTACGGCCGCAACACCATTGGCGGCGTAGTGAGTGTAACTCGCACCCAGCCCACCGGTGAATTCGGTATGAAACTTGAAGGCACCTTTGCCGACAATGACCGGCAAGACCTGAAAGGCATCCTCAATACACCACTGGGAGAGAACGGCGGCTTCAAGCTGAGCTACCGTGATCTGG
Source organism: Halioglobus sp. (assembly GCA_036961205.1). Lineage (GTDB taxonomy): Bacteria > Pseudomonadota > Gammaproteobacteria > Pseudomonadales > Halieaceae > CALJFL01. The sequence continues at coordinate 135,671 of JBALVI010000001.1, read as the reverse complement.
AGCAGGACTCTCACCTGAAGAACATTACCAACAATGAAACACCTGCCAACCGTGATTCCCAAGTGTGGGGCGCTGCGGTACGGTATGATTTCACTGAAAAATTCACCGCGACACTGGCCTATGATGATTACGATCACCAGACTCAGCCGCCCGATGTGATCGCAACCGGCACCAACGACAGTGTATTCTGTGGCAACTTTGGTCTGGCTTGTAACGCAGACTCTGGCGCGATTTCAAAAGACAGCGGTTATACCAAATCAGTCGCCAGTGAGCAGATCCTTGCTTATATCGAAGGCGAAAATATTACCCTGAATGCGGCTTATTCCGGCGACAACTTCACCGTCAAGTATATCTTTGGCAATATGGACTTCGAAGAACTGGCGTCGTTCAACTCCTGGGGTGCGCCTACGCCGCTGTTCGAGGTCTTGCGTGAGCAGACCTACGAGCAAACCTCGCATGAACTCCAGTACTTGTCCAACTACGACGGCCCGCTAAACTTTGTTGCTGGCCTGTACTATCTGGAAACTGACTCATTCATCACCTCTGGGCCTGTGTCTAACTTCACAACCACTCAGGATGCCGAGGCTGTTGCCGTATTTGGTGAGATCAACTACGAATTCGCTGAACTCTGGACCTTCACTGTTGGCGCACGCTACACCGAAGAAGAGAAAGAGCTGAACTCGCAGACATTTACCGGCCCTGACAAAGAAACGCTGAATCCAGGTTTCCCACTTACCCCGGAATATGATGACGATAACCTGTCATACCGATTTATCCTCCAGCGAGATATTGGCGATATCGGCATGGTTTACGGATCGTTCTCAACTGGTTACCGCAGCGGCGGCTTCAACAACCGTGGTTCTGACGAGACAACTATAGGGCCCTACGAGTCCGAGGAAGTCGATAGCTGGGAGCTCGGTATCCGCACCCAGCCCACCGATAACCTGCAGCTTAATGTGACGGCTTTCTTCTCGGAATACTCCGATAAGCAGCAGTTTGTTGTTACCGACGGTAGTCAGTGTGGTATTTCCTCTGACCAAACGTGTACATTTGTGCGCAACGCAGCTGAGACAACCAACCAGGGTCTGGAGATTGAGGCTGTTTATCTGCCGACTGACAATCTGACTTTCCGGGCAACGTATGGCTACCTGGACGCCGAGTTTGATGAGTACGACTTCAATGGTCGTGATATCTCCGACGATGCGCCGATAATCTACGCACCAGAGAATACGGCAAGCCTGACCGGCGAGTACGAGGCTAACATTCTGGGAGGCAACCTGATTCTCACTGGTACCTACTCCTTCACGGATGAAGTCTTTGGTAACGCCGGATGGGAGTCGTATAGCTTCGAAACTGGTCCCGACATTACTATCAGCTCTCACTCGCAACTTGATTTTGCAGCTACCTTCTTTTATCCGATTGGTAATGGCACAGCCAAGTTGATGGTGTATGGCACCGACGTCACCGACAGCGATGGGCGTGTTGCACGCGCCTTCGACGCCGGCGCGTTCGCCTGGAAAGAACTTGTTCCAGGCCGCCAGTTGGGTGTTACCGTTGGCTATGAGTTTTAGTCGAGGGATCGTTAATCTCTGCTAATAGAAAGCCACGCATGCGTGGCTTTTTTTTTGGCAGCATATTGTGAACGACAGAGTTAAATAGGCTAATATCTATCGCTGTGACCGGCGATCGATGTAGAGCTCCAGTGATTGGTGAAATGCGAAAACCCACACTGACCTCTACCCGCCCCTATAAAAAAATATTCGAGGCTTGATATGTCCACTGAAAAAAAATACGTGATGTGCCGATCCTGCCACGCCCACTGTGGATTGATTGTCGATTTTAAAGATGGTGTGCCGGTCTCCACCCACGGTGACAAGGACAACGCCGCCTTTGCCGGATTCAGCTGTATCAAAGGTCGCAGGCTGGCCAATCATCACACTCTGCCGTCGCGTCTGCTGTCTAGCAAGAAGCGTGCTGCTGACGGTAGCCATCACGATATTCATTGGCAGGACGCGGCAGCGGAAATGGCTGAGCGACTGCAAGGGATTATCGCGGAGCACGGCCCGAATTCGGTCGCCCTGTATATCGGTACCTTCGGCTATAACAACCTTAATGCGCACGCCTTTGCCCTTGCCCTGATGGATGCGATCGATAGCTCCATGAAATTCACTTCCGTTACGATTGACCAGCCCGGTAAGGGCATAGCGCTGTCCTGCCACGGCCCCTGGCTCGCCGGTCCTTACCGCGTCGACGAATGGGATGGCCTCATGCTGGTGGGCACCAATCCGGTTATCTCTATGAACGGTGGTCTGGGCATGAACCCGGCCAAGCGCCTGTTTGATGCCCGCAAGCGCGGCATGGAGTTGATTGTTATCGACCCCAGGGAATCCGAGAGTGCCAAGGAGGCCGATATCTTTTTGCAGTGCCGACCTGGCGAGGATCCTCTGATACTGGGGGCCATCGCCCGCATCATTCTCGAAGAGGAGCGCTATAACAAGGACTTCGTAAGCTCGGAGGTTGATGGTTTAGACGCGCTTAGAGCCACGCTCGCGCCTTTTGACCCTGGCAAAGTTGCCGCGCATGCCGGCATCGACACACAAGAACTGGTAAAAGCAGCACGCATGTTCAGCAGCTGGCAGCGCGGTAGTATCAGCGTGGGAACCGGTCCCAATATGTCTGGCTATGGCAACGCCACTGAATACCTGAACCTGGCACTCACCTCGTTGATGGGCCATTGGCGCAAGGCGGAAGAAGTAAAACAGAATAGCGGCGTATTTATCAAACCAGCGCCCGCCATTGCTGCCTCTCCTGGTCCGATGCCGGCCTGGGGTTTTGGCAGGAAAATGCGCGTACGCGGACTGGAAGAATCCGCCGCGGGCCTGCCCACCGGTGCACTGGCGGATGAAATTCTTACCCCCGGTGAAGGCCAAATAAAGGCGCTTATCTGTCTGGGCGGCAATCCCATGCTGGCCTGGCCAGATCAAATCAAGACCTATGAAGCCATGCAGGCGCTGGACCTTTTAGTGTGCCTGGACCCAAGAATGTCGAAGACCTGCGACCTGGCAGATTACGTGATTGCGCCCAAGCTGCATTACGAAGTGAAGGGCTGTACCGCCGCCCCTGAATTGTTCGGCATGTTTGGCGCCGGCTGGGGTTTCGAGGGACCCTACGGGCAGGTAAGCGACCCGATACTAAACATGCCGGAAGGCTCCGACCTCTGTGAAGAATACGAGTTCATCCACCGGGTAGCCACCAATATGGGAAAGACGCTCAATGTGAAGTCTTTTGCGCTATTCGGCGACCCGGAAGAGCAGGCCAAACAGGCTATAGCAGTACCTCCGGGCGAGACCCCCGACCCAATGGCAGCCTGGTCTGTGTCCCTGCACGGGGCGCCGGTACCCATAAGCGAGGCCTTTGCCGACTCAGAGGCCCATCGCGGCAAACTGTTTGATCGACCGCCAACTGTGGTGGAAGCCAAACCCGCGGATTGGCAAGGTAAACTCGATATAGGCAACCCGGCGATGCTGGCGGAAATGGAAGAGGTGGCACAACGGCTGAACCAGCCCGCCAATGTCGAAGACCAGGAATATCCTTTCCGGATGATAGGGCGGCGCATGAATGAGGTGCTTAACAGCAGCTGGCACGAGGACCCCGTGCAACGTAAAAGGGTGGGCCATCACCCCGCATTCATGCACCCTGATGATCTTGCGACCCTGGGCCTGACGGACGGACAAACGGTTGAAATCGAATCGGAGCGAGCGATGATCAGCTGTGTGGCAACATCGGCAAGCGAAATACGTCCAGGCTGCGTGGCGATACCGCATAGTTGGGGCACAAGCCCCAACGAAAAAGAAGACCCACTGGGTGAAGGCGGTAACACCGGGCGACTATCGTTCAACGACAGAGACTTCGATCGGCGCACAGGCATTCCTCGCATGAGCTCGATTCCAATCCGGGTCAGGGCAGCAGCCGGCTAAGGCCGACTAGTTAGCAATAGAGTGACTAAAACAGGTGGTACAAACATGACCCAAAAAACTGACCCGGAATTTTTCAGTGAACTGAAGCGCAAAGGCCACCTCGCTTTTAACTGGGATGATTTGGATGAGATCGAGTTGCCAACGGGCGTTAAGACCCAGATGTACCGGATTGGCGACCCGAGTGACGAGTCCGCGCCCACGGTATTCAAAGTCGTCTTTCCACCGGAATGTTACGTCGAGGCACATACTCACGAGTGTGATTACACGGAAATTATTCTCGAAGGCTCGCAGAAGGTCGGAGCTACTTGGCATCAGGCCGGAGATGTTCGCCTTGGTCTGGCCAATCGTGGATATGGTCCACTTGTTGCGGGCCCTGAAGGCGCCACGGTTCTCTTCATGTTCAAGGATGGTCGCTGGCCGGCCATCACTCTTGGCAATAATGATGGCTCTACCCTGGGTAGCGATGTCATTGCTGAACACGTTGAAAAAAGGAACAGGCATTAGTCACCACAGGATTCTGAGGACAGTTGAGTAAACTGTTTCTGTAAGTACTCGAAAAGAGCACCAGCCATGCCTCACCATTTTTCGTTTGTAGCACCTATGATCATTGCATTGGCTATTGGCTTTGCGCCAATAACTAACGCTGAGCAGATCGATCCCAGGCAACTATCCGAAATTGTCAGGGTACTGGCGTCTGAAGAGTTCGAAGGTCGCGCTCCCGGAGGACCAGGCGAGGACAAGACAATTGCCTACCTGGTTAAAAATTTTGAAGCCCTGGGGCTTATGCCTGGAGGAGAGCAGGGCAGCTGGACACAGGCTGTACCGCTAGTTCATACCCGGATCCAGAAATCACCCAAGCTCCGGTTTAACATTGGCAAGCAGCAGCAAATACTGCAACAGGCCCGTGACATTGCAGTTGAAACTAGCCGGCCCCTTGAGGAGATTAGTATCGAGTCGGCGCCGCTTGTTTTCGTTGGCTTCGGCGCCAATGCCCCTGAACGCCAGTGGGACGATTATGGGGACATCGATCTTACGGATAAGGTTGCGGTCTTTTTGGTCAATGATCCGGATTTTGCCGCTGCTAAAGACGAACCCGTAGCGGGGCTTTTTGGCAACAAGCGTATGACCTACTACGGACGCTGGATGTATAAGTTCGAGGAGGCGGAACGACGTGGCGCCATTGCTGCACTGGTCATCCATGAAGATAAAGCGGCGGGCTACGGCTGGACTGTCGCTGCATCAGCACCAGGCGAGAACTTTTCCATCGTCCGCGGTGATAGTTCTTCCCAGCCACTCGCGCTTAAGGGCTGGCTGCACAACGACGCAGCACAGCGATTGTTCGCCAGTGCCGGTCTCAGTCTGGATGAATATCGAGTGCTTGCTCGTAGCCCCGATTTTGAAGCCTTTGAACTGCAGGACGCTACCTTCAGCACCGAATTGCGCGTCACAGCAGAATACATCGAAAGCAAAAATGTTTTGGCGATACTCCCCGGCACCACCGATAAAGATGAGATGCTGATGGTTTCCTCACATTGGGATGCCTACGGCCAGGGCGAGCCCGATTCGCAGAATCGTACGATGCGCCCTGGTGCTAACGACGATGCACTCGGTACAGCGGGTGTGCTGGAGCTGGCGAGAGTGCTCAAGGCAGAGGACCCACTAGAACGCAGCGTTGTATTTGCAGTGTGGACCGCCGAAGAGAGCGGCCTGTTGGGATCGGCAGCCTACGCCGCCAATCCGATCTATCCGCTGGAGAAGACCGCTGCCAATTTCACCCTGGATATACTACAAACCGCCGGACTCGCCAGGGATGTCATACTGGTGGGCGAGGGTCAGAGTGACCTTGAAGAAGATCTGGAGCGCGCCGCCGCTTTACAAAATAGAGTTGTCACACCAGAGAACCTGCCCGAGAACGGTTTGTTTTTCCGTGCCGACCATTTTTCCATGGCACGAGAAGGTGTGCCCGTATTGTTGATAATGGGTATCGCGGGTGGTTCAGACCTGATCGACGGCGGTCGCGCAGCAGGTGACGCGTGGATCGCTGACTATGTTGGCAACTGCTACCACCAAACCTGCGATACCTGGGACCCCAAGTGGGATCTGCGCGGCGCGGTCCAGGACATAGAATTGTTTCACACCATTGTTCGAGACCTGGGCAATTCACGCCGTTGGCCGCAATGGAAAACGAGCTCTGAGTTCCACGCTATTCGTGCAACGAGTGATGCAGCGCGTAATCCAAGGCCTTAGGTCTATTGAGAAAAACCGTCGTGTGAATTATGACTTCTCCATACACGTTAGCCGTTCTATCATCGTTGACACCGGACGAGTTGTAATCCCACCTCAAATCATCAGTATCAAGAATACGGTGACACCTTCACTGTAGCGCCTTCGCCTTGGCCATCTCCTTACTAGCCTCCTCCACGCGCCCCAATTGCTTCAGAGTGATCGCAAGTCCGTTATGCGCCTGGGCGCTAGGTTCTATCTCGAGAGCAGCGCGGAACTGAGTCTCGGCCTCGGCGTACTCGCCGCTGCGCGCCAGGGAAGCAGCCAGATTGTAGTGCGCCGTCACCGACCCGGGGTCCAGCTCGAGAGACTTGCGATACATATCTACCGCTTCAAAGGGCAATCCTTGGCGCTCGAGCACGAATCCGAGATCGTTATAAATAGCAGGCTGCGGCTCTATCGCCAGTGACTCCCGGTAATGGGCTTCGGCTACTTCGAACTCGCCGATGTCGATAGAGGCCAATGCCATATTGTTGTGGGCCTTCCAGTGCTTGGGGTCCACCGCTAGAGCCTTCTCCAGAGCGACTACAGCCTCCTCGCTTTTGCCCTGCTGGAATAAGGCGAATCCGAGGGAGTTCAGCAGCTCGACGTTTTCTGGCTCAACGTCCAAACCGAGCTCGTAAGCTTTAACGGCTGCGGGGTAGTTGCCGGTTCGTTCATTGGCCATGCCCGCGCGCAGGAAGGAGTAAGCGTCGAGGAACTGCTCCTTAATCTGTGCGATCGCATCCGCGGGCAGCGGCACGAACTCCGGAATGTTGGCGGCGCCATAGGTGCCGGTGAAGCGATCGAGTACCACCGGCGGCGTGGAGTTACCGTCTTCGTCGATGTGGGTGAGGAATAGCTGGGTGTAGGGCGTATTGGCCTTGGATGAGAACACCAGCCAGCGACCGTTCGACGAGAAACTGTGCCAGGAGTTCATGAGCGGCGTATTGGCGCGCAAGCGCCGTGCTTCGCCCCCTGCGGCCGGGACGATGTAGAGTTCGCTGTCGGGCATCAGCAGCATATAGTTCTCTGCCTTGGTGAAGACGATCCACTTGCCGTCCGGGGAGAACTTGGCGAAGAAGTTGCTCATACCATTGTGCGAGGCGCCTTCTATAGGTTCTGCGGTGCCCCCGCGGCCTTCGTTGAACGGGACCCGGTACAGGTTGAACTTAAACGGCTCCTTGTCTTCGATGAACTCGGGAACGTCGTGCTCGTTCAGCAGAATGCTAGTGGCGCCGGCGATCGAGTCCTTCTGGTAGACCTCTGTGCGGGCGAATACGAGCGACGTGCCGTCGGGGCTCCATGTTGGATTGCTTTGCACATAGGCTGGGTCGTCCGCGCCGGGTAGCGCTGCGTAGGTGTCGGTCACCGTGTCGTAGACCACGAGTATGCCCTTGATCGGGAAGAACAGTTGAGAGAATTCGATCCCGGGCGTTGCCACAAACACCGCGCGATCCTTCACAGTGCTGATCACGTAGCGCCCGTCGGGTGAGACTTGGGAGAGCAGTCCGAAGGTGGGCTCACCATCATCTTTCTTGTAGTCGCTCCAGGTGATGATCTTCTCGTCGTTCAATTCCATCTGCGGGGACACGGGAAGAATCGCGTAACCCCCTTTGTCATTGCCGTAGTCAACGTCCAGGCCCAGTACTTTGCCGTCGCCCGAAAACGAGTGGCAGTTGCCACACACCGGCAGGTTCTCCAGGACAATGGGCGGCTGTTCTATTGAGTCGACTGACCCGTAGCGCCAGCGTATGCGAGAAGGGTCCTGCACGGCTTCTATAAAGGGAAGCGGTACTTCGCGGTAGAAGATCGAATCCCCGACCGGGTCTTCTGACGTGCGTATTTTGATGCGGGCGGAAGAGGCTACGTTACCCTTCTGGCCAAGGCCGACAATGGCTACTGCGGCGTCGTGCGCCGTCGAACGCTGCTTGATCTCGGTCCAGTCTTCCTCTGAGGGGCGCCAACTAGGCTCCACTGCCGGGAAGCTTAGCACTTCGACGCCGTTTTCAAATTGCAACAGGACCTGCCATTGCTCCACGCCCTCGGTCTTGTCGTTCCAGACGAAGGTTGGGGCGACGATATCGGGTGGGAACAGCGTCTCGTCCAGAGGATAGGTGATCTCGAGTTGGCCAGAGTGCTTATTGGGAAACGCTAGGGATCGCGAGCTTGAATCCTGTTCGCATGCGTAAAGGGCCAGAGTTGCGACGAGCAGGAGTGCTGTCCTGGTGGCGGATCTATATCGACGTTTGGGAGCCATCACTTCGGAAAATTGTCCTTTGATAAGAGTATGGTGATACGGCGCGACTGGCGCTCTCGGCGATACTGAGAGATCGGCTGTGCGAAGTCAATCGACCCCCTGATACAGACCAGTCTTAGTCCTATACTATACCAGCGGGAATTGACTCGGATGTAATCCCTGTGTCGGTATTGACAGTCCGGGGCCGCTCGACTATACAAGGTTGCTACTATTACTGTATTTACTTTACCCCTGTCTGACGACTTCTGTAATGGGCTGGGTTTGAAACCCTAATAATGATAATGAGAAGGTAGTAATGAAGAGATTGAAAATGGATTGTTTCAGTACTTTACTCGCAGCCGCTCTGTTAGTGACGGCTACTTCGGCACAAGCGGCTGTGCATCGAGTTTATGAGGGTGATTCGATCCAGGCGGTGATTGATATCGCTGCTCCGGGTGACACCATCCTTGTAGAGCCGGGATTGTATAAGGAGATGGATAACGGCAGGTATGGTCTACGCATTTCCACCGACAACCTGCGCTTGATCGGTAAGGTTAAAAAGGGCAAGGGCAAGGCCGGTAAGGTCCGCCTCATGGCCAACGAAGAGCAGAAGACAGGTATCCTCGCAGCCCCAAAGGGCTGTGAATATGACATGAACGAGGGTGAGTGCAAAGTAGCGCTAGAACTGAGCGAAGATGAGTCTATACCTTACGTCAAGGATTTCTACATCCGTGGCTTCAGCGTAGAAGAGTTCCCGGTAAACGGGATCCAGACTCGCTGGGTAGACGGCTTCGAATTCGTTCGTAACGAATCCGCCAATAACCTCAACAACGGGATATACCCGACCCTATCGGCGAATGGTCTGGTCCGAAACAACGAATCCTACGGCTCCCTTGATACCGCGATGTGGGTCGCCGGCTCCGAGAACGTGCGTGTTATGGGCAACGAGCTCCACAGCAGCGTGATAGGTTTCGAGATTACGGTGTCCAACGACGTGCAGGTGACACACAATGAAATTTATAACAACACCGTGGGAGTCGGCCTGTTCCATCCCAACGGGGCGGGCAACCCTCCTTTGGATGTCATGGCAAACTGGGTGATTGAACACAACGATATCTATAACAACAACTTGTCGCCGAATCCTGCACCTCCAGGAAGCTTCCAGGCCGACCTGCCCCCAGGGGCTGGCATATTGGCGCTGGGTGTCAGTGACCATGTGATCAGCAAGAATAATGTCGAGGACCACGACTTCGTCGGGATTGCGGTACTGGGCTGGTGTACCTCAGTGTTTGGTACAGGCCGCGACTGTCAGGCGCCCGAGGACCCTTTGGCCCCCAAGGGGCTTAATGGGTCTTACAATAACCTGGTAGCCCATAATTACCTGAGCGGCAACGGCAAGGGCGACAGCCCGCCGGTGGGGCTTGAAATCCTGGCCGGGGATATCGCCTATTTTCACATTGCTGACATAAACCCGCCATTTGCTTTCTACGAGGCATCAGGGACTGGCAACTGCTTCAAGAAGAACAAGCCCAAATCCTTCTCGTTCTTCACTTCCCAGCCCGATACCGAGTTGCCCACGGACGGTTGCTAGCTGCACTTGCCAGCTTGATCTAATACTCGCGGCCGCGTAAGCGGCCCGGGAACTTCGAGCCTATACCCGGATATAAGATTTTAGTGTCTCCACATACCCCTGTAGAAACGATCGAAACTGATGGCTGCTCGATAGTCCTGCGTCGTGTAGAAGGCCCCGAAGCTCGGGAACTCTTCTTCAGCTGCCAACCCCCCGCCGAAATGGTAGATGCTGGTGCTCAGGCCAACGCGATTTACCGGGCTATTGTTGGTGTTCTCGAAGCCGAGGGCGGTAGCTTCGGTTCGGTCGTCTCCGAGACAGTCTTTCTGCGCAATCTAAGGGCGAACGTTGAGTCCGTCCGTGAGGCGCGCCAGCGGGTACTCGCCGCAGGAGACGGACTTAGCTTCAGTCCCGCCCAACTTGAGATCGAGCAACCTCCATTGAACGAACAGGCTTGCCTGGAAGTTTCCGTGCAGGCGTTGCTGCCCAACGAGTCACCGTCACGGTTTGAGCCGATCAACGTCAAACCTGCTTGCAACTGTGCTGAATGTGCTCGCGCGCACGGGCTGCGGATTCATATCGGCGACGAGGCCCGTTTCTACGCGAGCGCTCTATGCGGGTCTGGTGACGACGCTTACCAACAGACCTTGGGCATGTTCGGACTTGCTGAAGAACTCCTACAGCAGGCTGGGATGGAGTTCAGCGACGTGGTGCGCGCCTGGATACATCTGCGCGAGATGGATCGCGACTACCCCGACCTGAATCTGGCGCGGCGCGAGTTCTTCAAAGAGCGAGGTATCGATCCGGTCCCGGCGAGCACCGGCATTGGTGGAGGTACCTTCAGCGATGAACACGACCTCAGCCTGGGCATCTACGCCGTGAAGGCGGGGCACCCACCCGTGCGCACCGTGATGACCTCGCCCACGCTCAACGAAGCCGGGGAATACGGCGCCGACTTCGTACGCGGCATGAAGATGGTAGAGGCGAACAAAATCGCGCTCCACGTTTCCGGAACCGCGAGCATCGATGAGGCTGGCAGGACAGCGCACGTGGGAGACTTCGACGCTCAGGCCGATCGTATGCTCATCAACGTCGCAGCCTTGCTAGAAGCGCAAGGCGCAAATTTCGGCGATATAGTCTCTGCCACTACTTACCTTAAGCATCCGGCAGATGCCGAGCGTCTTCGAGAGAAACTCGTCGCAGCCGGCTTCGAGGGTTTCCCCAACGTGATGGTGGTGGCGCGCGTATGCCGGCCCGACCTGTTGTGCGAAACGGAAGTGCTCGCAGTCCTCCCCGCTAGCGGTGCTGATGGTTGAGCCAACTTAACCGGGTAGCGACAAAAAGATCTGCCCGAATTGCTGGCATCGTTACAGAAACGACTGCAAGCGCCGTCTATTCCCTCCAGAACTAATTATCTAAGCAGCCTGTCTCTAATATCGTTGTCGGGCTTCACGCTCATGACTGAATCAGTTGAGGTCAGCCGCATATTGCCGCAGTAGTTTCAGAGGAATCACCTCCAGTGCTCGCTTGTGGGTGCGGGTCAGGAAAACTCTGGGTGCCATTTGCTGCTCGCAAGCCTCCAGCCAGCGCGTCGCGCACAGGCACCATCGATCGCCAGGCTTCAGCCCGGGGAATCTGAACTCGGGGCGTGGGGTGACAAGGTCGTTGCCAAGGGAGCGCGAGCATTCGAGGAATTCGTCGGAGACTTCCACACAAACCGTGTGCGAGCCGGCATCGCCGTCACTGGTGTTGCAGCAGCCGTCGCGAAAAAATCCGGTCAGGGGCTCCGCACTGCATGGTGACAGTGGTTCGTCGAAGACATTGAGTGATTCGGCCATTGCTGACATGGTTCAATCCTATTCTGTGGTTTCGCTTTTCAGATGGTCGATTTTCTCTCTCAGTGTCTCCGCTTCCGCGGTGAGAGTCGAGTAAAGACGGATGTTACCGTTGCGCTGCGCCTGAAAAGCTTTTGTTACCAATGTCTCGTGCTCTTTCTGCCATTTCTTCAACGGCGAACTCTTGAATAGTCCGAACACAGGTTTGCTCCTCGTGTGCGTTTAATGGTTAGTAGTGTTACGTGCCGGATCGCTTTGGGGATCATTCGGGAGCAGAATTCGACGATTACGAAGTACAGGAAATATAAACGGTATGTTGCGAGCGGGTAGTGACAATTGCACTGCCCCATCTACAATGAATACGACAAGCTTGCGCCTGAAGGCAGCGGTCCTGTGGTTTTGGATCTAACGGAGGAAGTATCATGAAAATTGGTATGGGATTACGCAACATGGGTGCTGTAGCCGACCGCAGCACGCTTACTCGGTGCGCGCAGGCTGCAGAAGCCGCGGGGGTGGAGTCACTGTGGGTGTTCGATCACGTGGCGATACCGCCTGAGGAATCGGAGGGCTCAGGCGGTTTATACCTGGATCCCCTGGCCACTCTGGCCTACGTTGCGGGATGTACGAATAATATCGGGCTGGGCACTGGCGTATTGGTGTTGCCGTATCGGCCGGCCCTGCTTACCGCCAAGTGGCTGGCTACCATTCAACAACTGTCCGGGGATCGATTGCTGCTTGGTGCTGCTCCGGGTTGGATGGCAGCTGAGTTCAAGGCCCTGGGCGTTGACCGTTCGCAGCGCGGGCGCATCACCGACGACACGCTGGCCTTTATTCACGCCTGCTTTGCCGATGATGTGGCTACTGCCAACGGTCAGGAATTCCTGTTCAGGCCGCGGCCGGCGAGACCTCCTATTTATGTGGGCGGGGACGGCAGTCACGCGATCAGGCGCGCGCTGGAACTGGGCGACGGCTGGATCCCTATCGGCAAGACGCCGGAGGAATTGGCGCCGCTTATAAGTGACTACCGGGCGGGGGCGTCCGATGCGGGTAAGCCAGAACCTGAGGTAGTGACATTTTCCAAGCTCAACACTGATGATATTGCTGAGGCGCAGGCCACGGTCCATGCTTTTACCGAGGCGGGGGTGAGTCGCCTGGTCTGGATCTGCCCCTATGAAGATGCGGATCACTGTCAGGCCCAGTTGGACAAGCTGCAGCCGCTGTTGCCCGACCGCTAACCACGGCCTTGATCAGGAAAGTAGGGCATGGCGACTAGAAAGGCTCTACGGCGCAGTTGGCTCTTTGATGTGTCCGTTAGCTAGCGCGATGGCTTCGATTTCAATCTCTAGTTCGGGTAGAGCCAGGGATGTAACTTCCACGATGGTGTCGGCCGGGTAGGGTGCGGTGAAATGGCGTTGTCGCAGCGCGACGATTTTCGGGAAGTTGGCCATATCCTTCAGGTAAATCGTAACCTTGATTATCTGCGCCAGACTGGAACCTGCCTGGCGCAATACCTCGTCCAGATTGCTGAAAACCTGTTCCGCCTGGGCGTCAAAATCCCCGATACCAACCAGGTTTCCCGTCGGATCTATGGCAGCCTGTCCCGAGGTGAATATCAGATCGCCGACTTTATACGCCTGGGCGATGTGAAAAGGCTCCAGGGGGTCGGGGCTGGTTTTGATCTGTAGTGCGTCCATCATCTAGTATCCTTCAATAGTTGGGGCCAAAGTATAATATGAGCAGTGCTGCTTAAATCTATCGGGTCTATATTTTTTGCTGTCATGCTTTCTCGCTTTATTCGTCTTGTGCCAGCAGCACCATTTTATAACTTAGATATTCGGTCACTGCGCGCCGTCATATAGTTCCAAAATCCTTCATCTTTCACTGCCAGGACCTGTTGGCCCAAATTTTTTGACCAATATCGATCGTTGCCAAATTCCGATCTCCACGACCACAGTCGTTGTGTATAGAGATGCAAGTCATATTCTTTAGTAAGCCCGATAGCACCGTGTACCTGATGGGCTATCGAGGTGGTAATCCCTACGGCCCTATTACTGCGTAATTTTGTTGCTGCCACTTCAAACAAACTATCCCCGTGGTCTTCCGCGTCGCAAGCAGCCTGCGATGCGCAGTTAACAGCAGCGGCCTCTTCAGCAAAAATCGCAAGCTGCTGCTGGATAGCTTGAAACTTGGCTAGCGGACGACCAAATTGTTCGCGATTTGATACATGTTCGATCGATAATTGCAGCGCGCTGTCAAGTGCACCAGACATCTGTGAGGCACGCATGAGAGCGCCCATTCTCAGTAGTTTCTCGCTAGCGTTGGGGAGGGCGGCTACACCCAACACACTGGCATCGTGGAATTGCATATTGTCGCGCGGCTCTCCCGCATCATTCACACGACCCCCACTGACCTGAGCGCCGCTACACTGCAACAAGACCACAGAATCCGTTGTTGCACCGTGACAAAAGGTCACCACCGCATTTGTGTTTCTCCCCCAGGGAACCGCCAGGAGATTACCGGAAAATATTTTTCCCCCGGTAGCTTTGTCGTTTGAAAGTGATGCTTCGGGGGTGCTTAACCCAAACGTCAAAGGTCCTTCGGGTATTGGTAGTTGTAAGTCCAGCAAGATCTTTTTTGCAACGATGGTTTCACAAATGGGAAGGGCTAAACCATGTCGCCCCGCAAGATAAAAAACGATTCTGGCATCTTGCCAAGATCCGGAAAAACCGCCTTCTTCTTCGGCAACGAAAAGGTTGTCTATGCCCAGGTCTTGCAGGGTAAGCCAAGCGGAATCAAAATCCAGAGGCTGCTGACGCGAATTAAGTTTGGCGACAAGCTCGCCAAATACATTGTCCACTGTTTCTTGAAGTAAAAGCTGCTGTGGTGTCATTTTAAACCCAGACCCTTGGCGATAATGCCCCGCAGGATTTCTCGTGTTCCACCGCGTAGTGAAAAGGCGGGTGTCGCCTTAAGCAGATAGCTTAGTGTCTCGTTGAGGCCCGTGTCCCGCGCCAAATGCAGGCTGCCCCCTAGCCCGGCCTGGACAGTGTGTGGCAAGTTCTGTTCGAAGCAGGCACCGAGATCCTTTACCATGGAAGCCGCTAATGAAGGATCTTCTCCATCAGCCAATTGACCTGCAATAGACATGGACATTTGTCTCAGCGTCCACAGGTCTGCAGTTATCTCCCCAATAGTAGCTGTTGTTTGGTCGTCGCAGTCCTGCGCTACACTCATCAGCAGTTCTTCGAAAAGCCGGTAACTGCTGAGATAGCGTTCGGGCCCACTCCTCTCCAGAGCAAGTTCTGAGTTTACCTGAGCCCAACCGTCGCCTTCAGTGCCCAAAAGCATCTCATCTGCGACGAAAACATTATCCAAAAATATTTCTCCAAAGTGATGGTCACCCTGGTGATCTTCAATGGGGTTTACTGTTACGCCATCTGCCGACAGATCGATAATAAATTGACTGAGCCCCGCATGTCTTGACTCGCTTTTCGGTGTTGTGCGCACAAGAGCGATCATCATATGGGAGCGATGAGCAAAGGTAGTCCAAATTTTGGCACCATTGATAATCCATCCACCGTCAACTCGATCTGCCTTAGTCTGAATCGAGGCCAGGTCGGAGCCGGAGTTTGGTTCGCTCATGCCAATGCAAAAATACATTTCACCTCTGGCAATTGCGGGCAAAAAACGTTTTTGCACGTCTGGTGAAGAATAGCGCATGATATGCGTGCCACTCTGCCTATCGGCAATCCAGTGCGCGGCCACTGGAGCGCCAGCGGCGAGCAATTCCTCCATGACCACGTAGCGGTGAAGGGCAGAGGCTTCGTGGCCGCCCAGGTCTTTAGGCCAGATCATTCCGATCCAGCCTTGCCCGGCCAATTTTCGACTGAATTCCGCGTTGTACCCGCTCCAGGATTTGGCTTTATCTACAGCCTTTATATCTGCTAATTCCTGGTTTAAAAAGCTCCTGACTTCACTGCGAAGTTTTGGAACATCGTTTGGCATTTCAAGCGGCGTGAACTTAACACTCTTCAATCACTAACTCCTGCATTGGCACCAACTATTACTGCATTAATTGCGTATCTACGTGGCCTTGATCGAACCGCTCAGCGTCGAAAAGCGACTAGGGTGGTGGTTCGAGGTCGGACCAGTGCAGCACCACCGGGCCACCCACGCTGACTAAAACAAACTCAACGCCCTCGGTTCCGGGTCGTTCCGGACCATAGCTGTGGCCACCGTGTACGGCTCTAATATCACCTTGCTCAAACCAGCCTTCATCACCAAACTGCATTCGCCCATCGCTGATGAAGTACAAGGTGTCAAAGTCGTGCCAGTGCTCTCCGGCTATGAATTTCGGATCGAAACGGGTACGTAGCACCGACAACGAACCCTCCAGTAGAATCTGCACTGGCTGCGTCGGTCGCTCGGCCGGATCAGCAAACTCCAGCCAAGGTAAATCTGCACTAATAATAGTTTGCGAAGGCATTTCTCGGCCAATACCTTGCAACGGTTCGATACAGTAAAAGCTTGCACCGTTTTTGCCCGTGACAAACGACTCGCCATCATCGTTACACCAATACAAGTCGCCCTGTGAAATCAACTTCCCATCTTTAAGCTTGAGCTCGCCCGCTGTCAGCAGATATAACGTGCATGCTTTGGCCGACCATGATGTGCGCGCGACGGATCGGCACTCCTTCAAGTGCACGGTATCGCTGCTGAATAGTTCGCGTTCGGCCATACCTTGCGCTTCAGCGCTAGACAAGGTTATTTCTTCCTGCGCTATGCGGTAGGTGTTTACTTGTCTCATCAGGTCTTAGCCTAACTGTCGTTGAATGGAACTGAAGTATAGGAAGTATATAGGGGTTGTGTCGACCAGATTGTCGACACTGGCAGAAGCTCTGCGCGGCAGCTAGACTGTAGCCAACGAGCAAGGCGGCAAACTACAAGGTGATCCGGAATGACTGATAAACCCTATGACTACTACATAGACTTCGTTACGAAGAGATATTTTCATGGCGTCGATAACTACGATATGAACATGGTGCTGGACTGTTTTCATGAAGACGCAACCCTCACAGAGGTCACCTCAATGACCGTACACGAGGGCCGGGATGCAGGTATCAAGACCATGTTTGAGGGCTTTCTGGGCGCGCACAGCAGAGTCTGGCATGGCAACTTCGTACATACTTGCGATACCAAGGAAGCTTCAGTCTGCTCGCAGTTCTCGGTTGAGGTTACACCGCATGGCGAATCCGAACCGCTGCGCTACGAAAATTGTAATCGCTTCTATATAAAGGACGGAAAATTCAGCAGTGTGTTCATTTATATGAGTGGCGAAAACCTGCTTAAATAATCAGCCGACCTGTCACAGAATAAGGAGTAAGCACTATGCAATACCAATCTTCACTGGACCGCGCCGGACTGATCGAACTGGCAATCAACCGATACTTTGGCAGTGTTGACGCCAAAGACCTGGATGCGGTAGTGGACTGCTTTCACGACAATGCAATGATTACAGTGCAAACGGCGTTTACGATTCACGAGGGCAAAGAGAATATCAAACGTATGTTTATCGATTTCATGGGTGCCCATAAAACCATTATCCATAAAGACTTTACCTGTACGGTGGACGAAGGCAACGGTCGTATCGTCGCCTCGTTTACGGCCGAATTAGAGAACGATGATGGCTCCTGGACAAGATTATCCAATACCAACTTTTGGCGCATTCGCGACGATAAGTTTCAGGAAGTTTACATTTACATGAGCGGCGATAATCCGCTGACATGATGCTAATCAGCTTGAGTCTAGCGCGGGCCGGCGTACCTGAAGGTAGAGGCCCCAGGCGTTGCCCGCAATGATCAGCGCAGCGCCCAACAGCAACCACACAGTGACACTCTCTCCGTAGAGCCACCAGCCAACTACCATGATCAGCGGCAGGCGCAGGTAATCTATAGGCATCACTACCGAGGCGTCGGCGTTTGATAGGGCGCGGGTCAGGCTGTAGTGAGCTGCCAGCGCCGTAACCGCCGCGGCCATTAGCCACAACTCGCTGCCTGCGGGCGGCAGGTTGACCTCTGCGGTTAATAGTAAAAGCGACAGTGACATCAGGCCCTGCATCAATGTCATGTAGAACAGCACCAGCAGAAACGCATGGGCGTTGCCTTGCAGTAATTGTGTGAGCTTGCGGGTCATGATCACGGTGATACCGAAACCGAAGGCACCTGCCAGCATCACCAGACTGGCGGGATTGATGACCGCGGTGCCCGGTCTCAGGATCAGCAGCACACCGGCGAAACCCAACAGCAAAGAAATCCAGCGCCCGCGATTGAGCGCCTCCCCCATGAACAATGCCGCCAGCAGCGACGCCCACAGTGGCGTGGTGAATTCCAGCGCGAACACTTCCGCTAGTGGCAGCGCGGCGATCGCCATTAACCAGGCGCACTGGCCGGCGAAGTGAGTGACATTGCGCAAGGCATGCCAGCCGACTAGCTGCGGCTGCAACCCCTGCCTGTTGAGGGCGCCTGCCCTGGCCAGTAACACGACTACAATGGTGCAGCCCAGTAGGCTTCGCCAGAACAGGATTTCCACGGTGCCCATAATTGCAGTCAGTTCTTTACTGGCGACGGCCAACAGGCAAAAGCAGCTCAGCGCCACCAGCATCCAGGCAATTGCCCGTCCGGTAGAAGTGTGGGATGTCGTGTTCATCGTTTTGGCAGATTCCGGGCGATAAGTGGAGGCCATTATATTAGTATACGAAACCTTCTGAGCTTAGGCTGAACCAGTCAAGTCAGACAATTTCTAATATGGAGACAACAATAGTGAACCTTTATCACCAGACTGTACCGGTATTTTCCCACCAGCTAAAGAACTTGGCAGCCATTTTAAAACTAGCCGCTAAAGACGCCAAAGCCCGCGGCATCGATCCGGACGTGTTATTAAACTCGCGTCTAGCCCCAGACATGCTGCCGCTGGTTAGCCAGGTACGCATTGCTACAGACCATGCTAAAGGCTGCTGTGGCCGCTTAGCCGATGCGGATGCACCCTATTTAGCTGATGATGAAACAACATTCGCCGAGCTCGATCAGCGAATAAAGGTAGTTTTGGGATTCTTACGCACACTGAAGCCAGCTCAGTTTGAGGGAGCGGAAAGTCGTGATATTAGAATCGTGATGCCTATTGGGACCATCGCGTTTAGTGGTTTGGACTATTTCAATGGTTGGTCTATGCCCAACTTTTATTTCCACTACACCACCGCATTTTCGATTTTGCGTCACAACGGTTTGGGCGTTGGCAAAAAAGAATTTTTGGGACAAGTACCCGGCATGACTGGCAAGGGTAAAGTCGCGAAGTTGATGGGATTAAAGCCCGTGGCAAAGAAGGTCAAAAAATAGTTGGTCCCTGAGTATTGAAAGGTTGGCGCACCAATGTGGCTGGAGTCGGTGGATGAATAGACAAAAACGCCACCGATTCCAGTTGGGCGACCCACTCGATATCATTTCCTCTGTGACGTGCCGTGGATCAGGATGGTGACGTCGGGCGGTTCACGTTAATGGGCAAAACTGGATGTGGATTACTTACGTTTCGGGGGTATACCATATAGGCGAGGTGTATGCCCTGTCGCGATTAATCACCGGGACTTCCTCGGGTAACTCGAAATCAAAGTACTTTGCATCGTAGACAGGCCACCTTGGCGTAGGGATCTCAATTACCCTGGCGTAGTAAAAGGCTCTTTCCTGCGCATCGAAATCCGGGTCCCGCCACACTGAGGATAGTAGAGGCGAACCGATAGTATTGGTGTAGCTCGCATTTTTGATATCAACGGTATTCCCAACGTCAGCTAGCTTGCCCGTTTCAGTATCTATGCTGCGATCTCCTGAATAGGCCACGTCGTAAACCTGCTCCTGCAACTCGCCCTTCTCGTCCAGCCAGCCCTTGACGATTTGTACGCGATCGAGGTTTGCGCCATCAGGATCTTTGGCGGCGGCTATGATGAAGGAAGGAGCAATATTCTTTGGTGCGCCAGACAGGTCGCCACCCATTGGCACGCCCTTGGCATAGCCGATTTCTACGTAATCAGGACGATGCAGTTCGCTCGCCTGATAATCCCATCCACCAAAGAATCGTACCGTGATACGTGAACCGGTAGTGGCGTAAACTTCGCGGCGTTGCATTGCCTCGAACAGGGCTTCCCGCGTATTTTCCTCTGCCCAGATACCGGCATAGCCCGACGCCGTAATACGCCAGTTTTCCCACATATATCCGGCCATGCCGTTAGTGATTCTCTGGGGTCCCGGTTCAGACTCGGGAAACTTTCCAAAGAAGTTGTCTTCCGCAGCGGTAGCCAGCGAAGTGTGCGAGTCTGTACTGCCTATCATGCCGAACTTGAAAGGATTGTCGCCGAGTTTGGCTTCAAATTTCAAACCAAGTTTCAGCGCGCTCCGCCCATATTCATGCTGCAGCATCCAGGGTTCTTTCTTTGCCGACATTGCGATGTTGTCGGCATCCCATGTTTCATAATCGGCGAATTCGTCATTGGGTGAGAGTAGCGGGTGGGCCTCGCCATCGCCCTTTATTTGCGTAACCTCGTAAAGTGGTTCGTAGCGCGAACGCATTGCTGCATAGTCTTTTGTCAGCGGTTCTCCCGACAGGGTTAGATTAGAGAACATGAGGCTATTACTCAGGTTGCCGTTGTGCGCGATAGCAAGTACTTCGCCACCGGTTTTCTTCTCGTAGTTCGCGAGCGCGTCCCAGAGATCTTCGGGGTCGTTGCTGTCGGCTGCTGAAAAAGGACGAATCTGTGATGTTTTGTCTGCATTGTCCTTAAAAATTACAACGCGATGAAGATTGTTGCCGTCTTTCATTGAGGTCCACTCGTAACCAGTGAAAGCGGTAAATACGCCCGGCGCATTATTGCGATCTGCGACCTTCACCACATCTTCCACCCAGATAGAACGCTGTGTCTTTTCAGGTAGTTGCGCGTACACGTCAGGTTCGCTGATGCTATTGACGACATCGGCAAACCGTTCAGTGGCTGTTTCATACGCCGACCAGCGGCGCCCAACCTCCGATTCTACGATCGTCGGATCATTATCCATATAGCGATAAAAGGCGCCGAGATAACCGGCGTGATCGGCTACCACCAGAAAGTCCAATGGTCTGCGCAGTTTCGCGGGCATGCCATTGTGAGCGGTTATCTCGCCGCCGCGGGCAAAGCGATAAGCATCATCCGGGGTGAGCGTAGTATTGCCAAGGTTAAAAGCGTCGGCGGAATTGCGTGAATGTACATGGGTGTCACCCCAGTACACATTGCGGGGGAGGTTTTTTCCTACCCCTGGTGAATAGGCATCTTCTGCAAGTGTAGGCATGGCGATAAAACCAAGTGTGCACAGTGCTAGTACGGTGATTCTAGATAGGCGCATTATCATAATTCCTGTTAGAAAGCGTATTTGCTAGGAGTAGGGTGGCGAAGCATGTCGTTCTGGCCAGAAGAATTGCAGGCTGGAGCGAGCGAATTTCCATTGCCCGTCTTCCTTGCGGTATTCCTCGTCGTAGAGTGCAAACCACAAGATGGGATTTTCACCCGGGGCAACGTGAGTAACAATGTCAGTGAGATAACATTGCCCGCTGGCGGTTGTGTCCGAGAGAATCTCTACATTGTGGTTGGTGTTGATGTGGAGGGAAGTAAAAGGCGCCTCGAGTTCGCCCGAAAACGTGGCCTTATAATTTTCAAAAATGACCTGCCTGCCTGACCAGGATCCATACGGTCCGTATTCGCACAACGCGTCTTCGGCAAATAGCGTGATGAGTTTGTCCAGATCACGCTGATCCATGGCGAGCGAGTAGTCGATGCGAAGTTGCCGAATCGCCTCCACCTCTAATAGCGTACGCAGTCGTGAAAGTTCCGAGTCGCTTAGCGGTTCTGACATGGTTTTTCCTTGTTGGTTTGCTGTTGTTGCTTAGTCGTCCTCGAGGGCAAATGCCATGATGTGGTCGCTAGGTGGTGTACCAAAGGAGTAGTGTCCACCGGCGGCAATCACCACGAACTGCTTGCCAGATTCTGTTTGGTAGGACATTGGCGTGGCGTGGCCACCCGTGGGCAGGCGTGCACTCCATAGTTCCTCGCCTGTCATGGTGTCGAAGGCGCGCAGAAAGAAGTCTGTGGTTGCGGCGATAAAGGTGAGCCCGGAAGCCGTTGACATCGGCCCGCCGGTATTGGGTGCTCCCTCGATAAACCAGACAGGGAACGGCGCCAGGTCGCGAGTGGTTCCCAGTGGTACCTGCCAGAGCAGTTCGCCGGTAGCGAGGTCGATGCCGGCGATAGTGCCCCATGGTGGCGGCGAGCAGGGCAGTTCGAGTGGCGAGAAGAAACCTACCCAGCGTAAATTACAATAGGGTGTGCCCTCGGAGGGCTCTACCGAGGCGAACTTTTTTTGCAGTGGGTCGTTCTTTCGATCGATAGCTGCCTGCGCGCACTGTTCCCTGGGAATTAGTTCGACCAGACTTGCCATGTGCAGAGTGTTGACCACTAACACCTTGCGGTCCATATCAACCGAGGGACCTCCCCAGTTCTGGCCACCTACGGCGCTGGGGAAGTGCACTGACCCGCCTACGGAAGGTGGAGTGAACAGGCCTTCTGAACGCAGTCCTGCCAGCCGCTCACGACAGGCATTTTTGTCCCAGGGGGTCAGACCCCAGACATCGTCTGGTCCGAATTTAGTGTCGTGTAATGTGGGAGGTTTGGTAGGGAACGGTTGGGTAGGTGAGGTGAAGTCACCCGGTGCTGCGCCCTGTGGTACGGGACGTTCCTCGACCGGGAACAACGGTTCGCCGGTTTCCCTGTTGAGCAAAAATACGTAGCCCATCTTGGTGGTCTGGGCGAGGGCCTTGATTTTCTTGCCGCCCATGGTGACGTCATACAAGGTTGGCTGTGACGGCACATCGTAGTCCCAGATGTCGTGGTGAACCGTTTGGAAGTGCCAAGCTACCTCGCCGCTATCTGCATGCAGTGCAACGACTGAGCTGGAGTAGTAATCCGAGCCATTACGCAGGCCGCCGTAATAATCAGGTGATGTGTTGCCGGTAGGTAGGTAAACCAGGTTCAACTCTGGATCAAAAGACATGATCGACCAGACGTTAGTCGTGGCACGCTGATAGAGCTGGCCCTCTTCGGTAAGAATCGCTTCAGTGTTCGGGGGTATGGGTTCCCAGAACCAGGCGAGCTTGCCGTTGTTGAGGTCATAGGCTCTTACGACGCCGCCGGGAACGCTAGTGGTAATGTTGTCGGTAACGGCGCTACCCACAATGGCCAGGTCGCCAGCGATGGCCGGTGGGGAGGTTAGTAGATATTCATAATTTGGATGATCACCGAGACCTTCTCTGAGATTGATCTCGCCGTTACTGCCAAAATCACTACAGCGTTTGCCAGTCAGTGCATCCAGTGCAATAACGCGAGCATCAATCACAGGCGCGATAATACGCTTGTGGCAGGCTTGTCCTGGCTCAACTTTGCTGCTGGTCCAGGCACTGACACCACGGCACCGTGGAACGGCATATTCGTCGAGATCTACCTTGGGGTCGTATGTCCAAAGTTCTTCGCCGGTCTCCGGGTTGAGCGCGAATATGCGATTGAAGGGCGTGCAGTAATACAACGCATTGTTGAACAGAATCGGCGTAACCTGCAGCGCTGTCTGCAGTGGTTCTTCCGGATAATTATTGCCGTCCTTAAAATTTCCGCCCTCGCGGAAATCGCCTGAACGATGTATCCAGGCGACTTCCAGATCATCAAGGTTGTCCCGATTAATCTGTTTGTGCGTGCTGAAATGTCCGCCACCGGCGGCGCCGCCTACGTGGGGCCAGTCCTCCGCGTGCACCAGCATTGATGGTAGTGACATCGGGAAGAGTACGAAGAAGAAAACGGTCAGGATTTTATTCATTATTTAAAGCTTTGCTGCGAAGGTTGCCGTTCAGCGTAGCCCTAGTTACGATTATAGACAAACTTTTTACAACGCTGCCGGAGAAGAACTTTATGGACACCGTCATTAATCCCTACGTATCAGAGCAGGGTGATATTCTTGCCAACACCCACACACTACCGTGGTTGGAAGTCGGCGGCGGCACGCGTTTCAAAGTGCTTCGTGCATGCCGGGTCACGGGCGACTGGGCTCTGTATGTAAACATGGAGCCGGGAGCCTCCTTCCAGCCACACCGCCACCAGGGCCCGGGCCAGTTCTTTATTACCAAAGGGGAGTTGTTGTACGAGGTGGGTAGCGCGCCAGAGGGTACCTACGGTTTCGAACCTGTGTTCGCAGAACATTCTGAAGCCCGCTGTGAAATCGAGACCGAGATGCTTTTTCTGGGCTCGGGCGCTGTGACGTACTTCAAGGGGGACGGGTTAATCGATTATGTCTTCGATGCGGAGTCATTGATAAGTCTTATCGAGGGTGATATTCAGCTGGATATTGGTAATTAAATCAATGGTTTATGGGGTTATTGTTCGCATGTGCAGCTCGCGCCTTCCGGGCGTCGCTGTCGCTGCCAGGGTGATCCGCCCAGTGGAATAATATCGAAAATAACTGTTGCGACTAATTTATAACTGAACTATATTCAAAACCAAGGTTACAACTTTAGGCGTTGCTTTCGTTTAAAAAGAAAGTAGGCTTTTAGAAGATTCAACGATAAATATAAACGAGGATCGACCATGATCAATCTGAATAAGACAGTCTTGGGGTCAGCCGTATGCTTGGCACTTTCGCAAACCTTCGCTACCACAGCAGTCTATGCGCAGGAAGCTGACACTGGTGGCAAGCTCGATATAGAGGAAGTCATTGTTACCGGAACCAAGCGTGACGTTTCTCAGCAGGACTTGGGCATGTCGGTATCAACGTTGACAGACACTCAGATCAAGAATTCCTTCGTAACCGATATAACCTCGCTCACGCAGCTGGCGCCTAACGTCAATATTTTGCAGCAGAATGGCTTTAATGCTGTGGGTGGCGGAATAAGAGGTACGGGCTTTATCTCAATCCTCGTTACCAAAGATCCGTCGGTCGGTGTAACAGTCGATGATTTTACCTTTAACCATGTCCAATCTCAGTTTGTCGAGATGTTCGACGTAGAGCAGGTAGAAGTGTTCAGAGGCCCAGCGGGCACATTGTTTGGCAAGAACACTACCGGTGGCGCCATCAACATCACCACCAAAAAGCCGGTCATGAACGAATTTTTCGGCGAAGTGGATGTGCAGTACGGTCAATTCGACAGTAATGATGGCAATGTCACCAAAGCAAATTTGGCGCTTAACATTCCATTGATCGACGATAAGTTGTCAGCGCGGTTGGCAATTATCAAGGACAAGACGGATGGGTATTACTCGAATGGAAAGCCTCCTGGTTTCGTCAGCAATCCAGACGAATTCACACTTGGAGCGTCTGAAGAGCTCACGAGTAGTGACCCATTTGTCGGTGGCGGCGAAGATATTGGCGGTAAGGATGTGCTGGCCGGCAAGTTCAAGTTGGCCTGGACGCCCAATGATTTTTTCCATGCTGATTTCACCTACGAATATGCGGACGATCAATCGGACACAGTAGCCGCAACGCATGAGAGCCCAGGAGATGAGGGTTACCTATTCCCATTGATTGGCTTTCCGGGCATACAAGACCAAGGATGGAGAGATCCTCTGGTTACCGGGGAATCCTATGGTCAATATGCGCCCGCGGACGTCTCGGCCGGTCATCAGGTAGAAGCGGATGGTTACTACCTCACCATGACCTTTAATTTTGATGATTACTCGCTCAAGTCTATTAGCGGTATGCGGAACCAGGATGAGATTCTAGCCAGTACTTATACGGGCGAGGCTTATACATCATTGTACGACGCCAGCCGGAATAGTGAGAGAGAACAGACCCAGCAGGAGTTCAGGCTGACTAGTGAGTTTGATGGCCCTGTGAATTTTGTGGCTGGCGCGGCGTATTACACCGACGATGTTGATTTTATCGTGTTCGCTGATTTGGGATTTGTTGGCTTGGCCAACAACCTCTCTGTCTACGACCTCAACTCTGAATCAGCACGAGCAGCTAATGCCACGGGCGACTGTACCGATGTATTTGTGTGTGGTGGTTTTGACATTCAAGCCGCATCGCAAGATCGCACCAGCTATGCTGCTTACCTCGATGGTTCTTACGAAATATCCGAGAAAACAACGGTATGGGCCGGACTTCGTTACACTGAAGATGAAAAGGATTTTAAGCGTTTGCAATTCGGTAATGCAACGAATCCATTTAGCAGCACTATCCCCTTAACAGCGTACGAAGGACCTTTCACCAATCCACTTTCGGATGAAGACTTCGGTACCAACGTTGAAGACGACAAAACATGGACCAAGACGACTTGGCGCGTTCAGTTGGACCACGATTTGTCGGAAGAGATGATGATGTATGCCAGTTACGCGACAGGCTTTGTAGCGGGCGGGTTCTCGGAGGCTTGCGGATCTATAAACTCATGTAAGCCTTATGCCGCAGAGGAGAATAGTAATTTTGAGCTTGGTCTGAAGAGCGAATTGCTTGACGGCGATATGCGACTCAATTTGGCAGCTTTTTTTACCGAGTATGAGAGCTTGCAGCGCAGTCAAGTGGTCACAATATTTGATGCTGCTGGCAACCAGTTCCAGGAGACTCTTGCCGTCAACGACGGGGATACAGAGGCCTACGGGGTAGAGGTGGAGATGACGTACTTACCCATCGATAACTTGCGAATCGATTTCAACCTTGGTTATCTCCATCATGAGTACGATGAGTTTACACCTACCGAGCAGACTTCCGAGCAGTGGGCCGGTGTTGACCTCTCCGGTCTGGATGTACCGTTCTCACCGGAATGGAATTACGGAATTGCGGCCACCTACTACGTTGAGATGGGCAATGCCGGTACCGTCACCTTCAATGCCAGCTTGCATTATCAGGATGAAATGGAAACGCAGCCCTATCCAGCTGACGCGCAGCCAGAGGGTGTTCTTACCCCGAAGCAGTTTACGCAGGTCGAAGAGCGTACTCTCGTCGACGCCTATGTAATGTGGGATAGCTTCAATGGTATGTGGAATGTTTCCGCTTACGGGAAAAACCTTACCGATGAGACCTGGCGTCAGTCAGCTAACGCGGTCGCAGGCCTGTGGAACTTCACACGTTATGCTCCACCCAGGGAACTTGGTGTTCGTGTTGGCATAGCGTTCTAAGTGACACCAAAAGCTCAATTGTAAAGCCGGCAGACGCCGGCTTTTTTTTCGCTTAATGGAGGCCTTTGTTGTTTGTAGAAATCAGAGATCGACTTAGAGCCAGGTTGGCAGAGGCGGGTGCTGCCGGGATTGTTCTTTCAACTACCGACAATGTCGCTTACCTGACCGGTTACGAGTCTGTAATGGACGGATGGCATCTTCCGGAACCTATATCAGCAGTATTCGTACCTACATCGCCTGATTTGCCGATAACGCTTGTCCTGCCAGAGGCTAGCCTTATTGGGTTGGTGGTGGCAGAGCGTGAGGGTCACGCCGTGGCTTTCGACCGTCTGCGTACCTTCGACCTACTGAATTTTTGTGTGACGGGTCGTTCCGAAGATGTTCATCTGCAACTCGCTCCGGATCTGTTGGATGAGTTACAACAATTCAACAAAGTGGTCGATGGCGCTTGTGCGCCAACTATTGTCGACTCGGTAGTCGCGTGCCTGCAGCACCTGGGCATGACAGGTGAAACAGTCTTATTCGACGACATGCGCGTGGCATTCAACGCTGAGAAAGCCTGCGGCCAGCCATACGCGGATGGCCTGGACCTGATGCTGGCGACAAGGTCCATCAAGACCACAGAGGAAATAGCGCTCTTTCGCGAGAGCGGAGTGAAGGCTGATCGGGTGATGGCGTTCACCGTGGAGCAGCTTGGTCGCGGCAAAAGCTGGGCGCAGGTCGAGAAGGCTGTCGCCCACTTTATGATCGATGAAGATATCGACCCCTTGCCCAGCAGTCCAATGCTATTCGGTGGTACCTACGACGCTATCTTCAGGCCTGATTTATTTAGAACACACTTCGATACGCCGTTCAAAGGTGGTGAGATAGCGATCCTGGAAACTCAGGGCCGTTACAAGAACTTCTGGATCGATATTAATCGTACGGCCCATATTGGTGAGGCCTCTCCCGAGTACCGCGAACAACATGCCATCGTTCAGCGTTGCTTCGAAGAAGTGGTCGGAAATTTACGACCGGGCGCTAATTCAGCAGAGATTTGTGAGCCTGTACGTTGTGGTATTGCCCGGGAGCTTGATGCCCCCGCCAAGCTATTGATGATTGTGCATTCAATCGGACGCGTACCGCTGGAGAGCCCGGTGCGCTTTCCTTCAACAGGGCTGCACGCTGCAACCGAGGGTTTTGAGATCAAAGCCAATATGGTGTTGAGTTTTGACGCGCTGTATTTCGGTAGTAAGCACGGGCCTTCGCACATGGAGAACGTGTTCATCATCGGTGAAGACAAGACCGAAAGTATCTACAATTACCCACTGGATTTAATTGAAACTGACTAAGCGGAGCAGGCCTTGAACTACTCATTAGACACATTGTACGAAGCATACCGAACGATGAAGCTCATACGCGAGTTTGAAGAGCGTATCCGGGCCGAGTATCAGCAGGGTAAGCTGCCCGGCTTTATTCATATGTATCGTAATCAGGAAGCGATCGCTGTGGGTGCCTGTATGCACCTGGGCAATGACGATTACATTGCCAGTACCCACCGTGGTCATGGTCACTGCATAGCCAAAGGTTGTGACATCGAAGACATGCTTCTGGAGTTGGCCTGTAAGCAGGACGGCCTCTGTAAAGGCAAGGGCGGTTCTATGCACATCGCCGATATGAACAAGGGCATGCTCGGTGCCAATGCTATTGTCGGCGGCGGCCCTCCCATCGCTGCTGGCGCGGCACTTACTGCCAAAACACTGGGCAATGGCATGGTCTCCATGGCCTTTATCGGTGATGGCGCCTCCGATCAGGGGACAGTGGCTGAGGCACTCAATCTGTGTTTTGTGCTGCAGTTACCGATGATTTTTATGTACGAGAACAATCACTACGCAGAGTTCACTAAAAACCCTAAACCCGATGGCAGAATTGCCGAGCGCGCCGGTGCTTATGGTATGCCAGCGGTTACCGTAGACGGCAGTGATTTTTTTGCGGTTTACGAGGCGGCGGCTGAGGCCGTGCAGCGCGGTCGCGACGGTGGTGGGCCATCGGCAATAGAATCCGTGGCGTCGCGCTATTACGGGCACTACGAAGGTGACGCTCAACAATACCGCGACTCGGACGAAGTGGCGGCATCGCGTGCCGCTTCCGATCCTCTCGCCAAATTCCTCGCCGATGATCGCTGCAGCGATCTGGACAGCGCTAAACTCGAACAGATTGATAACGATATCCAGGACATCTTGAATGCCGGCGTAGAGCGCGCGCTGGCCGCCGCAGATCCAACACCGGATCAGTTATACAGCGACGTGTATGTCAGCTACCGGGGAGAATCAGCATGAGCAAGATGTCTATACGCGAGGCGATCAACCAGACTTTGCACGAGGAAATGGCACGCGATGATCGCGTTGTGGTCATGGGTGAAGATGTCGCCAACCTTCAGAGCGGTGGTGTCTACGGTATCACCGCAGGTTTGGTAGACAAGTTTGGCGAGCTGCGCGTTATCGACACACCGATCACTGAGTCGGCGATCATTGGTGCAGCCGGTGGTGCGGCGCTGACCGGCTTGCGACCTGTTGCAGAGCTTATGTTTATCGACTTCCTGGGCGTTTGTCTCGATCAGTTGATGAACCAGATCGCCAAGTTTCGCTATATGTTTGGCGGGCGCGTGACCACTCCGGTCACCATCCGTACCATGATAGGCGCAGGCACTGGCACTGGACCGCAGCATTCGGCCATTCTCTATCCAATGTTAGTGGCTATACCGGGGCTTAAGGTGGTCGCGCCCAGCAATGCCTACGACGCCAAAGGCCTGCTTGCTCAGGCGATTCGCGACGATGATCCGGTTGTTTTTTGCGAGCATAAGGCTATTTATACCGAGGAATGTGAAGTTCCTGATGAGCCCTACACCATTCCTTTTGGTAAGGCGCGAACTGTTTGTGAGGGCACGGATATCACTGTGGTGGCCTTTTCCCGGATGGTGTTACTGGCAGAGCAAGCCGCCAAAGCACTTGCTGCAGAGGGTATTTCGGTAGAGGTCATTGATCCCAGAACGCTGTCGCCGTTGGACGACGATGCGATACTTGCCAGCTTGCGCAAGACGGGTAGGTTGGTAGTGGTCGATGAGGCTAACCCTTACTGCAGCATGGCTTCGGAAGTGTCCAGTATCGTAGTGGACAAAGGTTTTGATTACCTGGATGCGCCCATCAAAAAAGTGACCGCGCCCCATACGCCGGTACCGGCCAGTCCGGTGCTGGAGATTGAGTACGTGCCATCTGTGTCTGATATTGAAGCGGCATGCCGCGAAGTGGTTGCGTACTGATGCGCGCTGATTTGCTATCGGTGAGTTCGGTGTTGTCGCGAGCTTGTAGCGCTTTTCGAAGTCGATTCTGCGTCTATGGGTTGCTGACAGCGAGTATTGCCTTGCCGATAGTGTCGCAACAAATTCACGCTGCTGTCGATCCGGGGGAGCTGCTGTATCAGAAGCACTGCAGCCAGTGCCATGAGGGCAACGTACCCCGTGCGCCCCATAATATCGTGTTCCGCATGTCACAGCCTGAAGATATTCTTGCCGCCCTCAACGACGGCGTTATGAAGCAGCAGGCAATCGAGTTGTCATCGGCAGAGCGTGTGCAGGTTGCTAATTACCTGGCTGGCTCCGAGGATATAAGCAATATTGATCGGGCTCCCTTAATGTGCAGCGAGTCTTTGTCGATTGCCCAGGGCGCCACAACAGCTGTGTCGTCATGGGGGGTCGATGAAAAAAACCACCGCTTTATCGACGGCGATACGGCGGGCTTGAACCGCGAGAACGTATCCGGGTTGCAGCTAAAGTGGGCTTTTGATTTCCCGGGCGCCACCCGTACGCGTTCGCAGCCCACGCTGTATGACGATGTTATTTATGTCGGCTCACAGCACGGTGTTGTTTACGCCATTGATCTTGATTCAGGCTGTGTCCACTGGAGTTTTCAGGCAGATGCCGAGGTGCGCTCAGCAATCAGCATTGCACCGCCGGTTAACGATATGCCATTGACACTGTACTTCGGTGATATCGCCGGCAGTGTTTATTCGATCAGCGGCCTCGATGGCGCGCTGGCCTGGCGCTCGCATCTGGATGACCACCCCGATGCGGTTATCACGGGGTCGCCGCGGCTCTATGACGGGAAGTTGTTTGTGCCCATGTCGTCGCGCGAATGGGCCACGGCGGCAGATCCCAATTATGCCTGTTGTACCTTTCGCGGAGGTATTGCTGCCTTTAGTACCGTAGATGGCAAATTGCTCTGGAAGAATTATTCAATACCCGAAAGTCCTGTCGATACCGGCAAAAAGAATCCGCTGGATGTTCCCATTGTCGGTCCTTCCGGTGCTCCTATCTGGAACTCTCCCACCGTAGATGCCAAACGCGGCTTACTCTATGTCGGCACGGGTGAGTCCTATACATCACCCGCCCATGGCAACAGCGACGCGGTGCTGGCATTTGCCATCGACACCGGCGAGTTGGTCTGGAGCAAGCAATTGACCGCTAAAGACGCATGGAATATGAGCTGCTTTATCGGGGCAAGTTACAACTGCCCGGAAGAGGATGGACCCGATATGGATATAGGTGCACCGCCTCTGCTCATTTCCCTTTCTTCCGGCAAGGATATTCTGGTTGTGGGACAGAAAAACGGATTTGTCTACGGTATGGATCCGGACAAGAAGGGCGACATAATTTGGTCCCGTAAAGTAGGCTTGGGTGGATATGCCGGCGGTATTCACTGGGGTATGGCAACTGATGGTAAAACCGTTTATGCCCCTAACGCAGACACTGACTTTATCGGCCGTTTTGACGCTGAACGCTTTCCAGGCGTGTTTGCCCTCGATGCAGAGACGGGTAAGCAGCTTTGGTATACCAAGGCGGAGGAAGATTGTCGCGAAAATGAAAAGCCTGCCTGTGACGCCGGTGTTTCGGCGGCGGCAACCGCTGTGCCGGGACTTGTATTTGCTGGCGGATTCGATGGCCAGCTGCGTGCTTATGACAGTGAGACTGGCAAGGTTTTGTGGCGCTATCAGACTAATCGTACCTTCACTTCGGTGGCGGGGCGGGAGGCGCACGGCGGCTCCATCGAATCTGATGGCCCTATAGCCTATCGTGGCCATCTGCTGGTCAACTCCGGCTACCTGTTCGGCGACCGCATGCCGGGCAATGTACTGCTGAACTTCGCTCTTCCCGATAGTAAGATCAAGGAGGGCCAATAATGTCCAAGCTTACCCCGATTACAATCCCCAAGTGGGGGATCGAAATGGAGCACGGCACCATTTCCGAATGGCGCGTGACTATTGGCGCTGCCATCACCAAAGGTGATGAATTGGTCGATATTGAAACCGACAAAATCGTCAATAGTTTTGAAGCAACTTGCGACGGTGTACTGGTTCGTATCATTGCTCAGGAGGGAGACGAGCTGGCGGTGGGCACGCTGATTGGTGTTATGGCCAGCGAGGCGGTTGCCGAAGACGAGATCGATGCATTCATTGCCTCGCTCAGTACCGAAGAACAGGAGCATGCACCGGCAGTGGCCGATGCAGTCGAAGATGCCGGGCCAGGTGTGAGTCAGGCAGGGCCGGGCGATGGTTCGATAAGAATATCACCGGCGCTACGGCGCAAAGCCCAGCGCATGGGTATTGATCCTGGAACTGTTGTCGGCACCGGTGATGGCGGGCGGATTTTGCGTAACGATATCGAGGCCGCCAAGGGCTCTGTGCAGGGCTCGCCCTTGAGACCTTTTCAGGGTGCGCAGAAAATCATTGCCGAGCGCATGACGGTGGCGAAACAAACGATCCCCCATTTTTATCTGCATCGTGATTGTGCGATGGATGCCGTGCTCGCTTCGCTGCCGGCAATTCGTGAACAGTCTGGTCAGGCTGTAACAGTGAATCATCTTTTGGTGCATGCGGTGGCTGCGGCTTTGAACGAGTATCCTGAGCTGAACGTTAATGTACTGCCTGGTGGAATCAGGGATCTTGAGAGCGTTGATGTCTCCATCGCGGTAGACACGGGCGATAGCCTGTTAACCCCGGTAGTGAGAGATATAGGTCAGGTTGATATAGCGACAGTGGCTGAACGGGCAGGTCAGGTGGTAGAGCGAACCCGAAATCGGCAACTTGCTGCCGGTGACCTTGATGGCGGTGCGGTAACCGTATCGAACCTCGGGATGCTTGGCGTTGACAGCTTTACGGCAATTATCAATCCTCCGCAGGTGATGATTCTGGCGGTTGGCGCGATTCAGGAGAGGGTAGTGCTGAAAGACGGCAAGTCGGAAAATGCGCGCTACTGCGCGCTGACATTGGCCTGTGATCACCGTGTAATTAACGGAGCAGCAGGCGCCAGGTTCCTGGCTGCGATTTGCGAGTTTATGGAAGCGACTGCTTAGGGTTTTTGATAGGTAGTCAGAAATATCGAGGCGCATTTAAAATACCGCATCTGAATAAAAAGAAGAGGTTTTAAAAATATGGAACCCTTTGAAAATCTGATGGACCCTGAGGTGCAGGCCTGCCCCTACTCACTGTATCAACGCCTGCGAGCCGAAGCGCCAGTCTACCGGATGCCGGAAACCGGATTTTATCTGGTGACGAGTTTTGATTTATGCAGGGAAATTATTCGGCAACCAGACTTGTTCATCAGTGGCGTCACACCAATGGCGCTGGGATCTGACGGTATGCCGAAAGAGGTCATGGAGATATATGAGAATCATGGCTGGGTTCCGAAGGCATCATGCTCTACCTCGGATCCACCTCGTCATACTCGAGTACGCGCACTGTTAAATAAGTTTTTCACTACCGCGAAGGTGCGTGCTCTAACCCCCTACATTGAACAGATAGCGAGCAACTTGATCGATGACTTCGATCAGAGCGGTGAGTGTGACTTCGTACACGCATTTTCTCATCCCTTGCCAATGATTATCATCGCCCAACAACTTGGAGTGGCAACAACTAACCTTGATACTTTTAAGGCCTGGTCTGATGCCATCGTAGAACCGTTCGGCATGATGATAAGCCGGGAGCGAGAATTGGAGTGCGCCAGGTTGGTGGTGGCAATGCAGCAATTCTTTAAGGAACAAATCGATGAGCGTCGCGACGAGCCCAGAGATGACATCCTGACGATACTCGCCCACGAAAAAAATGACGAAGGTGAAGACCTTCCAATGGACGAATTGTTGACAGTCGTCACCATCGATTTATTGGCGTCGGGTAACGAGACCACGACTTCGTGTATTTCTTCAGGCATGCTCAAGCTGATCGAACAGCCAGAAATATTACAGGCCCTGAAGGAGAACCCCGATCTAATCCCGAACTTTGTGGAAGAGGTTCTGCGGCTGGAGTCCCCGGCACAAGGCATGTTCCGCGAGGTCACTCAGGACACCACGGTAGGCGGCGTGGATTTTAAGAAGGGCGATGTCTTGAGTTTGCGATTTGGCGCGGCCAACAGGGATGAAACCGTGTTCCACGATGCGGATAAAATCGATCTTTACAGAAAAAAAGCCGGCAATCATCTCGCGTTTGGCGTGGGTAGGCACCATTGTGTTGGCGTTCCCCTGGCCCGCCAGGAACTCATCACCAGTTTTCAGGTGCTGGTTAACCGGGTGAAGCGGGTCTCTCTGAAGAGTCCCGAACAGGTGCACAAATACACCCCAAGCTTCTTTGGCCGGAACCTCGAAACACTGGAAATCAAATTTGAACTGGAAGGGACCTTCTTATGATAACGATTCATCACCTTGGCGTATCACAATCCGATCGTATTGTATGGCTACTGGAGGAGCTGGAGCTTCCCTATGAGTTGCAATGGTATGACCGCGGAGAGGACTTTTTGGCGCCACCTGAATACCGTGCCCTGCATCCTGCCGGTACCGCGCCTGTGATAACTGACGGTGATCTGGTCATGGCTGAATCTACGGCGATTGCTGAGTACATTTCCCAGCGCCATGGTAAGGGCAGATTATCCGTGGGCGTGGAGTCTCCCGACTATCCCCACTATCTCTACTGGATGCAGTTCAATAACAATCTGCAGACGACACTGTTCATTAAGATGGCCTACGAGTCAGCCGGTGGCGAGCCAGGCGCAGACAATTTGATGATGACCACAACATTGCGCCGAGAGGACGGACTTTACCGGGCGTTGGAGCAACGTCTTGGTGAATCAGACTATCTCGGTGGCCCGGAATTCAGTTGCGCAGATATAATGTCACTGTTTAACCTGACATCGCTGGCGATGTTAGGTGCTCGCGCGATCGATGACAGCATGCCCAATACCAAGGCCTATGTAGAGCGGGTAAGTGCCAGGCCCGCATACCAGAAGGCTATGTCGATTGCCGGCCCGGAGGCTGTTCGTCCTGGTTAACTAAATAAGTAGATAAATAAATGGAAGAAGAGATGCCCACAGCTTAAACATCGGGCTTTTTCCATGGCAAAACCAGCGGCTGTCTGTATGGCGTTACATTAATGTCCAGCGCTCTACTGTGCGGTAAACCCGCCGTCGACACTCAGCACGGCACCCTGACACAGGCTGGAATCGGCAGAAGCAAAAAAGAAGATCGAACCTGCAACTTCCTCTGCGGTACCCATGCGCCCGATTGGCATGGTGCCTTTCAGCATGGTTTGGGCTGCCTGTTTATCAGGCATTAAATCTGTCCAGCGTTCCATCATGCCGGTAGCGATCACGCCCGGGCAGACACAGTTGATGCGTACACCTGTGCTGGCCAGTTCGATCGCCATGTCACGGGTGAATACCACAAGCCCGCCTTTAGCACTGCCGTAAGCCGTTGATAGAGGGAAACCCACTAGTCCGTTTAGTGAGGAGATGTTTATGACGCTGCCTGAGCCTACCTCTACCATCCGCGGTACGAAATGTTTACACATCAACCAGGGGCCTTTCAGGTCCGTGTTCAGCACATGGTCCCATTCGTCTTCGGTTGTTTCGTCATAGGCACGGTTCAGTTCGCTGCCGGCATTGTTAACCAGTACGTCAACCTTGTCCCATCTGGCATAAGCAGCTTCGGCGGCCGCTTTAACCTCAGTCTCGCTTTTTACATCGCAGCGGAAAGTTGTGACGGCATCGCCAAGTTCGGCGGCCAGGGCGTCAGCCGCGTCCATATTGATATCGGTAATAAGGACTTCGGCACCTTCGGCGACGAAGCGTCGTGCAGTGGCAGCACCTATGCCGCTTGAGCCGCCGGTAATGACGCAATTCTGACCTTGTAGTCGCATGCTTCGATCCTCATATTTTGACATCATCGTAACATCCAAAATCCAGAAATAACCAGAGCGACTCGCTAACGTTATCTAAGCCGAAGGTGCTGACAATTTGCCGCGAAAGGCCCCAGAAGTGCGCCAAGCGCTTTGTTAAACTAGCGCCTGCCGCGAGATATGCTGCCGATGGTCAGGGCGACGAAATAGATACAGCCGGGATGGCGAGGCGGTCCAATAGTTATAGCGCTATTAGATAGATAAAAAATGGTGGGCCCAGAGTGATTCGAACACTCGACCTGCCGATTATGAGTCGGATGCTCTAACCAACTGAGCTATGGGCCCGCATGGGGTGAGGCGGGGGATTATAAATAATTGAAGGGCGCAGGCATAGCCCATAGTTAAGATTGCAGATTGAATGTATGCAGGTATCGGAGTTATTTGAGCGCATTTGATGTTATAACGCTACAACGTTAAAGTGCTAATATTGTCCAGAGGGTATTTTAATGAGTGAGCTATCAAAGAGATCCACTGTGTATTTCGATCCGGCTATCCATCAAGCCTTAAAGTTGAAGGCAGCAAGCACCGACACTTCTGTGTCTGATTTGGTGGATGAGGCTGTGCGGCTTCTGATGCGCGAAGACCAGGAAGACCTTGAGGTTATTGCAGATCGCGTCGATGAGCCCTCGATCAGCTATGAGGTGTTGCTAAAGGATCTGAAAAAGCATGGCAAGATATGAGCTGTGTTTCAAGAAATCAGTAGCGAAGGATCTTCGGTCTATATCCAAACAAGACGTCCAAAAGATTCTTCAACGTATAGATGCGCTCGCCGATGAGCCACGTCCCTCAGGGAGTAAGAAGCTTTCGGGTCAGAACTACTATCGAATTCGTCAGGGTTCCTACCGGATACTCTACGAGATATGTGATCAAATATTGATAGCGCACATTATTAGAATCGCGCAGCGTAGTAGGGTGTACAAATAGAATCGTCGCGCCTGAGTGGCGCGACGGCATGTGTGGTCGTCGCTTATTCGTCCAAAAAGCTACGCAAATAATCCGAACGGGTCGGATGGCGCAGTTTCCGCAGTGCCTTGGCTTCTATCTGACGAATACGCTCACGGGTCACATCAAACTGCTTACCCACTTCCTCGAGGGTGTGGTCAGTGTTCATGTCGATACCGAAGCGCATGCGCAATACTTTCGCTTCGCGGGCGGTGAGGCCTGCGAGTACGTCCTTGGTGGCTTCCTGTAGACCCTGGCCGGTGGCCGCATCCACTGGGGAGTGGATGGTGTGGTCTTCAATGAAATCACCCAGGTGCGAATCCTCGTCGTCTCCGATGGGGGTCTCCATGGAGATAGGTTCTTTGGCGATCTTCAATACCTTGCGGACTTTGTCCTCAGGCATCTCCATGCGCTCGCCCAGCTCTTCCGGTGTGGGCTCACGACCCATTTCCTGCAGCATCTGACGCGAGATACGATTGAGCTTGTTGATGGTCTCAATCATGTGCACCGGAATACGAATGGTGCGCGCCTGATCTGCGATGGAGCGTGTTATGGCCTGACGAATCCACCAGGTTGCGTAGGTGGAGAACTTGTAGCCGCGGCGATATTCGAACTTGTCCACGGCTTTCATCAAACCGATGTTGCCTTCCTGAATGAGGTCGAGGAACTGCAGGCCGCGGTTGGTGTACTTTTTGGCGATAGAAATTACCAGACGCAGGTTCGCCTCTACCATTTCTTTCTTGGCGCGCCTGGCACGGGCTTCACCCATGCTCATGCGGCGGTTGATTTCCTTGATCTCGCTAACCGCGAGGCCAGTTTGCTTCTCTACTTGAGCTATTCGGCGCTGCAGGCGCTGCAGGTCTTCTTTTTCTGCTACCAGGCGAGGGCCGTAGTCTTTTTTGCGTGCCAGGCGAGAAATCCACTTGCTATCAGACTCTGAGCCCAGGAAGGAGTTAATAAACTCCTTGCGAGGCATACCGCAACCGCGCACGGCAATGCGCATGATGGTTCGTTCCTGCTGACGGACGGTGGTCAGGACTTTACGTGCTGCCAGAGTCATGGGATCGAATACGCGCGGGGTCAGCTTGAAAAACTTGAACAGCTCGCCCAGCTTGTCCATTTCCTTTTGAGCTTCTTTGGAGGTGCGGCCCTTTTCGGCAATGACTTTCTCGGTTTTGTTGTACTGGCGCTTCATGGCGGTGAAGCGCTTCTTTGCCTCAACGGGATCTGGACCGGTATCAACTTCTTCGTCATCATCGGTGGTGGCAGCAGCAGGCGCAGCGGCCGCCGCTTCTGCCATTTCTGCGGCAGAAGGCACGTGCTCGGCCGGGTCAAGATAGCCGACCATGATGTCGCTCAGGCGGCGCTCTTCTTTAGTGACCAGCTCGTATTCGTCCAGAATCGATTTTACCGCGCCTGGGAAGTGCGCAAGTGCAGCCAGCAATTCCCGAATACCTTCCTCAATACGCTTGGCGATAACAATTTCGCCCTCGCGGGTGAGTAGCTCAACGGTGCCCATTTCGCGCATATACATACGCACCGGGTCAGTCGTGCGGCCAGCTTCAGTTTCAACGGCGGCCAGCGCGGCAGCAGCTTCAGCGGCGGCAATGTCGTCGGCGGAACTATCCCCGTCAGCCATTAATAGATCATCAGCGTCGGGAGCGACCTCGAATACCTGAATACCCATGTCGTTGATCATCTGGATGATGTCTTCAACCTGATCGGGATCAGAAATATCCTCAGGCAGGTGATCGTTCACCTCAGCATAGGTCAGGTAGCCCTGTTCCTTGCCTTTTGCAATCAGATCTTTGAGGCGCGATTGTTGCTTTACTGCGTCGGTCATTAAGAGAACCTTCGGGAAATAGCGTAAAAAAATTAGCCGGCGAGTATAACCGGATATGGGCTGCGGGACTACTGTGAGCCCAGTAAATTAGCGACTTTCGGCCGAAATTTAGCGTTTGCACCGTCTCGCTGTGATATGGGGGCAGATATCCACCATTACAAGCGCAGTGAAAGGCTCATTTCAGCCCGGTTGAGGCCGACTTGTCGGGTTAGCTCTTGCGCTTATTACGCTGCGCGTCGAGTTGTCGCTTTCGCTCCAGCGATTGCAGCAGTTGTTGCTTGTCCAATTCACTGACTTCAGCGTAGTTGCTGGTTTTGAGTTTGTCGACCTGAGCATCCAATTTCGCCAGATGAGGCTTGTGGGCAAGTGCCGCAATGGTGTCCGCGAATTGTTGTTCAATGCCCGCTGTGGGAATTAGACGCTCCTGGCCGGCCAGACGGTTGAGCAATTCTCCCTCGGGCGTGCCGTACCAGTGACCCAGTAGCATTGCCGTATTGGAGTCCGGGCGCTTTTGCAATAATTCCAGTACCTGGCGTAGCAGGGTTACGTCTTCGCCAGTCAGTTCTTCCAGCTCTACCGGGTTCGCCTGCTGGGCGACCTCTGGTCGGTGTAGCATTAAGGCAATCGCGCTTTGGGCAATGCTGCCATAGCCTTTTTGATGGGCACTGAGTAGCGCTCGTTTGCGGGGCTGTAACTCAATGTCGTCAGCCTCAGCATAGGATTCTTCGTACTCAGGGGGTTGACTGACTTCCACAGGCGGCGGCGCAGGCGGCGCTTCCAATAGCATCAAGCTGGTCAGTTCGAGTCCGGTGCGTTTGGCCAATTCCTGAAACATTAATTGCCGGTAGACCCCTTCCGGGAACTGGCGAATGTAAGGCAGCGCGAGTTTGCTCAGGCGGGCTCGCCCGTCGAGATTGCCCAGATCGACGCCAGCCGCCAGCGATTCGAACAAAAAAGTTTCCAGTGGCTGGGCGTTGGCGACCAATTCGGTGAAGTGCTCGGCACCGCCACTGCGCACCATGGTGTCAGGGTCTTCCCCTTCAGGGAGAAACAGAAACCTGGCCTGGCGACCGTCTTCCATGCACGACAGGGCAGCCTCCATAGCCCGAAAGGCGGCTTTGCGCCCGGCCTCGTCGCCGTCAAAACAGAATACGACCTCGGGGCACAGGCGATAGATACTTTCCAGATGGGGTTTGCTGGTGGCAGTTCCCAGGGTTGCGGTGGCATTCAAGATGCCGTGCTGGGCCAGGGCGATGACATCCATATAGCCCTCAACCACCAGGATGCGTTCCAGTTTACGGTTGGCCTGTTTGGCCTGATACAAGCCGTACAGTTCTCGCCCTTTATGGAAGACGTCTGTCTCCGGTGAGTTCAGGTACTTGGGCTTGTCATCCCCCAATACGCGGCCACCGAAAGCGATAACGCGGCCGCGCCGGTCGCGGATGGGGAAAACGACGCGGTCGCGAAAGCGGTCATAGATACGGCCGGATTCATTCTTTACCACCATGCCGGTCTGTTGCAGGCGCTCTTTGGCTTGCTCAGTGGTGCCCAGTGCGCTGAGTAAATTATCCCAACCCGGCGGGGCGAAGCCCATATCAAATTGCTTGGCGATTACGCCGGTAAGGCCCCGTTGCTTAAGGTAGGCCACCGCCCGCTTGGCTTCAGGGTGTTTGCGCAGTTGCTGTTGGTAAAAGTTAGAGGCCTGTTCCAGTAACTCATAAAGGGGCTTGCTGGTCTGCTGGGCTACGGCCGCATCGTGACCGCCGCGCAGTTCCTCGCGCTCCACCGTCATGCCCGCCGAGCTTGCCAGGCTGTCTACGGCCTGGGGGAAATCGATGTTCTCGTAATCCATCACGAAACCCAGTGCGTTGCCGCCGGCGCCGCAGCCAAAGCAGTAGTAGAACTGCTTGTCGGGATTTACGCTGAAAGAGGGGGTTTTCTCGTCGTGAAAGGGGCAGCGAGCGCTGTAGTTCTTGCCGGTTTTTTTCAGTTTTACCCGACGATCAACCACCTCGACGATATCCAACCGGTCGAGCAGGTCGTCGAGAAATTTCTGGGTGATACGTCCGGCCATGCCTGGGGCAAAATCCTGTGGGTGCTAGGTGGTGAGCGAGGTATTGTCACACGCCGGAGCGGGATTGTTTAGTGGAGATGGCGCTTAGAGCTATTTGGTGATGATACGCTGCCGGGTCAGGCGGCGGAGCTGGCTAGTTAGCCTGCGAGGCGTGTTTTAACCAGTTTGCTGACGGCACCGATATCTGCGCGGCCCTGTAACTGTGGCTTCAACTGGCCCATGACCGGACCCATAGCCTGCATGCCAGTGGCGTCGCTGGCAGCGATTGCTGCATCTACCATGGCTACCAGTTCTTCCTCGCTCAACTGAACAGGCATGAACTCCTGCAACACGGCAATTTCAAAAACTTCCTGGGCTTCCAGTTCCGCTCGTCCAGCGTCTTTATATTGCTGGGCCGAGTCGCGGCGCTGCTTAACCATTTTATCGAGCACTGCGATAGCGCGGTCGTTATCAACCTCGATTCGCTCGTCGACTTCTATGCGTTTAAATTCGGCTTGAATCAGCCGGATGGTGCCCAACCGCTGTTTGTCCCGCGCTTTCATAGCGGCTTTCATTTCCGCCCTGATTTGCTCGGTAAGGGATGGGTCACTCATGGGGGTTGGCGTGTCTGGTCTGTTACAAGTGCTAGTACAGACGGACGCGCTTGCGGTTTTCTCTGGAGAGCTTCTTCAGGTGACGCTTAACCGCGGCAGCAGATGCGCGCTTACGTACTGTAGTCGGCTTCTCGTAGTGCTCGCGCTTACGAACTTCAGCCAGCAGGCCTGCTTTCTCGCAAGAGCGCTTGAAGCGACGCAGTGCCACGTCAAAGGGCTCGTTTTCTTTGATCTTGATATGAGGCATTAAGTTTTAACCTATCCTTTAAATAATGGTTCGCTACGCCCAAGAGGCGGGCAATACCCGAAAAGGCGCGCATTCTATAACTAAAGAGGGCGTTTTGCAAAGCCCTGTGACGTGGTAATTTGCTGTCATCTGGCTGGCTTTCGCGGCGATGCAGCCTATATCATGCCACTTCATTCTAATGTGACCGACATATGCTGATTCTGGGCCTGGAAACCTCCTGCGACGAAACCGGTGTTGCACTGTATGACACCGAGCGCGGCCTGCTGGCAGACGCCCTGTTTAGTCAGGTGGATATCCACGTGGAATACGGCGGTGTGGTGCCAGAATTGGCATCTCGTGACCATGTACGCAAGATGTTACCGCTTATAGAGCAAGTAATGGAGGATTCCGGCTGTAAGGCTTCGGACATTGACGGAGTGGCCTATACCGCCGGCCCCGGCCTTGTAGGTGCTCTGATGGTAGGTTCGACTCTGGGGCGAACCCTGGCCTGGGGCTGGGGGATACCATCGCTGGGTGTGCATCATATGGAGGGCCATTTACTGGCCCCCATGCTGGAAGATGATAAGCCTGAATTTCCTTTTGTTGCCCTGCTGGTCTCCGGCGGACACACCCAACTGGTGCGGGTAGATGGCATTGGCCGCTATAAGTTGTTGGGAGAGTCACTGGATGATGCGGCCGGTGAGGCCTTCGATAAAGCCGCGAAAATGCTCGGTTTGCCTTATCCCGGCGGTCCACATATAGCGCGTTTGGCCGAGCGGGGAACTGCAGGGCGGTTTGAGTTCCCTCGCCCTATGGTCAATCGGCCCGGGCTGGATTTCAGTTTTAGCGGCCTTAAAACATATACCTTGAACACGGTTGCCAAGTGCCGCGAAGCCGCCGAACTCACTGAGCAGGACAAATGCGATATTGCCCTGGCTTTCGAGCACGCGGTGGTCAGCACTCTGGTGATTAAATGTCGCCGGGCTTTGAAACAAGAAGGCCTGAAGACACTGGTCATAGCTGGTGGTGTGAGTGCCAATCGAAATCTGCGTTCAACACTGGAACAGGCTCTGGCCAAGGAGAACGCCCGGGTTTTTTATCCGGCGCCACAGTTTTGCACTGACAATGGCGCCATGATTGCCTATGCCGGTGCGCAGCGGCTTGCTGCCGGGCAGGTCGATGACGATAGCGCCAATGTGCGGCCCCGTTGGCCTATGGCTGAATTGCCGCCTTTGCAAGAGGCAGTAAACTAATGACCGACATAGTGTTCATTCGTGAGTTGCAGGTCGAAACGGTTATAGGCGTT
This sequence comes from Halioglobus sp., assembly GCA_036961205.1. GTDB lineage: Bacteria > Pseudomonadota > Gammaproteobacteria > Pseudomonadales > Halieaceae > CALJFL01. The sequence goes on along the minus strand of JBALVI010000001.1, from coordinate 92,329 downwards.
TATGACTGGGAGCGGACCATTCGTCAGCGGGTGGTGCTGGACCTTGAGATGGCGACTGACAATCGTCGGGCAGCGGCCACCGACGGTATCGATCACGCTCTGGATTACGCCGCGGTCTCGGAACGTCTTATTTCTTTTATAGAGGGCAGTGAGTTTCAGTTGGTTGAAACCCTGGCCGAGCAAGTCGCCGGCATCATCCTGGAGGAATTTTCCGTTCCCTGGTTGCGGTTGCGGGTGTGTAAGCCAGGTGCCATACCCCAGGCAAAAGATGTAGGTGTGGTGATTGAACGAGGAGAGCTGCCCTAATGGCCAGGGTTTACCTTGGAGTGGGCAGTAATATTGAACGCGAACGGTATATCGTCGCGGGTCTGGATGCGCTGCAGGCTTTATTTGGTGAGCTCGCTCTGTCGCCGGTTTACGACAGCGAGTCGATTGGTTTCGAGGGTCAGCCCTTTTTTAATTTGGTAGTGGCAGTAGATACCGAACTGAGCGTGGCTGAACTGGCCGCCAGATTGCGTCATATCGAAACTGAACATGGGCGACCGGAAAATGCCCTGCCTAATAGTTCACGTCAGCTGGATATAGACATATTGCTCTACGACCAGTTGGTGGGAGTGGTTGATGGGGTTGAGTTACCCCGGGGTGAAATCCTGCACAACGCGTTTGTACTGCGACCCCTGGCGGAATTAGCGCCGGAGTTGGTGCACCCTGTTGCCAATAAAAACTACGCGGAGCTCTGGCAGAGCTATGACAAATCCTCGCAGGGGCTTGCCCGGGTGAATTTCGAATGGCGGGGCAGGCAGGTATCCACTGATATTGCAGATTAAAAGCTGTGGCTGTGTGGCGATTGTATTAGGGTAGGCAGGACTAGTCGGGCCTCGCTAGTTCCGGGCTGGGGATCGTAGAGCCCGAAGAGATGCCCTGCGTACAGACAAAATAAGAACGGATTGAACCTAGCGAATGAGCAATATCCATAAACAGAAGTTTATTTCCCGCGATGCCACCATCGGCATCATTGGGCTTGGTTATGTCGGCCTACCTCTGGCCCTACGCTATGTGTCCGTGGGCTATTCGGTGATAGGCATCGACAATGACCAAGCCAAAGTTGACGCGCTGAATGCAGGCCAAAGCTACATCGGCCACATCCCCAATGACAAGATAGTGGCGGCCAGGGCAGGCTTGCTTGAAGCCAGTGCGGACTTTGCGCGTGCGGCCGAATGTGACGCATTGATCCTCTGCCTGCCCACGCCACTCAACAAATTCCGCGAACCCGATCTCAGTTATGTCACCGACACTATGGATGCCCTGGTCCCCCATTTGCGCCAAGGGCAGGTGGTATCGCTGGAAAGCACCACCTATCCCGGCACAACCGAGGAAGAGATGCTGCCGCGGGTTGAACGCAGTGGTCTTGCGGTGGGTGAAGATATTTTCCTGGTGTACTCGCCTGAGCGGGAAGACCCGGGTAATCCAAATTTCGAAACGGCCACCATTCCAAAATTAATCGGTGGTCATACCCCCGCGTGCCTGGAAATGGGCACGGCATTGTACGAACAGGTGGTAAATCAGCTGGTCCCCATGAGTTCCACCCGCGCCGCCGAGATGACCAAGTTACTGGAGAATATTCACCGTGCGGTAAATATCGGCCTGGTCAACGAAATGAAAACCGTAGCCGACAAGATGGGCATTGATATTTTTGAGGTGGTAGACGCTGCGGCCACCAAGCCCTTCGGCTACACGCCTTACTACCCTGGCCCCGGGTTGGGTGGTCATTGCATTCCGATCGACCCGTTTTACCTGACCTGGAAAGCCAAAGAATATGGGCTGAATACGCGATTCATTGAGCTATCGGGCGAGGTGAATCGCGCCATGCCCGAGTACGTGGTTAGCAAACTGACCGAGGGTCTGAATGGTCTGGGTAAGTCGCTAAAAGGCAGTAGTATTCTGGTGCTAGGGCTGGCCTACAAAAAGAATGTAGGCGACCCTCGAGAGTCACCGGCAGCTGAAATATTAAGCATACTAGTGGAGCGGGGCGCGACGGTGGAGTATTCAGATCCGCATATCCCTTCATTCCCAGCCATGCGCAATTACCAGTTTGAACTAGTGAGCCGGGAACTGAATGCGGAGCTACTACAAAGTTTTGACGCGGCGGTTCTAGTCACCGACCACGATGATTTCGATTATGAACTGATCAAAGAGCACGCCGCCCTGATTATCGACAGCCGGGGACGTTATCGGGAGCCCGCAGCACATATTGTCAAAGCGTGAACCGGTAGGAATGTATTACCCCAACCCACCTGCCTGGTCAGCGCGCCGCGCATCAAGCAACCTGACCCTTTCAGCACTAATCGCCTCGCCAAGCGCCTTCCCAGACACTCCTGCCTCCGCAAACTGCGCCGCCGATACTGAACTCACCAATTCCAAGGCACCACGCAAATAATCAGCCTGCGGATAGGGGCGCTCCTCCAATCCCAAACGCCCGCGCGCATCTGCCTCGCACGCTAATAAAAAAGCCTCAAATCGATCTGGCCGGCGTAGCGCATCAGTAGCGTTCAGTACTTTTAGAATGGTCTTGCCTCGAAGTTCCAGCGCCCGGTGACAGTGGGTGTGGAACTCGCACACCTTCAGGGCCAGATCACGATGCTGGTTAGGCACTTTAAGGCGCTGGCACACTGCTTTGATCAGCTTCAGCCCTCGGTGTTCATGGGCAATATGCCTGGGCCATTCTGCCTCGGGGGTGGTGCCCTTGCCCAGATCGTGAAGCAGAACAGCCAGGCGCACATCGGTGTCCTGTGATAAAAGCGTGGCCTGCTGCAGAGACATTAGCGTATGCACACCGGTATCGATTTCAGGATGATGTTCCGCCGTTTGAGGTACACCAAATAACGCCTCAAGCTCGGGTATCAATGCCGCCAAGGCACCGCAGTCGCGAAGCACACTGACGAACACTTCCGGATTGCGTTCCCTCAGAGCCTTCTCCATTTCCACCCAGATGCGCTCAGCCGGAAGATGAGCCAATTCGCCCTGATTGACGATGTTCGACATCAATTCAGCGGTTTCAGCGGCAACTGTAAACCCAAGATGATGGTAGCGTGCCGCAAATCGAGCAGTGCGAAGAACCCGCAACGGGTCCTCCGTAAACGCATCGGAAACATGGCGGAGCACCCGCGCCTCGATATCCCGTTGCCCGCCGTACGGGTCGATAATAGTGCCATCGGTATCACGGGCGATGGCATTGATGGTCAGGTCGCGGCGTTCAAGATCTTGCTCAAGTGTCACGCCCGGGTCGCAATCCACCGCAAATCCGGTGTAACCGTGGCCCTGTTTGCGCTCGGTGCGGGCCAGGGCGTACTCATCCTTGGTTTCGGGATGCAGGAATACGGGGAAGTCCTTGCCGACCTGGTTATAACCCTGGTCCAGTAATTGCGCAGGAGTCGCGCCCACAACTACCCAGTCCTTCTCATGGAAAGGGTAGTTGAGTAATTCGTCACGGACCGCGCCGCCAACCAGATAGACTTTCATCGGGGCAGTGTACCGTTAGCGGTTCGGCGCGTCATGCTGCGCGCCTGCGCATTGCCCACTTATAGCGCTGCACCTTATACTCGACACCGTCTTTCTCGTGGAATAGCTTTCTTCATGGCAGGTAATATTCTCGTAACCGGGGGCGCCGGGTATATCGGCTCCCATGCTTGTGTGGCGCTCATCGAGGCGGGTTACCAACCTGTAGTGGTCGATAATCTCGTTAACAGCAGCGCCGAGGTCATCAATCGCATTGAGGAAATCACCGGCGTGCGCCCCAAATTTATAGAAGTGGACTTGCTGGATGGCGAGGCGCTGGACACTTTATTCGCCAATAGCGATATTGCCGCGGTTATGCACTTCGCCGGCCTTAAAGCAGTGGGTGAGTCCGTTGAGCAACCACTGGCCTATTACCACAACAACGTTGGCGGTACGATTTCTTTGCTCCAGGCAATGGAACGAGCGGGTGTCCAAACTCTGGTGTTTTCGTCCTCCGCCACGGTTTATGGTGAACCCCCTTCAAACCCCATGCGGGAAGACTTTCCGCGCGGCGCGACCAACCCCTACGGCCAGACCAAGGTAGTGATCGAAGATATTCTCGCTGATCTACACGCCACCGGGGAAGGCTGGAGCATTGCCTGTTTGCGCTACTTCAACCCGGTGGGCGCGCACATCAGCGGCCTGATAGGCGAAGCGCCTGGCGGTATACCCAACAACTTAATGCCCTATGTCAGCCAGGTAGCCGTGGGGCAGCGCGAGCGGTTGCAAGTATTTGGTGACGATTATTCCACCGTGGACGGTACCGGCGTTCGCGATTATATCCATGTGAGTGACCTGGTAGATGGCCACCTGGCTGCACTCGAATATCTTAAGCGGCCCGGCGATACCTTATTAAACGTTAACCTCGGTCGAGGCGTTGGCGTGAGTGTATTGCAGATGGTCGCCGCCTTCGAGCAAGCCAGCGGCCAGCCCGTACCTTATGAGGTAGTACCGCGCCGGGCGGGTGATATCGCCCAGTTCTGGGCCGACCCCGCGCTGGCGAATACGGAACTCGGCTGGACCGCGACTCGAGGGGTAGAAGAAATGTGCGAGGACGCATGGCGCTGGCAGTCGATGAATCCCAGAGGTTATGAGGGCTAGCGGTCTGCCGTTCAGTGAATAAAAACTGGCCACATTTGATGTGTTCTTCCCCTTAGTTTTCCGGGATTATAGACGGAACTAAGGGGGTCTATTATGTCTGCCTTCGCTTTTGATACACTTAAGTTTGTTCGCCGGTTAACCGATGCCGGTATTCCTCAGCTGCAAGCTGAAGCGCAGGCGGAAGTTATGGCAGAAGCATTTGTGTTCAATATGGACCAGCTGGTCACCAAGGATTATCTGGACGCACGTTTTGCCCAGCAGGAGGCGCGCATAGACTCTCGCTTCGCCCAGGTCGAAAAGCAACTCTTCCTGCACACCTGGATTTTGGCCGCAATCGCCGCAACAACGGTAATACCGGTCCTGACGAAGCTGTTTAACCCCTGATCTCACTACATTGGTGGCGGTTTAATCCAGACACCTTCCGTTCGAAGATTAAAGATTGGCTACATATGATGTGTGCTTCCTGGTGTTTTTCCGGGACTATAGACTGAACCAAACGGTCTATTATGTCTGCCTTCGCTTTTGATACACTTAAGTTTGTTCGCCGGTTAACCGATGCCGGTATTCCTCAGCTGCAAGCTGAAGCGCAGGCGGAAGTTATGGCAGAAGCATTTGTGTTCAATATGGACCAGCTGGTCACCCGGGACTACCTGGATGCAAGGCTCGATGCACGCTTTGCCCAGCAGGATGCGCGTCTGGATGTTCGATTTGCTGAGCAAGATGCTCGTATAGATGGGCGATTTGCCCAGGTCGATAAACAACTCTTCCTGCACTCCTGGGTTTTGGCCGTGATCGCCGCAACAACGGTAATACCTGCCTTAACGGCGTTGTTTCAACCCTGAGCTCCCTACATTGATGGCGGTTTAATCCAGGCACCTTCCGTTCGAAGATTAAAAATTGGCTACATATGATGTGCGCTTCCCCGTGGTTTTAAGGGATTATAGGCGGAACTAAGGGGTCTATTATGTCTGCCTTCGCTTTTGATACACTTAAGTTTGTTCGCCGGTTAACCGATGCCGGTATTCCTCAGCTGCAAGCTGAAGCGCAGGCGGAAGTTATGGCAGAAGCATTTGTGTTCAATATGGACCAGCTGGTCACCCGGGACTACCTGGATGCAAGGCTCGATGCACGCTTTGCCCAGCAGGATGCGCGTCTGGATGTTCGATTCGCAGAGCAAGATGCTCGCATAGATTCCGGCTTTGCGGAGCAGAAGGTGCTTATAGATTCCGGCTTTGCGAAGCAGAAGGTGCTTATAGATTCCGGCTTTGCGGAGCATAAAGCGCTTATGAATTCAGGCCTCGCGAAGCAAGATGCGCGTATAGACTCTCGCTTCGTTGCGCAGGACAGTGACCTAAGAGCCCGCTTCGCTCAAATTGATAAGCAACTCTTCCTGCACACCTGGATTTTGGCCGCAATCGCCGCAACAACGGTAATTCCGGTCCTGACGAAGCTGTTTAACCCCTGAATTCGCTGACTTGAAGCCGGTCTAATCCAGGCCTTTCTCTTTCAGGCACTTCCCATTCTCACACTTACACCGCGTCCATTCGCCAGTCTCGAGACAGTAAAATGACAGGGCACCGCCCCAGACACAGCCTGTGTCCAAGGCTATGGCGTTGGGGGTGTCGGTTTGGCCCTCAATCGAAGCCCAGTGGCCAAATAGAATCTTGTCATCGACAGTTTTGCGATGGGGGTGGCTAAACCAGGCTGAGACAGGCTTGCCATGGTCGGGCGAGGCCCCTTTGCTATCCAGGTCCAGAACGCCTTTTTTGCTGCAAAAGCGCATGCGGGTCAGGTAATTAGTGATAACCCGCAGTCGCTCCATCCCTTGTAAGTCATCAGACCAAACTGCGGGTTCGTTGCCGTACATGGCCTGAAAAAAATCATTGCACTGCGGGCTCTGCAATACGTTCTCCACCTCCCAGGCGTAGGCCAGGGCATCGTCAACCGACCACTGCGGTGGAATGCCCGCATGTACCATGGTGTAACCCATTTCGTGATGTATCAAAGGGCGCTGAAGTAGCCACTGCAATAGGGTGTCGCGATCTTTGGCGGCGAGAATTTTGTCCAGCGTATCAGAACGACTGGGCGCCCTGGCCCCGGATGCCACGGCCAGTAGGTGCAGGTCGTGATTGCCCAGCACCATCACCAGGTTATCGCGCATCTTATAAAGAAAACGTAAAGTCTTCAGGCATTTGGGGCCGCGGTTGACCACGTCTCCAACCGACCAGAGCATGTCCCGATCAGCGTTGAAATCTACGCGCTTAAGCAGGCACTTAAGCGGTTGCAGGCAACCCTGAATGTCCCCAACAACATAGGTCGCCATGGAATAGCGGGCCTAATTCAGCGCCGTTGGCGTGTGCAGGGTAAAGGCGGGTATCGGTATCTCAAAGGCGGGTTGCTCAGTGAGATCAACCTCTCCCTCTGGAATAATCATGGTATAGCTGCCCTCCATATAGCCCACAGGCGTCTGCAGTGTCGCACCGCTGGTATAGCGAAAGGATTGTTCTGGCGCGATCACCGGTTGCTCTCCCACCACACCCTCGCCGCGCACTTCCTGCACACTGTTGTTAGCATCGGTAATGACCCAGTGACGCGACAGCAACTGCACCGGCTGATCGCTGGCGTTGCTGATAGTGATGGTATAGGCGAAGGTGTATTGATCATCCTCTGGCCTGGAGTGAGTGGGCAGGTAGGTGGTGAGGATTTGAATGCCTACCAGGGCTGGGTTGAAGTCAGGGTTATCCATTATGTTCTTCTGTGTTGGTTAATCGCGAGGTGGCTCACATCGAATCTGTCTCGTCCAGATGTGAAACGTACCACTCATAAGCCTGCTCCAGGCAGATAACGCCGGTCACCAGAGCGATCTTGGAATCAGACATATAGGATGTTTTGCCTAGTTGAATACCGTTTGTCCGATCTTACCGCGAAGTGGCCGGTAGATCATTCCCCAGAGCGAGATTCGACCGCATTGGTGATATTTATGAACTGAATCAGCTCCAGGCTCTCGGCGCGACAGCCAGGATCCACGCCGATGGACTCAAGCGCCTCGCTATCGATGATGCCCTTAAGGTTATTGCGCAGCGTCTTGCGGCGCTGGGCGAAAGCCGATTGCACCACTGAGCGCAGCGACTCTTCGTCACAGGCGGGCCAGGGCGAGTTCTGCCTGGGCGCCAGCCGAACAATCGCCGACTGAACCTTAGGCGCGGGGTTGAAAGCTTCCGGCGGCACATCAAACAAATGCTCCACCTCGCAGTGATACTGGGTCATTATCCCCAGTCGCCCCCAATGTTTGTTACCTGGCTGCGCCGCCAGCCGCTGTACCACTTCAAGTTGCAGCATAAAGTGCATATCCTGGATGATGGCAGCGTTTTCCAGCAGCTTGAAAATCAACGGTGTGGAAATGTTATAGGGCAGGTTGCCCACAATTCTGAGCCGTTCGTCGCCCTCAAGCAGTGAGGCAAAATCGAATTGGAGGGCGTCCGCGCTGTGCAGTTTGAAATTCGGGTGAATACTGAAGGCGGCCAGTAGGGCTGGCACCAGATCCCGGTCCAACTCAACCACATCGAGCCGGCAGTCGCTGTCGACAAGTGATTCAGTGAGCGCGCCCTGGCCTGGCCCAATTTCTACCAGATGGTCTGAAGCCCTGGCGCCAATGATGCTCGCAATGTGGTCGATAACCCCCGGATCGCGCAGAAAATTCTGGCCGAAGCGTTTGCGGGGGCGGTGGTTGGGGGGTTGCTTGCTCATGGCGTTATTGTAACGCCAATGGTTAGGAAATAACCCGCTAGCAAACACAGGATGTTGTGCATGCGTACCATGGATTGCTCCAGAGGCGGTGTATGATGCTCTCGTGAGTCAGAATAAGCTTCATCTGCATTGCATTTGCCGGTTATACGCCGACTCCCTTTCTTGTGTATGGGCTAAGCTGCTAAAATCCGGGATCTCCACCATGATATTGAAAGCATTCGGGTCCTGAATAGATAGTAGCCATGACACTCTCTCATTACATACGCGCAGTCGACCTTCAGGCTCGCATGCTACTTAAAGCCGAAGCCTCAAGGTACAAGCTGGGGGTGCTGTGGTGGTTCCTGGAGCCGCTTCTCTGGGTGGCCGTTTTTTTTGTCGTCTTTAACCTGATTCTCGAATCATCTCGCCGCGGCGGCGATTTTATTATTTTTCTGGCCTGCGGAAAGTTTGCCTTTATCTGGTTCTCCAAATCTGTGAGTCAAGCGTCCAATAGCATCGCAGCCAATAGCAGCTTGATCGGCAAGATCAATGTGCCAAAGAGTCTTTTCCCAATGGCGGCTATCCAGGAAGGCGTTTATAGGCAGTTGGCGGTTTATGCTCTATTGGGGGTTGCACTCGCTCTCTCTGGCTATCCAGTGAGCTTGGCCTGGCTTTGGTTGCTGCCAGTTGCGTTTGTCTTTTACCTGATGATCGTCGCATGCTCTTTCGTAGGCGCTTGTCTGGTTTGCTGGGTGCGGGATTTCAGCAAATTTATTCCGCTGGGCATGATGTTTCTGCTGTTTACCTCTGGAATTTTCTGGGACATCCGCGAACTTGGTGATCCAGAGAAGATAGAGCTTATTCTGAATTTTAATCCGATGGCGTTTATATTAGACGCGCATCGTCAGGTGTTGATGCGCCAGAGCGCGCCCGATTTGTTACACCTGTTTAAGATTGGACTTGGGGCTGTGGTGATAATTGCCGCCATGGTCAGCTACATGCGTCGTAACAGTCAATATCTGGCGCTCAAGGTACTCACCTGATGACCGACAATAACAAGCCGGTTATGCTGGAGCTACATAATGTAAGCCTGAATTTTCAATCCAGCAAGGGCACCTTTGACAATGGCATTCATCATATTCTCGATGATGTTTCGTTGAAGCTCTATGAAAATGAAACCCTGGGCATTATCGGTCGAAACGGTGTCGGTAAAACAACCACATTGAGAATCATGGCGGAAATTCTGGCACCGACTTCCGGAACAGTGACGACACAACCGGGAAAATCCTCGGCATTGCTATCGATAGGGTTGGGGTTCAAGGGAGAATTGAGCGGTCGTGATAACGCAAAATTGGCCGCCGTTTTGCAAGGTGCCACTATTAAGCAGGCGATGGGATACCTGGAGGAAATCAAGGAATTCTCTGGCCTGGGAGATTCATTCGAAGAGCCGGTTAAAACCTATTCTTCCGGAATGCGATCGCGACTTGGGTTTACCACCGCCCTGTTGACCCATGTCGATGTCCTGTTGATAGACGAAGTACTCAGTGTTGGAGATGCGCAGTTCAAGCAAAAGGCCCAACGTGCCATGCAAGAGCGTATTCGCGGTGATCAAACCGTTGTCTTCGTGTCACATTCCGACCAGCAAATACAGGCACTTTGTGATCGCGTAGTGTGGCTGGATCAGGGGAAAGTTAAACTCGAGGGCGACCCCGGAGTTGTGCTAGAAGGTTACCGCAACTCCATCAAACCGTCTTAAGTCGCTGTAATTCGAAGTCGTCGCACGCAGTTCAACAAAGCTTGGCAACGCCGTAGGGTGATCGGGGGTGAAAGGGGGTTTTCTCGGATTGGGGTGATTCCTGTACCAGCCCAAGTAAGCGCACGGCCTCCAACACGCGTAGAGTACCGAGCCCATCCACATCGGCTGTGTATTCCGGCTCTTCAAAAGAGACCGCTACATGGCTTTGGGCACCAAGATTATATATTTCGTCATGCTGTACCTGCTGGATTATTCGCGGGTTCGGGTGATAATTTCATTGGCAGGATTTTCTACCAGCTGCCTCACCAGTGCTGATCCCACCATGCCCCGGTGGCCAGCGACAAAATACGATTTTTCATACGGGGCTTAGCTCCATCGCTGTAACGCTATCAGAGGAACCACATTATCGGGTATTTGAAAGTATCTCTACAATCACTAGATGAGGTATGAACTCTATGGAGGTAAGTTGGCTAGCTAGAACTGACTTGAATTAGTAGTAAGCCGCCGGTGACGATTGAGAGGGAGTGATTCCGCCTAGCCAAGTCTTTCCCTCCGTGTTGCTACGGCATTGCGGATTAACGCGATGAGTACCCCTAGCATACCGCCAGCGACCAGGGCGGCGGCCAATATCAGGGGTTTTCGTGGTTTTATGGGGTTCATGGGCACGGCAGCGACCTGATCGATGCGTAACAGTGAGACCTGGTTGTAGTCGCGCTGCAGCAGGCCTTCCAATGTGCCCATTTGACCACGTAAAAGATCGGCATCAAACACGAAGGCCGCATAATCCTCTCTTGCACGCAGAATTTCGACTTCGCGATTGTTTGACAGTAAAGCCAGGCGCATCTCTAAAGTGCGTAACTCCGGTATCTGTTGGTCATCGGAGGTGCGTGCCTTGAGCATGACAAGCTCTGCGCTGAGTATACGCGTTCCTTTGAGGTACGCCGGATCCTTACGCTCGGAAATTTCGGTGGTAACTGCCATGGAGCCGGAACGGCTTGTCTGGTTCTGGGCTAAAACAGACAGGCTGGTGGGCTCAGCGATATCCAGGCTCTTGGCCACCTTCAGGGCCTCCTCCAGCCGGACAATCTCATCCTGCCGAGATCTGGTCGCCATCGTTTTTATGGCCGCAATCTCATCTTCCAATCGTAACTTTGCGAGCCTGTCCTGCTCCTCAAGCTGGGCGATTTTGTCCTTGTCGACGATCGCCTGGTTTTCCATTCGCTGTTCAAGCTCGGTTTTGAGGTTGAGAAGTCGGGATGCCAGCGTAGCTTTAAACTCTTCCAGCAAATTCGATTTCGCCGATGCTTGTGCCGCAGCGCCTAATTGGTTGACTACTGCAGCGGCTACCACTGGATCAGAATGTTCGAACGAGATCGTTCGCCGGTCGCTGTCTACGGACTTGGCCCCATTCTTGGGGGCGACAACTGCCAAGGCGGGATTGAAGCTGTTGTTGAATTGGTCGTCGAGATCGTCTTCGGTGGCAGGCACCTCGTCAAACAAGGCGTTTATATTATTATCGAATACTTCGCGCCGCAGGCTCAGGGAATTAATTTCCTCCTCTACGCGTTGCAGCGCCTCCGTAGGCGTGAGGGTAAGCAACTCGGACTCCGCAATTATGGCAAGCTCACTACTCAGGGGTGCTCTCACGAATGTTTGGGCCTGGTAGGTTGGGCTCATCAACAATAGGGCAACTACCGCAATTGCTCCGCAGGCAGCTGTTACGGCTGCAATCAACCACTTCTGTTGCCAAAGGCCTTCCATCAGCTCAAACAGGTCTATTTCATCATCATGAAAGTCATGGTGAGTGTGTCCGTTGCCAGGTTCTGTTACGTTCTGCATTACTACGGTTCAATCCCTTGAATATTTGCTAATCACGCCGTTTTGTCCGCCGCGGTCTTCGCTATTTTTAACAGCTTGGGCTTCTGTTCCAGCTTCTTAAGCTTCTCGGCCACGCGCCAAGCCTGGCTCATGAGCACACAGTAAAGCACAAAGCACCCGAGAAAAATGAAAAACTGGTACGGGACGCTGGCGCCTGAACGGCTGAGCATAAGGCCCAAAAAGGGGGAAGCTAACCCCACCGAGCCTAAGATCATCAGCGAGCGCCGGTTACTCATGCCCAGTTGCTGCATTAGGTGGTGGATATGGGTTCTGTCGCTGCCGAAGGGTGAGCGACGTGCGTAGACGCGCCGCAGGGAGCAAAACGCCATATCAAATAGCGGTAGGCCGATGATGTAGAGCGCAGTCACCGGTTGAATTAACTTCTCGCCGCCTATCTGGGCGGAGGATGCCGCAAGGATTAGCGAAACAACAATAAAGCCCAGTAGCTTACTACCCGCGTCGCCCAGAAACGTTTTGGGGATAAACGGTGATAATTTCAGGTTTGAAACCAGGAACGCGACCAGGGAGGTGCCAATGAATACACTGACAAAGCCTGGTGGTGTACCAGTGAACAGGTGGAACCCCATCAGCGTGATCAGCACCATAATGCCCAGCAGACCATCCATCCCATCCAGCATATTAAAGGCGTTAATCACACCAAAAATGCAGATAATGGTGAAGGGGTAGGCCAGCGCGGGAGGCAGTGCGATGTGGCCTGTGCCAAAAAGGTCACCGAGGTGACGAACCTGCAGGTTCAGCCCCTCTATCAGGATTAACGCCACGGCTATCTCGACCACGACACGGGTGAACACGCTCACCTGCATGCGGTCGTCCACCGCGCCTAACACGACAAGCACGCCGCCGGCCAACATGAACACGGCCAGCCCGCCGCCTTCTGCGAGAATGGACACACTGGAGCCACCCCAAAGTAGGGCGCCCAGTACTAACGAGAGATAGATGGCGATACCGCCCACCAGAGGGACATTTCCCTGGTGGAGTTTGCGATGGTCTGGTGCATCCAGCAAACCCAGCTTTGGGGCTAGAGTTGCCAGCGCGTAGATCGCACCCAAGGTAGAGATAAAGGCGACCAGCGCCTGTTGCAGTAACGGGGACATATTGTACGGTCTAAGCCTGTATCCTAAATCAAAGATCTTATACAATTCGGGGTGTAAGCGGAAGGACATCTCTGCGGTATCTTTACCCCAATTCTTCAGGCTGAAACCATAATAACTTATATGAAATCAATTTCTTACCCCGCTCCGCGGTCCTTGGTTTGACCTGGTTGGCAGTGCACACCCGGCCCAGGCAGGAGGAGCTTGCAGCGCTCAATCTACAGCGGCAGGGGTACACGGCATTTTTGCCACAGCTGCAACAGCGGAAGCGCCGCGCTGGCAAGTGGCAACGGGTAACCGGCCCGCTATTCCCCCGCTATCTGTTCGTGGAAGTACGCCTGGGCGAGCAAAGTACCGCCAGCATACGCTCTACCATGGGCGTGGTTGACCTGGTGCGGTTCGGGCAGGAGTTGGTGCCGGTAGATCCTGCCATCATTCGCTTTCTACAGGAGAGTCAGAATCTCCATTATAGTGAAGACTCAGACGAACAGTGGCCGCATAAGCCCGGGGACCGGGTGGAGATCCTGTCCGGGCCATTCACCGGGCTCAGCGGTATCTACCAGATTGCCAACGACGCCGAGCGGGCTACTTTGCTTTTAGACCTGCTCGGGCGGCGCACCGGGGTTGCGGTTGACCGACACAGCCTGGGTGAAACGATCCAGGAGGGCGGTATTTAGAGCAGAGACTACGCCACAATACAGTTATATGCGCATAAAAGTGTTAAATTCATGCATTTTATAGCGCATAAAAGTGTTTTTTATCCGCTTACGTTTGAGGAGTTTCTATGGGCCGCCCAGCAGCCGCTTCTTGTAAAAGCCTTCGATGAGCTGAATTTAAGCAAGGTGGCTCATGAAAAGTTGTTTGGCATGCTGGTTGATTACTGCTATGTGGGAGGCATGCCAGAGGCGGTAGGTGCCTGGTTTGGCTTTTCGGATACCCAGGGCTTATCGATTATTGAGCGCACAGAGCGGGTATCTAAAATTCATGACGCATTGATTGCAGGCTATGAGCGTGATTTTGGGAAATATTCCAAAACCATCGCAACGCATCAGATTAACGCTATTTTTAGAAATGTTCCCAGGCAGTTGGCGCAACATATTGATGACTCGGTAAAGCGATTTAAGTTTAAGGACGTTATTGAAAACGCATCTCGCTACCAACAGCTAGTGGGCCCAATCGACTGGCTCGAGAAATGTAAATTAGTTTCAAAGTGTCACCCGGTTGACAGCCAGCCAAAATCACCGCTGCCAGCGTTATCCAAAGAGAATATTTTTAAGTTGTTTTTCTTTGATGTTGGATTGCTCGGACACCTGTTGGGGTTGAGCTATAACGAACACCGCGAGCAGAGCTTTAATTACAAGGGCTATATTGCTGAAAACTTTGTTCAAAGCGAATTGGTGGCACAACAGAGTGGGCCGACCTGTTCATGGGAACACGCCCGGAGTGAAATAGAATTTATATATAAATCCTCCACGGATGCCCTAATACCGATTGAAGTGAAAAGCGGAAAGCGTACCCGAGCAAAATCGCTAAGTGTGTATGTGCAGCGCTATGCGCCACAAAAAACCATCAAATTAGTGGGGTCTACCGGGTCGATAGATGATCCAAAGGCCTTAGTTTTGCCGCTGTACTTTACATAAAAAGTGAGACAGCTGGCCTAGACTCGAGCGGGCATTGCGGTATTTGACGCACCGTGGTTGTACTCTGCACCGCCCAAGGCTATCATGTTCACCGCTTGAACAACCTGCGTGACGCGGGCTGTTCAAGGCAGACAGCAGGAGTCATCGCAGGATGCATTCCCTGCGGTAGCCTGCCCGGCCATCCCACAAACCTACCTTTTCGATAGAGCCTCCCTCAAACCATGTCCGATCATGAGCGGCAATTAAAAGTATTGCGGTTGCTGGAAGAAAGCCCTGAGCTCAACCAGCGCCAGATGGCCGAGCAGCTGGGTATCAGCCTGGGCGGCCTGAACTACTGTCTGCGTGCCCTGGTGGACAAGGGCTGGGTGAAAATGGACAACTTCAGCCGTAACCCGAACAAGCTGAAATACGCCTACTTGCTCACACCCCGCGGGGTGTTAGCCAAAGCCCGGCTCACGGCCAGCTTTCTGAAGCGAAAATTGAAGGAATATGACGCACTTGAGGTGGAGATTAAGGCATTGCAGGCCGAGGTGGAAGGGGTTTAGATGTGTGGTCATTGTCTATCGCTAACCTTTAAATTATCCCGACCAAAATTGCTCGCGACGCCATGTATCTATTTGCCCTGAGTATTGTTTCGCTGCTTTGGCTGGCTGGCTGGCTGGCGGAACGGTTGCGCTTGCCATTGCCCGTCGGGGATCATTAAAAAAACTCGACAGACATCTGGCAGGAAAAGCTGCTCTTCCTAAGAGTTTTATCTTTGGCCTAGGTGGATTACTGGGCTATTTATGTCTTGGCTATTTACTGTGGGCAGATGAAATTAATAAGAAGTACGCGACTGCTTCTGATCAAGATATTAAATCTAGAATAAGTTAATACCATGCGAATTAGAACGAAAAGTGGGCTTGAGTTTTTACAACTGAATGGGAAGTCCATATTGTCTTCCGCTGAATCTGAAGGGCTGCAGTTATCCTACAGTTGTCGAGTTGGCCGTTGTAGTAGTTGCAAATGTAAAGTGCTAGGTGGTGAGACTATTGCGTTAAGCGATGAGTTAGGGCTTTCGGAAAGCGAAAAATCCGAAGGGTGGATTCTGAGTTGTGTTAGAGCCGCAGCGAGTGAATTGTTCTTGGAGCTTGAGGATCTGGGTTCCGATCGTTTGCCTGAAAGCAAGACATTCCCGTGCCGTATCTCTCAACTGGAAAAGCTCTCAGACGATGTAATAAATGTTGTTTTGCGATTGCCGCCAGGGCGCGCCTTTGAGTTTTTCGCAGGGCAGCATCTAGAAGTTATAGGTAAAGATAGGCTCCGTAGAAGTTACTCAATTGCGAACGCCATGCGATCAGATAATCAAATTGAGCTTCATGTCAGAGCAGTCTCAGGTGGGTTGATGAGCGAATACTGGTTTGAGAAGGCAACGGTAGAAGATCTGCTACGCATTAATGGTCCACTAGGAACTTTTTTTTTGCGAAAGTTGAAGGGTAGGCATTTGTTATTTTTTGCTACCGGTACAGGAATAGCGCCAGTCAAGGCGATGCTAGAATGGCTGGCTACTGCGCCTAGTGATGAGAAGCCTGATTCTATACGGGTTTATTGGGGTGGCAGAAAGATTGACGATTTGTATCTGGATAATATTGCTGAAGGGCTTGATTTTCAATTTTTTCCTGTTCTATCTAAACCCCATAGTCAGTGGGCTGGGGCTGTGGGATATGTACAAAATGTTTTTCTGCAAGAGAGTGGAAATATTGAAAATACAGTCGTTTACGCCTGCGGGTCTGAAGCGATGATACATTCCGCGCGTCACTTGATGACGGAGTTGGGGTTGCCTGGACAACAATTTTTTTCTGACGCTTTTGTTTCGTCAGAACCTATTTCATAAGTAAGTTGGACATTCCATGAAGGCAGTAATATTAGCAGGTGGGCTCGGCACGAGGATCAGTGAAGAAACAGACTCAAGGCCTAAGCCAATGATTGAAATTGGTGGAAAGCCAATTCTTTGGCACATCATGAAGATGTATTCATACCATGGCGTGAACGAGTTTGTTATTTGTTGTGGTTATAAAGGCTATGTGATTAAAGAGTATTTCGCCAATTATTTTCTGCATCAATCAGATGTCACTTTTCACATGAGTGAAAATCGAATGCAGGTCCATGATGCTCGTGCGGAGCCGTGGACAGTAACATTGGTGGATACGGGTGAAATGTCTATGACAGGAGGGAGGTTGGCTGCTGTTGAGAACTATGTTAGAAACGAGGATGCCTTCTGTTTTACGTACGGTGATGGTGTTGGGGATATCAATATTACAGAATCGATCAGGTTCCATAAAAGTCATGGAAAAGATGCGACTATAACTTCGGTTTATCCTCCGGGTAGGTTTGGTTCGTTAGAGATCGATAATCAACAGGTGTCAAGTTTCGTTGAAAAACCTAAAGGTGATGGCGTTAAAGTAAATGGCGGTTTTTTTGTTTTGTCACCTGAAATTTTCCGAAGATTGACAGGTCCAGATTGTATCTGGGAGCAAACACCATTGCAGTCACTAGCAGTTGATGGGGAATTAATGGCGTTCGAACATACTGGCTTCTGGCAACCGATGGACACGCTGAGAGATAAGATACACCTTGAAGATTTGTGGCGTAGTGGCGCTGCACCCTGGAAGACGTGGTAGGTTTGCAGATGATAACTCCAGCTTTCTGGCAGGGGAAAAAAGTTTATTTGACCGGGCATACTGGCTTTAAGGGTGGCTGGTTGAGTATATGGCTGGCGTCATTGGGGGCTGTAGTTAAAGGTTATTCGCTTGCGCCGTCTACGAGCCCTAATCTCTTCGACATCGGCGATGTTGGCAAGTGTGTAGAGTCTGAGATTGGTGATATTCGAGATTATGATTCTCTATTTGACAGTATGCAGCAATTTTCGCCAGAGATTGTTTTTCATATGGCTGCCCAGCCGCTTGTTCGCCTATCCTACCAACAGCCCCTAGAAACCTATGCTGTGAATGTGATGGGTACGGCGAATGTACTGGAGGCTGTTCGCAACTGTAATTCAGTAAAATCCATCGTGATTATCACAACCGATAAGTGTTATGAAAACAATGAGTGGCCCTGGGGCTATCGCGAGTCAGATCCAATGGGTGGGGTTGATCCCTATAGTAGTAGCAAAGGCTGCGCGGAACTTGTTTCAGCCTCTTACAGGCGTTCGTTTCTGGCATCAATGAATATAGGCGTGGCGACGACTAGAGCTGGAAATGTAGTCGGTGGTGGTGATTGGGCGGATGACAGGCTTATTCCCGATATCCTGAGATCTTTTGATGCAGGAATGCCAGTGGTGATCCGGAACCCCAAAGCAACCCGACCTTGGCAGCACGTTTTAGAACCCCTTTCGGGTTATCTCACGCTTGCTGAAGAGCTATATTTGGACCCATTGGAGTACGCTGGCCCGTGGAATTTCGGACCAAATGATCAGGATGTCAAACCTGTAGATTGGATTCTGGATAAGATGACGGAATTCTGGCCGGGGAGTAGGTGGGAGTTAGACGAAAGCCCTAATCCTCATGAGGCGGGTTCACTTAAACTTGATATATCAAAAGCAAAGGCGGGTCTTGGGTGGACTCCTACATGGGACTTGGAATATACATTGCAGAGTATTTTACAATGGCACGCAGCGTGGAAGGGCAAGAGCGACATGCATCTGTTTTGCGTGAACGAAATTAGTAAATTTACCAAGGATATGAATTGTGGAAACGACTGACTCATTGAGAAAAGAAATAGCTGTGCTGGTGAGCCGATATGCGGAGCTTCAGTATGCAGATAAACCATTTGAATCGGGTGAAACTATAATTCCCCCATCGGGCAAGGTAATCGGTGAGACTGAGCTGCAATACATGGTGGAAGCTTCCTTGGATGGATGGCTCACTACCGGCCGTTTTAATGATAAGTTTCAAACGGAATTGGCTAATTTCATTGGAGTCAAGCACCTAATTACTGTTAACTCTGGATCCTCTGCAAATTTGGTTGCGTTCAACACGCTCACTTCGCCCAAGCTTGGCGGTCGCGCGATAAAAAAAGGCGACGAGGTGATCGGTGTTGCGGCGGGGTTTCCAACTACTGTAAACCCAATTGTCCAATTTGGAGCCATACCGGTGTTCGTTGATGTGGATATGTCGACGCATAATATTGATGTAGATTTGATCGAGGCTGCAATCTCACCTAAGACCAAAGCAATCATGCTTGCTCATACTCTCGGTAATCCATTTAATGTGGCAAGAGTGACTGAAATATGTAAGAAGTATAACCTCTGGCTTATCGAAGATTGTTGCGATGCGCTGGGTGCCAAGTACGACGGCAAAATGGTTGGCACGTGGGGGGATATAGGAACGTTGAGTTTCTATCCAGCTCATCATATAACGATGGGTGAGGGTGGAGCTGTGTTTACAAATAACAGCCAACTTATAACTATTGCTGAGTCTTTCCGTGACTGGGGACGAGATTGCTATTGTAACCCTGGGTGTGACAACACCTGCGGTGAGCGATTCAACCAGCAATTAGGGTCATTGCCCAAGGGCTACGACCATAAGTACACATACTCCCATCTGGGTTACAACCTGAAGATTACTGACATGCAGGCAGCTTGTGGCCTGGCACAGTTAAAGCGACTGCCGGAGTTTATACGTCGGCGAAACGAGAATTTTGCTTACTTAACACAGAAATTGCAGTCACTATCCGAGTTCATCGAGTTAACTACACCGACTGAGAATTCTGAACCGTCCTGGTTTGGCTTTCCTATTACGTTGAAGGAGGGGGCCGGGGTGAGTTGTGCGGAACTGACAAAATATTTGGATGAAAATAAAGTCGGCACAAGGTTGCTGTTTGCGGGCAACTTGACTAGGCAACCTTATTTCTCCGACCTTCAGTACCGTATTTCAGGTGAAATACCTAACACCGATATCACTATGAGTCGAACTTTTTGGGTCGGATTATTTCCAGGGTTGGAAACCGTCCATCTTGATTATAGCGTTCAAAAGTTGGAAGAGTATTTTGGAGTAGGGTTCTAATGCATCAACCAAACTTCAACCGCATCGCTGCTGCGGATATAAAGGAGGTATTAGCCAGAGACATCCCATGGCAAGAATTCAGCGGCACCACCATAGTAATAACTGGAGCCAGCGGATTCCTGGGAGGATACTTACTTCGAACTTTACTGGGGCTCTACAGCGTAGGGCTTGTTGATAAGCCGGTTCTTGTTATCGGGTTAGTTCGTGACGTGCCGCGCGCACGAAAATTATTGGCCGAAGTTGTAAACGACTCGCATTTGAGATTAGTGCAGTGGGATTTGAACCAAATTGCTGTGCCACCATTGGGTGACTGCAACTATGTTCTTCATGCCGCTAGTTTGGCGAGCCCTAAATACTATGGTAATGATCCAGTAGGTACTTTGTTGCCAAATTCTGTAGGTACCGCTAGTTTGCTGAGCGCGTTTCAGCAAAGTAAGGATCCCCGCGGCTTTCTCTTTGTGAGTAGCAGTGAAGTTTACGGTTCAGTATCTAGTGATGAGCCCATACAAGAAGATGTTTTTGGGTCTTTGAATCCCGCTGCGATTAGGTCGTGTTATTCTGAGAGCAAGCGCATGGGGGAGGCATTGTGTGTGGCGTGGCAGGGACAGTTTGATATGCCGACCTTTATTGTGCGACCTTTTCATACTTATGGCCCAGGTCTTAGACCTGATGATGGTCGGGTTTTTTCAGATTTCAGTTATAATATTGTTAGAGGCGAGGATATAGTTATGATGAGCGATGGGCAGGCTCGCCGCGCTTTCTGTTATGTCACTGATGCCATCGCCGGTTTTTATACTGTGCTGCTCAAAGGGCGGCCCGCCACTCCATATAATGTAGCAAATCCGGCTGGTGAATTGTCTGTTTTTGAGTTGGCAGAGCTACTGATAAATCTTTACCCTGAGAAAAAACTAGAAATTGTGCGAAAGGTGCCCGTGGACAATCACAGCTATCTCGCTAGTACATTCAGCCGTCTTGTACCTGATGTTAAACGTCTTGTTGAATTAGGTTGGAAGGCTGATATTTCGCCCAGTAAAGGATTTCGTCGCATGATCGAGGCTCATTCTCCATGAAATCAAAGTTAGAAAGTCTAAAGTCGAGCTATTCTAAAGGCTTATTAGGTAAGCAGGAATTTATTAGTGGCGCCCTAGATATCCATAAGATCCTTTTCGACTATGTGGATATTATTAGAACAACAGATATTTGTGAAATCTGTGTCGATGAAATGGGAGTGAGTTTTCGGATAAGCGATGACAATATCTGGCTATATGCTCCCCCTCTCGAGGCTCGCGTAGCGCCGATTGAAATTATGAACTTTGATAGATACGAACCTGATGAAACTAGAGTCATGGACCTACTTAGTTCAAGTGCTAAGAGTATTTTGGACGTAGGAGCAAATATTGGATGGTATTCTATTCGATTTGCAAAACGGCTTCATGACGCTAATATCTATGCTTTTGAGCCGATGCCTTCCAGTTATTCCTACTTGCAGCGTAATGTCGCAAAAAATAGTGTCGGGGACAGAGTGCATTGTTACAATTTTGGGTTGTCGGAAGAAAATGGCTGTTTCGAGTTTTTTGTAGCACCATCTAGCGGTACAAACGCTTCTCTACTAAATGTGGCTGATGCCGAAGATGCCCGCCGCGTAACCGCGCTGACGTTAACCCTTGACCAATGGTGTGCCAATCAAAATGTTCGCCCAGATTTTGTCAAATGTGATGTTGAAGGAGCAGAGCTGCTAGTCTTTCGTGGTGGTCGACAAACTCTCGAAGAGTGTCGGCCAATCGTCTTTGCTGAACTGCTTAGAAAATGGGCTAAGCCATTTGGTTATCACCCTACAGACATGATTGAGTTTTTTGCTGAACGCGGCTATGTCTGTTTCGCGGTCGGTGAATTGGGCGTTAGGCGTTTACGGGCTGTAGATGGCGAGACAATTGAAACAAATTATGTATTCCTACACTGTGAGAAACACGTTGATTTTATAGAGATGCTCAACAATTTATGACAGACACTAACAGATTAGCGAGAGACATACGCCGACAGTCTCTAAAAATGGTGCATCGCGCTCGCGCATCGCACATAGGATCAGCGCTTTCCATATCCGATATTTTGGCCGTGCTATATGGGGGTGTCATGCGTTTTGATGCATCTCAACCGATGATGGGCGAACGAGACCGATTCATATTAAGCAAAGGTCACGCCTGCGTCGCAGTTTATGCAGCATTAGCTGAAGTGGGTTTTTTGAATGAAGATGATTTGGTTACTTTTGGAAAAAATGAATCCTGGTTAATGAATCATATAAGTCACAAAGTTAATGGTGTGGAATTTTCTACAGGTGCGCTAGGGCATGGGTTGCCTTTCGCTGTCGGTAAAGCACTATATGCTAAGAGATTGGGCTTAGCTTGGCGTACTTATGTCATCTTGGGTGACGGTGAAATGGATGAGGGTGCTAACTGGGAGGCTTTGATGTTCGCTTCACACCATAAGCTATCAAACCTCTATGCAATCATTGATTATAATAAGTTGCAAAGCCTTACTTCTGTTTCAAAAACATTGGCTTTAGAGCCGCTTGCCGATAAGCTCGTGGCGTTTGGATGTTTGGTATCAGAGGTAGATGGGCATGACCACGTAGAGTTAGACAAAGTGCTTGCGTCTAGAGGTGGAAGTAGGCCGAGGGCAATTATAGCTCACACAGTAAAGGGTAAAGGCGTATCGTTTATGGAAAACAAGGTTGAATGGCATTATCGTAATCCAAATTCAGAGCAGCTAGCAGTTGCGCTCAAAGAATTGGAAGATTAGTATGCGTAATGCCTTCATTGCCGAGCTTTTAGCCGCTGCTCACGATAACGCTAACATAGCGCTCGTAGTAGGGGATCTTGGTTACAACGTCGTAGAGCCGTTTGCAGAGTCCTTTCCAGATAGATTTTTTAACGCAGGTGTTGCAGAACAAAACATGATGGGGCTGGCCGCAGGACTTGCCTCAGAGGGCATGCATGTATTTGTATATTCGATTGCAAATTTCCCTATTTTTAGATGTGCAGAGCAGCTTAGGAATGATGTCGACTATCACAAATTGCCAGTGACAGTTGTATCTGTTGGTGGTGGATTGGCTTACGGGAATTTGGGGTATTCTCATCATGCAGTTCAAGATTATGCGCTGATGCGTGTGCTCCCAAATATGGTAATTGCAGCGCCCGGTGACCCGAATGAGGTGCGTGGTTGCATGCGCTATCTTCTGAGCAATCCAGGCCCCTCCTATCTTCGGTTAGGTAAGGCCGGTGAGCTATTGATACATGATTATGTGCCCGAACTTGAACCAGGCCGTTGGATTCCGGTCCATCAACCAACAGATAGTACGGATCAGATATTACTTACTACCGGCGGCGTTCTTGAGCTTGCGAACCATTGGATAAAAAGTGAGCAGGCTGCGGGATATTCTCTTTATTCCTTGCCAATCTGGGGAATTAGGGACAAGTCTATTCAGGTAGAACAAGTCGCTAAATGGAAGAATGTGACTACTGTTGAAGACCATCTAATCGATGGTGGGTTTGGAAGCTGGTTTTTAGAGGCTCTATCTACGCAACCTGAACTATTAGTACGAATGAAGTTGCGCGGTTTAGACCCACTCGTGTGTGGATTAGTCGGTCAGCAAGATCACCTAAATGTACTCGGGGGGCTTGATAGAGACAATTTTTAAGTATTTTTGCTGTGTTGGAATCTACGGGAAGGCATACATGTTTTCGCTATAGTAACTGTATAAATCGGTGTTATTGTATTCGTATTTCTTTGGTCAAAAAAATCAACAGTTTATTTAGGTTTTTCACGTTGACCCTATTCGCTAGGGTTACCAGAACAAATGTGATTCCTCTAAACAGGCTCACGGTAGGGCAAAGTAAGGGCAACCGATATCCAACAGAACAAATTCGGCCATCTAAAGTTGCATGAGGCCAGAGTCAATGTCTGTGAGTATGGGTTCTCTGAATACGGCTGTTATCGATGGAGATCGAAATACGGTGGCATGGAAGTATCAGATGAAAAGCGCCTTCTGGAAACTGAAGATGCCCGCCTCATTCTGAAATGATTGAAAACCTCGTATCGGTTGATGATACGGTTTTTGACATTGACGCCAATATGGGTTGGTACTCTATCAACGTTGCGATGTCTAAGCGCCACTGTCGAGTGTACAGCTTCGAGCCTATCCCAGAGACTTATAGCTACTTGCAAAAAAACTTCAGAATAAATGCTATAAAAAATGCTACCGCGTATGAGTTCGGCTTCTCAGACAGTGCAGGCGAAATTGAATTTTACTACTATAAGGAAGGCCTGATTAATGCCTCATCCAGAAATGTTAGCGATCGAGAAGATGTAAAGGTCTGTAAATGTACGGTGAAGACTTTGGAAGAGTTTTCGAGTGAGCTAGGATCTCCAGTTGACTTCATAAAATGCGACGTAGAAGGGGCTGAATTATTGGTATACAAAGGGGGCATGAGGACGATTCTACGTGACCGGCCTATAGTTTTTTCTGAAATACTGCGGAAATGGATCGCAAAATTCAATTATGACCCTAATGAGATTTTTGATCTCTTTAGGTCTGATGGATATCGGGCGTTTACAGCAAGCGGGTACAGGCTGGTTGAGTTCTTCGAGATGGATGAGCATACAACAGAAACTAATTTCTTCTTTCTTCACTCGGAAAAGCACTCCCGACAGATTCAGCAACTGTGTTCGTAGCACGAATCGAGTGCCCAGACGAGAATGTTCGCCAGTTCATTCTTTCGCTTTATTATTGGTTGGAATGGTCGTATTTTTTCCTTTCAAGGAGATCGAATTATGTCAGTCTATTTGGATAAGGAATCCCAGCGATGAAAAGCTCCGGGGCGAGCCAAAACGTGTGAGCGGTTTACTTTCCTTTGGACTACTCTAGATAAGGAGATAGGTATCTTTGTGATATCGAAGATCGCTAGAAAACTTTCCAGCGTAGTCGGTCTTGACGCAAAAATTCGTGCAACACTTGTGTTGAAGTTGTGGAGGGCCGGCAGTGGCGTAGCGACGATTTTTCTAGTTGCAGAATATCTCACTCCGGAACTCCAAGGTTACTATTATACTTTTTTTAGCTTGTTGGCTCTACAGGCATTAGTTGAAATGGGGCTCAACACTGCGATAGTGCAATTCGTGACCCATGAAGTCGTTAAGCTGAAGTGGGTAGAAGCAAAATTTGAGGGCAGTTTTGAAGCGCTAAATAGGCTGCGGTCAATCGGGAGATTTACCCGAGTATGGTATCTTTCTGCCGCGCTAATTTTCTTCTTATTGTTAGCACCAGGAGGCTATTACTTCCTGGAAAACGCTGGCGCAAATGCGGTCGAGATAAGGCTCGAGTGGATACTTATAGTTTTCGCAACGTCGATCAGTCTCTTTATGAATGGATACTTTGTCCTACTAGAGGGTTGCGACTATATTGCCGAAGTGGCAAAGGTCCGGTTGGGGCAGTCAGTTTGTAGTGTGGTACTGATTTGGCTGCTTTTGATTGAAGGGACTGATCTGATGTCGATTGCGGTGGGCGCATTCGCGCACGTTCTAGTAGGACTGCCTGCTATAACTTGGAAGTATCGAGGAATCTTAGCAGATATTATGAAACCTGCGGATTCAAGCCTATCCATTAACTGGAAAACGGAGGTATGGCCTTTTCAATGGAGAATTGCTGTTAGCTGGATAAGTGGTTTCTTTATTTTTCAGTTTTTCAATCCCTTGATTTTGTACTTTTCCGGCCCTGTGGACGCTGGTCGATATGGAATGAGCGCGCAGATCGTTTATTCCGCCTTGGGGCTTACATCAGCTTGGCTTACAACGAAGGCCCCAAATATGGGGAGCCTTGTTGCGCGTAGAGAGTTTGATTTGCTCAATAAAACCTTTTGGAGTACTGTTCGACAATCCAGCGTACTTACTGTGGTAGGTCTGTTTTTCTTGGCAATGTTAGTTGAAATCGGAGGCAGATTATCTTTGCCAATATCAGAGAGGTTGTTAGATCCGAAACTCTTTGCTCTGTTGGCGATATGTGGTTTGTCGACTCACGTCACTTTTGCACAATCTTTGTACTTAAGAGTACACAAGGTGGAGCCATTTGTAGTGGTTTCGTTCATTAGTGCGTGTGTCACAGCTGCAAGCGCAATCATTCTAGTTCCTCAGTACGGTGCAAGGGGTGCAGTAGTGGCTTACTTCCTAGGATCTGTACTTGTTGCGTTCCCTCTTGGGACCTATATCTTTATAGCCTTTCGCCACACCCAATTTCCTCGGTAGAACGAGTTGGGTAGGGGCTATCATTGGCAATGTATGATCGACTTCGTTTCGACATAACTATATCAACCACTCGTTGAGGTCAGGGAAATGGAAAGCAGTGAACTACCTTTGTTATCAATCTGCATTCCGACCTATAACAGGGCGTCCAGTCTAGAGAAGTTACTTAGTACATTAAGCAGGATTGAGAGTACGCTACGAGCCGATATTGAGATATGTGTTAGTGATAATGCGTCGGATGACCTGACACCCACAATAATAGAAAAATATAGGACGCTTATTCCTCTCAGGTCTTTTCGGCAAGAAAAAAATATTGGGGCTACTCGCAACTTCCTGTTTCTTTGGGCAGCGTTTGAAGGGCGGTGGGGGATTTTGATCGGTGACGATGACGCAATCTGCTTAGATGGCCTTAAGGACATCATTTCACAACTGCGATCCGCTGCTGATAATGCTTGGTTCTTGGCGCCTGTGACCCTAGTCGGTGGAGGGACAAAATATTTTCTTCCATGCGACGCTGGCTATTACGAATCAGAAAATCTCTGTGAGATACTACATAAACGGGGGTTGAGCTCACTGGGGTTCGCGCCAGTTCATTTGGTACCAAAGCTGGCAGCTAGGCGTGCAGCAGACATCCCTGCTGACTCGCTCATGCCCTGGCCGCATGTAGGTCTCTTCTTTTCTCAAATCGATTGCTGGCGATATCAAATTTTGGAGTCACCATTGGTCACGCAGGAGGGAGGAGAGCGTGACATAGTTTGGAATCAGGGAGATTACGTTGAAACCAAGTTGCGATTCTACCGAATTATATTGCATAGTCTCGACAGTCAATATCAAAGACGGGATTATTTAGGGAAAGTGGTTAGGTCGGAATTGTTCCGTACTCGCACCATAAAGTGGTTCTTGTTGTGGAAGATAGTTGACCCAGAGGATTATAGGCTTCGATCTGATAGAGTTTACAAGCTCTTTCACTCTATAGAACCAAAATCCGCTTTATTCAAATGTTACTCTACTCTCGTGAAAATTTGTTGCGCTCTTCCTTTCCTGGAGAACAAATATGTACAGAGATTTTCAGGATTGCTGACAAGAAAAGAAGCTTATCTTGAGAAGAGGGCTCTAAGGGCGCATGCAAACCCTACTGCGCGTGGACTCTGAAGGTAAATGTCATCGATACAGCAGTTTCGGGCTTCATATTTAAGAGCGAAGTTGAAGTGGTTCCCTTAGCTCACGAGAGCTCATATTTGAAACAAAAATATGTTGCGGAATCGATATAAGAGAAACTAAGAATCGATGTATTTTCTAATACTTACTATATATTTAGTCTGCTTTTGGGACTTTATTCTTGGCCTTGCTCAACTCAGCGGTATGTGGGTTGCTGTACTTTCTCAGGTTCCAGAGCTTACCTTGCTGATTGGCATTTTTGTTATACAAAGTCATGGCTTTGTTCGGTCAGGAACCTTGCGGAGAATCGGGGGCTGGATAGACCCCATATTCTGGGCATTCGCATCATGGTTAGTGCTAACAATTCTTATATCTGAGAACGCTGACAAATTCATAGCTTTCTTAAACGCAAAAGCGCTGATTAGATATGTTCTTGTATTCTACCTAGCCACGGCAATAAATTGGGATAGCAAGAAATATTTGACGATAAGACGCGTCTTTCTCGTTTGCTTCTTCATCCAATGTTTTATCGGGTTGGTGCAGTGGCTTGTGGGCTATCCCGCTCTTGAATTCTTCGCGCCTAAAGGATTACAGGACCTATTCGGGATGCGTAGAGGGTCAATGATAGATCGTGGACGAGATGATCTTGAAATATTTGGCACTTTTAGAAATACCATCGGCTTTGCATATCTTATGCTTATCGGCTTGGTGGTCCTCTTGGTGTCGCAACGACCTAGTATAAATTATAAGTTAATTTTTTCGATTTCGCTGGCTGTGTGTCTTTGTTATCTAAGCGGTTCGCGTATCGTATTGCTGCTTATGCTAGCGTTGTTGGCATTACGTTTTTTAGGGCTCGAGAACGACTGGATAAAGCTGCGAAAGTGGTTCGTGTTGGGTCCTGTGTTATTGGTTATAGCAATCTACGCGTACTTGGGGGTATTGAGTTTAGATCTAGAGCTCCAGCGCGGAAGTATGGCCTATATCTTCTCGCCAAAAATTCTGGAAGGCTTGATGAATCAACGTCTAGGCATCATTACCTTGATTCTTCCGCAAGTGGCGACTGACCCTATGCTTTTGATCGGATATGGGGCAGATAAATTTAGTCTCGCGGCTAATATCGCGAACACTGTCGACGTACCTAACCAAGTGCTTGTTGACCTCCTCGATCAAACGCTAGAGGACGTATATTGGATCGCTATTCTTTTCTATTATGGCTATGTGGGATTCTTTCTCTGGATTCTTTTTTTCTTCATGGTGTACAATCAGCTTGCAAAGGTGGAAATTGGTATGCCCACGTGGGTTGTCGAGTCATGTAGAGTTGCGAAAATACTACTCTTGGCTTCTATACCTCTTAATTTTGTTAATCAAGCATTTGAAAATCAAATATTCTCTCTAGCCCTATGGACATTTGCGGCTATCACTGTTGCGGCGATGCGGCAATCGGCCCGTACTCTTGACGGGCATCCAAACCTCTTACTGCATAAGAAACGTAGTTCAAATATTCCTGTACCTGCTCAGGATTAAAGTGAAACCCATATTTTGTAGTTTGCCAACGGAGCGTCTTCCGTAAAAGTATTTACGTAGCTGGCCAATATTAATACCTAAAATTAGTTTGGAGAATTATCAATGCGAGTGATTCTTTGTCACAATAACTACGTAATTCGTGGCGGAGCGGAAGTGTTCTTTCATGAAATTGCGCGAATCCTTGAGAGGAATGGCCATGAAGTTGCACTTTTTTCTGCTGCTGATCCTGATGTCGAATCACCATACTCGAGTTTTTTTCCTGAAGTGGCGGATTATCAAACCGGCAGCCTTCTGAAAAAAGCTACACTCCTGGGAAAAGTGATACATAACACTGATGCGAAACTCGCATTTGAAAGACTAATCAGCGAATTCAGGCCAGATGTTGTTCATGCATTCGCAATCTATGTGCAGCTAACGCCGTCAATATTGGAGGCCGCGCGCGAAGCTCAGGTTCCAGTGGTTTTATCTTGCAATGACTATAAGCACATCTGTCCAAACTACAAACTTTTCCACCATGGCAAGCTGTGCGAGGAATGTAAAGGCGGCCGTTTTTACAGCGCGCTGCGAAACCGGTGCTGTCAAGATAGCATTGCGGTGAGCGCCGCGTCGATGCTCGAGGCTTATGTACATGACCATCTCGATCTGTGGCGCAAGAACGTGGATTGCTTTCTTTTCGCCAGCCGCTTCATGGCTGCCAAAACCGAGGAGTTTTGGGGCAATGGCCGTGTGGAGATCGAGTTCTTGCGGAACCCGTTTGACGCCGCCGCGCATTACGTGCCCCTCAATACTGGGGAATACATGCTCTATTTCGGCCGACTGATCGGCGAGAAGGGCGTAGATGTGCTGATAGAGGCGGCTCAGCTTGCACCGGACGTGCCTGTCGTTATCGTGGGCGACGGCCCGGATCGAGTCTCACTAGAAAAGGCCGCTCAGAAGCTAGACAATGTGCGCATGGTGGGCCCGGCATGGGGTGATACGCTGAAGGCGTGGCTGCGCGGCGCGCGGGCCGTGGTGGTGCCGTCTCTTTGGCACGAGAATTTCCCCTATGTGATCCTCCAAGCCTTCGCCGCCGGCAAGCCCGTGATCGGATCTGATCGTGGTGGCATTCCCGAGCTTGTCGAAGGTGGGCCACATGGATGGTTGTTCGAGCCGCTCTACCCCGATGCGTTGGCCGCTCAGCTTTGTGAAGTATCGGCGCTGCCCGACGCAACATTGTACGACATGGGTGCCGCGGCGCAGAGCTACGTCGCTGCGCAGTTCAATGACGAGAAAATATATACCGATCTAAAGCGGATTTACGAAAAGGTGACAAGATGAGGGCGCTTGTGATTGGTGGTAGCGGGTTTATCGGATCACATCTCGTGGACAGCCTGCTAGCTGAGGGTGCGGCGGTGCGAGTCTATGACCGTGGGCCGGAACAGTTTCGTCCTGCACCCAGCGCGATCGATTTCCGCCAAGGCGATTTCAACGACAGCGCGTCGCTGGCCGAGGCACTGTTTGACGTTGATGTGGTCTTTCATTTGCTCAGCACAACGGTGCCTTCGACCTCTAACCTTGATCCTGCCTCTGACATTACTGGCAACCTGATCGGCACGGTGCGTCTTCTTGAGCTGATGCGTGCCGCCGAGATCCGCCGTTTAGTCTATCTTTCGTCTGGTGGCGCAATCTATGGCCCACCGCAAACCGACCCAATTAGCGAAACGCACCCCGAACGGCCGATCAGCTCTTACGGCATCGTGAAGTCCGCTATTGAGAAGTACATTTTGATGGAGCAGCATTTGCACGGACTCTTGCCAGTGATACTGCGCCCATCCAATCCCTATGGACCTCGCCAAGGGCACAGTGGCGTGCAGGGCGTGGTGGGCACGTTTTTGTGGCGCGTCTCGCGGGACGAGCCCATCCATATTTGGGGTGATGGCAGTGTGGTGCGAGACTTTATCCATGTTTCCGATCTTGTCAAGCTTTGTGCGCTGTGCGGCAACGTGGAAATGACTGGGGTATTCAATGTAGGGAGCGGCAAAGGGGTCTCTATCAGTCGGATTCTAGATATCGTGGCCGCTGTGACCGGGGTACAGGTCGCCCCTAAGCTCATGCCCGGCCGTAGCTTTGACGTACCCCGTGTAGTATTGGATATATCGTCGATTCGCAAAAAAACGCGCTGGCAACCAAAAGTCGAACTCGAGCAGGGTATAGAGGACACATGGGAATGGGTTCGAGAGCAGGAAAAATGATCTTTGTTGTGGGCAGCAGCCGCAGTGGTACCACGCTACTCGGGAAAATTCTCGGCAACCATTCTGAGGTTCATACTTTCCGTGAGTTGCAATTTTTCGAAAACGAACTGGCAGCTGATGAGATGAACGACGAACCGACGGACAAAGACTGTCTTGTCGCCATCGGCGAGCGGCTTATGACTAGCATTGAGGATGGGGTATTTTCCAAGTTTGTTCCTGGCCTATATGCGGGCGAGGTGTCCGCAATCATAAAGCGCGAGGAAATCGAAAGCCCCATGGAACTCTATGGTGCAATACTTAACACCAAGACGCAGGAGGCTGGCAAGACTATCTCCTGTGAGCAGTCCCCTAGATATCTTTTCGTACTAGGTGAGATTCTTGACGCCTACCCCGAGGCGCGGGCCGTTCACGTCTATCGTGATCCGCGAGCAGTCCTGCTGTCGCAAAAAAACCGCTGGCGCCGCGCCGCGCTTACCGGCGGCCCACGGCGTTCGCGCCTTTGGACGCTCACTTCGTGGAGTAACTACCACCCAGTCGTAACCAGCCGTTTCTGGGCCGCCGCAATGCGCAAGTCCCAGCTTTTGGTCGATCACCCGCGGTTAACCGAATTCAGCTACGAGACCATGGTCGACGAACCAGAAGCAACGATTTCCGCACTATGCCGCTTTCTTGGCATAGAATTCGAACTTGGCATGCTCGACGTGCCAGTGGAGGGCTCGTCGTCGGTAGCAGATGATCCCGGCCGCCGCGGACTCGACAAGAGCCGTATCGATAGTTGGCGCAAAGGCGGACTAAGGCCTGCCGAGATCGAGATATGCGAGAAGGCTGCGGGTGCAGAGATGAACCGCTTGGGCTACAGCCTAACCGGCACGACAGCGTCCGCGCCGCAGCGCGCCCTTATCTATGCCTCGCTCGTTCCGAAGGCCGTAACCGCGATCGCACTGAACTTCCGCCGCTTCTCAAATATCATCGCTTTTCTCCGCAAACGGCTGATATGACGGCACCGAGACAGGTTCCAAACCGAATGGATTGCACATGATCAAACGCTCCTACGACCTCTTGCGCCGGCTAGTTCCGGGCGTGTCTTGGAAACATCCCTTGATTGCCTTCGGGCTTCGCTTACTCGACCCGATTGACTCGTTCGTGCGGGCCACCCGCGGGCTCAGCACCCAGCCAAGGCTCTCGCTTAGGGTACGATCGAATGGACTGCGCGGGCAGTTCGGCGGACAAAAGTTTTATAATCTTGGTCAGCTTTTCGCAACTGAGCTCGTCCGGCTCGCCGATGTCTGCCCCGATTCGAAAGTATTGGAAATAGGTTGCGGCGTGGGTCGCAACGCCTTCGGCCTTGCTTCTGTACTTAAGCATGGAGGGTTTACCGGCGTCGACATCGACAAAACCTCAATAGACGGTGTAGCCGGCACGAATCTGTCCCGCGATCATGGCTTCAGATTCGAGTTCATAGACGTAAGGAATCCTGAGTATAATCCGGACGGTGTCTTCGAGGCTTCTGATTACCGTTTCTGCTTCGAAGACTCGACCTTTGATGTTGTGTTCTTAGTCTCAGTGGTCACGCACATTCTACCACCCGACTTTGAGCACTACGTGTCAGAGATTGCCCGCATGCTGCGCCCAGGCGGCCGCATCGCGTTTACTACCTTTCTGATGAACGAGGGTGTCGAGTTTGACGGCAGACTGTTTTCCTATGGCGAGGGGCCATGGCGCTCGACTAACGCCGAAATTCCTGAGATCTGTGTAGGCTACCATCTTGACTATCTTTGCGAGGTGCTGGCGAGTAACGGTTTCGATGTCGCCGCTAAGCCTGTACTCAGCGAAAAACGTGGTAGTCTGCCGAACCGGCCCACGACGCCGCTAGGCCAAGACCTTATAATAGCGGTGAAATTGGCTTGATGTACCTGAAGTCTTACTTTTCCAGCGCCGGGAGGCGTCAATGGTAGCCCAAGTCGATGCCGCTTATGTGCGCACTCGCCCGTCACGGCTATGGGCACGACTGCTTTCCTACGCGTTTTTCGAGGGGCGCCCACTGACCACCCGCGGGCAGTGGATTAACCCGATTCTCTTCCAACTTTTCGCACTGCAAAGACGTTTGCCTATACTACGAAGGCCAACGGCCCCGATTTTTATCCTCGGCACCGGACGCTCGGGCACGACCATTTTGGGCGTCGTGCTCTCAATGCATCGCGATGTCGGTTTTCTAAACGAACCCAAGGCGATATGGGCAGCGCTCCGCGATGATGAAGACTTGATCGGAAGCTATCACCGGGGCAGAGCACGCTACCGTTTCGGAGCGGATGACGCATCGCCAGACCTGTGCTGTGCTGCACATCGAATTTACGGGGCCTATCTTCGAATATCTATGAATACAAGGATCGTTGATAAATATCCGGAATTGATCTTCCGCGTGCCGTTTGTTCGACAAATTTTCCCAGATGCTAAGTTCCTCTTTCTCTCACGCAATGGCTGGGATACCTGCTCTTCGATTGATCAATGGTCTGCACGTCTAGGCAAGCAGTTTCATGGCGAGAGTCATGACTGGTGGGGGGTCAATCGGCGCAAATGGAAGTTGCTGCTGAATGAAATCGTTCCGGAGCATGCCGATCTCGCTCCGCATATCGACAGTTTGCGTAAGCTGAAAGATCAAAGGGCCATGGCCGCATTGGAATGGACTGTAACGATGCGCGAGGGCCTGCGCCTCTTGGAAAGGTATCCCGATGACGTGATGCATGTTCCCTATGAGGTTTTGTGTGAGCGACCTGTGACGATGTGCTCTCGTATTGCTGAGTTCGTTGGGCTAGATGATGACAGAGTGTTCCTCGATTATGCGGAAACAGTCATGTCACTGCCCGCACCCAAGGCTGAATTTGATCTGCCCGACGAAGTGCGGGTGCCCTTCCGGCACACGATGGACGCGCTGGCCGCGCGCGCGGGGGGGTGATGTCCGTACCGAAATGGAGCATTCTCGGGACCGTCGGCGTGCCTGGAAATTACGGAGGATTCGAGACGCTTGCGGAGAACCTAGTGCGGTTTCACTCGAGCCATGATTTTGACACGGTGCTGAGTGTTTACTGTTCTTCCAAGGCTTTCGAGGCGCGTCCTGCCCGGTTTGAACGGGCCGCGCTGCGGTATATTGGGTTCGATGCGAATGGGCCGCAGTCCGTTCTCTACGATATGCTGTCGTTGTTCGATGCCGCGCGACGGCGAACCGACGTGATCCTGTTGCTTGGGGTTTCGGGGGCGCTGGCACTACCTCTAGTGAGGTTGTTTTCACGCTGTCGGATAATCACGAATATCGATGGCATTGAATGGAAGCGCGACAAATGGGCGGGACTTGCCCGTTTATTCCTGCGCTGGTCAGAGCGCGCAGCGGTTCGGTGGTCGCACGCAGTGATCGCTGACAATACAGCGATTGCCGACTATGTGGGGGATACCTATGGGCAAACATGCCATGTCATCCCCTATGGTGGTGATCACGCGCTGGTTGAGTCACCGGTAGCGATGCCCGGCCTGGAGCTGCCGAACAGCTATGCGCTCGCTCTTTGTCGGATAGAACCCGAGAACAACGTCGCCATTATCCTCGATGCCTTCGTCGGAATGCCCGACGAATCGCTCGTCTTCGTCGGTAATTGGAACAAAAGTGATTTTGGTCGTGCAT
Organism: Halioglobus sp.; assembly: GCA_036961205.1. Taxonomy (GTDB): domain Bacteria; phylum Pseudomonadota; class Gammaproteobacteria; order Pseudomonadales; family Halieaceae; genus CALJFL01. Next base: position 57,648 of record JBALVI010000001.1, on the reverse strand, counting down.
TGCGCGCACGATTTTCGGCTGTGCCTAACCTGTATCTACTCGATTCGGTCTATAGCCCAGAGCATCTTCGCTGGCTCCGAGATCGCGCAAGCGCCTATATTCATGGACATTCTGCAGGAGGGACGAATCCGTCACTTGTGGAAATGATGCATTTTGGAATTCCAGTATTCGCTCACGGCTGTAGTTTCAATCGCATTACGACTGAAGACAAAGCCGCATACTTCATGAATACCAATGAACTGCAGGTTGCAATTGAATCAATGGAAGACAAGCAGCGTCGAGAAATAGGAACTTTCATGCGTGAAATCGCTCATCGGCGCTACAGATGGGACCTGATCGGAAATGAATACTTTCGCCTGTTTGAGACGGTGTGTGAAGAATAAATAGGTGACATCTTTGAAGATGGTGAAGGAAACAGAAAGGGTGGGAGTTTGACAAATTTCTGAGGTGACTTACGTAGCTGTAGTTTTCAACCTGGCTCTGCCTTGGGTCTTCTCGTGTCTATTGGTGAATATTCTGAAAACCAGAAAGGTATATGGGGTCACTCCCCTGGCTTTCGGAGCGCTGCTAGTCATTCTTCATATACTACTCGGTTATGTCATCTCGACGGCGGCACTTCTCTCTTCAGAAGCTTTGAGGATAGTTATTTTCAACATCAATGCAGCCCTTTCTATCTTCGGTCTGCTGATATTGGCTACATATTTTTTATTGAAAGAAAAGGCAAGTTTACTACCTTCGTCCAGCGAGTTACTTCTCTCAATATTTTTCGCGATGTTTCTATGCCTGTTTCTATTTGCATGGAGTGAACTTCCTGCGCAAGGTTGGGACTCGCTCGATAGCTGGCTCGTTCATGCATCCAACATTGCGGCTTTGGTAGAAGATCAGGATGGTAGCGCATATTTTTATGAGCAGCGCCACCCGTTAACAATTTCCGCCATGATGGCGCTGCCTGGACTGTTGAATGCAGCCAATGGCAACAGCGCAGCATCGATATGGCTAGGAGTTATTCCCTATGTCTCCATGGCATTGGTCTGCTTTGGCTATTCGAGGTTTCTTGGAGTTGATAACAAGATTCAGGTGATAACAATCTATATGCTGTTATCCGTACCCCTAATTACCAACCACACACTTTTATTTGGATATGCAGATATCTGGCTAGCGTCGGCGCTAGTCGCGACGGTTGCTCTTTCAGGACTATTTCTGAGGACCAAGGATTGGCAAACGCTTGGTCTGGCCCTGACAGGCCTACTTGCTATGGTCGCAGTAAAGAATATTGGGACAATTTTTGCGATCGCTATACTATTTGTCGGTGGCATAGTTTTTTTTCGCTCCAAAATATCGAAAAAATTAGTCTCTTATGCCGCTATGATCGCCGTTATGACTCTTGGGCTCTTGGTCGAGTCGGGAGCGCCGCAAGTAAAATCAGTATTCTCTGTAAGCCTCAATGAAGATTCAGTGATTTTTTTTAGAGAAGATTGCACAAAGGCGGCATTCAGAGAAAAATTTCTTCTTGATATCCACCCGGTGAACCCCAAAAATCTGTCGGCTTCCCAATGGGTGCAGGAAAGATATCCGGGCAGAGATTTTAAAATTTTTAAAACCAATTTTGATGAAGTGGAGAAAATGGGCTCGACATGCAAGTTTTCCATATCGATAGATGGCTACAAACCGAAACGTATAAGGGTCGGTCAGTTATCTGAGTTAAACCACCCGAGCTGGATTCGGATTCTTTTACCAGATGCCAATTACTTCGAAATTCCAATGCTCGATGTAAGCATACAGATCGGACGTAGCGTCGTAGTAGAAGCTAGTGGTAGGTCTATGGTTTTAGATCCAACGTCGCCAACCGAGGTTCTTCGCACTGCTCACGTGGCACTTATAGAAAATGGCAGTTATTCCATTTTTTTCCTAGCCTTAACGTTACTTACGCTTTTCTCTATTAGAGAAGGAAAGCGCCTATTTTCACCGCAGCTCTTTGCTATGACTGCAGCTTGGAGTTTGATTATATTGTTGCTTGCGGCCCAGCTCTTTATAAAAGATTTCTACAACACATCTTTACCTAATACCGATACGCGGTTCAGTCGCTTCATGTTGTGGCTCCCAGCGTTGGTGTGTCTAGCGTTGTATGAGTCAGGGGTGTCCCGCAGCCAGTCACTTCCATTGAATGTTACTGAAAAATCAAAGAGCGCCTAGCGAATTTTTTCTCTCGATGAGTGCCGCCACCGAGTGCTTGTCGCGATCTACAGCCGTACACAGCTAGACTGCTCCATAATGGCCTAGTAAATAATTGCCCGTAAGATAGCCGCTCTGGTTTGAGGCACTTCTCTCCAACTTGGACGGGCTGGCGGTAGACCATATCTGGACGGACGATTACACATAGTATGAGGTCGCTTTCCAATTTCGAAGATAGCTTATCGTCGTCGATTCAGATTTCCATCCACCCCGAAGCATTATTCGCTCGAGGGGCTCCCCGTCTTCAAGTAGATCAAGTGCGCCTCCGACGCGAAACGAATGTCCACTTAGTTGGCCGACGTCGTCGATACCAGCTCTTTGCTGCAAGGCCTGAAGAATGTTATTGATGCTTGCTGGGTTGAGCGATTCTCGGATAGCTCCATTCTTTGACATCCCTCGCAGTATAAACCCCGTGTGATTGACCCTATCGCCCCACTGTTTTAACAGTTGGTGAGTAGCAAGGCTTATCGGAACAATCTTTCCCTTTCCCAGCTGGTCTGTTTTCGAAAACACTAATCGCAGGGCGACCCTGCCATTTGGCAGTTGTTGAATGTCTTGGAATCGGAAACGACACAGCTCCGCTCTACGTCGCATCGTTTCGCTGCCTAGATTGAGTAGTACCCGGTCTCGAAGCCCTTTCGTATCTTGGCCACAGACCGCGAGTAGACGATTTCGTATATCGGCACCGCCTGTTTTTGCGCACGGCCCTTTCGTCTTCAAAAGACAGCCTTTATAGCTAGTCGATTCGTTCCATTCGAACCGCAGTCCTGGCGACCCTCTCAACCAGTAGGTTTTCTGTAGCGGTTGTAGCGCTATACTCCTTGGTTATTTCTTTACTATGGTCCAACAATAATCCAGAACAGCATTTGATAACTGCCATTATCAAAAGTAAGGCAGCAAGTCAGCCCGACAATCATCCGGAAAACGCCCGCAACGTATCGGATTGTTCCTGATACGTTCCTCCAGCGGCAGGCCCGCATACCGCTCATGCGTGTCGATAAGCTGTTCAATCCGCCAGGTCCAGCGCAGCGAATCTCCCATCACCCAGCAAAGGCCTATCACCACCAGCACCGTCCGACTGACCGAGAACCTTTCGCGCAATTTTGCCGAAAAGCCATAACGTACTGCGACTAGTATTATGGCCGAGGTAGCGACGAGGAGATTGAGAATCAGGTTCGGAAAAACCATCCCGTTTTTGTGAATGCCTCTCACGATATTGTTTGAGTAGCCCTGCCAAAGCGGCGGGTTGGTCCAGTCTTCAAATATCTGCTCGGCGACCCTCGCGCCACTGAACGGCAGAAGTTCTATGCTTTTAAGTTGAATCGGCACATCATTGTTGTTGGAAAAACCTAAAGCCGGGCCGTCGAAAAAGGCGACCCCAAGTTCCTGCACATTGCCTCTGTAATTGTCCCCACCATAAACCATCGCTACCTGGGTAACGCCGTCGCCTGAGCGGTTCAGGGGTAGTGTGTAGAGCTCTTCGGGCTCCTTTGCTAGACGCCAGAATATTGAGGCGTTGGTAAATCGCGTCAGGCCCTCCATCTCGAGCTTGATGAAGGGGTAGTCTCCAGCGTCGAAACGCCTCCTTAACGCTACGATAGCCTGCCCGTCGACAAACTCGGTGATGACTGCCGAGTCACCCGTAATTCCACCCCCGCCCGTCATAACTGGCCGAAAGCGCTTCCCCGAAATCGTCACTGCTGTGGCGCTAGAGTGCCTGAAGCTTTCGAATTCCGGGTGAAAGTCGAAAAACCAAATGGTGTATATGGCAACTAGCATCAATGCGCTGATAGCCAGAGCGATCACAGCGTGCTTGAGTGTTATCCACCAAACATTTTTTGGCGGCGCACTCGCTACTATTGGCGAAGCCTCTGTCGTAGTCGCTCTCATGCGCCTATGTTATCTGACTTGGTATTAACCGTCATTGGATGAATCAACCTGATTCGAGATCTAACTTATTTACCTTCATTGTGCATTTTGATCTCTGACCACCAATTCGGCTAGATACGCCAGAAAATCTGGCGCTAGAAAATTTACTCCATCCAGTGTGAAGTGCTTTGTATCAAAATAGATAACTTTATTTTCTGGAGTCAGTATTTCACACCAATCCGCTTTCTGGCACAGCGTGTCGATGGGTGTGTAGTATGCGACGCCTTTGCCCTCATAATATGATCTTGCCCTGCCCATCGCTTGACGCATTTCAGCTACCGTGTGCAGCATATAGTCGCTGGTGAATTTACCCGCGCTTTGAATTCTGCCGTGCTTGAGTATCAAGTTTGCAGGCAGTTCTTTGTATATCGGCCTTTCACCATAAATCACTAGCGGGCCGGGGTAACCATGATCCTTTAGAATATTGATGTTACGTATTATTTCCAAGTCAGGCGCCCAGGTCGAAAATTGATCGGCCAATACAATAAGGTCAACGGTCGGATAGGCATTTTGGAACCGATTGACGTTTTGGGCACAAGCGGTTTTCAGAGCGGTATCTTGCCTATCTCTTGGCCGAGTGAAACTTTCACACTTATAGCTCGTCACCTTGTAGTGAACCTCGATGCCCGGTTGATCTACCAGCATGTTGGCGACGTCAAGAGCCAGTGAATCGCCTATAACGAGAACAGAGAGGCGTTCAGGCGAGAAATCATCGACACTTTCCACCCCTACCTTCCAGTCTCCCCAATACTCGGTCCGTCGGGCTAGCATGTCTTCCACGCTTTCATGTAACTCTGCAGGTAGCCGCCAGGTCCAACCGCCGTTTTTCCAGGCGTGACTAGCCGGTATGAAAATAGCTACGCTGGCAATGACGATTGCCAGTAGAAAGCGCGAGTTTGATCCCGTGCCTTTAGTTTGCTGACGGAACGGAATTTCAATCCAGCGATAGCTGGCCACCGCCAATGCGATTGTGCCAACGGCCAGTGCTACCTTATTCGTCACCGTTAGTTCGGCAAGGGTGTAGTACTTCCAGAACGTGATGAGTGGCCAGTGAATCAGGTACATGGAATAGCTTATGACACCTATTGCAACGAACAGTCTGTTGCTGAGTATTCGCCCCAAATAGGATGGGTTGCCTGCCCAAATGACCAAGGCAGCGCCTAAACAGGGGAGTAGGGCGTTAATACCCGGGAAGTTGGTATTGCCATTGAAACGGGACGCAGCCACTAGAATCATGGTGATTCCCAGTAGTAGTGTTAACTCGGTGGCAGGTTTTAGCTTGTTGCCCGCACGGGGTACCCAAACGAGTAGACCTCCAATAACAAACTCGAAGGCGCGAAACGGCGTAAGAAAGAATGCCGCTTCCGGTGAGACATACTGTATGGCGAAAAGGCTGGCGGAACCAATGGCTAGCAGGCCAATTGGGGTTGCCCACTTAGGCTTGGGGAGTGCCAGTAAGAGCAACAGCCAGGGCCATAGCAGGTAGAATTGTTCTTCAACGCCCAAAGACCAGGTATGAAGTAGAGGTTTTGCGTCTGCCGACAGGTCGAAATAACCGGACTCTCGCCAGAAGTAGAAATTGGAAAGACTGAATACTGCGGCTAGCAAAGCACCACTGAAGCGCTGCAAGTCACTAGGCGAGAGGAGTATTACACCCGCTACAAAAGACACTCCTAGAGTGGCAAGTAGAGCGGGGTATAGGCGCCTTAGACGGCGCAGGTAAAATCCCGAGAGGCTGAAGCCGCCGGTGTTGTTAATTTCGTTGATGATCAGGCCGGTGATCAAATAGCCGCTGATGACAAAAAATACGTCTACGCCGACAAACCCGCCGGTCAACCATTCGACATCCAGGTGCCATAGCAATACTAGAGTGACCGCGACTGCACGTAAGCCGTCAATGTCGGGTCTGTAGGTTCCGGTGCTAGGTCTCAATCGTGGACATCTCAATCGCAATCTCAATTGCCCGAATAAGACTATCCGGATTCACTTTGCCGCTCCCCGCCAAATCCAGCGCTGTCCCGTGATCAACCGATGTTCGAATGATTGGCAGCCCCAGGGTGATATTAATGGCATTGCCGAAGCCGGCGTATTTCAGTACGGGCAGGCCCTGATCGTGATACATGGCCAGTACCGCGTCGCAGGTTTGGAGTACCTTGGGATTGAAGGCTGTATCGGCGGGTAGGGGGCCCAGTAAGTTCAAGCCTCGCGCGCACATCCGCTCCATGGCCGGAATGATTGTGTCGATTTCTTCCCGGCCCATGTGGCCGCCTTCACCGGCGTGGGGGTTCAGGCCCAATACGGCAATTCGCGGTGTGCTCAGGCCAAATTTTTCGATCAGGTCTGTATTTAACACGCCCAGAGTTTGCTCCAGCAGTTCGCCGGTAATGGCTGCCGGTACCGCCGACAGGGGGAGGTGAGTAGTGGCCAGGGCCACACGCAGTTTATCGGTGGCGAGCAACATCACGACTTTTGGCGTTTGTGTGGCTTCAGCCAGAAATTCGGTATGCCCGGAGAAGGGGATACCCGCGTCATTGATAACGGATTTCTGTACCGGGGCCGTCACCATCGCCTGGAAAGTATTATCCTGACATCCATCCACCGCGGCTTGCAGGGTGTCGATCACGTACTGAGCATTGGCTTGGTTCAGGGTGCCTGGGGTTGCTGGGTCTGCCAGTTCTACGGGCAGTATTTTTAATTGACCTGGTGTATGCGGCACGGGTTGGGCTTTAGCGTCAAAGTCCTGTAATTGAAGCGGCAGGCCAATCAGTGCAGCGCGCTCTTCCATCATCTGCGGATTTGCAATCACCACCAGTTCAGCATCCCATTCCTGCTGCGCCAGCATGATAGTGATGTCTGGCCCGATACCGGCAGGCTCGCCTGCGGTAATCGCTATCCTTGGTATTGCCATTGGTGCTTACTTAATGTCAACAAACGCCTCGTCGCGAATCTTCTGCAGCCAGGCATCCAGCTCTTCCTGATACTTACGGTTGTGTAAGTGCTCCATCGCCTGATTACGTCCCAACTGTTCTGACATATCCTGCTCGCGGCGGTCTGTTACCTCGAGAATATGCCAGCCGTATTGGCTTTTGAAGGGGGGGCTCACGGTATCAATTTCGGTGGATGCCATGGTGTTTTCAAATTCGGGGACCATCTGGCCAGAGGTGGTCCAGCCCAGAGCGCCGCCTTCCTGCGCTGAACCGATGTCTTCGGAGTATTCCTTGGCCAACTCGGCAAAGTCCTCTCCCGCCTCGGCGCGGCGTTTCAGTTCAGTGACCAGTGTCTCGGCCTGCGCTTCTGTCATGATCTCAGAGGGTTTGACCAGGATGTGCCTTACCTCGGTTTCTTTGACCATTTGCTCGCCGCCGCGATTTTCCACCATGTACACCAGGTGGAAACCACTGGGGCTGCGCACTTTGCCAGTTTCGCCGCGTTTCAGTGTGGGGGCAATGTCGGTGAATATACTGGGTAGGTCGTCTAGCTTACGCCAGCCCAGGTCGCCACCACTCAGAGGATAGCGATCTGCTTGCGCCACCACCTCTTGAAACGGGTCGCCACCTTGAATACGTGCCAGCATGCGGTCGATGTAGGCCTCGGCAGCGGCTATTTCGTTGTCTGGAGCGTCGGGAGACACCGCCAATAGCGCCTGCACAATCCGATACTCGGGTTGAACCAGCTTTTGGCCTTCTTCGGTGGCGATGAAGTTCTCCACCTCCTGATCGGTAATCTGGATGCGGTTGTTTACGTTGCCACCCTGTACCCGTTGAATGATCATCTCGCGGCGAATCTGGTCGCGCATCACGGCGTACGATTGGCCCTGCTGGTCCAGCGCCATACGAAATTGATCGAGGGTCATTCTGTTTTGGGAAGCCATTCGCTGCATCGCTGAATTTAACTGCGCATCAGGGATACGCACCCCAACGTGGTCGCCCATTTGCAGCTGAATGCTTTCCAGAATCAGGCGGTCCAAAGTTTCGCGTATAAGCACATCTTCAGGAGGCGGTTCAATCTCTCTGGCTCGCATACTTTCAGTGACGGTGGCCAAGCGCTCGCGCAGCTCACTGGCCATGATGATGTCATCGTCGACAATAGCCACGACCTGGTCGAGTACTTCGGTGATAGCGAAGGTCAGCGGGGCAGTGACAAGGGCGGTGGCAAGGCCTGCGGCTAGCAGACATTTCTTGATAAACACGATGTGATGGTTCCTCTGTTTGAGCCTGTGCAGGCTGGGTATTATACGTGGCAAACCAGTTATTTGCTTTAGGTTTCCAGCTCTGCTGCGGCTTGGCGTATGGCGGGCCATGCTGCTAGAGAATCCGCCAAGCCATTGGCGTATTGGCGAAATTGCCTAAGTGCTTCCTCATCGGGCGTTGCAGGGTCTACGCCGGTGTAATCCTGCAGTTTGGCAACTGAGTTCAGGGCTTGATTCAGGTTCTCTGCGGATTGCTGCAGCCAGGCATTCCAGGGTTCAGGGCGGGAAGCTTCACTTTTCAGTAAATCACCTAGCCTGGCGGCCTGACCGGCCTGGTTTTCCGCAATCTCACTGCGATAACGGGTGATCAGGCCTTTATCACTTGTTTCTGCCGTTTGCCGAATGAGTGCCGTAAGTGCATCCAGTCTCGCTTCTGCTGAGACCTGCGGGTCGTAATTGGTCTTATCGGTAATGCATTTGGGCCAATTCAACAAGCCCCTGCCGCTCTTCGCTGGCTCGGTCGGGTCGCCTGTTCGGGGTTCAATCGGGAAGTGAGGGACACTCCAGTCGAACTCCATCACTACAGATTGTGGATGCAGGTATTCCACCATGGCGCCGAAGAGGTAATCCTCGCCACGGAATACCGGGAAGTAGGGCGGCAGCAGTGCCGAATTATCGAGCCCGGTAATTTGAGAGATGACGGCCATCTTGCTGAATCCTGGCCTGGGGCGCCCCAGCCAATAATGACGATTGGTCAGCGCGGCTTCCAGGCCACCTGGGCCAGCCAGGGCACGCTGGGCGGAGCTTGAATCCAGCTCGTATATCCAGCTGGTGGAGGGGCTCCCCGGATCGCCTACGGTGCCGCACTGGGTGATCAATACAGGGGATGTGCTCCGCCATTGGCTGAGTTGGAGCACGTTAGACTGCAGCAAATCCTCGGGCGTGAGCTCAAAAGTGCCCAACTGGTTCAAAGCCTGGCCCAAAGTGAGGCCCAGAGACTGGGCATGCCCAGTGAGGGGGTCAAATCCTTCGCGGTTTGTCTGCGCAATCAAATCCTGCTCGGACGCGTAAAACTCGGCTTCTCTTGCACCGGCGGCAAAGGTAATGCCATCTTCCGGATAGAGCGCTTTGACGGCGGCACAGACCACGTCATCGTCCATAACAATAGCGCGCTTGTTAACTGACAACAGTAACGACAGCGTCCGGGCAAGGCCGTAGGTTGGGTGCCCGGTCCATTGCTTGCGATCGATAAGAAATCGAATTCCAGCCTCGTGCTCAGGCAAGCGCTCAATCAAGCTCTCCAGTAGTTGCTCTCGTTCTTCGGTGCCGAAGTAACGCATATTCCGGGGGCTGGTCAGGTTGAAGTTTTCCACGAGCTCGCGGTTTTTGGCGGCGTTATCGGTACCGCGAGAGTCGTCAATCAGTATCAATTGCTCATGTCGGGAGAGGTTGCCCGCGTGCAACATGGAGGTGAGCAACCGCTCAATGGCCGCCGGTCGGTCGCAGGTGATAATGAAAGCCCGAGTGGCAGGTAAATCTACGGCGGCGGGTATGTCGGGCGGGCACATGCGCTCGCAGGTGGCAGATGCGGTGGTCAGTAGCCCCGCATTCTTGACCATGTCCAGTACCTGGATCACGTTGGCTTGTTGCCCCGACAATTGCGGGATGGTGGTGCAGAGTTCTTCTACATGTTCTGCAAGCGTGCGGAAGACACCGCATGAGGCCAATGCGGTGGTCACCTCTGGCGAGACAATAAGCTGGGCGTCAGTGTGCCGATGGATTATAAGCACCGAACCGTTGCCGGTGTTTACCATCTCGCAATCGGCGAAGGCGTACAGCTCGCTATCAGGGCTCGATCCAGCCGCCTTGCGCTGTTCGGGCTCGCTGCCCATTTGGTAAGAGTAGGAAATGGTTGGTTGGTCAGACATTAGTTCACTTGGGGAGTACCAGAAAGCGTGCAGTGTAGAGGCTGGTTACCCGGGTGTAAACTGCGTCATAGCTAGTAGGCGCGGTCCTCAAACCCACGAATCATGTCTTCCATCAAACCCTCAACCCGGTTGCCGAAGCCGCCCATACCCTTGAGTACGATCTGAAACTGGGTGGAGTTCTCGCGTTCGAGGTTGGCGATACCGAAGCTGGGCTCCTGGCCGGGTACGGTATCGAAATACCGTAGGTGCAGCAGGCGAAATTTCCAGCAGCAACTGTCGTATTCAACACCGACCATATCCTCCACGCTTTCCTGCTCTTCCACGCTGTAGTTGAAGGCGGCGAACACGCTCCAGCGATGATTGATCGGGATATGGGCCGAGATATTTGCTTGTTCAGTCGGTGGCAGCAGATCACCAAATATAGGAGAGCGGCGGAAGGTGTAACCGACGTTGTAAACGCTGCCTTCACCGGGTTCATAGTTGATCTGAAAGTTGCCGGACACCATGCTGCCGGAGTAGGGGTCGTACTGCAGGTTGCTGCGCAGGCTCAATCGTTCGTTGGGGTAGAAGTTTAATTCCCCTGCCATCTCCGAGCCGGACTGCTCCAGCGGCGGTGACAAGGCTGAAAGCCTCACCTGGCGATCGTCGAAATAAAAGATCTGGCCGATGCTGGCGTTGAACTTCTCCAGGCCGGTCTCTTCACTGATAAAACGTGTGGTCAGGCCGAGTGAGAGCTGGTTGGCATCATCTATACGGTCTTTGCCCGAGAATCGTGTTTCCCGGAACAGTTGGTTGTAGCTGAAGGTCAGCTCGGCACTGTCGAAATCCGGTTGATCAGACTGATCTTCAAACTTGCTGTACAGGTAGTACACCCGCGGTTCAAGGGTCTGTAACAGGCCACGCCCGGCAATCTGCGTTTGCCTTTCGAAAAACAGACCGCCGTCCAGGCTGGCAAGTGCAGCGCCGGTGGAGGGTGTTTGGTCCTCAAACAATAAGCTTTCGTTCAGGTCATATTCCAGATACCGATATTTCGCGGTAGGCGTCAGAAACCCCTGCTGCCAGAGCATAGGGTAGGTGGTGCCGACCTCAGCGTAGGCGCGCTGGCCGGTTACGCGATCATCGTCGGAGTCGAAGTCGGAGTATTGCGCCACTACAATCGGGTCGAAATCAAAGGGTTGGCGGTCTCCCCGATACGCAGCTGTCAGCTGAGGTAACTTTTTGTAGTCGTCGTTAATATCGTCGGCCAGGGATTGAAACTGTTGCACATCAAGGTCTATCAGCCATTTGTCACCTAGATAGTCCACGGAGCCCAGCTGCAGCAGGTTGCTCTGGCGCTTTGCATTCAGGCTGGAAGAGTCCAGATCCTTGAGGTAGTCGGCGTCGCTGGCCTTACTGTAGTCAACCTGGGTGCGCCAGCGCTGCTCAAAGAGGGCGTTGTGCTGGATCGTGGCCAACCAGCGATCATGATTACGCTCTTCGGGAAGTTCATCCTCGTAACGGTCGTCATTGTCCATAAAGGCGCCGCCCACCGACCAATAGCCTATGCGTGGGCTGAGATACCTCAGATCAATATCGTGATTTAGCCCGCGTTCCTGAATATAGCGGGGGGTGTAGAGGGCGTCGTAGTTGTCCCCCAAATTGAAATAGACGGGCGCGGAAACGTCCAGACCGCCGCGAGTATCGCTGCCAATGTCAGGCCACAAAAAGCCGGTACGCCTGCGGTCGTCCAGCGGGAAACGCAGCCAGGGCGTGTAAAGCACCGGCACTCCACCAATAGCCAGACTCGCCCCGCGCGCTACACCTACCCCTTCTTCGACATCCAGCTCCATTTCCTCTGCGCGTATCTCCCAATCGTGATCGCCGGGTGCGCAAAAAGTGAGCTTGCCCTGATGAAGGTGAATCAAGCCCAGTTCATCGCGACTGAGTTCACCTGCGGTGCCACGAATGTGCTGCTTATGCAGAATGAACGCGCTATTTTTAAGGCTGGCCTCATCGGTAGCAGACTGAAATTGGACTTCGTCGCCTTTCAATAATACGCCGGGCTCGCGTAACTCGATATTGCCGGTGAGGGTGCCCGCCCGGGTGCTACGATTGAGTGTTGCCTCGTCGCCTCGCAATTGCCTATAGCCCTGAGTGACTTCCACGCCGCCTTTTAAATTTACAATATCGCCCTGCATTTCCGTGCTGGTAGCTGTGGCCTGAATGTCTGATTCTTCGGGTGGGGTTCCATTTTCGCTGCCTGCCAGTGGGTCAATGTAACGTCCGCCGCAATTGACGCACAGGCGGTTTTGTAGATCCTCAGGTACGTCTCGAATTTTTACCCAATCAAGATCTTCTTCGGAGTTTGTCTGGGCGCCCGCGGGGGCGATGACAAGGAACAGTGCTGCTGCCGCCAGCACGGCACACTGAAATAGTTGCCTGAGGCAAAAAAGTCTTAAAAAAGCTGGTGTCATCGAGTGCAGAGGTATTCTTTTAGGGTGATGCGGATAATAATGCATCCCTTGAGCATTGTCCGAGAAAATTTGAATGAGGCAACTTTTTGCTAGCTAGGCCAATACCTGCTGATCTAAAACCTTGGGCGCAGGAAGCGCTGGGCCTTGTTGGTGAGGCGCCAACGGCTGCGCTTGAGATTATCGCCGGTGATGCCAGTAACCGACGCTATTTTCGGCTGGAGACCCCCAAGGGTAGTTATGTGGTGGTGGATGCACCGCCCAACACTGAAAAAAATACCGAGTTCTCGCGTATTCATCAACTTCTGCAGGGTGCTCAGATAAGAGTGCCGGCAATGCTGGCAATGGATCTGGAGCGGGGCTACATGCTGCTGGAGGATCTTGGTGATCGGGTGCTACTACCCGAGCTGGGTGAGACCAGTGTCGACGGCTACTACAGAACCTGTTTCCAGATACTTAGGGGGTTTCGAGCCATCCAGGCCGAGTCTGATCTTCTACCAAGATATGATCGCGCCCTATTGACCGAGGAGCTGAGTCGCTTTCCAGAGTGGTTTGTCTCCGCTTTGTTGGCGTATCAGTGTGATGACACTGAGCTTGTTCTGATAGAAAAGTTCGCCGGTTTGCTGATTGAAAACGCACTGGATCAACCCCAGGGTTTTGTCCACCGCGACTTCCACAGTCGAAACTTGATGTTGGTGGGGCAGGGGGATCTGGCGGTCATTGATTTCCAGGATGCGGTCTATGGCCCCGTCACCTATGACTTGGCTTCGCTGCTTAAGGACTGTTACATCCGCTGGCCGCGATCCCAGGTGTGTCTTTGGGCCTTGGCATACCGAGATGAGTTAGTAGCCAGTCAGGTGATCTCTCCAATGGCAGACCAGGACTTTCTGCGCTGGTTCGATTTAATGGGCCTGCAACGGCATATTAAGGTGTTGGGCACCTTTGCCCGACTCTATCTGCGGGATGATAAAGCGTCTTACCTAGATGACTTGCCCATGGTGGTTAAGTACGTGCAGGAAACCCTGAACCTTTACGCCGAGTCCCAGCCTGCTGTCGCCGAATTCAAAGACTGGTTTGAGGGCAAGCTGATGCCCCTGATCTCGCTGCAATCCTGGGGCAAATCACTGTGAGAGCGATGATTTTGGCCGCGGGCTTTGGCAAGCGCATGCTGCCTTTGACCGAACATACCCCCAAACCCCTTCTCACCGTGGCGGGTATACCACTGATTGAACACCACATCCGCCGATTGGCGGCCGCCGGGGTAACCCGTATTGTTATCAATGTAGCGCACCTGGGCCAACAAATTATTGACTACTGCCAGGATGGTGAGCGCTGGGGAGTCACCCTTTCCTTTTCCCAAGAGGAAGAGCCGCTGGAGACCGCAGGCGGGATCGTCAAAGCCCTGCCGCTGCTGGGGCAGGAACTGTTCCTGTTGGTCAACGGCGATATCTGGACTGACTATCCGTTTGAAACGCTGATAACTCAAGGGCTGCCAGCGGAGGATGAAGCCAAACTGGTTCTGATAGCGAATCCCACCCAGCATCCGCAAGGTGATTTTTCCCTGGCTGATAGCAAGGTGCTGAAACTAGCAGCGGGCGAAATCGGATTTACCTACGCAGGTATTGGCCTGTTTAGCCCCAAATTATTTGCCGACACCCAGCCAGGCCGGGCGCCACTTTTGCCATTACTATTGGCGGCGATAGAACGACAAACGTTGGCCGGTGAATTTTACAGTGGCGAGTGGGAGGATGTCGGCACGCCCGAACGACTTGCTACCTTGAATGCGCGACACAGCAATAGCTAGTCTCCGATATTTCCGCTCGAGATTGGTAGCCACCTGATTAGAATCACACAATTATTCCGCAAGGCCGTGAACAAACCTCGCGTAACCGCTAGAATACCGGCCAGCAGCGATCACGGAGCATAAAATGCGCGACTTCCTCATAGCCCCATCCATTCTTTCCGCCGACTTTGCCCGCCTTGGCGAAGAAGTTGATGCCGTACTGGCAGCCGGCGCAGACGTCGTGCATTTCGATGTCATGGACAATCACTATGTGCCCAATCTCACTATAGGCCCCATGGTCTGCAAGGCCCTGCGATCGCATGGAGTCACCGCGGATATTGATGTGCACCTGATGGTCAGCCCGGTAGACCAGCTTATCGGTGACTTTGCCGATGTCGGGGCTAGTTACATCACCTTCCACCCCGATGCCTCCACCCACGTAGACCGCTCACTGCAGATGATCCGCGATGCAGGCTGTAAATCCGGCCTGGTGTTCAACCCCCACATGGGGCTGGACGTGCTGCAATATGTGATGGATAAGGTCGACATGATATTGCTGATGTCAGTAAATCCAGGATTTGGCGGCCAGTCTTTTATACCCGGCACTCTCGATAAACTCCGCCAGGCGCGGGCATTAATTGACGAATCCGGATTGGATATCAGGCTGGAGGTCGATGGCGGCGTCACCGCAAAGAATATCGCTGAGATTGCGGCTGCCGGTGCGGATACCTTTGTCGCTGGCTCAGCAATTTTTAATGCGCCAGATTACGCTGCGGTCATTTCTGAAATGCGGGCCGAGTTGGCTTCGGTTTAGGCGTTTGGTGAGCATTTTAGACTGTACGGTGGCGTGACGTTCGAGAGGGCGGACACCTGACTGGCTTAGGATGGTGCATGCGCCTGTAAGGTGTCCGCCCTCTCGAACTCTACCAGTGGCATATTTTTACTGTTTGATTCTGCAATGTTCAAAAGCCCTGGGCCATAGACCGCCTCAGTTTTCCAGTTTCTGCGCGTTCAGCCCGTCAGCTCCGGAATTACCTGCAGAGCGCATGCCCCATCATAAGCGAGACAGGTAATTCCGGAGCTGACGGGCGACCCAAGTAGATACCCCAAAACCCCAAAAATTTGCCAATCCCCAACCGAGATGTACAATAGCCTCTTCAGAAATTCCGGAGTTCGCTGTGTCTGCAGCAAAGCGTAACAGCATCGAAGCATTGTCGATGCGTGAGGTCACTTGTTGGCGATGGTAGCCAGAGCTACGTCGCGACCTTTTTTTACGCTCATCCATTCTCCGAGGACACCCCATGACTCCCGAGGACTTTGCTGCTCTTGCAGCGCAGGACTATAACCGCATCCCCGTCAGCATCGAAGTGCTGGCCGATCTCGAAACCCCGCTCAGCGCCTATCGAAAAGTCGCAGAAGGCGCTTACACCTACTTGTTTGAATCCGTTCATGGCGGCGAAAAGTGGGGCCGTTACTCGATAATTGGCCTGCCCTGCCGCACTCTGCTGAAAGTCTTTGGCCATCGTGCGGAAACCTGGGTGGATGGCGAATTGGCCGTCAGTGAAGAAGTGGAAGATCCCCTGGCCTATGCAGAAGCGTTCGGCCAGCGATACAACACGGCGCCACAGCCGGATTTGCCGGTATTTCACGGTGGCCTGGTCGGTTACTTTGGCTATGACACCGTGCGTTATGTCGAGCCGCGGCTGCGGGATTCAGCGCCGCCGGATCGACTGGGCACGCCCGATATATTATTGATGGTGTCAGAAGAGGTTCTGGTTTTCGATAATCTTGCGGGCACTATTCGTCTCATTGTAAATGCTGATCCCGGGCAGGATGATGCGTTGCGTTGCGCCGAAGATCGTCTGCAAACCCTGGCAGGCCGTTTGTCTAGACAGGTCGAGCCGCTACCTCCAGTTATCCTCGACGCTGCGGACCGCGCTGAATTGGAATCTCTCGCAGAATCAGATTTCACCCGCGAAGACTATGAAGCGTCAGTGAATAAGGTCAAAGAGTACGTGCTGGCCGGAGATGTAATGCAAGTAGTGCCGTCTCAGCGTATGAGTATTCCCTTTGCGGCACCTCCGCTGAATTTGTACCGCGCCCTGCGTAATCTCAATCCTTCGCCTTACATGTTTTATCTCGATCTCGAAGATTTCCACATCGTAGGTTCCTCGCCAGAGATATTGGCGCGTCTGGAACAGGGCGTTGTCACCCTGCGGCCGATCGCGGGTACTCGCCGACGGGGGCATACTGAGGAAGAAGATGAAGCCATGGAACGCGAGCTACTATCTGACCCCAAGGAGATCGCCGAGCACCTTATGCTGATTGATCTGGGGCGTAACGATGTGGGTCGAATTGCCAAAACAGGGACCGTTGAACTCACCGACAAGATGGTCGTAGAGCGCTACTCACACGTGATGCACATCGTCTCTAATGTGACGGGTGAGCTGAAGTCGGGCCGCTCGGCCTTTGATGTATTAAAAGCCACGCTGCCTGCAGGCACTCTGTCTGGCGCACCAAAAATCCGTGCCATGCAAATCATCGATGAATTGGAACCGGTCAAGCGCGGTGTCTATGGCGGGGCGGTAGGTTATATTTCCTGGGCTGGTGATATGGACACCGCAATAGCGATTCGTACTGCAGTTATCAAGGACGATACACTCTACATACAGGCCGGTGGTGGAGTCGTCGCCGATTCCGTGCCGGCACTGGAGTGGAAAGAGACTCACAACAAAGCACGGGTGATGTTCCGGGCGGCGTCTATGGTGTTGGCGGGGGAGGAATAGTCATGCTGCTAATGATCGATAATTACGACTCGTTTACCTATAACGTGGTGCAATATCTCGCTGAGTTAGGTGCCGAAGTACAGGTTGTGCGTAACGACGAGATTACCGTGGCAGAGATTGAATCACTGGGCCCCGAGCGGATCGTTATATCACCAGGACCCTGCACTCCCAATGAGGCGGGCATTTCCATGGCGGTGATTGAGGCCTACGCGGGCAAGCTCCCGCTGTTGGGGATTTGTCTGGGCCACCAGAGCATTGGCCAGGTGTTCGGCGGCGTAGTGGTCAGGGCGCGTAAGGTCATGCATGGCAAGACCTCGCCCATTCATCATTTGGACAAAGGTGTATTCAAAGGTTTGAGCGAGCCCTTTGAGGCAACCCGGTATCACAGTCTGGTGGTGGAACGAGAAAGTCTGCCGGACTGTCTGGAAATCACCGCCTGGACTGAAACGGAAACGG
This sequence comes from Halioglobus sp., assembly GCA_036961205.1. GTDB lineage: Bacteria > Pseudomonadota > Gammaproteobacteria > Pseudomonadales > Halieaceae > CALJFL01. The sequence goes on along the minus strand of JBALVI010000001.1, from coordinate 39,895 downwards.
GTGAGATGGATGAAATAATGGGCTTGAGGCATCGGGAGTTAGCAATCGAAGGGGTGCAGTTTCACCCGGAATCGATACTCACCGCCCACGGGCACGATTTGTTGCGCAATTTTTTGGAGCAGTAGGAGCGGACCATGGATATTCAGCAGGCTTTAGCGCATCTGGTTGGCGGCAACGACCTCAGCCGTGAGGATATGGCCGCGGTGATGACTCAAGTGATGACTGGCGAAGCCACAGACGCCCAGATTGGCGGGCTGTTGGTGGGCTTACGGAGCAAGGGTGAGTCGATAGAAGAAATCGCCGGCGCCGCCGCAGTGATGCGCGACCTAGCCACACCGGTGGAAGTAGCACAGGATAATTTGGTGGATCTGGTTGGCACGGGCGGTGACGGCGCTAATCTGTTTAACGTCTCTACCGCTTCCACCTTTGTGGTCGCAGCGGCCGGTGCCAGAGTTGCCAAGCATGGCAATCGCTCCGTATCCAGTACCAGCGGAAGCTCAGATGTTCTCGAGACCCTGGGCGTCCCTTTGGATCTAAGTCCTGAACAGGTCGCAAGAGCAATCAACGAAGTGGGTATGGGTTTTATGTTTGCACCCGCTCACCATAGCGCCATGCGTCACGCTATTGGCCCGCGCCGCGAATTAGGGATGCGAACCCTGTTTAATATTCTTGGGCCCCTGACCAACCCGGCGAAAGTAAAACGACAGGTGCTGGGCGTATTTTCAGCCGATCTGGTCGAGCCGCTTGCGCATGTCCTTCAAGCCCTGGGCAGTGAGCATGCGATGGTGGTTCATGGCGATGAGGGACTGGATGAAATATCGATAGCCGGCGGCACTCAGGTCGCTGAACTGTGCAATGGTGAAATCACTACCTACCGTATTTCCCCCAAGGATTTCGGTATGGCCGTCCAGTCTCTCGATGGTCTGAGTGTGGACAGCGCTGAGGCTTCGGCGGCACTGATTCGGGGCGCCCTGTCTGGCTCGGACGATCCCGCGGCCAAAAAAGCGGCGGCCATTATTACCCTGAACGCCGGTGCCACGATCTATGTTTCTGGCGTTGCGTCCACCTTGGCCGAAGGTGTGGCGATGGCCGACGATCTGCTGGACTCGGGTCAGGCCGAAGAAAAACTGAAGGCTTTTGTAAACTTTACCCAGTTAATGAACACCCAGGAGAGTTAGCGTGGAATTTGTTGGATCCGGGACTATTCTGGACAAAATTGTTGAGCGCAAGATTGAAGAAGTTGCAGCGCGCAAGCTGGAGGTCGGACTTGCGACACTGGAAGCGAGCGTCATGGAGCAATCCCCTGCCAGGGGTTTTGCCAATGCGATGTTGGCCCGTGTTAAAAATGACCAGCCTGCGGTCATTGCCGAGGTTAAAAAAGCGTCCCCCAGCAAGGGCGTTATCCGCGAGAACTTCAATCCGCAGCAGATTGCTGCCAGCTATCAGCGTGGTGGTGCCACGTGCTTGTCCGTTCTCACTGACGTCGACTTCTTTCAGGGCTGCGATGACTACCTGCGTAGCGCCCGTGCCGCCTGCTCTTTGCCAGTACTGCGCAAGGATTTTACGGTCGACCCCTATCAGGTGATTGAGGCCAGAGCGATGGGCGCCGATGCCATTCTATTGATTGCAGCGGTGTTGTCCGATACGCAGCTGCATGAGTTGGCCGCCACTGCTGCGGAGGTGGGGGTGGATGTTTTGGTAGAAGTTCATGATCGGGCAGAGCTGGAGCGCGCGCTGGAACTCACTACACCACTAATCGGGATTAATAATCGTAATCTTCATACCTTCGAAACCTCTCTTGATACCACGCTTCGCCTACTGCCTTATGTTCCGGCGGACCGGGTGGTAGTTACCGAAAGCGGTATTCACACGCAGGATGATATTTCCGCGATGCGTGAGCGGGACGTGCACGCCTTTCTAATAGGCGAAGCGTTTATGCGGGCTGAAGATCCGGGTGAGAAATTAAGGGTTTTGTTCGAGTAGCCGGACTCTGGGCGTCTTGGAACCTACACGATAGAGCTTAGTAACTCTTGAGCGCGAGGATAGCCTGGCTGCAGTGAGAGGCAGCGTTCAAGCGCAGCTTTTGCTTCTTCGGGCTTGTCCAAATCCCGCAAAACAGCACCCAGTTTGAACTGAACCTGTGCGTATCCCGGGCTCAGTTTAGCGGTATCCTTATACCAGGATACGGCGGAAGACAGCATATTCTGGTTGACCAATATATCACCCATATATTCGTGGGCGTCCACGCGATTGGGCTCCAACGCCAGCGCATTTTGCAATGATGTCATGGCCGCATTTAATTGGTTCATACCCGCCAGAACTAGCCCTAAACGGATGTGAATTCGCGGCACTGCGGGAAAAATCTCAATAGCGCGGTCGTAGTGTTTTACGGCAAGTTCATACTCACCTTTGTTTACTAATGCATTCCCCATGTTGTAGTGCGCATCCGCATAATTGGGATCGATTTGAAGTAGTTTCTGGTAGCAGAGTATCGCGTCATCGTGCTGTTTCAGGGTATCCAGCGCAGAACCCAGATTATTGAGGGCGTCCGGATACTCTGGCGCCATAATCAGAGCCTTTTTGTAATATTCCACGGCAGCGGCAGGTTGACCCTGCGCGTACAGAATTACGCCCATCACATTGAGCGGCATGGGCTCATCTTCATGAATTTTACAGAGCCGTTTTACCTGGGTCAGGGCCTGGTCCAGCTTACCCGCATTGTACAGAGTCATAACCGACGCCATGTCGGACTGCAGCGCACCGGCAGAATCTTTACGCTCTGGTCGCTGCAACGCGTTGAGAGCCTTGCGGGCCTTCTTGTGCTGTGGTGAGGTGGCAAGAATATTCTTGTATATGCCCACTGCTGCAGCTGTATTGCCTCGGCTGGTATGCTCTTTAGCCAGTGCCATCGCCTCGTCGGGCGTAATCGAAGGAGTACTCATCGGGTTCCAAACACCACCATAGTTTTACCCGCCACTGATACCAGGCCATCCTGCTCCAGCGTCTTCAGGACTCTGCCAGCCATCTCGCGGGAGCAGCCCACGATCTTGCCCAGTTCCTGACGGGTAATTTTTATTTGCATGCCGTCGGGGTGAGTCATGGCATCGGGTTCTTTACAAAGGTCCAGTAGGGTCTGTGCGATCCTGCCTGAGACATCTACAAAGGCGAGGTCTTTGAGTTTGCGGGTAGTCTGACGCAGCCGTACGCCCATTTGTTGGGCAATGGCGAACAGAATGTCCGGTAACTGGGCGCGGACCTGATGGAAGCGCTCGTAGGAAATTTCAGCGACCTCACATTGAGTCTTCGCCACGATCATGGCGCTGCGGACTTCCTCTTCTTCCTTCCCGAATAAGCCCATCTCACCAAAAAAATCCCCGGGATTCAGGTAGCTCACCACCATTTTGTGTTCTTTGTCGGCTTCGTCTTCAACCATCACGGAAACCGAGCCATCCAATATAAGGTACAGAGAATTGCTATCTTCACCCTGGCGCATAATGACGCTCTTGGACTTATATTCCTGCCGCTGACAGTGGCGTAGAAAACTCTCTACGTTGGGAATTGCATTGACGATCTGGGGTTTAATCACCCTTTGCCCTCACTGTGCCGGAAGAATATCAGGCAGGAATTCTAACCTACGCGGGGGCTAAGTAAAACCGTACTTGCTGTGCTAATATCCTGCGCCCCCAAAGGCCCGATCATTATGAGGAAGTGTTATGCAAGCAACAGTTAAGTGGACGGATGGCGCCATGTTCATTGGTGAATCCGGAAGTGGGCATTCGGTGGTGATGGATGGCCCTGAGGATCTGGGTGGCCGCAACATGGGTTTTCGGCCTATGGAGATGTTACTGCTGGGTACCGGTGGCTGTGCGGTCTACGATGTAATGAGTATGTTGAAAAAATCTAGGCAGAAAGTGACCGATTGCCAGGTTGAGCTGCAGGCCGAGCGCGCAGATGCAGTTCCCGCCGTTTTTACCAGCATCAACCTGCATTTTGTCGTTACGGGTGTCGGGCTCAAGGAAAATCAGGTTAAGCGGGCGGTTGAGCTGTCGGCTGAAAAATATTGCTCCGCCTCAATTATGCTTGCCGCGGGTGGCGTAGCAGTCACTCACAGTCATGAGTTACAGGAATTCGTAGCGGAGTAGCAAACGGAGCTTCCTTCCGAGAAAAATGTCTTTCCCGCGCAATCAGGCCGCTGCTTATCCTCACCCCGGCGGCCAGAGGCTCTCCGCGAGGACTGATCGAGTCCAGAATTTTGCACAGCAAAATTTGTCGAGTTCCGCAGCGGTCTGGCCGCCGGGGTGAGGATGCGGCCGCGCGGGAAAGACATTTTTCTCGGAAGGGAGCGGCCAGTACGCTGAAAACCAATTTAGAAGGCTCTGACGATACTCATTAAACCCAGTAACTACTCTTGGTCATTACTGTAGACACCGCTGCCATGGCTTCTTTCACTGGCGCTGGAAAATCGGTACCACCGGCCTCCAGCGCATTCTCACCGTGACGCTCTTCATCCTCCAGCATTTGTTGCAAAATAAGCCGGGATTTACGGTCTTCATCAGGTAATTGCTTGAGATGGTCTTTCAGGTGGTCGCAGACTCGTTCTTCGGTGGCTGCTACAAAGCCAAGACTCACTTTGTCGCCAATTGCTCCGGCGATTGCGCCCAGTGCAAATGACACCCCGTACCACGCGGGGTTAAGCAGACTGGGGCGGCTGTCGAGTTCCCGTAAACGTTCTTCGCACCACACCAGGTGATCGACTTCCTCTGCTGCAGCTTGTTGCATTTCTTCGGCCACATCAGGGAGTTTGGCAGTCAGGGCCTGACCTTGATAGAGAGCCTGGGCACACACTTCACCGGTGTGATTGACCCGCATAAGCCCAGCGACATGCCTGCGCTCGGTTTCATTCAGGTCCGCCTCGGTGTGGCCTTCACTGGGGGAGGTTCGGGCAGCGGTGTTGCCGCGGTTGGTCAGTGTGCGCAGCACGGAGTCTGTTTCACCGATGAGGCGATCTATCAATGATAGGCGGCGTTGACCCACAATGTGCTCCAGGAAGTATCTAGTCTTGCTGACTATAACGGGCTATCGCCCGCCAGCCAATATCGCGGCGCAGGGTCATGCCTTCCCAACTGATGGCTTCGGCGGCTGCGTAACTGGCTTTCTGTGCGGTGGCAATATCGTCGCCTAGTGCTGTGACACACAGAACCCGGCCGCCATTGGTGACGATGTTATCGTTCTGAAGTGCAGTGCCGGCGTGGAATACCTTGATATTGTCAGGCTGCACGGCGTCCAAACCCTCTATAACCGCACCCTTGCTGTAGTCGCCGGGGTAACCACCTGCGGCCAGTACTACACCGATTGCGCAGCGCTCGTCCCACTGGGTGCCTACCGTATCCAGCACGCCATCCAGGGCATCGTTACAAAGGCTGACCAGGTCAGATTGCAGGCGCATTAATATGGGCTGTGTTTCCGGGTCGCCGAAGCGGCAGTTGTATTCAATGACGCTGGGCGCACCGTCTGGGCTGATCATCAGGCCAGCATACAGAAAGCCGGTATAGGCATTGCCCTCGGCTGCCATGCCGCGCACGGTGGGTTCAATGACTTCGCGCATAATGCGTTGGTAAACTTCTGAGGTGACAACGGGTGCCGGTGAATAGGCCCCCATGCCGCCAGTGTTGGGTCCAGTATCGCCCTCGCCAATCCGCTTGTGGTCCTGGCTGGTGGCCATTGGCAGTACATGCTCGCCGTCTACCATGACAATAAAGCTGGCTTCCTCACCTTCGAGAAATTCCTCGATGACAACACGGCAACCGGCTTCGCCAAAGGCGTTACCCGAGAGCATATCTACTACTGCGCTTTCCGCCTGCTGTAAGGTCTCAGCGACAATCACGCCTTTGCCGGCAGCCAGTCCGTCTGCTTTAACGACAATCGGGGCACCCTGGGCTCGTAAATACTCTAGCGCTGGTTCTACTTCGGTGAATTTGCCGTAGGTGCCGCTGGGAATATTGTGCCGTGCCAGAAAATCTTTGGTAAACGCCTTGGAACCTTCTAGTTGGGCGGCGCCTTCACTGGGTCCGAAGCAGCGCAGTTGCCTGGCTTCGAAATAATTGACTATGCCGCCGACCAAAGGCGCCTCGGGTCCGACGATAGTTAGTCCTACGTCGTTGCCGGCGGCGAAATCCGCCAGGCCTTCAAAATCCATAACGTCCAGTACAACGTTTTTTATGCCGTTTTCGCCAGCAGTGCCTGCGTTACCCGGGGCTACGAAGACGGTTTGGGCGAGAGGGGATTGCGCCGCTTTCCACGCCAAAGCGTGTTCCCGGCCACCGCCACCAATGATCAATACATTCATAGTTGTAACGGCGCTCGTTGTTTTAGTGGCGGAAGTGACGCATACCGGTGAATACCATGGCCATGTTGTGCTCGTCGGCGGCGGCAATCACTTCCTCGTCGCGAATTGAACCACCGGGTTGAATGACTGCGGCAATCCCTGACTCGCCGGCACTGTCCATGCCATCACGGAACGGGAAGAATGCATCGGAAGCCATTACTGACCCTCGTACCTGCAGTCCTGCATGCTCGGCCTTAATGGCGGCAATGCGGGCAGAATTGATTCGACTCATCTGACCGGCACCGACGCCCACTGTCTGCCCTTGATTAGCGTAGACGATGGCATTGGACTTAACATATTTGGCGACTTTCCAGGCGAACAATAGATCCACCCACTGCTGCTCGGTAGGTTGTAGCTTGCTGACCACGGTCAGGTCACCCTTGCTAACCATGCCAAGATCACGATCCTGTACCAGTAGGCCACCGTTAACCCGCTTGTAATCGAGGGCAGGACCCGAAGTCGTCCATTGGCCACAACTGAGCAGGCGCACATTTTTCTTTGCTGCAACAACCGCTGCTGCTTCGGCGCTAACGGCGGGGGCAATGATGACCTCCACAAACTGACGTTCGCAAATTGCAGCGGCTGTGGCGGCATCCAGTTCACGGTTGAACGCAATAATGCCGCCAAATGCCGATTCGGGGTCGGTGGCAAAGGCGAGATCGTAGGCCTGGCTGATATTCTCGGCCACGGCCACGCCGCAGGGGTTGGCGTGCTTGACGATAACGCAGGCGGGTTGCTCAAAGTTTTTAACGCATTCCAGGGCGGCATCGGTGTCTGCGACGTTGTTGTAAGACAACTCTTTGCCCTGCAACTGGGTTGCGGTGGCGATTCCCGCTTCACTGGGGTTGGCCTCTGTATAGAAGGCGGCGCGCTGATGGGGGTTTTCCCCGTAGCGCATTTCCTGCGTTTTAAAGAACTGGGTATTGAAGGTTCTAGGGAAATTTTCTGAACCAGGGCTTACCAGTCGGCCAAAGTGATTGGCAATGGCACCATCGTAGGCAGCGGTGTGCTCGTAGGCCTTAATTGCCAGGTCGAAGCGGGTGTGCATGCTGGTGGCGCCGTTATTGGCTTGCATCTCGGTAGTAATCGCAGCGTAGTCATCTGCATTGACCACGATATTCACGAAACGATGGTTCTTGGCCGCTGCCCTGACCATAGTGGGTCCGCCTATGTCGATATTCTCAATAGCGTCTTCCAGGCTGCAATCCGGTTTGGCGACAGTGGCCTCAAAGGGGTACAGGTTAACCACCACCATGTCGATGGCATCGATACCGTGTTCAGCCATAACCGCATCGTCTTGCCCGCGCCTGGCCAGAATGCCGCCGTGTATTTTTGGGTGCAGTGTTTTGACACGGCCGTCCATCATCTCAGGGAAGCCAGTGTGCTCTGACACCTCGGTTACCTGTAGGCCGTTTTCCTGTAGCAGGCGATAGGTGCCGCCGGTAGAAAGCAGCTCAACGCCTGCGTCGCGTAGAGCGCTGGCAAACTCAACAATACCTGATTTATCGGAAACGCTAATTAGCGCGCGCTTAACGGGAAGCAGATCGATGTCGCTCATAGTGTCGGTCTATTCCTCGCCACTATTGCTGGAAATAATATCGTACTGCTTTAACTTTTTGCGCAGGGTGCCGCGATTGAGCCCCAGCATAATTGAAGCCTTGGTCTGGTTATTGCGGGTGTGCGTCATTATTTCAGTCAGCAGGGGCGCTTCGATTTCAGCCAGCACCATTTGGTAAAAATCAGTGGTCATTTGACCGTCCAGTTCCTGCAGGTAATTACGCACCGCGGTGGTCACTGCGTCGCGCAGGTGGCTGGGCTGTTCGTTGATTGAATCGCTGTTGTCAAAAATGCTTTCGTCGTTACTGGCCACCTGGGGTGGTAAGGGTTCAGCCCTTGTCATGCTGCTAGTGCCTCTTCAAATTGAGAATGGGAAATATGATTTATAAGTTTTAACTGGTCTGCGGATGATTCCAGGGAATTGAAAGTCTTACGCACAGTGGCGAGCCCCGGGTGTCGCTGCAGATACCAGCCGATATGCTTGCGGGCGATGCGTACACCCATAAATTCACCGTAGAACACATGTAGTGCCCGCAGATGTCCTTCAATAATGCTTAATTGCTGGCGAAAATCAGGCGCCGGCGGTGTCTTGCCGCTTGCCAGGTAGGTTGCAATTTGGCCGCATAACCAGGGTCGGCCCTGGGCCGCTCTGCCAATCATTACGCCAGCGGCGCCAGTGTGTGCAAGCACGTCAAAGGCCTTCTCCGGGCTGTCTATATCACCGTTGGCAAATACGGGAATCTCGGTGGCGGCAACAATCTCGGCGATGGTGTCGTACTCTACTGGCCCCTTAAAGGCGCAGGCTCTGGTGCGGCCGTGGACCGCCAGGGCAGCGATGCCGGCGTCTTGTGCGATACGGGCGATGGTCACGCCGTTGCGGGTGTCTGGTGCACTGCCGGTACGGATTTTCAGGGTGACCGGAACATCGACCGCAGCAACCACCGTAGACAATATGCTGGCCACCAGTGATTCGTCGGCTAGCAGCGCAGATCCCGCGGCTTTTCGGCAAACCTTTTTCGCCGGGCAGCCCATATTAATGTCAATGATCTGGGCGCCTTGAGCTACGTTGTAGAGTGCGGCCTGCGCCATTTGCAGGGGGTCATTGCCGGCGATTTGAATCGAGCGCGGCTCTGCTTCGTGGTCGTGCTGGCTGCGCAGCAGAGTCTTGCGTGAATCGCGTAACTCAGGCTTGCTGCTGATCATTTCAGACACCACAAGACCCGCACCCTGTTCAGCGCACAGGCGACGAAACGGCAAATCGGTAACACCGGCCATGGGGGCTAGCGCGACGCGATTTTGCAAGGTGTAAGGTCCGATGTTTAGCATTACAGGATGTCGGTAAAACTGCCCCAAAAAAGAGGCGCTATGATACTCGACGACTGTGCGCGGTAAAAGAAATATTGGATAAAAAACCGTCAATTCTGAAGCTGGTCAATTAGCTCAGCCTGCCGCTCGCTTATTCCTGTGCAGGTCGCACACCGGAAAGGCAAACCCAGCCCTCGTCAACGCCGGTAACGGTTATGGGTACTGTGGTTCGGTAGTGCTCGCAAATCACCTCGGCCTGATTGGCCAGCAACCCCGACAGCAGCAAGGTACCTTCGGGTTTCAGCAGGTCGAGCAAAGTCTCCGATAATTCAATCAGCGGCCCGGCGAGGATATTGGCAACAACCAGGTCGGCGCGCTGAGACCAGTAAGCTTGATCGTATGCCCCAGGCAGGGCGACGGTGATAGCATCGTGTGGCACGTCATTTCGTCTGGCATTTTCGATAGTGGCAGCGAGAGCCTGGGGATCGTTATCCACGCCCAGCACTTCACTTGCGCCCAGCTTTCTACTTGCAACAGCGAGAATGCCTGAGCCGCAGCCATAGTCCACTACCACTGCATCCTGTAAGGAAAGACTTTCCAGGGCTGTGAGGCACAGCGCAGTTGTGGGATGGGTGCCAGTGCCAAAGGCCAGCCCGGGGTCCAGAAGTAGATTGATAGCATCGGGCTCGGGCGGCGCCATCCAACTGGGACAGACCCAAAGGCGTCGGCCGAATTGCATAGGTCGATAGTGCTGCATCCACTCGCGCTCCCAGTCTTTGTCCTCCAGGATCTCGACGCGGTGATTACCTGTGGCCAGTTGTTCGGATGGAAATTGACTGAGTACCGCTTGCATATCGGCATCGGCGCTGTACAGGCCGGTGAGTCGGGTGTGACGCCACAGAGGGGTCTCGCCAACTCCGGGTTCAAGCACCGGGTCGTCGGCATTATCTTCCAGCGTGACCGAAACGGCTCCGGTGGCAAGCATCAGATCTTCCAATGATTCGACAGCGGCGGGATCAGTATCCAGTCGCAGTTGCAGCCAGGTCATTGAATCAATCTACCGCGAGTCTTCCAGCTTGCTTTCCAGGTAGTGGATGCTTACGCCACCGTCCTGGAATGAGCGGTCGCGGACCAGGTCCCGGTGTAGCGGGGTATTGGTGCGTATACCCTCGATTACCAACTCGTCCAGTGCCTGCCGCATGCGAGCAAGAGCGACCTCGCGGGTCTCGCCGAAGCTGATTATCTTGGCGATTAACGAGTCGTAGAAAGGTGGCACGGTATAACCATCGTAGAGATGCGAGTCGACGCGAACCCCGGGGCCGCCAGGTGCGTGAAAGGTGGTAACTTTGCCTGGAGAGGGCAGGAAATTCTTCGGATCCTCAGCATTGATCCGGCATTCAAAGGAGTGGCCGCGGAAACGAACATCTTCCTGTTTGACCGACAGCGGCATGCCGCTGGCAATGAGTAGTTGCTCTCTAACGATATCGATACCGGTGATCATCTCAGTAACCGGGTGCTCAACCTGCACCCGGGTGTTCATCTCGATAAAATAAAAGCCACCGTCTTCATATAAGAATTCAAAAGTTCCGGCGCCGCGATAGCCAATCTCGACACAAGCATTAACACAGGCCTCGGCAACCTGCTGGCGCAAATCATCGCCGATATCCGGGGCGGGAGCCTCCTCCAGCACCTTCTGATGACGCCTTTGCAGCGAGCAGTCCCGGTCGCCGAGATGGATGGCGTTACCCTGACCATCGGCTATCACCTGAACTTCAACGTGACGAGGTTTTTGCAGGAATTTTTCCAGATAGACAACATCGGAACCAAATGCTGCGGCAGCCTCGGCCTGGGTAACCTGCACCGAGTTGATGAGGGCTGCTTCGTTGTGCACAACTCGCATACCACGCCCGCCGCCACCGGCAGCGGCTTTGACGATCACTGGAAAGCCTATCCTGCGCGCAACTTCCAGGGTGCGTTCAGCATCGTCGGTGAGTGCGCCGTCGGAACCCGGTACTGTTGGTACGCCAGATTGCTTCATTGCCTCGATGGCGGAAACCTTGTCGCCCATCAAGCGTATGGTGTCGGCGGTAGGGCCAATAAAAACGAAGCCGCTTTTTTCAACCTGATCGGCGAAGTCTGCGTTCTCAGCCAAAAAGCCGTAGCCGGGGTGGATAGCGCTGGCATTGGTGACTTCGGCAGCGCTTATGATTGCTGGAACATTGAGGTAGCTTTCAGTTGAGGGCGCCGGTCCTATGCACACTGACTCATCAGCCAATCTTACGTGCATAAGCTCGCTATCGGCGGTGGAGTGCACTGCAACAGTGCCTATGCCCAATTCCTTGCAGGCCCGTAATATTCGCAGGGCGATTTCGCCTCGATTGGCGATCAGCACCTTTTCTAACATGGGCATGGCATTTTCCTCTACTTGCGGTATTTGTGAGACGCGGTTTAAACGATGGATACCAGCGGTTGGTCGAATTCAACCGGCTCGCCGTTCTCTGCCAAAATGGCCTCTACTGTACCCGCCTTGTCGGCTTCTATCTGATTCATCATTTTCATCGCTTCGACGATGCATAACACATCACCGACTTTGACTGTCTGGCCGACTGCAACAAAGGGAGGTGATGTCGGTGACGCAGAAGCATAGAAGGTGCCCACCATGGGTGAAGTTACCGTGTGGCCGGCGGTCACTGGCGCTGCAGCTTGTGCTGGGGCTTCTGCAACTGGCGCCACAGCCATAGGGGGCGCTGCCATGGGCGCTCCATAGGGTGCGTAGCCGGGAGGTGGAACCATCATCTGCTGGCCGCTACCATTGCGACTGATGCGAACGGATTCTTCGCCTTCCTTGATCTCGATCTCGTCAATATTTGACTCTTCAAGCAATTCGATCAGCTTTTTTACTTTGCGAATGTCCATAGTGGCTTCTCTCAGTTATTGATTATGAGGTTTCTATTTGTTGCAGCGCCGCCTGCAGTCCCAGCTCGTAGCCCTGGGCTCCCAGGCCGCAAATTACGCCGCAAGCCAGATCGGAAAAATAAGACTTCTGGCGAAAGTCCTCACGTGCGTGCACGTTGGACAGGTGAATTTCGATGAACGGAATGGCCACCGCGGCTAGCGCATCGCGCATAGCAATACTGGTGTGAGTGAAGGCGGCGGGATTGATCAGAATAAAATTGACGCCCTCTTGGGCGGCGTCCTGAATTCGCTCAACCAGCTCATACTCGGCGTTACTTTGCATGTTCAGCAGATGGTGGCCGCGAGATTGGGCCAGCTGTTCCAGTTGCAGATTGATATCGTGAAGCGTGGTGGCGCCGTAAATGTCAGGCTCACGTTGTCCCAGCAAATTCAGGTTAGGACCGTGGAGGACGAGAATGGTCGCCATGGGCGGACGCTCACTGTGAAATTATAAGTGTTGCAGCAGTTTGGATGAAGAATTGAGGTTTGTCTAGCCAATTGTTATTTTTTGGGATTTTGGCAGCAGTTCGCTGCAAAATTGCGGAAGTTAGCCTGTTTTTAGATTTTGCTGGTAACCACGAGCAAATACTGGGTAAAAGTCGGACGTTTTGCATCTTTCGCTGATACTGCTGCTAACATCCTAAAAGGTGCGTGCAACACCTGTGTTTTCCCCCACAACTGCCTCAATAGCCGCGATCACGATATTGTCAGACAATATTTGTGGCAGGATAATCGGTGGTAAATCACCTTGAGCGGGGTACATCAGGTAGAGAGGGATGCCGTTGCGACCATGTTCGCCGATGAAGGCCGCAATTTCGGGGTCGTAGTTGGTCCAGTCGGCGACCATGTAGATAACGCCGGCTTCTGCAAAGCGAGCGGTCATCTCGTCGGTAAATAACACTGCCTGTTCGTTGGCGATACAGGTCAGACACCAGTCAGCGGTGACATCGACAAACACCGGATTGCCAAGGGAGCGCAACTGGGCCAGGGTTTCCACTGACCAGGCGACTGTTCCCGTTGCCAGACGCCGGTCATCGTCACTATCCGCACCGCGCCAGGTGGCCAGCGATATTGCGGTGGCAATACAGAGTATGGCAACGCCCTTGCGCATAGTGCCTTCCCCCCAGAGCCAAAGGCCAAGGGCAAGCATAAGCGCGCCTGCCAGTGCTACGGTCATGGTATTGATGTCGGTCTGGCGCCCAGCAACCCACAACAACCACAGGGCCGTGGCATACAAAGGAAAGGCCAAAAGCTCCTTCAGTGTTTCCATCCATTGGCCAGGCTTTGGCATCAGTCTTCGCGCCAGTGTGCTGTAGCTCAGCAGTAATAGCGGCGCCGCCATGCCCGCTCCCAGCGCAGCGAATACCAACAGGCCTACAGCTGCTGGCTGAGTTGCGGCGAAGCCAAGTGCCGTGCCCATGAAGGGCGCTGTGCACGGGCTGGCCACTACAACCGCCAACACGCCGGTAAAGAAGCTTCCTGCTCCACCGGGTTGTTCAGCGAGTCCGCCGCCTATGTTCATCAAGCGACCGCCAAATTGAATAACCCCGGAAAGAGACAGCCCCATGGCCACGAACAGGTAGGCCAGGGCGATAACAAACCCGGGGGTTTGCAGCTGGAAGCCCCAGCCAATAGCGTTGCCGGCCTGTTGCAGTCCTATTAACACCGCGGCCACAGCCACAAAGCTGCTGACCACGCCTACCGCATAGAACCAGCCATGGATATGTCGGTCGTGATCTTCACTGCGGGCAAAGCTCAGCACTTTCAGCGATAGAATCGGGAACACGCAGGGCATCAGATTGAGGATTATTCCGCCGGCGAATGCCAGCACTAGCATATACAGCAGGGTTGCTACGGAAGTGGGTGGAGTTGCCTCTGCCGGGGTCGCAACCGGGCTGGCGGCCCGATCTGTTTCAGTGGCCAACCCGCTGCCAAAATCCAGCATAAAATTCTGTGTGCGAGGCGGATAACACAGGCCTGCATCGGCGCAGCCTTGTGATTGTACCTGCAGGTGCACTTGTTCACTGGCGCGCGAAGGCGTCAGGGTTATATCCGCATCGCGGTAGTAAACGTGCACTTCGCCAAAGTACTCGTCAGTTCTGGCCAGTGCGGGGGGTAGCTTTGCATCGACGTCTATAACGCCGTTTGCATCCGTCAAGGTAAACGCAAACCGGTGCTGATACAGGTAGTAGGCGTCAGCTATTTGCCAGTACAGGCGAATATCACCATTGGTCTCTAGCTCAACTTCGAGCTTGTAGGCTTCCTCGACGGCCAAAAATTCCGGCTGATTCGACAGGGCCTGGAATGGGTCGGGGTTATTGCCTGTGGGAGAGGACTGACCATAGCTCATGGTGGCGGTCAAAAAGAGCAGGCAGACGAGCAGAGCGCGCATTAATTATCCTCGGGCCGGCAACGCCGCCGGTAATGGGTCGGTTAGTGTATCAGTGTGCAGACGACTGCCCTAGCTGGAGTAGCACTCATAGTGAGGGCACCTCTAACTAATGCCTTACCGCATTAGTTAGAGGTGCCCCGTGTAAATGGTATAGTGGTAGGACGTCTGCGCAGGGCGTAAGTTTCACTCAGGGAGCGGCAATTTGAACAATTTTTGGATACTGGCGGCGATGTTGCTATGGACAAGTGCCGCCGCGGGCGAGGGCGTTGTGGTAGAGGATGCCTGGGTGCGCGCTTTGCCACCGACACAGAGCAATACCGCGGCCTATCTGCGCGCCACTAACACCGGCTCAGAGCGGCAAGAGATCACCGGTGCCACGGTTGAATTATCCGGGCGTGCTGAAATTCACACCAGTATCACGGTGGACGGATATGTGAAGATGCAGCAATTGCCGTCGCTGACGCTGGCGCCAGGTGAGTCCGTTGAACTGGCTCCTGGCGGTAAGCATTTAATGCTGCTGGACCTGGAGCGCATGCCGGCGCCGGGGGAATCCTTACAACTTTGCCTGATCATCGCCTCTGGCGGGCAGGCCTGCGCGACAGCGCCTGTACGCAAGGGCGCACCGGCAGACGACAACAATCACCAGCATCACTAATGGAAACTTTGCAATGAACAACACGACCTCTGGTGCAGGAATGAATCGCCTGCGAAATTTTCTCGATGATTATCTGCCGGATGCAAAATGGGCCAAATGGGGGGCGCTGGCGCTGGCTATCTACCTGTTTCTGGCTGTGCTGGTGGGTATTTACTGGAGCATGTCGCCGCCATTCTTTGACGTGCGAGAGAAGGCAGCCACCTATGCGGCGGAGGAGGGAGGCAATGTTGTAACTGGCTCCGCGACGACCGCGGCTCTGATGGGTGTCATGGAGACCCTGCTCAATAAGCCTGGTGGTTTTCTGCACAATGATCGTTTCCCACCCGGTCTATGGTTGGACAATATTCCTAATTGGGAATACGGCGTGCTGATTCAGGCGCGCGATCTAGCCCGTGCCATGCGCGAGGTCCATAGCAGATCGCAATCGCAGTCGTCTGAAGACCCGGATCTTGCGGTTGCCGAACCCCGTTTCAACTTTCAGTCTGACAGTTGGGTGCTGCCGGCCTCCGAATCCGAATATCGCACCGGCATCAAGTTCACTCGTAGTTACTTTCGCAGGCTCTCTGATGTGAACGCCAGTGACGCCCAGTTCTATGCTCGGGCTGACAACCTCAGGTATTGGCTATCCACCGTCGATATCCGCCTTGGTAGCCTGTCTCAGCGCCTCAGTGCCAGTGTCGGCCAGCGACGGGTAAATACCGATTTGGCAGGCGATCAGAATGCCACCCAGTCAACGATTACCGCGGGGGAGAAGCTGGTGCGCACGCCCTGGACCGAGATCGACGATGTATTTTTTGAAGCGCGCGGCACGGCCTGGGCGCTCACCCATTTTCTAAAGGCGGCACAGATAGACTTTGCTGAAGTGCTGGAAGACAAGAATGCTGAGGTTAGCCTGCAGCAGATTATTCGTGAATTGGAAGGTACTCAGGAAACTGTTTGGAGCCCAATGATTCTTAACGGCTCTGGCTTTGGACCGCTGGCCAACCATTCACTGGTGATGGCGTCATTTATCAGCCGTGCAAATGCTGCGATTGTGGATCTGCGCGATTTGCTCTCTCAGGGCTAAGCGTTAGGGTATAGGCGCGCGCTAGCGTCGGTCGTAGCGCAGTCGGGTGCCGGTATCCCGCGACAGTCGAATCTCGGTGGCATTTATCTCTTCGGGAAAATAGGTTCCCGAGAGTTTTGCATCCAGCAGACTGGCGCCTAATAGATTGGTGTTGCGAAAGTCGATGCCGCTGAGATCGGCATTGCGGAAATAGGAGTCGCTGAAATCCAGTCCAGCGGCGTTCATGTTGCGCAGATCGCGGCCCCGATAATCCCCGCTTCTCAGTTCACTATTATCGAGAGTGTCGCGCTGCTCATTGAAGCTCTTGATATCCTCGTTACGCAGCAATTGGTATAAAGGATCCTGTTTGATGACGGGCTTTTTCATGCGGCTTTTTTCCTCAACCAGTGTGCATAATGATGGTCGTCCGGGGCAGCACAGCTTAAGCCAGAGCGGACTTAAAGGATAGTCACCACTGGAGGTAAAGTTGGCAACCCAGAGTACTCTAGGCTTTTTGCTCACCCGCAACTGGAGTGATCGCCAGAGCGGAATTGAACTGGAGTACTGGTTCGCCACGGATGCCGGCCCACTGCGGGTAACCGTGCGCGGGGAGAGGGCGGTGTTTTTCCTGCGGCAATCGGAATTTGACCAGGCCGCAGGGGCGCTGCAACGATTTCGGATCGCCGAGGTTAAGAACGTCAATCTGCGCGCTTTCGATTTGTCACCGGTAAATGCACTGTATTTCTCCAGCTATAGGCAGGCCCGAAGCTGTGCAGATCAGCTGATCGAAGCGGGTTTTGATCCGCTTGAAGCAGATATTAATCCCGCAGAACGTTACCTGATGGAGCGTTTTATCACCGGTAGTGCTGAGCTTGTCGGCGAAGTGGATGATGCCGGCGAATTCAGCACGCTGGATCAGCCTGCGATGCGCTCTGCCGACTTTCGCCCGCCCTTAAAGGTGGCCTCCTTCGATATTGAGACCGCGCTTGACGGGGTACAGCTCTTTTCCATTGGTGTGCATGCTGTGGGTCCCTCGGGCGCCGAGGAACGCAAAGTGTTTATGGTGGGCGAGGGCGCTGAGCAGGACTACGTGGAAAGTTATGCCTCGCAGGCTGAAGTTTTGCAGGCGTTTTTGGCCTGGGTGCGCAGCTATGATCCCGATGTGTTGATAGGCTGGAATGTCATCAATTTCGACACCTGGTATTTGCAACGAGTGGCCGACCTGTTGGGGGTGCCACTGTCTCTGGGTCGGGAGCAGCGACCGGTGCGTTGGCGCGAGCTGGACGAAGATGGAGAACGCAGGGCGGCACACCTTACCGGCCGGGTGCTACTGGATGGGATTGAGCTGCTGCGTGCAGCATTTTATCGCTTCGAAAGCTTCTCTCTGGAAAATGTGTCCCGGCAAATTCTGGGCGAGGGTAAGTTGTTGCATGGCAATGATCGGGGTCTGGCGATCAGTGAATTATTTCAGCAGGACAAGAGTCGTCTGGCTGCTTACAACTTGAAGGACTGTGAGCTGGTCTCCGAGATCTTCAAGGCAACCTCGCTACTGGAGTTCGCGCTCGCTCGCTCGGCGATAACGGGGCTGAACCTAGATCGTCTGG
This sequence comes from Halioglobus sp., assembly GCA_036961205.1. Taxonomy (GTDB): domain Bacteria; phylum Pseudomonadota; class Gammaproteobacteria; order Pseudomonadales; family Halieaceae; genus CALJFL01. Next base: position 21,997 of record JBALVI010000001.1, on the reverse strand, counting down.
GTGGTTCAGTCGCCTCATTCGATAACCTCTACTTACCCCGGCTGCATCGCAAGGGTTATGTGGCCCCCAATGCGCGCACCGATCAGGGCGGCAGCCCAGGCGGTTTTGTGCTGGATTCCCAGCCGGGTATCTACCGGCATGTATTGGTGCTGGATTTCAAAAGCCTTTATCCCAGTATTATTCGGACTTTCTGCATTGACCCACTCGGCCTGGCAGAGGGGGTTGGTGGAGAACTCGATGAGCAAGCCACGGTACCTGGCTTTCTTGATTCGCAGTTCGCCCGCGAGGGGCACATTTTGCCGGCGCTCATCGCCAGCCTCTGGCAGCAGCGGGACCAGGCCAAGGCCGCCAGTGATGCGCCGCTGTCGCAGGCAATCAAGATCATCATGAATTCATTTTATGGGGTATTGGGAACCCCGGCTTGTCGCTTTTTCGACGCCCGCCTGGCCAGTTCAATAACCTTGCGCGGCCACGAAATATTGCAGCGCACCCGGGATCACCTCGAGGACCTGGGGCATCGGGTAATCTATGGCGATACCGATTCCGTGTTTGTATGGATACAGGGTGCTGCCACTGACCAGCAGGCGCAGCAGACAGGACGGGAGTTGCAGTCCTTGCTCAACCAGTGGTGGACGGAACAGATTCGTTCGGAATTTGGTCTGGACAGTGTGCTGGAGCTGGAGTTTGAGACCCACTTCAAACAGTTTCTGATGCCGACGGTGCGCGGATCAGACAAGGGGAGCAAGAAGCGCTATGCCGGTGTGGTTGCCGGCGCTGATGGCGATGAAATTATCTTCAAAGGCCTGGAAAATGTCCGCACCGATTGGACCCGACTGGCCCGAGAGTTCCAGGAGGCGTTGTACCGACGAATATTTCAGCAGGAACCTTTCGAAGACTATGTAAAGACGCTGGTGGGGGAGGTCATCGCGGGGCAGCACGACGAGCAGTTGGTTTATCGCAAGCGCCTGCGACGGCGGCTTGACGACTACCAGCGGAATGTTCCTCCTCACGTGCAAGCAGCGAGGTTATGTGCAGATCGCGATTTACCGATACCCTCACGCGGTAGTTGGGTCGAGTATGTGATAACGACAGCAGGTGCCGAGCCGGCAGCAAAAGCCCTGGCACCTTTTGATTACCAGCATTATGTCGATCGCCAGCTAGAGCCCGTTGCAGACGGCATTTTAGGGTTCGTCGGAACTTCCTTTCGCGCTATCGTTGACAAGCAGTTCGATCTTTTCTAGTCCGCCTGGTCGCCATAAAATGATGAAGTGAGAGCGGCGTATGCGTCTTTGGGCAGGCGTGGTCCGTAGCGGGATACCGTTTCGCTGGCGGCCATGCAGGCGAAGCGGCCTGCGGTTTCGAAGTCTTCACCGCGGGTGATGCTATACAGAAATGCCCCTGCGAACATATCGCCGGCGCCGTTGGTGTCTATTGCGGAAACCTTATGTGGGGCGATCTCGACTAATTTTTCGCCGTCGTACACTAACGCGCCTTTTGCTCCCAGGGTAATGGCAAAGGTATTTGCAATCAGTTTGAGCGCATCGATCGCCGCTTCCATTGACTCGGTCTCTGCCCAGCCCAGGGCTTCATCCTCGTTGCAGAAAATAAGATCCAGGCGATCACCGATAATTTCTTTGATGCCGTCGCGGAAAAATTCCACCATACCCGGGTCGGAAAAACTCAGGGCTGTTTTTACACCTGCTGCTTGAGCCAGTTCGCGAGACCGCACGGCTGCGCCAAGGCTGGAAGGCGAGGTGACCCTGTAACCTTCAATGTACAGATACTCTGAATCGGCGATAGCCGCCGCATCCAACTGCTCTACGGAGAGTGTGTCGGAGACTCCCAGGTAAGTGTTCATGCTGCGCTCGGCATCAGGGGTGATAAGTACCAGGCACTTACCGGTGACCCCATCCTCGCGCACTTTACCGTTACTCATGCAATGGTCGACACCGGCAGATTCGAGGTCTGCAAGGTAAATGTCACCGTAGGCATCCTGTGCAACCTTACAGGTCATAAACGATGAGCCGCCGAACAGCGCCACCGCAATAATTGTGTTGGCGGCGCTGCCGCCACTGGCGTGGCTGGCGCTGACCAGGTGATCTTTCAGATGCGAGAGCAGCTCTTGCTGTCGCGCCTCATCAACCAGCGTCATCAGGCCCTTGTCTACGGACATTGCAGTCAGGTCGTGGTCTTCAACTTTAATTTCGGTGTCCACCAGCGCTGCGCCAATGCCGTAAACTTTGTACTTTTTCATATCGATATAAGCTCGCATTTGATTCGCCGGCTATTATCCTTATCCACGAGACAAAAGAAAGCATGTCTGGTGTACACTCGCAGCCCATGACGCGCACCCACCGCCCAATTCTAAAGATATTTGTCAGCCTGTCGGTGGTTGCAGTGCTGCTGCTGGTCTATCTGGATGCGCGGATTACGGCCACATTTATCGACAAAATGTGGGAATTACCCGCCAAAGTCTACGCCCGGCCACTGGAACTGTTTGCCGGCGCGAAGATCGCTCCTGACGACCTTGCCTACGAGCTTGAAATACTGGGCTATCGGAAAGTCACCAGTGCCCGCAGGCCCGGAGAAGTATCCCGCGCGGGTAACCGCTTTGATATTTATACCCGAGGTTTCGCATTCGCCGATGAGCGGGAGCCGGCCCGTGGCGTCAATCTGACATTTAATGGCAAGCGAGTTGGCAGCTTGCTCAGCGCCGGTAAAAATGTCGATCTAATGCGTTTGGATCCTGTCCAGATCGGCGGTATTTACCCACAGCATGGAGAAGATCGACTGCTGGTGCGCCTGGACGAGGTGCCCGAGACTTTGGTGGGCGGGTTGCTCGCGACCGAAGATCAGCGCTTTTATAAGCACCTGGGCTTTTCCATAACCGGTATCGCCCGTGCAGCGCTCAGCAATGCGCGTTCCGGACAGGTGGTAGCTGGTGGTAGCACTATAACCCAGCAGTTGGTGAAGAATTATTACCTGACACCTGAACGCACCATTACCCGTAAGCTGACCGAAGTGGTGATGGCAGTTCTGCTGGAGCTGCATTACAGCAAGGAACAAATTCTCGAGAGCTATCTCAATGAAGTTTATCTGGGTCAAGACGGTCCACGCGCGATACACGGCTTTGCGCTCGCGGCCAGGCATTATTTTGACACTCCCCTGGAGCAGCTAGGCCTGCATCAGCAGGCGCTTTTGGTAGGGATGATCAAGGGGCCGTCACTGTATAACCCTTTGCGCAATCCCGAGCGGGCGCGTCAGCGCCGTGATCTGGTACTGGGTTTAATGGTCGAGCAACGCGTTATCAATGAAGAACACGCCGTCATTGCCAAGGCCATGCCTCTGGGCCTGAATGGTAATCGGTTGGTGCGTAATAGCTTTCCTGCGTTTCTTGATCTGGTGCGCAGGCAGTTGCGACTGGAGTACCGTGATGAAGACCTCACCACCTTGGGCCTGAGTATTTTCACCAGCTTTGATCCTATTCTTCAGCGCCAGTTGGAGCGCAGTACAACCGAAGTGCTAAACCAGATTGATAGCGCGGCAGAGCTGGAATCAGCGACTGTGGTTACGCGCTTCGATACCGGTGAGGTCGCAGCATTGGTGGGCGGGCGAAAGGTGCGCTACGCCGGTTTTAATCGTGCCCTTGATGCCAGAAGGCCTGCCGGCTCTCTAATCAAACCGGCGATTTACCTTGCCGCTCTGGAGCAACCCGAGAAGTACTCGTTGGCGACAGTACTGGCAGATACCAAAGTGTCGGTGACCGGACCCGGGGGGCAATTGTGGGAACCCCGTAATTTTGATCGTAAGGAACATGGCGATGTTCTGCTGCATACCGCTTTGTCACGGTCGTATAACCTCGCCACTGCGAGGCTGGGGATGGAATTGGGCCTGGATAATGTTGTTGCAATGCTCAGGCGTCTCGGCGTCGATGGCCCTATTCCCGAAGTGCCGGCCCTGACCCTGGGCGCAGGGGAATATTCTCCAATGGCGATGGCTGCAATGTATCAGGCAATAGCGGCCGGGGGTTTCAGAATGCCGCTGCGCAGTATTCGAGATATCGTCGATGCGGAGGGCGATACCCTGCACCGCTACGCCCTTGCCTACGACAGGACGGTCAGTTTACAGGCCGTACATTTGCTGCATTACGCACTGCGCGAGGTGGTCCGGGAAGGAACCGGAAAAGGAGTTTACCGCTACCTGGGCGAGAACTTTGCCGTTGCAGGCAAAACTGGCACAACCAACGATGGCAGGGATTCCTGGTTTGCCGGTTTTTCCGGCGATCTGCTGGCAGTGAGTTGGGTGGGTCGCGATGACAATGGCGCCACCAGACTGACTGGCAGTACCGGCGCACTCAAGGTCTGGGCGCACTTTATGTCGCGCTCGGCCCAACGGTCCCTGGGTTATCGTATGCCTGACAAAATAGCGCCCCAATGGATAGATGACCAATCGGGCTATCTTACTGGCGAGGGCTGCCCGAATTCCCGTATGCTGCCATTTATTGTCGGTTCAGAGCCCGGCCAGCGTAGCAGTTGTACTGCTGGTAAGAAGAGCTCCATTACTGACTGGTTTCAATCGTTGTTTGGCGGAGATAAATGATGGTCGTGCGTACAGGACTACTCACAGTGCTACGTGGAGTAATACTGGCCGGGGCCGTGGTTCTTGGCGGTTGCTCAGTGTATAGCGTGCCCGGGGGTGAACCCGCGCCGGTTGAATCTCCCACCGATTACACTCCGGGAAACGTTGAATCACCGTCTACACCCTCTGCACCAGACCGTCCTGTTGCGCCCGAGCCAAACGACAGCAATGCTTATGGTTCATTGTTGTCCCGCGCCAGCGCGGCGACCGACCGGGGCGACTATGAACAGGCGCTTGCTCTGCTTGAGCGTGCTCAGCGGATTGACCCTGACAGCGCCGAGATATATCTCCACCTGGCGGCGACCTATACGGCTAAGGGTGATGGGACGTTGGCGAAAGCCACTGCTGAGCGCGGCTTGCTCTATTGTCACGGTCAGTCGCAATGCGATGCTCTGCGCAGTTACACACGCTAGAGCGGTTACGCTACCCGGTTCGCTGGCTGCAAACGACCTCAAAACCCTGCGCGCTGGGCTCAAAGCTTAACAGCTGGGTAATGCAGTCAGGCATCTCGCCTACCGAATGGCTGACAAAAATAATTTGGGTGTCCGAATGCTCGGCAATGTGATCTATCGCTTGCAGAATTAATCCGCGGTGGTAGCCATCCAGTCCCAGGGTGGGCTCGTCCATGACCAGGATAATCGGGGCCTTGACCATGGCTCTAGCCAGCAGCACCATCCGTTGCAGGCCGAAGGATAGAGCGTCGAAGCTTTCCGTTGCGGTGTCTGCGAGCCCTAGCGCCGCAAGCCAGGCCTGGGCGATATCGCGCTGGTTATCACCCCAATCATCATAGAGACCAATGGTATCGAAAAACCCTGACACAACGACCTCAATCACCCGCATACCGCGGGCGAAGCCAAGGTGTAACTGAGTGTCGATCTGGCCGAATTTTTGTTTGATATCCCAGACGCTTTCGCCACTGCCCCGGCGTCTACCGAAAAGTGTAATGTCTTGGCCGTAGGCCTTCTGGTTTTCTCCGGTAACGAGACTGAGCAGAGTCGTTTTACCGCAGCCATTGGGGCCTGCGACGCAGCAGTGGGCGCCGCGCTCGAAGGTCCAGTTGACGTTTTTTAGTACCTGCAGTTCACCGTAGGCTACCGCAACATTATTGAGCTCGATTAGTGGTCCGCTGTCGGGCAATTGGTATTCGCGGGGAGCCGCTGCAGGTAATGTCCCCATAGTCGGTGGCGGCGGATTCATTAAAGAGCGTACGTTGCTTTGATCGATGATCGCTGCGCGTTCCCCGGAGGCCATCAACTGCCCCTTATCGAGCACCATGACGTGAGTGCACCCAGCAGGAACATCGGTTAACTGGCGACACAGCAGCAGCACCGCCATGGGACCGGCCAGAAGCTCGTCGATCACCGTGCGCATTTCCTGTTGCGAGCGCAGATCCAGGCCGTCGATAGGACTATCCAGAATCAACAGACCGGGTCTGGCAAGAATGGCCTTGATCAGCAGGGTCTTACGCATTTCGCCGGTGGAGATATAGCGCAGCCCGCGACTCAGAATGTGTGTAATACCCAGTCTCTGGGTCCAGTCGTGAAAGTTTGCATCGGGCGTCTGCTTGCCAAGAATAGCCTTGGCAACGCTGGTTCCCGTGTCGCGCGCATCCGGACGAAACTCTGAGTCATCGAGCTTTTTGTCGCGGTCACACAGGGCTTTGGCCTGTTCGAAGCAGACGTAGGCGATACCTTGCTGTTGCAGGATTTCCGCGCGATGGATGGTGCCTGAAGCGTGCTGCGCCTGCCCGCTCAGTACCCTGGCCAAGCTGGTTTTACCGGCACCATTTGGCCCCAGACATGCCCACTGCGTGCCAGGCTCCAGCGTCCAGCTAATATCTTGCAGCGCGGGCAGAGCCCGATAGACAAGATTGACACCTTCAAGTTCTAGCAGCGCCTGGCTCAGGGCGTATACCAGATAGGAGAGCTGTAAGCGCGCTGCTGGGCGACCATGTCGTCCTCATCCATACCCGCAGGGATTTTCGCGCCATAGTTAAGCACATCGAAAGCAGGCCAGCGGGGTGTAGGGATCTCAAGCACCCGTACATAGTAAAACCCGGGTTGGGCGGGATCGAAATCGGGGTCGCTCCAGACTACCGATATCTGTGGTGAGCCAATGCTGTTCTCATAGCTGGCCTTGGCGAGATCAACGGTATTTCCCACGGGTGGGATCTTGCCGTCTTCGTCAGGCTTGCGCAGACCTCCGCTGCTCCAGGCAACGTTATAAACCTGCTCCTGCCGAACGCCATCGGCATCCAGCCACCCCTTAACCACTTGCACGCGATCCAGATTGGCGCCATTGGGGTCACGTTGGGCTGAGATCAGGAAGTTTGGCGCTGGCGAATCCTCGTCGTCATTAGCCGGTAACTCCCCACCCATGGGTACGCCCAGCGCATAGCCGACCTGAGCGAGGTCCTGGGCACGCAGATCTACGGTGCTGTAATCCCAGCCACCAAAGAAACGGACAGTCATACGGGGACCGGTGGTGGCATAAACTTCTTTACGCATCATGGCGTCGAAGATTGCCTCCCGGGTATTGGCCGTTGCCCAGACGCCGGCATAGCCCGATGCCAGTTGGTCCCAGCCCTCTATGCGGATCTCCCCGAAAGTCGCCATGGGGTGCTCCAGCCGTTTCGGCCCCGGCTCGGTGCCAGAGTGTTTGCCAAAAAACACATTGTCGTCGGCGGTAGCGAGAGAGGTGTGAGAGTCGGTGGAACCTATGACGCCAAATTTGTAGGGGTTTACACCCTCACGTTGTTCGATTTCCAGGCCGATTTTTAGTGCCTCTCTGGCGTACTCGTTTTTAAGCATGCTGTCTTTCTTAAGCTCGCTGGCATTGAGGTTGCCTATATCCCAGCTGCCAAAATCAGCGAACTCATCGTTAGGTGAGAGAAACGGATGCGTTTCGCCATCACCCTTTATTTGGGTGATTTCGTAAAGCGGTTCCCAGCGCATGCGGGTCTCTGCATAGGCCTTGTCGACTTTGCCACCGTCGTAGCTCTCGACGGTTGGAAACATAATGCCGTTACTGAGGTTGCCGTTGTGGGCTATCGCAAGAAGCTTGCCGCCGGTTTTGGCTTCGTAATCACCTAGCCAACGCCACAAGTCACGGGGGTTGGGGCTACCTTCCGGTGCTTCGGTGGTGTAGGGGGCTACTTGATTGGCCAACTCTGCGCCATCGCGGTAGATGACAACCCTGTGCATGTTGGCTCCCGGTGGTACCAGTGAGGTCCACTCGTAGCCGATCATGGCGGTAAATTCGCCGGGAGAGTTGGCGGCCTCAGCGGCGGCCGTTATCGACTCCCAGGCAGAGGTAAAACTCTCGGTGCCTGGGCGTACCGCCAGTTCAGGCGGGAAAGTTCCGCGCGAGATATGGTCTACCAGTTCTAGAGCGGCTTTGACTGACTCCTGACCGCCGGCCTGCACCATGTCATACCAGCGCTTGCCGGTTTCATTGGCTAGAAACTGGGGGTCACCGCCTACCAGTTTGGGGAAGAACCCCAGGTTGTCTGAGTGATCCGAAACGACCAGAAAATCAAGAGGCTCCTGCAGTTGTGCCTTTATTCCAGTGGAGCTGGTCACCGACTCACCTTTGGCGAAGCGGTAGGCATCCTCAGGCGGCAAGCGGTTGCCAAACAGCCCAGCGTCCATCGAAAAAGAGGTATGCAAATGGGTATCGCCCCATAGAACCCGATCGGCATGTTTGGAGGGCGGCGGTTCACTAATAGCGGGCTCGGGGGTGGCCTCGGGCTGTGGTGCAGCGACGACAGGTGTGTCAACCGGGAGTGTCGCCTCTGTTTCAGGTGGCGGGGTGTCCTGGCTGCAGCCGGAAATTGCCAGCGCCAACAGGCAGGGCAGGGTAGTCAGTTTCATAACTGTCATAAATAGGCTCATATTCTCTGGTGTATGGGCTCAGTGTAGTTGCTGACTGGGTAGGTTCCAAGTGCCGGCTTGCCTGTTGCCCGGGTGAGTGGCTTAATCAACTGAACTAATTTTCTCGAGTAAACTTTGCCGATCCATCTGCTGCAACTAATAGAAACCCGTTTATCTGAGCACAAGCCAGGGCGCAAATTATTGCGACCGCTGATGAAACGTTCAGCGGTTGCAATGATATTGCAACTGCGCGACGGCGGTTTACAGGTTCTAATGATAAAGCGCGCCGACCGCGTAGGAGATCCCTGGTCAGGTCAGATGGCTTTCCCCGGCGGGCGAATGGATCCTGATGATCGCCATGGATACGCGGTGGCAGTGCGTGAAACCCACGAGGAGGTGGGTTTATTACTGACCGAGGAAGACGCCTGCATCGGTCGCCTGTCAGATCTCAATGCCCGCCCACACAAGGGTGCATTGGGTATGGCGGTGAGTCCCTTTGTATTTCGCCTGGACCGGCAAGTTGAATTCCGCCCGAACTACGAGGTAGCGGAGACTGTCTGGGTGCCGCTGGAGTTTTTACTGGATACGGCTAATCGTGAAACAATGGTGTGGGAGCGCAAAGGTTTGAAAATTCCCATGCCCTGCTATTTTTACGAGGGTAGGCGAATCTGGGGATTGTCCCTGATGATGCTGGACGAGCTGATGGACTTGGTCGAAGGCAGCAATCCGGCGCGTAAAGCGTGGCGGCGCTAGCGGCTAATCCTCATCGCCCCGAAGAAAAGCACGCGTGTCCAGCATCAGTTCCCGCAGGGCTGGGTCTTCTCTGCTGGCTTCCAGCAGAGCCTCGTGGCTGACTGAACCTTCAATATGCTCACCTATAAGGTCCAGTAGCACGGGCGTCATTTCAGGCTCTCGTACCCATCGGGGTGCGTTGATCAAGTTACCGGAAACCAGATTCTCGCTTTGGCTGAGCCAGTAGCCACCGCAGCTGGAGATGCTGTAATCACCAACCCGACCGTAGCTTATATTTGGGGTGCTGGGGTTAAACCCGCCTTCGACCACCTCGTCGATGTGATCCAGGGCCATAACCCATTGACTGCCTATGGGGAAAGTGTCTGCCTCGGGACGACAGTAATTTGCGGCTTTCAACCAGATGCGAATGCCTTCGCGCTCATCAGCGCCCAGCAATTTACGGTCTACCGACAGGTCAAGCGAGTTGCCCTTGCCGGCGATGACCGTGGCGCTGATCACCAAATCGCTCGCAGAAAATACGTCCACGAATGAGCCTTGCCAGATACATTCGCATTCAGCTTCCTGTGCCGCCAGACCAGAGGTCGTCAGGAGCAGGAAAAATAAGACCAGCCAGCGCGCAAGCATCAAGCTACTGCAGGGCTTTGGCGGCGTCGATGGCAAAGTAAGTCAGAATGCCATCGCAGCCGGCTCTTTTGAACGCCATCAGTGACTCCAGCATTACGGCTTCAGGCTCCAGCCAGCCATTCTGAAAGGCCGCCTGGTGCATCGCGTATTCGCCACTCACCTGATAGGCGAACGTAGGGGCGGCCAGCTCCTGCTTAACCCGTTGGATAATGTCGAGGTAGGGCATGCCGGGCTTGACCATAATCATGTCCGCGCCTTCTGCCAGATCCAGGGCACATTCATGTAAGGCCTCATCGCTGTTGCCGGGATCCATCTGGTAGCTGTGTTTATTGCCGCCCTTTATATTGCCCGAGGACCCAACGGCGTCTCGAAACGGGCCGTAATAACTCGATGCGTATTTTGCCGCATAGGACATGATCAGGGTGTTGGCGAGATTGGCTTGCTCGAGCGCGTCGCGGATCTGGCCAATACGTCCATCCATCATGTCCGAAGGCGCTACTACGTCAGCGCCGGCATGTGCATGGGAGAGCGCTTGCTTCACAAGCACCTCATTGGTGACGTCGTTCAGTACGTAGCCGCTGTGGTCGATGATGCCATCCTGGCCGTGGGTGGTGAAAGGATCCAGTGCGACGTCTGTAATCACGCCTAGCTCCGGTACCGCGTCTTTGAGGCTCTTCACCGCACGTTGCACCAAACCGTCCGGGTTGCTGGCTTCGTCCGCAGTCAGGGACTTTTTGTCAGCGTTAACAACAGGGAAAAGTGCCAATGCCGGAATCCCCAGCGAGTGAGCCTGTTTTGCCTGTGCAATCAGCAAGTCTATGCTCAGCCGCTCTACGCCTGGCATGGAAGGCACAGCCTCACGCTGCTGCTGCCCCTCAAGTACAAACACGGGGAAAATCAGATCGCTTGGGCTCAATCGGTTTTCTCTCACCAATTCTCGCGCGAATTGATGCGCCCGCAAACGTCGCATCCGTGTTTTGGGAAAGGGGCCGCGCTGGCTCTGGAAGGTCATGGTTTTCTCCTGATCAGAGACTTGCAAACGCGGTACGCGCTGCGTCCAGGGTTTGCTCTATGTCTGCATCGCTGTGAGTGGCCGACATGAATCCAGCCTCGTACGATGCGGGGGCGAGATAGACTCCGCTGTTGAGCATCGAGTGAAAGAACTGATTGAACGCGTCGGTGTCGCAAGCCATTACTTGAGCGTAGTTGCTAACTCCACTCTCGCTGGTAAAAAATCCACCGAACATGGTGCCGGCATGATTGGTGGTGAAGTCAACGCCGGCAGCAGCGGCAGCTTCGCGCAGGCCTGAACAGAGTTTTTCGGTTTGGGCAAACAGGGGCGCGTAAAATCCTTCCTCGGATATTACGTCCATGGTTGCCAGCCCCGCCGCCATGGCGATGGGATTGCCCGACAGGGTTCCGGCCTGGTATACCGGCCCCAGCGGGGCGATATGTTCCATGAACTCCCGTCGACCGCCAAATGCGCCAACTGGCATCCCGCCGCCAACGACTTTGCCCAGGCAGGTGAGATCTGCCTCGATATTGTAAAAGCCCTGAGCTCCCTGCAAACCGAACCTGAAGCCTGTCATAACCTCATCCATAATCAACAGCGCGCCGCTGTTATCACAAACCTCACGCAGGGTTTCAAGAAATCCCGGGGCAGGCGGAACACAGTTCATATTTCCCGCAACCGGTTCGACAATGATGCAGGCAATTGTGTCGCCCCGCTCGGCAAAAGCTGCGCGAACTCCTTCCATGTCATTGTAAGTCAGGGTTAGGGTGTGATCCGCCAGAGATGCAGGTACCCCGGGAGAACTGGGTACCCCCATGGTGAGAGCGCCTGAGCCCGCCTTAACCAGCAGCGAGTCGGAGTGGCCGTGGTAACAACCTTCAAATTTCACGATAGTGTCACGGCCGGTAGCGCCTCTGGCCAGGCGAATAGCGCTCATGGTGGCCTCGGTGCCAGAGTTCACCATCCGCACCAGGTCCATGCCGGGCATGATTCCACAAATCCGCTCAGCCATTGCAGTTTCCAGCTCGGTTGGCGCGCCAAAGCTAAGACCCTTTTCACTTTGGCGAATCACTGCTTCTCTGACGTGGGGGTGGTTGTGGCCCATGATCATCGCGCCCCAGGACAGCACGTAGTCAATATAGCGTTTGCCATCGCAGTCAAACACGTACGGTCCTTCGCTATGGTCGATAAATACCGGGGTACCCCCTACCGCTTTAAAGGCTCTGACCGGTGAATTGACACCGCCGGGTATGTGCGCCTGGGCCCGGTCAAATAGTGCTTCCGATGTACTCATTGTGTCGTGATCCATGCATTCATAGTGATAGGCCGCTGCCCGGTACTTGCAGCGCGGGGTTGGGAATTATCGGGGCTGGCCGCCTGAATATCCAGCCCCACTGTTTTTTTATAGGCTGGGCTTTAATACCGCCAGCAGGATGATCGCGAATAGGAAAATTACCGGAACCTCGTTAAAAAACCGGTAGTAAACGTGGCTGTGATGGTCGTTGTCTTCATTGATAGCGCGCACATAGCGACCACACTGCACATGATAGGCTACTAGTATGGCCACCATCACCAGTTTGATCCACAGCCAGGGTGCGCTGAGATAGTAGTCAATGTTGGTCGCCAGCATGGCTAAACCGAAGCCAATGGCGAGCAGCATGAAGGGCGTCACAAAGCGATAGAGCTTGTGCGCCATCACTGCCAGCTGCTGGCGGGTCTCTGGGTTTTCGCTAGCGGCGTAGTAAACCAAAATCCGCGGCAGGTAAAAGATGCCGGCGAACCAGCATACGACGAAAATCAGATGGAAGGCTTTTAGCCAGAGCATTGATTAATCCTTGTTTGAAATGCAGCTCTTGGGAATTACAGTTGTGCCAAGGTGAATTTTTCTATGCTCTCTCGGGTCACCACGCCCTGTAAAATTGGAGCACCACGAGTACCGCCGCCATACACACAGACGGCTTCCACTGTGTCACCGCGGATAGTATCCATCGCCTGACGTAGGGTAGCTTGCCTCGGTACCGTGGCGATGGTCCAGCGCCGAATGTCTGCCTCGGTGATATCGACTGGTTCGGTGCCTGGCTCCTGCTCTGACAGCCAGGCAACCAGGTCGTTGCCTGCGACCAGGAAAAGGTCCTCCTGATCGCGCTCGACCAGGCACCACGGGAGCGTGGCGCGTTGCAGGCCAGCTACTGCCGTCTGGTCCATTGAAGCGTTCACTCGAGTTACCAGGCGATCCATAATTGAACTGACGTCGGTACGGTGGAGCAACTGATTCAGCGGGTCTTCTGGAAGATTGCGCTGCAGCTGGCCCAGAATTGTCTGGTGCGCTGAGCGCTGGCGGAAAACACCCATGTTGGTCAGGTTTGCCGCTACGATAGCTAATAGGGCGGGCATGGCGACGCCAATTGATTGGGTCAGTTCTATCACCGCCAGGATGGCAGCCAGGGGTGCATTGAGGATCGCTCCCATCGCCGCAGCCATTCCGATAACAATGTAAAGAGCCTGATTGGATGCGAGGTCTGGATACATAATCGCCCCAACAATCCCCAGAAAGCCACCAATACAAGCGCCAATCAGCAGGCTGGGGGCGATCACCCCAATGGGCATACCCATGCCACTGGAGAAACTTGTGGCAAATAATTTACACAGGGCGATTGCCAGCAAGGCCAGCAAGGTTATTTTGCCTTCCAGTACCAGTTCAAGAGTGTCGTAGCCAATACCGAGCACTTCGGGTACCAGCAGAGCCAGGCTGCCGGTAAGCAGGCCTGCGAGGGTGAAGCGAACGAGTACTGGTAAGTGTCCGAGTTTCGCCGCCATTTTGCTGGAGCGAATGAATAGTGCCATAGCGGCACCACAGCAAATGCCCAGGGCGATAATGTAGGGAATCTCCCACAGCGAATTCATGTGAATGAGCGGGATGTCGAACAAGCCAGTGCTGCCGCCGCCCAGGTTTCTGCTTACCGCGGATGCAGCTACCGCGGCCAGCATCACAGGAATAAACCCCGCAACCGTATATTCAACGATGATGACTTCCATCGCAAAAATAACGCCTGCCAATGGAGTATTGAAAGCGGCGGCAATACCTCCGGCGGTGCCACACGCGATTAGCACGCGCAAACTATTGTTAGGTAGTGACAGCCTTTGGCCAATCAGACTGTTAATAGCGCCGCCCAGGTGCACTCCGGGACCTTCGCGGCCACCGGATTGGCCGGTAGCGAGGGCGAAAGTGCCGCCAATGAATTGCACTACGGCATTGCGCCAGGGCAGTGCCCCGTAGTGCGAGTGCATCTTGCTCAGTACATGAACAATGCCAGTCTCGCGGTCTTCGGGTCGCAAAGCAGAGAACACCAGGCCCAGCAAAATGGCCCCTGAAACCGGTAGCGCAAAGGCCATCCAGCGCGGTAACGATTCGAAATTCTCAGCTCCAGGAACTCCCCAGACTCCCGCCAGTTGCCCTATCGCGAGCTCGAAAGCCAATACCACCAGCCCCGAAAACACGCCCCCGACGATGCCGAGCAAGGCATAGGCCAGTACGGACTCGTAGTTGGTGAGCCGGCGCCGATAGTTGTCGAGAATGCGGTACACCCGAAATATCCCTCGCTACAAAAGTCGAATATTACCAGTTATCTGACTTAACATTACTTTTATACTAGCTGGCCGCAGCGATATTGTGTGTCGAAGCGAAAGTTGTGTCGGTAAGAGTGATGAGGCGTTAGATGATCAAGGTTGGAATTGTAGGCGGAACGGGCTATACCGGAGTAGAGCTCCTGCGCCTGTTGGCAAGTCACCCCGAGGCCGAGGTGGTGTCTATCACCTCACGGGCTGAATCTGGCCGCCGCGTCGACGATCTATTTCCCAACCTTCGAGGTCATTACGATCTGGAATTCTCCGAGCCCTCTGTGGAGCGACTGGCAGAGTGCGATGTGGTGTTTTTTGCGACACCACACAACGTCGCGATGAACCTGGTACCCGAGTTGTTGGCACGGGATACTCGGGTGATTGATCTGTCTGCCGATTATCGAATTCGAGATGCAGACCTTTGGTCGCAGTGGTACGGTGAGCCTCATGCGAGCCCCGAATTACTATCTCAAGCGGTCTATGGTCTGCCTGAATTCAACCGTGAAGCTATCGCAGGTGCGACCCTGGTTGCCTGTGCCGGTTGTTATCCAACCTCGGTACAGCTGGGGTTTATGCCGCTGCTGCGCAATGATTTGATCGATACGGCCACCCTGATTGCCAGCGCTGCTTCAGGAGTTAGTGGGGCGGGGCGTCAGGCAAAAATAGATAATCTGGTGAGCGAGGCCGGAGACAGCTTCAAAGCTTACGGCGTTACCGGTCATCGACATCTACCAGAAATTGAACAGGGGCTGACTGACATTGCCGGTAAAGCGATAGGTCTGACCTTTGTGCCACATCTTGTGCCGATGAGCCGTGGAATACACGCAACGCTCTTTGCACGTCTCAAAAGCGGTGGTGCCGACCTGCAGAAAGTCTTTGAGGAGGCTTATGCCCAGGAGCCATTTGTGGATGTATTACCGGCGGGCGTGTACCCCCAAACGCGGTCAGTGCGAGGCACCAATACCTGCCGCCTCGCCGTTACTGTGCCGCAACAGCGGGATACGGTTGTGGTTACCGTTGTTGAAGATAATCTGGTGAAGGGCGCATCTGGCCAAGCTATCCAGTCGATGAACATCATGCTTGGTCTGCCTGAGGTTATGGGTTTGAACCAGATTGGTCTAATGCCTTGAGACATTGTTGTGCCTAGTCGTCGTCTCCGCTCCAATAGTTCACGCAGAGTAGCCCGCCGCCGCCTGCAGATTGCGGTCGCCACGATTATTTTGGCCGTGATGCTGGCGGTCGGATTTTATCTTGGCCAGTTGGCGGCTTACAGTGGTATGGGCGTAGATCCAGAACATTATCGGCAGTTGAGCAGCACGGCGCCAAAAACCCTCGATGAGGTGGCGGCATTGCAAAGCGAGTTCGAACAGTTGCAAACTCGCAGCGATATCGATCATGGGGCGCTTGGCATGTTGCGTGAAGAGATCGCCAGGCAGAAGGAAGTAATCTTCGATCAGGAAGAGGGGCTGCGTTTTTATCGCGAGCTAATGGCACCTGAAGGAATAGCGCAGGGCCTCAGTTTGCGTGCTCCGCAGATAGTGGCATTGGAGGGCGAGGGACGTTTCGAGTTCAGGTTGGTGGCGCAACAGGAAGCGCGTAAGCATGAGACCCTGCGAGGCGAGCTGTACGTCGAGGTATTCGGACGTGAGAATGGCGAGAAGGTAAGCTATTCACTGGCCGACTTGTCGGCAGATATCGAAAACAAAGTCGTGCCCCTGGGCTTTCGCTACTTTCAGGCCGTTGAAGGTGTAATTAACTTGCCTACGGGCTTTGAACCACTTTCAGTCAACGTGATTGCGACCGTAAAAACACCGCGTAAAGCGGAAGTTAAAGAGCAGTATCCCTGGCAGGTACAGGAGAGGTTTACGAATGTTGGGAAGTAAGAGTAGTTCCGGTAACACCACCATCATATCCCGCGACACTGTGGTCGTAGGCGACTTGCACTTCAATGGGAGTCTCGATGTTGAAGGCCTGGTGCAGGGTAATATTATTGCCGTACCCGGAAAAGATGCCATCGTGAGAGTCATAGAGCGAGGCCGGGTCGAGGGTGAAATCCGCGTCCCCAGGGTGGTTGTCAACGGTGAAGTCGTTGGCGATGTCTATTCTGCCAGCCATCTGGAGCTCGCGCCTAAGGCGCGGGTGAGCGGTAACGTTTATTACACGCTGGTTGAAATGGCGGTTGGTGCGGAAGTCAACGGCAGCCTCAAGCACGTTGATGATCCTGAGAAAATTCAGGGTAAACAGAAGGTAAAAACCGCAGCTGGCGGGAAGCCGGCATTAGTTGACTAAAATACTCGGGTTTATCATAATACCTAGGTCTAAATTCAACGCGGGGCACAGAATGTCCCCAGAGAAGCAGCAATGTCGGTAGCAGAAACATTCAATCCCTCCGCTATTAATCTTTCAGAGCGAGCAGTCAACAAGGTTCGCACTCTGGTCGAGGAAGAGGAAAATGACGAGTTGAAGTTGCGTGTGTTTATCACCGGCGGCGGCTGCTCGGGGTTCCAGTACGGCTTTACCTTTGATGAGCTTGCTGCTGAAGACGACACTGCCATCGAGAAAGGTGGGGTGACGGTGCTTGTTGACCCAATGAGTTTTCAGTACCTTGCCGGCTCAGAAGTCGATTACACAGAAGGCCTGGAAGGGTCCCGTTTTATTATCACCAATCCCAACGCTACCACGACCTGTGGATGCGGTTCATCTTTCTCAATTTAGCCAAGCCTGGGCTTATTTCTAGAGCCACTGCCGTTTGGTTATTGGCCGCAAGCTTGTTTGCGGCGCCGGTTTGGGCGCAGGAAAATGCCGCTGCTGATCAGCACTATCTGGCAGAATTCGAATTACATACCGTGCAGGAAATGCAGGCGTTTCTAATGCGAGCCGAACAGTTGATGGTTGATGGCGCCATTCCGCTGGACGGAGAGCCGCGAATTGCCTTTGTTCTGCACGGCCCCGAAGTACGGGTGCTACTGCGCAAGAACTATTTGCAAAATAAGGAGGTCGTAGACAAAGCGGCCGCTCTATCGGCCCTTGGCGTTGTTGAGATTAAAGCTTGCCGTACCTGGATGGGGGGAGATGGGATAGATCCGGCGGAACTGCAATTTTTCGTCGAGACGGTGCCCTATGGCCCATCAGAGACCAAGCGCCTTGTGGAGCGGGAAAACTACATCAGCTTCTAAGCTCAGGCGCGAAAAACCCCGCCCAACACTCTTGGTCCTGCAGAACCTGTAACAACCGGGGCATTGCTGGCAGCACCCTCCAGGGTTCGATAGGCGAACCATGCGAACGCGGCGGCTTCAACCCATTCAGGTTCCATTCCCAGCGCGGCGGTGCTGTCCAGAATGGCTGGGCTAACCTTTTGAAACAGCCTTCGCATTAAATCGGTGTTGCGGGCGCCACCGCCGCAAACATAAACCTCATCAACGCGCATATCATGGCCAGCGATGGCGCCGGCAATAGACTGGGCTGTTACCTCGGCGAGAGTGGCCTGCACGTTCCTGGGGTCCTGCTCGCTCAGTTGCGCCAGATGCGGCTCCAGCCATGCCATATTGAACAACTCTTTGCCGGTGCTGCGAGGGCCCAGCCGGGCAAAATACTCTTCCTGCATTAGTGCGTTATATAGCGGATCGATGGCTTGTCCTTCTGATGACCAGCGGCCATCCTGGTCGTACTTCGAGCCATTAAAGCGTTCTATCCACTGATCCAGTAGTGTGTTTCCGGGGCCGGTGTCGAAGCCCGCGCACAGTTCATTGCCGGCAAGTAGGGTCGCATTGGCAATGCCGCCTATGTTCACAATAGCGCGGTTTACGCCGGGTTTGGCAAAAGCGGCAGCGTGAAAAGCGGGAGCCAGAGGTGCACCTTCTCCGCCGGCGGCTATGTCCCGGCGCCTGAAATCGGCCACTGTAGTTATTCCGGTGGTCTCCGCAATAGTATTCGGGTCGCCAATTTGTAAGGTGAACGCATGCTCTGGCGAGTGCCCAGCACTGGCCGGTCTATGGCGAATGGTCTGCCCGTGACTGCCAATTGCAGTGATCGAATCAGCAGCGCAACCGGCTTTGCTCAATAATGCCAGGGTGGCTGTTGCGAACAGTTCACCCAACTCCCGGTCGAGAACTCCCATTGCTTCAATTTCATTGTTGCCGCTGTGGCTCAGTGCGACGATGCGTTGCTGCACCGTTGCAGGTATGGCGTGTTCATGGGTCTCAAGCAACGCTATTTCTTGGTTCTGGCAATTGATCAGCGCAGCATCGATGGAGTCAATGCTGGTGCCGGACATGAGCCCGACGTAGAGGGAGTCACTCATGCGGGCTCAGGGCGTTCCGGTAGATTCGTTGAGCGCCAACGTAGAGCCAGTCTGTAAGCTGGCTAGCTGCTGCGAAGCTGTCACTATCGCCTGCCTGAACATAGGCATTTCCGCTGTTGCCAGCGCTTTAGCTTTCGGCAGTTGTTTGTGAATGGTGCGCGGATTGCGGTGCACACCGTTGACTACGAATTCATAGTGTAAATGTGGCCCGGTGGCGGCGCCGGTGGAACCTACGGTGCCAATGACCTGGCTTTGCGACACTCGCTGCCCCTGTTTGACCTTGCGCTTGTGCAAATGTAGGTACTTGGTGACGTACTGCTCGCCGTGCTGAACAAAGACATAATTGCCGTTGGCCGAGGTGTAGCCAGCTTTGATGACGCGCCCATCGCCGGCGGCAAACACGGGCGTGCCTGTGGGGGCCGCATAATCAGTGCCGCGATGGGGGCGGGTGGTTTTATAGATAGGGTGCTTTCTACGCAGATTGAAATTTGAGCTGACTCGGGTGAAATCGAGTGGCGCCATCAGGAATGCCTTGCGCATACTTACGCCGTCTTCATTGTAGAAACCGGGGTCGCCGTTTCGGTCAGTGTAGTTGTAGGCATTGAACGTTTCGCCCTGATTGATGAACGCGGCGGCGAGAATATTACCGTCACGCAGCTTTTCTCCGTTCAGGTACAACTCTTCGTAGACCAGGTAAATAGTATCGCCCTGACGCGGATCGAGGATGAAGTCGATAACACCGCCAAAGATGTTGGCCAGTTCCATGATCAGGTTGTTAGATAAACCAGCGTCCTGGCCAGCCATAAATAAGGAAGACTCGATAGTAGCCGTCGTCCAGGCCTGGCGGACCTCGGGAGCGAGCACGACGCGCTTGCTTTCAAAGCCTGTATCGGTTTTGTCGTAGGTGACGCTTTCAAGTGCTGAAATAAGATGGCGAACTGCCGCCAGTTGACCCCCTTCATTGAGTTGAAAGCCAATGGTCTGGCGCGGATAAATTTTGGCGAGAGCTTTCCCGTCTTCCGCAGTGCTGACGATTTGGTGCAACTCCCGGTCGCTGAACCCGGCCCGCTTGAACAGCAAAGACAGGTTATCCCCGGAACGAACTTTTAACTCGGTCCACTGCAGTTCGGGGGGTGTTGTCACTACCTCGGGAGCCGGCGCGGCGGTCGCGCTGAGCACACGTGCAACTGCTGACTCAGTCTCAGCCAGGCCAGCGTCCTCTGCGAGCGGCACAGGCTTGTTGGCCTCGACCTTTCCGGAGGGTGTGATAATGGTGGCTAGGGCGACGCAGGCTGACAGCAGACCGACGACCAGCAAGTGTTTTCGCTGAACGCCGCTATCCTGATCACTAACTGCGGTGGCCCCCCGCGGCTTATTAATTGCTGACATGTCCCTGATAATCCTGTTTGTTGGCCTAAGTATATAAAATTCCAGCACATTTCGACAGTAAGGATGTTGCACTTGCAATTGAAGTGCTGTGTTGTATCGTTGTCGCCCTTTTTACAGGCGCGGGGCCGCGCCATACGGTAGAGACAAGTCATGAGTAGTGCACTGCTAGCGGATTTACAGGGCCGGGGTCTGATTTTTCAGATGGCCGGCGAGGACAAGCTTCCCGAATGGCTGGATGGCGGCCCTCGTACGCTCTATTGTGGCTTTGATCCGACCGCCGACAGCCTGCATATAGGGTCTCTGGTCCCGCTGCTGATGTTGCGACGATTCCAGTTGGCGGGCCATAAACCGCTGGCTCTGGTTGGCGGAGCCACCGGTTTGATTGGTGATCCCAGTTTCAAGGCTCAGGAACGGCAGCTGAACACTCCGGATGTGGTCGGCAGTTGGGTGGCAAAATTGGAGAAGCAGGTTGCGCAATTTATCGATTTTGATGGTGGTGAATCCGCCGCCGAGGTAGTCAATAACCTTGATTGGACCCAGGACATGGGTGTTCTTCCCTTCCTGAGAGACATCGGTAAGCATTTCTCAGTCAATGCCATGATCCAGAAGGAGTCAGTAAAGCAGCGCTTGGATAGAGAAGGCGCCGGTATCAGTTTTACCGAGTTCACTTATATGATTCTGCAGTCCTATGATTTTGCCGAGCTCAATAAGCGTTTCGACTGCTCGCTGCAAATTGGGGGCTCCGATCAGTGGGGCAACATTACCGGCGGTATCGATTTGACGCGGCGCATGAACGGCGCCCAGGTATTTGGTTTGACTATGCCTCTGATCACCAAGTCAGATGGCACCAAGTTTGGCAAAACCGAATCAGGAACGGTGTGGTTGGACCCTGAGCGGACATCGCCATACTCTTTCTATCAGTTCTGGTTAGGAACTGCTGATTCAGAAGTGTACGACTTTCTGCGGTACTTTACCTTTCTGGAGCTATCTGCAATTGACGCTATAGAGCAGGCAGATCGCGACAGCGAGGGTCGCCCTCAGGCCCAGACCATTTTGGCGGCTGAGGTAACGAAGCTGGTGCATGGCGACAGTGGGTTCATTGCTGCCCAGAGGATTACGCAGGCACTTTTTTCGGGTTCCATAGAGGAACTGTCGGAGGCGGACTTACAGCAACTGCGACTGGACGGAATGCCTGCCAGTACTGTTAAGTGCGATGAGCTCCCCGAAACGTTAACCCAGCTGCTTACTGAGGCCGGGATGGCTGGCTCGGGGAAGCAGGTTAAAGATGCGCTGGGTCGTAATGCAGTGACCATTAACAGTACAGGCATTGGCTGGCAACAGAACGCGGACCTGGATGCATGCTTTGATCCAGGGCTCGGGCTGTATGGCCGCTTCTATATTGTTCGTCTCGGTAAGAAAAAATATCACCTGTTTGAGCTGGTTTGAAGCCCGACCAGGCGCAGGGCCAAGCGGAATAATTTGGCATTTATCTAATTTTTTCCTAAAGCACTTGCACTGCAATTTTGCGCTGCGTATAGTGCGCCTCCTTTCGCGGGGTAATGGCGTATTTAAGCCCCGCGGGATCACCTTAAAAAGTTCTAGCTTTCAATAGCTTAGCGATTTGAAGTGGATCGATCTCCATACTGAAAATAGCGATTTAAATCTAAGATTTTAGTTGCGCAGTGATGGTTAATCGGTATAATGCGCCTCCGCGGTTGAGGGACATCCCTCACCGTTTACCCCAGTCCCAGCGACGGGGGTGTTGATTAACAAGAAGATGAAGACAGATGT